>NZ_CM183915.1:0-2574640 GCF_059552575.1 Photobacterium sp. HL06
TCATGTTGGTATCGACGTTTTCGATAACCAGGATGGCATCATCCACCACGATACCAATCGCCAGAATCAGGCCAAACAAGGTTACCGTATTGATGGTAAAACCTGTTGTAAGCATGATGGCGAACGTACCAATCAGAGAGACAGGGATTGCAACAACAGGGATCAAAGTCGAACGCATGCTACCTAAGAACATATAGGTCACAGCGATAACCAGGATAATGGCCTCAATCAGAGTTTTGACTACCCCTTTGATTGACTCTGCTACGAACAGCGTAGTGTCATAACTGGTTTCATACACCATGCCTTCAGGCATATTGACTTTCAGCTTGTCGAGCAACTCCATTACCGCTTTACCACTTTCGAGCGCATTCGCATCCGATTGCAGTGACAGCGTAACGATTGAAGCAGGCTGACCACGGAACGTACCGTTACCGTCATAGAATTTCTTACCCAGTTCAACACGAGCAATATCTTTTAGGTACACAACAGAGCCATCTGGATTGGCACGTAATACTACGTTCTCAAACTCGCTGACCGACTCCAGGCGCCCTTTCGTCACTAAGTTAAACTGAACTTCCTGGGCATTATTAAACGGCGGTGCCCCTACCTTACCGGCAGCTACTTGGACATTCTGCTCGGCCAGTGCCGCGTTTACGTCAGAAGTTGTCAGGCCTAAGTTGGCCATCTTCTCTGGGTTTAGCCAAACACGCATTGCGTATTCGCCCCCACCAATAACGTTCACCTCACTGATGCCCTGAACACGAGCTAGCTGATCCTTCACATTAAGGTTGATATAGTTGACCAGGAACTGATCATCATACTTACCATCTGGTGAATAGAAGTTCAGAACCATTAATAGGTCTGGCGATCGTTTTTTAACCGTCACACCCACCATGCGCACTTCTGCAGGGAGCTTTGATTCTATCTGGGACACACGGTTCTGGACATTGACCTGGGCCATATCCGGATCTGTCCCCACATCAAACGTCACGTTCAGGTTGTAGGAGCCATCATTTGCACTCTTAGAGGACATGTAAATCATGTTCTCTACGCCGTTTACCGAAGCCTCGATAGGATCGGCGATGGCCTCTTCGACGACTTCCGCACTTGCCCCCGAATAGTAGGCTGTCACGCTAACTGATGGTGGGCTAATTTTCGGATATTCAGCCACCGGCAGGTTCATGAGTGCAATGGCACCAGCCAAAGTCAAAATAATCGATATCACCAACGCAAACTTTGGACGTTGGATAAAAAAGCGACTTAGCATTATTATTCCTTAAGCATCTGACTGTTCAAGGCGAACTGTCATGCCGTTACGTACACGCTGAAGACCTTTCGTTAACACAACATCGCTAGCTTCTAGGCCTTTTCGGATAATGATGCCCTGCTCTGTTTGGGCCCCAAGAACAACATTCCGACGCTCAGCCACGTTGTCACCTTTTAACAGCATCACAAAATCACCTTCAAGATCACTTTGTACGGCACGACGAGGGATCACTGTCATTTTCACTGGTGCCTTTTCGCGTAGGAACACTTGAACATGCTGGCCTGGTAACAACCGTTGTTCAGGATTGGCAAACTTTGCACGCATTGCGATTGTGCCTGTATTTAGATCGATACGGTTTCCAATGAAATCAACCTGACCAAGATGATCGTAATCCTTGCCATTGTTTAACGTCAGCAATACTTCAACATCTCCTCTGCCTTCACCACTTCCATCCAGGCCATCAATGCCCAAATCAAGGCGGTGACGCTCGCTGATATTGAATGTGGTATGCATCGGATCAAGACTAACCAAAGTGGTTAATACACCAGAACTTGGCGAGACTAGATCGCCGATACTGGCTTTGCTATCACTGATCCGCCCGGTAAACGGAGCAACTACACGGGTAAAAGACAAGTCAATTTCAGCCGACATCAGTTGAGCTTTTGCCGATTTGAGCTGCGCTTCTGCATTGAGCTTTTCCGCTGTTGCCTTATCAAAGTCGGATTGGCTAATACTTCCTTTTGGCAAGAGCTTTTTGCCGCGCTCCCAGTCAAGAATGGCATTTTTCAAGGAAGCTTCAGCCTGTGAAATTGAGGCTTTGGCACTGGCAACTTTCGCTTCGTAAGCAGCAGGGTCAATCTGAAATAATAACTGCCCCTTCTCTACCATCTCACCCTCTTTAAAGAAGCGCTCTTTTAGATAACCTGAAACCTGAGCCGTAATCGCCACATCTTCAATTGCTTCAGTCCGGCCTACAAACTGCTTGCCTTGCTGATAGTCAATAATTGAGACAGGTTGTGCCGCAACCAAAGGACTAACGGGTGTAGTCTTTCCAGATAACTTATCGCCACAACCAACAAGCAAACTAGTGCTTATCAGTGTTGCAATCATAAGTTTTTTATTCATTTTGCCGACCATATTTAATATGTATATATAACAATAAATTGCTGACGCAATAACCGATAAATAAGTAAATAATTCAGATATTTTAGTAGTCTGATAAACTTAGCATTATCCCTTTAATGAAAGCTGAACAATTCGAACTAGTAACAGATTTTTACTGTATAAGTGTTTCAAAATGTTTCTATTGGTGATTTGATGCTATTATCAATAGAGACAAAACTATTTGATGCGTTAATACATGCATTTATAGAATACAACCAATACTCAGGAAGAATATTTTCATGGACTTTTTCCCTATTTTTTTAAAACTAAATAATAGAAAAATACTGGTTATAGGCGGAGGAGAAGTCGCATGTAGAAAAGTAGATCTTTTACTACGAGCTGGCGCTGATATAACCCTGATCTCCCCCCAGCTTCACCATTATCTAGCTACCTTAGCAAGCAACAATCAGCTTAAGTGGATAAACAAAACGTACCATTCAGATGATGTACGTGGTTTTCACCAAGTCTGGGCAACAACGGACAACCGGGCACTGAACCACCAAATATTCAATGATGCAGAATCGCAAGGAATTTGGGCAAATGTGGTTGATGATCCGCAGCACTGCCATTTCATCACACCTTCAATGATTGATCGCACCCCCATTCAGGTCGCCATATCAAGTGGCGGAGCATCCCCCGTCTTGGTTCGCTATATAAGGGAAAAGCTTGAGACCCAGTTACCACAGAACCTCAGCCTGCTGGCCTCATACTCTGGTGAACAACGAAAGCGGATCAAACAACATTTCAATACTGTTGATGAGCGCCGTAAATTCTGGGAGCGTTTTTTCCGTCTTCCTGAAGTCGAAAATGCGACCTCTAAAGAGCAGCTTGAAGCTGCGTTCAGTACTCTATTGCAACACCCAGATGAACCTACTGGCTGCCTATACGCGATTGAAACAGGTATAGATCCAGAATTATTAAGTTTGAAGGCATTACGGCTGATGCAACAAGCCGAATATGTGCTCTATCCTAAGGGATGCAATGATATCTTTGTTGATCTTTGTCGACGGGATGCTGAGCGTGCAGCTTATATTGAAGTAGATGTTTGTGAGCAGATCACGAACCTGCTTTCTCAAGGTTTACGTGTTTGTGTTCTTATTCCGAAAGACAGTAGCCCAAGCAACCTTACGAAGATATGCCGAGACAACAACAGCGTTATTATTCCTTGTTTAGGTTAGGCTATTCACATGGCACATACAAAAATGCCGCGCAATTTTGCGCGGCATTATTAACGAATCTAAAACGGCTTAATCTCATACCAATCAGCATAAATATTTGATCATTCTTGCTAGTTAAAATCACCTATTACTGCGTTTGAATTTTTGTAATTAGAATAACTAGTTACTGCAAATCCTTCCTTGTCTTAGGTGATTTTTCCTGCGCAATTACCTGAACACTTACTTATCCCGATTGGTATTACTCTGCAACCACATAGTCAGCTTTCGGCTGGCTCAGTTTTTTCTGCAGCCACAAACCTGAGGCTTTCATGCTATAGCCAAACAATGCGCCAAGAATAAGTGAAGGTATCACCAGCTGCCAGTCTCCATTTGCCGCAAACGTAGCACAAGAGCCAATAAACGTTCCCGGAATGAAGTTCAACCAAGATTTCTTAGCCTGTACACACATAAGAAAAGCGACAACGGCTGTAACGACATAGCCAATAATTTCAATACCTACCATCGTTGACAGGTGGATGATAACCATTGCCCAAAAAACGCCGCTCATGTTGGTCGCGATACTCAGACCAAGCCCCTTTATTCCTTCTTTTGGAGAAGCAAAGTAGGTAGTACAGCCTAAAAAGCCTGCCCAACTTAACAAGCCCAGGGAAACAGCGACCCAGCCCCAGATGCCTGAAAGAATACCTGTTGTAATAGCGATGGCGACCAAAACTGACATGTGAAAATCTCTTTTAAACACTTATTAGGAAACAGTTTAAATGACTCGCCAAAACATTTGAGTGATACAGATCACACCAACAGTGCAACATGAATACACTCAATTATACAAATAAGACATAGATCACCAAAATATCGATTTCATCAACAACATAGGTATTATCTTGAGCAACTGGTAAATGAACGTAACATAAGCAATAAACTAAGTGTTCACCCACATCAACAATTAACCATAAGATTAAGGCTAGATCGGTCACCAAAATATGAAATCAGCCTATTATCAATATCTGTCGCTGCTCGAGTGTGCTAACGTAGCACCGTCTATATTTCCATGAACAGCATCATCATTGCTCCGCGCTTTCAGACTGTTCATTTTTAACCTCGGAGTTTTTTATGGGACCTTTAATGCTTGATGTATCTGGCCATGAGCTAGATGCAGAAGAACGTGAGATCATTCAACACCCTACCGTTGGCGGTATCATTTTTTTCGCTCGCAACTATCATGATAGAAAACAGCTCAGGGCGCTGACTAGAGATATCCGGAAAACAGCCAATCGCCCCTTGTTAATTGCCGTTGACCAAGAAGGTGGACGTGTACAACGTTTCCGTGAAGGGTTCACCGTGCTACCACCAGCGAAAGCCTTTGCAAGCCAAAAAAACGGACTTGAGCTTGCCAAGCAAGGCGGCTGGCTTATGGCTGCAGAATTACTGGCTATGGATATTGACCTGAGTCTAGCCCCCGTTCTTGATCTCGGCTTCGACTGCAAGGCGATCGGCGACCGTGCTTTCTCAGATGATCCTCAACAAATCATTAAGTACGCCAGTCAATTCATCAAGGGAATGAAGCAAGCTGGAATGGCTTCTACAGGCAAACATTTTCCTGGCCATGGCGGTGTCATCGCTGACTCTCACCTTGAAACACCTGTTGATCCCCGAGACAACATCAAACAGCATGATATGACAGTATTTCAGAAATTGATTGAGGATGACCTGCTTGATGCAATGATGCCTGCTCATGTCGTCTTCGACGCCTATGATAGCCAACCAGCAAGCGGCTCCGAATACTGGTTAAAAAAGGTCCTTCGCCAGGATCTCAAATTCAAAGGTGTTGTGTTTTCGGACGATCTGAATATGAAAGGTGCAGATGTACTTGGAAGCTATAGTGAACGCGCCATTGCTGCCCAACAAGCAGGTTGCGATATGGTCATGCTCTGTAATAACCGTGAAGGCGCAATTCAAGCGCTCGACGGCCTGCCGCAGGCTCAAGTGCCTAGTCTAGAGTCGCTTTGCAAGAAACCTACAGGTGAATATCGAGACCTGATTAGATCAAGAATGTGGCAGGATAACGAAAAGGCGATTAGCCGCTTGGCTCAAACATGGCAAGATCAACATTCTTAATCAAATTACCGGTGGATGCTCTGTATAAAATGAGTCCCACCGGCTTTTCGTTGTACCTATGCGATGCAGGCCAGTTTTTCTTCTTGAGGTTGAGAAGCCATACTTTTACAAAAGTATGCAAAATCACGGAATATCATTGGCTTACCAAAGAAATAACCCTGTTGAAGATAGACACCCTGCTCTGCAAGATATAGCGACTGCTCTTCGGTTTCAACACCTTCGGCTATCATTTCCATGCCTGCTTCTTTGCCAAACGCGATAATCGAGTCAAGTAATGACAACTTTATGTCTGACGTTCCTATATTTTCTACAAACATTTTGTCTATTTTCAAACTTCTAATATTCAACTGCTGGATATAGCTAAAGCCGCCATACCCCGTACCTGCATCATCCAGTTTTACACCGATACCCCGTAACCTCAGCTGTTCGATCACATCAGAAGCCATTGTTAAGTCGGTAAACTGCTTCCTTTCGGTCACCTCGAAAGCAATTTGATCCGGAGAGATATCTGAACGTTGCAGCAAGTTCAGTGATTTCTCCATTACATCTAAGCTTTCAAGCTGATCAGGTACCACATTTATACTGATAATCTGTTTAGTCAGTTGCCAGTTTAGCTTACCAATTTCATAAATTGCTTTTTCAATAAGCTGCTCAGTAATAGGTAAAATTTGCCCACTTTTCTCCACGTAAGGAATGAACTCCATTGGAGATATCACATCCTGTCCGGGCCGTTGCCAACGAGCAAGCATTTCACAGCCATAAAGAGAGTTACTTGAAACGTCAACAATCGGCTGATAATAGGGAACAAACTCTTGTTTGGCCAATCCCTGCTCGACCATTGAATGAAGTGACAGTTTGCGGCGAACTATTGTACGATAAAGTGAAATACATATTGTACCGAGAGTGCCTCCAAACAAAAATAATGGCAACAATAAGTCATTTTTATATCGGATAAGCAGCTCTTTTTTAACAAAAGTATTCACCCTAAGCCCCTCAGTAAACTCAGAACTGAATAGCGGCTTCTTAGATAATAATGAAGCATCACCTCGCCAAAATGAGACCGTTGGATTATCGACTGAAGAAATTGAGCTAAGCACACAGTTATCGCAATACTTATTCCTAATTGTTTCTGAAATCAACGGCTCCATGTGAACCAACAATACCCCCTGCTCATCTTGCCATTCGGCTACCAGTAAATTCTGTTCATTTCTAGATTCAGAAGCTACCCACAAGGAAACATTTGGCGCGAGATTTTTGATCAATGGCGCAAGCCTTGCCTCGACCTCAGCTCCCTTGAAACTTGAGCATTGCTGACCATCTTTCGTCTTAATCGTAAGGCGTCGGATCACATAATCATTGTATGCAATATGCTGAAGCTGGTGTTCGTCTAACGCGCCACAGTCAAATTGAAAATTCTGACTCAGTGAAGACAGGACATCTGGAAAACGTTCAACCTTCATTGCATAGGTGTTCAGCAACTCTTTCGAATCAGAGCTGATAATATAAGACAGCTGTAACTGGGAGAAAAAACCACTTAACAGTGAAAAAAGAAATGCCAGACCAATAACAAATATACAAGATGATAAATTATGCTTTTTACAAACACTGCGCTTGAATACACTCATCTCTGTATTCCGAACACGATTACCGAATAACATAACCTGTAAAAGAACCTTTCTTCAAATAGCCGTCAGTGCGGATAACAGCAAATTCCACATAAAAACAACTTCAACCAGTTGCTACTATATACAACCATATTCATTAATAAGTGGATTAACAAGCAATAGATTTAGTTCACTTACGACTGAGATCACGACTTGATAAATTTCAAAAAAAATGTGCCACAGGGTTGGCCTTTAATGTAAATGGAAGAGGAACACTAAGAATTGTATAAAAGATGAGGCGAAAAGGTATAACAAAGAGTACAGTGAAAAATAACCTCACTGAAGATAGGACTGAAAGTCGGTATAAGGGATCACTTTACTTCATTAAATAAAACAAAAGCGCCTCAAGGCGCCTTAGGTTTATAATGAGTCTCGCGAATAGTCTATACCCTTAGTGCATTTTTTCTCTTTCACGATAATAAATACAGCACCGATAATGAAGGCAATGACTAGCACAGTTTCCATAATTAACCTTGTAAACCTTTGATTTAACTTCTGACATCAACCCTGGTAGGCAATGCCAACGTAAGGGTTTAGTGATGGTCTAAAGACTGCCTCTAAGTAAAAGCAATTTTTAGACATAAATAGAGTACCCTATTTGCATCTTTTGTGCACTAACTAGTTATCAATGTGTGACAAAACGTTCAATTTGACTAGCTAACACACAGATTACCCGATAAACCATCCCGATCAATTCAATCGGACACATTGTTTCTAACTATGTGTGTCAAAGTAAATTGCCACTACTCATTAAAGTAAAATGGTTTATTTGTAGCCCGTATATTTTGCGCGCAATATGTTTAATTGGCTAGCAGGTTGTGGTTGAGAAATATTCTATTTTAACATTAGAAAATCTAATACCAAAAAACACGGTAGCCACCGTGTTTTTTTCCTCTAAGAGAACTATTAAAGAATTCAATATTGAACAGCTACAACCAACGCTCCTGCCCCGTAAAAGTAACGGATAACCAGGTATCGCCAAGATCATCAGCCAATTCGTCCCAGAGAAGCTGTCGAATAAAATCTTGCCGTTTTGTTGTCCAGTAAGCATCATTCTTTACAAGAATATTCACTTCAAGATCGTATTGACGACCTGTTTTTGCAAAGTGATGTGTATAACCGTCAAAACGATACTGACGTGACAATCTTTCAATTACACGGTCAACATGACGCTGAACGTTATCATGGGGAGCAACCAGTAAAACTTCTCGAAGGTTACGTCGTAATACCTTAATGGGCAGTACAGAAGCTGCAATTGCTAGTGTTGATACCAAAATAGGATCGACATAGGCATTCCATCGAGAATAGCCAAGCTGGTCAAGTAGAATCACAATGATAAAGCCTACTAGAATTGCAGCACTTAAGATACCGTCAACGAGCCACTCCTGTGAATCAACCCGCACTAACTCCGATTGTTCACTTCTCGCAATGTATGTCTCTGTGAAATAGATGGCAAAACAGCATATTGTTGAAACAACCGCGTAAACCATGGCGTGTTCCAACACAATATCATGCCCGCCGTTGACAATGGTTTGCACTCCACTTAGAAACGCAAATAAACACGTCAGCAAGATGAGCAGACCATTAACGACATTAATCAGAGGTTCTATATGTGCGTAACCGAACTGGAACTGTCGATCATCAGGTTTAGATACTAGATAGGCGGTATAAAGGCTTAGGCCAGTCATACCCATACTGAGAAAAGAAAACATGCCGTCGAGTAAAATGGCATTAGATCCTACATACAATCCATAGCCAATCCCCAAGCTAGTCAGTAGCACAGTACCAGCCAGGGACAGTTTGAGCGCTAATCGCTCCTTACTAATTTTACGGCTAGTAGCCATAAAATCCTCCTTATCTATAATTGATGAAATGTAAATACAGTTATAATCACCATAGCACTATTTATAAGTAAATGAAAAGTGATACATTTTTACAAGAATCGAGCACTTCTGTATTTACAGCCTATCACCAATTTATTGAAGATTTTTTAAGGAACGAAAAACACGGTAAGTAGCAACCTGTCTTCTGAAACTTCGATTCAATGAGCCACGGGTCAAGTATGCAGGACATCATTAAGCCATTCGCCAAATTCTTTCTTACGCAGAGCGGTATGCAATACCGATTGCTGTTTGCCCTTTTTGAATACCATAATGGTTGGCACACCTCGAATACGGTAACGGTTTGCGAGGACTTTATTTTGCTGCACATTGACTCTTAGAAAACGAAGTTGCTTTTTCTTTTCAGATGCCATCTTTTCGAAAATTGGCTTGAAAGTATTGCAAGGCGAGCAGTTGTTGCCCCAAAAAGTCACGACTACAGGTTTGGGGCTCTGAATAAGTTTATCGAAATTACTGGCGTCGGCTTCTACAGGCTTACCATCAAGCACTGGCTTATTACAATGCGCACAATGCACTGTGTTTGATAATGATTGATAAGAAATTGATACCGACTTCTGGCAGTGCGGGCACGAAACAGAGATTAACTTCATTGAGATACCGAATGATGCAACAGATAAGGCTTAACAAGTACCAAGGATACCAGACAAATGAGTCGTTTATCACCTATACACTAACAGAGTACAACCAATCCATCATGCAACCACTTCAAAAACGATCACTCTTGGCACTACTGAGCAGAACGTTGTAGCTGTAATCTCTCAATATCATTGAAAAAATTAATCATTTTAGCCCGGCTCACGTTATATTCGAAGTCAGTGCCATCACAATAACCCTGGTTGTATACCTCAAGATTATGATTTTTCAGCCTAACAAATTCACACGTTGCATGCTGCTCGCAAGCCTGATCGCGTTCTTGCCGTAACTGAGTCCAATAGGTAGTAAAGTGTCTCAGTGCATAATCTAGCTGTTCATAGTTTTCAGCTGTTAGTTCCGGCCTCAGAATCTTAAGTTCTTGTTGTCGATCAACGATAAACTCATCAAACGATTCAGTAAGACTATAGGTAGAGGAATCATAACACTCCCCCTGTATGTAGGTTGTTTTTTGCCCGGCAACATCAGTCACGGTTTCCTGTGAAGTACAGGCTGCAACAAAAAACATAAAGAACAAACTACTGTATAACTTCATAGCGCACCACAAAGAGTTAATCACAGCCCTAAATCCAATCCTAAGTATGAGCGAATTATATCGAAACAAAATGTAGATGCTTTAACAGTCTCAGTATTGAGACATGCTATCTATACAACGACAGCCCCTTTAGGCTGCAATGAAATATCACCTGATGGTTTAACTTCAATATTATTTTCTGTTTTTACAAACCCAGGACTCCATATTTCAACATTTTTATCTGTATTGTTTTCTTTACTAACTGAATCATTACTAGCGGAGGCAGTATTTTAACATTTTGCTTACACTTATAATTGTCTGGTTATACCTAGACTTATCTTGAGATAGGCCATTTCTTGTTATTACGGAGCAACACCCTTTTATCGGTATAGCCATTAAATTTGATTTGCTGTCCGCCTCTTCAGAGGCAGCAACAGAAGGAGCTTGAGATGAATGTTCAGGCCTTACCTATGCATCGATATATTGATCATCATGGTAGTCTCGTCGATCAACTCCCCGCATGGGCCGATCAATCAACTTTGAAAGGGTTTTACTGCGACATGGTATTAACCCGTGTCTACGATAACAAAGCAATTGCGCTACAACGTACAGGTAAACTGGGTACCTACCCTTCTCACTTAGGGTCCGAAGCCATCGGCATCGCGATTGGGCGGGCATTAAAAAGAGATGATGTCTTTATTCCTTACTACCGTGATATGCCTGCTATGTGGGCCCGCGGTATTGGTATGGAGAAAAATCTCCAGTACTGGGGCGGCGATGAGAGAGGCAGTGACTTTTCCGCCGATGAAAAACATTGTCGTGACCTGCCATTTTGTGTCCCTATTGCAACCCAATGTACCCATGCAGTCGGCGTAGCCGCTGCCCTCAAAATTCAAGGTAACCACCAAGCAGCACTTGTTACATGCGGAGATGGCGCGACCTCCAAAGGCGACTTTCTTGAATCACTAAACTGTGCTGGTGTCTGGAACATACCGCTGGTATTTGTGATCAACAACAACCAATGGGCTATTTCTGTTCCTCGAACAATCCAATGTGGTGCCGAATTCCTGTCTGATAAAGCCAAAGGCGCCGGTATCCAAGGCATCACTGTCGACGGTAATGATATTGTGGCGATGTACGATGCAATATTAACCAGCCTTGAAAAAGCCCGCAAAGGTAAAGGGGCAACATTAATTGAAGCCATTAGCTATAGGCTAAGTGATCATACAACCGCTGATGACGCCAGCCGTTATCGCAGCGATGATGAGTTACAGCAAGCCTGGGACTTTGAGCCTGTATCTCGTTTGAATACGTTCTTAGTCAACCAAGGCTGGTGGTCTGAAGACGAAGATAAGCAATGGCTTGATCATTGTCGGGAGGTTGTTGAAAAGGCGGTTGAAAAATATCAGTCATTGGATCTTCAACCACCCGAGTCTGCGTTTGACTTCCTCTACGAGTCAGCTGATAGCGAGCTTCATAAACAACGTGACATCATTATTAACAAAGCGATGCGCATGCAAGGAGGTCGTCGTGGCTGAGTTAACTTTATTAGAGTCTGTCAACCTTGCCCTTCACTATGAAATGGCACATAACTCCGATGTTGTTGTTCTTGGAGAAGATGTCGGCGACAACGGAGGTGTGTTCCGTGCCACTGTTGGCTTGAAAGAAAAATTTGGCTGTAAGCGGGTTATTGATTCCCCTTTGGCAGAAGCATTGATCGGCGGTGTCGCGGTCGGTATGGCCAGCCAAGGCTTAAGGCCAGTTGCCGAATTCCAGTTCCAGGGCTTTGTTTTCCCGGCAATGGAGCACCTCGCCTGTCATGCTGCCCGAATGCGTAACCGGACTCGGGGACGACTTACCTGCCCTGCGGTTTTTCGTGCACCATTTGGCGGCGGTATCCATGCACCTGAGCACCACTCTGAAAGTGTCGAAGCTCTGTTTGCCCATATTCCTGGGCTTAGCGTTGTTATCCCCTCCTCTCCACAACGGGCCTATGGTTTGTTACTGGCATCAATCCGTAGCAATGATCCTGTTATGTTCTTTGAACCTAAACGCATTTACCGGACAGTCAAATCCGATGTTGTTGATGATGGTAAGGCATTGCCATTAAACACCTGCTTTACCTTAAGAAAGGGCCGGGATGTCACCCTTGTCACCTGGGGAGCCTGTGTCGTGGAAGCACTGCAAGCTGCGACTGAGCTTTCGCGCCAAGGTATTGAAGTTGAGGTAATTGATGTAGCCACTATCAAACCGATTGATATGGCAACTATTTATGCCTCTTTGGAAAAAACAGGACGTTTACTGGTCGTCCATGAAGCGAGCCAGACATGTGGCGTCGGCGCTGAGATCCTAGCCAGAACTGCCGAACATGCCATGTGCTTGCTCAAAGCTCCGCCAAAACGTGTAACGGGCATGGATACTGTTATGCCCTATTATCGCAATGAAGATTACTTCATGATTCAGGAAGAAGACATTATTAAGGCGGCAAACGAGCTTGTGGAGGGTTGGAAATGAAGTCATTTACCTTGCCAGATCTAGGAGAAGGCCTCGCTGAGTCTGAAATAATTGAATGGCATGTTGATGTCGGCGACACCGTTGAGCTGGATCAGGTAGTGCTAACAGTAGAGACGGCAAAAGCCACCGTGGAAGTGCCTGCGCCGTATAGCGGCACGATTATAAGTCGTTTCGGCAATGAAGGAGATGTCATTAACATCGGTAGCCTACTCTTGGAGATCGAGGAAAAAGCTACAGCGGATAAACCACAGCAAAGTGCCCCAAAAGCCGATGCAGCAACGGTTGTCGGAACAGTGTCCCATCATGATCATGATGTCAATGTCGATGAATTCTGGATAGGCAGAGAACATCAAACCAAGCCTACCGATGCCTTAACCGCCATGCCTTCAGCCCGGCTTCTTGCTCAAAAGCTCGGTGTTGATCTCAACACGATTAAAGGCAGCGGTCCAAGCGGTGTCATTCTCGATACGGATGTCTACAATGCTTGTGATAAGCAGTTACCAGGTACAGAAGTCCTAAAAGGGGCACGCCGAACCATGGTTAACACCATGGCGGAGTCACACCTCAATGTCGCCGCAGTCACAATCACAGAGGAAGCCGTGCTCGAACAATGGGACAGCAACGAGGATGTTACCAGCCGATTAGTCCAGGCCATTATTGGGGCCTGCCACCAAGAGCCAGCCCTTAATGCCTGGTTTGATGCAGAAACAATGACCCGTTGTGTACACAGCACCGTCAATATTGGTATTGCCGTCGATAGTCGCCATGGCCTTTATGTCCCGGTACTACGCCATGCTGATGAGTACAGCGCGAGAGGTATCCGTCAATGGGTCGACAAGACAGTAGCGGGTATTCGGGAGAGAAAAATTGGCCGCGAACAGTTACAGCATGCCACCATAACACTAACGAACTTCGGTGCCATTGCGGGTATTTTTGCAACCCCTGTAGTGACGCCGCCTCAAGTTGCAATCGTTGGTGCCGGACGGATCATTGAAAAGCTGGTACTTCGAGGCGATAAACCTGTCTCGGTAAAAACAATGCCACTTTCAATGACCTTTGATCACCGTGCATGTACTGGTGGCGAAGCCGCCCGTTTCATGAAGGAGTTGGTTCGCCACCTACAGCAAGCCAGTGGGTAAAATCTTCATTGATTCACGACAAAAAAGAGCCAGTCAAATGACTGGCTCTTTTCAGTGTTAATTACGAATTACGTGAACTATTAATCTTCTGTGGCTGGATTAACGGGTTTCTTCTTTTTAGGAACAAATACGTTGTCACCCACAGCCATGTTATCGTAAAAGCGCTTATCCATTTTCTTCTTCGGTTTTGCCGAATCAGTTTTCTTAGCAACAGGCTTCTTGGCTGTTGGTTTTTTCTTCACAAACTTTTTCTTCGGCGCTGGTTTCAGGCCCTTGAACTTACCTTCTAGGCCTTCAATGGTACTGAAGCTAATCTCTTGCTTTAGGAAAGCCTCGACATTTTTAAAGCTCTTCCAGTCTTTAGGTCCTACAAGAGAAATGGCATCACCCTTGTTGCCAGCACGGCCAGTACGACCAATACGGTGAACATATTCTTCAGCATGCTTTGGCATATCAAAGTTAATCACATGAGAAACTTTGTCGATATCCAAGCCGCGCGACGCAACATCAGTCGTCACCAGGATCTTGTGACAGTCACGCTCAAACTGACTCATAATGCTGTTTCGCTGAGTCTGGTTTAAGTTACCGCTCAGTGCGACAGCTTTCAGCTTGCGATCGTTCAGTTCTTTAGTCAGGCGATCAGTATCAGCACGCGTCGCGGTAAAGATAATAACCTGATTGTAGTCTTCTGTTTCCAGAACTTTATCAAGTAAAGCCTGCTTGTGATCTAGGTGATCACACAAGATAAAGCGCTGGGTAATATCGGTGTGCTCTTCAGCAGAATGGCCGATTGAGATACGTTTCGGTGCATTGAGCATATCAGTGGCAATATCAACGACATCAGCATGATCCAATGTTGCCGAGAACATCAACGTTTGACGACGACGATGATTTGCCGCTTCGTGAATTCGACGTAGCTGTGCTTCGAAACCAAGATCTAGCATACGATCCGCTTCATCAAGGATCAGCATTTCAAGACCATCAAGATGCGTACTACGGTGCTCTAAATGGTCTGCCAGACGACCCGGAGTGGCAATCACAAACATTGGGTCATTACGCAGAGCTTTCACCTGGTCGTTAAAGTTTTCACCACCAACAATCAGTGCGCCATCATAAGGCGTCCCCGCGTTCAGTGTGCGTAGCTGGGCAAATACCTGCTTGGCAAGTTCACGAGTTGGTGTCAGTACCAAAACACGCGGATCACGACGGGTAAAAGGCTTGCTGCGATACATACGCTGCATAGCTGGAAGTAAAAATGCCAGTGTTTTACCGGAGCCTGTCTTCGACGAGGCCAGCACATCCTTGCCAAGAATGCCAACAGGAATAGCCGTTTGTTGAATTTCAGTTGGTTTATTGAACGCCAGGTGATTCAATTTCTTTAGCAGGCGCTGGTCTAATCCAAGGTCTTTAAAATGCAAAATGGTGCTCCGGTAAAAATGCTCAATACTGAGCAGATAGTAGTTACAGCTCTACCCTACGTGAGCCAACTCACACTAAGGTATAAAATGTTAGCAGAGGATTATATCACAATTATTGATACAGGCACCTACTTAAAAGGCTGAATTATTCGTTATCTCAGAATAGGATACTGAAGAAAGTTAGTATTAGAGCTAGATGATCAGAGAACTAACAATGAAGCTAACGAAGCGAGAGCAAGCTAGTGGCTCTCGCTTGCATTCAAGAATATTTTTACGTTGCAATTGATGCACTCAATCAGCCAATACCGCTAATTTAATTTCCTCGGGTATTGCTGTTCATAGCGAGTACCAATATTCGAAAGGGCAACATACTCATCAACTTCAGGGCTTTGAAGAAATTCCTCAAATTGAAGCCGGGCCACAGGGCAGTCTATCAAGGCTGCATAGCCTGATGATGAGTTATAAAAACAAAGTGGAGAATTGCCACGCATATACGTATAACCGACACTCTCTTCGCCATAGACGTGAAAGTCAGAAAATTGTTCAAGGTATACTGTGAAGCCTGCAATCAATCGCTGTTGGTGTAATGCTTTCACACCCTCATCTGATGATATAGTGTGCATATCCTCTCCTTGTAAAACTGACTTGTTGTATTTTATCCTCTTTCCTTTCATCAACATAGAGTACGCTTATAATTTCGGATAACAGCTTGTTGTATCACAACAAATACACTGTTAACCGCACTTTACTCATTATTTGTTATTGCAGGGACTGAAAACTCACTGTGGATAGTTGAGCACCTTGATTCTAGTATTGAATTACTAATTGCTTAAAGTACTGTAAAACACAATAAAACACTGTATTATAAATCCAGGCTTTCATTAACGAATAAGCGGTACTCAATATGACTGTGAGGAAAGTAAACACACTTCCACTCTTTCTTGCCATCGTCATCAGCTCGACGATTATATGGTCAGGAATTAATCCGGCGTTTCCCAAAGTCTGGATTGCTGAGATCATCCCTATCTTGATGATTTTCGTTCCGCTGCTACTTACTTATAGATGGTTTAAATTCTCGAACAGTGCATATCTCTTCATGTCTTGCTGGCTCATGTTGCACACTATCGGAGCGCATTATACTTTTGCCAATGTACCCTTTGATTGGTTCGGCGAATTAATAGGTTCAGAGCGTAACCACTTCGACCGTTTTGCCCATTTTTCTATTGGGTTTTATGCCTATCCCGTTGCGGAGTACCTTTCACGAAAGGGACATTGCAACCCGTTTCTCGCCGGAATGTTTGGCTTATTAACCATTATGGGGGTTGCTGCAGCATACGAAATCATTGAATGGTGGTATGCAGCACTTGCAGGTGGTGAAGCCGGTATTGAGTTCCTCGGCAGCCAGGGAGATATTTGGGACGCTCAAAAAGACATGTTGGCTGATACCCTCGGTGCGATTACCAGTTTACTGTTTTTCTTCTATAACAAGCCTTACCAAATTGATAAGGTAAGTTAAAAACAGTCGGTCGCTGGTTGTCAGCAACCGACTATTAATGACTCAGCCAAGACAAAAACAAAACGCCGTACATTTGATATTTCATTATAGTAGCCCAACAGATGACCAAACTCCCTGTATTCAAGTTTTACCACCAGCTAGTGCTATTCATCCTACTTTTTACGCTTTCAGGCTGCGAAATCGTTGGTTGGAAAGCTGAACAAGACAAGTATACCCTCGAAGAGGCAGGTTATTCAGAACACTACCTTACTCTCACTGATGGCGGTGTGATGAAATTTTGGGTAGGTGGAACGGGAAAACCCTTACTCTTGCTCCATGGATTTGGTGGTACAGCAATATCTACCTGGAGGAAAGAGATGCTGGACCTTAACAAAGAGTACATGGTGATAGCGCCGGATCTTGCCTGGTTTGGCGACTCGTACAGTAACAGTGCCCCTAACCTGGCTACACAGACGGATGCAGTCTGGCAAATATTGGATTCTTTACAACTCGAGAAAGTGAATGTCGCTGGAATTTCTTATGGCGGCTTTGTTACCTACAACATGATGATGACACCAGAGCGCATTGAAAAGTCCGTTATTATTGCCAGCCCTGGCCCTCTGTTTGATGATGATGACTTGGCAGAGTTATGTATGCGTGCAGGGGTCGATAAACCGGAAGATCTATTCGTACCGCAAAATAGCAGTGAAGTACGTCGCTTGTTTGACCATGTATTCTATGAAAAGAAACGCATGCCAGATTTCGTTGCTGATCAAATTTACCAAGGTTACTTCGCGCCATGGAGAAAGGAGAAAAAACTATTAATACAGAGTCTTGTTAGCGATAGAGAACGTATTGCGCAATACCCGGTCGCTGAATTACCACCAAGTATGCTGATTTGGGGCGACAATGATCAAATTTTCCCACTCAACAACGGGATTGAGCTGAGTGAACATATGAACTCATCGATCATCGTAATT
Source organism: Photobacterium sp. HL06 (assembly GCF_059552575.1). NCBI lineage: Bacteria > Pseudomonadati > Pseudomonadota > Gammaproteobacteria > Vibrionales > Vibrionaceae > Photobacterium > Photobacterium sp. HL06. The sequence goes on from NZ_CM183915.1 coordinate 18,001, forward strand.
CCCGAAACAGGGCATGGCGTCACCAATGAACAGCCGAAATTAGTGACTAAATTATTGAAGTCGTTCTTATCCTAAATCAACTTATTACATATTTTTCATAAAAAAATTAGACAGAGATAACCTCGCTGAATTAAGCTTACACCCTCAGTGCATCATGTTGCGCATTGAGAATACTTGCTTCAACAAGGATGTAACTCTGGCTATGACCACCGTAATAAAAAGTGCTCAACTAAAATCAACAAATTATGCTTATATCGAATTGAGCAAGCACACCCTGCATAAACAGCTAACCCTATTGTTCCCGGTAACTGGCTTTGTCTGTTTAGTGATTGCATTCACGTATTTTGTTTCAGACTTATCTCCAGTTTTTACCCTATCGGCTCTGCTGGGGGCTTGTCTGTCTTATTTCCTGTTTATTATCAATCGATACAAGATTAATCCTCACCTATTGATCTGGATTTTCATTGGATTTACAACCGTTAGCTGTGGTTATGGTTTTTATACAGATAGTACGCACCTTGTGAGTAATACTATAGCGCTTACCATTCCTTTACTTTGTTTCTTTTCCCTCAAACACGAGCATGCATGGTGGTACAGCCTTATTTTTGGTCTTACCTATACCACGTTAAGTGCTGGCGAAATAACGGACAAGCAACTCCAAATCACTGAAGCGCTACAAAACGTCAGTGCCTATTCAATGGTTCTCATTATGGCTTACTTGCTGGCAAGGCACCGAAATGAAGCGATTGAGCGCGTTAAAAAAACCGCAACTACAGATTTCTTGACTGATTTACATAACCGACATGGCATCGAGACGTTATATCAAAGTGAAGCTTCTCGCTGCCAGCGATACATGCGAGATCTATCAATGTTGCTGGTTGATATTGATAGCTTAAAAGCGATAAATGACCGTTACGGTCTCCAGGCTGGTGATCAGGTATTGATGATGCTGGCAAAATGCCTCCGGGAAAAAGTCTGTAAAACAGGTCACATTGCCCGCTTAGGTAGCGAAGAATTTTGTTTACTATTACCTAATACTGATATTAAGCAAGCTGAAGAGTTTGCCACTAACCTCAAAGACGAAGTAGCAAACTGGACTCTTGAACTTGAGAGCGGGCATAAAGTAAGCGTTACGGTGAGTATTGGCCTTACTCCTGTCGAGTACCAAGATTTCAGCTGCGACTATATCAAAGCAGATAGTGCCTTACAGAGGGCCAAAAACTGGGGACGAAATCAAATCGCCGTGAGCCAATAAAACTCACGTGCGCCGTACTAGTTTCGATGCTACCCAGATAAGCAGGTAGGTATACCTGAAGAAACCTGTGTTAGAATTATCAACTATGAGTTTACCGATAACCTATTGTTCTCTATGAAAACGAAAACCCTTTGTAAATGGAAATGCTTTTCTGTCGAGCAGGCAACACAAACCTTGCCTGATGGTCGGGATATTGAGTTTACGACCGTCAAACACCCTGGGGCTGTTGTTATTGTGCCAGTGACGGACAGCGGTGATTTAGTCATGGTCCACCAGTACCGTCCAGCCATTCAAAAATGGATCCTGGAGTTTCCGGCAGGTACGCTCGAAAACCAGGAAGAGATTCTCCCTTGTGCCAAAAGAGAACTGGCGGAAGAAGTTCAATTGCAGGCATCGCAATGGCAAGATCTTGGTGAATTACTGCCCGTACCTGGGTTCTGTGACGAAGTGCAATATCTCTTCCTGGCCAAAGGCCTATCAGAAAGTGATGGCGAATTAGATGATGATGAGATTATTGAAGTTGTCACGTTATCCATAGAAGAGTTTGAGGCAAAGGTGGCCAACAGTGAAATTCAAGATGCAAAGACTCTGTCCGCATTTTTGAAAGCGCGTATATTGAAGTTGCTCTAATTACCCTATTCCTACGCATACTTTGTTACCAATTAGGCGATACCGGGGAAACCAAAAGCTCGATATTCGATGCTGAATGTGGCATCTTGCCCCCTCGGTTAATGAGGACGGCTCTAATGGATAAATTATTTTCAGTATTGAATAAAGCCGTGGCGATTGTCGCCATGCTAATGTTTGTCGCTGGTGGCGGAATGGCGCTGTTTGCCATGTTTTATGGCAACTAGTATGGCAACTCGCTAATCGACTAAACTCACTAACGCCTGACAGACCGTATGTCAGGCGTTTTGCTACTAGAAGACGAGCTTGAGGGCTAACTACATTCTCATTCCACCGTCGACTTCCAACACTCTGCCAGTAAAATAATCATTCTCCAGGATATACTTAACAGCATGGGCGATTTCTCCTGCATCTCCCATTCGGCCAACCGGCACCATACTCTTCAACCGCTCAATGGCTTCTGGTTTTAGCTGATCAGCCATCGCTGTCTTAACAATACCAGGCGCAACGGCCGCAGCACGGATACCATAACGCCCTAACTCTTTAGCCCAACAGACCGCCATCGTTGCTACAGCGGCTTTTGACGCCGAATAGTTCGTTTGCCCGATATTCCCGGCCCTGGCTACACTCGATATATTAATGATGGCGCCCTTGCTATCCGATGCGATCATCCGAGACGCAGCTTCACGGCCACACAGAAATGTTCCTGTCACATTAACATTCATAACAGTATTGAATTGCTCCAGCGACATCTTACTCAGTACACCCTCTTTCAGTTTTACCAACAAACCATCACGAAGTACCCCTGCATTATTCACCAGGCCATTTAACTGGCCAAAATCATCAATAATCTGGGTAAAGACTTGCTCGACGTCGGCCTCGTTAGTGACATCGGCCTTGTATGTTAGCGCCTTGGCACTGAGCATTTGGCATTGTTCTTGGCTTTGCCTAAGGCCAACGTCATTAACATCAATAAGAGCTAGTTCAGCGCCAGCCTGCGCCAAAGTAACAGCCATCATTTGGCCCAGCCCCTGGCCAGCTCCGGTAATTGCGATTACAGATTGCTTCAGATCCATGTGTCTGCTCCCCCAAACAAGGTATTGCCCCAATCAACCTTTATCTTTATCGCGGTAAAACTCGAACATACTTGAAAAATCCAATAACTCATTACCTCTGGCATTATGAAACGCATAAAGGTTGCGGGCCAATGTTCCCATGGGAATAGCCGACTGACTATGTAAGGCCGCATCCATACCTAAACCAAGATCTTTTTGCATCAATTTACTCATGAAGCCCGGTTGGTAGGCATTACTGGCGGGTGCTTTATCCATTACTCCCGGACATGGGTTATATAGTTCCAGTGCCCAGTTGCGTCCCGAACTTTGTAACATGATGTCGGATAGCACTTTGGGGTCTAAACCATTATCAATACCTAGGCTTAGTGCTTCGCATGTACCAGACATCAGGATCCCCAGCATGAGGTTGTTGCAGATTTTGGCCATTTGCCCATCACCTGCTTTGCCTGCATGAAAGATGTTTTGCCCAACGTATTTAAGAATATTCCGGGCCTTCTCAAACCCTTTAGCGGTACCACCGACTATGAAAGTTAGTGTCGCGGCCTTCGCTCCTGCAACACCACCGGAGACAGGCGCATCAACAAAATCCAATCCCTTCTTTGCCGCTTCTGCAGCGACCAAGCGAGCAGATGCTGGGTCAATTGTTGAGGAGTCAATCAGAAAAGTGTTTTCACTAACAAGGTTAAGTAAACCAACCCCACCATGGTGATCCCCAAGATAAACGGCACGCACATGCTCACCGGCAGGAAGCATTGTGATGACTGTATCAGCACCTTTAACAACCTCTTCGGGCGATGAGGCAACATAAGCCCCTTCAGAGCCAAGCAACTTTGCTGCGTCGGTATTTAAATCAAAGACTCTAACGTTACAACCCGCTTGTAATAAGTTCTTAGCCATTGGGTTACCCATGTTACCCAATCCGATAAACGCAATGGTGTTCATGACAAATCTCCTATGTGGCAGACATTGATAATGGTTCTGATCACGACTGACGCTTGTTACCTAAATTAGCCAAAGGGTGTTCTTGTTCAGACCATAACGAAGTAAACAGTGAATCAATCACGCTCTGATCGACATCTTTAAGCGTTCTAAATCGCCAATCAGGCTGGCCGCATTTATCAATCAACCGGGCCCTGACCCCCTCTTCGAATTCACCCAACAGGCCGCTGCGAACTGAAAGCGTTAACTCCAGACGGAAACAGTCTTCCAATGATAGGTGCTGATACTGGGTAAGCTGCCTGAAGCAGATATTGGCGGTGATCGGGCTTCCTTCCCTCAACGTTCTTTTTGCCTGTTCTATCCAACGATCCATACCATCAATCGCATCAATCTGCTGACAAACTAACGCTAAGTTACTACTCCGGCAGGCCGTCTGAATTTGCGCAAAATATGGATTCAACTGGCTGGCAGGATGGTGAGGCTGGGAAGCACCTTCCAGGCTACTCAGCAACTCGGTAACCATAGCATGATAATTTTTCCCTCTTTGCCATTGGTTACCTTGTAACCTTTCAAAAACCTGTTGCTTTTGATCTGGCATCAGTACATGTTCTGTCAATTTTAAATCAAGAGCATCACTGGTATTGATTTGAGCACCGGTCAGCCCGAGGAAAAGTCCAATGCCTGAAGGAAGCTGATTAAGGAACCAGGTACCACCAACATCAGGATATAAACCAATGCTGATCTCTGGCATTGCTAAGCGGGAAGATGGCGTTGTCACACGATGGGAGGCACCAACATATAATCCAATACCGCCCCCCATAATGATCCCTTCCCCCCAGACAATTACAGGTTTGCTGTAGCGATGGATCAGATAATCGCAACTGTATTCAACAGTAAAATATTCGGTCAGAAACCTTTTAGCCTCATCTTCTGCTTGTCCTTTCTGCCTAGACGCAGCTTGCATCATTTGATGCATAGTGCGCACATCGCCCCCGGCACAGAATGCCTTTTCGCCAACACCATGTAGAAAAACACAGGCGATGTCCTCATCCATTTCCCACTCTTCCAACTGCACTTTCAGTTGTTTGAGCATATCCAATGTCAACGCATTGAGTGATGAAGGGTTATCTAACTCAGCAACACCGATTTTTCCCCCGCCGATACATTCCAGCTCACTAAAATTCACTTTGCCAACCATGCTATCTCCCACTCACTTCTCGCTTCTGAGATTATTTATTTTTCCACTGTGGAGGGCGCTTTTCCAAAAATGCCTTAACGCCTTCAGTTTGATCTTCGGTGTCAAATAACTGAATGAATAACTCCCGCTCTTTCATCAAACCATGCTTGAGTGGTGCTGTACGGCAGTTCTGAATTAATTTTTTACAGGCAGTAACTGAAGATGGAGATTGATTAGCAACAGATTGGGCCATTTTTAAGGCGACCTCTAACCCTTGTCCGGTCTTTGTAACCTCTTCAACCAAACCGATTTCAAGTGCTTGGGAGGCGCTTATCCGCTCTCCGCATAATATAATTCGTTTAGCCCAGCCTTCACCCACCAGCCAGGTCAGGTTCTGTGTCCCTCCGGCACAGGGCAACAAGCCGACCTTAGCTTCTGGCAATGCCATTTCTGCATCAGCCTCGGCAATTCGAATATCACATGCCAGTGCGACCTCAAGCCCGCCCCCCATGGCATAGCCATTAATTGCCGCAATGGATACTCCCCGAAACGCCGACAAGGTTTCAAATGCCTCACCAAAACTACGTGCCATATCAACAGCGACCGCTTTATCACCACTGGCAAATAATTTAAGATCTGCGCCTGCCGAAAAGAACTTTTCTCCTTGCCCGGTGATCACCAGGGCATACACATCTTTATTTGCGTTGAGGGTTTCGACTAACTGCTTGAGTTGACCAAGGCTCTCCGCTGTCCAGGTATTAGCTGGAGGATTGTTCATTGTTAGCACGGCAATATGATTAGATATCTCAATCAGAATAGCGTCACCATCCGACATAACCGTCTCCTATGTTTCTATTAAATAGCTGGCAATCGACCGTCAATCAAAGTAAGTCTGTCCCTTCAGCCAATACCCGGCGAGAAATAATCAGCCTCATGATTTCATTGGTTCCTTCCAAAATCTGATGGACACGCACATCTCGGAAATGCCGCTCCAGCGGGTACTCTTTTATGTAGCCATAGCCGCCATATAACTGCAGCGCTTCATCGCACACCTTGAAGCCAATATCTGTGGCAAAACGTTTCGCCATTGCGCAATATGCCGTCGCCTCAGGATCTTTACGGTCAAGCTTAGTGGCGGCATAACGAACCAGCTGCCTGGCTGCCACAAGCTCCGTTGCCATATCAGCCAACTTGAACTGAACTGATTGAAACTGAGACAGAGCTTTACCAAATTGCTTACGCTCAGAGACGTACTGCCTGGCTTGATCGAGCGCCTGCTGGGCGGTACCGATTGAACAGGTTGCAATGTTGATCCGCCCACCATCAAGGCCTTTCATTGCAAATTTGAAACCTTCGCCTTCACTGCCAAGTATATTTGTAGCTGGTACTTCTACGTTCTCAAATGTTACGGCGCGGGTTGGCTGGCTATTCCAGCCCATTTTGGGCTCTTTTCGTCCATAGCTAACCCCATCGGCGTCAGCTGGTACAATAAATGCGGATATACCACCAGCGCCAGTTGCCTTACTTCCAGGTCCTCCTGTTCTGGCCATCACCACCAGCACATCTGTCTCACCAGCACCAGATATAAATGCCTTAGCGCCGTTGAGAACATAATTGTCACCCTTTTTAACAGCACTGGTTATTAATGACGCCGCATCCGATCCTGCATTGGCCTCTGTCAGGCAATATGAAGCCAACCACTCACCGGTTAGTAGCTTAGGGCAGAAAAGCGCCTTCGCTTGCTCGGTAGCAAACGTTGCTATCATCCAGCCAACCATGTTGTGAATCGTCATAAAAGCGGTTGTTGAGGTACACCCCATGGCTAATTGCTCAAAAATGATTGAGGCATCTAATCGGCTAAGACCAAGACCACCTTGCTCTTGTGGGACATATAAGCTTAAAAAACCCAGCTCACCCGCCTCTCTTAATACATCTTTGGGGAATATTTGTTTTTCATCCCATTCCGCAGCCAGTGGCGCTAGTCGCTCACTAGCAAATTGGCGTGCCGTATCAGCGAAAGCCCGTTGATCTTCATTCAGCTCAAAATCCATCAGCAGCTCCCTTAACGTAAGTGAATCGTCAAGTTAGGTCCGGTTGGGATATCATCATCAAACCAGCGTGAGGTGATGGTCTTCGTTTCGGTGTAAAAACGTACTGCCTGCTTGCCATAGGCATGGAGATCACCGTAAAAACTCCCCCTCCAGCCAGTGAAAGAAAAGAAAGGCAGTGGTACCGGGATCGGAACATTAATGCCAACCTGACCGACCTGGATATCATGCTGATATTTTCGTGCCGCCGCACCACACGCTGTAAAGATAGATGTCCCATTTCCATAAGGGTTGGCGTTTACCAGGGCAATGGCGTCTTCAAGAGTCTCCACCTCAACACAGATCAGCACAGGACCGAATATTTCCTGCTTGTAGATCGACATATCAGTCTTCACACCACTAAATAGCGTTGGCCCCACCCAATTCCCATCGGGGTAACCTTCAACGTCACAGTGGCTACCATCCAATTCACAGACTGCACCTTGCTCTTTACCTTCTCTAATCAGACGTAACACCCGATCTTTGGCCTTTTGGCTGATCAACGGACCATACCCGGCAGCTTCATCATCCCAAGCACCAGGACGCACCTTCGCCATCGCCACTTTTAACTCAGGGATCCACTCCTTTGCACCGTCAACAAGCACCGCAACCGAAATCGCCATGCATCGCTGACCGGCAGCCCCAACCGATGAACCCACCAAGTTATTAATCACTTGCTCCTTGTTGGCATCCGGCATGACGACCATATGATTTTTGGCCCCTGCAAACGCCTGCACCCGCTTCAGGTGATGAGTACCCGTCTGGTAAATATAACGAGCAACAGGCACCGAGCCGACAAAGGAAACAGTTCGAATATGGGGATGGGCAAGCAGGTAGTCCACCTGCTCTCTCTGGCCATGGACAATTTGAAGCACCCCCTTGGGTGCACCGGCCTGCTCAAACAGTTCAGCCAGTCGAATGGAAGTCAGCGGCACCTGATCTGACGGTTTCAATACAAAGGTATTACCTGCCGCGATGGCCAATGGAAACATCCACAACGGGATCATAGCCGGGAAGTTAAATGGGGTGATCCCGCTACAGACACCCAAGGGTTGTAAAATAGAATAGGTATCGATGTCAGTCGCCACATTCTCGACAGTTTCGCCCATCATGAGGCTGGCGATATTGGCTGCCTGTTCAACAACTTCGATCCCCCGCCATACATCCCCTTTGGCATCAGCAAATATTTTCCCGGTTTCGCTGGAAAGCAAGGTGGCTATCTCGTCATGGTGCGTTTTCAGCAAATGCTGATAGTTCAGCATCAACCTTGCACGCTCTGGAACCGGGACTTCTTTCCAGGACTTAAACGCCTCATAGGCGCTGGAAACGGCCTCTTCAATTTCATCCTCTGTCGCGCAAGGCAACTTAGCAATAACGGTATTATGCGCGGGATTGGTTACATCCAGCCATTGCAAGGATTGCGACTGGCGGAATTCACCATCGATATACAAAGGAACATGTTGGTTCATGGTTGCTCCTCAGGGCGTTATCACCCTTGTAATAAATAATTAAGAACAGGTAATAAAGGCGTATCGCTATACAAAACTTGGCCGTTGAAATTAACCAGGGACTTCAATCGCCACCGCCGTTGCTTCGCCGCCACCAATACACAGGGAGGCAATCCCTTTTAGAGTGCGAGGATCAGCCGCTTCTTGCTGCTTTTGTTTCAAAGCGTGGATCAGCGTTACGAGAATTCTTGCCCCGCTTGCTCCAATCGGATGACCAAGCGCACAGGCCCCACCATGAATATTGACCTTCGCAGCATCCAGTTCCAGCTCCTGGACCGCGATTTGGGTGACAATGGCAAACGCTTCATTGATTTCCCACAGGTCGACATCATCGACAGACCACTCTAGTTCAGACAGAAGCTGGCGTATCACATGGACAGGTGCGGTGGTAAATTCAGCGGGAATACGGGCATGCGTGGCATGACCTTTAATAACGGCAAGCGGGGTAAAACCCTGTTGCTTGGCAACATCCGCCTCCATGAGCAACAATGCAGCCGCCCCATCGGAAATAGAACTGGAATTTGCTGCCGTTACAGTGCCGTCTTGGGCAAATGCGGGTTTAAGGGTGGGAATTTTCTCAATCGTAATTTCGCCCGGATGCTCATCTTGGGCAAACAATGACACCCCTCGCTTGGTTTCCTGACTTACTGGAATAATTTCCTTGTCAAAAGCATGTTGCTGCTGCGCATCGACGGCGCGTTTTACCGACATCGCTGCCCACTGATCCATCTGCTCGCGAGAAAAGCTTAACTTATCCGCAATCTGCTGAGCATAAACACCCATTAAATGCCCTTCGTAGGCATCCTGGAGACCATCGAGAAACATATGATCATAGGTAGTACTGTGCCCAAGCCGCATCCCTCGTCGGGCGTCTTTTTGCAAATATGGCGCATTGGTCATGCTCTCCATGCCACCAGCAATAACGGCCTTAGCACTACCGGCCCGAATTAGATCGCTTGATAGCATAACGGACTTCATGCCAGAGCCGCACACTTTGTTTATGGTGGTACAACCGACCGAATAAGGTAACCCTGCACCCAATGCAGCCTGCCTTGCCGGAGCCTGGCCACAGCCTGCTGGCAAAACGCATCCCATAAAGACTTCATCAATTTGCGCTGGAGAAATCTCTGCATCTTCCAATACACCGCGAATAGCAAACTGGCCAAGTTCGGGTGCTGATAAAGAAGAAAATTGCCCCTGAAAACTTCCCAGCGCTGTACGGCGGGCAGCAACAATCCAAACGTTTTTTTCCATTACTTCGCCCTCTCTGAAGACAGCAATAACAGTTAAAACTGACGCTCTTTTATGGCTAACGGAGTCGATTCAATTTCTTGACGTTTACGTAAGCATAGCACTAACATTTACGTAAACGTTAAGAAACAGATTATTCACACTCGCAATTTTGCATGGTGAGAGTACGTACAGCATTCTTGCCGGAAGTAGCCGCAGACTGGTGACAACTTATCAGATGCGACTTGTTGCTGGGCTTCACTACCATGTGAACCCGCACCTGGAGGATATCTAAGGTGGAGACGTTCAAGATCAGTGAGTTGGCAAAAGAGTTCGACATCACGACCCGAAGCATTCGGTTTTATGAAGATGTCGGCCTGTTACACCCATCAAGAAATGGGAATACCCGTATTTATAAACACCGAGACAAAACCAGGCTCAAACTGATTTTAAGAGGCAAACGACTCGGTTTCTCATTGGCAGAAATCCGTGAATTATTTGAGCTCTATGACACCAATCAAAGCCACACTCAACTTAACGAAATGCTAAGGATCATTGACAGCAAGCAAGCCATTCTACAGCGCCAATTAGATGATATCGGTGCGGTAATGAATGAACTAAAGATTGCCAAAGCACGTTGCCAGCAAGCGCTGAACAATTAGCAGCGCGCTAAATAGCCTGCACCAGGCTATTAGCAACACAGAAGTTCATCACAACTTGGTTTAACCCGGAGATGTTATGAAAGATCTGTTCACCCCCTTTAATTTTGGCCTTGGCGAAACCCTCGATATGCTGCGTGAGCAAGTCAATAACTTTGCCACCGAAGCTATCGCCCCGCTTGCCGCCCAAGCCGATCAAGACAATCAATTTCCCAACCAGCTCTGGACACTTATGGGTGAAATGGGCCTGCTCGGGGTCACTGTCAGCGAAGAGTATGGTGGCGCGGATATGGGCTACCTTGCCCACGTTATCGCCATGGAGGAAATCAGTCGGGCATCCGCTTCTGTAGGCTTGAGCTACGGTGCGCATTCCAACCTGTGTGTCAATCAGATATACCGCAATGGTACAGCTGGACAAAAAGCCAAATATCTACCACAGCTAATTTCAGGCAACCATATTGGAGCGTTGGCAATGAGCGAGCCCAATGCGGGATCTGATGTTGTCAGTATGCAGCTAAAAGCCGAACGCCAAGGTGAAAGCTTTATCCTCAATGGCAACAAAATGTGGATCACCAACGGGCCTGATGCCCATACCTTTGTGGTTTACGCCAAAACAGAACCAGAGGCCGGATCACACGGTATTTCTGCCTTCATTGTAGAGCGAGACTTCGAAGGTTTCAGCCACGCCCAAAAACTCGACAAACTTGGCATGCGAGGCTCAAGCACCTGTGAGCTGGTATTCAACAACTGTGAAGTCCCGGCAGAGAACTTACTCGGGGAACTGAACAAAGGCGTAAACGTACTAATGAGCGGGTTAGATTATGAGCGGGTCGTCCTGGCCGCCGGGCCATTAGGGATCATGCGAGCCTGCCTTGATCTTGTCGTTCCCTACATCCATGACCGAAAGCAATTCGGACAACCGATCGGTGAATTTCAGCTGGTCCAGGCCAAAGTGGCTGATATGTACACCCGAACCAATGCTGCACGCGCGTATGTTTATGCAGTAGCAGCCGCTTGTGATCGCGGAGAAGCCACCCGCAAAGATGCTGCGGGTGCCATCCTCTACAGCGCCGAACTGGCGACGCAATTGGCGTTAGATACCATTCAGCTACTTGGTGGTAACGGCTACATCAATGAGTTTCCTGCAGGACGTCTCCTAAGAGATGCCAAATTATATGAAATTGGCGCTGGGACCTCAGAAATTCGTCGGATGCTGATCGGAAGGGAATTATTTACAGAATCTAAATAAGGACGATGCTAGATGGCTGTTATTCAAACCCATGTTCATGTCAATGAGCCCCAGTTCAAACTCAATCAGCAAAACATGGCCGAACTGATCGATGAGCTCCATACCCATGTTCACCATATCTTACAAGGTGGCGGGGAGAAGGCCATCGCTCGGCAAAAAGAAAAAGGGAAATTACCGGTCAGGGAAAGAATTGATACCGTACTCGACCCGGGAAGCCCATTTCTCGAAGTCGGCCAGTTTGCCGCCTGGCAAGTCTATGATGAAGATATCCCCTGTGCGGGTGTCGTGGCCGGGATCGGCCGAGTAGAAGGGATTGAGTGCATGGTTATCGCCAATGACCCTTCGGTAAAAGGCGGGACTTACTATCCACTAACAGTTAAGAAGCATCTTAGGGCGCAAGAGATAGCAGAACGCTGCCACCTTCCTTGTATTTACCTGGTTGATTCAGGGGGTGCCAACCTGCCCCATCAGGCTGAGGTTTTTCCAGACCGCGATCATTTTGGCCGAATATTCTTCAACCAGGCTCGCATGTCAGCCAAAGGGATCCCGCAAATCGCTGTCGTTCTTGGGCTGTGCACGGCTGGAGGGGCTTATGTCCCCGCAATGGCCGATGTTTCGATAATTGTTAAACAGCAAGGTACCATTTTTCTGGCTGGTCCTCCTCTTGTAAAAGCTGCAACAGGAGAAGTCGTCACAGCCGAAGACCTAGGTGGCGCAGAGGTACACTGTAAAACATCCGGGGTCGCTGACTATTTTGCCCAGGATGAACACCACGCCCTTGAGCTAACTCGGCAAGCAATCGCCAGTTGCCACCTTGAAGTACAACCTGAGCCTCAAGAGCAAATCCTACCTCCGCGCTACTCCGTCGACGATCTCTATGGCATTGCCGGTCCCGATTTACGCAAACCTATCGATATCAAAGAGGTGATTGCCCGCCTTGTCGATGACTCCGATTTCGACGAGTTTAAAGCCTTATATGGAGACACGCTCGTCTGCGGCTTTGCCCGTTTGTACGGGCATCCGATAGGCATCGTTGCCAATAACGGTATTTTGTTTTCAGAGTCAGCCCAGAAAGGTGCCCACTTCATTGAGCTTTGTGCCAAAAGAAAAATACCCTTGCTGTTCCTGCAGAACATTACCGGCTTTATGGTCGGTAAAAAGTATGAGTCGGAAGGTATTGCCAAACACGGGGCAAAAATGGTGATGGCAGTTGCCTGTGCCGATGTGCCTAAATTTACCGTAATAATTGGCGGCTCATACGGCGCCGGAAATTATGGTATGTGCGGACGAGCCTATAACCCAACCATGATGTGGATGTGGCCCAATGCCCGAATTTCAGTCATGGGCGGAGAACAGGCAGCAGGCGTGATGGCCCAGGTAACCCGTGATATCAAAGAACGCAAGGGCCAGTCATGGACAGATGAGGAAGAAACAGCCTTCAAGCAGCCAATCCGTGACTTATATGAAGATCAAGGCTCGCCCTACTATGCCAGTGCAAGGCTTTGGGATGACGGTATTATCGATCCGAGACAAACACGAGATGTGGTTGGCTTAGCCTTGTCGGCTTCGCTAAGAGCGCCTATTCCAGAGAGCCAATTTGGTATATTCCGGATGTGATTTCCGAAGGAGCTATAACGATGAGCAAGCACCAGCATAGAGCCAGCCATACCGTTCACCATGTAGAGAACCTACATGCAGAGCCTAATGCCGATATTTTGTGCTCGATAACCAAGGCGGGTATTGCCACCGTAACACTGAACCGGGCCAACAAACGTAACGCATTCGATGCCAGTCTCATTCATACCCTGCTTGGCTACCTCTATCAGCTCAAACGACGTGAAGATATCCGAGTGCTGGTGCTAAATGCTAATGGGAAGCACTTTTCAGCGGGTGCCGATCTTAACTGGATGAAATCAATGACAGGCAAAACCGTTGAAGAGAACCACACAGATGCACTCCAATTGGCAAACCTGCTGTTTGAACTCGACAACTTCCCTACTCCAACCATCGTCAATGTCCAGGGAAGCGCATTTGGTGGAGCCCTTGGATTGATCTGCTGCTGTGATATTGCTATCGCGACGACAGATGCCCAGTTTTGCCTCAGCGAAGTGAGGTTAGGCTTGATCCCTGCGACCATCGGTCCCTATGTTTGCCGCACTATCGGCCAGCGGCAGGCACGGCGCTATATGCTAACAGCCGAACGTTTTGACGCAATCACTGCGCAGCAGATAAGTATTATTCATGAAGTAGAAAATACTGAAGCTGAAGCAAAAAAAATTCTCTCTCTCCTTATTACTCAAATACTAAGCAATAGCCCCCAAGCCCTAACGCAAGCAAAATCATTATGCCAACTATGCGACAACCAGAAGATTGACTCTGAGCTAAAACAAAAAACCAGTACATTGATTGCAGATATACGGGTCTCACCAGAAGGACAGGAAGGGCTAGAGGCTTTTTTTGCCAAACGGCCGCCAGCATGGAGCACAACACATGAGTAAGTTTACCGATAAAACAGTGGTCCCTCTCACAGCTGACAGCGCAGCCCGGCTCGATAATTCAGCCGCTTCAACAACATCAATAACCCGTTTGCTCATCGCAAACCGGGGCGAAATTGCCTGCAGGATCATTGATACAGCCAAGAGAATGGGGATAGAAACCATAGCCGTCTACTCTGAAGTTGATCGACAGGCAAAACATGTCCAGATAGCCGATCATGCCGTCATGATTGGTTCAGCACCTGCACTTGATTCTTACCTCAACAGTTCACGGATTATCGAAGCAGCACTAACGCTATCAGCAGATGCTATTCACCCAGGGTATGGGTTTTTATCAGAGAATGCAGCGTTTGCCGAAACCTGCCTCAAAAATGACATAATCTTTATCGGCCCTTCTGCTACTGCCATGCAATTGATGAGCTCAAAATCAGAAGCAAAAATCATTATGGAGCAGGCCCAGGTTCCGTTAATCCCCGGCTATCATGGCAACGACAATACGGTTGAAACATTAGCGGCTACTGCCCGTGAGATTGGCTACCCTATTCTGCTCAAAGCTGCATTAGGTGGTGGTGGCAAAGGAATGCGGATAGTCAATGCAGCACATGAAATGGCTGAAGCAATTGCCAGCGCCAAGCGTGAAGCACGCTCGGCATTTGGGGATGATCTACTGCTCATTGAAAAATACCTGGTTAGCCCTAGACATATCGAGGTACAGATCTTTGCTGATCATTTTGGGAATACTATCTATCTGTCTGACCGAGATTGCTCTATTCAACGTCGGCATCAGAAAATTGTCGAAGAAGCACCTGCTCCCGACTTGCCTGATAAACTGCGGCAAAAAATGGGCCAAGCAGCGGTAGATGCCGCTAAAGCCATCGGCTATATCGGTGCGGGTACCGTCGAGTTCCTGCTCGATGAATCGGGTAAATTTTACTTTATGGAAATGAACACCCGGCTCCAGGTCGAACACCCGGTCACTGAACTCATCACCGGGCAAGATCTGGTGGAATGGCAGATTAATGTTGCTAAAGGAAAAGCTTTGCCACTTCGCCAAAAACAAATCAAACATCATGGACATGCCATTGAAACGCGGATCTACGCAGAAGATCCTAAACAAGATTTTCTGCCAGCATCTGGGGGTATACAGTTTCTTAAAGAGCCCCGGCAGCAAGATGGTACAACGAAGATCAGGGTTGATTCAGGCATCCAGCAGGGTGACACCGTCACCTCGCATTATGATCCTATGCTGTCAAAACTCATTGTATGGTCTAAAGACAGAGAGTTGGCTATCAATTCGCTCTCTCAAGCTTTAGCCCGCTACCAGTTAGTCGGCCTTGCAACCAACATCGACTACCTACAGAAAATCATCTGCCACCCCGCATTTAAAATGGCGAAAATTGATACCCACTTTATTGAAAGGCATCAAGCTGAACTCGATGAAGATACATCACCGACCCATTCTTTAGAGCCTTTTGGCGCGGACCACAAGCTAACAATACCAAAACTAGCACTATTTGCTGCTATCACTGCCGTTCATCTAGACGGCACACTCTGTAACTGGCGATTGAACCAGCTACCTTATCAGGATGTGCCTGTCAAAAATAACCAAGGTGATCGCTATCGGTTTCGGTTCCATTTACCTTTAGTAACGAATCAATTAGCCGATATTCATTCGAATGACACCAGAAAGGTCGCATTAACCCAAATTGAAATAAACAATCACTCTTATGATCTTACCCATCAAGTTTTCCATTTACTCTCTGTTCAAAGCAATGAAAGCACCTGTGATTTTCAGATTGAGATTAACGGCGTACGAGAAAACTTCACTGAAATCGATAGCCAGGAAATCAAGCACATTTACTACCAGACTTGGCACGATACTTTTCTTACTAGCAGCAACACTCAACATCTTCAGACGACGCAAGACAACGACAATCAAGCTCTAGCACCACTCAATGGCATCGTTACTGCCCTACACTGTAAACCGGGTGACGTTGTCCACAAAGACCAACCACTGCTAATCATTGAAGCGATGAAGATGGAGTACACCGTAAGAGCACCCCAAGATGGCACACTTTCAGATGTACTATTTGCGATTGGCGATCAGGTTGAGCATGGTGAACAATTAGTGCGTATTGAGACAAACACATGAGCATCCATCGTTCATTGGTATAACACTCTCAAAGCATCGCACTCACCGAATACCAGTATTTATCATCTGTTAAGACCTACGTGGAGACACTGATGGCAAATTTACCCAAGCAAGTCACAATTGTTGAAGTGGGCGCCAGAGACGGGCTGCAAAATGAAAATCATGTCAATACCATTGATAAAGTTAACTTTATCAACCAGCTATCACAAACAGGACTCAAGCACATCGAAGCAGGTTCATTTGTCTCCCCTAAATGGGTACCACAAATGGCCGACTCCCAATCTGTAATGACCCAAATACACAGAGCTTCAGGAGTAACCTATTCAGCACTTACTCCTAACCTAAGAGGCTTTGAACATGCCATTCAATCAGGGGCCGACCAAGTTGCGATATTTGGCTCAGCCTCAGAAGGCTTTAGCCAACACAACATCAACTGCTCCGTCGCTGAAAGTATAAAGCGATTTGAGCCCCTGATGTTATTAGCCCAGCAATACAACATTCCCGTACGGGGATACCTGTCATGTGTCGCCGACTGTCCATATGATGGTCCAACACCTCCTGAAAAAGTCGCATCGGTCGCGAGTGAACTAATTAATCTCGGTTGCTACGAGATCTCTTTGGGAGACACCATTGGTACCGGGACTCCACTGCGTATCGCAAAAATGCTGGAAGCAGTTAGCCGAAAAATCTCTGTTAATCAATTAGCAGTGCATTTCCATGACACTTGGGGACAGGCCCTTACCAATATTTACCAAGCACTCAATATGGGAGTAAGTATTATCGACAGTAGCACAGCAGGCTTGGGGGGCTGTCCGTATGCAGCAGGTGCAAGTGGGAATGTAGCAACAGAAGATGTCATCTACCTTTGTCAGGGATTGGGCATTGAAACCGGCATTGATTTAGAAAAAGTTGCCGAGGCCGGATGGGAAATATGTCATCAGTTGAATAAACCCCCCACATCAAGAGTCTCTCTAGCCATCAAAGCTCGTCAGCAGCGTGTGTGCAAGTAGAAAAAAGACGACAGTTACTTCGATCAGCGCAACCATCGTCAAACTACGAGGAGGTGAATGAATCAACGTTTGATAGCCAAGGAGAAGGCATGCGATCAGGAATTACTGCTCAGACCTTAAAAACCGTTGCTCAGCTTCAAGTTCACTCGCTGCCCGCCAGATCTTTTGCTCCCTTGCTTGTAGCTTTTCAAAATTATTAGTGATCCCTTCAACACTAAGCTCATCCATTGGGCCTATGTATTGCTCAGCATAACCGGCAAATAGAGATCTAAATTCCTCTATCGTGGGCAGGCAGTTATGATCTTCTTCAAAATCTTCAAAAATACCATTTATAGTCAATGATATATCCCTTTTAATTCCATCAAAGTCCGAACTATCCATTGTGTTTTACTCCGTAAATAATCCTGTACTCCAATGTACAGATTCACAAATCAAATAAAGTGTAGTTGATAAATTCTTAACTAATAAAATTTTTACTATTTATAAGAATAAATCCTAAACAAAGTGTAAAATTATGTTTCCAAACAAGTTTACTTATCTTCAATGTAATAACCGACTTAATATTAACCACAAAAATTTTGATTTTTTAGAAAGGTATCTCATTTTAAAGTGGTAAATTTCACTATAGCCAACCCCGGGCAAGGTGAACTACACTTAAACCATCCTAAAATCATAACCTTATTAATAACGATAAGCGGTAAGGAGCAGAGGAAGTGATTAGTCAATTACATCATTACCACTCCTTTAATTACATTAAATTAAAAAATGACATAACTGTTGCATTGAAATGCTCATCATTTATTGTCGCTATCTTGTTATCTCATGATTTGGCAGCAGACCCGTTGTCGGAGGATCCCGTATCGCAGAAGGAAACAGATAGCAACTCTGAACAAGTGCAAGAAGACTCTATCCAATCATGGATAGATGATACTCAGTTATCCATTTCTGATAGTATTCATGAATATGGAACAACATTCGACCATTTCATCGGAAAAGAAGAGAGCGAACAACCAATTAGCAATCGAAGCTATTTACGGCTTCGTTTCAAGAGCCGATATTCGCATCGAGAGCATTTTGATCCTGATGCCAATGTCTACCTTAAACTAGATTTACCTCACACCAAAAAAAACTGGAAACTGATACTCGAAACGGATCCGGACGATTTTGACCGGCTAGAAGATAAAGAACGGGGGATCAGTAACAATAGCGATAGCAGCCTGAGCGGTGCTGTGGGAGGTGTACGTCTACAAGGCAAACAACTTGGCGAATGGAAAACGAACTTTGACTTGGGATTAAAACTAAAGCTCCCCCTGGATCCATTTACCCGCGCCGATCTTACCCGAGTGGATCGGCTTAGTTATAACTGGACCAGCCGTCTTAAACAGGAGATATTCTACTACGATTCAAAAGGACCAGGTACTGTGTCTTCGCTGAATTTTTACTATGCCAGGCAAGAAAATCCAACAACAATACTTAAGGTCAGCTCTAATCTACAATATCTTGATAGCGATAATAACTGGGAGTTTGTCCAGCAGGCAGAAATATTTGATCGTACTGATGAGAATAATCTCTTTCAATACTCTATTGGGATTAGTACGGATTCGAGACCAACTTACTCAATTACTAACTCATGGGTTTCTCTTGGTTGGAAACATCGTTTATATAAACAGTGGTTATATCTATCAGTCACACCTGAGCTTGATTTTCAAGATAAATTTAATTACAAAATCAACCCCGGAATCATGGTTGAACTAGAATTATTCTTCAGTTCTGAAGGTGGCATAGATAGATTAAAACGGAAAATTCCATCCCCTTAGCTAAATACTTGAGCGAAACCAATAAAACCTATTAATTCAAAGATATATTTACCCCAATCGTAATAGAATAAGCCGATAAGTCATCAAGTCCAACTAAGGTACTGGCTTCTGCATATCCGTTCCAATCTTGATTAAATGCGCCAGAAAGCCCCAGATGTAGTCGGCCATATACCGAATCATTAGTATCAACAATTATTGGCAAAACAGTTCCAGAATGATCCGATTTTAGCTGGCTAATGATCCGTTCAGATCCACTGTCAATATCATAGTGTACATAGCCTCTGACATAAGGTTGGAAAATACCGAAACTTGAGCGTAAAGGGTGAGATATGCTTACACCCGCAATCACCATCGTTGACTCCAGATTATTAATATTATCAACCTTCGAAATAAGGTAATTTGAATTACCTTTTGATGGACGCTCAGCATATCGATCTGTATCAGAAAGTGTATATTGAATGGAGCTTTCAAAGGCAATGTTTAAATAGTTGTAATCAACAACATACCCCCCACCTAATGAAAAAACCCAAATATCTGAATCAGCCTCATTCGAGCTATTTATAACATTATCACTGTAATGGGAAATACGGCGTTCTATATCTGTATCCATCAGTGCATAACTAGCAGTAAAATCAACATACCAGTCATTACGGAAGTAGCTGAAATACCCCGAAGCTACCAAGCCATCAACACCGCTATCGGTACTCTCATCGTCAACCTCATCAAACGGTAACCCAAGCGCTAAACCAAACAGATAATGGTCATTATATAAATAATCACCGCCTAACGTTACCGAGTAGCCATCCTGCTCTTGATTGCGTTCATTGATAAACACCGAGCTTTCATTATTCGATGCATATGAATCCATGCGAAAATAGGCTCCTAACCTAGAGTAATTCTGCTCACCCAAATAACCATCTTGATAGAGGGTTAACTCTGAATATTGATGATTGAACGCGGAAGGTTGAGCCTTATGTTTAGCTGCTGAACGCATATTATTCGCGCGCAACGCCATACCATTCATATTCAAACTTTGGGATGAATAAAGGGATGCTTGACTAGTTTCACTAAGACTTGGTTTGTCGCCTCGAATATCACTCGCAAGCAGCATTAAATCGGAGACAGCCTGATAGACTTCATCAGAGACTCGACTCGTCATAGACTTTTGTTGATTATTATCCTGAGCATAAACCGCTTGGTGGTTCAACATTGCACCGATCACCAATACTGGCGCAACCAGCGACACATGCTTTGCAGACATATCCATACCGCCCCCAAAAATTACACACCATTACAGCTAAATAATTAAAATAATGAATAGTAATGGATGACATAACACAGTATAGGAAGTTAGGTGGTGGCATTTTGTCGCAATATTAATCACATTGACTAATTTTTCAGGCAAAAAATTCCACAAGTGAAAAGGTTCGCTTGGCAGAGTCATAGCCTCTGTTATTTATTTGATGTAATGAGCTTTTTTGCCTGTTCTATAGCTAGCTTCTAATTATTATCTGTGGCAATATTTGAAGTTAATATCATATGATTATGTATAAAATCAGTCAGTTGATTTTCTGCCAAATTCTTATTTCACTATAGCCACTTTCTTTTGAGCAATACGCGCATGCCTGATAGCCAAGCCCCGTCACATAAAGTTCAACTAGGCAAAGCCCTTTACTTTGACTGCTCAACCAAGCAACTCTCAACCGAGAAACAAACCATCGACCTGAACCGGGCAGAGAGAGAAGTGCTGTATAGCCTTGTAACCAATGCTCCTCGCATGGTATTGAAGGCTGATTTACTCCAAGCTGGTTGGGTGAGAAAAGAAGTTTCCCCAACATCACTGTTTCAGACTATAAGAAACCTGCGTATTAAGCTGAAAGAAGAAGAAAAAGGGCAAATCATCGAATTAGTCCCGAAGTTAGGCTATAGGATCATTGTTACACCCTATGTAGAACCTGCTTTTACCGAAAGTGATAATGAAGCTGAAAAAGTAAAACCACGGAAAAAATCCAAGCGCAGGATATTTTTTGCTTTATTCGTGCTAACTGCCGTTATACTGGCCAGTCTTTATCATCATTATCAAGCTAAGCGTTTCTATCATAAAATCATCAGCGATGATGATAACAATACAGTGGTACTCCTATCTGAACAAGAAGACGATCTGGCCTATCTTCTAACTTACAGCGATCAATACATAACCCCGAAAGATATTCGGAATAAGCTATTTTTTATTGGAAAATCAAAAGAATACTATTCAATAGCATTCTGCGACAAGACAAGTCAAAACTACTGTGATCCTGAAACTGCTCGCGCGGTCACCTTTAAACATTTCGACCTTAGCTCATTCTGGCCACTACTTACCGAAGAGTCGATGGCTATCGGCTCCATGTCTGTTTATAAAGGTGATACAAAAATAAAAGCTTCCGCGAAATCATACAACTTGTATCTTGAGAACGGTAAAATCTCCCCTAACCTATCTCAGTACTTCGTCCACAAAAAGGAACAAGACACTTGGACATTCACCGGGATAAGCTACCGGATGAATAAAGATAAGACGGAATTTGTTGCAATCTCATTCAAAGGCGGTCAATTCACTTTAAAAAACACATCGTTAGAGCCATTTATCGCAATGAGCAAGACAACACCAGAGTACTTCTATTGGATTAATTCACAAGAAGAGCTCACTAAAATGGGCATTAAGCTTCCTGGCGAAGTTAAAAACTATGAAAATAGCCTGTACAAGAAAGCCGTGGGTTATAGCAATTACATGCTCTATCGGCAACGAGGGCTCTTTCTTTGGTATTCTCCCGAGGTCGGTTTTTACTGGTTCAGCAAGCAAGGGTATGAAGACTCGAATTTCACTGAGTTTTTCCAATTTGCTAAATGCAAAGACTTTCTTCAGCTCAACCTAGATCCAGAATGTAACTAGCTTCTAGCTACCTGCAACTCCGGCCCTTCCAAGCCGGAGTAAACCCTGTTAAATCGATTCAGCTATACTTTCCGATACACCAAGCTCTTCAGCCTTAATAACAATGAAGTGTGAGTATCAAATGAATCAATATACATTTTCTCTCGTCGCTCTTTCACTACTATCATCGCCTCTCTATGCCAGCCAATTCGACGCTGCAGCCGATGACGTATGCCATTGCTTGGAAGCTCCTTACCAGCAAGCTGAAAAGGCTTTAGCACTTGTCGGTGAAGCTAAAAAATCAGGCGATATGTCTCAAATATTAGCTTCACAAGATGAAATGATGAAAGTGATGAATACCGCACAGCTATGTATGGAACAACTGACTAAGAAGTACCCTGATATCAGTGCCGATGAAACACAGCAACAGGAAGTCATGCGTATCGTTGATGAAAAATGCCCTAATCCTCTCAACCAGCATACAACCACTCCTGCGAGTTAATCATTAACTGTCTGGTATATTTAGGAAAAGCGCTAGCTATTGCCTTTTTATTGATTCTTGTTAAATTAATGTAAAAACAACTATTGGAAAGTGGCGATGAATAGTATCAAACAAGGATTGTTTACCTTATTCCTCAACTTACAGTCTTTCTTTAACTTAGCCTATCCGTTAATGCTTGGCCTAAGCCTTCTCGGTACAACCATAGGTGTTCTCTTAATGGTGACCCCATCCGCAGTACAAAACTCCAGTCACCTAATAAGCCTGGGCTTCACTTTAATCGGCACCTATCTAGTGTTACTTAAAAAGTACTACCCGCATATTCTAGCTTGGGCTGACACACGAAAAAGTCAGGTTATCTGCCATATCAGAGGCGGATAAATTGCGCGGTTAAAGGTTTTCTAGGTTTTGGAGGTGGGAAGTTAAGATAGAAAATGACATTTACACAGATTGTAAAAGAAAGCTCGTTTGAGCTCTCTTTCTTTTGACTATGTACGGTATAGAACCTTGATAATATGGTAACCAAACTTGGTTTTTACCGGGCCAATTGGCTCTAGTACCTTGCCCGTGAATACCGCTTTATCAAACGCAGGCACCATTGCGCCTTTACGAAATTCACCCAAGTCACCGCCGCGTTTACCTGATGGGCATGTTGAGTATTTCTTCGCAAGAGTCTGGAATTTAGCCCCTTTCTTCAATTGCTTCAGAATGTCATCGGCTTGTTCTTTGTGCTTCACCAGGATGTGAAGCGCTGCTGCTGTAGAGGCCATGATAGCTAACCTAATATAACGAAAAATAAATCGTTGAAAGTGTGCGACAAATCACTTTAAGTAGCAAGTATTAATATCATCTCCATTAATACGGCAGCTATAAAAAATGCCAGCCGATTAAGCGGCTGGCATTTAAGGTCTTTTCCAAAATCTCTATTACTGAGTCTTAAAGATCTGGGCTGTTTCCAGGTTCGTCATCTGACGAATTTGACGCCAGACGAAGTAGAAAATACCCATCATCATCACCATCGAAGGGATGGCAATCATTGGGTAGCTCATCAGCGTCATCTTACCCAGTTCTTCGTTAAAGGCTTGTGATCCCGACGGGCTAGTCACAATCATCGTCGCAAGAACGTAATTCATTACTGACGAAAATACGAATGTCGCCGAAAACAGGAAATTGGACTTAACCAAGCATCGCTCAAAAGCCTGTTGTTTGCCGTTCTCACCGAGCTTCTCTTTGATCAGTGACAGGTTCAGAACCGTATCATTGAACAACATTTTGCTAACGACCGGATACTTAGTAAATGTCGAGATAAATACACCCAAACCAATCAGGCCAGGAATAAGAGCTTCCTTCACTGCTAGCCACTTGGCATCAAGTTCTAATAAACCTATACCGCCAGTTAGTAGCACACTGACAAAGCCAAGCAACGAAATGAAGTTAAATTTCTTATACTTAATTAACTCGTAGCCACCAAAAACAATCGGGAATGCTAAAGCGACAACTAACGCGCCAACTGAACCTAAATGTTCCTCACCACTCAGTTTCATGAGGACAACAGATGGGACAACGACGTTGAAAATCAAATCAGTAAATGGGTTCGCTTTTTTTTCTGTCATAATCTCTTCAAACGTTACCTAAAAGTTAATGCCTGCCCATTGTTCCGTGATTTTCTGCTGGTGTAAAGAGTGTTGCAGTTACAAACCGTAAAATATCGGTATCTATGCGTAGACTCTACCATGAAGACGCCTTTGAAAATCATTGGTTATCAATCGCCAAATGTCCTAATTAGTATTGATAAGCAGAAAATTTAACTCCCCTACACCATACCATCCTGCAAATTCACTCAACCTCTCCCATACTCTATCAACAAACCTATGATTTACATTGTAACTGTCGCGCAGAAACACTGAGCAGGAGTCAAACAATGACCAAGCCGCTTATCGCAAATAACCACCCAATAAGAGTCAGTCTAGAGAAAGGTAAGGAATACTACTTCTGTAAATGTGGCCGCTCATCTAATCAGCCATTTTGTGATGGCTCACATATCGGAACTGGCCTAACCCCACAGGCCTTTAAAGCCGAACAAGATAGCGAAGAGTACTTATGTGCCTGCAAACATACCGGTAATGCCCCTTTCTGCGACGGCACCCATAAACAATTTACCGATGCAGATGTCGGTAAAGAAGGCCCAGGCTTTACAACAACGAAACATTCCATGCCTGTTGCCTCTGCGACCAAAGAAGAGCCGACAGTGGCATTCATCCACCAGTTAGCGCGGGAGGGACTGTCTCAGATGGGGCATCATGGGCCAATGACAGCCATGGGCGTCCCTCGCTATCAGCTACCAGATTGGAATGACATCCAGGTTATGGTGGCTCAAATGGCAGCAAAGCCTCTACTAGAAAATGCCAACGTTGGTAAAGAGCTGGTGATCGGCCCCAAAGCTAAACGTCCCCTGGTACTGGATATCCCCCTGCTAATCTCTGACATGAGCTACGGTGCTCTGTCTGAAGAAGCGAAGACTGCATTAGCTATGGGGGCTGAGCTGGCAGGCACGGGGATATGTTCAGGTGAAGGAGGTATGCTGGCAGAAGAACAACAGGCAAACAGCCGCTATTTCTATGAGCTTGCCAGTGCCAAATTCGGCTATCACGAAGCTTTGCTGAAAAAAGTACAAGCCTTTCACTTCAAGGGCGGGCAAGGTGCCAAAACCGGAACAGGAGGCCATTTACCTGCCGCAAAGAATACTGGAAAGATTGCCAAGACACGTTGCCTGAAAGAAGGGACCGACGCGATCTCCCCTCCGACATTTACCGATTTGAAAACTGTTGGTGACTTCGCTGAATTTGCGGATAACGTGCGTGAAATTACCGGCGGGATCCCTATTGGATTCAAGCTTAGTGCAAACCATATAGAGAGGGATATGGGGTTTGCCCTTGAAGTCGGCGCCGACTATATCATTCTTGACGGCCGCGGCGGTGGGACTGGTGCCGCACCACAAATTTTCCGTGATCATATCAGTGTACCGACAATTCCCGCCCTAGCACGGGCACGGTATTTCCTCGATAAACAAGGTATGTCTGATCAAATCACACTCATTATTACAGGTGGCCTTCGCGTCCCCACCGACTTCGTAAAAGCAATGGCTTTAGGCGCTGACGGGATTGCCATCGCCAATAGTGCGATGCAGTCAATTGGTTGTGTTGCGGCCCGTATTTGTAACACCAACAACTGCCCTGCAGGCATTGCGACCCAGAAGAAAGATCTACGTCAAAAGCTCAATCCAGAAAAGGCAGCCAAACAACTCGCCAATTTCTTGATGGCTTCGACAGAACTGATGCAGGTTATGGCAAGGGCCTGTGGACATTCTCACCTAAACCAGTTCAACAAAGACGACTTAGCCACCTGGCATCATGACATGGCCCGCCTGGCTGGTATCGAGTATTCAGGTTTTAAACAGCGTGACTGATGAACATGAATCTACGACTAACATCTTATAGTTAAAAGAATAAATCTTGATAATCTGATAAGCTGATTGGTAAAGACCAAATAGGGCATGGCCTGTTTGACTCACTCTCAAAAAAGGATTTTAAGATGCTTAATGCTGCTGATACCGCCCTCGTCATTGTTGATGTTCAAGGTAAACTAGCCCAGATCATGGACGAAAAGGACGCGCTTTTCCGTAACCTCGAGACCATTGTCAAAGGTGCCAAAATCCTAGATTTACCTATTGTGTGGGTTGAACAAATTCCAGAAAAGCTTGGTCCAACGATCCCACAAATCTCCGATCAACTGCATAACCACCAACCAATCGCCAAAAATAGCTTCAGCTGCTATAAATCATCAGAATTTGTCGAAGCACTTGCCGAAACAGGTTGTAAGAATGTCATCGTGGTGGGTATTGAAGCGCATATTTGTGTGTATCAGACTGTTCGAGAAATGCTAAACGCCGGATACCATGTTGAAGTGATCAGCGATGCCGTCTCATCGCGCAACCCGCTCAACAAGCAGATAGCCCTAAACAAACTGCAGCAGGCTGGAGCCGAACTATCTTGTACCGAAATGGTACTGTTTGAGCTACAGGAAATAGCCGAAGGTGAGCGCTTTAAGCAAATCCTCAGTATTATCAAATAAGCCCGCCTTGCTGGATACAAGAAAGCCGATGATGATCATCGGCTTTCTTGTACCCTATTGACTGAAAAGCAAGTTAACAGGCATCTGGCCTGCTTACATGCTTAATAGCCAACTCCAGCGCAATACGATGAGATCACAATTAAGCCTAGTGCAAACGTCATCACAGGCAGAGCGGGTTTACTTTTCGTCAACGTCGGCATCAACCAGACACCAACAGCGGCAACCAATAGTCCCAAGCTAAGCACATGAGAGATAAATGGCGCAACCTCGTTGTATGTTTCAGCTCGGCCTGCAAGATCAGCAAGCTGAGGGATCCCCGTCAATAAGCAGACCGCTGCTATCACTGCTCCTAGCTTCGGAAGATAGGCGTTTACCTCTTCAACTTTATGTTCAGCTCTAATAAGGGCTGCATGGGCAAATAGCGTTCCTCCGCACAGGGTGGTCGCAACAAAGTGAACGGCAACTAACCATTGTTCGCTACGCTGAAGCAAGCCATGGCCAAGGTATACCAAACCACTTAAAAGCACGACCGAGAGCATCATTCTTCTTATCGCATCGCTACCAAACAATGCTTTCTCGGCAAACCAATATAACAGGGCAAACACAAAGAAAATTGTGACCAGCAATGCCTCAGTACTGAAGCTGTACACCGAGTGGACCTGTGACATCATCAGGTTTAGCTCTCGTAAAATCAGCGAAGCAAACAGCAACATCCACATTAACGGCATTGTTTTATGCAGGCGATCGCTTTGACCAAAACATAACTTACCGCTGAAAATTACCAAGCCCAGAATTAAGAATGCACCAATCGACAACTGGGCAAACACACTGGATACAATGAATGGCCAATCAAACCAAGCCATGAACTACCTCTTTCTATCTGATCCCTAGCTCGCACCAGGACTTTCAGATAACTGTTCTGCAATAATGGAAGGCGCGTATTGTGCCTGAACCCGAACTGATGTTCCAGAATTGAGAACAATGAGAAAAGCCTCACCGTTTAAAGCCAACTCAGTCAAAATACACATAATAGATGCAGACATAAGAAGGAGGCTTCTGTTGAAACGCACTCCGACACCAATAGGTGTCACCAATGAACAGTTGATAGGATCATGTTCACCAAATATCTCGCAACGCCTGCATTACCCTGACAGCTAATGATAAACACATAAAACAGTACATTGAATCAACAAAAAGCCACTGAATAGTTGACGACAGATACGTTGATCCGCTATCTTATTTTTATTCGAGAAATAAGTGTGTTCAACATTGCTTATTCATGGTTAGAAGTTCTGTGGTAGCAACACCGTCACCGCAAGCTTCTATAGTTAAAAAGAATCTTTGATCAGAGATGCCTATGTTCGCAATAACTCATATTGATGTATTTGATGGCCTTAACATCCTCAGCAACCAAACAATATTCATTGAAGGCGACACAATTCAAGCGGTTGTACCTATGGCTGAAGCATCACTGCCCGAAGTGACTTATAACGGCAATGGATTGACTGCAACTGCAGGATTTATAGATATTCAGCTCAACGGTTGTGGCGGGGTTCTGCTTAATACAGATATCCACAAACAAACGCTGGATATCATGAACCAAACCAACTTGCGAAACGGTACAACGCAATACCTACCCACCTTCATCACCAGTGGCAATGATTCAATGCGAGAAGTTATAGGCTTGATCGGTGATATTGAGAATAAAGAAGCTGAAGGTATTCTTGGTCTTCATCTTGAAGGCCCTTTTATTAGCAAAGAAAAAAAAGGGGCCCACAACCCTATCCACATCCGTCACCTAGATGAAATGACCGCATACTATCTGGCTGACCATGCCGATAAAATCAGCGTGATCACCCTCGCACCAGAGAACACCGCCCAATCAGTTATCGATATTCTTACCGAAGCCGGCATTACCGTTTCTCTTGGTCATACGAATGCAAGTTATAAAGAACTAAAGGAAAAACAAGGCATTTCTATGGCCACGCACTTGTACAACGCTATGACCCCTCTTGGTTCGCGTGAGCCGGGCACTGTTGGCTACATTTTCGATAAGAAGCCCCATGCAGGTATTATCGTCGATGGCATCCACTCAGATTATGCATCTGTTCGTATCGCCCACCAGATCTTGGGAGAAAAACTCTTTATGGTGACAGATGCCGTAACCCCCGCAGGAACAGATATGACCGAATATGACATGGCAGGCACAAAAGGCTATGTCACAAATGGTAAATGCCACTATGAAGACGGAACGATTGCCGGGGCCGCCATCACCATGATTGAAGGCGTACAAAACCTCATCAACCATGTTGGTATTAGTCGGGAAGAAGCTTTGCGTATGGCAAGCTTATATCCAGCAAAAGCGCTAAAGATTGATGATCACTATGGAAAAGTTGCTAAAGGATATAAAGCCAATATCACCCTACTGACAAAAAACAATGAAATTAATAGCGTATACCAAATGGGCGTAAAACGTATTTAAAGCAGCTTCACGCCAATCACAGACTTCTCAACGGCACAAACAGCAGACATAAAAAAAGCGAGCCTTTAGCTCGCTTTTTTACTCAATGCTTCGATTATGAAGTTTTTAGCACTAACTTCCTTGCTTTAGCAGCAATAGACGCTCGAGCCATCTGAAATTCACGTAATCTCGAATAAAGATAAGTAACAACAATAGAAAAGAACAGATATGACAAGGCAAAAATGATTGGCGAATTAATCACATCCGCTTCAATACCCCACATAACACCAGCAATAGTAACAGCCATCTTAGCCATCATGCCCATCAATAGCAGCATTAACGCCAGCTGCGGGTATCTTGTCGAACACCGGAAGGCTAACCAGTAGCCCGAACCAACAGCAACAGATGCAATACCAAACCCGGCCATGAATGAATGAATATGTTCACCTGAAAGCACGCCGCCCAAGGTCGACATTAGAAAAATCAGACCGAACTTCATATACACTCCTCTAGTGCGAATAAGAGAAAAACAAACTTTCAATACGAATCATTGTTGACAGGGGTATTTTCCCATCTTTCGTTCAAAATTCATACTGGGCAGTTATACTCTCAAAGCTTCATAAGCGCTTATGTTTCATAATTTTACATTCTGTAACATGGTAAGCCCGTGTATTTACTAGCTCGAGACGCCACTGGTTAACAATTTGTTAATCAGTGCGAAAATTGTAAGAAATGTTTTCAAACGGTAACTTTTGAAATATATCTTCTAAAAACATCAGACTTACCCAAAAACAATCAGCATGAGTCATTACCGATTGGCTGAATTGAATTATTAAATATGGAATTTAAGATTTATTAGCTGGAGATGCTATTTGCGCAATTGTGGCAAGCTTTATGCCGCGAAGCGCTCAATTTTTCACCAGACAGAAACAAAAACACCCAGCCTAAGCTGGGTGTTTTAAGGTTAACGAATGAATTCACCGTTATGCTATAACCGCTTCCTTAAGCTTCTCCACTTTTACAGCCGCAACCTTGAACTCAGGGATCTTGGCATGTGGGTCCGTCGCCGTGATTGTCAATCGGTTTGCTGGCGATTCAGCAAAGTGGAATGGCACAAACACAACTCCTGGCTGCATACGTTTTGTCACAAAGGCCGGGGTTTCGATACTCCCCCTACGGGTCGATACGCGCAGCATCTCGCCATTGCCAATCCCCAAACGCTCAGCATCAGCAACCGAAATCATGGCACGCGGTCCGGCAAGGTTATCCAGCCCTTTGGTCTTACGTGTCATTGTCCCGGTATGGAACTGCTCAAGCAGGCGTCCCGTTGTCAGGATCAGCGGATATTCTTCATCCGGTAACTCTGCAGCATAGCGGAACGGTATAGCAACCATTTCACCCTTGCCACGGATAAACGTATCTTGGTGCATAATACGGGTACCAGGATGCTGTTCATCTTTACAAGGCCACTGAATACCGTCAGGTCCGACACGATCCCAATGAATACCGGCATACTGCGGCGTCAGTTCGCAAATTTCTTCGGTAATATCCTGCACCGACTGGTAAGCCCAATCACTGCCCATCGCATTGGCAATGCTTTGAATGATCCACCAATCTTCTTTCGCTTCACCCGGCGGGTTAATCGCCGGCGAAATACGCTGAACGCGACGCTCGGTATTGGTAAAGTGACCAGACTTCTCAGCAAATGAGCATGAAGGCAGCACGACATCGGCATATTGCGCCGTCTCTGTCAGGAAGATGTCCTGAACCACAAGGAAGTCGAGCTTCTCAAGCGCTTCAATGACATGGGCCTGATTCGGATCGCTCAGTACCGGGTTTTCACCCATGACATACAATCCTCTCACGTCCTGGTGACAGGCAGCATCGATGATTTCGGTGAGTGTCAGACCAGACTCAGCCGGTAAATCAGGCTTGTTCCATGCTTTGGCAAACTTATTGTGTACCTCTGGGTTGTAAACCTTCTGATAGCCAGGCAGATTATTCGGCAAGGCCCCCATGTCACAGGCTCCCTGTACATTCGATTGGCCGCGCAGCGGGTTAATACCACCACCTTCAATACCAATATTGCCACACAGTAACTGCAGGTTGGCAATCGAGCGGACATTGTCATGGCCTGTCGTATGCTGGGTGATCCCCATCGAGTAATACACCGCAGTGCGCTCAGCAGTACCGATCATCTCGGCCATCTTAACGACATCGCTGGCTCGGACTCCGGTGATCAGCTCAATTTTGTCCGGCGCATACTCATCACGCATCACCTCAGCTTTCAGCTCTTCAAAACCTTCTACACGGTTAGCAATATACTGCTCGTCATGCCAACCATTCTTTATGATCTGCTGCATGATGCCATTCATTAGCATCACATCCGTACCCGGACGGTGAGCGACATAAAGTTGGGCATGATCAGCAATATCAATACGTTTTGGATCGGCGACGATCAAGCGTGCGGTACCGCTACGAATCGCCTGCTTGATATGAGAAGCAATGATTGGGTGAGCAGACGTTGTATCCGAGCCAATGATGAACACGACATCAGAGTGTTTGATACTCGGGATATCATTGGTCATGGCCCCGCTACCCAGGGATGCTTCCAAGCCTGTAACAGTCGAGGCATGGCACAGCCGTGCACAGTGATCGACGTTATTGGTTCCTAACTCTCGGCGAATAAACTTCTGGAACGCATAGTTATCTTCGTTGGTCGTTTTGGCAGAAGAGAAACCAGCCAAGGCATTGCCACCATGCTGGGCCTTGATATCACCAAGCTTCTCGGCAACCAGAGTCAGCGCCTCATCCCAACTTGCTGGCTGAAGTTGACCATCTTTGCGGATCAGCGGTGTATCCAGACGTTCTTGGCTCTGAATAAAGTCAAAACCAAAGCGCCCTTTCACGCACAACATGCCCTGATTAACCGGCGAGCCATTAGCACCCTGTACGTAACGAATTTTGTTAGTGATCTCATCAACAAACATCGTGACCTTACAGCCCACGCCACAATAGGTACAGATGGTATCAACCGACTTCAGCATCTCGATACGTCCTTGCGACTTATCTCGGCTATCGACCAACGCCCCTGTCGGACACACCTGCACACAGGCACCACACTGCACACAGTTAGAGTCGCCCATGCTAAAGCCATTATCAAAGCCCGGACGGCATTCTGGCCGCTTGGCACTGCTGCCATCAGAATCTTTCATGAAGCTCAGCGCGCCATGTACTGCTTGCTCATTACAGGCTTCAACACACTGGCCACAACTGATACAGCGGTTAGCATCAAAAACAATAAACTCAGAGCTATCATCGACACTGAACTTCTGGCAGCTTTCTATATCAAGGTCTTTATTTTCCACTTTATATTCAGTGGCATAATCTCGAAGACTACAATCAGTGTTAGCCTGGCAGCCACATTCAAGGCAGCGCTCCGCTTCTTTAATTGCCTCTTCATTCATGAAGCCGGTTTCGACTTCGGCAAAACTAAGCTCACGCTCTTCGGTGCTCAGCTCCGGCATGATAGAACGCATCGCTTTTTTGATCCCAGCAAATTGCTGTGGATCAACCTGCTTAACCTTCGGCGCTTTCTGGGAGTTGAATGGTTTGACCGGAATGTTTTCCATATCACCATTGAAGAAACGGTCAATGGACTGTGCCGCAATCCGCCCGTCAGCGACGGCTTCGATTGCTGTGGCCGGGCCGCGACGGAAATCACCAATACTGAAGATGTTCTCAAGGCCTGAGTGCATCGTGTCCGGATCGGACTCTTGTGTCAGCCAGCGGGTAACAGGCAGTTCGATTTCATCATTTTCGAGGAAGGCCAGATCAGGTTTCTGCGATACCGCGGCAATCACAGTATCAAAGGCTTCGGTGAAATACTCCCCGGTAGCCTCAGGCCGACGACGACCAGAAGCATCAGGTTCACCCAGTGCCATTTTCTCTAGTTTAACCTCACAGACACGCCCATTGGCATCTGCAATATTTTCCACTGGGTTGGTCAGGAAGTGGAATTTCACCCCTTCATGCTCAGCTTCGATAATTTCATAGTCTTCAGCTGGCATCTCGTCTCGGGTACGACGGTAGATCAAGGTGGTATCAGCGCCATCACGCACCGCGGTACGGGCACAGTCAATCGCGGTATTACCGCCGCCAATAACAGCCACTTTCTTACCTGTGGTGTATTGATGCCCAGTAACGTAATCTTTCAGGTAATCGACGCCTAGATAGCAACCGTCCAGATCGCTACCCTGATAATTCATTTCTACCGCTTTTGAAGCACCAACAGCCAGACAAACAGCGTCATAGTCTTTAGCAAGCTCAGACAGCAAGAAGTCTTTACCTAGCACTTTGCCTGTTTCAACCTGCATGCCATTACGGCACATCAGTTCTATTTCTTTATCTAGGATCGCTTTTGGCAAGCGGTATTCAGGAATACCATAACGTAGCCAACCACCAGCATGAGGCATCGATTCGAAAACTGTGACGGTGTAACCTTCGTTACTCAAGTAGTAACCGCAGGTTAGTCCACCAGGGCCACTACCGATAATCGCAATCGATTTGCCTTTTGCAGGTTTCAGCTCAGGAACGTATTGCTCTTGCGCAGCCAAATCCACATCCGCGGCATGGCGCTTTAGCTGCCTGATTGCTAACGGTTCATCAACAATGCTACGACGGCATTCCGTTTCACAAAATGCCGGACAAACACGGCCGATGGAGAGCGGCATAGGCAGTGTACGTTTAATCACTTCAACCGCTTTTTGATGATCATTCTGAGAGATATGATAGAGATAAGACTGAATATCTACCCCAGCCGGACAAGCAGTCTGGCAAGGCGCCTCACAATCAGCATAGTGATCAGATAAAATGCGATGTAATGCTTTTTGGCGAGCAGCGGATAATGCTTCACTCTTAGTCGTAACATTCATCCCTTCGCTAGGATGAATTTCACATGCGCGCTTTGTGCCCTGTCCTTCGACTTCAACTACGCATAACTCACACGGTACTTTTTCACCGTTTTTATTTAAGCCACATAAAGATGGGATATCAATTTGGCATTGTGTAGCGGCTTCAAGCAGTGTTTGCTGATCATCAACAGCTAATGCTTGTCCGTCTATTGTGACATTTATCATTATTGCCTCTTTCTGTTGCTCGTCGCTGTATCAAGGCAATGAGTAATACGGTTAAACCTGAATATAATCAGACCACAAGTATTAACTAACTTCTTGTTCATAGGGAAAGCCAGGTACAGCGCTCATGGATGACTGGGAGAAAATCATCATTTTTGTTATCGCTCCAACGTAACAGAGCCAGGATAAAATTCCTTGATTTGAAACACTGTAGTGGATTATTTTTCAGACGAAATAAAGTAAGCAATAATCTACATCTATAATTAAACAGCCTTATATTGAAACTTACTTACATAATTATCTTTCAATAACCCTACCTATAAAGTGGCACTAATTTATTGCAATTACACTAAAACAGTTATTTTTTCCTGATTTTCATCCTTATTTCCGTAATTACACTCAGGCGAGACCATTACCATGAAATAATAAAACATATTCTGTCTTATAATTAGAGGCCACAATTGCGACAAATAAATGCTCTATATGGCTTAAGATTAAACATAGCGATATTTCATGCTTGACAGACAATAAGGAAGCAAAAATGAAAAAAACAATGCTCGCTACCCTATTATGGTTATTTGCCACTTCCCCCTTGGCTGCAGATGGCATCATTCAAGTTCCCAGTGATTTCAGTGTCTCACTAACCTCACAGCGAATGGTTAGTCTGTTGAAAGGTAAAGGAATGACAATCTTCAACCGAGTGAAACATTCTGATGCCGCCAAACAAGCAGGCGTAACTCTCAGAGACACCGAGTTGATCATCTTCGGCAACCCCAAGGTGGGTAGCAGTTTGATGAAATGCGAGCAGAAAGTTGCGCTAGATTTGCCACAAAAAGTACTTATCTGGGAAGATGCCATGGCCAAGGTCTGGATTTCCTATAACGACCCCAGATACCTGGAACAAAGACATAGTATTAGCGGTTGCGAAAGTGTCATTGCCAAAATTGAAAAAGTGCTCGCCAGTACAGCTCAATCAGCTGCAACCAAATAATGATGTATGAAAGCGATAGCAATCACAGAGTTGTCATTCAGTCCGTTACCAAGCTATCAGGAAACGCTATATAACACGTGACTTTTACGCAGCGAACAACATATAATTTGATGATAATTTTAATAATTTTGTGAGCTGCCGGGCAAATTATGGCCAATATTTTAGATTCTGTTGATCAGCGTACCCAGCTTGTCGGTGAAAACCGGCTTGAGTTACTTATCTTCCAGCTGAACTCTTCACAGCTATTTGCCATCAATGTTTTTAAAGTCAAAGAGGTCGTGAAGCTACCTAGACTTAACGTTCTTCCTGGCTCACACCCTAATATCACTGGTGTTGCCAGTATCCGCGGCCAGTCAATTCCCGTTATCGACCTACGCCAGGCTATTGGTATGCGTCCGGTAGATCGTGACGGTGAAAGCAATATGATCATTACCGAGTACAACCGCTCAGTACAGGCTTTCCTTGTCGGCCAGGTAATGAATATTGAGAATATGACGTGGCGAGATATCCAGCCGCCACCAAGCCAGGTCGGCCGAGATAACTACCTAACTGCCCTCACCAAGCTAAAACGTGATGGTGTCGATCGGTTGGTGAGTATCATTGATGTCGAAAAGGTACTGGCTGAGATCATTGACTATGACATTCAAATCTCCGAAGAAGTTCTCGATAACAATATCGTGAACCACTTCCATGGCCGAAAAGTGTTGATTGTCGATGACTCATCTACAGCTCGTGCCCAGATCCGCGATACCCTTTCACAGTTAGGGCTGCAGATTATTGAAGCCAGCGACGGCCTAATGGCATTGAACCTGCTCAAGGGTTGGTGCGACGAAGGCAAGAATATCAATGATGAAATCCTGATGATGTTCACCGATGCCGAAATGCCTGAAATGGACGGCTACAAGCTAACGCATGAAATCAGAAACGACCCGAGAATGAATGATCTGTATGTTGCCCTCAACACCTCTCTCAGCGGTAGTTTCAATGAAGCGATGGTGAAGAAAGTAGGATGCGACCGGTTTATTTCCAAGTTTCAGCCTGATCTGTTGGTTGAAGTCGTCCAGGATCGATTACGCGCTATTCTTTGATAGTCAACCTGATTTGAAGAACTCGCCATCTGGCGAGTTTTTTCTATCCACATCGCGCCCCCTAGCAGTAAACGATACTCAAATGGAGCACAGAAATCCGTAACAGGATGGTTAGCCATAGTTGTTCGTCCATGAACATTACTCACACTCCTTAATCGCGCTCGCTTCTAACTCGTTCCAAGCCTGTAGCGTTTCACCGTGTAAGATGTCTATCTTCTGATTTTTAACATCTTCAGCCTTTACCGTTAACTGCATCGTCAATAACACAATGATGAGAAAAGGAAGCACCCAGCCAGGTGCTCCTTTTGGTGATATTTGGCTCATATTACATCGACCCCATTAATGCGTGTTCGCCGTACGAACCTGATTCTGACTGCTACGCAGAGTCACACGACGGTCGAAGAAATCACCTTCAAAATTCTGCTCATCTTTAAGTGGTTCCAGATCGCCATACGCCGACGCAAAGATCTGCTCACCTTCAACACCGCGTTGCTCCAAATACTCTCGAACCGCCTCAACACGTCGCTGTGACAGGTTGTAGTTTTTGAGGCTATCGCCCCGGCGGTCAGCGTAACCAGACAACTCCCACTTCACATCAGGGGCCTGTTTCATTAGCTCTGCCAACTCATCAAGCTGCTCTTCAAAATGCGGCTCAATCGTGGCTGAACCGGTACGAAAATGGACATTCATTTCCAAAGCCAGGTCAATCTGACGCTGTTCGAGACTGCTGCGCTCAAGGCCTTGCTCTATCAACTCTTGCTGTAAACGTGCGATTTCAATTTGTGACTGGTTATATCGCTGGCTAATGCGCTCAAGTTCGGTGTTGCGGGCAGCCAGCTCTACCATGTCTTCGTCTTGTGCCTTGATATATTGTTCTTGCCCCATCGCTGTACCAGCTATGCCGCCAACGATAGCACCAATGACCGCTCCAGCCGGACCACCAACAATGGCACCGAATGCTGCGCCTGATCCCATGCCAATTAACTGCTCGTCTTTGCCTGCGATGTGGGTATCTTGGCCTGTTGTGATTTCAGATGGCTGCATTTCAGTGGCCTGGGTAGCTGGGGCAATAGCTGAAGCCATCAGTGTGGTTGCAATTAGCGTCGAGATTAGTTGCTTTTTCATTTTGTCATTCCTCATCAGTTAGAACGTGCTGACTAGTTGTTTGGTTTCGATTTCGTATCGACTTCGTTTCGATGAGGTAATTAAACCAACTGGTTCTGGCAATATCGGGGACAAAAAAGGGCAATATGCTGATCAATTGTGGCAAAAAAATGGCAATCGCTTCTGCTGGCTTTTTTCGGTCATTTTTTGTTGTATAGTCAGCACATATCATCATCCCCAGGCCATTAAAAACACCCGCTAAGGTAGTACATGAAGAAAATTGTCATTGTTGAAGACGAAGCTGCTATTCGTGAAAACTATATCGATGTTTTAAAAAAGCATGGCTATAACGTGCAAGGTTATGACAACCGCCCTGACGCCCAAGCTGCGTTTGAGCAGAACCTACCGGATCTCGCCATTATCGATATCGGCCTTCAGGATGAAATCGACGGCGGCTTTTCGCTATGCCAGTCACTTCGTGCCTTGTCACCAACAGTGCCTATCATTTTCCTGACAGCAAGAGACAGTGATTTTGATACCGTCTGTGGCCTGAGAATGGGTGCCGATGACTATCTGACAAAAGACACCAGCCTGCCCCATTTAATGGCGCGTATCGCTGCCCTTTTCCGTCGTAGTGATTTGCTTGCCGTCCCGACAGAGCAGGAAACACTCATTGAACGTGGTGCACTAACCATTGATAAAAACAAAATGCAGATCTTTTGGAACAAGCAATTGGTCGAGCTGACAGTAACGGAGTTCTGGATGGTCTTTGCACTGGCAAAACGCCCAGGGCATGTCAAAAGCCGTCATGACTTAATGGATGAAGCCCAGGTTGTTGTCGACGACAGCACCATTACTTCCCATGTAAAACGGATCCGAAAAAAGTTTCTGCAATATGATGACAGCTTTGATTGTATTAACACGGTTTACGGAATGGGCTACCGATGGGGTTCGTAGCAGAGGTGAATCAATACAATGCCTAAACTTCCTATTGGTCTTAGAACCAAAGTCATCCTGATTTCAAGCTTCCTGCTAACCCTGCCCTGGGTTGGTTATAAGTATATTCTTGAAATGGAAAAGCTATTGCGCCAAGGGCAGGAACAAACACTAGTCGGTACAACCCGCGCCGTCGCCACCGCATTGAACGAGCGCCCAAAGCTGTTCAGTACTCAAGCCAGCTTTCTGCAGTCAGTAAGGAAAGGCCGCGATCTCTACGCGTATGAATTGCAAAGCCCAATCACCCTTGATGGCCAGTTGAACGACTGGACAGACTATGATGACAAAATGGTGCATTACGGGCGTGAGTACCTACAGTTCAGCCGCCGTCCATATAACAAAAGCAGTATCAACTTCCGCCATATTGTCGGGAAATATGATGGTTACCTGTATGCTGCCTTTGAAGTGGCTGATAACAGCCCTATTATGCGGCGTAAAAATTCAGTCCGTGTCGATCGCAATGATCACCTGGTCATTGCTATGACCTCCCCTGACGGGGAATTTTTCCGCTACGTGGTTTCAGCCTATGAAGATGGCTGGGTAAATGCGTGGCAAATTACCGACGACATTACCGATTCCGCCAGTCTGCTCCAGCAAAAACAAATTCAAGGCTACTGGCGTACTACCGACAAAGGGTACAACATCGAGCTGAGGCTTCCGCTCTCTTTTCTAGGCAATAAGCTGGGGTTTGCTTTTTATGATGTCAATAATGCACTAAACAGAGAGATCGATACCATTATCGGCACCTCCAACACATCACATCTTAACCGGCTAGGAACGGTGTTGGTTCCATCACCGGAAATAGAGAAGATCCTCAAAGGTATGGGGCATACCAGTACTCGGATCTGGGTTATTGACCGCCACCAGCGAGTGCTGGCGCAGACGGGAGATATCCAACAGTCAAATGGGGTCTGGTCATCATCAGTCAAATACGCTGATGCTGATGGTTCATGGTGGTCGGCTATTGAGAAAAAAATTCTCCATCCGCTTTATTATCGCTTTCTTATCTCCGAGCCTGCCAAGTTTGAAGATTCCCTCAAAGATGCTGCTCTGGTTAAAGGAGTGCATGTATCACAGGCCCTGAATGGCCGGGGCTATTCCCACTGGCGTCAGTCGGAAGATGGCAAAGCCATGATCCTCGCAGCAGCCTATCCTATTTGGCTGGGTGACAATGTCATGGGAGCTGTGATTGCCGAAGAGTCGACAACGGGGATTCAAACCCTGAGAAACCGGGCGCTTGAACAGCTGTTCAATGCCATTTTGGCCATTATTGCTATTGGTACCATCACTTTGTTCTTGTTTGCATCAAAAATCTCGTCCCGTATTCGTCGTTTACGTGATGAAGCCGAGCTGGCCATTGATAGCCAGGGGCGAATCCAACAGCCTATTTCACCCACACAAGATACCGATGAAATTGGTGATCTATCACGTAGTTTAGCCTCCATGGTTGGCCGGTTGGGGCAATACAATCACTACCTGGAAAACCTCTCCTCCCGCCTGTCGCACGAGCTAAGAACGCCAGTTGCTGTCGTTCGGTCATCAATAGAAAACCTATCGATGCAAAATCAAGATGAAGACTCACAGCGCTATATTGCCCGGGCACAGGACGGGGTACAGCGGTTGAGCACTATCCTTTCAAGCATGACTGAGGCAACACGCATCGAGCAAAGCCTGCAGGGGGCAGAGAAAGAACAATTCCCGCTCAATGAACTTGTGGCAGGCTGTATGCAGGGCTACCAAATGGCTTATCCCCATCAGGCTTTTGATGTTAAAACAGGAAAGGCGGATACCTTCATTTACGGTGCCCCCGACTACCTTGCCCAGCTGCTAGACAAACTGATCGCCAATGCAGAAGATTTCAGCAAGGATCAGGATGCTATCGAGGTCTCTTTGAGCCAACATGGCCCATCAGCCATTTTGACGGTAAGTAACTACGGGCCATTACTGCCCGATAACATGTCGGACCAACTCCTCAACTCGATGGTATCGGTTCGAAGCCAGCATAAGCAAACCAAGCCACACCTTGGCCTAGGCTTATTTATAGCCAGGCTGATCACTGAGTATCATCAGGGTAAAATTCAATTAAAAAACCGAGTCGATCGTAAAGGTGTAGAGGTAGTGATTACGCTACCAAGAGAAATTTTAGAAAATTAACCTAATAAAAGAGCACCAACTGGTGCTTTTTTCTTTTATGCCATCACAACTGCCGAAAACAGCCCTATAGCAATCATAATGGCTGCTATTGCTAGCAGCACTTCAAACAGCATGTCTTGCATAAACTATCCAATTTGTAGCCACCAAGATCTCTGCTCAGGGCCACTCATGATCCCACCTCGTGTTATCGTGCTAAGAGCCATACATACCCGGTAAGGGTACATTTTCCGAAGACCTTGAGCCCGCTAACAGCAGCTGGAGAATGTGAATTCGTCGACATACAGTCCCATTATTATCCATTAATTAGTTTGGCCCGGCTCGAGGCACGGCAATACAAGCTACCCGGCTCAACGAGAGCACCTTCAATGCCTGCAGCAGAAGAATGTGTAAAATCCAATTTTTTGCTGAACGCGCGGACTACACTGATTACCGTATAAACACTAACTAAAACAAATAACAAACTAATAATGGTGTCCAATATGCCTTCCTCTATTTAGATTACAGGATTGATACTACCGCTGAAGGCTAAATCCAACCTGAACAACATCCCAGAAGCGTTAATGGCCTTGTAACAATTTGATTTTTATCAGGTAGATCATCTACAGCTACATTTGTTTCACGGTTTTTCTTATTATCACTCGCATTGTTAATCTAATTAACTTGAACAGTAAAAAGTGAAGCGCCATTAATATTCAACTATTTATCACTCATTACCCCTGGAAGAATGAAAGCGTTATTATTACTATTGCCTTTACTCACTACAACCTCTGATACAGGCCACTACCCAACTGATAGTAAAGAGATTAATCTGCCATTCAATCAGTTCAATGCCCTCGAACTATTAGCTGAATGGAAAGTCAGTACCATTGAACTACCGCTCTATTTCGATACAGAGAACAGC
Source organism: Photobacterium sp. HL06 (assembly GCF_059552575.1). Classification (NCBI taxonomy): domain Bacteria; kingdom Pseudomonadati; phylum Pseudomonadota; class Gammaproteobacteria; order Vibrionales; family Vibrionaceae; genus Photobacterium; species Photobacterium sp. HL06. Next base: position 59,650 of record NZ_CM183915.1, read on the forward strand.
AACCTTTACGGTGAAGATATTAACCAAAACCAGGTTAGAGATGACTACGAAAAAGCACTGCTCGAAACGTACCTTAGCCCAGAATATGTTGCGATGGGCTTGCTTGCAGCAAAAAAGTGGGATCGTTTATTAGATATCTATTCAAATAGGGTTGTCGTCGACGATATGAGTCAGGCAAAGGAGCTATTTGTAGATATTGTCGCGATTAACCGCTGCTATGATAATTTGCAGGAAATCGATAGCACAGTGACATCCCCCATATTGAACTATTTCAATACCGAGGAGAGAGGAATTGCCAAGATGAAAGCGGAAGAAAAATTATTATCCGTAATCGGGGGGCAGCAAAACACATTAATAGCTCACAACCAGCCCTGCACAGCCTTTAGTACATGGCTCAATAAGGCCCTAAAACCCAAACCCGTTATTGCACTAGAAAATTAGTACCGCTAAAACCAACATCAAACCAGTACAATCTTACCAACCAACAGTTATTCTATAGTATCGGCCTGATGACTTTGCGGTAATTCTGTTAACCACGCCTTTTCATCTTTACCATTTACCTGTGCCATCAGCTCCTGCTCTTTTTTCTCGATAGCATGATACTGAGATTCACAGACGCTTTTGGTTACCTTATCTTCACCATACGTATTTTGGCAACGATCCATGTATTCTTCGTATGACATTAGCAATGTTTCAGAATACGCCGGTGCCATAACCAGTAAAACAGCACCAGCAGCAAGTAATGCACTTAGTTTCATCATCATTCACTCCAAGGTAGTTTTGCCCTCTTAAGTGAAGTTGATCCCTTGTAACAATGCCAACTTATTAATGAGACACTCAATAAAAAAAGGAGCCAGAGGCTCCTTAAAAAAACAATAGCAGGGAATCAGAATTAATTGTTATGACTAACCACGGTAGTAGTTCTGTGGCACAAACGGCATCTTCTCAACCGTCATAGGTAGTTTCTTACCACGGACTTCAGCAAAGACTTCAGTTCCAATCTTAGCCAGATCTGTCTGAACGTAAGCCATTGCAACCGGTGCACCTTTGGTTGGGCCAAATGTACCGCTGGTTACAATACCAATTTCATTGTCATCGGCATCAAATAGCTTGCTGCCATCTCGAACTGGTGCTTTAGACTGGCCAAGCAAACCAACACGCTTGCGCGAAACATCTTTGGTCTGAATCTGTTCAAGAATTAAATCAGCACCAGGGAAACCACCGGCACGCTCACCGTCAGCACGACGAGGCTTGCTGATACCCCATAGCAGGCTTGCTTCTACAGGCGTTGTCGTTGTGTCGATATCATTACCGTACAAGCACAGGCCACACTCTAGACGTAGAGAGTCACGAGCGCCCAGACCGATCCACTCAACTTCAGTGTTCGCCAGTAGTTCACGTGCTAGTGCATCAGCTTTGTCAGCCGGTACAGAAATTTCGTAACCGTCTTCACCGGTATAGCCCGAACGGCTTACCAGGCACTCAGCGCCAAGCAGTTCAATAGAAACTGCGTCCATGAACAGCATATCGCTTACAGCAGGGTTCAGACGAGCCAGTACTTCAGCCGCTTTAGGCCCCTGCAAGGCAAGCAGTGCACGGTCATCAATCAGCTCCATCTCAACATCTTCAGGTAGGTGCGCTTTGATGTGAGCAATATCTTGATCTTTACATGCTGCATTTACTACAACAAATAGGTGGTCACCAAAGTTGGTAACCATCAGATCATCTAAAATTCCGCCCTGCTCGTTAGTGAAGAATGCATAACGCTGCTTACCTGCTGGCAGATCAATTATATCGACAGGAACTAGGGCTTCCAGAGCTTTCGCTGCATTGGCGCCATGAAGGCGAAGCTGACCCATATGTGAAACATCAAACAAACCTGCTGCTTCACGACAGTGGATATGTTCTTTGCGAACACCTAATGCGTATTGAACAGGCATGTCATAGCCAGCAAAAGGAACCATTTTCGCGCCCATCTCAACATGAAGAGCGTGCAGAGGTGTTACCAGTAATTCTTGGGACATACGTTTATACTCCGTGAACCGCGAGCAATGCGGCTATTATCCATATCACTTGTTGCGACTATGTTAATCTAGGTTTCCTATAGTAAACAAAGTTTCTTCAAGTTCAAACTGCGCTACATCACAGAATTCCACATAGGCGCAAATTATTTTCTCGTGCCTGAGTTTACAGTCATTTCCAGAACCTCTCGCTCGGCGACAGAAGTGTTACCACTTTGCCATTGTTAATAGCCGGTATAGCTCTTTGTCTGTTGTTAGCTGCCCACAGGGCATATCGCTGCAGGCAAAGCAAAACACACCTTTACTCACTACCAAATAATTACCAGCCCCTTAGTGTCACGATGCTGTCACCCAAAGGATGTGGGCATCATCTTTGCTGACAGAGACCAGCATATGGCCCATCGTTGCGTCGTAATATACCGAGTCGCCTTCGCTCAGCTTCACCGGCTCATAGAATTCAGAGAAGAAAGTGATATCCCCAGAGAGCACCAGCAAGAACTCTTCGCCATCATGGCGGATCCAATCTGAATAATCTTCAAACTGGCGAGCCCGTACCCGCGATTTGAACGGCATCATCTTTTTCTTGGTCAGCTGCGTTGCCAGCAACTCGTGCTCATACGTTGTTGTCGGGTGCGGTTTGCCTTCATCCTGTCGGGTAATATCTCTGCGGCCCGTTGCCTTTATTTGCTTTGGTGGTGCAAAAAGCTGTGGAATATCAATTTCTAACCCACCAGCAAGCTTTTGCATCGCCTGGAAAGTCGGAGAAATCTGCTCATTCTCTATCTTAGACAGCGTTGAACGGGCCAGCCCTGTTCGCTTACTGGCTTCTTCCAGTGTCAGCCCGTGGGCCATCCTGATTTCCTTTAATCGTTTGCCGAGTTTCAGCGGCTCGATTTTTTCGTCCTTGTCGGTACCCTGTTCTTTCGCTACCGTCATCGATGGATAGGTATCCAACTGTTGTTCGTCACTCATTACATCCCTCCTTGGTACTACTGATACTTCATTTTGGCATAGCCGATCGGAAACTTAAAAGTCATACCAATAAAAAAGTTTGACCTGTGCATCATATTTGAAACAAAGTTTCCTTTTGGAAACTTTTATTTTTTCGCTGCATTTTTCACCACTCCAAGGGTCAAGAATTGTATTGCAGCACACCCTTTTGTCCAACAATAGCGCGTTTGTGAAATTGTTGCAAAACCCTTACAGCAACTGGGTTTGTTAACTTACTTAACCAATTCGCAACCATGCTCCCCTTCTTAAAAATGACTAAAAAATCGGCCTTAAACTCGAAATCCACATGACAAGACGCAAACGTTTGCTTAGAATGCGTGACACTAAAGTGAACGATGTTACACTATTGGAAATTTCCGTTTGATCGGCTAAAAATAGAAGGGTATGTTACGCAGTTGTTAGGGTCAGTTAGGAAAACACAGTTAAATTTTCGTCTGATTGAGGCAAAAGCTGCAGACATTATCCATAACAACAAAACAGCCAATGGCTCTGGACAATGGAACACCCACTAGGGCGCACTTGAGGATAACGTGAAATGAAAGCTTCATACCAAAACCACGATTTAGAAATGTTCTTCTCCACCAACCTTGCTCAGGTGGACGGAGCAGTCAACGCAGGTATCGCGGCAGAACTAACCCGCCAAAACCAGCAGATCGAACTGATCGCCTCTGAAAACATCGTTTCTAAAGCGGTTATGCAAGCACAAGGAAGCTGTTTAACCAATAAATACGCCGAAGGCTATGCTGGTCGCCGTTACTACGGTGGCTGTGAACATGTCGACGAAGTTGAAAAAATTGCCATTGCTCGTGCCAAACAACTTTTCCAGTGCGAGTACGTGAATGTTCAGCCACACTCTGGCGCCCAGGCAAATGGTGCAGTTATGCTTGCGCTACTTCAGCCAGGCGACACTATCCTAGGCATGTCTCTGGATGCTGGTGGTCACTTAACTCACGGTGCTCGCCCTGCCCTTTCCGGCAAGTGGTTCAATGCGGTTCAATACGGTGTAAGCGAAGAAAATTGCGAAATCGACTACGAGCAAGTTCGTGAGCTTGCTATCGAAAGCCAGCCAAAAATGATCATCGCCGGTGGCTCAGCCATTCCGCGTAAAATTGATTTCGCCAAGTTCCGTGCAATCGCCGATGAAGTAGGCGCATACCTAATGGTTGATATGGCGCACATTGCCGGCCTAATTGCAGCAGGTGAGCACCCTAACCCGATTCCGCATGCTCATGTAGTTACCACTACAACCCACAAAACACTACGTGGTCCACGTGGCGGCATGATCCTGACCAACCACGAAGACATCAACAAGAAAATCAACTCAGCAGTATTCCCTGGCCTTCAGGGTGGTCCGTTGATGCATGTTATTGCTGGTAAAGCCGTTGCTCTGGGTGAAGCCCTAGAGCCAGAATTCAAACTGTACATCAAAAATGTGATCAACAACGCGAAAGTGTTAGCAGAAGTCCTGCAAGCTCGCGGTTGCGATATTGTTACTGATGGTACAGATACTCATCTAATGCTGGTTGACCTTCGTCCTAAGGGCCTGAAAGGCAACCAAACAGAAGAAGCACTGGAGCGTGCAGGTATTACTTGTAACAAGAATGGTATCCCATTCGATCCAGAAAAGCCTATGGTTACTTCAGGCATCCGCCTTGGTACACCGGCTGGTACCAGCCGTGGTTTCGGTGCCGAAGAGTTCAAGCAAATTGGTGAGTGGATTGGTGACGTACTTGACGGTCTTGTTGCCAACCCAGAAGACAACAGTGAAGTTGAGCAGCGTGTGAAACAGCAAGTACAGAAACTGTGCAGCCGTTTCCCGCTATACCAGTAATCCTCTACGATTATTGATTGATACAAACCGAAAATCTGTGGCCCGATGCCTTTTTATACGGGCCTGAAAAATAAACAAAATCTGCGGAAGCATTGCGCAAGGAGTTAAAATGGAAAATACATTGAAGTTCGCTGAAAGCCATGAGTGGGTACGCGACAACGGTGACGGCACTATCACTATGGGTATCTCTAACCACGCTCAGGGTCTACTAGGTGACGTTGTATTCGTTGATCTTCCAGAAGTAGGTGATTCAACAGAAGCTGGTGAGTCTTTCTCTCTAGTAGAATCTGTAAAAGCAGCCTCAGACATCTATGCGCCAGTAACAGGTGAAATTGTTGAAATCAACGAAGAGCTGGAAGACAGCCCTGAGCTGATTAACGAAGAACCGTACGAAGGCGGCTGGATTGCTAAAATCAAAGTTGCAGATGTTGAAGAGCTAAGCAAGCTAATCGACGGCGAGAAATACCTAGCGTCTATCGACGAAGACTAATTGAATATCGGCTTTTAAGTACCGAGATAAATTTCCAGCTTAAAAGCCGTTTTCAACCTACTCTCGATGACTTCCCACTATTGCATCATGCTCAGATGTAATAGGTAGTAACTGTTCAGGAAAGAACCATGACCGACATGACTCTTCTAAATGCATTAAGTGACGATAAGGAATTCGCAGGTCGTCATAATGGCCCGGATTCAGCACAACAAAAAATCATGCTGGAAGCTATCGGCGTTGCAAGCGTTGACCAGCTGATTGAAGAAACCGTCCCGGCAGCAATTCGTCTGCCAGAACCAATGAAGTTAGACCAGCCACAAAGCGAATCAGATATGCTTGCCGCGCTTAAAGCAATCGCAAGCAAAAATATCATCAACCGCAGTTTTATCGGTCAGGGTTACTACAACACCTTTACGCCAAACGTTATTCTGCGTAACGTCCTGGAAAATCCAGGTTGGTACACAGCGTATACCCCTTACCAGCCAGAGATTTCTCAAGGTCGCCTTGAATCACTGCTTAACTATCAGCAGATGATCATGGATCTAACTGGCATGGAGCTAGCGAATGCTTCGCTGCTTGATGAAGCAACGGCTGCAGCAGAAGCCATGACACTGTGTCAGCGTGCTGGTAAGAACAAGAGCAAAGCATTCTTTGTATCGAACGACCTACACCCACAGACAGTAGACGTTGTTCGTACCCGTGCTGGCTACATCGGCATTGAAATCATTACAGGCTCTATCGACGAGCTGGACAACCACGATGTATTCGGCGCCCTAGTCCAGTACCCAGGCACCAGCGGTAAGGTGGTTGACCTAACTGAAACTATCGACAAGGCACACGCGAAGAAAACACTGGTTGCTGTTGCATCAGATCTTCTGGCACTAACGCTACTGAAATCACCTGGCGAAATGGGCGCAGACGTTGTTATCGGTAGTGCCCAGCGCTTTGGTGTCCCAATGGGCTTCGGTGGTCCGCACGCGGGCTTCATGGCGACTAAAGACAAGCACAAGCGTACTATGCCTGGCCGTGTTATCGGTGTATCGAAAGATTCCAAAGATAACCAAGCGCTACGTATGGCAATGCAGACACGTGAGCAGCACATCCGTCGTGAGAAAGCGACATCAAACATCTGTACTGCCCAGGCACTACTGGCAAACATGGCAGCATTCTATGCCCTTTACCACGGCCCTGAAGGCCTACGTAAAATCGGCCGCCGTGTTCACCACCTAACTGCAATTCTTGCTGCAGGCCTGCGCAACTCTGGTATCGAACTGGCTCATGACACCTTCTTCGACACCATCACGCTAAACACTGGCAAGAAAACCAACGAATTCTACAGAAAAGCACTTGATGCCGGTATCAACCTGCGTAAGTACGATGTACAACTAGGTATCAGCGTTGATGAAACCACCAAAGTTGAAGACATCGAAGAGCTGCTAGCCCTATTCAGCGGCGACAAGCTTCAGGCGTCTATGTTTACTGCTGATATCGCGGCTGATGAGTTTGCGGCTATCCCAGAGAGCTGCCGTCGTACCAGCAAGTACCTGACTCACCCAGTCTTCAGTGAGCATCACAGTGAAACGCAGATGATGCGTTACATGAAGAAGCTGGAAAACAAAGACTACTCGCTGACTCACGGCATGATCCCGCTAGGCAGCTGTACCATGAAGCTAAATGCTGCAGCAGAGATGATCCCGGTAACCTGGCCTGAGTTCGGTTCTCTGCACCCATTTGCTCCTGCTGATCAGGCGAAAGGCTATGCTGAGCTTGCCGAGAAGTTCTCTGAAATGCTGTGTTCAGTAACAGGCTACGATGCATTCTCGCTGCAGCCTAACTCAGGTGCCCAGGGTGAATACGCAGGTCTGATTGCGATTCAGCGCTACCACGAGTCTAACGGCGATACGCACCGTAACGTATGTTTGATCCCAAGCTCAGCGCACGGTACTAACCCTGCTTCTGCTGCCATGGTATCAATGAAAGTTGTGGTTGTTGGCTGTGATGACCTAGGTAACATCGACGTTGAAGATCTGAAAGCGAAGATCGAGAAACACCGCGACAACCTGTCGTGCATCATGATCACCTACCCTTCTACCCACGGTGTATATGAAGAAGCCGTTCAGGAAGTGTGTGAGCTGGTACACGAAGCTGGTGGTCAGGTTTACCTGGATGGTGCCAACATGAATGCACAGGTTGGTCTGACTAGCCCAGGCTTCATTGGCTCAGACGTATCACACCTGAACCTGCACAAAACTTTCTGTATCCCACACGGTGGCGGCGGTCCGGGTATGGGTCCTATCGGTGTTAAATCTCACCTGGCACCATTCCTACCAGGCCACACTGAAAGCTCAGAAAGCGACAAGCCTCAGTACGCTGTATCTGCAGCTGAGCTAGGTTCAGCCTCTATCCTACCTATCTCATACGCATACATTGCGCTGATGGGCGAAGAAGGCCTGACTGAAGCAACTAAGCTGGCTATCCTGAACGCGAACTACGTAATGGAGCGTCTACGCCCTCACTACCCGGTACTATACCGCGGTACACACGGCCGTATTGCCCACGAATGTATTATCGACATTCGTCCAGTCAAAGAAGCTTCTGGCATCTCTGAGGAAGACGTAGCGAAGCGTCTGATGGACTATGGCTTCCACGCACCAACAATGTCATTCCCTGTTGCCGGTACACTCATGATCGAGCCAACAGAGTCTGAAGACATTGCAGAGCTGGATCGCTTCTGTGACGCGATGATTGCTATCCGCCACGAGATCGCCCGTGTTCAAGATGGCGAGTGGGATCTGAAAGACAACCCACTAGTCAACGCTCCGCACACTCAGGCAGATCTGATGGAGGTTGAATGGAACCGCAGCTACAGCCGTGAGCTAGGTTGTTTCCCATCAAATCAAACCAAGGACGCCAAGTACTGGCCGACGGTTAACCGGGTTGATAACGTATTTGGTGACCGTAACCTAATATGTTCTTGCCCGGGTATTGAGAACTACATGGAAGACTAAGGTCTATGATCACAGATAACCAAGTTGGAAACTGTGATAACCGAGTTGGAAACCGATAACTAAGTTGGAAACTAACTTGAATAACAAAAGGCGAACCATTTGGTTCGCCTTTTCTATATGCACCATTTCCTCATCCGTCTACTGTTGCTAGATAAAGCCACTATCAGATTTTCAATTATTCATGATTGATCACAGATAACCAAGTTGGAAACTGTGATAACCGAGTTGGAAACCGATAACTAAGTTGGAAACTAACTTGAAAAACAAAAGGCGAACCATTTGGTTCGCCTTTTCTATATCTTCAGCCGATCTGATTCATTTCTATACATCATGCACTGGTGCTCTCGAATAGAACTAAAAGAACATGCTGCCATCAATGTTAAGAGTTACAAATTGCTGTGAAAGGCCTAAAGTGAAGAACAAGTAAGCGCATCCATAGAGGGCATGACCCTGTTCGTGCTACACCCTATGAAATACAAAGAGCTGAGTAACAAGAGAGAATCAGGCATATTTTTCACAGCAGTCTATTGCAGGCTTCACTTCTCAAATATGGTATTAGAGCAAGTAAAGATCACTAAGTTCTTACAACACCGAGTCAACGCTACATAAAAATTCTTGGGGCAATCGAACTTATGGGCATCTAGAATTGCAACAGTATCAAACTCTAACCCTTTCGTAAGCAGGGTGGTACCGATACATTTTCCTTCGGCTTTCCTACCGTTCCTACGAATAAAATTTTTATGTTGAAGCATAGCTTCGTGTACAGTAATACCTTGGCGGCAAGAGCTCTTCAACGACTTTACAATGGAATTAACCAAGTCCATGCGTCTGACAATTCTCAAGCGCAAGTCATATCGAAGGAACTGAAACAAGTTGTAAAATGATTCTGAGTTAGGAGTCTCTAGTAGTGTCGCGATTTTAGCATTTAGTCTGAGAGACAGTTCTTTCTCTACCCCTTGCTTATTTTTGATCTTAAAGTCTTCTTGAGACGAAGAAGATTGCACACTAAACCAATCTCTAAGCCCTTTGTTCTTAGTATTCATAGGGCTAGTCTTGTGAAAAAGACTACACAATATATTGAATATTTTCTTCTTAGGTTTATGGGAACGTTTTACTGACTCGATACAGCTATCGATTTCTGTAGCTAGACGATAAAAAGCCTTATCATCAATCGCTTCAAGCAAATGTACGGACTTAGTTAAGTCGACTTTACTTAAGATATCAAGCCGATCCTTAATACCTCCCCGTTTTATCATGTTTCCATTTTTCTCTTCCATATACTCGGGAGTGATTATCAGGAGATTGTCGAAATCTGGATTAGAGTTTTCATTAGCGATCAAGCCCGAAAGTCGTTTCCTATAATTACTATCTTTTCTATTAAGATCACCTTCATTAACTTTTATGACATAAAAGCCAGCTTTCGTATTCATTTCACAGTTTATGGGTTCTGACTTGGAAAGTGGCACTCTATAGCTCTTAATAATGTCCCCTAGGGCACTATTGTTTCCCTCTTTTCGCCACCGAAATGGAGTCTCAAGTTCAGCAACCGATTCAAAACCTGATAGGTCTTTGTCGAAATCGACCAACTGCTCTTTGAAGCCAAATATTCCCTGTAGTGGGTCTCCCAATAGCCGAGTAGGCATACATTTTGACAGAGATAGAATCACCAAATGCTGCGCTAATGAGCAATCTTGATACTCATCAACAAAAAGTCCATCATAAGATGAACTGAGCACTTTCTGAACTATAGGTAAACCAAAAATTGCATTCGCTTTGTCAATGATGAATGAGTGGTAACCTTGATCTAGTTTACTATTCCCCCCTTGTTGGGGTATTTCGGCACTGAGACAAAATGAATGTACATATCGCTGACAAAAGCTACTTATAGTTTCAACTAAATACCTATCTTTACCAATTTGTAGTTCTGTTAGTTTTTGCTTGATGGAAGCTACGCCAGCATGAAGTGGCATAGTTAATTTGGCCACCTGATTAGAGGTGATATTATGACCTCAATAGTTAACAGGTGATCTAATGACAAAGAAAACACGTCCAACTTTTAGTCCTGAGTTCAGATTAGAAGCTGCCCAATTGGTGGTTGACCAAGGCTACAGCGTAAAAGATGCAGCCGAAGCTATGGGAGTTGGTAAATCGACCATGGATAAATGGGTTCGTCAGCTACGAGATGAACAAAATGGTAAATCTCCGAAAGCCACACCAATGACACCTGAACAACTAAAAATCCGTGAGTTAGAAAAGAAAATTCGACGGATAGAAGAAGAAAATACGATATTAAAAAAGGCTACCGCTCTCTTGATGTCAGACTCCCTGAACAATTCTCGTTGATCGAGAAACTCAAAGAGAGCCATGCAGTTAAGCTAATTTGCAACGTGTTCAGTGTTCATCGGAGTAGTTACAAATATTGGCTAAAACGGCCTAACAGTATTCTGCCTGAGCATGTAAAAGTTCTCAGTGAAGTCCGCACAGCTCACGAGGATAGTAATGGTTCTGCGGGAGCGAGAAGTATTGCGGAAATCGTCACAGCTCGTGGAATACCTTTGAGTCGTTATCGTGCTGGTAAACTGATGAAAAAACTCGAATTGTTCAGTTGCCAGCTACCAAATCATTCATACAGGAAAGCAAACAAAGAGCATGTTGCAATACCAAACATACTCGACAGGCAATTTGCTGTTACAGAGCCGAATCAAATCTGGTGTGGTGATGTGACATATATTTGGACAGGCCATCGTTGGGCATATTTAGCTGTTGTTATGGATTTGTTTGCTAGAAAACCTGTTGGTTGGGCAATGTCGAACTCGCCTGATAGTAACTTGACTAGTAAGGCATTACGCATGGCTTTTGAGTTGCGAGGTAAGCCCAAAGGACTCATGTTCCATTCAGATCAAGGATGCCACTACACTAGCCGTAAATACCGACAGCAGCTTTGGCGTTATCAGATAACTCAGAGTATGAGTCGTCGAGGAAATTGCTGGGATAATAGTCCAATGGAGCGCTTCTTCAGAAGCTTGAAAACTGAATGGGTGCCAAAGTTAGGCTATCGAGGCTTTACCGAAGCTAAACACTCAATCACAGATTATATTGTTGGCTACTACAGCCAAACCAGACCGCATCAGTACAACGGCGGTTTAACCCCAAACGAGTCAGAACGAAGATACTGGCTTGAATACAAAGCCGTGGCCAATTTTAGTTGACCACTTCATTTATTTGACTTAATCGATCGTCCCAAAAATTCTTAACCAGCTCTAATTTGTTATTAAAACTAGGGGCGGTCTGTGTTCGATGTGCAATAGTTAGGTATATCCCAAGCCATAACGGTATCTTAAGAATCTCCTTCTTGACAGAAGGAAGCAGCGAGTACTTCTCAAATGGCGATACAAGCGCATCTACTTTTTCTTCATCTAATAAAGATAAGGTAACTTCATGTAGTGATTCCGAAATATTATCTAGCCAACTTGATAAGGCGATATCTTCATTTAGCTCGAAATCCCTCGAAGCCAAGACGATTGATATGTCAGCCCCCTCTTTACGTAGAGCAATTGTTTGCCTAACTAACTCCTGGCATATGTGCAAAGCTACATTCGAGTGGGCTCCAGTCCATCGGATAGCATCAAGTTGATCTAATATAATCACTACTTTGCTATGTTTTGATAACGCACTTAAACTGAAAGGTGGCGAGTAAGGGAAACCCAATGCTCTCCCATATGCATCTAGGTTACTTTCTGGATTACGTCGATCAAGCCTCACTGGCACGCTGATTGCCCCTATCTCACGAAGATAATTATGAAGTTCGAGGAGTAATGAACTTTTACCAACTCCAGCTTCTGCTCTGAGTAGAGTCACGGGGTTTTCTACTAACGATTCGATGATGTAGTCCAACTCCTTCCGATTAATAAGCTGATTGCATATTAAGAATGGCTGAATTGATTCATCAAACTCTTTGGATAGGTTCTCAATAACTGAAAGTATTCGTTCATCTTCGGGAATCCCCCTAGCAACAAATCCAGCTTTTTTCAGATCATGTAGTAGATGATTCGCAGTAATCTTATTGCGTAGCTTATTGTATTCGACTGGATAATATTTAAGGAACTGGACTAACTTGGTACTGCTACCACTGAACAAAGAAGAAGCCCTATCTTCTAATTCGCTCAGGTTATGCTTATTCAGATCATAACGGATAATCTTAAAGCGCTGCAAAAACAGCATAGCTTTGCCAACATCTTCTTCTGATTCAACACATAAGCCAAGGTATTCACATACTGAGCTGAAGCACTTTTCCCGTTCTTTGCTTTGTTTTACTTGATATTCGAGGAAGTCAAACGGCATTGTATTGCTGTTCAACGCACTTTCACATAAATCGCTAATTATCCGACTCGAAAGTGGTGAAACCAAGTGAAACTCTGTAGCACCTCTATCTATTTGGAAACTAGCATTTTTTAAAATGTTGGAGCTGTGGAGTTTAGATAAATGCCAGTACTCGCTATTGCCAGAGCTTGCTTTGCATTGATGGTGTTCGTATGAGCCATCATTATTACCGATAACCAAGTCGACTCCAACTTCATCATCTCCAATAGGCTCTACAACCACATAATTTATCTTTTCTTGTAACAGCTGTAATAACTGATACGCAATCCAGTTAGCCTCGTACCTGTTACCAAGCTTTTCTGCATACCCACCTGCTTCTAATGCCATATCGTCCGTTCTCAATATAAGCTTACACATCAATAAGATACGGCGTAACTCTACTTTTTACAATTGTTCTTCTATTCTCTTTGACAAATACGAGACAGATTACGATTTAATTCGCTTGTTTAGTAAGAATTGGCAGTTCGTAAAATGCGGTTCGCAAAGTACGGTTCGGGTTTTACGAACTGAGTAATTACTCTAAAAAGAGAGTTCTATGAGGAGCGAGTTTCCAACTTAGTTAACCAAACCTGCTAGCTTCATTTGCCATGAAGCGCTGGAGTTTCCAACTTGGTTATTTTTAATGAGTATTCCAAATGGTTGATTTAGAAAGCTGGTAAGTTTCCATCTTAGTTATCTGTGATCAATGATCGCAACATATCACTTTATGCAAACAGAAAGATCTAACCCTACGTTCTTTAGGAATCTTTTTTGAGAAACAGCCAGATAAGGACGCCGACGAATATAAAAACGTTAACATTAAGTAAGGTATCCACTAATTGCAGCGTCATTTGAAGGTCTCCTTTCGTAGCTCTTTGATAAAACAGACTGCGATCAGCAAAACTATGTAAACGAACGGCAAGGCACCCAATGCGATGATGCTTTTGACGGCAGCGATGCTGTTGGAGAAAATCATCACCAACCCAAGCGCTCCCAGAATCACCCCCCAAACCAGTTTAGTCTTCGTGGATGGATTGAGATCACCACCACTGGAAAACATGGAGAGTACAAACGCCGCACTGACTACGCTCGTCACCACGAAGAGGAAGGCTGCGATAACAGTTGCACCGATTGTCAGATCGGAAAACGGTAACTTATCGAGGACAAAAAATGTGGTGCTATCGATGTGATTGTCAATCACATCCAGGATTGCCACATCCGTTACCAATACCCCATAAAACCCGACACTACCAAAAACGCCGAACCAAAAGATCGAGAAAATTGACGGCACTAGAACCACTCCGAGGATAAATTCCTTGATGGTCCTACCCTTTGAAATACGAGCGATGAATACGCCCACGAACGGCGACCAGGCCAGCCACCACACCATATAGGTGAGGGTCCAGGATTGAAACCAGTTACCCGCAACCTCATCATAAAAGGTCAGAGTATGGAAACCCTGTGTCAGGACTCTTGAGAAATATTCGCCAGCCCCTCCCATGATCCCACCCATAATGTAATGGGTGGGGCCGGCGAGGATGACGAAGAACATCAGACAGCCCGCGATGACCATGGCGGTGTTAGAGAGCACTGCCATCCCCTTGCCAAGGTCAACCGTCAGTGGGCCGAGGTAAGCGATGATCAGCATCCCAAAAATAATCAAGCTGATGGTCATTCCCGATTTTTCCAACCCGAACAGAGACTCCACGCCGGCCTGAACCTGGAAAACGCCAATGGCGATGGAACCGCCCACACCGATGGCGATCGCGGTGATCGCCATGAGGTCACTGAAGCCGCCCACCCACTTCGGCCAGCCTCGATCGCCGAAGACATGCCGGATGGGAGCACTGATAAGATTAGGTGTTCCCTTACGGAAACTGAAATAGGCAATGATAAGGCCAACGGTGGCGTAGATGGCCCAGGCATGGAACCCCCAATGGAAGTCCGTGGCAAAAAGTGCATTCTGTGCCGCGTCTGGTTGGCTCATGTTAGGTAGAAAGGATTTATAGTGGAACAGAGGTTCGGCACTACCAAAATAAAGAAGACCCACTCCCATACCTGCGGCAAAGAGCATCGTCAGCCAGCTCACGGTGGAAAACTCGGGCCTGTCGTCATCCTTGCCCAGCCTTATGCTCCCGTACTTGGAAAAGGCTAACCAGATACACAGGTACACCAGCAGGCAGGCGGTCAGCATGATGAACCAACCTCGACTATTGAACATGATCCCGACCACCGTCGAAGAAAATTCCGTCAAACCAGCCGTGTCAGCAATACCCCACAGTGCGATTCCACCGGTTAAAGACAATGAGAGCAGAAGGATTGGATTCTTGAACATGAGCATTCCTTTCGGTGCTGACCAATTAAAAACGTTACCAGAGCTTCACAGGAGCAAGTATTGCCTTTTGCATCAGGCTAATATCAGGCTTTCTATAACCCATGCTCCACCAATTACTATATGCAAAAAGCGAGAGTTGACCCGTTACTTTTGCTCTTAATCACGCCGCTACTCGCTTAACACGAACTCATAACGACTGTAGCATTGGATGCGGATTTTGCACTCCATTGCCTAAACTGGTTACATATAGCAAAGCACTATGAGGAATTACTGCCTCAGTTTGTTTGCTAACTAACTTTGGGACATAAATGCTTGATTGAACTGCCCTAGCCTACTTCTTAGACAAATATGTATCAGGGATTTTGCTAATTTAGCTTTAAGCAGATTACTTGAGGTATGGGAAGTAGTGCTATTAGTTGGGGTTCACGCTTACCTGATCAACGATGCCTACTGTCTACCTTTGAATAATTGGCGTCTGGTGTGTATTTGGGAGCTAATGACACACACTCGAACGATACCGTTGTGTGTGTCCTCGATGAGTTTCAGGTTCTGCTAGTTAAACAATTCTATTTAGCACCAAAGTAGTCTTATTTTTTGCGCCTTCAGAATATATTTATAAGCCCATCTCGTGGATAAAGACTCATCACCCCTTGACAAAGAGACCACTGGTCACTTAACATGACAACACTAAAGACAACCGGTCTCTTAAGTGTCGTTTGGGGAATAATATGGATTGGCGAAGAGCAACAACTGATAAACAAAAAGACTTAAGAAAAATGGAAATATTTGAAGCTACCTTGCGTCTTTTTAAAAAGCACGGTTATGATAATGTTAGTTTCAACATGATTGCAAAGGAAGCCTGCTTTACTAAATCTAATATGTATAGATATTTCAAATCAAAAGAAGATATTTTTTTGAATATATTTGGAGAAATGTTTAAGACGTGGCAAAAGCATTATATATTGGAGCTAAGAGGACTTAATGAAAACGAATCTTACGCGATATTTGCGAAAACATGGGTAGACTCATATTTAAAGTACCCCAATTTCTTAGACCTGATACCACTTCTTTTTTTATCGTTAGAAAGAAACAGCTCATATGATCAACTATTAAAATTTAAAGCTATGTCTAAGGATTTATTACTTCAAGTAGCTATAGAAATCATAAAGATTTATCCATCCCTAGAACTAAGTAAAGCTTTCCAGTTAATAAATTCTAATTTTGCAATCACATCCAATTTTTGGGCAGCAAACTTTCAAAACGAGTCTATAAAAAAAATATATGAACACGATGATTTTAAAATCATGAAACCCAACTTCGAAGAAGATGTTACTGCCTCAATAGAAATATTTCTTAGAGGTTTGTTAATAGACGACAAAACCATTTAGGGATCATTATATGGAAATTATCAATATTGTAGTTTTAGCGCTATCAGGATTATTATTATGTTATGCGGGATTGAATAGATTGGTTAAACCAATTTCATCATTATGCCTTACAAGATACTCCCAGAATTCTGATGTAAAACTTGAACATAAATCAGATATATACAATGAAATGAGATCCGCAGGATCACAATTATTTCTATCAGGTGTCATTATTCTACTTGGGATATTTATCCCTACTGTAGAGTTTTGGTCATTTGTAATTGCTACTATAACATTCTTAGGTTATGCCTTTGGTAGAGTAGTATCACTTAGAATTGATGGCAAAGTATGTAAAGAGCTGATATCAGGTCTATATTCAGAGATTATATTAGGAACTCTAAATTTCATCTGTATGATAATTATTTTGTTGTCTATATGAATGAACGTTTCAATTTTATGTTCAATAAATAAATTTCGCTACTCTGCATTTTATACTAATACCTGTATAAAATGCAGAGTGCGGATTTGAGACGCAGTTGACTACTTGTGTAGACGTGAGTTTCAATGAACTTTTGCCAGTACTTTGAAACTTTTAGAAAACAGCCTTGCTAAATCTCACTTTTGGACAGAACCTTGTTAACAAATCAGTTGACGTAACTCGCCTTTGGACAATGCTGAGTTAGTGAGCTTGCTAAATTAGCAATTAATGAATTAAATCAAGTATGGAAAAGTCGCTTAGCCTAATGTTTAGTATTGAAGGTGCAGCTCTGGCAGTGGTGGACCGAATTATATGAACATGCAGCAACTTAAGCGTGGTAGAGAGACTCCCTATCACGCTCGTTCCTACCTGTACAGAATGATGCAACGTTGAGTTCTGTTATGAGGTATTAAACCACTTCACCAGCCTCATCCTCTTCAACAATGTCTTTCTCTAAGCTCGCGTCCTCCAACCATTGTTGCAATGAAGCGCTCGCCAAGACCTTTTGTTGATACGCTCTCGCGCCCTCAGACAACTCAATTCCGTAGGTTAGGAAACGCAGCGCGACAGGTGCGTACATGGCATCGGCAATTGACCATTCACCAAACAACCAACCATCTGGGTACTGCTGTGCTTGCTCCGACCAAATAGCGTCGATACGCGTGATATCCTTCAGTGCGCCATCACTTAACTCAACCTTTCTGCGAGCGCGAATATTCATTGGCAGCTCATTTCTTAAATCGAAAAAGCCAGAGTGTATTTCTGCTGCAATGGCACGAGCTTTAGCTCTCTCAGCAGCATCACTTGGCCATGCTTTTCCTTGTAGGTGTTGTTCATTCACGTATTCCAAAATCGCGAGCGAGTCCCATACTGTTACGCCATGATGCACCAAGTTTGGCACTTTGGCTGTTGGTGTGATGCCCTCTAAAGTTTTGTAGAAATCCTCGGTAAATAGCTTCAGCTTGGTCACTTCCACCTTCAAATTGTATTGAGAGAAGATCAGCCACGCGCGAAGTGACCAGCTTGAGTAGTTTTGGTTGCCAATAAACAGTTGCATTGAAGCCTCCATGCAGTTTGTGTTGCGATTAACTAAGGTCTGAAATCACAATATCTGATTGTTTTCTGCCGGACTAACGGATAGTTTTGATGGAATACTTCAACAAAAACGATGGGTGGATTTTTGATATGGATATCGACGCGCTACGCAGCCTTCTCGCCTTTGTGGAAACAGGCAGCTTTACTCGTGCCGCTAAGCAAATCAACCGTACCCAATCTGCGTTTAGCGCCCAAATGCGCAAGTTGGAAGATGAACTCAGCGTTAGCTTGTTTGAAAAAGACGGCCGCAACCTCGTATTGAGTGAGGCCGGATTGGCACTGCGTTCCCATGCCGAGCAGCTAGTCAGCTTACATAATCAAGCACTCAAACAAGTCAAACGATACGAGAACAAACGCCCTTTACGCTTGGGTTGCCCAGAAGATTACAACGACAACATCTTACCTAACGTCATCCGTGTATTACAGCAAACCGAGCCTACGTGTTCCATCCACGTGTTTAGTGAACCCAGCATCAGTCTGAGAGAAAAGCTCGACGAAGGAAAGCTGGACGCTGCCATCGTTACTCGTGCGCCGGG
Source organism: Photobacterium sp. HL06 (assembly GCF_059552575.1). Taxonomy (NCBI): domain Bacteria; kingdom Pseudomonadati; phylum Pseudomonadota; class Gammaproteobacteria; order Vibrionales; family Vibrionaceae; genus Photobacterium; species Photobacterium sp. HL06. The sequence goes on from NZ_CM183915.1 coordinate 78,181, forward strand.
CAGTGAAGAGGGTTACTGGCTCGCCAACGACAAAGGTGTGTGGATCAGCCATCCAGATTTTAAATTAGATGAATCCCAACCTTTGCCTCTCGCCTTGTTTCAAACCGACTGCAAATACCACGCAGCCGCCATTGATTGCTTAACCAAGCGAGGCATGCCTTATCAATTGTTGGCGTGCTGTAATACCGCTTCAGCACAACGTGCCATTGTTCGTTCAGGTATGGCAATTGGTGCAATGGGAGGAATCAGTGTGACTAACGATCTTAAGATCCTCGACGACATGCCACCACTGCCTGCGGTAGATATAGTTTTGATTACCGGCATTGAGCCTCATCCAGTGTTAGATAAGGAATGCTTAGCGCAATTGCTTGAATTGATGCCAGCACAGGACGTTTGATCTCGTCAAAGACTGGTAGCTTAGGCATTTCACCGAGTTCTTATAATGCAAACAGTCGTTTAGTACGTTGAGAACCTAGCACACGCCCCTCGGATAATTTCTGGTATAGCAAAGCGCCAGAGATCTTCATCCATCATCTACGAATGCGCTCTTCTAATACTGTATGAGTGATGATCCGAGTCAATTTCGGTAATTGCTCAAGGCGGTTTCGCAAGTCGTTTAATTCTACTATTCCCTCCGCTTCTGCAAAAATCATCATATCCACTTCCCCAGAAGTACTGTGGCAGCTTCGAATCTCGCGATAAGGCCGAAGAATAGCTTCGACTTCATCACAGCAACTCTGGCTAAAGGATAATTGAAAATAGGCTGCAACCTTGCTTTCAAGTGATTTTAACTCTGCTCGATACCCCAAGATCAGTTGCCGATCTTCCATCTTGTGAATACGTTCCGATACAGCACTGCGAGATAGGCCCACTTTTCGTGCAATTTCCGCATTAGATTGGCGTGCATCATCGCTTAGGCAGGCTAAAATTTTCTGATCAAACTTATCCATAAATCCGCTTAGATCTTAACATCCGAAAATTACTAGAAACAGGCAATATAACATGTCCGTTAGCATGCCTGGCGATTCGTCAGCATAAACAACGAATCGCTGGTTAATGATGGCGACTTGTCTATCTGCATTTTTGTCTTCTTACATTAACTTAGTACTCAAATATTAATCGAACACAATCATGGAGTATATGAGATGAAAATAACTTACGTTGAATCACCAGAGGGGTTGCTACCTGAAGGGAATGAATGGGAAAAGATAAAACAACAGATAGCTTCTGAAAAGCCTGATGTATTAGTGACCAATGAAATGCCTTTTGGAAAATGGTTATCTGTGAGTAGCAACTTTAACGCCCATTGTGCAGAAGAGTCTATTTCCGCTCATGACAGTGGTATAGACGCATTAAAGAAACTTAATATTCCTCTTGTTCTATCCTCCAGACCTGTTAAATGTGAAGGCATGCTAGCAAACGAAGCATTTGCTCTCCTCAGTGGTGAATACCGTTTTGCGCACCAAAAACATTACTTCCCCGAAGAAGCAGGCTTTTATGAGACAGCTTGGTTTCGTACTGGTCAAACAGGTTTCGATGTCATCAAAATCGATGAATTAACGGTGGGTTTTCTTTTGTGTACGGAGCTGATGTTTAATGAATGGGCTCGGTCTTATCGACTCCAAGGCGCTCATTTACTTGTTGTACCAAGAGCTACGGAGCAAGGTGTTGAGCAGTGGAAAACAGCAGCCTCAATGGCAGCCATAATTTCTGGTTGTTATGTTGTCAGTTCTAACCGTGTTGGAAAAGTTAACAGTAATTTGATTTTTGGAGGCAAAGGATTTGCTTTTGCACCAGATGGCTCGTTGATATCAGAAACCTCATCAGATAACCCTGTGGTTTCTTTTGATCTCGATTTCAATTTCGTAGAGAGACAACAAAAACAATATCCGTGTTATGTACGTGAAACAGGGCCTAACCAAGGCTAATCATCCCTAATAACCATGCATTCAGGTCATTTTGCGTAGTGGCTCGCAACTGGGAGGAAGCCAGCATCACTCAATGCATGCTGGCCTGGATGTCTACGCTGAGGGAACTACAGCATAAGGCCACCGCTCGCTTGAACAATTTGGCCAGTGATCCATCCAACGCGATTTCCGGCAAGTAATAATACCGCATTTGCAATTTCTTCAGGTTCACCTGGACGCATGATCCAAAGCTGCTTTTGATGAACCATATGCGGCTGAACCTGGCTCCTAAAGTGGCCGACTTGGGTTCAAATCACCACAAGAATTTATCAATAAATACCTATCGATTTAGTTGCACTTTAAACTTGAAACTAAGTGCATACAACCTACGATGAATTATCAGTATTTTACTCTTTATTGCGTTTAAGACATTCAAAATATGTAATTTAAGCTATATATACACTCAGGCTTGATATCAGGTAATTACATTCAATTATTTACTAGCTAAATATAGTGATATTATTTTTTTTGTTTCAGGTTTTGCCTTCAAACCCCACAGGCACAAACTGGGACTTATTCCTTAAAAATCAACGAATTAGATAGAAACACACATCAACACGATTTATTACTGTATCTCTTGAGCGTTAGGTCCATATTGTCTACAATAGCGCACTTTATATTTACTATAAGTCACGAACATGAACGACACTAAATCGCAACCAGCTTTACCAGATCGCCTTTCGGGTAATCCTCGTAGCCCACACCATGTGGCAGAATGTTTCGAGCACAACATTGGTATTCGACTTAACGGCAAAGAGCGTTTCGATGTCGAGGAATATTGCATTAGTGAAGGTTGGGTAAAAATCCCATCACCTAAAGCGTTGGATCGTCGCGGACAACCTCTTCTGATTACGCTAAAAGGTACTGTTGAGGCCTTTTATAGCTAAGTAGTTTTAATACCACTTACTATCATCACTAAAAAGGGCCTATAAGAAATTTAGGCCCTATGTATTACTAAAATTGACCACTACACAGCAGCAATCTCGTTCCAGATGCATTTGATCAACTTAATAATGTCAGTTTTAGTTGTATATTTTAACTATGCCTGTCCAGTAAAATTATTGTTCGCTTCAGAATCAAGAAACTGGTTAACCAAGTAGCCGTTTTCAGCGTACAATTCAATTCCGTCAAAGCCCGCTTCAATCGCATTTAATGCTGCTTGGCGGTGTTCATTATTGTCTGTTCTTTCCAGCACATTCATACCCAATACAGTGGTATAAAACTCGATCGATTTCTCAAGGCAGTGACTCTTAACATCGTGTGTAAAAATTTCATATATCGCCGTTTGAAACGCGTCACCGCACTTGAAAGTAAATAGGCTGAGTAGTGCGTTTTGATATTGGATTAGCTTCGATGAAGAGAATGTACAGCGAACCGGAGCAAACACAAAATTATCAATTACTATAATCTTGATAACCACCAGTTATGATTTGAGCTCGTAGAATATAATTAACGGAAGCGATAATTTGATATGCAGTAGCCGACTGAGTACACAAAAATGGCATTATCACGAACAAACAGATCTCGACCAGTTTATGCTTTACTAAGTAACTACCCTGTATGAGGGGTGAATTGGCGCTTTCAGAGGTGCCTGTGCCTTGGCAAGGTCATACATGAAAAAGGTGAAGCATGACAAATAAAGATCTAATACAGCAAGCATATGGCTGCTTTAAAAACAATGATTTATCATCACTCCCCCTAATCAAGAGTACGTTTGATAACCCCTTAGGATACAAGGATTCAAATCAGATAGCGCATTTCTTTATTGTCAACATGTACATTAGCATCAACGACGAGCTGGCCAAGTATGACACGCCGACCAAGCTCAACATTGAAATGAAAATGCATGCCGGGTTGATGCGGGGGAAATTTATCGACGACCAGATAAGCGCTACCTGTCATTTCGATGAAAAGGGAACCATTGACTCTTTCACTTCTCACGGCGGCAGACTGAACGTGGACTTTAAGCATGTCGAAGAACATATAAACCAATGGCTGGCACAAGAAGCTGCAAGTAAAAATGCATATTAGGATCAAACACGTAATCCTTGAGGTCTCTGATCCCAAGATAATTTCACCAACTCTATCAAGAACCTCGCCCAAGACTATATGGGCGGGGAATCGTCACAATCAGTTGCTCGCTAATAAATAAGTTCGAAACTGCCTTCAATCTATACAAACCATTGATAAATTGTGCTGTTTTGCAGCAGTCGATACACTTACAGTTCTAATCATCTTGTATCAACTGTAAAGTAACCCAAATACTACCTTCAAAGGCTAACGGCCTGGGTAACAACTGTAATTCAAACAACTTAAAGCCCCCTTTCTATTCAAAATACAATGCTAACGAAGCATCATATACTGTAATAAACGGGTGGATTTGCAAAGAAACATAAGTGAAAGCCATATGAAATTTGATAAAGATGTAATTGACAGCCTTGACGAACTAGAGAATTTTCTACTGTCTGTTGAAAATGGTGGACTGGGTCTCACAAACGTAGCAGGTGTTGCTCTGGCTACCAACAACGCCGATGGCCGCCCTTTCGTTGCAGTCTTAGATGATAAACATCAACTGATTCTAGGCCGTTGGGTGACTCAAGAGGTTTACGAAAATGGTAAAGATCTTGTTCGTCACGGCCCGAAAAAACACATGCACTAAGCCTTTTTTGCATCACACAGCAAAGTGGCAAACAACCTATAGTCCTAGTTTTATCAACGCCACCAGATGCAGCCTGGTGGCGTACTCAACCATGAATATCTATTTCACCACTACAACATTTGGAAGGTAATAATCTGTAGTCATTGATTTTCTTCTTGCTGAGAGAAAATCAACTTTTCACTCTATTGTTGATTAAGCATGCCCCAGCAATCGGAAGTTCCAGTTCTCCACCTCACCGGTTTCAAGTCGCAGCTCGACTTTACTCATCCAGCTTTGCGATAAACGATCTTGCTGCTTTAGCTTGAGGAGTCCTTCTTGGTTCAAAGGATCACCAAAATAATACTCACAGACCTCTTGCACTGTCATGGCGTTTTCCATTCTCTCCACTAGCACCAGAGGTTCATTTACGTTCACCCTACCCGGTTGGATCACCCGATAGAGCCAGCCGCAACGGCTGATGTCCTGCATGTCGACAGAGAAGTTTTCCACGCCCCAACGCTGGTTAAGCTTGAAGCATGGTGAACGAGGTTGGCTGATTTCAATGATGGCCTCACCCCATTGGTAGCGATCACCAAGACAAACATTGTCTTCCGACATACCCTCTGAGCTGAGGTTTTCACCCATTCCCGGCGCTTGCCACTGTGAATCTGATTGGTATTTATTCTTCCAGTAAGCATAATGCTCCACGGGATAATGATGAAGCGCACGCTCAACACCGCCATGGTGTTTCTGATCTGCGCACTCATCACCTTCTAACCCTTCTGCCGAAAGGTAAATATCCTCTTGAACAAGAACCTTATCAATTGCCGTTACCATGCCAAAACGATGAGCCACCTTGCCGCGAAAGACACCTCTTAGAGAATGCTTTTGTGTCATACCAACCTCCTTCTGTTTTTATTTTCGCGATAGGCTACCATCAGTCTGTCCCAATAGTCGCCCAATATTTCGTTCGCACGAAATAACTCTTCCTACATCAAGGCACTCTATGAGAATTTCCGCACCACACCGCAGCAGTTCTGAACAGAGGGGAATCACCAATACCATTAACTCAATGTTGGCTAGCCAAGAAGATGCTGGATAATACACTCGATATATTGCCCTCCAAATTATCCCTAATCATTTAAACTGCGCCTTAATAATATTGCAGTATCTCCCCTACTATTACGCTCGCCCATACATTTTCTCAAAATTGGGGATCTGCTTTTCCCAAATTGGCACATCTTCACCGACGATTGACTTAAGTGTATCAATGAACAGTTTAGTTTTGATGGGTGCATCTCTGTGGGGATACACGGCGTAAAAAATACCGAAATCATCTAAATGAAGCTGCGTCATTATCGGGATGAGCTTGCCTTCCAAGATTTCATTTTCAATCATCTGTGCCGTTACTACAGCTAGCATATTCCCCGCAGTGGCAGTTCTCGTCACCATCTCAACATCATTCACTTTATAAGCAACATTCAATTGAAGGTGCTTGCCTTCTTTATTGTGATCGAAATACGTAAATTTATCGATCAATAGCCCCGGTGCGGAGTAAACAGCAGCAGGCAAAGATTCCAATTGCTCAACAGTTTCTATTTCTCCATGCTTTTTAATAAACTCGGGGGATGCAACAATCAATAACCTATTACGAGCAATCTTTCTGGTGATCAGACTAGAGTTTTTCGGCTTACCGATGCGAAAGCCAATGTCAAATCCTTCGCTTATCATATCCATCATTCGGTCTTCTAAACGTAATTCGACGTCGACTTCTGGATATCTTTTCTGAAAAGCCAGCACGGCTCGTTGAACATACTGCCGACCAAACAAGGTAGAGCTGGTGATCCGCAGTACACCTCTCGGTTCAGCATGATAATTTTGAGCCAGCCGATGAGTATCATTTAACAGGACCCGTAACGATTTTGCTTGGTTCACCATTTCATTGCCAGCCGCGGTTAAAGATAGCGATCGTGTTGTTCGGTTTAGCAAACGTACACCAAGTTCATCCTCTAATCGGCTTATATGTTTCGAGATAACGGATCTATCTACATTTCTCTGCTCGGCCACTTTAGTAAATGAACCAAGTTCCACCACTTCAAGTAGCAGCAATAATCGGCTAGAAAAATCCATACCTCACCTTTTGTTGCATTTTTGGCACCAATGATATGAAGATTTGACCATTTTTCTTCATCGATGACAAATTTATAGTAGCAACACATTGAGGGCGTACACTGATAAAGCCCATTTAGACAAATGAGGAAGGCTTCATGAACAAATTATCGATTACCCACAACAATGGCATTGCAGTCGTTACTATCAACAATCCACCAGTGAATATTTTAACGATTGATCTAATCAACGAAATTAACAAATTTGTTTTGTCACAAGAAGGAGACCGCGATACAAAAGTGGTGGTATTCAAATCACTTCACGAGCAGTTCTTCTTGGCTCATTTAGATCTACATGTAATCAACGGAACTCAGGGTGGCCAAGCTGCATCTATTGAATTTAATCATATGATTGCCAATATCAAGGCAATGAAGCAGTTATCTGTCGCCGTGGTTGACGGCGTCGCACGTGGGGGCGGTAATGAGTTCATAATGTCGTGTGATTTGGCATACGGCACGGAAAACGCCGCATTTGCTCAGCCTGAAATTCACGTAAACATCCCTACTGGTGGCCAAGGTGCGGTGCAGTTCGCGAGAAGACTCGGTAAAGGCAAAGCACTACAAGCGCTGCTGCTTGGTAATGATTTTAGTGCTCAGCAAGCAGAAGCGTTAAATATTATCACTCAATATGTACCTAAAGCGGAAATGGACGACTTCTTATCCCAGACTCTGAGTGTCATTAGCCAATTAGAAGTACGTGATATCCTGATGTACAAAGAGATCATCGAGACTTCAATAAAAGATGAAAGTGCGGGTACTGAGCTAGAGTTGCGCTACTTCCTTGAACGAGCAAAAGAAGAGAAAACCCAGGCTATTATCGGCGCATTCCTAAAACATGGTGGCCAAACGGAGCGCGAAGCAAAAGACATCCAGGGTATCTTTGTAGACACAGCCGCTGAGCTTGCTAAATAAGCGCAATCTTAGCCGCGCTAAGGTAGCCGCAACAAATTGTTCGGCTACCTTTGAGATGAAATCAGATAAAAGCCAAGCCATTAAGCCTGTAACGCTCGTCATCAGAAATTTCCAAGCATAGTCTTCATTGATACCAATCTGGCCATAAAAAAATGGTCATCAATCGTTTAACGGATCTTGTGGCCTAATGACTAGGTTACTTGACACTGGCGACATAACAGTCCCTATTGAAGCTATCATGATGGTTACGATGCCGAGGCATTGAATAGGTGTAAGCACCTCTCCTAATATAATGAAACTAACAATAGCACCAACAACAGGCTCACCACTCGTCAAAACACCATACGTTTTTGTCGGTAAGTCTCTCAAAGCCATCATTTCTAATATCAAAGGGATCGTACTCGATAACAATGCAACAAAAACACTTAAAATGAGTAAATCCATATCAATGAGACTGATAGATAGTGTTTCAATACTGATCGGAAACATAAATACCGAAGCAACAATTAAGCCCAAAGCGGGTGCTTTGCGTCCATGTTGTAGGCCTGCTTTTTTCCCGGCAATAACATAGCCTCCCCAAAAGATGCCTGCAACCAATGCATATAAAACACCGATAGAATCAAGATTAGAAACACTTGTTGAGTTAGGAACTAAAAGGTAAATCCCTAAAGCTGCTAAGACAACCCATAAAAAATCAGATCGTTTTTGTGAAAAAATAACAGAAACGAATAACGGCCCAATTAACTCAATGGCTAGTGCTACCCCAACAGGTATCGTTTTGATGGCTAAATAAAGAAAGAGATTCATCCCAGCGATCGTGATGCCATAGGCAATCACAGATCCTATATTGTTACTGGTTAACTTCACGTCCCAAACACGCAATCCAAAAAAGAGGAGCACGGCAGATATTGTTATTCGCAAAACAGTAACACCTTCGGGACTTAAAGATGAGAACATGGATTTAGCTAGAGATGCCCCTGCGGTTATCGAAATCATTGCCAAAACTATCGCCGATAAAGATATCGCAATCCCATTATGAATAAACTTACGTTCCATGATTTTCTCGCCTTCCACATTTATGATGTACGAGAAAATTTATCATTATGATAAGATTATTATTGACATTATTGAGCGTTTGGTGATAAAAATTATCACAGCTAAGTCAAAAGGATTTTGAACCTATGGACGTTATCGATTACAAAATTTTAGAGCAACTGCAAATAGATGCTAAATCGTCAATGAGCGCCTTAGCCGACAAGGTAGGGCTTTCAGAGCCCGCATGTTATCGCAGGGTAAGGCAATTGCGTAAAAGCGGCTTAATCGAACGAGAAATTGCGATAGTCAAGCCTAAGAGCATGGGTTGGCCACTGAGCATGATGCTATTAGTTACATTAGAAAGAGATCATAGTTCGATAGTTAACCAGTTTTTAACTAGGGTAAATAAAGAGCCTGAAATCATAGACTCTTGGTACGTTACTGGAGACTTTGACTTGGTTTTACAAGTGATAGCAAAAGATATGGAAGCGTTTGATGATTTCACCCAACGGGTATTGCATAAAGATGACAGCGTAAAAAACTTTAAGACGTTAGTCGTGATGAGGCATTCCAAGGTAATTGGCCCTATTCCTTCTTCATTTTAAATTGATGATAAGATACTTATATGTACTGACTTATAAGCAACCTAGCACCTATGACTCAATCTAATCAGACAGTCAATTGAACAAGGGCTGGCAACAAGGACTGGCAACAAGGACTGGCAGTCGCTAACTCGGTAAGGGACAGAAGTGAATGAGAGTTAATGACCTAATGACGACCTTCCTCTTAAGTAAAGTATCTCAAACTAAGCTGTGTCATTCACTACATCAGGCTATATGAGATACATCAAACGCTCGCAAACGGGAAGAAGTAAGTGTCAGTGTTTGTTAGTTAATTTTGAGTCATGTAAAAAATGATGGCTGTGATGCTTAACCGTCAACATCTCTGATGTCACCATCTATCATGCTTCGGGATAAATTATATGCATAAACATTTATCACATCGTATTTTTTGTGAGTGTGATCATAAACTGTTGATGGTGGTATGAGATATGTTTTATTCGCTTTTGTATAAGTTGACTCAGTAATTACGGTTTTCATTATTGGCTTAAGAGGCTTGTAACGCACAGCTTATTGTAGGCGTTAGGTTATTCAATCATTATCACCAATGTTATTGAATAAATATAATTTGATGTAATAGTGCCTAAATATTAAAAGGGTTTAGTATGTGCTTTGACGCAAAATTAATGTCTGCTCATAGTGAATTAGAACGATGTGGTATATGGAAATCAAATTTCAACCCACCATATGTTCGTTGGTTTAGAAAAATGGGCTTCAAGTTACGCCCATTCCACTATAACTCCTTTACAATGAATCTTATGGTTTCATTTTTTGGGTTTGGAGTACCGTGGAGTGTTTTTATGGCACTTGTTGTTTGGATACCATTTGAAATACCTCTGGCTGATATCATAATACCTGTCTTAATCATGACAGTTGGCTATAGCTTTTCTGTCGCAATTTATGCTGAATGGAGTAGGCGTAAAAATAGTATTTCAAAATGGGATGACTTGAATTCTAAAACCCAACAATGATGGTTAAGTAGATTTACAACAGCGGATTTACCATAACACCCGTAATATACACCACGACACGACTTTCAGGCCGCAGAAGCAGCCAAATCTCAGATTGAAACGATTTGGCATACCTAACCAAGATTACCAAATCTAGCCCAAATCACAGTTAACACGATATGAATGAGCTACAGCTCTAACTAAAAATGAGGCAAAACCTTATCAGCCATGTTCAAGCACCTCCTGCTGCAGTTCTAGCGGGAGAGGAGTGTAGTGGTCGAACTCCATGGAGAAGAGAGCACGCCCTTGAGTGACAGAACGTAACTGAGTCGCGTACCCGAACATTTCCCGTAACGGCACATGCCCTCGGATCACTTCAATACCGCCCGAACGGGATGTTAGGCCTTCTATTTCTCCACGTCTGGCGCTCAACTGGCCCAACACGTCGCCAGTGAATTCCTCAGGCGTTGTCACCTCCACCCGGCATATTGGCTCTAGCAGAATAGGCTCCCCCTTACATACTGCAGCGATGAAGGCCTTGGCTCCTGCAGTCCGGAAGGCTTGATCACTAGAGTCCTCTTCGTGAAAGGAACCGTTTTGTAGGGTCACACTGACATCCGTAACGGCATATCCACCAAGAACACCGCAGCGCGCCGCCTCTTCAACCCCTTTTATAACGTCAGGGATAAATTCACGAGGAATAGCGCCACCGCTGATTCGGCTTTCAACAGAGATACCGCTGCCTGGTTCTCCAGGCTCGATATCCAGCACCACGTGGGCATATTGACCTCGGCCACCGGTTTGTTTGACATGGCGCGCCTCGAGTTGGAAGACCGGTTGGCTGATCGTTTCTTTGTAAGCGACTCGGGGGTTGCTGGTTTTGACTTGAATATCGTGTTCCCGTTGTAGGCGATCGACAATAACCTGAAGATGCAACTCCCCCATGCCCTCCAGGATAGTTTGACCGGTATCCTCATCGATGTGCGTCTTGAAAGTGGGGTCCTCTTCCGCCAAATGGTGCAGAGCCAGGCTGAGTTGCTTCACGTCCTCATGGTTTTTGGGCTCTAGGGCAATATTGATCACCGGTTCGGGAAACTGAATCGATTCCAGTAAGATAGGCTCATCCCCGTCACAGAGGGTATCACCTGTATAGGCGGTTTTCATGCCCAGCACTGCATCGATATTACCGGCCGAAATCTGATCCAACGCTTCGCGATGGTCGGCATACATCCGTACTAGGCGGCCGAGCCGTTCGCTCTTTCCCCGAGTAGCGTTGTATACTCGGTCCCCAGGTTGCAGCTTCCCAGAGTAGACCCGCAGATAAGCCAGATGGCCGACATAGGGGTCAGAAACCACCTTGAACACAAGCGCGGCAAGTGAGGTTTCTGAGCTTGGAGCTCGTTCAGAGGACGTCTGGGTTCGAGGATCGATCCCAACGACAGGCCCTATATCCAATGGGGATGGGAGGTAGTCCACCACGGCATCGAGTAACGGCTGGATCCCTTTATTCCGCAATGCGGCGCCACATAAAACCGGAAATAGCTGATTGGCGATAGTGGCCCGGCGTAGTGCGCTCGTCAGTGTTTCAAAATCCAGCTCCTCTCCCTCGAGATAGCGTTCTAGCAATTGGTCATCTGTTTCCACCACCCGTTCTAGCAGCAAGGCGCGCGCCTGCTCTGCCCGTTCCCTCAAGCTAGGTGGGATCTCACCCACGTCGGAAGTGGCCCCTAACTGATCCGGCCAGCGTATCGCTTGCATCCGTAACAGGTCGATCACCCCCTCGAATTCCGTCTCTGCCCCGATAGGGATCTGCAGGACGACGCATCGGGCTCCCAGGCGTTGCTCAATCATATCTACGGCGAAGTCAAAATTTGCACCTAGCCGGTCCATTTTGTTGACAAAACAGATGCGTGGTACACGGTAGCGATCAGCTTGGCGCCACACCGTTTCACTCTGCGGTTCCACGCCATGAACCGCATCGAAAACCACAATTCCACCATCAAGCACCCGTAGTGCCCGCTGGACCTCTGCAGTGAAATCGATATGACCGGGGGTGTCGATCAGGTTGATCTGATGCTCACGCCAGCTGGCTGTGATGACGGCGGAAACAATCGTGATCCCTCGCTCTTTCTCCTGAGCCATCCAATCGGTCACCGTCGTACCGTCGTCCACGGAGCCAAGACGATGGGTTCGTCCAGTGTAGTAAAGTATCCGCTCTGTGGTGGTGGTCTTACCGGCATCGATATGGGCAATGATCCCAATATTGCGCAAGACCTCGAGTTTTGGCGTTTTTTTACCTTTGCCGACATCCTTACGAACCCGCTCAGTGCTCATGGAAACCTCGTAGAGAGCTTCTCTTAGGCCGATTATGTACAAAGGATAGTGCAAACCATAGACATCAGCGCACTAAGGGTTGGTTTTAGTGAACCGGCATAGCATTCAACTTTAACAGCAATCTTAGGCATATTCATTGGCTATAAAGTGAACGAAGATAGGGAATTTAAACGATGCTGTATTACAAGGGAAAGAGTAGACGACTGCAAAAAAGAAATCATCTACCAATTAGTGCTAAGTGAAGCCGTTACATATTTTCAGTTCGTTCATTGATACATTCATACGAACCCATTTCAAACTCTCGGCAAATCCATGGCCGATTTTCGTAGATTGTACACATCAAGGTATCGCGGTCTAAGGCAGAACACCACCCATCGTCTAAACGCGCCATGACCTCCCCTCCCCACACATCAGTTGCAATATGTTCCTCTGGCACACCGGTGTCAGTAATAATCATAACTTCTAAACGACAACAGCAAGCTTGGCAGTTGGCACATGTGACTTCAGGTTCTGGCAGATTTGTTACTTTAATGGTCATAGATAACTACAGTACGCTCAATTACCGACATAGTACTCTAAAACGGCCACTTTCACGAAATCATTTGGACCTATACGCTGGTTGCCCTGCGCCTTCAATAAGTTGTGCCACGCTGAGCCAACAGAGCACACGGAATTACATACCAAAACCGCCAACTGTAATACATTACCTTGATTGCATTGTATGGATAATAAACCTGACTAAAGGTTACATGGTATTGAACAACTTTAACTCAACATTTAGCTTGTATAAGAACATGCAAAGAACCATGTTGAGGGTTCTAGCACAAAAGAAAGGAATATATTGTTATGTCAGCTTTGCTTTTCTAACCAACCTAAAACAAGTGTCCACAACTGACTCGACTTTCGGCTAAAAAACTTCATATGACCAATTTCATCCAAGTTGTACTCTTGGGGGGATAACGTCAGCGTTTCCGCCTTTACATTTTCAAACACTGTCAGCATATCGGCTACGTTAGCATCTATCGCGATATCGTCATCGGTTGCATTAACCCATAAAGAAGGCGTTGTGAGTTTGCTATACAGGTGGTTATTTATAGTTTTGCCAAAAGCTGTTTTTACATAGCCTTGGCCATTACACCACTCACGCCATTGCTGGGCGACGGCTTTAGGCAAAGGCTCCCCCATTCCAACCAACTGCGATTTCGTATAGCCAAAAATCAGGTTACTCATAGGGATAAATAGGTTCATAAAGAAATGAGCCTTCAATAAATAAGGCATTTTCATGTTTCTTAACTGACCGGAAGAGCAAGCATAATTGAAAATTGAACTGAGCTCTTCTGCATTGTGCATTAAACCGACCAGTTGACCACCCGCGCTATGACCAATCAGGTGATAGGTGCTTTCTGGATAGGTCGTTTTGAGAAAGTCGAGTACTGCTGGCATATCCTGCTCTCCCCAACACTGCAATGAGGCCTTATTCGCACTTATATTTCCTGATAAAGATTGTCCAATACCACGGTTATCAAATGTAATAGAGGCGTAGCCATTCTCAGCCAAAAAACACGCAAAGCTGTTATAAAACTGTCTTTTGACACCGGTTGCGGGGCAGACCAATACCGCCCCTTTTACTTCAAGACTCGGTTTATAAAGAGTGGCAGCAAGTTTTTGACCATCTTGACAATAAACATCTATTTCATCCGTGCAAAAAACATTCATTAAATGGCCGCCTCTTGATACATATGCATGGCATTCATATAACATTAAACTCAAGGTCTGACCAGTGATAATCACCTAACCTGTGGCCAAATTCACTACGCCATCACTGCCGTCTATGATCATGGCTTTACCAATGCGCACACAACCTCCGTCAGGGAACTGCATCGATAATCATCACCCAGCGTTGATTTCATTTTTGTGCCATCCAGCAACAACGGTTGCTGCCAAAGGTAACGCATCTTGACGACTTCCCGCATCATCGGGTTGAACCAAGATATGGGGATAAGTGCCCACCAAGGAAACTGTTTAGATTTGACAGGCAATTTGAGCTGTTCAAATGCAGATAGCCACTGTTGATGTGTCGTCACAACACCTGGCTCATGCCATACATTAAAACCACTTTTATCATGGTCAAGAAGGGATACTGCGTTTGCAGCGACATCCGGCAACCAGGCGAAACTGTGCTGATGAGGGCCGGATGAGGGGTTGGCAAGAGTCCAACCCTTTTTTCCACGCACCAACAGGTGGTTAATCGTGGCGCTTTCCGAATTTTTCACGATAAAGTCGCCAATGCGAACCAGCGTAATAGTGGCGCCCCGTTGACTGGCCCGCTCCAGCCGCTGTTCCATACGCTGACGAATAACGCCCTTGTCCGTTACCGGACATTGTTCAGAGGTTTCAGAAATTGTCGGCGTTTTGCTCGGATCAAACCCATAAACGTTGCCGGGAAACAGAACATGCAACGATCGCTTCTCGGCTACCTGTGCCGTGGGTTCTAACATCGCTTCGGCTTTTTCATGCCAATCCGTATAGATCGGATTAGCGCCGTAAACAATCAGGTCAACATCTTCAGCGGCTTTGTCAACATCCTTGATTGATCTGCAATCACCCTCAATAACCTGACTGCAAGCCAGCCAGCTGGGACATTTCCCGGGGGATCGCATCAGGACTTTTATGGTCCAACCGCGATGGAGTAGCTCTTTAGCGACAGCACTTCCAAAGGCTCCGGTGCAACCAATCACCAATGCGGATTTCATCGATGCGGGGAAAGTCTCAGGATTATTGAAGGATGCTTTGCTTTGATAAGTAGTATTCATTGGATAACACCTTTGTTCATTTAAGTTAATGCCAAGTATGGTTATTCCTATTTGTTTATGGAACACTCGTTTTAGCATGGTTGCTATGCAAATATGAATAAGCATTGTGGGTATTAAGGCAATGAACAAATTACAGTGGAATTGGATACAGAGCTTTATCGAAGTGGCTCATTCCGGCAGTCTTTCCAAGGCCGCCCAAACATTGGGAACCTCTCAACCAACGTTAAGTCGGCATATGACAGCCCTTGAAGCGAGTCTCAAGGTGGCATTATTTGATCGAAGCACCCAAGGGCTGAAGCTTACCGAAGCGGGGGCGCAGTTGCTTGAATGTAGTACGCCAATGCAGGAGGCGGCCAACAGCCTTTTGCGCACAGCCTCAGGCGTTAATGTCTCTCTGGCTGGCAATGTTCGCATAAGCGCGAACGAAGTCATCGGGCTTTATTATTTACCGCCATTGATCGCTGAATTTAACGACCTCTATCCAGAAGTACAGGTTGAAATTGAGATTTCCAATAAGGCCACCAGCTTATCAAAACGTGATGCCGACATCGCTTTGCGCATGTTTCGCCCCACCCAGCCAGATTTGGTAGCCAGGCGATTGCCAGACATCCCCCTTCGTTTTTGTGCTAGCAGGCATTATCTCGACAGACATGGGCGTCCCCAATGCGTTGATGACCTCGCATCACACCGTATTTTAGGGTTTGATCGTGACCCGCAAATGATTAGGGAAGCGAAATCCCTGGGAAGGGATATCAAGCCCGAAGATTTCTTGAACAGAACCGACTTTTTACCGCTACATATTGAAATGGCACGTCAGGGTGCAGGCATTTCGATCACTCACTTTTCAATCATCAAACAATTTCCTGAACTCGAAATGTTACTCACGAGCACCCCGATTCCCAACTTGGAATTTTGGCTGGTGTGCCATGCAGATGTACAACACAACCGTAGGATCCGGACTATGGTGGATTTTTTGGCAGATCGATTGTAGCGGTTCCCTGATAGTATCAAGTTCATCAATTTTATCCGGCTATTGACACTTCGCCGAATGAGATTGATGAATTACATTGAATGTGTTGACTAACTAAACAATGTAAGCCTTTGTTAACTGCTTATAATTATCCCAGTCCTATTTAACTGGCCTCCTATATTTCATCCACCAGCTTGCAAAATCACGCAAGTCCAACCAACCTTATTTATGCAACAATTTTTGCAAGTATCGCAAGACAACCATTATGGCATCGTCTAATGATAACAACCCATCCGAGGATCCTTGGAAGCAAGGAACACAATTTCCGAGCAAACTTGGCCGTATCTTTAAAAATCGCTCAGACGCAATGAAACGCTTTTCGCCCTACGCTGATTTGACAGGTGCTGCAACAATGCTATTGCTTGTCATCGCTGTCATTAGCCTTTGGCAAGCCGTCTACACCGTTCCCAGTGATTCTGTTGCCGTCATTCAGCGCTTCGGCAAGTTCCATATAGAAGTACAACCCGGATTACATTTCAAGTTTCCTCTCGGCATCGATATTGCCACCATTGTTCCGGTCAAGCGGCAGTTAAAACAAGAATTTGGCTTCACAACGCCAGGAATTAGTGACCCTTACCAAAGTGCTGGCGACCAAGATGTTGAACTTGAAACGCAAATGGTAACCGGTGATTTAAATGCAGCGCTGGTCGAATGGGTTGTTCAATATCGTATTGCCGAACCCGTTAAGTTCTTGTTCAAGGTGCGTGAACCCAGTGCAACCCTCCGCGATGTTTCAGAATCTGTAATGCGGGAAGTCGTTGGTGATCGTACCGTTGATGAGGTTATTACGATTGGCCGGCAAGAAATTGAATCTCAAGTACTGATTAAAATGCAGACACTTGTCACCAAGTATGCAATGGGGATCAATATTGACCAGGTACAGCTCAAGAATATTAATCCCCCTAAACCCGTTCAGGCCTCGTTTAATGAAGTTAATCAGGCCAAGCAAGAAAAAGAGAAGCTGATTAACGATGCACGCAGAGATTACAACAAAGTGATCCCATTGGCGGAAGGAGAGAAGGATCAGCGTATTCGTGAAGCCGACGGTTATCGGCTTAAAAGAATTAATGAAGCAGAAGGTGATGCGGCCAGGTTCAATGCCTTACTGGCAGAATACAGCAAAGCGCCAGAAGTCACCCGCCAGCGAATATATATCGAAACCATGCAAGCTGTTTTGCCAGCCATACGCTCAAAAATCATCATTGATGAAAAAACACACCGCGTTCTGCCATTTCTAGATCTTAAAGCAGAGTCGAAAATAAAAGGCAAGCTGCCATGAGAAAAGCAAAACCCTTCATTATTTTCGGTATCGTGGCCCTCTTTGCCCTTACTGCGAAAGGGACGCTTTATACCGTGAGTGAAGTCGAGCAAGTCATTATTACCCAGTTTGGCAAACCGGTGGGAGAGCCCGTAACAGAAGCTGGGCTAAAGTTAAAAATTCCTTTTATACAAGACGTTAACACTATTGAGAAACGCATATTGGAATGGGACGGTGCCCCCTCAAATATGCCGACGAAAGATAAGCTGTATATTTCAGTAGACTTGTTTGCACGTTGGCGGATAACGGATCCCTTACAGTATTTTCTCCGCTTACGCGACGAACACAGTGCTCAATCCCGATTAGACGATATTCTTGGCAGCGAAACCCGTAACGCTATTGCGAAACATAAATTGATTGAAATTATCCGCACAACGAAAGATCGGCACCCCTTACGAGATGAGCGCCTGATGGAGACCCGACGCGACTTAAAGATGGGGAATTTAGTGCCAATTCAAAAAGGACGAAAACAGGTTGAAAGAGAAATATTTTCAGCCGCAATAGAAAAAATCCGGGTATTTGGCATCGAACTATTGGATATCCGCTTTAAACGTATCAACTACAACGCCAGTGTAAGGCCAAAAATCTATGACCGTATGATCAGTGAGCGACGCCAAATTGCAGAACGCTTTCTGTCCGAAGGCAAAGGTGAGGCCGCCAGGATCCGGGGAAATCGAGTCCGTGATTTAAATAAGATCCAATCCGAAGCCTATCGTAGGGTTGAAGAAATCCGGGGCAAGGCCGATGCCAAAGCAGCTAAAATATATGCACAGGCATATAACCAAAGCCCACAAGCAGTGAGCTTGTATGAGTTTACTCGTACAATGCAATCGTACCGAACAATCTTGTCGAAAGATTCCACGCTTGTATTGTCCACTGAAAGTGATTTATTCAAGTTTCTAAAGGCAATAAACCCGAAACAAGAGACAAACCAGATGCAGGAAAAACAATGAGCCAATATCTACCTGCCCCTACCCCTTCGCGGCAGGAGGTGTTGAAACCGTCCGCTCACTGCCTTTTGAATGGTCACGGGCAACCAGCATGTAGATCGAGGGGATGACGAAGAGAGTAAAAAGGGTTCCGATCGCCATGCCCCCTACCAATACCAGGCCGATAGAATTACGGGCTGCAGCCCCAGCACCAGTTACCAAGATTAAAGGGAAATGACCAGCGATAGTAGCAGCGCTAGTCATCAGGATCGGTCGAAGCCTGGTCAATGCGGCTTCATGCACCGCATCGATTTTGGAGAGGCCCTGCTCCTGGAGCTTATTGGCAAACTCGACAATCAAAATACCGTTTTTTGACACCAGACCAACCAGGGTGACCAACCCGACCTGGGAATAAATGTTCATCGTGGTGGTCCAGCCCTGGGTCCAGAACGGGATGTTCGGATCAGGCATTTTCAGGAAAGTGAAAGTCAACGCACCGAACATCGCCAGCGGCACCGAGCCAGCGAGAATAACGAAGGGATCGCGGAAACTATTGAACTGAGCCGCAAGAACCAGAAAGATCAGGGTGATAGCCAAGACAAACGCCGGAAGAAATCGATCTCCCTCTGTTCTTAGCTGCCGTGACTCCCCCGTGTAGTCCAGTGCATATCCGTCGGGGAGAATTTTTGCCGCCTCAGCTTCAAGATAGCTCAGCGCCTCATTCAACGGACGTACCGACACTCCGCTGATCTTGACGGAATTGAGCTGCTGGAAACGATTAAGGGATCTGGGCACAGTAGCATTTTCGATGGTCGCGATGGTGGATAGCGACACCAGCCCACCATCGGGTCCGGTAATGTAAATATCCTGCAACTGGGAGGGGTTGAGACGATTAATCCGCTGGATTTGGGGGATCACCTTATAGCTGCGCCCTGCGATGTCAAAGCGGTTAACGAAATCCCCCCCTACCATCACTCCCAAATCGGTCCCGACCTGCTCGAGGCTTAGGCCGAGATCGGCCACCCTGTCGCGGTCAATAATAAATTCGGACTGCGGCTGGTCAATTTTCACATCTATCAGTGGCGGGAAGGCAAACATACCACTTTGCATCGCCTTGAACTGGATTTGCTGGGCAAACTCAAGGATCTGCTCAGTCTCGGCCGTTGAAGCAATAACGAACTCTACCGGGAACTGCCCGCCTCCAGGCAGCGCAGGTGGCGTCACCGGAAACATCTGGATACCGGGGATCGCCTGGAGTTTCTGCTGAATTTCAGGGAGGATCTCAAACACATTGCGATCCCGGTCGTCCCAGGGACGAGCCACCATTCCACCAAAACCAGAAGCTGGCAGAGTGATTTGAAAGGTAAAGTCGGTCTCAGGCACACTATGAAAGGCCTGGTTGGCCGCCGCGGCATAACGGCTGGTCTGATCGAGGGTTGCATTGGCCGAGGCATCGATAATGCCGAAGATAACACCCTGGTCTTCACTCGGAGCTAGCTCCACCGGAGACATCCTAAACATAGGTATAGTGACCAGGCTGATACTGAGCCATACGATATAGACGGCTGGACCGGTATTGAGTGTGACATCGAGCAGACGCCCATAATAGAAGCGGAGACGTTTAAAGCCACCCGCGATCTTACCGGCTAGCCCGTGCTCCTCAAGCCCCGGTTTGAGCAGCTTGGCCGACATCATCGGAGAAAGTGTCAGCGCTACAATACCGGAAATGGTTACTGCACCAGCCAAGGTAAAAGCAAATTCGCGAAAGAGCGCTCCGGTTAGCCCCCCCTGCAACCCAATGGGGGCGTACACAGCGGCCAAAGTGACAGTCATCGCGATGATCGGCCCGACCAACTCTCGCGCACCGAAAATAGCAGCGTCAAAGGGGCTCTTCCCTTCACTGAGGTGACGCTCGACATTTTCGACCACCACGATGGCATCATCGACCACCAAGCCTACCGAGAGGACAACCGCTAGCAGGGTAAGCAAATTAACGGTGAAACCGAACGCCTGCATGAGAAATACCGCACCGATCAACGACAAGGGGATCGCTACCACCGGAACCAGCACCGAGCGGAAAGAGCCAAGAAAGAGAAAGATGATCACCACAACAATGAGCAGGGTATCTCCCAGAGTTTCGAGAACTTCATGGATAGCACTGTCAATATATGCCGTGGCATCGTAGGCTATCCGGGTCTCCATGCCGCTGGGTAGCGCCTTCCGGATATCATCCATCTCTACCCGCACCCGCTTGATAACATCCAGAGAATTGGCGTTGGGCAAGGGCCAGATCCCCATGAAAACAGCCGTCTGTCCTGAAAAGCGCACTTCAGTATCGTAGTCCTCAGCACCCAGCACCACCTCTGCGATATCCTCGATACGCACAATAGCATCGTCCTGCTGGCGAATAACGAGGCGCTTGAACTCTTCCACCGACTTCAGATTAGTATTAGCCGTGAGGTTCACCTGAATTAACGCCCCCTTAGTCTGCCCGAGGGCAGAAAGGAAGTTGTTGGCGGCCAGAGCCTGGTGTACCTGGGCCGGACTAATATTATGGGCAGCCATAAGCTCGGGTTTCAGCCAGATGCGCATGGCGAAAGTACGAGCGCCAAGAATATCGGCTCTCTGTACCCCTTCGATGGCGCTGAGCCGCGGTTGCACCACCCGCACTAGATAATCAGTGATCTCATTCTGTAGAAGAATGTCGGAACTAAAACTCAGATAAGCCGAAGCAAATTCGCTGTCCGCCGACTCGATATTCAGGGTCGGCACTTCAGCTTCCGGTGGAAGATAGTTGCGAACCTGATCCACTTTCGAGCTGATCTCTGCCAGTGCCTTAGTCGCATCATAGTTTAGCTTGAGGCGAACCCTGATAGTCGAAAGACTATAAGCGCTTTGCGACTCGATGTAGTCGATACCGTCGGCAGCAGCGATGACCCGCTCCAGCGGAGTGGTGATAAAACCACGAACCAGGTGGGCACTTGCGCCGATATAAACGGTACTGACGGTGATCGTGGCATTCTCGCTGCGGGGATACTGTCGGACATTAAGCGAACGTACGGCTTGTAGTCCGGCAATGATAATCACAAAGCTGATCACCAGAGCTAGAACGGGACGGCGTATAAAAAGATCAGTAAATTTCATATTGAAGCCGTACCCATGATTATAGGGATGAGACATTCAAGGTTGACCTCTCTCCTACTCCCGGAGAATGCCTCTCCCATCAGTTATTCTCTGGCTTAGGATCGAGCTTGAATTCAGGTAACAGGGTATTATCTACCACGACCGCCTGACCATTACGCAACTTAAATACCCCGCTGCTCACCACAATCTCATCTTCCTGCAGGCCAGACAGGACGGCAACGAAATCACCACGCTTCTCACCGAGACGTACAAACTGCTGACGCAGGATCTGACTGGGCGCATCCATCGCTTCATTCTTGTTATTCTCGATCACAAAGGCCGAATCACTATAGGGAGCATACAAAACAGCAGTCGCTGGAATGGTGAGTACCTCCTTCCTGGCGGATAAGATGACAGCGACATTGACAAACATCCCAGGTATCAGCAGTTCATCTTGATTTGGCACGGTCGCCTGAATCCGGATGTTACGGGATGCAGCGTCAACCTCAGGATTGATAGCCGTAATGGTTCCTTCGATCACCGTATCCGGGCGCGCATCGGTCGTCACCCGCACCGAAGTGCCGATGGTGATCTGTGATATTTGTCGCTGAGGAAGGAGAAAGTTGACAAAAATCGGCCCCAGAGCCTGGAGGGAGACAATCCCATCACCCTCGCTCAGGATCTGCCCTAGGTCGGCTTGGCGAATGCCGAGGCGGCCGGAGAACGGGGCGCGAATAGTTTTCTTAGCAATGACGGTACGTATATTGTCGGTTTCAGCGACCGCCTGGCGAAGATTGGCCCGGGCTGCATCCAATTCAGACTTAGAGACGGCTTTTTGCCTATAGAGATCAAAAATACGATTGTATTTAAGTTTGGCCAGATCGACATTGGCCTCAGACCCCGCAAGCTGGGCCTGCTCCGAAGCAATGTTCTGACGTACTAGCAAGTCCCCTTTTTTGACCCTTGTTCCTGAGTCGAAAGTAATCTGCACCACTTTACCCGGAAGCTCTGCTGCCACAGTCACCCCATGAACAGCTTCCAGTGAACCAACTGCTGTCAGCAACGATTCCCAGTACTCGGAACGCACTTCGGCAGTAGTCACCGTCTCAGGAGGCTCGACAAATTCAGAACCCGTATCGATCATCCGGCGGATCTGAAGCGCCTTTATACCAGCAATGACTCCAATTACCATAATCAGCCCAACAATGGTCAGGATTACTCTCTTCGCCATTGGCTTGTTTTTCCAAGTGGAATATTTCTGCCCAAGTTTTGAGTATAAGCTGAATCTATGACTTTTGACCGAACCATCAAATAGGCGCTTGAATACTCAAAGGTACTTTCAGGTAAGGAAAGCTGATCTGATATCTAGTTGGTTATTGATATAGCAAATGTGTTAACTTTAACTCAACAAACAGGATAATAATAAAAGCATGGATGAAACAAATATACCTACCTAGTCGAATCGTAGTTTGTGGAGCGCTATACCTTCTTATAAGCTCGATTGGCATATATTGGACTCATATGAGCCAGGCGCTGAACGCTCAAGAACATTACCTGCTGCTGAGTGATATCGGTAATGCGCAGGCAAAAGCATTTGAACGCCAACTTTCACAATCATTATCTGCTACACAAATTTTAGCCCTGGAAGTCCAACAACAAGGTGGACTGATTGACGATTTTGAACACTACTCTAAAGAGGTTATGAGGTCGGTAGGCGGGATTTCCAAGCTCCAACTGGCACCGGGTGGGATAATCCAAAAGATACATCCCCTTAAGGGCAATGAGAAAGCTATCGGGCACGACATCCTTAAGGACGATAAACGTAATAAAGAGGCTCACCTTGCTATCAAGGAGCACAAACTAACATTGGCCGGCCCTTTCACGCTGATTCAAGGCGGTGTGGCGGTTATTGGGCGCAATCCGGTATTTTTCAAAGAAGGTAACGAGCAGACGTTCTGGGGGTTTACCTCTGCGTTGATATATTTAGACGATTTGTTAGCGTCAACGGAACTGGATCTATTGCAATCCAAAGGCTATCGCTATCAATTATCTCGTCGCTCCCCTGATACGGGCCAGACAGAAGTAATAACCTCCTCTGAAGAGCCTGTCGTTTATCCCTATCATTCCAGCACTGTCAATGTCCCGAATGCCACCTGGACAATAACCATAAGCCGGCCAATGGACGGCAGCTTATGGCAGTCAGCACTTGGCTACTTAGCTAGCATTACTATCGCTCTGTTCGTATCTTGGGCTATGTGGTTTGTACTTCGACAGCCCGAAAAACTCCAGAAGATCGTTAAACAAAAAACACATGAATTGGAAAAGTTTGCACTTTACGATTACCTAACAGGACTAGCAAACAGACGGCTTTTGAATGAGCGCTTAGGGGGGATCATTCGCCAAACAAAACACGGTGACAAGTCGGCGACTCTACTCTATTTTGACCTAGATGATTTTAAGCGCATCAACGACTCGATGGGACACGAAGCTGGTGATCGCCTGCTACAACAAATTTCGCATCGCTTGAATTCCATTGTCGGCAAAAATGATGTCATCGCCCGCCTTGGAGGGGATGAGTTTGCTGTCCTATTGCTTGATGCCAATTCAATCCGAGATGCCAGTCGCATTGCTGAAAAGCTGATCGACGTTATTTCAGAGCCAATTATCCAAAACAATAAGGAATTAGCCATTTCTGCATCCGTGGGGATCACCATGATCCCTTCAGACGGACACGACTTGACCACTTTACTGAGAAACGCGGATATTGCAATGTATGCAGCAAAGAAAGACGGCAAGAAGTGTTACCGTTTTTTCAACAAGACGCTTCAGAAAAAAGCATTAGAAAAGTTGGCCATTGAAGAAGGTTTAGACACTGCAATCACTGAAAAACAGTTTGTTTTACACTACCAACCAGTAATCAATTTCGATAGCAACCAATTATGTGGCTACGAAGCCTTGATTAGGTGGAACCACCCTGAAAAAGGGCTTGTATATCCCGACAAGTTCATTGGCATTGCGGAAGAGTCCGGAAAAATTCAAGATATTGGCTATTGGGCTATTCGAGAGGTGTGTGAGGTCATTAAAATGCGCCTCTTACATTCTGGTGAATGCTATCGGGTAGCAGTTAACTTATCTCCAAGGCAGTTCACTGATCCGGATTTATTGGATAATATGCGCCAAATCATCCGGAGCGTAGAAATTGATGCGCGTTTTCTTGAAATCGAGATAACTGAGTCGACATTGATGGAAAATGTCGGGTATGCAATACACATCTTAAACCAACTAAAAGAGTTAGGGATTACAATCGCAATTGATGATTTTGGTACGGGTTACTCTTCCTTAGCCATGCTGAAACGCTTACCCGTTGACAAACTGAAGATTGATCGTAGCTTTGTTAAGGAGTTGGATTCTGATAATTCTGATCAGAAAATTGTTCAAGCACTTATTTCCATGGCCCACACACTACAAATTAACGTAGTTGCAGAAGGTATTGAGACCCAGGAGCAACTCAATTTACTTCGACAGTATGGCTGTGATTTCGGCCAAGGCTATCTATTTAGCAAGCCTGTACCTATTGATGAATTAAACCGCGAAGTTACGATGTAACAGCAGGCGCTACCAAAGCAAACACTGCTCTGGTCGCTATACCTTATCGAATAAAGCTAGTCTTAGTTAATTTGGTTATAATGCAGGATTCAGAGTGAGACCAGCGTGCTCAGTTCAAGGAAAATAACGGTAGGAATGGCAATCCCTTTCAACGTTATTTGACACAGAAATGGGTTCGCTGGCTCACTCCCAAAGGGCGAGTTTACTTGGGTATAAGTATCCCAGATACTCTTCCTTCATGTTAGAATGCACATCTATGCTCTTCTGTTAACGCTTCCAGCCTTAACAGTATGTTTATTAATCATATACCTGAGATACCAAATGCCATTCTCCAACCTTGGATTAAGCGATCCGATTTTAAAAGCTGTAACCGAACTAGGCTACAATACCCCTACGCCTATTCAAGAGAAGGCAATTCCAGCCATACTGACAGGTAAGAACCTTATCGCTGCCGCGCAGACAGGCACAGGTAAAACAGCGAGCTTTGTGTTACCAATATTAGAAATGCTGCGTGAAGGTCAAACTCAACGTAAAAAGCGTATTCGCGCCCTTATCCTTGCGCCTACTCGCGAGCTGGCAGTGCAGGTTGAGGACAATATTGCACAATACGGCAAGCATCTAAATCTGACTTCACTGGCGATGTATGGTGGTGTTGACGCCAAGCAGCAGAAGCAACGACTGATTGAAGGTGTCGATATTCTGGTTGCGACCCCAGGTCGACTACTAGATATGTATAGCCAACGCGCCGTGCATTTTGAAGAGTTAGAAATCTTAGTCTTGGATGAAGCCGATAGAATGCTCGACATGGGCTTTATCGAAGACATCAATAAAATTATTGAGCGCTTGCCAGAACAAAGACAAAACCTGCTGTTCTCTGCCACACTATCAAAGCAGGTGCGCATCTTAGCCAAAACGGCCATCGATAACCCGGTTGAAATTTCAGTCTCTCCCGACACCACAACCACCCCACAGATTGACCAATGGCTGATCACCGTCGATAAAGACAAGAAGTCAGCATTGCTGAGCCATTTAATTCAAGAGAATCAGTGGGATCAGGCCCTAATTTTCATCGAAACTAAACATGGTGCAGCAAAGCTGGTCAGCCAACTTGAAAAACGCGGTATTAAAGCCGAAGCCTTTCACAGCGGTAGAAGCCAAGAAGTACGCGCACAGCTATTGGCTGACTTTAAAGCAGGCAAACTTAACCTACTAGTGGCCACGGGTGTTGCGGCACGTGGTATCGATATTGAAGATTTGACACGAGTCATCAACTACGATTTACCTTATCCACCAGAGGATTATGTTCACCGTATTGGTCGTACCGGCCGTGCTGGCGCATCTGGCGAAGCGATTTCGTTCGTGTCTAAAGATAATTTTAAAAATCTTTGCATGATCGAAAGCCGTCTAGGGCATCTAATTACCCGAAAAGAGATTGAAGGGTTTGCACCAAGAAAAGAAGTACCAATTTCTATTTTGAATTACGTGCCAAAGAACAAACGCAACGGTGAGCGTCAAAATTCAAAAAACAAACCAGCGCCTAAAGGTAAAGTCTGATATCAACCTAGATCAGTCGATGATCTAGGGACGATCAAAAAGCGAGTGCGGCAAGTGTACACTCGCTTTTTCTATACCCAAACAACGTTAAGATGGGTTAACACTTCACTTATTTTTTTCTTTCCACGCCTCACGGTCGATATCTAGATCAGGAAAGTCATTGGGATTAAACACAGGGTGCTCAGCCCCGTCTTTAAGTTGCTGCTTGTAATCTTTCAAAATACGGATCAGCGTAGGGAAAAGCATTAAAAGCGCTAACAAGTTAACAATAGCAAGTATGCCCATCATCGGATCCGAGAAGAAAAATACCGAAGTTGCTCCCGGAGCAACAGCGCCCAAAAAAACGATCCCTATCACTATAAAGCGAAGAATATGCACAGAGATTTTATTCTGTGACATAAACGTTAGTGCGTTTTCACCCAAGTAGTAGTTATAGATAATAGAACTAATAGAGAAGAGTAAAATCGCGATTGTTAGAAAATACTGAGACCACGTCCCCACGTGTGAAACCAGAGATTGCTGAGTCAAAACGACACCATCAATGTCTTCTGCGCCGGGGACATAAACATCACCAAGTAAAATAACAAATGCCGTACAGCTACAGATCAGGATTGTATCGATAAATACAGATAAAGACTGTGTGATACCCTGGCTGACTGGATGAGTAACCTCTGCCGTTGCGGCAACATTAGGGGCAGAACCTAGGCCAGCTTCATTAGAGAACAAGCCCCGGCGCAAGCCTTGTGCCATAGCCGCTCCCATACCGCCACCAACCGCTTCCTCCCAGCCAAATGCATTGGCGACAATAGTTCCAATAACCGCAGGGATCTCAGTGATGTTCAGTAAGATGATAATAAGTGCCATCGCGACATAGCCGACAGCCATGATTGGTACAATAACATCCGCAGTTTTGGCGATACGTTTAATACCACCGTAAATAATGAAGCCCGTACCAATAGCTAGCAAAGCGCCAGTCCACATACGGTCAATACCCATGCTGTCTTGGGCTGCCCCAGCAACCGTATTACCTTGAAAAGCATTAAAACCAATCGCAAAGGAAGCAATCAAACAAACAGCATATAGGTAGGCAAGCCACCGATAGTCTTCACCAAGACCATGAATAATTGTGCGAGCCGGGCCACCACGAAATTCATCACCCTCTTTACGTTTATAAAGCTGAGCGAGTGAACATTCCACTAGGCTTGTCGCCATACCAACCAAGGCAATTGCCCACATCCAAAATACAGCACCGGGACCGCCAAGCGTAATTGCAACAGCAACACCGGCAATGTTACCGCCACCGACACGACCACCAACTGATAATAACAACGCTTCACGACCAGAAATCGCCTCTTTGTCAGCGGGTTGGTTTTTGTTTAATAAGACATGGAACATCCGTCCAAAAAATGTAAATTGGACGAAGCCGGTAACAAAAGTAAAGAAAAGACCTAATACAACGAGGAATGGTATCAGTGCCCACCCCCATGTGAGATCACCAATTACGCCAAAGAAACTTTCTAACAATTCCATCTCTACTCCTAATCAGCTTATTCTTTAAGTTTTAGAATGGATAAAGATACTGCTCTGATCATAAACGCTTCGGCTACACAAGACTGAATACGATCCTAGACTGCGTCGCTTACTCGTAGGTATCGACTCATAATGGGCCAATAACTACACGTACTCGCTAACAAGTCCTGAATTGATAATTGAGTGAAGTATAGTCGCTCACAACATCTTTGGTCAGAAATAGGCGTGAGCGAGCGCTGCAAATACAGCACTCGCTTTTTGTTTATTTACAATGTAGCCGATTAATAATACTGAAAAAAAGTGAGCTCGCAGTATCAATTAATACATCAGGAAAGTCATAGTCGGGGTTATGCAGCTCAGGGTGTTCACCACCACTTCCAATACAGAATAATGCCCCAGGCCACTTTATTAGAAACTCAGCGACATCTTCAGACCAACGCATTGGTTCTTCGAGTTCAACCACTAATAAGCCTAATTGCTGCGCTTGCTGGCTGACTATACCGCACTGCCTCGGTGAATTAACAGCAGCATTAAACGACTCTAGCCACTTGACGCTGCTTGTCAGGTCCTCATCCGCAGAGATACACAAAATGGTATCAAGCAAATCCTGCTTCATCGTATTAAGCACTGAACTATTATCACTTCTCAAGGTTGCCAGTATTGTTGCCCTCCCAGGCGAAGTACCAAAGGCCTCTTCACCTAAAGATGCATGGACTACCGTCACTAAGGTGAAAGCAGTCTTGTATTCTTCCGGCATTCGTTGCAGGTGCTGAATAATCTTGAGCATCGCCGTTGTTGGATTGATGCCATTCTCAGGCCTGGCTGCATGTGATGTTTTGCCCTCCAGATCGATAGTGACTCCGGTAGATGCACAAGCAAAAGTATCGGGTTTGATGATAACGGTATGTAGCGGATAGCCAGGAAGATTATGATAGGCAAACACATTATCGACATGCTGAGTTGTTAACCAACTATCGAGTAGCATACTGGCAGCGCCAGTTCCCGTTTCTTCTGCAGGTTGAAACAGTAAAAGTACCTTTCCTGACTTAGGCGGATGTATAGAAAGTTGATGGGCAACGGCCATCAAACTTGCTGTATGTCCATCATGGCCGCAAGCATGCATAACACCGTCATGTTGTGAGCAGTATAAATGACCGCTCCTCTCAGTGATCGGTAGTGCATCAAAATCTGCTCGCAGCAGTGTTGTTTCTCCCTGCTGACCGCTATCAATAGTACAGACAACCCCATGACCTCCCAGACCAACTCTTGGGTTAAAGCCAAAAGCTTGTAACTGTTCGGCGATCAAACTTGCCGTGTTTCTCTCAAATAGTGATAACTCTGGATATTGATGAAGATGATGACGAAACTGGATGGCATCGAATTTAGGTAAACAAGCGAATTCTTTGTTCATAAGCGCTAGATAAGTTTGATATCGAATTAAGAGGTTACAGCTCTTCGATTAATTGAGGTGTGATATCAATCTCAACTTGGTCAAGGTACTACGGGAAAGCGAGGGCCCAACTTTATGTTGAGCCCCAAATGTACCGCTGTCATTCTTAAGTCTGGCAATGAATAAAACAGGTTATCTAGATCAACGCTGAGAGCATTCAATCAGCTTAACCGCATTTCCTAGAACGTGTAGGCAGGTAAGTCGGCCTACCCCTCCAGGTACTGGTGTAATTGCGGCAGCAGATAAGATCCCATCATGATGCTTAATATCCCCCACTAGCCTGCCGTCAACGCGATTAATCCCCACATCAATGATCAGCTGCCCTTCAATAAACTGGCTGTTGTCCAAGATACCGTGAGCACCGGTTGCCACCACAATGACATCATATTTATTCCAATTTACAGCAGCGAGATCTGAACGACTGTTAAAGCTCGCTACCGTACTTTGACGGTTGATCAGCTCTATAGCCAAGGGCTTACCAACGATATTGCTACGCCCTACCACAGCCACTTTCAGCCCAGCAAAGTTAAACTCGCCGCAATGCGCTGAAATAATATCTATCGTGGCTTGTACAGTACAAGGAAGGACTGCGTTCTGGCCTAACACCAGTTGCCCTAAAGACTCAGAACCAAACCCATCTACATCAATAGTCGCTGGCAGATCCGGTGCGATTAGCCCGTTTGGCAAAGGGAGTTGAAACAAGATGGGATGATCGGCTTTTTCTGCAAGCGCATCGAGATCCGTTTGTGTCGTTGTCTCTTCAGCAAGGATGATGTGCTGGCAATCAAGACCAAGCTGATCAAAAAGGCGGATTTTATTGCGCACATAGACTTTACTTGCCGGATCATCACCGACAGTAACAATAGTGAGCTGAACCGGAGCGCTGATAGTCGCTATTTTGTCTTTTAACGCAGCTAGCTTTGATTCATAAATTGTGTTTATAACTGATTTCATTTTTCTTAGCATTTGTGACTTGTCCTTGATTTATAACCCACTGATTTTGCTCACACATTGCGTTAGAGCAATGAAAGTGTTTTTGGCGCTCCATATCAGCTACTTATTAATTACTTAGCATAGTGCATCATCTTGTTACTGGTTAGCCCAAACATTAGGTAGACAAACCTGCATGAAACTGAGTTTTGATGTTATTGTCGGTTTCATACCACGTTTAGATGAAACCATGATCGCACGGTTTAGCAATGGCATTAATACTGAAGTCGGCGAGCAGGGCTGGCGCAAGCCGTCGTACTCCTACACCGTGATGTCCAGAACAGTTCAGGAATAATACAAACTCAGCAATATCTGTCAGGAAGTCCGCCTCCGTCATGGGGATACTAACAACCATTCAGAAAGCGAATGGGTAGATACCCTGTGAATGTCAGAAAAGGTCGTATAGTGCAAATGAGCAGAAGTTATCAAAGAAGAATGAATGAAGTGTGTGATTACATATACACGCACCTTGATGACGAGTTAACCGTTGAAGAATTGAGTAGAGTCGCTAACTTCTCAAAGTATCACTTTCATCGGCAGTTCAGTCACTATATGGGTATTGGCGTATTCAAATTTATTCAACAGCTAAGGCTCAAGCGGGCTGCCTATCAGCTGTTTTTCCACCAAAATACTCGCATTATTGATATTGCGCTCGATGCAAAATTTGAATACCCAGAGTCTTTTTCTCGTGCATTTAAAAAGGAATTCAACCAGTCACCTTCTGAATTTCGAAACCAGCCTAACTGGTTACATTGGAATCAACAGTATCACCATCGAGCAAAAGCATTGGAGAACAACATGAAGGTCGACATTAAAAGCTTCGAAGAAACAAAAATTGCAGTAAAAGAGCACAGGGCGGCGCCTGAATTGGTCAATGAGTCTGCAAGCCAATTTATTGAGTGGCGTAAAACAACAGGGCTCTCCCCTATTACCACCAGCAGAACCTTTGGCATCATTTATGATGATCCGAAAGCCACGGCCCCGGAGGACTTTAGATTTGATATTTGCGGTGAAGTGAAACAAGCGATTGATGTGAATGCATTTGGAATCGTGAACAAAACCATACCAGCCGGTCGCTGCGCGGTGATCAGGCACTGTGGTTCTCACGATGACTTGGATGCAAAGGTTCATTATTTATATGGTCAATGGCTTCCAGAAAGCGGAGAAGAACTACGCGACTTCCCATGCTTCTTCCATTACATGAATTTCTTTCCTGAAGTGGCAGAGCATGAGTTGATCACAGATATCTATTTACCGTTAAAGTAAGTTTACCGTTAAAGTAGTGGTTAAAAAGCGTTAGTTTCTGTAGAAATGAACTCTAAGAAAGGCCGATACTGACTTTCAGCATCGGCCCATGTACATTAAAGGGTATAGCGACTACTGGAGGCCAATCCGTGAGAAAAATTCTATTTTCACTATTTCGCTTTTTTTCTTTAATTGCGCTTTCTTTTTCAGTCCTTACTTGTGCCTTTGCCAAGCAGCCTGCACATGACGGCCTAAACTTGCAATCATTGAATTATGGTGGTTTGCAACGAACCTACTATCTGCACTTACCGCCCAACTATCAGTCAGCCACTAAATTACCCCTTGTTTTGGCCCTCCATGGCGGAGGCAGAGCAGATGGTGATGATCTAGCGGAAAGAACGGGGTACAACAGGCTTGCAGACCAAGAAGGATTTATTGCAGTTTACCCCAATGGTATTGACGCCCAATGGAACGACGGACGGGGTAGAACAGCCCGGAAATCTGAGAAAATAGTCAACATTGATGATGTCGGTTTTCTTTCCTCCCTTATTGATCTTCTTATCCAAGACTACAAAGTCGATCCTCTCCGAGTTTATGTTACAGGCCTTTCAAACGGTGGCATGATGACACTGAGAATGGGGTGTGAAGTAGGGTCGAAGCTTGCGGCTATTGCGCCTGTCATTGCCAATATGCCCGCTAACATCGTTAACACTTGCCGACCCGGTTCACCACTCCCTCTCTTGTTGATGAATGGTACCCAAGATCCTATGGTGCCGTGGCTAGGTGGTCCTGTCCGCTTTTTTTGGAAGAAGATGGGAATTGTCTTATCGACAGAGGAAACCATTCAGTTTTGGATTAGAAATAATCAATGCCAGACTGCTCCAAAGATTACCATGCTACCGGATCGTGATAATCACGATGGCTCCACGGTAAGAGTCGTAACCTACAACTGCCTAAAAAATGGCGCTGATGTCCTTCTGTATACTATCGAAGGAGGCGGACATAACTTTCCAGGTAGCCACACTCCTGATCTACCTCGTGTTTTAGGCAACAAGAATAATGATATTAATGGTCCAGAGGTTATTTGGCAGTTTTTTGTGCAACACTCAAAATAAGCGACATGTTAATAGGCAATAATATCTTTAGAGCAAAATCCAACCAATCAATCTGGATATTTTTTATTCGTTCTGGTTTGACAAAACTAGAGTAAGTTATTAATGATACAGAGATATAACACAAGGCTATCCACATATCAGTGCCCATACATACACACCTGTCGCTGATTCAGGAGCCACGAATAATTCCCATATATCGCTGAGCGCACTCTCAGGTGATACATAAAAAAACCGCCACACAAAGTGACGGCTTGAAGTTTGCCATTACAACATTATTGTGCAATCAATTACTTTAGTTTGAATTGCTTCACGATCGAGACCAACTGCTCATTGCTGCTCGCAAGGTTATGTGTACTATCCATGGTTTGTGCACCATTATTGGTAAGCTGACCAACCATCTCCCGTATTGCCATCATGTTGCGGTTAATTTCTTCAGTAACGGTGCTTTGTTGCTCGGCCGCAGCAGCGATCTGGATACCGAGATCATTGATTTTCACAACCGATGTCGTCATTGAATCCAGGCTCTCGGTAACATTCGATGTTGTATCTGCTGTTTGTAAGCAGCTACTCTTGGTAACATCCATCGCCGAAACAACTGAACTTGCCCCATTGCGTAAGTTTGTCAGCATTTCGTTAATTTCAGAAGTACTCTGCTGGGTTCTTGCAGCTAGTGCCCTTACTTCATCGGCTACGACAGCAAATCCTCGACCGTGCTCACCAGCTCGCGCAGCCTCGATAGCAGCATTCAATGCCAGTAAGTTGGTCTGATCGGCAATCTCACCAATAACACCAAGAACAGAACCAATTTTTTGGGTATCCTCATTCATGGTTTGGATGCTCAACGCCATCGCATCAACTTCATCAATCAAAGCAGCGACACTGGTTACCGCACCATCAACCACACGTTTGGACTGTTCGGCTTCTTCACTGGTACTTTGGGTAAATGCGGCCGACTGAGACGCACTTTGCGAGACACTTTCAGCCGTTGAGCTCATTTCATTGACTGCAGTTACCACTTGTTCCGTTTCTGAAGAGTGTGCAGTTAATACATTATTATTAAGCTCTGTTTGTGTTTTAAGCTGCTTGATCCCCTCGGAAATATGGTCGGTTGACTGAGACACTTCCAGCATCATTGCCTGCAAGTTAGCGATAAAGGTATTAACTGCTTCTGCGATTTGCCCCAAATCATCATTGGTATATACATCAAGACGACGAGTGAGATCGCCATTACCTTGTGAAAGCTCGACGATTGTCGTTTTCAACTCCAGGATTGGACGATAAATACGGTTTAGAACCACCAAAATGATCACAATCGCGAAGATAATCAATAAACCCGCGGTAAATAAAGAAGTGTCCAACGCCTCATCCACTTCAGTGTAAGCTACAGACTTATCGATACCAACGATCAAATGCCAGCGAGCATCTTCACCAAGATCAACTGCCTTAAAGTAAGCGATTTTCTCGACTCCATTTAAGGTGTAGTTAAAGATACCCTTTTCACTCGTCATAACCTCGCGCTCAAGCTCGGCAAGATCTTGAAAATCAGACAGTTTAGTTTTACCAGGTTCATCGACTTCACCCGTTGAGGCAATCGTTGTTCCTTGGCTGTCATACAGGCCTGTCATTGCTCCCGGGAAAGGAGACTGGTTAACGACATCGGCGAGCAGGTCCAACTCGATATCAGCCAGTAAGACACCACGGAACTTATCCTGATAGAAGAAAGGTTCTGCAACACTCACCATCAGCTTGCCTGACGACGCGCCTTTATAGATACCCGTTATAATTGTGCTGCGTTTTTGCTTAGCTGACTTGTACCAACCACGGGTACGCGGATCGTATATATATACGCTACGCATACCACTCTTGGCACCATAAGAACGGCCATCCTCAAACCCCACTATGATATCTGAGGCTTTAGAAGCACTTGCAATTTGCTTCACCATTAAGGTAAGTTGCATATCACTTCTGTCTGTGGCGAAATCAGGTGCTGTAGCAATTACGCCTTCTTTAATGGTCTGAAACCAATCCGTAATTTTATCGGATGAACTATCAATTTTCAGCATTGAATATTCATCAATGTTCCTCAAGATTGAGGTAGACAGTTGCTTATAGGAAAGAAAGGTCGAAATAGCTAGCGAGGCTATTAATAGTAAGACTGCGACCGTTATAATCCGGCCTTTAAAACTCGATAATATCTTCACGTTACATCCACTACTCTTCAAATACGTCTAATAAAAAAACAATTACCCAGAGTTATGATTGCACACGGTTGCATTGATTAACCTTACCTGTGTCACAAAAACATCTACAAAAGTGCTCTATATGCCTAGAAATCTGGGTTCTGCTTCAAATTGGTTCGGTTGTTTGTATGCATGTGATCATAGCGTTATAACTTTCACATCATAGATTGGCTCGCTGCTACTCCTCTACTACTTAGGTGTTTAATATCGGAGTTTCAGCAACAGTATCAATTACTGAAGGTACGCCAGCCTGTTATAAATCAAATTAGCTACTCTGAACGTTATAGATGTCCATATCAACATCAACCTATTGATATAGAATATGATCTTCATGGAAAACTAATAGTCACTCATTGTATTAACTTCATTAATTTATATTCACACCCACAAATTAGAACTAATTCACTATTTTACTATTTCATGCCTTAAAAAAACTTTAGCGAATTTAATTGAATCAACTTCACATGATTAATAAAAACACCAAAAGGCATATAATTGACACCAAATAAACCACATCAAGAAAATCGTCACCTCTAATGTCATTCTTATTGTTCATTCGATTATTGCTCATAACCATTTGAAATCAATAATCTTTAATTACCACCCAAAAATAAAAATTAATTTTATCAACCAGTTACACCAAAACAGAACTTACCACTAATATTTGAGCCACTAATTTGGAGTAGATAATCTAATTTGTTGGCTTTATAACCAAACATATCAAAAGCGACAATTTTTTGACTGGTGTCTGATGTGATTATGAGTATAAAAACGTCAAATTTATTTCCATAAACGACTATTCGCACAATATTTGAATTTTAATAAAACTTCTCTGTGAATTTATTATTCACCATGACTATAATGACTTCGTCGAACATATATTAATAAAATGGATTTCATATCATTACATAGTAAATGAATTACTTTTCTTATTTGGCAACAACTTATTAAAACAAGGGAGCTTGGTTATATTAAACCGAGCGAATACTTGACGTGTATTATAAGGGACATATCAATGAAGTTAATTAAGCACCTATTATGCCTAGTCACTTTAAGCTTTGCACTAACTGCATGTAATAGCGGGAGTTCAAGCTCGAGTGCTAGCGAAGCCTCCCAAGATATTAGTGGAATTAGCACCCCGTCAACAGTCAGTGTCGTTAACTAAAAATAATTATAAAAGGATTTGATATGAATAAGTTATCGTTAGCGGCAGCCATTACCACCGCCCTTTTCTCGGCTTCAAGCACGGCGAACTTTAGTGATGCTGGCACTGATTACTCAAACACAATTACAGACAGTTACGTTGGTGAACAAGCTGCTGAACCACTGAACATGGCTAACATGCTGCTCTGTATTATGAAGGCTACCGGCGCTGAGCATTTTGCTAATGCAGATTACCGGGCATTAGTTGACTCAGCCCAGTGTGAGGGTCAAGAAGGTGATGACAGCTCACAGGCAGCCAATAAAATTTCTTTTGCTGAGGTTGTTGTTAGCTCGACACGTGCAGATAATCAGAGCCCTCAGAATGTGACTGTCTGGTTCCAGGACTCAGAAGAGCAAGATGGTCAGTACATTGTTAACACCAGTGTTTCAGCAGCCCCAGGGCCGAATAGCCCTTTCGGTGAACTGCAATTTACGTTTAAGCATGCCAGTGGCAGCGATAAAGGTGATTTG
Organism: Photobacterium sp. HL06; assembly: GCF_059552575.1. Taxonomy (NCBI): domain Bacteria; kingdom Pseudomonadati; phylum Pseudomonadota; class Gammaproteobacteria; order Vibrionales; family Vibrionaceae; genus Photobacterium; species Photobacterium sp. HL06. The sequence goes on from NZ_CM183915.1 coordinate 115,422, forward strand.
AATATTACCGTTCAGGATGGTCAAAATATAATCAGCCTGATCAATACCTTCCAGGAAGGCGGAAATACTATTGAACAGGCTGCAATCGTCCAGATCGACGATGCCCAGGGAACTAGTGGCCGAGGTAAAACACAAGGTATTGACTGGAGCCAGAGCCCCCCAGTACCCATTGAGTACAAACTGGCCTACAACGAAAATTACTATTACAAGCAAGCAGGTAGTAACCCTGAAGTCTGTTTGAGCCGAAATAACCCACGTGAAAATGTCCACAGTTATTCACTATTTAACCTGGCAACTGGTGCGTTAGTCGATATAAAAGCCGGTTTCAACTTTGACTACATTTCCTCACTAAATGGTCAGCCCCAACATGGATTCATTGGAGAATGGGGTTTATGGACTGAAGAAGAGCATCAACCTGGTTATGTTCCACCAACGACCATTACTGACGAAGATGGTATTAACTACTCGGTCATCACTGCCCCTGGCAAGCTTGTTCGTCAGACAAAAGGGCAACGCAGCCTGCAAGATGGCGAGTCCTTTGAGTATTGGAATGGCAGCAGTTCAACGACTATCTACTGGGTTGAAAGTGCCGGTCAGTTCCAGGGCGATAATGGCTCAGGTAGCCCTGATGGTATTGACGCCGGAATTACTCAAAATACGTATTTCTGGTCGCCTTTCCTGCGTCAGAATATCAACTACCTGGGCAACGATGGCGGCGTACACAAGGTCGCTTATACTACCAGTGAAACCGTTCGCGCCAATGATGCAATCTTTAACAGCGGGGCAATTAGCCTGACCTGCTACGGCAGCTGCCCGCAGAGCAACATCAGCCTTAATGATGCAATTAACTGGACCTTTACCCAGCCTTATGAAGACCCGTCTTCGGCAGGTATCACCTATAGCCTAGACCCAACTGACATGACGCTGAAATTGTCAGCTCAGCCTGTAAAGCTAAACTTTACTCGTGACGATATCAGCGATGATCAGGATTTTTGGGGAGCATCAAGCGGCGAGTTTGTCCTCAGTTCAGATGCGGGCTCTGTTACTAGCTGGGATGATCTGAATGGACAGAGCCTGGTTACCTATCGCTGGGAAATGGGTGTTGATAGCTGGAGCCAGCTGACAATGCTGCAAAACCAAGCTGACCAGAGCTTCTATGAGTTCGACAAAGCCGTGAACTTTATTTACACCCACCAAACTGCTAATGATAGAAACGGTGAATCCAATAACGATGGCACTCAAGTAATGCTAGAGTACCATGGCCCAGGCAATATGCATGGTATCCCATGGAATCAAACTGATGGTCAGTGGGACGCTCAGTTCAGCATTGCAGATGGTACTGAAGTCTATACGGACAGTAACGGCAGCCGTTATGTTGTAAAAGCGACAGGTATCGATAAACGCTTTATACCAGCAGCTGGCGGCGCAAGTGACTGCACTAATTCTGGATTAAACTTGAGCGATGCTACTCTGCTGACATTACCAACGGCAACTGATATTCCAACTATCAGCACAACCTGGCAGGACAAAGAGAGTTTAAGCCTTGCAGAAGAACCTTGGGTGATCCACGGAGAAGTACAATCAGCAGCTAGTGAGTAATATAACATTACAAACCTGCAATTAACGCAATAGTCATCAGCCAAAATTCGTGTTGGTTACCAAAGTGGATTTCACGCCACTATGAATAACTAGCACGGGTTTTGGCTCCTGTTCAATCGACACTCTCTCCTCACTTCCTGTGCGAATAACTTGGAAGCCGCTTATGACAATCGTCATTCTCAAGACCGATATAAGGTCCTAAGTAAGCATGCAGGATGTAAGGCTACAACAATAATTTGATCCTATGCTTAATCCAGACATGTCATTGCCTTGGATTTTTATAGGAGAAAAACATGCTCCACCACTTGGTTTTGCTACTGATGGCTCCCGTATTTATAGCTCAAGGGCACTATGTTCGCAGAGTAACCCCCAAGCTCGATGAAGCTTCAGGACCACGCAGTGGTAGCATAGGTCAAGGAAGAGCTCTTCGTATATTGCTGATCGGTGATTCAGCGGCTGCAGGCGTCGGTGCAGAGAGCCAGTCCCAGGCCCTATCTGGCCATCTAGTCAGCGCGCTATGCCATCATTTTCAGTTGGAATGGCAGCTTCTGGCCCAATCGGGCTCGACCACTAAAGATACCCGATACAGGCTAACGCAACAGCCGAAACAAACCTATGACATTGTTATTGTCTCACTCGGTGTTAATGATGTTACCAAGCCCCTAAGCTCATTAAGGTGGATACAGCAACAAAAGGCACTCATCGACCAACTACGCCAACATTTTTCCTGCCAGCAAATCATATTGACTAAAATTCCGCCTATGGAAAAATTCCCAGCCTTACCCCATCCCCTACGCTGGTACTTGGGAAGCAAAGCAAAAGTTTTTAACCGCCAGCTAGCCCGTTGGGCTGCCACTCAAAACGACTGTGAACTCATTGATCTTAACCACCGCTTAAGTCCGGACCAAATGGCAACCGACGGTTTCCATCCTGGCCCAGCTATCTACCAATTTTGGGGGCAAGCCATTGCACAAGTAATTAAAGACCGCTGGAACATAGAGACTAGCAATGACGAAAATACAAAAACAGAACAGCTTGAATATTGCTTGAGAAAATATTTCAGCGACTGACGGCAGTTAAAAGCTACTCTAAATTGACGCAATGCACTCCCGACCTTATACCCAAGCTACCTCAAGATGCTTATTTCAGCGAGAATGACTGGGTTTGTAGGCAAGGCGCTGCTTTGAAAACATAGTCGTTCTACGTTAAAAAGCAGCAACACAGCATACAGGCCCAGTCAACTCGCCCTACGGGAGTGATTTAGCAAGCCCATTTCTGTGTCAAATGATGTTGAAATGGGAAGCCATTCCTGCCGTCATTTTCCTTGAACTGGGAATGCTGTTATCACTCTGAATCCTGCATCTTGAGGTAGTTTGGGTATATAGTTAATAAGTAACTTAACGCAAAGGCCATAGGGGGAAAGAAGTATGTCCTCTCACATTTCATTTTCCAAGCTGGAAAAATCTTATACTCCTGATTTTCGTAATAAAATCAGCACTGCAAGAAGTACCAATGATGTTTACGATGCATTCTGCTATACCGTAGCTTCAATGTTCAACGAAATCACAGAAACCAAAAAATTCAGAGAAAGTGATATTGATTTCTACCCAGAAAGAGAGTGTCACTATGAGCTAGGAGTCAACTTGAAGCGTGAGCCTAGTGTTGTTGAGTGCTTGCATACCTCTGACTTAGGTCGAATCTTGGATGATATGGCGCAAACTGCAACTAACCGGCATACTCACCTTATGAAACACCCAGAAAAGACCAATTCAAAAATTATGCGTCATTAATGTAGCTCCGAGTCGCCGCCAGTAATGGCGACGATTCGACAAATTATCAATGACACTGTATGTCAACAATGCCCTGTAATACGCAATAATGACTCAACCGAAAATGGTTGATTGCTCTTTAGCAATTCATGTATCTAGCGGCTATTCATACTTTTTAGAGTATTCTCTCAGTTTTTAGTCTGTTGCTCCTTTACGATATGCGCAAAGTATCACTTGAAGTTTGGAGTATTTGACTATGTATCAGGGTGATTTCGTTAATGCTATTCAAGACAAAAAGAAAATCCGGTTAACCTATATATCTAAAGAAGACGGCAATAAACTAACCAGAATCTGCGCACCGATGGACTTTGGCCCAAGGCGGTTAGCGCATAATCAGTCAGATCGCTACCATCTATGGGATTTTGAAAGTGACCACAGGCACCATATTCTATCTTTGCTTCCTGAACGCGTTGTAGATATGGAGTTCTTAACCGATGAGTTCACACCAGACGAATTTATATCGTGGCCCACTAACTGGTTCGTCAAGAGAGACTGGGGAAGATATAGCTAGGTGTCTCTTTCTACTTGCCCTATTTGATGCACATTGTGAAAGGTGAGTTCTCCACCTCACCTTTCTATTTCACTCAAACTAATCAATTATCGAGACCTTATCGGCCATCTTTGTGCTTGATAAATTCAAACTAGTGCGACCTCACTTGCGCTAGCCACTGACGACTGGTTATTAGCAATAAATTGATAAATTTCTGTGCGTTGCTTGTAAGAACCATGACCGATTGGATCTTGCTGGTTTGAGCAATTGATCGTCACCACTTTATTTGCCACTTGAGGAATAGGCCCTGTATAACCAAGCGCACGGCTGCATCCAGAGCCATAATAAAATGCATGCTTTAACACTAAATCATTGGTTGATTTGAAAACATAGGTACCATTAGTGTGCTTAACAACATTATAGAAATTATTACCATTTGACAGCTTGTGGTTTTCCACAGCTGGAGCCATTAAGTAAATATTGCGAATACGTTGTTTCTTACTTTTTTTCAACGTAGCCAGAGATAAGAAACAACCCATACTATGCGCAACAATGTCAATAGACTCTACTTTGTCAGATAATGCATTAAGTAATCCGGAAATACGACCGGATAGTTGTCTGGCTCGTTTCCTCGCACCCCAATAACTCAGTGCTTTATTCCCTCCGGGCCAAATATATCCTATGACCTCATCATGGGGTATGTTGTGGTCAATAAACTGGTTGTGAATACGTAGATATGCATCACAAACTTCATGGAAGTTGTTATTGTAACCATGTACCAAAATGACAACATGCTTACCTTTTACCCGGTTCATAAGCATATCAGAGCTAATGCTTAGATTATTAGTAGGCCGTGGATCTGAAAGATTCACAAGTCGAATCTTATCTTGTTTTGATATCACACCTGCTTTGTAAAAATTCTTTCTCGAACTAACAATCGGAATAATACTCATCGTTACCTCCATGTAGGAAAAGTTTTATTTAAACGAATGAATGTAGATACGAAATATACTGTAATGTCGCAAAACACCTTATTTAAACCTAGCTTTAACCTACCAGTATAGATTTGGTAATTTATGGGCTTCAGGATAAACGTATTTTTTGCGATCTAACGCACTGGATATCAATAAAAAAACGAGCCTATGGCCCGTTTGTTTATATTGTTGAATCTCGCTTTTACAGCGAAATTCAAAGCCCTATCGATCCAGATATGCCATCGTCATCTGACTGAGACGGAATTTTTCATCATCCGGGATAAAACTCGCCTCGATAGCATTAAACGTAAACTGAGCCACTTCTTCTTTACTCATAGGGTGTGCCTGGGCTACCGCAAGGAAGTTCGCATTCATATAACCACCAAAATAAGCTGGATCATCTGAGTTCAGTGTTACACAGACCCCTCGACGCAACAGGTCGACAACATTGTGTTGATCCATCTCATCAAAGACTTTGAGTTTGGTATTCGATAACGGACAAACTGTCAGCGGCACTTTATCTTCAATCAACCGCACTACCAGCTCTTCATCTTCAACACAACGTACACCATGATCTATCCGCGCTGTTCCCAACAATTCTAATGCATCATCGATATTCTGAGCAGGGCCTTCTTCACCCGCGTGTGCGACAGTCAAGAAACCTTCTTCTAGTGCTCTTTGGAAAACATTTTCAAATTTCTGTGGTGGATGACCGAGTTCCGATGAATCGAGTCCTACACCAACAATCTTGTCTTTATACGGTAGCGCCTGTTCCAATGTTTCAAAAGCCGATTCTTCATCGAGGTGGCGCAAGAAACACATAATCAGTTGGCTTGATATATCAAGCTCCTGCTTAGCCAACACCAATGCACGATGAATCCCGCTAATAACAGTTTCAAAGCTGATACCACGGCTGGTATGGGTTTGAGGATCGAAGAAAATTTCAGTATGTACAACATTATCTTCTTTGCAACGCTGAAGATATGCCCAGGTTAAATCAAAAAAGTCTTGTTCGTGAATAAGTACGTTCGCACCTTGATAATAAATATCAAGAAAAGACTGCAGGTTATGGAACTGGTACGCATCGCGTACTTCCTGAGGGGAGTTAAAAGGGATTTTTACCTGATTACGTTTAGCAAGCTCAAACATAAGCTCAGGCTCAAGCGAACCTTCAATATGAAGGTGAAGTTCGACTTTGGGTAAACCGCAAATAAATTCTTTCATATCATGCTCTTAATCTGATTGGTTTTCTGATTAATAGCGGTTCTGCTAAGAAGATTGGTTACCTTACAAAGAGAAAAGCTATTAACCACTTAACTCTTCGTAATCAGAATTTTACGGATTCTGGTAGAGACCCCCATACCCTATTAATGGGGTTATACGAAGTTGTGTTGATTAAACTTAGACAGTAAATTCAACAAAAACAACAATGTTAGTCTTTCACAGCTTTGTAAGACTTGCAACTGACGAAGGGCACAATTTCACAAATGCACACCATCACTAACAAAACCTTCTCGAATATGAAAAGGCCTCTTTCGATAAAAAGAGGCCCTTGAGATAAAATTGCAGCTGACACAATAAATTCGCTAACTGCCCATCTTGCGCATTTGGCTCAGATACTTGATCCAGCTTTTCGACGCTGATGTCGACTTGATGTTATTGGCCAGTTTGGCATGAATAATAGCTTGGGCATAGTTTTCGAGCTTGTAATAAGCACGCACTTTTGCCAGCTCTACATCGGCCTTGCGGCCTTTTAACGCCACCTTGTCCAGCTCAGTTAATGCCTGTTGATAATGGCCTTCCTGAAGCAGTAACTGCGCCAAAGGCCAACGGTGCCTGTTATCCAACTTGGCAGCCTGCGACCAAACAGAAATGGCTTTCTCCCATTCCTTAGCCATTTGCCAATACATCGCTTGCGCTGACACCAGCTCGGCATCCGTTTGTGCTTCATCTAGCTGGGCATAAATGATTGCAGCGCGTTCCGGAATACCACGCTGGGCATAGAGCTGTGCTAACGTTTTCAGATCTTGCTGGCTTAATTTGACACCTTGTCGCTTAGCCAGGGCCAGGGTATCCAGAGCACCTTTCGATCGTCCCAGACGCAGCTGGATCCCGGCCATCTGCTGCCACCAAGCCGTTTTATTGGGTTCAAGACCAATCAAGCGCTTAAGCGTAGGTAATGCTCCACTCCACTGCTTAAGCTGAAGCTGGGCACCTAACTTAATCGTAAGCGGCTGCACATCATCGACACGCGATAGCGATTCATAGGTTTTGATAGCTGACAACACCTGATACCACTCACTCACCTGGTAATGAGATTGTGCAATACGAAGCCATAGCTCATCTGCTTTTTGCGTCTCGGGGATTTTCTTAGACAACTGATAATAATGCGGCAGTGCACGTTTAAACTGTTCGTCCGACAGCAAAATATCAGCCAGCATGCGTTGGGTAACCCAAGCCTGTTCGTCTTGCAGCAAGCCGCTATCAACAGCATCCGACAAATTAGCTATCGCTTGCTTGAGATCGCCTTTTTGCCAGTAAAACACGCCCAGCATACGCTTAACAAAGGCCCTGTCATACGCTTTCGACGGTGTCAGCTCAGCCAGTAGCCGAATAGCCTCATCTAGTTTTTCTTCTTGCTGCAGGTTATGGGCCCGTTGCACTTTGCCAGCGGTATACTGGGAAAGTTTGGCATTTACGGGCCCGGCTAGCAATACCAGAGCAAGTGCGAGTACGAATTTCTTCATCATTTATTTAACTTAAACTCGATTAGATAAGTTTGGCCAACTTGCGCAACTGTTTTGCCATCAACTACCTTGGCTTGATATTTAAACTTACGCAACGCACGAATCGCTTCTCTTTCAAATAAACGGCGAGGCTTTGCATCAACCACAGAAATATCTTTCGGGCGACCTTGTTTATCAATCGTAAAAGATAGGAGCACGTAACCTTCAGCACCCTGTTTCTTCGCGCGTGCCGGATAGCGCGGTTGAACACTATACAGAGGCATTGCCTTCTGGTTTACCCCGAAATCTGAAAACTGAGGCACATTGATAGCGAGCCCTGAAACCGCAGTATCCAATGCCAGGTTAGGCATTGTCGGTGCTGCTGTGGTTGCCGTCGTTTGAGATGCCGTTGGCACCGCCTCTGGTGGAGGCTCTGGCGTATCCGGTTTTTCGGGAGCAACTCGCTGGCGACGCTGGGCTTCACGTTCTTGCTCTACCATTACCATGTCAAAGGCAAGCAATTGCTTTTCTTCCGGCACGCGCTGATGACCAGCGTCAACCATCCAGGCCATAAAGGTAAAGAGCCCTAATGCCATTGCCAACGCCACAGGCAAAGCAATGAGTAATCGCAACATCAGCGTTTCTCCGCAGCCAATGCTATATTCTGAACACCTGCCCCTTTCGCGGCATCCATGACTTTAACGACAGTACCATTGTAGGCATGCTCATCAGCCTGGATCACCAGAGACGCTTCCGGTTGCTCCAATAACAAATGCTCAAGCGTTGCCTGAACACGCTCAACATCCACGACACGCTTATCGATATAGATATCATTGGCTGATGTTATGGCTATGAAAATACCTGCATCTTTCTGGCTCACTACATTGCTTGCCTGAGGACGGTTAACTTCAACCCCTGACTCCCGTACAAACGAGCTGGTCACAATGAAGAAGATCAACATGATAAAAACAATATCCAGCATCGATGTCAGATCAACCTGGGCCTCTTCCCGAGCAGAGGACAGACGACTTAGCCTCATCACTGACTCCTTAATAATTTTTCTAATTTTAGTTCACGCAGGTAGCAGGCCTTAGAAAGACGAGCATGAACGAACATACCGGCCAGTGCCGCCACCATACCGGCCATAGTTGGCAAGGTTGCCAGAGAGATCCCTGATGCCATCAGACGGGGCTGGCTGCTACCCTGTGTCGCCATTACATCGAAAACCGAAATCATCCCGGTGACGGTACCAAGCAAGCCCAACATCGGACAAATAGCAACCAACACTTTGATGAGGTTCAGGTTCTGATTCAGGGCAATACGGGCTTCACTCAACCAACCATCACGCAATGCATGGGCATACCAGGACGTCTGATCTTGCCTTGCATGCCACTGTGATAACCAATGGTTCTTTTGCTTTGGGTAAGTGATGAGCAGGTAAAGAACCCGCTCAACCACCAGCAACCAGCTCACTACAACCACAGCAGCCAACCACCATAAGATCTGGCCACCCTGGTTCATAAAGTGCTGTAGTGAATACCACCAGCCCTCGAAGCCCGCAACTTGCAACAGGGGTACTTCAAAAAGACTTGTTCCCATTAGGCTGCGTTTCCTGCTTTCTCTGCTTGTTCCGCCACTAGGCTAATACCCTGTTTTTCAAGAATATTACGAATGTTATCAGCCTGAGTACTCAAAATATTATGTGCCAGCAGTAGTGGCATCGCAGCAATCAGGCCTAGTACCGTGGTCACCAATGCCATTGAAATACCACCAGCCATGACGGTTGGATCGCCGTTGCCAAATTGGGTGATCACCTGGAAAGTTTCGATCATTCCCGTCACCGTACCCAACAGACCGAGCATTGGCGCCAATGCCGCCAGCAACTTCAGCATCGACAGGCCTTTTTCAAGTCCTTGCTGCTCGTCTACAATGGCCTCCAGCAGACGAAGCTCCAGTGCTTCCACCGAGCGATTCTGCTCTTTGCTATAAACGCCAAGCACTCGGCCAAGCGGATTATTGCCAGGCTGAGACGGATTCTTTAGCTGCGACTTAATTTGCTGGCGGATCACGAGCAATTTTGCCCCGCGGAACAGCGCAATAATGGCACCAACCGCCAACAGGCCAAGAATGATCTTGCCGACGACACCACCATGCTCGATACGATCTTTTAGCTCGGGTGAATTCGCCAGCTGCTCAAGCATAATGCCGCGGGACGGATCGACTACGGCTGCTTGCAGGCCAGATTGCACCAATGCATCTAGGGATGAGTAGACAGGGCCATTTTCAGGCTGTTTCAGATAAGACTTGGCGACCTGGCGCTTGCCATCCCATGCCAGGTAACCTTGCTCGCCAATCAAACCAATACTGCCCAACCGGTAGGCATGAACAACAGACTGGTAGCCTTCACCGTTAATATACGGCACCGACACATCGCGAAGTTCAGCACTCGCCACGATCTGATCCGTCATCCCTTTCCACAAGCCATGCAGTTGCGTCATTGACGGCAAGGCCTTGGCATCAACAATTTGCTCGACAACAGTTTTATATTCTTTGCGATCGGCACCAGTGACCGAGAAGGCCATCTCTGCATCGAGATCTTTGGCTGTTTGGCGTACAACCCCAAACAGCTCACCCAAGCTGCCTGTTTCTAGACGTAATTGCTCTTCCAGTTTTGCCAGCTTGTTTTCATTGCTACTAAACGTCGAACTAAGCTGCTCGGTTTCTCGCTGCAATTGGCCACGCTGGGCAATCAATGCGTCTAGCTGCGCTTTGGCTTGCTTTTCTGTTAACTTAAACCCGGCTTCTCGCTGAGCATTATGGGCTTTTTGAACCTGCTGCTCTTGTTGTGTTTTCTCAACCAATGAGGTGTTTGCAGATACTGCAAATGGAAGGCTGAACAAGCATAGCGCTGTTGCTAACGTTTTGATTTTCATGTTACTTACTCTCCACGTTAACAGATACAGGCAATGTAATTAAACTCGGTGCCGCTTGTTTAGACGCAATGGCAAATGCCTTGTCAATGTCAGTTGAAAACTGAGAATCAAGGTTCTGCCAGTTGTCCTGGTTATCATTCCAGGCCCAATAGCGCTTACCGTCCAGGCTACGAGCAACCAATGAAATTCGGCCTAGGTATAGCAAATCCGCTTCGATAGTTTCCTGTTCAGAAAGTGCCACCTGACCTTGGAAAATACCTAGCTTGGTGCCGTAATCCATTTCTATCTGGTAGGCCTCAAGAATGCGACGGTATTTTTCGGCATCGCTAATATCCGCCTGAGCCATCATCGATTCAAGCTTAGCTATACGGGCCAAGCGCTGTTCATAACGGATTGGCTTGTCGTTGGAAACCATTGTTTTCAAGCCATCAATCATGTTGTACATCAAAGGTACTACACCCTGCCTAGTATCTTTGATGCCATCAATCTGCTCGTTAAGACTGTTAGCTTCCGCATTTTGACTATCGACCAAACGAGCCAGGTGATCGCGATACACCGCCAGGTTTTTCACTTCTTCCTGCAGCTGTTCAATTTCAGCAGCCATCGACAAGGTAGCTTCGGCACTTTTGTCAATTTTCTTCTGGCTTTGTGCCGATGCTGTATTGATCTTGCTCTCAATCGCACGAGCATTATCGAGATTATCGGCATTTACACCTGCGCTAAGGCCGATCATTATCAGCGCGAGGCTAGTTTTTTTTACGTTCATCTGGTAGTTAATTTCTTCTGAGAATGCACTAAAATAAAAAATTCATTCCATGAATTTTACAGATATTAAAAACAAATAAGCCCGGCACTGCCGGGGAAGAAATTCAATTTTAATTGAAAATGAATCTCATTTAAACATCTTGCATTTCAAATACAACGAAAGGGAGAAGCTTTCACTTCCCCCTAAGGCTCATATCATTAGTAGCGGAACTGTAGTGTTGCCATGTAGTTACGGCCTTCGCCGATAACAACGCTAGTCTCGTCACCACCCTCTAGGTAGTCAGTATCAAACACATTCTCCACATTGAAGCGTGCAATAATATCTAGGTTTTGATCATACTTCACCGTGTGCGAAATACCCATATCTACGCGAGTATAAGCATCTTTCTTGAAGCTGTTTGAATCGTCACCATAACGCTCACCGATATACGTCATACCCAGGTTCGCATTAGTATTATTGGCAAATGTGTATCGAGACCATACTGTTGCACCAAGCTCTGGCACATCAGCAGGACGGTTGCCCGCATACTTTTCATGGTTTGCATACTCTGCGTCCAGGTACGTCGCATTACCATGTAGAGAGAAATTCTCTGTTACATAACCTTGCATAGCAAGCTCTGCACCGCGGTGAACCTGCTCGCCGCCTTGTGTTTTTGTGTACTCATCACCTGATTTTACATCCAAAGCAACATCTTCAAGCGTAATATCGAAAATCGCACCAGTCACAAACAATTGGTTATCAAATAGTTCCCACTTCGTACCGACTTCATACTGCTTACCACGTCGAGGCTTAAGGTGCTCCCCCTCATTGGTGTACTGTCTGCTGCTCGAATTAATGACCTCGCCCTGAGGCTCAAAGCTCTCGGAGTAAGAGGCATAAATAGAACCGTTAGACTCAGGGTGGTAGATCACAGCAAACTTCGGTGTTACCGCGTCTTCGACCAAGTCTTTACCTTTGGTCGTTTCACGATCGTATCGTACGCCAGCAAGTGCCTGCCACTGGTCGTTGAATGTCACCATGTCCTGCAGGTAAATACCGTAAGAGTCACGCTCAGTCGGTGTTTTGTTGGTGCTATTTGAGTAATCTAAACCTTCCGGTTTAGCCAACGGCTGGCCAACGGTACCTGTGTAGTAATCACAAACAGTCTTGCCGTTTACTTTGTTACACTCACCTTTGTCAGAGTCTGTCTTGCCTAGATAGTAGTAACCTAGCCAGTTGGCACCAACCAATAACTGGTGATCAACACCGACAGCAGTAAATTCACCGACAAAATCTAGATACGCGGTATCAAACTGCCAATCATCCAGGCGATCATAGCCTTGGTACAGGAATTCACCGGTTTCCGGATTATATGAATCTGGCTGGGAAAAACTTTCCGTATCGTGACGCAAAAAGTTCTGGTGGTTATAGCTTGCCGCTAAACGCCATATATCAGTTAGCTGGGCGTTTACATCGATACCGTAGTTTTCAACGTTATTCTCAATCTGTGACCACTGCGCATCCCAAATGTGCTTATCGCCAAGAACAACTTCGCCGTCCTTTACATAGGCACCGGAATCAACACTACCCTTATCACGGGTCTTATCGTAATGAACAGAGACCGTTACATCCTCTGTTACATCGTAATCAACAAATAGGCCACCGACAAAACGCTCGGTTGAAGGTGTACTACCGTCGGTATATTCACGCCACGAGTCATAACTATGCTTTGAGACAATCGCACGCGCACGAAGCGTTTGCGCTTCATTCAATGAACCGCTGACATCGACAACAGTTCGGGATTCATTATCAGAGCCAATATCCTGGCTAACATTGACCTGCGTATCGTAAGTTGGCTTCTTGGAAACCATGTTAATCAAACCGCCAGGGCCTGACTTACCATAAAGAAGGCCGGCTGGGCCTTTCAGCACTTCAACACGCTCAAGCAATTCAACCGGTTGACGGTAGTGGGACCAGTGCTGCTTGCCATCACGTAGGAAAGCACTACCACTACCTAGCGAAAAACCACGCAGGGAGTAAGAAACACGGTTACGTGTTTTGTCACCAACGGCAACGCTTGAATCGTTTCGTAATACTTCGTCCAGCGAGCTCGCACGCTGCTCGTCGATCAGCTGCTCATCGATAATAGATACCTGGCCTGCCGTCTCAAGCTGAGTCGCTTCAATACGCATTGCGGTGGTATTGGTATCCGCCTTGTAACCATAGTCGCGGCCGGTGACAACCATATGCTCATCAACATCGGTTGCCTGAGTATGAGTTTGGGCTTGTACAACAGGCGCCGCAAGAATGGCACCAATCAATAAAGTCAGCTGACTTTTAGAAAACATATTCCGTTACTCCAAATAAAATGAGTTACCCTGCCTTTTTCATTTGTTTTGATTATCCAAAGGCTTAACAAGTACCCACACACGCCCTAACGGCGCTACTGCTTAATTCGGAGGAGAATATAAGTGATAACTATTACCATTTGCAGTTAATTTACATTCTTTGCATTCGTAAAGTAATGTCAATTGTTGTCATCAAACACCTTGGCCATTTCGCTGCATGCCGTAAGGGAATATCGCACCCGGAGTGATATTTACCCAATACATGGGTATAATGCCTCTGTTTTTATTGATTTACGCGGTATAAGAAGTGACTGAAGTAAACCTAGACGCAGTACGTCGCCAACTGACAGAACTAAACTACAAAGCAGATAACATTCGAATTGTTACCGTATCAGCGATGGATGACGAGCTACTGGAAAGCTGCACCACCACTGAAGGCGAGTGTTTCTATAACAGCTATATGAATGTCATCTATGGCAAAGGTGAGCGTTATGTTTTAGGTTACCGCTGTGCTGACCCTATTGTTGATCACGCGATTATTCGCAAAGGTGATAAATATTTTGACCCTACGCTTCAGGCTGAAGGTGACTTTACATCATATCAATACGCCATTCTGACAGAATTTACCGTATTCGATATGATGAAGCATGCTAAATCCAACAAGGATTTTCCGCCTGATGTCGACTACCTTCTGAGCAAGGCAAACAAGTTCAAGAACATTATTGACGTCGAAAAAGCACGCAAGTAACTTTTTGGTCAGAGGTATCATCAGCCTACCTATCTAATGCGATAAGTAGGCTGGTATTTCTCACCATTCAAGCGGCACGAAACAACAAACCAATTCGTAACCCGCCTTCCGGCCGATTTTCAGCCCTGACATGACCTTTCATTACTGCCATCGACTCTTTAACAATTGCAAGGCCCAGACCATAGCCACCAGACTGCTTATCTCTTGCCGCTTCCAAGCGTGTGAAGGGGGCAAAGATATACTTTAGGTGCTGTTCAGGGATCCCTATCCCATCATCTTCTACCACCAGCTGTACCCAGCCATTAGCATTACTCACCGATAAGGAAATAACGGCTTGCTCTCCGGCATACTTGATTGCATTTCCCAATAGATTCTTGATCACCCGAAGCAGTAACCGATTATCGGCCATAGCCATCATCGTCGAGCTATCCGACTCGCATTTCAGTGCCTGTTCAGGCCTTAGGCTGTCCTGTAGCTCCAACACGAGGTGTTGGCACACAGTTTCCAGCTGGACTGGCACCAGGTTAACTGAATAGTTGGCATTTTCTAACTGGCTGAACTCCAATATTTCAGTCACCAACCCATTCATTTCATCTGATTCCCGCTCTAGGCGATCTAGCAGGTGCTGACTATCTTCAGGAATTCTTCTGCGTAATAAGTGCAATGCCAGGCTGTGTCGCGCCAGTGGTGTTTTTAGCTCATGAGAGACATCTCGGATCAGCTGTTTCTGTCGTTGGGCTAAACCGTGAATACGGTGGGTCATATGATCAAAAGAATTCGCCAACTGCTCAAACTCCGTCACACTGTCACCTACCTCCTGACTAACACGGACACTAAAATCCCCTTCTGCAAGTCGGTAGCTGGCATTTTGAAGCTTATCCAAAGGCCGTTGTAAATAACGGGCAAGTAGTAGAGAAAACACACTCAAAATTAAAATAGCGATGGCAATCTGGATCAGGGTGAAATAATACGGGAAATGGCGTGCCGGATGATATTCATGGGGAAACTGGATGACTAGCTCATGCCCGGTACTCAGCGGGATTGAGATAACAGGCTGATTGACCCGGTTCTCGAACGTAGTATCCAGCTTACGAATAAAATTGAGTTTAAATTCAAAGTGGGGGTGCATATCTCGCCCACTGATCGTGTGGTGTTCTTGATCCAATACAAACAGGTAGTAATGCTGCCCTCTCTCCCAATCAGCCAATTCATCCATATCCCCCTCTTCAATCATCACTTCAGCCTGATCCGCAAGCTCAAGCATTTCATTTTGAATTTTCTCCGGCACATGGAGCAATGCCCTGACTAACGCAACCTCAGCTATATTTTGCAAAACCAGGATCAAGGTCAAAATCACGGCAAAGTAAGAAAACAGGCGAAATGCCAGACCGTCACGATCTCCCAGAAAGAACAGTGACCGGATTTTAGAAAGGCGAATAGATATCATTCGATTTAGCAGGCAAGAAAAAAAGACGCATACTCTACCACACCTTCGAGAAGCATGGTCAATTTATCGTCATTCTAAGTGTCAGTTACGCATCAACTTTTTTCGCATTACACGTTGAATTCGTGTACCAGTTCATAAATTTGACGATTAGTAGCACCCTTTTGCAATTATTAAGTGGTAGACAATGCCAAGTGTGGCATATATTGCAATAGGATCGTCATTACTGTGCGTTACCATACAAGAATAATAACCATATGCTTATCTCTTATAGGGATAGCAAGGATAAGTAGCTAATGAGAATCATCTTTTTCTTTTTTACCAGCATGCTATTACTTGGCTGCAGTTCAGGGGTTTCTGTTTCAATCCCAGACAAGTATGGCAATGCAACCGAGTACAATACTGGCTATTTGGCTGGCAGTCTAAGTGCTACCACCGTCTGGCCTTCTTCTGGTGAAGGGCTAGCAACTACCCTATACATGCGTCAAAAAGGCCATGACGAAGTGATTACCCTGGTAAATAACAATGTTGATTCTGATTTCATAACAGAAACATTGAAGGGACAGCTTTTTTCTTTGCCATTACCTGCTGGCGAGTATGAGCTCTATTGCGTTGGCTTCAAAGGGAGCAATGGCAGGAAAACAATCACATCAAAGTCTAGAGATAACCTTGGCTTAACGTTTGAAATTGTGCCTGGAGAAGTCACTTACATCGGACAATTTATCACATCGAGCCTGGTGGCAAAAAGTAAGCTATGGAACATAGAATATCCAAGCGGTTACGGCTTCATCACTTATAGTAATGCCAATGAGCGTGATAAAGCCTTGCTCTATGAACGTCACCCGGATCTGACTGATCTTGCTTTTACACCACAGCAACTGACCGAAATGAACACCCGTCTAATTTCGACTAAACCGTAACTTTGACTACAAGAAGGTGAGGTGTTTCGGCCTCACCTCCTATCCAAGCGCCCCATCTCAATAGTCTGCATACACAACTTCAATGACGTCCCTTTTCTTTCCCATCAGCAATCACTGTTAATAACAATTCCCTGATAACCTGAATCAATCGAAGGGGGAGTCTCAATATAGCGTCAGCTTTTGAGCGAAAGATAATGACTATACTCAAAACATAAGGAGGTTGCGCGTTCAGGGCGGCGAGCATGTTGTGAAACAGGTTTAGCGAGGGAGAAATGATGTTGTTAGATTACCTTCCGGTGTTGCTAATGACGGGGGTTGTCTCCCTATTGGCACTGCTGATACTCACACTTTCGTCATTGATCCGGCCGCATAATCCCTACCCGACCAAAAATCAGCCCTACGAATGTGGCGTAGCACCAATAGGCGATGCATCTATCGGTCAGTTCAAGGTGCACTACTTTGTTATCGGCATCCTCTTCATCATTTTTGATGTCGAGACGCTCTTTCTGTTTCCATGGGCCGTTGTGCTCAAGAGCATCGGTCTATTTGGGTACATCGAGATGCTGATTTTCCTCTTCGTACTGCTGGTCGGTTTTATCTACGCTTGGGCTAAAGGGGCATTAGAATGGGAGTCTTAGACAATCGCTTTCCTAACAACCTGCTGTTTACCTCGGTTGATAATATCATTAACTGGAGCCGCAGCTCTGCGCTATGGCCGGAGATGTTCGGTATCGCCTGCTGCGCCATCGAAATGATTGCAACAGGCTGCTCCCGCTATGATTTAGATCGCTTCGGCGTGGTGTTCAGGCCGTCACCACGCCAGTCAGATGTGATGATCGTTGCAGGCACCGTCAATAAGAAATTCGCCCCGATCATCAAACTTCTGTATGACCAGATGCCCGAGCCTCGCTGGGTTATTGCCATGGGCTCCTGCGCAATCTCAGGCGGTGTCTACAACAACTATGCGGTGGTACAAGGCGTTGAGCGACTCATCCCCGTGGACGTTTATGTCCCTGGCTGCCCGCCCCGGCCAGAAGCCCTGATGCAGGGTATTGTGATGTTGCAGGAAAAAATCAAGCAAGGCCGGGTATTGCGCCGGTTTGATCCGGAAACGGGTAAAGATATTACGGATCAACCAGGGTTAAAGCCATCATGAACCGCCCCCTCGACCTGACTGAACTTGCCGTTGACGGGATAGAACTCGATACCAGCTGCCGTGATATGCCGACGCTGGTGGTCCCTGCCGAAAAGCTAATTAGCTTATGTCAGCAACTTAAACAGAAGCCCAAATATAAGTTCAACTTTCTTTCGGACATCGGAGGCGTTGACTATCTAACCCGAATTCCACGGTTCGAAATGGTCTATCACCTGTTCTCAATTGAACTAAACCATCGCCTTCGGCTCAAGTGCCCGTTAGCAGAAGGAACAAGTATCCCTTCGGTATGCAAAATCTGGAGCTGTGCCGACTGGCATGAGCGTGAAGCCTTCGACATGTTCGGCATTGAGTTTTCCGACCACCCAGATCTGAAGCGAATTTACATGGCTGATGACTTTAAGGGGTATCCACTGCGAAAAGATTTTCCCGTCCGAGGCTACCGGGATGATTTGAACCCCTTTGGCGATCCGCCGCCGGAAGGAGATAGCTAATTGACCGCAGTCACCCAACTTAATACCGATGATGACGGACTCACTAAAGATCTGTTACTAAACCTCGGGCCACAGCATCCGAGCACCCACGGCGTACTCCGGATCCTACTGGAGATGGAGGGTGAGCGGATTGTGAAAGCGGATCCCATCATCGGCTATCTTCACCGTGCCTTTGAGAAAATGGCAGAAGTATCCACCTACACCCAAACCATCCCCCTCACCGACAGACTCGATTACTTATGCCAAGCCTCAAATAACCTTGGATTTGTCAGGGCGGTTGAGAGTTTGCTAGACATTGAAGCCCCCGAGCGCGCCCAGTACATTCGGGTATTAATGGCTGAACTGTCACGCATTTCCGGCCACCTTCTGATCACCGGGGCACTGCCGATGGACTTAGGGGCAATGACAGCCCTGCTCTATACCATGCGCGAGCGGGAAATGGTCATGGATCTTATGGAGATGGTCTCTGGTAGCCGGATGATGAGCAGCTACTGCCGTATTGGCGGCGTGCGGGAAGACCTACCTGAAGGCTTTACCGAAAGAACCGCAGAATTTTGCAAGATCTTCAGCAAGCGGATCACTGACTACGAGCAACTACTGAGCAACAATCGGATGTTCGGTAAACGAACCAAGGGGATCGGGGTCATTAGTGGTGAAGACGCTATTGACTGGGGCTTGAGTGGCCCTTGTTTACGCGCCTCCGGGGTTGACTGGGACATCCGCAGGGACAAACCCTACGAAATCTACGACAGGCTGAACTTTGACGTCATTGTCAGCCAAAACGGCGACTGCTATGACCGCTGGTGGTGCCGAATGGAGGAAATGAAACAGAGCCTGAGTATGGTTGCGCAATGCCTGGAGCAGATGCCCGAAGGCCCGTTTCAGGTTGACGCACCGGAGATCGCCTTTCCGAGCGACAAAGTCGAAGTCAAAAAATCCATGGAAGCCTTGATCCATCAATTTAAGCTGGCAGCCCACGGTATCGAAGTGCCCAAGGGAGAATGGTATGAAGCAATAGAAGCCCCCAAAGGTGAACTGGGGTACTACATTATCAGTGACGGCAGCGCATTACCCGTTCGGGTCAAGGTCAGGGCCCCTTCTTTTGTCAATCTTCAGGCGATGCAGCCTATGTGCAAAAACTGCTATCTGGCCGATCTGATAGCGATTGTCGGCAGCCTTGATCCTGTGATGGCCGAGGTAGACAAATAGCACCAAGCCAAGTGATACAGATATTTAGGGGTGGTTAGTATGAGCAATGAACAACTTAAACGCGACATTGAGCAAATATGTCGCATCTACCCCATGCGCCGTTCGGCCCTGATGCCGGCCCTGCATCTGGCACAACAACAGTACGGTTATTTGAGTGTCCAGGCGATGCAAGAAGTGGCAGATATTCTTGAGTTACCTCCGGTTCAGGTCTATGAGGTTGCCAGCTTTTACAGCCTCTATTACACCCGGCCAATCGGCAGTTGCCATTTGCAACTCTGTACCAATGTCTCTTGCATGCTTGCCAATGCCGAAAAACTACTGGCTCTAATAAAGCAACAGCTTGCCATTGAGGAAAATCAAACGACTCATGACGGCCGCTTTACCCTTTCAGCCGTCGAGTGCCTAGGTGCCTGTGATAAGGCCCCCGTTCTACAAATTAACAATGAGCCCTATATTGAACACCTAACAGAATCCCAACTTAGCCAGTTGCTCGATAAGCTTGTACAACAAGTCAGTCCACCAGCAGATTGGAACCAACCTGCAACTGATATGATCATTAAGGTGCGTAATGTTTGAACCGGTACTATTAAAAAATGCCGCTCTCGGCAATGCATGGCAGCTTGATGTGTATCAGGCCAATGGCGGTTACGATGCCTGGCGCCAAGTACTAACCAGTTACAAACCTGCTGATGTCATCGGCCAGGTCAAAGCTTCCAACTTACGCGGACGCGGTGGGGCTGGCTTTCCGACGGGATTAAAGTGGTCATTCATACCCGTCGATAGTCCCAGCAAGCGTTATCTGTGCTGCAATGCCGACGAAGGCGAACCCGGTACCTTCAAAGATAAGCTATTGATGGAGCAGGATCCGCATCAGCTGCTTGAAGGCATGGCTATCGCGGCCTACGCCATCGGTGCTCACCGTGCCTACATCTACCTCAGGTACGAATTCCGCCTCGCCCTCGAGCGGCTCCAGCAAGCGATAGACTCAGCCAGAGCACATGGGCTACTGGGGCAGAACATTCTTGGTTCTGGCTTCGATCTTGAGATCTATATCCACCGTAATGCAGGAGCCTATATTTGTGGCGAAGAGACAGCGTTATTACAATCGCTTGAAGGCTATCGTGGTGAGCCCAGGCTCAAACCACCGTTTCCGGCGATAAGAGGCTATTGTGCCAGCCCGACTGTGGTCAACAATGTCGAAACCCTCGCCTGTGTCCCCCATATCATTACCAAAGGTGCCGACTGGTTTGCTGCCATCGGCCCTGAGAAAAGCCCCGGCCCCAAACTGTACTGCTTAAGCGGCCAAATCAACAAGCCAGGCCTGTATGAGCTACCAATGGGGATTTCCCTTCGGGAGCTGGTTGAAAGCCACGGCGGTGGCTGTCATAGCGGACGCACGCTAAAGGCCGTGATCCCGGGAGGGGTTTCAGCACCCATGCTGCCAGCCGACCAGCTTGATATCGACATGGATTTTGAAAGCCTCGCCGCGGCTGGCTCTATGCTGGGATCGGCAGGAGTGATTGTCATGGATGACACCGCTTCTATTGTGGAAGTGGTTAAGCGGACAATGGAATTTTTTAGCCATGAATCATGCGGCAAGTGCTCCCCCTGCCGTGAAGGCACATTGTGGGTGGTAAAGATCTTACGCCGCTTCACGGCTGGCACTGCCACTTATGACGATCTGACCCAGCTCCATACCCTTTGCACAGACATAGCAGGCAATTCATTCTGTGCCCTGGCTGACGGGGCTGTAATGGCTTTAAGAGCCGGATTAACACACTTTGAACCGGAGTTTACCCAGCTGATCAAAGAAGCCAATCCCCGTGCTACCCTTAATCAGGAGGGCAGCTCTGATCATGATTAAAGTTACCATCAACGGTGTCTGTCACGAGTTTGCACCAGGGATAACTATTCTGGAGGCAGCACGGCAACTTAACCTCAACATTCCGACCTTTTGCAACCACCAGCTGCTCAAGCCTGTTGCTTCATGCCGCGTCTGTTTAGTAGAAATCAAGGGGATCCCTCGACTGCAACCTTCCTGCGCAACCCTAATCAGCGAAGGCATGGTGGTAAACACCGACGGCAACCGAGCAACACAGGCGCGGCAATCGACAATCAAGCTATTGCTGTCCAACCATCCGCTTGATTGCCCTATTTGCGACAAAGGGGGTGAGTGCGAGCTGCAAGACACTGTGTTAGACCATGGTCCGAGAGTCAGTTATTTTGAGGAGGACAAACGCGTTTTCAGCGATAAAGATCCGATCCTCAACAAAGTTATCGTTGCCAACTCAAATCGCTGTATCCAATGCCAGCGCTGCGTACGTGTGTGTGATGAAGTTGTCGGTGCCAGTGCCATCGGGGTGATCGGGCGTGGGGCCAACTGCCTCGAAACCGGTTTTAACAACAACCTAAACAGCTGCGATCACTGCGGAAACTGCATTGAAGTCTGCCCCGTAGGGGCACTGATGAGGGTGGAATACCGCTACAAAGCCAGACCTTGGGATCTGAAAACAACTGATACACTTTGCCCACACTGCGGCACCGGCTGCCAAATCAGTGCCGAAACCAGAAACAATCAGCTGGTCAGGGTAAAGGCGAAGCCAACCAGTGCGGTTAACCAAGAGCTACTGTGTGTCAAAGGCCGGTTCGGGATCGACTTTGTTGACCAAACAGAGCGTATCAAACACCCCATGGTACGAAAAAACAACCAGTTGCAACCTGTCTCCTGGAACGAGGCGCAGGACTACCTCAAACAGAAACTACAATTGCTGGTGTCGCAAGGTGCCAGTACGACTGGCATTATCTCAGCCCGCATGACCAATGAAGTACTGTTTCAGTTTCACCAGCTATTCAGGACCGTTTTTACCAGCGGCCAAGTATACTGTGGCAATGATATGTACCAACCAGACTTTCACCTCGGCCAACAACAAGCAATAAAAAGGCTTATCAGCCAAGAATACACAAACCAACCTGTCTCCGAGCTCTTTAACAGCGATTGCGTCTTTGTTTTAGGTTGTAACATCGGCGAGCAAAACCCGGTGTCTGAATACCTGCTAAGAGGCGCGTTTAATCAACAACCATTTACTCTGCTGCTTGCTTCTGTTCGCCAAAGCCGGCTAGATTTACAGGCCAGTACTTTCTTGCGCTATCAACCGGGCCAAGAGTTACCATTACTGCAGAGTTTAATTAA
This sequence comes from Photobacterium sp. HL06, assembly GCF_059552575.1. NCBI lineage: Bacteria > Pseudomonadati > Pseudomonadota > Gammaproteobacteria > Vibrionales > Vibrionaceae > Photobacterium > Photobacterium sp. HL06. Next base: position 138,224 of record NZ_CM183915.1, read on the forward strand.
GCAGCTAGTCACAGAGCATGCTGGTAGCAAAGAGGTGGAGAGCCCGGAGGAAGCAGAACCGCAGTTACTGGCTGATACTGATCACAAGCTGCAGCAAATGGCAGTTAAACTAGCGTCGGCCAAGACAATCAGCCTACTTATCGGCTCCGATCTACTTACAGGGGAAAATGCCTCGGCTGTCCCTAGCACTCTCATACAGCTGCTTGAGACTTTTAAACAGACTAAACAACAAGTGCAACTGCAGTTCCTGTTCCAGCATTGCAACCAGCTAGGTGCGCTTGATATCGCCTCAACTTGGCCAATGCCAAAACAGCCAATGATGCAGTCACTGGCTTCTCCCGGCATTTTGTATATTGTCGATCAGGACGTACCGCTACTTGCCGAAGATACGACGAACATTCAAGAAGATACAAGCTCTCGATGTCCGCAGCCTGAGTTGATGATTTACCAAGGTGCGTTCGTCAAACAAGCCATGCAACGTGCCGATGTAGTGTTGCCGGGGCTGAGCTTTGCAGAAACCGACGGTTCCTTTACCAATAACGAAGGCCGGGTACAAAGAGTAAGGGCCTTCTATCCGCCAAACGCTGATGCCAAATATGACAGCGATATCTTCTCCCTAATAGCCCAATGCCTGGAAAGGAAACTGGAACCCTCTACCCCACAAACAATCTTTGACAGCCTGAGTGCCCAGCTCCCGACGTATCATGGCCTGAGCTGGCAAGCACTGGAAAATAACCTCGCGTTTCGTAATACAGCATCTGTTGATCGGGCACAGAAAGAGCAGCTAGCACAAGAAACGGCAATGCGCGAAACCATAGCTGGATCTGGAGATAAACTGCAGTTTTCACTACTGGCCGCCACCAGCCTGTACCATAGCAAAGATCCCATTGCCAGCTCTCCCCAGCTTGATGACATTGAACCTAATACCTGGATCGAAATAAGCCAGCAAGATGCCGATATGCTGGATGTGGGCAGCAATGACCAACTGTTAGTTCGCTACCAAGCCAACAACATTAGCCAGAGTGCAGCATCACAACAAAACCAGCAGCTCATACTGCCAATCCATATTTCCCGCCGGGCGATAAATAATATTCTGATAGTGAGCGGCGATCTGAGCAAAATGCCAAAGATCCTGAGCCAACAGCCAACTCCAATTCCCTGCCAAGTCAGCACCTATAAGGAATAATGCATGGAGATGGTCATCGTTTTTCTGATACTGCTGGCCAAAGTTATTTTCCTGACCTTAATCTTGTTTATCTTGCCTATTCCTCTCACCTGGATGGAGCGCAAGGTGGCCGGGCATATTCAGCAGCGGCTCGGCCCAATGCGTACTGGTTGGCACGGCTTATTGCAACCGGTCGCCGATGGTATCAAACTGCTTACCAAGGAAGACATTATTCCGGACCAGGCAGATCGCCTGCTCTTTAAGCTCGCCCCGTTTCTCTCTCTGGCACCACCGTTTGCCGTATTTGTCGCTATTCCTTTTGGTGAGCCGATTGAAATTTTCGGCACCCAGGTCAACCTCTACTTATCTGATATGAATGTCGGTCTGCTCTATATTCTCGGGGTCGGCGGCCTGGAAATATATGGCGTTATTTTTGGTGGCTGGGCATCGAACAACAAATATGCCCTCTTGGGCAGTTTCAGAACCTGTGCCCAGCTGATCAGTTATGCCGTCCCTATGGGGTTTGCGGTGATCGGGGTGATCATGCTGGCCGAATCAATGAACCTCAGTCAAATCGTGGTGGCCCAGGCAGATCTCTGGAACGTTGTTATGCAGCCGATCGGGTTTATCGTGTTCTTCATTGCCGGATTGGCCGAGGCTCAGCGTATTCCCTTCGACTTGGCTGAGGCCGAAGGCGATCTGGTGGCGGGTTACCATACCGAATACAGCGGGATGCGTTTTGCGCTCTTTATGACCAGCGAATATGTAGTAATGCTCACCATCTCGGTCTTGTGCGTGATCCTTTTCTTCGGCGGCTGGAACGGGATCTGGCTGCCACTTCCCCCCATTGTATGGTTCCTGCTAAAAGTTTTCTTCTTCGTCTACCTGTTTATGTGGATCCGGTTTACCTTTCCCCGTTATCGCTACGATCAGCTGATGAGCATCGGCTGGAAGTTTCTTCTACCGCTCTCACTTCTGAATATCATGATTACTGGGCTGTTTTTCACCTAAGTGACAAACATATCAACTAGACTAAGGGTAACAAGCACTGGATCCCGGAGCTGTCAGCGTGAACATTAAGCACTTGTTGGGTTGGACTCTGTTTACCGACATTAGGGACGGACTGCGCCTGACCCTACGCTATATGTTCTCCAAAGGGGTAACGATGCAATACCCGGATAAGGAGAAATGGGTCCCCTATCCAAGACACAGGGGCCACCCTTATTTGCGCAAAGATAACCAAGGCACTATCAAGTGCGTCGGTTGTGAACTGTGTGCCAACATCTGCCCTAGCGAATGCATCACGGTGATCCCTTACGAAGACAGTGAAGGAAAACGCCGACCGAAAGTATTCGAGCTCGATAGCCGCCGTTGCATGTATTGCGGCCTTTGTGAAGATGTGTGCCCGGAAGAAGCCATTGCCCTTGGCAGCCATCTCGAATACTCCACCTATGACAGCCAAGATATGGTGCTCAATAAAGAACAACTACTTAATCTGCCGGGTAAAAATGAACAGGGAGGCGTTGTTGTACCAGCCGAATTAAAACCCGGCGCCCAAGTGATAACTAAACCACAAGAAGGTAAGCAACAAGGTAAAGACTGGTGGCAAAATATTCGCCATCACTAGTAATGAAAATGTAAACCGACTCCCCTGACAACAGCTTCATTTGAAGCGAAGAATAAGAGAGAACAAATGCCGGGAATAGAGACGTTTTTCTTTTTACTGTTTGCTACATTGGCTGTCATCTTCGCAGTCATGGTTGTTATGGCCAAGAACCCTGTCCATGCAGCCCTTTCGCTGATGGCGTGCTTTGTTCAGATTGCCGCCCTATACATTCTACTGCGCTCCCCTTTTATTGCTGCCATCCAAATCTTTGTCTACGTCGGTACCATCATGGTGTTATTCGTTTTTGTGATGATGATGCTCGATATCCGCAAGGCCAGCAGCGAGCCCTACCTTCCGGCCAACCTGTTGCTCATGATCCTCGTTCCCCTGCTGCTTGGCGTTTTATTACTTATCGGCCTTAATCTTAGCGACAGTTTCGAATCAATCACCCAGGCAAGCCAAATTGAGCTTGAGAGCACAACATCGGAACTTGGCCAAACGCTGTTTAATGAGTATTTACTGCCGTTTGAAGTCGTCTCAGTGATCCTTTTGGTGGCACTCATCGGTGCCATTTTAATGGCCCAAAAAGGAAAACGATAAATGGTGCCGCTATCTTGGTACCTCACCCTCAGCGCGCTGATATTTATCATTGGTCTTTGCGGCGTATTGTTACGTCGTAACATACTTATTATTCTGATGAGCCTGGAATTGATGCTCAACGCGGTGATCCTCAACTTCGTTGCTTTCTCATTTTATTTACAAGATTTGAGAGGGCAGATCATGGCTATATTTATAATCGCTATCACTGCTGCTGAAGTGGCTGTTGCCCTGGCGATAGTGATCGCAATGACTCGCAACCGGGCGACCTTGCGGGTTGACGATATAAATTCGATGAAAGGCTGACCAAGGTTCAAACTATGGCTCCAGGTGTATCAATCATACCCTTAATCACTGTCTTGGTGCCCCTAGCAGCGGCACTGGTCATCGTTGCCTGCCATAAGTACCCCAAAATCAAAAATTACGTTTCTATCCTGGCCGCCTGCAGCAACTTCATTTTAGTGATCTCACTGGCCCCTACTATATTGCAGGGAGGTACTGTTCAATTACAGCTTTTCACCGTACTGCCCGGCATTGATTTTGCCTTTCATGTCGACTCACTAGGTATGATCTTCGCGACAGTCTCCTCCCTGTTGTGGATCGCTGCTGCCATCTATTCTGTCGGCTATATGAACAGCCTCAATGAAAAATCTCAGAGCCGGTTCTTCGCCTGTTTCGCCACCAGCCTTGCTGCTGCCGTCGGTGGGGCTTTTTCCGCCAACCTATTTACCCTAGTGGTATTTTACGAAGTGCTAAGCCTCGTTACCTATCCGCTTGTCTATCACAAAGAAAATACAGACTCCTGGCAAGGCAGCAAAAAGTACCTGGTCTACTTGGTGGGTGCTTCGAAAACATTCCTGCTCGCCGCACTGGCATTAACCTTCGCCACCACAGGAGGACTGAGTTTTTCGGCCGGAGGCATTTTTGATGGTATTAATACCAGCCCCTTGCTGCTGACTATCATCTACTGCTGTTTTCTCGCCGGATTTGCCAAGGCCGCGATTATGCCGCTTCATATCTGGTTACCGTCAGCCATGGTCGCTCCAACCCCAGTCAGTGCTCTACTCCATGCGGTCGCTGTGGTGAAAATGGGGGTATTTTGTATATTGCGGGTGGTGTTTGATGTCTTTGGTCAGGAGACGATGCATCGGCTTGACTTAGGGATTGCTACCGCGTACCTGGTCTCCTTTACCATCATCATGGCTTCTGTCTACGCCTTGACCCAAGATGATCTCAAGGCACGACTAGCTTACTCAACCGTCAGCCAGCTCTCCTACATTATTCTGGGTGCTGTGCTGCTGACACCGGGAGCAACCATAGGTGGATTGCTTCACATCGCCAGCCACGGGGTATCCAAAATTACCCTGTTTTTCTGTGCCGGGTCGATTTATTGCGCAGCAAGAAAGACTAAAATCAGCGAGTTGACTGGTATTGGCAGGCAGCTCCCCTGGACCATGGCGGCATTTTTTATTGCCTCTTTGGGTATGATCGGTATCCCGCCCGCTTCCGGGTTTATCAGCAAATGGTATTTACTGACAGGGGCGATAGAAGCCGATCAACTTTTTTTTCTCTGGATCTTGCTGATCAGTTCAATACTGAACGCCGCCTACTTTCTACCGATCAGCTATAAGGCTTTTTTTGAGCCGCCCCCAAGCCAAACGTCCGGTATCAACGGCGGGGCATCAAGCATAAAAGAAATCCCCTTGGTAACCGTCCCTCTGGTTGCTACCGCCCTATTGTCACTCCTGCTTGGGGTTTATCCGCAGTACTTTCTAACACTGGCTCAGGGAGTAGTAAGATGATTAAACGATCGCTTTGCATCAAGCTACTCTTGCTCGCAGGCGTGTTAGTCGTTATCGCCGATCTTATTGCTCCCCGCCCTCATCTCTACTTTATTTGGGATAACATTCCCGCCTGGTCAGCCCTGTACGGTTTTATCTCCTGTGTGGTCATTATCTTTGCCTCTAAGTTTCTAGGGCATCGTGGCGGCCTGATGCGAAAGACAAACTACTATCAGCAAAACCCAAAGAGCCCAAAAGGTAAGGAAATACAACAGCCACCTACGCCAGAAAAGCAGCAAAGGGGGCACAATGACTAGCTGGTTTCACCCCGGCGTTATTTTCCTTCTAGCTGCCGCCCTGCTTCCGCTTGTCGGGCTACTAACCCCGGACAGCATTCAGTTGCAGGAAAAACCATCAAGGGTTCAAAGGGTCAAACAGCTGATCCTGATAGCAGCCCCGATACTGGCAATTATTAGTACCTTAACCATGACCAGCGGCCAATATTGGCAATTTGATTTTATTGGCATTCCGGTGATTATGGGCGAGGTTGACAAGCTCAGCCTTGTCTTTAGTTACGTATTCACCCTAATGGCGCTAATCGGTGCGGTCTATTCCCTACATGTAACCAACACCGCAGAACACAGCGCTGCCTTTGTCTACGTAGGCAGCGCCCTTGGGGTCGTATTTGCCGGGGATTACCTGTCACTGTTCGTCTTCTGGGAACTGATGGCGTTTGCCTCAGCCTATCTGGTGTTTGCTTCGGGCAATGCACAATCCACCGCGGCAGGCCATCGCTATCTACTGGTGCATATTAGCGGTGGAGTCTGCCTGCTCGGTGGGATTTTGCTCCATTACCTTGAAACTGGCTCGATGTTATTTGGTGTCATTGAGCAAAACGACACTCTGGCGTTTTACCTTATCATGACAGGCTTTATCCTTAATGCCGCCGTACCGCCGCTCAATGCCTGGCTAACCGACGCCTACCCTGAGGCAACAATCACTGGTGCTGTGTATATGTGCGCCTTTACAACCAAGACCGCTATCTATGTATTATTAAGGGGCTTTCCTGGCACTGATATCCTGATCTGGCTGGGTGCTATAATGGCCATTTACGGTGTGGTCTATGCGGTATTGGAAAATGACTGCCGACGTTTGCTGGCCTACCACATTGTAAGCCAGGTGGGATATATGGTTGCTGCTGTCGGTATGGGCAGCCAGTTAGCTATTAACGGTGCCGCCGCCCATGCCTTTGCCCATATTCTGTATAAGGGGCTGCTGTTTATGGGAGCCGGAGCCGTTATCTATATGACGGGAAGGCGCAAACTCACCGAGCTGGGTGGGCTGTACAAAACCATGCCCATTACGCTATGCCTGTATATGATCGGCGCACTGTCAATTTCCGCCTTCCCCCTATTTAGCGGCTTTGTCAGTAAATCTCTGGTCATCGCTGCCGCCGAGCAGGATCATAGAGCCATTGTTACTCTGATGCTTATATTGGCCTCATCTGGCACCTTCCTGCATACCGGCCTGAAGCTGCCTTATTATATGTTTTATGGTAAAGACAGTGGCATCAAAGCAAATGTTCTTAAAGATAGTGCTCTAAAAAGCGGGGAACCACCACTCAATATGCTCATTGCAATGGCAATCGCCGCCATTGCCTGTATTGCGATCGGTATCTTCCCTGGCATGCTCTACCAGCTACTGCCTTACCCGGTTGACTTTGAGCCCTACTCGGCAGCTCACATCACTTCCACCTTGAGTATTTTGATCTTTACCGCTCTCGGTTTCGCGCTCTTTCTTAAACACCTGGATCCGGAAGATACTATTAGCCTCGATACTGACTGGTTTTATCGAAAAGGAGCAGCCGCTTTTATGTGGGTTGCTCATCATCCGGTAAGTCGCTATGAACAGTGGATGAGTGGATTAAGCCTGAGTTTACTAACAAAAGCCCGGCAAATGGCAACGCTTGGGTTACAGCTGGATAAAAGGGTTATTGATGCCGCCGTCAATGGAATCGCCAATAAAACCCGCAGCTGTGGTCAGAAACTGCGGCAATTGCAATCCGGTATTATCAGTCACTACGCACTGGCAATGATTGCCGGCCTGGTGGCAAGCCTGCTTCTCTTCAGTTGGGCGGGGTAATTGATGGAGATAGTGAACTTACCTATTTTAAGCCTGTTAATTGCACTTCCACTGGTGGGGGGCTTGTCACTCGCCTTCACTTCTAGCCCTGTTACCGTGCGTTGGCTCACCCTCTGTTTTGTTACGCTAGATCTACTGCTGGCGGCACTGCTTTTCTGGCTATTTGATAGTGACAACCCCCAGTTTCAATTTAGAGAAGCCGTTACTTGGGTCCCCGCTCTTAATATTTATTACAAACTGGGGGTCGATGGTTTTAGTATTTTGTTTGTGTTCCTGACAGCCTTGGTCGGCTGGGTCTGCGTTATAGCGTCCTGGCGGGCGATCCAGCAACGAGTGAAACAGTTTATGGCCTGCTTGTTGGTGATGCAGGCACTAATGCTTGGTGTATTCTGCGCTCTGGATCTTTTTCTGTTTTATATCTTCTGGGAAGCCATGCTGATCCCGATGTATCTGATCATCGGGATCTGGGGCGGGGACAACCGCTTCTATGCCACAGTAAAATTCTTCCTCTACACCTTAGCAGGCAGTGTCTTTTTCCTCGTTGGCGTTATTGTGATCTACTTTGCCGGGGGCAATAGCTTTGATATTCAGAGCCTGTCTCAGCAAAGTTATAGTTTCGATCTCCAACGCTGGCTGTTTATCGCCTTCTTTGTCGGGTTTGCCGTAAAAGTGCCGATGTTCCCGTTTCATACCTGGCTACCCGACGCCCACGTTGAAGCACCAACTGCCGGGAGTATTATTCTTGCCGGTGTATTGCTAAAAATGGGGGCTTACGGCTTCATCCGTTTTTCCCTGCCCATGTTGCCCGACGCCAGCCACTTTTTTGCCCCAATGATGGCGTTGTTATCGGTAATTGCCATCATCTACGGCGGTCTGCTCGCACTGGCCCAGGATGATCTGAAAAAACTGGTCGCCTATTCCAGTATCAGTCATATGGGATTTGTCACCCTGGGGTTGTTTATGCTTAACGCTCAAGGGATAAAGGGCGCAGTGTTACAGATGTTCAATCACGGTATTGTCACCAGCGCCCTGTTCTTGATGGTTGGCCTGATCTACGAAAGGACCCATTCACGATCAATCGCCTTTTACGGTGGCCTGATGAAGCTAATACCGATGTATACCGTTTGTTTCGCTATTTTTGTCCTGGCATCAATGGCCTTGCCCGGGACCAATTCCTTTATCGGGGAACTTTTTGTCCTGGCGGGCGCATTCAGCACAATGCCTGCATATGGAGCTCTGGCAATTATCGGCGCTGCCCTGAGCGCTATCTACCTTCTGAGCATGTACAAGCGCATTGCACTGGGGCCGGCCGACAACCCCAAGCTCCAGCCTATCAATGATATCAACCTAAGAGAATTCAGCGCTATTGCCTCGTTATTAGTCTTTGTATTCTGGATAGGTTTGCATCCCCTTCCCTTTGTAGGGCTGATGGATGCCAGTGTCGAAGAACTATTAAGGCAGATAGCACCAATGACCCCCTCCTCTTTAACAAGCCAAAGAGGTTAACATGGACGTCAATGCGATATTTCAATCCGTCTATGCCAGCAGTGCCGAAATCATCCTGCTGCTGGCAATCTGCGGCTTGTTGCTGGCACCTCTTGTCAGCCCGAAAGTCAGCTGTGAGCTTGTCGCCTATCTCTCTATCTTGGCTATTATTCTGGCCGCGGTAGCCAATATTTATGCACCACAAAATACCGCCACCTACAATGATATGTTCATTCTCGACCCGAGTGCGCTTTTCTTTAAATTCTTGTTCTACCTGACCACAGTTCTGGTGATCCTGCTCTCCATCGATTACCTCAGGCAAAAACAACTCTGGCAGAGTGAATATTATATATTCCTACTATTTACCTTATGCGGCATGATGTTAATGGTGTCTGGCACTGATCTGCTCTCAGTTTATGTTGGTATCGAGCTGGTCGCACTGGCTACTTATATTCTGAGCGGATTTTTACGGCAAGAGACAAACTCAACAGAAGCGGCACTCAAGTATGTCATCCTTGGAGCACTGTCCTCAGCCATTCTCCTCTATGGGATCTCCCTATTTTATGGCCTTTCGGGCACCACCCAGCTGCAACAGATCTCCACGGCTTTATCAACGACAGATACCAGGGATCCGGCAGTGTTGCTGGCGATAACCTTTGTACTAGCTGGTTTTGGTTTCAAAATTGCCGCAGTACCATTTCATATGTGGCAGCCGGACGTCTATCAGGGTGCACCAACGCCGATCACCGCATTTTTATCTGTCGGCCCCAAAATTGCCGGATTTGCAGTCCTGCTTAGGGTATTTATGGGCAGTTTTGCCGAGCAGCAAGTAGTTTGGGGCCAGCTGCTTACAGTGATCGCGGTTGCGACGATGGCAACTGGCAGCCTAGTCGCTCTAGTTCAAACCAATATAAAAAGGCTGCTGGCTTACTCAAGCATCGGTCACGTCGGCTTTATTTTACTTGGCTTTTTAACCTCACCTTCAAATGGCTTCAGTGTCGTCATGTTCTACCTTGTGGTTTATGCCTTTATGAACCTAGGTGCTTTCGCTGTCATTATCGCCCTATACTCTCGTAACAAAGCAAACGAAGAACTCAATGACTACAGCGGCCTGGCCAAAAGCCACCCCTGGCTGGCTACGGCTATGGCACTGTTTTTGTTTTCTCTGGCGGGGATCCCTCCCACCGCTGGTTTTTTTGCCAAGTTCAATATCATTATGGCTTTGCTCAGCCAGCAACAAACAGTACTGGCTATATTGGCCGTCATATTCAGCGTGATTTCTGCCTACTACTATATTCGGGTTGTATTACTCATATTTATGAAGCCAGCTCAGTACCCGTTCGCTCCCGTACTGTCCATTCCGGTGCTGCTAGTACTCACCACAACTGCCACCGTTACCCTCGGATTTGGACTATTTCCCTCGCTTCTTATTGATATCATCCAGCTCTCGACTCCCTAACCCATTTCAACTTCAGACAGGCGAGTCTGCACAAAAAAAGCGAGAGCCAAGGCTCTCGCTTTTTCCCAACACTCAGAGGATAGTGTGGATTGGTATTAAATATCCCGCTTCAGCTCTTGAGGAATACCCGTTTGCAAAACTAGCGCAGAACTCAAACGGTTTTCAGCATCAGAGTCATCTTCCACAGCAGCCTTTAATGATTTAGTGGCTTTCACTGGTTTATGCGTACCGACTTGCTTTTCAGAGCGAGACAAAGGTTGGTGAACTTCAACATATACCGAACCATCTGGCTCTACCGTTTGTTTAAGCGGCTGGTTGATCACGCGAACTGTGGTGCCAGTTGGAACTTGCGAAAACAGCCACTCAATATCCCATGGGTTCATTCGAATACAGCCTGAGCTCACCCGCATTCCAATTCCAAAGTCTTTATTGGTACCATGGATAAGGTACTGTCCTTTGCCATAGGCAAGACGCATTGCATACTCACCCAGCGGGTTTTCTGGTCCTGCAGGGACTACCGCAGGTAACTCGACATCATGCTTCTCGCGGTACTCTTTACGAATATTAGCCGTTGGGGTCCAGGTTGGATCTTCAATCTTCTGGCTGACTGAGGTGGTCATTTTGGGTGTTTCACGTCCAACCCGACCGATACCTATAGGGAAAACATGCATCCGATCGGCATCATCTGCAGGGAAATAATACAAACGTAGCTCCGCCAAGTTAATGACTATCCCCTCACGCTTTACATCCGGTAAAATTAGCTGAGTAGGGATCGTCAACAATGAACCCGGCGTCGGTAAAAAAGGGTCAACACCCTTGTTCGCTTCCATCATAGCCAGGAAGCCAACATCGTATCGATTAGCAATATCAGCCAGGCTTTCACCTTTGTTAACCTGATAATACTCCATTGTCCCTACCAGCTTGCTCTCGACATCTGGCTTCTGATATTCAATGGCGTTGACCGCCACTGACACCAGACAAGTTAGTGATAAAAGTAATGAGCGAAACACAAAAACGCCTCCATTTAAAGTACTACTAAGTATGGCAAACATGGGAATTTCATTATTTTTCTACTGTTCTATTCTCATGAATAAGACAATAAATCTTCTCTCAGCAACAGAGGTCCCAATACATAGGGACTGATTTTACCAGCCAAACCTGAACGCTTCGTCATCATTACGTCAAAAAAAGGGCGAGGTAGTAAGCTACCTCGCCCTTTATCACCATCAATTGTCAGCTATATCACTTCTAGCTGTCAGGCGTACTGCGCTGTCACCATTTTCCATGACTTGCGTTGCTCATCCAGCAAACGCTTCATATCGGCATACTGCTGAACAAACTCAAAACTTTCATAATGCTTCACCAAGCGTTTCTTCTTAAGATCTATCATTCGCTTCTGTGCTGAGTAGTAATCCGAGATCTTCACCATCAGGGCTTCATACTCTTCTTCAAGCCGCTCTAGGCACACGGTACTGTTTGGTGTCGCAGCCAGCTTAGCCTGTAGACGTTTGAGCACCATTGTTGCTCGGGCTTTCTCAATTCGATCTTCTGGGCAGGTGCGCAAGTTCTTGGCAAATCCCAACCACGAACAAGATTTGATCAGCCATTTAGTTGGATCGAACTGCCACCAGCGAATACCATTTCGGTAGTCATTTTCGAAAATATGGTGATAGTTGTGATAACCCTCACCAAACGTCAAAAACGCTAGAAAGCCGTTATCGCGGGCAGTGTTTTTATCCGTATAAGGCTGGCTGCCCCAGATATGGGCAAGAGAGTTAATAAAGAACGTTGTATGGTGGCTTAATACCAAACGGACAACACCCACGAGCAACAATGCTCCCCAGATATCACCGTGGATCATGCCAAAAATCAGTGGAAAACCAAAGTTAGTGGCGAGCGCCAACGACACATAATGCTTATGTTGCCACATGACGATTTTATCTTTCTGAAGATCACGACAGTTTGAATAATCGCTATAACGGCTCGCCTGATGCTCTCTTAACATCCAGCCGATATGGCTATAGAAAAAGCCCATTTTGGCGGAATAAGGGTCTTTATCGTTGTTATCAACATGACGATGGTGGACGCGGTGGTCAGATGACCAGTGCAAAATACTATTCTGTAATGCAAAAGCACCGCCAATGGCAAAAATAAAGCGCATAACAGCATTGGCTTCATAAGCTTTGTGTGACCACAAGCGGTGGTAGCCTGCAGTGATCGACATTCCGCAATAGCTGAACGCCACTAGCAGCATTGCTATCTGGGCCCAGTCAAAACCTACGTAATAGGCATAAATGGGGGTACCTAATGCCGCAATTGCAAATGTCACTGTAAAAATAACAACATTTAGCCAAATGATGGGTGGTCTATTGGTCGTCATCCTATAACCTTAATAACTATTCAGCGTACAAGTGTTCGCTAGAATAATCAGCCACTCCCACAAGGTCAACGATAAATTGCGAGTTTTGTAAACAAACGTTACAAGTGTAATACTTCGACATAACCAGTTGTTACAACATCACATCATATTCACTCCGGTAAGCTGCGGTTGATATACACTAACAGTGAGCTGCTCTTAGAGATAAAAAGTATGAACCCATTATCTTCATTCAATATGGATCGACACCAACGAGTGGTGATTAATACCGCTAGCGAACCTTGGTTGGCTTCACCATCTACCGGTGTATGGCGTATTCCATTAGAGCGTGAAGCTGCAGAAAGCGGCCAGGTTACAAGCCTTGTTCGCTACGATCCAAACACTCATTTCTCTGCCCACTTCCACCCCAATGGCGAAGAAATTTTTGTCATTGACGGTATCTTCCAAGACGAACATGGGAGCTACCCTGCAGGCACCTACATCCGTAACCCGCCAGGATCGTTTCACTCCCCCGGGAGTGACAGTGGCTGCCTGCTATATGTCAAACTCAATATGTTCCCGGAAAACGATGATGAGGTGTTTCGCCTTGATACCCATAATGCGGCTTGGCAGCCCGGTATCGATAGCAGGCTATCGACTCTGCCTTTGCATGGCTGTGGCAGAGAACAAACGGTGATGTTGAAATGGCAACCCGACGCTGTATTCCCCCTTCACCAGCATGATGGCGGTGAGGAAGTCTTTATACTGTCAGGTGATTTTCATGATGAAATGGGCCGGTATGAGCAAGGTGCCTGGATCCGTAATCCTGCAGGAAGTACACACCAACCTGCAACCACGAATGGCTGCCTGATGTTAATGAAAACCGGGCACTTACCTGCTTAAACTGAAAACTCGATACCGACTGCTATGAACCTTGAATCGGTATTCTGATACCCAATGCTACTCTGCTGATAGTAATCTGCAGGCATGCGGTCGTGCAAACCGGCCGCTTTGAGCCGTTGGAATTCTTCCCGCGTAAGAATGGCGTAATCAAGGTAGGTATCGAGCAAATGTTTAATGGCGTCGAGGCTTAGTTCATCATCCCTCACCAGGGCTTTGAGCTTGCCAGTCAGTACTGATAACGGAAGTCGAAGCTCTCGCACCAGTTGTTTACGGTTTTTAACCTGGCAGGCAGCCGTAGTTCGGATACTATAGTTGAAAATTTGTTCCCAATCGGCCTTTCCCTGTCGGGTAACCAATTGGTGTCGGTAGCAATAGTAACCTTCAAAATACTGCCTGAGATAGTGAAACCGCTCTGCGTACACTTCCAGATAGATATGCTGAAGCTCGAGGTTGGCGTGAAATTCGTGTAAACCACTCATAATCGATACACTATTGGAAAAAACGTGCAGGGTTATAACACAGACAAACCAACAAGCCCATCATCTATAAATTAAACCTAACACCGACAGCCCCTTCCAGCTCTGTACTGGATTCATTCTGCAAGTACATCGTCATCCCACCCTCGGCATAGAAGTGAAAAGTCTTAAAAGGGATGACCAAGCCGGCACCTGCTCTTGGTCCCCACACATGCTCGCTATCATCCACCCACTGGATCCCGGTAAAGGTATAAAACGGTGAATACAGTGTGCCCCTGCTCAGATCGCTGACATTCCATATCGCATCTGCTGTTAAGCTGAATGTGTTTAATCCTACGGAAAATTGAAAGTCATCGCGGTATTGAACAGTTAAGCCGGAGGTTGGGCTACCCAGATATACCCCTGCAGTTAATGGTGTGCCTGCGGCTGATACCTTCATTGATAACGCCAATATTGAAGAGGCCAAGATCGCTCTTTTGTACATTCCTAATCCCTGAATGAAGCTATTTTACTTACTAACGCGCGAAACATACCTGCTTTATCACTAAAATCAAAGAATAATGTGATGAAATTTATTGTTAGATCACCAGGTCTAGTTATGCATCAGTCAGTTATTACTCAAACCGAACCCGGTTAAAGGAAGACTATGCTTATTAAAAAAACGCCCAGTTGGGCACTCAAGGAAAGCGATGCAACACCGGAATCGGTTTACCATCAGCGCCGTGATATTTTAAAAAAACTCGGCATTACCTTAGTCGGTCTGCCTATCGCGTCGCAGGCTAATGCTGGTCTGTTTGATGCCTTTACTGGCAAGGATAAACAAACAGTAAAAGATAACCGCCGCCAGCTTGTAACTAAACCGTCCCCGTATTCAGACAGCACGCTTTCCCTTACTCCAGAAACCAAGATACTCCAGTACAATAATTTCTATGAGTTTGGTACTGACAAATCTGATCCTGCCGCTCGAGCAGCCAATTTCCAGACCAACCCGTGGACAGTACAGATTGATGGGTTAGTACACCGCCCTATCACCTTCGGCTACGAGGATATTTTCAGTAAATTCACCCTTGAGGAAAGGATCTACCGGTTGCGCTGTGTCGAAGCCTGGTCAATGAACATTCCATGGATTGGATTTCCGCTGGCTGAGCTCATCAAAAAAGCCAATCCGATGAGCAAAGCAAAATATGTCGCATTTGAAACTTTGTATGATCCTAAACGCATGCCGGGGCAAGCATCCCGACGACTCGGCGGTGGTATTGACTACCCCTATGTTGAAGGACTTCGCATAGATGAGGCCATGAACCCGCTCGCACTCATTTCAGTGGGGCTCTATGGCAAAACATTGGCTCCCCAGAATGGTGCGCCACTGCGCCTGGTCGTACCATGGAAATATGGCTTTAAGAGTATCAAATCAATTGTTCGAATCACCCTTACGGACAAAGAGCCGCCAACAACCTGGAACCGCCTTGCGCCCCATGAGTACGGTTTCTATGCCAATGTAAACCCACAAGTCGACCATCCTCGCTGGAGCCAGGCCAGTGAACGATTTATAGGTGAAGGTAGCCTGTTTAGCAGCCGCCGTCAGCCAACAAAAATGTTCAACGGCTACGCCAATGAGGTTGCCAGCTTGTACAAAGGGATGAACCTGAGGAAACAGTTTTGAGGAAGCAGTTATTAAGAAAGCCGTTTTTGAGGGAGCGTAGCTAATGAAGATCACGTCTCAGCATATCACGGGGCTTAAAGTCATCATTCACCTGGTCACTTTAAGCTTCCTGGCTTTTATGATTTATCAGACCCTGACTGGCGGGCTCGGTGCCGATCCTGTCGAGGGGCTTAGCCACTTCACGGGCAAGGCGGCACTCAATACCCTGATGATCACCTTGCTGATCTCTCCGATCGCCCGTCGTTTTAAACTAGGGGCACTGATCAAAGTCCGCCGTCTGATTGGTCTGTACAGCTTTTTCTGGGCAGCCATACACCTGTTGGTGTATCTGGCTCTGGATCTCAACTTCGACGGCTCTTTGCTGGCGAGCGAAATTGCCTCACGTCCCTATCTAACCTTGGGTGCTATCAGCTGGTTGATCCTGTTTGCCTTGGCGATAACCTCAACGCAAAGTATGCAGCGACGACTCGGGCCACGTTGGCAAAAGCTACATAATTGGGTGTATCTCGCGTTGTTACTGGCACCTATCCATTACTACTGGTCGGTAAAATCAGGTATTGCCGAGCCTGTACTGTATATTCTGGCTGCGCTGATATTACTGGCTTGTCGCCACAAGACATTTAAGCGTTGGCTACCAGTATTCCAACTCTTCAACCGCTCCCCAACAACACGCTCTTAGTGTCAATCATGTCATTACGATCAAAGAAGTTGCTTGTAAGCACCTTCTTTGATCACTAAATGCTTGAAAAATCATAAGGCAAAGCACTTTTTTCTGATACGATGGGTTTCTGTAGTAATAAAATATCGTCAGCCTGAATTCATTAACTATCACCGTATCAGGTCGAGTCGATTGTATTGTGTTATGGGGCTTAGCGTTCTTGGTCAGTGATCTTCTTTCAGTCAGTATCCACAAATTCAAAGCTGACTGCCTGCAACTTTGTGAACAGCATTATCCGACGGTGCACAACCGGGGAATGAGTGGAACCCACTTGGGCAAGGCCTTATGCCGCCGAGTATTATCGACACTAAAACAAGCTGACATCCCCGCGACACTGCATCAATGCCATCACGATGATACGCTTGAGCAGCCAATTTTCCGTATTGATACGCCAGATTTTACCTTGTGGATCATTGCACATCGCCTGGTCAGCGCCAACCTCGCCCGACGTGATGCCCTCGTGCAATCCGTAAACACCACTTGTCAGCAAGTCGAGCAAGGAAAGCAGCATCATTTGCTGATTGTTTCCGATCATTGGTTTGACCGTAGTAAAGCAAGCAAAGAAATTCCTGCTTGGTGGCTAGGACAACTACCGAAAAATACAAACGATTACCTCTCAGATGGTATCCGCTTGCAGGAATGCACCAATACCTTGCCAAAGTGTCTACAGCACAAGTACAACTTATCCGATGGACAACATCAGATCCACCACCCGCTCAAGCGCCATGGCAATGATAAGACCGTACACAAATATGTACTTCTCACGGCTTACTATCAAATGCAATAACAGGCAATAACAGACAATAAAGTGATCACTTCGATAACCCTTGCAGTACATCATCCTTTACTATAGCGGCACGCTCATTGGCCCGTTTTATAGAATAAGAAGTTACATGACAGCATCCAGTACGGCTTCACACCTATCACTACGGAATGATTCAATCTTCCGCCTGTTCATTCGCTATACCATGCCTACCATTGCTGCCATGTTGGTCACTGGGATCTATGTGGCCATTGACGGCATGTTTGTCGGCCATTTCATCGGCGAAAATGGCCTAGCCGGTATCATGCTAGGTTACCCTCTAGGTTCGATTCTCTATGCTGTTGGTGCATTGATTGGCATGGGGGCATCGGCGTTAGTCTCCATTCGACTTGGCGAAGGCCGTACCAACAAGGCGCGAACGATCGTCGGCAACGCCCTGTCCCTCAGCCTGGTTACTGCGCTGGTGGTCTGTAGCTTAGGGATTGCCTATAGCGAGGCAATATTAATCTGGCTGGGGGCGGAAGGAGAAATCCTGCAGATGGCCTCTGACTATCTGTTTTGGTACTTCGCCTTAGGCGTTTTCCCCGTTATTTCAATGGCCTTCTCATCGCTGTTGCGTAATGACGGCCAGCCAAACCGGGTAACGCTGATCATGATTTTCGGCGGCGTACTCAATGTCGTGCTCGACTGGCTGTTTATTGTGGTCTTCCCGTTTGAGCTCACAGGTGCAGCTATTGCGACCATGCTCTCCCAGGCTGCAACCTGTCTGCTATGTTTGCAGCACTTCTTCGGCCCTAAAACCGATCTACGTATTCACTGGGATACGCTCAAGCTAAAGTGGGATACGGTAACTCAAATCTTCCGCCTGGGGTTTTCCAGCTTATTGATGTACCTCTACCTGTCCGTTGTACTAACCCTGCATAACAAAGCCTTTCTTTGGGTAGGTGATGCCCTTCATGTTGCCGCATATGGTATCGTCAGCTACACCGAAGCTTTTTTCTACCTGACTTTTGAAGGCATCGCATTAGGCATCCAGCCTATTACCAGCTATAACACTGGCGCAGGACAAACCGAGCGCGTCATACGCGCCCGAAACCTGGCTTTTATGGTGACGTTGCTAGTCGCACTCAGCGGTGTTGTTATGTTATACAGCTTCCCGGAGTATGTGGTGTATCTGTTTGCCGGAGACAACCCCACTCTACAGCCAGAGGCCATTAACGGGATGCGACTTTATTTCTGGGGGCTTCCAATGGAAGGGCTATTGCTTGTCGGCGCAACCTACTTTCAGTCCATCAATCGGGCCAAAGAAGCATCAATACTGACTGGTGGCAAACTAATACTCATCACGCTGTTCATCTTTACCCTTGCTGAAGTTGCCGGGGTTAATGGTGTATGGATTGCCTTACCTTTATGCAGCTCAGTCCTCACAACCTGGATGCTTTTTGCATTGCGCCGGGCATAGACAAATACGCACATTCGCGGACAAAACACGCAGTGCAAACGTTTAACAGCGCCTATTGGCGCTGTTTTATTATACAAAACAAAATTGGAACAAGAGCAAAAGAGTGACACTGATCACATTTGTATCGCATATTATGCAATACTGATTTTCAAGGCATGATCAGAGGGTATCATCTGCCTATCGTTATCGTTTTTTGGTAGTCATCGATGTTTAAAAAAACACTTCTTGCCGTTTCCTTGGCAGCAACTTCAATTGCCAGCACTTCTGCTTTCGCTTTGGAAAAAGTAGACCTTCTCATCAAAAATGCAACTGTCCTGACTATGGATCAGGAAAAAACTGTCTTCGACAACGGTCTGGTTGCAGTTAAAGAGAATAAGATCTTCGCCGTCACTGATGGTTCTGACGTGAAAGATTACCTAGCCGCAAAAACGATTGATGCCAATGGCGATATTGTCATGCCGGGACTTATCAATACCCACACCCATGTTTCGATGACGGTTTTCCGCTCAATGGCGGACGATGTACCCGATCGTCTGCACCGCTACATCTTCCCGCTAGAGAAAAAGCTGGTTTCTCGTGACATGGTTCGCATCGGCGCCCAGCTAGGTAACGTTGAAATGCTCAAAGGCGGGGTCACAACCTACGCCGATATGTATTACTTCGAAGATGAAGTTGCCAAGACAGTCGATGAAATTGGTATGCGTGCCGTACTGGGCGAAACGGTTATCAAGTTCCCAGTTGCCGATGCTGCCAATGCCGACGAGGGTATAAAATACGCGGTGAACTTTATTGAACAATATAAAGACCACCCGCGCATTACTCCGGCTTTTGCTCCTCATGCACCATACACCAACACCACAGAAACCCTGCAAAAAATCACTAAGTTATCACTAGAACACGATGTACCTGTGATGATCCACTTGGCTGAATCAGAGCGTGAGAACCAGGTTATTGCTGAACGTAGCGGTGGCAAAACGCCTGTTGGTTACATGGCCGATATCGGCGCACTGACCCCAAATCTTGTTGGTGCCCATGTGATCAACGTTGACGACAATGATATCGCCCTGCTGAAAAAGCACAATGTCGGTATTGCGCACAATATGAGCGCCAACATCAAGTCAGCCAAAGGCGTCTCGCCAGCTCTGAAAATGTTCGATGACGGCCTTCGTATCGGCCTGGGTACAGACGGCCCAATGTCTGGTAATACAATCAGCACCATCGATGAATTTAACCAAGTGGCTAAAGTGCATAAGCTAGTTAACAAAGACCGTGCAGCTATGCCGCCAATGAAAGTGATTGAAATGGCCACCATCGGTGCGGCCCGTGCCCTGCATATGGAAGACACTATCGGCTCGCTAGAAACGGGGAAACTGGCAGACATCATTGTTGTCGATACCACAGCACCAAACATGGTACCGGTTTATAACCCATATTCTGCCTTGGTTTACTCGGCATACGCGACCAACGTCAAACACACTATCGTTGATGGCAAAGTACTGATGAAAGATCGCAACATGCTAACTGTCGACGAAGATGCTATTCGTGAAGAAGCATTGAAATTTGCCGACAAAGTGCGCAAAACTGTTGTTGAAAGTGGTGAAGTCGTTCAATAAGGCTCTACGTTGGACTCAAATTAAAAAAAGGCGAACCTAATGGTTCGCCTTTTTTATTATCAAATATCGCAAAATTTCAGATTAATTTGATATATACGGACTTTTACACGGACTGTCAGCTTGCGAAAAAATACGATGCAATCATCGGTTCAATCGCCACTGTCAATAACAAGTTGCGGGACAAAACCCTGTTAGAATATTTAATTAATTCGATAGAAATGAAATTAACTGAAGTCTCGTACTCTGATTTAATTGAAGTGCTTTTTCAACAAAATGACAAGGAGCATATCCCACTGAGGCTGAGCTAGAAATCATGCGATTAAGAGAGGTTACCGAAAAATAACTCTCAATTTATACTATTACTTGGTTAGTCAATAATGGTAAAAGTAAAAATAGTGCTTGAGTTGATTTATAACGCCATGCAGTGAATATAGAGTCGTTATCTGTATTGCAATAATATTGCGACAAAATTCTAATGTCGTCTACACTTGCGTTAAAGGGCCGCAGTTCTTCCCCCCTCCCTAATCGCTGGAAAGGAAGCCAGTATGCACCAAGCTCTCGACAAGGAAAACAACCGACAAGGATTACCGTCTGCCGGAACGACTCCTAAATACATATCAAATCGGGAAACTAGGACAATAACTAGCTTTCCGATCAAGTGGCTAGCTACTGGATTAACATTCTCAGCCGTTGTATTGTTAGCCATGCTTTGGTCCGCGTACGATTCGTTTCGAAATATCACAACGGAACAACTGCGCAATTTGCGACTTCAGGAGCTAAGTGGGCAAATCATTCACCTGGATGAAGTACTAACTATGTCCGCCCACATGGCGGTCGCTACAGGAGACTTAAAGTGGGAACAGCGTTACCGTCAGGCAGAGCCGCAACTTGAAACGGCTATCAAAACCTCGGTGCAACTTGCGAGCCTGTCCGAAAGTGCTGAGGCGCCCAAACAAACGGACGCTGCCAATCTCAAATTAGTTGACATGGAAAATCAGGCCTTCACGCTGGTCCGAGCCGGACAGGCCGACTTGGCAAATTCGATATTATTTGGCGAAGCATATACAACACAAAAAGAAATCTATGCTGAGGGGATACACTCGCTTGTAAATAATATTCAGGAAGATCTCTCTAAGAACCTGCGCGCCAAACGTAATCAAGCTTTTTTTATTATCAGTGCTACATTATTGTCAATCGTTTTGTTATTTATCACCTGGCTCTTGGTTTGGGGTAAGCTTCACCGTTGGCGTACCGATCAAGCCACCAACGTCGCTGCGCTTGAAAAAGCAGAAAATACGCTCCAAATCTACAATGACGAATTAGAAAAACGCGTAAAGGAACGAACCAAGGAGCTGTCCGACGCGAACATAATCGTTCAGAATAGCCCGACGATCCTTTATCGTCTTCGTGGAGAACCTTCGTTTCCGTTGATGTATATTTCGTCCAATATCGCAAAATACGGTCACGATGCTGCCCAACTTATAGCCTCAAATAACTGGGCGAACGAGATCATCCACCCCGATGATCAGGACAAAGTCGGTACTACAATGGCGCGAACATTGGCGAAGGACGCCCAAGACGACTCAATCGCGTTCCGCCTGTGTACGGGTGATGGTACTTTCCGGTGGGTCGAGACTAGATATATACTTATTCGCAACAAAAAGGGAAGACTAATAGAGATCGAAGGGATCATCTTTGACATCACTGAACGCACGTTAGCTGAAAGAAAATTACGAGACTATAACAGTAAGCTCGTATCAAGTAACAGAGCGTTGAAAATTGCTCAAGAGCAGTTGATCCATTCAGCCAAAATGGCTTCAATCGGTCAAATCACTGCAGGCTTAGCGCATGAAATAAATCAGCCTCTTGGTGCTATTCATCTTAACACTGAATTAATTCATACAATTGCCAATGAAGAAAACTATATACAAAAGGATGAATTGACACCGATTTATAACAAAATACACCATCAAATAACCAGAATTAATAAACTCATTCAGCACATGAGAATCTTTTGTCGAGACGGTAAACTCTTAGAATTAGAAGAAACAGATATTAGAAGTTTAATTGATGATTCTCTGGTTTTGTTTTTACAACGCTTTCAGTTGAATAATATACAACTAGTGAAAGAGTTCACATCAGATATACCTGAGATTGAATGTAACAAAATTAATATAGAGCAAGTATTGACAAACTTATTAATGAATGCAGAGCATGCTCTGGCCTATTCTGTTAGAAAAGCAATCATATTACGAGTTTATGTCAAAGAGAACTGTGTTGTTGTCGAGGTTGAAGATAATGGGAGCGGAATTTCCAAAGAAAACCTGAATAAAATATTTGATCCTTTCTTTACGACGAAAAAGACAGGAGAGGGAACCGGACTTGGCATGTCTATCAGTTATGGCATTATCCAGTCCCATAATGGCAATTTAACAGTAAAAAGTGAAGTCGGCAAAGGAACCACCTTTACGCTTTCGCTGCCAATTAAACAGGGCCAGATAGTCAAATTAGACGAACCAGCAAGCCTGCAAGGAATAAGCAGGTGAAAGTGATATGGGTAGATGATGATCAAGATTTCAATGATGCGATATACCAAGACCTTACCAGAAAAGGATTTGAAGTCCACGCCGCCTTCGACGGGATACAAGGCTTACAAAAATTGGCACCACTTCCTGTAATCCCGGATGTGTGCATAAGCCGGTACGGATAAATCCAGCTGATAGTAGTGATAGTGCAACATCGCTATCACCACCAGACGCCAATAACGCTCTACCATCTTCTTTTTGAGCTGGCAGCCTGATGGAAACTAATCCAGAATAAATAGTCTGGATACCCCTTAGGAATAGATGTGAGGACTTGATACAGAAAGATTCTCTCTAGGTCTTGTAGTTGTATGAATAGAAAACTATCCATAACCTCATTCTTCTTATTGGCTCTTTTTATCTTAGGGGCCTGTAGTTCCATTCCAAAGCCACTTGTGGATAGTCCGCTTTTCGGTGAGCATGTGTTCACTACAGTTGATTCAGAGATTGCTCGTTACTATCTTGAGAGTTACCTGCAAGGAAGGATCAGTAACCGGGAAGTGGATGAAAGAATTTCCAGCCTTTACAAACAATACAGGAACGCCATACCATCGCGCGAAGAGCTGAAAGAAATCTCTCAAGAGTATTCCGTCGACTTCGCCTCTCTATTCTTTGCTGATCTTCTTTTAAAGAATGAATGTAACGATAATCTAAATAAATCATTTATGTTCCATCTAGAAAGCCCAACTACTGCTGGTTTAAATATTTCTGCATATCAGTTGCTTTTTGTACCAGGCTGGGACTACGCAGAGAGTGGACATTTAACCGGTGCGGATTTCGAAAAACCACGAGCACTGGCCACTAAGCTAGGAATTGAAAATTATTTAGTTGAGCTGCCACCGACAGGTTCTGTAGAACAAAATGCAGAGTTCCTAGCAAGAGAAATTATAAATCACAATCGCGCAGGGAAAGGAATAATTCTTGCCGGTGCGAGTTCGGCTGGCCCCGCCATTCATCTCGCTCTTGGTGAGTTGCTTGGCGAAAAAGAGAGAGAATCCGTGAAGGCTTGGCTTAATCTCGGTGGAATACTACAAGGTAGCCCTCTTATTGACTACTTCCAAAGGTGGCCTCAACGCTGGATTTTTAATATTGCAGTTAGGGACAAAGGTTGGGATAAAGAGGCCATTTTAAGTATGGGGACGAACCTTAGCAGAAGCCGTTTCTCTCGCCTAAAAATAGAACCCGACCTTTTAATCATTAACTACTTGGGTATTCCTCTGTCAGGGCAACTTAGCAAATACTCTAAAGAGAAATACCCATTGTTGAAGCCAGAGGGGCCCAATGATGGGCTTACTTTGCTTACCGATGCGATTGCACCAAATAGCATGACGATTGTTGCTCTAGGTAGCGATCACTATTTCGCTGAAGACCCTGAAATAGATAATAAAACAGTCGCTCTAATGGCACTAATAATTACATACTTAGATAAAGGCATAACAAGCTGCTAGGTGTAGACGATCTCTACATTAAACAATCAATTCATGAAGGAAAATCTCTCCCGCACCAGGCCTTTTCGTTCAGATTGGTTTAATGTCGATGGGATGTTTTTTGAACAACATCACAGAACGCACGCTCGAGATCGAGCATTATATCACCATCAAATGCTCGAACGAACACAAAACAGAAGAAAGGTCATTTTTACCATTACTATGATGAAGCACAGAAGTTGTAAATGTTTAATCTCTTCAAGCCAATTTTAAATCATTGGACTACACATATGAATGTTATAAAAGTTGTAAACAATATAGCAAGGATAATGCTTCTTGGTGGAATATTAATCTCAATACATTTCTACCATAACCCTAAAATGGTGATGATAAGCTCTCTAACATCGTTAATTGGAATATTGGTATTGAAAGTAATGAGTATCACGCTTAATCGTGACTTATTGGTTCTAGAGATTGCTGAGTCAACTGAGCGCTCATTTCTAATGGAAATTAAGAAGCGCGTTGAAAATGGAAAACCATTCGATGATGAACTCATCAACCTATGTGGAAATGCCACCAATGAGGCAGAAACCAAATATAAAGCTATTCATAAATTAAATAGATCTGTTTAAACCGCTTGTCGCAAGAATCTGGTCTAAATTTAGGCTCTCTCTTTACTTTTGGTCACCACTTGGCGCTGTTTAATACAATTTTAGGTAGTTATGAGGTTGAAATGGATTATCAAAAGTTCCAAGATTTAATTAAAAATGCATTATCTGATGGTGATACATTTCATTATCCAGGTGGTGGCACGTCGAAAGTGAAGAAAGTATTAACCTATAAAGTTGGTTATAAAAGATCTACGTCGACAATATACCTTTCTATACCAGATATGTTTTCTACCTTTACTGAATTTTCAGGCTCGAGTATCACAACCAATGACTTAAAACGATTTATGCCGGAAGTTTATGATTCAAAAGCTCTACCTGCGGGGCATTCATGTAATTGCACTTTTTTCTTTATGGTTATGAATAGTGTTGGTTTGGCGGAAAAAATTATGGGTAAAGGTGTAAGAGGGAATCCTTTTGGTATAATGCTTAAGTAATGAGTTTCATCGAAGAATTAAACAGGAGAGGCATACTTAAGAAACCATCGATCCTGTTAATTACACCACAGAGCAACCCCAAGCCAAATTCAGCGCCTATAAAATCATCATTGACGATTGGGTCAGTTCGACAACCTTTTAGGGCTATCGAACTGGGAACAACTTTTCGCGCTTGCTGCCTTTTTTGTATTTACCTCAAGCCTAATACTCAAGCTTATACCCGGCGCCATACACAGAATGAATCAGCTCGTGATCGGGCTGAACCTCGGTAAACTTCTTTCGCAATTTCTTGATATGGCTATCGATAGTACGCTCGCTGACAATCCTGTTGTCCCGGTAGATGGCTTCCATCAGCTGCGCTCTGGAATACACCCGCCCCGGCGAGGCGGCTAGAATATCTAGCATGGCAAATTCAACGGCCGTTAAGTCAAGATCGCACCCTTTTAGCTGTGCTTTAAAACGCGACTTATCCAGCTGTAACACAGCATCCTGCTGGGAAGAAGCTGAGTCTGGCTGAAAGTTATCTGGAATAACGGCATGTCGCCGCAAAACAGCCTTCACCCGGGCGACAACCTCACGCAAACTACAAGGCTTACAGATATAGTCATCGGCACCAATCTCGAGCCCAATTAGCCTATCTATTTCATCCACTTTCGCGGTTACCATGATTATCGGCACATTAGAGAATGTTCTAATTTCCCGACATATCGCAACACCATCTTTACCCGGCAGCATGCAATCTAGCAAAACTAGTGCTGGTTCATTTGCCCTTACCCAGTCAACAACCTGCAAGCCTTCATGCAATGCACTTGTCTGATATCCAGATGCCTTTAGGTAATCTTCTGTCAATGCGGCCAGCTGCACTTCATCTTCGACAACTAAAATATGTTCCATCACACTTTTACTCCCAAGTGATCACGACTTTCATACTCACCCCACCCAGCGTTGAATGCGATGCTGACAGTGTCATGCCGTGCGCCTCAGCGATGCTATGACAAATAGACAAACCCAACCCTGCCCCTCCGGTTGTATTTCGATGTCGAGACGGGTCAACACGATAGAGCCGCTCAAATACCTGCTCCAGATCGCTGTCAGACAAGCCAGGGGATGAATCATTAAACTCTATAACTAACTTATTATCTTTCGTAGCAGCACATACGACTTCAAGTTCGCCGCCAATGTCTGTGTATTTCAATGAATTCTTCAGTAAATTCGAAAATAGCTGTTGGATCCGGATCTGATCCAGGTTCAGTGTCAGCGCTTTCATCTTCCGGCAATCACCATCGAAAATCAGTGCTAAGTTCAACTCTTTCTCATCAAAGGCATCACGATACAAGTCGACACATTGCTCAAGCAGGGCAACTGGCGACGCTTTGTATTTGCTATAGCTCAGCGCACCGATATCACTCATTGACAACTCATAGAGATCATTGACCAAGTGTGATAAATGAGTCACGTTATGATGTAGCGACTTAATCGTAGAATCGCTGTTTTCTCGCACACCATCCTGCACCGCTTCAACTTCAGCCTGCATAATAGCAAGTGGGTTACGCAGCTCATGTGATATATCCGCAATCCACTGCTGGCGCGCTTGTTGATTACGCTCCAACACGCTAGCCAAATGGTTAATATCACTCGCAAGTTGCCCCAGCTCATCTTTGCGCTCGATCGTCACCCGGGTACCGTAAGTGCCCTGAGCCAACTGCCTCACTCCATTATTGAACACTTCGATGGTCTTTATCAGTGAACTGGCCCAAGGGTAGGCAACAGCCAATGTAATACCGCAGGAAATAGCCCATATCCAGAGCAAGCTGTAGTTGAACTCTTCGACAAATTGGACTTCTGTCGCCTCCACTAAACTTTTCTGTGGAATATGACCCAAATAGGCAATGAGCTTGTCTTGGTGATAAATAGGATACAACACTTCATCGGGATGATGAGGGGGACCGATTATCCGGTTTTTATCTGCATCCAATAGCATTACACGATGCTCAAACTCCATCTGGCTACCACCAGCGCGCCCGGGAGGCCCAGGAGGTCTTGGCGGTGGAAAGTCCTGGCCAGAAAGATCACCAGGAGGACCAGGCCTAAACTCTCCATCTTGAAAACGGGGAGGCGGCGGACGGCGTTCACCAAATCCTGGTGGCCCAGGCCGACCAGGCCTTTCATTCTGCTCAAAACTATACTCAGACACCGGGCGGTCCCACTGTTCGGAGCCTTCAGGGTAAGTCGAGTTAACCAGGCTTGGCCACCAGCGATGAGGGTTGCTTCCGTTTTCTAAATAACCCGGTAAGTTCTGCTCTAGCAACACTGTGAGCTGCTCTACCCTAGCCTGCTCTTCGCTGTTTACATAGCGAAGAAAGCCCTTGTCCATGGTGACCTTGGTCAATAGTATTAGCGTGACAGAGCCAATTAAAGTAGTGGCCACTATCATGACGATCGCCTTAAACCGTATATGGCTTTGCGCACCGCTTGCCAATTTTCGTAATATCGCTTCCATTCTATTGATGATAAACCCCATCCTAACCAACAAACCACCGGCTCCAGCAAGGAGACTAGTATAAAGCCAAATCACCGCAAAGAAGACATATAATAAAGAGGTTCAGCTGGCAGCTACCTCGCTAATAGTAAATAAAATATGTTCGCTTTTTCCTCTTTTGGGACTTGATCCCATCTTGGATAGCGACATAAAGCAATGCCATAAAGCTAACAGCAAAAGTTACCGTCAGGATAATTTCGTCTAAAAACCAAGAGGATAGCAGGCAAACCAAAGATAATAGCAAGGCAAAGTACTTAGGCATCATCTCATCCTTACGAAAGTTTGAGTTCAAGCAATCAGGCCAAATTGCAACCTAGCGCATACTGTTATTCTGTTGGGAAAAGAAATTTTCATAAAGCGTTCTTTTTCTATTTGGCTTCTCATAGTAATTCTTTGATGTAGCATCTAGAATAAATGCAACTATCACTAAAAAAAAACCAAATACGGCATAAATAATCATCCATATGTCTTCTAGCCTTACCGCCAGATAGATGTTGAAAAAAGCTACTGCAATTGCAATATACTTAGTCATTGTGCTTCCTTACCAACAGGCTTCGCCTGCTCTTATTTAGTTAGTTGAAAATATCCAAGTAACTTACAGCAGATCATATTTCTAGGTTGCTACCTTAAAAGCCGCTAGAAATCGATTCTATTACTCATATGAACAACACTGTCATTGTGTTATCGATTGGCTGTTATATTAAGAAGAAAGTGAGGATGAATTAGGGATGAAATGTGCAATAAAAATGGAAATAGAGTAAAAATTTACGGTTATGGCCACAAAAAAACGCCAGCCCTAATGGCTGGCGTTTTCTCAACAACAGGAATAACTTAAATCACGCCCAGCTCACGCAGGCGCTCCATCAGGTAGCTGTTTGCCGTATGGCGCTCTGACAGAACCACTTCCGGTTTCGGGTGCAGAAACAGCGGCAGCGAGATACGAGCCT
Organism: Photobacterium sp. HL06; assembly: GCF_059552575.1. Classification (NCBI taxonomy): domain Bacteria; kingdom Pseudomonadati; phylum Pseudomonadota; class Gammaproteobacteria; order Vibrionales; family Vibrionaceae; genus Photobacterium; species Photobacterium sp. HL06. The sequence goes on from NZ_CM183915.1 coordinate 167,013, forward strand.
TTGTCTTATCAGCACCTTCAGGGTTAATCACACGGTGGGTTGTAGAAGGGAAATAACCCCCTGACGCTTCCTGCAGCATGTCTCCGATATTGATGATCAGGTTGCCGAAGTCACAAGGCACATCCAGCCAGTCACCTTCTTTGCTCTTCACCTGTAGTCCAGGCTCATTTGCCGCCGGCAAAACAGTTAGCAGGTTGATATCTTCATGTGCGCCGGCACGGATAGCCCCCAGCTCTTCATCACCTTTTAGCGGCGGGTAATGCAGTACACGTAACAGAGTTTGGGAGCTGCCATCAATCATGCTTGAAAGCGACTGTGAATAGAGTTTGGAAACATCTGCCGGTGAGTGCTTTTCTACCCATGAAAGCAACTCTGATGCTAACTTGTTCGCTTCTTCGTAGTAATTCTGAAGCTCGGCTTTCAGTGCTTCAGGGCACTGGCCCCACGGGTAATAGTGGAAATATTCCTTGATGTCTTTTTTGGTATGACCCTTAGCGACTTCAGATACTTCTGATGGGAAGAAACCATCTTGGGTCTCAACGTTAAAGCGGAAGTTACCCTTCTCATCGCTGTTGAAAAACTCGCTCCAGTTTTCATAAATTGAGCTAACCAATTTCTGCTGGATCGGGTGGTTTTTCAGGACACCAAAACCGGTATTGCGCAGTGACTCGACAAATAATTCTTCGGCGTTTTCTGCGGTATAATCGACTGCTTCCAATTTCATAGTACTTCTTCTTTGACTGACTGGTTGTTATTGACTGAAACTTTCTTCTGATCGATTTTCATGGGCATGACATGAACACTTCGTGGACATATCATGAACAATGAAATCGTTATTATTAGAGCGGATTTTATGGGTTACGGGGGCCTGTAACAAGATCGAAACATAACATATGTGGAAACACTCAGTTTACAACAGGAAACAATGAATCGATTGCCCAACCGTTTGCGCGCCATTTCATACAGGTGTAGTTTTGAGCTTTAGTAGACTGAAGCATTTTCCGATCTCTTGATACTGGATAGCCTATAGAGTAGATGCATATTAATTCTTGCAACGATAAAAGCCTTATTGGACAAATTACCAATATGATGTCATGTTCAGAAATTTCGGTTTTGACTAATTTCATTATCTAGATAATGGAAATCTAGCTTTCTTATTTATCAATCACACAAATTTTATTTTTAGGCACTGCTTACACTCCTGACTCTTTATCAATAAATAATCTAAACTGAATGCATAACAAATCAAACCAATTCTTTTGGAATATAAAACTTCTGCTAACAGGTTGATTAAACACAGTACAAAACATTGTTCAGTTATAAAAAACATATCGATAGACGAGCTATAAGTTGACTAAATAAAATCATTAACAGGAGATGAAAAGTCAACCGTTACGATTAAAACAGACACTAACTGCAACTATTTCCAGCGCTCCAGTTATTAATATTACCCGATATTATGCTTAACCGACCTTAATAGCTTATGACTATTGAATCTATAGATATCACCTATTTTATTAATTACCCTTCAGAATATAGAGTGCCCCCGAAACACGTTAATTCTAACAGGTAATAATAGAATGAAATTTAAACAAAAATTCTTGGTAGTCGCTCTTAGCATGGCAACGGCTTTTAACATCAATGCCGAAACTCTAACTCGCGATAATGGTGCAGCTGTCGGGGATAACCAAAACTCTATCACCGCGGGCAGTCAAGGCAGTGTTTTATTAGAAGATGTACAACTTATTCAAAAACTACAGCGCTTTGCCCGCGAACGTATTCCTGAGCGGGTTGTACATGCACGAGGCACTGGCGCACATGGTACCTTTGTTGCCACTACGGATTTCAGCAACATCACAAGTGCTGATCCTTTTGTGAGCAAAGGAAAAGAAACACCTGTTTTTGTTCGTTTTTCATCTGTTGTCCATGGTAAAGGCAGCCCTGAAACGCTGCGTGATCCACGAGGTTTTGCAACTAAATTCTATACCGCTGAAGGTAACTGGGATCTAGTGGGTAATAATTTACCGGTATTCTTTATTCGTGATGCAATTAAGTTCCCGGATATGGTGCACTCATTGAAACCATCACCTGTAAGAAACATTCAAGATCCGAACCGTTTCTTTGACTTTTTCTCTCATGAACCTGGCGCTACTCACATGCTGACTTGGGTGTACAGTGACCATGGTACACCTGCCAGCTACCGCGAGATGGATGGTTTTGGTGTTCATGCTTATAAAATGATCAACGACAAAGGTGAAGTGAACTACGTTAAGTTCCACTGGAAGAGCCGTCAAGGTATTGAGAACCTCGACAGCAATCAGCTTGCTGAGGTTCAATCTAAAGACTTCCAGCACATGACAAGAGATCTGTATGACAACATTGCTATGGGTAACTTCCCTCAGTGGGATCTATACATTAAAGTCATGAAACCAAGTGACTTAAATAACCACGACTACAACCCGCTTGATGCAACTAAAATATGGTCTGATATCAGCGAAACCAAAGTGGGGACGATGACACTAAACCGCATGCCTGATAACTTCTTCCAGGAAAGCGAACAAGTTGCAATGGCCCCTGCTAACTTGATCCCTGGCATCGAACCATCTGAAGATAGATTGCTACAGGGACGGGTATTCTCTTATGCCGATACTCAAATGTACCGTCTAGGTGCCAACCACCAGCAATTACCAATTAACCAACCAAAAATCAAAGTGGTTAATTACAACCAAGACGGTACTGCTAACTATGGTAATACTCGCTCTGATATAAACTATCAACCAAGTCACGATCTTGTGTCAGAAGATAGCAAAGCACGACATAGTAATACGAAATTAACAGGTACAGTCCAGCAGGCAAGTATTGATAAACAGTTGAACTTCGCCCAGGCAGGTGAACTATACCGTAGCTTTACCAAGAGTGAGCAGAACAACTTAATTTCTAATTTAGCTGGAGATCTAGGTGCAGTAAAAGATGTAAAAACTAAACATAAGATCCTCAGCTTTACTTATAAAGCAGATAAGGATTATGGCACCCGCCTTACTAAAGCGGTTAACGGTGATATTGATGAAGTAAAGCGTATTGCAGCCACTCACTAAACTTACCTGATAATAAATAAAACTAATGCGATAGTTCTTCTATCGCATTAGTTCATATTAAGGTTCTTCAGATGTCAATTGTTATTAAGAAATTTATCCAACCTCTAGCTATTGTATCCATGGCCTTGGCTTTACTATTACCTAAAGCCAATGCTAGTACTCATACAATTGAAACAGCTGAGCATAATTCACAAAATGAGATAAGGGCTTATTTCCATGCTGCTGCTCGCACTAGCGAAATTGAAGTATTAGAAGCCTTTTTGACGGCAGGAATGCCAATAGAAGCAAAAAATCAGAAAGGTTATACCGCATTAATGATTGCCAGTTACAACGGCAGATTAAATGCCGTTAATAAGCTCTTAGAATATGGCGCAAATGCCTGTGCACAGGACAACAAAGGTAATACCGCTTTAATGGCCGCAATTTTTAAGGGCGAATTAAAAATTGCCCACCTGTTGCTAAATACCGATTGCGATACTAATCAGCAAAATAATGCTGGCCAAACTGCCTTAATGTACTCAACCTTATTTGGCCGTACTGAGCTAACACAATTGCTGATTTCACGAGGTGCAGAGCTTACTCTTGAAGATAAAAGCGGTAACTCGGCACAAAGAATTAAATCTCAGCAATAATCTATCTGACAAAGTAGCTTTTGCTTTGTTATGGTCCCTAGTCAAGTAGTGCTATTACATACCTTCCATTACAGAAAAAAAAGAGCCATGCTACGCACGGCTCTTCTCTCAATAGACACTGCTATTTTTTCGCCCGGATCACCAAGGTTATTCCTTCCACCGCCACGACTTCTACTAGCGTGCCAGCTTCAATAGGCTGCTCTGTTTTTGCCAACCACGAGGTATCTCCCAGCTTAATACGTCCCTGTGCGACAGGTAGGGCCTGATCCAATATGCATGTTTGTCCTATCATTTGCTCTGTTCGCTGATTGAGCGTTCTATCTTGATCATCAACACGATCTCTCTTGTGCTGATACCGCCACCAAAGCCAGGTAGCAAAAAGCGAGAACACCGCGAAGGTCAGCCATTGCAAAGACCAGCTCATCGGTATAACCGACAATATCGCCCCAACGAGTAACGCCGATACGCCCAGCCAGAGCAGATACCCGGCAGTACCCAATAGTTCAAGTAGCAATAGCGCAAGACCTAACGCTATCCAATTCCAGAAATTCATTTGCTCTAGCAGTGTTATCATACCTTTGTTCCTTTACTTACCGATTCACCCTGCTTGGACTGGCTAAGTAGCTCTGCAATACCTGCAACCGATCCCATCAGGCCCGTCGCTTCAAGTGGTAACATTATAATTTTACCATTTTCGGCCTGACCTATCGATTTGAGCGCGTCGGTATAGCCTTGTGCAATAAAATAATTGACAGCCTGTACGTCACCTTGGGCAATTGCATCCGATACCATAGTGGTTGCACGCGCCTCAGCTTCAGCTGCACGTTCACGGGCTTCTGCCTGAAGAATTGCAGCCTGCTTATCCCCTTCTGCACGTAAGATCTCCGACTGTTTATGGCCTTCGGCACGTAGGATCTCAGCCTGTCGTACACCTTCGGCCTCTAAAACCTCGGCTCGTTTGTTACGCTCGGCTTTCATTTGTGCGTTCATTGCCGCTGTCAAATCTGCTGGCGGCTGAACATCACGAATCTCTATACGGGTAACTTTCACTCCCCATGGATTGGTCGCCTGATCGACAATCGTCAGTAACTGACTATTAATCCTGTCACGCTGTGACAGCATTTCATCAAGCTCCATCGAACCTAGCACGGTACGGATATTGGTCAGGGTAAGGTTGCGGATCGCATGCTCAAGGTCATTAACCTCGTAGGCTGCTTTCGCAGCATCAACAACCTGAACGAAACAGACCGCATCAATCATGACATTGGCATTATCACGTGAAATAACTTCCTGCGCCGGAACATCAAGCACCCTCTCCATCATATTAATTTTATTACCAATACGATCAATAAAAGGCACGATAAGATTTAATCCGGGCCGGAGTGTCTTGGTATAGCGACCAAACCGCTCTACGGTCCACTCATTGCCCTGAGCAACTGTTTTTACCCCGGAGGCAATAAACACAATTGCAACAACAATAAAGACTCCAACTGTTACTAACGTATCGTATGGCATTACTTGCTCCTTAACAAACACCGTTCATTAACTAGGAGAATACCTTAACCTATTGAATATTCATACTGTCTAATATTGACTTAGCTCGAGATAAGGTGACATTTAACATACAACAAGACCTAGTTTCAGTTCCTACTATGAAACAAACAAAGAACCTTAAATACCCTAATAAAAAAACATCCGCTATTGCGGATGCTTTAGCTTACTTCTTAAAAGCTTAGGTTCTGAACTGGCCAATCAATCGCTCCAACGCTTTACATTGCTTGGCCAAGGATTCAAAGGCTTGTTCAGCCGTTTGAACCTTGCAGACCATTTCCTGACTTTGACCTGCAATTTTCTGAACATTGCTATTGATATCTTCACTAACCTGGCTTTGCTGTGCCGCAGCCGCCGCTATCTATAAGTTCATTTCACTAATGATGTTAATTGAATGGCTAATGGTATCTATCGACTCGTTGGCAGTATTAGCATGCTCAACAGTACTTGTGCCGCTTTCACGGCTACTATCCATTGCTTGTACCGCTTCACGGGCACCTTGCTGGAGCCGCTCAATCATAACTTGGATCTCGCCAGTGCTATCTTGAGTTTTACTCGCCAGCGTGCGGACTTCATCAGCTACAACCGCAAAGCCTCTTCCTTGTTCACCAGCACGTGCGGCTTCAATCGCAGCATTCAATGCAAGCAAATTAGTTTGATCCGCAATACCTCGAATTACATCTAGTATGGAAACGATATTGCCAACATCACGCTCAAGGTGACTAATCACAACACTTGATGATTCAATCTCGTCTGCCAGCTGATGGATAGACAACACAGCACTCGCCAATATCCCCTTGGCTGTTTCTGATTCCGAGCTAGCATTTTTGCTTGCCTGGGCAGCTTCATTGGCATGTTGGCTAACATTATCACTAGTGGCACTCATTTCATGAACAGCCGTTGCAACGTGCGAGCTCTCCTCTTGCTGGCTCGTTGCATTAACCAACACTCCCTCTGTCTCTTTCTGTATTTGCTGTGTTTCAACTTGCACGGCTTCCATTGTCAACGCAACTTCTGCTACCGTTCGGTGAATCTTAGAGACAAACTCATTAAATGATCTAGCTAGCTGACCAATTTCATCATTGCTTTCAACCACTATTCGCTGGGTAAGATCGCCTTCTCCTGTTGCTATATCATCCATTGCTCTCGACAAGCGTTTTAACGGAGCTATAAGTAATCCCGACATCAACCAGGCAATCAACAGAGAAGCAATAATCGCAACAACAATGCCCACTTCAAGAATAACAGTTGCCTGTTGCACCTCTTCATCAACTTGAGCCTTCAACGTGTTCTGTGCCAGTTGTATTTCTCTTCTAAGATCAAGGAACAAACTTCGTAATTTTTCAAAGTCCCGATCCATCTGCACACGATTATTCTGATAATAAATGGTGGCATAATCCGGGTGTTCGACGATCGTTTGATAATGGCTAACCCAATTTAGGTATGCAGCCTCCAAATTTTGTAATCTCTGCTTGTTGCCTTTATCAATAAAACCAATATCAATTAAGCGCTTTGCTGAAAGCAATCGAGGTAATACCTTCGTTGCATTATCTTGGAATTCATCCTGATGATAACGAAGCTGATCCGGTTTACCGTCTGCAAGAATGACTCCCTGACCAGCCGTAATAACTTGGTAAATATCACGGTACCCATCTTCTAGTTGTTCCAAAACAGGTTGCATTTCATCAGTAAGGATCGCCCCTACCCTAGCCTGATCTTTTGAAACGATGGCAATAAGAGCAAACAGCGCCGTGAACAAACAAATCACGAATACAATAGGAACGACAAATTTCAACCGAAACGATATATTTTTTAACCACAACATTTTATTTTCCCTGAGCATATTAATGCTGTAAAAATAAGAGACACAATAACGATTATAACCATCACCGCTAGCCACATAACACGCAACACCATGATTAATATACTTAAATTGAATTACGGCGACTTATTTTAGATGATAAATTAAATATTGAGCCAATAATGACTCATAGTAAAAACTCATATTTAACGAAGTGAAACCTTATTTATCTCATCGCAACACATCAATAAGCTAGACACTAATAACGACCAATCTAACCTGATCAGTACTATCGCAAAAAAGATCGAAGTGGATATAACCTAGAGCATAAAAAGAGCGCTCTAATTATTGAGCGTAAAACAAGCAAATCTCCATTAACAGCAAATAATCGTCACCAAGACGTCAAATCACTGACACATTCAATAAAATTCATTATTTATCAAAAGATTAAGTTGGTGACTAATTCTTTTAACCAAACAACTTTGCGGGCCATTAATTGCTCAAAAGCTGTCATAATTAACACTATCAATCAAAAAGCCATTAATATATTGATATGCAATATCATAATGTGCTTTCATTAGCCGATTTTATAACAAGGTACCTCTAAATAAGTACCGACCATTTCAGGCTCAATTAGAATGTCAGCAAGCAACATTTTTTCAAATCCCAATGAAATTACCTTTCCTGAAGGCGAACAACTTGTCTCTACTACCAACTTAAAAGGTGTGATCACCTACTGTAACCCCTCTTTTTGCCGGGTTGCAGGCTACAGTGAACATGAGCTAATCGGCCAGAACCACAATATTATCCGTCACCCTGATATGCCTAAAGCAGCGTTCGCCGATTTATGGGCCTGTTTACGTGATGGCAAAGCGTGGCGTGGTATTGTTAAAAACCAAGCTAAGAGTGGTGGCTATTACTGGGTCGATGCCTATGTCACGCCAATTTATGAAAATGGGCAAATCACTGGCTATCAATCAGTTCGCGTTAAACCTAAATCACAATGGGTTCAAGTTGCTACCAAAGCCTATCAGCAGCTGTTGAAAGCTGAGCAACGTGGGCGAAAAGCGGCTTTTTCTCTTCCTGGCAGCCTTAAATATTGTGCATTGGCAGCTGCATGCGCATTACCAGCCGCGACAAGCTTGCTTAATGATGGTATCAACCTACAAAACGCACTTATGCTTGCGCCATTGGCTGTTATCGGGCTCCTGTTCCGACAGGAGCTATTTGATACCCCGCTACGCCTTAAAGAATTACAGCAACGCTATGACAGTATCAGCCGACTCATTTTTTCTGGCAGTGATAAGTTCTCTGTTGCTGATTACCGACTAAAAATGGCCTCAGCGCGTATTCGTACCGTATTAGGAAGAATGACTGATTCAGCAGCACCTCTTCATGATCTTGCGGATCAGCTTAGTGATTCAGCCAACCGGGTTAACCAAGCCATTTCAACCCAGAACAGCAATATTCACCGCGTCGCTAACGCGATGAACGATATCGCTGATTCAGCGCGCTCTGTCGCCTCGCACGCCGGTGACAGCGACACACTATTAGGTGAAACCCGTACTCATTGCGATCAAACCCGAGTACAGCTGGACTCAACTCAAAGCAGCCTACAGACCTTATCGGCACAAGCTGAACAAGCTACAGCTGCAACCCACCAGCTAAGTAGTGAAGCCAGCAATGTCAGTACCGTGATGTCGGAAATCAGTGGCATTGCCGATCAAACAAACCTACTGGCACTCAACGCAGCCATCGAGGCCGCCCGCGCAGGTGAGCACGGACGCGGTTTTGCGGTTGTCGCTGACGAGGTACGTGCCCTGTCATCACGAACCCAAACGGCAACAGAACAAATCCAATCTAGCATCGAGCAAATGATGGCAACGATTAACGACTGGCAGTCGCTGATTGAAAACAACCGAGATAAAACCAACGAGTGCGTCGACATTGCAGCCAAAGGAGCTGAATGCCTAGAGCTGGTTGAAGAAAAAATGCAGGCAATCAATCAACTTGTCGGCCAGGTATCATCATCGGCCTCAGAACAAGAGCGCTTATCTGAGCAAACGAGCCAACATATCCATGCGATTGCTGAAGCCTCCCAGCAAAACCTCAATGAAGTCGAACAAGTAGAACAAAGCAGTACCGTACTTAAAAACAAAGTCGATGACTTTCACCACCTTGCAGCACGTTTCGAAGAGAAGTAGCTAACTCTGCTGCCATAACGCAATTCAACACGTTGTGGCAGCAACGCTTTTCAAGTCAGTTAGATCCCCCGCCACTAATTCAAATTTTTTGTATCGCTCAGCTACAGTCCCGCTCTCAGGTACGCTATTATCGCTGTTCAATTATGCTAAGAGTTATCTTTATTCATGTACCAGCAAACACTGAAAAACTACTTTGGCTTCGACAGCCTTCGTCCGGGACAAGAAGAAGTCATCACCCAAATATTACAGGGTGAATCGGCTTGTGCTATTTTCCCGACAGGGTCTGGAAAATCATTATGTTATCAGTTACCTGCTATCCAGCTACCTCATCTGACACTGGTTATTTCACCATTGCTGGCACTGATGAAAGATCAGCTCGATTTTCTTCATAGCAAAAACATTCCCGCCGCTTCAATTGACTCAAGCCAGAGCTGGGACGAAAGCCAGCAAGTCATGCAGGGTGTGAGAAACAGTGAAATCAAAGTTCTGATGATTTCGGTTGAAAGGCTCAACAACGAACGTTTCCGCCAATTTATCTCACAGGTGCCGATTTCATTACTGGTTGTCGATGAGGCTCACTGTATCTCGGAATGGGGACATAACTTCCGCCCGGACTACCTCAAGCTGCCCAATCACCGTCAATGGTTGAATATCCCTCAGGTACTGTTGCTCACCGCTACCGCAACTCCGGCTGTTATTGAAGATATGAGCCAGAAATTTGCCATTGATGAGAGCAATATTGTTGTTACCGGTTTCTATCGTCACAACCTCGATCTTACCATCGCCCCAACAGCAGAAGACGATAAACAGCACACCTTGTTGAACCAACTAGAACAAGCTCCTGAGCAACCAACTATTGTTTATGTCACCTTGCAGAAAACCGCCGAACACTTAGCCAACTGGCTAAACCAGCAGGGATACCGTACTCAGGCCTATCACGCTGGTATGGATTCAGAACAAAGACAGCAAATCCAGCAGGCTTTCATGTCTGGCAAGCATCACTGCATCATTGCGACAATCGCCTTTGGAATGGGGATCGACAAAGCCAATATTCGCCGGGTCGTTCACTATGATTTACCGAAATCGATTGAAAACTATAGCCAGGAGATTGGCCGAGCCGGACGTGACGGACAAGCTTCGCAGTGCACCGTTCTCGCCAACAAATCAGGGCTGAATGTCCTTGAGAACTTTGTCTACGGTGATACGCCTGATCAGGCCGCAATTGAATCGGTTCTGACTCAAATCCAAGCCAGCCCAGGCCAATGGGAAGTGATGTTATCTCGCCTGTCCAAAGACAGTAACATTCGCCTTTTGCCACTAAAAACCCTGCTCGTCTATCTGGAAATGCACCAGATCATCGAGCCTCAGTACACTTATTTTGCCGATTACCGTTTCAAGCTGCTCATGGATCAACAATCGATCATTGGGCAGTTTCAAGGCGAGCGCCAACAGTTTGTCAATCAGATATTTGCCTGCTCCCCCAAAGCGCGGACCTGGCACACCGTTGATTTTGATGCGCTATGGCAAAGCAGCCAGACAGAGCGCAAACGGGTAGTTGCTGCTATCGATTACTTCAGTGAAAAAGGCTGGATCGAGCTTGAAAGCAAGCAGATGACAGATGTGTACCGAGTGCAGAACCCGCACTTCAATATTCAAGAGCAGGCTGCAAGCCTCTATGAGCTGTTCCAGAAGAAAGAGAACAGCGAGATTGAACGTATTACCCGTATGCTGAGTTTCTTCGAGAGCAGCCAGTGCCTAAGCCATATCCTGGCAAGCTACTTTGCGGATACTAAAGCACCGGAACAATGCGGGCACTGCTCTGTCTGCCGCGGCCATATTGCTGCTCTACCGGGCAATACACAGTTGCCTGACATTTCTGATAATGCGCTTAAAGCCTGGTGTGATCCATTCATCTCGGCATGCCCTGCACAACCCTCCGCGGCAGCAGTGACCCGTTTCTTATGCGGAATGACCTCACCTTTGAATACTAAGGTAAAAGCCCGCCAGATGACTGGGTTTGCCAAGCTTGAGTCCTACCCTTTCCAGCAGACCCAAACTCTGGTAGCAGGCATTTACCCCTATTTGGCGTGAGCCTTTCTTGTTAGTTGTTAACTATTTGGCCGAGCCTGAAAATCAGGTTCGGCCAGAAGCTCGCCACTAACATCAATACCAACCCCTATCGAAAGCTGAAAAGAACACTTAGCATCTATGGATGTAACCTCAACGCCACGATTTCCTTCCCCCTCATCCCAACGCACTAATGTTCGTTATCGAGCGCAATTCTAAAACAGATATAAATGTTCGTTATGAGCGAAACCTACAGTTTCTCTGCGGCACACATATCTTACAGACTAATGGCGATGTTTACGCCTATTTTTCAAAACTATACGCTAAATAATGAGAGAGCATAAAGCAAACATCTGCCGAGCTATTTTTTTGTTAAAATTGATAACCCTTTAGTGGTGACGAGCCACCATTAAAATGCTCGAGTGAGCGATCTCCATCACATATTTTGCTCCAATTCGAAAATAACCATGTCGACTTATGTACATTTCATCTTGTTCTGGCTTATATTCCGTTACACAGATGTTACACAGAAACATCTGAACAACAAGCAAGGACGAATATACGTCAATGAAGAGGAACTCTTATGAGTAATCAAGATAGAAAAACACTTACCGGAGAATGCATCGCAGAATTTATTGGTACGGGATTACTGATATTTTTTGGTGTTGGATGCGTCGCAGCCCTGGTACTGGCAGGCGCCAACTTCGGACAATGGGAAATCAGCATTACGTGGGGCTTAGGTGTCACTATAGCTATCTACTGTACAGCAGGTGTATCAGGTGCACACATTAACCCGGCCGTGACGATTGCCCTGGCTTTATTCCATGGTTTCGACAAACGCAAGGTTGCCCCTTACATTGCTGCACAGTTGTTAGGCGCATTTAGCTCGGCAGCTTTAGTTTACTTCCTATATAGCAACCTATTTACTGAATACGAAGCAACTAACCAAATTATTCGTGGTACCGAAGCCAGCCTGGCTACCGCTGGGATCTTCTCAACCTACCCCCATTCTGCTTTGTCATTCAGTGGTGCTTTTGCCGTCGAAGTTGTTATCACAGCTGTGCTGATGTTCGCCATTCTTGGTATTACTGATGAGAAAAATGGCACACCCCGTGGCGCCATGGGGCCTTTGCTAATCGGCATCCTAATTGCTGTTATTGGCGGCTCGCTTGGTCCACTAACCGGTTTTGCCATGAACCCGGCACGTGACTTCGGTCCTAAATTCTTTGCCTTCCTAGCGGGTTGGGGAGATGTCGCCCTGACAGGTGGTAAAGACATTCCATACTTTATTGTTCCTATCTTTGCTCCAATCATTGGTGCTTCATTCGGTGCCTGGCTATATCCAAAAGCAATCGCACTTTATCTGCCGCAAGCAGACAACACTGACACAGAGCAAGCTCAATACAACGCTGAAACAAATAACGCAGAAATTGCTGACAAAGCATAATTGTAGAAAAGGAAATCACTATGACCACCGAGAAAAAATACATTGTCGCTCTTGACCAGGGAACAACTAGCTCACGTGCCGTTATCCTCGATCACGATGCCAACATCGTCAGCTCTGCACAACGTGAATTTACCCAGATTTATCCTCATGCTGGCTGGGTTGAGCATGATCCGCTAGAAATTTATGCGACACAAAGCTCAACGCTTGTTGAAGCGTTGGCCAAAGCCGAGATCAGCACTGATGAAGTTGCAGCAATCGGCATTACCAATCAGCGTGAGACAACCGTTGTCTGGGAGAAGGCAACCGGAAAACCCGTTTACAACGCTATTGTATGGCAGTGCCGTCGAACAGCCGAGATTTGTGAAGAATTGAAATCTCGCGGCCTTGAAGACTACGTTAAAGAAAATACTGGCTTAGTGTTGGACCCTTATTTCTCGGGTACAAAAGTAAAATGGATCTTAGACAATGTAGAAGGCGCTAGAGAAAAAGCGGAAGCTGGCGAGCTACTATTCGGAACAGTGGATACCTGGCTGACCTGGAAGATGACCCAAGGTAAAGTGCATGTTACTGACTATACCAATGCATCTCGCACAATGCTGTTCAATATCAATACGCTGGAGTGGGACGAAAAACTACTATCAGAATTTGATATCCCACTGAGCATGATGCCTTCAGTGAAGAAATCATCTGAAGTTTATGGCATGGCAAACCTTGGTGGTAAAGGCGGAACCCGTATCCCTATTGCTGGTATTGCCGGGGATCAGCAGGCTGCACTGTTTGGCCAGATGTGTGTGAACGAAGGTGAAGCCAAAAACACCTATGGCACTGGCTGTTTCTTGCTGATGAATACTGGCAATTCTAAAGTAACATCTTCCAACGGCCTTCTGACAACCCTGGCTTGTGGCCCAGACGGTGATGTCAGCTATGCACTAGAAGGTGCTGTATTTATGGCAGGTGCTTCTATCCAGTGGCTACGTGATGAGCTAAAGCTGATCACCGATGCCAGCGATACTGAATACTTTGCTGAAAAAGTCGCCACATCTAACGGTGCTTATGTGGTTCCAGCCTTCACCGGCCTTGGTGCTCCTTATTGGGATGCCTATGCTCGCGGAACCATTGTTGGCCTTACTCGTGGTGTAAATGCCAACCACATCATCCGAGCAACCCTTGAGAGTATTGCTTATCAGACGCGTGATGTACTTGATGCAATGCAGGCTGACTCTGGTATTCATCTAGATAGCCTGAAGGTTGACGGTGGTGCTGTTGCCAACAACTTCTTGATGCAATTCCAAGCTGATTTGCTTGATACCGAAGTTCATCGCCCGGTAGTGACAGAAGTTACTGCATTAGGTGCAGCATACCTGGCAGGCCTCGCAGTTGGATTCTGGGATGATTTGAACGAGGTAAAAGAAAAAGCACAATTAGACCGACTATTCATTCCAGATGGTGACCAAGAGAAAAGAGAGCGCCGATATTCTGGTTGGAAGCGCGCAGTAGCAAGCTCTAGAGGTTGGATCGAACACTAATTCAGGCTTCACACACTAATAGCCCATCACGTTTGTGATGGGCTATTTTGATCTTAGTAAAAGTGACGTTTAGCATAAAAAATCGTAATTTTTTCATGTACTAACATAGGTACAGAAAGAGTTGTAATAATTCTTACCTCTTCTCGAGGCAGATTATAAATAATAGTAATACGCCACATACGCTTTCAGGTGAAATAACAACATGGTCGCACTATCAGCACAGCTCTATTGCCCTTCTCCGATACCAGAACCAAAATGGCTTTGATACTGGAGTAACTTCCAATGTTACCCTCGCCTGCCCTCATAAAGGAGCCAATATGAACAAGGGAATGGTATTGATAGTTGTAGCTGTGCTTGCTCTGATCATCTTCCAGCTCGGTGGCGTAAAAAACCAAACAACAAACACAAAGGACACTTTCCCTAAACTACCGGCAGAACCCGGCTTTGTCGTTTCTCAGGCTTTCGACGGCCAATGGGTGGGAGAACGATTTGATACAAGTGGCGACAAAATTTGTAGCCCAACGGCAATTACTGGTGTGGTAAAGGCTGGCAAGGCTTCATTGAAGTTAAAATACAACTCAACACTCCTTGAAGGATGGATTGCCGAAAACGGTGATTTGGTGCTGTATGCCAACAATTACCGCTGGGACTACCGTTTTGTCGGCAAGGCAAATCAACACACAATCGAAGGTAAGTGGCATCTACCCAATGGCCCCTGTTATGGTACCTGGTATGTAAAACGTCATGCTACAAACAAACTTTTTACTATTAATAAATAGCGATCTTGGTCACGAAGTTTTAAAATACCCTCATAATATCAATGGGGATAAAGAGAAAGTCATGTCAAACGAAGATCTAGAGTACCAAGCATGTGAAGCCTGTGGTGTATCTGCGGAGATGGGTTTTATCATCAAAGAAGGTGATGATGTCGCTGAAGTACAAATCTATGCCAACGGTAAAGACGCGCTTGAAACCGAATTGGAGAACTACCTGGCTCTAGCAAACGAAGTCAATGCCAACTACAAGCATGAAGTGACGCCACTGACTGAAGACAGCCAGGAATTAGTTGCACGTATCCAGTTTGAATGCAGTGCTGAAAAACTGATTTTTGAACTGAAAAGCCGCTCAATTGCAAAATAGTGGTTGATGGAACACCGCGCTTAAGCAGTCGCTTTGTTTGCCTAAGTTGATGTAATTTCCATACAAAATACTAAATTTCAGACAAAAGCCAATTCCCCTATGGAATTGGCTTTTTTTATTGCCATAACAAACTATATTTACATCTGGCATAGTGAATTGCCGTCAATCAAGGATGATTAACCAGTTAACTGGTCTGACATGCAAAGTAATTCTTTTGTAACTAGTATTAATTATGCGCACATGGATGCTTAATGCGCATTAATTACTGGTAATACTGTTCATTTTGTATGAAAATAACAGCATATTATGAATCACAAGGCACATGTCATTGCTTTCAATGTCATGAAAGAAAAGGAATCGTTCGATGAATAGTAATAAAGCAAAAGTGATTGCAAACTGGAAGCCAAGCAACTCTCGTGAGTCAGCAGCAATGAAAGAGTTGCTGATGCAGGAGATGGGAGCGACTACAGAGCATCATAAAGGCGGTACAGGTAAGCTAGCGCCAAATTCAGGCCGTATGGTTCGTTAATATAAATAGTCCCTTAATATAACAGCTATCCCCCTGCTGTTATTAAAGCGCAGTGTTAGCAATGACACTGCGCTTTTTGTATTCAATTCATCCAGAACGTTATGAAATAATACCAATCGGGGTAAGTATTTTATTGCTCCTGCTTACCGACTTTGTGCCATTTTAGGCGGCCATTGGATTCAAAGTCATTTTCTGGTTTGCACTCCAGCACGATACTATCAACGACTAGCACAGCACCAAGTGAATAGTCTCTTCCGTCATATAAGCACATTCGTTGGTTCAATGTCCGGGGTTGTATCGTGATTTCGGGGTTATGCTTGATCGTTGCTTCTTTGGTCGAAGCACCTACCGAAAATGCAACAACCATCAATAATGGTATCATCACACATGTTTGGCACCTTGTGTTTAAGATTCTCATCAGCACCTCCTATGCCAATTGCAATAGTCGACCTTGTTCAAAGATACTTAATATATTGCTACAAGGCGACATGGGTAGATATTAAGTTAATTACACATTTTGAAAATAATCGTCTTTCTGGGGCTAGATAGAAAGAGAGCACTCGCCGCTATTTACTTTGTTTTCTTTTTACTTTGTTGCCTTGGAAGTTTGCAGAGGCTGGTAATACTTATGCCATAGATCAACTAAAACTGAAGCCAGTATCATGTAAGCCGAGGCTAAAACAATTTGTCCGATCCGACCATAGAAGCTGACCTCGATTAATTTACTATCTGACGATATCGTCCCCCCCAACACCACCAGCATCGCCGACATCACACCAGCCCAAATCGGTGCTTTTTCTGGTTGCTGGTAAATTTTTGCGCCGATCACAAGGCTAACTAATGTCACCAAGGCCAGCAGGAAGAGAAATTCAGGTGTAGTGACCAACAGCTCATACATAATCAAAGCAAGTAATCCCCCTAGCCCATTAGTCAAAAGTAAAAAGACACTGATCTTAATGCTTTTGACCGCTGTTATTTGCAACGACAAGATACCAATAAAAACCATCGTCAGAATGGCGCCGTTTATCTGGAAATAATAAAAATAAACGATAATAGGATACGCAACAATAAGGGCTTTAAAAGCATCTATAGCCCTGTGCTGCCTAGTTAGTTGCGGTGGCGGATCAACTGATACAGCCTGCTGCTTATCCTCCGGTAGTAACCAATGAAGAATAACAAAACCAATAACAGCCAAGACCCCCGAAACAATCAAACCAACGCCAACATAAATTGCCAATCCTGAGTGCGTGATCCCCAGATAGGGCAATAACATCACGGCAATCATCAGGATTGTGGCAAAGAAGTTCCAATAGGGATCAAGAAACAAATAATAAGCATAAAACATCAATAAGCCGACCAGCAGCAATAAAATCAGAGGATAGTTCGTTACCCCCATACTCACACTCAACCCTACTAACACGGTCAGCACCATCGCAAGGAGCAATTGCTGAAATCTCTCACGGCTTGATACCGGATAATCAACAAGAAACTTAGCTAAAAACACTGGGAAAACAAACGAAAGCCCCCAGCCAATACCAAATGCCAGCCCGCACGCAATCACTATACCCAATACATAGCGGCTAACCCGGCGATAATAATGTCGCTGATCTATCTCGCTAATTGCTGTCCCGTTATCTAACATAGGACAGCCAGCTCATCAAACGGATCCAGACCCGGCCAAATATATTCAATACCGAGCTGTCCTGGGTATACACGATTACATCGGCCTGACCACCAACCCGGCGAAAGCCACGGGCAGTATCATCATCGAACTGTATCGCAACCGGAAAACGCTGAGTCTGCCGCAACCAACCTGTCTGAGGTGTCACTAATGCTAACTGGCCTGCCTGTTCACTCTGCCCCCAACTGATCCCCCAATCAATACTGGCAACTTTCCCTTTAAACACCCGGCCTGGCGCAAAATCGAGTACGATCTCAACTTCATCGCCGACAATCATGTTGCCTAGGCTATTTTCACGAAAATAGGCATCAATCCAGACGTCTTCGCCAGAAACAAAGGTCAATAACGGCTGGCCCGAGCGAGCGTAAAAGCCTTCATCCAGCCTGAAGTTGGATACCCCACCGATTGCCGGTGCCCGTAATACCGTTCGCTCAAGATCTATCTGTGCTTTTTGCAACTTAAGCAACGCAGACTTCACGGCACTGTTTTCTTTTCCCGTTGAACCTAGCTGCTTTTTGGCCTGTTCAAGATTTGCCTGTGCCGTTTCAACCTGGGCTTTGGCACTTGCAAGGGCGGCTCGCGTTTTATCAGCCTCGGCCTTTGGCACAATACCTTTTTTCGCCATTGCCAATATACGCGATGCCTGGGTACGAATATGCGCCTGGTTCGCCAATGCATCCGATAACTTGGCCTGAGCAGAGGCGACAGATGCCGTTTGTACCCCGACGCTCTGTCCGGCTTTCACCAAGCCTTGTTCTGCCTCCTGCACAGCTAGCTGATAATCTGCCGGATCAATCCGGACCAAAGGAGCACCTAGCTGTACGATATCATTAGGCTCCACCATCACATCCACAACACGCCCGGAAACCAATGGAGTAATAGGGATCACATACCCCCTGACCCTGGCCATGTCTGTTGACGGAATAAAGCGATCAGCCAACACGTAGAACACAAACAAGCCAATACAGACTAACAGCACCATGAAAGTGAATTTCTTTACCTTATCCATAGGTGGCTTATCTTTTTTCGGCTTCTCTACACGTTCCTTTTTTACTCGTTTTGGTTTTCCCGCTTTGGGGGCAATTCGCTCGCCGGGTTCAGCCTGAACATTCGGCATGTTCTCTTCTGACATACTATGGCTCCGCTACTCGGTTATCGCCTCATACTCAGTTGAGGTTCAATTCGCTCGCTATTAAGAATAGCCATATCAGCCGTTCAACATGCTTTAACAAAGAGAAACGCACCAAATGTTACAGCGTTACGTCACAACGTTCGTTATTACAGGCACCAAGTCACACAGCAGTAACGCAATCATAAATTTCAAATTTGATTGTTAACTTCATTTCATATCGCAATTAGACTTCACCGACACAATAAAACAGCATTCAAAATGAGAGTTTATGGAACATATAACTAAAACTAAGGGGTTCACCCTATTGGAAATGATCATCGTTATTGTTGTTCTAGGAATTTTGTCCGTTACAGCCGCACCACGATTAATGAGCACCTCAAGTGATGCAAAAATTGCAAGCCTCGAAGGGTTTATCGGTGCTTTCAGAACTGCAGAAAGTATTGTTGAAGGCAAGCTTGCAATGGAAGGCAAGAGTATGAAGTCTCAACAAGTCGTATCAACCGAGGATGGGATTGAAGCGCAGTTCGGCTCTATTGTGCTGAGTTATGAAAACCTAACACGGGCTATGGACGTCGATGGCTACCGTATTGCTACCTGTAAGAACCATCAGCAAATGTTTATTGTGCCTAGCACTTATAAACAGGTACCAACCGGAGGAGACTCCATCTCCGATTGCGTGAAAGCTCTTTATACTCAATGTTATGTTTCCCTGTATGACACCCAACAACCTGGTGGACAGGATGATGAAAGAGAATTCGCATTAAGTACCAAATTTGCTGGTTGTTAATGGCTATTGCCTGTTGAAACCAAAATATCAGGCCCGATCTATTGAGCCTGATAAATAATGAGTAATTATCTACGCAACAATTACTTTTCTACTGCAATCACTGAGGTTTCAACCTGCACAGGTACCTGAACAGCTTCCTGAACAGCTTCCTGAACAGCTTCTACCTCTTTTCGTACCATGGTGCCTTACTTGGGCTGGTGTTCAACCGTAGAGGAAGCCCCATCAGTGCTGTTATCCGGTTCAGACCGTGAACTCAGAAATGCCCCTGTCAGTGCAATCAGTGTCGAGAGCAGCATCGCTAAGACCATTGGCCAAATCGTATCTGTACTTAACATAGCGGCTAACGCACTTACTGCCGCACCAATCCCATACTGAACGGCCCCAAGCAGTGCTGATGCAACCCCAGCATTGTTACCAAAATAGCGCATAAAGCAGGCGCTAGAGTTAGACATAATACCGCCATTGGCTGCAATAGAGATCACAAACCCAACGACAGCAAACCAAAGGTTCTCAGGGGCAATGATCATTGAGCTTACCAGTATCAGCCCGCCAATCACCTGCATACCAAGAAAAGCTTTTAGCAAGCTAGATGGCTCATAGGCACGCAATAATAGGCTATTTACACGGTTAACAATCACAATACCAATGACATTGGCAATGAATAGCCCGGAAAAGAGCTCCACGGTTACTCCGAAATGTTCGATATAGGCAAATGGCGCGTTGGTAATAAAGGTCATCAATACGGCATACCCAAAGGCCTGAGCAAACAAATAGCCAAGCGCACGGTGCTCTTTGATTACCGAAATATATCCACCTGCCGCTTTCGGCTTGCTAGCTTTTTCTTCTTTAGGCATAACAACAGCAGCACCGAGGGCAACAATGACAGCTACGACACTTAGCATGATAAAGATCCAGTGCCAGCTAAGTGTTTTCAATATCACCGTCCCGACAGTTGGCGCTATGGAGGGAGCCAACATCATAATCAATGCAACCAGAGAAAATAACCGGGCCGCTTCTTTTCCTTCTGCATTATCACGAATGGTCGCAGGCACGCCAACAACTGCTATCCCGCCGCCAATAGACTGAATAACACGCCAAGCCCATAACATTTCCATAGACTCAGCAGTGGCCAGCAGCAAGCTACCTATCGAAAAAATCAGCAAGCCAACAACCATTATCGGCCTACGACCAAACCGATCAGATAGTGGCCCTCCAAATAGCTGGCCAACCGCCAAACCCAGCACATAGATACTGACTGTCACAGCCACCATCGACGTTTCTATATTTAAGTCAGCCGCCATCACAGGTATAGCCGGCAAGTAGCTATCGATCGCAAAGGGAGACATCGCAAAAACGGCAGCGAGCAAAATGATCAACGATGTTGACATTTTTTTGTTCATAAACACCTCTTATTTATCTTTCTAGAAAGATACTAGCTGGCATTTATCTTTCCAGCAAGATATATTTAGGTGGTCATTTGGAGGAAAAGATGATGATAAAACAAGAAACTGTCGCTAACATTTTGAAAAAAGTCGAACAAAACTGGCCGCAATCCGCTGAAAAATGTTCTCCAGCAATCCTCCGGATACACCGTATCCACGATTATCATCAACATGATCTAATCAAGATACTCGATGAATATGATCTCCAACGAGCAGATTTCAGCGTGCTGGCAGCACTTCGTCGGCAAGGAGAACCCTGCTGTTTGTCCCCTACCGAGCTCTATCGTTCTATGCTATTTAGCTCCGGGGGATTAACGAAAGTTCTCTGTCGTGTCACAACGTTAGGGCTCATAGAACGTATTGATAACCCAGAGGACAAGCGCAGTAAATTAGTCAGACTAACAGAACCAGGCAAAGTACTGATTGATGAAATTATTCAAAAGTTACATAACCATGAACAAGAAATCATAGCTGTGCTATCTGAACAAGAACAACGACAGCTCAATGCGCTGTTAGAAAAGCTTCTTACCGCCAGAGAGTAACGTTTATTGGGAGAATATCGTAGCGCAGGGGACTGATAGCCCTCTTCAGGAAAGGTCTAAATAGCTTTAATTTGAATATCATCAAACTGGTAGCCGTTGCTGGCTGCGAAACCTTTTCGAGGCTAACCAGTATAATAAATCAGGCCCGAAAAAATCAGGCCTGATAACCTGTAAACATCATCTTAAATGACGCTTACTTTTCTGCCGCAACCACAGAAATTTCAACTAGCAAAGCATCACGTGCCATGCTTGCTTCAACACATGCACGAGCCGGCGCATGGCCTTCAGGAACCCAGTTGTCCCATACTTCATTCATTTCAGCGAAGTCTTTCATATCTTTGATGTAGATAGTGGCTGAAAGCATATGCTCTTTGTCACTACCAGCCTGTTCAAGCAAGGCTTCTACTTTATCCAGCATGGTTGCCGTTTGTTCTTTGATGCCTTGTGTTGCATCAGCACACACTTGACCGCAAAGGTAAATTGTACCGTTGTGCTTAACAATACGGCTCATGCGTTGCTTGGTTTCCAGACGTTCGATCATACTATCGCCTTTTTCATTATAAGGAATACAGCCCAAGGTATGGGCGAAAAGAAGGTCCATTTTAGCCCTAAACCCACCGAGTTGAAACTATCAGAACCAGGCTCATGCCCAATAAATTGAAGTGGTTAGCGTTTATGCAAAATCTATCAACCCAGCAGTATTAATCAATATCAATTCATACCGCGGACATGCGAATCCAGGTGGGGAAATTAAGGCTCTCCAACGCAAATTAAAGGCTAAAATCAACTAAGACCAACAAAGCTGTTCACTTTCGTTGCGAGCATAAGACCATGAAAATGTTATTAGATGTAAACTTCCCTCACGAACCTTTCAACACGCTGGTAAAAGAGGGAAAAATTGAAGAGGTTATGAACCGGATCCTCGAGGAGGTAAAGCCTGAAAACTGCTATTTCATCGAGCAACACGGAAAACGGAATGCAGTGCTGGTTCTCGACATCGATCACTCTTCGCAAATCCCCAGCTACGCCGAGCCATTCTTTCTGATCTTTAATGCCGATTGCCGTTTTCGAATTGCCATGACACCTGATGATCTGGGCGCTTCTGGTTTAAACGAATTGGGCAAGAAGTGGCTCTAATTACAAAAAACCAACGCAATCATTGGTGATTATATCCATGAAGAATGGACCCTCTCTCCTTTCGTGACTTCAAATAAGCCATATTGAAGTTTGTCGCATCAGTGAAAAGAGAAGAGGGTCGCGTAAAAACATTAACAGTTGATATTCGAACATCAACTCAACAGTTCTTCATGCATGTTCTGGCATAGCAATATAGCAATTTTGTACAAACACATCATGCACCTCTTCGTTATACTCACTGACTGTACGACGCAGACGTTGAAGAGAAGCAAGCGATGGAGAAAGCAAGCAAAGTGGATTCGCAAAAGAAAAAGTCATCTTCGACAGAGCGAGCAACATACAGCATTGCCGATGAACTTGGTGGTATTGATTTGCTTGATGCCGACTACCACCGCCAGAACTTCTCGCGCCACAGTCACGAAGGCTACACAATAGGAGTCATAGAAAATGGTGCCCAGCAGTTTTATCGCACTGGCGGTAACCATGTTGCACCGCAAGGCAGTATCATCCTAGTAAATGCCGATGAGGTACACAGCGGCCATTCCGCCACTGAAGGTGGCTGGTCCTATAAGGCGATGTATCCCCTACCCGATCAATTTGAAACGATTAGCCATGAGTTGGCTTACGGCTTATCCGGCAACGGGGCGCCATACTTTCCATCTCCCGTCGTTTATGATCCCGAGCTTGCCTGCCAACTGCGATTGGTATTTGAAACGCTGGACAAATCGACCAACCGCCTGCTTAGGGAAACCCTGCTTTACGGGGTGCTCACCAAGCTTATGTGCAAACATGGAAAGAGGCCCACCTCACCTCAAGACGTTTCAAAGGCACAGCGTCAGCTAAAACTGGTCAAAGAGTTTCTGGATGATTTTCCGAGCGCTGATATTTCACTACAAGAGCTAGCTAATCTGGCCTCATTCAGCCCTTACCATTTAGTGAGAGCTTTTCAGAAAGAATACGGATTTCCGCCACACGCCTATCAAATTCAGGCACGTTTGCGCCTCGCTAAAAGGCTTATCAGGCAAGGGCATACCGTCTCTGACGCTGCACAAGAGGCAGGGTTCCACGACCAAAGCCATCTCCACCGTCACTTCAAAAAAGCCATGGGCATCACCCCCGGGCAATTTGCCAAGCAAGTTACACGCTGAGGATACTGGTCATACTAACGGCTCCAACTATTGAGCAATATCGTACAAGTTTGTATCGTGGTTAGTTCTTAAAGTGAAAAGTATCACTGATAATAATGAAAAAACACACTATGCAAACATCCATCACAACCGATACCAATGACGGGGTTTCTCCTAATGGGACAGACACCTCGACACATAACATGACAGATACAAGTAGCCAGCAGCAGACATCACAGGAAAAGCGTTCTTTATTCAAACAAGGAGCGCTAGCGGTCACCCCGCTCTGTGTTGCAGTGATCCCTTGGGGATTGTTGGCTGGATCTTTCGCCATTGATATCGGCCTTGACCCTTTTCAGAGCCAGGCGCTCTCTGCCATTGTATTTGCCGGCTCAGCCCAGCTTGTTGCGACGGGATTACTGAAAGTCGGCGCAGGCTTGGCGACAATCTTGATGACTACCCTGTTCATTACCTCGCGCCATTTGCTATACAGCATCACCATGCGCGATAAGATCAGTCCGCTACCGTTAAAATGGCGGATCGGCTTGGGCTTTTTGCTCACCGATGAACTCTTCGCGCTATGTGGCCATCAGTCACCAAAAAAGTTCAACCGCTGGTATGCACTGGGGGCAGGTTTGTGGTTCTACATCTGCTGGAATCTAGCCACCTTCGCAGGCATTGTCGCGGGCAAGTTCATTCCCAACCTAGACAGCCTTGGGTTAGATTTCGCCATTGCAGCCACCTTCATTGCCCTTGTCGTACCTACGGTCAAAAATGCATCGGTATTGGTCTCAGTTGTCGTCGCCATGCTCCTTTCTGTTGTACTGCAGGCCTATAACGTAGAAGGCGGCTTAATGCTGGCAAGCCTTGCTGCGATGGTCGCTGGATACAGTTATGACAAATACTGCGTCAGCAACACTTATCAAAAAGGCACACATCACAAAGCTACACACCCGAACAATAAAGGAGAAGACGCATGATATGGCTTACTATTCTGGCAATGACCTTGCTCGTTTTCTCCAGCCGCTACTTGTTCCTGGAGCCAAAGCTTCCCCTGCGACTCAATGCCCAGGCACAAAAGCTACTTAGCTATTCTAGCCCCGCGGTACTCACGGCTATTTGGGCACCTATCGTGTTTTTGCCAGAAGGCAGGCTTGCACTCTCCTGGCATAACCCCTACCTGGTTGCAGCCCTTGTGGCCGTTTTATTGGCCTGGAAACTGAAAAATGTCTTGCTCACAGCCGTTATTAGCATGACCGTGTTTTTCCTGCTTTCGGCATTTTAATGAAGCGCAACTTTTCATTGGCTCCTTAAATGAATGATGATATTTTTCAAGGAAATACAACTGTACCAACATGGTTTTGAAATGAGTGATAGATACGAAAAAGGCTTAAACAAGCTTAATGAACTCGATGCCAATGCAGCGGAAGGTTTGATTGAAAGTTTCAGTGAAATCTGTCCGGATCTGGCAAAGTACACGATTGAGTATCCGTTTGGCGATGTCTTACAGCGAGATGGGCTCGATTTTAAGACCCGTGAACTAGCGACAATTGCCGCACTAACCGCCTTGGGAAATTGCCAGCCACAGCTAAAAGGGCACATTAGCGGCGCCTTAAACTTAGGCTGTACTCCTAAGGAAATCACTGAAGTGATTCTCCAAATGTCTGTCTATGCTGGCTTCCCTGCCGCTATCAACGGAATGACAGCCGCAAAAGAAGTCTTTGAGTCTCGCGATATCATTGCAAAGAAATAAGCTCGGTTCACAATACAATCAGCCTGTTGAAATATAGTGAGTTATTTACTGATTTCAACAGGCTGAAAGGAATAGGTTCACATAGAGTTAACGAGCAATGCTGGCTCTCACTGTCAACAATGCAACCGCTGCACAAGTTACTAATACAGCCCCTAGGTTTTGTACAGATCCTGCCACCGCAAGCCCCCCACCTATCATCAAGTAGTACAGCAGTCCAAAAATCGCACCCGCACTACCAGCCTGAGAGCGATAGTTAACCAGCGCCTGACTCAGAATATTAGGGATGCCGATACCAAAGCTCACCACAACAAGCACCATCGGAAGTAAGAAACAAAGTGAATCCTGTAACAGCAGAACACCAATGGCGCCCAACAAACCAAGGATACTCGCGATGAGCAATAATTTTTGCGTTGTGAAACCATGCTGCACAAGTCGTTTGTTTAACAAACTGCCAGCAAATGTACCAACGGCAAGAATAATACCGCTTCGACCAAACTGAATAGAGCTATAGCCTAGCTGCTCAAACAAAAATGGGCCTTGTAAATAATAGGAAAACAGCAAGATATTAAAAGCCGCGACCAACAGTGCGTTGCTCCATATCTCTCGATCCCTAATCATCTGTATAAACAAGTCGAATAATGCTGAAGGCTGGGTACTCTCCGGCATTGTTTCAGGGAGTGTTACTGTGCTGATACTCAGCAATACCAATGCCAACCCACTAAGCGTGACAAATACGTAAGAGTGCCCGCCCCACTCCCATATACGAGAACACCTTACTTAACCCTGCGCCGTCATAACTGTCGCGTAACATGGTTTGTGTAATGACAGAGCCAACAGCAACGCCAAAGGCACTCAGCCCTCTTGCAATCATCAGCGCCTCAAAACTTGTGGCGACTACTGCAGCTGCTGCACTGGCCGCATATACCGACAGCCCAAGTAACATCGTCTTTCGCCGTCCAAGCCTGTCAGCAACCACGCCCCAAACAATGACGCCTAGTGCAAAGGCCAAGAAGTAGATCGACAAGGTTTGGCTCGCGGCTTTAACACTCACGTCAAATTGTGCGGCAATGTGCGGCAACACAGGGCTGTAGATGGTCTCAACGATCTGCGGGAACATCATCAACACCACCATTAAACCAATCGATGGTTTTGTTTTCATTTCGTAAACCTCTTATTTCTCTAGCAAAGCTCTTATCTTTCGAGCAAATCTTTTATCTTCGAAAAGACGGCTAGTTTACGGAATCATGATGTGGTCAAATAACATAACTAGAACAATAAATATCAAGATTAGAACAATGGCCGTCATCAACGAGCACACCGTATTCAATGTCGATGAAATGGAAAACTCCGTCATCGGTATTGCCGCGCAGATCGGAAAACACGATTCAGGCCTGCATCAGCATAATAAAGGGCAGCTGTTGTATGCACCAAAAGGCTGTATGAGTATTTCGCTCAATGGCGTGAGATGTGTTTTGCCCCCTACACGTGCAGCCTGGATCCCAGCCAATACCCCTCATTACGCCCGGATGACAAATGTTGTCGAATATCGATCACTCTATTTTGATCAAACCCTAAGCAAATATTTGCCTTCATCATTAAAAGTCATAGAAGTGAACCCACTGCTTAAGGCGCTTATTGAACGAATGGCTTTTTGGGAATGGGATAAGCCGCAAGCCGAACAGAAAAACACCTACGCCTTATTCTTGGAAGAGCTAGCCATAGCGAAGGAAGAATTGCTGCAACTCCCCATACCAACAGACCGACGTTTAGAAAAATGGCTAATACAGCTCAATTCCCCTGATTATATTGCTCCGCCACTCAATCAATTAAGCCTGTCGGTAGGCGCAAGCAGTAAAACCATCAGCCGCATATTTAGCAAAGAAACAGGAATGGCTTATCAAGCATGGCGGCAGCAATGGCGACTATTGAAATCGATTGAGTTATTGTCTGAAGGATTACAGGTGAATGATGTTGCCTATCGGTTAGCATTTTCAAGTGATAGTGCATTTGTCAGCTTCTTCAAGCAGCAAACAGGAACTACACCATTTCAATACCTTTAATTTGAACAATTTTCACGAAGTTAGAATAATAGAAGTATGGATTCCGCCCCTATAATGGGGCGATAGTTTTCATAGGAAAATACGAATATTGATTGCAATCATCTCACCCGATAACTCTAGTGCCTTAAGTTATCGGGATAATATTGCTACTTCAAGACTCGTCTTGCTGCTCAGAATATCTTTTTAAATGCTGCTCTCTATACTTATGTCCGATCACCGAGTAAACAGTAATATTCTCCTCGGCAAGTTTTAAGGCTTTGGCACTGTCTCCCTCACAAATAGCATCAACCAAAGGAACATGGCTAAGTGCGCTCTCTTCAGGATCGTAGCTCGCGTGATCGATGTTAAAGTAAATCAGCATTTGGTTAGCGACATTACGGTAGATCTGATGCAGACGCATATTGCCACTTAGCTCGATAATTAACGTATGCAACTCCAGTTCAAGCTTACTGATTTGCAAACATGTCACGCCTTCACTGCGGCCAACTTGCAGATAATAATCCATCAAATCACGAAGTCGAATTTTACCTTCTTCGGAAATATGCTCAGCCGCCAGCCAAGCAGACCGCGTTTCCAGAGCGAGACGCAAGTGGTACAGCTCCCATAGGTCATTTTCAGTAATATTAATGACCTGCCAGCCGACATAGGGCTTCTGGACCACCAAACCTTCGTGAGCCAAAGTATTGAGCGCCATCCGCACTGTACTGCGTGATAGCTCCAAATCTTTCGCCAGCGAACTCTCCACCAGCTTTTCACCCATTCCGTATTTTCCACTGAGGATCAATTCACGCAAATAGCCTGCGGCTTGTTCCTCTAAGCTCTGTTTTACGATTTTCATTATCTTTCCATACATCTACAGATAGCGGAATACCGCAGTTGCCTTAATTCTACCGGATTAGTCAACAATTCGCATAATCAATAAAACGTGACGATTGTCAGATAATCATACAAAAAATGAATAAATAAAACAAAAGGTGATTTGCATCTCATTTATTTTGAAATTACTCATTAATATTGCCAACTGTCGATTGTCCGACAATCAACAATCTATGAGGATTTATGGACGTACCTTTGAACAAGGCAATTTTGCTTTCCCCAAGTGACAACGTGGCGACCTTGCTCGCTGATGTCGAAAAGGGGCAGCAAATTGAAATTATTGATGATGCCAACCAGGCACAGGGCACCGTCGTCTGCAAACAAGCCATCACATTCGGCAATAAAGTCGCGATAGACGTAATTTCGGCGCAAGAAGCGATTCACAAAGCGGGCTATGCCATTGGCGTCGCCATCAAAGCAATACCAGTCGGTGAACTGGTACACGTACAGAACGTACGCAGTACCCGGGTCGATATACCAGAGCCCATCATCAAGCAAATCATTAAACAAATGCAGATCGAGGAGTAGCGAATGCAGTTTTTCTCAGGCTTTCGTCGTCCCGACGGCCGCGCGGGGATTCGAAATCATGTTCTTATCCTGGCAATTGATGAGTGTGCAGAGGGCATTGCCCGTGCAATTAGCCAGAAAGTACCCGGCACCGTCGTCGTTACCAACTACAACACCTGCATGTACGGCGGCAATGAAGAGCTTGTCGGTACTATGGTTGGCGCCGCCCTGAACCCCAATGTGGCCGGTGCCCTGCTACTGAACATGGGATGCGGAAGTATCGACCCGGCCATTTTGGCCGACCCGATCCGCAGCGCAGGTAAACCGGTACAGACATTGTCGATCATCAAGTCTCGCGGAACGCGCAGTACCATCAAAATGGGCACCGAGCTGGCAAAAGAGCTGACAGCGTATGCAAACCAAATCCAGCCCGAGCCTATTCCGCTCAGCGAGCTGGTTGTTGGCATTAAGTGCGGTGGATCCGATACCAGTTCAGGTATCGCCTCCAACCCTTCAGTAGGCCGCACCGCTGATCTGCTGGTAGATAAAGGCGCCACCTGCATTGCCGGTGAGCTTATCGAACTTGTGGGCTGTGAAGATATCCTGCGCGAACGTGCTGTCACCCCAGAAGTCGCGAACAAAATAGATCGCCTCATCAATGAAGAAGAAAAACGCTGGCACATCGAAGGCACCAATGTCGAGACCATGAGTATCGGAAACAGTGTCGGCGGCCTTACCACGCTTGAAGAAAAAGCACTTGGCGCACTGCACAAAACAGGAACCCGCCCGATCCAGGATGTACTTAGGATCAACGCAAAAATGACCGAACGTCCGAGTGAACCGGGCATGTATCTGTCCGAGACTACGCACCTTTGTGGCGGCTCAGGTATGCATTTCGCCTCGCTTGGCGCCCAGGTGATCCTGTGGACCACAGGCGGTGCCGGATTCAACAACCCTATAGTGCCAGTGATCAGAATCAGCGGTAATGCTGCACAAATTACCGAGGACATTGATGTCGATGTCAGCGGGATCATGAGCGGTACCGACAGCATCCATTCCAGTGCCGGCCGGATCCTGAGCACATTGGAGAAGGTCGTTCAGGGTGAATCAACCGCCATTGAAGATATCGGCTTCGCCTACTGCACGCTGTACCAAAAAGATCAGCGTTTAGAAAAGCTTATTTGTATCGAACCACAATAATTAAGGACTGGGCAGTGCGTATTACAGATATAGAAGTTATTTGCTTAAGAGTACCTGAGCCTGATCAGCCCTGCGAGTGGGGTGAAGATGCCGTCATCGTCAAAGTCCATACCGATGCAGGCGTTACCGGGATCGGAGAAGCGGACAGCTCTCCTGCTGTCGTCAAGGCATGCATTGAAACACCACACTCAAACCTATATTGCTACGGTTTGCGTGAATTGCTAATTGGCGAGAACCCACTAGAAATCGAACGCTTGTGGAACAAAATGTACTGGGCATCCAACTACATGGGCCGCCGCGGTGCAGGGATCCATGCCATCAGTGCAATCGATATTGCCCTGTGGGACATTGCAGGCCAGTTTTATGGCGTTCCGGTTCATACGCTGCTGGGCGGAAAATATCGCGATCAGATCCGCGCCTACGGTACCTTTATTCCTGACAGCCAGCCGGAGAAAAACCGCGACATCGCCCTGAGCCTTGTTCGACAAGGCTTCACCAGTATTAAATTCGGTGGCGGTGTATTCGGCGATGATCCTGAAACTGATTACCAAATTGTCCGCCACGTGCGCGAAGCCGTTGGCGACGAGATAGAAGTACAGATAGATCTGGCTTCCAAGTGGCGCACTACCGGCCATGCCGCCCAGATGTGCAAACGCCTGGAGCCATTTAACTTGAACTGGGTCGAAGAGCCCGTTCTGGCAGATGACATGATCGGCTACTCAAGGCTGTCTCGCCAGATCCAACCCAAGCTAGCTGGCGGAGAATCACTCACGACCCGCTATGAATTTAAGACCTTCCTAGAACAATCTGAAGTCGACATCATCCAGCCTGATATCACCCGCTGCGGAGGTATCACCGAGATGAAAAAGATTTACGATCTTGCCCAGTTACACGGTACCCAACTCGTCCCCCATGGGTTCAGTACCGGCATCTTGCTCGCGGCTTCAGTCCACTTTTTAGCCGCCTGCGAGCACGGCACGCTTATGGAATATTCCCAAAGCAGCAGTCCTTTATTTACCGATCTCGTCAGCAACCGACTGCCATTTTCACAGGGCTATGTACCTGTACCGGATTCACCGGGACTTGGTATCGAGCTGAGTGAAGACGTGATCAATAAATATCGAATATAAGAAACGTGTAGAAGGATTTTTAGTTATGAACATTGAACGTAAAATAGACAAACCGTTAATGGCAATAAGCCTGTCGGTTATTCTCTTTGTTGTTGTTGGCCTGACACTATTTCCAGAACAAGGAAATGCGATAGCCAGCCAATTATTTAGTACCCTGACAAATCAGTTTGGTGAGGTTTTCCTTTTCTTTGGCTTTTTTAGTGTCATTTTTCTCGCCAAAATTGCTTTCGGAAAATATGGTGAGATCCAGCTCGGCGACAACAAGCCAGAATATTCCCAGTTTACCTATCTGGCAATGATGGTTTGTGCCGGACTGGGCTCGGCAACCGTATATTGGGCATTTGTCGAATGGGGTTACTACTACATGACACCTCCATTTGACGTAGAACCTTATTCACCAATGGCCGCAGAATGGGCGACTAGCTACAACATGTTCCACTGGGGAATTTCCGCCTGGTCGTTGTATTGTATTGCCTCGCTACCGGTCGCCTACTCTTTCCATGTGAAGAAAAACCCGCAGCTTAAGCTCAGTGCGGTGTGCGAAAGCATTATGGGCCGCTTTTACAACCCGGTTATCGGCAAGGTTATTGATACCATTTTCATCTTCAGCTGCGTTGGTGCCATGGGGATCACTCTGGGTCTGAGTGTACCGATGGTTACAGAAGGCATTGCCTATTTGCTCGGTGTTGAAAACAGCTTTGCGATGAACGTCGGACTCATGCTGTTCATCACCGCCCTATTCTCTGTCAGCTCTTACGTCGGCATTGAAAAAGGGATGGCAAAACTGAGCGATATGAACACCAAGCTCGCAGTTATCTTCGTTCTGCTCATTCTGATCGTGGGTCCAACCTCTTTCATCATCAACCAGATGACCAATGGTTACGGCCTGATGCTGCAAAACTTCATCCGCATGAGTCTGTGGACTGATCCAGTTGAAGGCGGCTCGTTCCCGACATCATGGACTGTCTTCTACTGGGCATACTGGATGACTTATGTGCCGTTCATGGCTCTGTTTGTAACCAAGGTTTCAAAAGGCCGTAAATTAAAAGAAGTGATCGGCAGCATGGTAGTTGGCGGCAGTGCCGGTTGCTTCATCTTCTTTGGTGTTCTGGGCAGCTTCAGCATGAACGTACACCTGACTGAAATTATTGACGTTACCCGCTCTATCACCGAAAACGGGGGTTCTGCTACAGTAATAGCTGTGCTAAACACCTTACCGGCAAGTTCACTGTTCATCATTATCTTTGCTGTGATGTCTACATTATTCCTGGCAACCACACTTGATTCAGCATCGTTTACGCTGGCCGCAACTGCTGCGAACCAGCTTGATGAGAACGCCAATCCACCGACATCACTTCGCTTGTTCTGGTGTTTGATCCTTGCCGCAGTGCCTCTGACAATGATGTTCATTGATGCGCCGCTTAATACAGTACAAACACTGGCGATTGTGACCTCGTTGCCCCTGATGGTGGTGATTTTCATCATGCTTTACGGTTTCAATAAATGGCTTAAAGAAGACTTCGGTGGTGAAGTTGTTGTCGAAAAAAATAAGGAACCAACCAGTAACACAGCAACAAGCCCAGATTACAACGAAACAGCTGCTTATCTGTCTCCATCTGCTAACGAGAGTTAATTAGCCTCTTAAGTAAGCGAATACAGCCATAAAGAAGAAACGTAGCAACATCGCTACAATCAAAAAATCCTCCGTCAGCAGCGGAGGATTTTTATTTAAATCTCAAAATGTTGCTTGCTGTTTCACGTCCTGAAGCCATACCTCAAGGCCAGTTCTATTTCTCAATTACAAAAGTAGAATATCCCAATTAGGTTTACACTGGTGTAAGAGGCAACAGCAGCGGAAAAACCTATTATGGCTAGTAGTGTAATCAAGCAAGTCCCTAATATCTTGACGACATTACGCCTGATTTTAGCGGTGCCTATCTGTATGCTGATCCTAGAAAAAAGCTACGCAACCGTCTTGTGGATTGCCTTGATTGCCGGGCTCAGTGATGCTGTCGACGGGTGGTTGGCACGTAAACTGGATGCCGTAAGTCGCTATGGAGCCATCGCCGATCCACTTTCCGATAAGGCGCTGCTACTTAGCGCTTATATCGCTTTTGTGGTAGTGGGATTACTCCCCTGGTGGGTGGCTGTGATAATCGTAACGAGGGACGTGGTTATTATGACTGGTGCTCTCGCCTATCACTGGCGGTTCGGACGTTATGAGGTAGCACCGAGTTTCTGGGGTAAAGCCAGCACCTGTGTACAAATTGTCTATGCGTTACTGCTGTTAACCCATCAAGTTTACCCAATACTCCCCCAGTATATTTTCCAAGTCGGTTTATGGTTACTGATTGTAATGGTCTGTGTCAGTGGCGGGCACTATATCTACATCTGGGGTAAAAAAGCGCTGGCCATAGAAAAGAAACAAGCCAACAGCTAACGGGCAATGCATGCGATGGGCGTATGGTTGCGACGTCATATTGAAATAGGCAATTAATTATGACCGAATTAATCATACTATTTGGAACTCTGATTCTCTTAGTCGGAATCATCATTGCGATTCAACCGAAAGTTATCATCGGCTTCCTGAGGAAACGTCTCGGAAACCTTAAGCTTCACATATTTGCGGTTGTTATCAGGCTTATTCTTGGCTTTATGCTAATCGCCCAATCTGACGAATCGAAGTATCCGCTTATCATTGAGATCATTGGCTGGTTGTCTCTTATCGCCGCTTTCACTCTAGCCGCTATAGGACGTCGAAGTTTCCATCGGCTAATGACATGGGCTTTGTCTCTAGCCAAACCTTATGGTCGTATTGGCGGCGCTTTCGCAGGGGCATTTGGCGCTTTTCTTATTTACGCTTTCATTTAGTCATCCATTGCACGCATTGGCTCAAAGGGCTGCGAGTTGTTCCCCCTATCCCATACTATTATGCATCTCCCGGAAACTTCGATCCTTATAATCAGTACTTATTATCTGATAACTGGGAAACAAAATAATCAACAACAGCTTTAATGGCAGGGTTACTGGTACCTTTTTGATGATAAAGCAAATGCAGGCAAAAGTTACTCAACGCGTATTCAGGTAATAGCTCGATCAGCTTGCCGTTAGAAATGCTGTCATCAACAAAAAATGCCGGAAGCTGCGCAACCCCCACCCCGTCTTCGCATAGCTGCTTAATACTCATACCTGAGTTTGTGTAGATTGAACCATCAACCGCTACGGATATTTGTTCATTGCTGGTATTTTTAAACCGCCAACGCCTTGGCGTATCCAGCCCACCTTCGACAAGACAATGATGTTTTGCCAACGCCTTAGGAGAAGACGGCACGCCGCATCTCGCCACATAGTTTGGGCTTGCCACCACAACCAGCGATGTATCTGACAATCGGCGAGAGATAAAACTGGAATCGAACATTTGCGATGCCCGCATAGCAACATCAAAACCCTCATCGATCATATTTTCGAAGTCATCGCTAAGCACAAGGTGTAATTTGATCAGGGGAAATAGCCGATGAAAGTCGGCAATGTGGGGTACCAGCAATTTCTGGCCAAGATAGATGGGGGCCGTTATTTTCACAACACCCTGAACCGCTTCCTCACCTTCATCCGTATGAACTTCCAGCTCATTCACTCTACTTAGGATCTCTCTAAACTGCCCTAACTGCCCATACCCATCTTGCGTTAAGCGCATATTTCGAGTTGAACGATAGACTAGCTTGCGCCCTAACCAAGCCTCCAGTTCAGTCAGATTCTTGCTGACCACTGAGTTCACTACACCTAATTTTCGTGCCGCCGCAGACATCGATCCCTGGTCGGCGATTTCCACAAAGATCGCCATTGCTTTGAGCTTATCCATAATTCGCAATTTAGAAAAAATTATTTCACATTTAACTGTATTCTGGAAAATAAGTAAACCACATACACTCTCCTTATCGAAGACAACGACAAGGTGAAAATCATGAAAATTGCAGTATTTGGCGCATCCGGGAAAATCGGCGGTAAAGTCGTCGAGCAGTTAGCAACTCGCCATGAAGTGATAAGAATTGGCTCCCGCGCAGGTGACATTGTTGCCGACTATACCGACGCACAAAAAGTCCAATCAGTATTTGAACAGCTTGGTGAACTTGATGCTGCTGTGGTTGCCGTAGGAGGTGACAGCGTTTTCAAGCCCTATCATCAACTGACTGATGAAGACTTTCTGTATGGTGCAGAGCGCAAGCTGGTAGCCCAGTTCCGAATTGTTCGTTTTGCAGAAAAACACCTAAAGCCAAACGGCTCAGTCACCTTGACCAGTGGTTTCCTTAGCCACTACCCCAACGCTTACAGTATCGCCACCGGCCCATTCAATGCTGCTATCGACTCGTTTGTTCAGCACACCGCACCGTTATTAGAGCGCGGCTTGCGAATAAATGTGGTTAGCCCAGCCCCAGTAGTGGAGCCTGAGCGAACAGGCAAAGGCCTCGTCAGTGCCGAGCAGGTTGCTAATTACTATGTAGAGTCCGTAGAAGGCAGCGCTTCGGGAAACGTCTTCCGAGCCTGGGGTGGACTACCGGCCCCTGTTAAATAGCCCTTTTTTAATTAACTTCAGCAGGATCAGCTAATGAAATATCCCATTTCGATCAGAGCCATTCACTGGTTAAGTGCCGCATTAATTATCGGCCTCCTTATATTGGGCATCTATATGACCCCCTTCGATATGAGCAATATCGAGCTTTCAGAGTCATTATATTTTTGGCATAAATCATTTGGCATTTTGTCCTTTCTGTTTGTTGTGATTCGGATCATTAACAAGCGACGCCAAACATTGCCTGATTTACCTAAAGGCATGCCAAAGCATGAAAAGCTAGCAGCTAAATTCGCCCATACCGCCCTGTACCTATTAATGATACTTGTACCAATCCTAGGTTATGTACAGTCAAGCGCTTATGAATTCAGCAGTGGTGTGCACTTCTTCGGCATCGATTTACCGGAGTTAATCCCGAATAACAAATCCATCTTTGAGATCACCAATACTCTGCATAAATGGGCCTCTTATGCATTCATTGCAGTACTGGCAGCACATATAGCTGGGGCTATCAAGCACAGGCTATTTGACAAAGAGAATGACGTCCTCAACCGAATTCTTTAAGCGGAAAATTAAACTTTAGCTGGAAGTGGAGAAAACCATGAATACACTCTTCAAACATATTGCTATTGCCTCTATCACACTGGGGCTGACAGTAAGCACAGCCTCGGCATCTGAAAATGTTGCTGAGCTAAAGGCAAAAATTGTCGATCTACAGTCACAAATTGATGCCCATAATGCAGAAAGAGCCCAAACGGCCAAATACCTTGAGATTTTTGATGAGCTGGATTTAGTTGCCTTTAATCATCGAGATATGGAACGGATCGGTGAGATACATGCTGACAATGTCATCGTCCATAATCCAGATGGAACGCAGACCTCACCATTTACACCACATTCTGAAGAGTTGCAGTTCCTGTTCGACGTCTTTGATTTCAAAGTCACTGATCATATTGTCGGCTTTGGGCATGGAGAGTGGACTGCAGGTATCAGTATCTCAGAAGGGAAGTGGGTTAAGCCGCTAACATTGCCAGACGGCACGGTTAAACAACCAACGGGCCAAAAAGTACAAATCAAGATTGCTACCATCGCAAGATGGGAAGACGGCCGAATCGCAGAAGAGTATTTGTTCTGGGATAACGCAGACTGGAACAAGCAGATTGGTTTGGAGTAACACCAGATCTTTATCTAACAACCAGGCCGTGTAGCAATACCCGGCCTTCATTTCATGTAAACTTGAGCCTGCCCAATTAAAGCAACATCCTAATATGTCTGCCCATGTTCTCGGGAGTTGTTAAGAAGCTAGCTGCAAACCACCCAGCCCGAACACCTACAGTAGTGTGTCCAGCAGTGCCTATCCCTCAGCTAACCCAATTCTATGCCCGCACTAATAAAACCGATATTTTTGCATGAGCTGCAATGTAATTGCCATTATTACCAAAAATATAATCGCTGGCATCAGGGAGATGAGTGGCCATAACGACAAGATCCGCATCTAACTCATCAATAGACTCCAACAACTTATCATCCAGGTCGGCGGTAGGATCAACACTAAAGATGGGGTGGCTTTCCATATGAATGGAATGTAGCCTACTTTGCTCTTCAGCAAAATGGTCAAGTTTCGACGTAAATTCTTTTGGATTCCGCGAAATTTCCGTTGGAGCCGCCAGTGAAACACCGACGAATACCACTTCTGAACCATGAGATTTGGCAAGTTTTCCGACAATATTCAATGTCCTTGCTAATTTTTCCTCATGCTTTAAGTCTACGGGTACCATGATTTTGTTAAACATAATCAACTCCTCTACCTATTACCTGCTCAACAATGGGTAAATTTACGGGGTTACTACACAGTTTAACGTATGTCACGCAATGTTTTTTAGAACGACTTTTAGAACAGAGTTGAAATAGAGAACGGCACCGGAGCTGCCCCTATAATTACGGGAGATGCTTCTACGGCATATGAGATGTAATCATGGCCGTCGAAATTATCATGAGAATCAGTTCACAAAGTTCTGATCTATTTTTGGCGGTCAGCCCCCTTCCCTATAAAGTCAATGTAGTGATTGACCTAAAAGGAATTTCTTATGGTAAGGCTACAGAGATGTCCAGTTTGCGGCTCTTGTGAGTTCCTGATCATGGGTTCAACCGGATTTAGGATATGTCTCTGTGGTGTTGCTTCTTTTGAGGCGATAAGCAGAGCCGAAGCCCTGCTCTCATGTTCACCGATAAAATCAAACCTTAAGCCGCCTTCAACTTCACCATGATCTTCGCTCCACCCCGATAAAACAGCAACGCCATCAATATCAAGGTACAACCCAGCACCTTATTTATCGGCATCTGTTCACCATACCAAATAATGCTCAATACCACTGTCCATACCGGCTCCAGCACCATGATAATGGCGGCATTAGCTGCTGTACTGTGCCTCTGCCCTGTCGTTTGCATCACGTAGCGCAGGCTAGTGGCTATTACCACGCTCATGGCAAACCAGCCCCAGATATTAATGCCAATTTCCTGCGGCCAGGTTTCAAAGCTTAACGAAGCGACAAGGCCCATGGAACCTGTGACAAATAGTTGGATACAGGTCAACAACAGCGGTGGAATACGCTGGGCACAACGGCTATTGAAGTTGAAATGTAATGCCAGCATTAGAGCAGCCAATCCAAACCAAACCTGACTAGCAGACTGTTGCCAGCCTCCGCCGAGCGACAGCATCATCAGGCCACCGAAAGCGAGCGGCAGGGAAAACCAGAACATCCGTGGCGGTCGTTGCCTAAACAGTGGCCAAGCCACCAGCGGGACGAATAGCATGGAAAGGCTCATGATAAACGCGCCTTCCCCCAGGGTATCACTGATAGACACCGCATAGATCCACAGTAGCAGCGCACTACCCAGCAGGCAGCCGACACCCAATGCTCGTACCAGATCACTACGGTTGATCTTTCTCAATGTCGAATAACAAAAAGGCAGCAAGAATATTGATGCCAGCACGAAGCGAGTACCGACAAAACCAAACGGCGGCAGGCCTTGAATGGCTTCTTTCGAGAATATCCATCCGGCAGCCGCTAACATGGTGGTAGCGACAAGTATTAGATCAGCACGACGCTCTAAGGTCATAATATCCCTGAGATTTAGAAGGTGAAGGCAAAGATAACAGGCTGGTCATTCTATCGCCAAAGTGAATAACAAGTAAGAGAAAAACCAATTTTTGACAACTTTTTATTCAGGCTTACAGTTAACCTGATATAACTATTTAATTTCTCGACACATCTAGCTAAATGCAGGCTCTCGAAGAATACTTCAGTGCCCCTATTCCGACACAGTAACCGCCGCTGGCACCAACATCAGCCTACGCACGGAACAAAAAAAAGCCAGCGGATTATCCGCTGGCTTTAGCTCTTCAAAGCTTGGTTAATTACGATGCTTCTTGGCTATCAATCTGCTGATGTTTCTCAACGGCATTCGACACCTCAATAGGAAGTGTCTGCAGCACATAGTTACCAGGCGCAGGGGCAAGCGCAGGATAATTATTATTACCTGCATTACGTGCCTCCACTTGCTCAACAGACTCAAAGTCAGCCAACCAGCCATTCCAGTGATTCCACCAAGACCCATCTTGACGCTTAGCAGTCTCTAGCCATACATCAGCATCTGCCACCTTCTTGCTGTTGGTCCAGAAGCCGTATTTGTTCTTGGTAGGATGGTTCACAATTCCTGCAATATGACCAGACTCACCCAGAACAAACGTTGATTTACCACTTAGCAGCTGTGCTCCGCGGAACGTCCCCTGCCAAAGCGCAATATGATCTTCCTGGGTCGAGATAAAGTAGGTTGGCACCTTGATCTTAGCCAGATCAATATACACTCCGCCGACTTTATATCCTTTCGGATCCTTGAGCTTGTTTTCCAGGTAGAACTGACGCAATAGGGTACTGTGGCAAGCTACCGCAACATTGGTACTATCACCATTCCAGTAGAGTAAGTCGAAGTCAATCGGGCTATTACCCTTCAGGTAGTTGTTGATGTAGTAGTTCCAGTACAGGCTGTTTTCACGCAACAAACTGAATGTCACACTCAATGAGCGCCCGTCCATATAGCCGTTCGCTTCATTTTGCGCTTCAATCGCAGAGACGATCGGGTCGTTGACATACGCACCAATTTCACCTGGTTGCGAGAAATCCAGCAATGTCGTGAAGAAAGAGGCTGACTTGATCCGATTCCGCATACGCTTAGCTGAATAATAGGCCAACGCAACGGCCAACAGAGTACCGCCGATGCAGTAACCTGCAGCGTTAATTTGCTTTTCGCCGGTAATGTCTTCAACGGCTTCGACCGCCTTCACCACACCATCGAGCACATAGTTGTCAAAATCAACATCGACCATGCTGGCATCTGGGTTGCGCCAGGACATCATAAACACCGTATGCCCCTGCTCCACCAACCAACGCACCATCGAGTTCTTCTCGCGAAGATCCAAGATGTAGTACTTGTTGATAAACGGTGGGACAACAAGAAGCGGTGTTGCATTCACTTTTTCCGTCAGCGGCTTGTATTGAATTAGTTCAAACAAGTCATTTTTGAAAACAACATCACCTGCAGTATTAGCTACATTCTCACCAAGCTGAAAGGCATTGTCGTTCGTCATTCGGATCTTCAAGACGTCAGCACTGGCCTGCATATCTTCCTGAAGCAACTCCATTCCTCTAACGAGGTTTTCACCGTTAGTTTCAACCGTTAGCTTTGCCAGCTCTGGGTTGGTTGTAATGAAGTTGGTCGGAGACAGAGCGTTTATCGCCTGACGAGAAAAGAAACCTAGGCGCTCTTTGGCTTTTTCATCCAGCCCTTCAATCGAGTCGATGGTTTCTTTCATCGTATTGCTAAACAGCAAATAGGACTGCTTAATATAATTATAAAACGCTTCATTGTCCCAAGCAGGATCGCTGAAGCGCTTGTCATCTTTTTCGGGCTGAACAAGATCGGATTTATCACCAGTTTTCATGGTGACGTTCTGCCAGATCTTCATTTGGTTTTCCCACCACTCCATCTGCACTTTGGCTAAAACGGCTGGCTGCGCTGATGCTTTTTCAATTAACTCAGCAGTATCATCCAAGTTAATTTCATTGAGCGCTTTATTAAGGGGAGTATTTATGGCTGCCTTGCCGGAATCGAGCTCTTTCCACCATACCTGGTTCATATCCTGGAGCTTGGCAAAGTAGTCCGTAAAGAAGTTATAGTTCATTACAATGACCTCTGTATCTGGACTAAAAAAGCCGCCCACAGGAAGGGGCGGCTGAGTGGTCATTTCGCTTATACTGCTGGCGTAGCTTGCTTTACATTTTCAGCAACTAGCTCTTCAACTTCAGTCTTGAATGACTGAGCAACAGCATTGAATTTGTTGCTATCGTCGATTAACTGCTGAGAAAGCTTAGTTAGCGTTTCAAGCTGCTGGCTATTGAATGCAGCGAAAGACTGCACGTCTTTAACTTCGCTAACAGCTTTCAGCTGAGAAAGACCTAGGTCGCTGTACGCGCGAACTGCAGCTAGCTGAAGCTCAGTTAGCTCTTCAACATTCTTAGTAAATAGCTTGTTGAATTTTACGTATGGTGCTAGTGATTTTTCAGTCTGCTCAGAGAAAGATTTAAACATTTCCGTATACATAGCTTTTTCCTTCGATTAAAAAAGTAATGAGTGAAGTACCTGGGCCATGACATGTATCCAGGTACAATCTAAAACACTTATAATTAAACGCTCTTCAGTACGACTGCCGTACCCATACCACCACCGACACAAAGCGTAGCAAGGCCATGCTCTGTACCACGACGGCGCATTTCATGAAGAAGGCTTACGATAATACGGTTGCCCGATGCACCCAGAGGGTGGCCCAGCGCAATCGCACCACCATTAACATTTGAACGCTCAGCTAAATCTTCAACCTGAGTATCCAGTTCGTCGGCTAGTTCGTGCAGCACACCCAGTGCCTGACCAGCAAACGCTTCATTGAATTCAAATAAACCGACATCGCTGATTTTCAGCTCTGCTTTGTCCAACGCTTTCACAACCGCTGGTACTGGACCAAGGCCCATAATTTCCGGAGCAATACCTGCCTGAGCATAACTTTCAATTTCAGCCAGTGGTGTTAGGCCGTATTTTTCAACCGCAGCTTCAGAGGCGACAATGATGGCACTTGCACCATCGTTAATGCCCGATGCATTACCCGCCGTTACCGAACCGCCTTCTTTCTTGAAAGCTGGGCGTAGCTTAGCCAAGCCTTCGATACTTGCATCGGCTTTAGGGTATTCATCCGTATCAACGATATTCGTCTTGCGGCGAACGGTCACTTCTACCGGCGCAATTTCATCAGCAAATTTGCCCTGCTCAATTGCTGCAACGGCTTTCTGCTGGCTTGCCAAGGCGAAGTTATCTTGCTGTTCACGGTTAAGGCCGACTTTCGCCACCACATTTTCAGCCGTCACACCCATGTGGTAATTGTTAAAGACATCCGTCAAACCATCTGCAATCAACAGATCGGCCATTTCAAGGTTGCCCATTTTCTGGCCGTCACGCACTTTCGATGACACGCAGAATGGAATTTGTGACATGTTTTCAGCACCAGCAGCGACAACCAAATCGGCATCACCTGCTTTGATGTGCGATGCTGCATCCATCACGGCTTTCATACCACTACCACAAACCATGTTCAGGCTGTAGGCAGGAACTTCCTGAGGAATATCGGCATAAAGCGCCGCCTGACGTCCAGGTCCCATCCCCTGACCAGCGCCGATGACATTACCGAGAATAACTTCGTCAAGGTTAGCCGGATCAACATTGGCTTCTTTGAGTGCAGCTTTGATTGCAACCGCAGCCAAGTTAGCGGCAGAAACAGATTTCAGCGCACCATTAAAGCTACCAAGGGGAGTACGTTTTGCTGCAACAATAAATACTTTAGTCATTTTTTAGCATCCTTTCTAAATAATCTAAACCAGCAATTAGTGCATGTATAAACCGCCATTCACAGACAATGTTTCACCTGTAATATACGCTGCGGCATCACTTGCCAGGAAAGTTACCGCTGCAGCCACTTCGCTAGGTGCAGCAAGACGCCTCATTGGAATTTCAGCTTTAATAGAATCTAGTACTTCAGGCTTAATGGCTTCAACCATAGGAGTCCCTGTATATCCAGGGGCGATTGCGTTAACAGTAACACCTGAACGCGCACCTTCAGCCGCTAGCGCCTTGGTGAAACCAATCATGCCAGCCTTAGCTGCAGAATAATTTGTCTGACCAAATTGTCCTTTCAGGCCATTAACTGAAGAGATGTTGATAATACGGGCATTTCCGTGTTCACACATTGAAGCAAACAAAGGATGTGTCACGTTATACAAACTATTTAAATTTGTTGTGATCACTTCGTTCCATTGTTCTGCAGTCATTCGCTTGAATGTAGTATCACGTGTGATCCCTGCATTATTAACTAGCACATCAATGTTGCCTTCTTCGCTCAACAATGTTGCAAGCGACTCTTCGCAGTACGCCGTATCCTTAACATCTAACGGGTAAATCCTAACCTGTTCTTCTGAATAATTATTCTCTTTAAACCACTCTTTTGCTTTCGCTTCCCCATTCGGAGAGTACGTTGCAATAACACGATAGCCCGCTTCAACTAAAGCGTTTGTAATCGAAGAACCAATACCACCTTTCGCACCAGTTACTAATGCTTTTTTGCTCATTACAGAAGACTCCATTCCATCATTGATGATGCTTTACCACCTTGAAAATTAAGGAATTTACTTTATCCATTTATTTATCAAGGCCACTAACCAACCTAACTGATCACTCAGTTTTATTTCCTAATCTTTTTTGCATCGTAGCGATCAAATAAGTCATTTCCATGACTTTCGCATTTCATAAATATTATAAGAACACACGCACATAGTAATATCAACACACTGCATCAATGGTCGTACCAATATTCCTGCATAGAATCACACTTGTTCGATGTAACCATTTCAGTAGCAAATGTTATCGTTATATTACATACCCAATGCATTATTGGTGCCAGTTAGAGGAATAACCCGGAGTATTGATGCAATAAGGGAAATATGTAACAAGCACAATGTAAATAGTGAATTATTGCATTGAAGAAGTGCATAACTACACAGCAATGAACCAAATAGAATGGAAGTTATTGGAAGGAATTAAATGATATTTGTTACCAATTTAATTGGTAATTTAGTAAGTAAGCTTATCATTTCCCCGTAATTTATTTTTAAAATCTATTATTAACAAAAAGGCTTGGGAGAATTCCCCAGCCTTTTCTACTGTTTTTTCTTAATTATTAAAATTAACTATCAAGCATTCCTTGAGTCACCACGAAGTCGATAATGTCGGGTAACCCCTTTCCCTCTTTTAAATTAGTAAAAACGTAAGGCTTATTAGGACGCATTCGTTTCGTGTCTTGGTCCATTATTTCCAATGAAGCACCAACATAAGGGGCAAGATCTATCTTATTTATCACCAATAAATCCGACCGAGTGATCCCTGGCCCACCTTTTCTCGGGATCTTTTCCCCTTCAGCAACATCGATAACATAAATAGTCAAATCAGCCAGCTCCGGGCTGAAGGTAGCACTCAGGTTATCACCACCACTTTCGATAAAGACCACGTCAAGATTTTTATGCCTCGCAGCCAGCTCTTCGACCGCGGCCAAGTTCATCGATGCATCTTCACGTATCGCTGTATGCGGGCACCCTCCTGTCTCTACACCAATTATTCGGTCAGCTTCCAGAGCTTGAGCTCGAGTCAGGATCTTGGCATCTTCCTGGGTATAGATATCATTGGTGACAACGGCAATGTTGTATTGATCTCGAATCGTTTTACACAGCACTTCCAATAGCGCTGTTTTGCCCGACCCTACCGGGCCGCCAACACCAATCCGTAATGGTGATTTGTATTCTGTCATGGTTATTTCCTTAAGA
Organism: Photobacterium sp. HL06; assembly: GCF_059552575.1. Lineage (NCBI taxonomy): Bacteria > Pseudomonadati > Pseudomonadota > Gammaproteobacteria > Vibrionales > Vibrionaceae > Photobacterium > Photobacterium sp. HL06. The sequence goes on from NZ_CM183915.1 coordinate 211,924, forward strand.
TCGGTAAAGTCTGGTGTATTGGGTCTCATGCCGACTGCTAGCAATAGCTTGCGCTGGCGTAAAGCTACCTATTTCGTGGTCTTCAACTGTGCTTGCAGCAAGCAGGGCATCAGGTAACTGCTGCGACAATGAGAGTAATATTTGTTGCCCTGCAGTCTGCCCCAACGGGATCAGCTTCACCCCGGCCATCGTCGCGTTTTCAAGCCAACTCCAAAGATAGCCAGCACTCAGCGTTTCAGCGTTGATCCCCCAGTGAATGGCAGCCAATGAAAACCCCGCCAGCTGGTTAGCTTCAGCGTAAGCCATAGATGAGGGCGTAAATTGCTCATCCAGCTGCTTGAGCAACCTCGCTGTTGCTTTTCCTCGCTGTCGCTCTTCCAAACGCAATTCTTTGGTTTCCCGGCATGCATACAACCACTGATTCCAATGGTTCACAGTAGGCATATCCTGTCGTTCAAACGCCAGATACAGACGAGACAATATCGGTAACTCTAACGTCACCAAGCTATGGTGAAGCACATCAGCCAACCAGCCCTGCAAGCTTTCCTGGTTGGTTACCCATCCTTTCTCAATTGCCCACTCCAGCCCCTGTGAATAGGTAAATGCACCAATAGGCAAAGAGGGGCTCATGAGCTGATAAAGGCGAAAATCCGGTAACACGTTTCTGGAATTGGCCATAATCACCTACCGTGGTTGTTAACTAGCAACAGCAAGCATCACACCACTTACAGCCAGCAGTGCACTTTGCCACTTAGGGCTTACCAATTGCCCCAGTTGGTAACCGACAGTGCTAAGCAAACCAGCCCCAACGACCATTCCTGGCGCAAAAGCGATTAAGCTGGCGGCTGGAGCCTCTAAACCATGTGCCCAGCCGTGGAACATCACCATCATTACGGCGAATACTGACATCACTACCGATAAGGTTTTTCCACCAGCTTGGTACCGACTGTAAACCGCCACTGCAGCAATAAACACTGAAGCCAGAGTCATCGTCTCAATGCCTGTGGCAAAGCCCGACAGCGAACCAAACCCCAGACCAAGCAACATACTGAGCAAAGCGGCTAACATTATGCGAAATTGCTGGTGCCGCTGTTTATATTGCGCGGCAATAAATCCTACGCCAATCAGCATCACCAGATGGTCGAGCCCGGTAAGCGGATGGGTAATGCCGGAGAAGAAGGAAGAGAGCAGCCCGCTATCAACATAACTATGGCCACTGTGTGCCATCGCCGAGCTGGAAGCTAACACTGCCACCAATGCAATGCCGCGCCCCGTGAATGTTGCCAATGTTGAGCGGTTCATATTCGATTTAGCCATACAATTTTCCCTTGAATTATCGTTGTTGAGCTTCATGCCCTATTTCATCTTTGATGGTTAGTGACTGTTCAGTGACTGTGGTGACTATGACCATGTGAATGACTGTGCCCTTGGACAATCCCGTCTGAGTGTCCTCCACTTGTTCCTCCATATGCGCCGGCCTCGGGTTCAAAAGGGGCCATTTCCGATGTCACCTCAACGCCAAGCCCTGCTACCATTTCATCAAGTACATGGTCATGCTGGTAGCGCACCCAGTTTGGCTCGATCTGCAGGGGAACATGACGGTTGCCCAGGTGGTAACAAACCCGCGCCATGAGGTGCGGATCCGAACAGTAGACAGTTGACACATCCTCATCCGCGGCCAAAATCTTGACCAGTACATCCTGCTCGCTTCGCAACATATCACCGTTGCGCAGGATCTTACCTCGCGGCAAGAACAACCCGGCCTCTCTGCCATCATCCAAGGTGACTTTCAATCGGCTCTTTATGCGTGAATCAATCGGCAAACTAAGCGTTGCATCACTCGTCAATGATGCTGATTCCAGTGCCGTCAAAATCTGAGTTAATACAATCATCACTGATCCTCAAAATAAGAAATAACGCTGCGCCATCGGCAACACGTCTGCGGGTTCGCAAATCAGCAATTCACCATCCGCACGTACTTGATATGTCTGTGAATCAACTTCAATATTGGGTTGCCAGTCATTCAGCACCATATCGGCCTTGCTAATATTACGGCAGCCTTTCACAACACCGATCAAGCTTTGCAAACCAAGCTGTTCACCAATTCCTGCCGATTTAGCCTGTCCCGAAACAAACAGCATCGAGGTATTCTGGTTGGCTTTGCCATAACTGCCGAACATCGAACGATAGTGAACAGGCTGCGGCGTCGGGATTGAGGCATTTGGATCCCCCATTGGCGCTGCGGCAATCATCCCGCCTTTAATAATCGTGCTTGGCTTAACCCCAAAGAAAGCCGGTTTCCAAAGCACCAGATCCGCCAGCTTACCGACTTCAACCGATCCAACTTCATGGCTGATCCCATGGGTAATCGCCGGATTGATAGTGTATTTAGCGACATATCGTTTCAGGCGGTAGTTATCACTGTAACTCGAGTCCTGCGGCAAGCTGCCACGTTGCACTTTCATCTTGTGCGCGGTCTGCCAGGTGCGTGTGATCACTTCCCCAACCCGCCCCATCGCCTGAGAGTCAGAAGCAATCATCGAGAATGCGCCCAAGTCATGAAGAATATCTTCGGCAGCAATGGTTTCCCGGCGGATCCGAGATTCGGCAAACGCGACATCTTCGGCAATGGAAGGAGAAAGGTGATGACAGACCATCAGCATATCCAAATGCTCATCGACAGTATTGACCGTATAGGGACGTGTCGGATTGGTAGATGATGGCAGTACATTCGATTCACCACAGGCGCGGATAATATCCGGCGCATGGCCCCCCCCTGCCCCTTCGGTATGGTAGGTGTGGATCACCCGCTCACCGATAGCAGCCAACGTTGACTCAACAAAACCTGACTCATTAAGCGTGTCGGTATGAATAGCCACCTGGACATCGGTGTCATCAGCAACCGTCATGCAGTTATCAATCGATGCGGGTGTAGTTCCCCAGTCTTCATGCAGTTTAAGGCCGATTGCACCGGCCTCGACCTGCTCATGCAGCGCTTCTGGCAGGCTGGCATTTCCTTTGCCAAGAAGGCCAAAGTTCATCGGAAAAGTATCCAGAGCTTCCAGCATTCGGTGGATGTTCCACGGCCCCGGCGTACAGGTTGTTGCATTCGTTCCCGTTGCCGGGCCGGTACCACCGCCGAGCATAGTGGTGATCCCTGAGCACAGGGCTTCTTCGATTTGCTGCGGACAGATAAAGTGAATATGGGAATCAATGCCACCAGCGGTCAGAATCGAGCCCTCGCCAGCTAAAATTTCAGTGCCCGGTCCAATCACAATATCCACACCAGACTGCACATCCGGATTGCCCGCCTTGCCAATGGCGCTTATCCGACCATCTTTGATGGCTACATCGGCCTTGACGATACCCCAATGGTCAAGGATCACGGCATTGGTGATCACCAAATCAGGGGTGAAAGCTGATGGCAGCTGGCTTTGCCCCATGCCGTCACGGATCACCTTACCGCCACCAAACTTCACTTCATCGCCGTAACGGGTATAGTCTTTCTCAACTTCCAGCCATAACTCTGTGTCTGCCAATCGCAACCGATCACCCACTGTCGGGCCAAACATTTCACCATAGGCTTGCCTTGATATCGTTGCCATTTATTTCTCCGCCTCCCTGCTGTCAGGGCCAATTAAAAGAGCGGCCTGAGCAACTGATCCCATGACTTTGCCCTGAAACCCGTAGATAGTCTGGGTGCCGCCAAAGCTCACTAATTCCACCGTCCGTGCTTGCCCGGGTTCAAACCGGGTTGCCGTTCCTGCTGCTATATTGAGCCGATAACCCAGCGTTGCCTCCCGCTCAAATTCCAATGCTTCATTGGCTTCAAAGAAATGATAGTGGGAGCCAATTTGAATTGGGCGATCCCCCAGATTTGAAACAGAGACCGATAACACCGGCTTGCCAGCATTGAGTTCGATATCACCCTCGGCACATTGGAGTTCGCCGGGAACAAAAGCTACGGAGTTTGTTAATGGATTTTCTGACATCACTCACCTCATACAATCGGATCGTGGACGGTAACCAGCTTGGTACCATCGGGGAATGTCGCTTCAACCTGAACGTCATGGACCATCGCAGGTACGCCTTCCATTACCTCATCAGCAGACAAAATAGTCCGACCAAAATCCATCAGCTCGGCGACCGTACGTCCCTCCCTTGCACCTTCCATGATCGCCGCACTGATCAATGCCACCGATTCTGGATAGTTCAGTTTCAGGCCTTTATCACGACGTCGTTCGGCCAACAACGCTGCGGTAAAAATTAACAACTTGTCCTTTTCTCTGGGCGTTAACTCCATCTATTCCTCCAGCAATCTTCTATGGGTTGGGCTTAAGTCGCCCAAATCCTGGGGGCACGGGGTGTACAACTTGACCTGGATTGCCTGACTGACAGCCAGACTTGGGTAAACAGTGCCATCATCGGCTCTGTACCGCTGCCCATTGCCCTTACCACCATCACCCGGTGATCTTCACTGATATCCGTAACTTCAGTGACACCTGCTACAACCTTGTTTTCTAATAAGTATTCCTGATAGTCATTTAGCAAGGTCTGTACCATGTTAAGCAATGACTCGTCAGACTCGGTCACTATCATGGTGCCCAACATCGAATTCTCCCGCAGGCCTGCACTTTGTTGGTGCTGATCGCCCCCTTGTACATTCAATTGCTCGGCTAAAATCAACTCATTACCAATCCGAAGCTGGGTACAACCAACGACACTCCCACCACTGAAGCCCTCTTTTAGTGCAGGACGACCAAAACAGTGCATTTCCCAGCCTATAAACCGCCCTCCGGGTTCAATGTCGATCTCGGTATCCATCCTGACTTTGGCTTCTGGAAAATAGATGTTTTCCTGCGGCAACCACTCCAACTGCGCGCCCTTCTTGACCGTGAGTTGCTGTCGCTGGGAGGCGTATTTTCCTGCAGAGCGGTAAAACTTAGTTGCCCCGGGCGTTGTTATCAGCGCCTTGGATCGACTTTCAGAACAAGCGGAAATCGAGAGCTTGTCACCCCCAACGACGCCGCCGGGAGGATGAAGCAGATAGGTATGGCAAATGTCACCTTCCGGGTAGAGCGGACGCTGGACGGCAAGCGGGCCTAACTGCTTACGATGCTTTAGTACGGTTCTGGTAGAACTGAATGAAAAACCAAGTTCCAGCTTCGCCCGCCACCCTTGCTGAGATTCCAGCTCACACGGCATCGGCTTTGGCGTAATCGCCACAATTTTGTCTGTTAAAGCTTGCTGGTATGCACTCGATGAAGTGTTTTCATGGATCGCCGTCATACTGTCAGGTACTCCTTGATCAATTGTTCATTGAGATGCTTCATTTCACCTTTTGCGACCGCTCGCCCCCGATCAAGCAGACAAAAGTTATCACCCACTTTGCGGGCAAAAGGTAACTTCTGTTCAACCAACAAAACGGTTAATCCCAACTCACGGTTAAGCTTGCGAATAATATCGCCGATTTCCTGCACAATATTGGGCTGGATCCCCTCTGTCGGCTCATCCAGGATCAGCAGGCTGGGATTAACGACCAGCGCCCGTGCAATAGCCAGCTGCTGTTGCTGGCCACCACTCAAATCACCACCACGTCGATATAGCATCTCTTTTAATACCGGAAATAGCTCATAAATGAAGTCGGGGATCTTACGATCACCCTTGGCACGGATAGGCAACCCAATCTGAAGATTTTCTTCAACGCTCAGCAAAGCAAAGATCTGACGTCCCTGCGGCACATACCCAACACCATGACGGGGGCGGCTTTCTGCAGAGAGCCCGCTGATGTCTTTGCCTTTCAGTACAATCTCGCCACTTTCAATCGGCAATAGCCCCATCACACACTGCAATAAGGTGGTTTTTCCTACCCCGTTGCGCCCCATCAACACCGTACATTGACCTTCGGGGATGCTGATATCCAGGTCCCATAAGGTATGGCTTTCGCCATAGAATTGGTTCAGCCGTTTGATTTCTAGCATCATGATTCTCCCAGATAGACTTCTTTGACCCGTGGATCAGACTGAATGTCACTCATCGATCCTTCAGCCAGTACATGTCCCTGGTGCAGCACTGTCACCGTGCTGGCAATCGAGCGTACGAAATCCATATCATGTTCAACGACTACCACAGAGTGCTCACCAGCCAGTGACCTAAGCAACTCGGCTGTTCGATCCATTTCCTGATGGGTCATACCCGCCACCGGTTCATCCACCAGCAGCAACTTTGGTTTTTGCATCAGCAGCATGCCAATTTCCAACCATTGCTTCTGGCCATGTGACAAGTTGCCTGCCGATAAATCCACATGATGCTGGAGGCCAATCAGGGTTAATACCCTATTGAGCTCATCCCGCTGTTCTCCATTTAGTCGAGCACGAAACACGCCCCAAACACTGCGCTCACCAGCCATTGCAAGCTCCAGGTTGTGCCACACTGACAAGCATTCAAATACTGTTGGCTTTTGAAACTTCCGGCCGATACCTGCATTGGCAATTTCGGCTTCATCCATCTTTAGCAGATTGATATTTGAGCCGAGCCATATCTGGCCTTCGTCAGGCTGGGTCTTGCCGGTAATGATGTCCATCATGGTGGTTTTACCGGCGCCATTCGGGCCGATGATGCAACGCAATTCACCTTCTTTGATATACAAGTTCAAATCATTGATCGCCTTAAAGCCGTCAAATGACTTGGTTACCCCTTCGAGATACAGCAAGATGTTGTGGCGAGTATCAAGCAAAGGGTGGTGTTGTGGTTTAAGGAAATCAAAGACCTGATCCCGGCGAACAAAATTTTCAACCGATTTACGAAACTGCGCCGGCAACAATTTATTTTGCTCAGTTTGAGACAGTTTCTCCGGTGATAACTGTTGAGGAATAGTCGTCATAATGCAGCCTCCTTCCGGGAAGCCTTACGAAATAAATGATCAGAGAAGAAACCGGTGATCCCTTTAGGAAGAAAAAGCGTCGCCAGCACGAACAGGCTACCCAGCGCGAATAACCAGACTTCCGGAAATTCGATGGTGAACCAGCTCTTGGCGTAGTTAATGAGCAGCGCACCGACAATGGCTCCAAACAAGGTTGCCCGGCCGCCGAGTGCTACCCAGACAACTATTTCAATAGAGTTCAGCGGCGCAAATTCGCCCGGATTAATAATACCGACCTGAGGGACATATAACGCTCCGGCAATACCCGCTAGCACGGCAGATAGAATAAAAATCCACAGTTTGAACTGATCAACGTTATAGCCAATAAAACGCACCCGTGACTCGGCATCCCGTGTCGCGACCGCTATCTTGCCCAAACGGCTGGAAATAACCGCTCGGCAAATCAAGTACCCTGCAATAAGTGCAACGACTGATGCAACAAACAAGGCAATCCGCGTACTGCCCGATTGCAGGCTAAAGCCAAGGATATCTTTAAAGTCAGTCAGACCGTTGTTGCCACCAAATCCCATTTCATTGCGAAAGAAGGCCAGCATCAGGGCAAATGTCAGCGCTTGAGTCATGATCGACAAATACACGCCTGATACCCGGGAGCGAAAAGCCAGGTATCCAAATATCCATGCCAGCACACCCGGTACCAATACCACCATCAGGCAGGCAAACCAGAACATATCAAAGCCATGCCAGAACCATGGCAACTCTTTCCAGTTAAGGAACACCATGAAATCTGGCAGAACCGGATCACCATATACACCACGATCGCCAATCTGGCGCATTAAATACATGCCCATGGCATAGCCACCCAGTGCAAAAAAGGCACCGTGACCAAGACTCAAAATTCCGAGGTACCCCCAGACCAGATCGACGGCCAGTGCCAGCAAGGCATAAGTCAGGTATTTGCCCAGCAAGGTAATGGTATAAGTCTCGATATGAAGGAAGTGTCCTTGCGGCACCATAATATTGAGAGCCGGGATGGCAAACCCCACAACCAGCAACAAGCTCAGTAATAGCTGGCCGCCACGGTCGTCCTTTAAAATTGTTTTTAGCATGTATTATCCCTCCACCGCTCGGCCACGCTGAGGGAACAAGCCCCGAGGTCGCTTCTGAATGAACAAAATGATGAAGACCAGCACCAGTATTTTAGCGAGTACCGCGCCAGCCCAAGGCTCCAGTACCTTACTGAAAATACCTAGGCTCAAGCCTGCAACCAAGGTGCCCCATAAATTGCCGACGCCACCGAATACCACCACCATGAACGAGTCAATGATGTAGCTCTGCCCCATGTTGGGCCCGACATTGGTCAATTGAGAAAGTGCAACACCAGCCACCCCGGCAACCCCTGAGCCCAAACCAAACGTCATTGCATCGACCCATTCTGAACGGACCCCCATAGCCCGTGCCATTGCACGGTTTTGCGAGACAGCGCGGACCTGAAGTCCAAGAGGCGTTTTCTTGAGCACGAAAACCAAAGCAACAAACACCAGCAAACAGAAAAAGATGATATAGAGGCGGTTATAGGTGAGAGAGAGCATTGGATTGATCTCCAGCATGCCGCTCATCCAGTCAGGCGTGGACACGGAACGGTTTAACGGAGAGAAGATACTACGCACCGCCTGTTGCAGAATCAGGCTAATACCAAATGTTGCCAGCAGGGTTTCCAGCGGCCTGCCGTACAAAAAGCGGATCACACCACGTTCAATCACGACACCGACCAAGCCTGCCACAATGAATGCTGCAGGGATCGAGAGGATCAGTGATAAGCCGATATTGTCCGGCATCAGCTGCTGCATCACGTAAGTCGTATAGGCACCCAGCATGATCAACTCGCCGTGAGCCATGTTGATCACCCCCATCACACCAAAGGTGATCGCCAAGCCAATCCCGGCCAGCACCAGTACAGAGCCCAGACTTAAGCCAAAATATAGGGTCTCTACCGTGCCATACACGCGCTGACTTTGCTGATACGAATCAATAGCTCGTTCAATCCCAGCGATAAACTCGGTATCGCCATTGTCTTTGGCCATTTCCAGATCAAGCGCTTGATTCATGGCACGAAAAGCAACCGGCTCTAAAGAATGGCTCAGAAGTGATAGCGCAGCCTCACGAACCTCAACAGTTTCCGACGTGATATTAGCGGTGGCCAACACCAGCCCCAACACCTCTTTTACCGCTTTTGAGGGCTCATTCTTATAGGCATTCAAAACAAGAGACTGGACACTGTCTGTCGTATTGCCCAACAGACTCTTGGCGGCCTGTAGCCTTAAAGCCTCGCTGTCAGCATTCAAATCTAACTGGGCAATGCCAAGGCGAATTGACGTACGCAGCCGATTGTTCAACGTCACTTTCTTGAAGTCGCGCTTATTGCTGATCAGCAGTTCATCTGCTTGATCCAGAGCCAAACCACCAACAATCGATCGCGCTGGCATATTCTTAGCCAGTTCAGGGATCAAAAACAGCTGCTTACTCTTGCGTTGGAAGTAAATTTGACCATCAAGCAACCCCGTCAAAATTAACTTAACCGCGGGATGATTGGATTCAACCAGCCATTCAACGGCTTGTTGTTTTTTCTTAAAGTTACGTTGTGACAACTGTGTCTCGACATCAGAATAGGATGAAACACCATTACTGCCTGATGCTGCTATGGAAACGGAGGTAAAAAAGAATAAAACTAGCCCCAGCACAATGGCAGAAATTAGTTTGTATAAATGCGTCACCCTATCCGGTAAACGCCATCTGTTTATAGTCATAATAGTGGTACTCATCCAGGAAACCGGTTAAACACGTCTCTGCACTTGCCTGAGCACAAGTGCAGAGCTTTTACAGTTCTACTGTTTCAAACCGGTTTACTATTTCGAGCCAGCACACTTGCCAGTCACGACATTGAAGCTTCCGCACTCAAGCGGTTTGAGCCAGCTCGCATAGAGATCTTTTGAGCCAGGAAGGAAATTTGACCAGGCATCACCTGCGACAACACCCGTAGTTTCCCATACCACTTCAAACTGGCCGTCATCCTGGATCTCGCCCAGCAGCACAGGTTTGGTAATATGGTGATTTGGCATCATAGTCGCATAGCCACCAGACAGATTCGGAACAGTAATACCAATAATGGCTTGCTGAATGGCCTCAGATTCAGTCGTACCAGCCTTCTCAGCAGCTTCTACCCACATATTGAAGCCAATGTAGCTGGCCTCCATCGGATCGTTCGATACCCGTCCATCGTCTTTAATGAACTTCTGCCACTTCTCGACAAATTCAGCATTTTCATCGGTATCGACACTCATGAAATAGTTCCATGCCGCCAGGTGGCCAACCAAGGGAGAGGTATCCATTCCAGAGAGCTCTTCTTCACCCACAGAGAAAGCAACCACTGGAATGTCTTCAGCAGACACCCCCTGGGCTCCTAGCTCTTTATAAAATGGGACATTGGCATCACCGTTAATAGTTGAAACCACGGCTGTTTTCTTGCCTTGAGCACCGAATTTTTTGATATCAGAAACAATGGATTGCCAGTCAGAGTGGCCAAAAGGGGTGTAGTTAATCATGATGTCTCGCTTGGCGATACCTTTCGATACCAGGTAGGCTTCAAGGATTTTATTGGTGGTTCGAGGATAGACATAGTCAGTTCCTGCCAGTACCCAGCGCTCGACCTCCAACTCATTCATCAAATAATCAACAGCAGGGATCGCCTGCTGATTTGGCGCAGCACCGGTATAGAAGACATTCTTTGAAGACTCTTCACCTTCATATTGCACCGGATAGAACAGCAGGCTATTAAGCTCTTCGAATACCGGTAGCATCGACTTGCGCGAAACCGATGTCCAGCCACCAAAAACCACATCCACTTTTTCTTTTTCGATCAGTTCACGGGCTTTCTCAGCAAACAGCGGCCAATTTGATGCAGGATCGACGACAACGGCTTCCAGCTTTTTACCCAGTACACCGCCTTTTTGGTTCTGCTCTTCAACCAGCATCAAAATGGTATCTTTCAATGTGGTTTCACTGATAGCCATGGTGCCGGAAAGGGAATGCAGCACCCCAACCTTAATAGTGTCTTGTGCCGCCACCGCATTAAATGACAAGGCTAGTGATACAGCAATTCCAGCAAATGTACTCTTAAACATCTTGGTTGACATATTGAATAGCTCCTTGGTGAATAATCATTCAACTAGGAGCAAGCATCAGGCCAGAATGGGAACAGTTTTTAACCAACCACAAAAAACACTTAAAAACAACAACTTATAACCATTATCATTTTCGTTGGATGCATTTTGGTGCAGTGATAACAAGTCAATATGGTGCAGCGTTAATAATCTGATGCACCATGTTGGGACGTCTATACCACTCCAACTCAATACTGTGCAGCGCCTTTCATTGTTGAAGGTATTAAATTGTAACTCTATGAATACACTATAATTCACATCAGTATGCCAAGACGGTTCCCAGCTCTAATTGGCTGTACAATGAATAATCAAACAATTGCGCAATCTGAACTAAACCACTTTTATTTAGTCAGACAATGCATTATTTATTATTTGACTGTTTGTTTTTTTAAAGGACATAACCAATCTATGTTAACGTCGACTTTCCAACGCCTTAAGACTTACCTGGACAGCCAGGTTATTGGTCAGCCTGATCTTGTTAAACAGTTACTAATCGCCCTGCTTGCCGATGGCCATATATTGGTTGAAGGACCACCGGGACTAGCCAAAACCCGCGCAGTAAAAGTATTGTCTGACTGTATTGAAGGCAGTTTCCACAGAATTCAGTTCACTCCCGATCTGCTTCCGGCCGATCTTACCGGTACTGATATCTTCCGCCCCGAAACGGGCGAATTTACCTTCCAACCTGGCCCGATATTCAACGCCTTGGTGCTTGCCGATGAGATCAACCGGGCTCCGGCCAAAGTTCAGGCAGCGATGCTTGAAGCAATGGCAGAAAAACAAATCACAGCAGGTCGGGAAACTTACTCTCTGCCAGAGCTGTTTTTAGTGATGGCAACGCAGAACCCTATCGAGCAGGAAGGGACCTACCCGCTACCTGAAGCCCAGCTGGACCGTTTCCTGCTGCAGCTTAACGTCGATTATCCCGATGCAGCCAGTGAGCTGGAAATTTTGCGTCTTAACCGCGGAGAAGCAATGGGCATCGACAAAGCGGAGCCTGTGCAAATCAGCCAGCGTGAAATTTTCTCGGCTCGCCAAGAAGTGTTGAACATCCATATGGCCGAGGAAGTCGAGCACTATATCATTCGCCTAACCATGGCCACCCGTCAGCCTGAGCGATACAGTGACGAGCTTGCTAGCTGGTTACAGCTGGGAGTAAGTCCACGTGCAACATTGGCCCTGGATCGCTGTGCCCGCGCCCATGCCTGGCTCAGTGGCCGCGATTTCGTCACCCCCGAAGATGTCCAGCAAATGGCCTACCCGGTATTGCGCCACCGCCTGCTGCTCAGCTATGAAGCGCAGGCTGAAGGCATTGCTGCCGATACCATTGTCAGCCAGCTTATCGCACAGGTAGCCTGCGCATGACCGAGACATCCATGACACCATCCCTACCTTCACACAGTGATGGGGTTAACCTGTGTCTGGCTGAATTGCTGCAATACAAAAACCAGTCTGTTCGTTGGCTGCCTCCTGCACAAAGTGTGTGGTCACAACTGAATGGGCAGCATATGAGCCGGAAGAAAGGCCGGGGGATGAATTTTTCGGAAGTTCGCCCCTACCAAGCAGGCGATGACATTCGTGCCATCGACTGGCGGGTGACAGCAAGAACAGGAAAAACCCACACTAAGCTATTTACCGAAGAACGCGAACAACCCGTGATGCTATTGGTTGATCTCAGCGCGAGCATGAAGTTTGGTTCTCAATTGTTACTAAAGTCGGTTCAAGCTGCCCATTTTGCCAGCCTGCTCAGCTGGCTGGCTGTCAGCGAGCAAGACCGGATCGGAGCAATCATCTATACCGGAACCAAACTGGTTGAATGCAAACCAACAGCCCGCCAGCAAGGTCCGCTTCGGGTTATCAATGCGCTGATTGATGCCCACCAAAATAACGATATAGAGCAACAACCGTTGTCTTTTTCTGCGGCCTTGAAACACCTACACCACTTGTGCCCCAAAGGTAGCGAGATTGCCATTCTCAGTGACTTCTATCAGCTCAAAGAGAGTGACAAACGCCGTTTAAGCCAACTTCGCCAGCATAACCGTATCCAGTTTGTCCAAGTCCACGATCCGCTTGAGCAGGGACACACCACCTTCAAAGGCACGGAGCATGTCGCTGATAGCAAGCAATCAGTTTGGCTGGATTTCTCAGCCAAGAAAACCCGAGAAAAGTTGAGCGAGCAGTACCTCGGCCATCAGCAGTTCATCCGCGATATGGCATTGAGTTTAGCGATCCCGCTTCATCAGGTATCTGCAGCGCTGCCACTGATGCAGCAGCTAGGTAGACAGGAGAAACGTCATGGCTGATCAAATAACGCCTAGTGATATTGCAGCATCACTGCCGCTTGCTGATGTCCACCTGCCGCCCGTTCCTGGCTTCTGGCCACTATCCTGGGGGTGGTGGCTATGTATTATAGCCACCGTCGTTGGCTTGTTTTTTTTGGTGTTCAAGCTCAGGCAGCACCTAAAACAACAGAAAGCGCGTAAGGAAGCCCTGCAACAGCTAAAAAGCCTTAATAACCCAGTACGGCTAAGCGAGATCAACCTCCTGCTGCGCCAAACGGCCATGACTTATTATTCCCGTCAGCAGGTTGCGAGCCTGACTGGCAAGCAGTGGCTCTCATTTCTTGATAACCAACTTGCAGAGAAACACCGTGGTTTTGTTGCCCTCTCAGATGACTGGCAGCAAGGGCTGTTTTCTGCTAGGGGATTAGATCAATTTGCATTTAACGAATGCTACCAGCAGGCAACATTGTGGTTGAAAAAAGCTCAGCTGCCAGCCTATGGTCAGCACCAACCATCCGCTGCGGAGGCCTCTGATGTTTGAGTTCTCGTGGCTTTGGGCATGGGTACTATTACCTCTGCCATTGTTCATCTATCGATTTTCCAAACCCGCCGTACAACCTGTGGCGATTCGTTTGCCTAAGCTTCCCGAGGGTATTGGACAGCAGCAACCAGACACCCGGTGGCGCAAGGTTATTATGGCCCTCGCATGGTGTTGCCTGTTAGGTGCCCTGGCACGGCCTATTTGGTATGGCGATCCTATCGAGATCAACCCAGAACACCGGGACATGTTGCTGGCTGTCGATCTATCAGGATCCATGTCGATCGAGGACATGGTGACATCCAGTGGTGATAATATTGATCGTCTTACCGCGGTTAAAGGGGTACTCAATGACTTCATCGGCAAGCGGAAAGGTGACCGCCTCGGCCTGGTGTTATTTGCCAATCACGCCTACTTGCAAACCCCGCTAACGTTCGACCGGAACACCGTTCAGGAGCAGCTCGGTCGCACCGTGCTCGGCCTGATCGGCCAAAGTACGGCGATTGGTGAAGGGCTCGGTATTGCCACCAAAACCTTTATTGACAGTGAAGCGCCGCAACGGGTGATCATTTTGCTCAGTGACGGGGCCAACACTGCCGGTGTGATTGATCCGAAAGAAGCCGCAGAGCTGGCAGCGAGAAGTAACGTCACCATCTATACCGTCGGTGTCGGTGCCGAAGAGATGCTCCAACGCACTTTCTTCTCGACCCGTACCGTTAACCCCTCTCAGGATTTGGACGAGAAAATGCTGACTGATATTGCCAACATGACTGGCGGTCAGTACTTCCGGGCCCGAAATCCGCAAGAGCTTGAAACTATTTACCAGTTAATCGATCAAATGGAACCTATTAATACGGCTCAGCAGACCTGGCGTCCCCGACAGGAGCTATTTCGTTACCCACTGGCAATCGCCCTGTGTCTTTCTCTGATCATTGCAATACTGAGGAGGCGTCATGGCTGATTTTACCTTTCTTCACCCTGCATGGTTTCTTGCCCTGCTTCCGCTAGGCCTATTGCTGCCTTGGTTAAAGGGAAAACAAAATACCAGTGGTCTAATTGCCCCCCACCTCGCCGAGAAACTGGGGTTAGGCCAACAACAGACCTCTACGGGTTTTATCCCTGTGTTGGGGTTCAGCTGGCTGTTAGCCGTTATTGCCCTGGCTGGTCCCAGCTGGGAAAAAACCAGCTTACCGGCCTACAGTATCTCGGGGGCCCGTGTTCTGGTTATGGACATGTCTCGCTCGATGTATGCGACAGATATTACCCCAAACCGCCTAACCCAGGCTCGCTACAAAGCGCTGGATATGTTACCTGGCTGGAAAGAAGGCAGTACCGGGCTGGTCACCTACGCTGCTGATGGGTATGTTGTCAGCCCGCTCACTCAAGATAGCAGTACGTTATCGAGCCTGATCCCCCACCTTTCTCCGGAAATTATGCCTCTCCAGGGCAGCAACGCAACTGCGGGGGTTCAGGAAGCCATCAACTTACTCAAGCAGGCCGGCCACCAGCAGGGAGACATCATTCTGATCACCGACGGTTTGACTGACAAAGAGTCATCAAACACCAGTGCATTATTAAGTGACACCAAATACCGACTCTCAATTCTTGCAGTCGGTACCCGGCAAGGAGCCCCGGTGAGAATGCCCGATGGCAGGCTGCTGACCAACAGCAAGGGAAAAACCGTCGTCGCCAAAGTTGATCTCGACGCTCTGTTGCCTCTGGTTAAGCAAACTGGTGGGCAACTACAGCTATCTCAAGCCACTAACCGTGATGTTGATAGCCTAGTGGCTGCAACGGCAAAACCCTTGGAGGATGCCAGTAAAGATAAGGAAAAAGAGCTGGAAGAGCGAGTTAACAATGGTTTCTGGCTGCTTATTCCGCTGGTGATATTGTCGATGTTTGGCTTTCGCCGTGGCGTTGTTATCACGGCTATGCTGGTGTTGATGCCCGTCGATCCTGCCTTCGCCTCACCTTGGAAGAACCAGGAACAGCTGGCATATGAGGCCTTTCAGCAAGAGAACTATGAGTCAGCCGCCGAGCAGTTTTCCACGCCTAACTGGAAAGGGGTTGCCCAGTATAAAGCGGGCAATTACCAGCAGGCTATTAAAACACTGCAGTCCCTTGACGATCTAACCTCCCGCTATAACCTTGGTAATGCCTACGCCCGAGCGGGTGAGTTTGAAAAAGCGATCGATAGCTATCAATCCGTACTCGATGAAGATACCCATCATACGGATGCCAAAAAGAACCTAGAGTTAGTGAAACAGGCTCTTGAACAGCAGCAACAGCAACAGCAACCTGATGACAACAAAGACTCCAGCCAAGAGCAATCTTCAGACGAGCAGCAAAATAGTCAACAGTCAGATAATCAGCAGAATCAGCAGAATCAGCAGAATCAGCAGAATCAGCAGAATCAGCAGAATCAGCAGAATCAGCAGAATCAGCAGAATGATGACAGCGAGAGCAAGGACTCACAACAGCCAAGCAAAAGTGAGCAAGCTAATAAGCAACAATCGCAAAATGCTCAAAATGACCAGAACCAGCCAGACCAGCAGCCCGCCTCACCGGAGCAACAAGATCAGAGCTTGGAGCCTGAAAAACAACCAGATGAAACTCAACAAACGAAAGCAGGTCAGCAACAGCAAGAAACACAAGATAACGAGGAGCCCCAGCAAAGTGCACAGTCGCATAGTGCCCAAGAGCCGCAAAGCTCACTGTCGGCCAGCGACCCGGTACTAAAAAAACTGGAGCAAGTACCTGATGATACCAGTGCATTGATCCGTGCCCAACTGATGCTTCAGGCTCGTCAGAAACAAGCTCCCCAAGCGACTGAAAATTCATGGTAATACTTAAAATGGATATGATGAAGAACACTCCCACTCCCCGTTCCGGCTCGAATAGCCGTATGACACGGCTTATCTGGAGCCTATTGGCCATGTTGGCGCTCATGCAGCCTTCATTTGCCAGTGCGGCACAGGCCGTCGCCACAGTCTCTAAAAACATTGTCGCCGTGAATGAAGTTTTCCAGCTAACGATTGCTATTGATGACAACGTAAATACCAGTGCGTTGGACTTATCCCCGCTTGAAGACCATTTTAGTTATGGTCGGCCAAGCGTTAGCAGTGGCACAACGATGATCAATGGTGTGGTCACCCGCAGTACCGAATGGAAAATCGCCCTAGCCGCAAAAGAAGTCGGTGAATTTACCATCCCGAGCTTTCGCATCGGTGCCACGACATCCGATCCTATCAAGATCACCTCACTGAAAAGCAGCAATGCCAACAACCAGAACTCGAACCAACCCGATATCAAAGTCGATTACGATATCGATAAAGACCAACTGTATGTGGGTGAGAGCATCCGCTATACGGTACGGATCCGTATTGGTGAGCAGATGAGTCAGGCAACCTTAGTGGCTCCATCGGGTGATGGCCTGGAAGTAAAACAAATCGGGGATGATCGCCAGGCAGAGCCGGTATTAAATGGCCGCCGTTACCTGGTTATTACCCGTGACTACCAAATTACGGCCAGCAAAGCAGGTACAATTCTACTGCGTGGTGCCGAGTTCAGGGGCAATGTAGTCAAAAGTGGCCGTGGATTTGGCTCCACCCTGCGGATCCCGGTAGCAAAACAAACTGAAAGCCTTAACCTGGATATCAAAGATAAACCTTCCAGCTACAAAGGCCTTTGGATTCCCACCCAAGACTTACAGCTGGAACAGCAGTGGCAACCGGATAGCCAAGAGATCCGAGTAGGAGATCCACTAACCCGCACTATCACTCTGCGCATTAAGAATGCAGAGCAAAGCAGTATGCCTAACCTGGAATTGCAGTACCCTGACAAGGTGAAAGTCTATAATGAAAAGCCGGTGTACAGCACTGTCAATGGCTACACCGTCATGACATTCAAGCAAGTGCTCCTACCGCGGGAAAAAGGCGACCTTAACTTGCCTGCGCTATCAATCAACTGGTGGAACACCGATACCAGTCAACAGGAGACCAGTCATATCGATGGACTAGAGGTAACTGTACTGCCTGGCGATAACATCAATAACAGTATTAACCTGCCGTTGCTCTCTGAGCCAACATCAGCCCCAGACAAGACAGAGAGCTCTGGGGCCGCCAACATACAAGTCGTAACTGATTCAGGGTGGTGGCCGTGGCTAACGGCTCTATTTGCTGGATTGTGGATACTCACGACAGTGTTATGGCTAAAAGCCCGTGCGCCTCAACAGCTAGCAAGCAATAGCGAGTTGCAAAAAACCAAAGTGACACCTTTGATGGGGATGAAACAGGCAGTCAAAAACAAACAACCGATCCAGGTACAGGCTTATTATCAGCGGTGGTCACAGAGTAACCCTGACCATCCCCAGCAAGAGCAACTGTACCAGGCAGTTAACGCGATGATGGCTGCGCATTTTGGTAAGCAACCTGAAAAGTGGGATAACACCGACCTACTACAACTGCTTCAGTCTATTAGCCAAGCTGGAAAGCATACGGGAAAAAGAGGTGCTAAATTATCGGCTCTGGCCCCCCTGGTTCCTGAAAAATGACCTAGACCTATTTACATAACCAATACATCAATGAAGGAAGGTCGCAGCTAATGCGAGCTTCCTTTTTTAACATTTCCCATCGTTGTCAAAACCATTTGTTAACGTATTTTTTCACTCAAATCCTGTATTGAAAGTGATATATAGCACTAGGCAAAAAAAATGTTAATAGTGCGTTAACCGAAAGTTTGTGAAAAGAAAGGTGGAAAAATATCGTATTTCCTGTTAAAAAATGTTTCGGAAGCAAGATATAATCCTTCCAGACATATAATAAAATTATGCAGGATGTACTATGAATCAATCACAGCCCTTTTTAGCCCGAGTCGCGAGTGGGAGTCTGGTTATCCAGATCCTCATCGGTATCGTCGCCGGTATCCTTATCGCATCCGTTTCTCCTGAGTCTGCTGTTAAAGTTGGCTTCCTTGGAGGACTGTTCGTCAGTGCACTGAAAGCAGTTGCACCTATTCTTGTCTTCATCTTGGTTGCATCATCGATTGCAAACCAGAAGAAAGGCGCCCACACCAACATGCGACCAATCATCATTCTGTACCTATTTGGTACACTGATGGCCGCACTAACCGCTGTTACCATGAGTTTTCTTTTCCCGACCACTCTAACTCTGGTAGCAAGTGCAACAGGTGCTACTCCACCTGAAGGCATCACTGAAGTTTTGAATACGCTGCTATTTAAAATTGTTGATAACCCTGTAAATGCACTGATGACAGGTAACTTCATCGGTATTCTTGCCTGGGCTATCGCTCTTGGCTTTGCTCTACACCAGGCAAGCGATGCGACTAAGCAAGTTTTCCATGATGTTTCAAATGGCATCACGCTGATTGTTCGCTTCGTGATCCGCCTAGCTCCAATCGGTATCTTTGGCCTTGTTGCCAACACATTTGCCGAGACTGGTTTTGCCGCGATTGCAAGCTATGGCCACCTACTGGGTGTACTACTTGGCTCAATGCTAATCATTGCCTTGGTTGTCAACCCACTGATTGTTTTCTACAAAACAAAAGAAAACCCATACCCGCTGGTACTTCGCTGTATTCGTGAAAGTGGTATTACGGCATTCTTCACGCGTAGTTCAGCAGCTAACATCCCAGTAAACATGCAATTATGTAAAAACTTAGACCTGCATGAAGATACTTACTCTGTATCGATTCCTCTGGGCGCAACCATTAACATGGCTGGTGCCGCGATTACTATCACGGTTCTAACACTAGCAGCTGTACACACTATGGGTGTTCAGGTTGATGTTGCGACAGCTGTACTGCTAAGTGTTGTTGCTGCGGTATCGGCATGTGGTGCATCGGGTGTTGCTGGTGGTTCTCTACTATTGATCCCACTGGCTTGTAGCCTGTTTGGTATTCCGAATGATGTGGCGATGCAGGTTGTTGCTGTTGGCTTCATTATCGGTGTTATCCAGGATTCTGCTGAAACAGCACTGAACAGTTCAACAGACGTTATCTTTACAGCTG
Source organism: Photobacterium sp. HL06 (assembly GCF_059552575.1). Taxonomy (NCBI): domain Bacteria; kingdom Pseudomonadati; phylum Pseudomonadota; class Gammaproteobacteria; order Vibrionales; family Vibrionaceae; genus Photobacterium; species Photobacterium sp. HL06. The sequence goes on from NZ_CM183915.1 coordinate 231,871, forward strand.
CTGCATGTAAGGCTGTAGAAGCAAAGGAAGCTGCAACTGAAACAGCGTAGTCTTAATCTGTCATTTTCTTGATAGATACAGAAAAGGCAGCCAACTGGCTGCCTTTTTTTAATTATTTCGTGTTAATACCTAACCTATAATCCCCAACAAGAAAGCCGGACCACGACCAACCTTCTCTGTCAAAATTTGAGGCTTATACCAATCTGGATAAGTAGATTGGTATTATTTGTTAAGGTCTTCAAGTTGCTCAGTCAGCTCGCCAGCTTTATCAGAAACCTGATCTTTTGCAGCTTCAAACATGTCCTGGACTTCTTCCGCCGGACGGGAATTAACGACATCTTCAATCTGATCTTTGTAGGTCACACCAATATAAATACCGATACCAACTAGCGCTAACATAATATATTTCAACATATATTTTCTCTTTTATTCGAGTTATACCAAGTACAACGATTATACACAGCAGTCGATTACTTTGCTTGAACACGACCATAAAAAACAGCCTCTTCAGAGGCTAACGCCATTCACTTAAAGTGAGCGACATTTTTATATCTGGCATATCGTTGTGGCCTTGGTTTCCAGTTGTTGATGACATCGAGAGCTTGAGAAACGTGCAAAAAAACCGAGTGTATGAATACACTCGGATTTTGACATCCTAAGAGGATCGTTCAACCGATCATTTCTGTCTTAACTGATCGGTATTACAGTATTACCGCCTTTTTAATATTTCCAGCGAGTCTACTTAGATTTAGGCTGAACATACTTACGATTGCCGTCAACGATGGCGACATCACGAATAAAATTAATACCGAGCACTATGCCCTTGCCTGCCGTAAGTGCAAACTCTGTCAGCTCATTAAGTTCGCCAAGCTTAGCTCGCAACTTAACCACAGCCTGACGTTCTTTACTGCCATTTTTACCTTTCAACCAGCGCTCCACTGGCAGCTCAACGGATTGCCCACTGGTCTTAAATTTGATCCAGTCACTCCCGTCTCTTTCAAACTCCTGGATGTCTGAGACACCTATGGTAGAAAGTTTCACATCTGAGTCTACTTTCACTCTGACATGCAGCTTGGCAGGGTCTAACCAAACCCACTCTTCAGCACCCAGAATCAGCTTGCCGTCCTGGGTTTTGGTTACTACCGGAACAGGCTCCGGTTTAGGTTCGGGTTTTGGCTCCGGTTTCACTTCCGGCTCAGGTTGTGGAAACGGTATAACCTCTGGCTCTATGGGTTCTGATACTATCGGCTCGCCAGGCCTCACATCTCCACCAATATCCGGCTCAGGTTTTGGTTCTGGCTCACGAGTAACTTGCTGTGCGCAGCCAACTAATAAGACCGCCGTAATACAAGCTGCAATTGTTCTCATTCTGTTACACCCTAACACGTTCCAATACCACAATAATATGCTGATAAATCATTCACTAGCAAGTGCTACCTCTGGGCATAGGTCTCGTTAAACTGATTTACCTTAGATAACAGCCACCGTTCGTCATACCAGCCGATATTCCGGCTGTGCTTGGCATCATCCCATAAACTAAGGAACCAGCGCCTAAACTCAAAGCCATCAGCGAGAGTCACTTTTTCCTGGTAACGTTCGACTAACTTCAAGTCAGGCCGTACATCATAAAGATGGAAAAGATCAAATTCACGGTGTTTAAAACCAACATCACACGGATCAAGAATAGCAGCGACTTTAAACGTTCTCGGGTTGAAGAGTACATTGCCGACATGGCAGTCATCATGTATTAGCGATGAATTCGTGTTTATCGGAGACAGGATTTCTTCTTTTTTCTCCCACATAGATACATAAGCATCTTTTAGCTTCGACGAAAAAGGCGAGCAGTCACTTAGCACATAGCGTAATACCGGCTCCATCCAACTTTCAAATGCCTTGATCTGACATTGTTCGAACTTATCTTCACCAATCTCAAAACCTTGCTCTGATTGGTGCTCATGAAGTGCCAACAACAAATCGGTATAATTTTCACGAAAACGTTCTAATGCCAAAGGTTCGTTAGGTAACTCATAGGCAGGCAAGCCATCTAACCACTCTAGCACTAAATAATCATGCCCATCTTCCCGACCAAAGAATAAGACTTCAGGTACAGAACAATCAAACTTATTAGCTAAACGAGATAACCCCCTAATTTCTTTGGCCAACCGGCCAATCTCTCTGGAGAACTTTACAACAACCTTTCCTTTCGGTGATGCTGCAAATACAACCCAACCATAAAATGATTCCTGAATATGACACAGTTCAGGTCGCTGGCCATACATAGTCTGATAGGCAATTTCAGCTATTTGCTTGAGCCGAGGTTGATTCATTAACACCCCTTTTGTTTTTGTAGAAACTGGATTTACCCAGCCCCGTATTCCTTGTGCAAATACAATTTCGACAGTTACTAGATTTAGCCTTATCTATCACAACTAGAGTGCAACAAACGGCACATTGTCGCTAGAGATTTGGGTCAAAATAGTAAATTATGAGTACATTCTCTCACTAAAATGTATATATCAATTTCAACAAGTACAAAAAACGCACGTTTAAATAAAGGTGAGGGTTTATTGTGAAAAGAATTTAGAAAGTGGCTAATTGCTAACCCCCCATCACAACTTGCTTTAAAGACATTTGGTATTCACTACAAGCATGAGAGGAGGGCAAGAATAAATAAGAGAGATGCTGCGAAAATGCACAGCACCCTATTGTTGAATCGCAATACCGATAGCTTCGGCAAGCTGATTCAATTGTTCTTCATTATCTAGACGGACTGACCAGTTAACACCACTTCCCGTTGCTGTCACCACATTAGCCCCTCCAATTAAAGTCACGTCATCAACCTGTGACTGTAATGAGGCACGGGCATTGCCATCGAGACGAACAACAAGCTCATGCTGGTTGGCAATAATACGGCCTTCTGAAAATACTAAGTTCATCGATTATTCTTAATTCTTTTTATGCTTCATTACTGCCATTGTCAGGCGACTTGTGCACACCAAACGCCCACGTTCTTCGGTGATTTCTATCTGCCAAACCTGTGTTGTGGCGCCTAGGTGAACAGGCTTCGCAGTCCCTTTGACAAGGCCGCTCCGAACTGCCCTAACATGGTTCGCATTGATATCAAGCCCAACACAATACTTGCCTTCATTAACACACATGTTAGCCGCCAGCGAGCCTAGCGTTTCAGCCAATACGACGGATGCGCCGCCATGGAGCATTCCTAATGGCTGGTGAGTTCTGCCATCAACTGGCATCATTGCACTCAGGCTATTATCGTCAAAGTCACAGTACTCAATACCCAGATGCTCGACCAGTGTGTCCACAGACGTCTGGTTCAAGCTATCCAACGTAAAAGCTTTCTTCCAAATACTCATGAAGTTACCCTTAGTTCGCAATAAAGAAAGAATAACACTCCCGCCTCTGCTCTACTACAAACAATGTCCCTGCCGTAGTATGATCGAACCATTAGTATTTCCTATAATTGAATGGAAGGAGTCATTCAAATGAATCACTTTCAACCTTTACTTACCACTGCACTTTTCGCATCGGTCATAACGCTAACAGCCTGTTCTAGTTCGCCAACAGGTCGCCAGCAAGTACTGCTTTTTTCTAATCAGGATATGTCTCGGCTTGGCGCCCAATCTTTCGAGCAATTGAAAGAGCAAGAAACAATCAACCGCGACCACAAAACCAACCAGTATGTTCAATGTGTCACCAATGCACTCACCACGAAACTAGGCCCAAGTAGCGGTTTCGGCCAATGGGAAGTAGTGGTTTTTGATAGTGAACAAGTCAATGCTTTCGCTCTGCCTGGGGGCAAAATTGGCGTGTATACCGGATTACTCGATGTGGCAACAAACCAAGATCAGCTTGCAACAGTAATTGGTCATGAAATCGGCCACGTGATGGCCCAGCATAGTAATGAACGCCTGTCACGCAGCCAGCTGGCTGATGTCGGCCTACAACTTTCGAGCATGGCGATAAGCGGCACCGATTACCACGATGCCGCCATGGCAGGACTCGGCCTCGGTGTACAATATGGGGTTCTGATGCCCTATGGCCGCGCGCAGGAGTCGGAATCAGACATCATTGGCTTACGTCTGATGGCTGAGGCAGGCTTTAATCCGAATGAAAGTGTCAGCTTGTGGAAGAATATGGCCAAAGCATCCGGTGGTGGCCAGCCTCCAGAGCTTCTATCTACTCACCCATCCCACTCAACACGTATTGATGATCTGAGAGCTGAAATAAGCCGCCTTCCGAGTTACAACACCAGTCGGCCTGAATGCCGGATCTAAGTGCATTCTGCTAAAAAAAGCGCCCAACGGCGCTTTTTTTCGCTCAATGCATGCTATTTTGTTAGCTCAAAGCCAGGTGTATAGACTTCTACACGACGGTTTTTAGCTCGACCGGCTTCGGTATCATTGGGGGCAAGAGGCTCAGTTTCACCTCGACCCTGTGCAATAACGCGGCTTTTATTGATACCAAAATGTGCCCCTAAATAGCCTGCCACCATAGCAGCACGCTCTTCTGACAACTTCTGGTTATAGTCTTCAGCTCCTCGGCTATCGGTATGGCCAACAACATACAATTTGGTCTCTGGGTACTCCACCAATCGTTGAGCAATCGGCTGAACCAATTCAATATCTGATTGGGATAAGGTATTACTATCAAAAGCAAACGGCAGATTCACACTAAGTGCTTTCACTTTCATGACTTCTGGTTCAACAGGCACGGGATCGGGCATAGGTTCAGGCTCAGGTTCGATAATCGCTACCGGAGCCGGGGCGCCCCAATAGTACACCAAGCTAAAGCCATAGAAGTGAATATCACTCTCGCCAGGCTTACTGCCTCCTACCTGGTTATAATACTGGTATTCAATACGGGTAGATAAATCATCATTGAAAAAGTATTCTGCACCCACACCCGCCGTTGGAGCAAGGCCGTTATCATCTTGGTTATTCACCTCATTATCGGCATCAAATATATAGCCGCCAAGCTTACCAAACACATCCAATTCTCGTGTGGCCGACCACGTGAATTTACCAACCAGATCTAACCCGTGGACCTCAAAACCACTATTGCCATTTTTGAAGTCAGCCTGGCCCAAATAGGTATACCCACCCTCGACACCAAGCCAAGAGTTATAGTTGTAGCCGATAAAAGCACCGCCACCCCAGTCATCACGCTCAAAGTTGCTTTCCGCGCCGTCTAAAGCACCATCAAAACTATCGTAGTTTGTACCACCAATACGTGCACCTACATACCATGGGTTATCTGTTGCAGCATGAACAACTCCCGAGATTAATAATGCTAATGGAAGAATTTTGTAAATTTTTGTCATATCTAGATATCCCTATTATTTGTTCTTTTTTGCCACTACCACTTTATTGTTTAGAACTGAATGTGACTTTTTACAAGGGATATACAACTAAAGGCTGAGAAAACTCTCCTATATATCAACAAAAAAGAAAGGGGTACTGATTAAATTGATAGGAAAGGTTAACGCTAAGGCACCTATTAACTATCATTGAATAAAAACCAGTTTAAGAGGAATAAAAAAGCTCATACCAATGAGCTTTTTTGTGGTAATCATTTATCTGTAATACGCCCTTCAGCTAATGCTTCGGCCGTTGCGTCTTCAACCGCCATAAAAAGGTAATCAACATCCCCTTTAGGTGATGTCATCGGATTCAAAGTGACATTCTGATACATGAAAGGGGCTTGCTGAGTAATCGGTCTGACATTGCGGCACTTAAACAAATAAGGGCGTTGACGCCAGATCAAGAAGCTTCGGCAACCCAATTCAAAAACTGGTTTTGATTTTGCGGTAAACCACTCAGACGGGATCTCAGGGAAAACCTCAAATAGGTTCTTGCCAATCGTCTCATGAGCCTGTTTTCCGCTATGGTGGATCATAAAGCCATTCCAGACATGGATGGTAAAGTCTTTATCAAGTACAACAAGGCCAACATCGACATGCTGCACCATATCAACCATCCAGTGAAATTGTTCAAATTCAGCAGGTAAAGAAAACATGCTTAGTCCTCATCCATCAAGTATGACAATTTGTTATCGAGCAAAGGTAGTGACTCGTCTACAAACATCAGTAATAAATCACATTTGATTTCTGTGTCCTCAATGCCGTAGCTCACTTCAAATGTCATGGTCCTACGCCAGTTACCTTCTGTTTGCTCAATCATGTTCTCGATCGGCATATGCTGGCCTAGCAAAACCGGATGACTTTGGAAGAATTTGACTTCAGCCTGCTGCCCTAACCCCTTAAGAAAAGAGCCAACAAGAATATTGCTGACATCCATCAGCAACTCTAGTTCTGAATCACACTCTGTTTCTACCGGGTATTTCATCATTGCCATGAGATCCTTCACACTAGAATCACTGAGCAGTACCAATGCTTCACCAGCAATGCCTTCCCCGCTGAAGCCTTGGCAGATCCCGGACATTGCACTATTGCTGGCAAGGTGTCGCATGGTCATATGAAGTTCACTCACTTCAAAGACATTCACATTCGGTAGAGGTAAATTGACGAAAACGTCAAAGTGACGTGCCAGCGAATCGGCTGCCCGGCCAATAGCGACATTAGCCACCTCTAGGTAGACATCACGGCGACGAAGCGCCGGTGTGGTGACTCGCTGGATAACCGTATCTAATTCTACCGGTTCAGCTGGGATCAACGCTTTGAGCAGCGTTTTTAAGTGGGCTTTATCAACAGGTTTCTTTAAGAAATCTATCGCCCCAAGAGCTTTTACGCGTGCCTGTGCCTGTGGCTGGATATCGCCCGACACCACAATAACGTTTATTTCTATCCCTTGTTGGTTGATAGCCTCTAATGTCTGGTACCCGTCCATTTCTGGCATCGTAAGATCCAAGAACATTAGGGCAAACTTTTCTTTCTTAAGGTGCTGTAATGCTTCCAATCCATTAACAGCAAAAGTGACTTCAGCATTCAGTGAACTAGGTAAAGCCCGTGCCATTTGCTTTCGAGCTAATGCCGAGTCATCACAAATCAAAATTGAAGTAGCCATGCGAGCTCCTTGGCGCTTCTTATCTGTCGGAGCGCTGCTATTATTCTTTTGAAATTAAACTTTCATCGCGATAATAACAGTAGAAGCCACACGGGTCTGCCGAAATATGCTGCCAGCACTTATTCCTACTATCATTAGGCACCGATATCACCTTGTGACAACGTCACTAAGCTAGAACAACGCTTGTTAGCATCTGCCTCTATGGGATCACTGTTCTCTTTTCTTATGGCAACAAAATTTACATTTACAATGTAAATATAAAGTTTAAAACCATTAATTTGTTATCCCACACACGGTAAGTGTTTAAAACGTGATCGAGGCAAAGTAGAATGCTAACCATTATCACGGTATGACTTAAAGCGGCTTATCAGCAAAATATGAATGTTAATGGTTCCCACGATACTGACAGTCAACAACCTTTCAAGGTCGGTATTGTCGGTGGTGGTATAGCTGGATCAACGATAGCTCTCCGTTTAGCGGAGCTTGGTATCCAAGTAGAATTATTTGAAGAAGGTGCCAGCCTGGTTAACGGCCCACCCATTTGCCATTTACATGCAGGTGGGAACCTATACCGCGAGATTTCTGATCAACAGTGCCTGACCCTACTCGAAGAGTCGATCAATACACTTCGGGTATTCCCCCACACCGCCAACAACCGGCCAACCGTTATTGCCGTGCCTGAGCGCGATCCCGGTGAGCCTGAAGCACTTTTCTCTCGCCTGACATTACTGCAAGATACTTATCGTGCACTCATCAAAAACGATGAGCAGAATCTGATGCTCGGAGACCCCGAGCACTACTATAAACTCTATTACCGGGAAGAGCTGGAGCGACTGGCTACTTGCTCGATCCCCTCTGAGCCTGCCTCACTCGATGACTGGATGATCCCAGTTGCCAAAAACTTGAATTTAAATGAATTTAAGTTTCCGCTTATTTTGGTACAGGAGTATGGGCTGAGTGTATTCCGCCTAGCGGCTACTGCCAATTTAGCCCTTGAACAATTGCCTTCATGCAATGTAAATACAAGAGCTAAAGTTATCGACATTCAACAAAATGCCGATAACCACATTTGGTCAGTTTCTTATCAGCTGCATGATGAAACGCTTAACGATCATATCACTCATTCCGTTGATGTTGATTACCTGATCAATGCCTGCGGCTACCGTACGGGAACACTCGATGACATGGCCAACCTGCCCCGCCAGCGAATGGTAGAATTCAAAGCTGCCTATGTTACCCACTGGGCGGAATGCGAAGGTACCTGGCCTGAAGTCATCTTCCATGGTGAGCGTGGTACGCCTAATGGGATGGCCCAACTGACCCCTTACCCTGACGGATTTTTTCAGCTCCACGGCATGACAGAGGACATCACTCTGTTTAGGAGCGGCCTTGCCTGCAGTACAGCTAAAAGTGCCCAACCCGAGCTAGGTCAATCATTCATTCAAAAACTCAAGCACGGCTGGAAAAACACCGACATTGATACCCGGACAGACAGAGCTATTCAACATATGGCCCAGTTCGTACCGGCATATCACTCTGCCAGTGTCGGTGGAAAACCGTTATTCGGGGCACAGCAAATCCCTGGAGGCGATCCCTCCCTCAGGGCGGCTGATATCTCTTTCGCTGGAAAACGCTATGCCCGTACTGAAATTGTCAAAGCATCTTCTGCACTTTCTGCTGCTGATGGCGTTGTCCAAGAGTTGCTAAAAGAAGGCCTGCTGATGGCTTCCGATGGTTTAAGTCAACCTCTGGAACAGCTACTCCCGGTTACATCGGGACTAAATCAAGACGCTGTCCTCACCAAGGCCGAGAAACTGGCATCTGAAAGGGATTACCCACCAGCCCTTGCACGTTTAGTCCGGTTTGAAATGCGTTAGCGTTAATAATATAAGTACACAATAACGGCTTATTACAATGAGCCGTTATTGATAAAACACCGCCAGCCAGACAGTCTCTTGGTCTGGAGCCGTCCATAAAACTTGATGGCGTTGATGAGCGAGAATATTGAGGTAGTCACCTTCTTTCAAATGTACTTCATGGTTATTCTCTTCAAACCGTATTCTGGCTTCCCCTTTTAGTACTAGAACCCATTCATGCTCATCTTGATCGTACCACTCATCCGCAGGTGTCGTATGGCCTTTGGAGATAATTCGCTCTATACGGACCGTCGATGTCTTGACGATGTCTTCAAATACTTCTGCAGGCAACTCGGCAGGTATATTCTCCAATAAATTCATATCCCCTCCTTGTAAGAATAAAAAAGGCGGGTATTACCCCGCCTCTGCAATGCACCGTTCAATTAAAGCTGATTATTTTTTTGGCAAGTTAATCTCAATTTTTTTGTTCAGTGTTTCCAGTTCAGTTCTGAGTGCTGTCAATTGTGCCTCTTCCTCGGCGACAGCTGTCATCTTGGCATCATACTTGTCACAATCTGCCTGGGAGACCCAATTCCAGCTGGTACCTGACTTGAACTCGTCACAAGCCTGCTTAAAATCTTTTGCCACCCGCTTGGCTTTCTTGACATCAGCTTCCGCCTGAGCAACCTGTTTTTGCAGCAACAGCTGCTGCTGGTAAAGCTCTTTTGAATGGGTCAACACCACTTGCTGCTTTTCCGCAGTTGTTTCCAGCTCAACGACTTTTGTATCCAGCTTCTTCTTGGTCACCGTCAGCTTTTTCTGCTGCTGCTTCAACTGGGCTAGCTGCTTCTCAAAATCAACTTTCTGTTGCTCAAGCTCAGCTTGTTTCTGAGCCAATTGCTCGAAAGCATCTTCAAGCTCTAGTGCCTTTTGGGTTTCAAAGGCTTCGAAACTCTCCTGAATAGCCTGCCGCTTTTCATCCAGCAGGGCATTTTTTTGTAATAGCAGTTCATACTCTTCTTGGCTGGGGCCGGGATTACGATTCCACACGGCTGAAGCTAAAATGCTTCCCAGCACAAAACCAACCACGAGTGAAACTTTCCAAGATGACATCATACTTATTGAACCCACTTTCCAGACTGTGGCCCAGCACCACTATAAATTCCTCACCACGACGAGGGGGAATACAATACCGGGCACCAACGATAGTTGAATAATATCAGCTAGATAATCTCTTTGTGTCATGTTTATATCAAAATCGATGTAAAACTAGGTAAAAGCCTAGTGCAGCATCACATAAACTACATGTGTAAAAAAGGAGCAAACATGTTCGCTCCTTTTTGATCTACTGTTTCTACCGCTCTCTATTTGGATGTCAGGTTCAAGGTTAAATCACCCGGCTTAATCCATCCTATTTTTCGCATGGCTTCAGCGATTACAAAAGTCAAAATAGCAGGCAGTACAAGGTGCATAAGTAAAACCGACGTATAGATCTCGCCACTCTCCCACCCAGCTGCATCTAAAGCGATAAACGACTGGATCTGCCCCACAAACCCCGATGTTCCCATTCCCGCCCCCAGAGGGGTATTTTCCATCGCAAACACCATTGTGGCGACCGGGCCTAGAATTGCAGAGCTCAGAATTGGCGGCAGCCAAATCTTATGGTTCCTGACAATATTTGGCATTTGCAACATAGAGGTTCCCAATCCTTGGGCCACTACACCAGCCCAGCGGTTTTCACGAAACCCCATTACCGCAAACCCCACCATCTGTGCGCAACACCCGACAGTGGCGGCACCAGCAGCCAGACCATTTAGGCTCAGCATAATTGCAATAGCCGCGCTGCTGATCGGCAGGGTCAATGCCATCCCCATCAATACGGCAACAATCATACCCATCAACAGAGGCTGTAGTTGCGTGGCATACATAATAATATCCCCCAGCGCAGTCATTAGCGCGCCGACCTGGGGACCAACAAGGCTGCCAACGGCAACACCAACAATGACTGTCACTGCCGGTGTTAGTAAGATGTCGACCTTCGTTTCATTGGCAACCAGTTTGCCACACTCCGTTGCCGCTACAGAGGCTATAAAAGCCCCAACAGGTCCGCCTAATGCAGCACCAGCTGCTCCTGCGGTTGTTGCAGAGAACAACACGAGAGGTGGCGCTTTCAGAGCATAGGCTATAGCAACACCAATTGCCGGGCCGGTCATCTGTTTGGCGATGGGCCATAGCGTCTCGGAAAAGAGCGGAATACCAAGCTTCATTCCCAGCGTATTCAAAATTGAGCCGATCAATAAAGAGGAAAATAATCCCAGTGCCATATAACTCATGGCATGAACGAAATATGTCCGGGCAGAAAAGTTTATGTTCTTTCGATGTAAAAAGTCACCGAACTTATTTTGTGCTAGCTGCATTGTAATACGTCACTGTATAAAAAAACTGTTTGGTCGATGTAAGCAAAAAATCAAAGTCGCTGATTCTACATCACTACACTCAAGCGAGCCATATTCAACCCCGGAGCAACTCTTGTTTTGGCAATAATATTGACAACATGCCTAGTGGACATCGCTCGCATTTCTTTTCATCACACTTTACCGGCAATAGCACCAGTTCAAGCGCACAGCACATATTCAGCAATATACCCAAGACAAATATTTACTCATTCATTCAACAACCATAACGTCAAACTTCAGATGCTGTTCAGTGAACCCGCCACACCATGGAGTCATTACAATGAAAATACCCTTTCCTACAACTGGGTCCTCTAGCCTATCTCGGCTGGCTGCTGCCATAACCCTTATACTCAGCCCTTTCCACCTAGAGGCAGAAAGTGCACCGGACATCATGAAAGCCCGAAGCTACAATGCGGAGATATTTTCAGAAACAGTAGCAACCCAAGACACAGTCAGTGCTTTTTTTGTCAGTGAAAAACTAGATGGTATACGTGCTTTCTGGACCGGAAAGCAATTAGTGACCCGCTCAGGAACAATTATTCACGCGCCAGCCTGGTTTAGCGCCTCATTGCCCAGCCACATCCCGCTGGATGGTGAACTGTGGGCGGGCCGAGATTCATTTCAGCAAGTCGCTACCACTGTGTTAGATAAAGCCCCCAATGATGCGCAATGGAAGCAGATAAAATTCATGGTGTTTGACCTACCTGCAAGTTCCGATCGTTTCGAACAGCGCCTGAAACAACTTACCAGTGTCATTACCGATATTGACCAGCCTCATATTCAAGCCATTCCGCATTTTTCTTACCAAAGCCAGACGGCGCTGAATAGTAAACTTGAACAAGTCACCCAAGCTAAAGGGGAAGGGTTGATGCTGCACCATAAAAACAACCTCTATCATCAAGGACGCTCTGATAAATTGCTCAAAATGAAACACCACCAAGATGCAGAAGCCGTGGTTATTGGGTATGAAGAAGGAAACGGGAAATACAGCAGAAAAATGGGGGCTATTTGGGTACTGACAGCAGACAACATTAAGTTCAAAATCGGTTCAGGCTTCACCGATGAAGAACGTGAACGTCCTCCCCTGCTGGGCTCAATCATCCAGTACCGCTACAACGGCTATACCAGCACGGGGCTCCCTCGTTTTGCCCGTTATTTGAGAACCCGGCCGACTCCCGAACTGTGATTATGGACTAGGATATACAAACACCTATCACCAGTGATATTACCCTGTTAGCGGCTGATATAAGAATAGATTTACAGAGATATTCATACTCGGTTCAATTAACTTCGGTTACAATCTATTTCATGAATATCAATAAACGATTACTCACAGCACTTTGCATGATTTCCTTATTAGCGCCAGTGGCTAACGCTGCCCCGACGCTAGAAATCGATGAAGATCATGACGATGTTATGGAAGCCGTTCAACAGGGGCTGATCCAGCCTTTTTCGGCCCTCAAGGCGACTGTCAGCAAACAACTTCACGGCCGGATAATAAAAGTTGAGCTGGAAGAAGATGATGATGTCTGGATTTATGAATTAAAGCTCATCGACCCCAACAACAATATTGTCAAAGTTGAATACGAAGCAAAAACGCTTTCTATTATCGAAATTAAAGGCCGTGGCCTGGAAAATATCATCAAGGTATCCGAATGAAAATACTTGTCGTAGAAGATGAAATCACCCTAGGCGAACAAATTGTCAGTGGCCTGGAGCATAGTGGTTGGGTCGCCGAGCTGTCTACCGATGGTATTGATGCGCTCTATCGAGCAACCTCTGAGCCTTGGGATGCTATCGTGCTTGATCTTGGCCTGCCAAAGCTCGATGGATTGACAGTATTAAAAGGGATCAGGGACGAAAATGTCAGTAGCCCTGTCGTTATCCTCAGCGCGCGAAATGAACTCACCCAACGAGTTGAGGGCCTGAATGCCGGAGCCGATGATTATCTGACCAAACCTTTCCAGATGGTAGAACTTGTTGCCCGCTTGCGTGCTCAGCTACGTCGTTCAACCGGCAATGCATCCCCGATTATTCAGGCCAGTGGCTTAAGCCTGGATACCCGCACCTCTAAAGTACTGTATCAAGGCGAAGCGATCGATTTAACCGCCTTAGAGTTTAAAGTACTGTCTTATATGATGCACAATTCTGACAAGGTGATTTCTCGCTCTGAGTTGGTCGAGCACATTTATAAACAGGACTTCGACCGAGATTCAAACACGATTGAAGTGTTCATCGGACGTATACGCCGTAAAATCGGTGGTGATGTGATTAAGACCGTTCGGGGGCTTGGATACCGCATCAATGCAGATTAACGCTCGTCACAAAAGCCTGCCAAGCCTACGCAGCCGCCTACTACTGGCTGCAACGGTATGGTTAATGGCGATCACACTCGCAGCTGGTTACTTGGTACCTAGCTTTATTAAAAGCTACCTCATTGACCAAGAAAAACAGCAGCTCTATCTCTATCTCGATGAGCTGACCGCGCTCGCCGATGTGGATCCTACCGGCAGGCTGTCACTGCCAAGTAAACTGTCTAATCCAAGGTTTCAATCACCGTACAGCGGCCTTTACTGGGCACTGACGGTCAATGACACCCAGATACGCTCCCGTTCACTGTGGGATACTAAAATTACAGGAAATGAGAAAGAGGGTTATCTTGGCCCTGACGAGCAATCCCTGCTCGTGGTTAAACGAAAATTCCTGCTACCTGAAATTGACGAGCCGGTAGAACTTGCCATCGCCGCTAACCAAGACAAATTAATGGCGACCTTACGGCAGCTAACCCATGGTTTATGGCTTATATTGCTCACAATGGCCGTTGGAATATTAGCCCTGACCTGGCTACAAGTCAGCTGGTCACTCTGGCCGTTGAAGAAGTTACAGCAAAACCTGAAAAACGTCCGTAACGGGAATTCAACCGAACTCACCGGCTTTTATCCAGCCGAAGTCAGGCCGGTAATTGATGACTTAAACGCACTCCTTTTCCATTACCAAGAGCTGTTAGAAAGAGCAAGAAACCATGCAGGGAACCTTTCTCACGCGCTAAAAACACCCATCGCGGTGTTAAATAATGAAGTCGCCCTATTGGATAACGACGCGCAGCACAAACTGTCTCCCCCGCTGCAGCAACTGCAACAGCACATCGATTACCATCTTGGTCGGGCCAGAATGGCAGGAGCAGCAAATATTCTGGCAGCAAAAACAGCACCATCAACACGTGTTGATGCGATTTCTCTGGCTATGGACAAAGTCTATGCACAGCGTAATGTCGTTTTAGTCAATGAGCTCGATAGCGATCTCAATGTCGCTGTCGAAAAGCGCGATCTCGATGAAATCATCGGTAACCTGATCGAAAACAGCTATAAATGGTCAAACAGCTTAATTCGGGTTCACCAAACAGACGGTACGGATCAGCAAGTTACTATTATTATTGAAGATGATGGCCCCGGTATTGATGCTAGTGAATATTCATCGGTACTAAAACGAGGTGTTCGCCTCGATGAAACCACGCCTGGCACAGGCCTTGGCCTCAACATAGTGAGTGAGCTGGCACACAGCTATAGGGGTAGCCTAACGCTCAGCGATAGCTCTCTGGGTGGCCTAAAAGCCGAGTTAGTATTGCCTCTACCTCGAAACTAAGTTCAGCAGACGCATTGAATGTGAAAAATGCAGCATAGTGCTGCATTTTTTACGCTTGCAATTGAGATGATTATTATACCAATCAGGATAAGTTAATGTTCAGATAATTGCGCAGGAAAAGTCACCTAAGACAAGGAAGAATTTGTAGTAACTAGTGGCTCTAATTACAAAAAATCTAACGCAGTAATAGGTGGCTTTAACCAGTAAGAATGATCAAGTACTTATGCTGATTGGTATTACACTGGCCAGAAAATCAGGTTTACAACACGAACGATAACCCCTACCACGAAGCAGCTCACCCCTAGGCGATACCACTTATACTCTGCGGTATCCATACCGACCCGCTTATAAAACATTTTAACGACACCCGACCAGTCGCTAGTTCGCTTACCATATTGCATAACACTCTTGGTAATGAGCAACAACCCAGACACAATCAATATCATTTCGGCAAAATTCATTGTGGTTTCCAGCATGACTTCTCCTTTCCTAGCTGTCATCCATCTATTACCAACATAGCGGATCAACCAAATTACACAATTAGACCAAAGTGGAAAGCAATGTGCTTATCTACCTCGATACTGTCACAGACTCCCCCTTCAGATTAGAGCAACCTTGTGGCTGATGGTATTGGTGTATTATTTAGGATGGACGATATAAAAGTGAATGCGGTGGCAGACAAGTGCCAATAGTTTTTATCAATAAGCGATAGCTGGCTGAAAATACAGATAAGTGTACCGATTAGTAGGCCTTTCGTGTAGAATCCAGCCCCCGGAATTATCAACGTACGATATCGAGGCGATATGCAATTACTCGAAGCCAAATTACATAAAATTGACCGTCATAATTACCGCAGCTACTCAAGCCTGCGTGGAGAATATCAATTCGTTGACTTCGACTTTTTTATCGATACAACACAGGCTGATCCCTATGCGCCAGCCTCACGTGTTCGTGCTCGCCGAAAGTGGTCATTAACTGATCTTGAATGGTTGAAAGAACAATCTGCAGATTATCAGCGTGCTGCACGTGACTTTATTGCCCGCCAATTTGCTGATCTGGCTCAGCAAATCAACGAAATTCAAATTGACCGTCCGGGCCAAGCTGTTCTCGACCGTACAGCAGTCGTCTTCGATGATGAGGCTATCGAGCTTCGATTCCGGGTTAACCTGCCAGCTGATGGCCGAACCATTATCGCCAAAAAGACAGCAAACCTGCTGACTTTTACCATGCCTAAAATCATCCGCCGCGCAACCATTGCCCGTGAGCTGCCGCTGGATGAAATGAAACGCCACTGTGAAACAGTTGAAGATCAAGTCTCGCTTCGCCGCCAGCTAAAAGAAAAAGGCCTTATGGCTTTCGTTGCTGACGAGAGTACTCTGCCTCGCCTGGCTGGTAACAGTGACTTGCCGATGGCTGATGCCGTACCGTTTGTTAGTCCGGAAAGCCTGGCTGTCATTTTAAATGCCCCTCACAAAGGGACACTACGCGGCATGGGGGTTCCTTTGGGGATCACAATGATCGTTGGTGGTGGTTTCCATGGTAAATCAACCCTACTCAATGCCATAGAAAACTCAGTCTATGATCATATTCCAGGCGATGGCCGCGAATATATTGTAACGGACGATACAGCATCAAAAATTCGCGCAGAAGATGGCCGCTGCGTTCACAATGTTGATCTCACGCCATACATCAGCAACCTGCCTATGGGCAAAGACACCAGTACTTTCAGCACACAAAATGCATCTGGCTCTACTTCTCAGGCATCTTGGCTGCAAGAGTCAATCGAATCAGGCGCAAAAGCGTTGCTGATTGACGAAGATACCTCAGCGTCAAACTTCATGATCCGTGACGAACGCATGCAGTCCCTGATCGCCAAAAGCGACGAGCCTATTACCCCGCTTGTCGATCGTATCTCACTGCTTCGCGATCAGCTAAACATCTCTGTACTACTGGTTATGGGTGGCTCTGGAGATTATCTGGATGTCGCTGATACTGTCATTCAAATGCACAACTACGAAGCTGTCGATGTAACAGCCAAAGCACGTGAAGTGGTTGCGTCTCACCCGACGCGCCGTCAACTTGAAGGCTCTGAAGAAATCCGTCGTCCCCGTACCCGCAAGGTTAACCGTACTGCCCTGCAAACCATGCTGGAAGACGGTAAATTCCGAATTCAGGTAAAAGATAAATCATCGCTACGCTTCGGCCGCGAATTTATCGATTTGCAAGCACTAGAGCAAGTTGCCGACTCGAGCCAGCTTCATGCTGTTGGGTGGCTTTGGTTCCAGCTAGCACAGGGCAAAGGCTGGGAAAATAACCCAAGCAAGGCGTTCCACCAGATGCTACACGATGACTGGTTCCGTATGATGCCTAACTATGGTGACCTGGCCAAGCCACGTGTGGTTGAAGTAATGGCCGTGCTTAACCGTATGCGAGCTGCTGAATTTAAGTAACACTGCATTATAAATAGTCATTATCCGAAGGCGACCCTATTTGCGGTCGCTTTTTTTTTGCTATGTTCGCATTATTCGGACGCTCGAATCTCTCCACATACCCCTCCTAAAGTGTTTATTAACGATAACTATACGGAACTTATCACCCAAAAAACTCAACAACCTGTTCCTTTGGTGTTGAATTTCGCTCGAATAACCAGTCACCGATCACAATTACATCAGTTGTCCAAATAAGTACTTTTCTACGTACTAGGATTATTTTGCTCATCGGAGGTCTAACAAGGAGAGTAAAATTGAAACGTCTCACTACCCTACTTTTAATTTGCATCATTTCATTTGCCAGCCAAGCCAGTACTACAGCTTCTGGCGTCAGCCAAAAAGGCTATACAGAAACTAAGTATCCAATTGTTTTAGTCCATGGATTATTCGGTTTTGATTCGCTGGCCGGTATTGATTACTTCTACGGTATTACGCAGGCTCTGAGCAAAAGCGGTGCAACCGTTTATGTTGCCCAAATATCTGCCACTAACAGTACCGAATTACGTGGCGAGCAATTGCTTGCCCAGGTTCAAGAAGTGCTCGCTGTCACTGGCGCCGAGAAAGTGAACCTTATTGGCCATAGTCATGGCGGACCTACAGCCCGTTATGTTGCCTCTGTTGCTCCAGAGCTCGTTGCATCCGTAACAAGTATCGGCGGGGTAAATAAAGGTTCCCGCGTCGCTGATATTGTACGTGGTACCGTTCCTGAAGGTTCACTGCCTGAAGGCATCGCGGTTACACTCGCAGAAGGACTCGTGACGCTTATCAACCTCCTGTCAGGTGGCAGCGATCTGCCGCAAGATCCGCTAGCCTCTCTGGCAGCCCTAACAACCGAAGGTTCACTGGCATTTAATCAAAAGTACCCAGAAGGTGTGCCCAGCTCGGCATGTGGAGAAGGTGACTATATCGCCGAGAATGGTGTTTATTACTACTCATGGACTGGCACCAGAAACTTTACCAATGCTTTGGATCCGACGGATGCCGCTATTGTCGTTCTAGGCCTGGCATTTGATGAAGAAAATGATGGTCTCGTCGGCCAGTGCAGTACTCATCTGGGCAAAGTTATCCGCGATGACTATAAGATGAATCACCTTGATGAGATCAACGGGTTATTAGGTATCACCCACCTGTTCGAAACCGCCCCGACCACGCTGTATCGCCAGCACGCTAACCGTCTGCAGCTACAAGGATTGTAAGTATGAAAAAGACCGCACTCGCTCTATTCTGTGTCGTTGTGGCTGCTGGTGCGGTCTATTACAACCATACATCAACCTCCGATGACCCTATAATCCAGGTTGCCTCGCAACAAGATACTCGCGTTGATACTGAATCGTCTCGTGACACATTTGAGTATTTTCTATCCAGTCTTGGTGAGGCTGATCTCAACACTCTCAAGGATAATTTTTATACCTATAACAGCGAGCAAGCCAACGCTTACCAGATCGACAAAGGCTTATTTCAACGCTTTATTAACTATAAGGCGGCCCTGCAAGATTTAGAACCAGCCACTATTGAAAGGCTCGATCTAGAGGCGATGCAACAGCTTAGTGATCAACTTATCACACTACAATTCCACTTTTTTACACCACAAGAACAACAGCAGTTATTTGCCGAAGAAAACCAGCTACGGAACTTGGCACTAAAACAGCTAGAACTCAAGCAGCAAACAATAAGTGACGAAGATTTCCTTAACTTATGGCAGCAAGAGATCGGCGAACTTTCCCCAGCTCTACAACAAAGCTACCGTAATGCCAGCTTGCTCACACAGCTCCAGCGTACCAAATCAATGGATGAGCAAGATCGCTACCTAGAGCAGCAGGCACTGGTTGGAACAGAAGCAGCCAATAGGCTTGAGGCCCTTGCCAAAGAACGAACAGAATTCCAAAAAACGATGGATCAATATTTTGAGCAACGTATGGCAATACAGTCAAATACGAGCCTAAGCAGTGAGGAGCAAGACTATGCAATACGCGAGTTGCGAAATATTACCTTCTCTTCAAACCAACTTCGCCGCGTTAAAGCTTTAGAAGTAATTCATCGTACGCAAGTTACAAGCAGCGAGAGCGGGTAGCAATACAATCTATCATTACAACAAATACTGAAAGTGCTATGTAGAGTGAACTGTCTGGAAAGCAATAGATAAAAAAACAGCGGGTAGTAAACACTACCCGCTGATTATATCGTGATCCTATTTTAGGCCCGCTTGAACTGAACCATCAGACGCTGCAGACCTTCCAAACGATCTACCAACATACGAGTACTTTCAACCGACATGTCACTGGTTTCAGACGTTGCTGAGGTCAATTCGCGAATATGCTCAATGTTTCTAGCAATTTCACCACTCACACCAGCCTGCTCTTCTACTGCGGAGGCTATCTGATGGCTACTATCCGTCACCTGATTGAGCATGTCATTAATTTCGTGTAAACGCTCTCCGGTCTCAATGGCCTGCTGGCGACAATGTTCAGACAGCTCACCACCACGCTCAACCGCTTCCACCGCTTGTTTTGCCGTAGCTTGCAGGCGATCAATCATTTGATGGATTTCACCTGTAGATGATTGCGTTTTTTGTGCCAATGAACGCACTTCATCAGCTACCACTGCGAACCCTCGGCCTGCATCACCGGCACGAGCGGCTTCAATCGCAGCATTCAGGGCCAGCAAGTTGGTTTGATCTGCAATCGAACCGATAACATCAAGGATACCCTCAATTTGACGGCTACTTTCAGACAAAGCATTAATAACCTGTTTTGAGTTATCAAGCTCACTATGAAGAGAGAGTACAGACTCAATCGTTGTTTCAACACTGGTTTGACCGCTACCGGCCATTTCCTGAGCCTGGAAAGTCAACGTCGATGCCTGGGCTGCGCTTTCTGCCACTTCCCTCACTGTCGATGACATTTGTCCCATTGCCACACTAACCTGCTCTGTCGCTTCGGCCTGCTGGGATAGGTTGGTTTTGATCTGCTGGGTATTGGCAAACTCATCTTCAGCAGAAATTAGAATATCACCAGAAGTTTCACTTGCCCTACCAACAATCGCTCTAAGTTCAGCCTTCCGCATTCTCAATGCCAGCTCAACGACTGAGAAATCATCTTTCTTGCCAGTATAGATAGGCTCCATGACGGGGTTATCATAGGCTTTTTTAGCCAGCTCTTGCACAGTCGTTAATCGAGACTGGGAATAGGCACTGATCCCTAAACCTGCTAATAGCAGCATCGGTATCAAAACAGAAAACAAAAGAGGGACATCGACAAAAATCTGTACCGCAGATAACAGTAGCGCCAGGAATAATACGCTATTAAGCCATAATCCCTGGCGAAACCTGAACTTTTTATCCGCTGCTGAGCCGCTGTCTAACTCTTTATACGCATCAATGGCCCGTTGTACTTCTTCTTCCTTGGGGCGGCTACGAACAGACTGGTATTCAACAACCTCTCCATTTTCATTAGTGATTGGGGTAACAAAAGCAGATACCCAGTAATAGTCTCCATTCTTACAGCGATTTTTAACAATACCCATCCAGCTTTTGCCAGCGCGGGCATATTGCCATAACTGTTCAAACGCTTTCTTAGGCATATCGCCATGACGTACTAAATTATGAGGCTTACCAACCAGTTCTTCTTCGCTATAGCCAGCAACATCGCAAAAGCTCTGGTTCGCATAGCTAATATGGCTCTGTGGATCGGTCGTAGATATCAAATCTAACGCAGCAGAGTAATCAACCGCCTTACCGCCACGACTTGCTGAGGCTTGGTTTACTGTTCTTGTCATTATTATCTCTATTTTTTATTAGCATTTTTTTTATACAAAGCAATTTTGCTTTTGCCATGAAAAAACCTTGCCATGCCATTGTGACATTAATTCCATTCTAACAACTTGATGTAAATTAATTTGACGCAAAAATGTCAAAAAAAGGACATAACAGCAATAATTTATGTATCTGTTGCACCCTGTATTATTGAAATTTGATATATGACAAAAAAACCCGTGATCTTGATCACGGGTTTTTGTTAGTAGACGAAACTGTTATTTCTTCGAGAATGATAGAAATACAGTCGATAGCGGAGGTAGATCGAGTTTAATTGAGTGCGTTAAACCATGACTTGGCTCATTGGCAGTATGAACAGATTGGGTAACAGGTGCCTGGCTGCCCCAGTACTTTCCATCATCCGAGTTCAATAATAACTGGTACTCACCCGCCTCAGGTACACCTAGGGTATAGCCTTGGCGAGGAATTGGGGTAAAGTTCGAAACAACCAGTACCTTATCACCATTAAGCGCCAATCGCTCATGGGCCAGAATACTCTGCTCGGCATCGTCTTGAACTCGCCACTCAAAGCCTTCCGGTGCACAATCTTGCTCAAACAGTGCTGGGGTGCTGGTATACAGCTTGTTCAGATCACGAACCAGTGCCTGCGTGCCACTATGTCTCGGATATTGTAGCCAATGCCATTCCAGCTGGCCTTCATGAGCCCACTCGGCACTTTGTGCTATCTCGGCTCCCATGAAGTTTAGCTTCTTACCGGGTTGACCATACATGTAACCCATAAATGCGCGCAGGTTGGCAGATTGCTGCCACTCGTCACCCGGCATTTTGTTCAGCAGCGAGCCTTTGCCATACACCACTTCATCATGAGACAAAGACAGAACATAGTTTTCGCTGAAGGCATATACCATCGGGAAGGTAATTGTGTCATGGTGGTATTTACGGTGAACAGGCTCTTCTTTGATATAAGAAAGGCTGTCATGCATCCAGCCCATGTTCCACTTAAATCCGAAACCCAATCCGCCCATATCGGTAGGCTTGGAAACACCAGGATACGCCGTCGACTCTTCAGCAATGGTCATTGCATTAGGGTAATGACGGTAAACCTCCTCGTTCATCCAGCGTAATAGGCTAACCGCATCAAAGTTGACGTTGCCGCCTTCGTGGTTAGGGATCCACTGGTCATGCTCACGTGAATAATCAAGGTAAAGCATTGAAGCGACCGCATCGACGCGCAGGCCATCAATATGATAATGCTCAAACCAGAACAAGGCGTTTGATACGAGGAAACGGCGAACATGATCACGGCCATAATCGTAGATATAGCTTTGCCAGTCCTGGTGCCAGCCACGGCGTGGATCCGGGTCGTGAAACAGTGCAGTACCGTCAAAGTTAGCCAAGCCATGATCATCTGACGGGAAGTGCGCTGGTACCCAGTCAAGTACGACACCTATTTCGGCCTGGTGACACTGGTCAACAAAATACTTGAAATCATCCGGCGTACCGTAACGGCTACTTGGTGCAAACAGGCCAATTGGCTGATAGCCCCATGAACCATAGAACGGATGCTCAGAAATTGGCATCAGCTCAACATGGGTATAGCCCATATCCATCAAGTAAGGGATCAGCTCATCAGCAAGTTCGCGATAAGTGAGGAAATCACCATTTTCCTTGGTGCGCCATGACCCCGCATGCAGCTCATAGAATGAAAGGGCTTGCTGATGTTTGGCAGTCACCGGGCGTGACTGCCACTTACTGTCATTCCACTGATAACGAGACTGATCGTAGATTTTCGAAGCAAAAGACGGATATTGCTCTGAGTAATACCCCCATGGATCAGCCTTATGCGGAAGGCCGTTGCCATCACTGTCTTTTAGCTCAAACTTATACAGTTCATTCTCTTCAAGATCTGGAATAAATAAGCCCCAGAGGCCATTATCCAGTTTCTGAAGCGGGTGACGACGGCCATCCCACGCATTAAACTGACCAACAACACTCACTGCCGACGCGTTAGGGGCGAAAATCAGAAAGCGAACACCTGACACTGGCTTACTGCCTTTGTTCAAGGTGATCAACTGCGCACCCATCTCACTGTGCATGAGAGAAGGTGTAGTTAAGGCTTCGCCTGATGGTAGCAGATTGTGAAACTGGTAAGGGTCGTAGAGAGTTTGCTCGCCTTCCGGCCAGCGAATGTCTAGTTGATAAATAGCAGTGGTAAAGTCCGTATCACCTTCCAGAATGAAGCCGCTATCGGCTTCTCGGGTTAAAGTGAAACGATCACCGTTTTCTGTTACTGCAACAACACTTTCAGCCCCAGGCATCCACACGCGAAGCGCGATACCTTGAGGCTGATACTGAGGGCCTAGAAAAGAAAATGGGTCTGGGAATGCAGCTCTTTCGAGCTGCACATATTCCTTATCACTGCGGGTCACTGTCAGTGTGTCCAACGCATTACTCCTGGTTAGATATTTGTGAAGCTTTCTCTCGTGTTTCAGTCAAACGTCGAGTTAAGTCAACAATATTCTGGCGAGTAAAGATATCGTCTAAGGTAGTAGAAAGCTTACGACGCCAGTTTGGATACTCATCGACGGTTCCTGGAATATTTACTGGCTGGTCCATTTCTAGCCAGTCTTCAAGCTGAAGGCTAAGTAGCGCACTTGAACTTGCAGCCAAGTGCAATTGCATGCCTTCACTCAGGTGCTGATCCATTGGTACATATGCAGCATCTTGCCCAACACCTTCAGGAAGATAACCATGCCAAGCCAAACTATCAAGGATTTTTTGCTTACTTTCAGCTCGGCTGACAAATAGGCCCGCTAACTGTTCTTTATTAGGGTATAAACCAAGCTCTTCGCCCATTTTAAGATCATCACAGTGCCAGAAGCCACGCAGTGTTGGCATGTCATGGGTACACAGTGCAGCCATCGATTGTGCCGGGTAATGTGATGGTGAATAGAAACCACCATCTTCAGCCGTTTCGAAGAAGAAGACCTTGTATGAGTGAATACCCGCTGTAGATAGCTTCTCAACGATCTCGTCAGGGACAGTACCCAAATCTTCACCGATCACGGTGCACTCATAACGATGACTCTCCAGCGCCAGGATAGACATCATGTCTTCTACCGGGTAGTACATGTACGCCCCGTCTTGTGCACCTTCACCCTTAGGGATCCACCATAGGCGTAGCAAGCCTAATACGTGGTCAATACGCAACGCACCGCAACTACGCATGTTAGCGCGAAGCAGCTGAACAAATGGTTCGTAAGCGGTTTCCTTCAGAGCATCAGGATTTAGTGGAGGAAGCCCCCAGTTCTGACCCAAAGGACCGAGAATATCTGGTGGCGCGCCCACGCTAACGTCTTGACATAGGGCACCATGATCTGCCCATGTTTCAGCCCCCGAGTCACAGACACCGACAGCCAGGTCACGGTAAAGACCCATTGCCATGCCTTTCTCTTCGGCCAGTTCATTAACTTCAGCCAGCTGGGTATCAGCCAACCACTGAAGATACATAAACAACTGAACTTTCTTGAAGTTTTTCTTGATAAAAGTCTGTACAGACGGATTATCAAAATGACGGTACTCTTCAGGGAATACCGGCCAGCCCCATACTGAGTCATCTTCTTTCTTCAGTTCAGCATGGAGGGCATCAAACGCTGCCTGATGAAGCAGGCTCTCACCACCCTGTTCAACGAACTCTAGGAACTGTTGGGCACGAGACGTCTTGATGTCTAGGTGACGTTCACAGAAAGTGTCAAACAGCAAAGGTAGTACGGCCATTTTCAGGCAAGATACTTCACTGTAATTAACCCAGTTAGCGTTACGCGCTTCAACCAGGCGCTGCTGGAACTCAGGGCTTCCCACCAGCTGTTGTGCTTCATCACACTGACCAAACTCAGACACTGAGCTCACATCAATGTACATCAGGTTCAGCCAACGACGTGAAGATGGGCTGTATGGGCTTGCACCTTCCGGGTTAGCTGGGAATAAGGAATGAATCGGGTTGAGACCAACAAAATCACCACCGCGAGCAGCAACATCGGCAACCAATTGTTTCAGATCACCGAAATCACCAATCCCCCAGTTGTGATTAGTGCGAATTGAATACAGCTGAACGCTGGTACCCCACAGTTTCTTGTTATCTTGCAGGGCATCCTGCTTGTAACAAGACTGAGGAGTGACGATCAAAGTCATTTCAAACGGAGATTTACGACGCTTGCGGAACACTTCAAGCTTGTGATAACCCCATTCAAGATCATCAGGCAAAGCGAAAACCAATGGGCCACCGCTTGCACGCTCGTCGCTGATCAGCTGAGATTGCAACCAGCCTTCCATGACTTCGCCCTGCTCTGTTTTCAGACGCCAGCTAAAGTCACTGATGCGCGCACTTTGACCAAGGTGCATAGCAATGCGCATTGGCTCACCGCTACGCACTACCTGTACAGGTGCAAGGACATCAGGACGTTGTTTTTTATTTGCTGACTCAAGCAATGCTTCGTCGTTTTTGGTGTCGTAACCAAGCGCTTCCAACAGACGACGGATCGTCTCGTTCTCAACCTTGGCTTCATCTCCCCAAGCACTGACATAGCTATCTGCAATACCTACCATGTCAGCAACTTGTTTTAATACTTGATCGTCTTTCATCGTTTTCTCCGATAGCGGCCTTGCGGCCGCTACGATGTTAGGGTTTTGCTGATATCAATTCAGACTCTAAATCACCAAAGGGGGTGAATTAACGGTTTACTGGTTCTAGCTTCCAGATGTTATTGGCGTAGTCTCGAATACTACGGTCTGAGCTAAACTTGCTCATCAATGCTGTATTTAGAATTGCTTTGCGTGCCCAGTTTTTCTGGTCACGGTATTCAGCATCGATTTTCTCGTGAGTTTTCACGTAGTCGGCAAAGTCAGCCAGTACCAGGTAAGGGTCACCACCGTCCAGCAGGTTATGGCGAATCGCCGCCAGCTGGCCAGGTTTGCCTGGTGTGAACTCATCAGTTTCCAATAGATCCAGTGCTGCGCGCAGTAAGCTATCAGCATGGTAATAACGGTAAGGGTCGTAGCCCTCTTCTTGAAGTTTTTGTACTTCATCAACCAATAGACCGAAGATGAAGATGTTCTCGTCGCCTAATTCTTCGCGCATCTCAACATTCGCACCATCCATCGTACCGATGGTCAGAGCACCGTTCATTGCGAACTTCATGTTACCGGTACCAGATGCTTCTTTACCTGCTGTAGAGATTTGCTCGGATACATCGGCAGCAGGGAACAGGATTTCCGCAAGGCTTACGCGATAGTCAGGAATAAATACAACCTTCAGCTTACCGGCAAGACGAGGGTCATTGTTCACCTTGTCGGCAATTTTGTTAATTGCGAAGATAATGTCTTTTGCAAGCGCATAACCTGGAGCCGCTTTAGCACCAAAGAAGAATACGCGCGGTTGCATATCGAACGTCGGATCATTGATCAGACGGTGGTACATCGACAGAATATGAAGCAAGTTCAGATGCTGACGCTTGTATTCGTGCAGACGTTTAATTTGGATATCAAAGATGGCATTGGTATCTAGCTCGATACCCATGTTTTCTTCAACCCAATTAGCCAAACGTTGTTTGTTCTCTTTCTTCACTGCCATGTAGCGCTTCTGGAACGCTTCATCTTCAGCGAACTTCTCAAGACCGGCAATTTTCTCTAACTTTTTCGGCCAGTCGTTACCCACTTTCTCACTGATAAGTGCAGAAAGACCAGGGTTACAGTATTTGATCCAACGACGTGGGGTTACACCATTCGTTACGTTTTGTAGACGACCTGGGTACAGTTCGTTGAATTCAGGGAACAGGTCGCGTTTAACCAGTTCAGAGTGAAGAGCCGCGACACCGTTAACGGCATACGTACTTACAACACATAGGTTAGCCATGCGAACCATACGTTGCGGGCCTTCCTCAATGATAGATAGCTTGCGCTTCACTTCATTGTTGCCTGGCCATGTCTCTTCTACCAACGTCATGAAGCGGTGGTTAATTTCGAAGATGATTTCCATGTGGCGTGGCAACATCTGAGAAATCAGAGCTTCACTCCACGTTTCCAATGCTTCTGGAAGTAGCGTGTGGTTAGTGTAGGCAAATGTCTTAGAAGAAATTTCCCAAGCCGCATCCCAACCTAGCTTGTATTCGTCAATCAGAATACGCATCAGCTCAGGGATGGCGATAGTTGGGTGAGTATCGTTAAGCTGAATAGTTTCAAGCTTAGCCAAGTCTTCAATCTTGTTACCTGCACCGATATGGCGGCGAAGGATATCAGCAACTGAACATGCACAGTGGAAATACTGCTGCATCAGACGCAGTGCTTTACCTTGGTCATGGTTGTCATTCGGGTAAAGAACCTTAGTAACGTTACCAGCTTCAAGTGCTGAGTACTGAGCGCCAACATAGTCACCGTCGTTGAAACGCGCCAGGTTGAAAGGTGCATTAGAACGGCATTCCCACAAACGCAGCGGGTAAACGCTCTTGTTGTCGTAACCGACAATCGGTAGATCCCAAGCAACACCTTCTACCGTCATGCCCGGTACCCAACGGCGGCATGCATTGCCATTTTCGTCAGTGTACGATTCAACATGACCGTAAAGGCTCACTGTTTGCGAAAGCTCAGGGCGAATCACTTCCCATGGGTAACCTTCAATACCGCGCCATGCATCAGGCGCTTCTACTTGGCGACCTTCAACAAAAGACTGGCGGAACAAACCGTATTCATAGTGCAGGCCGTAACCTACTGCTGGGTATTCTTGTGCCGCTAGTGAGTCCATGAAACATGCAGCCAGACGGCCCAGGCCACCATTACCCAGTGCGGGATCACGTTCTTCTTCAAGTAGATCAGTCAGGTTGTGACCCATCTCTTCCATTGCTGCTGCAACGTCTTCATACAGGCCCATGCTGATCAGGTTGTTACCTGTCAGACGGCCAATTAGGAACTCTAAAGAAAGGTAGTTAACGCTACGCGCTTTCTCTTCTGCTAGTTTTTTTTCTGTTTCTAGCAGGTTGCCGGTGCTGATTTCTGCAAGTGCACGGCCCATCGCCAGGTACCAACTACGTGGTGTGGCAGTTTCTGCTGTATTTGCATACGTCGTTGTTAGGTGTTTTTCTACAGCCGCTTTAAATGCTGTTTTATCAAATTGTTGTGTCTGACCATTTTTAGACATGGTTCAATCTCTCTCTGGGATTATTTCCAACTGGTGACTATGTTGCCTACATTTGTCTGTTAAAACATCCTCCCGGCAAGGGGAGGATTAGGGATGAGTGGGAGGGGCGTAGTTACCCAATCCCCCCCCTTAATGTGACCTCCAGCAAAATTTCGAGGTGTAGACAGCTACCTCAAAATCAAACAATGCAACTTGATTCACAAAAACAGATTAAAACACATGCGCAACAAGGGGCTTATTTTTTGATGAATGTTTCAATATATGTGAAGTGACTCATATTTCTAGGGATGAGAAAGCATAGAATTGCTGCTTTCAGCATTAAGGTGGGTAAAGTTATGGCTCAGATCAAATGTCGCAAAAAAAATATATTGCATGATTTTAATTGCCCCATGACATAAAGCTCACCTAAAACCTGTGTGAAAACGGGGAATTAATACCTAAGAGCTTTCAATGGAACCTGAAACCTTACATAAGATAGCAAGACTATGTGGATACCATCTAAACTGACTCGCCCGGCACGCCTTCACAATGCGATACTTCGTCCTCGCTTGCTGGAAGCACTTGATCAGGCACCTTTTTACCGTCTTGTTCTATTCCGTTCTCCAGCGGGTTACGGCAAAACAACCATGGCTGCACAATGGTTGAATGAACACCCCCATACTGGCTGGTTCAACATCGATGAAAACGACAACGACACATTCCGGTTTGCAAATTACCTGCTGCAATCTATCAATAAGGCTACAGATAATGCCTGCCTGAAAACGCAGGCGATGGCAGAACGCCGACAGTTTGCCTGTATGTCGACACTCTTTAGTGAGTTATTCGGTGAACTTAGCAACTACCATGAACAAACCTACTTGGTATTAGACGATTACCATGTCATCAATAACGATGACATTCATGACGGGATGCGATTCTTCCTGAAGAACATGCCCGATAACCTCACTCTCGTCGTTACCAGCCGTACCCTTCCACCGTTGGGCACAGCCAACCTGCGTGTACGAGATCTATTAATTGAAGTCGACAACGACCTATTGGCATTCGATGAAGAAGAGACCGAGCGTTTCTTTAACAAGCGTGTCACCGACAGTGTTGAATCAGACGTACTCAAGACACTACGAGAGCAAGTAGAAGGCTGGCCATCAGCACTCCAGCTTATCGCCCTTCACGCTCAGCAAAGGCCTAATAACCTGGTCGAATCTGCCGTCTCAATGGCCAGCTTCAATCGTGGCCACCTATGGGATTACTTGGCTGAAGAGGTGTTTGACCAACTCGATCGTGAAACTCAGCAGTTCTTATTGCAATGTTCTGTACTGGATATGTTCAATGCCGAACTGGTTACCGATCTGACAGGACGAAGCGATGCCTTGGCGATGCTAGAGTCGCTTAATCGCTTTGGTTTATTCCTCAATACCTTGGAAGGCGATAACAACTGGTACCGCTTCCATAACCTGTTTGCTGAGTTTCTACGTCACCAACGTTATTCGCAAATTCCTCAACAGCGCTCAGAACTCCACACCCTGGCAGCAAAAGCCTGGCTGAAACAAAATTCGCCCCAACAAGCACTACTGCACGCCCAAAAGAGTGAAGACAAAAGCCTGAGTATCGAAATCCTCTCGGATTATGGCTGGGAAATGTTCCACCACGGCGAGCTTAAGCTACTTGAAGACAGTATCGGCTTACTAGAAAGAGACGAGCTGTTCAACACCCCTCGTCTGGCACTGCTCCGACTTTGGCTAATGCAAAGCCAGCACCGCTATAACGACGTTGGGGAGCTGATTGTTGAGTCAGAAGCAGAAATGCACAAGCACAACATTACTCTTGACGATGCCATCCAAGGTGAGTTTAATGCGCTTCGAGCCCAGGTAGCCATTAACCAAAGCAAGCCTGAAGATGCCCTCATACTGTCTGAACAAGCATTGGGCCAGTTACCTTCAACCACTTATCGTAGCCGAATTGTCGCGACTTCAGTCGTGGGTGAAGTTCATCACTGCCTAGGAAATCTAAGCCGTGCGCTGCCAATGATGCAGCAAACTGAGAAAATGGCACGCCAGTACCATGTATACCATCAAGCTCTGTGGGCGCTATTGCAACAGAGTGAAATTCTGCTAGCACAAGGCTATGTTCAGTCTGCCTATGAGCTGCTGGATCAAGCGTTCAAGTTGGTTAAGGAACAGCATCTGCAGCAAGTTCCCCTGCATGAATTCCTGCTGCGCCTGCGAGCCCAGATCCTCTGGTGTTGGAACCGCCTGGACGAAGCAGAAGAAGCTGCACTGAAAAGCCTTGAAGTACTCGCTCCTTTTGATGAAACCAAGTCACTTCATGCCTATTCAATGCTGGCCAGAATTGCGATTACTCGTGGTGAGCAGGACAAAGCTGCTCGTTACCTCGAGCTCTGCAATAGCATGATGGATAGATCTGATTACCATATCGACTGGCGAGCCAATACGGATTTGGCGAACCTCTTTTACTGGCAAATAAAAGGCGATACAGACAGTATTCAAAGCTGGCTCGACAAAGCCGAAGAGCCTGAAGCCGCATGTAACCACTTCCAGCAGCTGCAATGGCGCAACATTGCACGTGCTTGTTTGAATGTGGGTGAATTGGAACGCTCTCAGGTAATTCTAGATATGCTGCTTGAAAACTGTGATAGGCATAACCTGATCACAGACAAGAACCGTAACCTTGTGGTACAAGCAGTGCTAAGTAAACGTATGGGAGTAAGAGAAAAAGCCCTCGAGCAACTTAAAGAAGCGCTGGTTCTGACCAACAGCACGGGTATGGTTGGGATTTTCTTATGTGATGGTGGTGAAATATGTGACTTATTGCACGAATTGGTTGAAGGGAAAGCCCTCAACGAACTTGAACTGCATCGAGCACGCCAACTTTTACGCGAAATGACCAGTAAAGAACGTAACCGTTCAGTACACTTTGATGAGAGTTTTGTTGAAAAGCTACTCAACCTGCCAGATGTACCCGAATTGATACGAACCAGTCCGCTGACCCAACGTGAATGGCAGGTGCTGGGGCTTATCTATACAGGTTACAGCAATGAACAAATTGCCTCTGAGCTCGATGTCGCATCAACAACGATTAAGACGCATATTCGAAATCTGTACCAGAAGCTGAATATCGCCAATCGCCAGCAGGCCATCGAAACGGCAGAGAACTTACTCAAACTCATGGGCTTCTAACCAAAGCGAAGCTCATCACAGGTTAAGGATGACCTATGATTGAATGGAGCAGCAATCGCATCTGGTACCAGGACATGCCGTTCAAGATGAACGGCATTCCTGTCGGTGCCCGTATGACTGTTATCCGGCTTGATGACAACAAGTTGCTGATACACTCACCTATTCAGCTGACAACACAACTCCAGCTTGAACTCACCAAACTCGGACAAATACACGCCATTGTCACCCCAAACATGAACCATCACCTGTTCCTATCTGAATGGTGGCTGGCTTATCCTGAGGCCTACTTCTTTGCTCCACCCGGGCTGCAAAACAAACGTACTGATCTGGCTTTTGACGACGCCCTAAGTGCGCAAACACCTTCATTATGGCGCCATCAGCTCTACCAGACTCTGCTTCGTGGCAGCGACAGGATGGAAGAAGTCATCTTCTGCGACCCAAATTCGCGAACCCTTATTGTTGGTGATACTCTCGCCTGGCTAAAACCTTCGTCAAATATACTGACTATTGCTCTAGCACTGTTGAATGGCTGCTATTCTGAGCCAGCTATGCCGCTATACTGGCGCCTGACATTTAAAGATAGAACCCGACTTCGCCAGTCTTTACAAGAAATCCTGACCTGGCCATTTGACCGCATTATCCTATCCCATGGCCAAGTGATTACTGAAAATGGAAAAGCACAGTTCCATCATGCGTTTAAATGGATCCTCTAACCCAATCTAACCGCTAACTTTTCCCAATATTTTCCCCTTTCGTGAACTGACATAGCTCAAGCAGCACCAACACAATTAAACGGTGTACACAATGTTATTGCACATTGTTTTTTATTGGCGTATTATCCGGCTAACTTACTCAAAAACAGTCAGATCTGATTAATTTCAGGCACTGAACCAAATGAACAAAATACCTCTGATCACCCTTATTGCCCTATGCTGTAGCCCGCTAGCTGTGCAAGCACAAACAGCGATAAATACCAACGATAGCTTTAGTTACCTATCAGGCGGATTACAGTACACCACCCTACAAAACGAGGTAGTATCATCGGCCTATTCCTATGATGATAGGTACGAGACAAAATCGACTGATTCTCTAGCTGGCATTTATCTTAGAGGAAGCTGGAATTTTGCCAGCAATTTATTTGTCGAACTTCGCTCTGATGTCACTATCAGAGATACTCTGACACTCAGCCATAATATGCTAGGCATTGGCTACTATCAGCCAATATTAGATGGTCTTGCATTTTATGGCCTTGCTGGTGGGGCAAGAACCAAGCTAGAGCGCGAGATTCTCAACAATAATCAAAGCAGGTTAGTAAAGGTCAATCAAAAAGACAGTGGTCTCACTGGTGAGCTAGGTGCACGGGTTACTTTAACGGATGCCTGGAGTATTGAGCCTGCATTGAGAGTCACTCACTATGACCAAACCTTACGTGAAGTCCGCCTGGGCAATATTGTTCAAGTTTCAAAGCAGATGAGTCTTGAACTTAACACCCAACAGCGCTCAGTGGGTGATTACGAAGAAACAAACTATCAAATGGGAGCGAGATACACGTTTTGATCCACTACGATTTTGGTATAGATTCAAATCTATACTCTGCCTTTTTGGCTAGAACTTGTCCAAAATCAATTAACTACTTATTTTAATCAGTGCCTTTTAATTGTATGACATATCTCACGCTTTTGTCGTCTACAGGGAGTATATTCATATCGTAAATCTATATTGAGGCAACGATAATGACTGCATCTAAGCTTTACTTTAGAGATCTACTCGGATTAACTCTGGTTGTTTCAGCTATTCTGGTTATGTTAGGGGGTATCTTTGGCGTTCTGGCTATTCTTAATTACTTTTCCCATGAAGAGGCTTTAGCCAGCACCTATATCCATGAGTCATTACCCCTGTTTATTTTCTTAATCCCCTCTTACCTACTAGGGAGATATATCAATCGCCCGAAGTGGGTATCAGAGATTGAAGCGTACCAGCTTGAAACCGCTAAGAAGAACAGTTAGTAAGCGAACAATAGCCACTCCAAGGAGTGGCTATCCCGAAATATCATATCCCCGCTTTAATCAAACACCGACTACCTCATGTCCACACCAGTAAAATCAGTCCAAGCGATTTGCAAGTTTTGCGTACTCATCTGACTTTGATGGAATTTTTAGTAAATGCGACTTACTCTTATCAATCTTGGTACTATAGTAATCGTAACCCATCATATGCCGACGCGGTTAAGGCGGTGTGGTATTCCAACTCACCTTTGACGGAGTAGTCGATGAAGACTCAGAGCCCTTTCCAGGAAGCTGTTCAGGATTCTGATCAAAAACCTATCGTCCTGATACGTGGGTTGCTTCGTGAAAAGCGTCACTGGGGGCTGTTCTATAAACAGTTATGCGAACGATATCCAGCCCGGACAGTTATTTGTCTAGATCTTGCAGGGAACGGTGCCCGCCACCAGGCGGCCTCACCCTCTTCAATCCAAGGAATGGTCAATGACTTGCGGGTGCAATTAAGAATAAAAGAAATCAATCCCTATTCTATTGATATTATTGCTATCTCCATGGGTGGAATGATCGCGATTGAATGGATGACTCGCTACCCAAATGAAATCCACTCTGCGGTGCTTATCAATACCAGTGTACGCCCGTGTTCACCTCTCTATCACCGATTAAACTGGCGGCAATATCTAACCATTATCAATATCCTTCGTACCACTCCTGAGAACAAAGAAGCGTTAATCATGGCGCTAACGTCCAATCATCAATACCAGCATCAACATACACTTGATGAATGGATCACATGGCGAAAGCAATATCCTGTCAGCACACGCAATGCCCTTGTTCAGCTTCAGGCAGCCGCTCGATATCGAGTTCGTTATTCGCCCACCAAACCCGTTCTTTTAATTGCATCAGAACAAGATAAACTAGTTAATGTCACCTGCAGTAAGATGTTAGCTTCACGCTGGCAGCTACCGCTATTCCTCCATCCAAGCGCTGGCCATGATCTTCCTCTTGATGATCCGGATTGGCTCTGTGATCAGATCCATAATTTCTATCAACGTTAACTCTTCTTCGAACGCTCGCTCCCCGCTGGATGAACATAAGATGAATTAGCGCCTCACCTTCAATTCAGTCACATCCCTGCATACTTCCCTCAACAGTAAAAGCCAGTTAAATCTTTGAGAGGTCAGTATGAATCCTATTAGCATTGTAGTAATTACCCTAAATGAAGAAAAACGTATCGGGCGCTTGCTTGAAGATCTGAGTAAGCAAAGCCACCGTAACTTTGAAGTTATCGTGGTTGACTCCAACAGTGATGACAATACCTACGAAGTTGCTCAGGGGTTTGAAAAAGCACTACCCGCTCTGTCTGTCCACAAAATGGAAGCGAGAGGAACCAGTCTTGGCCGAAATACTGGCGCCAAGCTCGCGTCCCATGAACGTATTCTGTTCCTCGATGCCGATGTCCGCCTAGAGCCAACTTTCCTGACCAACGCACTCCACCAGCTTGAAAAACGCAAGCTGGAAGTTGCAGGCGTCTATATGAGTGCAGAGGAATTATCCATTGGTTATCGTCTCGGTTACGGCGCATTCAATGCTGGATTATTTCTCACTTCATTCTTCTTCCCTACAGCCGTAGGTGCCTGCCTGTTCTCAACCAAACGGGCTCATGAAGAAATAAACGGGTTTGATGAGAGCATTGTACTCTGTGAAGACTGTGATTATGTTCGCAGGGCATCTGAAACTTGGCGTTACCGCATGCTCCCTACCAGCTTCTGGTTTGATCCGCGCCGACTAGAGCAGGACGGCTTCTTCAACATGGGACTCACTTACCTCAAAGCCAACGTTCGCCGTTTTTTCTTCGGAGAAATGCGCAACAATGAGATGGAATACAAATTTGATCACTACAAGGATGTTGATAGCAAATGCTAGATGCAAGCTGGTGGTGGTTCTTCGGAGGCAGCCTGCTTGACGCACTGATAGGGCCCAACCTGTTTTTCCCAGGAGAGCCCTTTCTGCTGGCTGCTGGCTATCTGCTAAGCAGCGGCCCGGTATACGGTGTGATGTCAGTCATCGCTGGTGGCTTCATTGGTGATCAGGTCAGCTATTTCATTGGACGTCGATATGGTAAAGACGGGCGACGCTGGCTCAGCCAGCGCATTCCCAAAACCCGGCGTCCTATTGCCAGAGCAAGGCTAGTACTGAGGCAGCGCGGCCCCCTGGTCGTCGCTATCGCCCGCTTGCTAGGGCCCGTTGCGTGGATAATGCCCTTCCTTGCAGGCAGCTATGTATTGCCCTGGTTGGCCTTCACTATGTATTCGTTAATCGGGCTGTTTATTGGCGTAGGGCAATTCGTACTCGCAGGCTATTTGCTCGCGCAAGGTATCGAATCGCTACCCGAGCTAAGCACTTTTTCTCTCTTCTTCAAAGAACATGGCCTGCTGGTTGTTGCTACCTTGACAGCTTTGATGATCAGCCTGTTTCTATACCGCACGAGAAGCTGGAAGAAGTGGCTAAGCATCATTTTCTGCTGGCTCGTCATCATGGGAGGCGTTAATTATTTTCACTTCTTCGTCAGTAATGCCTATGCATTTGAAACTAAAGAAATAGACAATGCCAAAATATCGCTGCAAGACCTTAATTATACCGTCTACCCCGGCCTGGCTCCCGTCTATCAGGCACAACCGATTAATACCATTGTTATAGGCCATTCGCCTCAAGAATTAATGGATGATCTTGGTTGGGTTGAGAATAAGACATTCTCACGAGATGAAGTCACGTTTCGAGGTTACTTGGGGCTACTTGCCAAGGAGCTACCACCAATTTCAGATTTATACTGGAACCGTCAACCCCAATGGTTTGCCTATCAGGTTGCCGGAGATCTTGTTAACAGGAAGCACATAAGATGGTGGTATGCCGGTAAAGAAGCACAATCTGGACAAAATATATGGGTAGGTTCGGTCAGTTATGACAACGACTTAAAGTTGGCACACTACAAAGGGATCATTACTATTTTGCATGCCATTGACCCTGATATCGATATAGAAAGAGATAAACTTGCCGTCAGTGCGGAAAAGTCAGACTGGGCTGTGCGCTATCAATCGCTTGGCAGTCCAGTAGCATATTCAAAAAGCCGCCACTATTTTAGTGACGGCCAAGTAGCAATACTCTCAAAAGACAAGAGCAAGCAATAAAGTCATTCGCCGCTAATACAGATATGTATCAGCGGCGAAAATCCGTATTAACGCGGACGAGCAAATACCTGAGTCCAGTAGATGCCGTATTGTGCACTGGAGTTAGTCACTGATGATGCACCCATTTGGGTGTAGTTAGCGCTCATGATGTTTACACAGTGGCCTGGGCTGTTTAGCCAGCTGGTCATCACAGAATCCAGTGTTTGCTGACCCGCGGCAATATTCTCACCCACAGAGCTCCAGCTATAACCTTGATCCGACACACGATCGCTAGGCTGATCGCCGTTTAGCCCAGTGTGGCTGAAAAAGTTGTAGTTTGCCATATTGCTCGAATGAACAAATGCAGCCTGCTCAAGGCTATAATCCCAAGTTAGAGCAGGAACTGCTGGCATCATCTGCCCACCACAATCACGTGCTTCTGCACGAGCGGCATTTACTGCTGCTAGCATCTGCTCGGCAAAGTCACCGCCTGGTGCTGGAGCCGGAGCCGGATCATTACCACCGGGATTGGAATCTGCACCACCACTACCGCCATCACCACCTGGAATTACTGACCCGCTACCAGAATTAGAACCTCCGTCAGACACGGCACTGTCTTCAGAACTTCCGCCAGAACCACAGCCTGTAACTAGTAGTGTTGAAAGAATTAATAGTGATAATGTTCGCATGGGTACATCCAGTATATATATTATTGAATTTGTGATTTCAAAATAGACTTATATAGTATCCGAACAGCAAAAAAGTATATTAAGAAAACAAAGATATGTTTCTAAGCCAATTCCTGATCAGCCTTAATGTGGGAAACAATATACTGACTCAACGCTGAACAGTTCAATATGCAACGGTTATTTTTCACACATCCTGACACACTTTTGACAAATAATACAAAGTGAAAACACCGTTCAAACACAGAATTAATCCTTTGTAATCAACAATATAAAGATAATCCAATCAAGCTTCGTCAAATGTATGCTAATTACTACACCAGCATCCAGATAACCAATGCCATTTAAGTTATCTATTGTAAAAACATAGCTACAACAAAAAATACTTATCCAAATTTATTATTATTTTGATAAAAATCAAACCACAAATAAATACTAGCATTAACTTTATTGCTGGTATTTATTTGTGGTTTGTTGAGTACAAATGCCATTAATTGGCCATGAATACACCTAGGCCAAATCATCTTGTGTGACACTCACACCTTTGATTTGTGCAAAGACCTCATCTCCCACCGTTAGGTTAAGCTCATCGGCCGCCCATAACGTCAGGTTAGCCCAAAGTTGCGCCTCACCAACACGAAGCCTTACCGCCACTTTCTCTTCGTCATTGGCCGAAAGGATCTTATCAATCCTTGCCTGCAGAATATTTCGAATACTGGTCTGTTCCGGTTTAGCCTTAGTAATCGACACATCGTTCGAGTGGATCCGTACCCTCACCCACTCACCACGTTGTCGATTGAGTTTACTCACCCATAGACAAGCATTGTGATTAAGCATTACCTGGGTCAAAGCATAGTTCGGATGAGTATGATTTACCCGTGCACTGATCAGTGAACTTTGCTCTTTGGGCGGCAACCACGGGCGCATTTCCGGAGAGCCCCAGACACTATTTACATTCCCGGCTACAACCACCTTTCCCTTGTTGATCATCACCATATGATCAGCCAAGCGTAAAATCTCATCAAGGCTATGTGTAACATAAAGAATCGGGGTATTTACCTGTTTGGCCAGTCTCTCCAAATAAGGCATCAGCTCCTGTTTGCGCGGTAAATCGAGCGAGGCCAGCGGCTCATCCATTAACAGCATATCCGGCTTAGTTAACAGAGCCCGACCGATGGCCACACGCTGTTTCTCTCCACCAGATAAAGAAGATGGATAACGCTGCAATAGTGGCTTTATTCCTAGCAACTTAACAACATCATCAAAATGTGCCTGATCTTTCTCACGGCAACCGTAAGTCAGATTACCGGCCACGGTATAATGTGGAAACAACCGGGCATCTTGAAATACATACCCGATCCGCCGCTTTTCTGGCGGTAAAGAGAGCCCTTTTGCGCTATCGCACAATACATGCCCTCCCAACTTGATAGAGCCAGAATCTGGCTTGCTCAAACCACTCAACACATTAATCAGTGATGTTTTGCCGGTACCGGAACGACCAAAGATTGCGGTGATCCCTTGCATCGGCAGTTCCACCTTGATATCCAGCTCAAGGTTTCCCAGTACTTTTTGTACATCTATAGCTAACATTGTGTTTCCAGACGCTTACGAGCCATACGAGACAGCCATTCTGATACCAGTAAAGATGCCAGTGCGATTACAATGGCGATGATACATAGACGGGCAGCTTCACTTTCTGCGCCCGGTGTTTCAATAAACGAAAACATTGCCAACGGTATGGTTTGAGTTTCACCCGGTATATTCGACACAAATGTAATAGTGGCACCAAACTCACCCAGAGCCCGGGCAAACGCCAAAATAGTACCCGTCAAAATACCCGGCAGGGTCAGCGGTAAGGTAATAGTGAAGAACACCTTCCATGGACTTGCCCCCAATGTACGGGCGGCTTGCTCTAATTTATAATCGACACTTTCCAAGGCCAGCCGAATCGAGCGTACCATCAGAGGGAACGAAACCACGGCAACCGCAATCACTGCGCCCCGCCAACTGAAACTGAACGTTAACCCGAACCAGTCATAAAGGGCTTTGCCTATCACCCCCTGCCGCCCCATCAGCGTCAGCAGCAAGTAACCAATAACGACAGGCGGAAGAACCAGTGGCAAGTGTACGATGCCATCTAAGATGGCTTTTCCGTAGAACTGGCAGCGAGCCAGCAGCCAAGCACACAAAATACCCAATGGTAGGCTTACCAGCACTGCCACTCCCGAAATTTTCAAACTAAGCAGCAGAGCCTGCAACTCGTATTCAGTTAGCACGCTTAGTTAACTCCAAAGCCGTATTTCTCAAAGATCTCGCGCGCTTGTTCTGATTGTAGAAAATCGTAAAAAGCAATAACTTTCTCGCCGGACTTATCTTTTACTATTGCAACAGGATATGCAATTGCCGCATGGCTGGTATCTGGCAGCTCGGCAACAACTTTCACCTTATTGGAAACCAAGGCATCCGTCTTATACACGATCCCAAGCAATGCCTCCTGTTTTTCCACTAACAATAGTGCCGAGCGAACATTATTTGCTGGTGCCAGCAATGGTGATGCCTTCTGCCACAAGCCAACGTTTTCCAACGACTCCTTGGCGTAGATTCCGGCTGGTACATGCTTAGGATCACCGGTAGCCAAACGCGTACCATCTAGCGCCTTGGCTAAATCCCATGAGGCACTCAGTTCGATTTGATCTGCCGGATAAGAGTCAGGAGCAACCAACACCAAGCTGTTTTTCAGCAAGCTTTTGCGCGATTGCGGTTCAATAGCCTGTTGCTTCTCGACATAATCCATCCACTTCTCATTGGCAGACAAGTAAATATCGGCTGGAGCCCCCTGTGCAATCTGCCTGGCAAGTGCCGCGGAAGAGGCAAATGAAAGTGTCGACTGAGTTCCCGTTTTTTCCTTGTACACCGCTGCCACTTCATTCATCGCATTGGTTAGCGACGACGCTGCAAAAACAGTCACTTTATCAGCAGCATACGCAGATCTTGCCGCCCCGATAAAACAACATGCAGCCGCCATATACAATGCAACACGCTTCGCCATACCTCACCTCTATTCTCAGCGAACTCAACACCGTTATATAGTAAGGTATATATCGATTAGTGAAAACAGCTCTTTGTCACATTTATTTTGGGAAATAAGGCAATAAGCCGGAAATGCCCAAAGAAGAGCGGAAGGATCTCTAGATATCCAGAGCACCAAATCGAGGTTGTTATACTTGAAAATCAACATGTTATGCTCGTTATAATTGACACTCTCTACATATAACGAAAAGTGGCTTTTTACTTATGACTTAAAGAGATGGAGTCTGGAAGATTTTTCAAGTATGTGAGGTTGACTAACAGTTACATTGCCACCTAAAAAGTACTTCCGGAGAAAACACTCAAGACCATGAACATTCGTTGCTAGCAACTCGACTCCCTACTGAGATTGTGAAGACATCATTAGCCTGGCATGTGTCATTACTGAGGGAACATGACGGGATAAATACCAACCGATTCTGTCATGCTCTTATATTCTAGTTCTCATGTTGCTTACTCGCCTCACACTTCGATATTCATTGATTGAGAGCGCTTGATTCTGAGCTCTCTGGTATTGAGTTGCTCTCTCTTCCAGATATTTTGGATAGTGCTAATGCTCACCGTGATATTTTGCTGTTTGAGCACCTTCATCAGTTGTATCGATGTCCCATGAGGGTTCAACAATGTCAGCTCGATAATCTTATCCTCAGTTCCCTCCGATATACGGTTTTTACTGCGTTTCAATGGCTTATTGATCCTCTTCAGACCGATTGGCCCTTGCTCTTCCATAATTTGTTGATAGGTATAAAGCGTTTGGCGGGAACAGCCGAGGATACGGGCTGCTTTAGATACGCTGCCGAGTTGCTCAACAAGCTCTAACGCTTCTATTTTCCGTTGAACCTCTTTGCCATATTCATGACATTTTCTAGGTTCTACTAACTCTGTGATATCAAGCCGACGGTGACCAAAATAGGCGGAGAATGTGCCGTCAAACTGGCATCGGATCTCTACTTTCTGATTTTCGATTGAGTAGCGGATGGGCGAGTCAATGACGTACATTTTGCTATCAAAGCTAAACGTATGATCACGCCGTATCGTCCGATACTCTTTCTGCACACAGATGGTGTTGAGGTCTAAATCAGGTGGCAAGCTCTTAAAGGCAGAGCGTGCACTTTTGGCCTGAACCATGATGTTTTTCACCCAATACTTGGGGATGAACTCTTCTTGTAAATAGCGGTTCGCGCTCTCCATATCCGTGATGTTGTGCAATCGTAACTCTGGTACAAGCCTATCTTGGAAGGTATCGAATGAGCGTTCTATGCGGCCCTTTCCTTGCGGTGAATTAGCAAAGATAATCTCAATTCCGAGCTCTTCACAGGCTCGCTGCATTTGGGAGAAGTTACTGCGTTTCGGGCCTCCAAAGATACCCGCTCTGTCCACGTAAAGTGTTTTGAATACACCGCGTTTTTCGACGTAAGCTCTCATCACTTTCATGCAGCCCTCGGTTGTTTCTGAGGGAAAAAACTGAGCATGAATATCACTGGTGGCGTCATCAATGATGGCAATCAAGCAAGATTTCTCATCACCAAACCAGCGATGAGGGCTGCCATCCATTTGAAGCATTAAACCTGGCAACTCCATACGCTCTCGATACTTTCTTACTCGACTTCTTCGTCGCTTCGCACGTTTAACATGATGGATATCGTGTGCCCAAGATCGCAAGGTTTCGCGCTTTATGGCGGTCCCTTCATTCTTCTCAAGAAGCTCGGAGAGGTGTTGCAGATTAAAATCGAAGTATTTGGTTTGAATGAGGCTTTGCACCTCTTTTTTGAGCGACTCTGGGGTTTTATTTACAGGAGCACGACCTTTGTTACCATGAATAACGAATCGAATGCCTTCTTTGCGATAACGACTTAAATAACGTTCAACCGTTCTCCGTGATTTGCTCAGCAAGGTAACGGCACTATTGATACTGATTCTTCCATCGATGACCTTACTAATAACATCGACGGTGAACTGGGATTTTGAATCCATGTAGAACATCCTTAGCACCTTCTAAAGCTCCATTGATTACTTTAAAAGGTACGCTAATTTAGCTCCGTCAAATTCCCTCGGTAGTTAACGTAATGACAAAGTCGCTTGGTAATTAAGGTACGACAGAATCGCTTGGTGATCACACAAGCAGCCATGCTCCCGCAGACTCGATGCTGAGCATAAACTAGTTAGAGTACTATCTCTAGTGTGGCCCTTTAAGGTTAAGAAAAATATGCTGGGTTGATTACATAACAGGAGATCACACAATGGCCAGTGCATTACCTCACATTAATGCTAAAGTTGATGCCGAAACATGCGCTAGAGCGTAAACTTGAGCCAGTGATAAAATCCCAGCTAGAGCAAGAGAATCAATAATGACTCATGAAACTAAAACAATGGAAGTGCCTGTAGCTATCGCCGATAGAGTGCAGGCTTTGATTGATGGCTATAAAGCCAAAGAGAAGTTCAATGCTGAGCGTAAGGTGGTAGTGAACAACTTACTTTCCATGGATAACCTTGGTTGTGAAATGGCTGTTTATAGTTTGCCTCAGGGTGAGTTGCTAGACACTCTCAGGTTTGTGTATGAACTATCCGGTACTAACAGCAAGTTCATCAAAAACATACTTACACAGTCCAGAGAGAATCCAAAGAAAGCCTT
The DNA here is from genome assembly GCF_059552575.1 of Photobacterium sp. HL06. Taxonomy (NCBI): domain Bacteria; kingdom Pseudomonadati; phylum Pseudomonadota; class Gammaproteobacteria; order Vibrionales; family Vibrionaceae; genus Photobacterium; species Photobacterium sp. HL06. Next base: position 275,084 of record NZ_CM183915.1, read on the forward strand.
ATCCGATTCCCAGCGATCATCAGCAAAAGGCCTGTTATTTAATCTACTCAATGAGCCTTCAGTCATTTCAGCCATGAAGGAGAGTTAGTAATACCCATCAATAGTTAATGCTCTGTTTGATGGAGTTACTTTCAGGGTTAATCGTATAGATGGACTTTTAGACCTCTAATTGTCCTTCTTTACATTTTCCAGAGCAATACAATACAGATCGAGTGGCCCTTCGACCATGTCTATATTCAGTGTCGATTGGTTGCCACTGCAATTTAATGCAAGTGCAAAGCCATGAAGGTAATCAACCAACAAATCCAATGCCTTCTTGGCTGAACCAGCATCAAGGTTCAACGGCTCTATAACGGTATTGAAGCGTTCAACAAATACTTCAGCAGGACTTATGGAGCTCATTGAGAGAAGCGTTTCCAGTAATCCAGGATAATTGTTTAGTAATGTTAGATAGCTACTACATAACTTGTTTAACTCTAGCTTCCACTTGTCAGTCACTTTAGGTTGATAGATATCTTCTATCAGTGAAGTGGTAATTGCTTCTAATAATGCATTTTTATTACTGAAATAGTGATAAATCGCCATCGCATCAACATTTAGACTAGACGCCAGCTTACGAATGCTTGGTATCTTCCCTTCTTCTCGCATCAAGGTCTTAGCCATATCCATGATAGCTTGCTTACTAAGCTGGCTGCTCGCACCTTTTGGTCGGCCGCGTTTTTTCTCCTTGACAGACATCAAATCCCCTCGCTAGACTGCTTAATAATTTCTACAGTGTAGAATATCTTATACAAAGCTGGGCTAATTGCCAAGTTCAGACGGTCTTTAGCCGGTATTGGAGTCGAAAATGTCAAATAGTGTTTTTATCGCAACAAGTTTAGATGGCTACATTGCCGATAAGAATGGCAGCCTAGATTGGTTGCACGCTATTCCGAATCCTGAGGGTTCTAATCTGGGGTTTGTGGAACATGTTGATCGCATTGATGCATTGGTGATGGGACGAAATACCCTTGAGGTGGTTTTAAGTTTTGATGTGGAGTGGCCATACAGTAAACCTGTCTTTGTACTGAGCAACACACTGACTTCAGTACCTGAAGGCTATGAAGATAAAGTTTTTCTTGTGAGTGGCCCACTCAAAGATGTCGTTAAACAACTCAACGAGAAAGGGTTCAATAACTTATATATCGATGGCGGCGTCACCATTCAGAACTTTCTTAAGGAAGATCTGATCGACGAGATGATTATCACCACCCTCCCCGTACTTCTTGGCGGCGGCTTACCCTTATTTGGTGACTTAGAGGCACCACTCAATTTTAAGCTCGTTAAGAGTGAAACATTTCTAGACGCCATCGTTCAAAATCATTTTGTTCGTGTTCGCTAATTTTTTATCAAACCAGTGATCCATATCGGTTGGATCACTGTCTGTTACCTTCCCGTTACCCAACCTTCCTTAAGCTAGTGCTGTCAATTCAGTGCAATCAAAAGGAAAGGCTTATGTTCAGTTCTTCTCGCAAATTACTCAATATTGTTATGTTATGTGCTTCAGCAGGTTTAGTAGCCTGTTCTACCGACATAATACCAACAGCAACCTCCGAGACCTCAACCAAAACATCAAATGTGCGTGTTCCTGCTGAATGGGAGGCCCAAGCTGCGGTTTGGATGCAATATCCGGATCAATGGGAAGCAGATCTACGTCCGGCATTCGCCCGAATCGTTTCAGTCGTTCAGCAATATCAGCTAGTGCATATGCTAACCCGCAATGAACAGGAAAAAAGCCAGGCTCAACAGCTATTGACCGAACTCGGCGTCACGGATAAGAACATTCAATGGCATGTTGTACCATTCGACAACGCCTGGATGCGTGACAACGGGCCAATTTATGTCACCGACGGTCAGAAAACCTGGATTCAAAACTGGGGCTTTAACGGTTGGGGAGGCAATTTTGGTAGCGATGTTAGCTACACCAATGACAACCTCATCCCTGACTATGTGGCCAAGCAGCTAAATGTCGAGTCTGAACAATATCTTGACTACATACTGGAGAAAGGTAATGTCGAGGTAAATGGTGATGGCGTGCTAGTGATCAACTGGGACTGTCAGGATCAACGCAACCCTGGTATGACACAGCAAGAGCATGAGGCGATCTTAAGAGAAAAGCTTGGAGTACACACTATTGTCTGGGCTTATGGTTATTACCCAGGTGATGGCACAACTGGCCATATTGATGGCACAGCACGATTCATCAATGGCAATACCTTAGCCGTCACTGTTCTTGAAGATACGACAAGAGACGAACAGTTAGTTTCCGATGCAGAAGCTGCCGGACTAAACGTACAGCGTTATGATGGAAACCCTAACTGGCTGATTGGAAATGGGTTTATTGCTGCCATGGCCGATAGTGATGAAGAGTATAATAAAGAGCTGCAAGCTAAGCTTGAATCTTTCTATCCTGATAGAGATGTGTATCTCATCGAGACCTCAACGATTGCGAAGGCAGGTGGCGGTATTCACTGTGTCACCAATGATCAACCACTAATTTAACCTAAAGGAGCCGTTAGATGCAGGTATTGCTTGTCGAAGATGATATGGACTTGGCTGAACTGGTGATCGAATATCTGGAAGCCGAAACCATCGAGTGTGATATCGCCTATAACGGCTCCATGGCCCTCAATCTCCTTGAAGAAAATACTTATCAGGTGATTGTCTCTGATGTGATGATGCCGAAGATGGATGGATTCAGTTTGCTGGATAAGCTGCGCCACAATGGCAACCACACACCATGTCTGTTGCTCACCGCACGGGCTAACCTGGAAGACAAGCTCAAAGGCTTCGACAAAGGCGCAGATGATTATTTGGTTAAGCCTTTTGAGCTGGCCGAGCTTACCGCGAGGATCAAAGTCTTGGCTCATCGAGCCTACCCGCCTGCAGATAACATCAAAATTGCCGACTTGAAGCTAGACCTAGTGGCGCAACAAGCCTACCGAGCAGGTCTGCAGCTCTCATTAAGCGCTGCCGAATGGCGATTACTGGAAATTCTTGTCAAACGTAGCCCATCCGTTGTAGCAAAAATCGATATCGAAGACCATGTCTGGGGCGGTGAGGCTCCATCCAAAGACGCTCTGAAGATGTTGCTCTATCGGTTACGGCAAGTGGTCGACACCCCAGAGCTCAGCCCATTGATCACAACAGTTCGTGGCCGGGGAGTGATGATTGCCGCCCCAGAGGGACAAGCCTGATGTTGCCACGTAGTATAAGCCGCTATATCTCGCTACAAATCACCCTATTGATTTCAATCATCATGCTGGTATTCATTGGCATGACCAATCTGGTCTATGACTGGGGCAACGATGATTCCGTTCATTACTTTATGACACAAGAAGCAGAAAGCTATATCGAACAAAACCTACCAACTAAGCAAAATGCACCGATCGTAATATTTCCGGAATATAACGCCTTACCCAAAGCAATTCAGGACCTATTTGGGGATCCGGCATGGGTAGACGGAGAGCTGTACTTTGAGCACCAGGGTGGTCAATTCATCTACTTGCTGCCTTATTACAACCCTAATACAGATCAGTTTCTATTCGCATTACACATCTACGATGAGTCACTCGATAGCGCCATAATAGGGCTGACAATTGGCGACCTGACTGCCCTATTAGCTTTGGTATTAGCCATTCTGAGCATTGGCGTCATATACAACCTTGGCTGGTCTGTATTAAAGCCAATCAAATCATTACGCGAGTGGAACCGCCATATTGCCTCCAAGGACATCATGCCGACAATCCCAGAGAAATTACCTGACTTTCGCTTTGACGAACTGAATGAAGTTGCCGAGCAGATCCAAAGCTCGCTAACAGAGCTCAATCAACGTAATGAAGAAGAGAAGCACTTTTTACGGGCATTAAGCCACGAACTAAGAACACCTCTGGCGATCACCAAGGCATCATTAGAGCTGATCAACAAAACCGAACAGCCGCTAGCCCCCAAACTTGCCAGTAAACTTAACAAGATTCAGCGAGCGAATACCAATATGTGCGCCACCAGCGAAGCCTTGCTGTGGCTATGGTCTGACGATTTAGCCCAATTTCACACTCAGCCAATCAACCTTGGCGAAGTCATCCAGCAAGAATTAGCAAACAACCACTATTTAGCTGCCAATAGGCAACTGGATGTGAGTGTCTTTGAGCAAGAAGCAATCATTGACGCAAACCCTATTTTGATTCAAATATTGGTGCGCAATCTGATAAGAAATACCCTGCAATACAGCGCGGAAGGCAGAATCAATATCGATTACCAACTGAATACTGGCTTGACGCTCACTAACCCAGTGGTTTCTGAAACTAACACTGTAAATGAGTCCGCTGATTATGGCTACGGCGTAGGGCTATACTTGGTAACAACACTTTGCCAAAAGATGGGGTGGCAGTGTGCGATAAAGCAAGATACTAAACAATTTCAAGTGCGAATAACGAAAATAGGAAGGTAGCGTAGCACTTTTAATCAAAGTGGGTAACTCTCTTCTTTTCAAACTGAAGTGTCAGATCTAGTCGGAACTAATACAGATTAACGTGTGAACACCAAGGGACTTTGTCGTACTTTAACTACCAAGCGATTTTGTCGTTCTGAGTTAATTACCAAGGGAAATTGACGGATCTATTTGATCAGTGATTTTCTGAATACTCCATTGTGCGTATTCAGGGATCGCCAAGGTCGCGCAAGGAAGGATGAGTATTATCAATGCTTCCAAGCTTCTAAATAAATCCCGTCGCACTATTGAACGCTATCTTCAGCAGTATCAGAAAGTCGGAATACAATTCGTTATTCACCGTAACACGGGCAGAACTCCTGCCAATAAAATACCCGATACTCTTAAGAAGCAGGTTCAGTCTCTTATTAAAGAGAAATACTACGACGTGAATTTGCAGCACCTTGCTGAGTTATTAGAAGCACATGAGGGCATCCAGATTAAACGTGAGACCTTGCGGTCTTGGGCACACGATATCCATCATGTGAAGAGGGCTAAGCGTAGGCGCTCTCAAGTACGTAAGAGACGCGAACGAATGGAATCGGCAGGACTGTTATTGCAAATGGATGGTAGTCCACACCGTTGGTTCGGGAACAAAAAGTCTTGTCTAATCGCCATTATTGATGATGCAACCAGTGAAATTCACGCCGAGTTCTTTAAGTCAGAAACGACTGAGGCCTGTCTGAAAGTTATGCGCAACTATATCGAGAAAAAAGGGCTATTTAAGGCTCTGTACGTGGACAAGGCAGGGATATTCGGTGGCCCTAAGCGTTGTAACTTCTCTCATATGCAGAGGGCTTGTGAAGAGCTGGGTATCGAAATCATATTCGCCAACTCACCGCAGGGGAAAGGGCGTGTTGAGCGCTCATTCGATACCTTCCAAGATCGTCTCGTTCCTGAGTTACGCTTGAGAGGCATCTCTGATATGCAATGTGCTAATCAATATCTCCAAGAAGTGTTTATCCCTGAATACTGGCAGAAAACAATCGCTGTTAAGGCCAAGAATATTAAGTCTGAATTTACACCTGTCCCTGCGCATATCAGTCTAGACAATATCTGTGTTCAGAAAGAATATCGGAAAATCCGCCGAGACCATACGTTCAGTTATAGCAATAAGTTTTACTTAATCGACTCGCCACTCAGACACTCTATCGCTAACCAGAAAATAGAAATCCGTAAGCAGTTTGACGGCAGCTTCACGGCCTACTTTGCAGACCGTAAATTAATGGTCTCTGAAGTGGTCGAACCAACCAAACCTTCTATGTATGACCTCGAAATCCAGAGAAAACTTGATGCACTGGAATTAGCAGAAAAACTTGGGAATGTGGCCGAAGCTGCACGACTCAGTGGTTGCTCCCGTGACACGATATACCGACATCGCAAACTGCTTAAAGAAAAAGGCCCTGAGGCTCTCAAACGATCTTATAGCCCAGTTCAACATCACAAGAATCGCACATCTAAGGAGATCGAAGAAATCGTTATCGCCTTTTCACTGGAAAATCCACATCTGGGTCAGGTGCAGGTATCGGCTCAGCTTAGAGAAAAATATCAGATAGAACTGAGTCCAAATGGGGTTCGGTACATCTGGTTACGGGAAAAAATGAATACTAGCGCCTTACGCGTTGAGAAAGCAAAATCATCGCTTGTCGTCACATAGTGTAGGAGAGGATAAAGTCTCACCCTAAGAATTAAAGATTCATACTGAGTAATAAAGAATCATACCAAACTGGCGGTCAACAACTCTCGTGACCGACTTTTCTATCACGGGAAAGTCCCAAAGTGAGTTGCAACCACTATCACCTCTCTACCTCAAAAAAGTTATTGGATTAGGTTTTCATCGGTGTGTTTTAAGAATTCTTCCGAACATGGTCGTTGGTCACAAACTGCGTAAACAGAGATAGTTAGCATTGTAAAAACAACACCTTACCTATATGGCAACTAAAATGGCTGTTATTAAAAATTTCTTTATTGTAGGAGCAGTTTGCTTAACTGTTACTAATAGCGCACTAGCAAACAACTTTGGACAAAGCGTCCAGATACCAATGAAAGAAGAAGGTTTATTATGGAATAGCAACATTAACTTGGAAGCTACCTTGTATAAGCCTGAGGGGGAAGGCCCTTTTCCAACAGTAATTTTTAATCACGGGTCAACTGGCCCTAATGTTATCCCAGAGGATTACACAATTAATCCTTGGGGGTTTGGAGAGTATCTAGTCAAAAAGAATATTGCTCTGTTAATTCCAATGCGGAGAGGTAGAGGCCAATCAGAGGGGAGTTACAAAGAACTTTACACGTGTGATCCTAAAGGGATTGAAGAAGGCTTAGACTATGCAATGCAATCGTTAGATGCATCATATGATTATCTTTTGAATCAGCCGTGGGTAGATAAAGAAAAGGTATTATTAACGGGAAACTCTAGAGGAGGTATTCTCTCTTTAGCTTATGCTTCAGAGCATCCAGACGCCTTTTCAGGTGTTATAAATTTTTCGGGGGGATGGGTCGACGATAGCTGTAATAAAGACAATATCTCCATGAACCTTCCGATATTTGAGAATGCAGGAAACACGTTTAAAGCGCCAGTTTTGTTTATTTATGGCCGCAATGACTCTTATTACTCTGACACAACAATCGAGGCGTTCGCTAGATCGTATGAACAGTCAGGAGGTAACGTAGAATTTAAATTCTATCAACTAGGTAAGAACGTATCAGGACATGATGTGTTCTACAAGTATTGGCACTTATGGACATCTGTAGCAGATAAGTACCTTACTGACATTCAGTTCGATGTTCGCCCTTAGGGATGTACTTCAACAAAGATTCTTTGCTTAACCCAATTACGTCGTTTTAATGACGATGCTAATTCGAGTCAATATGATTATAAGTCAGCCAATCAGGGCTGACTCATTCTTGTCCCGAACCGTGTTATCAAAGTGATTTCGTATGGCACTTTAATACTTAGGAACGCTGTGAATTGACAGAAAAAATGTTCTGAGTATGAGACTTGATTTCTATCTGGTATGAAAATGCCACATCAGCACTAAGCTTCTGCGAGCTCTCAGTATGATTCTTTACTCCTCTCCCACACATAGCGGAGATTATTAGTTGAGTGTTCAATCAGGGAGCTGGTATGCTGGAACGACAAAGTCCCTCGGTAATTAGTCCGTCAGTCTCCCTCGGTAATCACACTAATACAGATTAACGATAAGGAGTAGGATCTATATTTTCCTTTCCCGGACTTAATCCCCGCTCAATGGTTAACTGCTTACTCTCGGCAAGGTTGATCATCTCCACTTCTACATAGTGGCCAAATTTTACTGAATAGAAGCACTTCACAATTGGCTGTAGGATCGATGTTTCATTCGATTCCCACACCAAGCCAGCTCGTCCATCAGATAACTCAACAAGCGAACCTACCGGATAGACGCCTACGTTACGAATAAATTCATTGAGCAAATCACTGTCTAACTGATGAGGCGTCATGGATTTGAGAATTTTAAATGCCGCAGCTGGGCTCATCGATTCTTTGTAGCATCGGGTTGCAGTTAACGCATCATAGATATCGACAATAGTGCTCATACGTCCTACCAATGAGATTTCACCTCCAGCTAACCCCCTTGGGTAGCCGCTTCCATCAAGCTTTTCATGATGCAGAAGGCTCACTTGGCGGCTCATCTCGGAAAGCCCCGGTATGCTATCTAGAATTGGCTCAGAAAGTACTTGGTGCAATTTCATATGCTCAAACTCTTCCGAACTCAACCGAGCCGGCTTATTTAACACTTCAAGCTGTACCTGGGTTTTTCCTACATCATGTAAGAGCCCTCCAATAGCTAACTGCTTTAGCACATGCTGATTTAAACCTAAGTGCCGACCAAAACTCACCATCAGAAAAGCAACATTTAGGGAATGCTCTAATAGGTAGGCATCTTTCTGGCGCAATGAGGCAACACAGTGAATGGCATCTGGATTACAACGAATAGAGTCGACAATACTTTCCGACAGGTCGGCAATGGGTGCGATGTCAATATTCTTGCCTTGGTATAAGCTATCAATGGCTTTACTCAGTAAATCCTTCGACTTTAGTAAGATAGACTCAGCTCGTTTAAGCTCCACAGCCATAGTGGCGCTTTTAGCGGGCTTAGGGATGCGCTTATTGAGATCAGGAACATAATGACTGAGGTCTGACTGATTGAAATCAACCCACACCATTTTTATACCATTGGCTTTAATCTTATAAATCAGGTCATTAGAATGAATTCTGCCCGGCTTATTAACACGTAACCGCCCTTGAGCGTTTTCAAGCTCAACGACAAATAGCCCTTCACAGAGGTGTTCAACTGCAACTTCTTGAATCATAATCGACCACCTTCATCCCTGAATTACCTAATCAATATGTTAGACCAAAGAAATGATTATATGTATTGATTTGCGAAAAGATATATGAAACCAAATGGTAGCTAGCTAAAAATCATACAGATGGCAAGAAGGTGCCAATATAGTGACAATTTTCGTCAATTTGACGACACATAGAAGCATTTTATGGCGACAACAAGCCGCTCGCTTTCAAATTGAATCTCACTGGTTCAAGGCGAGAAAATTTCTGAATGGCTGCAGGATAAACATAGGAGCCAGAACGAAACTAAGAATAATTGACTATCTCTTAGTGATATCTGCATTTTGAAAGGTTAATATTGCCGCCCTTAACTGCCCATAAAGCTACGTGCTTATATGGCTCAACGTTCATCATAATAGATCAGCATATGCACTCCCCGGAACATTGTTTTACCCCATTTAAAGCATCGATTAATGCGTTTACCCTGCCCGAGCGGTTCACTTTCCCCTTCTACTATGAGCCCCACCCGCTCTGCCTATTAGCGGCAGAAGAGCTGCAACACCACCTTGAGACGCAAACCCAGTGGCAGCATAACTTTGGCCTTGGCGGGGATCAAGCAACGGCGATTGGCAAGATGTTTGGTGTATTGCTAGTGCAAAATGCGCAGGGAGAGATTGGCTACTTATCCGCATTTTCTGGAAAAATGGCCGAGAAAAACCTACTGCCAAACTTTGTTCCTCCGGTGTTTGATATGTTGGCGGAAGATAGTTTTTTCCTCGATGAACAATTGGAAATCAATAAGATCAATGGCCAGGTCGAAGAGCTAGAGCGTAATCCGAAGATTTCAGAAGCTGAAATAGAACTGAAAGCGGAGCAAGGTGCGAGCACTGAACAACTTGAAGCACATCGAAACCGAATGATCGAAGGGCGAAAAATCAGAAAAGCACAGCGTGCCGCTGCTGATGCAGAACTCGATCCTACGGAGCTACGGCAGCTAAAAAAACAACTAAGCCGTGAAAGTGTTATCGAGAAGCTTCAGTTGAGAGATTTAAAGCTTCATTGGGAAGAGCGTATTGGTATAGCCCAACAGCGGCTAAATCATCTAACAAGTGAAATCACTGTCTTAAAAGACAAACGCAAAAAGCTATCCGCCGCCTTGCAGAAGAAACTGTTTGAGCAATATCGGTTCTTGAACGTAGACGGCATAGAGAGAGACCTCAACGATCTCTTTGTCGATACCACCCGGCAAGTTCCCCCAGCAGGTGCCGGAGAGTGTGCCGCGCCAAAGTTACTGCAATATGCCTTTAAATGGGGCATGAAACCGCTGGCTATGGCCGAGTTCTGGTGGGGATCTTCGCCAAAATCCGAGATCAGACAGCACAAAAATTTCTATCCGGCCTGCAAAGGCAAATGCCAGCCAATTTTAGAGCATATGCTGGAAGGGATCGAAATGGACGAGAATCCTTTGCTCTCCAACCCTTGCGAAGGAAAAACGGTCGAGATCATATACCAGGATGAAGATATGGCGGTGGTAAACAAGCCGGCAGAATTCCTCTCCGTTCCAGGAAAGACCATTGAAGACTCCGTCTACCTGCGGATGAAACAGCACTTTCCCAAAGCGACAGGCCCACTTATCGTCCATCGGCTCGACATGTCTACCTCTGGCCTGATGGTGATAGCCTTAACCCATAGGGCTAATAAGAGCTTACAGAAGCAGTTCATCCAGCGAACGATTAAAAAGCGTTATGTCGCTTTAGTTGAAGGATTAGTCAAACAAGATAAAGGCTTCATCAGTCTCCCCCTTCGCGGTGACCTAGACGATAGACCTCGTCAGTTGGTCTGCTACCAGCATGGCAAACCCGCAGAAACCACATGGGAAGTGATTGAGCGGAAGAACTCTCAAACTAAGGTGTATTTGTACCCCAAAACAGGCCGGACACACCAACTCCGGGTTCATTGTGCCCATACAGAAGGCTTGCATATGCCTATGGTCGGTGACGATCTCTACGGAGTGAAAGCCGATCGCTTGCATCTGCATGCTGAACTATTAGCGCTTAATCATCCTATCACCAATGAATTAATGCGATTCCAGGTTGAGGCAGAGTTTTAAACGAACCTGACACGACAAATGTTCAACTCTCTGTATTAATAAAGAACCCGCAAATGCGGGTTCAGGTTAAATTGACTTAAACAGCCATTACAGCTTGATTGGTCTAATATTCGATACCCACTGATTTTCACCAAGGTGATAAAGACTATTTAGATCAATCACGCTCTGTGATTCAACATCAATCTTATATACCGTCTGCTTACTCATGGTATAACTATCATCACCGGCTTTAGTATAATAACTATTACCTATCAGCTGGGTTGTAGGCTGCCAAAACAGGGTCTTCATACCAAAATCAGCAACAAGATAATGGATATTTCCACTGGTTACATTACGGATAGCCAGGTAGCGGCCATTGGTTGAGCGACACGTGAAAGCCAACGTTTTCCCTGTGCTATCTATTAACTCTTCAGATTTCAGCTCTTGCGGCGACTGCGAAAATAATGACTCGTCTGAATAATTGTAAATGGAAAATATTATGTCATTAGGAACATTCTTTACTTTACATTCAGATAGCATGCTGTAGCCAGGTTCTCGCTGGATACCTACAGCAGTTTCCTTATCAATTGACTTTTCAAGCACAGCATCTTGGTTTCTATCGACAACCAGCGAAACATAACTATCATCATATGTCTGATAATAGAAATTAAAGTCGATACCAATGCCTATATTCTTGATGGCATCATTTGTAATAACGCTATATTGGTGCTCTGTTAAATAATCAAATAAAAGAAAACGTTGTTCCCGGTCTTCTGTTGACAAAATTTCCGTCGAAACATACTTCCAATCAGTTCTGCCGGTTGAAGCCAGTTTATTAATTTTCGGCTCATTGCTACTTTCATCCAGCTCAAAGCTATACACATCACCATTGCTTGCAATAGCAACAGTCTTGCCTAGTCGATTATGCTCTCGATCCTGATAAGATATATAGCTATCTAGATCAAAATTTACCTCAAGAATACTTCCGTCTTTGTTAACCAGGTACATTGCCTGTTCATTGCTGCCTCCTTCTCGGTATTCACAGGTAGCCTCGTTAAAACTTAATGGCAACCCTTTGACTTTCAGCAGGTATAGCTCATCATAGCCGATTCGCTCCAATTCAAAGTTATCATAATCGGCATCAAGGGTTACTTTTACCGGATTTAGCTTGCAGGTAGATCCCATATTAGCTGGCTCAGCCCTAAGGACAAAGTTAATCAAGTCACCGTTTGCATCAATCAACAGCTTCTGTCTATCATTGTAAACGACGCCAAATTCAAGTGATGAGGTACTCAGCTCTGCAATAGCTTGCTTATAATCTTGAAATGCCTGAGTAAGATCATACTGTACTTCACCGTATTTTACGGTTAAATCAGAGTTTCCGGTTGGAGTCGAACTTGTCCCAGTAGAGCCGGAAGTTGAATCACTACTGCTACCACCGCCACCACATCCAGAAAGGGCCAATGCAACACCAAGCAGTACAGGAGTAACTTTGTTATATAACTTCACCATTTTTAACACTCAACATTTGTACACCGTTCATTATGGCGCGCAAGATAACGCAAAATATACCTACAAGCAATCAACTAGCTAATAATCTCTACTGAAAGTTAACTTTTCATTATTCGACATTTACTCCTATCAATATGTATAACTACTCACCAATAAGCTATTGTTATATATATTCATACGTGTGATGCCTGGACTATATGATCTTCTCACCAGATAATGCAATAACACATATTCCATAGCATGGTAGAAGCTAAAATATCAATAGATACAACAATTGTTAGGCTCTGGAGGCAGCAAAAGCAAAATTACAACTATCGATTGTTTAGCAAAGAATAACAGTCTAAAAAATCTATAAATAATTCAAATAATACCACCTGACTTTCCTTTTAATTAGCTAAACTGCTTCCGACTTGAACTCTAGCAGCTGGGAGCTACATTTAAACAGCAATACCAATAAAGATCTCAACGGAGGCATAGCATGCCATTACGTATTGGAGATGAAGCCCCTGATTTTAAAGCAAATACAACCGAAGGCTCCATCAGTTTTCATGAGTGGATTGGAAACGGCTGGGCAATCTTGTTTTCCCATCCAAAAGACTTTACCCCTGTTTGTACCACTGAGCTGGGTTACCTGGCAGGGCTAAAGGGGGAGTTTGATAAGCGTAACTGCAAGCTTGTCGGACTCAGTATTGACTCTGTTAGCGATCATACCGCTTGGGCTAAAGACATTGAAGAAACCCAGGGGCACGCGCTGAATTATCCGTTAATCGGCGATCCAGAGCTAACCGTGGCCAAGCTCTACGATATGATCCATCCCAACGCCAGCGGGAACGCCAAAGAAAGAACAGCGGCGGATAACGCAACAATTCGTTCGGTATTTATTATTGGCCCCGACAAGCTGATAAAACTGATGCTCACCTACCCCATGAGTACCGGACGTAATTTTGATGAAGTGCTAAGGGTTCTGGATTCGATTCAATTAACCGCCAAGCATAAGGTCGCAACACCGGTAAACTGGAAACAAGGTGAAGATGTGATCATTGTTCCAGCTGTTTCTGATGAAGAAGCCAAACAGAAATTCCCTGACGGATGGGATGCACCTAAACCCTATATCCGTATCGTGCCACAACCTAAATAATTAGTAATACAGAAATGCCGCAGGGAAGCGGCACACGCAATCAATATAACCGCCCCATCTAGGCTGGCACTCTCTGGTGTTTTCGAAGCAAAATCTGATGTTCAGCAAGACTAGAGAGTATGAACATCATCACGTAACCCAATCCGAGAGCAACTATGATGGCGACCACATTCGTGGTAAAGACTGAGAGTAAGTAGTACGCCGCAACCAAAGTTACAATCCCACTCAGGCGAATGATCAAGCTCTGGGTGAACTGACCGTGCGCTTTAATGTATGCTAACTGATAGGCATTGAGCATCATAAATACAAAGAAAATAGAAAAGTGAAACAACACTGGCACCGCACCTCTATATTCTGGCGGGAATACCCACATCACGATGTTCTCGCCCCATAGTAACATCGTTAAGAAAAATACCGTTGCGACCAAGAAGGCCAGCTTAAATATCCAACCTCGTATTGCCCTTATTTGTTCGTGCTGCGCATTGCGGACGCAAACAGCCAGTTCTGGCAACACAAAACGGTAAATAGGAAAAACAAACAGCATTGTCATGTAGGTAAATACCGGGCGGACTATCACTTGAAAATCACCCAGTTCATCAAGACTAAAATGGCTAATAGTGAGCAGTACGGTGATATATATCATCAAGATACTCGCACCAGCTTCCAGCGAGGCGGTGAAGCTCTTTTTTACATAGCTCACGAGCGTTGGGTTCATACTCACCGTAGCCAATGGTCGTGTCGCTATCTCTTTTCGGCGTCGTATGAACATAAAAATTGCCACACCCAATGATGACAGACTCATACTAAAAAATAATGAGGAAAGCGCATCTAACTGTATGAGGTAATAGCACGTTAAGAACAAGACTACGTTACTCAATGGTTCTAGCCAGGTAACTTTGTTCGAAATACTGTAGAGCCGATACATGGCGACTAAGTTGGTAAAATAAACCTTCAGCCCCATGCTAAATATCACCCCAACCAATTGCAGGTAGCTAACATCGATATGCAGTTCATGCTTGATATAGGGAAGCACCAGCCCCCAGGTGATCAGTACCATGGTTATCAGGCTAAAGCGGAATATATTAATAATATCATGGTCGTTTTGGGTTTGGCTGTAACTCACTACCATTGATGAGCGGAAGCCTGTCATCAGGATCAGTGACAATGAGATAATGTCCACCACACTGTTAAACAGTGCCAGCTCTCCTTTAGGCACCCATTGTGCCAGCCAGATTTTGAACAGGAAGCCTACTGAAATACTAGCGAGTGTTGCCCATATGCCGGTAATAAATGCTTTCTTAAGGCGAGGAAGTGCCTCACCGTGAGGCTTGGCCTGGGCTGAATTCTTTTCCATAAAACAGACAACATAAATAACGGTAGCAGCATCTTACTCGATCCATGACGTTAGATCTCATCGAAGTGATAGGCAAAATAGAAAATAAGTCTTCTGTGACTGAATTGGAGCCTCGTTGCCGATGAAAGGATTTTCTACGAATTAGCAGAAATTATCGGCAACATAACTATACTTACCAACTGGTACGATCTGTTTGCAATTTTATTACCCTATTTGTCACCCGACAGAAGCTGGTAATTACAATGGAGAAGACAAGCATGACGGAATCAGTGGTACGGGTAAATCAACTTGAAAAAAGAACACTGGAAGACCTCCCCCAGCCCAAAGGTTGGCCAGTATTAGGCAATTTCCTGCAGGTACATTCTGACAACCTACATCAGGTGCTAGAGCAGTGGGCGACGGAATATGGTGATACTTACAAAATTGATATTGCAGGCATGGTGTATGTGGTGATATCTGATCCTGTGGTTGTTAAAGATATCCTACGGCGGCGTCCAAAATCCTTCAACCGTACTGCTAGCCTGGAGCGGGTATTCAAAGAGCTTGGTATCCACGGTGTACTTTCGTCCAATGGTGAAAACTGGAAGCGGCAGCGCAGGCTAATCATGCCAGCATTCAGTAAAAAAAGCCTGGCATCATTTTTTCCTTTATTGGAGCAAACCACTGAGCGGCTTCGGCTACGCCTTACCCGCAATAGCAAAGACAATACCATTATTGATATTCATGATGACCTTCGTCGCTTTACTGTCGATATCACCACAACCCTAGTATTCGGGCATGATACCCGGCTGCTCGAACAAGACGAAGACGGGTTACAAAAGCACCTGGAAGTGATTTTTCCCCAGTTAAACAGCCGAACCAAAATGCCCTTTCCCTACTGGCAATACATCAAGCTAAAAAAGGACCGAAAGTTAGATCAGGCCTTGGTCGAAGTGGAAAAATATGCCCTCAACATCGTAGAACAAACACGAAGTGAGCTGGTATTAAACCCACAATTGGCTGATGCTCCCGAGACTATATTACAAGCGATGGTCGCAGCATCTGATGATAACAACCGCTTAACTAACGAAGAATTGTTTGCCAATATCCTGACACTGTTATTAGCTGGCGAAGATACCACCTCCAATCTGATTTCCTGGATGCTGTATTTTATTCGCACGATGCCAGATGTTCAGCAAAAGATTGCTGAAGAAGCCGACAGGATCAGTTCGAAGCATAGTGGATCTATTAACGTACAGGGATTGGATGAACTCATATACCTTGAAGCCGTCGCAAGGGAAACACTACGGCTGAAATCCACTGCACCTATGATATCTGCTGAAACCGCCAACCAGCAAACATTGCTCGATGGTACAGAGTTGCCTTCAGGTACCGGGCTATTTTTACTGACACGACTCGGGGGACTTAGCACAGAGCGCTTCCCGGACGCCGATCAATTTAGGCCGGAACGCTGGCTAGAAGAAGCGTTAGCCGCTGAAGCCTGTCCACATAAAGCCAACAGCCATTTTCCCTTCGGTGGTGGCGCACGCCACTGCCCCGGTGAATCTCTGGCCTTTATGGAAGCAAAAATGGTAATCGCCATGATCTGTCAGCACTTCGCTATCTCTCTGCCGGACGCTTCACCCGTAGTAGAAGAGGAGTTCGCCATCACGATGCGACCTAAGAACCTCCAGATTTCTTTGTACCCAAAATCAACGGGAAGATGATCTAAAAAACATTCAACGCCCCAGCAGCACTGGCAGTAACATGGCAGTTCATTCAGCAACAAAAAATGAACTGCCATGCTGGCTTCATTCAATGCATGCTTTCAGGAAACGGCTAACAAGTGTGCCCTATATACCCAAGCTACTTCAAAATGCAGGATTCAGAGTGATATCAGCATGCCCAGTTCAAGGATAATGACGGCAGGAATGGTGGCCCCTTTCTACGTCATTTGACACAGAAACGGGCTTGCTGAATCACTCCCAAAGGGCGAGTTGACTAGGCTGGTATGCTGTGTTGCTGCTTATTAACGTAGAGCCACTATGTCTTCAAATCAGCGCCTTGCCTACCAACCTAGTCATTCTCGCTGAAACGAGCATCTTGAGGTAGTTTGGGTATAGACTCATCAATGAATATCAACAACTTTATCCGGTTCAAAAGCAGGGTTAAGGCTATTAGGCCAATATCCCCTTGGGTTGCACAGCACACGGGTACGATGAATTTGCAAATCAACACTGTGATGAAGGTGGCCATGGAACCAGACTGAGATCTCGTAGCTTGCCATGATATCCTCAAGATCACTTGCATAGGCGGGCGCTAACAAATCAGATCGGCAAATATTACTTCTCGCTACCGTCTTAACGAAGCACCGTGAGCTCGGCGCATGATGGGTAACAATCACGGTTTTTCCGGCATAATCCTTTTCCAGCTCAGTTTCTAAAAACTCTCTGGTGGCCCTGTGAATACCCAATGCATCACAGGCCTTAAATCTCTCATTGGATGGCTCTAAATACACTAACCTGTGATCATTCATGCCGATATCGGCACAACTCATTGATTTAATACGATCGCCATCAAGCAGGTAATCCGTAAACAGTGTTGCTCCGAGAAAGCGTACCTCACCTAGCTCTACTACCTCTTGTTCCAAAAAGTGAACATGCGTCCCTTTCGTAGCATGTCGCCAATTGCGATGACATTGCTGCCACGTTGACATATAGGCTTCGTGGTTGCCAGCAACAACGACTGTCGGTTTATCATGTGTTTCGTCTAATACCCAGTCGATATAGCGTATCTCACTGTTCACGCCAATATCTCCTGCAATGACAATCACATCCGCATCCGTTTTGGGGATTGAGTAATCTGATGGATCTGGCATAAATTCTAAATGCAGATCAGATTGAAACTGAATACGCATGTCCACTCCTTGGCTACCTCAGTATGGATAGCCCTGTGCAATAACTCGCGTTCTCTCACTGCTTAATATCGTTGACCTGCCGACTTCTTTCGGTTTCAGAGGTATCAAATTGCAGCTCACAGAGCCGCTGGTACAATTCAGAGTGCTCCAGTAACTGCGCATGGGTACCACGGGCCAATATTCTTCCCTGATCCAATAATACTATTATGTCAGCATGAATAACGGTAGAAAGCCGGTGCGCAATAATCAATGTCGTACGGTTTTCCATTAACTCGTTCAAGGCAGCCTGGACATGAAACTCACTCTCGGCATCTAAAGCACTAGTAGCTTCGTCCAGAAGCAACACATCAGGATCTTTAAGGATGGCCCGGGCAAGCGCTATACGCTGTTTCTGCCCGCCAGATAAGCGAACACCCTGCTCACCTAAGTAGCTCTTGTACCCTTCAGGTAATTCAAGAATAAACTCATGGGCATGCGCCCGCTTGGCAGCCAAAATCACCTCTTCATCAGAGGCGTCGGGGCGACCATAGCGGATATTGTGCCAAACATCAGAGCTAAACATGGTTGGCTGTTGTTGCACCATGCCCATCTGCTGGCGAAGGTGTTGAGGTTCGAGCTGCTGGATTGGCGCTTCTTTGAATCGGATCTCTCCATGTGATGGGTCATAAAAACGCTGTAGAAGTTCAAACAGCGTGGTTTTCCCGGCGCCCGATGGCCCCACCAGAGCAACAACCTGGCCTTTTTTAATATCAAGGTTGATATCTTTCAACGCAGCACTATTGGGACGTGACGGGTAACTGAAATTTACCTGGTCAAAAGCAATAACAGTATCGGCTGAACCATCGAATTGCACCACCTGCCGCGGCGCTTGAATTGCACTTTCCACCGCCAATAATTCAAACAAACGCTCAGCCGATCCCGAAGCACGCTGTAGCTCACCGTAAACTTCTGAAATCGTCGCTAGAGACATGGCAACCATAACGGCATAAAAAACAAACGCCGCCAACTCCCCTTCACTGATCTTACCGGCCAACACATCCATGCCGCCAACCCACAGCATGATACTAATGGCACCAAACACCAAGAATATGACAGCGGCAATCAAGACTGCCCGCTGCTTTACCCGTTGCCGGGCAACAGCAAAAGCGGTTTCGACTTCAACACTGAAAGCCTCCTTCTCCTGGCTCTCTCGGGTGTAACTTTGAACCACCTTAATGTTCTGGATGATCTCTCCCGCATATGTCCCAACATCGGCAATACTGTCTTGGCTTTTTCTCGCTAGGCGGCGTACCTTGCGACCGTAATAAAGCATTGGCAACAACACGACAGGCACACAAGCCATCACCATCATGGTCAACTTCAAGTTAGTAAGCACCAACATAAGCAAGCCACCAGCTAACATGAGAGCACTGCGTAGTGCCATTGAAAATGAAGAGCCAATGATAGATTGCAGCAAAGTAGTATCCGTCGTCAGTCGAGACATGATCTCACCGCTACGGTTTTCTTCAAAATAGCTTGGGTGAAGCTCGAGCAGGCGGTCAAATACAGCCTTGCGGATATCAGCACAGACCCTCTCCCCCAACCAGGACATGAGATAAAAACGGGTAAAAGTACCGACAGCCAAAATACTGATCATGACCATCATCACACCAATTGCCTGGCCTAGCTGCTCTTTTGACCCTGCAATAAAGCCATTGTCGATGATCATCTTCACACCCTGCCCGATTGACAGGCTGACAACCGCCGTCACTAGCAAAGCCAACAGTGCTGCGACAACCATCGTTTTATATGGCTTTATAAACCTAAGTATTGGCGCCAGTGTATCCAGTGCTTTTTTATGTTGAGTGCTATCACTATTGCCGTGGGACATAACCTACCGTGTTTTTGGCTGCAAAGGTGTAAGATAATACGCCGGAATGGATGAATTAGGAATGGACTGTGACTGGAGCGGTAACAGTGCAGCATCCCTGCTGCTGAGACTCAGCTTAGCTATGAAATGGCTTTACATCTCCTGGCTTTCTGAGCATCTTATCGACGTCATCAAGATGGAGCTCTTCCTGGGATATCATTTCCCTTGCGTACTCCTCCAGCAATACCGATTTGCCTTCAGCTAACTGAAGCAGCTTGTAATACAATGCCAGAGCCGATTTTTCATGTTCCAAGCTTTCCCTAAGTATATCGCCAATATCGTGTTTACGGGTCTCCAGCAGAGGACCAACCTTCAGTGATGGGTGCCCGCCCAGCAAGGTAACCAGCTCACCCGCCTTATGTGCGTGAGCAAGGCCTTCATTAGCATTCCCTTTAAGCCAAGACACAATAGGTATACGATTGTAACCAAATACCATTAGAGAATAATGGGTATAGCGAACCACGCCCGCCAGCTCCACTTCCATAATATTATTCAATAAATCGACTACTTGTTGTTTTTCACTATCATTCATCATCAACCCTTACCTGTCTGCAACAAAGCAACAACCCGTGGCCCGAAGCCACAGCCTAGAGTGAAAGTAACCAGTAACAATTTTAGTCGAGATAAAGAATCGCCGTATTGTAGGCTAAGTTATCGCATTAGCCTCTTAGTGTTTCCTTTTCAGCATATGTATCATGTGCTTATGGGCAAGCGCTGATATCATCGGTAACTTAAACAGATTATTCATCATTTTATGGTGCAGCTTTTCTTCCTTATTAAGAAGACGATAAAATGACAACAGCTCACGGTTGATATGCGCGTCACTACCAAATGTTGCCTCGAGCTGATACGCCCGCCTTATTATCTGAGCATTAATATTCCTATTTTTAGGCAAGGCATGATTATAGGTTTCAATAGCATCGACTTCATTGAGTACATTTTTAATGTAAGGCTTATTTTTCAAATAATTTTTCTGCGCAAGGCCATTGATATGAGGGATCGAGATATAACATTTCCTTTCTGTCAGTAAATCAAGGTAATAATAAATATCCTTATTTGTTCTGGCCATCCTATAGCGGTGTTTGTTCTTTTCAACCTCCCGGGTATAAAACTCTTCAAGATCTTGTATCTTTTTGAAATAAACCAGAATTTCAAAGCCATCATCACACCCCAGCTCGATGCCTGGCACATTATTAATACCGATATCGCAGGCCGCTACTGCCCCCCCAATTTCATTATGATCTGTTATCGAAATCAGGTGTTTTTTATCTTTCAAGAACTCAAGTAAAAAAGGCGGAGTATTAAAGCCGTCTGAAGCGGTAGTATGTAGATGAAAATCTAGATAGATACACTCATCACTTGGCTTAAACTCATAAAAACCCGAAAAAAAATCGGATATTTTATCAAATTCAATCATAACGGCCTCCCTATTAAAGATAGGTGAAATCGCTCTATATTGAAGCGCCTTTTTCAGTTGCCATAAACCTCCAGGATACCCCTTCAACCTCATTAAGATTGGGGTAAATTCAGAAACAAATGCCATTGATTATTATACTTAGCGGTATCACAACAATGACAGGTTGCCCACCGCTATGAAAGATTCCTCGTCAAAAGCCAGTCAACAAAGTAAGGAGGTGGTTTCTGCTCACCATTCGGCTCACTCAAAGCCCGTTTCCAAACCAACAAAACTCAATGCTTCAGAACTCTTTCACTCCTGCGATCCCAGCCAGTTTGATTTTGATACTACCGACGATATAGAGGCGGTAGGGCCCCCTCTAGGACTCGAACGCGCCGTGGAGGCAATCAAACTAGGCATAGGAGTCCCATCAAATGGTTTTAATATTTTTGTAATGGGCTCAGCGGGACTAGGCAAGCATACAATTACACAACAACTTCTGGCACAGCACTGTGATAAAAACAAAGCACTGTCTGACTGGTGCTATGTGAATAACTTCCAAGATGCCAATAAGCCCGTTGCGCTTCAACTGCCTGCTGGTATGGGGCACAGGCTCCAACAAAAAGTACAACAAATGATTGAGGAGCTAAAAACAACCATTCCTTCGTTATTGCAGAATGAAGACTATGTCCACAATACTGAACAACTGCAAAATGAACTTAACGAAAGGGAAATTGAAGCATTTCAATCTATTGAAGATAAAGCAAAAAAACAAGGCTGCATCTTAAAAAGGTCCAAGAATGGTTACCTTATTCACCCCGTTAAAGACGGTAAAGTATTCAGTAAAGAGGATTTCGAAAAACTACCCGCAAAAGAACAGCAAAAGATCGATAAGTCCATCGAAGAGCTACGGCTACTATTAGTCAATCTGCTCAAGCAGGTTCCATTATGGGATCAGGAAATGAGAGATAAAAAAAATCTGTTAGAGCGTGAATTTGTAGCGATTACTCTTGATTACCTTGTCGGGCAACTACCCACAGACTTGATGGCTATCGAGCCCGTCAAGCACTACATTGACAACCTCATGCAGCATGTACTGGCAAATATCCCACTCTTTAACGGTAGCCTCGAAACTGAAGTCAACGAGTATACCGGTCAAAAACTCAGCTTCAGCCCTTTTACCGCTTACGATATAAATATCATTGTCGATAACAGCAAGACAGCTACCTCACCGATCATCTATGAGGACAATCCAACCTACGCCAATCTTATCGGCCGAATTGAGCACAAGGGCGAGCTCGGGACTTTTATCACTAACTTTACCTTAATAAAACCTGGCGCCTTTCATCGAGCCAATGGGGGCTACTTAGTCATCGATGTCCTCCAGTTGCTCAACAAACCCTTCGTTTGGGATGTATTCAAGCGCACATTGCTTTCTAACGAGCTACGTATCCAGCCTCTGGAACAACTACTTAGCGTCAACACAATTGCAAGCTTAGAGCCCGAAGTTATTCCGCTTGATGTTAAGGTCATCCTGGTTGGTGATCGCATGATGTATTACATGCTAAAACAGTACGATCCTGATTTCGGTCAGCTATTTAAGATACAGGCTGACTGTTCGGAAGAGATCAGCAGAACCCCGGAATCCTGCCTGCTCTACTCGCAGTTTATCAAACAGCTGCAAAGTGAAGCACAAACCCGCCCGCTTGATCGCGCCGCCGTCGCAAGGATCATCGAGTTTGCAGCACGGCAGGTTGCGGACGGAGAAAAACTGACCCTCCATCGAGGCGCCATTAGCAGTGTGATAGTCGAAGCTAACTACTGGGCGGCGCAAAATAAGAATGAAGTGATCAATGTTAAGGCCGTTCAACAAGCCATTGATGCCAAACAATTTAGAACCGGTTACCTTAAGGAATGTGTGAATGACAATATTCACCGTGGAATCAACCAAATAGACACCCAAGGCGAAAAAATAGGGCAAGTTAACGGACTCTCGGTAATTAGTGTGGATGAGAATATGTTTGGCCGCCCCTGCCGGATCACTGCAGCGGTGCACCTTGGGCCAAGCAATGTCATGAATATTGAGCGAGAGGTCGACCTGAGTGGCCCTAGCCACTCCAAGGGAGTTATGATTTTAACGGCATTTCTACGCCAGCAATATGAACAAAAACAACCACTATCCTTCTCTGCGACCCTAACATTCGAGCAGTCCTACGGTATGGTTGACGGTGATAGTGCGTCGACTGCAGAGCTATGCGCATTACTGTCAGCTATAGCGCAGGTTCCGCTAAAACAGAACATTGCCATTACCAGTGCTATCGATCAGCACGGTAATATCGAGGCTATCGGCGGAGTTAACGAAAAAATCGAAGGTTTTTATGATATTTGCAATGCGAGTGAATTAACTGGCGAACAGGGTGTGATCATCCCGAAAACCAATATAGTCCACCTGATGGTAAACGAAGAAGTACGCCAAGCGGTTGCTGCAGGACGTTTTCATATTTGGGCTGTCGATCATATCGATCAGGTTATGACCCTACTTACCGGCATTCCTATGGGTAAGCTCAATGCAAAGAAACAATACCCCGCACACAGCATCAACGCCGCGATTATTTCCCGCATCAAACAGATGAACAGAGCCCAAAAATCCTTTCTTAATGGGTCAAATTCAGCAAGGAAAAGATAAGCATAAAAGCAGCGTCACTGTTGTTCATTCATCATTCCCTCCCTTCAGATGGCGGTAGAAATTGACTCTTTGCGCTAACTAATCGACGCCGCCACCATTTATGAAACTCTTCAACCAGGAGTAAGCTACAGGCAATCAGTAATAGCTGACTCCATTGAACAAGTGTAATAGGTTGGATCGCCAAGACATCACTGATCCCCGGCGTGTACATTGCAGCAATATGGACCAGTTGGGCAATCGGTACCGCTAACATTAAAAATGGGTTTGAAAACAGTGATAATGAAAAGAGAGACTGAGTTTCAGAGCGGCTGTTCAGCGCATGAATGTTGCCAAATAAGACCATAAGCATCAGGGTCAGGTTCCTTGCCTGCTCAACGGATTGCCCAGAATCCAAAGCCAAGTAATAGTGAACAAATGCTAGCCCTCCCATTACGGTTCCAGAGATAACGACATGTTCGATGATAATTTTTTCGAAGATAGGCTCGCTGGGATTTCTTGGCTTACTTGTTAACTCATTGCCTTCTTTCGGTTCAAATGCCAGTGCGACATCCTGTAAGCCATTGGCGATTAAGTTCAGCCATAGCAATTGTACTGCAACCATCGGCATCGGCAATCCGGCAACAACTGACAAGAAGAACAACCACAGGGCGGAAAAACCAGTCGCCACCAGCAACGCAATAACCTTGCGTATATTGTTATAAACAACTCTCCCCAGCTCAATGCCGGAAACGATAGAGGAAAAATTGTCATCGGTAATAATCAGATCAGTGGTTTCTTTTGCCACATCCGTGCCACGTTTTCCCATCGCAATACCGGTATTGGCCTGGCGCATTGCCGGGGCATCGTTAACCCCATCGCCGGTAACGGCAACAAAATGGCCTTGGCGCATAAAGCTATCGACAATCTGCTCTTTTTGTTGCGGCTCAATTCGGGCAAAGACCCGGATAGGCCTAATCAGCTCATCAGCATGTTTTGGCCCCTTCGCATTAGCCTGATGGATCATAGTGCCAGTAACAACAGTGTCATACTGGCCACACAAACCAAGCTCCATCGCAATCGACTTTGCTGTTGAAGGGTGATCTCCTGTGATCATCGCCACCTCTATCCCGCCTTCACGACACCGGGTGATCGCATCGAAAGCTTCTTGGCGTACCGGATCAATCATCGCCACCATGCCTAAAAAGTGCATCTGCTCCAACCGCCTGTGGCTATTCTCTATCACTTCTCTCTTTGCCAAGGCAATAACCCGATATCCTTGCTGGGCAATCGATTCAAACTGTTTCTCGATTAGAGGTCGATCAATATCCACCGAGCCATGCAAGGTCTCCATCTTGCTGCACATGCTCAGCATCTTCTCAGGGCTTCCTTTGGCATAAAGCCACGCTGTTTCACCATCAAGGTTCAGGCTGCCGCAATAGGCATTTTCCGGCTCGTAGGGAATGAGCTCTAGCTGGGTTTGCTGCTGCCGTAGCTGGGTAATTGACAGGCCCAGCTTCTTGGCTAGCACCAGGAAAGCAACATCGACAATATCACCGTCAGAAACCCACTCTCCCCCGGCATAACTAAGGTGACTTTCATTGGCCAACACCCCCGCGATACACAACTGCTGCAGGTGCTGTTGCTCTGTACCAGCACAGACTTCACCTCCAGGAGAAATACCTTCGCCTGTAACATGGACAACCTTGTTATCCGGCAAAACCACCTGGCGGATTGTCAGCTCGTTAACCGTTAGCGTGCCCGTTTTATCCGAACAGATAAAAGTACATGAACCGAGAGATTCCACCGCAATCAGCTTACGGATAATCACACTGTTTTTGGCCATTCGCCTCATGCCAATAGCCAATGCAACCGTTAATGCCGCAGGTAAACCTTCAGGGATCACCGAGACCGCCAGACCAATGGTCATTAACAGAATCGCTTCTGTGTCATAACCGCCTTTAAGCAGCATCATGATAGTGAGCGCCAAAATAGCGACAAAAATGCCACCTGCGACCTGGTAGGTAAAATTACGGATGCGGATCATTAACGGCGGCTCAGAGACCCGCTCTTGGGTAACATGGCGAGCAATTCGGCCAATTTCAGTATTGAGTGCCGTGGCAGTGACAACCGCCTGCGCACGACCATGGGTAATGATACTGCCAGCAAAACACTGGTTAATCCGCTCCGACAGTGGTGCCCCTTCCTCCACTTTGGCCTGGTAGTTTTTGCTCACCGCCAGCGATTCGCCCGTCAGCATCGATTCATCTACCGCTAAATTTTGGCTGCTGACCAGGATCACATCGGCAGGAACCTTATCGCCAGAAGATAGCAGCACCAAATCTCCGGGGACTACCTCCTCAACATCAACCGTACGGGGAGTGTTGTCACGAATAACATGGGTTACCCCTTTGACCATGTTACGAAGCGCGGCGGCAGAGCGTTGCGCAGAATATTCCTGCACGGTTCCGATAATGGCATTAAGGATCAATACCACAATAATAAAGACACCACTGGGATTTTGCCCCAGCAGGAATGACACAATTGCAGCAATAAGCAGAATATAAATAAATGGGCTCAAAAACTGGCGAAAAAAAATGTGCACCGAACCCGGCATCGGAGGCTCAGGAAGCAGGTTAACGCCATGTATGCTCAGTAACTCTTCTGCTCTCTTTTGTGTCAGGCCTGCCACGCACCTCTCATCAACAGTGCCAGATGCTGGGGAGTCTTGCCCGGTTCGTGCTAATCGTATTGTTTCTTTCAATGAATCTGACGCCATATGCTTTATCTCACTAAAACAACCCAGCCATTAGATACAAGGTTCTGCTGTGATAAGAATAGACGTAAATCTTGGCAATACCGCTTAATCAATTAGTTACAACAAAGAAGCTGTAGCACACCCCAATCGCCATAAATGATTTTGATAAATTCATTTTATTTCCACAACAAGGTTATCTATATATACCCAAGATAAACTAACCACCATGATATTAATAGATGCTCATTAATCCATACATAGCATTAATATACCCTCACATCCTGTTAATTATTTTTGTATATAATTTAATTCCAGTTTTTTTGTTACGATTTTACCGACAATATTTAATTTTATAAAACACGGTAAGATTAGAAAAGTCTCAGCACAATTAGCAGTAATCATAATAACCATATAAATATACAAGGATTTTTCGTGTTTAATACAATAAGAACACGTATTGCCATCAGCGTTGGTATTGCTATGGCATTTACACTACTCATTGCAATGGGAATGACGACAAGAGCGTTCACGAATGTCAATCAACAAGTTAGCAACAAAGTTAAAATTCAGTTAAGTGATGCAACAAACCTTAATTTAAAGGCCACTGCATCTGAGCAAGGCAAAACAATCGCTAACCAACTTTTCCCGGTTCTAGCAAACTTAAATCAAGTACGATCCATTATTGAGTTAAGTGGTGAAAGTGAGGCTGGTGCAGGCATCATTGTTAAACAATTTACGGCTGCTTTAGAAGCTCAAGATCGGGCAGTCTTTGCGGGCTACATGGTGTGGGAACAAAAAACATGGCCGAAAGCTTCTGAAATTCATGCTGCTGACGCAATAAATAGTAAAGGCTACCTTGCCCCCTTCTTCTCTCCAAACTCCAACAATAGCTTTGATCCTGTTGCAATGGAAAGCTTTAGCAACACTGCCTTAAATAGCAATGGCGAGCGAACTGATGATTGGCACTTAATGCCATTCGAAACCGGACAAACTTTTGTCATGGAGCCCTACATGTATCCAGTTCGGGGTAAAGAGGAGCTCATCACCACAATCAGCCAGCCGATCAAAGTCAATGGTCAAATTGTTGGTTCGCTGGGTTTTGACTTATCTCTGGCTGAGCTCCAGGGGCAAAGTGAAAATTTCGCTCGTGATTTATTTAATGGTGAAGGAAATATCATCATTTCTTCCTGGCAAGGGGCTGTACTGGCTAATAGTGGTGACCCCACTCAAGTTGGGAGAAAAGTCGCTAGCGAGCTCTCTTCGCAATGGTCTGAGATCCAGTATTTGGCTCGGAGAAATGGCATCGACCTAATCACTATTGGCTCAGATGAATATGCCATTACCTCTGTAGATACCTCCGGTGCGCCATGGATCGTGATGGTTTCCGTACCTAGCCGCAAACTGAGCCAAAGTATTACATCGTTTGAGAATTGGATTAGCGCCCAAAATGATGATGCCATTAAACAAGGTGTGTTGGCTGGCCTAATCGCTGCAGTCCTTGGTATTGCGGCTATCGCTATCATTGCCAACTCACTCGGCAAGGTACTATCTAACCTTGTTGAGCGTTTTAAAGATGTCGCCCAGGGTGATGGTGATCTCACTTACCGAATTGAAGTTAAGGGCAAAGACGAAACAGCCCAATTAGCCCATTGGTTCAATACCTTCTTAATTCGTTTGCAAGAAACGCTATGCACCGTCAAACAGACAGCAGATCAAGTTGACCACAGTGCTCTGGAAGGTAAAGCAAAAGCTGAAGGATCCAAAGAGAAGCTGATTGAGCAGGTCAACGAAGTCAACTCATTGGCTGCGGCGATTAATCAGATGAGTGCTTCCGCACAGGATGTTGCAGGCTCGGCTGTACAGGCAGCAGCGGCTGCGAGCCAGGTCCAATCAAGCAGTATCAGTGGTATGGGGCAAATGGATAATACTGCCACCGCCGTTGGTGATCTGGCAATACGAGTCAATAAAGCCCAGGAGCAAATCCAAAGCCTTGCACAATCAAGCGCCGCCATTCAGGGTATCTTATCTGAGATCGGCGGTATTGCCGATCAAACTAACCTACTTGCGCTCAATGCGGCAATAGAAGCGGCACGAGCAGGTGAAGCCGGCCGTGGGTTTGCAGTTGTTGCCGATGAGGTTCGAAATCTGGCAACCCGTACCCAAACCTCAACGGAAGAGATCCGTTCAATGCTTGGCCGCCTAGAGCAAGATACCCAGTCAATCGTGGTATCAATGCAACATAGCCAGCAACAAGCGATGGACACAAAAGAAGAAACACAAGCCGCCCAACAAGCACTCGCTGAAATCAATGATGCAATTGAAGTGATCAATGATATGAATAATCAGATCGCCTCATCAGCCGAAGAGCAAAGCGCGGTGGCAGAAGAAATAAACCGCAATGTTGTTGTTATTAATGATACCGCAGCCGAAGTAACGGATAGTATGACCTCATCACTCGCCACCAGTGAAGAACTAGCGGATAAAGCCACTGAGCTTCATAAAGAACTGAATAAGTTTAAGACCTAAACTTCCCGGCAGAACCACCCCGCCCCCTTAACTAAAAGCGACCAACACCGGTCGCTTTTTTCTGCCGTAGCCCTACATAACGTTCAGTTATTCACACTATTAACAATATCATCACTACTGTTCGAGATATCACTTCCACAAGAGCAAAAAAGCGCTAACCATTCAGGCGCTTAATAAATAATCTCCCATGTATTCCAATAGCAACTAAGAACAACATTATGTCAAATACAACCACTACATCAAAAAAACTACAGACATCACACAAAACAACAAAAGCATTACTCGTAGGTGCATTGTTAGGTGTGGGAATGGCTGCATCCAATGCGCATGCAGATACCGTTCTTCATGCATTTAACTGGAAATACAGTGACATCACAAGTCAGGCAAAGGAAATTGCACAAGCCGGCTATAAGAAAGTCCTCATTTCACCACCGCTAAAATCAACAGGCGATCAATGGTGGGCACGCTACCAGCCACAGGATATTCGCTTAATCGACTCACCTGTGGGTAATAAAGAAGACTTACAGGCACTGATTGCAGCCCTAAAAGCAGAAGGAGTCGATGTCTACGCAGATATCGTACTCAATCATATGGCCAACGAAAGCTGGAAAAGAAGTGATCTGAATTACCCAGGGAGTGAATTGCTGACCCAGTACAGCCAAAATATGGAATACATGAATAAGCAAAAACTGTTTGGCGACCTCAGTCTTGGACAATTTTCTGCCAACGACTTCCATCCGGCCGGGTGTATCACAGACTGGGGGAACCCTGGACACGTGCAATACTGGCGGCTATGCGGTGGTAACGGCGATACTGGCTTACCGGATCTAGATCCAAATACCTGGGTTGTCGGCCAGCAACGACTTTATTTGCAGGCGCTTAAAGATATGGGGGTCAAAGGCTTCCGTGTTGATGCCGTCAAGCATATGAGTAACTATCAGATCAGCCAAGTATTTACCCCGGAAATCACAGCGGGTATGCATGTCTTTGGCGAAGTGATCACCAGTGGCGGCAAAGGAAGTAACGACTACCATTCGTTCCTGGAACCCTATTTGAACGATACTAACCATAGCGCTTACGACTTCCCTCTATTTGCCTCGATCCGGGCAGCATTTTCCTATAGCGGCAGTATGTCTCAACTTCATGATCCGCAGGCTTACGGACAAGCCTTACCTAATGACCGGGCTATCACCTTTACCATCACTCACGATATTCCGACCAATGATGGTTTCCGTTACCAGATCATGGATCCAACCAACGAAAAGCTGGCTTATGCATACATTCTAGGTAAGGACGGTGGCACTCCGCTTATCTATAGCGACGCGCTGTCAGCTGATGAGGACAAAGATAACGGACGATGGAATAACGTCTGGAACCGCAGTGATATGGTCAGCATGATCAGCTTTCACAATGCGATGCAGGGAAAATCCATGGAGACCCTTTATAGTGATCAGTGTCTGTTGATCTTCAAACGTGATAAACAAGGGCTCGTCGCCATTAATAAGTGTGGTGAAGAGCGTTCTTATACCATCGATACTTATAACGTTGAGTTCAATTGGTATATGCCGTATCAGGACAAGCTGAGCAACCACAGCGAGACCATTACTTCGCGTTACCACACTTTGTCAGTGCCTGCACAGACTGCACGGATGCTTGCTTTGTAATAAAGACAAGCTTTAAGGCTGACGCAACAAAGGGCGATAACTTTTTGTTTCGCCCTTTTTCGTTTCAATCAAAGTTACCCCATGAGATAACCAGCAATATTTACTTTATCCACTCATATTACAATTGAATGATTTTCAAGCCTTGGCCTATTGCAATTTAAATTTGCTGACCAGAGCATTCAGTTGTGCGTTCGCTGCAGCTAAACTTTGCGTGCTGTCCACTGTAGACTGCCCATTTTGGGTCAACTCATAAACCATCTCGCGGATGTTGTTCATATTACGGCTGACTTCTTCAGTTACCGAGCTTTGCTCCTCAGAAGCGGTAGCAATTTGGGTACTAAGGTCGTTGATTTCGACAATAGAGCCAGTCATCAAATCCAAGCTGTTTGATACCCGCCCGGCGTTGTCTGCTGTACGTTCACAACTGGTTTTTGTCACTTCCATTGCAGCAACCGCACTGGAGGCATCTTGACGTAATTTAGTTAGGATTTCATTAATTTCTGCAGTACTGCTTTGGGTACGCGCAGCAAGCGATCGTACTTCATCAGCAACCACGGCAAAACCACGTCCTTGCTCCCCGGCTCGTGCCGCTTCGATTGCGGCATTGAGCGCCAGTAAGTTAGTCTGATCTGCAATTTCTCCAATCACGCCTAACACACTGACAATCTGGAGGGTGTTCTCGTTCATGGTGTTAATACTCGATGACGCAGCATCGACTTCATCCACAAGCTCCCTCATACTGCTTGACGCTTCGAGTACATCTCCTTTTGCCACCAGCGCTTCGTCATTGGCTTTTTGCGTATTAGCGGCTGTCTCGTTGGCACTGTGGGCGACCGTCTCTGCTGTTGAGCTCATTTCTGTAACAGCGGCTACGACTTGATCGGTCTCTGAAGCGTGCTGGATCAGCGCTTGATTGTTTTGCTCTGACTGCTCATCAAGTTGCTTGATACCATCGGTGATATGCGAAGAGGCTTGTGATATATCCAGGATCATGGACTGCAGATAAATGATAAAGTTATTTACCGAGTTACCAATATCACCCAACTCATCGCGAGATGTGATATCTATTCGCGACGTTAAGTCAGCTTCCCCCGTCGATAAGGTATCAATACGTTCTTTGAGAAGCACTAAGCCTTTAATGATCTTATTGATCGACCAGGCAGCTACCAGCAATGCGAAAACCAGCAAAACAATGGCAATAGTGATACTCATGTACACCTTGTCTTCAAAAATCTCGGCTGTTGCTTGCGTCAACCCGTCCTGAATATTTGTTATGTCGCTCGCATAAGTACCCGTTGCAATAGTCCACCCCCATTCTGGATAAACATTCCTGGCATAGACAATTTTTTCCTCTATTTGCTTGGTTGTAGGGTTTTCGTAAGAAATATTAACAAAGGCTTCTGATTGGCCTTTTATACTGTCGGCAACTTTTGTTGTTGTAGACGGAATGATAGTCCCAATAATTTCGGCTTTGGGGTGAGCAAGGATCTTTCCGTCCCTGTCCTGCACCCAAAAGTAGCCATTTTGGCCATATTTCGATGAACTGATGGTATCAATAGCGGCCTCAAGCTCATCCTGTCTGAGCGTACTGATGTACTCCCCTGTCGCAATAACCAGGTTTAATGGCTCGAAGTAGACTGACGCCGAGAGTTTTTCCTCTACTTTCTCGGTTACCGGATTTAAGAAGTGATAGCTGGTAAAGCCAATAGCATTAGCTTTGGCCACCTTGACAATATTCCTTGCGTAATAGTTACCTTTGGTGTCTTTTTTATCATAAGCACTGGTGCCGATAATACTGGCGTTGGCACCATTTGCTTTGTTTATCACCGTGGTGGCATCATACGCAAAAATATATCGCCCATTATCCCACCTATACTCATTGATAAAACTATTAATGCTAATTATCGCCTCAGCGGTAGACGTACTATTGTTATATATCCTTTCAATGGTGCTTCGAAATGTCGAAATATCAGACGACAACTCTGTTTTAATATTTTCTAGTTTGGAGTTCTCATAATAAAAAGAAATAGAACGAGTGACAGTATCAACTTGTCCCTTTAAGCTATCATTCAATAGCTTAGCTACCTTCTCGTTTACATTGCTACTTTCCGTTTCAAGTACTGCCTTTTCAGTATCAATCAGACTTACAATAAAAAAGCTACTCATGATGAGTAATGGAACGCATAACAATGCTGCCAACTTGGTTTTTATGGTTAGATTCATTGGGCTAAACCTTTGGTTGTACTCATGTCTTAAAAAAGTAAATCAAATCATTAATTGTATTGGCAATACAATTACAACTCATGAAGGTTGTTGGAATAATATTATTAATCTCGCAACTGCCAACAACCAAATAAAAATCCCAGCCATTATAAGCAATAAAAATATCACTCTGACCTATTAACAAATATTGAGCCAGCCTATTTAGGCTAACTTTATTTATACTTATTATTCAATAATTTCAGCATATCGCTGGCTATACACAAGGGCTGGCCTCTTTTGCACAACTGCTCTCGGCACTATCGAGTTCTTTCAGCTCAATAAGAACTTCTTCTGCCCAGTTAACCCACGCCTGACGGTTATGCACGCCACGACGCAGTGTCAGGCGGTTAAGGCGAGATTGGCGATCCATGTTCTTGTAGTCGGCGAAGTAAATTTTCTCCAGCTCTTCATAGTTGTTCATTAGGGTATGAGACTCTTGGATCAGTGCCTCAAGCTGTTGCTGCATGGGTTCTGAATTATGAACACTACATACAACGAGTTTGGCTGAGACCTCATCGCGAATTGTTGGATTTCGAGCAGGAGCCTGGAACCATTCAAACAGAGCCTGTCGCCCCAGTTCGGTAATAGTGTAGACTTTACGATCCGGTTTGCCTGTTTGCAGCTCAACCCGGCAGGTTACCAATTCATTGTTGGCCATTCTATTGAGTTCGCGATACACCTGCTGGTGACTCGCTTTCCAAAAATAACCAATGCTGTGTGAAAATTCTTTGGTGATATCGTAGCCGGAAGCGTCACGGTTGCTCAGCACGGTTAAAATCACATTTTGTAGTGACATCTCTTCTATCCTTTTAAAAAATACAACAAAAGTACTGGTTCTTGCAGAAATCTTGGCTAATTGGCCTCTGCAACACCTCACCTGCAA
Organism: Photobacterium sp. HL06; assembly: GCF_059552575.1. NCBI lineage: Bacteria > Pseudomonadati > Pseudomonadota > Gammaproteobacteria > Vibrionales > Vibrionaceae > Photobacterium > Photobacterium sp. HL06. The sequence goes on from NZ_CM183915.1 coordinate 308,991, forward strand.
TCAGTTGCTCTACAAATGATGCATTTTTTTTAGGAACAAGTATTAAAGAAATGCGTAAAAATATGAACAGATCCCCTTCTTGATATTATTTCTGTGTATTGGCTTTGCTTCGCGACTAAAATTACCCATCAACACTCCCGCGATTACTCCTGCTCAATTGCCTCAAATTCCTCTCTCAGCCTGTCAATAGAAGGAGAATAGACAGCAAATAAAGCCGCCGACAGTCTATTTAATTCCTGCTCATCAGCATCTTGCATACAAGCTATTTCCAGTTCCTCGCATGCTTTACTAAGTGCTATTAAACCTATCGCTCCAGCAGAGCTCTTAAGGCTATGAGCTGGCGCCTCAAGTGCTTTGGCTGATTGCTGAATTTTGATCTCGTTGATTAGGGTAGCCGAGCGTTCGTAAAACATATTCACCATATCACATACCAAGCCATCTCCGAGTATTTGCCTGTCTTCTTCTAACACTGAGTGATCAAATAGAATTGCAATCGGTTCCTTTCCCTCATAGCCGACAGTCTCGTACTTGCAGTATTGACCACTGTAGACATTCGCTATGACTGTTTGCATTTGTTCAAACTGTACCGGTTTACCTAAGAAACCATCGAGGCCAGCCTCAAGGTATGATTCGATGTCTTGCCGGAAAACATGGGCAGAAAAAGCGATAGTAGGTATATAGCGATCCGTTTTTTCTCTCAATTGATGAGTCAGCGTCACGCCGTCAGTGTCCGGTAAATTAATGTCCATTAAGATCATATCGACATGGTGATTATCAATCGCATTTTGTGCCATTTCTCCTGACATGGCCACAACAACTTTATGGCCAAGCTTGTGCAGGAAGCCTTGGGCGACCAATACATTTGTTTCAACATCTTCTACCAGCAGTATATTTAATGATGGGATACTCACTGCAACGCTTTCGTCTGCGGGAGCCAGTTCACACACATCAGCAGCATCCAAGGGTAGCGTAAGAATAAAGCTGCTACCGATATCCGGAGCACTGCGCACCGTCAATTCACCACCAAGCATCTCAGCAAATCTTTTGCTGATAGGTAGACCTAACCCGGTACCGCCTTCAGAGTGAGTCGCCTGCTCAAAAGGCTCAAAAATAATAGCCTGCTTTTCTTTTGGGATCCCCTTACCGGTGTCTAATACCTCAAACGAGAGTAAAAGCCGGTCTTGGGTTAGTTGCTCTTTGATCAGCACATGGAGCGTAATGCTTCCCTGATGGGTAAATTTAATCGCATTACCTATCAAATTTGTGAGAATTTGGATGATCTTATTGGAGTCGCCACGCAAACATATTGGGACATTACCTGCTACCACATAGGTTAGTTTAATGTTCTTTTCTGTGGCCCTGGCTTTAAGCATGTTAACAACATTGGCTACAGTAGACTCTGTATGAAAAGTCGTGTCATTGATATCAAAATGTCCAGCTTCAATTTTTGAATAATCCAAGACATTGTTAAGTACCCCCATCAGAATTTCACCCGATGAAGTGATGGTTTTTGCGTAGCGCTTTTGCTTGTTATCTAAGGTCGTATTTTCAAGGAGGTGTAGCGTCCCCATTATCCCATTCATGGGGGTGCGGATCTCATGGCTCATGTGGGCAAGGAACGTTGATTTAGCCTTGTTAGCCTGCTCAGCCTGTTCTCGGGCTTTAGCATGTTCTTCAACTTCGCTATTGAGTGCATCATTAGCCTCAGTAAGCTGAGCAGTACGATCATCAACCAATTTTTGCAGTTCATTTTGGTGTTCACGTAATGCTAATGCGTTTTTCTTAAATACCGAAATTGCATCCGCAAGATGACCTACCTCCTCGCTGCTCCCCCGCGGTATATCAACAGATAAGTCACCAGCCGCCAGCTTTTTTATTGCCGCTGTCATACTGCCAGATGCTTCAAGTACATCATCTTTCGCCAACAGCACTTTGTGATTGTCTTTGTGGGTGTTATCAGCCATCTCGGTAACACTAGAAGTATCTATACCTCGTGCCGAGTTCATATTTTTAATGGCCACGACGACTTGATCCGTTTCAGCTGATTGCTTGATGCCATCAGTGATATCGGCAGAGGCTTGCGATATTTCCAAGATCATAGATTGCAGATAAATAATGAAATTATTTACCGATTTACCAATGTCGCCCAGCTCATCATTTGAAGTAATATCTAACCGCGAGGTTAAGTCAGCCTCGCCAGTCGATAATGTATCAATACGCTCTTTGAGGATCACTAAACCTTTAACAATCTTATTAATCGACCAGGTAGCAACTAGCAGAGCTATAATCAACAGTGCAGCGGCAGTAGCAATACTCATGTATACCTTGTCATGGAATATTTCTGCTGTAGAACTAGTCAGTCCATCTTGAATGTTCGTGATATCACTCTCATAAGTACCAGTAGCAATGGTCCACCCCCATTCAGGGTAAATACTTCTGGCATAGACAATTTTGTTTTCTGTTTGTTTAGTGGTCGGATTTTCATAAGCAGTTTTAACAAATGCTTCAGACTTTCCTTTGATACTCTTTGCGACTTGCTCTGTTGAGGAAACAACAGTACCGACAATAGCTGCCTTAGGGTGAGCTAGAATTACACCGTTCTTATCCTGCACCCAAAAGTAGCCATTTTGACCATATTTCGATGAACTTATGGTATTAAGTGCAGCTTCAAGTTTATCCTGTCTTAATGTACTGATGTACTCACCCGTCGCAATAACCAGGTTTAGCGGCTTGAAATAAACGGATGCCGTTAATTTTTCTTCAACTTTTTGAGTGACCGGATTTAAAAAGTGGTAACGACTAAAACCAATCGTATTGGTTTTTCCGGCATAAACTATATTTCGTGCATAGTAATTACCCTTAGTATCCTTTTTATTATACGCACTTGTGCCGATAATACTGGGGTTTGCACCGTTAGCCTTATTAACAATCGATGTAGCATCATAAGCAAAAATATATCGCCCGCTATCCCACTGATATTCATTTATAAAAGCATTAATGCTAATTTTCGCATCGCTAGCGGATGTACTGTTTTTATATATACTTTCGATGGTATCTCTAAACGTTACGATATCAGTTGCTAACTCTGCTTTGATATTTTCTAGCTTCGAGTTCTCATAATACCTGGAAATTGAGCGGGTAACCGTATCAACTTGCCCCTTTAAGTTATTGTTCAATAACTTAGCTACTTTCACACTTACATTGTGGCTTTCTACCTCAAGAACAGATTTTTCTGTATTCTTAAGGCTGGTAATAAAAAATCCACTCATTGTAAGCAATGAGGCACACATAATAAGTGAAAGCTTGGCTTTAATTGTTAAATTCATGGGGCTAAACCTTTGGTTACACTGGGCTGGTCACCACAAAGTCAGGCTGTTACCGCCCAACTTGCGCTCTATTCACTACGTTGCAGCCTAAACAGTCATAGCTAAACGACTTCTGGAGCAAACAGATACCCTTCACCGTGTACGGTAATAAAAATCTTGGGGTTTTTGATACTTTCTTCCATCTTGTTTCTCAGTCGGCGGATCAAGACATCAATGGTACGATCGCTCGGTGTATCAACTCGGTGAGAAATCAGATTTAGAAGCCTGTCCCGACCTAAAACTCGGTTGGGGTGGGTAATGAAAGCGACCAACAATTCATACTCAGCTTTGGTTAGCCTAACCATATCAATACCCTTTGACAGCTGACGCTGAGCAACATCAAACTCAAAATCCAGAAACCGGAATCGACTATCATCCTTTTCCAGTTGTGACCAGGCCGCCTCGGCCTGCTCCAAAGCATCCCGGGTTAGCTGGATACGCCAAAGCAAGTTTTTGGCACGTACCAACAGCTCTCGAGGTTCTACAGGCTTGGTTACATAATCATCAGCCCCCATTTCAAGGCCAAGAATCCGGTCGATTGGGTCAGTTCGGCCAGTGACCAAGATAATAGCAATGTCAGATGTGTTTCTCACATCGCGGGTTAGCTTTATTCCATCTTCCCCAGGTAAGTTAATATCCAGCAGGATCAGATCGATTTTCTCACTGTTCAGGATCTCTTTCATCACGACACCGTTATCAGCTTCAAAAACGGTGTGGCCAGCCTGGACGAAATGGCCCTTAATCTTCATCCTAAGGATAGGATCGTCTTCTACAATCAAGGTCTTGTAAGTCATAAGTTCTCAGTATTCAGCCATGTATTGTGGCTAGATGATCATTCCTGGAATGAATTACCTTCATGTATCATATGGCGCACCACTATTATTATGCCAGTATATTACTCATTCGTATCTTATCTGTTGATAATAATCACAAAAGCCCAAAGCCAAGAATTCCAGGTCGCAAATACGCGAACATCTTGCCTATATTTTTATATCAACAAGCCTGATTATATTGGCGTATTTTTACAAATAGGGAGCAGATCGATTAATAATCAACTTGAGCATTTTACACCCAGCAAAAAGGCGGGCATCTCAACAGAGTCGAGATGAACAATTTCATTCGCTGAAATATGGCCGATGAATATCGAGTGTCGCCTCAGGTGAAGTGCAATTCATGGGGTATAAATTCACTCAGTGGCTCAAACATCAGCGCAAAGGTATGGAAGGTAATGCAGAAAAAGAACCCTATGCAATAACAGCAATTATGCAGCTATTGAATAGGACTCTCGTCCTGAATGCTTGTCCTTGCGCTGAAAGCTCCCCTTGCCTTTTTTCGATTTCACAACACGTGTTCTGAATAACTTACTAGTCACCGCAGCTTTCAGGGCATTATCCTGAATCGTTCCACGCCCCAGCTCTGTCTGCTGCTCATTCATATCAGCTGGGTGGGTATTCTCCACCAGCTTTAACTTACGTTTTTTCGCCATCGTTCTATTCCTTACATTAACAATTATTGTTGAGATGATAGTGGCTATATGATTTCTCACAGGTTCAATTTTACTGCTTGAGCACCAAAATTCAAACCCATCAATTAAGCCAGTTTGGTACATCTACTATGGTCTTGTATTTATTGATAATTAGCCACTGTCTTTTTCAAAAAATTTACGATAAAGAGCCAAAAACTCAAGCACAATCTCTCTTGCCACATCTGTTTCACAATTAGTCAAAAAGACCATGCCTGTTTGGGTGAGCGGATTGAACACCATTTCAGTCCGGATGCCTTTTACCCACCCCCCATGATGGACAAAACCTTTGATCCCTCTGTAATCAAAAGTTCGCCAGCCCAAACCGTAATACACATTGCTCAGCTTGGCCCGGTAGCGATACTGGTTCGCCCTGATATGCGGCTTGTGCATCACTTCCAGGGCTGATGAACGCAAAACCGTTGGATTATGACCAAACTGTGCCAACATCCATTTCGCCAGATCCTGCGCACTGGCATTGACGCCGGCAGCGGCGGGAACCTTATAGTAATAAGGTACCGGCTTCACGGCCGCACATCCTGATTTCACTTTGACATGTGGCACCACCCGGTTGGATGCGTTCAGGAATTCGTCATAGCCGTATGAGGCATGCTCCATTTTAAGCGGAATAAATACCTGCTCTTTGACTAGTGTTGAATAGTCAGTCCCCGATGCCAAAGTAAGCATATCAGCACTGAGGTTGTAGATAACGTTTTGGTAGCTATAGCATTTACCGGGGGTACAGACAAATTTGACCCGCTTTAGCATCTGAAGGATACGTGTATATCTGACATTGTCTTCAAGCAAATCTGAATAAGCCTGGGCAACCAGGCCTGTGGTATGGGAAAGGAGGTGCCGTAACGTTAACGTCTTGCCCAGTTCAGGATCACTGAACTCCACGTTCTCGAGATAAGGCACGACGTGGGTATCCCACTCAATCAGGCCTTTATCAACCAAAATCGATGTCGCTGCCGAGGCGAACGTTTTCGATATCGACGCCAAGGGATACACGGTCGCCGAGTTGATCCTTTTACTGCCACCCGCTTTCTTTACCCCATAGCCACGTAACAGTCGAATATTTCCATTGACAATGACGGCCAACGAGGCTCCAGGAAGACCTTGTTTCACAGACTTTTTTACATAGCTATCAAGCGCGAAAACTATCTCATCCTTGGGTGCTGATTGAACAGTACCACCTGAAAGCAATGCAAGGGCGATAGGCAACAGTCTGTACAGCATGAATGACACAGTAACACCAGCCTTATCGAGTTTTCACTAAGGGTAGTGGCTAACAGCAACATTTAATCTTCTCTGTATTGAGAATCAAACTCGATAACAATAAAGTGTCATAAAATAGAACAAAAATGTTCATTTATAAGAAAATAGTTCAAGAAATATACTTAAATTTCCTCTATGATTATTTTATTGGACTCTTTTAACATGATGCATATATTTGCTATCAATTTGGTTAAATTATTTTTTCCGCTTACAAGTGTTCGCTTAAAATAGTATTTCCTGTGTACAAGTGTTCGCTGAAAATAGTGTTTTATTGAGAAATCATGCTCATTGAGTAACTCACGCACGTTTTATTAGATTATTTGCACTAAAGGTGAAATCCGTTTATCACCTTGATATATAATGAAAAACACTCATCCGATGAGCTTTGAAATGAGATCTGGGGCACGAAACCACTTTTATTGTTCGGTATAGCCGTTACAATACCCCCCCTCAGCCAATTCAAGACAAATATTAATAAGGTCACATAGTCATGAATGTAGTCGATTTTTTTAAACAAAAACGTGATGATCTGTCACTACAGCCGTTTGAACTGAAAGACTTCCTATCACCGTCTTTACGTGACTACTGGCTAGAGTTGATAGACAAGGCGAACAATAGCCAGCTCGGTTTGTTAGTTAAAGACCACAAATTGGCATCAAATGATGATGCAGTTGCGCCCGTGACACCCGTTGCTCAGCCAGCTCCTATCATCATGAAGCCTGAAGCTGAAGCGCTAATGAATGAGCTTAACGCGACACTTGGCGAAGTGATCCATGTGGGACAGTGGCTATCTGTCGATCAAAGCCGTATCAATAACTTTGCCGACGTTACCGAAGACCACCAATGGATCCACACAGATCCAGAGCGTGCCGCTAGTGAGTCGCCGTTTAAGACAACGATCGCACATGGTTTTTTAACACTGTCGCTGCTTTCTGTCCTGACCGATAGTGTTGATCCCGACAACCAAAAATTCCCGACAGCGAAGATGACAGTGAACGTCGGCCTGAATCAGGTACGCTTTCCGTATCCGGTTAAAGCAGGAAACCGTGTTCGTGCCAGCACAAAAATTCAATCCGTCACTGCAATCAAGCGAGGTCTTGAGATCGTTCAGGAAATTACGGTTGAGATTGAAGGTGTACGCCGTCCTGGTTGTGTAGCAGAATCAGTGATACGCCTGCACTTCTAAGTGCCATTGCTGAAGCTAACGATCCGAATTTTAAAAGGCCATCTCGTGATGGCCTTTTTCGATTTTGAGCATTGTGCTCTATGCTTTTTCAATCACTTTCAATGCTTCTTTTTGACTCAGCGCCGAAAGCTTATCCGTATACTTTGCTATAAAGCCTGACACATAGTCGGGATCAGTTTTGGAATACTCTCGCAGCACCCAGCCGATTGCTTTTCGAATGAAAAACTCATCTTCGTGGGCCAGCATCAAAATCGTCTCTTCCAACAAAGGTACGTTAGTATCAGCTTTGTGCTTCAAGTGGGCCAATAAGGAGGCACGACGCAGCCACATATTGTCAGATTTACGCCATTCAAGCAGTTTCTGCTCTAGCTCCCGGTGCTCCTTAATCAAAGTACCAATAAGGTTAGATGCTATTTTATCAACAGTATCCCAGTGGTTAGCCCCCAGTAACATCTCTTCATAGATATCGAACGCCTCTCTGGTACGAAAAGCTTTGTAGTACTCGGCAGCATCCATTGCCAGGTATTGTTCTTCTCGATTTTCTCCTGCCCAAAGCCAAAGAACCAAACGGCTATACTCTGTAAATGTACTCACTTTGGTATGCTCTCGAGCTTGCTTAAATATGGCCTGGCGCTCCGGAGCCTTCACCCCATAGAAGGGCTGCTCCGTCTTCATATAAGCCTGCATTGCCTTTGCATCCTCGGGGTTGCCAGCTTCAGCCATGCGCTGCTGCATTAATATCACCATAGGGATGATGAGGGACATAAGGCACTTCCTTTACAACTAACTATTATTATTTTGGTATTTGAACACAGTTCTGATTATCGTAAAACAATTTTCTATAAAGCCTTTATTAATCAATAAGCTCAGCCAATTTTTCGAGGTTATTCCCGTGTTTTCTTGGCCATTTCCCCCTGGAAACCCAAATATTCAATGATGTTGTCTATTTGCCGGAAGCTAAGGTCGGTGTGGTCAGGCATCTGGGTAAACCTAAATTTTGACGGCTGGCGAATATACTCGCGCAACACTTCCTGGCGGCGGTAGGCGAGTATATTCATTGGCGCATTCAAATCAGGTCCAACTTTCCCGCCTTGCTGATCTAATGCATGGCACTTCATGCATCTATCTTTGAACAACTTAAAGCCTTGATATACATTGGTCGTCGTGTTGGCTCCTTGAGGATATAAGGCTGGATATTGATTTTTGAACTCGACCGTATCAACTGCCGCCAACTGATAAGGCCATGGATAGGCTTGTTTTGGTGTCTGCTTGCTGCCTGCCCAAACCAAGTAGAAAGGACCAGGACTAGATTGATTATGCCCTATAAGATCCCAGTCAGGGTTATCTGCATCACGATAAACAATGTAGCCTCCTTTCTCTAACAGCTTGTCAAATGCAGCAACGGCCTGATAGCCATCAAGGGCTACAAATTTAACATCTGTACACAGCTGACTCTCCCAGGCTTTCCCATAAACTAATGCCATAACATCATGCAGTGAAAATGCCAGATAACGCTTGTCTTTATCGTACTGAGGATCGTAAATATCAACCTGATGGGTCGATAATTGCTTCTTCATAGCACCTAATGTAAGTACCTTAACCGTCTCTCCTGCTTGTGAAAAAACAAGCTGTGCGGAATAAACGCTTGCCGACCACATAGATAGCAAACACAAAACGGATAGCCACTTCGTCCCTAAAGCCTTCCCTATCATTTTAGTGCCCTTTTGGTTCTACGATAGCAGCCATAAAAACTACTAATTATTTGATTTACCCTGAATATAGTCAGTAACAAGCAGGCTAGCCTAAGCCTTTCCCACATTGGAATGCATATCACAGGTTTTAAAAAGGGACTTCGTTACCAATACCGCAATATCGTTGAATGGTTAACCATTCGCCACCGGCTTCATAACCGCCATAAAATGCCGTAATACAGGGGGTTCGTACTCGAATGTCAACCCAGATAGGCCACAAGCCTGTTTACTTAAATTAATCAGTGCGTTAGCTACATATTCCATATGATCATTGGTATAAACACGACGGGGAATTGTTAGGCGCATAAATTCTAGCGGCGATGGCTTTTGTTGATTGGTGACAGGGTCACGCCCAGCTAGTAGAGAACCAATTTCAACGGCGCGGATCCCCGCTTCCAAATACAATGCATTACATAAAGCCTGAGCGGGAAACTGTTCAGGGGGAATGTGCGGCAACATCTTTTTTGCATCGACAAAAACGGCATGTCCTCCTGCAGGCAATTGGATTGGTACTCCCCCTTCTTGAAGGCAGCAAGCCAGAAACTCAACTTGTTTTATCCTGTAGGTTAAAAAGTCTTCATCCATCCCTTCATAAAGGCCGATGGCCAATGCTTCCATATCTCTGCCCGCCATCCCTCCATAGGTGATGAAACCTTCCATCGGTACACATCGTGTCTGGACAGACTGAAACAGCATGGGATCATTGCGAATGGCACAGATACCGCCAATATTGACCATTGGGTCTTTCTTAGCTGATAGCGTTAACATATCGGCATACTGATACATCTCTGCCACAATTTGTTTGATCGAAGCCTGTCGATAACCCGCTTCTCGTTGTTTTATAAACCAAGCATTCTCGCAGAACCGTGCCGAATCCATAATTACCGGAATTTGGTGCTGCCGGGCAATCTGGTACACAGACTTTAGGTTCTCCATCGATACCGGCTGGCCCCCGGTGCTGTTGCAAGTGATGGTCATAATGATCCCGGCTATATTAGCCTCACCAAAATGACAAATACTGGCATTCAATTTATGTAGATCGATGTTGCCCTTCCAGTCATACATCAGCTCGGTGTTAAACGCCCGCTCATCAACCAGATTAATCGCTTTTGCCCCACAGAGCTCTGCATGTGCCGCCGTCGTGTCAAAATGATAATTAGATATAAATACCGGTTCTGTACCGCCACGCTCCCGCTGCATTTTTTCAATTAGGCATGGGAATAGTATCTGTTCGGCTCCTCGACCTTGATGGGTTGGTACAAAGTCGCTGTAACCAAAAATATCTTCAACTACAGCTTTAAGGCGGAAGAAACTACGGCTGCCTGCATAGGACTCATCGCCAAGCATTAGCCCCGCCCACTGAGACTCACTCATTGCCCCTGTGCCTGAATCCGTTAACAAATCGATATAGACATCTTCACTATTCAATGCGAACGGATTATAGCCCGCTTGCTTTAACGCTTTTTCCCTATCCGCGAAGGTTGTCATACGAATAGGTTCAACCATTTTGATCCGGAAAGGTTCAGGGATACGCTTCATCATCGCCTCTTCATCCGTTTTCCAGGGTATGTCATATTTTTCAAAGAGAAAGTTGGGTACATTAAACCAATGAGTTAATTAGGAAAATCATTGCGAAGGCGATCGTCTTGATTAAACCAAGCCGTCAAGGAAGGGGGAAGGTAATGTGTCTGTCGAGGTTTCCAATACATGGCTAGCTCCTCACTGCTAACTATAGCGCAATGACTCCTTCCCGTTAGTTGACTAATATTCGCCGCCTTCCTACGTTAAATATATCAGCCACCTATAAAACCTTGCTGGGCAAAGCTAGAAATCAAGGCTTGATTAGCCTGCAAGGTAACAACATCACTTTATTCGGCTGTTCATACACTTAACAGGGATGCCAGCAATATGGAACCGAGAGACGTTAAGACGACCGATGATGCCAAAGCCATTGTCAGTAAAAGGGGGCTCACCCACGTTAAAGTAGGGTTATTCGATAATGATGGCGTCATGCGCGGCAAGTACATGTCGAAAAGCAAATTTTTCTCTTCACTTGACCACGGTTTTGCCTTCTGTGACGTGGTGCTTGGCTGGGATGTCAAAGATCAGTTATATGACAATGCCCATTACACGGGTTGGCATACGGGTTATCCCGATGCTCCAGTTCGTATTATTCCTGGCAGTTGCCGCGATGTGCTTGATGAAGACGACATGTTGTTATTTATTGCTGAGTTTGCTGGTGATGCTGAATCAGTCTGCCCCCGTTCTACGTTAAGAAAAGTCATCAATAGGGCCTCGGATATGGGCTTTCATGCCTTTGCTGCCCTCGAATATGAATTCTTCCTATTTAAGGAAACACCACACTCGGCAAGAGAAAAAGGCTTCCGGAATTTAGAAACCATCACCCCCGACTGGTTTGGCTATTCAATGATCCGCAACTCAACCTATTCCGATTTGTACAAGAGTATTCTCGCCATGGCCGAAACCATGGATTTCCCGATTGAGGGAATACATTCGGAAACAGGGCCTGGTGTCATAGAAGCTGCCATTGCCGTTGATCATGCGGAAGCGGCTGGAGACAAAGCCGCCCTGTTCAAAACCTATATGAAGGTACTGGCTCAGAAAAATGATCTGCTGGCCACCTTCATGGCCAAATGGAGCAACGACTACCCCGGCCAAAGTGGCCATATTCACCTTTCACTGAACAACAAAGATGGCTCATCGGCGTTCTATGAACCTAACCAGGAGCATACAATGAGCCAGCTCCAGCGCCACTTCCTTGCTGGGCAACAGCGCCTGATGCCTGAGCTACTTTGCATGATCGCTCCTTCCGTCAACAGCTATAGCCGAATGATCCCAGGCTTCTGGGCACCGACGGATGCCACCTGGGGGGTGGAGAACCGCACGACTGCCCTGCGGGTAATTCCAGGCTCAGCCAAAAGCCAACGCATTGAATACCGGATTGGCGCGGCAGACGCCAACCCTTATCTTGCCCTTGCGGCGGCACTCGGATCTGGCCTATATGGCATATCCCAGGGTTGGGAGCCACATGATCCGGTTACCGGAAATGCTTACGAACAACCACACCCACCTGAGCTTGAACTGCCCCGTACTCTATGGGATGCCACTCAACGCTTTAAATCTTCACAGGCTGCACGAGAGTTATTTGGCGATGCCTTTGTTGATCACTTTGCAGCATCGAGAGAGTGGGAAGATCGCGAATTTAGAAAACATGTAACTGATTGGGAGCTAAACCGCTACTTTGAAATCATCTGAGGATGGCATGTATGATAGAAACAGATGGAGATAAAACACTTCAGCACACTATCTCCCCCGTAGACGATAGTGTTGTTGTCACCCGAGAGCTAGCCGATCGAGAAGCCATTTTTTGGTGTCAGGAAAGAGCCAATAACGCGCAGGCCAAATGGCGCTCTACTTCTCTTGAACAACGACAGGCACTCTGCAGTAAAGCTATTGATATATTGCTATCTAGCAAGTGTATCATCGCCAGTGAAATTAGCTGGATGATGGGAAGGCCAATTCGCTATAGCGGTAGCGAACTCTCGGGAGTAGAAGAACGAGCACGCTATATGATTAGCGCTAGCAAGGAGGCACTGGCTCCGATAACCCTGCCCGACAAACCGGGATTTACGCGGTACATCAAGCGAGAGCCACTTGGCACCATTTTAGTGATCGCCCCCTGGAACTACCCTTACCTTACCGCCATCAATTCCATTATCCCTGCTCTACTAGCAGGCAACACTGTGATCCTTAAACATTCGGCTCAAACCCCGCTGTGTGCAGAGCGGCTACAGGAGGCCTTCGACAAGGCAGGATTACCCAAAGGGGTGTTTCAACACCTTCATCTCAGCCATGAAAGCACTGAGCGATTGATTGCCAGCGAACAAATCCAGCATGTGGTATTCACCGGTTCCGTTGCAGGTGGGAAGATGGTTGAGAAGGCGGCCGCCGGGCATTTTCATAGTATTGGCCTTGAACTTGGAGGCAAAGACCCGGCCTATATTCGTGCTGATGCCAAACTCGATGATGCCGTTGAAGCGGTTGTCGAGGGTGCCCTTTTTAACTCGGGCCAGTCATGTTGTGGCATTGAGCGAGTGTATGTCGATAACAGCATTCATGAGGAGTTTGTCTCCCGGGCGACCAAGCTAATCAATGCCTATCAGCTCGGTTTTCCGCTCGAAGACGACACCACCCTGGGGCCTTTGGTTAGCACCGATGCAGCTAACTCTGTTCGCGAGCAAATTGCACAAGCCATTGAGATGGGTGCAGTTGCTCATATCAATGAGGCCGATTTTCCTTTCAGCCAACAAGGCTCTCCCTACCTGGCTCCCCAACTATTAACCAATGTCACCCACCAAATGCGGATTATGGCAGAAGAAACATTCGGGCCAGTTCTTGCCGTGCAAGAGGTTTATTCTGATGAGGAAGCCGTCGCTTTAATGAATGACAGCCTGTTTGGGCTAACAGCGAGTATCTTTACCCAAGACACTAACAAGGCCATCGAGCTAGGTGAGCAGCTTGAAACCGGGACATTCTTTGTCAACCGCTGTGACTACCTGGATCCTGCCCTCGCATGGACGGGAGTGAAGCAGTCTGGGCGAGGCTATGCCCTGTCAAAATTAGGCTTTGAAACCCTAACCCGTCCTAAATCTTTCCATATCAAACATCTTTAGGAGCGACAGGTATGCATCTTATGGCGCACTGGCATTATCCTTCAGCCATCACCGTCGGTGAAAATTGTGCTGACAAACTGGGGGAATATTGTACAAAAATAGGCATTAGCAAACCCCTGCTGGTCACCGACCCCGGTTTGGCCGATAGTAAGATGGTACGAAACGCCCTGGCTGCCTGCAGAGTGTCTGGCCAGGCTATTCGTCTGTTTAGCGATATCCAAAGCAACCCGACAGGCAGTAATATCGATTCAGGGATCAAGCATTACCTTGAAGGAGGCCACGACGGGCTCATTGCTTTCGGTGGCGGTTCAAGCATTGATGCCGCCAAAGCCATTGCCCTGGCGGCAAGGCAATCGCATTCGCTATGGGAATTTGAAGACAAAGGAGATAACTGGAAGCTGGCCGATCCTGATTTGATCGCACCTGTCATTGCCATTCCCACAACTGCCGGAACAGGTTCAGAAGTTGGCAGGGCCTCTGTCATTACCGATGAGGCCAGCGAGATCAAAAGGATTATTTTCCATCCTAAAATGATGCCTGCACAAGTGTTGCTGGATCCAACTCTAACTACCGAACTTCCCCCCGCATTAACAGCGGCAACAGGAATGGATGCCCTCTCCCATAGCCTGGAAGCATTTTGCTCTCCTTCTTACCATCCGATGGCCGATGCGATTTCCCTCGAAGCCATGCGGATGATCATGCACTACCTTCCTGTTGCCTTTCTTGACGGCCCAAACATTCAGGCTCGCACCCAAATGCTTGTCGCATCAACAATGGGGGCTACCGCTTTTCAGAAAGGGCTGGGAGGCATGCATGCTATCGCTCATTCATTAGGTGCAGTTTACAACCATCACCATGGGCTGCTAAATGCCATCCTGATGCCGTATGTACTCGCAGCCAACCAACCGAAGATCAATGAGAAGATGGCACGCCTCGGCCGATACCTCGCCCTTTCGCAACCGGACTTTGATGGTGTTATGGCGTGGGTACTTTCGATGCGCAAAGAGCTAAACATTCCGCATTCGTTGGCCGAGATCGGTATCGACAGCCAGCAGGCACAACGTATAGGAACAATGGCCGAATCTGATCCGTCAGCATCAGGCAACCCTATACCGTTCACCGCTGCGCAGTATGCAGAGATCTTTAGCCATGCCGTCAACGGCAAACTGCAATAAGCGAGGTCAGCATGATATTGGGCGTTCTACTTTGTGATGATGTTAGGCCTGAGTTACAGCCAAAGCACGGTAATTATCCGGCTATGTTCAGTGATTTGTTTGGACATGTCGATCCCAGTGTAAGACTCAACTTTTACCGGGTAATTGACGGCCAGTACCCAGAAGCACTAGATGAATGCGATGCCTATATCAGCTCAGGCAGCAAATTTGGCGTCAACGACGAAATCAAATGGGTGAGCGTTTTTGAATCTTTTGTCCACCAACTCTATCAGCAGCATATTCCCTTCATCGGGATTTGCTTTGGCCATCAGATGATTGCCAGAGCGCTTGGTGGTGAGGTTTGTCGATCAGATAAGGGCTGGGGAATTGGTGCTGCCAATGTTAGGTTCAATCACGAAGAAGTGAATCAACACGGTTGGCTCACCGAACCTCAAGGTAGTTATTCCCTGCTCGTTAGCCATCAAGATCAAATTATGGAACCACCGGAGGACACCATTGTACTGGCTGGCAGTGAATTTTGCCCCTACGCCATGATCCAGGTTGGCAGCCATTTCCTCGGTATTCAGGGGCATCCTGAATTTACTCCGGCATACTCAAATGATCTCATTCATCTTCGTCGTGACAGTTATCCAGCAACAACAGTCAACACGGCACTGAGTTCGTTGGAGCAAACAACCGATCATCTTTGTGTTGCTCAATGGATCTTAAATTTCATCAAGCTACGCCATATCAACGTGTAACCCTCGATTTCTACCCTAGTCGTTCAATATATTTGAACGACTCTTTCGGCTCTTTCCTGTGGTGATACTTCGGCTGTTTTATACACTATAAGGAAGATAACAAAGGAGCTGATATGTATCACGCACATGTTTATTTTGAGCTTTCACAACAATCAGTTGCTGAAAAAGTTCACCAACAGATCGCCACTGAAAGAAAAGATATCACCGCCATATTCCCCCTAGTAACCAGAAAGGTGGGCCCACACGACAAACCGATGTTTGAAGTGCATTTCAATAACAACCGCAATGGTTTTATCGACTGGCTTGAACAGCACCGTGCCGGACTATCCGTGCTCATTCATCCTGTTACCGGTCATGATCTCGCCGATCATACCAGCAACGCAGAGTGGCTCGGGGAACCACTTGTATTGCATACGAAAATGTTCGGGCGGTGATAAATGTAGGTGTTCCGCAGGATTGGGCCACCTATATATTGGCTATAGCAAGTTCAATGACTAACTCACTCCATCGGTAGCGGCGTGCCCTGCTTCACCGGGCGGATAGCTAGGTTTGTATTGATATCTTTCACCATGCTCAGAGTCTGTAGTTTACGCATGAAGGCTTCGTAATGCTGCAGGTCTTTGCTGACGACTTCTAATAGGTAATCATATGATCCTGAAATAACATGGCAGCTTATCACTTCTGTCATGCAATCAACGGCATTTTCAAACTCACTGATCGCCTGGTCGCGATGATTACTCAGGCTGACATTAACAAAAAATGTCATCATCAGCCCCATCTTTTGGCGGTTCAGTTTCACCTGGTATCCGGCAATCACACCTTCAGATTCAAGTTTTTTAATCCGTCGGGCACAGGGGGAAACAGATAGGCCAACAACATCGGCAATCTCTGCCGTAGTCTTGCGGACATCACTTTGTAACTCGGCCAAGA
This sequence comes from Photobacterium sp. HL06, assembly GCF_059552575.1. Classification (NCBI taxonomy): domain Bacteria; kingdom Pseudomonadati; phylum Pseudomonadota; class Gammaproteobacteria; order Vibrionales; family Vibrionaceae; genus Photobacterium; species Photobacterium sp. HL06. The sequence goes on from NZ_CM183915.1 coordinate 325,632, forward strand.
TCTGTTTGTCTTTCCTATCCATCCCACTCCCCACCTAATCATTGGTAAAAATCATCAATAGATAACGATTTATTAGCTATTTTAATCACTATTAGTATCAATAATTACCACTTTTGCCAACTATCACTCTCAATAGTTATCCATAATTTCATCTCTACCTAATACAATCGGGATGGACGATGGAACGTTTTGCGAAAAAGGAAAGAATGTTGGGGCTACTTGCCATGTTGGCAACCTTGCTGATATGGGCCAGCTTTTTTATCTCGCTAAGAGCATCTGGGCAGTCACCGCTCACTGTCGGAGATATTGCATTATTGCGCTTTTTACCTGCAGCTCTGGTATTCGGCCTATTAAGTTTGCCTAAGGCACAACAGATCCAAGCAACACCTAAGCGCTACCTGTTCGCCATTGCCTTTGGTGCCGGGCTGCCTTTCTTTCTATTAGCCGCCAACGGATTACGCTTGGCGCCCGTCGCCGATGGAGCCTCACTGATCCCGGGGATCCTCCCCCTCTTTGTGTCATCCATCGCGGCATTTTGCTATCGCGAGAAAATATCCAACGTCAGGAAATTTGGTATTGGGTTGATCTTTATTGGGATTGGGTTGTTTGTAGCCCACTCTTTGCTTAGTGGCCAGCATCATATTGCACAGGGACACGGACTCTTATTAGCCGCCAGTTTCAGTTGGGCCTGGTATACCATTGGAATGCGAGTGAGTGGCCTCTCTCCCATCGCTGGAGGCGCAATATTGGCGATCACAGCCTGCTTATTGTTACCTGTTTTCTACCTAGCAGGGTGGATCGAGTTTAACTTATTGGCTGCACCCGCCAGTGATGTCGTATTCCACCTCGTGATTCAAGGGGTTGCAGCCGGGATCATTGCCAACTTCACTTATGGGTTTGCCATTTCCAGGCTTGGGGCTGAGATGAGTGCCGCTTTGGGATCGTTCACTCCTGTTGTCGCCGCCTTGCTCGCTGTTGCTGTGTTTGGCGAATCACTCACTCTCATCACCGTATTAGCGATGGGATTGATCGTGTTAGGTGCACTCTCTGCCAGTGAACTTATTAAAATAAAAACGGTGACTATAAATCGCCTTGCTAAGCTCAATAGCTAGTAAGTAAAGATGGTCAGTGTGCTATTTCCATTACGCTGACCAACCAACAACCCTTCCATATCACTTAAAACACATACGATATACCAACAGAACCTAAGCTAGTGACTGAACCAGCAATGATCGGGCTATTTTCTATATCGCCTTGCAAGTTGGTATATCGAACACTCGCGGTTAACCTCAAACTCTTTGAGATAAACATATACCCGCTCAAACCTACAAAATACTGGCCGTCCCAATCAGCATCAAATTCATCAAGACCTGATCGAATAGATTCTGTTTTTGAAACGCCGTACAGATGATTGTTAATTCTATCGCTATTATATGAGTAGCCTATTTGCGGAGTGATGCCGAAACGGTTCATTCTGATTGGTAACCTCCAAGATGCTTCAGCATACAAACCATTATGCTTACTGCCTAAGTCAGTTCCCCCGCCCACCTCAAAAATACCAACCTGCGTTAACATCTGATAGCTTACACCGCCAAGTATTGATGCTTCCCGCTCATCCAACAGCTGGATTTGCGCATCATCGGAATCAGATGGCTTCAATGTTCTAGGATCATAGACAAGCCTGAAAATGACATTTGTTGTTGTGCCTACTGGGTATAGCCTTACTCCAGCAGAAAGGCCACGTAAGAAAACATGTTCACCTTCATATCCAACGGCTGGGATCACCACTACATTCGCATCTGTATCCCTATAAATCTCAGGAGAATATGAGGCAATAGCACCCAATGATCCTTGACCCGCTACGGCAGTATGACAAATTAACAACAACGTTGTGATTAGCACCCTTTTTATCGCGTTACAGAATGCAGCCAAATGACTATTTGCAACGCTGTTAAGTCTGTTTTCTCTCACAACCAACGTTATATCATTTAGATTAGTTATTGCTTTCATGTTTCTTTTTATATCTCCCTGATCAACTGAATATCGCTGGTAGAAAGCTGATATCTAAGAATCACGTTCATATGTTTATTGCCAAATTACAATAAATGCGAATAGTATACGGTATAATGACTAAATAAAAGGCGAGCTAATCGCCTCTGAATATCACGCACTATACCGTCATTGAGACGGTAAATCTATCCTCTTTTATAATAGCCTTCGCAAATAGGCACAAATCCATGCACCTAATGAGCTTGATAGAAATCAAACCACAGTGAGTCGTCGCAGTTTCGCAATCCTTTTGTGTCGAGTTGATCACAAAAATTGATTATCATGCACATTCTAAAATTTTTTGAATGTGGATACACAACATGTACAAACTGGTTGCACTCGATATGGACGGCACCCTGCTTAACTCGCAGAAAGAAATTTCTATGCGCACCAAGCAGGCAATCAACGACGCTAGAGAACAAGGCGTCCATGTCGTATTGGCTTCAGGCCGACCACTAGAAGGAATGGCTGACTACCTGGCTCAACTAGGCATGACAAGTGACGATGACTATGTGCTTAGCTACAACGCATCACTCGTCCAGCGAGTTCAAAGCAAGCAAGTGATTCGAAAGCTAATCATGCAAGGAAGCGATGCAAAGAACATTGCCAGCCTTGCCCATGATTTTGGCGTTCATGTCCATGCTTTTTCACCAGCTCGTGGCCTGATCACGCCGGAAAACAATCCTTACACCCAGCATGAATCGGCTATCAATGGTGTGGATATTACTGAGATTGATTTTGCTGAACTCGACAACAATGAAGAGATCATCAAAGTGATGATGGTTGCTGAACCAGAGGTTTTATCAGCGGCTATTGCTCAATTGCCAGCCTCTCTTTATGAGCAGTACACCATTGTGCAAAGTGCGCCATTCTTCCTTGAGTTACTTAACCCAAGCAGTAACAAGGGCGCTGGTGTCGCTATGTTAGCTGAACATCTCGATATAGATGCCAGTGAAGTGATTTGCATGGGAGATGCTGGCAATGATCATCATATGATCAAGTATGCGGGACTCGGCGTCGCAATGGGTAATGCGACTGACGATACCAAAGCGCTGGCCAACCACATCACCGATAGCAATGACAATGATGGTGTTGCTAAAGTAATTGAAGAATTCATTCTGAACAAATAACCGTTAAGCAGTCTGACAAAAAGCCGATCTCGATGATCGGCTTTTTGATACACCTAAGTTCCAAATTCGTTGGTATGATCAATTAGAAAACTTAACTCATCTTCTGAGCTGACTTTGAGCGAAATCATCTTATTTGCATCAATTGTCTTGTCGATTTTATCTGATATGAATTTGGCTAACGCTTCTGAATTAACCTCTCCATCACTATCTTTAAGCATATTCAGCTCATCCTCATCCAAGTTCAGTGCTGTTCCTGGTAAGTAAATCGTCCCATAATACAAGTCGACACCAAACGCGATTAGTCCCGGAACAACGAATAGCAACAAGCCAACCGCATCTAAAACAGCAATAGCGGGATCTAGATTTCCACCTCTTTGTCCCTTTCTCTCAGGATGCAAGACTAATCCACAACCGGATAGCTGAATAGTCAGGATAACAGTAAAAATAACAGCTAACGCTTTATTCCTCATGTGACCTCCCTGTCCTACTAGGATCTTAGTTTGGTATTAAGTATGGCTAAAAACCGCAGTCTTGCAGAGGCATTTGCTAAAAAAGATAACTAAGACAGGTATTTATAGTAAGTTGAAAAAGGAATGCTTTGGTGCGGGTAAGAAACAGGGGGATATCCCCCTGCAGTATTTAAGAAACAGCTAAATCACAACAAGCCTTCAACACGCGCCTGATGCAAGACAATAGGGTCAACTGCGGCATATGCGGCATCCCACAAAGCACCGATATACATCCTTTCTTTCCCTTTTGCCTGACGCTCCAGTTGATCTAGCTTGCGTAGCTCCTCCAATGTTAACGGCTGTGTAAACAGTGCTTTAGCCTTTTCAAGTTTTTCCATGTGCCTATCTCCAGCAATATCAAATTGAGAAACTGGCTGGGCTATACCAGGTAGCTGGCCGATTTGATATCACAGATGCGACACCGCTAAAGATCAGATTGTAAGAATGAAGCTCTAACCTGTAGTTACAATTGCACTTAACTTGTTTGCTCACTATGAAGTTAAGTTATTTTTTATGCGCAAGACATGACCTAACTCAAGCCTCAATTGCTGAAATGTTATTCATGGGCGTAAATGTGAAGTATGTGGAAAAGGTAGCGGTTAGCACATCGTTTAATAGCTGTTATAAGGTTGTTACATACAAGCCTCCGGCTATACCGGAGGTCGATTTTAGTTGACCACTTCAAACCAACTCTTCAAGTGGAAGTGGTATTATTTATTAGTCAGGTTTGTGGCGATTCGGATCTTGCAACTTTGAGCAAACTAATGCTGATCATGGACAACACGAAAACGGAACGGCAGTACATTCTCCAGTAGAGCGAAGGCAAAGTGCCTTCGCTCTTTTGAATCCCCCATCTGGATAATTACTTTTCTAACTGCTTGTTGATCAGCCGAGTTCGCTCATTAGTCGCGCGGTTACGGATCTCATGCATCACAAATGTCTGAGCATCACGCGTCCAGGCCTGACCTGACTCAGGATCATAGTCATGGGGTAATGCGATACCCTCTGGAGCATAGGCATCGATACCAGCATCACGCGAGGTACTGATGGTGCGTAAGCTATGCTCATAGAAGCCAACAACTACCGTTTTTCCTAGCTTATCAACACCACCAGCTTGTTTAACCACTTCATCGGCAACACCAATTGTACTCAGATAAACAATCGTGCCATCAGCTCCAATTTTCGGGTTGATTGATGTTAGATACTCAGGTGCAATGCGATCGCCAATTGACTGAGCTATTTCCCACTGGGCATAAACAGGTTTACCCGTTTTTTTGTGGATATCTACCACAACATCAGCCAGTGCCTCATTCATCGGGCCGGGCTCCTGGTTACCATTCGACGCCACTCGGTTACCAAACGCATAAGCCAGAATGCTATCCGCTTGTTCAAGTGGCAATGGTTCACCTTGCCAAGTTAAAATTTCATTCATCAAAAACTCAGCAGTATGCGCTGCAACTTCTTTATTTTGAAGTTGCTCTGTTAGTTTCGCTTCAATCGCATCCTGTAGCTGCTCGTCTGTAATGCTGTCAGATGTTGCAAATGCTGGTGAGCAAGCCATCGCGGCCATGAGTACTAGAGACTTAAGTTTCATGCTTTTCAAAATCATACCTTTAAAATATTACAACATTTCAAAAAACTAGCTGCTGCAAACATAGCCTAAAGGAATATGGATGTGGGTAATATCTATCCAGTTCTTAGAGCAAAGTTCAGAATTGACGATAATTGATATAGCATTAATAACTTTTACATTATATGGCCTGATTGTTGAATGGCTACGACATTAATTTCTCATTAAAAACATCAACTTACTTACAAATCATTCATGGAATTATGAAACTTGGATAAAGGTTGCAGGTAACACATCACCACTGTTTTTTCTTAGATAAAGCTGCCTGCAACCTTTAATACTTTGCGCTTATTTTGAACGAGAGGGTGTCGCCTTCATAACGTCGCTTTGTCTCGAATTCATGTAACCATTTCAGCTCAGCAATAATTTCAGTGTTCACCCATTTTACCCGATAGCTCATAATCGGCCCAGCACCTACGGCCTGGCTTTTAAAACCACCCAACACCGCGCCTTCCCCCTGATCGCCAGTGAGCTGTTGATACCAGTAGCCACTCACTCCAATACCGGTAAACCCGCCAAAAAAAATAACGTTCTGGACGAAAGTCGACTCAACATGAGCTTGAATACCCGTCTGATAATGGGTGTCGCTATTTTCAGTATTGAAATCAATTCCACCAAATACCGAGAATTCACGACCAATTGCCGGCTCAATATTAATAAGTGCGACAGCCGGGCTAAAGGTCCAATAATTTTTACCTGTATTTGCCAAACGGCCCACCTCATAACTACCTGTTGGTGCATAAATAGCGAAGCGGTAATCTCCCCTCCAGTTTCGGTCAATAGTGTGAGACAACATTAGCGGACGCAAAATTAAATCACCAACACCGCTTTCTTTGGCTGACTTTCGCGATACCTGACGGCGGCTAAACCGATCATCGACGATACTGGCGGAAATTTTCACTGAAATATGGGGGATCGTCATACTCATTGCGTATAACCAACCTTCAGCAGGCTCCCACCCCTGATTCCAAATCAAGTCTAGTGCTAACTCTTTTGTATCGATATTAATGTCTGTCGTCATGAGCCCGGCTATAGGTACTATTGTTCCACCCAACTCCCCTTCATAATTATTTAAAGCCAAACGAACGACAACGGCTTCATCTGGTGGTGTCATATCAATCGCTGACGCCAGAGAGCCCGGTAAATAATGGCCACTTGCTCCCTCTTCTGCACAGGCAGCACCAATAATACTCGCTAGACAAATAACGATAATTAAAATGCAGCACCTCATTGAAGATATTTTCATACCGCACCCAATATCATCAAATAGTCACTTCCTACTCCATTCAGGCTCTTTATATAAAAAAAGCTTAGACAAATAACGCCTGAAAACAGCTGAAAATAAAAGAAAAGTGCAGGATTATTACTGATAAGAAAAATAGATGAGAATGAGAGAGAATCATGTCTAGGTATTAAGATGAGATAGTGCCAACAACAAAACAGAAGTTACCATGTAACGTGAAGCACCTATTGTGGTTCATCAAAAACTTGTATTCTGCCGTCGACCACTCTAACCGGGTAGCTATCTATATCTTCAAACGCCGGAGCACATAGTACCTCACCGCTTTTTAGGCAGAAGCGTGCACCGTGACGAGGACAGATTATTTCATCACCGTCTATTTCACCGTCACTTAAATCGCCGCCATCATGGCTACAGGCATTTTCAACTACAAAGAATTTACCATCAATATTCACCAATAAAAGCTCCACATCCTCCAATTCAACCAAAGCATGTTTTCCCTTTGGTAGGTCCTGAGTAGACATTACATCAATCCATTCAGCCATAACTAAAGCATCCCCAACTGTAATTTAGCGGCATCAGACATCATCTCGCGGCTCCAGGGCGGATCATAAACTACCTTTACATCAACAAGGTCAACGCCTGGCACGGTAAGTATTTTCTGCTGTATATCTTCAGCAAGTACTTGCCCCATGCCACACCCGGCAGCGGTCAGTGTCATCGTAATTCGGATCATTTGGCGACCATCAATCAATTTGCTGCAACTTAAGTGATAAATCAGCCCCAAATCAACAATATTAACCGGGATCTCAGGGTCATAGCAGGTTCTAAGTTGATCTTTAACCTGCTCGAGATCCACATCAAAACGTGTATTGCTCTCTGTTGCCGTGGGCCGGGCTGCCAGAGGCTGCTTTTTCCCCAGTGCATCGGCATCAGTGCCAGCTATACGTAATAACTGCCCATGGTCATTAACGGTAAATGTATCGCCCAGGGCTTGGGTGATCAGCACTTCACAACCTTCAGGCAAAGTGACCGGGACACCGGAAGGAATGGCGATGGCACTGCAATCACGTAATACCGTCACAGCTTCAAGTGCTTTATTCATAGCTCCATCTTCCTTCATTCTCATTCAGTTGAAACAGCTTGGGAATTACTATGAGGCTCTAGCCCAGCTTTAAGAGTGTGCCAAGCCAAAGTGGCACATTTTATTCGGCTGGGGAACTCCCTCACCCCCCCTAACACAGACAGTTTGCCTAAGCACTCCGGTAGTGACAGCGATGGTTCGGATTCTGTTATAAATTGATGAAAATCTTGAAAGAGCTTCTCAGCCTGAGCTAGAGTTTTGCCTTTTAACTGCTCTGTCATCAAAGAAGCGGAAGCTACGGAAATCGCACAGCCAGTACCTTCAAAGCTAACATCTACGACTTTGTCATTTTCTACCCTGAGATAGAGCATGAGTCGGTCGCCACACAAAGGGTTATAACCTTCCTGACAATGAGTGTAATTGCCAAGCTTCTGAAAATTCCGAGGGTGCCGGCCATGATCGATGATCAATTCCTGATATAGCTCGCGTAGTTCATCGTTCATAGTCACCATCCCAAATAAGTCGTTACCCAAAGATAGCCTGCACTTCTTTCATCCCCAGCATCAGACGATCCACATCTTCTTCGTTATTGTAGAAAGCCAAAGAGGCCCTGGCAGTAGCTGGCACCCCGAAGCGATCCATCAGCGGCATGGCACAATGGTGTCCAGCCCGAATGGCTACCCCTTCACGATCTAAAATTGAGCTAATGTCATGGGGATGAGCGGTATCAAGTACAAAGGAGATAATGCTAGCCTTGTGCTTGGCTGTACCAACAATACACAGCCCCTTAACTGATTCCAACGCCTGGGTTGCATAATCAAGTAACCTCAGCTCACGCCGAGCAATATTATCCAAACCGATGTTTCTAACATAATCGAGTGCCGCGCCTAGACCTATCGCACCGGCAATATTCGGCGTGCCGGCTTCAAATTTATAGGGTAAGACGTTAAACCGGGTTTTATCAAAACTAACCTGACTAATCATATCGCCCCCACCTTGGTAGGGAGGCATCACTTCCAGCAACGCTTGTTTGCCATATAACACCCCAATACCTGTCGGGCCATAGACTTTATGACCGGAGAATGCGTAGAAGTCACAATCCAATGCCTGCACGTCTACCGTTAGATGCGGAGCTGCTTGGGCACCATCAAGCAATACGGGAATACCCTGAGCGTGAGCCATGGAAATTATTTCCTGTACTGGCGGAATACTACCGAGCGCATTAGACATATGAGTGATAGCAACCAGCTTGGTTCGGCTGCTCAATAGCTGGCGATAGTCATCGAGTTGAATTTCTCCTGAATCGGTAATGGGGATCACTTTTAACCGGGCACCCGTTTGCTCACACACAATTTGCCAAGGGACAATATTCGAGTGGTGCTCCATAGCACTGATCAGGATTTCATCGCCAGCCGTTAACCGGGGACGGGCAAAACTCTGTGCCACCAGGTTGATCGCCTCAGTGGTACCACGGACAAACACAATCTCTTCGCGCAGGGCAGCGTGCAAAAAGCCTTGAACCTTGTCTCGACTCGCTTCGTAAGCTTGGGTCGCTCTTTCACTTAAGGCATACACCCCGCGGTGGACATTGGCATTATCCTGACGGTAATAATGCTCAATCGTTTCAATCACTACATTGGGCTTTTGCGTGGTAGCGGCATTATCCAGGTAGACCAGAGGCTTATCGTATACCTGCTGCTTGAGCAACGGGAAGTCATTGCGCACCGCTTGCCAGTCAATCTGTTCAACTGAGGCCGGAGTGGTAAAGGATAATTGATCGTTGTTCGGCAGTGAACAGCTTATGGTCATGATCTCTGCTCCTTTCCCTGTGAAGGCGGAGTACTACCGATCAAGGCGTTCAGTTTAGCCTGTACCGGGGGCTGAAGAAATCGCTGAACAGCTAACGGTTCAATCGATTGCAGTATTTCGCTGATAAAGGCCGAGATCAAAAGGGTCTGTGCATCTTCCGGTGAGATGCCACGCGAACGCAAATAAAACAATGCCGCGGGATCTAATTGGCCCACTGTCGCTCCGTGGCTACACTTCACATCATCGGCATAAATTTGCAGTTCTGGCTTAGTATCCACTTCGGCTTTTGCCGAGAGCAGCAGGTTTTTATTGATCAACTGAGCATCGCTATGCTGGGCGTCAGGGTGGACGACGACCATTCCGTTAAACACCGCCCGTGCGCGATCCTGTATCACCCCTTTGTAAAGCTCCTGGCTACGGCAACCCGGCTTGAAATGATCAATCTGGGTGTGATAGTCCACATGCTGCTTGCCACCAATACAGTAAGCCCCGTATAAGCGGCACTCGGCCCCTTCATCGGTCAGTTTGATACAGATATCATTTCTGGTCAGGCTAGCACCTAGCGATAAATTATGGCTGCAAAATGAACTGTCGCGCTGTTGCTCAACATGTAATCCGGCAATATGGCTGGTGTTCACCGGCTCTGATTGCAACTTGTAGTGCTGCATCCGAGCTTGAGGCCCAAGAGCTATCTCAGTCAGCGAATTGGTAAACAGATGGTTGTCACTTTGATCTTGTTCATTATTGGCTAGACTTTCACTTCCTAGGTAATGCTCAATGACTGTGACCTCAGCCTGCTCCCCCACCACCAACAGTAAGCGAGGAGAACTAACCACTGGCCTATCGGTTGCTGTGCTGCAAAACAGGCAGTGGATCGGCGCTTGGATTTTGGCTCTTTCCGCTACCCTTATAAATACACCATCAGCCATATACATGGCGTTAAGGGCGGCAAAGGGATGGCCTTTATCTTCTGCTATTGTTCCCAGTGTTGAAGACAGCAGCTCCGGATATTGGAGTAGCCCCTGGGCAAGGTTACATAAGACAAGCCCCTGAGATAAGGCCCCGAGATTGGAAAGCACTGGCTCAAATTTACCGTTAATGAATACCAGCCGAAGACTGTCGGGACAGACAGGAATATCGTTAGGCTGAATGGGAGCGGTAGAACGGGCAAGTTGCTCGACGCGGTTAAATTCAAGCTGTTCAATCTGACTAAGGGCGGTGTACTTCCAGTTTTCCACCCGAGAACCAGGAAGCCCCTGGGTTGCAAAGCTTTCTAGGGCATCGTCCTGCAACTGCTTCAGCCAGGCTAGCTGTTGAGCGGTATCTGGCTGCCCGAAAATCAATCCTCGGTGTTGAATATAAGCATTACAGAAACGTTCGCTGGCATTCATCGCCGCCTCCACCTTATCCCGATTGGTATTACGTCTTAATTTACCTTTAGTCTTTCACCTGAATTCGTTTCTTAAGCGACCCACTCTCCGTAGCCCTTCTCTTCCAGTTCGAGCGCCAATTCCGGCCCTGCTGAGCGGACAATTTTTCCGTCCATCAATACATGGACAAAGTCTGGTTTAATAAAGTTCAGCAGTCGCTGATAGTGGGTAACCAAAATGATTGCCCGCTCCTTATTGCGAAAAGAATTAACACCCTCCGCAATAATCTTCAGGGCATCAATATCCAGTCCAGAGTCGGTTTCATCAAGGATCGCCAGTTTGGGCTCTAGCACCAGCAATTGCAAAATTTCATTGTGTTTTTTCTCGCCGCCAGAAAATCCTTCATTAACAGCTCGATAAAGCAAACTTTCCTCCATACCTACTTGGGCAACTTTCGCTTTAACCTGCTGTAAAAAATCTACAGCATCCAGCTCATCAAGTTGATGATACTTACGTTTGCTATTGAGCGCCGTTTTCAGGAACTGAATATTACTCACTCCCGGGATCTCGGTTGGGTACTGAAACGCCATAAACAGCCCCTCGCAGGCTCGTTGATCAGGCGATAGCGTCATTAAGTCCCGGCCATCAAATAGCATCTCACCTTCTGTCACGGTATAGTTTTCATCTCCGGCCAAGGCATTCGCCAGGGTGCTTTTTCCTGAACCGTTCGGCCCCATAATGGCGTGTACTTCACCGGAGTTAACTGTCAGATTCAAGCCCTTGAGGATAGCTTTACCATCAACGCTGACATGTAGATCATTGATCAGCAACATGCTGTACTTTCTCCACTATTAATCGTATTTAACCGACGCAGCCTTCAAGGCTGACTTCCATCAACGCCTGGGCTTCCACCGCAAATTCCATTGGTAGCTTACGAAACACGTCTTTACAAAAACCATTGATGATCATTGACACAGCCGCCTCTGGTGCGATCCCGCGCTGGAGGCAGTAGAACAACTGCTCATCGCTAATTTTTGAGGTTGTAGCCTCATGCTCTACCTTGGCTGAAGGGTGCTTGACCTCGATATATGGAAAAGTATGTGCGCTGCACTTATCCCCTAACAGCAAGGAGTCACACTGACTATAGTTGCGTGCATTAACGGCTTTCGGGCTTACGTGCACCAGTCCACGATACGCATTGGATCCGCGACCAGCGGAAATCCCCTTAGAGATAATCGTACTTGAGGTGTTTTTACCAATATGCGTCATCTTGGTGCCGGTATCGGCCTGTTGACAGTTATTGGTTAGAGCCACTGAATAAAACTCACCGCTAGAATGGTCACCCTGCAGGATCACACTGGGGTATTTCCAGGTAATGGCAGATCCGGTTTCAACCTGGGTCCAAGATATCTTGGCGTGTTGGCCCCGGCACAAGCCGCGTTTGGTCACGAAGTTATAGATCCCGCCTTTTCCGTCCTTGTCGCCCGGGTACCAATTTTGCACTGTGGAATATTTGATTTCTGCCCTGTTCAAAGCGATCAGCTCTACCACCGCAGCATGAAGCTGGTGCTCATCGCGCATCGGTGCAGTACAGCCCTCCAGGTAGCTGACATAACTGTCATCCTCGGCGATGATCAGGGTGCGCTCAAATTGTCCGGTATTGGCCGCATTGATACGGAAATAAGTCGATAGCTCCATTGGGCAGCGCACGCCTTTAGGGATATAGCAAAAGGAGCCGTCGCTGAAAACGGCTGCATTTAATGCGGCATAGAAGTTATCAGTATAAGGTACGACAGTGCCTAAATATTTCTGGATCAGTTCAGAGTGATTTTGTACTGCTTCAGAAAAAGAGCAGAAAATAATCCCGACATCGGCAAGTTTTTCCTTAAAGGTGGTTGCAACAGAAATACTGTCGAACACGGCATCAACCGCCCCTTTAACGCCAGCAAGCTGAGCCTGTTCATGAAGTGGAATTCCCAGTTTTTCATAGGTTTGCAACAGCTTAGGATCAACATCCTCCAAGCTTTGCGGCCCACTGGCGGCCGATCTCGGCGCAGCGTAATAAATCATGCTGTCATAATCGATGGGTGGGTAATACAATTTTGACCAGGTAGGGACTTTCAAGGTCAGCCAATGATGATAGGCCCGCAAGCGCCATTCCAGCATAAACTCCGGCTCGTTTTTTTTAGCCGAAATACAGCGTATCACCTCTTCGCTCAACCCGGGCTCAAGGCGGTCTTCGTCGAGTTCGGTGACAAAACCGTGAGGATATTCGTCACTGACAAAATGGTCTAAATTTTGTGTTCGAGTTGCCATTACGACCCCTCCTCATTACCTTTACATCACCTATCGACTTGTTATGATTCTGTCAGCCTCAGAGGCTCTGTTTTTGCTTCATGAGACAGCATATCCTGCAAAGTAACCTGAGCCAGGCTATCGTAGATCACCCGATTGATGCCAAGCCAATGGTCGCGAATTTCACAGTGTTTTTCTATCTGGCACAAATCCTTTTTCACCGAACATTCTGTTACGGCAATCCGGCCTTCCAGCGCATTAACGATTTGAGCCAGGGTGATCTGCTGGGCTGGGTATGCAAGTCGATAACCGCCGTTTTTTCCGCGAGTGGACAGTACCAAGCCATTGCTGTGCAGTATCTTTAATAGCTTGCTCACCGTAGTGGGTGGCAAATAGATGGCACGGGATAAGCAGGTAGTGCTAAAAACTTGTTCAGGGTGGCGCGCCATATAGCTCAGCAGCACGGAGCCATAATCTGTTAATTTGCTAACACGCAACATAAGCAAACTCTCACTCGATATAGGACTATTATAGTCCTATTTACAGAACTCCATTCTGCCGCTATTAAGACTATTTCTGTATAAAGGTGATTTGTTTATATCTGTAATAATGCAAGCCACAAGAATAGTGAATACTAACAAACAAATAGACTTCGCCAATAGATACACATACTCCATCCAAATAACCGAGAATACAAACACCTAGCCATTGAACGGTTTTACTTATTAATACAATAGAAACAACTCATTTTACCAATTAATGGGACAGGCCTAACCTTAACTCAGACCCCAAAAGGAGCTGTCCCATGACGAATAAAACACTGACTCAAGCAAATGGTTCTCCTGTTGTTGATAACGACAACAGCCTAACAGCAGGGCCTAGAGGCCCGGTTTTACTGCAAGATACCTGGCTTGTGGAAAAGCTGGCTCACTTTGACCGAGAGCGTATCCCTGAGCGAGTTGTACACGCCAAAGGCTCTGCAGCATTCGGTACATTCACCGTTACCCATGACATAACCCAATATACCAAAGCCGATATTTTTTCTGATATCGGTAAACAAACCGATGTATTGCTGCGTTTCTCGACGGTTGCCGGAGAGAAAGGTGCCGCTGATGCAGAACGAGATGTGCGAGGCTTCGCACTCAAATTCTATACCAATGAAGGCAACTGGGATCTCGTTGGCAACAACACCCCGGTTTTCTTTATTCGTGATCCGCTGAAGTTTCCAGATTTCATCCATACCCAGAAACGCAATCCGAAAACGAACCTTCGAAGCGCGACAGCAGCCTGGGACTTTTGGTCCCGCCATCCAGAATCACTTCACCAGGTTATGATCCTGTTTAGCGACCGAGGTATACCAACAGATTACCGCCACATCAATGGCTACGGCAGCCATACCTTCAGCTTCATTAATAACAACAACGAGCGTTTTTACGTTAAGTTTCATTTCAAAACCCAGCAAGGTCACCAGTATTATACCGATGAGGAAGCTAGCGGTATTGTCGGCAAAAGCCGGGAGTCTTCACAGGTCGACCTGTTCATGAGTATCGAGGAAGGCCAATTTCCTCGCTGGGATGTCAAAGTCCAAATCATGACCGAAAAGCAAGCCAACGAGTACTCGATACACCCGTTTGATCTCACCAAAGTCTGGCCTCATGGTGACTTCCCGTTGATCGATGTTGGCGTTCTCGAGCTCAATCGAAATCCGGACAACTACTTTGCTGAGGTAGAGCAAGCTGCCTTTACCCCTGCCAACATCGTTCCGGGGATTGGTTACTCGCCAGATCGTATGCTGCAAGGCCGCCTGTTTTCCTATGGCGATACCCAGCGCTACCGCCTGGGCGTTAACCACGGGCAGCTTCCGGTGAACAGGCCTAAATCCTCAGTCAATACCACCCACCGTGACGGTAGCATGCGTACCGATGATAACGGCGGTGAGAACCTTAACTATGCACCGAATCATCACGATAGCTATACCCCGAGCCAAGATGCAGAGCCTGCGCTGGCACTGGAACGAGAAGCCCTACACTTCAACTTCAGGGACTACGATGATGACTACTACACCCAGCCGGGTAACCTGTTCCGTCTGATGAATACCAGCCAACAACAGCGACTCATCGGCAATGTTATTGCCTCAATGAGTGACGTTGAGAGTGACCAGATCAAACAGCAACAAGTTCTCCATTTCTATCAGGCTGACAAAGAGCTAGGTAAGGCACTAGCAAAAGGGCTCGATATTAAAATTGAGCCTTAGACGGTAAAGCAATTTAGCAGTGGTCTACTAACATAAACAGACAGATACCCCCGATAGAAAGGCTCCGTTATGAAGAAGATGATCAATCACGTTGATAACGTGGTCAAAGAGCAGCTGGAAGGCATTGCCAAAGCGCACCCTGAACTGACGGTGAATTTTGACCCATGCTATATTTACCGAGCTTCTCAGGGGCGCCCGAAGGTTGCTCTAATATCGGGGGGAGGAAGCGGTCACGAACCGATGCACGGAGGTTTTGTTGGCCAGGGCATGCTGGATGCCGCCTGCCCTGGCGAAGTTTTCACCTCGCCAACCCCAGATCAAATGTATGCATGCGGCCAGCAGGTAGACCGCGGCGAAGGGGTACTATTTTTGGTGAAGAACTACACCGGTGATGTCATGAATTTTGAGACAGCCGTAGAGCTGCTCCACGGTGATGGCATTAAAGTTCAGGCCGCCCTGATTGACGATGATGTTGCGGTGAAAGATAGCCTCTACACCGCCGGGCGCCGGGGAGTCGCAGCAACAGTACTGGCTGAGAAGATACTCGGTGCTGCCACAGAGATAGGATTTACCCTAGAGCAGTGCGGTGAACTGGCCAAACGAATTGCTAATCAGGGGCGCTCTATCGGCATTGCCTTGTCGGCATGTACTGTGCCCGCAGCCGGAAAGCCAGGCTTTGAGCTGGCTGATAACGAGATGGAATTTGGCGTCGGTATTCACGGAGAACCCGGTATAAAACGTGCCCCGTTTAGCGACAGTGACACGACAACCACTGCAATGATGGCGCACTTGCTGGACAACAGCAGTTACCAGCGTACGGTTCGTCGCTGGGACAATGGCAAAGCTGAATGGCTTGAAGAAAGCTGGACGACAACTCCGCTAGAGCAAGGCGATAAAGTTATTGTGTTGATCAACAGCTTGGGTGGCACACCGCTGTCTGAATTGTACTGTGTCTACCGCAAAGTCGCCGAGCTTCTCGATCATCATGGCATCAGCATCGAACGCAACCTGATCGGCGCTTATTGCACATCACTCGATATGCAAGGCGTCTCTATCACCCTGCTAAAAGTTGATGACGAAATGCTGCAGCTGTGGGATCAACCAGTAAACACCCCAGCCCTGCGTTGGGGTTGTTAATTCAGCCAACATAAAGAGAGGCGCCCAGCATGACACTGATATCGAAACAACAGATCATTAAATGGCTGGAAAATGCTGCCGCCACTTTTGAAGAACAACAGGAATACCTGACAGAACTTGATCGACAGATTGGCGATGCCGATCACGGGCTCAATATGAATCGGGGCTTTCGTAAGGTTATGGAAAAACTGCCTGAAATTGCCGATAAAGATATCGGTACTATTATGAAGGCAACTGGTATGACATTGCTGTCGAGTATCGGTGGAGCCAGCGGCCCGCTGTATGGCACCTTTTTTATCCGTGCTGCTACCAGTGTGACAGCGAAAGAAGAGGTAAATCTGCCAGACCTAGTAAAGATGCTGCAAGACGGCCTAGATGGGGTCCAACAACGGGGTAAAGCCGTAGCGGGCGATAAAACGATGGTTGACACCTGGCTCGCCGTTATGGGCAGCCTGAATCAAAATCAGGACAAGTCGCTGGATAGTGCGCTCAAACAGGCATTAGAGGCCAGCGAGCAAGGAATGAAAAATACAATTGATATGCTGGCTAGAAAAGGACGCGCCAGCTATCTTGGAGAGCGTTCGATTGGTCACCAGGATCCAGGCGCGACGTCATCGAATTTATTGTTTGAGGCGCTCTGCAAGGCAGTTAGATCCTAAAAGTAAATTGGCCAAACTCAACCTGATACCAGCTTAGTCTAATCATGTCATCTCTATCAACAACACCCTGCTTGCTGATATTGACGTTTAAGCAAACCTTCATGGTATTGCTGCAGGGCTTGTAAAAGAGACAGCTCCTTTAGTGGTTTACTCAACACTGCGTCAGCACCGGCAGCAATGAAATCATCATGGGTCTGCTGGAAAGCATCAGCCGTACAGGCAAAGATAACAGTATCTCGGTTTAAGTCATGGCGGATCAATTTCGTCGCTTCAATACCATTCATCACTGGCATATGGTTATCCATAAGGATCAGGTCATAATCTCGCTGTTTTACCATCTCGACTGCCTGTTGTCCGTTTTGAACGCATTGAACATGATGGCCTTGTTTTTCACAAAAAACTTTCGCAATCAAAGCATTAACTTTATTATCTTCCACGATTAAAACATCGAGCCCTTCTACCTTTACAGTGTTCAGGCTATCACTCAGCGCTGGCTTTACTGCCACCTGCCATTTTTCCAGAGTTAACTGCACCCCAAAAACAGTCCCCTTCCCAATCGTACTTTCTACGGATATCTCTCCATCCAAAAGTTCAACCAGTTTCTTAACAATAGACAACCCTAACCCGGAGCCACCATACCCTCGGGTAGTCGAACTTTCAGCCTGAACAAAGGGTTCAAATAATTTGTCAATCCGCTCTTTTCGTATACCGATCCCCGTATCAGAAACAATCAGCCGTAAGTTAACCTTTTTGTCATTTTCGGCCATTAATTCGACTGTCAATTTTATCGTGCCAGAATGAGTAAACTTCACGGCATTACTCAATAAATTAAGCAGAATCTGACGAATTCTAACATCATCGGCGAACAGGCGAAGTGATGCATCAAGCGGGTTGCAAACCTCAAGTGTTAACCCTTTCTGATGACACAAAGGTTGATAAATCTCAGAAGTTGAACGGATTAAATCCTCTAGCCGAAAGTCAATTTTATTTAGCTCTAGCTTACCCTGTTCAATTTTTGAAAAATCAAGAATATCATTAAGTAACGTCAATAAGTGGTTACCACTATCGTAAAGCACTTTCATCTGTTGCTGCTGCTCATGCTCCGTCAGTGTTTTCTGGATGATTTGTGCCATCCCTAAAATACCATTGAGCGGCGTGCGTATTTCATGGCTCATGGTAGCCAAAAACGCGGATTTTACCCTGTTAGCCTCTTCCGCTGACAGGCGAGCATTATAGCTGTCTTTCTCGGCTTGTTTTATCAATGTGATATCAAGCCCTTGGGCAATAACGGCATTGGTCTTACCGTTGACGATAATCGGTGCCATGTTCCATATAAATGAACGTCCTTGCATTGTATTAAGAACAATATCCTCAACGATATTGCCGGCAACAGCTTGCTGTAAATACACGGTGGCATCGCGTTCAAATTGTTCAAAATAACTTAGGAAATGAGACTTCTTAATATTAAAACCGAGGCATTTCTTTGCGGCCGGATTAATTTGTTTAAGCGTTAAATCGGCGTCCCATACAACAATGGGGGAAAACGCAAAGTTAAATAAATCATCTAAGGAACGTTCTTTCTCGGTAAGTTGAACTAGGGTTTCCTCAAAAGCTTTGCCAATACGGTTGAACTCACTGATTTTACCAAGATTATAAGGTTGGAGTTTGCTTTTCTGGGCAGCATTTCGCGCATAGTTAACCAACTGCTTTAGTGGTAGGAAAGTGCTTTGACGGAAAGAATAAACGGACAAAATGGCCAAGATTATAATCAGTACGGCCCCAATCAGTGCACTTTGCAAATATTGATTTTTTAACGTAACTATATTGTTGTTTTTGTGTAGGGTAACAAAAGAAATACCACTTAACTCATCTTCAACCTTAAGCGAGGTTTGATGCAATAAAAAGTTTTCAGATGCTTCTAGCTCAGATTGGGTAATATAACGGTTCAAGGTTAAATAATTGGGATCGTCCGGCCAGGCCGATGAGGCTAAGATCTGCCCATTATAGGTGATCATCAAAGCTTGGCTGCCACTGGCCTCTTGCATCATTTGCATCAGTGAGGCGTTATCATTCAGTACCACGGCAACGTACAGTGTCCCCTCAACTTTACCCGATCCGGCAGAGATAATAGGCGCCTTACGGAGCAGTATCTGGCTCTCACCCAATACGGTGGTTACAGACCGAAGATTCCAGTCGTATGCCGTTAAGCGTTCGGCAATCAGTTGGGTTAACTCAGGAACATCCAGCCCGAAATAAAGGCTATTACTGTCATTCCAGATCACTGTGTGACCACTGACTATAAATCGAAAGTCGGGGCTACTTTCAGGGGTGTTTGCATCAAGACCAAGAAAGTAATTGTCTAATACTCGCTCATCCTTTTTATCAAGGAACTGCTGAATTGCTGACTCAACAATACTGCTATCCTGGCCATAACGTAGCGCGGCAAGCTTAAAGTCTAAGACAGCATGTAACACTTTATCAATTTGCTCAAAACTGCGCTGGGTTTCCCGTTTTACAGCCTGGTAACCAGACTGGAAATTTAGCACCATCAAAGCAACGAAGACCACGGTGAAGCTAACCAGTAATAGCCTTAAGATAATCTGAGACAGCGGTTTTTCTTTTTGTTTTATCATCAATATCGCCTTATCTCGTTATTGGCCGGAATAACGAAAAGCACGGTGTTTTAAAGCAGTTACTTGTTCTTTGCTGCTCCCCTTGGTCACCAGCACCAACTCCCCAGAATAGACCAGTGGCACAGGTTTGCTTTGCAGATCAAGCTTAATTGCCTCAGCCATTGCGACACCAGTATCATCGTTCATTCGCATGACGGTTACATCTAAGTCACCTTTTTCAATGGCTTCAAGCTCAGCAGAGCCGCCCCCCCAGCCATTCACTTGTATCTTATTTTGCAATCCCATCTGTTTTATCGCATCAACGGCCCCAAGGGCAACATCGGTTGCACAAGCATAAAAAAAATCTAAATTAGGGTTTTCCTTCAATGCCAGCATGGCTGCTTGATAGGCTGATTCACGGTTCGCTTTTGTGTAGTACGAGGTTCTAAGTTTAATGGCTTCGGTACTTTGCATCGCATCAATGAAGGTGTCACCCCGAGCAGCACTTACGTAGCCCTTAGAAAAATACAACATGCCATACTCAGCACGCCGTGGGAACGCTGCTTTATAATAGTTCGCTAACATCCGGCTGCCTGTCGCGTGATCAAAACCAACATAAAAAAAGGGCTGTTTATCTTTCCAGGCCTTCAAGGGAGTCGTGATATTTTGCAATATAATTTTAGGATGCCCCTTGCTGACAATACGATCGATAAACTTTTTATGACGCAGGGTATCTAAAGTAAAAATCAAATAATCAGGATCAGTTTTTAACGCATCAAACAAGTGCCTGCTTTGTTCTCTTGGCTCTAACGAAGGTTTGGTGAAAAACGGCTCCAGTTGATAAGGAATGGCCAGCTCTGCCATCCTAGACTCAAATGCGGAGATATTTCTACGCCAATAGTCGGACACTTGCTCTGCAGGGTAGATCACCGCAACTTTTAATGGCCGCTTTATCTTTATCCGTTGTGGTTGTGCTGGCAGCTGAACTTGAGCAGAAAATGTTTTACTCAATTGTATTTGTTCGGGGTGGGCGATGAGGAACTCATTTAGCTCCCAATAATCTTTTAGGGAATCAGCTGCCATCACGAAGCTTGAAAAAAGGCCAATGATGAGCACACTATTGAGTTTGATTAGCAAGTTATCCATAACTAACAATCCATCCTTAATCGGTCTTGATATGCAACTAACTATAGTTGGCCCACCTACCACAAAAATAGTCCATTTCCGCATATGATGTGCGGTTATTAACGACCTATGTACTGATGAATGAATCATAACATTACGATGGCCTCCTACAACCTGATTTATACCAACTGTTCACCTCAAATAGTAATATACCCAAGCTACCTCAAGATGCTCGTTTCAGCGAGAATGACTGGGTTGGTGGGCAAGACGCTGCTTTGAATACATAGTCTTCTACGTTAAAAAGCAGCAACACAGCATACTGGCCCAGTCAACTCGCCCTACGGGAGTGATTCAGCAAACCCATTTCTGTGTCAAATGATGTTGAAAGGGGCAGCCATTCCTGCCGTCATTTTCCTTGAACTGGGCATGCTGCTATCACTCTGAATCCTGCATCTTGAGGTAGCTTGGGTATAGCGTTCACACACTCGGACGCAATATCCGAAGTGGCAATCTTAGCCACCTCTTATAAAGTTACATTATGATCAGTATTGTCATTGTCTCCCACAGTTTGAAGCTAGCAGAAGGGCTACTAGAACTGGCATCTCAGGTGACCCAAGGCAAGGTTGCGATCACCATCGCTGCAGGCCTTGATGATCCTGAAAACCCAATAGGTACAGATACAATCGCCGTCATGGAGGCCATCGAACAAGCGTACTCCGAAGATGGTGTTCTGGTATTCGTTGATTTAGGCAGTGCGATCCTCAGCGCTGAGACTGCGCTCGATTTAATGGAGCCTGCTCAAAGCAAAATAGTGCATGTCAGCGCCGCACCACTGGTTGAAGGTTGTATTGCTGCTTGTGTTTCTGCGGCGTCAGGCTTATCACTGAAGGCCGTCGTCAGGGAAACCAATAATGCCCTAGCCGCCAAATACCAAGCGCTTGACCAGCTATTGCAATCCGAAGAACCTGAACCCGAAGCTGTAGATGAGCACCTCAATCACGAGGAACGACTCAGCTTTTCATGGACAGTGCATCATCCTCATGGTCTCCATATTCGCCCTGCCGCAGTGCTCGTTGCATCTCTTCGTCCTTTTGAAGCCCAAATATGGTTGGAAAAAGCAGGCAAAACAGTCGACGCCAAAAGTATTAACAATCTACTGTCATTAAGTATCCAGCATGGCGACACACTCACATTCACAGCCTTTGGTCATGATGCCGAGCAAGTGATCAATACCTTGCAAAACCAAGCTAAGAAACTGTTTGGGGCTAATAGCGATAAATAGAACAGAGCAATACGAATTGCTCAGTTTTGCTGCTCGGATTGAAAATAGATCTCGCGAACAGAGGCATTGACGGCTTGCTTGAGCATATTGACAAACAACTGCTCAACGTCACTCAATGGGATGTTTTCTGGCGTCACTAGGTACACCTCAGCAACAGGTAAATGTTCATAGGGCGGCAGTTGCCATAAGAGCCCCTGTTCAACAAAAGGCCTTGCTCCCTCAACGGTCAGCGCACCAAAACCAACCCCAGCCAGAATTAATCGACGGATCTCTTCCTCATTCGAAGACACCGCCACCAGTTTTCCCCAGAACGGTTGTTCGGCGCGAAACTGGGCTATCGCGTTAAGCCCTTCACCAGGTTGATCACTTTCAAAGGAAATATAAGACAATCCACTGAGATCTTCTAAGTTCAAATCCGTTTTGCCAAACAAGGCGTGATTGCGACAACAATAGAATGCCATTTGTTCATAACCGAGCAAATCAAAACATAGCCCTGTTTGTGACGTTTTCTTATTACTTAAACCAATATGCAGCTCATCATCAGCCACCGCCCTGACAATATCCGCACTTGGTTGAGTGTTAATTGTCATTAACACATTGGGATACAAACAATGAAACTGTGCCAATGTTTGGTCAAAAGCCGGGCAATGGATATGGCTGGCGATCTGTATGTTTATCTCCCCTTGAACCGCCCCTTCATCACCCGAGAACTGCTCCGCCATATGGGAAAGGATCCCACTGGCTGAAGAGGCATACTCATACACTCTAAGCCCCTGATAAGTTAGGGTAAACACCCCCTTTCGCCTCATTATCAGCTGCATCCCAAGATGCTCTTCGAGTCTTTTCAAGGCATTACTGACACTTGGCTGGCTCAGCGACAGCTTTCTTGCGGCACCGGTAATACTGCTTTCATCAACAATAGTGAGAAACGTATACAACAGGTTCCAATCTAAATTTCGTAACAAGCGTTCCTGGGGCGATAGCATTTTGCAGTCCTATCCAAAGGGCCATATCCAGCACATAGCGAGGCGCTATGAATATCATAATTATTATCCATTTGTAAAATATTAACATTTTCACAACAATCATTTTGTGCACTTACGCTGTCATGACTCAATAGAGCTTGGCGGTAGGACAGCCATTGATATCGGCTCAGACTCCAAGGAAAACGATAATGAATAAAAAACTCTGCTCATTGGCACTATCAACATTACTTGCTGCGGCTCCACTATCCGAAGCACTGGCAAAAGAAACAACGACGCTACGTATCGGCACAGAAGGCGCCTATCCTCCATTTAACTATTTCACCGCCAACGGTCAGCTAGCAGGCTTTGATATCGAGATTGGCGAAGCGCTATGTAAAAAAATGGAGATGAAATGTACTTTCGTCGCCCAGGATTGGGATGGCATTATTCCTGCTCTTCTGGCAGGTAAATACGATACTGTGATTGCTTCTATGTTTATCACCGAAAAACGTAAAGAGAAGGTCGATTTTACCGACCCATACCAAAAATCTGCCATGACGTTTGTGGTGCCTAAAGACTCGGCACTGACTGATTTCTCTCCGAATGCACTAGCTGGAAAAACCATCGGTGCACAGGGTTCAACCACCCAGGCCGACTACCTAACGGCCTTATATCCAGAATCGGATGTCCGCCTATACCCCACCCAGGATGCCGTCAATCTCGATTTGGTTTCCGGCCGTCTTGATGCGCAGGTCGGCGATATGATCCCAATGCTCGATTGGACGCAAAAGTCTGACGACGGAAATTGCTGCAGACTCTCAGGTGAAACCATCACAGACCCGAAATATGTGGGTGATGGTGTGGGCATCGCAGTGCGTCAGGCAGACGATGCATTGCGGCTTAAATTAAACAAAGCACTGGCTGAAATTGTTGCTGACGGCACCTATCAAACCATCAATGACAAATACTTCTCGGTCAACATTTTAACCTTGCAATAACGCCACATTCACCGTCAGTTGTAGCTAGAAAATAATAAATATAAGTTCAGAGGATACTGTATGCAGTGGTTTGATTACCTGAGTTTTGGCAATAACGGCTGGGGAGATGAGTTGCTCAGTGGCTTGGGAATAACCCTGGCCTTGGCATTAGTCACATTACCTATCGGCTTGACTCTAGGCTTTGCAGTTGCTGCCGCATCTGTATCCGGAAAACCTGTCCCCCGTTCAATGGCGTTACTTTTTACAACGACAATTCGGGGGCTTCCAGAACTACTGACCTTGTTCATGATTTACCACGGTGCAGGGCTGCTGATCAACAGCACCTTGAAGTGGTTCGATTCGGAGGCCGGCTTTTTTGAGCTAAGTCCCTTTATCGCTGGCACGGTAGCATTAGGACTGGTGTTTGGCGGATATGCCGGAGAGGTGCTTCGCGGTGCATGGCAAGCCCTGGATAAAGGACAACGGGAAGCCGGCCAAGCGATTGGCTTAAGCCGCCTACAAGTTTTCTTTCATATTGAATTACAACAAATGCTTCGCCTGGCACTGCCGGGGCTGGGCAACCTGTGGATCAACCTGGTCAAAGATACCGCGCTG
This sequence comes from Photobacterium sp. HL06, assembly GCF_059552575.1. Taxonomy (NCBI): domain Bacteria; kingdom Pseudomonadati; phylum Pseudomonadota; class Gammaproteobacteria; order Vibrionales; family Vibrionaceae; genus Photobacterium; species Photobacterium sp. HL06. The sequence continues at coordinate 350,374 of NZ_CM183915.1, forward strand.
GTCTCTGTAATCGCCTTAAGTGATTTGATGCGAATGGCAAATGTGGCCGTCGGCGCAACGAAAAAGCCATTTCTGTTCTTCCTGACAGTCTGCCTGGTCTACTGGGTGATTTGCATCTTCTTCGAGTGGTGCATCGCCAAAATGGAACAAAGAGCTAACCGCGGTATTCGCGCGTCATAACTGTTGAAGGATATATCCCATGTTTGAAATGCTGATCAACTACGGGCCGAAGTTGCTCGATGGCGCAGTCATGACCCTAAAGCTAACGTTCATAGCCGTTGCTATCGCGTTACTGCTATCGCTACCTTTAGCCATGCTACGACAGACCAAAGTTGCGCTATACCAATTCCCTATTCGCCTTTATGTCTCTTTTTTTCGTGGTACACCATTATTGGCGCAACTATTTCTTGTTTATTATGGTTCGGGGCAGTTTCGTCCGGAGTTAACCGAACTAGGGATCTGGTGGTTTTTCCGTGACCCCTATTATTGTGCGCTGTTTACCTTCGCTTTGAATTCAACAGCTTACCAGATTGAAATCCTTCGAGGTGCGCTGCAGGCCGTCCCGTACGGTGAAATTGAGGCTGGTATTGCCATCGGTATGCCACGGCCTTTGCTATACCGGAAGATTATTTTGCCCCATACCTACCGGATTGCATTCCCGGCTCTTGGTAACGAAATCATTCTGATGCTCAAAGGTGGTGCTATTGCCAGTGTGATCACTTTGCTGGATCTCATGGGCCAGACCCGCCGGGTTTTCTCCCAGACGTTTGATATCTCAGTGTACTTTTGGACTGCCTTGTTTTACTTGGCCATCACGAGTCTCTTCGTAATGGGATGGCGCCTAATTGAACGCCGCCTGACCCGGCACCTTCATTACAACAATCAAAACCACATTAAAACACAAGATATTCACACTCAGGCTCCTGAGGCAATGACCACCCAATTGGAGGAACCTACCCATGTTCGTTAAGCCCGATACCGAATATGCCTTGCAAGCAGATGATCTGCACAAATCCTTTGGTGACGTAGAGGTTCTAAAAGGGGTTTCCCTGGCGGCAAAAAAACACGATGTCATCAGTATCATTGGTTCCAGCGGTTCTGGGAAAAGTACATTTTTACGTTGCCTGAACTTACTGGAGTTACCCAATTCAGGCAGGATCCGAGTGCATGGTGAGGAATTGAACCTCTCTTTGAACAAAAAGGGGAAAACCTCAAAGCACTTCCAACAACAAATTGAACGCACGCGTGCTCACCTCGGCATGGTATTCCAGCAGTTCAATCTATGGTCCCATATGACTGTGCTGGAAAATGTCATGCTAGGCCCCTGCGCGGTACTCAAGCGCAACCGTAGCGACGTTGAGGCTCAGGCCAAGGCACTGCTCGACCGTGTTGGTATGCTTGAGAAACGTCATATGTACCCAGACCATCTTTCCGGAGGCCAAAAACAGCGCGTCGCCATCGCACGAGCGTTAGCCATGGATCCTGATGTGATGTTATTTGATGAGCCCACATCTGCGTTAGATCCGGAACTTGTCAATGAAGTCTTACTGGTGATTCGTGAGCTAGCTCAAGAAGGACGAACAATGATCATGGTGACCCACGAAATGCGCTTTGCCTGTGACGTATCATCACAAGTCGTTTTTCTCCACCAAGGGCGTATCGCCGAACAGGGCCCGCCCGAACAACTGTTTAACAACCCACAATCAGAGCATCTGCAGCGTTTCTTATCGTCACAGTACTAATGCGCTGATTTACACTCTTTATAACACCGAAAATTCACATCGATTGAGTTCGAAGGGCCTACTGATGCCCACAGCAAAAGGATAATGCCATGACTACGAATGAATTGAAGACACCATACCTGGTTTTTCTTGGAGATGCTGAAGACCTATTGATGGCTAAGGTTGCCAAAGGGGTTGCGTACTGGCGTCCTGAAAAATGTTTAGCCCAAATGCGTCTGGAAACAGCCAAAGCCGACCTGGGCCTGACTGAAATGTCGATAAAAGAAGCAGCTGATGCCGGGGCCAAAACCTTCATCCTTGGCTTGGCTCCGATGGGAGGTACGCTGCCACAAGAGTGGATCCCACTGCTAATTGAAGCAATGGAATCAGGCATGGATATCGCTAGTGGGCTGCATATTCGCCTCAATGATATCGAAGATCTAACAGCTGTCGCTCAACGTACCGGCCAGCGGATGATTGATGTGCGTAACCCCCAGCAAACATTAGAGTGCGGCACCGGATCACCGCGTTCTGGTAAACGTTTATTGACGGTGGGCAGTGACTGCTGTGTCGGCAAAATGTTCACCGCCCTTGCGATTCACAAAGAGATGGCAAACCGCAATATCAATGCATCATTCCGAGCCACTGGCCAGACGGGAATTTTGATTGAAGGATCCGGGGTCCCCGTTGACGCAGTCATCTCAGACTTTACGGCTGGCTCGGTTGAGCAACTTTGTCCGGCAAATGATGAACAGCATTGGGACATTGTTGAAGGCCAAGGCTCCTTGTTCCATCCGGCTTATGCCGGTGTCAGCCTCGGGCTTTTGCATGGTGCACAAGCTGATGTGATCATCTTGTGCCATGAGGTTGGCCGTACCCAAATGGATGATATGGAAGGCTATCCTGTTCCGGATTTTGAAACATTAATCAAAACTAACCTAGAGCTCGGCGCGTTAACCAACCCCAATATTCGCCTGGGCGGAATTGCTTTGAACACCTCAGCCCTTGAGGAAGAGCAAGCACTAGAGGAAATCGCACGTTATCAGGAACAATACGGTGTTCCCGTTGTTGACCCAGTCAGAACCGGCGTTGCTGCTATTGTTGACGAGCTGGAGAAATAATCATGCGTAAACTCTCTGTTAAGGTTGAAAAGTGGCCACTAAAACAGCCCTTCGTGATTTCTCGTATGGATCCGATGCTACATGGCGAGGTCGTCGTGGTTGAAATCGAACAAGACGGCGTCATCGGACGCGGCGAATGTGAGCGCAGCGATGTGTTTGAACCGGGCTATCCCCCAGTTATCGAGGCTATCGAAGATGCCCGCGAAGCCATTGAGCAAGGAGTCACTCGTCACCAGCTACTGGAGGTCATGCCTGCAGGCTGTGCCCGGAACGCCGTGGATTGCGCCCTGTTCGATCTGGAAGTAAAACAATCAGGAAGCCATGGCTGGCAGCTAGCCGGGTTGGAGCATAGCCCCCTCCCCGTTACTACCGTGTTCACCCTCTCGCTAGACAGCCCCGAAGAAATGGCTGCAATGGCAGCCAAAAACAAAGATCGACCGCTTCTAAAACTGAAACTGGGCCGAGAGGGAGATATCGAGCGGGTAGCAGCCGTTCGCGCAGCAGCGCCTAATACGCGATTAGTCATTGATGCCAATACCGGCTGGAGCCTGGAACAGCTGCAAGGCTACCTTCCCAAGCTGGCAAAACTTGGGGTAGAGATGGTGGAGCAACCACTGTCGCCAGCTCAAGATCACTTGTTGGAACTCGTTGATCCGATCATTCCGATTGCGGCCGATGAATCCTGCATCGACCGCAGCTCTCTGCCGGGTCTGAAAGGCCGCTATCAGATTGTTAACATCAAGCTGGATAAAACCGGAGGCATGACTGAAGCACTAGAGCTGATGAAAGAAGCACAAAGCCAAGGGTTTGACATCATGGTGGGTTGCATGATTGGTACCTCGCTAGCGATGGCTCCGGCCTTGTTACTGGCACAGCAGGCTCGCTGGGTTGACATCGATGGCCCACTGCTGCTTTCCAAAGACAGGGCTGATGGCCTCATTTACCAAGGGAGTACCGTGCTCCCGGCAGAGTCGGATATCTGGGGTTAATATCACTTCAACCTACACACCCTTCGCCGTCGTGGCACTGTAATTCAGGGCCACGACCAAAAACACACAGCTCAGCACGTTTACCCCTTTAACCAAGCCATAATAATTAAAACTTTAATTTTCTCATCGAATTCTCAAAGGCATCTCAATTTTTAACGCCATCTATCACCTAGCCATAAATTACGTCGAAGCAGCAAACAAGATACCACATTGCAAATGATAATATCATTCACTCCTATAATCAGACATTAATCACCAGCATATTACCTTCATATTTATTGTGGTTATTCTTGATACTGAGCTTGATCTAAAGTATTCACAAACAATACTTCAAACAACAAATAGACAATTAAAAAAGCTAGGTTACTGTGTTTAATAAATATGTGGTAATAACTTTACTTTTTATTCTAAACAGCCCATCGTTTGCTGGAACGTTACTGCCCGTTACCGTAAAAACACATCAGTACAGTATCGCTGCATCACCCAACAAGCCACCTATCCGACTGAATCAAATACACTCTTGGACTATAGGTATTAAGGATAAAGCGGGCCATCCCATTCAAGGATTGCAGTTCTCTGTACAAGGAGGAATGCCCGCTCATCAGCATGGTTTTCCCACACAGCCTCTACTAATAGGTGAGCCTAATCCCGGTGAATATATCATTGATGGCCTGAAATTTAATATGTATGGAAAATGGCAAATAGAATTAATAGGTTCAGGCTTAAATCCTCAATTCCATCACATAATAGAAATTGATATAGATCATGCTAACTCCAATTAAAATATTTATTGTCATAATATCTACTATGACAATATTAGTTGCTGGTTTAATTAAATATAACTCTATGCCTATAGCAACACATTGGACTCAAGAAGAATTAGGCGTTCTTCGAAGTTTACGTCTTCCTAATATATGGGAGGTAAATGATCCCTCTAATGATTATCTGCACAACTCACAGGCAGTATTACTTGGAAAGTTACTTTTTGGTGATACTCAACTAAGCCGTTCTAAGCAAATTGCTTGTGCTAATTGCCACCAGCCAGAACACTATTTTACCTTAGCGCATAACAGCGACATTTCATTAGATAAGCAGGTTCCATCACTATTGGGCGTTGCCAATTTCAACTGGTTTATGCTCGATGGCAGTGCTGATAGCCTATGGGCCCAGGCCCTAAGGCCACTCGAGAACCACATTGAGCATAACGGCACGCGTACCCAATATGCGCTGCATGTCCTTAGCCACTATCCACAACTTTACCAAGCTGTTTTTGATCATATACCCGAAGAGCTTGTCAATACACCCTTGCCAAAGCAAGCTTCTCCAACTAGCCAGTATTTGACAGAGCAGGAACAATGGCAACAACTAGACACTCACACACAAGAAGCCATCAACCGTGTTTTCGCTAACATCGGAAAATCCCTCGCCGCCTATCAGGCAACCTTGTGGCCGAAAGATTCGCGTTTTGATCGCTACATCGATCAGATCACAACATCGATAGAAAAGCCTGTTGATGACCAAGTCCCTCTGTTAAATGCAAACGAAATAGCAGGGCTGAGAATTTTCATCAGCGAGCAAGGGCAATGTCTTCGTTGCCACAATAGCCCGCTGCTATCAAACGGTGACTTTCACGCCACAACCGTTCCCTTACCTCACCCTGCCGCGCAAAAAGGTCGCTTGGCTGGGATTGAATATGCGATTGCCGATCCATTCAATTGCCTAGGGAGCTATAGCGACAGCGAGTCATCTCAATGCAAAGAGTTGCTATTTAGCAAAAGGGCCTCTTACGAGCTTGAAGGGGCAACTAAAGTACCTACTTTGAGAAATGTCGCAGCAACTGCCCCTTATATGCATGCAGGGCAATTTAGCACACTCATCGACGTACTCAACTACTACAACCGAGCGGCTACGCCTTTCGGCACACATTCAGACTTAGCACCACTGAAATTATTACCCTATCAACTCAACCAACTCGAAGCATTTCTCTTAACGTTGACTGAAGAGCCCAGCAACGGATCAGCGAAATAACCCAGGGTTAATTTGGGGAGGATATATCTAATGAAGAGAATGAGATTAACACATGGCAAACTATGGTTACTTATCACAGTTTGCTTAATTGCTCTTGGCTTTAGCCAACCTGGTTATGCCCATGTGAGGTGGTTTATCCCCGATGGTACAAACCCTGACGTTAGCCTTCCCCTTGATACCATCACACTGGCCATTACAATAACAACACTCGGCTTGTTTGTTTTTGCCTCTCTATTCACCCGTGTCCCAGCTCTGCCACACCCATTGAAGGTGGGTTTAACTCGCCCTGTCGTAACGTCCCATCCATGGCTATGGTACTTCCTGGTGCTTATTATTAATTGCTATCTGGCAGTCAACCTATTGCAGGGTGAATTCCTTGCCCCGAACCTCTATCTTTCTCCTCAATTTGCTTTATATGGCGTGATCATCCAAGCTGCAGCTATCATAATTATGGCTGTCTCAGTCAGTCTTACGGGTGTCGCGATTGTGTTCACCTCTCTCGCGCTGCTATTTTTCTTTCCTTTTTTCATCGCCCTGGATTACCTCTTTGAATTTTTGTTCGTCGGCCTCTCACTAGTATTTATTGGCCCTAGCCTTAACAGAAATGACGACCAACTGTGTAAATCATGGGGGCAGAGCAAAGAACAATGGCGCAGCATCGCTGTTCATCTCATTAGAATAGGACTAGGGCTGCAATTATTGGAGTTGGGAATTCACAATAAGTTAATGCTTCCAGGCATGGCTTTGGCGTTCATCAACCAGAACGAGTATTACAATTTCTTCCCGCTACTGAATCTACCCCAGATCAGCAATCTTCATTTCGTGTTGTTTGTCGGGATCAGTGAAATAATGATCGGATTACTTTTGATAGCCAATCTTGCCAACCGAATAATTTATGCCCTTTTGCTGGCTATATTCACGACAACTTTTTTGCTTTCTGGCTTGGAAGAACTTGTCGGGCATATGCCGATCTTCATGATCATCATCATCTTGTTTTTAGAGTCAGGACAATCAAAAGCGCCAAGAGGAACCTCACAAGCCATAATACAGCGGTGATTGTTTAGGAGCTAGAAGCACAGCCAGACTTTTCGAGCCAAAAGGGCTGGCTGTATTTTCTCTGGCGGCGAGTAATGAACCAGCTAATGCAATCGATATCTTTAGCGCCCCCAAGCTAATAGCCTTCCCTTCACAGTTTCATTCTATTGAGCAGTAATCAGCAAGTAGACGGCAGGTTTTGGCTAGTTATCAATCCCCTGCTCAATCAATATAAATATCAACCACAACATACCGAACTGTACACCGCAGTATGTTGCTATTTGCACCTTGAAAAAGGGAATGAAGATGCTTACAGGATATTGGTCAATAGATGCATTTATAGTCGCTAACGTAATTCTATGTGTGGTGGTAGCGCTGATATACGGCTATTACCAGATCACCGGAGGTGGAATGCTTTGTGACCAGCCTGACGACAATAATCAAAGGAGTAAGTCATGAACACCAAAACCTTGGGCTATTCCACCATGATAGTCTCGGCAGCCTTAATGGGATGCGTTGGATTATTTGCCCGAAACATTAATACCAGTGGCGATGTTATCGCATTCACCCGTATGACCGTCGGTGCCATCTGTATTTTTGGCCTGATGTTCTACCAAGGAAAAGCCTCACTCGTTAAAGCGACCAAACTATCACCAACCGTTATTGCTAGTGGTGCCTGTTTAGGTCTATGTCTAGCAGCGTATGTCTCCTCGACGCAATACACCACCTTGGCTAATGCCGTGTTCCTGATTTACACAGGCCCGGTCTTCTCCACCATTTTGGCCGCTATCTTTCTTAAAGAAAAAATATCTAAACTCACGGCAGCCTTGTTAACTGCAGTGTTTATTGGATGTTTGTTTATTATCGGGATCATTAATTACAATGCCACCGATGGGTTAACCGTCTCGCTATCATTTTCGAAAGAGAATTTCATCGGCGATATGTTAGGGCTCGCATCAGGTGTCGGTTATGGTTTATATCTGTTCTTCAGCCGCTACCGCACCGATGTCAGCTCGGATTCACGCTCTTTCTTCAACTTCCTGTTTGGCGCCGCTGCCATTGGAGTGTGCTTTGTTGTGAAACCACCATCATTAGCCGATATGAACACCAGTTCTTGGATTTGGCTAATTTCGATGGGTTTCTTTATCGGCTTTGGAGCATTAACATTGCTGACCATTGCGGCAAAACACCTAAAGGCAGCAGAGTTGGCTTGTGTGTCTTACCTTGAAACCGTGGTTGGCGCAGGCATTGGTATCGCCATGTTCGGAGAGTCACTCACCGTGCTCCAAACCCTTGGGGGCATCTTGGTCATTGGTGGGGGTATGGGTGAGATTGTCATCAGTATGACAAAAAAGCGCACCGCCATCAAAAATGCACAACTAGAACATTAAGCGGAGGCTACTAATATGATCACCTCATTGAACTGGGCGCTCCTCTTGGTGACGGTGATCATCATGGTTGGACTCGCACTGTATAGCAATAAAATCATGAAAACCCGCAATGGCGAAGGCGGCTTCCTGCTAGCCGCCAACTGCCTGGGCCCTTTCATTGGTGCAGCCACGATAGTGGCAACTGGGTTCTCAGGGTGGGGCTTTATGGGCTCTCCTGGCGTTGCCTATAAATATGGCGCGATTGAATTACTCGGCAATTTCTTCTTCGCGCCAGCCATGGTCTTTGCCGTCCTCTTTTGTGCCCGCTTTTTACATCAAAAAGCACAAGATATGGGCAGCTTGACCATTCCCGAATATATCGCACGCAGTCACCAGGGACCGACCCCGGTCAAACGATTCACCCAAGCCTTTGCCGCCATTATAACGATTATCTTGTTGTTAGTTTTCTTAGTTGGGCAAATCAAAGCGCTAGGGCTGCTTGCCGGGCAATGGTTGGGAATAGATAGGGAGTCTGCCGCGTTGTTAATGGTCGGCATTATCATTATCTATACCTCCATAGGTGGCCTAGCAGCGGTGGCATTCACCGACGCCTTTATGGTCGTGGGGATGTGTGTGTCGGCATTGATCATTGTGGTCACCATTTTTGCCGATATATCGCCAAGCGAGCTTATTTCGGGCTTAAACGACATTGATCCTGAATTACTCACCCCGACCGATTCCGGCCCTTATGGCTCAACAGTCTGGCACGTCCTCATGGTACTGCCTTATGCCTTCATTTATAGTGCAACCCTACCCTATATGTCAGTTCGGTTTATGGCTCTGGCGAAAACCACCAAGCTTCACCACGTTGCCGCTTACATGACACCCATTGCCTGTTTGCTCAGTTTAGTGCCGTTGGCAGGCTTATATACCCGCTTGAAAGTACCCGGATTGGCAACACCTGATGAAGCTATGCCCACCTTCCTGACACTCTTCCTCTCGCCGTCGGTTTCTGCGGTTGTCACACTGTTCATTCTGTTTGCCATGAAATCGACGGCCAACTCAGTGTTGCATGCTATCGCTGGCTCGGTATCACACGATTTACGTCAGGCGATTTGGCCTGACTGCAAATTATCAGAGAAATCATTATTAATATTGAACCGCAGTGCCGTCTGGGTGCTAGGCATCGCTGGTTTTGTCATTATGATGTTTGCACCACCGTTCATGCTTTCTATGTTAGCTATTTTAGGCTCAGGGACATTAATGGCGGCACTGGTTGCCCCAACGTTGCTGGCACATTTTATTCCGGCCAATATATATGCAGCACTGGCGTCGATGATTATCGGCTTCGGTTCTGGTTGTCTTTTATTCTTGCAATTCAACTTAGGCTGGGTAGAAGCACCGATGTACTCATCACTGTTTGCCTGCAGTACCTATTGGTTAGTCGCTAAATATTTCAGCCACCAGCACTCGGCTATTTCCGTCTCCTCTCATTAATAACCCAAAAGAGAATAGCAATAGAGCTATTCTCTTTTATTCTCTATCACTCAACTTATGACAATTTATATATTGCTACATCATAACCTCAGACAATTGCTTTTGTATTTGTCCTTCTACCGCACGACTACTTGCTATATCTTCACGCATATCAATATGACTTGAACGATATTCTCGAGGTGTGACACGTAATAGACCTTTAAACTTCGAATTGAAATTTGATAATGATGAAAATCCCACTTCAGAGCCTATATGTGCAATAGTCCAGTCTGTCGACACTAAATACCTTGCGGCTTGTCTGACTCGTTGTTCAATCACATATTGGCGAAAGGTCACGCCTAGGTTTGCATGAAAAAAGCGAGAAAAAGTACTGTCTGCCATATGCAGTTGTTCTGCCACTACCGCAACAGATAATGGCTCAGCAAGATTATCAGCTATATATGCCTGAGCGATCTGTACTCGGCTTTCAGTACGCTTAATATTGCTGACCTCAAAGCTGTTATCTGCAAGGTAACGTGCCGGGGCAAGTTTTGATAGAGTTTCAAGCAAGCCAAGTAAGTTAAGGACCTGCGAGAACTCAAAGGTATTCTCCATGCTATCTAAGATATGATTAATCCCTACGATCCCCTCACCTTCAAACAATACACCGCTTCGTGACTGTTCTAGCATGGTTTTGATGGTATAAAACTGGACACTATCAACAAACGTTTGCCCCAACGCATTCAAACGAAAATGCAGCACATCACAATCCGTCGGGCCTCTGCCCTGGTTTTGATCGAGCGATAGTCGGAATGGATTGAAAGGTGCCAGTAATACCAGTTGCCCTGTCCTCAACCGATAGTAAGTATTAGCTAAGTGTAATGTACACCCAGCGGTTTTAGGGCGTATCAATATATAATCGGCCCCAAAAATCATATGCTCGGTCTCTTCTACTTTTTGTAAGTCGAACATCAGAAACTTTGGGGTATTGGCAATAACACGTTGACACATGAACGTACCTCCCTTCTCATACATTTCCATATTCACCCGAGGTTAAAATGAACACCAATTAATCAGCTTAAAAATGTGATGCCACACGATTATAAATAACACTAATGCCTTGCCTGTTCGGCATATAAGCCAAATTAAACTATCACCTCAAGTTATGAATAATTTGTGCAATTTTATGCAAGTAAAACTCATTATTCCCCCCCCCCTTAACAATCGCATTAACACTGTTTTTACTTAATAAATAACACTAGGCAGAAAACAGTCAGTCTTAGGCATTAAATGACTATTATCAATCCGATTTTAGCGCGATATTAATGTCATTGAAGAGCAAAACAATATCGCTCATCAGATTAAAAAAGTAGAACAGTTATTAATAATTTCACTACTCGCTATTTCCGCTGAGTCAATCGCCTAAATAATAAGTGAACACATTAATAATATATAGAAACGTTATTCCACTATGTATATTCATTCTATTGGAGATTTGAAATGAGTATTTCTAATGATCTATATCCAAATGCCTCTTTACCACTAGAAAGAAAAGACTCTGGCGTACCTTATGTAAGACAAGGCCTACATGTTGAATCTTACAATGATTTCGATCCACTTCGTCACGTTATTGTTGGCATTGCCGATAACCAGCACATTCCAGAAGCTTGCCCGGCAAGTAATGAAAAAATACCAGCCGATTCTCCAATGCGAGGTAGCAAAGCAGGTCGTCGTACCCAGGAATCTATCGACCGCGCTAACGAATGCCTCAATGGTTTTGCGAAAATATTAGAAGATCGCAATATCATTGTTGACCGCCCAGGGGCCGTCGATTGGCATGAGCGTATTACCACACCTGATTTCACCATTAGTTCTGGATTTGGTGTCATGCCACCACGAGATTGCTTGCTGACCATGGGTAAAAGTATCCTCATGGCACCAATGAGCTTCCGTAGCCGTTACTTTGAGTATTTAGCCTATGTTGACTTGCTTCGCGAATACTTCGAATCCGATCCAAACTGTCTGATTGAACAGGCACCACGTCCACGCCTTTCTGATGACAGCTTCCGCATGGATTATGTGGCAGCCTATGAACACTTGTCTGACGAAGAGACCCTGGCGCGTTCGCTACGCAAAGAATACAGTACCAAAGAAACCGATATTCTATTCGATGCCGCTGATGTTATGCGTTTAGGTAAAGATATCTTTGTTCAGCATGGGCTTACCACAAACCTTGCTGGTATCCACTGGATCAAGCGTAAGTATGAGCCTCAAGGATATCGTATTCACACCTTGAGCTTTGAAGATAACCATCCGATTCATATTGATGCGACCTTCTGTCCGCTTCGCCCTGGCTTGATGTTACTAAATCCGCACCGTCCGCTATTCAAAGGCCAGCGTGAAATCTTCGAGAAAAATGACTGGGAAATCGTCGAAGCGGTCAGCCCTGCATGGGATAACCCACCACCACTTTGCTACTCAAGCACTTGGCTATCGATGAACACCTTGATCCTTGATCATAATACGGTTTGTGTCGAGGCATCTGAGACCGGACAAATGGAACAATTTGATAAGCTCGGCTTTGAGGTTATTCCAGTAGACCTACGTGATGCTTATGCCTTCGGAGGCGGCCTCCACTGCGCAACCGCCGATGTATGGCGTGAGGGCACGTGCGAAGATTACTTCGCTAACCAATTCTCTGGCGCTCATAGTATCGAGCACTGGGAATACTAGTCGTCATTTACTAGCTAATTCAATGGCTTCTTCGGAAGCCATTTTTATTGGATAACGAACTTGAGAAACGAAAATGCCCCACCATTTTGTGGACACTTGGGGGGAGATGAATAATAAAGGGTCAGTAGTACTTGCAAACGACACACATATCCAACTGCTATCCAATACCCACGAAATGCAACTTAAGTCATAAATAACTAATAATTAACTACTTTTTACAATTGCCACACAACTAAAAGTGGTGTGTAAGTGTTATCAGAATGAGGGTGAATAAAACAAAACACGTGTAAGCAAAAACTTTGATCTGCCACCGTGTATTCTTCTGGACTGGAACAGTCAAAGGTAACCCCAAACACGCCCGGTTCAAAGCATGTTTTCATGCAATTTGCACAACTATGCGATGTGTCACAAAGTGGATTTTATCGTCTTAACTCTTCCTGATTCGTTTGGTAAAGATAAGTGGATTTTGACGCAGGGTTTCTTTAGGAGGTAATTGTGTCTATCAATTCTATCGACCACACAGAGATTGCAGATGTTGCTTCGAAGTGGGATTACAAAGATGAAACCGCTTCAAACGTTGCACAGTGCAAACGCCAGCAGGCAGAGGCAAGACGCCGTATCGAGATGCTTCGCGACATTCGCGACAGCGGCCTTACCATCGCGGAAGCAAAAGAACTGGGGCTAATTCACTAACTAAAAATGAACTTAAAGAATGACTGTTGAAGCGCCAACATATCCGGCGCTTTAACGTGATAGAGAGAATCTATCGTACCAATCTATTATTCCGGCTTTTATAATCTTGGGGTAGTCGTTACATTATTGCTAAACACTTCCAATGGAACGCAATGATGACCACTATGACTACCCGTTGCCCGCACTGCAAGGCACTGAACCGTATCCCAACCGATCGCGTTAACGACATTGCCTCATGTGGTGCATGCAAAGATACACTACTAGACGGAAAGCCTGTTGAAGGCACGACAGACAACTTCCTGTCGCTGATCCAAGGCGATAAAGCGGTTGTCGTAGATTTTTGGGCCCCCTGGTGTAACCCTTGTGTGGGCTTTGCTCCCATTTTTGAAGATGTTGCCGCCGAGCGTAATGGCGATATCCGCTTCGTAAAAATTGATACCGAAGCACAGCAAGCACTAGCCGCGCAGTATCGTATTCGCAGTATCCCAACCATCATGGTATTCAAGAACGGTCAGATGATCGACTCTATCAATGGTGCACTGCCAAAAGGTCAGTTTGATCAGTGGTTGAATCAGGCGCTTGTAAAGGCTTAATTATCCTTCCTGCTCCTATAGCGCTGTAGAAGCATCACCGCGTGGATGCTTCTCAGCTTGAACCCTTTCTCATTGACAATACCAGCCCCTGACCATCCTCACCTCTATCAAGGACAGGCATACTTAAGAAAAAATCAATTCTATTAATTTCACTGCATCGTATTACCCATCCCAATATGCCTCTCTGCCCCTTTTCAAACAAAGCCCATACGCTATGGTTATTATTCGACCAGTAAGGGATAACTCATGACCACCGCGAGAAAACAACAGATTTGCCTGGAATCAACACCGTACTACCATTGCGTTTCACGTTGCGTGCGGCGCACCTTTCTCTGTGGTTTCGATGAAACAACACAAACATCCTATGAACACCGACGAGACTGGATTGAAGTGAAACTCAAACAGCTAAGCAACATCTACTGTATTGATATTTGTGCCTATGCAGTGATGAGTAACCACTACCACCTCGTCGTGCATGTCGACAAAGAAAAATCACAAGGATTAAAGGAACGAGAAGTCATTGATCGCTGGTGTACACTTCATAACAAACCAGTGCTGATTCAGCGACTGTTAGCTGGCGATACCAATAGCGAAGCCGAACTCTGTGCTTGCAAGAGCATTATCGAAAATTGGCGCTCTCGGCTCGCCAACCTCAGCTGGTTTATGCGAGAGCTCAATTTAGAAATCGCCACCCGGGCCAATAAGGAAGATAAATGCACAGGGCATTTCTGGGAAAGCCGTTTTAAGTGCCAGGCATTATTGGATGAGCAAGCGCTGATGGCTGCAATGGCCTATGTTGATTTGAACCCTATCCGCTCTGGCGTATCCGAGACACCAGAGGAGTCAGAGTATACCTCGATAAAGGCCCGGCTGCAGGCCTTGCGAGATGAGAAGCTCACAGCCCCTTCACTTCATCCTTTCATTGGCAACCCTAGCAACGCCATTATCAAGGGGATACCAATACGATTGGTAGATTACATAGAGCTTGTTGACTGGACTGGCCGACAGCTTCGTGAAGGAAGAACAGGTTATATTGAATCCAGCACACCGCCTATTCTTCAACGTATTAATATCGAGCAACAAGACTGGTTAAAAGCCTGCACACAGTTTGAACGTCAACGCGCGGTTCTTATTGGCTCATCACGCGCCATCCTAGCAGCAAAGGAGAGTTTCAACCGCTCTAGAGGACAAGGTTACCGACTCACCACATAAATCGCTACAACAAATCATAGACTTCAATCCTATTTCTGGAGCCCAAAGGACTTCCTCCAATTACCAACAACCAGAAACACGAGATAACCCCCTCCTCACTTCATATGCTGATAAAAGCAAGAGCATAGCTTTGTCTTCTAAATGATTAATAAAGATTACCTTAGTTCGATTCTATTAGTTGTGCCTGTCCCAATTGATTAATTCAGTTGTGCCTGTCCTAATTGATTGGTCACATTAACAAAACCAATCACCACCATCTCATTAAAACAATTCCAACATTTATATTTATTTATAAACATTGGCTTCGATTTAATGATGAGAATCTTTTATGAGTAGAGATTATTACCCACAAAATGACTTCAGATTAATTTGGATAGAGATCTCAAACAGTAAGCAACTATTAATTGTATCTTTTCAAAACACTTTGCAGCTCGCTCATAAATATGAACTTTAATGCGGCATACCCCAATAGAATAAATTGATATCAGGATAAGTGTAACTTGGAAACAATTCACACAACCCTGTAATTAACAATTTCAACCATTATTTGGCCACTTCATTTCAACCATAACACAAAACCAATCTATATGATTGATTTTAAGGCACATTTTTAACAATGCATTATTATTGACAATCTTAATTATCACTCCTGATTATGCTTAGCCTTATATGCTTATTAAGCGATTATTTTAATCGCACAAAAATAAAAACATCCTTGAATTATTATTTTATTCAATCTAATGTTCGAGCTTAATATATGTTGCATATCTTAGTATGTAGCCACTATCAATTGATGGCTGCATGCTTTTTATTTTTATCATATATAGACTTCATAACTTTGCTCGGTTAGAGCGTACTTGGAAGTCACTGTAAATCAAAAGCTGATACGTCATAAATGTTAAGGAGTACGAATGTATAGGCCAATTTTGATGAGTATGCCGCTCATTGCTATGTTGACAGCGTGTGGGGGATCAGATTCAGATGATATCCCAGACTCAAAGCAAGGTCAGCAAAATACAATAACGTTTAGCGGAACGGTATATGACGGCCCAATGGCGGATACCACTGTTTCTATTTATGCGGGTAAAACTCTTCTCGCATCCGGAGTGACCAACCAAGATGGTCAATATTCTGTAACTGCTTCAATTTCTGTTGCTGATTTTGAAAACATCAAAACACAGCAAATCACGTATCACGCCCAGCGCAATGATATTATTCTCTACCAATTTGCGGGTTCGAGCCTGGCTGAAGCGTTAGAAAAGAAGAATAATCAAACACTGATTACAAACTTTTCAACGGTTGAATATATAATCGCCGATATAGATAAAAATAACTTTGTTACAGACACTGAGTGGAAAGCATACCAACAGCTGGATCGTAGCAAAATTGAGCCAAAAGTTATTCGGTTTGGTGTTGGCTTAAAGTCTATTATTGACTATTCAGCAACGTTGGCAGGTTTTGAAAATAGTACGGTTTGGCTACGTGCACTGGATGACGATACCGCTTGGCAAGAATGGTATCGCTTAAATATTGTGTCTTATGCTGACGCATGGGACGCCTTGTTTGCTGACAAATGGTTTTTAGATCAAGAAGCAAACCGTTTTGACGATATTACTGAGTGGGAACCAAAATACGATAACATTGTGATCCCTGGTCCAGCAGAGCCCGTGGAACCAGTTGTTGATAATGTCATTATTGCTGGGATCCCGCAAAGAGTGAGCGTCGGTGATTTATTGAGCCCATCAACTTTTGCACTGTGGTCAGATGCAAGTTCAACCGATGTTAGTGATAAGGCCAAGATTACCGTTAATCCTGCTGGCGCATTGGTAGAACGTGGAGATAAGTGGGAAGTTAAAACAACTGGAACCATTTCACTTACCACTAAATATCTAGATGCTTCAGCCACCATCACTTTTGTTGCTGAAGCGGCAGAAACTGCGTTAGAAAATATCGTACTAACAGGCATTGGCCAACGAGTAACGGTGGGCGATAAATTACAGCCATTAGTGTCCGCCCTATGGTCTGATGACAGTACAACAGACGTTACTTCGCTTGCAAGTTGGGCTGTTTATCCTGAAGGTGCGGTAAAATTTAACGAAGGACAATTGCAGGTAGTACAACCCGTTAATATTACGCTAATGGCAGAATACCAAGGGGCAACAGCGACAGTGAGCTTTAATGCTGACAAAGCCGTATTGACCTCAATGCGTTTAGGGTTTGATAGACGTCAGCAGTATCTTGGGGACGAATGGCAGGTCGTTGCACAAGGCGTGCATCAGAATGGCTATGTCGTTGACTTTAGCGGTGAAGCCACGTGGACTTCGAGCAACACAGATATCCTAGAGTCATTAGGCAACGGCCAATTCCTTGCCAAAGGCGTGGGATCAGCAACAGTGACCGCCACTTTGGGCGATCTCAGCGCTACGCAAGAATTTGACGTAGATGCGAAAATGGTTAACGTAAGCCTTAACTTACCTAATGGCACTATTTCGCGAGCCGAAACCCTGCAATTGTCGCTCAACGGTGAGTTTAATGATGGCAGCGTCAAAGTTATCACTGATGACGTTATCTGGACTAGCAGCAATCCAGAGTTCCTGACTATCGATGAAAATGGTGTTGCAACTGGCATCAAAGAAGGCCCGTCAGTGGTTACTGCCACCTACCAAAGCTTTACACTTGAAAAAACGGTGACAGTGATCCAACCGAAGATCATTGCTTCAACGCCAAGTTTTATTGATGGTGTGATGACCCTACGTGAAGGCGACAGCCTCGAGTATGGATTTACATTTACCCGCTCGAATGGTGTTGAGCATCTGTTTAACGCAACAGACAATGGGTTAGATTTCGAATCCTACGGATTCAGAAGAGACACAGACGTATCCGGTATTGATATCGCTGACCTCGATAAAGACAAAGATCGCATTCGTGCCGTACGGGCGGGCGAAACTAAATTGTCTATTGAAGATGTACCAGTAGAACTACAACAGATTTTTGTCGAGATTGGTGCAATCACTTCTGCAAATGATTACCCAAGTAAGGTAACTCTAAACGTCAACGTTCTTGATAACGCTAACGTGTACCAATGGAATGCCTTAGAAGGTAATGCTCCAATTGGTGATACCGTTACCCTTGTGCAGGGAATTGTGAGCAATAACAAGCTGTATCGCTTCTGGCAGGTTAGCGGTGGGGACCAAGCAGGAATCCATGTCACTCAACTAACCGCACAGGGTGAATCGGCAGCAATACCGGTACTCGCCGGACATACTCTGGTATCAAATCAAATCATCAGTGATAGCTTTGGTTATGTGCTGTTGGTAACCACCAACGCCAATAATGACGAAGTAAATTATCGCTATAACTTAAGTGATGGTAGCCTTGAACCAGTGACTATGACGGGCTTCCCAAATAGCAAGTTTAACTTCACCTACGACAGCTTTGCCTTTACTCCTGGTGGCGACTTAGTCGTTGGTCATCTTGATAAGGGTGTTACACCGTATATTTATTCTTTCGATACTAAAAGCTGGGAGCATAAGACCCCAATGCCAGGTGTTCGAATTCAGACACCGTCGAACAAAACCCAAATTGCAGTACTCGACACTGATGGTATGAACTGGAGCCCTTACAAACCGCCAGTACTGAGTTTATTTGATCTTGATACTCAAACAGTCACTACTCAAGAGTTTATTGTTCCAGGTGATGCAGAATATTTCTGTCGAAGTACTGAAACATTAGGTCTCGCCGTCACGGATGCCATGCAAAACTCCGGAGCTGGCTGCTTAGTTTCTAAAATAGGTAGTTATGATGGCGTTGGTTATTGGCTATGGGACTCTATTGCCGCATTGCCTAAGCTACATCTGTTCACTGATGGTGTAGTTAAATCCACAACCAAAGTTTTTGCAGTTGCTTCTCGTAAACTTGATGGTCACACGATATTTAGCGCGGCTCGAGTTGTCGATGGCAACAAAAACGATCTACTCGAGTTAGCCGAAATAGTTGATGTTGAAATCGACGGTAACACTGAGCAAAAAGTTAAGCATCAACGTTTTGCTAAACAAGGCAAAACATTGGAAGGCTACTATAGCAAAGAAGCTCGTATACACGATGGTACGCAATTTACTGTCGACAATGTCTATGTGCCTAATGAGCTAATTGCTGTGTTTAACCAAGGTGTTGCTGTACGTGATGAAAATGGACACTGGTCAAGCGATAAGTTTATGTACCAACTGCCCGTTCCGGTCGATACAGACTGGAAACTCTATGACCTTGGCAATACCATCGTGCTTAGCGAAGAAGGTAGTGCAAACACGAAATACTGGCTACTTCAGATGCGCAAACCTAATGTTGTGGATCAACCTGTAGATCCCGTACCACCCGTAGACCCTGAGCAACCAGCAGAGCCTGCTCCTGCACAGTAATGATTGTTGAATCACAAATATAATTAAGGGCTACATTGGTAGCCCTTTTCTGTTTAGTTTTGCTCAAGACAGACATATTCATTGAAGCCTATGTTGATAAAACAACGCTAATTCAGTACTGACTCGCACAAACTACGCCTCCCCCTTTCTATTCACTCAGGCACTTACCAAAATAATGATTTTCCAATCAACATGGAGGTAAATTATGGCCTTACTGGCATCCTTACTATTATCCAGCAGCATGGCGACGACCGCTTTCGCGATGCCTGTGGCAAGCCTTAATTGCCCAGCCAGCTGGCAAGCCAACCAACAATACCAAGCTGACGAGCAAGTGAATTTCAATGGTAAAATCTATACTGCTCGCTGGGCTTCATCAAATGAATCCCCTGAACCCTATCAAGGTGACTGGCAGGCATGGGAATACCGCAATGAAGACTGCTTGAATGGCCAGCGCCTAGCAATCAGTGACGCTGCAAAGCAAGAGATGGCTACGGTATTGGCTACCATCGAACAAGCCTCGCTCTACCGTTATCAACATGATTGGCATTCGCTTAAAAACGAAGCCTGGTACCGCGCAGGGGCAGCACAAGCCAGCCAACAGCTCTGGCCTGTGATCCAATGGCTGATAGCCGACAAACTCAATGATGGCCACGGTGGTGTGATTCCACCTTCTGATGCTGATTTTCAGCAGCAATTACCGACAGGCAAGCTTCTGCCTGGCGAGCAGGTCGGCTATATCAAGATCCCTGAGTTTGCGAGTGAAGATCCGCAAGTAATGATGGCTTATGCCGATCAAGGCCACCAGCTTTTCCGGCAGAACGATGGGCCGAATACCTGCGGCTGGATTGTGGATTTACGTGGTAACTGGGGTGGCAACTCTATTCCTATGATGGGTGCACTAAGCCCTCTTTTTAACGATGGTCGCTTAGCTGGGGTAACGGATGCCGACGGCGCTAGTCAGTGGTTAATATTGGACAAGCAAACGTTGAATGTTGATCAGCAGGTATTTCCTGTTGCCCTTAATCCATACAGGCTAGAGAAGCCACAACCACCTGTCGCAGTCTTGACCGGAAGTGATACTGCAAGCGGTGCTGAATTTGTGGTAGTAGCCTTTAATGGCAGGGAGAATACCACGCGATTTGGACAACCGACCTACGGCGCTTCGACGATAGCTAACGCCTTCCCGCTTTCAGGCGGCGCAAGCATGATGCTCTCAGTCGCAGACCTGCTGGATGTCCATGGCCAGACCTATGGCAAGTCCATTGAGCCCCATCATGTCATTACTGTTTCTGATAATGCGATTAACGCCGCAGAAGCATGGCTGACAGCACTACCAGCTTGCCAAACGACACCTTAGCGGCAGTACGCATCACTCGCTTTTAAAAAAATGGATACTACAAAAAGTATCCATTAATTAACTCACATCCTTACGATAACCAACCCTTACAACATCCGTCCCTGAACAGGTATTAATGCGCCTGATAAGTTTGTTTTTGAAGGCTGGGTCAGCTCAATCATGATTTCGGCAAACTGGGCAGGATCAACCCAGTCATTATGGTCAACATCCGGCATAGCTTGGCGGTTTACGTCTGTATCCATAATTGTCGGTAGTACTGCATTGACCTTGATACCATGCTGAACACCTTCTGCTGCGAGGCTTTCAACCAAGCCATTCAGCGCCAGCTTTGATGCCATATAAGGGCCAAATCCATATGAAATGTTACGGATCGTATCTCGCGCCGAGACGAACATAATAGAGCCCGCCCCTTTAGATTTCATCGCAGAGAATAGTTCGCGGCCGAGTGTCCATGCCGTGGTAAAGTTGGCACTAAACAGACGATCAACCTCATCTGCTGGAACCTCTTCCCAGCTATTCCATGAGAAAACCCCAGAGCAATGATAATGCACATCAATCTTACCGCCCAAAATATCTAATGATTCGGCGACAAGCTGCTGGCACTCTTCTCCTATCGTTAAGTCACCTAACAATACAGTCAGCTTACCCTCATATTTACGCTCTAGCTCGGCCGCACGCTGTTCATCCCCTTTTCGGCCATAACCTACAACCTGAGTACCTGATTCAATCAGCTGCCTGATAATTTCTTGAGCGGTAACTGAAAAACATGCCGCTACTGTGGCTGTCTTAATTTCATTCGTTTTCATTATTATTCCTGTTGAATAGGCTGTTATACAGACTCAGTTGATAATATTTATTGCCATATACGCTATCAATACGTCGATAGACAATATTCAATAATAAGGAATCACATATAGAGTCAAATGGCTGAGTTATTTGGGCTATTTAATTACAACCATTGTGCAGTGAATGGAGAAAAACATATAACCATGCCCGAGAACGATAATGTCACCATCGCTGGAATGCCGTCTTTCCAGGTATCAAACCGCAAATGACAAAAGATAGCCCCCAAAGAGGTGCCCAGCAAAGCCAACGCACCAAGCGGCCCGAGGAAACTACTCTGAAACCAGATTGCAACCGCACCAAACAGCTCGGCCACACCCACCAATGCCATGATCTGACGGTTGAGTCCGTAGGAGTGGAAGAATTCTAGCTGCTTTTCAAATATCATTTTCTGCCAGCCAAGTAACTTGATTGAGCTCGCAAATAGAAAGAATGCTGAAAGCAATGCAATTACTACTGTCATTAAGGTATCCATCATTAAAATCTCCCGAGATTCATCATGATCTAAATCGTATTGAGGGGTTGAAAAGAGCTTACGGCTTCACCATTATTAGCTGAAGTGATTACGGTTAATGATAATTATGAATAGAAATCATATTTCTAAAGTCGATCTCAACTTGTTGAAATCATTGAGAGCTCTGCTTGAAGAGAGACATGTCGGGCGAGCAGCAGCAAAAATGAATGTCACCCAGTCGGCCATGAGCCATACCCTAACCCGATTGCGAACAGTCTTTGACGATCCACTTTTTATTCGAAACGCCAAAGGGCTTGAACCCACCAGCTATGCATTAGAATTGTCCGGAAAACTCCGGTTCATACTTGATGAAATCGATACCCTGCTAGCACCGAAAACCCTGGATCTTACTGCGACTAAGTGTCACTTCAGGATACAGACTCATGACTTTCTCATTGCGACTTACCTGGCAAAGGCTTTTAGAGCTATCAATGATAAAGCCCCGAATATCATCTTCGATGTGCAGATTTTAGATAACAGCAGCGATCAAAAATTGGATCATGGCGAGTTAGATATGATCATCGGCGCAGGCCTGCAAGCCAACCCTCGATTTATGCAAAAGCGTCTTGCCGACGAAGAACTCGTTTGCCTGCTCGACAAACACAATCCAGTGTTAACAAGCTGGAATAGCAACGCCATTTTTCGCTACCCACACATCAAGTCCAGTCTATTAGATGATAAAAATGACCCTGTTGCACTCTATGGTAAAAATGAAGGCCTGCCAAAGCGCCAAATTGGCTTATATACCGAAACCCTCAATTCTCAGCTGGCATTACTGCCGAGTTCACAGTTAATTGCTTTCCTACCCAAATCACTCGCCAGGCAAGGACAGCAGTTTTACGGACTAGAAATAAAAGAGTGTCCTTTCCCACTTCCCGTCGTAACGATACGCGGGATTTGGCATGAGAGGCACCAGAACGATCAGGTACACAAATGGATTCGCGATAGGATCAGCGAGGCTTTTGATAGCATGAACGAAGTCACTAGGAAATAAGCGTAACTATTCAAAATTGACGTTCTCACAGAGAAAATCAATAAAGCACCTTACACGTTGGCTTACAGAACGTTCAGAGTAATACACGGCGGAGATAGGAATAGGTTGGTACTGAATATACTTGCTCAGCACTGGTACCAGTTCACCACTTTTAACCTCGTTTGCAACCGAAAACTTAGAAACACAAATAATGCCATTATGATGAAGCGCAAGTTGTTTTAATGTTTCACCGCTATTACTACGCATATAAGGTGTGATAGAGACCCATTCCCCCTGCTTATTGATCAATGGCCAAACGTTAAGCTGATCCGGTTGAGTAAAACCTAAACATTGATGCAAGGACAAATCATCAACGGTTTTAGGTATACCGTATTGGCTTAAGTAGCCCGGTGAAGCATAAAGCACCCTAGAGGTGTTACCAATCTTTCTTGCCTTCAAACTTGAGTTTTCGAGCGGCCCAACACGTATTG
This sequence comes from Photobacterium sp. HL06, assembly GCF_059552575.1. Lineage (NCBI taxonomy): Bacteria > Pseudomonadati > Pseudomonadota > Gammaproteobacteria > Vibrionales > Vibrionaceae > Photobacterium > Photobacterium sp. HL06. Next base: position 373,938 of record NZ_CM183915.1, read on the forward strand.
CAACATCCACTTTCCGCTCAATAAGGTTAATAATTGATTCATTACTTTCCAACGTCACATTTATCTTGGGATATCGTGAAGTGAACTCGGCAAGAAATGGTGCGATGGTATGCAAGGCAAATGGCGTGGCGGCATCAACCCTCAATTCTCCCTCAGAGGCATTTTTATTATCTTTAAAATGAATGTTAACGTCTTCTAGCGTGTCAGTTATCGTTCGGGCTTTAGCCAATAGCCAGCGCCCTTCTTCCGTCAAACTAATCTTTCTCGTGGTCCGATTGAATAACGTTGTCCTGAGTCCGCTCTCAAGCCGTTTGATACTTCGGCTCACAACGGATGCCGCAATGTTTAGTTGACTGGCTGCTTGATTAAAACTTCCAGTCTCAACGATAGCAATAAAGATCTTCAGCTCATCTAATTTAACCACGCTCGCCTCTTCATTATTGTCATAACAGCAACAGTGAAATAGCTAAGTATACATTTATGTCATCTTTGTGCAGCTCTAAGATGAACCTCAGAAACACTAAGGATTAAGCATCAAACACCGTTGGAGAAATAACCATGACACGCGTGAACATTCAAAAAACACAGCCAAACGCTTATGCTGCAATGTTTGGACTAGAGAAATACCTAAGCGAAACCACACTCCCTCCCCGACTAATCGAACTGATTAAAACGCGCTCCTCGCAAATTAATGGCTGTGCTTTCTGTATCCAAATGCACTCCCAATCTGCACAGGCTCATGGTGAAAGTGCCGAGCGACTTCTGGCCCTATCCGCATGGAAAGAATCCCCGTTATTTTCTGACAATGAAAGAGCGGTATTGGCATTGACTGAAGAAGTGACACTGATATCCCACACTGGTGTGCGCAACGAAACATATTCTCAACTAAGCCATCATTTTGATGAAATAGGCATTGCCCAGCTAATCATGACTATCGCTACCATCAATGCATGGAACCGTATTGCTATCGCAACACACGTTCAATAAAACAAACTTCCCCGAGTTTTTCTGTAACGACAAATAGCTGCCCCAATAAAGTCCGGCTCTAAACAAAGCCGGACTTTGAACATTTTCAAGCACCAGCACCGACTTCACCTCTCAACTATGCGATTGCGAAGTCGCTGTGAATATACCAAGCTATTTCATTAGCAAGCCGTTCAATTTTGCGTAGTCAGCTTAAGCCGACATCACATTCGCGGGCGCACAAGGGCTGTCAAATAAACGGTTATATGCCGTTATCATGCAGGCTAACGCTATACATTCACCGGGAAGACAGATGACGGAATCAATCATTCAAAAGCCCCCCCATATACCAGCGGTCAATATGGATAACTATCAACAATGTTATGCCACGTTTGATTGGTCTCATCCTGCTGGAGCACCGCTCAAGGGGCTGCCAGAGGGTGGTTTAAACATCTGCTACGAAGCCCTTGATTGCCACCTTAAAACCCCGACAGCCGACAAAATTGCCATTCGGTGGATCAGTAAGGATGATCAAACTGTTGACTACAGCTACCGTGAGTTAAGCGAACAAACAAGCCGCTTCGCCAGCGTACTTAAAGGATTGGGATGCTCCCCCGGAGCCCGGATATTCAGCCTGGCAGGACGTCGTCCTGAGCTGTATATCGCTGCGTTGGGGACACTAAAAGCTGGGTGCGTGTTTACCCCGTTATTTTCCGCCTTTGGCCCTGAGCCAATCCGCTCTCGAATGGAAATTGGTGAAGCCAACGTCTTACTGACCACCAGGAGCCTATACAGAAAAAAGATCAAGTCGTGGTGGCGAGATCTCCCTAACCTAAAAGCCATTCTAATTATCGATGGTGATCAAGGTGATGAAGCAGGTTGTTATGATCTGAAGGATCTGATGAGCTCTGCCGATCCCCATTTTCACTGCAGGCCGACTCAAGCAGAGGACATGGCACTATTGCACTTCACCAGCGGAACCACCGGCAAACCCAAAGGTGTCGTCCATGTCCACCAGGCCGTGCAGTATCATAAGCACTCCGCATTTTTCGCCCTTGATCTCCAACCATCCGATATCTATTGGTGTACCGCTGATCCAGGCTGGGTGACCGGTACCTCCTACGGGATCATCGCGCCGCTTTGTCTCGGTGTTACCATGATCATCGATGAAGCCGAATTTGATGTTGAACGCTGGTACCGCCTCTTACAGCAGCAGAAAGTGACCGTTTGGTATACCGCGCCAACAGCGATACGAATGCTAATGAAAGCTGGAGATGACATCCACAAACAGTTCGATTTATCCAACCTGCGCTTTATTGCCAGTGTCGGCGAACCGCTAAATCCCGAAGCCGTTATCTGGGGGCACAAGGTGTTTGCTATTCCTTTCCACGACAACTGGTGGCAAACCGAAACAGGCGGCATCATGATTGCCAATTTTGCCAGTCAGGCCGTCAAACCCGGCTCGATGGGGCAGCCTTTGCCGGGCATCGAAGCTGCTATCGTCAACCACGATGACAGCGGGAAACTTGAAGTCGTTACCACACCAATGGAGACCGGAGAGCTGGCCATCAAGCCCAAATGGCCATCAATGTTTCGCAGCTACCTGAATCAGGATGAGAAATACCAAAGCTGCTTCAAAGGTGGTTGGTACTTAAGCGGTGATCTGGCAATGCGGGACAAAGATGGCTATTTCTGGTTCGTCGGGCGTAAAGACGACTTAATCAAATCATCCGGCCATTTGATTGGTCCGTTCGAAGTCGAGAGCGCGCTTATGGAGCACGAAGCTGTTGCAGAAGTTGGCGTCATTGGAAAACCCGATCCGATCGCCGGGCAAATCGTCAAAGCATTTGTCACCCTAAAGCCGGGTATTACCCCCAATGACGAAGTACTCAAATCCTTGCAGGGCTTTGCCCGCAAGCGGCTCGGTGCTGCCGTCGCTCCCAAGGAAATTGTCTTTCGTAACAACTTGCCCAAAACACGCAGCGGAAAAATTATGCGGCGCTTGCTCAAGGCGCGGGAGCTTGGGCTGCCCGAAGGAGATATATCGACCCTGGAGAGCGATGAACAATGACTAGCCGACTCCACATCAACCGTAATCACCTGTTACATCAGCTAAAACAAATGCTACGGATCCGTCGCTTTGAAGAAAAATGTGCTGAGCTCTATGCTCTGGAAAAAATTCGTGGCTTTTTACACCTGTACATAGGTGAGGAAGCGGTGGCCGTGGGTGCGATGAGCGCCCTGACAGGTGAAGACCAAGTGGTCGCAACCTACCGAGAACATGGGCATGCACTTGCCCGTGGGCTCACTATGGGTAGCATACTGGCCGAAATGTACGGCCGAACGACAGGCTGCAGCCGAGGACGCGGTGGCTCAATGCACCTATTTGATAAAGCGCTGCAGTTTTATGGAGGTAACGCCATTGTCGGTGGCGGATTGCCGCTGGCGGCCGGGTTGGCAATGGCCAATAAAAAATCACATCGCCCAGCCATTACCGCCTGCTTTTTTGGCGAAGGTGCCGTCGCCGAAGGTGAATTTCATGAAAGCCTCAACCTCGCCGCCTTGTGGCAGCTTCCGGTGCTCTTTGTTTGTGAAAACAACCGCTACGCAATGGGTACTGCGCTGACACTCTCTGAGTCAGAAACCAATATTGCCAAGAAAGCCGAAAGCTATGGGATCGCCGCGGCCCAAGTCGATGGCATGAATGTGGTTGATGTCGAAGCTGCGGCGCTCGAAGCCACAGCATACATTCACAAAGAACAAAAACCATACTTCTTAGAATGCCAAACATACCGTTTTCGTGGCCACTCCAGCTTTGACAGCCAACTTTACCGTGACAAAGAAGAGATAACCCGCTGGGAAGAAAAAGGGCCCGTCCGGCAATTAATTCAGTGGCTAAGAAACAACAACCATTTTCAGGACAGCGAGCTGGATGCGATTGAAAAAGAGATCGAACAGGAAATTCTCGCCGCCATCCATTTTGCAGAAGTGGGGGAATGGGAGTCAGTAGAAGATTTATGTCGAGATGTATATAGCGCAAGAAAGTTATAGCGAACCCTGTGGGGAAACAACTAGGGGAAAATACAATGGCTGCTAGCACCTTAAGCTATCGAGAGGCACTACGTGCAGGATTAGAAGATGCCCTCAATAAAGACCCCCGAGTATTTCTGATGGGCGAAGATGTCGGTCGCTACGGCGGCTGCTACGCGGTAAGCAAAGGCTTGTTAGACCAATTTGGCGCAGAACGTATAATCGATACCCCGCTGTGTGAATCAGGCTTTGTCGGCGTAGGTATCGGTACGGCATTAGGTGGTATGCGCCCTATTATTGAAGTCATGACGGTCAACTTCAGCCTGCTGGCGATGGACCAAATAGTCAATACCGCCGCCACACTCAGGCACATGTCCGGTGGCCAGTTCAACGTACCGCTGGTGATCCGCATGGCCTGCGGTGCCGGACGACAGCTCGCAGCCCAGCATTCCCACAGCTGGGAAAACTTCTACGCTCATATTCCCGGTCTCAAGGTCTTAAGCCCGGCAACGCATTGCGATGCCAGGTACATGCTGGGACAAGCCATCGCCGACCCGGATCCTGTGCTTATTTTCGAACATGTGATGCTATTAAATGAAATGGGAAATGTTCCAGACAATGCCGAAGCCCCCATGGAACAGGCATTGATTCGACAAGAGGGCTCCGATATCAGCCTGATCACCTATGGCGGCAACCTAAGAAAAGCGCTGGCTGCCGCAGAGCAACTAGGTCAAGCTGGTATTTCTGCCGAAGTGATCGATTTACGCTGCCTAAGGCCTATAGATAAGCCCACCCTACTTGCCAGCGTCACTAAAACTCACCGCGCTGTCATCATTGATGAAGGCTGGTACACAGGTAGCCTTGCCGGAGAAATCAGTGCAATTATCATGGAGCAGGCTTTCTGGAGTCTTGATGCCCCGGTCAAGCGGGTCTGTACTGCTGAAGTGCCCATCCCTTACCCCCAGCATCTCGAACAAGCCGCCCTGCCACAGGTCGAACAGATTGTCAGCACAGCCAAGGCTGTGATGGAAGGCTTGTAATGAGTAAAGTAAATATTGATATCACTATGCCATCACTTGGCTCTGACATGCGTGATGGCATGTTGGTTGAGTGGCAAATCAGCGAAGGCGATCATGTCAATAAAGGCGATATCATCGCGGTGATCGAAACCAATAAAGGTGCCATTGATATGGAAAGTTACCATACCGGCACCATTTCGCAGATATTGGCTCAACCAATTGTATCCCTTCCTGTTGGCAGCGTTCTCGCCCGAATTGAAACAGACAGTGACACCGTTCAACCTGCTTCTCAGGTTTCACAGCCTTCACCGATAGTACAACCCCAACAGCCTGATATTCAGCCCACACCACCAACCACTACCACCTCGACCACCTCACTCGTTAGACAGAGAGTTCTCGCCTCTCCGGTAGTACGGAGAATTGCCCAACAAAATCATTGGGATTTAACCTCGGTAAAAGGCAGCGGTCCGAATCATGCTGTGTTATTAAGAGATATTGCAGATCTTAGTGAGCACACCAGCTCTGCACCAACCATCAGCTCTGAAGCAGTGAAACCCAGCGGATATAATCTTCCTGCAATGCGTGTTGCAATTGCCGAGGCAATGGAGAAGTCAAAGCAGAAGATCCCACACTACTACCTCACACTCGACATAGACTTATCCCTGGTTACACAGTGGCTACGAATGGAAAACGCCAAGCGCGAACCCGATGATCGAATTTTGCTGTTAGCGGTACTGTTAGCAGCCACCGCAAAAGTACTACCCAAATTTCCAGCCCTTAATGGCTTTTACTCTGAGGGACACTTTGCCTCCAGCCCGAACGTGCACATTGGTAATGTAATCAGCCTAAGGGGCGGCGGCCTCGTTGTGCCAGCAATCCATGATGTCAATACACTCACACTCGATGCCACGATGAACGCCCTGCGAGATATCACAAACAGAAGCCGAACAGGACGACTTCGCAGCTCCGAACTCACCGACGCCACGATTACTGTCACCAGTATTGGCGAGCGCGGCTCAGATACTCTCCTCGGGGTGATCTACCCTCCGCAAGTCGCGATTATTGGTTTTGGCCGTTCCCGTCAATTACCACAGGTGAAAGACGGCAAGATCAAGATTTGTGACATGATAAATGTGTCACTCAGCGCCGATCACAGAGTCAGTGATGGCAGCCAAGGGGCCAAATTTCTCAATGCATTATCCAATCAATTACAAAAGCCGGACACGTTATGAATCGAGACAAGATAGAAGCTATGGTTATCAGCGCTATTGTCCAGCTAGCACCGGAAATCGACCCTAGTGAAATAGATCCCGATGAAGATATCCGCGACGAATGCGATCTGGACTCGATGGATTTCCTTAATCTGCTCGGGGTATTAAAAAAATCCTGCGGAGTGAGTATCCCCGAGGCCGACTATTCTCACGTAAGAACCTTAAATAACATGCTCGAATACCTAAGCAACCAATTAACGTAGGAAATCTGTCAGCTTGATGGCTAAGGAATTGTGATATGGCAGCCCAGTTACCTCACGACGCCCAGAAAAATAGTCGTGACCCCGAGATTATCTATTGGTACAACGAACTCAATGTCACCGATATTGCTCAGGTTGGCGGAAAAAATGCCAGCCTGGGCGAGATGATCAGCCATTTGACAACAGCGGGCATCCGGGTGCCCACTGGATTTGCCACTAGCGCCCAGCTCTATCGTGATTTTCTCACCCAGAATAAGCTTGATGCCCCCATCACAGTGCATTTAGATGCCCTGGCCAACCAGACCGCAACATTACCTGATACTGGCGCAGCAATCAGGCAGCTTATCTCTCAGGGGGAGTTTAACGAAGACCAAAAGAAGGCGATCAGCCAAGCATATCAGCAACTCTGCCAACGTATCGGTATCGATAATCTAAGCGTTGCCGTCAGAAGCTCTGCCACGGCAGAGGATCTCCCCGAAGCCAGCTTTGCCGGGCAGCAGGAAAGCTACCTTAACGTTCAGGGTATAGACGAGGTACTGGAAGCCTGCCGGTTATGCTTTGCATCACTTTATACCGACAGAGCCATTATCTATCGCCAAGAGCAGGGCTTTGAACATCAGCAGGTTGCCCTGTCTGTCGGGATACAGCAAATGATTGAGTCCAAAGCAGCAGGCGTGATGTTCAGCCTCGATACCGAAACGGGGTTTCCCGATACCGTGATTATTAATGGGTCATGGGGGTTGGGAGAAACAATTGTCAAAGGCAGCGTAACGCCCGATCGGTTCATGGTCTACAAACCATTGCTGAAGAACGCAGCCTTAAATCCAGTGATAGAAAAACAGCTCGGCAGTAAGTTGCAAAAAATGATCTATTCAAGTTCTCCGCTCTCCTCGGAAGGCCTTAGCCACACTGGAAAATTCGTCGCCACTGAATCTACGCAAACGATAGCAACAGACCAAACTGAGCAAAGATCTTATGTTTTAACTGATCATGAAGTACTTATATTGGCTCGCTGGGCAGTGATTATTGAATGCCATTATGGCTGCCCAATGGATATGGAGTGGGCCAAAGACAGTCGCAGCCAGCAGCTGTACCTAGTACAGGCTCGTCCTGAAACCGTGGAATCGCTCAAAGACACCGCCGTCTTGGTCAATTACACCTTAAAAGAAAAATCCACTCTCCTATTAGAAGGTGCGAGTGTCGGCAGTGCGATTGCCACAGGTGAAGTATTTCAAATTCAGCACCCTGATGACATCAGCCAGTTCCCAGAGGGAGCCATTCTTGTCACCGAACGTACTGATCCTGACTGGGTTCCGCTAATGCGCAAAGCATCAGGCATCATTACTGATACCGGCGGCCCCACCAGCCATGCTGCGATTGTCAGCCGAGAGCTAAAAGTACCTGCCATTGTCGGTACCGAAAAAGCGACCCAAGAATTGAAGAGTGGACAAGAAATCACATTAAGCTGTGCGGGTGGCGCTATCGGCAAAGTGTATGAAGGGATCCTCGATTTCGAAACCAAACAGGTAAACCTGGATGATATTCCAAAAACCCAAACGGACATTATGATCAATGCGGCCATGCCAGATGGAATATTTCGCTGGTGGCAGTTACCGGTGGCTGGGATTGGCTTAACCCGAATCGAATTCATTATTTCCAGTCAGATCTGTATTCATCCGATGGCACTGCTCCATCCCGATCAAGTATCCGATCCAGCAACCCGAGACAAAATTGGTCAACTGACACAGGGTTACACTTGCCTGCCCGATTATTTCGTTGATAACTTAGCACTAGGTATTGGAAAGATTGCTGCTTCGCAGTATCCGAAACCCGTCATTGTCCGAATGTCGGATTTCAAATCAAACGAGTATCGAGGCTTACTCGGCGGCGAATCTTTCGAACTCTCAGAAGAAAACCCAATGCTGGGTTTAAGGGGGGCATCGCGCTATTACCACCCCTTATACCGCGAAGCCTTCAAGCTAGAATGCAAGGCCATTCTCAAAGCTCGGCAGGAAATGGGCTTTAGCAACATCATTGTGATGATCCCATTTTGCCGCACCACTGGCGAGGCCGATAAAGTGTTGGACGTTATGGCAGAAGCTGGCCTGAAACGTGGTATCAACGGCCTACAGGTCTATGTGATGTGCGAAATCCCATCCAACGTCATCCTAGCCGATCGGTTTGCCCAACGTTTTGATGGCTTCTCCATTGGCAGTAATGATTTAACCCAGCTGGTATTAGGTATTGATCGCGACTCTGCAGAGTTAAAGCCACTGTTTGATGCGCGTGATGATGCGGTAAAAAACATGATAGCCCAAGTCATTAAGGTCGCCCACCAATATGGCTGCAAAGTCGGGATCTGTGGTCAGGCCCCTTCAGATCACCCTGAATTTGCAGAGTTTCTGGTCAATTGCGGAATTGACTCTATTTCGCTAAACCCAGATTCAGTCGCCAACGGCTGTCAGCAGGTAGCAATGGCCGAACAGAAAAGGAAATAACTGTATTCAAGACATCTGATGTCAACAGGGAGTTACATATTTGCCTTGAGGAGATCTGCTAAGTTCTGCAAAATAGCGGATATCAATAAAAAAAGGTAAAGAGCATGATTTCTAAGTGGGCTGCGCGTTTTTTTCAAATGGCCGAATTGGTAGGCTCTTGGAGTAAAGATCCCTCGACGCAAGTGGGCGCTGTGATCACAGAAGGCAACCGTATTGTATCGGTAGGGTTCAATGGTTATCCGCATGGTATTTCTGATAGTGCGGACACAGATGATCGCGATATGAAATTGCTTAAAACGCTTCATGCTGAAGAGAATGCAATTCTGTTCGCCAAACGCGACTTGGCAAACTGCGATATCTGGGTGACTCATTTCCCTTGTCCTAACTGTGCGGCCAAGATTATTCAAACCGGTATTTCGACAGTACACTGCCCTGAGCAAACAGAAGATTTCCTTTCTCGCTGGGGAGATAAGATCAAGGTCAGCCAAGATATGTTTACTCAAGCTGGCGTTGCTGTTAACTGGTTACCGCTTGACGAGCTGTCCAAGCAGTAATTGACAAGCTCCCCTATACCCAAACGAGTAATGTTGAAGCATTGCTCGTTTCTACTTCAAATTTAGACTGCGTAACCTGAATTGCTTTTCGGCCTGAAACAAAACTCCAGTGGTTACATGAGCCCCCTCCCACATTAAATTGCCATTTTAGTGTGAAAACTCTAATTGAAATTCTTATTCTATATATAAGCAGTCAGGCAATAACCACTGGCTGACAGAGTATTCAATATTAATGAGGGCATAATCATGGACACACTTAAACAAGCAACTGAAGAGACAGCCAAAGAGAAAAAACTGCATAAGATCTGGTTAGCAGGGTTAGGTGCATATGCAAAAAGCACTGAAGAAGTAAACAAGTTATCAGAAAAAAACAAAAGCCTATTTGATGAATTAGTTGAACAGGGTCGTGTTGTTGAGTCAAATACGAAGGAACGCCTACATACTAACCATAGCCACACTTCTGTTGCGATTGAAGAGCGCGTACATCAAATGATGCAAAAATTTGTGGGCCTCGACAATGAGCATATCGATCGTGTTGATGATAAAATCGATCAACTCACTGCAAACATTGAGGTGTTATTAGCTCGCAAGCAAGAGAATACTAAGCCAGCGACAAAGAAGACCGCTAAATCTAACGTTGCAAAAGAAGATGCTGTTGCCACTCTGGACTAGCATTTAGTCAGATCATAGCCTGCCCCTTCATATAGCATCGCCCAACTTACAAACGATAAGTTGGGCCGTGACAATTCTAACTACCATGGAGGGGGAGCGTGGCGGCAAGCATCCATGATTTCACTGGAGAAACCTTTCAAAAAGATGGTGCTTTTATGAGTGATAAAAAGATACCAATCCAGGTTCGTCGATTAATCAAAAAGCTTATTCACAAGCATAAAAAGAAAAAGTAATCCAAAGCTAGAGCAATATCAAAAAACCGAACTCCGCAAAATCGCCGCTGCCAATAATATTCCCCAGTATAAAAAGACTTTCTAACACAACATTTGTCAGACTTTTGTTAAACTGCCAACCAGCATGAAACGCTGACTACACTCAATACAAAATGGAGTATCAAATGGCAATAACGGGCGAGTGCTTTTGTGGAGCAGTAAAATACAAAATTGAAGGCAAGCTTCGAGATGCTCGATCCTGTCACTGCTCAAGGTGTCGAAAAGCTTTTAATGCCCAAGCATCTACATCCGCATTTGTAGAACCAAGCGAATTTGAATGGTTATCTGGAGAGAACTTGTTAAGTTCTTATGTTGGAGAGCATAACTATGGATTGCAGTTCTGCAAAGTATGTTCAGTCTACCGTATGCACAATTTACAATGGAGAGATCTTTCAGGTTACATTAGGCTGTGTAAATGGTGATCCTGACATTGAAATTGGAATGCATCTGTATGTTGGTTCAAAAGCGCAATGGGAGATAATGCCTGAAGGTGTGGAACAATATGAGGAAGGGCCGACAGGAAATGCGTAACCGATTCAGAATGAGGACATTAATATAGCTCCCTCTTCAATGGAGCTATATCAAAAGTCGCTGAGGTTATTTCTCGACAACTACACGTGCATTCAAAGGTTGTAATGGTCGGTTATTTTTGCCCATTGCCTCATTTAGCATAGAGATTCGTTTGCTCGAAGCCGGCACTGACTCTTGTAGAACGAACCAGCGAACGCCCTCACTGCATGGTGGTGTGGTTAAAGAACCACTAAAGCGGTAGTAGTGCTCGGTGTCTGGCAACAGTTGACTTGGTTTAACCTCGGCCTCCAACTCAACCTCATCGTGAGCAGAAGGTACTACTGCTAGCAATTTGGACAAACCTTTATTGTAGGCAGGATCGGCTTTGAACATTACTGCCACTACCGCTAAATTACCTTTTTCATCGGCATGAACAAAGTGAGCTTCAAGTGGATACTGTTTGTTTTTGATAAAATTCTCAGATGGTGTATGGAAATGAAATTGCTTCAACTCAAAAGACTTACCATCGACCAACAGAGTATTTAACCCTTCCACTTCGGCCTGAACGGTATGACCATTATTCGTCAGTGCAGACACTCTACCTTGATATTGAATATCCAATGGCAGCAACTCAGCTTCAACGGACTGAGTAATATTAACTGGGCTTTGGTTACTACCTTCAGCACATGTTGGGTAGGTATCACCCCAGTGCTCTACACCATGTTCACCTGTATAGTCCCATTTACCTTCGGCAGCCAAGGCTGAACAAGAAAGCAAAAAACTTAACGAAGCTATAGCCAACTGTGTCTTTTTCATTTTTTTACCTTATCGGTTTGATATTAAGAATCACTATAAAATATAAAAACAAATGTAGCTGTCAACTAACTCATTGTGAAATCTAAGGTTTATGCCTTTCAAGCCAAACCCAATAGCAAATAAACTCACTACGGTTATTATTCCTAAACAAATACACCGATAAACAGCTGACCCATTATTCGGGCTCTTGCTCCATATATTCCTGTAATTTATCCCAACGAAAAGTGGGGCCGTCAGTACAAACATATTTGCTTTTTACATAGCAATGACCGCATGTCCCTACAGCACAGTGCATTCGGCGCTCAATGGACAAATAGATTGAATGATCAGAAACACCATACGCTGCCAGATATTCGGCCATTGAATACATCATCGCCTCTGGGCCAGCAAGCAATACAACCTCAGGCAACTCACCAAAGCTGTCGAGGACTGTCGGCATGATATCGCTCGGCGTGCCGTTATATTCGTTGTCACCGCCGTTAGTGGCGCCATCTTCAATGGTATTGTAGACAGGAATGATATGTTGCCAGCGTTCTCGTTCGGGGTTCAGCATCTGTGCCTGACGAGTGCGGGCACCATACACAACAGTTAGTTGAGTGTAATTCTGTTGTTCAATCAGCTGGTTGACGACACTGACCAACGGAGCCAAGCCACAACCCCCGCCGACCGCTAAAATCCGCTTATTGATAATTTCATCCATGGGCCAACCGATGCCAAAGGGGCCCCGAGCTCCCAGGATCTGCCCGGCCTGCAATTCAAACAATGCTGATGTCACCGTCCCCATACGACGGATCAAGGCTCGAAAGTCACCATTTTCATCAGGCGCTTCGGTGAAGCTAAAAGGGGCTTCACCAAGGCTTGGTACATTCAGCATGAAAAACTGCCCGGTTTGGGCTTGTTGCCATCGGCCATGGTGGTCGTGGCTTGTGACTTTAGGTTCCGCTAGCAACCGGAAATGAAAATGCCGGGTATTCTCGCCATCATCATAAAAATCAACTAGTTGTACGGCTGAAGGAGTAAGGCTATGCATCGTCGACGATCCTTTTCATTATCGAATGGACACCAATTACACCTGGGCAGGTTCGTTCGCAGCGACCACATCCTATGCAGCCGTATCGACCAAATTCCGGGAGGAAATCATCACTGAACTTGTGATACCAGAAGCGTTTGACACGATCCCCTGCCTGCTCGGCCGGATTATGAAAGCTGGCTTCACGCTGGAACCCTTCATATAAGCAGGAATCCCAGAACCGTACTTGCTGGTTAACTTGCTCAGAACTTTCTTCTTTCGGTTCTAAAGTGGCTGACTCCTGGAGACGCTGATCTTGAGTACCATAACAAGAACATGTCGGGCACAACGTCGTACAACCGGAACATCCCAGGCACTGAACCCCGACTTGCTGCCAAAAAGAAGCTGGAATATCGTCAGCATTGAGCTTGTTGATACCAGTGCTGATATAAGAGTGGTCTTCAAACTGTTGTTCGCAATGACTCAAGTTATCCCAACGTAAACTGATATCATGGGCAGAAGCTGGCGTTAGTGGCAGGCCATTGATTGACTCTTTACCCAAAGCCGTGATCGCTACCAGTAACCAACGACCATCAGCCAGCGGGTGCAAAATCAGATCAGCCGTTTCATCTCTTACGCCTGGCCCGGCATTAACCAAGTAACAGAAGCCCTCGCTGCAGGGTTGCACGCAGTCGATACCGACCAACAGTCCCTGCCGACGACGCGCCTGATAATAGGGATCCTGTTCGAAGAAAATGTCCTGATAATGAATGGCCATCAAGTCACAACTCAGCACACCAAACAGCACAAAAGGATCGGGTTCTGGAATGGTCTCGCGGAAAAACTGGCCGTCAAAAACATACAACGGCTCCTGCTCGGCAAAGAAAAAGCCCTTGGCTGAACTCAATGGCATTTGATGGGTTAATAGCGGGAATATATCTTGTTCAATCTGCTGCCAATATGGGGCCCCGCCATCATCAACCACCTGATAAAACTGACGAGAGCGGGACAAATGCGCTTGCAGCTCCTGAAGTGATTCTAGCAAGTATTGCTGCATTTTAATGTTCCTCCCATAGGTGCTGAACATCTTTAGGGACTTGACCCGGTGGCAGCGGAAATACCGACACAGCGCAGGCTTTCAGCTCTGGCATTTTGGTGATTGGATCCTGCGCGGTATTGGTCAGCTGGTTTGAAGGTGCCTCTTTGAAGTGATAAGGCATGCTGACCAAACCTGGCGGTACATCATCGGTGATCATCGCCCGGGTCTCTATATACCCACGACGGGAGCGGACACCTATTGGTGAGTACCGCTGGAGCTGAAGTGCCTTGGCATCTTCGGGGTTAATAAACAACACGCCCGCTGGGATCTCCCTTTCCAATAGCGGTGATTTTCGAGTCATCGAGCCACAGCCATAGTGAAAATGCAGGCGATTGGTCGTCAACAATAAGGGATATTGTTCATCGGCAGGTTCATCAATTTCGGTGAAATGAACTGGCATCAACTTCGCCTTGCCAATAGGAAAACTATCACGGTGCAATATTTCAGTTCCATTCGGCGCATCGGCATTACAGGGCCATTGCAACCCTTGCCGTCTCTTTAGCTCGCTGTATGTCATTCCTTGATAAGCAGGTGTCAGCGATGCCATTTCATCAAAGACCTGCTCGCTGCTTGTCCAGCTCAACTGCTTGCTCCCCAACTTTTCTGCCAAGGCTTTAAGCCATTGCCAATCCCCCATGGCTGTACCAGGAGGATCCAGTACCTGTGATATCCGTTGGACACGTCGCTCGCAGTTAGTAAAAGTGCCCTCTTTCTCGGCAAAGGAGGCTGCGGGCAAAATAATATCGGCCAACTTGGCCGTTTCTGTCATTGTCAGCTCGGCCACCACCAGCAGATCCAGAGCCTTGAGCGCAGCCCTAACATGATTTTGATCCGGATCTGTCACCACAGGATCTTCACCAAACAGGATCAATCCTCGAAAATCCCCCTCCAATGTCCCTTTGGTCATTCCTAACGAGGTTAAGCCCGGTGATTGGGCAACGTCTTCTCCCCAATTCTGGGAGAACTTTTGTTGAACACTGGGATCATCAGCTCCCTGATAGCCCGGATACACATTTGGCAAGCAGCCCATATCACAGGCTCCCTGCACATTATTTTGACCCCGTAGCGGATTAATGCCCGTACCCGGACGGCCTATCTGGCCGCAAACTAAAGCAAGATCAGCAAGTGCAATAACATTTTGGGTACCACTGACAAACTGGGTGATCCCCATACCATAGAAAATCATTGCGCTCTTGGCCTGGCTATAGGTTTTAGCAACGTGGCGAATAAGCTTGGCACTAACCCCCGTAATCGACTCGACCGATTCCGGCGTAATCGCAGCAACATTGTTGGCAAGTGCCTCAAAGCCTTCACAGCGCTGATCGACAAAGGCTGAGTTATGCCATTTCTGCTCAATAATGACATGCAGCATGGCATTGATAAGGGCGATATTGCTACCGGGTTTAAGCTGGATATGCGTGTCGGCCACTTTCGCCAATCGCGTTACCCTCGGGTCAATAACGATTAGCTGGGTTCCCTTGCGGTGGGCATCAATGATGTGCCCCCCCAAAATGCTATGGTTTTCTGTCGGATCTGCCCCGATCACCACCATCAGATCAGTCGAATAGATATCTTTGGCACTGTTAGTCATCGCCCCGGAGCCCAGGGTTTGCTTCAGCCCAGCAACGGTCGGGCTATGACAGATCCGTGCACAGTGATCCACATTGTTGGTTTTCAGCACGGCACGAGCAAACTTTTGCGCGGCATAATTATCTTCATTGGTCGCACGGGCACTGGAGATCACTCCAACCGACTTGGGACCTGTATCATCGAGAATGTCCTGTAAAGATTCACTGATCGTAGAGAGTGCCTCATCCCAGCTTATCGGCTGAAAATGGTCTTTGATTCGTTTGAGAGGTTGGGTAATTCGGTTGTCAGGATGAATAGCAAAAGCTGTACTCCATCCCTTTTCACATAGCTTACCGCAACTAATTGGGTGATTAGCCTGCGGTTCTACACCTGTCAGTTTCCCTTGTTTATCAACTTTCAGGCATATACCACAACCCACTCCGCAAAACGGACAAATGGTTTTAACAATCGAGGAAGTCATAGTCATTACACAGCACATGTCCAGTAATGGACTGAGTATAGCAACCGCATCAAATCCTGATGGATCTCGCCTGAGAATATCCTTCCAAACAGTAGGCAATTCACTGCAGGTTTGTTTCTTGTTCTCGGTCTGAAATTTATTTTTTGCTCTCAGGTGTAGTTACACCCTGTCCACGCTGGTAGATAACATGGTAGACGAAGCCAACTAGCACACTGCCACCAACAAGATTGCCCAAAATCACCGGGATCAAGTTCCCGATAAAGCCGAGCAAAGTAACCGATTCAGCAGCAGTCCCACCATCAGAAAACGCTTTAAGCAACATCGCCAGAGGAATAAAGTACATATTTGCGATACTGTGTTCGAAACCAGCAGCCACAAAGGCTGAAATAGGAAAAATGATTGCAACAGCCTTATCAATCACACTACGTCCGGCTAGTGCCATCCAGACAGCCATACAAACCAGAACATTACACAGTACCCCGCGAAAGAAGGCAGTCCAGAATGGTAAATTGCACTTTGCCTCAGCGATCTTGAGGTACTGCTCGGCAATGGCTCCCTGATTCAGATCAGTGTGACCCGAGAGGTAAACCAACACGGCAAGTCCTGTCGCACCAATAAAATTAGCACCACACACAACCATCCAATTCTTCATCAGTTCCGACGTGGTGATTTTCTTGTCTGCCCAAGCCATTGCCAATAAATTATTGCCAGTAAACAGCTCAGCCCCAGCCACAACCACCAGCAAAAGGCCTAATGAAAATGACAAGCCTCCGAGCACTTGCCCGGTGGCAAAACTAAAACTGGGATCAGATTTGATCAATACGAAATAAAGCGCACCCAGGCCAATAAAAGCACCGGCAAGAATGCCGAGCATGATCATAGACAGCAGAGGTAAACGCGCTTTAACCACACCGATGCTGTCAACTTTCTCTGCAATCTGTTTGGGAGAAAAAGCATCGAAACCATAAATGTCAGCCATGCGAACTCCTGAATACCAATATGAGCACTAGGATGGAAATGGATAAATGTAACATGCCTAAATAATCTTCGAGGCTGCACAAACCAGTGTAGTTGTATATCAGCTTCAGAGCGTTAGCTTAGTACTCAATATTGAGAGCCTGCTCAGTCTTTTGCAAAAATAATACAGCCCACTCTTCATTGCGGATTTTTGCTCTTAATTGCTGCTAACCTTATATACCCAAACTACCTCAGGATGCAGGATTCAGAGTGATAACAGCATGCCCAGTTCAAGGAAAATGACGGCAGGAATGGCTTCCCCTTTCAACATCATTTGACACAGAAATGGGCTTGCTGAATCACTCCCGTAGGGCGAGTTGACTGGGCCAGTATGCTGTGTTGCTGCTTTTTAACGTAGAACGACTATGTTTTCAAAGCAGCGCCTTGCCTACCAACCCAGTCATTCTCGCTGAAATAAGCATCTTGAGGTAGCTTGGGTATATACTTATGGGTATTCGGCAAAGTGGTTACAGGTATTGTTGTATATGCATGTCCGCCAATTCCAGCTATTCGTTCTCGGTGCTATCGCAGCTCTATTACTGGCAGGTTGTAGTTCAACATCGGACTCATTCTTTAGCTCCAGTGAATACCGTTTTCATGACTCGACCCAAAGTTTTATCTCCCTCAATGACACGCGCAGCAATGGTGCTGTTGTTGATAAAGGCCTGTTTTATCCTAAAAGTGCCTTTTCTTTCACTTACCGGTACTGCGCCAATAGCCCGCAAAGCGCTAGCAACGATATACTGGAGTTCCAGCAGTTGGCCAAACGGGTCTGCGATGCCAATATTGGCCAGCTACTCCATCAAGATACCGGTACCTGGTGTGTCTATAACCCCAACACCGTCGATGAACGCCCGATTTTCTATGCCAAGATATCGAGTACCGAGCTATGGGCTGATCTCTGTCTCGATGGGCCGTTTGTGACCTTAAAAGTGATCGAAAATACCGAAGCAAGCCCGGAAGAGTGGTATGAAGCCGCCAAAATACTGGGCTACCAACCCTACTCCAGCCACCGAAAACTGATTTCCCCTGCAGAGCTCGGGCTGCTGTCCCAACCACAAAAAGAGCCAGTAGCGACGGAATTCTGGAATGAAGAAAGCCAGTATATCTATACCAATATCGGCTCAGTTGTCTGCCTGTATAACCAACCCGAAGACTCATCTATTGGCTATACCTATCAAGGAACAGTGCACAGCGTAAGCAAAGGCTTGGTAAAAGTGGCCGCGACTATGAAATTAAAGGGAGACATCAGAACGGCGCCAGCGCTAGAACAGCTGGACTGGCACAGAATGGCTTATATTACCGCGGCAGCAAACTCATGGTTTGTATGCGGGTAGTTATACAGAAAAGCTAAAGCAAAATGTATTATTAATAACGACAACATCTTTGAATTTAAAACAATGCAATCACTGTTTGCCCTTCAATGAAGGGCAAACAGTAATCATCATGCAGTAACAAGCTGGCAGTGATTAGTAGTAAACAACACCTTCACCTTGAGTAACCAAAGTACCAGCTTCATTTGTAATGATCTTATCTAAATCAAACAATGAACCAATTGCAGAATTACCACGACCTGTTTCGACAAACTTACAAACTGCCTCAATTTTTGGTCCCATTGAACCGGCAGGGAAATTAAACTCAGCTAAACCTGCAGGCGTCGCTTGTTTCATTTCAGCTTGATCTTCTTTGCCGTAATTACGATAAATAGAACCGTCGGTCAGGATAATAAACAAATCCGCATCAATTTTCTCAGCTAGAAGCTCTGCGGTCAGATCTTTATCAATAACACATTCAACACCAGTGCTTTGATTATCTTCAAAACAAACCGGCACACCGCCACCACCACACGCAATAACCAAGTTACCCGCTTTCAGCAATGTTTCTATTTGTGGCAGTTCCACAATATCTTTCGGCATTGGAGATGGCACGACACGACGATAGTAATCACCATCAGCTTTAAATTGCATTGATGATTCTGCCATGATCTCTTTGGCACGTTCTGCTGTATATACAGGGCCAACAAACTTAGTTGGATTAGTAAATGCAGGATCTTCTTTGCTCACTTCAGTTTGAGTCACTAAAGTCGCAATATTAAGAGAACGATCGATATTTCTCAGTTCCTGTTGCAGCATGTAACCAACCATACCGCAAGTTTGAGAACCTAAAACATCCATTGGATAAGGCGTTGTCTCTGGCGAGTATTCCTGATAAGCCGCATTCTGCTCCATTAATAAACCAACTTGCGGTCCATTACCATGAACAACAACAATCTCATGTTCTTTCGCAATAGCCGCAATACTTGCCGCTGATTTTTTAATATTTTCACGTTGGTTTTCAGCTGTTAAAGCTTGGCCACGAGCGAGAAGTGCGTTACCGCCTAGTGCTAATACTATACGCATATGATCGTATCTCCTATATTATTTTATGGAGTTATTATTTTGTTTTTGTATCTCGATTAATAACAGATGCTATTAATTAATAATGACAAGGCCTATTGTTGGCCCTTTATGTTCTTTCAATAAGAAGTAATGAAAGTGAGGCTATAATAAGTGAAAACATTTATAGTGAATGTGATAAGTATCAAACTATTATTTCACTAGAAGTGGTTACTACATAGAGCAGTTATTCACTATACGAGTAATTATCCGTAAATATGCCAATAATCTGGCTGTGTCGGTGTTTTTTTTTCAAATGATTCGTCAATAGTGAATATTATCTCAGCAATTTAATCCCTTATTCTTCGATGTTTAGTTCAATTATGCCGCATCGGTCACAATAAGCTCAGTCAAAATAGAGCAGGAACATAACGGAGTAGCCGCTTTATGCCCTTGGGGACAAAAAAAGGCCAGAAATACTCTGGCCTTTTCGGTTACTCAATATAGTTGACTATAGAAGCAATAGCCTAGCGACCCAGCTTAAGTGCGGACTGACCAGCGATGCCAAAATTAGCTTTCGGCATCTCATTGATCAAGACCCTCACACTCGCCTCAGGGGCATCAAGCGATTCCATTATCGCCGTCGTGACATTACGAATAAGCATTTCTTTTTGCTCGTCCGTACGCCCTTCCATAATATTTATCTGTGCAATTGGCATTTAGATTTCCTAATTAAATCAGCTATCCATCATTTAGATGACTTGAAACACTTACCAGTCGTCACAACGAAAAAGCGTTTAGACAAACTTACCGGAAATGGAGCCCAAATCCTGGTAATGGACGCAGAAGGAGTCGCCTTTATTGACCTGTACAGCAGCCGTGATCGCACCAATCATGACAAAGGAGCCTGCTGGCAGCTCTTCCCCTCGCTCACCCAGCATATTAGCCAGCATTGCTACAGAGGCGGCCGGATGCCCCAACACCGCAGCCCCAGCACCAAGTTCAACCACTTCACCGTTCACTTCCATAACCACACCCAGTGTCTTTAGATCCAGGTCTGCCACATCAGCCATACGGCCACCGGTAATAAAGCGAGACGAAGAAGAGTTATCTGCAATCACACTTTTCAGATCAAACTTAAAATCCTGGTAACGGGAATCGATCACTTCAATCGCAGGCATCACAAAGTCTGTTGCACGCAGTACATCACCAATATGAATACCGGGGCCTTTAAGCGGCGCTTTGGTAACAAAAGCCAATTCAGCTTCTATCTTGGGGTGGATCAGTTCGTCATGCCTAATTTCTCCCCCTTCGGGGATAGAAAAGTAATCAGCAAGAAAACCGTAACACGGATGCTCAACCCCCATTTGAGACATCTTCGCCCAAGATGTCAGACCCATTTTCATCCCGACAATTTTGTTTCCGCGCTCTTCTTTGCGGCGGCGAATTTCCCACTGAATATCGAAAGCATCATCGTAAGTCATATTCGGGAAGTCGTTCGTTATCTTAGTGACTTCATAGGCCCCCAGCTCTGCACTTTCCAGGTGGGCCGCCAGTTCATTGATTTGTTGTTTTGTTAAGTTGCCCATCAGATCAGTCCTTTTTCTTTAGCCATTGTTAATGCAAGATCTTCAATCATGTCTTCCTGACCGCCGACAGTACCGCGGCGTCCTAGCTCTACCAGCAGATCACGCGCCTGAATGCCATATTTGGCTTCCGCACGCTTGGCGAACAACAGGAACGAACTATAGACACCGGCATATCCCAATGTCAGTGCATCACGGTCGACACGAATAGGCTGATCCATCATTGGCACAACAAGATCTTCTGCTACGTCCATGATTTTATAGAGATCGATTCCGTGATCTGCTTGCATACGTTCCAGCACCGCAACAAAGACTTCCAATGGCGTGTTACCTGCACCTGCTCCTAAACCTGCTACTGAGCCGTCAATGCGGAGTGCACCGGCTTCAACGGCAGCCAGAGAGTTTGCAATCGCCATCCCCATATTGTGGTGACCATGAAAGCCAATCTCGGTGGTTGGGCTCAACTCGGAGCGCAACAGGCCAATTTTCTCACTCACCTCATCGGGCAACATGTAACCCGCTGAATCCGTACAATAGATACAGTTAGCCCCGTAGGACTCCATGAGTTTTGCCTGTTGCAGGATTTGCTCCGGCGTGGCCATATGCGCCATCATCAAAAAGCCTACAGTGTCCATCCCCAACTTGGCAGCAAGACCAATATGCTGTTCAGAAACATCGGCTTCGGTACAGTGGGTAGCAACGCGGATGGTATTCACACCGAAATCTTTAGCCATACGCAGGTGATCAACGGTGCCGATACCCGGTAACAAGAGTGCGGAAACCTTGGCATTCTTCATCTTAGGAATAACAGCATCCAAGTACTCTTCATCGGAATGAGCCGGAAAGCCGTAGTTTACAGAGCTGCCGCCCAGACCATCTCCGTGGGTAACTTCAATCAGCGGAACACCCGCTTCATCCAGTCCTGTCGCGATATCCACCATCTGATCCAGCGAGATCTGGTGACGTTTGGCGTGCATACCATCACGCAGACTCATGTCGTGGAGGACGACTTTATTTCCTTTCAAATTCATGTTTTCTTCCTCAACTTATGCGCGATTAGGTAACTGAATAGCATCGTTATAGGCTTCTTCTGCAAACATCTCGGCGGTACGCAGACCCGCGGCAGTCATGATGTCCAGGTTACCGGCGTATTTCGGCAGATAATCACCTAAGCCTTCCACTTCCATAAACACTGAAACACGGTTGCCATCAAACACCGGGCCATTAACCAGGCGATAACCCGGTACATACTTCTGCACCTCTTTGACCATCTTGTGCACAGATGCCGTGATCGCTTCCTGATCGGGGGTGTCTTTAGTCAGACAGTGCACGGTATCTCGCATCATCAATGGCGGCTCGGCAGGGTTAATGATGATGATGGCTTTACCTGTTTCGGCACCGCCGACCTTTTCAACCGCACTGGCCGTCGTCCGGGTAAACTCATCGATATTCTTACGTGTACCTGGCCCGGCAGAGCGAGAAGAAACGGTGGCGATGATCTCGCCGTATTCAACGGCCTGCACCTGGGAAATAGCTGCGACCATCGGGATCGTTGCCTGGCCACCACAGGTCACCATGTTGACGTTCATCTCCAGCTCTTTGGCGTGCTTTGCCAGATTAACAGGCGGTACACAGTAAGGGCCGATCGCGGCAGGGGTTAAATCCACCATAATCACACCCAGCTCGTTGAGCTTACGGCTATTCTCGGCATGGACGTAGGCAGAGGTAGCATCGAACGCAATGCGAATATCATCTTCAACCACGTGTGGCAGCAGGCCATCTACCCCTTCCGCCGTGGTTTTTATGCCCATCTCGCGGGCGCGTTTCAGACCATCAGACTCCGGGTCGATACCCACCATCCAGACAGGCTCAATCCATTCGGAGCGAAACATTTTGAGCAGTAGATCGGTCCCGATATTGCCCGGCCCAATAATCGCCGCTTTTAATTTCTTACTCATAATTCGACCACCCTCTAAACAAAACGCACAGACGCAGAACCCATGCCACCGATGCTGACACTCATAAAATCACCAGCCTGTACGGGTTCCAGCGGCACCAGCGAGCCTGACAGGATCACTTCGCCGGCTTTCAATGGAATACCGAACTCTCCCAGCGTATTTGCCAACCAGGCCACGCTGTTTACCGGGCTACCAAGCGCTGCGGCTCCCGCCCCGGTTGAGATCACCGAACCGTTTTTCTCTACCACCATGCCGCAGGTAGCCAGATCAACTTTGCGCGGATCGACGGCTTTATCGCCCAATATAAACAGGCCGCAGGAGGCGTTATCCGCCACGGTATCCTGAATTTTGATTTGCCAGTTTTCGATACGGGAATCGACCACTTCGAAACATGGGATCACACAGTCGGTTGCTGCCAATACATCAGCATTCGTGACTCCCGGCCCCATCAGATCTTTTTTCAGGATAAAAGCGATTTCACCTTCTGCCTTAGGCTGTATCAGGTGTTCGCTAATTGGCATTTCCTGCCCCTGGCTGTAAGCCATTTTGTCTGTCAGGTATCCAAAATCAGGCTGATGTACGTTCAGCATGCTTTGTACCGCTTTGGATGTGACGCCAATTTTCTTGCCAATCACTTTTTCTCCGGCTTCCACACGGCGGTCCAGCATACGCAGCGAAATGTGGTAAGCATCTTCAATTGTGATGTTGTCAAAACGCTCAGTTAATGGACGCAAGGTGCGGAGCTGGGTTAGGGCGTCAAACAATTCGTCGCCGCACTGAATAATTTGTTCTTGATTCATAATCGTTACACTCTTCCTTTAGTGACAGCACACATGGCTGCGTACTGGAGTACTTTGGGTTCCACTCATAACTTGATGCAGACGTTTTTGAGCTCGGTATAAAACTCCAGTCCGTGCACCCCGCCCTCGCGGCCAATCCCTGACTCTTTTGCCCCACCAAAAGCCGTACGAAGATCACGCAGGAACCAGCTATTCACCCACGCGATACCGACATCCAGTGATTCCGCCACCCGGCAGGCGCGAGAGGCATTTTCTGTCCACACCGCCGCGGATAAACCGTATTTGGTGTTATTAGCCAGCTCGATCACTTCCTCTTCGCTATCAAACGGTCTGATATGACAACAAGGGCCAAAGATCTCTTCCGTCACCACCCGGGCGTCATCGGCCAGTCCGGTCCAGATAGTTGGCTCGACCCAGGCACCGTCATTTAGCTCAGGTCCCATCTCTGGCACACCGCCACCGATCACGACATTGGCACCTTCTTCAACTGCCAAGTTGTAGTAGGAAAGGACTTTTTCTTTGTGCTCCTGGCTGACCAAGGGGCCAAAGTCCACATCCGAGTCTTCCGGGCGTCCGAGTTTCAACGCCTCGACACCTTCTTTGAGGCGCTGGACAAACTCATCGAAAATAGGTCGTTCAACGTAAACTCGCTCAGTCCCCAGGCAGACCTGACCGCAATTGACGAATGCTGAACGCATGGTGCCTTCGATAGCTTTGTCTAAATCGCAGTCCGCAAAAACAATACCCGGGTTCTTACCGCCACATTCTAGGGAAATGTTGCGCAGCCCCACCGAAGCGGCACGCATAATCACTTCACCAGTACGGGTTTCGCCGGTAAAGGTAATGGCATCAACATCGGGGTTGGCTGTCAGGAAAGCACCGGCAGAATCAGGTCCAAAGCCATGTACAACGTTGTACACGCCATGCGGGACACCACATTCATTCATCACTTCGCCCAGCAAGGTTGCTGTGGCAGGCGTTTCTTCTGACGGCTTAACCACAACGGTATTGCCGCAAGCCAGTGCTGGCCCTACTTTCCATGTCATCAGCAACAGTGGCAGGTTCCACGGGCTGATAACGGCAATCACCCCTTTAGGCTTTCGATGGCCATAGTTCAGTGCGCTTTTTCCATCTGGTGTATCCAGCTTGAACGCTTCGGTCGGATGGTTTGCCAAGGTCTCTGAAAAAGCCTTGAAGTTGGCAGCGCCACGGGGAATATCAATGTGGGAAGCCATCGAGCGAGGTTTCCCGGTATCTTTGCATTCGGCATCGAGAAACTCTTCAAAACGCTCATTGATACGGTCAGCCACACGATTTAGCAGCTTGATACGCTCTGCTTGTGTCATTTTCCCCCATGGCCCGTTCATCGCAGTTTTAGCCGCTGCAACAGCCGCTGCCACCTCCGGCTCACCAGCTTCGTGAACCACACCAATCAGGCTGTTATCAACAGGGTTACGGTTGTCAAAGGTTTTACCGCTGACAGTTGCCGTGAACTCTCCATTAATAAAGTTCTTAAATTCTTTCATTCTTTACTCTCATTCAGGTGACGATCTCAGGGGCCTATATATTTATGCAAGTTGTGCAAAACACTGTTTAACAGGCGCACTGATCCCTGTGCTGGCTCACGCCAGCACGGAAAGCCAACAAATATTGCTTAGGTCAAGGCAGTGAGGAAACGCTCGTTAAGCTGACGATCGTGGTAGAAAATAGCCTTACCCAACTGTTCAGTTGTCCAGGTAACAGGCTCATGATCCGGGTAGTGGTAGTCACCACCGCAGAAGACTTCAGTACGGTTGCCTGACGGATCAAAAAAGTAGATGGTTTTACCGTGAGTCAAACCATGGCGGGTAGGGCCAATATCCAAAGACGTATCCGTCATGGATATCAGGTCTGCAGCGCGCAGTACGTCTTCCCAGGTTTCCAGATAGAAAGAGGCATGGTGGAATTTACCGGCATCAGGACATTCAATGAACGCCACATCATGCGCTTTCATGCTTGAGGTTAAAAATGCAGCCGCTTTATTGCCTTCAGGATCAATCACCTGCTCAGCCAGATCAAAGCCCAATACATCACGGAATAATGCGCTGCTCCCTTCGACATTCGGCCCATACAGCAGGCAATGGTCAAATCGGGTGGCTTTCATACCCGTCAGATCACGTGGCCAGGCTTCCGGGTTCACCTGGGAAAGTCCCCACTTACCGGTCTGCTCTTTCTCAGCATAGATTTCGAACATGTGCCCTGTCGGGGAATCAAAACGTACCCTACGGCCGCAGCCATTCAGTTCACGGGCCGGGATCTCTTCCACCTTACAGCCATACTCAACAAGTTCCTGTTGCAGCTGATCCAGTACTTCATCGTTCAATACCTTATAACCCATGAAATCCATTCCCGGGGTATCTGCTTCGCGCAATACCACGGAGAATTTATCCACTTCAGTCCAGCCTTTCAGATATACCCGTCCCTGGCTGTCTGTTTCCACTTCAATTAAACCGAGCAGATCACGGTAATGTCCCAGCGCTTCTTTCATATCTAGAACACGGAGCTGAATGTGCCCCGGACGAATTACACCTTTTCTCATATTACTGTCCTTGTTTTTCTGATTTACCCATCATTGTGCAAGCTTGAAATGATCCGACTCGATCACCATATCGCTACGTGGCAAGATACGGCAGGAAAGAGCAAAACCCTGTTGCTGCTCCGCTTCCGTGATGTGCAAACGACTCATTCGTTTGCTCTCAAACTTGCCATCGAGAATACGGATTTTGCACATCCCGCATCCCCCGCCGCGACACCCGACCTCAATACACTTCGCCCCTTTGAGCTCCATGCCCACCAGCAGCGTTTTGCCTTCCGGACACAGGTATGATTGATCCCGGTTCACCACGGTAATGCGGTATGACCTTGTTTCAGTGTCGACTGTGTTCGCCATCATCACGCGGCCCCAACATCAAATTCGCTTAAACAGTGCAGAACGCGTTTGCTCTTTAGCGCCATCCGCTGCCGTTACAAAGCGCTCCATATGAATATCGCGCTCAAACAACCGCCCTTGCATTAGTGCCGTTAACGATGCATCAATCATCGGAGGGGGGCCGCACAGGTAGGCTTTGTGGCCGCTGAACTGGTTGCCGAAGTAATCCATTGCCGCTTCATGGACGAAGCCTTT
Source organism: Photobacterium sp. HL06 (assembly GCF_059552575.1). Taxonomy (NCBI): domain Bacteria; kingdom Pseudomonadati; phylum Pseudomonadota; class Gammaproteobacteria; order Vibrionales; family Vibrionaceae; genus Photobacterium; species Photobacterium sp. HL06. The sequence continues at coordinate 400,800 of NZ_CM183915.1, forward strand.
GAAGCCTTCCCAGTTGTCACCGTCTTCCGGTTCGTTGAGTGCCGGAATATAGAAGAAATTCTCATGCTCTTTCGCGAGCTTTTCGAAAATGTCACGGTTATAGAGCTCATCAACATTTCGCGCCCCCTGGAACAGATACAGCTTGCGGGGATCCCCCTCTTCCAGCAGATCCAAAATCATCGACTGCGGACTTGAAAGACCTGAGCCACCAGCGATGAAGATTGCATCTTGCCTATCAGATTTTCTGCTGAAGAACTGACCGTAAGGGCCCGATATATCAAGGGTATCTCCGACCTGCAGCTGCTCGTGCAAGTAGGTCGTCCCCGCCCCACCCGGAACCATACGTACATGCAGTTCCAATATGCGGCTGTCAGATGGCTTATTCGCGATTGAGAATGCACGTGTTCCTTCTACCCCAGGGATGTGCAAGTTGACGTACTGTCCAGCCTGAAAAGCGATATCGTCATTCAACTGCAAGAAAAAGCCCTTGATGGTTGGCGACAAATCGCAGATCTCAGTAACAGTGCCGACAAAGTCACACACAGGGTGGCTCATAAAGTCAGGATCAACATCAATTTCCGCTTCGATAGTGAGATCAGATTCGGGCTTGGCACAGCATGCCAACACCACACCTTCATCGCGTTCTGAATCCATCAGTGCAAACGTGGATGCATCACCGATATCAACATCACCTTCCGTCACGGTCACTTTGCAAGTTCCGCAGGTGCCATGGCCGCAGGCGAACGGCAACCAAACACCTTGGCGCTGGGCTGCGTCCAGAATCGTCTGGCCTTCATCAACCTCAATCACATCACCTGTTGGCTCTACAGTTACTTCATATGTCATGATGATAGCCTCCTACAATTAAACGCCTGCGCCCTGATAGCCTTTCAGACCCGGTGTGTGGAAACGCAGTACCGACTTATGGCCAATTCCCTGTGCCTTCAACGAGGCCTGTGGCTGTGGAACAAAATCTTCATTGTCGAGCTTCCAGCTCACTGTCTCCCAATTAATCTGGTTAAACTCAGGATGCAGGCCAAATGCTTCTGGCATCACCTGAGTGCGCAAGGTCTCAAACGTCATTTCAGGCGGGACCGGGTAGGCAAAAGGTGCGCAGAACATCAGGTGGTGATCCCACCCCACATACACCACCTGATTACCATTAAAGTTCTCTAATCTATCGAGTTTTTCGCCTTTATAGTCTGGCGTAATTGCTTTTACAGGCATTGTTATTCCTCGTCTCTGGCTGGCGATGGCCGCTGCCATTACCAGCCTGTTAGTCTTCCGTTACCAACTTAGGCTTTACCTTTCCACTGGTTCCAGCGCTGCTCATCTGGCGAACCTTTCATGTCCATATTGTCGGCACCAAGGTTCATCTTGTAGAATTCACTCAAAATATCGCCCATGTCCGGGCCACCGCAGTTGCCCTGGAATATTTGATGTACCGGCAACCAGGACTGTACGAACTTCTCCGGCTCATCATCGAAGATGTCTTTACAGCCATCAGAGCAGAAGTGATAACGCTCACCTTCGTACACGCTGTCTCGGTATGCCGTTTGGGTGGGATCATCCATTTCAGTAAATAACATCGGGATCTGACAGGTGGTACACAGCTGCGGCAGTGCCTTGGTGTAGAAACGCTCTCCCTTGGCTTCCATTTCTTTCGCCAGCTCCCAGCGCGGACGGTAGAACTTGTCGAACGTTTCCGGATACTTCTCAGACAGCCAATCCAGCTCTTCATCGGTTGGGATCCAGGTATGGAAACCAGCAGCATGACCGTGGGTATAGAAGGTCCACCAAGCCTGGTGAGAGATATGCTCTTTCTCTTTCTCAATAACCTCAGTGTATTTCGGCATGCGGATGCCATAACGGGCCAGATCTTTAAACAGCGCTCCCCCTGCTTCTTCGAAATAGACCTCCCAGGCTTCCTTCCAGGACATCACCTTGTTCGGCAGCATGTAGTCCATCATCATCGAAACAATGGTCAGCAAACGGGAACCTCGCCAAAACCACTTGTCGATCCACTTCTGTACAATCGGCACGTTGTCTTCATGCTGCTCAAGCAGGAACTTGATGACTTCCAGACCGAGTGTCATGTGTCGGGCTTCATCCGATTGGGCAGAAAAGCCGAAGGTTACGGTAGCCATGTCACCGTTATGTGCAGCACCAGACATGAAAGGAACGAACAGCAAGTTGGTCAGTACATATTCGAATGAGAAACCGATGGCTAGCATGAACTCAAACGGGCCGGCTGCGCGTGCATCGTTGAAGAACGACTTAGGTACCGATAGGTACCACACTCGGTCATGCATATGGGGGAAATCCTGGAAGCCATCGAAGAACTTATTGTAGTGGCTCATCGCGTGGATCTGGGTCTGTACATGACGCAGCTCATCTAATGACTGCATCTGACAGGCAACCCGAGCCCCCACTCCACCAAACTGACGTCCTGTATGGGCAAATCCTTGGTAGGCCTGATACTCCAGTGGCGTAACGGCACTCAGGAAAATCTTAATCGCGTTAACGTAGCGTGGGTCTGATACATTCAAATGCCCGTTGTTTTGAGCAAATGCGTCAAAGATGGCGTAGAGCTTTTTCTCTTTCTCTGCCTGATACTTCCAATAGGCGTCCATGGTCAGGCGAAACGGGTCTTCCCATTTCGACCAGTCGGTAATTTTGATCCCTTCGAACTCTTCGTACGGAAACGCCTCTTTACGATCCTGGTAGGAATATTCCCAATCCAGATCCCGTGTTAGCAGGCGGTATTTATCTTTAATGTTGAGCTTTTTAGCTGCCATGATGCGTTACCTTTTATTATTCGTTCCAATACAGAGAAAGTTCGTCATCATCTTCCTCGACGTTGCCGCCAAGGGTAATGAGGTTGAGGTGCAATTCCTGAACATCCCAGTCACGCCCCATCTTCTCTTCAACCGTTTCACGACGGACGGTCAGACGACCTTCATTCTCAATACGGATCATTGCTGGCATGTGCATCACGGTCACATCCGGATTGTCTTCTTCTATCGCTTCAACGATATAGCGAGATTCATCGTTATCCTGCAGTGCAATGTAAACCTTCGACATTCCCTATCTCCTTACTTAAACAGACCCGCTTTGGTCAGGCGTTTATCAAGTACAGCGACAGCCTTATCCAAGGCTTCTGCATCATCGAGCATCTCTGTTGCCAGAGGCTTGAGTGCTGCAACCGCTTTTTCCTTCCACTGGGTTACCCAGCCTTCCAGCAGCGCTTTGTTATCAGCAGATTCTGCTGCTGCAGCCTTTAGCACGGCATCGGCCCAGCGAGAACTATCTTTGTTCCAGATCCGCATAAACTCAGTCAACATGCCCACGTCCTGTGCGCCGTTATCAACTAACCATTGATCGAACTGGTTAAATACCAGGTCATATACCAGCGCATCGATAATGACGTCTTGCGCCACAAACACTTCAAACCAATCTTTGGTTACTGTGGTTTCTTCACATAGCGACCGCATCCCTTGCCATGCTGCATCATCCATCCAGTAGGATTTCGCTTGGCCAAGCGCATCACCGCTATTGCCATCAAGCAACAAGCCAATACGAGAGAGATACTGAGCGATACCAAGGCGGTCCATTCCATTGAACAGCAGTGCCTGAGTGATCGCCGTCCCATACCCCTGAGAGGTCCCGTACAGGTTGTTCAGATTGGCGGTGTGCTCAACGTGACGGAGCGGCACCAGGTAGCGAATAACTTTAGTTTTAAGCTCTTCACTTAACATGTTCGATAGGTTGCGCTTATCGAAGAAGCTATAGTTGCTCTCAGCCGCTTCCTGCATCTTGGTGCGTTGCTGCACATAAGTGCCGTAATAAAATTGGCGAGGATCTTTAAACTCGTACCAATCTTCCATGACAATGGCAGTACGGCGCGGATCATTCAGCTCCATCTCCGGCTGCCACATCGGCCGATAGTGAAAGTAGTGCTCAGATTGCATATCGTACGTTGCTTCCTGATAACGCGTTGCTGGCTTGTCGCCAAAACGACGTGCAATGTGCGCATAGGTATTACGTACCGGCTCAAGCGTTGCGGTTTTAATTTCAATACTCATCGGACAGTTCCCAACTAAGTCAGATTGTTGTTATTCAGACGTATGACCATGGTTGTGCGACATCAAGGTATCTTCGCCGTAGCGCCATTTTTCCATTTCAGCGTCTACAGCGACCATCTGATCCTCGGTCATATACGTCACGTTATTCACCTGACAAAAGTGCTCAAAGGCACCTTTTGGCATGATCAGCTCAACGAACAGGCTTGGCTCACCAATAGCGAAGTCAAATTCAACAAATCGAGCACTTTCAGAACTCCGGACCCGTACATACTTCGTCAACTGTTCGAATGCCGGCCTATCCTGATCACTCAACCTGGTATCCGAATAAATCACCTTCGTCATCTCACCTCCCTGTTTGTTTCTGATTCAGGTCAGCCTGACTAGTGCAACGGCTATGCCATGAGACACAGCATCTAACAAAAACCCACTCCAGATAAAGTTAAGCCATTGTTTTTAATTGAAATTAAAATCAAAAGAAAAGTAATATCGGAGAGCCAACCCTGTTCTGACGATGGAATAGAGACGAGAAGAAATGTGAATAAAAATAACCAAATGATAAATGTAAATGACAAAGGTTAATCATTTGATTAATGTGTCACTATGAACTTAAATAGAGCATCAAGTCACATATACCCCACGGCTTGGCTTTATAGGAATGGCGTTGTTAGGTACAAAAACACGCCGACAGGGAATAGAAAATAATCAACACTCACTCAAGATGGGTGGTGAATAACAATAAGGGCGACAGCATTATGGATATTGGCGCTTCTCCAACACTTCCGGAATCTACAGACCTCATTTCACAGTTCCAATTTTCAAGCGACGACGGCAAAGTCTGGTTTAACGAACAACGCATGCTATTGGTTCATGCAACTGCAATGGGTGCTCTGCGGAAAGAGCTCATCGAGACATTGGGCATTGAGCGGGCGCGAGGGTTTCTGATGCGCTTTGGCTACCACTCAGGTTTCAGGGATGCAGAGATGCTCCAAAAGATCCGTCCCGATTTCACCAAAGAAGAGGCCTTCCTTGCCGGGCCTCAGTTACATAGCATTAAGGGAATGGTAAGAGTTGTTCCCAAAGAGCTTAAGTTTGATGTGGGATCGGGGAGTTTTTACGGTGAATTCGACTGGTATGATTCTTATGAGTCCGAAGCCCACATCAACGAATATGGCTCAGCGAATATACCCGTCTGCTGGACTTTGCTCGGCTATGCCAGCGGCTTTTCGAGCTTTTATATGGGGCAAAAAATTATCTATAAGGAAACACAGTGCTCCGGCTGTGGTTCCGATCATTGCAGTATCATAGGTAAACCCGCCGAGGAGTGGCCGGATAAGGAAGAGCTGGAACGTGCCCTGTTGCCAGATCCAATTATCGAAGAGCTGTTTGCCTTGCAACAGCAAGTATCCTGCCTTAAAGCGAGTTTCCGCAACGCCGACAACGAGCAGGAGCTGCTTTTCAATTCTGTCGGTCGCTCTAGTGCCTTTAAAAACGTCTGCCAGCTGATCGCCAAAGCGTCAAAAACCAAAGTTTCTGTCCTTCTTCAGGGAGAAACCGGTGTAGGCAAGGAAATTGTTGCCAAGGGCCTGCACGCAAACAGCGATCGTGCTGATGGTCCTTTTATCGCGGTAAACTGTGCCTGTATTCCATCCGATCTGATTGAAGCGGAGCTTTTTGGTGTTGAAAAAGGCGCATACACCGGCGCAACGCACTCGCGGGAAGGTAAATTTGAACGCGCCAACCAAGGCACTATCTTTCTGGATGAAGTGATCGAACTTTCACCCCATGCCCAGGCAAGCTTATTACGTGTATTACAGGAAGGTGAACTTGAACGCGTCGGTGGCAGCCAGCTTCGGCACATTGATGTTCGCGTGGTTGCTGCCACCAATGAAGACTTGCAAACCGCAGTTAATGAAGGCCGCTTTCGTGCCGATCTCTACTATCGCCTGAATGTCTTCCCTGTTCACATTCCTCCCTTGCGCGAGCGTAGCGAAGATATTCCGCTGTTGATTGAACACTTTTTAGAGAAATACCACACCCTCTACAATAAACGTACTTTGGGTGTGACTGACAAAGCCCTGCAAGCTCTGATGATCTACAAGTGGCCAGGCAACATTCGAGAGCTGGAAAATATGATCGAGCGAGGCATAATCCTTACCGACAATAACCGCAGTATCGATTTGGAGAGCTTTTTCCCGTCTCTGGCTGAACCGACCCACCCGTTGAATGTGATTAATAATCAAGGCTTGCTCGCTCAGCAGAAGCCATGCTTCAGTACCGCCAATGAGAGCTGGATGGACAAACAATTGGAGAATAATTTCAGCATTGAAGAATTGGAGCTGAATCTGATCAGACGCGCAATGGACAAAGCTGATGGGAACGTATCAAAAGCTGCTCGGATGCTAGGCTTAACCCGCCCAGCCTTAGCTTATCGCCTTAAAAAGATTGAATCTGATAATTAATGTGCAAGTAGTACATATATTATTGCGTTATTAATACGTAGCAGCAGAGGTTGGTAATACCAACCTTTACTGTTATTGAGGCTAAATAACATGATCATCATATAGAGTGTATTGATGTGATTACCAAGGGAAATTGACAAATCTTTTCTTGTTTTATTCCTATACCAAGGGTAGTAGTTAGTTGGTATTTCTCTGAATAAGGGACATAACCTAGTTAGAGTTAATAACCTAATGACGTCCTTTGTCATAATCAAACACTTGGTTTATCTGAAACCAAACAGATTGACTAAGCAGTCTATAGCTTGCTTTCGGGACTAAATGAGATAGAACTTTTAATCTGATTTGGCTTGAGAGGCATTAGTATTTCTATACCCATTATCTGCGGTAAATTCAGCTCAATTTGTTTTTTCTATATTACACTTTGCTGGCAGTGTTTTTGTCATGAACACCTTGTTGTTGTCACGTCCGTACTCTTTCCAACCTAGATAAGAATATAGGGTGATGTTTTCGGTGATTTTGGCGTGTGTGACCAGCCGTATTTCTTGGTGACCATGTTGTTCTGCCTGTTTTTGTGCAAACTCAATCAAGCCTCGGCCGAGACCATGCCCTTGAAAGTCTGGATGTACGGCAACATTTGCTATCGTTGTGTAATCCGCGTCGTGAATCAGAATAAGTCCGCCCACCAATGTATCGCCAGAGTAAGCTACCCAAACCGGGTATGAACGGATCTCTTCTCCATAGTCAACCTGCATGGGAGGTAGATCTTGTCCACCGAATTTCTCTTTATATTGACTGTAAGCATCGTACATACACTTAGCTAAGCCATCCGCATCTGATAGATTGGCTTGGCGAATTTTCCATGGTTTTTTAGTCATAGTCATTTTTCCTTATATAAATACGCTCTGTAATGGAAATAGGGTTTCAATAGCCTTATCGACATACATTGATTTTGAGGCCACTTAACAACATGTAAATCCTAGTTCATTGATGCTCAGTGTAATAGGGCTAAATTTGAGATAAAATCGGCAAATATTCCGATCCTTGTTCGAGAGAACTGTTGATGAAACAAGCCCACAATGTAAAAGTCGATTACTTTGTTGACTTGTCATTTGAAGAGCATAACCACACCGCCCATCACCCAGAACATCGGTTGGCCTTGCTTACCAAAGGTGTTATTGAGATGGTTTATGGTTCAAATATAAAGATTGTTGCCCCTGCGATCGTCATTATTCCTCCCGGAGTGCCGCATAAGACCTTAAGAGCCGAAGGTGCTGATATGTATTTGGTTTCTTTTTGTATTGGTTGCTTGGGAATTGATGAAGACAGCCTATTAATGCAACCTTTTCAGCAAGTGATAGATGGTTCTCTTCCTACTGTATCCGTGGACACGGATCGGCTTCCCCTTTTGATTCAAATTTTAGAGGCCTTAAGTAACGAGAGTCAGCAATCAGGCGTTGAATCAACGCCTTTGTTGCGATCCTATCTTTCAATAATCTTCGGTGACATTTACCGAAGCATGCACTTGAATAACGACCAAAACCCAATCAGTAAGTTAGCGTCAGAAGCATTGAGGTTCATTCATCAAAATTGCCATAGTGCCATTTCTCTTAAAGAAGTGGCCTCTGCAGTTCACCGCGTCCCCTCTCATGTGGCGACCATAGTGAAAAAAGAAACTGGTTTTACGGTTGGAGAATGGATCTGTCAGGCAAGAATAAAGAAAGCCTCATACCGACTATCCCACAGTACTCTATCGGTTCAAGACGTCGCCACTGAGTTAGATTGGAAAGATATCACCCATTTTATCCGACAATTCAAAAAGGTGACGGGACAGACCCCTGCTCAATGGCGAAAAAAGCAGGCAGTGAATACCAGCGACTAAACGAACGAGCCGCTGGCTCATTGACCAAAGCTACACGTACTGTTCTTTCTTCTTAAAAAAGATGAAAGGAAGCGTGACTAAAAAAGCCACTAACTCAGCCAACGGTATCGCCAGCCACACTCCCATTAAGCCAAAGACTTTTGGTAACACCACTAAAAATATCGTCACTAAAACAATGCCTCGAATAAGTGATAAGTTAGTTGCTATTCTCACTTTTTCTACCGATTGAAAGTAGGCTCCGAGCACCAAGTTTGCGCCCATAAAGGCTGTGGCAGGATAGAACAGTAGCAACGCTTGAGTCGCTAATTCGACCTCTTGAGGGTTCACTACATTGAACAGAGCAACAATTTGTCCCGCGAACAAGTAGATGAGAGCGTAAGCCAACCCGCCTATCGCAAAGACGAATTTCAATGAAAAATTAAGTAGTTCTTCGATTCGCTGATGATTTTTGGCTCCGTGATTAAAACCAAATACGGGTTGTACCGAGAAAGCAACGCCAACAAGGAATTTCATCACAAAAAATAGCGTGAAGTTAATGGTCGCCAAAGCCGCTCCTGCTTCACTTCCTCCTTGAGAAATCACGGCTTTGTTAAGCAATGCAAACGCCAAGGCTCCTGAGATTTCCGAGATAAAAATAGGAAGGCCTAGTCCTACAATTCGTCTTTGTTCACAGTCGAATACTCTAAATCCATAATTTTTTAGTGAAAGATGGTTTTTACCAAGGTAGAAATGGTAACCCATGTAAATGACAGCAACAGTCTGAGATATGCCCGTTGCGATAGCAGCACCTTTTAGTCCCCACTCAAAAACCAGGACGAATAGGAGATCGAGCAGGACATTCAAAATGCTGGATAAGATATTAGCATTACGTGAAATATGGGGTGATTGGTCGTTATTAATAAAAAAGCTGAAACTAAATCGTAGAAAGAGCGTAGGCAAGAATATCGCAAAATATATAAGGTATTCTTTTAAGTAAGGTTGGATGTCGGTATTGGCTCCAAGTAGGCTAACCCATGTATCTATGAATACCAGCAATACACAAGCTAATACGACGGATATTAATACAGAAATGCTGCAACTATAGTGGAAAACACGATTGGCTCCAGCAGATTGGTTTTCTCCTAGTTTTATCGCGACAACCATACTGCTTCCAATGCCGATCAACATGGCCAGTGAAATGGCTACCATCAAAACTGGAAAGCTCATGCTAATGCCAGCTAACGCCATGGTACCAACGCCGTAACCCACAATGATGCCATCAGCCACTTGGTATGCCGCCATGGTGAGCATCCCGGTTAATGTCGGCCAATATAAATTGAAAAATAAGCGTTTTATTGGATCATGCCCAAAGTCCATGTTGTTCTCTCTCTTATCGGTAATAACTTAGACAGGCACTTTAACTTTCAATAGGCAGAATTAGCAGAGCGAGGATTTAGTAAAAATCAGCGTATCTTCAGTTTTCGTAACAACGAATTGAAGTGAAAGTGAGCAAGTTACAGACAACTTTCAATCTGAGCTTATGGGCAAAGCCTCACATTCGAAAATAGAGTTCAAGTGTAAAAGGAGTTTTAGAATGATAGATGGTGCTCCAGTTGGCAATGGAGCCAAAACGAGCCAAGACTTAGCGCCCGCTTTTCGTCACTGTCAGAATATGTAAACATTTGACCAGCAAATAAAAGTTGCACCTATTATGATATTTATATATAAACTGGATGCACAATTAAAACATATATAACACTACCAACTATCGTGGAACCTAACGTCAGTTCAACTCAAGTTTTCTACCACTTATTGGATCTTGATGAAGCAGAACAGCTGGATTATATTGCCGAGCTCAGACTGCACCAGCCTGAGCTGTACCAGCAAATTCAGCCCCTACTCTCAGCCAACAATACTACCGACGGGCAGCTTACCGAGCTGTTTGGCTTTCATGCCCAGCAAGCCGTCGAAAAAGACATCAGTTTCTCTCGCCTTCTCATTGATAAATATAAAACCCTGGATGAAATTGGTCGTGGTGGAATGGGCGTAGTTTATGCTGCCGAGCGTTGCGATAAGACCTTTGAGCAGAAACTGGCAATCAAGTTTATCCAACCGTCTTTAACCCAGGTTCTTGGTAAAGCCTTCCTATTTCAAGAAGCACAACTACTTGCCAGGCTAAACCACCCCTATATCGCTAAAGTGTTTGATGGCGGAGAACACCAAGGCTACGTATATATCGTGATGGAAAAAGTCGAGGGGCAGACACTACGTAAAGTTATCGAATCAGAGTCATTGACTTTGCGCCGTAGGTTACAGCTGTTCACCCAAATCTGTCAGGCCATTGGGCATGCCCATCAGAACCAAATTCTTCATGCCGACATCAAGCCGGAAAATGTGCTAATAGATAATGACTTTGCTCCAAAAGTACTCGATTTCAACATTACCCAAAAGCAGAACATTCCATCACCTAACACCACACCCATTCTTGCATTCAGCGAAGCCTTTGCCAGCCCAGAGCAAAAAAAGGGGACCTATTTGACCAACCAGAGCGATGTCTTCTCTCTCGGTAAGTTGCTTGCATATATGGTTGGAGAACAACCTGCTCGCTCTGACTTGAATAGTGTGATCCAAAAGGCAACTCAATATCATGCAAAAGAGCGTTACGCCTCTGTCATTGAGCTCATGACAGATATCGAGAATATTCTGAACCAACGGCCAATTAGCTTAAAATCACACATCCCGCTCTATGTGGCCAAGAAGCTGATACAGCGGCGGCCAGTATCATCAGGGCTCAGTGTCTGTCTGCTGCTCTGCGCCATTGCTTTTTCCGCGGCTTTAGTTCAGAAAAACCACCAGCTCAAACAAGAGAAGGCCATTGCAGAAAACATGATGTTTGAAGTCACTAGTTTGCTTTTTCACAGCAAAGGAGATGTTAACAAACTCATGTCAGTACAGACCATGCTTGAGCTGACTCGCCGACGAATTCTATCCAACCCCGATTTGCCACAACATATAAAACAGAAAATGCTATTGGCAATGATGACACCCGTACCTGATAAACGCTTGGTCAAACAAGATTGTCAGTCCGACTGCACAGAACAATTTTAGAAAAGGCTATACACAGTGATTAAACGGACTTTTTCTGCCGCGACTTTAGCGCTTGCTGGCAGTTGCGCTTTCGCAAATTCAGACGCTCAGACGGGCTACTTTATCGATGCGCCGGTTACCGGGCTCTATTATAAGACAAGCTCCAGTCTGGAAGGCTTCACGGAGAAAGGGGCATTTAAGTACAACCCTGGCGATGTGATCACTTTCTTCTTAGGCTATGACGATTCTGCCTTTCCTCTCGCGACACTGTCGGGTCAGGAGGTCATCACACCTACCCTTGCTTCGACAACACCCAGCCGAAGTGTGAATATGACGCGATTATTACTCTCGTTAGACAGTACACCTGACAACCGTGAAGAAATACTTCTGGTTAGCAAAGCGCTATCGGATCCTGAATTTCAGAAAAAACTCAAGCAAGTCAACTTACAAGCTCTAGATACCTCACAGCAGGTTCTGGGTTTAGAACTGGTCTCTGTTCAAGACGCCGCGCACCACCTGGATGAAAGCCAATCGTATATTGAAAAGAACTTCACATCGGACGAAGTGATCCTGCGCCCTTTGAACGTGAAATACAAAAATATCATCGTAAAGAGACGCGACTGGCAGGGAAACTTATGCTTCTATGATGTCGACAGAAAAGCCACCCCTAACTATTTTGGCCCCATTGGTAGCCTGACTTACAAGATCACGCCAAAAGGAATTTACGAATACCCGGACGTTGGAGATTACTTTGGTAGTAACGATAACTCAGTGCCAAGTTGTGAGGTTAACTACAGCCGCCGCTACAAGGAAGTGATGTTTGAGCCTATTGAAGTGTTTGAAGGCTGGGATGGACTCGTAGGATGTGCCACCAGTGGCTGTACCCGTGGTGATCTCAATGGCTTTTCAATCGATGATTTCGATGACGAAGGTGACTGGAAGTATCGTACCGTTGCAATCAACTACGATCCCAATACCAGGTTATTAATGCAAAAAACACAAGGACTGGGTCCGAAAGAGACTGTTTCTCATAGTAACCGTGCGGAATATATTTGGTTCACTATTAATGATAAGCACACACAAAACATCGACTTTGAAGGGATCTGGCTAGAGACACATTATGCCAATAATAGTGATATTTCTAATGAGTGCTTATGGATAAAAAATGGCAAAGTGCTTTCTACTAAAGCAGATAATACCAAGTGTCCAACCGCACAGGAGGCCTATCGCAACGATGTAACGCTGCTACATGGAGACATGTGGTGGTTAGAACCAAGCAACGCTCAGGCAAGCCTTGCCCAACTCAATGCACCAGTCAAATGGTATGACACTACCTCTAATGTCCTATACACCAGCTGGGAATATTTACCGACTGGGGAAGATTGGGATCAGGGCGTATTGTACCGACTACAGCAAAAAATCGTTATCGACAAAGACGGCAACCAACAAGCCCAGACCCATAAAATCTCTGAGCTAAAAAAATATCAAAGCTGGGAGTCTTAACCCATGAGCCAAGATATCACCCAAATCATCCAACAATGGCACAGTGGCAACAAACAAGCAGAGGCCAATCTTTATCAGTTTGCCTACTTGCAACTTCGCTCCATTGCTCAACAAGAGCGGGCACGCAGCGCGAGAAAACATGGTAACAGCAATCAGGTACTCAGTGACTGCATCAACAATACCACCGCATTGATCCATGACGCTTATCTCAAGCTGGCTGGCTCAGATATGTCACATATTGAGAACCGCCGTCAGTTTTACCTGATGGCAACCAAAGTCATGCGCCAGATCCTCATCGATCATGCCCGCACCCTAAACGCCAAAAAAAGACAGCAAGTCACCGTCGTTCAATGCGCTGACGATGATCGGTTCGAACAACTTCTGAGCATGGATAAAATGCTGGATCACTTTAGTCTTCACTATCCAAGGCAATCGGATGCCCTGAAATTAAAATATTTACTGGGCATGAGAAACCAAGAGATCAGCCAGCTCCTCCAATGCAGTAACAGCTTGATTGAAAAAGATCTTAAGTTTTCTCGCAGTTGGCTACAGGCCAAAATGGTTTAACCCCATTGCCGCAACTCACTTCAAAATTTATGGCAAAAAATTACGGCTTTTTGCCACTTTCCCGTCCCTTGATAGCACCCCAGAACCACAGTAACTTTCCTGTTATGCAATGCATCAATACATATCTGGTGCACCTATAAGGAAAAAATATAATGAAAAAAATCAGTTTACTTGCAGCGTCAATGGCTTTGGCACTCTCAGGTTGTGGTGGTAGCGACAGTAACACCACTACTAGTGGCACAACACTCCCAACTGACAGCAGCAAGGCTGTGATCAAAGCTATTGATGGTTACCTCGTTGATGCCGAAGTCTATATTGACCGCAACAGTAATGGGATTGCCGATAGTGGAGAGTTACTGCCTAGCTTAACGGGTGCTAACGGCGAGATCACAATCACCGGTGACGATACGAAATACCCAGTGATAGTAAGGGCTGTTGCTGGCAAGACATACGATACCGACAAAGGCGGACGGGTTACCCAGACCGTTGAAATGACGGCACCAGCCGGTTCAAGTGTTGTCACGCCGTTTACGACTCTTGCAGCTATCGAGAACCTATCTCTTACTGAGCTGGCCACTAAGCTGAACCTACCTGAAGCGATCATTGCGGGCGACTATGTTGCAAGCAAAGCAAACTCAGAGAGCACGCAAGAAGCTAAAAAAGCCCATCTCCTTGCACGTTCCCTTACTTTAGAGCTAGGAAATACCATTTCAGAATCACAAAATGATTCTGGAAAGCTACTCACAAAATCCAGCGAAATAATTACTGTGGTTGACACCGCAGTCAATAATGGGGATGAGCTAGACGACGTTCTTGTTACCTTTGACGGAAGTGGTACAGCAGGCAAAACCCAAATGCCGCCAACTGTAAAAGAGCACTTTTCCGGTAACACTTTTTACTCTGTGAGTACCAACGACGCATATTTTGTCGACGAAGGGTTAATGACCTCAACCTTTACCGACACCGAAGTTCACGATTTAGATGACAATGGCCAAGTTGCCGGTACCTGGCCAATTACCTACACCAGCAATGGCTTCAAGGGCGACGGCCTTGACGAAGTTATTTATATGAGTGATGCCTTTACGTTGGTAGTGACATCCAGCAATGACATGTACTTCCATACTCAAACCAATATTGATGACGGCTTTGCAGCGTTAACAGCTGACGAGGCCACGTTCAAGGGCAAAACGTATTATCACTTGTGGGATGATGCTACAACGAAAAAAGCTAGACCTTCTTTCGTCACGCTAACATTTGATCCAAACGATAACCTCGTTACCGTCGAAGAAAAGGGGCAATCGGAGACAGTTTCATGGTCTATTACCAATGGTCAGTTAGTTATCAAAGGCACAATGGATGGTGATGACTGGGTTATTCAACCAACAACGCTCAGCAACGACGACTTCATTGTGTTCTATGAAGGAGAATCGAATGAGAGCATCCCATATTTCTTTACTGAGAACAAAGACCTGGCAGTTAGCCTTTTCGATGAGTGGTATTCGCTGGCTTATTAAAAATCGTAGGCAATAATCAAACCCTGCCATTTTTGGCAGGGTTTCTTAAATTGGCAGCATATATACCAAAGCACACTTTTTTGTATTTGAGCATTCGTGTTGGTTAACACCACCTATTACTACGTTGGAACTTTTATAATTAGATCGACTAGTTACCATAAATTATTCCTTATCCTTTGTGATTTTTCCTTCGTATTATCTGAACACTTACTTATCCCGTTTGGTATTAGAAATAATTATCATGTGAATTTTTATGCAATCACCATAGAAAAGCCTAAAATTAGAGTTGAATACAATGGTAAACATACTAAAAGGTGTTCATATGAAGTGGTTAATTTCAACATCTGTTTCTCTATTCTTATTTTTGCCTCCAGCAATGGCAGCTCAGAGCAATACACCAAGCCTTAAAGATGTACAGCAAGCGTGCAATCTGAAACAAGTCACTCATCGCTGTGAAGTCGTAAGCAATGAAAAAACCATTAAAGGTATTTGTATCGATGCACAATGGTACGGCTTGATCTGCTCTGAACGTAAGAACTTAAGTAAGTAGAAGTATAAGTTAAGGCTATATTGTAGCCTTAACTTTTACTTTTAGGTGAAAGCGCTTACCCGAAACCAGCTCTGCTGTAACAGAAATTTACTGCAATAAATTCCAATAACAGTCTAATTTTAAACGCTTTTGTTTTAATCCTTTTGTTATTAGCGGGTAAAATCTAGCGCAAGGCCGTGAAATAATCAGTCTTGCGCTTATAACCCAGCAATATTAATCAATGATCAGGGTCTGAATGGAGCGCGCTGGCATTTTTATATAGCCTCCCCGCTCGAGGTTATTCAGTGCATAGACCACTTCTCGGTCCAAACGATTCATAATCACCATCACCTTTTCTCCATTGGGGTTTACAAAAGCAGTCGCTTCAAGATCATCACTGGAAGTCGCAACGGCAACCCGGAACGCACCGCGCTTTATAAACTTAGAGAAATGACCAAAATAATAGTACGAAGGGTTAATAATCACTTCATCATTGAGGGTGTCTCCGATGATAGGGGCACTGCAAAGGTTCTGCACATGGTTTGGGCCGCCAGTCTCATCGAGGAATAGATTCCAGTCACACCAAGCACTGGTATTATGGTTAAGATCGTTGATCATCGAGTGGGCATAACGCTCTCCCACCCTCCACTCACCAATGTGCGGGCCGAACTCTTGGCAACCTTCGGTAAACCATATCTTCTTCTCAGGATAAATATCGTTGACCAACTTTAGGTTGTCGTAGTTATCGCCCATATACCAGTGAATACCGATACCATAGACGTACTGGGCGGCATCAAGATCATCAAACATCTTCTGTGCTCGGTCAAAAGCTTCAGCACGATTGTGATCCCAACAGACTATCTTGATATGCCTTAAACCTTCTTTTTCCAGTGTTGGACCAAGATAGTCACGAACAAAATCACGTTCTTCTTCTGCAGTGTAAATACACGAATCCCAGACCTGAGTGGCTGCCGGTTCATTCTGAATAGTTATTGCACTGACCGTTACGCCTTCCTCTTGCATGGCATTAATGTATTTGCAGTAATATAAAGCCCAGGCCTGACGATACTCCTGTTTTAATTTCCCGCCGTTGTTCATCTCACCATTGGTTTTCATCCAGGCTGGCGGACTCCATGGGGAAGAAAAGATGGTAATATCATCACTTGCTAATTCTTTAGCCCAGTGAATCATCGGGATGATTTGTTGCTTATCGCGTTCAAGATTAAAGTCTTTTAATTCTGGATCTTCCGTCTCGCAACACGCCCAATTGCCAAGTGAAAAATCACAACTATTAATATGTGTACGGCAAAAATTGTACCCAATACCTTTTTCCGGATGGAAATATGCTTCCATCATTTTCTTCTGGCTCTCAGCACTCATTCTGCTAAGAACATTCGCAGCCGATTCGGTAAAGGCACCACCAAACCCTTCCCACTCTTGAAATGTCTTCCTATCATCCAAATAAACGATAAACAATTCGCCAGCATCCGTATAAGTTGTATTTACGTCATGCTGGTATCCTTCACGTAAATTATCTACTGGCACTTCCGATAATTTAAAATCAGTGCCTTTCGCTGTTTGATATAATTTCATCAACACTCCAAGGTAACAATTGGTATAACCTAAACATCATTTTTATGTGGGATCACCACATTCACTACAGTTTGAATCTATGCACTAAGTCATTTTGTTGGTTAGCAAGTTCATCTAGCTTGCCACTCACCTCTGCAACCTGCTCTATCGACAGATAATTGGCATCAGCGATATGACTAATATCTTCAAGGTTCCGTGCAATCGAATTTGATGTTGTACTTTGCTCTTCAGCTGCTTGAGTAATATGACTACTCATCTGGCTGATCTCTAAAATAATTGCTTGGATTTCCTCCATCGCGCTGTTCGCTTCAGAGGAATGATTAATACTCTTGTGCATTTCACTCACGCAACCTTGCATCACCAATGAAGCCTGACCAGAACTGGCCTGCAAGTTTTGAATCATGCTTTCAATTTCTTCGGTAGAGTCTGTGGTACGCTTTGCCAGCACCCTTACTTCATCGGCGACAACGGCAAATCCCCTACCCTGCTCACCTGCCCGTGCCGCCTCTATCGCCGCATTCAATGCCAGCAAATTGGTTTGATCGGCAATATGACGAATGACATCCAGAATTGAACCAATTTCGCTACTCATCTCCTGAACGGTTGAAACCACTTTGACAGATTCATCAAGGCGCTCGGACAGCTGGTGAATCGTTGAGATATTACTACTCATCACATCTCGGCCCGTTTGGGCTGCAACTTCAACATCATGTACTTTATCCATTGAGCACTGGGCACTATTGGCCACATCTTTAACTGATTGCTCCATTTCTGTCATTGCCGTAGCAACTGATGCCGTTTGCTGGCGCTGGTCATTCAAGCGTGTTTTGGATTCCGTTGTTACTGCCTGGTTTTGTGCCGCAACCTGCGCCAAGTTACCCGAGGCAAGACTCAGTTTTCGCAAGATATCTTGTAGGTTAGATGCCAAGGTATTGATATGAGTACTAAGCTGATTGAACTCGGTAAAGGTATTGTCATCAACGCGCTGGGTCATATCACCATTTGTTAACGCTTCAAGGGCTGTGAGCATTGAAACTAACGGCTTACGAACGTTTTGAGCCAACAGCCAACCAAGAAGGATCGCAAAAATAGTTACAGATACACCCATTACGGTAGCTTGTGTATACCCATCAGTGTAACTTGCGTTAGCACTTTCAATCGCATCATCCATCAACTGTTCGGCTTCGGCATGAAAAGTCTCAAGAATAGACATAGCTTGGTCGACTTCACCGGCAAGCACAGAGATATTGCTATAGAGACGCTGACCGGCCTCGATATACTGGAAGTGCTGATCCAGTACACCACCTTTTTTGCCAATATCCTGGGTGAACTGTTCGACCGATTTATCAAACGTCTCCTTTAATGACGGTAATTGGGCAATAAGGCCCCTATAGGCGTAGTTAAGCCGAGTGACGCTCCGCTTATTGTCTTTAAGCGCTTTGGTGATTATTTCGATATCATCGCTGGCCAATGCATCTGAAGTGATCGTTTCTGTTTGTTTAAGTTTGATAAAATAGCTTTTTGCCATCAACTTAACTGCAAGGTTATCCTGATTGCTAATGTACTCTTTCATGCCTACCCTAAGTTCAGTCTGTAGCTGTTGGAAACGGCGGACTGCTTTCTGCCTTTCCAGCTGAGCGCTTAACTGGGTACGATAATTTCCCATCGCTTTGTGAGATTCTGAAAAATAACGCGCCTCCAGCGCAAGCAATGCAGTTAGCTGATTACTTAAAACAGAATTGTCTTTAGAAATTGATGCTAGCTGCTTAAGCACAAAGTTAAATTCTTGTTGTGCCAAGCTAAATTTCTCTTCGTAACCTTGCATTCGTTCAACATTATTGCTGGTAAGAAAATCTTTGAATGTTTTATCAGCGGCTAATAATTTGACACTGGTTTGGTTAGCTAACGATACAAGCGGAAAAGCATCCGTCGTTACAGACTCTAATTGATTATGGATGCGGTTTGTTCCATCTAACATCAATACTACTGTTGCGACAAGTAGTACTACCATTAACGCAAATCCGGCATACATGCGTTTAATGACTGACGTTTGTCGATTTTTTTTCATATTATTTTTGCTTTCCATCTAGGGTAGATCCACTTATACCCAAGCCACCTAAGAAGTACTCAATGAGTCATCTCAAGAGGTTTGGGTATATTAATCAAAACTGTTCAACGTAAAGAAGTGGAAGGAAGCTAACTTCCTCCCACCAACCTTTTACTTAACTAAGCGAACATTCTTAAAGCTAAACTCAACACCCGCTTGCGAATTGCCCCAAGCTGGTAAAATCGCGAATGGCTTATCAACAGTTTCTACGATGTCATCAATGCCTAAATCGCTAACTGTGACAGAGATTGCCGTCCATGTACCTGTCGCAATTTTCTCTAGGGAATAGTCCGGACTTCCTACATTTTCCTCTGAAGATTCCATCTTAATCACTAAGCCATCAACGTTATCACCGTAGGAGGTAACCAGCAGATCAAACTCCAGCGTACCCGCCTCGACATAGTTCGTTAGGTTCTGCGTTTCACCCATTAGGAAAATAACCGCTTTGTCATCTTCAGGACTTGCCGCATTGTAAGTGACGTTCACAACTGTTGCGCCCTCACCATCAACTTCCGTCGCGGTTGAAGCATGCTCAGGAGCAGGGCTCCAATCACTGCCAGTATGTGCACTCCACACACCAACACTCGGGCTCCAGGTGTCACTCCAGATGTAAGAAGTGTCCTCATCTAAAGCAGGTAGAGCAGGAACAGCCAATGCAGCACAATCAACTTCATCAGTGGCTTCATCCAGACTACGCGGAACAAAGCGGATTTCACCCAGGTCAAATTCCATTTCACCATCTGTTGTCAGCAGGAATGCAGTATTCAACATTGAGTATTCCATACCTTCATCGGCAAAGCAGCTGAGTGCAAACTTCATTGTTGTCCATTCATCTGACACTTCAGGCAACGCGTCATTGACCTTAATATCGCCGAGGCATGGCCACTCACAATGCATTGCTAGCGTTACATCCGCCGTCGGCGCCTCGATCATTTTAATATCAAACTGCAATGTGGAATCGGCGTTGGCATAGGAGTTTTTATCAACGGCCTTTTCATCCTCGGTCTGGAGGTAGACCTGGGCAACTTCCGTTCCATCGAAGGATACATTGATTGCATCCTGCTGATGTTGATAGTTGATTGGCTTTGTGGTTAGTGAGCCAGTGGTTGTTTCAGAACCATTTGAGACCTCAATACCTGCCCAGCCACTTGACGGACCACCAATTTTAGCAACGAACTCATCGGCAGACTTAGCACCATAAATTTCCAGATTAGACGTAGCGACACCATTGTCTGGCTCGTCTTGACCACACCCAAAATCGCGAGAATCAAGGTCAAGGTTGTTCAGATCATTATCCGATGCATCCGTCGAGCTGTAAGACAGGCCATAACCATAAGGGAACAGTGGTTTATGTTCACCGGTAATATCCTGCTCCGTTGCCGGAGTCACGTAATCCTCAATATTTGGCGCAACACGGTTGATGGTGGTCGAACATTTCTTCATCGGCCATGAGTAAGACAAGCGACCAGTAAAGTCTTTGCCATCTGTGCTAAACAAAACATCCGTAATACCACCAGCTTCAGTACCTGGCAGCCATGCCGCAACAAAGGCATCCGAATTATTAATTTCTTCATTCACATAAAGCGGACGACCAGAGTAGAACACTGTCACCACTTTCAGGCCAGCGTCTTTAAGCTCTTTGACTTTATCTAAGTCAGCTTGGTATGACGTTTTAATAGAAGAGAACTCAAGAGTCTTAGTGGATTTGATATCACCAAACATTTCTGCATAAGGATCTTCACCGATAACAACAACGGCTACTGTATTTTCAGTGGCATCACTGAGATCCGTGATGATGTTTTCAGCACCGACAACATTCTCCAGAGCCATTTGCATGGTTGTTGCGCCCGGGAAATCATCTTCAATGGTGTTTTCATTACCCTGCCAAGTGAGTGACCAACCACCGGTTTGTTTCTGAATATCATTAACAGCACTACCAGCAATCAGGATCTTCTGATCACCGGATAATGGTAAGATGCTGCTTTCGTTCTTCAATAGTACCAATGACTGGCTAACTGCTTCACGCGCTAGTGCACGATGCTCATCCGACCCCAGAATCTCTTGCTGACCCGCCAATGCACGCTCAGACGGCATTGGTTTTTCCCACAAGTTGGCGCGAAGTTTAACCCGCAAGATACGGCTTACCGCATCATCAATACGCGCCTGTGGAATAGTGCCATCGTTAACCTGGTCAATGACATTGTTGTAGAATGCCTTCCAGTCACTATTTGCAGTAACCATAAACACATCGTTACCTGCATTGACTGCAGCAGGGCAGTTTGAGGCAGTACAATCATTTAGCTCGCCCTGGCCGTTCCAGTCGGTAACAACAATACCGTCAAAGCCCATTTTATTTTTAAGCACATCGTTGATCAGGTACTTACTTCCATGCAGCTTCTTGTTGTAGTCGCCACCTTCCACCTGGTCATAGTTAGCATCGTTATGCCAGGAGTTAAACGAAGACATCACCACCTGTGCACCAGCATCCAGTCCGGCAAAATAACCAGTGGCATGGATATTTCTCAAGTACTCTTCTGTATAATGGTTTTCACCACGGTCAACACCGTCTAACGTACCGCCATCACCTACCCAGTGTTTCACATTTGAAATCACATTTCGCTCGCCAGCAAGGCCTTCAGCCCCACCTTGGATACCTTCGACCATCTTACTTGCGTATTGATAAATGATTTCAGGATCTTCGGAATAACCTTCGTAAACCCGACCCCAGCGGTAATCACGTGGCGAAGCCACCGTTGGTGCAAATGTCCAGTCTAGGCCTGTTGCTGCAATTTCCTCAGCTGTCGCCTTACCAATTTCATAAATCAAATCAGGGTTATTGGCTGCACCAAGGCCAATATTATGAGGAAACACCGTTGCTTGGAAAACATTGTTATGGCCATGAACTGCATCGGTTGCCCACATAAATGGAATTTTAAATCCGCGGTCGGCATAGGCATCTTCTAACGCAAGCCAATATTTGTCTGACTCTTTTGCCCAGTCTTCTGCTGTTGAGTATTTATCTTCGCCAGGCCAGGCACCACCACCATTTAATAATGAACCTAATTTATACTGTTTTGCTTCTTCCGGCGTCACCTCTAGCAGGTTAGGCTGGATCATCTGGCCAACTTTTTCCTCGAGGGTCATCTGAGCCAATATTTCAACGATTTTGCTTTCAATCGCTTCGCTTTTCTCAACGGCACTTTTAATGGCTGGCCATTCAGCAAAGTACGGCACTTTGGAATTAATTAATTCACTTCCTGTATTGCCAGAGCCACTATTAATTAATTCATTTGAAGTTTTATTATCAGAATCATTACATCCAGATATTAACGCCAGTGCAATTAAGCATGGCAATATTTTTTTGTTATAGCGCATAAATATAGCCTTTAGTTTTATTGTTTTGCAAAAAAAAAGGAGAGCACCACCAAACCGATGCTACTCTCCAAAAGCACATGATGCTTACTAGTTAACTACCGCCATAGTATTGGCCGTAAAATGGATATCACGAGAAATCTCACTTAAGAAGTGTTTACTTACCACCAAGCTTCCCACATTGCGCCAACTGCAAATGTGTCGCGGGTAGTATCGCCAGTGTTCGCGGAACCATCACCTGCAACTTTGTTGTCTGCATCACCTACTGTCGCGTAGAAGCGCAGCATTGGGCGATCCCAAGAATTTTTACCAATAGCAACATTCTGTGACAGGGTAACCTTCCATGCTGCATTTTCATCAGCATTGTCATAATCAACCAGTGAGTAACCCGCTTCTAGCCATGTCGAATGGATATCGTCCCAAGAATGCATTGGGCGAACAATTGCACTGTAGTTAGTACGATCATCAGCGGCATCATCAGCACCGTCATTATTGTGGTAAGCAAGCTGGTAATCTAGCGTAGTGCTATCACCCAAAGACATACCGCCCTGGAAACTAGCATATATCGTATTTAAATCTTCAGTCTTGTTGAATGCCGAATTATCTGTGTTATCCGTGTAACGAAGGCTCAGCTTATTACCATTAAAGTTGAAGATTGTACCGACCTGATACGCCTTGATGTCGGCCTCAGCTGAATCATCAGAAGACATGCCATAGTTGGCAAAGATGCTCAGATCAACGTTATCAGCTAGCTTGATATCATGCAGTTTTGTGGTAAGCGCATAATCGCCGTTATCACCGGTACCGCTCCAACTACTACCATCAGTTTGTGCCACAAAGGCAACGTTTAGTTTTACGTTGCCCAGTTCAAGGTTTTTAATACCAGCACCCTGACCATCATGAGTCATGAAGAAATAGTCATTCAAGCCTTCCTGCGGACGCTGGTGGAAATCACGGCCCGCCCAAACATAGGCATTTGGCTGTGAAGCAAATACGTTAGATGCGCCTGCATAGAATTTTTTCAGGAATACGTCACCATTACCTACATCATCAGTGAACGTATCACCATTAGAGTCTTCTTTTTCTAGTGAACCAGGCATTTTCCACCAGTTCTCAAGCATCAGTACAACATCCCATTGTGTACCATTAGCGCCTTCAAAACCTTTAGAAAATTGGAATTCACCACCATTGGTTTCATTACCTAAACGACCTGCTGCGTTGCCAGCAAGTTGACCATCAGCCGTCACATAATCGTTTCCATTATCTGCGTAATGCATACCATAACGAGCGTAACCAGTGAATGCAAAGTCATCTGTTTCAGCATTAGCAAAATGGGATACAGACAAACTCGTGGTTGCTAACAGGCACGCAAGTGTAAGGTTTGATAATTTCATTCTAACTCCAAGAATTGTTATTAATATTTCCGTAAATACAACCAAGAAAGAAAGCGCTTTCTTGAAAAGGTAAAAAATAGTTATCTCAATATATAAGAAGATTATTTCTGATTGCCTTTGATAGCTAAGCCCCCCCCTAACTTATCAAGTAATCCGCTAATCACCTTTGAAATCGATTATAAGAGCAAAAATATACAGATAAAGTGATCACAATCACCAAAGGAAGCGCTTTCACAAGATCAAGCTCACACTACGAAAAAGAATATTAACTGTTCAATTAATAATGCATAGCTCAAACAAAAAATGAAAACTCATGTAACCGGCTGTTTTAAAAGACATTTACACCATGAGGCATATCAATCATTACGTTTAATATACAAAATGTTGAGTAATAAAACTCACAGATCACAGCTACAAAGCAAGCCAAGCTGAACTCTTCCTGTATAAAATGATAAGAAAGCGCTTTCTATGATTTGGTATTTAAGGAGATATGGCTATAGGAAACGGACACTTTTAGAATGAAGTGACATCGAAGTAAGTGGGAAAAATAGTAACGCCCTTCTGTTAGGAAAGCCGTTACTACTTCTGGGTAGGTAATGGGATAATAGCCAACTTAGCCCCTCAACCAAATTACTGAGCTTCGAAACGAATATTACGTACCTGGATATGCAGATCAGCATTATTGACAGGCTCGAAAACAATCGGGTTTGACACTGAATTTATCGTAAATCCATTCGTTCCTGCAGCAACAAAATCAGCGACCTGAAAGTGAAATGTTGTCCAGCTATCCCCTGAAGGCAAATCGGCACTATTTATATCAATAACAGCCAAAGCCGGATAACCACTATCAAGCTTCACCGATAAGGCACTGGCTCCACCGCTAACCACTTTGAGTTCAAAAGCGAGCTCTCCACCAACAAAGTTACTCATATCCAACGGATCGCCAGCCGCTTCTATATAGACATTACCATTGCCGGAAATTGAAATATCAATCGCCTCACCATCAATTTGAAGAGTATCGTTATCGCCATCATCCCAACCATTCAATATAAAACCTTCAAGAAGCCCGCTATCATCAAAAAGTGTCAAGATATCTTCGGTAAGTTCGAGGGACTCAGGAAATTTTGGTTCATCATTTCCGAGATCCTGTTCGGCAGCACCACTCACATGGCTATCACAGCCATCACCGGTATCAGGATCTACTGAGCACTGATAAACTCGAACATAGTCAACCAGCATTTCTGCCTGCTCAATGCTCTCGTCGATCCCGGTATCATTCACAACCGTCGGCCAGCTTCCTCCCATAGCCACATTAAGTATCAAATGGAAATCCTGGTTAAACGGCGCAGCACCCGGACCGCTAACCCAGTGTCCTTCTTCATCCTGGTAGTGGCTCCACCAGCCGTCCATTGTCTGAGTCGCATAGTGAGCATCATCGACGTACCAACGTATCTCGCCTTCTTCCCATTCAATAGCGTACTCATGAAAGCTGTCAGCCGGATTGATGGATTCATCGCCAAAATCATACTCTACGCCTGAGTAAACATTGTTTGGCCATGCTTTGCCGTAATGCAAGGTACCATGGATACGGTTTTCCACCTTCTCTACCGCTTCATCGTCATAGGTAGTATGTAAATTAACCGCTTCCATGATATCTATTTCACCAGATGCCGCCCAGCTACCGTAGACCCAATCCGTCGGTAGCATCCAGATAGCAGGCCAGGTACCCTGCCCTTGTGGTAACTTAGCGCGGATCTCAAACCGACCATATTTCCAGTCGCCTTTATTAAGGGTGCGCATACGTGCTGAAGAGTATGGTAAGGTGACATCGCTCTCACCGTAACCATCCATGTCCTGAGTCACATCCGGACCTGTCATGTCTCCTTTTATGACCCGAATAGTCAGTAGGCCATCGGCCACAAAAGAGTTTGCCTCATCGTCAACATAACACTGCTGCTCAGCATTGCCACCTCCCCAACAGTTAACTTCGTGCTCCCATTTATCAGAGTCTATCTGATCACCCTCGAACTCATCGCTCCAAACCAGCTCCCATCCTGAGTCACCTTCACCACTCAGGTTGCTGATTGTATTAGCAGTTGCACTCTCATCCGAGCCTGCCTGATTACACCCTGTCAAAGCCATCGATAATGTTCCCACAACAGAGGCAAGTATTGATAATTTCATTGTTACTCCATCTTGTCATTATACGCCCACAAAGAAAGCACTCCCTTTCAAATCCAAAAAAACTCAATACATATTTGATTAACTTTCAAATAGATAGTCACTGAAACACATATCAAACTCTCTTATATCGACCTTTCAACAGATTATAGAAACGAGTATTAGAATAAAATGTGAGCTGGAGCATTAAAGCAAGCGCTTTCATATGCATGGGTCACATTGAAGGAAATATCGGGTAAAGTTTAGTCACAAACGCATCTAATCCCTTGATTAAAAATCTTCAGATGACTTTGTTACTATCAAACTGTAAATACAGAAAATAATTACTGACTAATGATAAAGTCGAATCATTCATCAGACATTATTTTTTGATGTAAAATCTTGATTTAAAGTCACTTTGCAGCACTATCCAAAGCCCCAACCCAGAGAAAGCGCTTGCCTAAAAGTGTTATATAGTTCAAAATTACTAAGTAAAAACCTATGCTCTCTATTCAGCCAGAGGTAAAATACCGAGTCAAAGTATGATCGTTCAGTATTACTTATTTCAAAAGTAGCAATCCGAATAGCATTCATCCATTCATTGTAAGGAAGTCCCGTTGATCACCATTAAAGAAGTATCTGAACTTGCTCAAGTTTCTCAGTCAACAGTTTCCAGAGCCTTAAATGGACACCCAACAGTAAAAGAAGCCAACAGAGCTAAGGTTTTTGCTGCGATTGAAGAGCTTGGCTATAAGCCCAATGCTTTTGCACAAGCCTTGGCATCCAGCCGTTCAAATAGTATAGGCATGCTTGTTGGCTCTCTTGAAGGCCCTTTCTATGGCCCATTGATGCACACGGCTGAAGATACTGTCCGCCAGAAAAACCTACATTTAATTGTCACTAGCGGCCAGGAGTCAAAAACCAAAGAAGTGGATTCCATTCGATTCCTTCAGTCCAAGCAAGTTGACGGTCTTATTATCCATTCAGATAAACTAACTGATGATGAACTGATCAACGTTGCCAAAGATACGACTTCAACCATTATTCTGAACCGCTATATCCCTGAGCTGTCTGACAAATGCATCTGCATAGATAATGAGCTGGGCGGCTACCTCGCGACTAAGTATCTTATCGAATGCGGGCATACTAAAATTGCTTGTATTACCGGGCAGCTAAGCAAAATTGACAGCCGTGATCGCTTACAAGGGTATAGAAATGCTCTCACAGAGTTTGGCATAAGTTATGATGCCAACTTAATTGTCGAAGGTCGTTTTGATCATGAGGGTAACCACGAAGCAGTTAGGCGGCTACTTGATCGTGACAGTGACATTACTGCGATCTTCTGTCAGAACGATAATATTGCCTTAGCGACCTATGACGTTTGTAGTGAAAGGAATATCTCAGTCGGTAATGATATTTCAATTGTTGGTTTCGATAATGATACCTACAGCCAACACATCCGCCCGAGACTTACCACCATTAACTTCCCAGTAAGAGAAATGGGGATAGAAGCAGCAAAAGGCGTATTGGCTCTGCTTAATAATAGTGAATATCAATTAAAGAACAAACTGACACCAGAACTGGTTATTCGAGACTCTGTAAAAAAGATAAATTGAGTTACTGATACAATGATGGGGAGTTACCTCCCCATCAACTTAACTTATCATTTACAACGCCCAACTCATCGCTTCAACAGCTACTTCTGAAACGTCAAAAGAACCGTATCCTTTTCTGATCTAATAACCTCATCTTGAAAAATTAAGCCCATCACTTTTCCAAGATTCAGATCATATGTGAGTGAATCAGATTTAAACTGACAATAAATATAATATTCTTGCTCAAGTTTATTATCCAAAAAAGCTTTTAGAGCTTCTGGAGTTGAAGCTGTTAATGTTTTAATGTCACTCACGATTACACTTCCACAAGTAAAAATACCAGACACTTTCTCTACGATGCCACCAAGGCAATACGGCCGATATCAAGCTCACATTCCCCTTCGCAATAAAGAACAAACGGACGGCGGATATTGGCTCCATCGCTACAGCTTTTCAGTACATCTTTACCGTATAGTTTTACCGTTTTCCATTGCCCTAATGGAGAAAATAGCCAGTCATCGATACCACATTGATTCGAGCCCTCAACAGCAAAGGATAATGATGCCTGAGAATGATAGTGCCGGACACACACATCAAGCTCTAAATAGTCATTCTCAGACATGCAAAGCACCTCATCCTCATCGACTTCAATCGCAATAGTCAATGAGCTCCCCTGCTCTACCATCACGCGCCGTGCATCTTGCTGATGCTTATAGTTGACCGGTGTTACTGTCGCACCATCAAGCGTCATTCTGGAATTCGATGATATTTCTTCCTCTTCGCCCTTTGCCGGACTATATGCCAACAAACGGCATTGTGTATCAGCATCGACACCAAACAAAGAAGTCACCGAGTTGTCTTTCTTAAATAATGACTCTGATGAATCTAATGGCAGACTGTTGTTGGTCAAATTAGAATCTACACCATCTGACTGGTCGCAATAAGACAAGCCATAGCCATACTCAAATAGAGGTTTATGTTCTCCAGTAATTGCCTGCTCACAAGAAGGGTGGAGCAAACCAGGCCTACTGAGATTGATGGCTTTAGAGTATTTCTTGTTTGGCCAGCTAAAGGTTAACTTGCCAGTAAAATCAAAATTCAACTCTCCCGACTCATCGGTCAAAAGCACATCAGTGATACCGACCGCTTCAGATCCAGGCAGCCATGCTGCAACAAATGCATCAGAATGGTTCATTTCGTTATTGATATAGAGCGGACGACCTGAATAAAAAACAGTGACTACTTTATAGCCAAGCTGCTTTAAATGAACGACCGTATCATGATCTTTCTTGTAAGAGCGATTCAGTGATGAAAATTCCAGTGACTCCCAATATTTTAAATCACCACACATCTCAGCATAAGGCGACTCACCGATCACGACTATCGCAACATCGATATCTGGCTCTTTTTCTGATGACTCTTCATCGTAAAGACAAACGTTATCACCACCCACGGTGACCTCTAGTGCATCCTTAAACGTTGTTGCACCCGGAAAATCGGCTTTGGTGGTTTCGCTACCTTGCCAAGTCAGGCTCCATCCGCCTACTTGTTTCTGAATATCATCAGCGGCACTGCCTGCCAGCAAGACTTTCTGCTGTCGTGATATCGGGAGCAGCTCATCATTGTTTTTCAGCAATACCATCGACTTTCTTACGGCTTCGCGCGCGACCTCCCGATGGGTTGGCGAGCCGAGAACACTTTGGTTGCCAGCCAGAGAGCGAGCCGATGGACTTGGTTTTTTCCATAACCCTGCACGCTTTTTCACCCGCAAAATTCTACTAACCGCATCATCAATACGTACCTGAGAAACCTCTCCCAACCGCGCACCTTCAACCAGGTTATGATATACCGCTAACCAGTCATCTCTTTCCGGTACCATTACGATATCAATGCCAGCATTAACGGCATAATTGGCATTATTATTGGTGCAACCTGAAACTTCAGCGTGTCCGCTCCAGTCAGAGACAACCAGCCCATCAAAGCCCATTTTATCTTTAAGCACATCAGTCAATAGATACCGGCTGCCATGAATTTTATAATTATATTCACCGCTATCGGCACATTTCCCTTGGCCATGATCATAATTGGCGCTGTTTTCCCAACTATTGAATGAAGCCATCACAGTTTGGGCTCCCGCCTCAAGCGCACTGAAATAACCCGGCCCATGGATATTTATCAAATCAATTTCAGAGTAATGGTTTACTCCACGATCAACGCCTTCCTCTGTACCACCATCTCCGATCCAGTGCTTAACTGTTGCCAGAACCTTATGATCCCCTTTTAACTCACTGGCTGTACCCTGCAAGCCTTCGACCATTTTCCCGGCATATTGCCACACCACCTCAGGATCTTCAGAGTACCCTTCATAAACACGCCCCCAATTATAATGACGCGGCGTTGTAACAGTGGGGGCAAATGTCCAGTCCAACCCTGTAGCAGCAATTTCTGTGGCAGTGATATGGCCAATTTTTCTGATAAGCTCTGGATCATGTGCTGCACCCAAACCAATATTGTGAGGGAACACCGTTGCCATAAACACATTATTATGGCCGTGTACGGCATCTGTGGCCCACATAAAAGGAATTCTGAACGGACGATCACTGAAGGTATCTTCACAAGCTAGCCAGAAACTGTCGGCTAAAGCAGACCAATTTGCGCTACTCGCATATCGGTTTTCCTTGGGCCATGCTCCACCACCATTTAGAATTGAACCCAGTTTATATTGCTTAATGTCATCGGTCGTAACGGCCCTAAGATCTGGTTGAATCATTTGGCCGACTTTTTCTTCAAGAGTCATTTGCTGCAAAATTTCATCAATTTCACGTTCTTGTTGTGACTCGAGAGGAATCATCGAAGACACCAAAGGCCAATCTTCATAGAATGGTAATTTGCTACGCATATAAAGCTCCTAAAAAAAGGCAGTTAAACTGCCTTTATTTAACCCTGAAGATAATTACGTCCATAAGCCTGACGTTAGTTGCGCCAGCCTGTCACGAATCGTGTCATCAATGATGATCTTGGGTGAGTTGCAATCACTTGTATCGCTATTTTCAACGATAAGAACCTTGCCATCTTCACTGAGCGTATGGGTATGATATACCCCGCGCTTAATGTTGTAGGCTTTGTTCGGTTCCATATCCCAAGTAGCAATATGAGTAATATTATTATCGTCATCTAGCTCAGCACAGAACAAAATGCACTTTCCTGACAATAAGACGAAGACCTCATCAGTTTCGTTATGACACTGAAAATTATTAATTTTATCAGTATCTAACTCATCAATATAATTCAGTATCGCCACCCGCCATGATTGAAAATCAATCAATGGCGAGTAACCCACCTCATCATATTCAGACATCTCTAAAAGATGACTATTCATGTTCACTCCTGCAGCGGTTAAGCCATTAGCATTGTTGATGGAATAGAAACGCTAATTTCTTTTACTTCACCGCTACGAGCAAACAGATGACGACTAAGCTCAGAATCAAGCGCCATCGTTGGTAATTGAATAGTTTCATTGCTGCGGAGTGTTACTACAAGCTGTCCTTCACCTTCCTGTACAGCTCGATAAACAACGGGTACCTGGCAATAAGTAAACGCCAGCGCGTTTTTAGGCAGAACAATTGTCTGGTTCTCACTATCAATATTAATGAAGTCAAAACGATCACTAACAGACAAAAACTCTGTTTTCCTCAATAATGAAGGTTTGAAGTGAATGATACCGTTTTCAATACATACCCCTAATTCACCGAAGCGAGTCAGGATCTCTTCCTTCACCTGCCCCGTCATACCCGGCTGCTGTGCTCCAGCATGTTTAGGTGTATGCGAGTATGGGTCGGTTGGGAAAGCTCCATAATTTTCCGGTGTTTTATTAAACCCAATACCTGAACGTACTTTATAATAGTATTCAGCAAGCTTTTGAGTTGTTGTTGAATTTGGCGATGCTTCCCAGGCCGCAAAGTAGTTTTCCTGAACAGCAAGTAACAGCTTAGATACCATATGCCAATAAATGCAACCAAGTCCTTCATAGCCAAACATGGTACCCGAACGTCCAGTGAATGCCTGATGATTGAACACCTCTTCATAGCAATCCACTACATCCGAAATCGCGTCTTGCTCAATGCCCTTGTAATCCCGCTCAACCTCACTCAGTACTGTCAATAAGAAGCCTACATTTTCAAAGCTTGCATTGAAGTGATAGGAACCATCAGCATCAGGTTCAACCAATCGATGATCGCCATTGTGGACCATTTTACGGAGCAAGGCATTACCGAATACGCGTGTTTCATTAATGGTATTTTTGTCAATGAAGCAGGTTAAATCACGGTCAGGATAGAGCATGAAACTTTGCTGATCTTCACGGAACATCTCACTGGAATACAGGTTATCCAGCAAATCTACCGCCTGCTCTGACGACAGCACTCCCGAACTCAATACCGCAACCTGTCCTTCAAGCATCGGATATAACTCATCAACACTAGCATTCTCAGCGGAGTAGCTGATGATGTTATACGCATTATACAAACCGTCCTGTCGTCGGTTGGCATCGATACCCTCATCAATAACGGCCAAGCTGACATCCAGCAGCTGATTGATAAACTGGCAGTCAATTTTTGTTTTCCCAGAAAAACCGTCATTCTCATAGACAGTAGTCCGATAGTCACTCGCAGCACTGGCAAGCCTGCTCAACAAGGCTTTTCGGGTCTGTCGGGTAATACTTTTCTGTCTCAGTTCGGTTTTCGCATCATTTAAGATTCGTGTTGTGGCAAGAATCCAGTCAACTAGCTCCGATGAAATATCGATACCCATGGTATTGTCTTTCAGCAACTCTTGCATGAAGGCAACATAGCGGCGCATATAATATAGCGTCACCATTGACAGACCATTCCCGACGATGGCATTGTTGGCGTCGTTCCATTCAGGGCGTTGTGTATTCAGCCAAATACCGCCATCAACAACGAGATTACCCAGCTTGGCCAATAAAGGCACCATAAGCTTTTCTGTCAAGTTAACCAGGTAAACATCGTTGTTTTTGTTCAGCAGCAATCGACCATCACTACCTAACTCAACAACCATATCACCAATAAAGTCTTGCTTATTCTGGTTGAATTCAACGGTATTCTTAGGATCATCAAACAGTTCATCAACAGCCTTAATCTCATAAGGCACATTCGAATAACTGAAAATATCACTGTTCAATAGTGTATTTAGTTCCTGTGGCTGGTACTTCTTTGACAGTTCTAAAAACTTCAGCAAATAAATAATCTGATGGTCACCCCAGTAACCAATATTACTCCATGCGTCTTCCGGATCTAGAATTTCCCAGTCAACACCTTCTTTGGTAATTCGGTATGGGTTATAACCATCAATGGTTGATGCATTAACAAACTTGGCGATAAACGACTTGATAAAATTAGGATAACTAACAGCAAGCGCTTCCCAATTCTGGAAAATATCTCGCCAGTTCCCTTGGTATGAAAGTAAACGATCACCATTGATATCCTTCACTTTGATTTCGAAATGATTCCAAGGGCGACTCGGATCACCATGACGACGACCAAACGTTAAAGGCAGATACTCATAGCAAAGGCGTAAAAGCTGGTTGTTATTTTGTTCTGTTGCTAAAGCAATCAGCTCTTCGTAACCGATACGCTCGGGTAAGTTTGCCAAGAATACGGCATGACCAGACGCAACAGCCTTGTTTGAATTATTCAGCGTTTGAACGAAGTCTTTCTTGTCGACCCAATATTGATCAACCACCACACCGCCGCGCATGTTATTAAACAATACATTGGCATAGTGATGAACCGTTGTCTCTTCTTCAGCGGTTTTCTGCCAAGCATCGCTGCCTGCCATCAACATCAAGAGTTCCTTGTGGTTTTCTTTAATTGAGCGGCTAATATCTGTCTCAACTGCTTTAATCGATAACAAAGTCTGTTTTAAAGCCACAATATCGGCATGGGTCTGATTGATATCAGCAACGATCTGCCAGGTATTTTCTTCTTTAGGACCAAGTTCGCACTGCTTGTAAATAAAATACGCACCGCGCAGGCCGCGTCTTAACTTCTCGGTCTCAACTTCTCCACCAAGACGGAAAGTACCAAGTTGCTCGCTAGAGAGTAATATCGCCTCATAGTCATCAGAAATACTGAATACTGTCGTTGCCCGTAGAGATTCAGCTGGCTCAGCACGATCACTTAACTTGGCATACATGCTGTATGTGGCCAGAGCCGACACAGGTAGCAACTCATTCCATTTGTAGGCGTCGACTAACGCACTGCGATCCTGCATAGCCGATAATGGAGCACCTGGAGGTAGAATATTTTGAATGCCGTCGATTAGCTCTAGCTTAACAGGCTGCGATGAGTGATTATTCAGTGTTGAGGTTCTGACAAAACCATATTTATCACTGGTGCACCACTGGTACTTGAAAGTCAACGATAAATCATCGTTCACTTCTTCAAAAATAATTTTATCACCCGCTGCATTTTTATAAAGATTACGCTGGATCTGATAAAGGCCATCATGGTGAGCATTGAACGGTTCCCATAACTTAATGCCATCTTCAGCGATCACCCTAACAAGAGTTTTACTACCTGTATTTTCTGCACTCTCATGAATATAGTCTACCGACTTATAAGGGAATAACGCATTTTCAGGTTTCACCCT
Source organism: Photobacterium sp. HL06 (assembly GCF_059552575.1). Taxonomy (NCBI): domain Bacteria; kingdom Pseudomonadati; phylum Pseudomonadota; class Gammaproteobacteria; order Vibrionales; family Vibrionaceae; genus Photobacterium; species Photobacterium sp. HL06. The sequence goes on from NZ_CM183915.1 coordinate 435,292, forward strand.
ACCTGCAGATAAACTGCCAGTTGATGAGATATACAGCCAGTGATCACTTGCCGAAACAACACTGATAAAAAAAGGAGCCATGCGATCAACATTTTCAATCGCATAGTATTTCTCACCATCCAGTGTAAGGAACTTACCTGTAATGTCGCTCGACTGTGTATTAATTTTTGTTGCCATTATAATTTACCAAAACTAATGAAAGCGCTTTCTTGCTTACATAAAAAAAATTGTAATCAAATCAGATATGATGACACCTGATAAAATGATCCTCTGAAATCTGTGTAATAAAAGGCATAGACTTCGTGCATTGGTCTGTGGCCTTAGGGCAACGAGCCGCAAATGGGCAGCCAATGCTGTCTGGTTTCCATAACGGGATTTCACCTTTCTTTGCACTCAATTCACGTCGACCAGCTTTCCCTGGCTCAGGAACAGCAGAAAGCAACAACTGGGTATACGGGTGCTGTGGTGTTTGGGTAACTTTATCGCTGTTGCCCCACTCAACCATATGACCGACATACATTACTGCCGTTTTTTCAGCAAAATATCGTGCAGTGGCAATATCATGCGTGATGTACATAAAGGAAATACCATGCTTGTCTTTCAAGTCCGACATCAAGTTCAAAATACCTAGCCGAACCGACACATCGAGCATGGAAATAGGCTCATCGGCCAAAATCACTTCAGGAGAAACCGCAATGGCACGGGCAATTGCCACACGCTGGCGCTGGCCTCCACTAAGCTGGTGCGGGTATTTTTCTGCTGTTTCTACAGCTGGATTAAGACCCACCATTTCCAATAATTCATAGACCAGCCTTTGGACTGACTTTTTACCCACACGATTATGGATCAGCAAAGGTCTGGCTATATGATGATAAATGTTATGAACCGGATTTAACGAGCCAAACGGATCCTGAAAAATCATCTGAACCTGGCGTGCATACTCCAGGCTACCATGCTTTTCAGTATACTCGTGTAGAGGTTGTCCCTTGAATAAAATATCACCGTCAGTCTGATCATAGATACGGGTTAAGATACGCGCTCCGGTACTTTTCCCCGAGCCTGACTCACCAACAATTGCCAAGGCTTCGCCTTTACACAAGTCGAACGAAACATCATTTACAGCACGCATGTAATGATTTTTTCCACCTGACTTACCAATTGGAAAATCTTTGACCATATTTCGTACAGAGAGTACTACTTCTTTATTCTCTATAGTATCCATCACTTATTCCTTATAACCGGTGACATGCAGCTTGGTGATGATCATTAAGCTTGATCAGTTCAGGTTCGCGCATCTTACATTCTGCCATACATTGATTACAGCGATCTTGAAAGTTGCAACCATCAGGAATACGGAGTAAATCAACAGGATTACCCGGGATGCCATATAGTCTCTCTTTCGGACCGTGAATGGTCGGAAACGATGCGACCAACCCCTGCGTATAAGGATGTGATGGTTTGCCAAATACGGTTTCAGCGTCACCAATCTCGATCAGGTTACCGGCATACATCACACCGATACGGTCTGCAATTTCACCCATCAAGCTTAAGTCGTGACTGATAAACAGTATTGAAAAACCAAATTTGGTCTTTAAATCATATAATTCATTTAGGATCTCACGCTCAACCACCACATCGAGTGCGGTCGTTGGTTCATCCATAATGATCAGCTTAGGTTCAAGAGCCAGAGCTATCGCAATGACGACACGCTGCCTCATACCACCACTCAGTTGGTGAGGGAAACTCGCCATTCGGTCACCATGAATACCGACAATAGCCAGCAACTCAACGGCTTTCTGATGCGCCTCTTTATCGCTGATTTTCTTATGCGCGATGATTACATCGACCAACTGCTCACCAATGGTAATCACTGGGTTTAGAGAGTTCATTGCACTTTGAAACACAATAGAGACGTCGTTCCAGCGATAATCGCGTAATTCTTTATCGGACATTTTCAACACGTCACGATCTTTATAAAGAATTTCACCTTCAGAAATCAACGCTGGTGCTTTATGTAGCCGCGAAATCGCAAATGCCAATGTACTTTTACCGCAACCCGATTCACCGGCAATACCCAACGTTTCGCCAGGGGCAATGCTCAAACTGACATTATTGACCGCTCGTGCCACTCCGTTTGGAGAAACATAGTCGACACAAAGATTGTTAATCTCTAATAATACGTCTTTCATCATAAGCCCCGGCGTTTGTCTGCTTCTCTTTTCAATTTTTTCCACAATTTCATATGTGGTCCAGTTTTTAGTTTTGGATTACTCACCTGGTCGATTGACATGTTGATGAGTGCCAAAGAACCACCTGTAATCGCAAGTGCAGCCGCTGGAACAATCATTTCCCACCAAGCCCCGGTATACAGTGCCGATGATGTTTGTGCCCAGTACAACATAGAGCCCCAGCTAACTTCTGTAGCATCCCCCAGCCCAAGAATACCTAGGCCTGCTTCTGAGCCCATTGCATAAATTACCGTACCGAGGAAACCACCAAATACGATTGAGATTAGATTGGGCAGAATTTCAACAAGAATAATACGTAACTTAGATTCGCCCATGACTTCTGCAGAAATGATAAATTCTTTGTTTCGTATCGCCATGGTTTGCGAGCGTATTACCCGCGCCCCCCATGGCCATGATGTGACCCCGAGCAATATTGTTATGACCAGCGAGCCAACCTGTCCCAGAAATGCGGCCAGTACAATCAGCAAGGGGAGCTGAGGAAATACCAAGAACACATTGGTGACAAAATTAAGCCATTCATCTACTTTGCCGCCCATATAACCTGATGTCACACCAATTGCAACGGCCAATGTCATCGCAATAATGCCAGCAGAAAGCGCAACGGTAAGCGATTTACGAGCCCCGTATAACACTTGGCTATATACATCACGGCCACTTCGTGTTGTTCCCAGTATATGCTCAGCATTCGGCGCAACATGCGGTCTGGCAACACGTTTAGTTGGTTCATGCGTGGCTAACACTGGTGCCATTAGCGCACCAATCAAGACCATCGAGATAAGCAAACCACCAATAATGGCGGGCGGGTTACCATGAAAAAATGCGTGTAATGTTGAAAAAATTTCCTTTGATTTTTTCACAAACTTATTTGATTTTTGAGCAGACATATTATTACTGTCAATTGAATCGATTAATTTACTCATATTCAAACCTTATTTAGAAATCCGTGGATCAAGCCAGACATAAAGAAGATCTGCTATGAAGTTTGCGGTTAGTACAGCAGAGACAAGTATAAGAAGGATTGCCTGAATAAGTGGGTAGTCTCGAGCAACAATGCCTTTAAGGAGGATATTTCCCAGCCCCTGATAGTTAAACACGACTTCGGTCATGATTGAGCCTGCGAAAGAAAAACCGATTGCCATCGCAATAGCCGTTGCAACGGGTAAGATTGCATTACGCCCTGCATAACGTGACATTACACGATAACTGCTGAGGCCTTTAGCTTCAGCCATAGTAACGTAGTCTTCTCCAAGTACATTGATCATTGCATTACGCATGTTGAACACCCAGGTCGAGATGCCAACCACAATCATTGAACCCATTGGTAATACGGCATGTTTTAATACACTTCCGATAAATTCCAGGTTAAATCCCGGCTCTAGGGCTGGATCATAGGTATACGCTAGCGGCAATACTTCAAGCTTTAACCCAAAGAAGTAAAACAGTAACAACGCTGTGACGATATAGGGGAAGTTACTAATAAAAGCCAGCGTTGGTGGCACAACTTGACCAAACAACCCTTCGCGACGATACGAAGCATATGTCCCGATTGATACACCAATAATTAAGGCTACAATTAATGAGCCTAACGCCAGGAAAATGGTCCATGGCAGAGCTTGCCCAATCACATCCGTAACGCTTACAGGAAACATTAAGACTGATGGCCCGAGATCCAGCGTAAAGACACTTTTAATATATGCAATATACTGCTCAAATACAGAGCCATCCATAAAGCCATACATTTCTCTGACAGCATCCATCTGCGCGGGATCCATTCGGCCTTGCGCTGCGGCAAATAAGGCTTCTACCGGATCACCTGGCATTAACCTTGGCAGAAGAAAATTGAAGGATATTGCTATAAGAAAAGCAACAAAATAAAAACTGAGTCTGCGTATTAAAAAGCTCATAAAATATTCCGGTAATTAAAGAGCCAACAAGATGGCTCTTTAAATTATTACTAATTACTTAAGGTGAAGATTATTGAGAATTAGCACTCGCTTACCGCCGTCATACCAAACAGGTTGAACATACGGGTTATCTTTATTTGGCCAGCCTGTAATTTTCGAACTGTTATATTGGAACCAAGTTGGGTTGGAAAACAGCGGAATGAACGGCAAGTTCTCAGCAGTAAACACCTGAAGTTCATCAAGAATTCTCTTTTGCTCAACAGGATCTTTGGTCTTACCGAAACTATCAATCAAGTTATCGATATCTTTAGAGTGAACACCATGCCCAGCATGCCAAGTTTTACCAATACGGGATGTTGAGAAATACTCTTGATAAGCGAGAATTGGATTAGTCGCAACCATAGACCAGTTAATCGACATCTTATATTCGCTCTCTTTCAGAGACTTGTCATAAACAGACCAGTCGACTGTTTTGACATTCGCTTTAATACCAACTTCTTCATAGTATTCAGTTACCATCTGAACAACTTGAATCCAGTCTGTCCAGCCATTGACAACTTCAATGTCGAATTCAATGGTTTTACCATCAGAGGTATCTCTGAAGCCATCATCATTTAAATCTTTATAGCCTGCAGCATCAAGTAGTTGTTTTGCTTTTTCAGGGTTGTACTGAGTGATACCTTTATATTTATCAGTAACTTTCTTACTAATGCTTCTACTATAAAGCTCTCCGATGCCACCAACATTATAGTTTGCCGTAGGGTAACCGTATGCAGCAATATCAACAATCGCCTCACGGTCTAATGCCATTGAAAGTGCCTTACGTACCTGCAGGTCATCAAATGGCTTTTCTTTGGTATTCACATAAAGGTGAATCGCATCGTTGGCTGGGTACCAGTAATGATTGTTCTCAGGATCTGCAGCAACAAAAGTGTTATCAACATCGGCAATAAAGTTTGAACCCCAGTCGATTTCACCCTTCATCAAAGCTGGCTGAATCTGAGAGTTATCGTTGTATGAACGGTAAGTTAGACAATCAAGGTATGGGCGGTTCTCTAGGTAGTAATTCGGGTTGCGGCAAAGCTCCATTTGCTGTGGCTTCACATACTTAACCGTTGTCATTGGACCGCTACCAATAGGATTTGGGTTAGTAAAGGTTGTTAAGTCTTTAACCTTACTCCAAACTTTCTCTGGCACAATATGGTAGGCAGGTAGTGACCAGATAAATGTCGAATCAGCTTCAGTGAGTTCAAAGACAACAGTTGTCGCATCTTTTGCAGTAACACTTACCAGGTTACCACCACTCCAAATACCTTTTTGGTCAAACGCGGGTGCCTCTTTAGTCATAGTGAAACTAAAGGCAACATCTTTAGCTGTTAATGATGAACCATCTGACCACTTCAAGCCATCACGCAATGTGACAAAAATTTTCTTCAGATCATCAGAATATTCAACGGATTTTGCAAGACGATACTCAGTGCCACCTGTCATGTTATTGAAAACCATCAATGGTTCGAACATCACACCATGTAGTAAGTCCTTCGTAGTATACGGGTTGAAGTTATCAACAAAGCCTGTACCGATGATAGGCACAGTTAGTGTTCCCCCCTGTTTCACCTCTTCAGCCGAAACACCATTTGCAGATAACATCAAGCCACATACTAAGGCAGCTAAAACCTTTTTGTTATACATCACATAATCCTTCACATTTAGGAGTTATTGGTTAAGAAAGCGCTTACTTAACTCTGCGGCAGTATTTAATCTGGGTATTTTTCTTAAAACTGCTGGGACCAATCACCCAAGAAAGCGCTTTCTTGAGTGAATACTATGCCAGTAAAACATAACGAGCAATGACATTAATTTGAAAGCTATACCCTGATCACACTAACAATAATAGAAGACATTTATCCCGTGCTAGTCTATTTTCTCGACCAACAGACTAAAATGTTATTAATCAATAAGATATTTAGTACGTGGTATAACAGAACTATAATCAGATTTTATTCACAAATGATTGTCATTTTATAGTAAGAGCCTGAGATTTAGAGTTAATACCAGACTCACTGATTACCCCATAACCAACCAAACACTAACCCCCATCATCAGGCTTCCTGCAATCCGGTTCATAATCATGACGTTACCACGCTGTTGCAGCAAACCACGCAGGGTTCGCCCCCCTGCTGCATACAACAACATACAGATCAGCTCAAAACACAGAATCACACTAATCAAAATGGTTGCCTGCGGGCGCAGCGGTAAGCTCGCATCGATAAACGGCGGCAACAGCGAGATCATAAAGGCCCATGCTTTCGGGTTGGCAATCGCAGTAACAAAGCCCTGGACGGCCAGCGCTATCGGTTTAACGCTTACCTGGCTATCCAAATCAGCAGGGATCGCCATTTTCCCACGAGAGCGCCACATCTGAATACCCAAGTAAAGCAAATAGGCGCCACCTAGATATTTCAATGCCAGAAATAGATTGGGACGGGCCAGCAGAATAGTCGCAACACCAACCAATGCTGAAATAGACACTAGTGCTACACCGACGAGTTCACCGGCCATCATCCATAAACTGCGGCGTACGCCAATGGTCATACCTAAGGTCATCGCCAGTGTCATACAAAGTCCGGGGGTAGCAGACACAGCAAAGAAAGTAGGTATAAACATTAATAAAACTGAAGTTTCCATGAGGGTCTCGGCGTTAAACGGGAAAAGGATCTAGCAAGACGATTGTAAGTAACCAGCTACCAAAGGGGCTATTACTGAGTTGTTCCAGCCATCAAAGATCAAGCACAGATATCGTGATAGAGCTGATCGGCTAATTGTTGAAGCACTTCTTCTTGAGGGTGAGTATGTGCGAACGTTCTCAAACCATATATCCCCATCACAAAATAACGTGCCAAGTGAGCACTATCTCTCTGTGTTGTCAGCTCTCCTGTTGACTTAGCTAGCTCGAACTTATTGGCCAAAGCTTGCTGCCAATTAGCGAGCCCCTGAGAGATGATGTCTTGAGCTTCAGCATCTTGCTCGGCCACTTCATTAAGTGCTTTAGTCAGAAGACAAGATTGAGATGCATCACAACTCAAACACTGTTGGACAATACCATCCAGATAATTTTTTAGCTGAACCAATACCGGCTGTGTATCTGAAAAATATCCTTCAAACTCTGCGCTTCGATCTTGCTTGTATTGCTCTATCGCAGCCAGTAGCAAGCCACGTTTGTTATCAAAAGCACAATAGATTGAGCCGGGGTGCAGACCCGTCACCTTGGTCAAATCTTGCATACTGGTTTTAGCATAACCTTTATGCATAAAGGCGATCATGGCTGATCTCAGTACAGTTTCTCGGTCAAACTCTGCGTTTCTCATTAGCGGCTTTCATACTGTTCAATTCTATCTAACCTGAGTGTACTTAATTTTGAATATTTGTTCAAAATAATACTTGAATGTTCACTCAAGAAAAGGCATCTTGAATGAACATTCAAGAAAGGACATCGTTATGACTGATAACCTGTTTCAACCTTTTGCTCTTAATAGCTCGATTAGCCTTAATAATCGTATCTTGATGGCACCGCTGACCCGGTGCATGGCTGATGATGATCTTGTGCCAACACAGGCAATGGCTGAATATTATGGCCGTCGTGCTGAGGCAGGTTTGATCATTTCCGAAGCGGTTATTATCCGACCTGATGGCCAAGGCTATCCAAACACCCCTGGCCTATTTACCCCTGAACAAATTAACGGCTGGCGCGTTGTAACCGATACGGTTCATCGTAACGGCGGTAAGATCTTTGCGCAGCTGTGGCATACCGGGCGTGTTGCCCACCCTCACTTTTTTGGCGGTGGTGATGTACTGGCACCTTCTGCAATTGCTGTTGAGGGCACGGTTCCGAGAGTGCGCGAGCTAACCTATCAGGTACCGAAAGCTGTAACTCATGAGGATATTGCACAACTGGTAAAAGATTATGCCCAGGCTGCCAGTAATGCTATCGATGCCGGATTTGACGGAGTCGAGATCCATGGTGCCAATGGTTATCTCATCGATCAGTTCCTGCACCATGACAGTAACCGCCGTAGCGATGAATATGGCGGCAGTCCTGAGAACATGTCTCGATTTGCACTGGCTGTGGTTGATGCTGTCAGTGATCGTATCGGCAACGAGAGAACGGCTCTTCGAGTCAGCCCTGGTGCCTACTTTAATATGGCTGGCGATAGCCGTGACCGTGACGTGTTTGATTACCTTTTAACTGAGCTAGAAAAGCGAGACTTGGCATTCCTGCATATCGGTATTTTTGACGATAGTATAGAGTTTGACTACCTCGGTGGCCGAGCATCCAGTTATGTTCGCGCCAATTACAGCAAAACACTGGTTGGGGTTGGCAGTTACACACCAGAGGCTGCAAGCGCGGCTATTGCCGATGATAAGTTTGACTTAATTGCAATTGGTCGACCTTTCATCGCCAACCCAGATTATGTCTCCAGAGTACGTGAAGGTGCTGAATTAGTTGGCTATTCAGACGACATGCTGGCTAGTTTGGTCTAGTCGAATGAAAAATAAATGGAGTTAGTCTTAAGGCTAGCTCCTTTTTATTATCTACTGCTCTCAACGTTATACTGCAGTTGACGGGTGACAATAGCCCTATTGAGTAAGGAACCTCAATGTCTTATGAAATGTTAGTTGGCCTTAATGTTATTGATGACCACCGCTACCAAGAATACCGGACGGCAATGAAACCGATACTCTCACAGTTTGGCGGCAGCTTCGGCTACGACTTTAAGGTGTCAGAAGTATTATTACCTGAAGAAAGTAACGATATTAATCGTGTCTTTACAATCAACTTTCCCAGCAAAGCTGACATGGAAGCATTCTTTTCTAATCCAGACTACCTGGATGTAAAATCCCGATTTTTTGAAAGCGCTGTAAAAAGCACAACAATCATATCTGAGTATGAGAAAAGTGTGCAACATAGCGGCTAAACAATTATTTCAACTAGTTATTGTATGGGATTCGAGCTATTAACACTCTAGCTCGACCAACCTAGACACCGTTAGTATGCACTTTAACGCAGCATTTTTGTCACCGCCAACAAATGCAGAGACAATCGCCCCTTCTTTTAAAATACAAATAGCGTCGACTAACATAGCCTCTCGTTCCGGTTCCATTGAAAGCACGCTAACCTTCTCTCTAACCAGCTCTCTCAGCTTCTCTTTGTGATGCGAGCAATAAACCCTAATCGGCGAAGTGGGCTCACTGAATTCAGCAGCCGTGTTAATAAAAAAACAGCCTTTAAACTCATCAAGCTCTGGTACTCGATTATTAAACCAATCATCTAACCCATAGAACATGGCAAGGACAGACTCTCTCGCAGACACCTTGCTGTCTAAGAGTGATTTAACCCACTGATAGAATAGCTTATCTCGGTATTGTAACGTCGCCAACACGAGCTCTTCTTTACTGGCAAAATGGTTATAAAGCGTTTTTTTGGCCACGCCTGACTCTTTTAAGACTTCATTGATACCAACAGAGTTGACACCAGCGGAGTAAAAAAGGCGCAAAGCCGTTTTAACCAATAACAATTTCTTTTCATTCATAGAGCAACTCCTTACAAGAAAACATATTGACACGAGTAGACAAGGTTGTCTACCCTAACTGGTAGACAGACCTGTCTACCATAAGGGAAAGTAACATGAATAAAGCAATTTTCCCCATCGTTGCTGGTTTAGGGGCAACTCTTGCTATCGGTGTTTTGTCCTATCTTGATAGCATGACACATGCCGGGCTTTGGCTAATGGCGCCTTTTGGCGCAACTGCCGTGTTGGTATTTGGCCTGCCTGATAGCCCACTCGCTAAACCTAAAAATGTCATTATTGGCCATTTATTAACAGCACTTATTGGCGTTTTGTTTATTGAATATGTTGGCGTGTATCCTTGGTCACTGGCATTGGCAACCGGCTTAGCCATTACTACAATGCTTCTGACAAAAACGACACATCCACCAGCAGGTGCAAACCCAATGCTAGTTATGTTGACCGGGCAAAGTTGGCCGTTCTTAGTGACACCTGTACTAATCGGCGCCTGCTCAATCGCATGCTTAGGATTTATATTAAATAAATTAAGAACGTCGTATCTGAAAACAGCATAGGGCAGATCCGTTCAGCGGGTGCAGATCTTATCTGCACCCTGTTAACACCTAGTCATAGCTATAAGTAAAATAATAAGTACCGTAATTCAAAGTGTGATGCGTTTGACTCTTATTCTTATGAAAGAATGATATGTTTTAAATTCCCTATAATTGAACCAGCATGTATATATATACCTTGCTCAACTTCAGGATCACTATTTACTATTGATTTAACTCAATGAATCAGTTTGCTCTAGCAATACAGGACAAGTAGGCATATTAATATGTTTAGATAACTCCTCGGCTATTTGTAGCAGTTTAGCTTCTCCATTCATTTTCCCGACGAGTTGAATGCCAACAGGCAACCCATTTCTATCAAGGCCAATTGGCATTGTCACAACGGGATGGCCGATCAGACTAATCGGTGTTGTATATGCTGTCAGCGCATCAAGATAGTTCAGTTCTAATCCATTGACTATCAACGGTGCTTTATAGTCTCTGTTCGGGCCTTGTTCCGAACTTGGCAATATATGTTTAAATGCGAGGCAACACGTAACAGGCAATATCCAGGCATCAAACTGCTGAAAAAACGTTTGGCAATGGTGGATCAAATTTTCACGTTGTTTCAGCGCCCTAGAGTATTCGTTACGATTTCTGCGATAGCCATGAATTACATTATTTAGAAAATTAGGAGAACGTTTTCTGCTATCTTTTCCTGACAATATACTTAGCCATCGGATAAAAGGGTTCATTAAACCAGACGTTTCAAACCCCATGATGTGTCCATAGGCTTTCCAGCAATCTGTGAAACTAAAGTGTTCAGGTTTTGACTGGTAACACTGGTGCCCGGCCTCTTGCCATTGGCCTAAAGCTTGATCCATCAGCTTACTGATATCTGAATCTAGTGGTAGTTCATCCGCTTGTTGCCAATAAGCCAGTCTCAAGTGTTCATCGATCTCAGCCTTACTCTCATTTTTAAGCGCTTGCCAGATCAAAGCAAGATCCTGAGGCTCTCTACCTATGGGGCCGGGGCGAGCAAAATGTGGCAGAGAGAGTTCAGACTTCATCAGTATCCCTTGGCTGGTCAACGCTCCTTCACTGGGTACCAAGCTATACACACCGCAGAAACTGGCAGGGATCCGCAATGAACCCGCGAGATCAGTGCCTATATCAACAAAACTCATTCCAGAAGTAACAGCAGAGGCGCCGCCACCACTACTACCACCACAGGTATAGTCTTGATCCCACGGATTTTTGCAAAATCCTCGAATCTTATTATTCGTTTGAAAGTCCATCGCTAAAGGAGGAAGGCTTGTTTTCCCCAGTAAACTGGCCCCTTGCTGAAACAGCTTTTCTACAACTGGCGCGGTGACTTCACTTAATGTTGTTTGAGCGAGACCAAAGCTGCAGGGTAACTCTTTAATGTGGAACTGGTCTTTGAAACTGATCGGTAACCCTGCGAGAAGAGAAGAGCCTTGCTTTGCTGGTGTTTGATCCTGATATATAAAAGCACCCAGTTCAGGATCTAGCTGCGATATTCGGTTCAGCAAATGTTGCTTGAGGTGCTGAGGCGTCTCTTTTCCCTGCTGGATTCTCTCGCACGCTTGAACAGCTGATAATTGGTGAATTGCCATAGATAGTTTCCTTGTTTGTTATCTATAGCGAATTACAGCAATACCAGGTTATGTTTGCTGTTCAGATCCTGCTGTTTTTACTGGCACATAGAGATGCGTTAACCAATCTTTCTGAGGCGTCGTAACGGGAGAGGTTATATAGAGTTCAAAAGGTAAAGCATCTCTTAATTCATACCCTGAGCTTGGCAGCCAAGCCCGGAAGGCCTGATTCCAAGTTTGATACAGGTAATCATAGTCACCCTTATGCTCAAACACCGCCCATAGGCCAGGCTCAATTTGGAGCCAGTCTGGACTCCAGGTATCAGTTTGCGGATCAAGATAAAGGGCGCCGTATAACACCTGAGCATAATTGTCATTTAGACTTTGAGGGCTCGCCGGGAATGCGCTAATTAAGCCATAAAGCTGTGGTTTTCTGCTTAGGAGCTGAAAGTCACAGGTAACTTCTTGCTGAGTTTGCTTGAGGAATGTGCCGTTTACAGTACCTTTAGCGGTTTTGTAGTTATAGAAAAGGTCAGGCAAAGACTTGATCTCCACCTTCAATGTCGAGCTCTTTGCCATCACAGTGTTTAAAAAAGGGCGAGATTTATCATGGCTTAGCTTGGCTTTTTCCGGCTGTAAGCGAAATTCACTTGGGCTAATAGCAAAGTGCTGTCTGAATGCACGGGTGAAGGCACTATGGGTTTCAAAACCTGCATTCAACGCTATATCGAGTAACCCTAACTCAGGCTGAGCTAATAGGTTTTTGGCTGCGTGCTCCAAACGCCGATGCAATACATATTGGCTAACAGGCTCCCCCAGATAAGCACTGAACATACGCTGAAAGTGGAAACTTGATAGGCAAGCATGTTGAGCAACTTGCTCCGCAGACAGCTTTTCATCCAAGTTTTGCTCAATATACAACAGGGCTTGTTCCAGCTTGTTTCGGGTTTTGTCGCTCATACTGGTCAATCCCTTGTTTCTAGCTGCTGCATCAATGTATCGGCTTTTTTACCGTCACTCTTATACTTGTTATACATACCAAATTCAAATACTAAGCATTTAAAGATAACAATTACATAAACTTGATTGAACGACTACCTCTGGACCAAAAGCATTTGGTTCAAGCGTTTCGTAAACTTGCAATGGTTAGATAAAAATGCTGGAGATATCTCTCCTAGGAAGCAACTCCCCCCCTAGTGGCCTAATTATATCTGGGGATAGGTGTTTCTACATTCCAATTCCAAGATGCAATAGGCCCCTTCAGCAAAGTCGTTCAGTGGCGGTAATTTACGTAGCCCGGTTCGTAAATGCCGTTTTGGTTGTAATGCCCCACCTCAGAAAGCAGTTCTAACTCTGTTTTGTTGTTAGCATGTTTGCTTTTTGGCGTAGGGTAATTTACGTAGTTCGGCTCATAATGACCAGATGCATTCATAAATCCAATCTTGTTCAAGTGGTTGGAATCTTCATTTGGTGTTGAGCTCCGTTCTCTAGCGTGCTGGTAATTTACGTACCCCGGTTCATATAATCCCTTGGAATCATATCGACCAATATCTCTTAAATCAGCAAAGGCAGAAAGACTGATAAGCAAGCTGCTACCTAGCAACGGGAGTAATATAAGTTTGATCTTCATAGTCATCGGTATCCTTTGGGGAAGTATACAATTAAGAAGACCAAACTTTAGCAAAGAACTTTCAAGTATTCTGGATGGATAAAAAGCACCGTAAAATGCAGCAAGCAATTAATCTGCTACTTTATGCTCATTTTGAATTTGAACTGCATTGATAAACGTTGCTCTAGCATTTGGGATACCAAGTTTTTCAGCTTCATTCAGTAATGTAATGGCATGATCCATATCTCCTTGCTCTACGCTGTATTGAATAGAATTCAGATAGTAGGTACTTCTCGTGTCGCTTTCCGGCACATAATCAAGACTAGGATGAATCGGGTATTGATTTGTTGAACTCGCTACCGATACTGTTAAATTTAGTTGACCATACTTGCTGTGCAACGCAGTAAGATCTGGGATCTTCGGTGGCTGATTTCCTTTTCCTATCGCGAATGCTTTAGCTGGATGAACAACTGTTGTACTACCTTTTAGATCTTCGGAAGTGGTGTAGATTAAAACATTGACTTGATCCGTCCCTACCTGTGGAGCAATGGTAAATCGTGTCTGAATTTGATTTCCATCTAAAAGCCTTGCTGGTATATATCTGAATTCAGTTGATTTGGTGTGGTAAAGTACCTGCCCTTCGGAATTGGTGATCAATATATTTGGTATATAAAGGGTTAATTTTCTATCAACATGGCTAGTCAGAACCATGTCAATCGGAGTTCTGCCTACTGGAATAACAAAACTTGCTACAGGACCAATACTGTTATCATCTAGCAGTACCTGACTTTTTTCGTCAAATTCAAAATTGATATCTACCGGGAGATTCAGTTCCTGCCAGTTTAATTCTGCCGGAGAAGCGACGCTATTAGTAGCTGGGCTCTTTGCCTGAGTACTAATTTCAGGTACTGATACACAACCCGTAGTGAATACGGCCCATAGGTATAATGTTATGGTTTTTGACTTAATCATTCCCTTAGCTCTATCTGGTTTACCACCATGCTTCAACCTGGACACCAAGGTTGTATTCCGAGTCGTTTCCGGTCCCAAAAGCATCATCATTTTCATAATCACTCAGGTAACTGGCATATACTCGAAGTTCAGGACGGGCCCAGAAACTGGTGCCGGCTGCCCAAGCTTGTGCCAAGGTTAACTTGCTACCGGAGCTATCTACGTTATCGTTCTCTTCTGTAAACCAGCCAGCCTCAAACACTGTTCGCATATTTTCATCCCACTTATACATTGGGCGAGCAACTATATTAAAAATAGAGTGATCATCCTGACTGTCATAACTTGAACGGGCATATACAAGCTGATATCCGATTTCCCAAGTCTCTGTTGGGGCCATAACCCCCCAATTAATGATTCGGTAACCCTCAACACCATCATCAGAGGTTGCATCGGGTGAGTTACCCGCCCCCAATCCGGCCATTTGTTCACCATAGCTTTCAGTCGCATATTGGAATACTGTTTTGTTCAAACCACCGATAACATCAGCCATAGTTATTTCAGCAGTAAACATCAGCGGATCTTCGCCTATACCCGCTTTTTGTTCATCTGTTTCATTGATGAGGCCATAATTAAAACCAAGTTCTAGATTGGTCTCTTGCCAAAGCTTAATTTCGGCGTACCGGATATCAAAGTTATTCACATTGACGTCACCGCTATCTTGGCGAAGTACCGCTAATGACAGTTTTCCTGTACCGACAGATAAATTTTCCACACCTGCGCCGGATCCTGATGTATCCCAGTAGTAAAAATCAGAAATATGAATATCATGGCGCTGATAGTAACGCTTGCCTGCCCAGGTAACCGCCTCCGGATTGCGCGGAATGAGCCCCTTAGACTGAATATTGAACTGACGAAGGGCAAATTGTGCATCATTATTACAGGAGATATCATCAACATCACCTGCTGAATTATTGATCAACTCACAAGATGTATTCGTACCTTCGAAGTCGTTGCTTCCATCAGAAAGTAAGGCAACCATTGAGTCGACATAAAAGGATTTTCCATTTTGATTGTAAAGCTCTTTACCTAATAGAATTTCAGCATAGAGATCATCTTCATTCCCGAGGCGACCGACTTTATTCGACTGGTAACGCACCTGCTGGCCGTTTTCACCACTGACCCCAATACCTGCACGCATATAACCGTGAAAATCAACTTCAGCCATGACGGATGATGAGACGAACATGGTCGTAATTACAACAGTTAAATTCAGTGTATGTTTGTTCATTTTAGCGCTCCAGTGATGGATTAGTGTGCTTTATTCTTCATTCTTCGTTTTCCGGTTTCATTAGCATAGCTAACCTTGAGTCACCAACCATCACAGTCATCGAATAATTGGCAGTTTGTCCTTTTTGAACATGTAATTGAGACAAAATATTGGTTTTAATACTTATGCAATAGTCGCAGCCAAGCAGGTTCTGCCACATATTGGAATTGAAATGTAAAACACCTTCTGATTAATGAGGAAGATGCATCAGTGTCTGGGATGGAAATCAGAACAAGGGGCGAAGGCGACATTAGCTTGTGTAGAACTGTAGTCAATGATTGAAAATGGACAGCTCAATAATCCTAATGTTATATCGGTTTAAGAGCAGTTTTAAGCGCTGGCAGCCTAACTGCACCTATAATTACTCAGACGCTACTGGATAACATCATTCTTGCTAAGAATTTAAAAGAGAGAAAAGGAAGAATTGTTTTAGAACGGCATCACTAATTGAAACGACAGAGATTACGCTTTAAATCTCAGAGCCAATCCTAATGGTGTAAATTGTACTGTAGAGACATTTCTACAACACGACATATAACAATCATGAAGGGTGTTAAAAATGAAGAAAATACTCAGCACAGCAGCTTTTTGTTCCCTTGCCGCACTTGGCTCAGTAAACGCACCCGCCGCGATTGAAGAAGGTCAACTAACTATCTGGATCAATGGTGATAAAGGTTATAACGGTCTGGCTGAAGTGGGTAAGAAGTTTGAAGAAGATACAGGTGTCAAAGTAACAGTTGCTTTCCCTGATGGTTTATCTGAGAAGTTCCCTCAGGTAGCTGCAGCGGGTGATGGTCCGGACATCGTATTTTGGGCACATGACCGTTTCGGAGGCTATGCGAAATCAGGTCTGCTGGCAGAAGTTAAGCCTTCTAAAGAAGTAAAAGACAAGATCATTGACTTTACCTGGGACGCTGTGCAGTACGACGGTAAATACATCGGTTACCCTGTTGCGGTTGAAGCGCTTTCTCTGATTTACAATAAGGATCTTGTTCCAACCCCACCTAAGAACTGGGAAGACATCGAAGCGCTGGACAAAAAGCTTCAGAAAGATGGTAAGAAAGCGATTATGTGGAACCTGAAAGAACCGTACTTCACATGGCCAATACTGTCTGCTGATGGTGGTTACGCGTTCAAGTTCACCGCTGAAGGTTATGATGTGAAAGATGTGGGTGTTAACAATGCCGGTGCAAAACGTGGCATGAACTTCATCAAATCACTGGTTGATAAGAAAGTGATCTCGCCAGATATGGATTACAGCATCGCTGAGGCTGAGTTCAACAAGGGTAATGTCGCGATGACAATCAATGGCCCATGGTCTTGGAGCAATGTTGAAAAGTCTGGCATTAATTACGGCGTGGCAGTATTGCCTAAGCTAAACGGCAACCCATCTAAACCATTCGTCGGTATTTTGACTGCTGGGATCAGTTCTGCATCTCCAAACCAGGATCTAGCTGTTGAGTTTATCGAAAACTACCTGCTAACAGACGAGGGGCTCGGCAAGGTTAACAATGATAAACCACTAGGCGCAGTAGCGCTGAAATCATTCCAGAAGAAGCTAGACAAGGATGTGCGTATTGCCGCCACTATGGATAACGCAATGAACGGCGAAATTATGCCTAATGTTCCGCAAATGGCTGCATTCTGGTATGCCCAGGGTAACGCAATCAAGAATGTTGTTGATGGTCGCCAGGATGTTGATAGTGCGCTGGACGAAGCCGCTGGACACATGCTTAAGTAATTGTTTTGTGGGGAGAGGAAACTCTCCCCCATTTCTTGTCATTTTTTTGCTAGCAAGGTGCTGAGATGTATTCAGTTTAAGGTGACCGGCTTTTGAAATCACAACCGAAAAGTCCTAAATTTAATTATCGTTGGTGGCTGAAATGGTCACTACTAGGCATTATCGGTGTTGTTAATGGTTATGCTACCGTATTGATGTATGCACAGGGCGAAATCCCTTTTGCACTTCTTACCGTTATTCTAACCGCACTT
This sequence comes from Photobacterium sp. HL06, assembly GCF_059552575.1. Classification (NCBI taxonomy): domain Bacteria; kingdom Pseudomonadati; phylum Pseudomonadota; class Gammaproteobacteria; order Vibrionales; family Vibrionaceae; genus Photobacterium; species Photobacterium sp. HL06. Next base: position 453,058 of record NZ_CM183915.1, read on the forward strand.
GCTCTGTATATTTTTGGAAGTAACAGAACATACGCCCACCGCTATATCTTCCCGGGTGTTGTCGGGATGCTTGTATTTATTATCTTCCCGCTGGTTTATACCGTTGGGCTTTCTTTTACCAACTACAGTGCGTCGAACCAGCTATCGCTGGACAGGACCCAAGCAGTTTTGGAGCAGCGTAGCTTCCAGTCTGGTAAGAGCTATCGCTTTGATCTCTATAAAGTTGAAAATGGTCATCAGCTGGTGATTCAGGCCGATGGTGATCTATTGGCCTCAGATGTGTTTAATATTTCAAACCCTACATCTGATGTTATGTCACTTCACGAAGTTGACAGTGTCCAGGGCGAAAAAGAAAAGATTAAAGCAATTGTCCAGAACCGCTCTAACTTGGCAAAAGTTGAATTAATGATGCCGAGCGGTCATGAGATCAAGATGAGCGGTCTGCGTAAGTTTGCAGCCGAAACGCCTCTCTTCACTGTTCAGGATGATGGCCTGAGCATGCTGAATAATCAGACTCAGCAGATTTATAAACCCAATATGGAAACTGGCTTCTATCAACCTGTTGATAGTGAAGGCAACTTTGTTGGTGAGCCTATTTCACCAGGGTTTGTTGTTGGTGTGGGTGGTGCTAACTTCGAACGTGTCATGACCGATGATGGTATCAAAGAACCTTTCTTTGGGATCTTCGTTTGGACTGTTGTGTTTGCCTTCCTGTCTGTTGCCCTGACGCTGGCCTTGGGTATGATCCTGGCTTGTATTGTTCAGTGGGAACCACTAAAGGGCAGTGGTATCTACAGAGTGTTGTTGATTCTGCCATACGCAGTACCTTCATTTATCTCTATTATTATCTTCAAAGGTCTGTTTAACCAGAGCTTTGGTGAAATCAATATGATGCTCGATGCAATGTTCAGTATCAAACCATCTTGGTTCTCAGAGCCTATGATGGCCCGGTTCATGGTCGTACTGGTTAATACCTGGCTTGGCTTCCCTTATATGATGATCCTATGTATGGGACTGTTGAAGTCAATTCCTGAAGACTTGTACGAGGCATCAGCAATTGACGGTGCTGGCCCGATTCAAAATTTCTTCAAGATCACACTGCCAATGTTGATCAAGCCGTTAACGCCATTGCTGATTGCAAGTTTTGCATTCAACTTCAACAACTTTGTAATGATTCAGCTACTGACGGCAGGTGGACCTAACATGGTGGGTACCTCAGAGCCTGCGGGTTATACCGACTTGCTAGTCAGTTATACCTACCGTATCGCCTTTGAGGGGGGCGGTGGTCAGGACTTCGGTTTGGCCGGTGCAATTGCAACCATTATCTTCCTGATGGTAGGTGGTATGGCACTACTTAACTTGAAGTTCACTAAGACAACCCTAGAGCAAGATTAAGGAGGTACGTCATGCCAATGGTACAACCAAAATCATTGAAATACCGGGTATGGGCGACACACATTGGAATGTGTCTGTTCCTTGCTGTGACAATTTTCCCGCTACTGATGATCGTGGCAATTTCACTTCGTGAAGGTAACTTTGCTGGTGGTGAGCTGATCCCAAGTAATCCAACATTAGATCACTGGCGTCTCGCTTTGGGCTTTTCTATTGAAAACAGTGATGGAAGTGTGACGCCGCCACCATTCCCTGTAATGCTGTGGCTGTGGAACACAGTTAAAGTCGCCGGTATTACTTCAATCATTATCGTTGCGCTTTCTACAACCAGTGCTTACGCTTTTGCTCGTATGCGCTTCAAAGGAAAGAGCACTATTTTGAAAGGGATGATGATTTTCCAGATGTTCCCTGCAGTACTTGCTCTGGTAGCTCTTTATGCACTATTTGACCGTTTGGGACAGTATATTCCATTCCTGGGTCTGAATACCCATGGTGGCCTTATTTTCTCTTACTTAGGTGGTATTGCACTACATGTATGGACAATTAAAGGTTACTTCGAGACTATTGATGGGTCATTGGAAGAGGCGGCTGCACTTGACGGTGCAACACCATGGCAGGCGTTCCGTCTGGTATTACTGCCACTTTCAGTGCCCATTCTGGCGGTTGTGTTCATCCTGTCGTTTATCGGTGTCGTTACAGAGGTCCCAGTGGCCTCACTTCTGCTTACTGATGTCAACAACTATACATTGGCAGTAGGTATGCAGCAGTATTTGTACCCTCAGAACTACCTATGGGGTGATTTTGCAGCGGCTGCGGTATTGTCAGCCATTCCAATCACTACGGTATTCCTGTTGGTCCAAAAGTTCCTAGTGGGTGGTTTAACTGCTGGTGGTGTTAAAGGTTAAAAAAAATAGCTCTTATTGAAAGACTTGCCAATAGAGGGAGATGTTACACTCAATTACTCCATTAGTACTGAGTTCAGCAAAACCTGACATCGTAGCGGCCGCAAGGCCGCTAACGGAGAGAACGATGAAAGACAATCAAGTATTAAAGCAAGTTGCTGACATGGTAGGTATTGCAGATAGCTATGTCAGTGCTTGGGGAGATGAAGCCAAAGTTGAGAACGAGACGATCCGTCGCCTGCTAGCAGCGCTTGGTTACGACACAAAAAATGACGAAGCGCTGCTTAAGTCAGCAATTAGTAAGAACCGTCCTAATGTCCTTGCACCTGTACAGGTGGTTCGTAGCGGTGAGCCAATGCACATTGCAATGCACCTTGGCCAGAACACGCGGATCAGCGACTTCAGCTGGCGCTTAACAACTGAGCAGGGCGAAGTGATAGAAGGCAGGCTGCAGTCTCAGCTAATCAGCGACGAGCGTGCAAACGGTGGTCCGTTGGTTTTTGCTTTGCCTGATGATCTTGCTTGGGGTTATCACAAGCTTGAAGTGTTCCGTAAGCGTCGTAAATCTCCGTTTGAAATGACTTTGATCGTCACTCCTCAGTCTTGTTACAAGCAGGATGCCCTGCTGGAGAACAACAAGCTGTGGGGCACCAGTGTTCAGCTGTATTCAATTCGCACTAATCACAACTGGGGGATTGGTGATTTCGGTGATCTGAAACAATTGGTTGCTGATGTTGCCTCCCGCGGCGGTGATTTTGTTGGTCTCAACCCAATTCACTCCTTATTCCCAGCTAACCCGGAAGGTGCAAGCCCATACAGCCCATCTTCACGTTGTTGGCTGAACCTGATGTACATTGATGTGAGCTCAGTATCTGAGTTTGCTCTGTGTGACAAAGCACAACAGCTGGTGGGAAGCCCTGAGTTCCAGCAGCGCCTGGTTGAAGCGCGTAATGCTAACTGGGTTAACTACAGCGAAGTATCTTGCCTGAAAATGGCCGTACTACCTTTGCTGTTTGACACTTTCTGTGAACGTCACCTCAACAACAAGACGTCTCGTGCCCAGCAGTTCCTAGAGTTCGTTGAACAGGGTGGCGAGAGCCTGCTGCACCAGGCAGCGTTTGATGCCCTCCATGCTGAATTGAAGAAAGAAGATGACTCAGTATGGGGCTGGCCAGTATTCCCTGAAGAGTACCGTCATTTTGATAATCCGGCTGTACAGGCCTTTATCAAGAAAAACTATATGAAAGTTCAGCTATTTATGTATCTTCAGTGGCTGGCCGATACCCAGTTGGCTGAAGTTAATGAACTGGCCGAAGAGAAAGGCATGGCAATGGGCCTTTACCGTGACCTGGCTGTCGGTGTCTGTGACTCGGGTGCAGAAACATGGGCAGATCATGGTGCCCTATGTCAAGACGTTAGCGTGGGCGCGCCACCAGATATTCTCGGTCCTTTAGGTCAGAACTGGGGGCTGCCTCCACTAAATCCTGATGCTCTGAAGGAAACCGCTTACGAACCATTTATTCAGCTGCTTCGCGCTAACATGCGTAGTTGTGGTGCACTTCGTATTGACCACGTATTGGGTTTATTACGCCTGTGGTGGATCCCGAAAGGTGAAGGCGCGAAGGACGGGGCGTACATGTACTACCCTGTAGAAGACATGATGTCTATCCTGGCGCTGGAGAGTCATCGTTATGAGTGCACCGTGATCGGTGAAGATTTGGGTACCGTCCCTGATGAGATCGTCGAGAAGCTATCTGCAGCGGGGATCCACTCATACAAGGTCTTCTTCTTCGAAACGGCCGAGGATGGTGGTTTCTATTCGCCAGCGCATTACCCAGCACAATCGATGGCTGCACTGTGTACCCATGATATGCCGACACTGCGTGGCTTCTGGCACTGTGATGATCTTAAAATGGGCGAAGAGCTAGGCTTGTATCCTAACCAAGAGCAGTTAGCAGGCCTGTTTGATAGCCGGGCTGAAAGTAAGCAAAGAATTCTTGATAGTTTGGCCTGGCATGGTTATCTTCCTGAAGGTGTTAGGCATGATGCTGCATATGTCCCAATGGATCGGTACCTGAGTGAAGGCATGCAATTGCACTTGGCTGCAAGTTCAAGTGCGCTACTTAGCCTTCAGCTTGAAGACTGGCTAGAAATGGACCAGCCAGTAAATATTCCAGGGACTGTCGATGAATATCCGAACTGGCGTCGTAAGCTTTCTACTACCTTAGACGATATCTTTACTCGCCAGAATATTATTGACTTAACTCGACGTTTAACTGAAACACGAGAGAAAGCTTCACAAATATCTAACCAGGAGTAGTGCGTTGGTAACTAGCTAAACTTATATTAGAGCACTGAGCAGGAAATTTAAGTATGAGTTATAAGCACATTATAGTTATGGTAGATCTTTCTGTTGAGAGTAAACTTTTACTTGAAAAAGCGACTAGCCTCGCTCGTAATTTAGATGCGAAGTTATCTCTGTTTTACGATGGAGAACTATACCACGAAGAATACACCTACACGGTTTTTGACCCTAGGTATGCTATGCCCAGTAAAGTGTGTAAGGATGATACATCTGAGGAACATTTGAAAGAACTACTGGACAATGCGGGATATCCTATTCAGGGTACCTTTGTTGGTAGCGGTGATCTTATTGAAGAAATAGAGCGTGCCATCAAAGAATTAAATGTGGATTTGGTTGTCTGTGGTCATCACCATAGCTTCTGGCATCAGTTTACCTCGTCAGCAAAACGGTTATTCAAATCTACCTCAATAGATCTTCTGGTAGTGCCTTTGAAATAGAAGAGTCGCACTCCTGCTGAGGCGCAGGAGTGGTTATTTTGCAGTCCAGTTTGATAGCTATACCCATTCAACTTAAATATGTAGGTTTGAGTAGCTGAAAATTATCCGTGATTTTGGACACCAGAAAGCCTGCAGCTTCTGGTAGCGTCACATTATAACAGTCTTTGATTGCCGAAATAAACGCCTTCAAACATGAGAGGTAAACGTTGTTTCTATCCTTCCTACAAGCTGAGCTACAGCGAAATTGAAGAGATATTGGTAGAGCGAGGCATCAAAGCTTAAAAATGAGATCCGACATAAATACTGTAATGGAGGTGTGCAATATTGGTGCAGCGCTGTAACATTGCACCAATTTGGCCCATTTAGGATCTTATATTTAAGAGCAATCATATATTTCATCGCATCCACATTTAGATGAACATCAATACACGCACGCAATATTGGTACAAAACAACAAAAAACCAGCAATAAAACACATATCGAACCATTACTGCAACAAACAAGCAACCGTCCATTACAACACTAATACAACCTCCAAATGGTATGATTTATGCTAATAGCTTATCCCATAAAGATAAAATGGCGGCGGACTTTATAGTTTTGAAGTCGATATATGGATAAGTGTGAAATACAATGTTAGCCCATGAGTTAGAAAATGTACAAACTAAATATACTCCAGAGGTTCAAAAGGTGATAAGTCTGAATATTATACGCAATGCTGCTGCAATACAGTCAGGCATTTGCGTATCCAACTATAAAAACTTAACCCTTAATACAGCTCTTCAACCAATATACAGTATCGATCACCAAAGAATAATAGGTTATGAAGCATTAATTAGAGCAACAGATGGAGATAAAAAGGCGATCTCTCCAGATGTACTATTTAGTAGACCAAAAAATGACGAAGAGAGCATCTACCTTGATCGCCTCTGCCGATTTATTCACCTGGCTAACTTTCAAACATTAAAAGACGATAGCAAATGGCTTTTCCTTAATATTTCAAGCCTTACCTGTGAAAAAGGTCGACAATATGGCCATTATTTCTCAGAGTTACTTGACCATTTTGCTATTCCTGCAAGTAATGTTGTTATTGAGATTATCGAAGATCATACCAATGACATTGATAAATTAGTTGAAGCAGCAAATTATTATAAGTCTATGGGGTGCTTGCTTGCCATTGATGATTTTGGTGCCGGTCATTCAAATTTCGACCGGGTCTGGGCCTTGCAGCCTGATATAGTCAAACTAGATAGAAGTATGATCACACAAGTAGTTGGTTCAAATGAAAACAATAATAAACTATCTGGAATAGTAAAGTTGCTGCATCAATCTGGTTGCTTAGTCGTCATAGAAGGTGTAGAAAATGAGCAACAAGCATTAATTGCGTTAGACAGCGGTGCTGATTTCATTCAAGGTTTCTATTTTTCTCGACCACAGCCAATTCATCATCAGCATGAACACAAACTAGATCTCTTTAGAAAACTATCAAAAAAATATCTCTCCGCCAAGAAAGATCAACTTTCCGCAAAAAAACGCTGGTCAACCAGGTACGAGGTTCCTTTTAAGCATGTGATTGAAAATATTAAAAAAGGAAAGTCTCTCACAGAAGCATCTGACGTTTTTAACCTGATAAATAGGGCCTCTAGATGTTATTTACTTGACGATACTGGTAATCAGATTGGATCAGCCCTTACATTTAACATGAATTCGTATGATCATAACGATAAATTTCGGCAGCTGAAAGTAAGTGAAAATGCTAACTGGTATAGAAAACACTATGTTCGTAATGCACTAAAGCAGACCAATCACATGCACGTTACAGCCCCCTATCAATCTATTACTCGTGAAGGCTTATGTATTACCTTATCGATGTTTTTTGAAACGGCACAAGGAAAAAGAATTCTATGTCTAGATGTTAGTCATAATTACAGGGCCTGAACGTGCAGACATTGATGAGGGTAGAGCTTTTGTAAAAAAGATACCCTCCACTACAGTTACGGCAAACTTAGATAGTTATTTCTAACCGTTTCATCACCTTGCCATGGCCACCAGCCATCAATCCTTGGATTTGACCATCTTCAAGAATCAGCTCCACAGAAATTTGACTTGGCGATGCAGGCTGCATAAATTTGCCTTGCTCAATAATCATCAACGTCTTCTTTACACCAAGATAATCATAGAGCAAACAGGCCAACGGTCCCGCAGCCATTCCGGTGGCAGACTCTTCCTCTATCGCAAAGCGCGGGCCGAACATACGGGCTGTTGCATCTTCGCTCGTCGCTCCGCTATTGGTGGTAAAGACGTAATAGCCGATCAAGTCTAGTTTGTCGCTAATGTCGGCAATTTTGGCAAAATCAGGGGTTAGATTACTTAATATGCTGCCATCCGACACGGCCACTACGACAAAGCTGTTGCCTGTATTCACAAGGACAGGACCAATACGCGGATCCAAATCACACTCATGCAGCCCAAGAGAGTCGAGCACATCCTCAGCAGTAACTCCCTCGCTTTTCCAGTCGCTCGGCATTCGGTATTTCGGTGCTAATTGTTCCATATAGGCTGCACCGTTCTTTATAAGGATCTTGCGCGGACCATCTACAGTTTCCTTTGATGTTTCGCCGTCTGAAACCAGCCCAAGTTCTGTAAGGTAGGAAAATGTTGCAATGGTTGCATGGCCGCAATGGGCAATACGACGATTTGGAGTGAAAAAGTCCAGCTTGAAGCCTTCAGTGTTCGATCTCGAGACAAAAGCCGTTTCTGACAAGCCGACTTGAGATGCGATATCGAGCATATCCTCTTCACTCAAATTATCAGCATCCAGAACAACGCCCGCAGGATTGCCGCCAATATCACCAGTTACAAAACCGTTGACGATTTGTGCTTGGATACTCTGCTTAGAAGTATGAGATTGTGTCATGAAATATACCTTCTGTTAATTACTCGACTTCAATAGATTCATAATATAAGTAAGGTGCCAGAATTAGGAACTCATAAGCGCATGAGGTTTTCTCATGAATAAGAACCGTGAAGAAACGATTATCACATTAGCTCAAGCATCCCAAAACCCACAATTTACTTGACCTTTCCAGATGAAATTGCGGCCATAGCATCAAAAGTATTAGGTACTGATATCGAATACGTCCCAAGCCCGACTGAAGACTGGGCTAATTCAATATACCCAAACTACCTCAAGATGCTCGTTTCAGCGAGAATGGCTGGACTGGTAGGCAAGGCGCTGATTTGAAAACATAGTGGCTCTACGTTAAAAAGCAGCAACAAAGCATACCAGCCCAGCCAACTCGCCCTTTGGAGTGATTCAGCAAGCCCATTTCTATGTCAAATAACGTCGAAAGGGGCCACCATTCCTGCCGCCATTTTCCTTGAACTGGACATGCTGATATCACTCTGAATCCTGCATCTTGAAGTAGCTTGGGTATAAAACAAACTGGGTATATCAGTGACTTTCTCATCCAACACCTTGAGGAAGTAGACAAGAGCTGTCAAGAAGGTGCATTTGATGTAGTCACTGCAGATGTTGAGGAGCTAACAGGTCACAAGTCAATGGGCCTGGAGGCGTTTATAAGAACCAATTTAAACTATTTCACATCAGAAACGTTAACGGCTATGGCTGAAAAGCTAACACATGATTTGCAATCGAATGCGTCATAGCCATTAGCCACATTAAGGCAGCCTTTGGCTGTCTTAATGTGAGTCATGGGATTGACCGCCCCTTCCAATCAATAACAATTAAGTAACTAAGGGCTCTGATAGCTGTATTCAGTGTTAAGTTAAGGAAATCATTGAACATTATTATCTAATCGCTTCAACAAAGCCATACAATGATGGGCTGGCAGCAAACGAGTCAGAGATCCGCTGCTGGCTCAACCATTAAACCGTGGTCAGCTTTACTTGATCACTTCAATCACAATAATAGTTACCATAAAAACTAAAAATAATCGCCCTAAATATTTATTTTTAGCATTACTTTCATCGCCACAATAATGGCAAACATAGCTTGACGATCTATATTTCGAACAAGACTTGCATCTTACAATCACCCATTCACCCACTTCGCTTTATAAATTTTTTGAGCACCACTGTCAGCATAAGGCACTTACAATATGTTTATTACACTTAAATTTAACTCGTTCTCGGACCAAGGACCAAGCTTACCTTTTTGATCATATTAAGTACGTCCATATTTTCAATATTAGGTTTACTCCTTAACAAGTACGAAAATCCAACTATGTCCTAGTATCACATAGGACATATTAAATGATTTTTACAACAGGGCAGCCTGTTCTGTTTTGTTTTGTGCTTTTAGAAATAATGAACTCTCATTGTTTTCCTAATGATATCTGCATCCACACTTGATGCTCTTCATTATCAGATTGATTGCTCAACACACACCTCCAACCCTGTTTTTCAACCAGAGCCTTTACCCCAGAAACATTTTTCTTAGGAAAAAGTAGCATAATCTGATTTATCCATTTACCTGTGGCATCAAACGCGCCCTCTACATTGCGTTTATCCAAGTAGAGGCGGTTGTCATTTGGGTACCCCGTATCATCTATAAAATCAGCATTAAGATGACAATGCTTATTTATTTCTTCCAGCAACTTTGTAAATAATGCCATATCAGAATCACTACTATAACTCACTGTATACTTCTCGGTAAGGGAAAGTATTTCATCCATTTTCTGTTCTAAGTTGACACCTTGGACTCGGCCATAATGGATAAGTCCTTTAATATCAGATTTTACTGGCTTATAACCCGCATTTTTCGCCGCCTGTTTGAAAAACTTACTCAAGCAGACATTTCTTTTAACAACGCCCATATGTTGTTTAGAATATGCAACGGTAAGATATAAGTGCAACATTGCGTCTGTAATGAACTTATAAAACAGTATATTTTTATCTTGTTGAACTTTATTTCCCCCCTTGTCAGTTAAGCCTGTTAACGTGCTTTTTTGAGAACCGTCGTCAGCGTCAGGGGATTCATGAGCAATGACCACCTTACAGACATTATCCTTGCTATCCATCGTTAACCCACTCATCTTTTAAACCTTAAACTGAGCAACGAGATCTTTCAGTAGTCCTGATAACCGTGCAATTTCAATGGTAGAGGCTCTGGTCTTGTTCGTGGCAACCGTATTTTCTTCTGCGATGCGTTTTACGTTTATTACATTCTCGTTAATACTCTCAGCCACCGAACTTTGCTGCTCAGATGCACTGGCAATCTGAATATTCATGTCGTTAATTACGCTGATAGCATCAACAATTACCTGCAATGTACTGCCTGTTTCATTGGCTTGATCCACACTCTGTGCAGCCTGATCTTTTCCTTGATTCATTACCGCAACCGTACTTTGCGTCCCTGCTTGAAGCTGCTCAATAATATTCTGGATTTCCTGGGTGGATTCCTGTGTGCGCTGAGCAAGGGAGCGAACTTCATCGGCCACAACGGCAAAACCACGCCCTTGCTCGCCTGCACGAGCGGCTTCAATCGCTGCGTTAAGTGCCAGCAAATTTGTCTGATCAGCAATCTCTCGGATAACATCTAGAATTTTACCGATGTTCACGGTCTCTTGCTCAACCTCACGCAAGTTTTCTGAGGACTTATTTACCCTATCGGCAAGTGTACTGATTGATGAGATCGTCTGCCCAACCACCTGAGCACTAATATTTGCTTGGTTATCAGCTTGTTTGGCAGCTTCGGCAGCTTTGGCGGCATTGCCTGCAACATCATGGACTGTCATTGCCATTTCGTTCATTGCCGTTGCGACCAAATCCGTTTCTATCTGTTGATTTTCAATACCCAGACTTGATTGCTTAGTCACCACAGCCAACTCTTCTGAAGCAGAACAAAGTTCAGTACTGGCACCTGATATAGTGGTAACAATACTTCTTAAGTTGGTGGCTGTGCCTTGAATGGATTCCAATAACTGCCCCATTTCGTCGCGACTTGTATTTTTCACGTCAATGGTTAGGTTTCCCTTTGCCAGCTGATTAGCCGCTTTTACTGCTTGACTTATTGGCTGAGTAATAGAGCGCATCAACAGAAAAGAAGAGCCTAAGGTAATGACAACTGCCAAAATGATTAAGCTAATTGTATATTGTCTAGATGTTTTACCTATAAGCTGAGCATGATTAAGAAAGCCCAAGGCTTTGGTGGCGGCATAGTCCTCTAACTGAATAAATTGGGCGTTTAATTTTGCAACATGTTGTGCACCCTTATTTTTAGTTATTTCTGCGGCAGTACTACGGTCACCTGCCCGCATCAGCTGAATAACCTCATCTCGAATCGGTTTCCACTGACGGAAAAGAGCTATCGTTTCAGCAATTAGCTTCTCTCCCTCTCTTCCCAGTATTCTCTCAGTCACTATATCTAATTGTCTGTAGACTTCACTTTCATATTCTGCGACTTTTCCACTAGCAGCATCAATGTCTAGTGCATTATTTCCCAATGCCACATCCTTCATGCTTCGGTGCATACGCACCATTCCAGCATCCGCTGATATTACAGCACGAGTAACGGTAAGCGGATGTTTATACATTTTAACTGTCTGCCCACTAAGTACTTCGACTTGAGAGATAAAGTAAACTCCCAGGCCAGTAAGTAAGGCTAAGAAAAAGCCAACAATGCAAAACAACTTGGTTCTAATAAGCATATCTATCTCTCTTCGAAAAACTATAGCTTTGTCGCAATCAACAATTTTTGACATTTTTCAGTTTGTACTAATTGCCTATTTGCGACAGTGCAAAAAATCACTCTACTTTGAATTTAGACACAGCTTTATCTAATGAAGACGCTGCATTATTCAGCTCGTTAGCTAGCGAGGCATTGTTTCCTGAATTATCAAAAGTGCGTTTCGCTAACATATTAATATCGACAACACTGGCATTGATCTCTCCCGCTACCAGCGTTTGTTCCTCTGCGGCGGTTGCAATTTGATTATTCATATCTTGGATAGTAGATACTGATTGCTGAATCGACTCCAGCGCCTGATTTGCCTGTTCCGACTTTTCCAGTGTGTTTTGAGCATCATCAACATTAACATTCATTAACTCTACGGAATTACGCGCCTCCGTTTGCAACGTTGAAATCAAATCTTCTATTTCACTAGTACTTTCTTGAGTGCGGTTAGCGAGGTTTCTTACTTCATCAGCAACGACAGCAAACCCTCTGCCTTGTTCTCCTGCACGCGCCGCCTCAATCGCTGCATTCAATGCCAGTAAGTTCGTTTGTTCAGCGATACCTTTAATAACATCAAGAATTTGTCCAATACTTTGGGTTTCAGTATCAAGTTTATTAATAACGCTCTGAACACGCTCCATCCCTTCAGCTAAATCAATAATACTTGTATTAACACCTTGAACAACCTTGATACCACGCGCCGAAAATTCATGAGCTTCCATCGCCGAAGACGATGCTTGCTGCGCATTTCTTGCCACTTCTTCAACAGTAACCGTCATTTCATTCATTGCTGAAGATGTCTGCTCTAATTGTCTCATTTGAGCTTCAGAACTCTGATTGACTGCAGCAGCTGCGCTTGAAATATCTGATGAAAAGCGATTTAGTAAGACTGTAATATCGTTAATATTCAGCACCGTAGTTTTTAGACTTCTAGCCATCTTCACAATAGCTGCATAAACCCCTGTTTCCTGTCCACTCGGCTCCCCAGTAGACATCAAATTACCTAATGCAACCTGCTTGACTATAGCTTCGATATCCTTAGGCTCGCCTCCAATAGGGACATACATTACTCTGAGTATTACGAAATAGATAATGGCTAGTGAACCAAGAATAAATATAAGAGCAATAGTCATATTGATTTTTAAATTTGAATTAGACGCTGCATTAATATTTTCCCATTTGTCCCATGCCCAAACAGTCCAGCCTAAGCCTGGCAGTTTTGATGACAGTACAAAATAGTCACTCCCATTAAAAACATAGGAATGTTGACTGACCTTTGCATCCTTGTATTGCTTGTAGCTTGGCCTCATTTCGAAAAGGTTTTTACCGATATAGTCAGGATATTTTGCAGCCAACATATAACCATCTTCTCGACTTACAAATAGCTGATTATTGTCACTCAACTTGTCGATAAATGAAGTGATCACGCCTACTTTTATATTTGTAACTAGAGCTGCTACAATGCTTCCTCCTCTTTTTACAGGTACGGCAATGGCCATTACATCATCACCCTCAGTACTAGTATACGGAGTTGTGATTATGTTATTTTCTCCATTAAATACCCTGACAAACCACTCTCTCTGTTTTTTCTTTGCGTTAAAGTTCGGGACCAAGCCATTAGTTGAAGTAGAATACGTATCTCCGCTCTTTACCGCGGTATAAGCATTAATGACACCCATGTTTTCGGATATAGACTTAAGAACGTTAAGCACTTCTTCAACATCAATCTCCCCTTTACTATCAATCGCCAAATGCTCCGATGCTACGTGCAAGACATCAAAATTGCGGTTCATTTTTTGTTCAATAGCATTTGCCAATAACAAGGCTTGTTTTTCGAGAGCGTCAGTATAGTTGTCAACAGAGGCTGATTTGAAATTATTATACCCTATCACAGTGAGCACAAAAATGATTATCGAAAGTAGAGTCCCAAATAGAAACATTACTTTATTTTTTGCGGACATTGACCTATCTTCCTTGATTTTAGTTATCGTGTAAAAGAGCTCTTCTTTAACACCATTTAGGCATATCTATTGCCAAGTCAATCTGTTGTTATTTTAAGTATTTTTTGTAAACCTAAAGCGTTGGCATTCATCACTAAAAATGCCAGTACGCTGTTATTCCCTTAACGACACGAAAGCGTTTTCTTGTAGTTTGAGTAGTAATCACTAAATTGTCAATACTATACGCACAGAATGAGCTTTTGTGATGCTCAATTCCATCGTTACGATGGCTTTAACATTCTAAGGATGTTGCGCGCATAGTGTAGACCTTATCCGGAGCCTCAATCATGTACAACTAGCGTTACATTTTTAAGATTGAGCTTCTCCATAAATACTTCGAAGTAACGATAGTGATCGCCAGAGGTGTATAACAATTTTGGTTGGTCTGACTTACCGAAACCAATGTTATCCGGTGCGATGAGACGGCCATGACCTTCGAGGTCACAAAGGCTAAGAATGCATTACGCTGGTCTCGTGAAATTCAAGACTGTAACCCTATAGGGCCAGTAACATTAACCCCAGAAAGTCACATGCGGCAAGCCGAAAAAATCAGCTGATGGTTAACAACAATCTTGAAAAACACCTTGTGGAAGATATTTCGATAATGTGTTGACTACACATTGCTGTAAGGGATACCCTTCAAAAGAAAGCGCTTTCGCAGTGCTATTCAAGCAACATAACAATGATTGATCATATTTGGTATTCTGTCGCAAACAGCAAACTTAGACATTTGTTTGCCATTTAACTTTTTGTTTTTACATGATTTTAAGTTTAAACGTTTACTTTAAAAGCCTGTTTACGACAGTAACCCTATTTGCATCAGTAGCCAGGATAACGACAATGAAAGAAATTGCATTCCGTTGGATAGATAAATATCTTGTAAATGTAAAAATTCAGGAAAACTTTTTAATACTATTTTTTGCCCCGCTTCTTGCCATCATCGTTGTAAGTATGACATTGATGGATGCCTCACAGAACCAGCAAAGCCGGTTGCTGCAACAAGAGATGGAAACCGTTGCCACCCTGATCGCCCAATCCGACCTTAAACAAGGCGATGTTAACCGTATTCTGGCAAACAGTAATATTCAAATTGGTACTAACGGTGTTGATACTACCACGGTCACAAACGCTGGATACAGCCTGACAACACAAGAGCAACCGAGCCTGTTTTCTGAACTGACAATTACTCATAGCGCCATTATTGTTACCGCCTGTCTGTTTATTATTCTGTGCCTATACTACATCATGACATTCATGGGCGGCGCGCTGTTTAACATTTACGAAGCCGTTAAATGTCTGGCCGATGGTGATCTGGCAGCACGCATCAACTATGCCCCAGCCCGTAATGAGTTTAACCTGATCGCACAAACTGTAGATCGTGTTTCCGAACGCGAGCATCAGTTAGTAAAAGCGACTCAGGAAGCTATCGCGTTAATTCAGCAAATCAGTTCTGAACTTCGCCAGCGCAGCAATGAAAACGAAGGCTTAACCAGCCGGCAGCAAGAGCGCATTGATTCACTGGCCAGTGCCATAGAACAAATGGCTGGCTCTGTTCGTGAAGTTGCTAACCATGCGCAGAACACGTCAACCCAGACCAGCGAAGCAACACAAGTAACGGTTCAGGGCTTGGCACAAGTCACCCAAACCCTCACTGCCATTAACAATCTGGGTACTGAGATCAATTCAGCCGCGGAAGCGGTGGCCGAACTGGATAGCAACGCCGCTCTGATTGATGACGTGGTCACCACCATTAACGCGATTTCTGAACAAACCAACCTGCTGGCACTCAACGCGGCAATCGAAGCGGCACGAGCTGGCGAACAAGGTCGGGGATTTGCGGTTGTTGCCGATGAGGTTCGCACCCTGGCTGGCCGTACACAGAATGCCACCGTTGAAATCCAGAAGATGATTGAAGCGCTGCAAAGCAACAGTCAGAGTCTGATGACAGTAATGCACCAGACGGTGAGTAATGCTAAATCCAGTGAGCAAATGATGGCTTCCGTCAGCCAGGATATTGGCCAAATTTCGGAGATGAACCAGAATATTGCCGACCGCAGTATCGAAATCGCCGCGGCGGCAGAAGAACAAGGCGCGGTTGCTGATAATATTGCTTCGGACGTTGAGCAAGTATGCATGCAATCACGGAAAGTTGCAGACATGGTGACTCAGTCTGCCAATGAGATCCAGCGCCTCAATCAGCAAGCCGATGTACTGGAAAGTTTGATGAAAGATCTGAAAGTCTAACTCTCTGGCAAGCACACATCTCCATGATTAAACGCTTATTGGGGCAGTATCTTGTTCCAATAAGCTTTTGCCTTCTCGTTCTCTGTTCATATTCCAGCCTCTGGCACAAAAAAATCCGCACAGTCAGAGTTCGCTATTCGTTGCTTTGTTACAACGCTTCCCAATTATATTGTCATAGCATTCTGTAACTGTTTCTGCGCAATTAAACATTAATAATTTACAGGCACTAAGCTATTAGAAAAAACCATTGTAAAATTCATTCTGATTAATTTTTTTTAGATAACTATGCAGAACTGCAACAAAGCTCGATCTTAGTGAATTGTTACTTAAGCAGTTGGTCTAATGTCAGTGGTGTTGATGTTAAGCCCATGTGCTGGGCAGGTGTGAGGCCAGAACGATCCTGACGACATAAGTTATGCCAGGCACGGTAAATATCCAACAGCGGCAGCAAACCTGCAGGGTGCAATTTACGACGTGGTTCATTAACCAACTGTGCAAACTGATCATGAAATCGGTTCTGGTATTCACTGATCGTATCGTGTGAGGCAATCTCCAACCACTTTTTCTCATTACCCTTCTCACCACCCAGATGAAAGATCCCTTTGCTAATGTCGTCATGGCGGGTAAACGCCCAGCGGTCTCGCCCCCTGCCCATAAGAACGATGTCAACTCTGCCTGCAGATTGACCATGTTCCCAGTTGCTATCTGTTTCGACGTAGACAGGGTGAACTGTTTTCGCTTTTATCCGTTTTATAAAAACAGAGATGCAAGCAGAACGTAATAGCGTTTCTTGGGGCATGAAGATCGAAAGCGACTCATTGCATTCCAGCATTCGAGCAAGGTAGAGGTAATGGGCATACACCGTATACTGTGGTCGGATCAAGCAGCCTTTAGTTGGATAGTTGATCCGTGGCATGTTTGTGAGTGGATCCTCAAGGTTGGGGCGAGACATAATTTCACGGTATTTGGTATCCACTCGAGCAAGGATACCTTGCGTAGCGCGTGGTGGAACCTCGACCAGCCTTGCTCCCGGGGCGGCCATGAAGCGGGTACCATCCACATACGGGTCATGGTGTTCGGTCGGGTTTTCAACATCGCTCTGCTGATAGTTTACATGCTGGCATACCACGTAGCCGAATGTGGCTTCACAACTGGCAATCCAACTGACACCGTTGCTGCTGTGTGGCTGAAGAGGAATTATATCAGATGCAAGCGACAAGGTTTGCGCATGTTTAAATAAACGCGCATCGAATATGGAAAGCTGGCGACGGCAACGGTTGGCAATATGAGACAACTGAGCGTAAAAGGATTTTGGGTTCATGCTCAGGCAGCGGCAGATATCCCTTGCCGAATAACCGATAAAAAGCAGAGCCAGGAGTTTTTGTTGGATCTGTTTTTTGCTATTGAAGCCCGACCAACGGTCAACAAAGGTCGCCTGACAATACTTACAGCGATAGCGCTGGCGATCACCACTATAACCAAATGCATGATACAGGTGACGATGGGAGAGAACAGATAGCCCAAGGTTTTCACAGTCCGGGTTACTGCATGCAGGCAGACCACTACTTTGCATCAACTTGAGGCGAGAAGCTTCTGCCACAACATCGTGATTGTTCAGGATTGGCGGAAAGGCACCACACTCGCGACAGATTAAGGTTGGGAGCTTAGGGTTGGTACGCTGCAATACATAGTTATGTTTGTCTTCTGAACCAAAATTGCGGCAGCTTACTGTTTTGCAGTAATTAAGCTGAAGTTGGCCGCTAGCTGGCTGCAACAAGCGCTTCCCCTCCCCCCCTGACAAAATTGCAGTTATGGTTTCTTCTTTCATTGGAACATTCCCAGTTTAATACGCACTTAACAGCCATCCTTACCTTGCAGGCAATTATTATGCCGTCACTTTCATCTTTCCTTTTTTATCAAAATCTTACCCAGTCCCATCTATCATCATTATTTTTGCTATCGTTGGTACAGCACGAAGTACAACTCTGCCCCATTATGGGGAAAGCCACGGATACATTGCACCTTTTCATTGCAGTGCCAAACCCTGCTTGCTGGCTTTATTGAACACTAAAGCCACATGTTCTTTTGATATGGTTAGTCAACTCGGTAGTATTTGGGCATCCCGAAGTGAGTGAAGCGATTTATAACGAAACAACCGATCAACATTTCCTCTTAGTTCGGTTACAAGTATTGTAACATCGGTGAAATACTGATAGAGCGTGGCATCATTGTTGATCATTCAACACTGAACCGCTGGGTGATTAAGTATGCGCCCCTGCAAAGCCTCTATTTATTTGAGTCAGTCTAGACGGAATCTGTCATATTGTGGAACAGAGCTGAACCTATTCGGACTGACTTCTGCCTCTTTCTTTGTTAGAAGCTACGACACTTCCTGTATTTTAGATTTTGTTAATTTACTGAAGGTAGTTAATTCCCGAAAAAAAGACTTTGATACTCGAAGACACGAAGCTATCTCATAACATCTATCCTTGTTTTGATGAACTAGCTCTACAATATCCGAATCAAGTTTTCTAGCACTACACAAGGTATCAAGAATAGATAGTACTTTAACTAGAGGCATCCCTTCCCGGTATGGTCGGTTTTGTACCAAGGCTTGAAAAACATCTGCAATAGCGATAATTCTTGCCTCGACTGGTAAGTCAGCTTCTTTAAGTCGAAATGGGTAACCCTCCCCATTTAACGCTTCATGGTGATAAGCTGCCCACTTTGCGATATCCTGAAACCCTTTTATACGGCGTAATATTTCATAGGTTTCGTAACTATGTTGATTCATAATACTTCTTTCGTACTCATCCAGAGCACCAGCTTTTTCTAGGATTTCGTCCGGTGTACGAAGCTTGCCCAAGTCATGAAGAAGTCCGGCGACTTCAATTTTGTCGCATTGAATTGATGTCATTCCATAGGTTTTTGCTATAAATCTAGCTAATTCAGAAACCTTAGCTGAATGCAAAGCAGTGAAGCTGCTCTTCTGATCAACAATGTAAGCAATTATCCGTGAAAGTTGTTTTAGTTGTGACATAGAAAGCAAGGTTTCATGCTGCTTTTCACCCATATCCCAAACATATTGCAAAATATGCCTGTCTTGCAATGTAATCCAGAAAGATTCAGATTTCTGAATCTTTGAAAATGCATCAACAAACTTGGGGTTGAAATGCGTGTGCGACCTTGATTCGATCTTTTTGGCAACCTTTTTGCGAGCAACAAGAATATCATTCCCATAGTGGGCAGCCCCTAGAACGTCTATTCTATCAGCAAGGTGAATAAGATTTGCCATTTCAGCATCTCTTGGCAATACATCCATCCGTTTAAGATCTATCCACTTTGTATGGTGATATAAAATAGGAATGGCGTATTTCGCTAGCGGTTCAAAATCCTTCAACAACTGATATCCAACTTCACAATGTTGATTAGCTTTATCCCAGTCGAAATTGAGCACTAAACTTTCGTGCACCTGATTAGATGAAACCCCCATGTCATGTAACATACCCAGTTCGAACAGATATTGCTGATCTTGAGTACAGTATCCAAGTTCGCGCCCGAGTTGACAGGCGATATAACCTACGCGCTTACCATGGTTCGTGTCATTAATACCAACTAAAGAAACAGTTGTTTCAATGACTGTTACCATTTCATGTAAGTTCACATGGATATTTGACAATGATTCCACAATGGAGCTCCAACTGCTTTGTTTCGGTAGTTTTAAATATGCGTGAGGTCAGATTCGCTCCCAAAAAGCCAAAATTAAAGATAATGGATACTCCCCAATCCAACATCTGTATCGCAGACTGTTCAAACAAATCTTTTGCATCCCCTTCAGCGTGAAAGCGCTTGCTTTTGGGAGGGTATCACATAAGTTAGTGTTTTTATCGTAAGTTAATACTAATTTTTTGTTGTCTTACGAAAAATCGAGGATTTGATTTCAGCAGTTCATCGTACAATACTCACTTGGAATTTGTTGCAAAGTTATGCTGAAGTACAAGCGTACTAATTTCTAGGTGTAATTAGGCTATAAGCACGTTAAATTCACCCCAACAGATTAACCATCAGGGTTGTCGAACTGTCCGTTTTTAATCATCATCCACAGCTCCACGCCTGCGAGGGTTGCTTTGGCTCCTTCATCAGAGTTCCATCCCAGGCACTGATGCATCTTGCCTTTCACTTTCCGGTGGCTTTGCTCAACTATGTGCCAGTATTAAGCACCTGTGGGCATAATATTTTCGTCATGCCCAACTTTTAACTTCACTTCCAGATCTGGACTCTGCTAGACATCTCAACCCGCTTAATTTGTACAGCAACCAAGTAGAGCACCGCCATGGCAATAGTGACACAATCCATCGTAATAGCTGGCATAACTGTATTCCAATATTCTCGACCGTAAATCAGAATCAAGGACACAAAAATAACTTTGCTGATAGTTGCTACAGAGAGAGCAAATCCCCTGTTTCTTTCGCTAAAGGCACCGTAAACAAGTAGCGTTCCTATCAACCCAACTAAAGCACACCAACTTCGAATAACTATTGATTCAAGCGTTCCATTAAATGCTACGCCAAACATTGATTCAAGGGCTTCCTAAGGGGCAAAAAGACCATAAAACATTGTCGCTGTCAGCAGCCCCGATATCAGCATTACCCATTTGATATTGTTAATAATAAAGTTCATTTTCTTTCCTTTTCTTTATTGGAGTCATTTTTATACGCACGCAAAAATTTACGCCTTACTTTTCGTATATGTTCATGAGAAATTCGTTTTGTTTTATTTCTGAATACGCACAGATCTTGGTTCACATTAAATCCTTTTTACTTACCAGATACCGAAATTTACAATTTAATAAAGATATTACTCACCAAGATCAATAGCATGCTATTGAATATTAAATGCAAAGATTTTTGCACTAGTTCAAGCCAGCTAATAAAAGCGCTGTTAGTCTTAACGAACAATGAAAATATCAAACTCAAACAAAGCTATAGCAACCACCTGTCACATTATATCGCCCCCTAGAAAATTGAGTGAATCATAGCGATGAGGTGATTATAAAATTATAAAATCAAAAATAACGTGAGCAAAGTCACCAAAGAAAGCGCTTTCAGTTGAGGAAGGAGTTGTGAAACAATAAGATGCATAAACAATACACCTTAAATGTGTCACAAGAAATATGCTTAAAGCCACATAATAAACAGGGTTTATATCAAATGCGATTAACTGTAAAACGTAAACTATTGATACTTTTAATACCTACTTTGGTAGCACTGATTTTTTCTGTTGGTTCTCAAGTTATTGAGGCTCGTTCATCAGCAAGCTCTGCCAATACAATTACACAGCTTGTAAGCCTGTCTGCCTATAGCAGCCGATTAGTACACGAACTACAAAAAGAACGTGGATTTTCAGCAGGTTTTTTAGGTTCTAAAGGGCAAAAATTCGATTCCAAGCTCAAAGCCCAACGCCTGAAAACAGACAATTTTATTAATGAGTTACGAAGAAACCTGAGTGAAAATAATGACCGACTACAACATTTCAGTGAAATCTGGAAGGTTGTACAGTCCGCAGATTCACAACTATCCCGCATTGATACAATTCGCTCAGATATTTCCAACCAGTCGATTACAGCCGATGACGCAATTAATTACTACTCATCACTGAACAAGCAGTTTATCTCCACCTTGCGCAGTACAATAAAGATTTCCGATGTGATGTCTATCAGTAAATCATTACTCTCTTACTATGAATTCTTGCAAGGCAAAGAAAGAGCAGGCATTGAACGTGCCGTCTTAAGTAATGCCTTTAGCACTGGAGAATTTGGAACTGGGATATATAAAAAATTCATTGAGTTAGTGAATGATCAAAGCAACCATTTTTCCAACTTTAAGATTTATGCCAGTGACAGCCACCTAGCTGATTATGAAAACATATCAAGACATTCCGCATCGATAAACGTTAAATCTTTTAGGGAAAAAGCCTTTACAAACAGGCTAAACCAAGACTCTGTAGCATGGATTTCAGAGTCAACAAAGCGTATTGACTTACTGAAAGGACTCGAAGACAAACTCACGACTGATATTTTAAGCTTAGCCAGCAGTATTGCAAACTCTCGAACTAGAACTCTTTGGACTTATCTCGCTTTAACTTTGGTCCTTATTACTGGTGTCTCTTTTCTAAGCATTAGGTTAGTCAGCAACTTGAACAAACAAGTATTGAGCTTAACAAAAACCATGCAAGAGTCAGCGAATAAAAACCTGACAAACCGGGCTGATGCTATTGCAAAAGATGAACTTGGCGCTATAGCCACCAACCTGAACTTCATGTTAAATGAGTTTACAAATGCCATTAATATTATAATCAGTTCTAGTGAACAGCTAGCAACAGCTTCCGAAGAATCCTCTATTGCCGTAAAAGAGAATGCAAATAACTTGAAGCATCAGAAAACTGATACCTTGCAAGTAGTTAGTGCCATCGAGCAAATGACAACATCAATAAAGGAAGTTGCTGAGAACATCAATAACACTTCGGAAGCAGCAAACACTGCTGATCAATTAGTCAATGAAAGTAGCAAACTCGTTGCGGAATCATCTTCGCTAACTAAAGAGGTATCAACAAGCATCGAGTCGGTTTCGCAAACCATCAACAAGCTCAATGAGAGCAGCCAAGATATCACCAGAGTTGTCGACGTAATCAAGAGCATTGCAGATCAAACAAACCTTTTAGCACTAAATGCAGCTATTGAAGCGGCTCGTGCAGGTGAACAAGGCCGAGGTTTCGCCGTGGTTGCCGATGAAGTTCGCACGCTGGCTCAGCGTACGCAAGATTCAACTCAGGAAATAGAGGATATGGTCACGACCTTCCAGAATGATAGTAATAGCACCTTTGCACAGATGAGTGATGCCAGTGAAAAAGTGAACTCGAGTGTTGAGAAAGCCAATGAGGTAGGGGTTGCCTTACGTCGCGTTGTCAAAGCTATTAATGCAATTAAAGACATGGCAGCTCAAATCGCAGCCGCAGCAGAGGAGCAGGTTACCGTCAGTGGTGAGATCGCATCAAGATCGCAAGGCATTAGCGACAGTGCAGAGTTAACAGCAGTAGGCGGGGAACAAATCGCCTCTGCCGCTCAAGAACAAACACAGCTTGCGGTGAAACTGCAAACTCTAGCCCGTCAATTTACCATTAACTAATTTCTTACTCATGGGGAATTGCTCTGAATTGTTTCAGAGTTATTCCCATGCCGTAATTTCATTTGATCTCCCAAAGGATAAACAAGAGGTTAAACTCCCTATGTACCTACTGTGTAACATTACTGTTATCTAGTAACTAATGATTTTGAGAGCACCCTACTTTACCCGGGCTTAGAGCAAAACGTTTCTGCCCCCCGTGAAAACGCAGCCTCTAACTGATAACCAACATTATCCGCCACTTAACTAACACTTTCTCCATTACTCAACTTGATCCAGGCCAGCTACATGCACCACCAAGTGAGGTATTGTATCGCCGTCCAACGGCAGGTTTGTTTGAAGGCCTGTTCAAACTGGTGCGCGACATAGCAGCATGCTTTGCTAAACTTTCCAGCGTCCAAACAGCTGCAGGTTCTCGATGCAATGTTGTGAGTGCCTTTGCTAAACGAGGGTTCCCGTAGGGCGCTAGTACCCCTACTTTTTCCGGGTTATCGCTAAGATATTGCCTTAATGCGTAGATAAAGAGTAACTCGGATAAACGGTTCAGAATTGAATCTGTACCCGCACCTCTGTTCAGGCTCTCAACCATGTTCATCTCAAGTAATGAGCTTATCCAGTTCGAGTTATCCTTCGCTTTGACAACAAAGACTTCAGGCAAAGCATCTAGTAAAAATTGGCTACCACTGTGGTGAAACTCGACTTGGGCACACAGCATGCCTGTACTCTCTCCGCAACAGTCCCAAGTCGCATTATTAGCAATCAGCCAGGAAAATGGATGTGACTTTTGTACTGTTGCCCATCGTGCTGTGGGTAAAATGAAAGGGGCCAACAAGAGAGACTCGACGCCCTGCACAATCAAATTGATATTTGCAAAATGCTAGTCATTACTTACCAGAGCTTATTCCCCCCTCAAACAGTGATTTCTTTTTCATGATGGCTGTTATCAAGAAGTCACGGCATTTTTTTACTCGAGCGGTTTTTCTAAGGTCAATATGATTTAGCACCCAAACCGACCAATCTGAGCGCGGTATAGCGATATCGAGCTTTAATACATTTTCATCATTAATACTATCTGGCATATAACAAGGCATACGAGCAATACCAAAGCCTGCTTTGACGCCAGCATACATACTTGAGAGATCATCGACCCTAAGCGCTATATATGCGTTTGGAAAATGCTGACTGGCCCACTCTGGCAATTGCTCTTCACCACTCCATACGATAATGCCAACAGGTTTATTGATATCGATATGGTCAGCAACATATAGTCCGTGTTGTAACCCTACAACCTGCCTTCCTATCAGATATTCAGGTGGTGCTGGAGTCAGGCGGATAGCTAAGTCAGCTTCTCGGCTAGCAAGATTTCGAACACCCTTTGTTACCATAAGATTTAATTCAATACCCGGATATTCACGACTAAATTGCGCCAACTCCGTCGCAAGGCAATACTCAAAAATATCATGTGGCATAGTGAGATTAATCCGCCCTTCCAGCCGAGTGTCTTGGCCAAACA
Source organism: Photobacterium sp. HL06 (assembly GCF_059552575.1). Lineage (NCBI taxonomy): Bacteria > Pseudomonadati > Pseudomonadota > Gammaproteobacteria > Vibrionales > Vibrionaceae > Photobacterium > Photobacterium sp. HL06. The sequence continues at coordinate 477,789 of NZ_CM183915.1, forward strand.
AAGTCCTGGAGATCTGATCACTTTGGGATTCAATTTTCTGTGCTTGTTCAAAAATCGCATCGGCTGCCTCTGTCATCTCGTAGCCATCTCGCAGGCGATTGAACAGGCGTACCCCATGTTTCTCTTCAAACCCCTGAATTCGGCGAGAAACAGTCGAATGGTTAACCCCTAACGCCTTGGCTGCCCCAGAAACACTGCCTTTACGGGCAACAGAGAGAAAATAACGAATATCATCCCAGTCATTCATATCTATCTACCGCCGTGCTTTTTTGCACATCTGAACTGCATTTATTGTGAATTTATCAATAGTCTAATTCGTCTTAAACTTCTTGTCGAACTTAGCCATTCAACACGAGTAAAGGAAAATCATTATGTATACACTTTATCACGGCGCAGGAACTTGTTCGTTAGCAGTAAAAGCTGCGCTGGCACTGACAGGAACGGAATTTGAAACAAAAGTTTTGGACTTAGCCAATGGTGAACACTTCCAAGATGACTATGTCGCTATCAGTCCGTTAAGCAAGGTTCCTGCCTTGACGTTTGACCACAACTCAGAGGCGTACGTATTAACTGAAGGTGCTGCTATTTTGTTATATCTGGCAAATCAATTCCCTGAAGCGGAACTCATGCCCAAGAGCAACGCCCTTGCTTACGCAGAGGCACTGAAATGGTTTCAGCTCCTGTATGCAACAGTCCACCCGCATTGGGGCCGATTATTCTTCCCTGAACGTTATGGCAAAGATACCGACAGCATCCGTGAAACTGCAGAAGCCGAGCTACATAAACTTTATGGCTTAATAGATGCGCAGCTTTCCAAACATCAATATGTCGCTGGCGATAAATTGACCCTGGCTGATCTCTATCTAATGGTTACCGTACACTGGCAGGGAGCGATGCAAACCTCTCTATCAAGCCAATATCCTAATATCGAAGCCTATCAGGCACGCATTTACGCAGAGCCTACCATCGGCCAGCTTTACCAATCTGAATTTGACGGTTAATTAATGTTGGCAGAGGAAACCCTCTGCCAACATTAAAACTGGGTTCAGTTGTATAGGAGAATAATATGACATCACTTTTTAAGCCTGTGCTGTTGGGCAACAAACAGCTAAAAAATCGCATCGTTATGGCCCCATTAACACGGGGAAGAGCGAATGCAACGGGCGTCCCAAGCGAATTAATGGCTGAATATTATCAGCAACGAGCCAATGCGGGCCTGATTGTTGCCGAAGCAACAGCTGTGAGCAAAAACGGACGTGGCTGGCTAAACTCCCCAGGGTTGTTCAATGACGAACAACAGCAAGGCTGGAAGAAAATCGCTGATGCAGTTCATCAGGTTTCTGGCACTATCTTTGTCCAGCTTTGGCACATGGGAGCGGCGGTTCACCCTGACTTTCTCGATGGCGAAACACCTGTATCTTCATCTGCGGTACAGCTAACAGGCCAATTACCCACACCAAAAGGACGAGACCGTCAATTTATGACTCCTCGGCCATTATCCATTGATGAAATTTCAACACAGGTCGATAATTTTAAACAAGCTGCTCGCAGAGCTATTGATGCAGGCTTGGACGGGATAGAAATACATGCGGCCAACGGATTTCTCATCGATCAGTTCACCCGGGACAGCAGTAACCAGCGCAATGACTCCTATGGGGGAAGCATCGAAAACAGATTGAGGTTCATGATGCAAGTTGTAGCCGCAGTATCTGACGAAATTGGTGCTGATCGAGTGGGCATCAGGCTATCTCCAACAAACAAAGTGTGGGGCATTGCTGACAGCCAGTACAGAGAAACATTTACTCAGGCGGTACAGCAATTGAATCAGTTTGGTTTGGCCTATTTACACTTGCTTGAACCTAAACCCGATCTTGGGCATGCAATGGCAACGGTAGATTATTTAACTCCAGAGTTAAGAAAACAATTTGATGGACACTTAATTGTGAATGGTGGTTATAACAAAACCACCGCGGAGCAGGCTTTGCAAACAGATGCTGCAGATGCTGTAGCATTTGGCATGCCATTTATTGCCAACCCTGATTTGGTCGAGCGCTACCAATCTAATGCCGAGTTGGCCGAACCGGATACTAGTCGTTTCTATAGCCAAGGCGCTGAAGGTTATATTGATTACCCAAAACTACCTCAAAATTCTCTTTAAACAGTCTTGAATTACGATACGTTAATCGTAGTCAGCTTACGGCAGTGAATATATTCAGAGCCGTTTCCACTTTGTAATAGGCTATCTATTAGATATTCGAAGACAAAACATCAATTATGTAGAATGTTGATATGAGGAAGTATTTTCAATGTGTGAATAAAAGGAATGACGTATATGGATTTTTCTAAACTGGGAAGCAGTGACATTTCTGTGTCACGAATCTGTTTGGGCAGCATGACCTGGGGCTTACAAAACACTCAGCAGGAAGCAAATCAACAGATTGAATACGCCCTCAGTCAAGGCGTCAACTTCATTGATACTGCCGAAATGTATGCGATCCCTCCCTCACCCGATACATACGGAAAAACAGAAACCATTATTGGTAATTGGCTCGCCGATAACCCGTATCGCCGTAAAGAACTAATCATTGCGACCAAAATCGCTGGCTCCGGTTTGCCATGGGTTCGTAACGGCGGTCCTATCACTGGTGATGCAGTCGTTGCAGCCGTCGACGCTTCATTAAAGCGTCTGCAAACTGATTATATTGATTTGTATCAGCTGCATTGGCCAAATCGCACCTCTCCCCATTTTGGTAAACATTTCCCGAATAAATTCAAGTTCAGCGAATTTGACGCCATGCAAGAAGAAACGCAAATGCTCAATATTCTTCATGGTTTAGCCAAGTGTATTAAGGCTGGTAAAATACGTCATTATGGCTTGTCGGATGATACTCCATGGGGTATCAATACTTACTTAAAACTCAGTGAAAAACACGATTTGCCGCGCATAGTATCGGTCCAAAATGAGTTCAGCCTGCTTCATGCTAAAGACTGGCCTTATTTGATAGAAAACTGTATCCACGAAAAGGTCGCTTTCCTACCTTGGTCACCGTTAGCTGGAGGAATGCTAAGCGGCAAATATTTGAATGAAAAACGCCCGGCGGGTAGTCGTTGGACCTTCATGCAGCGCAACGGTATTTACCGTGATACTCCTCTAGCTAATAGAGCGGTAGAAGCTTACATGGAAATCGCGAACACTTATGGCTATACACCTAGCCAGCTGGCACTCGCATGGTGTAATCAAGTTGATGGCGTGAGTTCAACCATAATAGGAGCCACTTCAATGGAGCAATTAAAAGAAAATATCAACGCTTTCTCTAAACCGTTAAGCCGAGAAGCACTGTCTAGCATCGATAATATTTTTAAAATGTATCCGGTACCATTCTGAAGTTTTTAAGGTTATGAACAAATCCATAAGAAACGCTGACATTGCCATAAAGAATACGCCAGTTTAGAACAATACTTCTTACGGCAAATACAGGAACATCCAGAAAAAGGTGTGAAAATACAAACTAAATGTTAGTGTGTTTGAGAAAGCAACGCATTATAATCGCAACATGCGCTGAGAAAAACCTTGTTAACAATATCATCAATCGAACGTATGATGCAGCATGCTTTTCAATGATTTAACCAACATCTGTAATTTATTGGTCACTTATGACAGCCGTCATACCTATGGAGAGAAATAATGCAGGGATATAGGATAAGTACAGATCAAGCTGAACTTGATTTCGATGTGATTTATTCGTTTATATCGAATAGCTATTGGGCAAATGACATCCCCAAAAGTGTTCTCAAAAAAGCAATCGCAAACTCGCTTTGTTTCGCTGTTTACAAAGAGAACGGTGAGCAAGTTGGTTTTGCACGCCTTATCACGGATAGAGCCACTTTTGCCTATTTAGCTGACGTATTCATCATCGAGTCTGAGCGAGGTTTAGGCTTGAGCAAGTGGTTAGTTTCAGTCATTACTCAGCATCCAGATTTACAAGGCTTAAGGCGTATGGTCTTAGCTACACGTGATGCACATGGTTTGTATGAACAATTTGGCTTTAAACCCGTAGAGAATCCAGAAATATTAATGCAAATTTGGCAGCCGAACATTTACCGTAAGCCAAAGGAATAATTATTAATCTGGGAGACATTGTTTAACAAAGAAAATGCTCTCTCGTGCTTTTTTAGAATACACCAAGGCACATGGCCCGTTTGTAGTTAAGTAGACAATAAAATTAAACACGAATCCAATAAACAAGGAGGAAATTGTTCCCCCTTATTAAAGTATTAAAATTTTTTGTGGAAAACCATAAGTATGCGGTGTTATAAATTACTTACAATCAGCTCCGAGGTCTTTTGCTACTTGAAGCCAGATATTTCTTTGAGTTTGATCAGCTAAAATCACAGAGCCAAACAAGTTACATTCTGACTTACTCACTCCACTAAATTGAAGTGTAAACCGGTCCAACTGTTCCAACACGGGTTGCGCCTGCTCAATTGCAAAATCAGCAGGGGCATCCATCATTAAAATGATCCTTGACGTTTTTCCCTTTAAAAGCTGCACGGGATCTGGGTTATTGCCTTCAAACTTAAATGCAAAACCAGGTAGGAATGTCCGATCAATTAATCCTTTCAGCTTACTGGGCAACCCGCCCCACCAAATAGGTGAAACAATGACAATATGATCTGCCCACAAAATTGCATCCTGGAAGTCTGATAAACATTGTTCAAGCTCCTGGATATCATCATAACCGCTCTCCAAGCTTGGGTTGAAGTCCATATCTGAGAGATTGAAACGGCGAACATTGGTCTTCTCACGTGCTTCAACTTCATAAATATCACTAAACTGTTTGCAAAAGCTAACTTCTTTGGGGTTGCCGTTTAACAGTAAAATATTTTTCATCATCTCTTTCTCGTTTAGGTAACAACGATAAAGATTTTATTCTCTCCCCTTAAGGGGAGAGTCAAGAGTTTCTGGACAAGAATTGATGGAATCGATACATTTCTCTACTTTTCGCACATTACTGGAAATTGTCGCCATCTCAGCTTCAAGCTCACGCTTTACTTCTATCAGAAACGTCTTGATACGCAGCCAGTCAATTTCTCCGTTATGATACACAATCACGTCTTTAAGTCTTGCTAATGTGACACCGAGCTTTTTAGCTTCTGAAATTAAACTCAGAATTTCAACATCAGTATCTGTATACACACGGTACCGTCCTTGACGCATTGGTGTACGAATAAGCCCCTTTTCTTCATAAAGTCTGATTGCTTTTATGGTCAATCCCGTTTTCTTTGAAACCTCACCAATAAACATAAAACCCCTTTAACTCATAGACAGAATGACCGCATAAAGTGCCAACTACAGCTGCGACTTGAAATTAAAGGCAATTTTGTAGGTTTTCATAACGGCTATACTGAAGCGTCGTATTGATTCGAAATTGCCCCTACCTAGCTTGTATTCTGTCCAGCTTACCAAGTCACTCTTAGATCAAGCGATTCTCCTACACCAGAAAAGCAAGGCATCCACACTGCGTATTTGCCTACCACTCTCATGTATTTAGGTTTGCCGTCATTCGGTAAAGCAGATAAATCCAGTGCAGTATTGAGTTGATAAGGCTGACCTTTGGCGACGAAAGTATCCACAACAAGTTCCTCATTTGTATCGCCGAAAACACCATCATCATTGAGATCAATCCAAATAAGCCATGACGTTGAGCGCTCTGTGGATGCCGTATCTCCTAGAATATCGATAACTGCATTAGCTGGGTCAGCCAGATTGATTGGTGTCTGAGTATAGTCCCACTTCGCTTGGTCAAAGTTAATATCCGTACCACTGATCACAACACTGGTGATATGGTTGTTAACGTTAGAGCTAGTTCCAATAGGGCAATATTGATCTGTCACTGAAATAGTACGAGTGAAGTGGTCTTGATCATTCGATTGATCGGTTACGGTTAACTTCACTTGATAATCACCGGCTTCAGCAAATGTATGCTCGGGGTTGGCTTCGGATGAAGTCTGACCATCTCCGAAATCCCATAGCCATTGTGTTACTTGGCTTGTACTGCGACTGTCATCGGTGAATTCAGTCCGCAATTTATATTTTTTGGCATTAAAATGGCTAAGTACACCGTCTTCAAACAGTTTTATTTTAACAGTTTTGAAGGCTTCGATTACATCTGCTTCTGATAGTCCGGCAATACCGGCTTGCTGTTTAATGCATTCAGCAGCTTCTGTGAGAGTAGTCATTGCGGCCCAACACGTTCTGGCTGAATTTACATACACCTTGTACGTCGGTTCAATGCCCCATTTGTTTGACAATAAATAAAACGGATAGGTGATCATCCCAATCCTTTGATAGTAGTTATCACCTGCATCGTCATAATCAAGAATACTATCAATGGCACCTGTTTCTGTTTTGATTTGATCGAGCTGGCGAGTTAAACCCTCAGATTCTTGCCCATGTATCCAATTATTCGTATGGCCAGTGAACTCGTACTTGGCCATAACCCCCGCCAGATCACCAAAGGCTTCGTGAAGGGTCTGAGCATCGGTACTGATTTCGTGATCGTAGATGTTTAAATCGGAGATACGATTGAGTACTCCGTGGCCTATTTCGTGGGCAACGGCATCCAGCGATGCCATTGAATAATAATTTAAATAGCCGTCACTAAAGTTGGCGTAAGCACCATCCCAGTAAACGCTTGTTTGATCTTGGTCACCGTAATGAACACGTAATCGGATTTTATCTTCGAGCGGCGGCTCACCCAGATGTTTGAGAAAAGTGTCATACACGACGGTTCCATAGAACATGGCGTCATTGAGCGTGGAGTAAGTCCATACACCGAAATCTCCGTAATCATAAGAAACCTTACGGAAAGTGTTTACAGGATTGGTGTCACAAAGAAATTCATAAGGGGGGAAAGCACTTTCATTTACCTTGTTTGGTCGTATTTTCCCAGAGGTATCTTCCGAAGCTTCGTCCCGCGTATTGTTCATATCCGTAACACTAACTAAACCATTATCAAAGATACATAAGCCGCTTTGGTGATCCGTGCGTTGAACAGATATCTTGGGACGATCAATACCGTAATACCAGGATTGGTTTTCATTGCCTCCGGGGCCGGATAGCTCTGCATTTCCGGTAAAGTCATGAAAGGGAATGAGAGTTCCTTGTGTAGTTTGACCAAAGTTATTGCTTGGGTAAAGCAACAACGCGCTGGCATTTTCAGGGATGTTCGTACCTTCTGGGATTCCAATCTTATAGACCGCATCGGAATCCGTCTTCAACCAGGCATCTCCCAACTTATTGCCTTGCCCATCCGCCCAATAAACCCACACAGACTCTGCTTTGGTGATGTCGGTACTATTGACTTCGGTAGCTTCAACGACAACTGAGCCTGCCAGTTTCCCAGACGTGCCGTCATTATCTCGGAAAAAAGCACGGGTGATACCATTCAATGGCACCTGCGTAGTTCCATTTGTAGAGGGCTTATCAACAGGTGTAGAGTCCGAACTTCCGCTATCACAAGCCACAAGAAGAACGGTTAATAAGACAGAAGAAAATACCTTTAATTGAGCGTGATCCAGTGGCGTAACATTCATGACCTATCCTTAGTCAATGGGACGTTAGTTTTTCTTAAATACCCAAACGATTAAAAGCATCGAATGCCGAAAGGCTTTTTTACTGCCAAAACCAAATGCTACCAATAGCGTGAATGCTTATTCTTATCATACTGACACTTGAATGCAAGCGCTTTCTTTTTGGCGCTTGCATTGCCGCATAGGCATTTTAAGCGACTCAATTTATACACCTTACCTATTGGCACTCATTACGTGAAATCAAAGCATAGACATCATGTTAACATCTATTTCTGAGAACCATTGTTTTAGCTAGAAGGCTTACTTACTCATGAATATGAGCCAGGAAGAAACTATTATCAGATTAGCTCAAGCATCTCCTTTGCTTGCAGCTATCGGCGAGGAGAAGAGCTTCACAAAAGCAGCCGAACGACTGAATGTACAGCAGTCAGCAATAAGCCACAGAATTCGATCATTGGAAGAAGCGCTTGGTCTGACTCTTTTTGAGCGAACAACAAGGCGTTTTCGGCTTACCGAAGCAGGGGAGATTTTGTGTCATGCTGCTATACAGTCCATGTCAACCTGGCAGCCAGCCTTGGAAAAACTCGAACGAAGCCGCTCATCCAATCTGATCCGACTTTCTCTCCCATCCTCACTGGCAATGAAATGGGCGGTATCTACCCTAACTCAGGCGGACGAAGAAGGGTTGACGATTTCCCTTGAAGTAAAAGACGATTTTGTTGATTTCCATAATGGCGATGCCGATGCCGCAATTCGATTCGGAGCAGGCCCCTACCCTGGTTTGTATTCTATCCACCTTGCCCATTGCCAGCTTCAGCCAGTTGCAAGTGCTGCATTCCTTGCAGATAATCCCGGCCTAGAGATCCCTTATGATAGCGATAAACTTCTGGCCCAACCCGGAACGGCTTTATTGTCAGATCGGCGCGGAGAAAAAGATAATACTGACTTTAGTTGGAGTCACTATTTCTCCTCGATTGGGTTGAGTGCAGATGCTTTTGAACCAAAACACCAGTTTGACCGAGCTGATTTAATGCTCCAAGCAGCTATCAGCGGAATGGGTATAGCCTTAGGTAGAACCTTACTCATCGAGAGCGACCTAAAAGCCGGCTTTCTCACAAAAGTCGGCCCGTCGGTTAACATGAAATCTGGCTATTGGTTAGTCTGTTCCGCAAGCTTTGCTGAAACGAAGCGGTTTGAACGCCTTCACAACTGGCTAAAAAGTGAAATACAAAAGACAGCTAACGAAAGCCACTAAACAGTGGTTGCAGTTATTATTGAGCGATAATTTTACTTCTTGCTGTGGTATTTTATGCAATAAGTAAAGGAAACCAAGGTAACAGCAAAAGATGGAAAAGGATCTTCAATTCATTCAAAGTTTAGTTAATCAAATAGAAGAAAACCTTGCCGATGAAGCAAATATAATTAGCCTTGCGGGATCGTTCAATATTTCACCTTGGCATTTTCAAAGACTTTTCAAAAGCCTCGTGGGAGATACATTAGGCGGCTATATTCGAGGCCGAAGGCTAAGCCATGCAGCGAAGCTTTTGCTGAACTCTGAATTAGGGATCATTGATATTGCCTTTAGCGTAGGGTTCAATTCTCATGAAGCATTCACTCGTTCGTTTAAATCTCACTTCAAGCTCACACCCAAGCAGTTTAGACAACAGCAGTCCGTAATCCAACTCAACGATAAACCCTTGTTAACCAAAGAGCTATATCAGCACCTTGCTCATAATCTCCAACGAGAACCAGTCATCATCAAGCGGCCGGCATTAACCATTATTGGATTCGAAACCAGTATGCCTTCACCATTTCTATCCAGCGAAAGTTACTGTGAACTATTGGTAACGCCTTGGGTGAACTTGCTCAAACGAAAAGGTGAGATAGAAAACCGGATACCCGATACTTGCTATGGGCTCACCATCAGTCATTCGGGAAACTTTACCGAAGATACGCTAAGTTATATCGCTGGTGTCCCCGTAACGGCCACTACCCACACTCCCAAAGGGATGGTCGTCCATACCCTTCCGGAGCAATGGGTCGCTATATTTGATGTAAACACCGTCGATGTCGACACCGTTGGTAAAACCATGGATTATATCTATGGTTATTGGTTACCGAATTCAGCTTTCAGTCGAGGTGTTGGTAACGATTATGAATACTTCGAAGGAATTGAAAAATCAGATGGAATTGAAGACTTTGATCTTGAGAGCTTAAAGTCTAAGTATGTCATTCCGATCAATCCGAATAAATAATCGTAAACCACTTTTATAGCAATCGAGTGTAACGTATCAACTCAATGTGATTACATGCGTGTTTCAACATACTGCTTTAAAGAGTCAAGCAGGAAGTCCCAAACCTGGTTATTCATAAGTTCATATAGATCGGTGGATTTGATATTACTTTGGCTGACTTTGAGTAACGTACCATCAACCTGATTTTCTAGAAGGTAGCTGATAGTAATATAATTCTCTTCTGTACGCTCAGTACCATGGTTGTTACTCCAATAACGATATGAGTAAGTACTTGGTGACTCTAGAGTTTCAATTACCCCAAAATCAGTAAAAGGCATGCCGTTAACCTCTCCTTTGTAGAGAACACTACTACCAATCATCCATTGGCTTTCAACAGATTTTAAAGGAAAAAATAGAGGTATTTCTTCGCTACTTGTTAAAGCCGTGAATACTCGTTCAGCTGATGCATTAATTTGAATTTCCTTGTGAATAGTATATGTCTTCAAAATCTTTTCCCTAATGATTAGTTACAGACATTCCGGCTAGCGCATCACATCTGCATAAGGTGTGCAACACGATGTACACCCCCCTGAATTTAACGTCAAACTACGAGCACTGAGTGCAATGTAATACATTGATTGTATTGGTAAACAAACTTCCCCACATAATTACGAATACGTCTTGTTGTAGATCACTGGCATTTTTCCCTTCCACTTGCACCATGTGTCATGGTCTGTAATTAGATCCGCCATAAAACAACCTACATTAATTCGACTGGTTTTACCCGCATCAAATATTGCACTTCTAATTGGTGAAGGATGTACCTCATGCTCGGTTATCTCACCTTCATCAGTCAAACTGTCGGGACGAACCGCAACCCACTCAACCATCCCATCGTTTTGACCAACTTCTATGCGCAGATAATCCGCAGCCTTCTCGTTGTCCACATGCGGAGGCAACAATAGGCGAAGAAGCCAGATAACACACTTCTGACCAAACGAAATCCGCTCGGAAAGATCGCGGTTGCTGTTACCTGTAGTATTCATTAGTACAAATTTAACGGGATCCATTGGCTCGTTTCCCTTGATAGCGTTGCACAGTCGCTGAGTGGCGGCGGTTACTAGTTTGCGTGGATGGCCGTAAATACCCCTTATACTCATTTCGTGCCCCAGACACGAAACCACCGCTTTACATCCTTTAACATGATGAAGCATTTCGGCATCGCTCAGCTCTAAAACACTTGCGTGGATCACGGATACGTTATCGTTATTATTAAAAAGCTCTGGTAGCTTGTCGGGAGAGCGCACAATGATCTTGACCTTCTGCCCTCGATTGAGCAGCTGCCTGACTAATAACCGTCCAGTTGCGCCACTTGCTCCAACTACGAGTGTCGTCATCTGTAACTCCTTTTAATATTCACGTATTAATTGTTGTATTTTTACGCATCCTAACAACATATCTAAATTACAATTTGATAATTTGTGCTATCTGAAAATCACTTGTCCATACGCTACAAAGGCACGACTGCCTTTTGGGTATATTGATTTAAGAGTGCACATCGGCGTTGTTAAGGACTTAATCAGTAAACTTTTTTGCCACTCAGAGATCTGGTCATCTACCAAAGATTGGTAAGTAACAGGCGGTGTTCCATCTTTTTTACCCGTATATGGAAAAATAAGCGATAAACTGTAACAGTCCCTATTCTGCTGCGTCTAACTCTGTGATGTCTGCATTTTGCAGGCAATGGTAGAAATAACGCAGAGGTTAAAGCAATGAAAAAAACTATCAGCATGGCGTGTATGTCTTTGATCGCCACAGAAACTGCAATCGCAACAACACCACAAGTCTCACAGGTTGTAGAAGTGGCAATCTATAGGGTAAAGGAGCCGGAAACATACCCCGCACTGTTGAAAAACGTAATGCGGGAAGTTAAGGCTATGCCCGGATTTATCAGCGGTGTTCACCTCCGATCCCTAACGGATCCGCAGTTATTTGCTGACATCAATTTCTGGGAAAAGTTAGAATTGGCAGAAGCGGCTGCCCAGAGCGTCCACACCAAACCAATGTTCAAACCCTTTATGGATAGCTTTAGTGAATTAAAGGTTTTCGGGCATTTCCTATCTGCAGCATCAGTAGCTGAATTGGATAAATTTCTGGAACCAGGCGCAGCCATTGAATTGGCAGCCTATTCAGTAAAAGACATTGAGACACAGAAGAGAACCCGCCAGGGCGTTTATCGTGAATTACAGAATAGTTCAAGCTTCTATGGCGGTATGGCGTTATCCTCAGTAAAGATGAGCGAGGGCTACATTGATTTTATCGCCTGGACATCACAGCAAGAGGCCGAAGAAACAGCTGCGAAAGTGATGGCCATGCAAGAACACGAAGCCTTTTTCCAGAATACGGACAAAGTGAAATTGTTTGAATATTTCACTGTTTATGATCAGAACGGATTGCTGAAATGATGCATAACCCTTTTACTGCCGAGATCCACCACGACCAGGAGGATGCCGCCCTTGCAGCTTCAGCTGCGACAGGAGACAAGCAGGCATTAGAAATTTTGATCCGACGTCACCAAGGGTGGGTATATAACCTTGCGGTACGTATGGTACTCAACCCCCAGAATGCTCAAGACATTACTCAAGAAGCGTTATTGCGAATTATCACTCGCATTGCGCAATTTGAAGGGCGATCCTCGTTTCGGACCTGGGCTTACCGAATCGTTACCAATTGTTTTCTCGATAGCAAGCGAGGCCCTATAGAAAGCGTCTTTTCCGGGTTCGATGCCTATGGCGCAGATTTAGACGCCATTACAGACCAAGATTTGCAACTATCACCGGAGCTCGAACCTGACCGCGCTTTGATTGTTGAAGAGGCAAAACTAGGCTGTATGCTGGGTATGCTGCTCTGCCTCAACCGAGATCAGCGGATGGTTTACATATTGGCAGATATCTTTGAAGCTCCCGCACCGGTTGGCGCAGACATACTGAACATTACGCCAGGTAATTTCAGACAGAAACTATCTCGTGCACGCCGAGATCTACATAACTTCATGCGCGATAAATGCGGGCTGGTCAATCCTTCCAACCCGTGTCGCTGTGAACGCAAAGCCTCTGGTTTTATGAAAGAAGGCTGGCTTGAGCCCAACCGACTAAAATTTTCAGGTGCCCATTTACAACGCATGAAGGCCAAGGCAGAGCTAGAAGTAGACCCTCTGGATCAGTTTACAGATATGGCATATGGCCAGTTATACCGGCAACACCCATTGCAGGAACCGGCAGAGGGGCCTGGCGGCGGAATGGATCGTCTTCTGGTGCAGCTTCTTGATAGCCCTGAATGTCACCGCATTTTTGAGTTATCGAAACCCTGATTAGTCGATACCCCAATCTATCCCACCCTCTTTAAACTCAATTTCCAATTGTTTGAAAAAAGAGGGGGAAACTGGCTCCACTTGTTTTAACGCAATATGAACACAGGACGTTATGAGCAATTTATTTAAAGACATATATTCAGAATCGTTTTATGCAAAATTTTCTGAAATCTTAGCCCTCACTATCCCTTCGTTTGATAAAAAGGTTTTTAGTAACCTGATTTTTAGCGATGAATTTGCTGGGTACGAGCTAAAGGAGAGAATGACGCATACTGCAAAAGTGCTTCATCACTTCCTCTCTGATGATTTTGGCGAAGCCACGGAAACAATAAAGCAGCTGATTGATAACTTACGTCTTGCTGGTATTAAGGAGGAAAGCATTGAGTTTATGTTTTTCCCGGAATATATCTCCATGTATGGGATTGATGACTATAAAACGTCTATCTCAGCGTTTGAATTCATCACCCAGTTCACCAGTTGCGAATTTGCCGTCAGGCCGTACATTTTAAAGTATGAAGATAGAATGCTTGAGCAGATGTTACTGTGGTCAACCCACAACAATAACATGGTTAGGCGTCTTGCCAGTGAAGGTTCAAGGCCACGACTCCCCTGGGCAATGGCACTGCCGAACCTGAAAAGGGATCCTGCTCCTATCCTGCCTATCTTGAATAACCTCAAAAAAGACCGCTGTGAAATAGTCAGACGGAGTGCAGCCAATAACCTGAATGATATATCTAAAGACAACCCGGATTTCGTCATAGAGCTTGCAACAAAATGGCGTGGTGACAGTAAAGAAACCGATGCGCTCATCAAGCATGCCTGCAGGACACTGTTGAAACAGGGAAAACCAGAAGTCCTTCAATTATTTGGTTTTGACAGTACCGACATTGAATTGTCTGATTTCAGGTTTGTTACGCCAGATGTAAGTATTGGCAATCAGTTGGAGTTTGCCTTTTCCCTCTCAAACAAGGGTAAAACATCTAAAATGTTAAGACTTGAGTATGGGCTTTACTATAAAAAAAGTAATGGAGAGCTCTCGCGAAAAGTCTTTAAGATCAGTGAACGAGAAATTGAACCTAACCGAGTCTACGAAATAAATAGAAAGCAGAGCTTTAAACCAATAACAACACGGAAGTTCTATACTGGCACCCACCAGCTTTCTATCATCCTGAATGGCCGAGAGAGCAAAAAAATGGATTTTGAGCTGACTGCTTAACCGATATCTCAGCGTCTTCTTAAGCTAGTTGAGGTTCGATGTAATCAAGTTAAGTTATAATATAACTTAGCTTGATTACATCAGCAGACAGAATAACCAACATGCCTGCAAGCCATATTTTAGAGAGTTATACTTTGAACTGACTTACAAGGACTTGTAGCTGTATCGATAACGATTTCAATTGTTTGCTGGCTTCTGTTGCTTGTTCAGCCCCCTTGGAGGTTTGCTCTGCTACCTCGCTGATACAAACAATACTTCCATTTATCTCAGTCGCCACCATACTTTGTTGCTCCGATGCGCTGGCTATCTGAGTATTCATCTCAGTGATAGTTCCAATAGCCTGAGTTATTGCATCTAGAGAGCTAATGGCCTTGGCGGCTTGTTCTACACTAGCTTGCGCCCGACTGGAGTTTTCCTCAATGGTTCCTACCGCTTGCAGAGTTCCTGATTGCAATCGATTGATAGTGTCTTGGATCTCAGTTGTAGACTGTTGTGTTCGCTGAGCGAGCAGCCTGACCTCGTCAGCCACAACAGCAAACCCTCGGCCTTGTTCCCCTGCTCGAGCAGCTTCAATCGCAGCGTTAAGCGCCAATAGATTGGTTTGATCAGCGATCCCTTCAATCACACTCAGCACCGTACCAATATTCTCACTTTCGGCTTGAACTTCGCTAATTATCTGTCCAATCTTTTCCACATCTTCTGACAAAGTCGTAATCGCATTGATCGCCTCTTTGACCTCATTGGCACCATTGATAGCTTCAGTATCCGCATTCCGTGCAGCTTCAGCAGCTTGAACAGCATTTCTCGCAACTTCTTGCACCGTGGCTAACATTTCATTAGTCGCAGTCGCGACTTGTTCCGTTTCAGTACTCTGTTGAACAATGTCCGATCTTGCTTGTTCTGAAATACAAGCCATTTGATCGGTGGCTGTAGCCTGTTGATGCATAGCACCTGTAACTTGTTGAATGGTAGTTTGGAACTTATCCTGCATCATATTAAAGCTTAGAGCGATAACTCCCAGTTCGTCTTTACTATTAACTTCAATCCTCTCAACCAAATCTGAATTCTTTTCAATATTTTCAATCGTTTGTTGAATCATATTTAATGGACGAGTAATGGATCGTATAACCCAAAAGGAGATACCTAAAGCAATAATGATCGTCGCAATGACTAAACTAATCGTGAGGTTTTGAGCTGTACTACGTATTGATTGCGCGTTATTAAGGAAACCCAAAGCCTTAACAGAGGCGTAATTCTCTAATTTTTCTATTTGGATGTTTAACAAAGCAACATGTTGTGCTCCTTTGCCTTTGGTTATTTCCGCGGCAGCATTTCGGTCACCAGCTTGCATCAACTGAATGACTTCATCCCGGATAGGCTTCCACTGACGGAAAATACTTGTGGTTTCGGCAATCAACGTTTCACCTTCTTTGCCCAGAATCCTTTCTTTCACTATATCCAGTTGCTGATAAACATCACTTTCATATTCTGTGACCCTGCCGACGGCAGTTCTTACCGCCACTGCATCTTTAGCCAGAGCCACATCTTTCATGCTGCGGTGCATTTTAACAATATCAACATCAGCAGAAATTATGGCACGAGTAACGGTGAGCGGATGGTTATACATTTTAACTGTCTGCTCACCGAGTATCTCTACTTGTGAGATAAAGTAAGCCCCAAAACCAACAAGTAAAACTAAATAAAACCCAACACCACAAACCAGCTTGTTCCTAATAAGCATATGTAATTCCCTTTTCCATCAATAATAAATAGTAAGGTGTATACCACTGTGAACATCTTCAAAGTGTATTGGCTCTATTTTTATTATCTACCCTCATCTGAGGGGGAAATTACAAGCATGTGAACCTGTACGTATATACCAGTGTTAGCTCTCTTGCTAGATAAAAAAAGCTGGGCTGGAAAGTATTAGAGCAACTAGATCATTTTGTCTCGATGTACCGGTTTTATTCATGACCTGTTTTATGTAGCTACGGACAGTTTCTCGTGAATAGTTGAGAGATAGTGCTATTTCAGCAGGTGATTTGCCTGTTACTAACTTCTGACAAACGCGACTCTCACCATCGGTTAGCTGAAAGAGTGATTTAAGTGCTCTACGGGAAACATTTGGCCTTTCTCGCGTATCAAAAATATAGACTGCCGTCCCCACAGGCCAGTCTGTTTGTTGATTGTGTAGCGGGGTGATCATGAGAGAGATTGAATGATCCAACTCATCATTCAGGTGAAAAGTTTCGACGGTTTGCTGGGAAATATTTTTATGTGTAATGGCGGTATGAATAACAGATTTAAGATGTCTTGTCTTCTGACTGTCAATACATGACAAGCGCTTATTTGTTTGCCTTAACAGAGCCTGCTGGCTAAAAAAAACGTCTGCTTTGCGATTTTGGTGGCGTACCTTACCGTAAACATCGAGGAGCAGTACCGGAATTTGAACATTATCAGATAAACATCCACCTAACAGGCTATTCTGGTCATACTTATACAGGCGCTGAAAGATCTGAATCGCGCGTTGTAAGTGAGGTATTAGCTTATTGATTAGTTCAAGGTCTTGTTCATTAAAAGGGCCGTCAAATTGGGTTCGCTGCACAAAAAGTTGGGTTACCCAATCGCCTTCCCGTAACAAGGTTACGCCACCGGCATAAGCAATGTTTTGTGGCTTCAGCCATTTTTGATAGAAATCACTTTTTATGAAGGTTTCCTGTCGAAAAAATTCCTCGGTTATATAGACAAATTTTCCGACAGGGGAAGACTTAACCTTTTTTAGAAGAGGATCCTGATCTTTAAACTTTTCTTCGTATACCTGTGTCCATTTGACATCCAGGTCCTGTGTCCATACAGCCTTGACGAAACCTGTTGACTGATTAGTGATTACAACAGTTGCTGAACGGAACTGACAAACTTTGATGAGTGACGCTATAAATGACTGAAAGCCATCTCTGTCTAAAAGTGAATCATATAGTTTGATAACTAACTCATTGAATCTACTAATATTCATAGCGCTACACCTATAACTGGTGACTGGCTTTCCAGAAGCCACCAAAGCTGTTAGAAAACTCTTTTATTATATCGTAACTGATAGCTTCAAGCCGCACATGCTGGGGGGATATTTCCTTCTTAAAGTGACAAAAAATACGATATTGAACTTCAAGTCTGTTTTGCAAAAAAACAAACAATACCTCGGAGCTTGATGCCATCAGTGTTTCTACATTATTCATTCTGCACTCTAATTTTACAATTAATTTACAAGTTTTATACCCACTCATTGATGGATAACACTGATAGAATTTGCATTCACAATCATACTCAAGGAATTACCAGAAAGCGCTTTCATATGAACATGCATTTTACACTCATTTTTTGATCATTCAACCAATAATGTTGAGAACTTACTCAGTATTCGTTATATCATGCCCGTGTAAATGCTTTCATTCACATATTTAAGATTCCCCCTCAAATGGGGGTAGATAAACTAAATAGAGTAAATATAGACTTTAAAGGTAGTATATATTTTAAGCATTTATTAGTGGTAGCAAGGGATGCTTCTCTACTTAGAAATGGGCTTAATACAAAAATTAAAACAAATAAAAACTGATTTATATATACGAAATTAAGACCATTAAGACCGCAGGATCTCATGAAATAAAAATGGAAACGGAAGCTTAATGAATAATAATATCTGTTTACCTTGTTGCCCCAATAATATCCCATCATCTATAGACGATAATATAGGGATATTTTATGACCGAACCTGCCATTATAACAGCTGATAACGATCACTAGTTTTGCGACATGAAAACCCTCTATCTCTTACCAGCACAAGGAATCAAGGATATGGTGTTTAAAAAGTTCAGAGACTGGAAAATCTTTACTAAAATCATGAGTATCTTTCTAGTCACTATCACCCTGATAAGCGCTGGTATACTGTTCTATCTGGTTCCCCTCTTCGAAGCCAAAATCTGGGAACAGAAACGTATCGAGCTGACCACCCTGGTGACCACGGTTCAGCAGGAAATCGAGTTCCAAGTAACCCGCGTAACCTCCGGCAGTGTCACTGAGAAAGAGGCACAACAGGCGGTGATCAATAAGATCAATGCTCTGCGTTACAAAGGCAACGAGTATTTCTGGATCAATGACGACCAGCACATCATGATCACCCACCCGCTGAAACCCTCCTTGAACGGAAAAGACCTCTCTCAGCTAAAGGATCCCAACGGCAAGGCCTTCTTCATCGAGATGGTCCGAATCGCCCTGTCCAACGGCGAGGGCTTCGTCGATTATACCTGGGAGCGAGATGGCATCAACGAACCCAAGATGTCTTATATCAAGTACTACCAACCTTGGGGCTGGGTGATCGGCAGTGGTCTTTACCTCGCCGACGTCAAGGCGGAGATGAACCTAGCTGAAGTGATCACCAAGGTACTGCTGGCCATGACCGCCCTACTGGTACTGATTCTACTTTTCGCTTTTACCACCGCACAGCAAATAGTGTCTACCATACGTACAGCCATTAACCACCTCAAAAAACTTGGGGACGGTGATCTCACTGCCACTATACACAGTAACCGGAAGGACGAAGTCGGCGAACTGTTAGAGGCCATGTCCCATATGAGCCGAAAGTTATCCAAGACCGTAACTCAGGTTCGCTCCGGCGCTACTGCGTTGGCCAGCGCCACCGTAGAGGTAAGCGCCACCTCTCAGAGTCTCAGTCAATCCTCTGTCGAGCAGGCCGCCAGTGTCGAAGAAACCAGCGCTTCGATTGAGCAGATATCCGCATCGATCAATCAGAATGCAGAGAACGCAAATGTCACCGATGATATAGCCACCAAGGCCGCCCAACAAGGTCAACAGGGCGGAGAAGCCGTGACTAACACAGTAGCAGCAATGCGCAACATCGCCGATAAGATAGCCATCATCGAAGATATTGCCTATCAAACCAACCTACTGGCATTGAACGCGGCTATCGAAGCTGCGCGGGCCGGCGACCATGGCAAAGGGTTTGCCGTAGTCGCCGCTGAGGTCAGGAAGTTAGCCGAAAAGAGCCAGAAGGCCTCCCAAGAAATAGGCGAACAGGCCTCCAACAGCGTCGCCGTTGCCGAAAACGCGGGCAACCTTCTAGACGAAATCATACCCGGCATAGCACGCACAGCTAACCTAGTGCAGGAAATCGCTGTCGCTTCCAACGAACAAGCACTCGGTGTATCGCAAATCAACACTGCAGTCAGTCAGATGGACGAAGTGACCCAGCAGAACGCCTCATCCTCAGAAGAACTGGCTGCCACGGCGGAAGAGATGAGCAGCCAGGCAGTTCAGTTGCAGCAGTTGATGGAATATTTCAAGATAAGAGAAGACACCAAAACCTCACCCGTCTCGACCAGTGCACGACCAAACAGAGTCACGCATGATCCACAGACGACACCGGTTCAACAAACACCTGTTGTTGACTTTGATAGTTTCTAAGAGATAGATATTACCGACCTACAGATCAGGAACGGTGATGTCGATGATCTGCTGCCTTTTACCTTCAATCACTCTCAATTGCTAGGTCGGTAGGAACACCCGCTTACAACTCAGACTATCGAATTAAGGCAGCGAAATAAACGCTGCCCTACGGACATAACTTATCGTTTAGAAAGTTAACTCACTGTTATGCTCCCGGACCACAATCAAGACAACCTTTAACCATTTCCGGACCAAGATGCAGTTTCGCATTGAGATCCCTAAGAGCAGTACGCAACCCTTCCTCGATAACCGGATGATAAAACGGCATCTCAAGCATCTTGCTAATGGTCAGGTGCTGCTGAATTGCCCATGCAAGTAAGTGGCCGATATGCTCTGCCGCCGGGCCAAACATTTCGGCACCAAGAAATAGCCCCGAACCATGTTCAGCATAGACTTTCAGTATCCCCTTGTTCTTGCCCATCACCCGGCTGCGCCCCTGCCCTTCAAAACTCACTTCACCAACGGTATAGCAGCCAGCGTAGCGTGTTTCCAATTCAGGCTGACTCAGGCCGATATTGGCAATCTGTGGGTCGGTGAAAACTACCCCGAGAGGAGCTCTACGTAACCCCGCACGCACATCGGGATAGCGGCCTGCATTGCTTCCCGCTATGCGCCCCTCGTCCGCAGCTTCATGCAAGAGTGTGAGTTCGTTATTAACGTCTCCGGCAATAAAGATATGGTCAGGCGTTGACTGCATCGTGTAATGGTCAAAGATAGGAACGCCCCGCTCATCCAATTGTACTGTCGTATTGTCTAAATCCAGCTTATCCACATTAGGTTTACGCCCAGTAGCAGCCAACAGATAGGAAAAGACCTCTGTGACATCCTGCCCGGACCTGTCTTGATACGTCACTTCAACCCCATCACCGGCTTTGCGAATAGCGCTCACGTGCGCATCGGCATCTAAGTAAAACTCTTCATTGAAGGTTTGTTCAGCGTAAGCCTTGATCTCAGGATCCCGGAGGGTAGCTACGGCACTGCCCCGGCCAAATACTTTGACCTTAGCCCCCAGTCGGCTTAAGGCCTGCCCGAGCTCCAATCCAATCACACCCGGTCCAAAAACGGCAACAGATTCAGGCAAGTCATCTAATTCAAATATATTGTCATTAGTCAGTAACCGATCACCCGCCTCGGCAAATATTGGGGGATAAACAGGGCTTGATCCTGTCGCGATCACTATCCGTTCTGCCGTAATTTCTGTGTGATCATCAATGATCAGGGTATGATCATCTTTAAACCTCGCATAGCCTCTTATTTTATGCCCTGGCTCGAATTCCTCGACAGCTTCTTGGACAAATCCTACAAAACGATCGCGCTCGCTTTGTATCCGGCCCATGACAGCTTTTCCATCTACATGCACCTGTTCAACCGTGACCCCAAAAGGCTGGGTATGTCGAGCATGGTGTGCCACTTCTGCAGCAGCAATCAGTAATTTACTCGGCATACAACCTACCCTTGCACAGGTAGTACCATACTCACCGCCTTCGATAAGTACCAAGTTGTCGGTATGCTCTCGAGCGGCCCGGTAAGCCCCCATCCCTGATGTACCTGAACCAATAATGGCAACGTCAACGTGTCGTGTTTTCATGATGGCGCTCCTGCTAATTAAGTTGGTTAAGCGAGTTTTTCCAATTGTGCGTCATAACTGCGGAGAAAATGAATGATATCCGCCGATTCATAAAGCCATACATGTTGGCCATTCTCTTTTTCAATGCGAAGACAAGGCACCTGAGGTTTCCCACCACCGCTGATCAAAGCCGAGCGATGCTGTGGCTGCAATCGAATGTCACGATGCTCGATGTTAAGCCTAGTCTGTTTAATCACCTCTCTAGTGACTGCACAGAATGGGCAGCTCTGGAAGTGATATAGTGAAAGGGCTTTGATGCTATTTGGCTTAGTCATGTTGAAGTTTCCATTCCTCTTTAATTCGATGAATATGATTATCCCGATCTTCTTCGAACAAAATATGCTGTAATGTTTGTATAAATTGTCATTTTGACCAGTAGCCAAGCCAGCAGGAGATGAAATGGATAATTCGGCCAATATGGATGCATTAGCTGATGTCTTAAAAGCTATTCGTCTCACTGCCAACACCTACTTTTGTACAGACTTTAGCGCTCCCTGGGGAATGGAGGTTGAAGAGAGTCGGCAGGGGATCTTTCATGTCGTGGTTGAAGGGACGTGCTGGTTAAAGCTCGTAAAGGCTGAGGAGCCAATACATTTAGCGACAGGAGATATTGTTGCCTTTCCCACTGGTGGTGCCCATTGGATAAGTGATACGCCTAGTAGCCCAAAGCTGCCTGGTTCAAATGTTGTTGAGAACATCCTCAATGGCACCAATCCATTTCAGCCCAAAGAAGAGAGAGAACAAATCACCAGCACCTTATTGTGTGGTTCTTTTTGTTATGACTCTTCTATGGATCATCCCTTTGTGAAAGATCTGCCCTGCTTTATTCATATCAGGGCATCTGAAACACCAGATTTAAATTGGTTAAGATCCCTAGTGACAGTGCTTGCGACGGAATCCCGCCAGCCCTCGCCTGGCTCAACCGTAATGGTTGACCGTCTGACCGAGGTTCTGTTCATCCAGCTTATGCGGGCTTATATGAAAAGCGCACCGAGTAATATGGGATACATTGCGGCACTGGCGGATCATCAAATAGGCTCGGCACTGAATCTGATCCATTCAGAAGCCAAAGCCTACTGGACCGTTGAACGTCTCGGTGAAACAGTTGCCCTATCGAGAACAGCATTTACGGAAAAGTTCTCCAGGATGGTCGGCATGCCTCCCAAAACATACCTAACCAACTGGCGCATGCAAAAAGCCAAGGCGCAACTGGAAACCAGTGACATGCCCATGATTGATATTGCTGAAAACGCTGGGTATTCGTCTGAAGCTGCCTTTAGCAAAGCGTTCAAACATCATTTTGAGCAGCCACCAGGGCGGGTACGCCGCAATGCATAGAAAAAGTTCTATTCACTGAAATCTAGATTAAGCATGGCTAGCCCCCTAGTTCCTACCCGCCATCACACCACCATCAACATCCCAGATGGCGCCTGTCACCCACTGCGCTTGTTCAGAAAGTAAAAAGGCAATGGTTTGTGCAATCTCATCGGCTTTACCTACTCGACCAATAGGATGAAAATCGTTAAAGCCTTCCAACACCTCATCGACTTCAGAAGGGTCAATAAACGCTTCATAGATAGGTGTTTTAACCACAGCCGGAGATACTGCATTAACCCGAATGCCAACATCAGCCAACTCCATT
This sequence comes from Photobacterium sp. HL06, assembly GCF_059552575.1. Lineage (NCBI taxonomy): Bacteria > Pseudomonadati > Pseudomonadota > Gammaproteobacteria > Vibrionales > Vibrionaceae > Photobacterium > Photobacterium sp. HL06. The sequence goes on from NZ_CM183915.1 coordinate 500,988, forward strand.
GCCATATGCTGAGTTAAGGCATGCAAACCGGCCTTCGCCATAGAATAAGCCGACGATGGTGTAGCCTTAATCGCTTGCTGTGCCCACATCGAACCGATGTTGACAATATTGCCGCCGCCATGGCGCGACATGTTCGTTGCAACCGCCTGTGAGATAATGAACGTTGCCTTGCTCAAGCCCATATAGGTCTCGTAATCATCTTCGGTGTGTTCGATAAATGGCTTAGGGCTAAAATATCCAGCCGCATTAACCAAATACCCAATTTGGGTCTCCGGTTTATTGATGTAATCAATAAGCTTTCGCACACTTTCTGCCTGATAGAGATTTGCCTGAATCACTGAAGCCTGCCCTATTGCTTCAAGTTCTGTAAGCGCTCTCTGTAATTTAGCTTCGTTATTACCTACAATCACAACCTCAACACCATTTTTTACCAACAATTTGGCTGTCTCCAAGCCCATTCCACTCGAACCGCCAACAATTAAAGCAACGCCTGTTTGATTAAAATCCATCGCTTGTTTCTCCGTTGTTTATTTCACTTCATACTGATTAGATGGTTTAATCTTATGTCTGCTTGTAGCTTGCTGAAAAGTAGGCACAAATTGGTCAGGTAGGAACTTTTTGGTACATCTTTATGAATACAAATGAAAAAAAAATTTCTCGAAAGCAGTCCCCTGCAAAATCTGCACGGATGGTAGAGACAATTTATGGCTGCAAATGGTCACTCACAGTGTATCAGCTACTTGCTAATGGCATTAACCGTCCAGGGGAAATGGTACGCAGTGTGGAGGGCTTGAGCACTAAAGTGCTTAATGACTGCCTCAAGAAGAATACAGAATTTGGCATCGTCGAACGTATTGCCTACAACGAGATCCCGCCCAGGGTCGAATACAAAGTCACGCCGTTTGGCATGAAGTTCATCCGAATACTGGATGAACTTGAAAAGCTGCAAGAGGAAATAGAAGCAGAGCTTTAATGTTCTACCAACAATTGGTTTCCTCTTGCACTTCAACCATGGGTTCTTCACCAGCACTTAGTTCAAGCTATCGGGTAGCGCAGTACTTTCACAGCGCTATTCTCATCAATTCTACGCTGAACAATATAGCCGATACAAAGCTCAACAAAGTCCGAAAGTGATTCCACTTAACCCACTTATCGAGGTAATGCGCCCAGATCTCCTTTGCCACTTCCGTATTAAGATCGGCCTCGTCTAACTTGTTATTCAGCGGCACATTAAATGCCATGGTCGATATGAATGTAGTAATCAGCAGTAAGGCTGCACAAAGGCCAATATAGCCACTTGAATTACCGGCTCCGAACAGCGTGATAGTAACTATTGCCACACTGGCCAGTGCTGCGCCCATGAAAAATATAAAAAATAGCGGATTCAAAATAATTCGGTTGATTAGCTGCATGGCCTCAGCCGCTGGGGCTTTGGCCATACCTGCCAGTGCGGGCATCACGGTATTTGAAAAAATAAAGTAGATGCCTGCCATCATACCGGTTGATAGCGCTGCGAAGATATATACAGCAATAGTCAAGTATTGTGGCATGATTTTATCTCCTTATCCCTTGGGTAGACTCGCCGCATAGTCCGAGAAATCTTTAGCAGGTCGACCCAAGGCTCGTTGTACACCGTCACAAACCATTTCGTTCCGTCCGTCCAATACTTCGTTGAACAAAAACAACATCATATCAATAGTATCTTCCGGCACCTGTTGCTGGGTCATTGCCGCTTTAAAGCTACCTACAGATATTGGCATGAATTGTACACGGTTATCGGTGGCTGAACTCAGCTCAGCTGCAACATCGTCAAACGTCAGTAATCGAGGCCCCGTCACTTCATACAACTGACCTTCATGGTCTTGTTGGGTTAAAGCAGCAACTACCACATCGGCAATGTCGTCAGCATCGACAAACGGTTCGCCCACGCTTCCCACCGGCAATGCCATTACCCCTGCCTGTACCATGTCGTGAAAAGCACCTTCACTAAAGTTCTGGTTAAACCAACTGGCTCGTACTATCGTCCACGCAATGCCTGAGGCCTGCACGATCTGCTCACATTGCTGAGCTGCGGGCTCACCTCTGCCCGACAACAAAACGATATGCTCTACCCCCTCACGCTTGGCAATTTCACAGAAACCACTAATTGCCGCCGGCGCCTGAGGTACAGCAAGATCAGGGAAATATGTTAGATATACAGCGCGTACACCTTGCAGTGCCGGTGCCCATGTTGCAGGTTTGTCCCAATCAAAGCCAGGGGATGCTGAACGCGAGCCTACCCGTACGGCGATATTGTTATTACGTAAGGCCTGAACAACACGTTTGCCAGTTTTTCCCGTGCCACCGACAACCAAAATAGGGGCGACGGCGTTATTTGATGGATGAGATGAATTCATAATGCTCTCCTGTTATTTGGTTTACAGGAAAACTATAGCTAGGCTTGCTGGATGAATAGTTGCAATAAGTACGCTATTATTGATTAATCGTCCGGCAATAGTGTTTTCCAATGACCCAGAGCCTTGAATCAATTGCGCAACAAAAGCGCCATTCTTTTCTTCAAAGTCCGGATACATCAAGCCCGGATCCCTTAGGCGATGTGTTCCATTTTCTAAAAATGAATAGTGTGTTTTATACCCATTCTGAGCTGACCTCACCATGGGGAATGGAAATGCCACCCATACCACAATCATTAATGTTTCATATCGTGATGCAAGGACACTGCAACATAACGGTTGAAGGGCAAACTACACAGCTTACCGAAGGTGATTTTTTGATGGTACCGCACGGATTGGGCCACCGCATCTTCGATCACGCCTCGTCTCATTGTGCGCCGCTCTTTGATTTGCCGATAAAGTCGCTAAGCAAGCACTATGAGATATTACGTTATGGCGGCAACGGTGATAAAACTGTGCTGCTATGCGGCGCAGTGAGCTTTGAACACCCTATAGCCTCGCGTCTGCTGGCCTTAATGCCACAATTTGTGCGGATAGATTCTGGCCATAACCAATACAGCCAAACCATTAGAAATACAATGAATATGCTGGCTGCAGAAGCCAGAAGCACCAGTGTCGGCGGTGAGGCGGTAATCACTCGGCTGGCAGATATATTAGTCATTCAATCGCTAAGAGCGTGGTTAGATACGCTAGAAACAGATAAAAACGGGTGGCTGGCAGCACTGCGCGACAAACGACTCGGAAAAGCGATTATGTGCATGCACAACCAACCGGATCAAAGCTGGACAGTAGCCCAATTAGCCACTGAAGCGGGTATGTCACGCACCTCATTTGCTGAACAATTCAAACGATTGGTGGGGGAATCACCGCTGCAATACTTAACCCAGTGGCGTATGGCACTGGCAAGTAGCAAATTAGTTCATAGCAAGGAAAACATCTTAGAAATTGCCTTGAGTTTAGGTTATCAATCTGAGGCCGCATTTTGCCGTGCATATAAAAAAGTGGCGGGGGTTACACCCAGTGTCACCCGCAATGCTGGCGACGGTTGATCATGTAGCCCAGTTATCCATAAATAACTATCTCAGCACGCCACCTAAATCATGGTATTGAGTTTTATACGCATCTTCTTCACATATAGGCCTTGAGAAATGGTAGCCTTGTAATAAATCAACTCCCATATCTTTTGTTTTTTCTTCCATTTCTTTGTTCTCTATACCTTCGGCGACAACTTCAACATTTTTTTCATAGCATAGGCTGGCCAGAAAAGTAATGTAAGCTGATGCTTCTCTGCTATAGACGGCTTTTGAAATAACATCTTTATCAATTTTCAATTGAGTGAATGGTATTGAGAAAAAACTATTTAATGAAGAGTAACCAGTACCGAAATCATCCAGGGAAACTAAGAAACCGGCACCTCTCAACATGACAATCTGTTTGATAGCAAATTTATTAGAGTCTAGTAATAACGATTCCGTGACCTCAATGACAATATTTTCCGGGTTGATATTATAATAATTGACTATTTTAGTTGCTCGACTAACAAATGTTTTTTGCATCAGTTGCAAAACAGAAACATTAACAGACATTTTTATATTTGAATTACGCTTCGCGTTATAACGACTTATAAACGAGCATGCCTCTACGAGTACAAAATAGCCAAGTGCTATGATATCTTGATTTTTCTCAGCTACTGGAATAAATTCATCAGGCATAATTTCGCCATATTCTTTACTGTCCCAACGAATTAACGCTTCAAAGCTTTCCAACTGCCTCGTCTTCGTAGAGATGATGGGTTGATATTTCAGAAAAAACTCTCTATTCCTAATCGCGGACTTTATCCCTGTTTCAATATGCAACTTTTTCCTGACGTTGCATTGAATTTGTTTGTCAAAAAAAGCATATCCTTTATTAGTATGCTCCTTTGCATAGAGCATAGTCAGTTTCGCTTGATAGATTAACGACTCTTCATTTTTTTCTTCTGACGGTAACATGCACACTCCTATGCTCATTGTATGAGTATAGGTTTCATGAAATGATTTCATTGACAGTTTAAACATTCCCAATAAGGACTGAATATAACTGACAATGGCAGCCTCAGACACTTTGTTCTGAATCAGAACAATAAATTCATCCGTATAGATTCTAAAAACTTCACAATCATCGCTGAATGTTGATTTCAAGTTCTTGGATATTGTTATGATCACCTCATTGCCAGAGTTATATCCAAAAGTATCAGTGTAACACCTAAACTTATTTAAATTGATGAAAACCAATGCACCATCTGTTTCTTCAGTGGTTTTCTTTTTCAATGTTTCAACAAGTTTACGTCTGTTAAACAACCCTGTTATTTCATCCGTATAGGCTGTCTTATAAAGATATTCATTGTGAACTTTCTGTTTGGTAATATCTTTATGGGAACCAACCATATACAAATATTTCCCGTTCTTATCAAACTTTGTAACACCTGTTGCTTCAATCCATATATAGTGACCAGATTTAGTCTTAACTCTATACTGACTTTTAAATCGCTCTAAACCTTCTGATATTTGCTGGCTCACATTACTTAAAAAGTATTCAATATCTTCCGGGTGGATAAGTGCAAGCCATTCATTCTGATTAGATCCGTTTAAGGATACATCGAGTTTTTCATAGAAATGGTGATTATAGAAATTGACCTTATTGTCAGAGCTCATCTCCCATAATCCTTCATTGGAAGCGTCAAAGATATCTAAAAAACGATTGATAGTGTTTTTATTAGCATCAATTGTTATTCCTGTTTCCATTTAAAACCTATCCCAGCAATATGCTCAATTAATTCAGTAAGGCTCACTATGTAAGCTTGAGTTAGATACTTTTTGACGCTTACACAATTCGCCTGAATTGTTCGACCAAACGTGCCTGCTCTTCAAGTTGGTTGACGAGTAAATCACATTCATTCACTGTGTCCTTCGCAAGAACAGTCGATTCAGCAGATAAGTCACTAATCGACTGAATATTGACATTCATCTCCTCAGATACCGCAGCCAGCTCTTCGACTGCTGCTGCTATCTGGTAGTTCCAGTCAGTGATGTCATTAACTTGTTGCTGTGATTGCTTAAGGATGTCACCCGAATCATCAGCATTAACACGACATCGTTCTGACAACTGATTTCCTTCAGCTATCGCTTCGACAGATGCTCTGGTACCTTCCTGAATTTCTTCGATAACATTCTGGATCTCTTTGGTCGATACCTGAGTTCGCTGCGCCAAGGTACGAACTTCGTCAGCCACAACAGCAAAACCACGACCTTGCTCACCGGCACGTGCAGCTTCAATTGCTGCATTTAATGCCAGTAAATTAGTTTGCTCAGCGATCCCCTGTATGACTTCCGATACCGCGCCAATTCTTTTACCGTGCTCTTCCAAACTAGTTATCACGCCAGAGGTCAAATTGAGCTGCTGTACCAGCTTTTGAATTGATATCATTGTCTTGTTGACGGTTTCCATACCATTATCAGTTACCTCCAGGGCTGCTCTGGCAGCATCAGAAGCACTCTGGGTATTCTGCGCCATTTCATTTGCAGTAGAATGCATCTCGTTAATAGCAGCAGCAACTTGTTCAGTATCCTGCGTCTGTCCGTCCAAGTTTGAAGCCGTTTTATTCCCATTCTGTCGCAATGACACAGCTGATTGTTTCACCTGGACACTGGAATCCAAGATTCGCCCTACTACTGCATTCAATTCCGACTGTCTCATTTTAAATGCCAATGCGACCTCAGAAATATCATCAACCTTTCCGGTATAAACAAGCTCCATCAACGGATTATCAAACACCTCCCGAGCAGCATGGGTAAGCTTTTCTAAACGTCGAGTAAGCATATAAACAGAACTCGTTGCCAGAACCAAAAACGCCAACAAAGCAGCAATACTCCCTGCATAGTTGGCAACAACGGCGGAAATAACAAAACTCAGAACAAATGCCAGTGCGCACCGCTGCCATAGGCGTGTCCTTGGCATTTTCAGTTGCCATGGGGGCTTACTTGACCGTATCTTTTTATATATTATTTCAGCGCGATCTACATGTTCACGTTTTGGAGGCAAACGCACTGACTGGTATTCGACAACTTCACCATTGCTGGTAATAGGCGTTGCAAAGGCATCCACCCAGTAGTGACCACCATTTTTACAACGGTTTTTGACCAGTCCCATCCAGGAATGGCCGTTTTCAATATGAGTCCACAGATCTTTAAATGCCTCTGGCGGCATATCGGGATGTCGAATGATGTTGTGAGGCTGACCAACCAGTTCCTCTAGCTCAAAACCAGCTACCTCACAAAAGTCTTTACTGGCATAGGTAACGATACTTAATGCATCCGTAGTAGACAGCAGATTATAGCTTTCCGGGTATAATTTTTCGTTGCCCGTTACCGGGTTGTTTACTCGCATGATACATCCAACTTAATTGCTATCATTAGTGACTTACTGCGGCATCTTCATCTAGATTTTCATCCACGATTTTTACCGCACCTTGCACAGTTCTGAACTTTTTACTCTAATTTTAACGACTAACACTTTCATAAGTGTTAGTCTTGCAAAGCAACCTTTAGTGGCTTTTCTCGCAAGGTGTATAAATTTTAACTCACAGCGTCTATGAGACTGTCGAGATCTTTAAGTTCAGCCTCAACTTCTTTTGCCCACTTAATTCTTGCCTGTAAGTTGAGAATTACGCGACGAAGCATCAAACGCTCTAAACGTAACTGGCGATCAAAACCTAGATTACGGATTACATTGTTATGTTCCAGGCCTTGATAAAAATCTAACAGCCCATTGGACTCTTTACACTCAGCTTTCATATGTTGCTGCATAGGCTCTGAACTGTGTATATCGCATACCATCAGCTTTGCTGATAGTTCATCCCGGATCGCTGAATGAGATGTCGGTTTCTGAAACCACTCAAGCAAAGCCTCACGCCCCATGTCAGTAATCGAGTAAACTTTTCTATCCGGTTTATGCTTGTGTGGTTCAACCTCAAAAGTCACTAAATTCATATCATGAAGTTTGATTAGCTCGCGGTAAACCTGCTGGTGGCTAGCGCTCCAAAAATAACCAAGGCCGTTGGAAAACTCCTTTGCAATATCGTAGCCACTAGCGTCACTCTCGCTCAGTACAGTTAAGATTACGTGTCGTAATGTCAATTCTTCAGTCCTTTTAAAATATAACAATATTAGTTGCGAATAGTTGGTTTTGTTGGGTGCGTATTGGTGCAATACGATGCCAAAAGTATCAGAAGTAAATGTTGCACGCGTCCTGATCTTGTTTGTTTTCTTCATACAATTTCTCGCAACCAAGAAACCGCTTTCTTTTATGGGTATTGTTTCACTCAAACGCATACAATTCAAGAGATAGTTGATTGATTATCATTAGGTTAATGAATGCATGGTGAGCCACGTTTGTTCCATGCCTCGTATCTCCATGGACAGATGGGATAGTACTTTTCGATAGAAAAATAGTAGGCTTACCAACTACAGTTTAGGAAAGCCAAGCTGTCATTCAGGATATTACTCTGTACTGTGATAGATTTTATTCCGCCGTAGATTTAGCAATCTCAATATAAATCTTACGCAGCCTACTCGCTACCGGCCCGGGCTTTCCATTACCAATTGGATACTCATCAATACTGATCACAGGCCAAACAAACGTGGTTGCTGAGCTAACAAATGCTTCTCTAGCCTCACAGACCTCTTCGACGGTAAACCTGCGTTCTTCAACTTGAATACCCTCCTCTTCTGCCAGTTTCAGAAGGCTTTTTCTGGTAATGCCATGGAGGATATCGTTACTCAGTGGAGTCGTTATTAACGTACCATCAGCCGTAACGATATAGGCATTGTTAGAGCTACCTTCGGTGATGTAGCCATCTTCCACCAACCACGCATCATCGGCGCCAACAGACAGTGCAGCTTGTTTTGCCATACAAGGAGCCAGCAGGCCAACGGTTTTAATATCACGGCGTTTCCAGCGTATATCCGGCAGTGAAATCACTTTGATACCCATTTTTGCTTTCGGGCTTTCCAGCAAAGAACGCGCCTGCGTAAATAAGACTAGAGTGGGTTTGGTATCACCCGGATAGGCAAAGTCGCGATCGCCCGCATTACCACGGCTCAGTTGAAGATAAATCCCACCCTCATCAAGGTTATTCAATTCCACCAGCTCTTTTTGAATAGCCGTCAACGCTTCAGTCGTTACAGGTAGTTCCAAATCCAGCTCCCTACAGGAGCGCTCAAGGCGCGCTATGTGGCCGGCGTTATCCACTAATTTGCCATCCAGTACCGCAGTGACTTCATACACCGCATCGGCAAACAGAAAACCACGATCAAAGATAGAGATCTTCGCCTCCACTTCGCTGACATATTCACCATTCAAATAAACGATGCGTTCCATAATGTATTTCCTCTAATATTTCTCTAGCGCAATTCTTTCATTATGACCAAGGATTTAACCCCATAACGTAGACTGAAATGGTTGCATTTTTTGCTCAGAAAACTCAAAACCGTCTTCCCGGTCGTTTTTGAGAAGCAACGGGCCATCCAAATCGACAATTGCGGCCCCTTGTGCCACCACAAAAGCCGGTGCCATGGCCAAGGAAGTGGCAAGCATACAACCCACCATGACTTCAAAACCGGCTTGTTCTGCTTCGTGCTTAAGAGCCAGCGCTTCCGTCAGGCCGCCGGTTTTATCGGTTTTGATATTGATCATTTCATAGCAGCCAGACAAAGCCGGAAGGCTCTGCCGATCATGGCAAGATTCATCGGCGCATAATGGTATCGGATGAGGCAGCTCAGCCAATATAGCGTCCTCACCGGCTGGTAATGGTTGCTCAATCATCGCAACATCCAACTTAACAAGCTCAGGTACGAACTCTTGATAAAGTTCTGGCGTCCAGCTTTCATTGGCATCGAGAATAATTTTCGCATCAGGTGCGCCGCGGCGCACCGCTGCCACCCGTTCGAGAACACCAGAACCACCAAGCTTTATTTTCAGCAAGGGGCGTGCTGCATGCTCCCATGCAGAGAGCTCCATCTTTCCAGGCGAATCCAGAGACAGTGTGTAAGCACTAACAAGCGACTCTGGAGTCAACCCCAGGCGTTGCCAAATCGACATACCGGCAGCTTTACATTCCCAATCCCAAAAAGCGCAGTCCAACGCATTGCGCGCCGCCCCTGCGGGAAGCTGGGCCTGTAGATCAAGTCGCTCAAGCCCTGCTTCCAGTAGAGGAACAACCTGTTCCAGCTGAGCCAATACACTAGCCACTGATTCGCCATAACGGCTATAGGGCACACATTCACCACGGCCTATAATGCCCAGCCCTTCTAGCTCGACGATAACCACGTCAGCCTGAGTCCGGCTTCCCCTCGAGATGGTAAAACTACCTCGGATCGGCCAACTTTGCGTATAGAGACGGACTTTCATTTAATTTTCCCTCCCCTTTAACTGAGTTGCTCTACGATGCGACCAACACCCTGACGGAATGGATCCACCGTAGGAAGTCCCAATTCGGTTTCGATTTTATCCAGAATAATATTCGCTTCAGCGTCTTCAAGCTGGGAAGTATTGACCGAAATCCCAACAAAACGCACATCAGGGTTGGTCAGGCGCGCAGTCACCAAGTTGGCTTCCATACAAGCTTTTAGTTCAGGCAGAGCATAATCAGGCAAGCCTCGCATATGGGTTCGGGTTGGCTCATGGCACAGCACTAGGGCATCGGGTTGAGCGCCGTGAATAAGCCCAGTAGTCACACCTGCAAATGACGGGTGGAACAAAGAGCCCTGCCCTTCAATAATATCCCAGTGATCCGCAGCATTATCCGGCGCGAGAACCTCGACCGCACCCGCGATAAAGTCAGACACCACACAATCCACACTGACGCCGGCACCGCTGATTAAGATCCCCGTTTGCCCAGTAGCGCGAAAATCTATATTCCTGTCACGGCTGCGCATCTCTTTTTCAATCGCCAACGAGGTGTACATTTTGCCGCAGGAGCAATCAGTACCCACAGTCAGCAGGCGTTTGCCCGTGCGCTTGCGGCCACTGGCCACCGGGAAGCTTTGGGTCGGATAACGAACATCGAACAGCTGACGGCCAACACGGTTAGCACAATCAACCAATACGGGAATATCGTTAAGGCGGTTATGCAGACCTGCAGCAAGATCCATCCCGGCTTCCAACGCCTCAAGCAAAACATCCAGCCATTGCTCGGAAATCACACCGCCGCGGTTAGCCACGCCAATCACTAAGGTTTGTGCCCCCGCTTTACTTGCCTCAGAAATGTCCATATCTGACAAACCACAATCGGCCTGACAACCGGAAAGACGATATTGACCGACGCAATATTCCGGATGCCACTGTTTAATCCCTTGGGCAACCTTGGCTGCCAAAGGATCAGCTGCATCGCCAAGAAATAGTAGGTAAGGCTTTTTAAGTTCCATCTATATATCTCCTAAAACATAACTAACTGTCTGCTTCTATTGTTTGAATTAAATTAAAACAATAAAATTAGGTTATTCCCTTAACCACCAGCAAGAATCATGACAACTTTGCCACAATGACAAAATTTATTTCTATAAAAGTCACTAATAACGCCATGTATTAACCATATCTGGTCTAAATATTCAGGTTATCGTGCTGGGTTTTTCTCTCAAACATGGCGTCACCACAATCAAAATATTATCCTTTAATAATTTGCTCATATGGTAGATTAGTTCAATTTTTGATATGTGAAGTTTCATGCTAAGAAAGTGGAGGGTTTAGCTTGTGGTTTTTTCTGATTTACATTAATTTGAACCGAAATATGTAGTCAATCGTCATTATTGTTTATGTTTCAATGACAATGTTAAATGCCTCCCTATACATCAATGATAAAGCTAACAATCTAGTTTTATTTAAATAATCTTAGTGATTATTTCACCAAATAGTACATAGCCAGTGCACACTAATGATGCAATTGTATCTTTTTAGTGCATTGTGACGATGTATACTCAGGATGTTTTTCGATTAGATTCAGATTATTACCTCACTAATCATCTGACAAAAAACAGCATCTCATTGACGAAATCCCCCTACACATCAATTGATATAATATTCTGTATTTTGATGCAAATACTGACTCTTTATGCTCTAGAACCGCTAAACCTTATGGTTTTATCAAACATCCAAACGTATTTGTTTAAAACATCTTTTCAACCTATGTCCTACTCCCTCATTTATAACTTCGATGAAATATCTTTTTGGCCTGTTAATTGCTCTTTGGTAATGGGCGGTTGGAACATGCTTCTGAAGCTAAAAGGAAATGCATGAGTGGCACGATAGCCTTACTGAATCACATATCAGCCACACAATCAGCTATAACAGGGAGTATGTATGAAAACAGCTGAAGCCGTGATCGATCTTCGGGCCTTGCACCATAACTATCAGGTGCTAAAAGGATATTGCCCAGACAGTAAACTGATCGCAGTGATTAAAGGGGATGGCTATGGTCATGGCGCTAGTAAAATCGCAAAAGCCTTACCAGCTGCTGATACATTTGCCGTCTCTCGCCTGGAAGAAGCATTAGCGCTTCGAGCTGATGGGATCCAAAAATCGATACTGCTGCTGGAAGGCTGCTTTTGTTTGGAGGATTTAATCATTGCTGCCGAGCAAGGTTTGCAAACCGTAGTCCATCACCCAGAACAACTCATCGCGTTAGAGGCCGTAAAGCTTCCCAAACCAATCAGAGTGTGGTTAAAAATCGACACCGGTATGCATCGCCTCGGTGTACAGCCGACAGAGCTTTCAGACTATGTGACACGCCTTCAGGCCTGCAAGAACCTTGACGGAGAACCCGGTTTCATCAGCCACTTTAGCTGCGCCGACGAACCAGGTTCAATAACCACACTCAATCAGTTACGCCGTTTTGAAGCACTGACGGAGGCCTTTCCCGGCGAGAAAACCTTAGCCAACTCTGCAGGCCTTCTATACTGGCCCAATACCCATTTTGACCAGGTTCGTTCAGGAATTGCCTTATATGGGATATCACCGCGAAGTAGTGAGTCTGGTGCGGAGCAAGGTCTACGTCCAGTCATGACTTTGCGATCCCGCCTAATCGCTGTTCGTGATCATCAGCTCGGTGAACCCATTGGTTATGGGGAAACCTGGACGTCAGCGCGTAAGACAAATATTGGTGTCGTCGCGATGGGATATGGCGATGGTTACCCCAGGTTAGCACCCGAAGGTACCCCTGTATGGGTTAATGGCCGAATAGTGCCCATCGTAGGCCGAGTATCCATGGATATGTTGACTGTCGATCTTGGCCCAAATGCCAGTGATAAAGCCGGCGACTCAGTAATTTTCTGGGGCAAAGAGCTACCGGTTGAAACGGTTGCCAAACATATCGGAACCATTGCCTATGAGCTGGTAATAAAGCTAACGGCCAGAGTTTATAGGCGCTATCAACATTGATGTAATTGATAATTTATAGAAAATTAAAAAGGGACAATAAATGATATCCAAACGATCCAGAGCAAATAAAAGAGCTGATACGGGTTGGTTCGATCACCTTGTCAATGTCGAAGACAGAATACACAGACAACAAGAATGGCTGAAATGTTACGCTCAGCCTTTAGTGACCTTCACCGTTAAAATTCCGGATAAAACTGACAACAACACACTCTCACACACCATTTTCAACCAGGGAATTGATGCACTTTATGCCACCTGTACAGATCGAGGCTGGCCTATCACAACCAGGCAAATTCTGTATAAGTCTACCGGTCCTGAGGCCATTTTTGTTATTGATGCTACCTCTGCCAGCCTACTGAAGGCCGCGATGATAAAAATAGAGCACTCACATAAACTTGGCCAGTTGATGAATCTGGATGTCACCGATACTGACGGACACACCATTTCCCGTTCAGGCTGCCAGATGCCAAAAAGAAAATGCCTTGTTTGCGGCAAGGATAAAAATGTTTTTGACCATTCCCATCACCACGATCTCAATGAGCAGTTAACCAAAGTCAAAGAGATGGTCGAAAGTGTTTAGGTTTTGGGCTCTATACAAGGCAGGCATTCCCGGAGGAGACACCAATATAAAGTCTCTTGATCACTGCTCGTGATCAAGAGATGTACCATACCTTAGTATTGCTTATTCAGTTGCAAAAGTGGACAAAATACTATTATCATCGCCAAAGTCATTCGGAACAAATCCATCAGCACTCGGGTCATTTTCCCACAAGCATTCATTGATTAAATAACGAAATTGATAGTTCTTATCTTTAGCCAGTCTAATTTTATACTTATATGCTTTTGTTCTTTTATTTAACTGCATGGGTACTAACTCCCATCGATTGAAATCAGCAACAAGTGCAATTTTATCAATATCAGCTGTTGGCCATTCAAACGTCACTTCCACTTCATCCTTTGTTTTAAAAAACCGTTTCTTAATCATAATGACTCCTTTCATAAAATGAATATTTAAATAATAACCAAAAGTAAAATCACATCAAACATAATCTCAGCAACCAATCTTAGTTAACAAAAAATTAACCACGAATTATACCTTTATTGCCTCAATATAGCGCAAGCAAAAACAAAACTAATACTTTAGTGGTGCATTCAATGCACCATAATAGAGATAAGACCAATCACAAAGCAAAGACCAGCCCATTTCGCTAAAAACCACACAGACGACGGGCTAAAGCTTTATAACTTGCGTGATTTAAAGAGACTTTACCCATAGTAACGGATTTACATTAAAGGTGAAGTATTGGCACACCAATTGCTATATAAAATACAAGTAAGCATCATTATTATTTTAAAAGGCAGTGGAAACCATTTAAATAAATGGCATTAAAGCAGACAACAAAATAAGAAACCAAAACATGATTGTTCGACACAACAGACAGGATGTCACTATGAAGAAAACATTAAAACTCTTTTCAGCGTCTATGATCGCCTCATCATTGTTAATGGCTGGGGCTGCCAATGCTGAAACGGGAATCAGTTCAGCAACGTTGGCTAAGGTTCACTCTGCTGGTGTTTTAAAATGCGGTGTCAGTACCGGCTTGCCGGGCTTTTCTAACACCGACGCGAAAGGTAACTGGGAAGGTATCGATGTGGAGTTCTGCCGAGCAGTTGCGTCTGCGGTGTTGAAAGATGCCAGTAAGGTGCAGTTTATTCCATTGACAGCGAAAGAGCGTTTTACTGCGCTTCAGTCTGGTGAAATCGATGTGCTGTCACGTAATACCACTTGGACACTGCAACGTGACAGCGCCTTGGGCATCAACTTTGTTGGTGTGAACTACTACGACGGTCAAGGCTTTATGGTTGATAAAGATTTGGGGGTAACCTCGGCTAAAGAGCTCGATGGCGCCTCTGTTTGTATTCAGTCGGGTACAACCACTGAATTGAATCTGGCCGATTACTTCCGTGCTAACGGTATGAGCTTTAAACCTGTGGTGTTTGATACGTCTGATCAGACAGTTAAAGGCTTTGAGGCGGGTCGTTGTGACGTACTGACCTCCGATCAATCTCAGCTTTACTCTCTGCGTATAAAACTAGCGGATCCGACATCAGCGATGGTTCTTCCTGAAGTCATTTCGAAAGAGCCACTGGGCCCCGTGGTTCGACAGGGAGATGATAAATGGTTCAACATCGTAAAGTGGACGCTAAGCCTGATGGTGAACGCGGAAGAGTACGGAGTATCCCAACAAAACGTTGAAGCCATGATGAAGTCAAAAGATCCCAATGTTCGACGCTTGCTTGGCCTGGATGGGCCAAAAGGTACGGGACTTGGCCTGAACGATGATTGGTCTTATCAAGTCATCAAACAGGTGGGTAACTACAGCGAAAGCTTTGATCGCACGGTTGGTGCAGGATCACCACTGAAGATTGCTCGTGGTCTGAATGCACTTTGGGTTGATGGCGGTATCATGTACGCGCCACCGGTTCGCTAGCCTCGTTCATCAAACCTAATAGAGTATACGGTGAGGCTACGGCCTCACCCACTGACTAGTCCGCCTCCGATAAAGTATGGGCTCACATCCAAAGTATCAACAGGGTAGTTGTATGGCACTGAGTGAAACAGAATTTGATACTGTCAGTAATAAAGACAAAGCTCAAAATGAGCAATTAACCATTAAAAATCAAACATCCGCTACAAATAAAACACAGGAGTGTGTAGCCAACATAAATAATAACAAGCAGCCATTTAACCTGCGTTCGGTAATATATCACCCTGGCGTGAGAGCGATATTTTTTCAGGCTTTACTCATTCTTAGTGTTGGATTGTTTTTATACACGGTTGTCAATAATGCACTGGACAACCTGGAGCAAAGAGGAATTGCGACAGGGTTTGAGTTCCTGAACCAAACTGCCGGCTTTGGTATAGGAATGTCTCTCATTGATTACAATGAAACCTATACTTACGGCCATACTTTTTTGGTGGGGTTACTCAATACCGCCTTGGTGGCTGTGTTAGGTATCACCTTTGCGACTGTTCTTGGCTTTATTGTGGGGGTGGCCCGACTATCGACCAACTGGCTATTGAACCGCCTGGCTAACATCTACATTGAGATATTTCGTAACATCCCGTTGTTATTGCAAATTTTGTTTTGGTATTTCATCGTATTGCAGGCACTGCCATCACCAAGGCAAAGTCTGGCCCTCGGTGAGGCCGTTTTCCTCAATGTCAGGGGACTGTTCCTGCCCGCCCCCGTGCTTGAAACTGGCTATCAAATCGTGATTGCCGCGTTGGCTGTCAGTCTGACTATTGCCGTTGTTATACACTTTTGGGCTCGCCATAAGCAGCGTGAAAGTGGTATTCAGATCCATGCTTGGCGTTACTCTCTGGCCGTGATGGTTGTCATACCGGGTATCGTATATCTGCTGGCGGGGCAACCTATTAGCTTGGAATACCCTGAGCTTAAAGGGTTCAACTTTCGTGGCGGAATTGGCGTAATGCCAGAATTATTTGCGCTGCTGATTGCACTTTGTATCTATACCGCCGCGTTTATTGCTGAAATTGTTCGCTCCGGCATAAGTGCTGTTAACCATGGCCAAACGGAAGCGGCTGGATCGCTGGGGCTAAAAACCGGACACACTCTTCGATTAATTGTCATTCCCCAGGCGATGCGGGTAATCGTTCCCCCGTTAACCAGCCAATACCTCAACCTGGTGAAGAACTCTTCGCTGGCAATGGCCATAGGTTATCCCGATCTGGTCTCGGTCTTTGCCGGAACCACACTAAATCAAACCGGACAAGCTATTGAAATCATCGCCATGACCATGGCTGTGTACCTGACACTCAGTTTACTGACGTCGCTATTGATGAATATGTATAACCGCAAGATTGCTTTGGTGGAGAGATAATTACCGATGAAAGTATTCCATTTTTCACCATCCGATGCACCACCGTCGCAAATGACGGGGATCTCGGCCTGGTTGCGCAAGCATCTCTTTTCCACTGCACTCAATACCCTGGTAACGGCGGTATTGCTGGCCGTGATCATTATCGGCGCCAGCAGCATATTGCAGTGGAGCGTTATTGATGCCGACTGGGTTGGCATTACTCGCGATGATTGTTCCCGAGAAGGGGCCTGCTGGGTGTTTGTTCAGGCGCGCTTTGAACAGTTTATGTTTGGCTTTTATCCCGAAACTGAATTGTGGCGCCCTGTATTATTTTTCGCACTGCTAACCGGGCTTATGGTTTGGTTGTTAGTTGAACGTATTCCCAACAAAAAATGGGCGCTAGGCTTCACCTTGGTGCCGTTTCCTGTGCTGACATCGTTACTGTTACATGGCGGCGTATTTGGCTTGCCAGTTGTTAATACCCATATGTGGGGAGGCTTACTGGTTACCTTAATCATTGCCTTAACCGGGATTGTGGCCTCGTTACCTTTTGGTGTTGTACTCGCCCTCGGCAGGCGCTCTCACATGCCGGTACTGCGTAGCATGAGCACCGTATATATCGAGTTCTGGCGTGGTGTACCACTGATCACCGTTCTGTTCATGGCATCGGTAATGCTGCCATTGTTCCTCTCGGGCGGTACCGAAGTCGATAAACTGCTGCGTGCCCTGATCGGCGTAGTATTGTTTAACTCCGCCTATATGGCAGAAGCAATCCGCGGCGGCCTGCAATCTATTCCCAAGGGCCAATATGAGGCAGCAGAAGCACTGGGACTAGGCTACTGGAAAAAAACCCGACTGATCATTTTGCCGCAGGCATTGAAAATCAGCATTCCATCAATTGTAAATACCTTCATCGCCTTGCTCAAAGACACGAGCCTGGTACTGATCATCGGTATGTTCGATGTTTTGGGAATAGCCCAGTCGGCTAACAATGATCCGGCATGGCTTGGATTTTCGACAGAAAGTTACCTATTTGCCGCTTTGGTATTTTGGATAATGTGTTTTGGCATGTCTCGATACAGCCTTCATCTAGAAAATAAACTCCACACTGGCCATCGATAATTTACAAGGACGTTAACATGTTAAAGAAAAGTGTATATCAAAGCGTAGCGCCAGATTCAGTGATCCGCTTACAAAAGGTCAACAAATGGTACGGTGAGTTTCATGTATTAAAAGACATTAACTTAGATGTTAAAAAAGGGGAAAAGATCGTGATCTGCGGACCATCGGGCTCAGGGAAATCAACCATGATCCGCTGTATCAATCACCTTGAAGAACACCAGCTCGGCCAGATCAAAGTAGCAGGAACAGAACTGACGGAAGATCTGAAAAACATCGAACTGGTACGCCGTGAGGTGGGTATGTGCTTCCAGCATTTTAACCTCTTTCCTCACCTGACAGTATTAGAGAACTGCACCCTCGCGCCAATTTGGGTGAAGAAGATGGCGCAAAAAGAAGCGGAAGAATTGGCCATGGAATACCTGACACGGGTGCGTATCGCTGAACAGGCCCATAAATATCCCGGTCAGCTCTCTGGCGGGCAGCAGCAGCGTGTCGCCATTGCTCGTTCATTGTGTATGCAGCCTCAGGTAATGTTGTTTGATGAGCCGACTTCAGCCCTCGACCCAGAAATGGTCCGTGAAGTATTAGATGTCATGGTTGAATTGGCGTCAGACGGCATGACCATGCTGTGTGTCACTCATGAAATGGGTTTTGCCCGCGAAGTCGCCGATCGGGTCATTTTCATGGATGCCGGTGAGATTATTGAACAGAACACACCGGAAGAATTTTTTAGTAACCCCCAATTTGATCGCACCCAGAACTTTTTACAGCAGATCATTCATTAAGTTTTTGCTTGCACGCAACTTCCTTTTGGCGCTCTTCCAGGCGCCTTTTTTTATTTGGCTATTGTCATTAATGTCACATTAAACACATACAATGTGCAGGGTTTTATTATAGACAAAAAAAAGCTGAGCAACCTGCTCAGCAAAAAAATGAAAATAACAATAACAATAACAATAACAATAACAATTAGCAGTGGTTCCTCACGAAACCATTGACAATAAGAATACATCTAAGATGTTGAATCAGCGCTGAATACCAGCTTCTTAATATAAAAAACCGATGTTAAAACCATTATTACCCTTACTTGATAATAAACAACATCAAATAACACCATACCACGTAACAATATAAACAAAGCGCAATTATGATAATAATCAAAATTCTGTTTTCTCCGGTATAGAGCAACGATAATGGCTATTCATTGTCAGAGAACATATAAATATTGCGCATCTAAAGACAGTCTAATATGGAATTATCTTTGGAGTGGATATAGTTATTCCATCCTGAGGGATATCACTTAGTAAATACGGTTCTAATGTTCCCGACAACCAAAGTCCAACAATAGTCGGAATAATAAACACTAAGGTAAAAACTGTAATGCGAAATGCAATATTCAAAATAACTTGCTTCACTTATCTTTCCCCCGGTTTAAACTTGCAAGAGGGGCAAGGCCCCTCTCATTAATTAGTGCTCAGAAACTAGCTCTGTACTAATGTTTGGTGATGATTGCCTATTAGGGATACGGAAGATCATTGCGTAGCTTACTGGTAACACCACTAGTGTCAGTATGGTCGCAAAACCCAGTCCAAAGACGATAGTTACGGCCATTGCCGTAAAAAACGGGTTGAAAAACAACGGAATCATACCCAGCATGGTTGTGCTTGCAGCCATACATACCGGACGAACTCGGCTTACCGAAGAGTCAAATACTGCCTCATACATCGTCTTGCCTGCTGCTAGCTCGATGTTGATCTGATCCACTAGCACAATACCGTTTTTGATAATCATCCCGCTTAGGCTCAACATTCCCAAAATAGCCATAAAGCTCAGTGGGGCGTCAAAGAACAATAAGCCAGAAGTAATGCCTATCATCGCTAACGGCACATTGAACCAGATAACCAGCGGTTTTCTTACCGAGTTAAACAGCACTACAGTGATCAGGAACATTGCCAGATAGCCCATCGGTAGCGAGCTAACAATACTTGCCTGAGCATCACGAGACGTTTCATACTCTCCGCCCCACTCCAATTCGTAACCTTCCGGTAATGCAATCGCTTCTATCTCACTACGGATCTTACCCAAAGCTGAATCGGAAGTTTCACCACTGCCCAATGCCGGATCGGCCAAAACCGATATAATACGCTTGCGATCACGGCGCATAATGAGAGGGTTTTCCCACTCAGTAGCAAAGTCATTAACCAGCTGAGTTACTGGTACAAAAGTATTGTTTTCCGCACTCCATACCTGAAGTTTTAGCAAACTATCAGCATCCAGTCGCTCCTGCTCTGGCGCACGGGCAACGATCGGCATCAGGTGACTTTGCTCACGGTAGGTTCCTACTGTTTTACCGCTGAAATTGATCAACATTGCATTGTCGAGATCTTGCTTACTGATCCCCACTTCCCTTGCTTGAGCCGGATTAAGCTGTGGACGAACAACTGATACCTGGTTACGCCAGTCATGACGAATGTTTGCTATCGCTGGTTCACCCCTCATGATCTTTTCGGCCTGAGCAGCCAACTGACGCAGAACTGCCGGATCTTCACCATAAAAGCGGGCTTCAATCTTCGCCGCTGGCGTTGGTCCATTTTCCAGCATCTTGACCCGAAATTGGGCTTGCGGATAGTTTTCTTTCAGATACGCTGTCAGCCCAGGCATGGCTTTAGCCTGCGCTTCCTTATCCGTCATCTCAATGATCAGCTGTGCATAGGCTGCGTAACCCTTCTCCGGCGTATAAGGCAGGACAAAACGCTGCGATCCCTGGCCAACCACGGAAGTCAGATTCTTCAACCCCATCTGATGCTGCTGATCATAAGCCATCAACTCATTTTCTATTTTACTGACAAACGCTTCGGTACCACGCGTATCTGTTCCTTCCTGCATCCAGATATCCACAAAGAAGATTGGTGTATTGGACGGCGGGAAGAATACGTTCTTTACATAGCCCATACCAAGCAACGCAGCCACCAGCATGGCAACCACAGTTGTGATTGTTAGCACTCTGAAACGCATCGCAAAACTCAGGATGTTACGATACGCGGTAAAGAACCAGCCTTTATACAGCTCCTGCGGCTCATCGCTGACTTCACCGTCTTTAAACAACAAATGGCAGAAAAACGGCGTAATGGTGATAGCGGTGATCCAACTGATAAAGAGTGAGATCAGCAGAACTTTGAACAGTGATGCACAGAATTCACCTGTCGCATCTTGTGATAGACCAATCGGTGCAAACGCGATAATAGCAATAATCGTCGCCCCCAGCAGAGGCCATTGTGTCTGCTTGACCACCTCACCTGCGGCTTCGAACCGGCTTTGACCACGCTGGAGCCCAATTAAAATACCTTCGGTCACCACGATGGCATTATCGACCAGCATTCCAAGTGCAATGATCAGTGCGCCCAGAGAGATGATCTGTAACTGAATACCCAGCACATTCATCACAATAAAAGTGCCAAAAATAGTCAGTAACAACACTGCGCCCATCAACAGGCCTGAACGGAGCCCCATAAAGACCAGAAGGATCACAATAACAATGGCTACGGACTCGGCAAGGTTGATAAGGAACCCGGTAACCGAAACATCCACCACAGCACCTTGGTCATAGACGGTATTAAGCGCCATCCCCATCGGCAGACGGGTTTCAAGTTGGTCGATTTTATCTGATATCGCTTTAGAAACATCGACGACATTGACCCCGGCGCTAAACGAAATACCTAACGACAGTGCCCGTTCGCCCATATTGTGATATAGCAAATCTGGCGTTTCCGTTTCGGTTTTGTAGACCTTGGCAATATCGCCCAAGTAAACCAGATCACCGTTACCCGGAGGGCTGATCAACAGACGTTCCATCTCTTTGACATCAAAAAACTCGCCCGTCGGGTGGATCCGGATACGACCATCGCCAATACGGATCTTACCAGCATTTGAGACGACATTTTGAGTCTGAATAAGGCCGTAGATGTAATTCTGATCCAGCCCCAGAGCCGCTAACTTCTGCTGGCTGATTTCAACCACCACCTGCTCTTGGGGAGCCCCAACTACAGACACTTTTTTTACACCGTCGATCAATACCAGCTCTCGGCGCAGAAAGTCGGCGTAATTTTCTAGTTCTCGGTAAGTGTAACCTTCCCCTTTGATGTTCATCAGAATGCCGAACACATCTGAGTAGTCATCAATTACCATCGGGGAAACGACACCCGGAGGCAGTTCTGCTACCGCATCATTTACCTTACGGCGCAACTCATCCCAAATTTGCGGCAGCATGGTAACATCATAACGCTCCTGCATTTCCACTTCGATTTGGGACAGACCGGCACTGTTTATCGATGTAATGTGCTTTACCTGCTGCATCTGCTGAATGGCATCTTCCAGCGGCAGAGTGACTTCTTCTTCGACCTGTTCCGGTGACGCCCCAGGATATGGCGTTATGACCAATGCACTTTTCAGAGTAAACTCTGGAAATTCCAACTGGCCCAAACCAGTAAATGAAACGGCCCCGCCGATCAGCATTAGCAGAACAAACATCCAGCTGATGACTTTGTTTTTAATACTATAATGAGCAATATTCATGGATTACACGCCCCGCTCCCAACGAAGAGGTTTGACATCCATGTCCTGTTTCAAAACACTCGCACCAACAGCAACAATTTGATCGCCTTTATTTATTCCTGACAATACTTCTATTCCCTGTGCACGAACCTGCCCCAATGTCACTTCAACCGACTCCAGTTTTTGGGTATCCGCATCGTAGCGCCATACTTTGGTCTGCTGCTCTTCGTCACTCCTGAATATTGCTGTCTGGGGCAGTATGGCAATCATCGGCGCTGCTTTTTCTTGGTTCAATACCGACATATCAAGTAACAGCTCGGCACTCATCCCAGGCAACACATTGAGGCTTTCCGGACGATCAAGGCTGAATACGACCTCGTAGGTCTGGGTGCCAGTGCTAACCTTGCTAGCATGCTCTTTATAGGTCACAGGATAGGGAGCACCTTGCGATCCGAAACGAACCAGAGGCTGGTACTCCTCATCCAGCTTCTTATTATTCAAAGTCAGCAACATTGACTCAGGCACTTGAATTTGCACATCTAACTGCTGATCGCCCTGAAGGGAGAGAACCACCTGAGTAGCTTGGATCATCTGGTGATTGTCTCGCTCAACCTTGGCGACAATGCCAGAAAACGGTGCTGTCAGGCGAGTATAATCAAGCTGATCACGTGCTGTCGCCAAGGCGGCTTTAGCTGACTTAAGTGTTGCTTTGGCAATGTCATATTCTGCTTTGGAAATCAGCTTTCGTTTATAAATCTCTTCTTTACGCTTAAAATCGACGGCAGCCAGATCATAATTAGCTTCGGCATCCATCAACGCATTTTTTGCATCACGGTCATCCAGCCGCGCCAACAATTGGCCCTTTTTCACTTTCTGCCCTTCGATCAAATCCAGGTTGACCAATTCACCGCTAATCCGAAAGGCCAAATCTGCCTGCTGGTTTGCAGCGACTTTCGCAGGGAAAATCCGAGTCTGCTGACCGGACACATCTTCGATAGTCATGAGCTTCACCGGGCGCACCTTTGCTTGCTGTGGAGCAGCACTTTCAGCGAAGCCACACCCAGTGAGGACAGTGCTTGATATAAAAAGAGCAAGAATGCTCAAAGAGGCCGATTTCATAGAAGTCTTTCCATTTTTGTGATTTCTCTAGCAATTCTATCGTGCTAGAGTGTTCATAAATACAAAACAATTAAAGACTCTCAGTTCCACTTTTCGGGACGGTGTGACATTACGTTCAAATCAGGTAAAACACTCATGAAAACGGAAGACTTAAAACTATTCCATCAAATCGTAGAAACCGGCAGCATGAGTAAGGCATCCAAGATCCTCAATCAACCCAAATCCAGCATCAGCCGACGCTTGAAAGGGCTAGAGGACGAACTCAATTTGCAGCTGTTTCACCGACAAAATCGTTTAATGCTACTGACTGAAGCCGGCAGCATCCTATACGAAAACACCAAAACCACTCTCAATCAGCTTGAGCTCGGCATTCAAAAAGCCACAGCACCGAGACAAGAGATCTCCGGTCACCTGCGCATTCAGGTACTGCCACTGCCTAACTTACTTGATATTGGCAGTACTATATTCAGGTTCATGGACCGCCACCCCAAGCTCACCGTTGAGGTGATCAGCAGTACAGAAGACAAAAGTTTGATTGAAAACCACATTGATGTGGCATTTAGGATTGGAGAAAAAGTTGATGAGCCAAACCTAATAGCTCGACCGTTTGTCACAGCTCATCTTGGTTTTTATGCCAGTACTGAATATATCGAGCAACACGGCGCACCAAAAAACCTTGCCGATCTGAAAAACCACAATGTCATCCGATTCCGCTTTCCTGACGGACACATCCTCGATCAACTACCGATAGGCAAGCAACCTCAGTTTTTGGAAGTTTCCGGCAACCTGATCATTAACAGTATGCCGTTGATCGCTAAAGCCTGCTCGCAAGGGAGAGGAATCACTTTTATGCCCGAGCAAATTGCCAGTCGCTATGTCGAGAGCGGTCAATTAATCAGACTCTTTGATGATATTGAATCTTTTGTCGGCCAAGGATGGATGGTATACCAGTCTCGAACCAACCTGACGTTAGCAGCCAGGGCTTTTATCGATTTCGTTCTGGCTGAAATAGATACGAATGCCAACATTAGAGATGAACTTAAACAATAGGGGCTACTGTTAGGCTATGACCAACATTTCAGTTGACGATCTCAAGCTTATTAATCTTATTGCCTGCCAAGGCAGTTTCACCAAAGCTGCAGACATATTGAACCTAACCCGGCCAAGCGTAAGCCGACGGGTAAAATCTGTCGAAGACAGCTTGCAAATATTGCTCTTTAAACGCACAACCCGGCAACTCGAATTAACCTATGAGGGAAGGCGTTTTATCGAACATACTGTGGCCATGGAACAACAGTGGATCCAGGCAATAGGAGAAATACAAAGTCAGAAGGCTGAACCGACAGGCAAACTGAAAGTATGTAGTTTGGATCTGCTAAACCGACGCCTGGCACAATTCTGTTTAACCGATTTTTTAGAACAGTACCCGAAAGTCGATCTCACACTGCTAACCACCCACGGCATGCCAGAAACCAATAAGTTCGATGCTGATCTGATGTTGCATATCTCCCCGTTAGATGAGCAGGCATTTATTAGTGAACCCCTGGTGCTCTGTCACCGAAGGTTTTATGCCAGCCCTGCCTATCTGGCCAAAAACGGCGTGCCTCAACATCCGAGAGAACTGGGTGCTTACCATACCATTGAATGTTCCGAATCGGCCCGTGTACGCGAAACTGACTATTGGTTATGGTTTGAAGATGAAATATCCCATCAAGTGAAGATCAACAGCCGCATGCAATGTGATGAGTTGGAAGTGGCTATGCATATGGCATTGAATGATTTTGGTATTGTCTGGTTGCCCGATTTTCTGGTCAGGCAATATGTTGCAGAAGGGCGTTTAGTTTCCCTATTCGACGGCAAGTTTGCCGATTCTGTTCCTATATATGCCATTTACCCCAGAAGTCAGTATTGCCCGTCTTCGACAAAAGCTTTTATTCATTTCATGCGTTATAACAAGCTGCTTGGTGTTCCCTTGCCTCCACAGCAAGAAATCGTTCAGCGTTGAGCGTGATCCTTGGGTGATGACAATTTCAACCAGCTCCCATCAAGCCGGGCAGTGGATTTAAAAACCACTGCCTGGCTGATTATTAATCCCCCTTACTCGGTGCCTCTGTGGTTTGACGTTGCTTTGCAGCGAAGTATTGAACCGCCTTCGGAATCACCGCAAAAGATCTTTGCAAGGTGTTGATTTTTTTCACGTACAAGTTGCTTTAAATGCACCACGACTTCGCTGACACGATGATCGAAAGGGTCTGATAACTCACGGTGGGCACGTTCAAACTCGCCCAGCTGTCGATATATTTCTGTTTTCAGCAGTCGACTAGCATCTTCATTGTCGAGCAAGAGTAACAACGCCAGAAGGTTTTGTTGTTCTAGCTCGGTTAACGGAACCATTGTGTCTGAATAGCGACGCGGGTCATTGCTTCGCTGCCAAAACTTGATCCGCAGATAGGCGTGATAGTATTCGGCAATATCGCCAAGTTGCTGCAATAGCTTTTCGTAGTCAGTCAGGGTCAATGACAGATAGGAATAATCATTATTGTCAGCAAAGTCTTCTTGCTGTGGGTGAGGTTGCAGATCAGTCAGGCAGACAATTTCGTTACAGTGGCGGCAACGGCCCAGTAAGTCCTGCTCTGGCATCTGTTCGGCTTCCAGAAAACCATCACTCCAAAGCTGTCCTCCCAGAGTATTGCCCGATAACAAAGGCACAATTTCGATGGCACTTTGGCAATGGGTACAGGCTTTATATTCAGACGTGCCGAACTCCAAATCAGTGTGTGCTTTATCGCTCTCAAGCTGCCATGTGTTTGTCATTTCCCGGACTCCTGCTGTTGGTTCTCTTGACACATTTGTACTGTTGCCTGAACTTGGTCGATGGCTCCACCGACAAGACCTTGCTCTTTAATTTTCAATGCTGACTGGAGGAAAAAAATGATGACCAACGCCAAGGTGATGACGAACATAATGAGCGCAAACTTATTCGGCTTCCTTTTCTTTCTAGTGGTAACCATTATTTAGATCTCCGTCGTTTTTGCCGTGCATCGTTTTCTGTTATATCGGCAATTGGAATTGATTGTGTTTTTGATCTGTACAGACGCTCGATAGATTTCACCGCTTTGCTGCGCAACCGCACTAATTCATTCAGCGTAAAGCCCACAGGACAAAACAGTCGGCACCAGAAATCAGGAACAAACAGTGCCCCCAGTAACGAGAAAGGCAAGATGTACCACTGCATCCCCATCCCTTCTAAAGCGAACATCATGGAAAAAGGTTCGTAAGAGCCAAGCGCCGGGTGTCGCGATAAGAAAATCAGCATCAATGACATCCAGATCAGCATCAGAATGATGCTTCTGGCATGACGAGTGACTTGTGGCGTCAGATTCAGGCGGATCCCGCTTATCTTATGCAATAACCCCTGTACCGTACTAAAAGGGCAGAGGTTGTTGCAGTATAGGTTGCGTCGAAGAAATACGATCCCGCCAAATACACTGAGCATCATAATCCACCAAATTGGGTGATGCTTGGGGCTGGGAAAATAGCCCAGCAGAATTGAGCTGAGGCTGCCAAAACTGATTGAAGCATTGGTGTAAATCCCCACATATGCCAATGACAACAGGGGAATGATAGCTTTCAGGCTCCGGCAGAGCTTGCTTTGATACTGGTTAGCAACGACTACCAAAACAACCAATAACAACAACCCTACTTCTTTTATGCCAAACTGCCATTGCTCTTCCTGCCAGACAGAGGGCATTTTCAGGTGGTTCACTGCGCCGAGATGAACAGCCTGACGCACCGCCGACGTGATCCCGCGAGCCGATATGGTGGCGCCGGAATATCCATCAATGTCTGAGTCAATCAGAAAATCATCGGTGATCAACTTATTGTTGAACTGGTTAAAGAAGTGCTTTTTTTTCAAGCGCTCTATGTAGGGGGGTGTTTCAGTGTTGGAAAGCAGAACCAGCTTCTGGATCCGAGGGCCAGTATCAGTCTGATGCGCAAAGATCCCAACCATCATCGGGCCACCATAACCTTCGCTTTCTCCTAGTACGACCACTTCAGCGTCCGTGGGTTGTTGCTTTACCAGGTTAAAAACAATCGGTTTTTCACTTTGGTAATCCGCACGTTCCAGTTCTAAATCTCCCATATAGTGGGATAGCATTGCTTTATGATTTGGCTGGGAGGCAAGCTGCCCGATCACAAAGGCAACCAGCAAACTAAGCCAGGCCAGCGTTTTTAAAAGGGTTGTCGTACGGGAATGAGTTACTCGCATTACCTACTCCGAGTTACTGTGTCAAACAAATCAGCGCTGGAGGGATCACCACCAACGCTGATTGCATTCTTATTGTGTTTTAAAGCACTGCATCTTTCGGCACGAACTTACGCCAGGCGAGAATTATCATTAGCACGCCAGGCATGCTGAAGAAGATCAGCGCCATCGCACCAGATTGAGCAACGCCTTCAAAGAATGAGGCCCCGGCCCAGCCAATGCCGAACAAGATAGCCAAACAGCCTGTGATCATCATTGCCCACCCATACCAGGGAAGCTTTACTTTTACTGAAAGATACGCCAGTCCCAGCACCGCAATAGTGAATAGAACCCCCATAACAAACCACTGTATTAATTCCATAATTTTGCTCCTCTTATGCCTTGCCTACAGCACCAAACACATTACGGTTGGTTTCATTGACCCGCATGCCTTCACCTGTTTTCCAGAATTTCTTCACTTTTTCCGGGTTCTGGGTCGAACCGTAGCCGAAGGCCGGGTGCAGCTCGGCCATCAGGCTGTGAATAAGCCTTGGCGTGTATGGGTTAATCGCCATAATGAACCAGTGGTGCCAATAGTCTGGTTCGTTGAAGGTACAGGAAGCGGTGCAGGCCGCGCAGTCAGTGTCACTTTCCAGCCAGTAATCGAAACACTTTTTGGCATCGGTATGGAATTTTTTGATCCCTTCGTGGTTGGACCATGAATAGTCCGGTTGATCAGAGTGCTCACCGTCAAAGTAAAAGTGAGTATCATCAGCCATATCAATGGCACCGCTTGGGCAGGCCTCGCCGCATTTTTTACAGCTCTTGCAGAACTCGGTGATCCCCCAGCTGTGTGGTACGTCGTACTCGACAAAATCGAAATCGGTGTACACTTTGCAAAGACGTACACGAGGGCCATAGCCTGGTACCAGCAGCTGGTTGTTACGCCCCCCCTCGCCCAAACCTGCTGCGATGCCATAAGCGACTGAGTTACCCAAGTCGTTTCCGCAGGCCACAGCCTGAAACCCCAGTCCTTTGATGAACTTGGCAATGCTTGAGGCCAACGTCGCCATCTTGGTATAACCATCACCGACGGTAGCACAAGAGGTTCTGGTTGGTGCCGCTGCCACATTGTCGTAATCCATTGGCACGGCCATGACGATGACCGTCTTAGGCTCGAAAGGAAAATCGTGCTCCCAACTTAGCTCCCTGTCCTGAACCTGAAAGTGCTGCATCGCATCTTTCATTGCACCGGCCAGTACTTTTTGATCGCGGATCTTGCCGATGCCTTCTTTCGCCATCATATCCATCATTTCCGTGGTCACACCGGCATCGTAGATAGGGTCATAATCCCATCGCTTGTCACGACGGGCGATACCACAGCGCACCGCACCATACAGACGGGCAGCGGAGCGGATCGCATCAGAGGCCTCTTTTTCTGAGCCAAACTGATACTGCTCGTGCTCTACATCGGATTGGTCCCATAAGTACATACGAGTATTTGGTGTCCCACATGCCCCAAGACGAAGTTCTGACATATAAGGCGGGAACCAAGCCGAATGCTGCAGCGCGGTATCAAGCTGGGTAAAACCCGGGCGGGTGTTGTCCCACTCTTTCTGTTCAAACCCCGGAACCTGCAACTGAAAGTTGTAGCGAGGGTTGTCTTTGTTCAAGCGGCCAAATTGCTCATTACGCTCGGGATGTTTCATCATCAGCAATGGGCTGAGTGCGTAAGACCACACCGTGTCGCGCTGCGCAAAGGGCTTGAAATCATCGGTCACTTCAGGCCAGTTAGGGTCTTCCTGCCCCTGTACGGATCCTTTACCAGCCGCATAGCTGCCAAGCCCTGCCACTAATGCGGCCCCCCCTCCGACTGCTGCACGTTTGAAAAACGTACGGCGAGACGGGTTATCTATGTCTGCGTCAAGCTGCTCATTGGCTGTATCATTCTGAGAAGTATTTTTTGTAGTCATGGCAATTCCAGGTCAGCAATCAAAACTAAAAAATGGCTTACCGCAAGATAGTTGGCGAGCCGTTAGATTGTGAGCAGATGATAGACTTGAACACTGTCAGAAAAGAGGTATCGAATGGCAATTGACTATTACATATTGCGAAACAATACCTATGTTGTTTGTGTGGAAAAGTGCAGACGGGTTACCGTGAATTGATTTCAGTCATAAAAAAAAAGACTTTTTTAAGTGTTTTTTTGATGGAGCGCAAAAAGCCTGTCAAACCATACCTTTATGACCTTTTTTTCGTGAAAACAATACTTCCTGATTTATTGTGATGAAGTTAACGGTTTTTTATTTTAAAACTCTTCATGAAATGAGGGATATCATACCCGTGAGATTAGCTCGCTGCTCTTGCGCATCCTTCTTATAATGGCGGAGAGATAGGAACTTAAACCCTGGCTCACAACCAAATTAAAAATAAATCATTTAAATTAAAAAATTAGCCATGAACAAGGCAAACGGATATAAACAATTTTGTAATGCAATTGCCCCTAATGAAAGTTACATTCCAAGTCAATGTTAACTACCTTACTTTAAGGACAATTTCTTGTAGACCTTTAATTCTACTCATAAGCTTCGAAAAGAAACTTTGTTCATGACTAAACCAGTTAAAACCATTTGCGCGCTCAAGGAGCTTATTCATGACCTGAATGAGTAAGGCTAATAACCAAAGATAAGTACAAAATCTTTAATTGGAAATAGTACAATCAAGTTCTTGTTAATCGTAGTCTAATTACTTTTTGGATTAATGAAGGGGCAGTTATTATCTGAAATCAGGATAATGCATTACCCTGATGGGCACTTTATTTCATCGAGCTCTGCCTGTACCTCTTCCGCCCATTTAATATTTGCCTGCATATTATGAATATCTCGCCGTAGCATCAAACGTTCGATTCGGGCCTTGCGTGTTAACTCAGGCTGATGAGTAACCTCAGCATTTTCTCTATCTTTTATGTGAGTTAACTGAGTATAAGACTCATCGAGTAAAACTCCAATATGGTGAAGCATGGGCTCAGGGCTATATACATTACAGCCCATCAGCTTTGCAGATAGCTCGTCTCTGGTATTCGGGTGGCTAATCGGTTTCTGAAACCACTCAGCAAGGGCTTTATGGCCTGAGTCTGTTATTGTGTAAATTTTACGATCAGGCTTGCTTGTCTGGGGTTCAACTTCATACGAAAGCCACCCCTTACCATGCATCAGGCTAAGCGCCCGATATATTTGTTTATGACACATTTCCCAACGGCAGCCCAAAAGATTGGGGATATCTTTAGCAAGATCGTAACCTGTTGCTTTGCTAATACCCAACGCGGTCAATACTATGTAATTTAAAGCCAAAACTATATTCCTTTCCTTGTCGGCTCTACAGCATCATAATTCTATGAAAACGCCCAGAAGAAAGCGCTTTCTTCTAGGCGTGCATTATTTCACCAAACTAAGCGCACTGCAACCGACTAATTTACTTCTAACCTCTGATTAAGCGGTTGATCACCGAAGCAGCACACACAGTACGTACCAGAAAATGAGTTAGATAATAAGGAATCAAGTTAATTTCAGCTCTCAAGAACTCTTTATATCCCAAAAGCAGAACAGCGCCACTTCATGAGGTGCCCTTTTGATAGGTTTTGGACATTTTCGATCATTACCCAATACGATTCAAAAGCATCCCATTTGCATATCTATGCTTCGGTTGAGTATATCCTCGTTTACTGCATGGTAATGAATTACACCTTCCAGCAGACAACCATTATAACACACTGTATTTTAAGGTATTTTCTCTTGAAATATTTCAGCTCACAATTTTTTCCTGCAATTTTCATTTTTTGTAGACTTGATTCAGGGGTTGGGTGTATCTTTCTCACGCCAAAAGAAAGCGCTTTCTTTTGACTGGGACAAGTGTCTCTATGAACAATATCTTATTGAAAATAAGCAACTTTATCTTTAAACCATATAAAAAATGGCTAACAAGGCACAGATAATAATAGGCAATAGATTTACTATGAATAGAGAATATTACTTAGAAAATAATGAATTCGTAATCAATGATTATGACTTAAAGAAAACATTTTCATCGTTTTTGCCTGGATTAGCCGGTAAGAGAGGTGTCCCACTATGGGCGTTTTATGTAAACCGGGGACAAGGCTTATGCTCTTTTGGTGTTGAGAATAAAGACAGCCCAATCCTGGAGTTCTCGCCAGCAGTAACCGCTTATCAAAATGTAAACCGGGTTGGTTTCAGAACTTTTATCAAGCTGGATGGTGATGTCTATGAGTTCTTCGGTCCCGCAAGAACTCAGAACATCAACAGAAAAATGCACATTAAACGTGGGCAGTTCAAAATAACAGAAGAAAACCGAGATCTCGGGCTGTTTGTTAAGATTACTTATTTCGGTCTCCCTAATGATAACTTAGCCGCTATCATGCGAAAGGTTGAGGTGACTGACTTATCAGGCAAACCGCGCAGCTTTGAGATGCTTGATGGCATTTCTCAGCTCTTACCGTATGGCACATCAAACGCTGCATTTAAAGAGATGTCCAACTTATTGAGAAGTTGGATGGATGTCTTCAATATGGATAACGATGTTCCTTTTTTCAAGATGACATCAACAACCTCAGACAGCGCAGAAGTTGGAACCGTAGATAAAGGCAACTTCTATCTGTCGTTTGCAAACCAGAAACTCGTCAAGCCAATTGTTGATGGCACTTTGATTTTCGGCCATGACACCTCAATGACCAACCCGGTCTCTTTTTCTGAAACATCAATCAAAGATCTGTACAACAAGGAACAGATCACAGCGAACAAGATTCCTGTCGGATTCTCACCTGTAGCAGTTGAATTATCTGCCAACGAAACATTTACCTTGAGAACCATTATCGGTCACGCTCAACACGTTGATTTGTTGAACTCTAAAGTAGCTGGCATGGTATCTGACGAATACTTTGATGCAAAAGAAGCAGAATCAGAAGACGTCATTAGCGAGCTGGTGAAAGATGTTGAATGTAAAACATCAAATCCACTGTTTGACGAATACATCAAACAAAATTACCTGGACAATATCCTGCGTGGCGGTTACCCGTTAGTATTTGAAACCGAAAACAAAAACCACGTTTACCACATTTTTTCAAGAAAACATGGCGATCTGGAGCGAGATTACAACTTCTTCAATGTGGCTCCGGAATACTTCTCTCAGGGGAACGGCAACTTCCGCGATGTCTGCCAAAACAGACGCGTTGATTCACTGTTTAATCCAAAGATTGGTGATTTTAACGTATTGCTTTTTGCATCGTTAATCCAGTTAGATGGGTATAACCCGTTGGGCGTCAATGGTTCAACATTTGAGCTAAATGCAGACACCAACCTGAAAGCCCTGGTGAGCGAGAACTTCAACAACAAACATGACCTAATGGAGAAAGTGCTTTCTTCTAAATTCACCCCAGGCATTATCATCAACACTATGGCGAATGAAAGCATAACGTCAGACAAAGATGATATGACGTTACTGGCTGATATCCTGCAACACGCCAACCAGAACATCGAAGCTTCATTCGGTGAAGGATTCTGGGTCGATCACTGGACTTATATCTTAGATCTGGTTGAGTCTTATCTGGCGATTAACCCGGATACTAAGAAAGAGTTCCTGTTTGATAACTACGACTATAAGTATTACTCATCACCAGTTACGGTTGTGCCGAGGGATGAAAAAACCGTCATTACAAAAGATGGCAAGATCAGACGTTACGGCTCGCTTCTTCATAATGATGATGAAAAAGTCAGCAGACTAAATATGGATGTCAACGGGTCAAACTGGGCTGTTGATACCGCTGGAAATATCATCAAGACAAACCTATTCACCAAGCTATTTACGCTGGCTTTCAATAAGTTTGCCACATTAGACCCAGAAGGCATCGGTATTGAAATGGAATCCGACAAGCCCGGCTGGAACGATGCGATGAATGGATTACCCGGGATCTTTGGTTCAGGCGTATCTGAAACCGTTGAACTATTGAGACTGACCCAGTTCCTGAAAGAGTCCGTCGTGGGTGAAGGTTCGCTGTTGCTGCCAAAGGAGTTTACCTCATACATTGGCGGCGTAAATTCCGTGCTGGATTCAGACGCACAAGGGGTTGAATACTGGGATCAGATTGCAACGCTAAGAGAGAATTACAGGCAAACGGTCAGATTTACGGTTGAATCAAATAATGAGAGGGTAAATGTAACCGATCTGGCTTCTTTGCTCGACAAGATGATTGCCAAATTAGAACATGGACTAGAGAAAGCCAAGACTCTGTCCGGCGGAATTGTGCCAACGTTCTTATACTATGAAGCCACTAAGCATGAGGCGATCTTAGAAAACGGACAAGCAAAGATTGGCCATTACGGACTACCACTCGCCAGGGTTAACGAATTTAAACTGCACGTATTGCCACGGTTCTTAGAAGCACCGGCAAGATTGCTAAAGGCTTCAGGCGATATGGCCGCCAACTTAGATTCGTATAACAAGATCAAACAAACCGAAATCTATGACAAAGAGCTTGGGCAGTTTAAAACCAGTGAATGCCTGAATGAAATGAGCTTAGAGATCGGCCGTGCCCGTGCATTTACTAAAGGCTGGCTGGAGCGCGAGTCAAACTTCTTGCACATGAATTATAAGTACTTACTTGGATTGCTGAAATCCGGCATGTACGGCGAATTTTATCAGGAAATAAAGACAAACCTGATTTGCTTTATGGATCCAAATGTCTACGGCAGAAGTATTCTGGAGAACTCCTCATTTATCGCCCCAACATGTAACCCGGATCCTATGGTTCATGGACAAGGTTTTGTTGCCCGCTTGTCCGGTTCCACAGTAGAAATGCTGCATATGTGGACACTTATAATGTTTGGTAATAAGCCATTCATTATGAACAGTGGTGAGCTCACACTGAACCTAACACCGGCACTACCGACAGAGTTCTTTGACGAAAACAATGAAGTGTCATTTACGTTTATGGGAACGACTAAGGTGACCTATGTGAACCGCGCCCGAGTCAATACCTTTGATAAATTCGACGTTGAAAAGTATGTACTCACTTTTGCCAATGGCGAAAGCAAAGTTCTATCAGAGGTTAAAGGTGTGAATGCTGTTGCATTAAGAGAGGGTAAAGTATCTGAGCTTCAGGTAAACCTTCTATAAATCAACTATGTAGAGCAATCAAAAGTAACTACTTAACCTGCCAACTTAGTATTTCGACCACCGCTAGCAACGGTGGTCGTTAATGCTCTTTAATTTTACGGGATCTTGTTGGCAAATTAAGTAATATGTTGAGCCTGTATAATCTCGAGCGGCTCAATATTGAAGTATTAAAAAGGAAATTTAATGAGTGAAGTTAGGCAATCTGCCGCAACTATTGGTGAAATAAAACAATACGAAACTGCTTCCGAAGATGTAGTCCCAATGCTACAGAAAATAGCGTTCGGTATCGGCTCGCTTGCCAACCAGCTGTTTTCAGCTGCGCTGGGTGTATTTATGATCGTACTGGTTATGGGACTGGGTATGGATCCATTTCTGGTCGGTATATTAGGAGCAGTACCTCGCCTATTTGACGCAATTACCGACCCGCTAATGGGTTATATTTCCGACAACTCAAGAACACGCTGGGGACGCCGCCGCCCGTATATCTTCATCGGTGCAATAATCACAGGTGCCGCATTTATGCTGATGTGGCAAATCTATCCGGAAAATGGTGAAACCTATAATTTCGTTTACTTCCTTGTGCTCTCTCTGTTGTTCTATCTCGGTTATACTATTTTTGCAACGCCCCTTGTTGCGCTTGGCTACGAGATGAGCCCGGACTTCCACGAACGTACCCGTATTATGGCGGTATCACAGTGGATCGGCCAGCTGGCATGGATGATTGCGCCATGGTTCTGGGTCATTATTTATGATCCTAATCTGTATGAATCAGCTGCAGTCGGCTGCCGTGACTTAGCTATCTGGGTAGGCTTTATCTGCCTCGTTTTCGGTATTATTCCTGCTCTCTTCTGCAAAGAGCGTGCGCTTCCTGACCAAGCGGCTGAAAAAGTCTCCTTTGCTTCACTTGGCTCTATTATGGTCAACTTCTTTAAAGGGATCTGGCAAACATTCAAATGCGTTCCTTTCGTACAGCTTTGCAGCGCGACTTTCCTTGTTTTTAACGGCTTTCAGACAGTTGCACAATTCTCGTTCTTTATTATCGTATTCTATGTATTTAATGGCGATCAGGGCGCTTCCGGTACATGGCCTGCGTGGTTCGGTACCATCAGTTCGCTATGCACGTGTCTGCTGGTTATTCCAGCGATAACCAAGATGTCTCAGAAAATGGATAAGAAGAATGCATTTATCATTGCAACACTTATCTCTATTGCCGGTTACATTTTAAGATGGTGGGCCTTTGAACAAGCGCTTAATGAAGACACACACTGGATGATGTTTGTTTCTCTGCCGATGATGACCTTCGGTATCGGTGGTCTGTTCACTATTATGATGTCAATGACAGCTGATGTATGTGACCTGGATGAACTCAATACCGGTGAGCGCCGCGAAGGTATATTTGGTGCGGTTTACTGGTGGTTTGTTAAGCTGGGTACAGCGATTGCAATGCTGATGTCTGGCTGGGTGTTAAGTACTATCGGCTACGGCAGGCTGGAAGAGATCAGAAACTCACTGCAGGCGGGCGAAGCGCTGTTAAATATGCCGGAAGCAGTAGAGATAATCAACCTACTGCGTATGGCTGATATTGTTGTCCCTGTGGTCACGGCACTGCTTGCTATCTTGGTTATGTACAACTATAACTTTACCGAAGAGCGTGCACACTATGTGCGCAAAGAGCTTGAAAAGCGTCGCGGTAAAGTAAAACATGAAGGCGAAGTCTGATTTAAGGTAGCTTTACTTGAATAAAAAAGCCGCTGCAGTTGCTCTGCAGCGGCTTTTTGCTTTTGAATATACCAAGCATAAACGCTCTATTTCCAATTACCTTGAAGTGCCTTCTCGAGGCGCTTTCAATACTTTATCTCATAGGTAATAGAGAAACTAGATCAATAGCCTTAACATGAAAATGTCCTGTATCGTGGCAGCGCCACCCTCTGGCACGATTTTGCCCAAAATACCTTAATGAATTTATTCAACGGCAGATCAGACGGCTTACTCTAACTAGTGCCATTTCCAGTTTTTAATTTTCCGGCTAAAGGTAATTGTTGATGTGATGAACGTATCTGCAGTTTCCTTTGCACTCCATTTAATGCTCACGGATATGCATGGAAACAACTAGAGGCGCTATTATGCGCCTCTAATTAGTTTATTATTAATAAACAATGTGTTAGATATAATCAAGGCGGATATGACTATTTTTTAGATCATCACGCGTAATGCCCTTACCATCATTCAGCGCATTAAACTGACGTAATAATCCGGCAAGAGCATGGATAGAACCAAGTAGATCACCCGTGTGTGCAGACTCTGACGATGTATGCATGTTACGAATTGGGTAACCAATGGTGATTGCTGCGCTATCAACGCCGGCTAACGCAGCAGCCATACCATCTGTGCCCATATCACGACCAGAGAAGTCTAACTGGTAAGGAATGTCTTGCTCACGGCAGACATTTTCTAAAGACTGAACTAAAAACTCTGAAATGACAGAGCCACGGCCAATGGTAAAGCCATCACCCATCTTAAGTGGGTTCATTTTACGGTTGCCAATTCCCGGCGCCGCTTCGTAGTCATGGTTTACATCAGTAGCAATTAATACGTCTGGCTTAAGCTCACCCACTAACTGTGTAGAGCCAAATCGGCCAATCTCTTCATGGGTTGCAATGGTATAAAGGACACGAACATTATCAAGACCTTCATCAGCCACTAAACGCGCAATCTCTGTTACAGAGAAACAACCCAGACCATTATCTAAGTAAGCACCATAAAAAGTATCCTGAGAAACACCATGCTTAATTGGGCGGTCTAGAAGAATCGGGTCACCAGGGCGTAGCCCTAAAGCTTCAACTTGTGTTTTACGATCTTTGCCATGGGTGTGCAGCTCCAGATAAATCGATTCTGGCTTAATACCTTGTTCACCAGTGCGCTGAGCAGGTGTGGAGAAGTGAATCGCTCCCAGCGCTTCAACAGTGCACCCTTCAATCACTTTGAATTTATCCGCTTTATCCGGATGTTGGCAAAATACTTTGACTTCATGACCAATCAGCGTTGTTGGCAAGAAAGAATCGGTGTTAATCCACACTTTGCCATCGTCATCAATCTTTCGTACCTGCATACGGATTTTGTCAGCGTGGCCAACAATCATCACGCTAACCAGGTCATCACGACCCGGATGAGAATCGAAAACCAGACCCGCATTCCCTTTAAACTGATGAATCCCCCAACCGGCTGGCATAAAAGCTTCAAATTCAGGTTGAATAACGCCATAGCTCATTGCGGCTTCAAAACCAATTGGCGAAGGCGAGGCAAGTACCTTCTTCATAAACTCAAATTGGTCGTGTGGCATAGTTGTTTGCCAAGCGTGTTTCTGTTCCGTATTTTTCTCTAAACTCATTATTTAGCTCTTCTAATCTATTTAGGTGTAACGCAATCTCACTGCCAATTTTCTATATGCCAGTATATTGATATAGAAACTTACCATAGAAGAAATCCGTTAACCTAAAGCTTGTTTATATTGGCTTTAAGCCCAAATGAGAATAAGTATCATCTATTTGTGATCTTCTTCATCAACACGGCGTACAAAAATATTGACTGTGTACATTCATATTGGCTATGCCGGTTATTACCAAGCGTTATTCGATAGGAATAAAACAAGTATAAGCACTAACACACTCCTGTTCTACATCGTACCTGAGACACCATACTGGCACGTTTATGCTCCACATCCACTTAGATTCTGAACTCATTCACAGGCTGTTAATGTTAAATTGCTATACATTTGCTAATGTTTTTCTGGATGCGATAAAGCTAAAGGTCTGCCACTGGCAGACCCCTCTTCCTTTCTAGTCAAACAGATGGCAGGCAACAAGATGTTCAAAGCCTGATTCACCGGTATTATGGGCAACAGGCTGCTCTTTACTGCACCGGTCTGTCGCATGGGGACAGCGGGTACGGAACGTACAACCGCTCGGCGGGGCCAAAGGAGAAGGCACATCCCCTTCCAGCTTCATCTTCTCCTTGCCTGCAGTGGGATCCGGAACCGGAATCGCCGACAGCAACGCCCGGGTATATGGGTGTTTGGGATCACGGTAAAGCACGTCCGCCGGAGCCTTTTCGACAATCCGCCCCAGGTACATCACCCCGACTTCGTCACAGATATGCTGGACCACGCCAAGATCATGGGCAATAAACAGGAAAGAAATCCCCTTTTTCTCCTGTAGTTCGGCAATCAGGTTCAGTACCTGAGCCTGTACCGACACATCCAGCGCTGATACCGGCTCATCCGCAACGATAAACTTAGGCTCCAGAACCAATGCTCGGGCAATACCGATACGCTGCCGCTGACCGCCGGAAAACTCGTGCGGATAACGGTTCAGCACCTGCGGGCGCAGGCCGACAATGGCCATGACCTCGGCGATTTTTGCCTCACGCTCTGCTTCAGTGCCGATCTTGTGGGTATCGAGCGGCTCGCGCAGGATCTCATGGATAGTCATCCGCGGGTTAAGCGAAGCGTAGGGATCCTGGAAGATGATCTGCATATCACGGCGCTTCGCCTTCAACTCACGGCCAGCCAGCCCGGAGATATCCTCCCCTTCCAGCTTCACCTCGCCGGCAGTCGGCTCATGCAGCCGCAACACGCAGCGGCCAAGGGTTGATTTACCGCAGCCTGATTCACCGACCAGGCCGAGGGTTCTCCCCCGCTCGATCGTAAAGCTAACATCGTCGACCGCCTTACACACCGTCTGGCTGCCAAAAAAGCGACTGCCGGCCGTAAAGTGCTTCTTAAGGCCATTAACCTCTAACAATACTTCGCTCATCAGGCTTCTCCATTCGGGCTAAAACAGGCAATTTTATGGTTTTCGCATCCCTGCAGCTGAGGAACAGCCTGATGGCATTGGCCATGAACTTTGTCGCAACGGTCGGCAAAGCGGCAACCATCGGGTAAGTGCAGCAAGTCTGGCACCACCCCCTTGATGGTCGGCAGGCGCGGGATTTTTTTATCCCGTACCACCGGGATCGACTCGAGCAATCCTTTGGTATAAGGGTGTTTCGGGTTGGCAAAAATTTCCTCGACCGGGCCTTCCTCGATGATCTGGCCGCAGTACATTACCACCACCCGCTGGCAGGACTCGGCGACTACCCCCAAATCGTGGGTCACCAGGATCACCGCCATATCCAGCTCTTTCTGCAACCGGACCATCTCGTCCATCACCTGGGCCTGAATCGTCACATCCAGCGCCGTGGTCGGTTCATCGGCCAGCAACAGATCCGGGCCACATGATAGAGCCATTGCTATCATTACCCGCTGCCTCATCCCACCGGATAGCTCATGGGGATACTGTTCAATCCGTTTCTCCGGTGAAGGGATGCCGACGGTATCCAGCATCTCAATCGCCCGCCGGCGAGCCTCGGCCTTGCTGACCTTGTTATGGAGCCGGATCACGTCAACCATCTGGGTCACGATCTTCAGTACCGGGTTTAATGCCGTCATCGGCTCCTGGAAAATCATCGAGATCTCATTGCCCCGAACCTTGCGGTACTCTTTTTCGCTCAGCCCGACCAGTTCGCGGTTCTTGAAGGTAATACTGCCGTCGACAATTTTGCCCGGCGGCGAAGGCACCAGCCCCATGATCGACAACGAGCTGACGGATTTGCCACAGCCGGATTCACCGACGATAGCTACTGTTTCCCCCGGCATCACTTTGAAGTTCACGCCGTTAATCGCACGGACCGTGCCTTTGTCGGTCTTAAATTCAACCGTAAGATTATCCACTGACAACAGTGGGGTTTGCTCAGACATATTAAATCTTCCTTGGGTCCAGCGCGTCTTGCAGCGAATCAGAAAACATATTGAAGGCCAACACCAGTACAAACAACATGCCCGAGGCAGCAAAGAAATTGCAGAAATAACCCGCCGTCACCTCGCTACTGGCTTCGGCTATCATCAGTCCCCAGCTGATGCTATCTTTTACCCCGAGGCCAAGGAAACTCAGGATCACCTCACTCTTGATCGCGGTAATAAACAACAGGGTCATCTCCACCAGCAAGATATGCGATGTATTGGGTAGCAGGTGCTTGAGGATCACCCGGTAGACCGGCACGCCCAGAGAACGGGCCGCCTCGGTAAACTCCATATTCTTGAGCTTGATAACCTCTCCCCGAACCAGCCTTGCCGTGCCCA
The DNA here is from genome assembly GCF_059552575.1 of Photobacterium sp. HL06. Classification (NCBI taxonomy): domain Bacteria; kingdom Pseudomonadati; phylum Pseudomonadota; class Gammaproteobacteria; order Vibrionales; family Vibrionaceae; genus Photobacterium; species Photobacterium sp. HL06. The sequence goes on from NZ_CM183915.1 coordinate 542,194, forward strand.
TCCAAAAACAGGACATCATCGCAATATGCATAGCGTAAGGATTTTCCCCCAAAGCAACAGCAAAGGCCGCCACCATCAGGAAATATGGGATGCAATCGAGACAGTTCATCAGCCATAGAAATAGCTCGTCAATCACCGTGCCAGAAAAATAGCCGGTGGTCGAGCCCACCAGTGCGCCCATAACCGTCGCTACAACCGCGACGGTCAGCCCCACCTCAAACGCGGTTTTGGTACTATAAATAGTCCGTTGAAAAATGTCCTGGCCATTGATATTAGTACCGAACCAGTACTCGGCCGTCGGCCCCATTTGCCCTTCGGCTAGCAGTTCATCCCACCCTTGGGCTATAACCCCAAGCCACACCAAAATAGCGAGGAATAGATATAATCCAACCACAGACAGGCTTACCATACCGACCTTGTCGCGGATAAATTTTTGAAAAGCTTTCGTCCAGAGGGATTCGCGTTTTGCCGGTGCCACCGCGCTCATTCCCTGCTCCATGATTGTATCCGACATAGCTATAGTCCTTTATTTTAGAGAGATACGCGGATCAACGGCGCGATATAAAACATCCACAAGACTCACGACAAGAATAAACATCAACGTGGTCAGTACGATGATCGCCTTCAAGACAGGCAGATCGCCGGTGGTGATCGCGTCGTAGGCGGTTAGCCCGACACCAGGGATACCAAAGTAACTTTCCAACAACAGTGCACCGCCTACAATCACGAAAGGAATGGAGAAGACAATGCGGGTAACTATCGGAATCAATGCATTTCTCAGGACATGCTTGAACAAAATCGTGCTCGCACTGTGGCCAAAGGCCTTAGCTGTACGAACATGATCTCGGGTTGTCTCTTCTACGATCACAGCGCGATAAAATCTGGTGTTGTAGCCCAGAGCCACAAACACCGATGAAATAGTCGGCACCGTAATGTAGTAAAGATAATCCGAAAGGGAATTTACTTCCCAGCCATAGACCGGGAAGAGATTTAGGCCATAGCTGGAGCAGAAAATCAGCTGTGTCGCAATGATCACAATAAGATATGAAATACTCATCCCCACCACCGAGGACGACATGATCAGCTTATCCAACCAGGTTGACCGATGCATGGCAGCAAACAGCGCCAGTAAGATCCCCAGCACATTACCAATAATGAAACCCGGTAACTGCAAGGCGATCGAAACCGGAATGGTCTTCGCCAAAATCGATGTCACCCTCTCGCCGGTTGAATCGGAATAGCCGAAATCAAACAGCAAAACTTCTTTGATGTACTCGAAATAACGTACAAAGAAGGGTTGGTCATAACCTAGCTGATGCCGGATCTCGTTGATCTCATCAATGGTTGGATTACGGCCCAGCAAGTCATACGTCTTGTCCGGTCCGAAATAAACCATTAATACAAAGCTAATCAGGGTTACCCCGAAAAGTAGAGGGATGCTGTACATCAGCTTCCTGATACAGTGTTTTAAAATCTCCATAATGACCCAGCTTTATTTATGATTTGATATCAACGTATTTCAGGTAATTACCTACAACATCACGCTGAGGCCACATAACGGCATTCTTGTGCCACATACGAATGCGCGTACGGGAATAGCCGCCAATACCAACACAGTCATCGACTACCATCTGGTTCATCTGCTTGTATATTTCGGTACGTTCCGGACTTGGCTGCATCACCGCAGCTTGTTCATAGAGCTTGTCGAACTCAGGATTGTTATAGTTCGAGCCATTGGAGCCCGGTGAACGGTTTGGACCATAAAACAACTGCAGGGTGTTTTCCGCATCCGGATAATCTAACCCCCAGCCCATTGGAACCAGCTGAGTCTTGCTCATCTTCACATCTTTGCTGAAATCGCCGAAGGTAGCAAAAGACTTAATCTTTACCTTGTTCTTCGGATAGCCAATTTTGGTCAAATTACCGCGGAATTGTTCGAAAAATTGTTTGTTTCGCGTACTTGAAACTCCTGGGTAATACAATACTGGCAAGCTTTGCTTGTTCCAGCCATGCTCCTTGAGCAGTTTTTTCGCTCCGGCAATGTCTTGCTGAATTGAAGACTTGTCCATATTCGGATCGAAACCATCAGTACCCGGAACGATAAAGCCTGGATAGGCGTCGCCAATACCTAGATAAAAACGAGAAACCCGCTGTGGCCAGTTGAACGACTTGACGATCGAACAACGCAGCGCTTTGTTGGCCGCATTTACTTTCGGATCTTCAGAGTAACCAAAGTATTCATCATCAAAGTTAAAGAAGTTATAAACCAGGCCAGCTTCAGGGTTCACCCGGAAGTTAAACCTCTCGGCATATTCCGGTTTTAGTTTCACCGGATTCTTACTGGCCAACACTTCATTCATCTGCTCATTTTGCAGCGTCGTATTAACAATTTCAGTCCCTTTACTAAATGAGTTCCAACGCGCTGAGGCTTGTTTTACCCAGTTCAGTTCGACACGGTCGACAATCGGAAGCGTCTTACCATCCAAGGCACTGATACCGGTAAACCCATGTACTTTTTCATCATAACCAGCACCGGACAAGTCAAAAATTTCCTGACGGTAATTGGTGTTTTTCTCCAATACGGTTTTCGTATTGTTATGCGAGACTAACTTGAACGGCCCGGAACCGACTGGGTGTATAGACAACTCGCGCCCATACTTTTCAACCGCTTCCACTGGAACGACACCTGCGTACCCCATCGCCAAGGTATAAGTCAGCTGAGGAAATGGCTTGGTCAGCTTGATTTGAACCGTATATGAATCCAGAGCCTGAAGGCCTTCTACCTTTTTATCATAATCAGACCCACTGGCTTTCCAGTCATCCAGACCAACAATTTTACCGGCCCATAACCAGGCACCCTGAGAGCGATTTTTAGGATCGAAATGACGCTTGATCGAATACACAAAATCATCTGCCGTCAGCTCGCGCCCTTTACCATCAACAAACGCAGGATCATCAATATACTTAACGCCTTGCTTGAGCTGAATGGTATAGGTCAAGCCGTCTTCAGAAACTTGAGGCATCCCCACTGCCAGGCTAGGTTTTAATTCATAGGGAGACTTCAAATATTTATATTCATACAACGTGTCATAGACTGCGGTGGTGACTGTGTTGGCATAAGTAGTGCCAGATTGAACCGGGTCAAAGGTGGTCGGCGTTCCGTCTTCGGAGAACTTAAAGACTTTCAAATCTTCAGCCGCAGCCATACCGGAGGCGACGAATGCCGCCAAAGGTAATAACATCATTTCTTTCATATAACGTCCTGTCAAAAAATATTTGCCCTAAAAAACAAGGCGCCCTTAATTAGGATTATTTCCCAATAAAATCACAGATACCACAAAAAAAACCCGGCAACTGAGGCCGGGATACCCAGTAAATAAGATCGGGAAAGTGGATACTGTAATAGACGAGAACAAGCTATCAACAACGCAGGCTCTAAACAACTCAATATTTAATTAAAAAGCAAACCAAAGAAAAAAATCCATTATCAAATATGAAAAATGAAAAGTAATTTCAGAATAACCATTCACCGTAATGTTTCATATTCCATTTGTTATAATTTTCTTTTTATCGCAAAAAGTTTGGAGCAAAAGCTCGAAAACGATCTTGCAACCCACCCCTCATTGCATAACAATTCAAAATAATGAATAATCTATACGTGGGCATTATATACCAAAAGGCAATAAGTTAGATCAAAATAATATATCACTGCGCAAAATATTGAAGCCTTTCACAGGTTTAGCATTATCTATCTGAAAATGATAATTCCTGACACGCATCACAGATGCATTTAACTTTCTTTCACTGATTTCCTTTCGATATCCTGTGTTTTCTTCTCACAAATCACTTAGCAACAAATCAAACAACATAGATCGGATTGGCAATCCAAAACTTAATTAATTGATTTTATAGGATTTTTAAAGAACTCATTAAAACAAAGCTCTACTTATGACAAGAACAAATCTGCTGCTCATTTTTTTCTGGCACATTGATTCGATTAAACTCAAATTAAAAAAAGCGTTTACATTCTCAACCAACAACCAAACCTCAACGTTAACTTGCTCGCAACTTTCCAATAAACATTTATGACCACACTAGTGCATACATAGTGACTACTTATGCTTTTCAATGTGCGTAAAGCCACAAAAAAATTAAACTCTAGAGCAATTGCTCAATTAAGGCATTCCTACCACTAAATCATACTCAAGATCAAGATAACCTCTATATATACGGCTTTAGGCAGAATTAACGACCACCTTCTTCGCTATTAGCCAAATATATTCTCTTGTATCCAATTATAATAATTGATAAGTTCGCAATCGCTCTGATGGGAACAAACAATTTTATGTAAAAATACAATTGAATTAACAAATCAAATATAGAAGCCATGGCTGAAATTAAGGTAATGACTATCTGGTTAATTTAACTCTAAGCATTAAGTTAGGCCGCATTTTTGGTTGATTTTTCATCACCTCAAGAGGTTATGGCTTTTATCATCGTTTTATATAAGACCAAACAGAGCTCCATATTTAAAAACAAATTTTTATCTAGGAAAAAGCAGGGAATCTTTAATGAACATGGAAATGACAAAAAAATCAGCTTTACTACTCGCAGGCATGTCACTCGCAAGCGCTAATGTATTAGCAGGGGAGTTGAGTTCATTAAAAAGTGAGGTAAAAGTTAATGATTATGATGGTGGATACCAAAAAATCGAATGGACGTTAGGAAAAGGATCTTATAAATTAAACGATAGCTTTAAATTCCTTTTCGATGTAGATAAAGATTTTATAGAAAATGCTGACGGAACAAAGCAACAGGGCTGGGATACTCAGTTCGGTATCTATCAAAAACTTGACCAAGTAGCTGGCTTTGATTTCTCACTTTACTACTTAGGAAGATATGACGCTAAGTGGAATGCCGATGATGGTAGTGATGATAGTTATTCTGCCCAGTACATTTTTAGCCCATTCTTCAGTAAAGATATAACAATTGCAGGAAAGGAATTCTCATTAGGCATTGAATTGTGGGCACAGGTTGGAGAATCTGATGGTGGAAGCCTTGAAGATATAAGTGGTGTTGAGACTAACTTCTATTTAGATAGTAATTTATCTGACAATTGGGAACTTAACTTATCATGGTATAACTTTAACTACTATGATTCATCAGAAGATGAGTATGATTATCAACTCGGAACTGAAGATTACCTAACTTACTCACTACCATTAGTTGCAGGGTTTTCTTTCGCTATAGAAAGCTATGTTGAGGCTTATTACACACCGGATAGTGGCTCTACAGACGTTTTTGCACATATTGATCCTATGATTAAATTTAAAAAGGAAGTTAACGATAACTTCTCATGGCATGCATCTGTATCATACGATGCTTTAAAGTATACATACTCTGACAGTGACAATTCTAGTTCTAGCTCTAGCTGGGACAATAACGAAATGGAAATTCTATTAGGATTTACTGTACGTTAATCCACTTTAGCAATTAAAAAATACCGCCATGGTGAAAATGGCGGTATTCTTATATTATTTATCTGGTTTTTAAATGTTTCTTTTTAGCACATACTATTAACGTCACACTCATCGAGCAAAGATACCACGCTCATCTCGCTCTTGCATTATTTCACGCTCATGGTGTTCTTGTTCTCGCACCGCTGCCTTTTTTTCGACATCAATTTGTGCGCAGTACTGCGTGCACTCTTGTGCTGTCATAAGCTGACTGTCGTAGGCTTTTTCTTTCTTCTGGGTATTTTCCTCAGCCTGTGCTATGCCGACAGACAATGACAGGGCGCAAACCAAAGTAGAAACCAAAAGTGTATTTTTCTTCATGATGACTCCCTTGTTGGGTTGTCTGATAATGTTCCACTGCAACCCATTCAGTGGCTGCGCCTAACAGAACATTAGACTGCATACTCATTTATTGAAATGTCCAAATAAAACTGACTGCTGATTTACGTTAAGTCCAAAATCATTTCTCAGTATTACCAGAACTGAGTCTCTAGCCAAATAATAGTATACAAGCTTAAAAACGCACGGGTTGGGCTTGTTGCAAAAAATTCAGCCAAAGCTCAGAATTCCGTCTTTCCCATCTAATCTAGCGACTCAATGACCAACCACAAATTTGAATGGAAACACTTTGCACCTGAGATCATTCTTTGGTGCCTACGCTGGTATGGATCGACACCAATGAGCTATGCCAACCTCAGCAACATGCTGGCAGAGCGAGGAATTTCGGTTAATCGTTCGACCATTTATCGTTGGTTTATTGAGTATGCCCCTGCATTACGCAAGAAGTTACGTCGCCATCAATTCATCCGAAAGACTCTTCGTGGCAGATCGATGAAACCTACGTCAAAGTGAAGGGAAAATGGCATTACCTGTACCGTGCCATCGATAAGCAGGGGGAAACACTGGATTTCTATTTCTCTCACAAACGTAATAAAGAAGCCGCATATCAGTTTCTTAGGCGCTGCCTGAGATATTACAGCTAAGACAATCAGCCTAAAACGTTAAACACTGATAAGCATTCCTCATACGCCAATGCGATAGCCCGCTTGAAGAAGGAGGGACGACTGCGAGCGGATGTCGAGCAGTGGCAAGTGAAGTATCTCAATAATGGTATCGAGTCCGATCACGCCCCCATCAAGAAGCTTGTTGTAGCCACCGGCGGTTTCAAAATACGAAAGCGAGCCTGGTCAACTATCCAGGGATTCGAATCATTACGGATGTTGAACAAGGGCCAGTTTGATTTTTGGTTACGTCATGATGAACGTGAAACCATTGTGCGGGAGAGATCCGCCTTTATAAATCGTTTATTCAATGTTGAAGTGATTTACTCGTAACTTTAAGCCAATGACTTGCTAGACCTGCCTTATCTGATTATTTGCAACACTCCCGTGAACAGCGCTTCATACGACTTCACGTCGCACGGACAAAACCGAGTTATGTGCTTTGGGCAGAATTTACCCATCGAATAACCTCTGGTATCGCAAATCACCAGTGGCTATTTTTAGAAATGAGGGTGATTTTGTTCGGAATCGGGAATTAGCCAGAAATAGATACAAAAAATCCGCCGACAATAGAAGGCGGATCTTTAAATAAAGCTTACTAGGCGGTTGCTGCGGCTAACTTAATGCCCAAGACTACCGACGACTCTACTTTGAATTTTCTATGGCGAAACATCGCATGAAATCAGCGAGGATTATGGCATCTTCTTCGGTGATCCCGTTATACAGGCTCGCTCTGAGATAATCTCCTACACCGAAAGGCGTCAGGATGCGTAGCCCGACCATTCCCTTGTCCCAGCTCTCAATCAGAAACTTATTGGTCAGCCCTTCATCTCCCCCTTGCACGTTGAACGGGATATTCATCCTGCTTCTCAATGCCTTATTCTGAACCGGGGTGGCATAGAAACCATTGGAGTTGTCAATCACATCGTACAGGATCTGGGCCTTGGCAATGGAGCGGCGCTCATTCTCGGTCACGCCGCCTTTGCGTTGAAGCCAGTCCATAACGAAACCGACCACTTCGATGTTGAAGGTCGCGGGAGTATTCCAGAGGTTACCGGCCTCACTATTGGTTGTGTAGTTGAAAACACCTGGACAGAGGGGGGATGCCTTATCTTTACCGAGAAGATCTTTGCGGATGACCGTCATGGTTAACCCGGGGTGGCCAATGTTCTTAGATGCGCACGCGAAGAGCACCCCAACGCCACAACCATGCCAGTCGATGGGTTTAGTTGTAAAGTCGGAGCTAGCATCAACAACAAGGGGGATATGCCTGCGCGATTCCGGGAGCCTGGGAAGCCTGTGCAACTCAATACCGTTTACCGTTTCATTGGAGCATAGATAGACATATTTACTCTGCGGATCGATGTCTGCTTCGGCCAGCTCGGGAAAGGTCGTGTAAGCTCCCGTGTGGGGATCGCTACCGTCAACGGTCTGAACGCTGCAGTACTTCTGAGCTTCATCCCTTCCCCTTGCTGACCAAGTGCCGTTTACAATATATGTTGCAACGTCCGACTGGTCGTGGCAGAGGTTCAGGGGTAAAGCGGCAAACTGTCCGTGCCCGCCGCCATGGGTGAAAAGTACCTCGAAATCGTCGGGTATCTCCATAACCTTCCTGGCAGTCGCGGTGGTATGGTCGAGTATTTTCTGAAACTCAGGCGTACGGTGTGACAATGCCAATGACGTAAGTCCGGATTTGTTGAAGCTTGCAGCAATCTCTTCCTCTACAACCTTCGGTAGTGATGTGGGCCCGGGACTGAAGTTGATGACCTTTTCGGACGGAGCGGTAGAGCTAAGTGAACCAACAAGGGCCGGGTGGGTATTTGTATCCATTTTATTTTCTGCTTCCATAATCAAAATTCCTTGTTTCTTTAGACAAATCAGCATCAGTTGATTTGTCTTCTAGTCTGATGCGTAATGCACCAGAGTTCTAAATCAGTTTCTCAACAGAGGCGCTAATTCCCAATAAGGCAACCATCACCATAATGGGCAGAGCGAAGTGTTTTAGTGATTTGGGCGGATAGCAGTTAAACAGCCATTGGCCCATACGTACCGCAAGTAGTGTCGGCAACAACAAGCTCAATAAAAGTTGCAGCACCTGCCCATCCACCAGACCACCACTAAACAAAGCACCTAGCGCAAGCATTTCACTTACAATAAAAAAAAGGATCATCGTTGCTCGTTGAGCGCTAGGGCTTAGGGGGCTCGAGAGCATATAACAGACGATCATCGGACCGCCGACAGAGGCACCTGCCGTTCCAAGGCCACTGGCCATGCCAAAGCTAAGTTTTGCTCCCAGCCCTTCGGCACGGCGCAACCGAAAATCAAATATGAGCACCAACGCAAACAGTAAAATAACAATAGAAATCAGTAACTTAAGCACGTCTCCCGGGATCAGCAGCAACAGGCTAAGTCCGATTGGTATGCCTAACAACGAACCAAAGGTCAGCATTTTAAAAGTGGGGAGATCCGCCTGTCGCAGCGCCTGACGCCACAGGCCGACACTACAGAGCACATCCAAACCGAGAATCACGGGAATACTCTGCAGGGGCGACAGAAAGAAGTTAAGTCCTACCACGGCGATTGCCGCAAAGCCAAAACCGGCATAGCCGCGCACCAAAGCAGCCACCACCACCACGGGGATCAAAATCCAGATAGACTCAAACAAAATGGTTCACTCTATTTATATCTCAGCTAACAATAAGTCGAGTATAAGTAGCGCTCTCCTCGCGAGTTAGCGCCAATCCTGGATTTCTTTGGTGCCAACCAGTTGGCATATATCGAGTGACTTCAAGATGCAGTTTCAGCAAAATTTTATTTACCTATAGGCAAGGCGGTCATTTGAAGGCACAGTCATCTACTTTGAAAATGACTAACGAAAAACAAAGGTCTATAAAACTCGCCCTGCGGGAGTCACAGCCAATCAAAAAGCAGATTTGTACGGAAAACATATTAGTATAAACCGAGGTTTCGCGATAAGTCCGGAGTTTGATAAAGCAGCAAGAGATGGACAATGTGCTGCAGGAGATGGAAAAAGAAGGGGTGTTTGAAAAGATTAACGCGGGATATCGGTAGCTATCTGACTACCAGTGAGACGTATTGCGGGACGTATATAAAGTTAAAGCGGGAGAAAGCCTCCCGCACAAATTAAGCTATTGCTTAGTAGCCCTTCCACGGAACAAGCTTCTGCTCCAGATAACGCATAAACAGATCAAAGGAGTAGGCAATAATGCCGATGATAACGATGCCTGCAATTACAACATCAGTAAGCAGAAACTCAGCAGCGTTAAGCACCATATAGCCGATACCGGCTTCTGCGGCTACCATCTCACTGGCAACCAGCGTTGTCCAGCCAAATCCGATACCGATTCGTAAACCTGTTAGTATTTCCGGCATCGCGCTTTTAATAATGACATGGTAAAGAACCTGAGATTTGCTTGCCCCCATGGAGTACGCAGCCTGAATCTGTTCACTTTTGGCCGACGACACACCTGCGCGTGCACTTAGCGCAATCGGAGCAAACATAGCAAGGTAGATAAGCGTGATCTTACTGGTTTCATCAATCCCAAGCCAAATGATAACAAGAGGCAGATACGCCAGTGGCGGTAGAGGGCGATAAAACTCGATTAGCGGATCGAAAATACCTCTTACCCAGACATTACAACCTATCAGGATACCAACCGGAATCGCGGTCAACACCGCAAAGAAAAATGCGCCAAATACACGGGTCAGACTAGCGGAAAGGTGATCAGCGAGTGATACGCCGGCAAAGCCTTCTACCCAGAGGTCAACAAATTGCTCCATAACTGCAATAGGTGATGGCAGAAACAGAGGTTTTACCCATCCTGCTTCTGTTACCAGTGCCCAGAGCAGTACAAAGCTGATAGATGAGAGGATAGAAATCAGACGGGAGTTCCCCTGACCTGGCTCGCCATAATACTGACCCGGAGTTAGCGTATAAGTCTTTAGCTTGTTCAACAGTTTGATCATATGCGGTTCTGGTGCATAGGTCTCTTCTTCTGTATAACTTTTTGTCGGTTTGAACTTTACTTCTTGAAGATCGACTGAAGACTCTGCTTCGTTTGCGGGTGTTACTGCTTGCTGCTGACTCATGCTGCTACCTCCGGCTCTTCATCCTGATGAATAATGGACAATATCTTTTCTCTCATTTCGATAAAGTCCGGCATGGATTTCACTGCGCGGGCATCACGGCACTCTAGAAAACGTTTATTGAAGTCCAGGTCAAAACTGTGGGTAATTCTTCCCGGTCTCGGAGACATAACAATTAGGCGCGAAGCCATAAAGAGCGCTTCCTCCACACTGTGAGTGATAAAGAACATCATCTTATTAGTGGCCTGCCAGGCATCTAAAAGCAGTTCCTGAAGCACTTCCCGGGTCAAGGCGTCCAGAGCGCCTAAGGGCTCATCCAGTAGGAGAATGCTCGGGTCATTGGTAAGTGCTCGTGCAATACCAACCCTCTGTTGCATACCACCGGAAAGTTGGTAGATTTTGTGATCGTGGAATTCTTCCAGACCGACCAGTTTGAGGTATTTAGCAGCTCTTTCGATTCGCTCTTCTTTGCCGACGCCCTGTAATTTTAGACCAAAAGCGGTATTTTCAAGTACATTTAACCAAGGGAAAAGAGCATGCTTCTGGAAAACCACGCCACGCTCTGCGCCAGGGCCAAGAATCTGATCACCGATATCTTTACCCATCTGTACCCTTGGCAGATCTTTGACTTGTGAGTTACCCAAAGTCAGGTAGCCATCTGATGGCTGGATGAATCCAGCCATCAGATTAAGTAGGGTTGTCTTCCCGCATCCTGAGGCGCCGAGTGCGACAACAAGATCTCCCTGTTCAATTTCCAGATTGACACCCGAAAGCGCAGTAACCGGGTCACCACCCTGACGGTCTTCGTAGATTACTGATACATTCTGTATCTTAAGAACTTTGTCTGTTGTCATGCCGACATCCTCCAGTGCTGTCTTTATCTTGATTACATTGCCGCTTTTGCTGCGAAAGAAGGGTTTACATAAACACTGTAATCAGGCTGTAGCTCAGTAATCTTCTTCTCTTCCAGCAGGAATTCTGATGTAGATCTAAGTGCGTTGGTTGCACCTCCATCTGAACCACATCCCAGCCACTGACAAGAAAGCTGGCTTTCAAAGTCTAAGAATTCATAGAGCTTCATGGCTTCAACAACGCCCTGCGGTTCTCCACCAATCACCTTCGCAATTGATTTTACCATCGGGCTGTCAGCTGTAATCGATTCCTTCCCACTAACATACTGGCGGTCGACTGCTGCCACGACACTCAAGAATTGAACGACGAACTCTTCATTTTCAGAAGTAAACTCTTTGCTGGCGATAATGCCGTCAAATGTAGGCGTGCCCCATGAACTTAACTGCTTAGAGGTGATTAGAACGCTGCCGTCCTGCTTGATTTTGCCAAGAGCCGGGTCCCAGATAAAGGCACCGTCGATATCTCCGCGTTGCCATGCAGCCATAATAGCATTAGGTTGCATATTAATAAGCTTTACGTCTTTTTCAGATAGTCCGAACTGCTCCAGAGCAAACAGCATGTGGAAGTGAGTAGTTGATACAAATGGTACTGCGATTTTTTTACCCTTTAGGTCAGAAGGAGACTTTATTCCTGCCCCCTTTCTTACAACCAGAGCTTCCGCGTCAGCAATATTTTCCAGTACCCAGATTAACTCCATCTCGATGCCTTTACTTGCTGCACTTGCGATAGGGCTTGAACCGGCAGCAGTGATATCAACTGCACCAGCTGCCATTGCGGTAATAGCTTTGGCACCAGAATTGAACTTACGCCATTTGATCTTATAGCCGGTCTTTTCTTCAAGCATCTTGGTATCGATAGCGTAAGCCATAGGGTTGTATGCTCCCTGATACCCGATGGTCACTTCTTTCGCCGCCCAGCTTGAAGCTGAACACAGGAGAGTAGATGCCAGAGCGATTGATTTAATCAAGGCAGATTTAGCTAATTTATTTTTAATCATGGTCACGTCCTTTTTGTGAGAATGTACCCTTTCACATTAATTTGTGCATTGGAGCCAGATTAGAGCCAAACTAAATGATTATTGGGCCAGATTTGCCCTAAAGTGACGCACCAATATGGTGCACTATTAAACGTATGGTAAGATAATTTCTGACAGGCAAGAATGAAGTATCTTTAGAAAGGCAGGGAATGCTATCCAAATGAAAGATAAAAGTATCAATTAAAACTGGCAGGAAAAAAGGACAAGAGATAGAAGAAAAAAGATTTTCCTTGCACAGTAACAGATTCATGGACCGGCTCTTTGGTCTTTCGGTCTTTCACCAGCTCTATACCGAGTAGTAGCCCTTTGCCTCTGACATCACCGATTATCGGGATACTTTGAATTTAATTCTTCTAGTCTGGCAAACAGGTATTCCCCCATATCTGCGGCATTTTCGACCAGATTTTCATCTTCAGTCATGCGCAAATTTTCCAGAGCAGCAGCAGGACCGACGGTACAGCCACCAAAGGCACTGTGATGTCCCGGTAGTAGCCTTCAATATCGGAAGGATCGTCTTTAAACGTGTTGGAGACCTCTTCCGTCGTAACAGTGCAGGAGATGGCGGCATAACTGGATGCAATACCTTTCGCCATAGTGACGATATCGGGTTTGATCCCGAAGTGCAGATAGCCAAACCATGCACCTGTGCGTCCCAGACCGTGGTTTTATCCATATCAACGATCTGCTAAGCGATAAGATTGTCCCTAAAAACCTCCTGTGTTTTTCTCAAATAAAGGCGCTTGCTGTTAGCGCAATAGAACCAGTGTAAATTTTTATGGGGACAGGTTTTAGGGCTGGCCCTAACAATCACATGGCACATTTCTTGCTTTGTATACTTCAATAAACAGATTGAAGGAGTCAGGAAATGAAAAGCGAGCACCTGATGCATATTCAGTTTACTCCTGATAGAAGTCTGCAAGAGCAGATCCGTGAGCACGTTATCGAGAGCATTCAGCGAGGAGTTTTTGCGGATAATGCGCTTCCTTCCTGTCGGAAAATGGCTTCTATGCTACGTGTATCAAGGAATACCGTGGTTTTGGTCTATGAACGCTTAGTTGACGAGGGGTATCTCTATTCTCAGGAAAGAAGCGGCTACTACGCTACGGAAGAAGTGTTAAAGAAAACTGATATTTCTGCAAAGGTAATGACAGTTGAAGAAGAGCAGATTAACGCAAAACCTGCACAGTTTTGGCGCAACCGGTTCAAATCGGATCTGGATAGCCAGCGCAATGTGGTAAAGCCAAATAACTGGCAACAGTATCCTTATCCGTTTCTGTTTGCTCAGCCTGAACATTCGCTTTTTCCTCTGGCTCACTGGCGTGAATGTGGCCGCCTCGCTCAACGCAGTAACGTGATTAAGGACTGGATTTCTGATTCGGTAGACAGTGATGATCCCATGCTGGTTAAACAGCTTCAGGTGAATGTATTAAGCAAAAGAGGCATCACCGCCAAGCCTGAGGAAATTCTCATCACCATCGGTACGCAAAACTCACTCTATTTGCTTGCTGATTTATTGGTGGAAGCCGGAACTCGGGTTGGTCTCGAAGATCCTGGATATCCTGATGCGAGAAACATCTTTAGTTGCCACGATGCAGAAATAGAACAATTAGCCATTGATCAACAGGGCGTTGAAATTTCGCCCCAAATGGCCAAATGTGATTATGTATATACGACACCGAGTCATCAGGTGCCGACCAATGTCACTATGTCTATGAAAAGAAGGGCGGAATTGATTGACTTCGCAGTAAAAAAAGACTTTATCATTATTGAAGATGACTTTGAGAGTGAGGTTAATGTACTAAATGAGCCTTCGCCAGCATTAAAAAGCTTGGATAAAAACGGCCGTGTTATTTATGTGGGAAGCCTGTCAAAATCTCTTTCACCAGGCTTGAGGATTGGCTTTATGGTAGCGGACGCTAACTTAATTAATGAAGTTAGAAAATTGCGCCGTCTGATGTACAGGCATCCACCTTCAAATAACCAGAGGATCTGTGCACTGTTTATTTCTCTGGGGCATTATGACTCTTATGTCCGTAAACTGAAAAGCAGCTACAAAGAAAAGTGGATGCTAATGAGGCAGATGATTGAAAAACACATGCCTCAGTGTGTGATCAGTGAAACGCTGGGGGGAAGTTCTTTCTGGCTGCGATTGCCAGAGGGTGTAAAGGCTCATGAATTTGTTCAAAGAGCCCAAGAGTTAGGTGTATTGGTGGAAGCTGGCGATGTGCACTTTATTGAACCTGAAAAAGAGAAGTTCGGTTATATCCGAATGGGATTCTCCTCCATAGATATCAAAGCTATCCCACAGGGAATCATTAAGCTTGCTACATTGCTGGATACAGATGGCTCTTAAAATAATCAATTCTGGCTCTAACTAATCTTTGTTGTCGGGCGTAGGGTATTTACTACAAGGAGACTAAGCAGGACAGATGGATTGTATACAGGGGTTGTCATACCAATAGCGCTTTTTATTGTGGCTGCTATCAGGGGCTATACCGGCTTTAGGTTTGCGGCTATCGCCATTTTGGGATTTTGTCGCAAAGTCACTCTATGAGTTATGATCACCGAAGCTTTCCACTCAATGTAATCGCATGACCATCCATTTTTCAGCCCGACACTTTCCTTCAGAAATCATTCTCCTGACTGTTCATTACTACCTTGCTTATAAGCTGAGTTATCGTGAAGTCGAAGAGATCATGGTTGAACGAGGTATCCATGTTGATCACTCAACCATCAATCGGTGGGTCATCAAATACGCCCCCTTACTGGAGCTCCGGGCACGTCGAAGAAAAAAGCCTGTCACGTCTTTGTGGCGGATGGATGAGACCTATATCAACGTCCAACTCTGGTTGATGGGGAAGATGCTTAACCTGATTGAAGTGCTTCAAGTTAAGTATTTTAACAACATTGTCGAGCAGAGCCACCGAAAAGTGAAAGGTAAGATGCATCAGTGCCTGGGATGGAAATCTGATGAAGGCGCAACAGCCACCCTCGCTGGCGTGGAGCAGTGGTCGATGATTAAAAATGGACAGCTCGATAACCCTGATGGTTTATCTGTTTGGGATGAATTCTACGCGCTTGCAGCCTAATTGCATCTGGAAATCAGTACGTTTGTGCTTCAGCATAACTTTGCGACAAATCCCTTCAGAGCACCATTTACTTGATGCGTGCCCAGGAGCCAATGAGATGTTGCTTCTTCGTTTGAGGTAACCACCCAACATATTAATTTTTATCTAAAAAACAAGTCATGCCGTGAAAGGATACGCGTCATGGGAGCAAAAGCAAAAATTACATTATTTATAGGTCTGCTGTTTACGTCGATAATTCTATTGGTTTCAGTGGTTGGTTTTTTGAACTTCAAATCAGCTTCTGTCAAAGGTTATAAAGATCAACTCGGTACTAAGACTGTTTTAATATCTAAGGCTATAGAGCAGAGAATGGAGCGTTACTTTGATGCTCTAGAGATAATGGCTAATGATATAGAGATAGATAGTAGCGGCTTGTTGAATGTTGAATGTTGACCGAACCGTTGCAGAATTACATACTATGACTGAAAAGCTAGGTGTTATCGATACTTATATTGCCTTAGAAAATGGCGCTACTTATGCTCACGCATCTGATGGCCTTGAAGTAGGATTTAATGCTAAAGAGAAAAAACGCGAATGGTACTTAAGGATCTTTAATGGTGAAGAAAGGATTATCACCACCCCTTACACCTGCTCTGAAGGTTGGGCGGTAATGGCTGTTGCTGTGCCAATCAAGCGAGAAGGTAAAATTCTTGTGGTATTATGTCTTAACCTAGCAGTAAATCAGCTGACGGACTTCATCCAAAGTTTAACCGAAGAGAACCAACTTTTTGTCAGCCGTAAAGATGGTTACCTGCTTGCGAGTCAAAATACCGAAGTGTTGGGTGAAAACTTATACGAATTATGCCCTTCATATAAGCAATATCAAAACGACGATAAAAGCATTCATTCCTATGAATATCAAGGTAAACAATATCAGGTCGTTTCTTCTAGAATAGATTCCCTTGGATGGAGCGTATGGTCTTGGGAACCATGGACTAATATAAGTGCAGCGTCAAATGATAACCTGAAAATCAACCTGATAATGGCATTAGTTCTTATTTGTGCCTCGCTTTATACCATCTACTTAATTATTGTGAAGTTAATGTATATACCTATAGGTGGTGAGCCTACTGAAATTGAAACGTTAGTTAAAAACATTGCACAAGGTAACCTTGGTGCTGCCCCGTTGCTAACGGCAAGGAAACTGGCGTTTATGGTGCTATTCTCACCATGGTGGATAGTCTTAAAGGTATTGTTGAACATATCAACACTTCTTCACAACAACTAAATACCGTTTCCTCTGACATGTTGGAATCCGCAACAAGTGTAAATGAAGTGGCTCGCAATGCATTTGAGGCTTCATCTTCTGCAGATGAAGCAAATGAGTACTCCAACAATGGAATGGTGATAGTAGATGAAGTGAATACCAATATTTCAACGCTAATGAATGGCATTAGTGATGTTCAACAAGTTATGAACAAACTAGAAAATGAAGTGACGAGTATTAGTGGTATTGTTGAGGTTATTCAGGGCATCTCAGAACAAACTAACCTATTAGCACTGAATGCTGCGATTGAAGCAGCAAGGGCTGGAGAGCAGGGTCGAGGATTTGCCGTTGTTGCTGATGAGGTAAGAAACCTCGCCACGCGCACGCAAGAAAGTACCAATGAAATACAATCCATGATTAGCAGCCTGCAAAGCGAAACTAAAAACTCTGTAGAGCTAATGCAAATGAATGTTGAACATACCCAATTAACGGCAGACAAATCCAGTGAAGCCAGCGAAGCCAGCGAAGCACTGAATGCTATTCGAACTTCAATCTCGACAATTAAGGATGTTAACAATCAAATTGCCGCCGCAGCTGAAGAGCAGACTCATGTAGCTGGAGAAATTAACGAGAGCATTGTCGATATAAACACTCTCGCTAAATCGACATTCGATAGTTCTGAGAAAAGTTCCAATATTTCTCAGGAATTATCAACGGTAGCAGTTTCTTTAAATGACTCAATTGAAGTATTTAAACTATAAAACCGGTTCTGTCGCATCTTGGTGCTTAATAAGTAGCCTTCCTTACCATTGTCACCTGTTTTGACGAATAGATGACAAATTATCAGGCCTATCAGGGATGATAGGCTTGTCCCTTTATCCGACTTTGAGATCCCTGACGGCCCTGAATTTCGCCAACAAACAGTTCCCTTCTGCCACCATCCTGATGGCAGTTCGCTGGGTGTTGGAGTAAAGTGCCTTGTTTTATTCCATTTAAATAAACGCAAACGTTTCACTGCGAGCTATGATAAAATCGCCGCCAGTTAAAATTCCAACCACAGATACCCAAATACCCAAACCGGATCTGTTGCAAAAAATTCAACCTAAAACGCTAAACACAGACAAGCATTCCTCATACGCCAATGCGATTGCCCGCTTGAAGAAGGAGGGACGACTGCGAGCTAATGCCGAACAACGGCAAGTAAAGTATCTCAATAATGGTATCGAGTCCGATCACGCCCCCATCAAGAAGCTCGTTGTCAGCGGCGGTTTCAAAATACGAAAGTGAGCCTGGTCAACCATCCAGGGATTCGAATCATTACGGATGTTGAACAAAGGCCTGTTTGATTTCTGGTTACGCAATGATGAACGTAAAACCATTGTGCGGGAAAGATCCGCCTTCATGAATCGTCTCTTCAATGTTGAGGTTGTTTACCAGTAATCATTAAGTCCATCGCTGGGTAGAGCAGCCTTCTCTGATTATTTGCAACAGACCCGTAAGTGTTTCTTTCGCCAAACGACAGATACAAAAAAGCCCCAGCATTACTGCTGAGGCTTCGTTGTAGTGGCGGAGCGGACGGGACTCGAACCCGCGACCCCCGGCGTGACAGGCCGGTATTCTAACCAACTGAACTACCGCTCCAATTCTGTATGAAACCCGATGGTAACCATCCAATTTCTAGAATGTGGCGGAGAGATAGGGATTTGAACCCTAGATACGCTACAAACGTATGCCGGTTTTCAAGACCGGTGCTTTCAACCACTCAGCCATCTCTCCGTAAGTGCGGCGGATATTACGAGCTTAGACTTTGCTTGTAAAGTGCTAATTATACAATTAAATTCCAACAGTCTAACTATCAAACAAATCTTAATTATTTTAGACAATCATTAATCAACCTATGTACCAAACGTAAAGGCAGGTACCAGCGACACGACCGTCAATAAGCCAAGGCCACAGTTGAAAGCCCGTTGCTTTTGCGACGTATTTAAGTGGGCCTTTATCCACCGCCCTAACAATGTCCAGCAGCTGTTGGCAAAAAAACCGAATACAGTAAATACGACAATAATAATGAGCACGGACAACCAGTAATGTCCCGGCAAACTATAGCTGGTTACCAATGCCAAACATGCCATCCATGCTTTAACATTCCCTAGCTGAAATAACGTTGCCTGAAGGAAAGACAAAGGGCGACTCCCCTCTTTCGCCTTTACCATGGAATTAAGCAAAACCAGTTTGGCCACCAGCCATAGCATGTAGCCCAAGCCCGCATAACGAAGCATTTTATACACCGCAGGATGTTGCTCTAATGTGATCGCAACACCGCTGGCACACAACAGCAGTAGGAATACAATGCCAAAACGGATACCCATTAAGTGCTTTATCGACTGGCGTACACCAAACTGCGCTCCCGAGCTGGCGAGGAGAAAGTTATTTGGCCCTGGCGTCATCGCCGTGACAAAGGCAAATAAACTCATAGCTGGCAACAATTCCCATACAGTTTCCATCTCACTTCCCTTAACGCTGAATGACTTAACACCTTCAGCGTAACGACAGGATCTGGCGAGTACCTATTGTTAATGCGTCACCATGACAATTCTTTTATTTCCTTCTCTCAAACCCTTATCTATCCTGTATTCAATAACAAAATGTACCCCAAGAGAAGGTGACAATGTTTACTCCCGATATCTCTGGCCGTACCGGCCCCAAGTTCATTGCACTGGCAGATTCCTTTGCCGAAGCTATCGAAAGCAACGAGATAAAGGCGAACACTAAACTCCCTCCGCAACGCATTTTGTCGTATCGGTTAGGGGTTACTGTAGGCACTGTGACACGAGCCTATCAGGAGCTGGAACGCCGCGGGTTAATTGAACCGAAAGTCGGTAGCGGTACCTATGTCAAAGATCGGCAGGCCGAGCAAGACACCTTCTACCATCCGATCACTACCAGGGAAGGGATAGATCTGGCGATTTGCCGGCCGCTGTTACTAAGCCAGCAACAACATCTCTCCACGATTTTGCAAGACTTGTCCCATGAACCGACGGCACAAAAAGCGGTACTTGATTACTACAGTGCCGAAGGGTTACAGGGGCACAACCAAACCTTGCAGCACTGGCTAATGCAGCGCTTAAATTGCGATATCGATAACCGCCGTCTTATTTGGACATACGGTGGCCAACATAGCCTGTCTATCCTTGTTCAGGCGCTAACCCGACCAAAGGAAACAATCTTGGTTGAAGGGCTATGCTATGCCGAATTCATCCACACCTGCCAACAGGCCGAGCGCAAGTTAGTGCCAATTCAGCTTGATGAAATGGGGATCATTCCTGACGATTTAGAGCTGCATTGCAAACGCCACAACCCCCGGCTGCTATACCTGACGCCAGCGATTCAAAACCCGACAGGCACGCAGATCAGTGACAGCCGCCGACTAAAAATCATCGAGATTTGCCGCCGTCACCATGTACTGATCATCGAAGATGATGTGCTGTATTGCCCACCCAGCCACCGCAAGACCCCACTTGTCGCCATTGCCCCGGATATCACCCTTTATGTAGGGAGCTTCTCTAAGTATTTTGCCGGCGGTTTGCGGGTCGGATACCTCATCACGCCACTGTCACTGAAAGACGCAATGCAAAGAACCTTACGTGCAAACTGTATGCACATCAGCCCGTTGATGATAGACCTAGTGTGCCGGTGGCTAACCAACGGGGCTATGGAAGCCGTCGATAAAGAAATTGCCCTCGAGCTCAGTGCCCGCCACCGACTATTGAATCAATATTTTCCGCAACACAATAATAATGTCGTTCCTGGGTTTAATTGCTGGATAACTCTGCCGGAACCATTAACCGGTTACAATTTCAGCCAACGACTTCAAGGCAAAAGTGTGCATGTGCGCGAGGCCGAAATGTTCACGGTTGGTCGATACCCTACTCCGGCTGCAATACGGATCTCATTAACCGGGCCGTCAAGCCGTAATCAACTAAAAACAGGGTTGGAGATTATCAAGAATGAAATTGAATTGGTGACTGAGGGCTAAACTGGGAGTGATGATAAATCTTAGGCTATAAGATACAAGCTTGGAGCAGCTACTTTAGTAGAAGGGAGTATCAATCTATGCTTTTAGATTCAGCCAGATACAGAAAAGGCCGCCAAAGGCGACCTTTTTATTGTCTTTACTTTCAGACTTATAGTGCTACAACATTGGCAGCTTGAAGACCTTTTTGGCCTTGCTCAACTTCAAAAGAAACTTTCTGGCCTTCAGCTAGCGTTTTAAAGCCTTCTGAAGCGATTGCTCGGAAATGAACAAAAACGTCGGCACCACCATTATCTTGAGTGATGAAACCAAAACCTTTCTCTTCGTTGAACCACTTTACGATACCAGTGCTTGAATTAGACATATGTTGCCCCTTAAAAAAATTCATGAATAAATTGCGAAAAGCATTTTGCTAATCGATTGAATTATTTAATGTTACGATAAATATAAGGGAAACACATAGGTACCATACGAAAACGTATAAGTAGCTGAAGGTTTAACTTGTACTTGATGTTGCATTCAATAACTCTCTGAAGAACTGGGCGAGATAATACCAGCTGTTTATTTTTTGTACAGTGATATTTTGATCTTACTCGCAAAAATTCTAGTTATGACAAAGTGAACCATCCTCAAACAACCAATAAATCACTTTAGAATCAAGGCATTGATGCTTACGCCTTGCAAACCGATAAATTTTGTTCGTGTTCAATATTATGCCTAACCATTAAGAACAAGCTATAGCTAGTTCCGATTAATCGTAATATCAGAGATAAAGCCATGCTCTGTACCAACAAGCGCTTGTTTGAGCATGCTGGCGGCTTCTTCTGCCGTCATAAACGATGAAGTATCGAGATCTTTGCCACTGGTTTTCCAAAAGTCAGTCGCCATACCGCCAGGGTAAACCGCAATAAGTTTCATCGGGCTTCCCTTCAGCTCTAACCGCACAGACTCTACCAACCCGCGGACCGCCCATTTCGCGGCACAATAGGTAGATTCACCCGCCTTGGCAACTTGCGCCGCCGTCGACATTACAACCACCACATTGACCTTATGATTGCGATAACGCTGAACTAACTCTCGGAGCAAGAAAATCGTGGAAGTCACGTTGTTCTGGATCAATTGGCTGATTGCTTCTGGAGCTTGATCTTCTAGAGGGCCAAAATAGCCACTGCCAGCACAGTGGATCACGGTATCAGGCACTTGCTCTAAGGAATCAAGTAGCTCTGAGACTTCAGCAGGATCACATAGCTCGGCTTGTTTAACCTGTACCTTTCCCGGCATAGTTCCAGCGACTTGCGACAGACGTTGTTCGCTTCGCCCGCTTATAAGTAACGGTGTTCCTTCAGCACTATACAGCTGAGCCAATGCTGCACCTAAGCCACTGCTCGCACCTGTAATCAAAATCATAAAATGCCTTCAGTAAAAGATTTCAAACGACCTAATAATACATCTTCTGAATAGGTCATGCCGGGAGGAAGCTGACAAATGTGTTTTTTGAAGGCTCACCGCTCAGCCGAGTACGGGTCTTCCGCCAGAATATAAGCCCTTAGATCCGCTTTATTCGGCTGCTCATTCAACCACTGGCGAATATCCTTGGCTTTAGCATATGCTTCTTGGCCAAACTTCTCTCTATATAGATCAGCGAAACTCTCTTTTGCCGTGTCCATTCGAATGTTTTTCTGCCACGGGGCAGTTAGCACTGCATTTAATGAGCCAGCCAATCCTCCCTGCTTCATCAAATCCCACTCCCCCTTATCCAGCCAAACGCCACCAACGCTGGCGCTATAATCCAGACGATGTGAGCTATTTGCCGTGATACGGAACTTACGCATGATTTTTCCTGACTGCGGGCAAAGTAACGCCGATTCCGTATCAACCGCTTCGCAAGATACATCGTCAGAAAACTCAAACTCTGGGTTATTTTCTTTCCATGACACATAGTCTTCAATCAATACCCAGTTACCACCGCAGTGCGTGCAAGTATGGGCACGAAATAAACCATCAATAAAACTAGGAGATAACACACCGACTTTACAGCTCGTACACTTCATTACTAATTTCACCCTAACCTAAAAATGCCAACAAAAAATATTTTGTTTCATTAACTTACAATCTATTTTGGGCATATTAGCAGGCTCTCAATACTCAACCTATGACATAGCAATCATTTTGACAATCACCTCTCAATAAATATCAGGGAAGGACAATCAAAATACGCCTAAGCTGGATATTTTTTACTATCGGTAACGTCACGGCCTTCATGCTGACTGATGTCAATTTGGAAACGCCCTGAACTTCGATAACATCTGCAGATGCTCCGCGACAGGCCGACAGGTTATATAGCCACAGTGAGTATTTACTCCCTTGGCAAAATCCAGATCTGCCCTTAACGCAGATACCCCTCCAGAGGCCAAGCGCATGACATAATCCAAGGTGGCGTTGGTCAGGGCAATAGTAGAGGTTCTTGGATAGGCTCCCGGCATATTGGTCACGCAATAATGCGTTACCCCTTGTTCCTGATAAACCGGATCGGAGTGCGAGGTGGGGCGAGATGTTTCGATACAGCCCCCTTGATCGATACTGACATCGACAATCACACTACCGGGTTGCATTGTGGCAACTAACGTTTTTGATACCAAGTGGGGAGCTCGGCTACCGGGATGGAGTACAGCACCAATCAACAGATCTGCATCTAATAGTTCTTGGGCAATCGTCTCCGCCGACGACAGTGCCACACGAAGGTTTACTGAGGCACCTTGCTTTAATTCTGCTGCACGATCAGCATGCCGGGTCATTATCACCACATTCGTCCCCATCCCGTCAGCAACCTTAGCAGCATGACGGCCAACAACCCCGTCACCAAGTACTACAACCTTTCCGTAGCGTTCGCCTAGCACACAGCCAAGCTGCATCCCCTTGCCGCCTGCAAATTTGGCCAGATAATAGCTACCAACCGTAACAGCCATATTTCCGGCGACTGCGCTCATTGGTGCTAGCAGAGGGCGCTTTCCTTGCTTGTCTTCAACAGTTTCATAGCCAATTGCGGTCGTACCTGCTTCGAGCAATGCTTCGGTAAGGGATGGATCAACGCCAGCAAGGTGCAAATAGGTAAAAAGCATTTGTTGCTTCAAGTAGGCATACTCGGCGATTAACGGCTCCTTGATCTTTAGTACCAGTTCGCAATCCCAAGCGCTATCAACCGTCACGATTTGGCAACCTGCGGCGCGATAGGCTTCATTGCTAAAGCCTGAACCTTCGCCAGCTCCAGTCTCGACTTTCACCACATGTCCGGCTTCAACCAACCCTTTGGCCCCAGATGGAGTCAGGGAAACACGGTTCTCCCGATTTTTTATTTCCTTAATAACACCAATATCCAAACCGATACTCCTCGAAATACAGCTCATACCTTTGAGTGTAGATCGAATCCTTAATCCTTAATTCAAGGGCTAGATTCAGGGGTTGAACAATAAACGATACTGATGCATCAAAAATGCTGAACAACGACTTAGTCAGTGAAAACGATAGCCTGCCACAACACCGAAGTGATCACCATCACGCTTATTTCTAGTGGTTACAAATGTCCAGTAAAGGGTTGCTTTCTCTTCTACCGGGCAGTACGGCAACTTCTTATAGTGGCACTATCAAATATTAAAACTGCATGTAAGGAGACACCGATGAGAGTCGTCGCAATTACCGCCTGCCCTACCGGAATTGCCCATACCTACATGGCTGCAGACAAACTCACCGAAACAGCCAAGAAACTTGTCATTCCCTCTTAGGAGTAATCCCTTTACCTATACGGTTCAAACTTCGTTTCGATTGATACAAACGGTACGCACTGCGTACCGTTTCAATGATGGTGTTAACTTTAGGTTTGGCCTGGCTTAGGTTTAGTGCTGCACAGCGCTAAGCAAATGTCTGAGCTTTCTTTATAATCACCCTCAGACTTAGTCTGATTTTTATGAATCAACATAAGGTGTGAAGCTGCCATCATGGATGAGGTTTTGGCTTTTTCAAGCCATGGGATCGCTTCATCATAGCGTCCATTGTCATAATGCCAGGCTCCGAGTTGTGCGGAGGCTGCAATGCCATGCTCTCCACCGAGGCTTGCTGATTGCTCCCAAAGTGACTTAACTTCACCCCAAGGTGTTTCTGCATTCATAAGCTTCAGACACAGACCTTTTCGAAACAGTGCTAGAGCACGATCATCCGGTTCCGGCTCTTGTGCCAGCCAAAGCTCTAAGAACTCAATAGCCTTAGTGTAATTCACCTTACAGAGCACTTTGTTAAATGCACCTTGGCGACCTAAAAAGACTGCATCCTGTCCCAAAATAATGCTTGGCAGGTGACCACGAAGAGCAGCGTCATATAGAAATGTTACTGCGCTTGAACGTGCTTCTGCTTTTGCATCATCTTTCGACTGTCCTGCAGCAGGAGTGCCACTGTATTTGTCTGCAAAAATCAACTTTGCATACTCTAAGCAGGCATCATTATCTCCGGACTCTGCCAGAGGCTTAAGCAAAGGCCCTCGTTCTTTTGCTGGTAGAGCCATTACTTCAGAATACGTCATTTCTATATTCCCAGTTTTCAATTTTCAATTTTCAATAATTATATAAAACATTAGCTTACATTATAAGTTAAAGCTGCTTGCTCCGTTGAAACGGGATTTTTTTGTTCGGCCTTTATGCCAGCTTCTCTCACTGTACTTCGCGAATTCAACTCCCCAGGCTTCACTCTAGGCTCCCAGTAATGCTTAGCTGTCCGATTATTTCCTTACTATATGCCGCTTATTCAAGTGTCTAGTATTAATGGTCAAAATCACACTGTTTGTCGCCAATCTAACCTTGTCTTGCAAAACGGGGCCCCCCATAAACACCCGTGTTCTCTGACTTCTTTCCCTAAGCACCTTGTAGCAACAGGGACTGCAACTTAAAACTGAAACCATTCTGCCAGTCTACGCGATACAACTCTTGCCGCGCCGCCGCCAGAGGCGATGTTTTACGATGTGGAGTGTACCTGCACCCAGTGCGGCGCGGTGTCGTGGTGGGATCCGGCTTTCCATAGCCCTGACCGAACAACCTATAATCGAATTGTTGCCATATCCCCCATCGAGTGCATCACGGAAGCGCTTCTCACAGCATATCAAAACAATTCTCACACATGATGTCTTTACTTCCTTAACTATGGATGCTTTCGATGCATCAAATTAAGCTAACCACATGAAATTAAAACTTAATTTAACTAAGCATCCTCTTGATTCCTCCTATAACACAATCTCCTTCTGTGACTTACCTCCCACATCTGTTATTTGTTCAATAAATCTGTATAATTCGCCGCCTATTAATTCGTGCTTTAATTTTTGTTGATTTGGCATATCTGACTAAGCGATTAGCCAATCTTAATACCTAGGAATACTTCTTTGATCTCAACCGCTAACATCACCATGCAATTCGGCGCCGAGCCTTTATTTGAAAACATTTCTGCTAAGTTCGGTAACGGTAACCGTTACGGCTTAATCGGAGCCAATGGATGTGGTAAATCAACGTTCATGAAGATTCTTAGTGGCGCACTGGCTCCAAGCTCTGGCAATGTGTCTATTACCCCTGGATTAAAACTTGGTGTACTGAGTCAAGACCAATTTGCTTTTGAGCAACACAATGTTATCGACGTTGTAATCATGGGTGACCGTAAGCTATGGGAAATCAAAAAAGAACGTGACCGTATTTACTCATTACCAGAAATGAGTGAAGAAGACGGCATGGCGGTTGCAGAACTTGAAAGTGAATTTGCAGAAATGGATGGCTACACAGCAGAAAGCCGTGCTGGCGATATTTTGCTACAAGCTGGTATTGAAGAAGAATTCCATTTTGGCCTAATGCAGCATGTTGCTCCGGGGTGGAAACTGCGTGTGCTACTAGCACAAGCACTTTTCGCTAACCCAGATATTTTGCTATTAGATGAACCAACCAACAACTTGGATATTCATACGATCAACTGGCTTGCTGAAGAGCTGAATCAACGTAAGTGTACGATGATCATCATTTCGCATGACCGTCACTTCTTAAACTCCGTATGTACCCACATGGCGGATATCGATTACGGTGAGCTTCGTATCTACCCAGGTAACTACGAATACTTCCTTGAAGCTTCAGGTCTGATCCGCGAACAGTTACTGGCAGGCAATGCTAAAAAAGCGGCTGAGATTAGCGAATTGCAAGATTTCGTAAATCGATTTGGTGCAAACGCTTCTAAAGCGAAGCAAGCAAGTTCTCGTGCGAAGAAGATGGATAAAATCAAGCTAGACGAAGTTAAATCGACTAGCCGTATTAGCCCATCGATTGATTTTGGTGAAGGCAAGAAGCTGCATCGCCAAGCACTTGAGCTACAAGATTTAGGTCATGCATTTGAAGATGAACTACTGTTCGAGAAAGGTAACTTACTTCTGGAAGCAGGTACTCGTTTAGCGGTGATTGGCGAAAACGGTGTGGGTAAAACGACATTGCTACGTTGCCTAGTCAACGAGCTAGAGCAGAACCACGGCGTAGTAAAGTGGTCTGAAAATGCTTCTATTGGTTACTGCCCACAAGATAGTACAGCCGATTTCGACAACGATTTAAGTATCTTCGATTGGATCTCACAGTGGCGCACAACCAAGCATGATGATTTGATAGTTCGTGGCATTTTAGGTCGCTTACTATTCACTGCGGATGATGCAAATAAACAAGCGAAGAACTGTTCTGGTGGAGAAAAAAACCGTTTATTGTTTGGTAAGTTAATGATGCAAGACATCAATGTTCTCGTTATGGATGAACCAACGAACCACATGGACATGGAAGCGATTGAAGCACTTAATAACGCCCTTAAAGATTATCAAGGTACGCTGATTTTTGTAAGCCATGACCGCGAGTTTGTCTCGTCTCTTGCCACTTCTATTATTGATGTGAAAGACAAGAAGCTCGTTAACTTCCAAGGCACTTATGATGAGTACCTTGCACACCAGCAAAAAATGTTAGAAGTCGCATAAGCATTACAGCCTAGAAATAAACAGCATAGAAAGAGGCAGTTGTTGCAAATTTTGCAACAACTGCTAGGAATTTCTTATTGCTCGGCAGTTAACGAACCAATAAGAAATCCAGCGTGTCAACCACCATACACAACATACATACTATTCACTGTATTCCTACAGCAATATTGAATCATTAAATCATGCAGGAACTGGCTTATACCCAAACTACCTCAAGATGCTCGTTTCAGCGAGAATGGCTGGACTGGTTGGTCGGGCCGCGTAGGCAAGGCGCTGATTTGAAAACATAGTGGCTCTACGGTAAAAAGCAGCAACAAAGCATACCAGCCCAGCCAACTCGCCCTTTGGGAGTGATTCAGCAAGCCCATTTCTATGTCAAATAACGTCGAAAGGGGCCACCATTCCTGCCGCCATTTTCCTTGAACTGGACATGCTGATATCACTCTGAATCCTGCATCTTGAAGTAGCTTGGGTATATATCAAAAACACACACTTTTTAAGCACTGTATAAAACTTACTGGGAGCGGCTTTACAATATTCCAATCAGGCATTCTCTCTCTTTTCACCCCGAACATAGAACGACACTATTTATCAGCAATGTATAGGAGTATGAACTAAGTCTAATACAAGCACATGCTTTGCCCCTATAATTCAAACATCTGTTTAAAAGGATTTTGATATGTTGTTATATAAAGCAGTGGTAGGCGTCAACAAACAGCTCAACAAATTGGTCACCATCCCCTTCCCCCATGTAGAAGCCGGGATAGACAGCATCTCGAAAGCAGGTGAACTGATGTCATCTGCTGGTGCAAGGAAAGCCATGATTGTAACGGGCAGAACGAGTTCAAAGGCAATGCTTCCTTCCCTTTGTGATTCGCTTGAAGCACACGACATTGACTACGCCATTTTCAACCAAGTGATGCCCGATCCGACGATTGCTACGGTCGCAACCGGTGCTGATTTTTATAAACAATTTAACTGCGATGCTATTATCGCCCTCGGCGGAGGATCACCAATCGACTGCGCCAAAGTCATCGGGGCAAAAGTTGTCAAAGACCGGCCAGTACGAACCATGGCTGGTAAACTGAAAATCAGAAAAAAATTGCCGCCATTTATGGCCATCCCCACGACTGCCGGTACCGGTTCCGAAGCCACAGTCGCCGCCGTTATTTCCGACCCGGCAGCCCGGCAAAAGTTTGCAATCGCGGATCCTGTGCTGCTACCTGACTTTGCCATCATCGATCCCAAGTTAATGACAGGCCTGCCGCAAAGCATGACAGCAGCAACAGGCATGGATGCCCTGACCCATGCCATCGAAGCCTTTATCGGCACATACAACACCCCGCTAAGCGACAAGTATGCCAAGCAGGCGATAGAGAAAATATTCACTTTCCTGCCAAAAGCTTATGAAAATGGCCAGGATATAGATGCGCGGGAGCAAATGGCCATGGCCTCCTATGAAGCAGGGTGTGCTTTTACCCGCGCATTTGTTGGCTATGTCCATGCGATTGCCCATCAACTCGGAGGGATGTACCACATTCCGCACGGACAAGCGAACGCAGTACTACTACCAGAGGTACTGCGTTTATTGCATCCGTACTGTAAGCAACGTATGAAAGAGATGGCAACTGTTATCGGCCTTAACGACGGCAGTGAATTTATCGATGCTGTGGTTAGCCTCAATAAAAAACTCAATATTCCAGACGGTTTCCCTGAATTAAAAGCCGAAGATATTCCGCTGCTCACCAAACGGGCACTGGCTGAAGCACACGGTACCTATCCTGTCCCTGGTTACTTGAGCCAAAAACAGTGTGAAAAGCTATTAAAACAGTTTCTCGTTGAATCACCAGAATGTGCCATGAGCTAATCCAGTGCCCGCTTCAGCCCTAACTCATAGGCAGGAAATTGTGAAATAGTATTGTGGCCGGCATCGGTAACGACAACCACTTCCACCAGCTGATCGCCAAACAGAGCGATTAGTTGGTCAGTTCTGGCCCGGGGGATCACCCGATCATCTTCTGCAATAAAGATATAGGTTTGAGCCGTAATATCTTTCACCCAATCCGATGAGCGGAACCTGTCTTTTATCATCAAGGAAACGGGGAACATCCAATAAATATCCTTTGCGACATTTTCAATGCTATCAAATGGCGTAACCAAAATAAGCTTGTCCACTTGCCGATTAGCCGCTACGTATGTGGCAATACCGGAGCCAAGGCTCCGGCCCATCAACGATATTGAATCATGTTTACCTTTAACCGACTGAAAGATATGTACAGCATCGCTATATAGAGCCTTCTCGGTGGGCGTACCTGGGTTATTACCATAGCCTCGATAAGGGATAAGATAGACGGTGTAACTCGGGAGCACCGCCTCGAAGAATGGAATGTTGGCTTCAATACTTTCGGCGTTGCCGCCATAATAGATTAACGCTTTAGGTTGCCCTTCATTGAGGGTCCAACCAAAAAGCTGTACACCATCAACAACGAAACTGGTATTCATTTCGCCGTATACGTCACTAGCTGGCTGGGGAAAATACAGGAATTTACGTTGCAGGGAGCAAAAAGTAAGCGCAAAAAGTGCATAGAGCACCACGAAGGTAACCAATATACTTTTCATTCCCGCCACCTGTCTTGCCTGAGCCTATACCAATAATAGACGAGCGCATAAATCGCTATATTGATCCCCACAGCCACAATACCCAGTAAAACCTGAACATCAAAGCGCAATCCAACCGGATAAATAACGGGAATGATATAGTGCTCAACAAATCCTCCCGGATAGCCTTCGCCTCCAGCCGCTTGCCTCAACTGGTTTTCCAATGGCGTCAATGGGCAGATCCAGCCTTTAAAGCTGATCACCGCAACCCATATAGCTGCTGGAATATGGATAAGCAACACATAGCCTCGCCATAGCACCAGCAGGCCTCCAAGCACCGCAAAAATAATAAACATCAGATGAAGTATTACGACAAGATCTGCCAGTATTCGGTAAATCATAAGCTATTAACCTTTTCTCTTAGGTCAAACATAGCCCATCAAAGGGATCGCTGTTATCCACATTCAAGTCAAAAGGTGAAAGTTATACCGACCTACAACACGTGGGTTCTTGGGTGTTATTAACAAAAATTGGGGACAGTTCTAGCTGAACGAGATGAAAGGTGAAAGCTGAAGAGACAGTAACGGTGATTTGACATAGAGCCGATGAAAACCTTGATCATAAATACCCCATGTCGATACTGGGCATTTACTGAATCAAGTTTTCACTGACTTAACGGCTTGCTGTGCCCTGCAGGCTCAACGAGAGATAGTAGGGTTAGAATTGCAGAAAACTATTGTTGCAGCGTGCGGTTCGCACTAACAGCAAACTGGCTGCGGTCGAAGTTAAGCTGAGTCGAAAATAGCGCTACAAGGTTACGTAATTTTTTCATTTTGCTCTCCAATATTTACCTATAAACAGCATTTACATTCATTAATGTAATTCAATTTCGTAATTAAATTACACAATCAATATAAACCAATGCTTTAGTGTGATCAAGATCTATTTTATTGAGCTTTTATTACAGCCAAGTCGCTTCTGTCCAACAGGAGCCTAAGGCCACAAACAACATAATCAGAACCTGACCATCTGTCGTGATCAGGTTCGTTGGAAATAACTAGCTAAAAAGGGATGACGAAAGTTGACGAGAACAATTGAGATAGACAAGCCAGTCAATACGACTAGCTTTAAATAGGCAACTGATTTTAAACAGGAAATCATTGAAGGTGATGTTACTTACAAATCAATTATATGCTCTAGCAAACCGGCCGATTGAAGTGGCGGTATAGCAATCGGCATAGTTCGGAATAAACACTGACTCACCTTTCTCAACAGTCAAGGTTTCACCGTTCGAGTGGATGATGGTAACCGGTGCATCAATCGCCAGCAAAATTTCAGCACTGGAAATTGTTAGTTCTACATCTTGCTGGTTCTGGTACACACTGAACTTGAAATCAGGTACCGGAATTGGGTAATGCAGGCCGCCTTCCGATTGCTCTGGTGCTAGCAGCAAGGTATCTGTTGGCTTCGGGACGAAACGTGTGCTGCCAACTAACTCAGCGATGTCCATGTGTTTAGGCGTCAGGCCCGCACGCAGTACATTGTCGGAGTTCGCCATGATCTCAAGACCAGTCCCTTTGATATAGGCATGGGGTGTGCAGGCATCCAGGAACATGGCTTCACCCGGCTGCAGTGTCAGCACATTCAGCATCAGTGGTGAAAACAAGCCAATATCACCCGGATACTGCTCGGCAAGATCTAAGATTAAGGCAAACAATGCATCGTCTTTGTGCTGCTCGGCATAAGCCAGTAGCCCGTTAACAGCAGTGTCTTTGGCCGTGCTCTGCAATGAAAGCATCGCCTCGAAGAACTGACGCAGGCCATCTTCATTTTGATTCTCTTCCAGCCCAATGACCAACTTATGCAAATCGGTGATTTCTAAACAACGGAAGAGAGTGACAATTTCGGCAAACTCGCGGAAACCATTCATTGCCTGGTAAGGTGTCAGTGCGTAAACCAGCTCAGGCTTGTGGTTAGGATCTTTGTAATTACGGTGCCCCGCACTGAGCGGAATACCCGCTTCTTGTTCTTTGGCAAACCCAATTTCAGCCTGTGCCTTGCTTGGGTGAACCTGAATCGACAGCGCTTTTTCAGCTGCCAAGACTTTAAACAGATAAGGAAGCTCGCCAAATTGCTTACCAGTCACCTCACCAATAATCGCTGCTTTGTC
This sequence comes from Photobacterium sp. HL06, assembly GCF_059552575.1. Lineage (NCBI taxonomy): Bacteria > Pseudomonadati > Pseudomonadota > Gammaproteobacteria > Vibrionales > Vibrionaceae > Photobacterium > Photobacterium sp. HL06. The sequence goes on from NZ_CM183915.1 coordinate 574,926, forward strand.
AGTCTCGATAAATTCAGCTAGACGTGTTGCCTCGCCTGCTATATCTATCTGCGAGCAGCCATTAGGGTGAGCTCCCATCCAGATTTCAGCCTGTGGTTTCGTTTCAGGATTGGCGATACCAAACAGAGATTCGATGGATGTTGTACTACCCCATGCGTAATCCTGGATGACATTGTGCATGCGGAAAAAACAAGGAGGAGTGGAAACGGTCATTGCTTTACCTTTCGTTATAAATACTGATTTCATCAATATTGATTACTTATGGGATCAGTACTTAACTCCCTGCAGGCTTCCCCAATTAAACGGCGCATACAGAGTAAATATATCTTTCCCACAGTATTTTTAGACTGTTCCATTAATACTAAGCAATATATAAATCTGTTTATATAGGGTTGATTCCTATATAACACTAGAAAAACTCGTAGGTAAATTAGGAAAAATTCCTAGAGGTTAAATAAAAAACCTCCATACCAGCAACCGATTACAAGTAATTGTAGAACAACAATATGCAAAGTCAGGTATTTCTTACAATCAGTAAAATATAACCATAAATAAAGGTAAACATATAACAAGCCAGCTATAATAAAATATTAGCTATAATTCACCCGGTAATTATTCTTTCGTTTAAAACAATTTCAGACTATGTCAAATAAATTCCAACGCTTAATTAAATAAGGATTGAATTATTGATGATAAACAAAAGCCGTACCTAAGAATAAGTACGGCTAAAGGAGTCATTAGCCAGAGGCCATTATTAAAAATTCGCCAGGAAATAAGGAATGATCAGCGCATTAGCTAAGTCGATAAAGAAGGCGCAGACCAGCGGCACGATGATAAACGCCTGATGCGAGTTACCGTAACGCTGGGCGACCGCAGACATGTTAGCCATCGCTGTTGGGGTCGAGCCCAGAGAGATCCCGCCAAAACCTGAACAGACAACCGCTGCATCATAGTTTTTGCCCATCGCCGGAAAGACGATGAAGAGGTTGACTAATATCGCCACAGCAAATTGTGCACCAAGAATGGCGAAAATCGGACCAGCCAAGTCAACCAACGTCCACAGCTGCATACTCATTAGTGACATCGCTAAAAACGTTCCCAGTGATACATCAGCAATCAAAGCAACAGCGGGCTTACGAGACGGCCACTTGGTTCCTGAAATACGAGGAAAAGAGCTCGGGATCAAGTTTGTCATCACAATACCTGCAAATAGGCAGGTCACAAACAGTGGCAACTGCAGTCCGGCTTCTTCTATCGCCTCGTTCAGAATAAAGCCAAAAATTGCACAAATATGGATGGCAAAAATAGCATCGAGAAAATCAAAACCTGTGATTGGGCCGTTTTCTGACTCTTCGGCCACCCCGACATCCAGCTGCTCTTTGTGATCTGGCTTAAGATCATAGCGCGTGATAAGGAGCTTGGCGATTGGCCCCCCCATCAAACTGGCCAGAATCAAACCGAAAGTGGCACTGGCAATACCGATTTCCATCGCATTGGTAATGCCAAAACCTTCAGATATTCGTGGTGCCCACGCTATCGCTGTGCCATGTCCTCCGATCAGAGAAACACTGCCTCCTAGCATACCAACGGCAGAATCAAGGCCGAACATTGCAGCGACGCTGATCCCGGTAAAATTTTGGATGATCATGTAACCGATAGTGATCGCGAGCAAAATGATCAACGGCACCCCCCCCTTGAGCAGATCTTTGAGGCTGGCGTTGATCCCGATAGTAGTAAAAAAATAGACCAACAGTATATCCCGTGCCATCAGATCAAATTCAATCTCTACATCCGTGGCGATATAAACCAGTGCAATCAAAACAGAAAACAAGATCCCGCCTGTTACAGGTTCCGGGATACTAAACTCCCGCAACGGTGCGATCAAACTATTGAGACGGCGACCAACAAAAAGGACGAGAATACCTATTGTTACCGCAAAAAAGGAGCCGATATTTAAGACCCCATTGGCCCAGTCCATTTCCATTACTCACCCACCTTAATTACACTCGTTAATATTGACTCACCCACTACTCTCCGGTTACTGACACTAAAATTGAGAGCAGCGTAAGCTGTAATATCATGCTTTTATTCCAACTTTCCCCATTAACACTAGTCAATAACAGTGAAAGTTACAGATACTAAGCCAATCAAATAATAAATACGGAAGCTTAACCAAAGGTGAATTAGTGTGTTAACAAGGTTTCCGTGCACACGATTAGTGATCAAAGCTCACAAAAAAACCTCGACATGGCTGTCGAGGTTTTTTTGTTTAGACACAAAGACGAACTAGTTTAATAAGGCCTTATACGAAGCCACCGCTTCCGGCTCATTCCAGTGCGCGTTAAATACCGTATAGGTAATATATTTACGCATCAGCTCTGTGGTATCTGTCGTTACCGTCGGATCCTTTGCAGCTAGGAAAGGTTTGAAGTTGAGCTCCTGTACGGTTGTCTTCTCGTCTACCAGCTTAAAGGTATAGTTGTAATCGGGCTGAAGCTCGTTCTCGATATATTTAACACCTTTGATCTCGTTTTTTGGATACGGAGGGTAGTTGATACTCAGCCCTGTACCTTTAGGCAACAGATCCTGGCCACCCGCTTTTTTCGCATTGAGTTTACTAACCACTTCAAGTGTATGTTCAACACCTGCAGGAATAAACTGAATAGAGCTTGGGAATCCCTCTTTTGCTTCTTCCAGACGGAAACCCATACTCACAGCAAGTGCCGGAATACCATGACGAATAGCTCGGGCAGCAGCCCCTACCGTACCAGAGTTAAACTGGTTTACACCGACATTCGGGCCATCATTCACACCAGAAATAACCAGATCCGGCTTTTGATCGGCCATCAGGCCGGTTAAACCAAACAAGACTGAATCAACAGGGGTACCATCAAAACAATACGCCTTTTCATCAATTTTCTCATACTTCAGCTCTTTTCCAAGCTTAAAAGTGACTGCCGTCCCTTTCCCGCTTTGATTGTTTAAAGGGCCAGAGAGCCATACGTCATAGCCTTCTTTGGTCAGGGCTTTAAACAGTTCTTGCGATCCTTCACTACGGCAACCGTCATCGCTGACAACCAGAATACGTAACTTATCTTCAGCGTTAGCTGCTTTCGCCTGAACCAACGCCGGCAGAGTCAGCAGAGCACCAGCAACAATAGCAGCAACCGTTTTCAATGTTGTTTTCATCTTCATATCCTTACGTCGTAACAGGCTTAAAGCAGGTTAAATTTATAATCAATCACGAAAGTAGCACCGAGAATGGACCGTTTTTCCCAGTCACCATTTTCGACAACAGGGTTCCTGGCGCGATCCGTAACATAGGAGTATCCAGGTCCAACACCAGCCATCATGCTGAGGCCCTTAAGTGCTTTATCCTGAAACTGATACATCACCAGAAGGTTCAGTTCCGCTTCATCTATATCCGCGCCCTGAAATTCCATACCAAAGCCGTAAGTCGCACTGGCACCTATCATCATGCCGGGTACGCCAGCATTCGCCATGTTATACATAGCCTTGAAAGAAACCATGGTCTCGCCGTCTTTGTTAAAGTCGGTTCCGACTCCATCAGCCTTACTATTGAAGTTACCGTCAGTATTTTTACCCATATCCCAGAAGAACATACCCAGGCCATTCTCAAGCTCAGCTTCGGTATAGGCATAGCTGCCTGTCAGGGTCCATGAACCGACCATGTAATCCAAGTTCAAGTTGTAGTGGTTGGCCTTATCATCGAACGCCATCCCTTCCCAGTTATCCAAACCGTCATTTTGGTAGAAATATCCACTCAGGCCTACCTTTGAGGTTTCTGAAATTGGAGTCAGCCATTTAAATTCCAGGCCGCTTCGGCGCAGGTAATCTTTACTTTCGCCACTGAACAGATTGACGACGTTCTTTTTACCCCAGCGGTAACTGAGATCACCGGTAATGATGCTGTCAATTTTCTTGCCTGAAAGGGTCTTGAAACGAACTTTTGTTGGCGAGTCTCTGTCTGAAAAGCGATCGGTATAGACACCACGCAGGCGTAGGCCCTTATAACCAACTTCACCACTGATACCCTGGTATGAGGCAACAACGGCGCGGCCGTGTGAAACAGTCAGCGAACCGGTTTTGTACAGCTCCTTCCAGCCACCATAAACGTTTGCGTATAGGTCATCGTCACCCAGTTTAGCCTTAGCATAGATCTGGCTAATTTTGTTAAAACCTTCAGCTTTACCATTGTTATCACGTAGTAAGTCACGGCCCTGGAAGTTATCGTTAGCGTCTAATTTGATGGCACCAGAATAGGTTGCATCAAAGCCAATAATATCGGCCAAATATCCCGACTTATAATCAATTGCAATTCCCTGTGCCCAGGCAAACTGGTCCTCATCATCTGAAGTATCTTGATCTAGGTACATTGCAATATTTCGGGTTGATAATGTCAGCTCATTATTTTCAAACAACCCACTCGCCTGTGAGGCAGGCGAAATAATCAAACCAGTAAGGCAGGCCAGCCTTACGTATTTATACGTAGAGGTAAGGTTCATTTTCATTCCTTAGAAAACAATTCCGTCATTCAAGCTATAAATAGGCAGCCTCATAATTAATGAAGCGTTTACTATCTATTATTTAATTTGTGTTTATCTACACGCCAGAGCTATCATTTAATATCCCGGCTACTGTTTTTGTTATTAAGTCTCTTAGCTGATATATTTTCTGATATTAAGCTCCTTTAAATTAGGTGTTACAGCTGTAGCTTGATGCAATAGATCATACTCACCGACACCGATAACTTTCATTCCTGCAGCCAAGGCGGCTTGCACGCCAGAACTGGCGTCCTCAAAGACCAGACATTCAGTAGGCTCTAAACCTAGAAGCTCGGCACCCGTTAGAAACACATCCGGTGCTGGCTTAGCCTTGGCCACCATATTTCCATCGACAATATAATCAAAATAATGAAATATCCCGGTTAACTCCAAAATTAGCTTTGCATTCTTGCTTGCTGAACCTAAAGCAATTTTGATTTTTTCTGACTTCAACCATTCAATTAAATTGATAACACCGTCAAGCACATCATTTTCATTCAGCTTATAAACCAAAGTCAGGTAGTCTTTGTTTTTCTTATCTAATAGTTCATGCTTATCTTTTTCGCATAACTGCTTATTACCTAAGCTTAGAATAATGTCTAGTGACTCTTTTCTACTTACCCCTTTTAGCTTTTCATTGTCTTGCTCACTAAATGAAATACCGAGGTGTGCTGCTATCTTTTTCCATGCCTGGTAGTGCAAGCCAGCAGTATCAACCAACACACCATCAAGGTCGAAGATCACGCCTTTAATTGTCTCGCTCATAACTTTATCCATTATTTCTGTTGCTATAGGCCCGCCCGTGAAAAATCAAAGGCGGGTTTCTCACTTACAGGCGGGTATCCCACTGGCCAACAAAGGCATCGACAGGGCTGATGCCCTTAAACTCGGAGAGCCCCATCAGTTTATTCACTACGGCTTCGATAGTAATATCGTTACCGGTATAGGCATTGATATAGGTAGGAACGCGAGGTACGTCCATTAGGTGATATGGATTGCCGAAAGAAACAAAAACGGTCGGAATTTCCGGGGTAAACCAAGGTGCATCAATACCCATCGGGCGCGCCCAGTTAATACGCAGTGTGGTTTTGTTACTCGCAGTCTTAAACTGAGCGGCATACACCACCACATCATAATCGGCAGTAAAATCTTCAACCGACTGCATCATGTCTCGCATGGTAAACTGCGAGGTATCGTAAAGGGTAACCTTAAAGCCTTCGGTTTCTAGTTGGTGTTGGAATTTCGCTACAGTACCGGTCTGGTTACCAAACATATCCCCTTCATCGCCTAGACCAATCAGCAGTACCCGGCTGTGTTGTTCAAGCGAGAGCGGCAAGATACCGTCATTGTTCTTAACCAGGGTGACTGCTTTATCAGCACACTCCTTCGCCAGTTGCTTATGCTCTTCACAACCAATTAGGGACATATCCAGCTCTGCATAAAAATCACGCTGATGAAGGCCTAACGCCGCTTTTGTCGCCAGCGTGCGAATAATCGCTTCGTCAACTCGCTCCAGGCTCAGCAAGCCTTTTTCGATACCCTGCATCATGAAACCAAAATCTTCTTTCAGATCTTTGTTGAACAGGAATAGATCACAGCCGGCTGCAATGGTGAGCGGTACCGCAAACTCACGTTTCATCATGGTTGTAAAGCCGACCATACCTGTTGCATCACTGACAATCATGCCGTTAAAACCCAGCTTGTCGCGCAACAGGTCATTCAGTAGCTCCGGTGCCATGGACGCCGGCATGATTTCTTGGTCCTTCAGATTCGGATTCAGTACCTTGGAGTACTCAGGCATTGCAATATGACCCGCCATTACAGTCAGGGCACCGGCATCAATCGACTGCTGGTAAACGCGGCCAAATGTGTCATCCCACTCTTGTGGCTCCATAGTATTGACTGACAGCACCAAATGCTGATCACGATAATCAACGCCATCGCCAGGGAAGTGTTTGATTGAGGTTGCCATACCACGTGCCTGTACGGCTTCTACATAGGCCTTACCCATTGCACCAACAAGCTCAGGATCGCTACCGTAAGTACGGGTATTAGTGATAGGGTTATGGAAGTTATAATCCAAATCGATAACCGGGGCGAATGCCCAGTTACAGCCAGCAGCACGGCCTTCTTCAGCAACAACCATACCGAGCTTGCCCGCCATTTCCGGATCGGCAGTCGCACCCACCTGCATTTGAGAACCAAACTCTGTTCCCTCTGCCACCGCACCGTTGCCGCCACTTTCAAGGTTGGCGGCAATCAGCATCGGTATTTTGCTATGCTGCTGTAGATACCGGTGCACCTGCTGGACTTCTTTGGCCTCGCCCGGACGAAACATGATCCCGGCTGGCTCGAACTCTTTCAGGAGAGCCTGTAGATCTTCCTCTTCGGAACTTAGGCCGATTGGGCAAAACAGGTGCCCCACTTTTTCATGCAGTGTCATTGCATTGAGGGTCTCTTCAACCCAGGCAACCGCATCATGGTTTAAATAAAATGGTTTTGCCGTTAAATCTATCATTATGACCTCAAACTTATCTGTATCTATGTCTAACCGTCATACCAGCGCTGTACGGTTTGGATGCAGGAAAGTCTAAGGTGTTTTATCACCGCAAACTTCGTAGGGGTTTGCCCGATCCTATAGGGGGATTTTGATGTATAGGAAAAAGTGTGATCCAGATAGGATTGTTTGTCGCTATTACAAAGGATTAATAATTTCTCTATTTTGCAAAGGGTTATCACATCATTCCAGCCATTAGATACCCTTTACTCAACCATGACATAACTCACAGTTTGTACGTCAGCACAAATATCCCCCAACAAACGAGTCAAAAAGCCCGCTAGTGGTTTGTGCCTGCCCCAAAGACAATGCAGACAAAACCTACAGAGGTAACAAGTAATGGAATCACTTAAATTTAAAGAAAAGCTGGGATACGGCGTGGGCGATTTGGGAAGTACACTGATATTTTCTACGGTGACCACTTTCCTGATGTATTTCTATACCGATGTATTTGGCCTGTCTGCCGCCGCCGTTGGCAGTGTATTTTTTGTCGCCAGAATGATTGATGCTGTCAGCGATCCCCTGATGGGTGCCATTGCCGACCGAACATCTAGCCACTGGGGAAAATTTCGCCCTTACCTCCTATTTGGTGCAGTGCCACTTGGTATATTGGCGGTATTCACTTTTACCACCCCTGACCTATCTGACACTGGCAAACTGGCTTATGCCTATGTCACCTATATCCTGCTAATGGTCTGCTACACCGTGGTTAATATCCCCTATTCGGCCCTGCCGGTAATGATGAGCTCAGACAGCAAAGCCAGAACCCAACTGGCAAGCTTTCGTATGTTCTGCGGCTTCTTTGCCATGCTGCTAGTGTCGGGCAGTACACTCCCTCTAGTACGCTTACTGGGTGGAGATAATGAACAACAAGGATTCCAGTTGACCATCGCCCTGTTTGCTATCCTGGCGGTATTCTTTTTCTTCATAACATTCCGCTCGACCAAAGAAAGGGTCAAGTCCATCGACCACCCATCTTCAATTAGGCAAGATCTCAAGGTCGTCAGCCAAAACAGGGCTTGGTGGGTACTGCTGGTTGTGGGCGTATTGTGCTTCAGCTTTACCATGATGCCATTTGCCGTCGGTATGTATTACTTCCGCTATAACGTTGGCCAAACCGACATGGCAACAGCCTTCTTCGTCTCCGGCAATATTGGTATGCTGCTTGGGGTTGTGATCACTGCTGTGTTGTCAAAATCCCAATGTAAAAAGAAAATAATGATCGGTGCCCAGCTACTGGCCTCACTGCTTATCGTTAATTTCTATTGGCTGGATACCACTAACATTGCAATGATCTGTGGGCTATTCTTCCTCGTTATGATCGCCCAAGGCGTGAGTGTCCCGATCATGTGGTCGATGGTTGCTGATGCCGCCGATTACTGTGAGTGGAAACAAGGGAAAAGGGTCATTGGCCTGACAACCAGCTCGGTGACCTTCTCGCATAAATTTGGGATGGGGATCAGCGGAGTGATCACAGGCGCTATTCTTACGCGCTATGGTTATCAGGCCGGTGCTGTTCAATCTGCAGAGACCCTACAGGGTATTCTGACCATGATGAGCCTGCTGCCAGCCCTTGGCTTTCTCGCCAATGCCCTTGTTCTGATCCTCTACCCAATCAACAAAACAGTCAGTGAACAGATGCAGCAAGAACTTCAGCTTCTTCGCGCAACCGCCGACTAGGAGCAAGCAAGACCATCTCGCCTCGGCGATTCGAGGCGAGATGGCTATGTATAGCTAGCTGAACAATTCACTTAGTGTTAATTCTGCGTATAGTAGATGTTTGATATCCGAACTTGGAGCAATTATGCAATACCGCCATGAGCTCGTTCGCCTTGACGAAGGGTTGAAAGCCAAAATCTATGTTCACTCTGTCATGGAAGTGACGGCCCACTGGCACGATGAAATTGAGCTAATGATGGTGTTGAAGGGCAGTGTTGAAATCCGTCATGATGACCGGGTTTTTACCCTAAGCCAAGATGATGTGTTGCTGATCAACCATAACGAGCTCCATAGCATCAAAGCGACCAATGAAGACAATATCTTGCTGGCGATCCAATTCTCCCCTAGCTTGCTAAGTCGTTGTTATTCCGAGCTCGACAACATCAACTTTAGCTGTAACTCGGCACGATACCAAGATAGCGATCAGCGCTATTTCGACCCGTTAAGGACACACCTAGCCCGTATTGTATGGGCATTTACCAAAAAACAGCGCTGGTACAAGTTTTCGATCGACCAGGAGCTTCTGGCACTCGTCACGACACTCCTCGCCACCTATCATTATGAAGTTATTGAAGATAGCCGCCATCAAGTTCATGAGCGCGAATTAGAACGACTTACCCGCATCGTCGACTATATAAGCCTTCATTATGCTGACAAGGTTCAACTTCAGGAGCTGGCTGATCGCGAATGCGTTACCCTGCATCATCTCTCCCGTTTCTTTAAGGAACAAATGGGCATTTCATTTCAGGAGTATCTATTCGACTACCGCATTTACCAGGCATCAAAACGGATCATTAACAGCACTGATAAGATTGCCGATATTGCCTTTGAGTGCGGTTTCAATGACCCGAAACTGTTCTATAAAAAGTTCAAGCAAAAATACCAGCAGACCCCCATGGAAATGAGAACAAAACAGTCCGTTTCCTCCGCGCTTCCCAGTGGTTTCAGCAGCTATATGTCTGTTCGTGAACGGGATGTCTATAAATCCCTGTTTGAATATTTAAAACAGACACCATCTAATACCAGCACAGTACCGATCCCGCTCGCCCATTCTCAGCCCATTGCCATCGCAAGCAACAATGTCATCGATAAAGTATCGCCATCATGGCGCAAGCTAACCACATTTGGCTGTTCATACGAGGGACTGAAAGCCCAACACCGCACCCAGCTTACCGAGGTGCAAAAGGTACTTAAATTCGACTACGTCCGATTTCAGGGTATTTTTGCCGAGCAGATGCAAATTGTCGCCGCCATAGGTATCTACGACTGGAACCATGTTGATGATCTGATAGATTTTCTGTTATCGATAGGACTGAAACCTTTTTTCTGCCTTGGCTATATGCCAGACCAATTTGCCAGCAGCGAGAAAACCGTTGCCCACTGGCGCGGTAATATATCCCCTCCTTCAGAGATGGAGAGCTGGGTAGACTTGGTCGAAGGGTTTCTTCGCCATCTCATTGCTCGCTATGGTATTGAGCAAGTAAAAGATTGGTATTTCGAAGTCTGGAACGAGCCTGATCTGGAAGGTGTTTTCTGGGCGGGCAGCGAGTCGGACTACCATCAGCTATATTTAGCAACCTACAAAACGATAAGGTCAATTTCGCCCCAGATAAAACTTGGCGGTCCCTCTGTCAGCCATATGGCATTTGACCGCTCAAAATGGCTCGAACGCTTTGTTGGCTTCTGCCACCAGAACCGGCTGCAACCTGACTTCTTCTCCTATCATATCTACCCTGAGCGCTACGAGTGTATCGAAAACCTGATGGAGCTCAATGAGGCCAGCCGCCAGACTTTCGGCCCCGACGGCAGCCTGGAATTACTAGAAAGCAGTCAGCCTTATCAAGAGCAACTCAATATCAGCGAGCGGCACATTACCGAATGGAACTTCACGGCCTGCTGGGGCAACAAAGTGCTCGATACTGCCTACCTTGGCAGCTTTGTCACCTACAACATCATCGCCCTGTATGACAAAGTCAGCTCACTGGGAATTTGGACTTTCAGCGATCTATTTGAAGAGCGTGGCCCTTCAGCCTCAACCTTCCATGGCGGATTTGGAATGATGACCCGGGAAGGGATCAAAAAGCCCAACTTCCATGCCTTGAGCATGCTCAACCGGCTTGGTTCAGATCTCCTGAAACGTGGGAACGACTACATCGTGACCCGCTCTGATCCGGGGATTCAGATCCTAATGGTTAACTATGTTCATTTCGATGAGCTATATGCCAGCGGCGATACCTCTGCCATCGAGATGTCCGATCCTTATGCCGCATTCAACCCTGCCCCGGACAAGACATTCGACTTCTCACTCGATATCCCTCTCGGCGACTACCGCCTCACCCGCTACCAGCTCAACCGGGATCACGGCTCAGCCTATGACGACTGGCAAAGAATGGGAGCACCGACCCCATTGTCTGAAGAAGATATCAGCGAGCTAAAGCGTACCGCCTACCCGAAACGAACTGTCCAGATGCTCAACCATACTGAAAGCTCGCTGAGAATAATCAGTACTGTTCCAGAGCATGGGGTGGAATTGATCTTACTGGAGTTTAAATAACCACTAACTACCTTGAAAAACACCGCTACCTTACTATCAAGACATAGATTTAGAAGCAATAAAGATAAAAACGATTTCATCTGTTATGTTGAAATCGTTTTTATTTATATCAACAAAGAACAATCAGATATTTTTAACGATAGACGCCAATTATTCAAAACCAAGCTTTATATAGAGGTGAAGCTCCACGTCCGTGAAGTTAAACACTATACCCAAGTTACCTCAAGATGCTCGTTTCAGCGAGAATTACTTGGCTACTAGGATAGGCACCGATTTGAAAATCTAGTGACTCTAAATTAATAATCGGTAACAACGCATAGGAGCCAAGTAAACTCGCCCTTTGGGAGTGAGCCAGCGAACCCATTTCTGTGTCAAATAACGTTGAAAGGGATTGCCATTCCTACCGTTATTTTCCTTGAACTGAGCACGCTGGTCTCACTCTGAATCCTGCATCTTGAGGTAGCTTGGGTATAAACTATAAAACCACTGCATATGAAAACCGACACTTCTGTATTTTTGATTATTGACTAAAAGAAATCAGAGTACTCATCACTATAGGCAGATAAAGTTTCCAGCATATAGAGTTCATAGCCCTCTTGCCATTTCTGTACTGCTACGTCTTCTTGTGAGGTGTTTGTACATTGGCCGTTATATCTTATGCCGCGCTCCCCACGTCCGTAACTTTTCTCTGGCTGACAAAATGTCTCAATCCCAGCGATATAGCCCTCTTTGTATTTCTTATAAGCCACGTCATCCAAGGTGTTAAGCTCATTTAGCTCAAACTTCACCTTTTGATATCCACCAGCCTTGCCATCCACCACACCCACTTCGTACCATTCATTTTTCTGAGCGAGCTGCGCCTGTTCTGAATAAGCTGTACAGCCTAATAATATACAACTAATAAGTGTACATAATATAGTTCTCACAATAGCCTCTCTTAGAGCCTTGCTAATTATCTACAAGAGTCATTACTAAGATAGCCTATTATTTCAACATGTGTATGAAATATCCCACTAAGGGTTAATACTATCCAAACCAACTGATGAAAGTTCGCTTGAATCCCTCTCGCTATAATAAAATTAAATCTGATTATTTTATTTCTTTACATTTATCACCATCAAATAAAGCCTATTCGATGGTTCTGCCTTCGTAATAAAATGTAAATGCATCTCGGATTGAATAATTGATGAAATATAACCAAAAACAACAATCTGATTAAAACTAGCCGACATAATGTTGAACATATAATTCACTAAACAATATTGATACAGTATTTATGCCTGTAAAGTTCTCCCCCAGCCCCGTTGAAGGGTTGTTCATGCTTCCCCGTTAAGGGCCAGTGATAATCTCATCAATGAGACCAGGCCCTATTTGGCCCCAAACACTTAAGGCCACAGGGAAGCTATACAACAAATCACAAAGAAAATGTTGCCACTTGCTGTTCTTGTTCTTGCGCCATCTCGGAAAGCGCCTTGCTGGCCACTGCAATTTGATCAATTAACACCGTATTATCACCTACCAGTAACTTAACTTGATCGAGATTGGTTTGAATCATACCGGCAACCTGTGATTGCTCTTCTGCCGCAGTTGCCACTTGCGTATTGATAGCCGCGATATCGTCCATAGCACTTGTTATCCCCTGCTGGGCTGCAACAGCCTGCTGACGTATCAGCAGGCTCTGTTCCAGCACAGTTAAACTCTGCTGCATACCTGAATTAGCATCTGAAGACTTCAGCTGTAACTGATCAATAATGGACTGGATCTCTTGGGTAGATTGTTGGGTACGCCCAGCTAGCAATCGAACTTCGTCTGCCACCACTGCAAATCCCCTCCCGCTTTCTCCGGCCCTTGCAGCTTCAATGGCCGCGTTAAGCGCCAATAAATTGGTTTGTTCAGAAACACCCTGAATCACCTCAATCACCTTGGCAATATCCATAGATTGCGCCTTGAGCTGATCGATAATAAGCGCAGCCTTCTTGATCTGTGTGACAACCTCAGAGAATGCTTGTTGATCCTGGCTGAGAATATCATGCATCTGTTCGTTGAGACCAATGGCTTCCTGCGCAGAAACATCAGCGTTAACGGCACTCAGGCTCAGTTCCTTTGAGGTTGCGGCCATTTGGTGGATCGCCGTAACTACATGCTCTATTGCCTCATGCTCTTTGGCTGCATTGGCCGCTGCCGTTTCCATCGCCTGACTCAGCTCGAGCGTTGAAGACTGCGCTTCGCCTCCGACAGTTTGCACCCCTTGTATGGTTTTGCTTAACTGTTCAACACTCGTGTTGAAATCCATCGCCAGCGCACTCATTTCATTACTGCCAATGACTTTCGCCCTGCTCCAAAGCTGCCCTTCTGCCAATTCGGCCATCGCTTCTCGTACATGATTGATCGGCTGAACAACCAACCTTGCAGTCAGCCATGTAAACAGCAGCCCAACAAGTAAACTAAGCGGTACAGTAATTACCGCATTACTGATCGTTGCCTGTTGCGATGCCTGCCCTTGAGCCAACTCGACTTTGGCCTGCTGGTTCACGACAACCGAAAGGGTACTTATGACTTGCCTGATCGCTTCATCAGCAGCCAAATAGACTGTCCAGTCTGTCGTTCTGATCTCTTCTTCCGTAATACCTATAAGCATTTGCATCAATCCGGTATAACCTGCAATCTGCTGTTTGAAATCCGCTCGATACTCAGGCCCCAACCGGGCAATCACATCGTCAGCGATAGGTAAGATCTGCGCTACAAGTTCGGGATCAACCTTAGTCCCGTAATCCAAACCTCTGCCCTGCTCTCTTAACTGATTGACCTTATTGGTTAACAACATAAGATCATCTTTGAGCTCAATGACCTGCTTGGTCGCTGTTGTCATCTGTCGGAGGTTATTCTCTAGCTCAACTTTCCCGGCCGTTAATGCTGTAAGAAGAAACAGTGATAACAGAACACCGGGAAGTAACACCTGAGTTTGAACGGAGAGGCGGTAAAACAAACCAAACATGACAATAAACCTATAAAGAGAGTGAAGTAGAGACAAGCCAAACAGTGGAGCACGAATCGATTAATGCCCCAGTTTAGATTTTGCCTAAACATCAAACTTTGTAGAGATTTGACTGATTATGTAGGTGTTTTTTGTGGTAAGTAAAAAAGTGTGAACTGAGCACATATTGCCTCCTGCTTAATATCTGGTGCGGAGGGAATATAAAATTGTCCTTTCTTTAATATTAAGTCAGTTGTTCTCGGCAAAGAACTTAGACATATTACGAAACTCAGTTGGCGAAATATCGGTATGGCGGCGGAAAAACTTCGCCAAGTTAGTCGGCTCATTAAAACCCAGTGTTAAAGCGACTTCAGAAATCGGTGTTGAGGTATAACCCAGCAAGCGTTTGGCTTCCAGAAGCAATCTGGCATCAACAACTTGCTTCGCTGTCATGCCTTTAACTTTCTTGCAAATAGAGTTCAACCGCTTAGCTGTCATTCTAAGTTGTTCGGTATACTCGCTCACGTTGTGCTTTGTCATATAAAAGCGCTCCACCTCATCACTAAACAACTGAAAATCCAACATTTCTTTGCTCTTTGATATTTTCTGAAGGCTGTAATTTGTTCTAAAAAAGGTTTTGAACAGAATGTTTTGCAACAAGTTTCTTTGAATATGCCCGGAAACAATATCTACAGAGTGCTTAAATTCTTCATAAAGCGCATCAAAATCCTTACCGACAACGTCTAGCACTTCCGTCATCACATCAACATTTCTTATTGCTTTCGTCATCGCATAGTTCGCATCAAGGTTATCGATAGGAAACACCTGCGAATCTTCAAAAGTGACGACATAACCATTCCATTGAAACTTTGAATCAAAGTAATGCACTTGATGAGGGCTTAACACAAACAGTGTACCGGGACGACAGTGGTACATCTTGTTATCAATATAATGAAAACCACTCCCCTCAGTAACGAGCATTAGTGCGTAAAAATCAACCCTATGGGGAGTAGAAAGCTCTTCAACCCCTCTTTTCTTAATTAAATCCTTTATCGAATCTGCACTGATCCCTTGCACATAATTTTCGTTATCAAAAGGTATTGTATTAATCATCTTATCTATTCTATGTCTAACCTTACTCGCGAAATAAGAGGGCAAAATGCCCTCTATTTCTTTCAGCCTTGATACGCTTATTGCTGAGTCAATTTCTCTCTATCGCTTAGCACCAGTAGTATTTTTAACAAGACTGCACCACCGACGATGATTGCAGTGCCAACAAATCCTAAGAAGTACCAGCCAGCATTACCCTCATTCTCTCCCAACAGGGTAAATGCACCAGCAATAGTAAGAATGAAAGAGAACCACCAGCCTCCTGCAAGCGACCACTTCCATCCGTTCATACGAAGTTGATAATCTTCAGCCCATACTTTTGCACTATTAAAAATAAAAACCTGCAGTGCACCTAATACCATCCAAAACAGCGGATCTAATACTGTTGATTGTGGAAACATTTAGAATCCCTCCCAGTTG
The DNA here is from genome assembly GCF_059552575.1 of Photobacterium sp. HL06. Taxonomy (NCBI): domain Bacteria; kingdom Pseudomonadati; phylum Pseudomonadota; class Gammaproteobacteria; order Vibrionales; family Vibrionaceae; genus Photobacterium; species Photobacterium sp. HL06. Next base: position 590,825 of record NZ_CM183915.1, read on the forward strand.
CCATCATATTCCCAATCTTTCTTAATGTCCGTAAAGAACTCTTCAGAACGTAACCACTCTGGTGGTTGGTGGTAGTTCGCTAATCTGCCGCCATTATGAGGTGCCGCATAGGCTTCTGCATCTGGATAATAGAAGAAGTTATGCTGCATAGCGAGTAGCGCTTTACGGGTCATACCGGTTGGATCACGCGGATCGGCCTCTTTAACCAAGGCATGGATCCAGTTATTTCTTCGAGTATAAGGGCAGACTGAAATACATACCCGGCAGCCCTGCTGACCATTTGACGGAAGCGATGACCATAAACGGAAACAGCTATCTTGGTTAAACTCAAAAACCTTATAACCGCGAACAACAATGTCTGGTTTATCCGCCATACTGATTGAGCCACTTGGGCAAGACGTTGCGCAGATCTTACATTCCTCACAAAAGTCACGAATACCGATATCAATTGGCTTGTCGTATTCAAACTCAAGGTCTGTGACCACACAGGCTAAACGGATGTTAGGGCCAACTTCAGGAGTGATCAAACAGCCATTACGTGCAGATTCACCTAGCCCTGCCTTTACCGCAAGGGGCGGCAACGTCATTTCATAATCACCGCCCGGCACCATTGCCCGGCCCGCCCAGCCTAAACGGTTCAGGAAGACTTCCAATTTACCAGAAGCAAATCGGACCGTACTGTACGCTTCATAAGAGGTACCATACGCCGGTGCGGCGTACATAGCGTCCCAGCTCATTGGCACACCAAGGATAATCACTGATTTCCAGTGATCCGGGATTTTATCCCCCCAGTTTTCGCCATCGTCAGGCGTACCACGCATGATGTTCTTAAACACAAAGTCCGGATCCATTTTGGTGATCCCGACGAAACTGCACCCCATCTGGTGAGCAACTTTCTTAATCAGTTTTGTGGCGTGAGCTGGGGTCTTGAAGTTGCGCTTCTTAACAACAGGTAGCGCTTCATCCTCTCCACCAGCACGTTTAGAGCCGAAATTGAGGCTGGCTTCAGCGTCAGGATCACCATACATGGGATCAAAGATGCTCTTAAAGTCAGCAACCTCTGGAGCACCTTCTGGCGGCAGTGGCCAGTTTACAGGAACCCCATTCTCACCGTACATAGACGCATGGTTAGCATGGTCATAGGCATGGGCGATAACATATCGGTCGATATACTTGTGCTGCATTTTTACAGAAAGACTTCTCTGCTTAAGCGCTTCCATCATTTCAGGCCATCGCTTAGGCCACTGACGATAGTAGTTTACTACACGTTGATCAGGGCATGTTTCCCATCCATCGGCAGGGTTCCAACCTTGTTTAATGGCCTTACTGATCATACCAAGGCGTTTAAACAGGAAGTCTTCCCGTTCAGGTCTATACGTTTTACCGACTTTAATGAGTGTTGGCGCGGTATCCACTCGGAACGGTTCTCTATCAAAGAACATATCCTTACCAGCAGCAGTTCTTCCCCAACCGGTATTCTGGTCGGGTTCTCGACCTAAAACAAACCCTGTTGTTGCGCCAACGCCAACGGTCGCGGCAGCGGCAGCTGCACCTCCCATTTTTAAAAAGTTACGACGACTCGGGTTTTGAGTTTCTTCGTCTTTTTCTTTTGTCATCACTATTGCTTCCTATGTAATGATGAGTGCCATATTTCTGAGTAATTCTTTATGCTTCTCTTTATATTTCAGCCGTAATTGAGGCGCAGTTTCTACTAGCTTCACATAAGCGGTCTCTGCCTCATGCCATTGATTCATGGCGAACAGAACGATAAATTTCATCTCTAAGCTGTCTGCATCAAAAGGTTCTACCGTTAAAAGGTCTGTAATATCTTCTAGTGCTTCGTTCCACTTTTTTAACGCAATATTGGATTTGGCACGAACGTATTTTAAATCTGTCGCCAATGGGTGAGATTGAATAAAACGAGAGACAAGGTTGATAGCATCTTCATATTTATCCAACTCGAAACAGGCTATCGCCTCTAATTCATCTAGCGCCGAAACTTCCTCATCAAATCGGCTACGAGCTTGTTGAATAATGGCATAGCTGTCTTCAAAGCGCCTTTCTGCATTATAGCTAGCTGCTAATACCAAATAGGCGCCAACTTTTTCAGGCGAAATAGAAATCAGTTGATTAGCATATTTTCTTGCTTCATCAAACTGCTCCAATTGAAAATAGAGGTAGGATAAATTAAGCAGGCTTCCTATAAATTGTCCGTCTTTATTGAGACTTTCTAAATAGTATTTTTCGGCACTTTTAGCCTCTCCTTGCAATCCCGAAAGGAAACCAAGATGAAAAAGTGGCTCTGCAGACTCAGGCTCTTTTTCACACGCATTGATAAAACATTGCTGAGCTTGGCCTAAAACACCAATTTGCATTAAAGCTCGGCCAAAGTTGATGAAATAAGCGGCTGATGCATCCATATCTAATGGCTGTAAAACCGAGAGTGCTATTTCAGGTTGCTGATGCCTTAACAATAACTCACTGGCATTGACTCTCAGCTCATCGTTTAACACCATCTTATGACCATTGATATAATAAGTGGTTGCCCTTTTTTGTGCTTCCTGAATAAGCTGATATTCGTTATTACTCAATGTAGAAACCACATATTGAATTTCATTTTTCAACATGGCTAACGTTTCTTCATATTTTTTGTACCAGTCAGGGATCATGTCTGACAAGTCAAGAAGTAAGAACAGTTCTTCTATCCACTGATTGGTCTGAGTTTGGTTGTTCATGAGCCTTTGCCTTTAGTAACCTTATCTATATACCCAAGTAACCTCTAAATGCTCATTTCAGCGAGAATTTAGAAGCTTTTAGGCAAGGCGCTGATTTGTAAACATAGTCGCTCTACGTTAAAAATCTGCAACGTAGACTAAGAGTCTATAAAACTCGCCCTTCGGGAGTGAGTCAGCATATTCACTTCTGCGTCAAATGCGTTTGAAAGGACTAGCCATTCCTACACGCACTTTCCTTGAATTGAATACGCTGAACTCACTCTGAAACCTGCATTTAGAGGTCACTTGGGTATATAAGTAGGGTATATGAGAAACAAAAGGCTAAAAGGTAGAAATCTGCCAAGGCTAGATACATTTACGCCACTTCAATTTATTTTGATTTTCATCAATAAATGATACCAAACTGAATAATTATCTGGCCTATCAGCGAGATTGTTCAGTTTGGTATTTAAGTGACATATCTATCTGATGTGGCTTTAGCTAGGAAGTTTAGAGAGGGAAAGAAAGCAGGATTATATAGCAGATGATCTCAGACATTTGCTGAATAGCACCTAGTGCATCTCCCGTGTACCCGCCAACTTGCCTGAGCAGCCATCGGCTGAAGAACACACGGCTTACCAGCATAGCGATCATCAGTATCAATCCCAGCTTTATACCCAAACAAGCAATAATCGTCACCAGCGCAATAGCAAGCAGGGTGATAAAATCGATATTACTACTGGAGCTCTTCGCAACGTTAAGCTTGGATTGCTCCGTTTGGCGAACGTATGCATGGGTATAAATAAAACTCACCGCTAAAGAGCGACTGACGACATAAGCGACAACAAGAGCAACAGGCAAAGACGTTAACGAGGTCAGGAGGGTGAATTTCAACAATAAAATTAAAACAATCCCCAGCACCCCATACGCCCCAACGCTGGAGTCTTTCATGATCTCAAGTTTTCGCTCCCGGGTCATTCCGCCGCCAAAACCATCACAAGTATCGGCAAAGCCATCTTCATGGAATGCGCCTGTGATATAAACACTGAAGATCATCGATAAAACGACAGCAACATCTGCAGGCCAAACCTGAGATGACAGGTAATAGACTAAGGCGGTAAGCAAACCCACCACTAACCCCACCAGGCCACAATATTTATAGGATTCGTTCTTTCTCTCTTCACTATAAGGTATCGAAGCAGATACCGGGACTCTTGAATATATAGAAAGTGATAGCAGAAATACCTGCCACTCACGCAGGGTCATTCTTTTCATATGACTATTGAACCTATGTTTAAAATGACGAATTAGGCCAATGTAATTCTGGCCACAATTTACCGTTGTCATCGTGATAGATGGTGATGGTCAATTTTGCTGCATAAGGAATATTAATGCGTTGTAAATACACTTCTGATCTTGGCATATCCAGAATCATTCTTATGATCTGCTTAATAGCGCCGCCATGAGTCACCAAAAGAATACTCTTGCCTTTATGGTTTTTAAGTAGGCTCGACCAAGCTTTTTGAATACGGTTGTCGAACTCATCTAAGCTCTCTCCATTTGGTGGTGTTGTGTTCCACGGCTCTGACCAGAAAAGACTTAAAGCTTTTAAGTGATTTTCCCAAATCTCATTTCGCTGTCGGCCATCCCAATCACCGAAGTTGAGCTCCATAAAGCCAGGCACCTCAATCACTGGAGTGCTGTATTTTGCTGCATGCTGGTAAGCAAAAGCTGAACAACGCTTTAGGGGGGATGTCATGACCAGATCAAATTCATTGCTTCCAGATACAGCCTCATGCATTTGCTTAAAGCCCTCTTCTGTGAGTAAAAAATCGGTATGGCCGCGAAAGCAATCATCCCCTTCAGGCAAGCCATGACGTAAAAGTTCAATACGAGTTATAGTCATTTTTAACCACTATCCATTTGCCAACATTGACGGCGACCATTCCAGAACAATCGGTGTAGAGTTAGCCTGAATGCCTGAGCCCTCATGCCACGAGGGCGTTCCGTTCATCAGGTTCATAAAAGCCCTCAGCCATTCACCGTGACTGACAAGAACGATATCAGACACCGAATGCTCCCCCTGCAATTCCTCAATAAATGAGACAATTCTTTGTTCAAAGTCCTGCTCAGACTCAACGCTAAACAGGTTATTCAACGCGTCTTCATAGCGCCGGTGGTATCGCTGCCACTGCACTTGAAGCCAATCATCCTGATCTATCACCCTGCCTTCCAGAAGCCCAAATTGTCGCTCTCGCAATCTTTTGTCAACCACGACTCCTGTACCGAGAGTGTTCGCTACAATGGTTGCAGAGTTAAAGGCTCTACCAAGATCGCTGCTGTAGACAACAGGATCCTGCAATAACGGAAGCTCCATATTATGGAGCCCAGTTATTGCAGTAGAGGTTAAGGGGCTATCCAGCCACCCCTGAAGCCTTTTCTGTCGGTTCCATTCTGTCTGGCCATGGCGAATTAACACCAGCCTCATAACGCACCCTTGAAAATATTGGCAACAAGTTCCGGGTTAGACGGGAAATACCAATGGATATAGGAGGCAATAACCTTCTTATGCTGCCAGACCGGATCGAGTTTACGCCCGCGTTGAGAGATGGGGTGACAAGCTATCGCTTCGCTGGAATCTGTTTTCGAATAATGGAAGGTGTGACCCCGTAACGACTCACCGGGTAACAGCTCCCCTTCAACCAAGCCGAGCGCTGCCAGCGAGCCCTGCATCGTTGAATCCGCATTCAAAATTCCGCACATCTCCCCGGACTCTCCTTCAGTATTCGTCAGTGAGTTATTGAGATATAGCATCCCCCCGCACTCTGCCAGCACAGGTTTATTGTCATTCACGTGAGCATGAACTTGCTGCTTCAGGGTCGTGTTTGCAGCCAACTCTTTTAAGTAGAGCTCCGGGTATCCACCAGGAAGATACAGAGCATCGCAATCAGGCAATTCGTCGCCCTGGATCGGTGAGAAGAAGCACAGCTTTGCCCCAAGCGACTCGAGCAGTTCCAAATTAGCTTGATAGATAAAACTAAACGCCGTGTCTTGCGCTATCGCTATGGTGATACCTTCCAGACGTCTCTTTGGCGTTACACTTTCAACCGGGGTGAATTGAGCTTCAGGCGGCAACTTGAGCTCGACATGCTGTGAGATAAGCTCGGCTGCCAGGTTTAATCTGTCATCCAGATCGTCTAGTTCTTGAGCCTGAACTAAGCCTAAATGACGCTCAGGCAACGACAGCCCGAGATTCTTTGGCAGGTAACCACAAAACTCAAGATTGCCTGGCAAGGCTTCTTTGAGCATTTCAGCATGGCCAGCTGAACCTACCCGGTTCGCGACCACACCGTACATGCTGATATCTTGCCTGAAATTAGCCAAACCATAGGCAATGGCACCAAATGTTTGCGCCATGGCTCCGGCATTAATCACAGCAAGAACGGGAATACCCAGTTTCGCTGCGATATCTGCACTAGAACACTGGCCGTCAAACATTCCCATCACACCTTCGATCAGGATGAGATCTGCGTCTTTAGCCGCTTCTGCAACCAACTGGCGACAGTGCTCCTCACCACACATCCAGAAGTCGAGCTGATAGACCGGCTGGTGTGATGCAAATGCCAGGAAGTTAGGATCGATAAAGTCAGGCCCCGTTTTAAAAACCCGGACTTTTTTGCCAAGGTTAGTAAAATACCGCGCCAGTGCAGCCACTACCGTGGTTTTGCCGCTGCCAGAGCTGGGCGCAACAACAACCAGAGCAGGGCAGGAGATATTCGTATTAATCAAAACCGCTTCTCCTATAGGTCTAGATCAGGCCAGAGCTTATTCAAATCCAAATGCTGTTCGATAGCATCGGCAACCCGGTTAATGCCGTCTTCGCGCATCTGCTCAAAATCGCAGCCTTTGGCATCCGTTAATCCAGCCCAGCGTAAAATCTCACCGCACGCTTTTTCTGATTCGAAGATACCGTGCAAGTAAGTCCCAAATACCAACCCATCCATGCCGATACAACCATCTGCGCCAGACTCCAATGCTAACGGTGCATTGCTACCAATGCCTCTGGTAACGCCGGCATGGATTTCATAACCAAATACATCGACTGTCTCTTGTCCCGGCAGGGTTAACGAACCTTTCACTCTCCTCAGTTGCTTCTCGTTTTTGAGCTCAGTTTCCAACGGCAGGTAACCTAGCCCTCGGCTTTCTCCAATGGGGCCTTCAATACCCAGCGGATCAGCAATTAGCTCACCAAGCATTTGATAACCGCCACAGATCCCCATCACTTTGCCGCCCAAACGGAGGTGACGCTCTATCTGTTTGTCCCATCCCTGCTCACGGATAAAGGCCAGATCGCTGCGTACACTTTTTGAACCAGGAAGAATAATAAGATCGGCAGGCGGTAGTGGCTGGTTTTTTCCGGCAAACACAAGATCGACATTAGGGTGCATTCGAAGTGGGTCAAAGTCGGTATGGTTACTGATACGCTGGATAACAGGCACCACCACTTTGAGGCTTGGTCCTTCCGTACTTAACTGGCTAATATTGATGGCATCTTCAGCTTCCAGCATCAAGCCGTGAAGATAAGGTAATACGCCAATAACCGGTTTGCCTGTTTTCTCTTCCAGCCATTCAAGGCCATTTTCGAGCAATGCGATATCGCCTCTGAAGCGGTTGATGACAAATCCCGTAACACGAGACTGCTCGGATTCGCTCAATAGCGCCAGAGTTCCATACAGATGGGCAAATACGCCGCCTCTGTCGATATCGGCAACGATAATAACGGGAATGTCGGCTTCTTCGGCAAAGCCCATATTGGCGATATCGTGATCTCGAAGATTGATTTCTGCCGGGCTGCCTGCGCCTTCAATCATTACGGTTGGGTACTCTGCCTGAAGACGATTAAACGACTCCATCACATAGCTCATGACTTTAGGTTTGAATGCGTGATAAGCCTTAGCATCCATATCCTGAAGAGCCTTACCATGAATGATAACCTGAGCGCCAATATCGGTATTGGGCTTCAATAGAATGGGGTTCATATCTGTGGTCGGTTCAAGCCCACAGGCATAAGCCTGTACGGCTTGCGCCCGGCCAATTTCACCGCCATCAATGGTGACAGCACTGTTGAGCGCCATATTCTGGGGCTTAAACGGTGCGACTTGTATTCCTTTTCGTGCCAGTACCCGACACAGGCCCGCCACAAGGACACTTTTACCCGCATCGGAGGTGGTACCCTGAACCATTAATGCTTGAGAACAAGACTGCATTTTTCTTCCTCTAAAATACCAAACTGAACAATTATCTGTTCCAATCAGAGCGCTGCCAGCCAAACCGAAACGGCATCGTCCAAGCTATCGATAATCTCTTCACCAGACATGCCCTGCTCTTCAGCAAAGACCAAGCTAGCACCCAGACCACACCCCTCCACAACGTAACCTTGCTCGTACTTGTTGAGAGCGGCAAAGCGGGAGTGATTAAAATTCACATTAGGGGTTAAAACACCGCACTGTTTTGGCAACTTTGACGCCGCATAAATCGCATCGGGCGAATCAAATATCCAGCGAGTCGTCGCGATTTTCAGATTTTCTATGCTAATTTCGCTATCCATGGCTATCGCAGGCGCAAACATCATGGTGCCACCCGCTAATATCAGCTCTTTGAGCTCTGCGCCTAACAATGCGCAAGAGGCCCGCTGAATCGGATCGGACAAGTGCAAATCTTGAGAAAAGTGGGCAACGTCAATGGGTAGCGCTTCGGACATCATCAATAGCTGTTTGATGACCTGTTCTTTTCTGGACAGCTTGTCAGGGTCTTTGGTACTGCCAGAAAACATGATCTCCTTGCCGAGCCAGCGCTTTAGCCACACAGTGGCAAAGGTGGTCCCCCCTATTCCGGACTCTGCAATGAGGTGTTTTTCGCCGCTTGCAGCCTGCCTTTTAAGCTCGGGGATTAACTGAGCCTCGATTAAGGCTTTTTCTTTGCCCAGCTCACACTGGTGAATGACAACGTCATCCAATTTACAGCCAGAAAAATCGGGAAGGTTACCCAGACCTAGCTGATAACAATGGAGCCTGATTTTAAATCCGCGTTTTTGCAGGGCGCGTAATATCCCGTGAACCAAAATCGCCGGAGTAACAGAACCGTTTCCCAGTACTGGCGAAGGCAGGTAAGCACCGTTTAAGGTTGTATTGGCTCTGCCGCACACAATCAATTCAGTGTCGCGTGTTGGGTGATACTGCATTAAACCTTCGCCAGCCCCGGCATCGCTTACCAGGTGAAGATCTTTAATCGGTGCAACACCATTTAGGGTAATAAAGTTTAACCACGTCATCTTTGCTACCCTTGGGTTTCGTCTTTTAAAGACAAAGGAAGCCCGGCAACAACCAGCGTCACCTTGTTGATCTGGGCGGCAATAGCCTGGTGTAACCATCCTGCTTCATCAACAAATTTGCGGCTCACTTCTCCCATTGGGATAATGCCGGAACCCACCTCATTACTAACAAAGAACACCTGGCCCGGTAACTGTTCTAGTGTCGATAGCAGGCGAGATTTATACTCTTCCCACCCGGTTTCCGATTCACCAAACAGGCAGTTGCTCAGCCACAACGTTAGGCAGTCGACCAAAATGCAGTTATCTGCCTTACTGAACTCTTGCAACGCTTGGGCAAGCTCTAATGGCTCTTCAATAACAAGCCATTCGTCAGGCCTCTGCGCCTGATGTTTTCTGACCCTTTGTGCCATTTCTTCATCACGAACTTCTGACGTTGCGATATAAATGACAGGCTTTCCAGACGCTTTGGCTTGCTTTTCCGCATAGCTACTTTTACCTGAGCGTGCACCGCCCAATACCAGTTCGATAGTCGGCTTGTTATTCAACATACACAGGCTCCTTGTACGTCGTCAGCTTTCGATTTTCCGCTAACTTCGCTAATGCGACAGCCAAGTGTTCCCACTGCTTTTCACCGGCGGGCAATCCGAAGCGGAGTGCATTTTTTTCATCACAAAGGCGGGTAAGTACTTTCTCCCGACACAGGAAATCGTGACTGGAAATGGCATCATCCAGATACACAGTGGTAAAGAGATTTGTGCCGCTTGTTCTAGCGGTGAGCAATTCTGCTATAAGGCTATTCAAACGTATCGCATTTAGGCGAATAAGGGCTCTGGCAGAATTTTGCCAGGTCGAATCACTCAACGCTTGCTTTACCACCCAGCGACTCGGGCCAGTTACTGTCCAAGGGCCGATTGAATTGGATATTGAGTCCTTAATAGCCTGATCAGCAAAAACAAAACCAACTCTAGCTCCAGCAAGCCCAAAGAATTTCCCAACCGATCTCAGAACTACCAAGTCCCCCATCGCCTTGTTAACGCTTAACATTGACTCATTGGGGGTACAGTCGATAAAAGCCTCATCAATGATTAACGTTGCTTTTCTCTTCGCTAACTCAAAATAGAGAGCAGTCAGCTCATCTCTTCGGCTAAGCTTCCCCGTTGGATTGTTGGGGTTTATCACCAGGATCACATCACACGTAGCCACCTGTTCTTTACTCGGCAGCCCGTCATAAAACTCAACCTGCCAGCAACAGCCATCCTTGCGGTAATTCACCCATGCATGCTGATGCTCTTTATAGCCGATGCTTGGCAGCGCAACAGTACCGCAGCGGCCTAGCTTTTCAGTAATAACCTCAGGCAGAGCCATAATGGCCGCCTGCGAGCCAGCAACCACCACAGGCTCAGTCGGTGCGTTGTAATAATTCGCCGCTGCCTGCTCTAAGCCGTCGTTTTCTTGAGGTAGATGGTTCCATGCGGTTAGCGGTATCTCTTTTACCGGATAAGTAAAAGGGCTCACTCCGGTAGAAAGATCTATCCATTCAGCGGGATCGCTGCCGTATTTATCAGCAACTGCCAGCAAGTTGCCGCCATGTTTTACTGCCATTAACTCACTCCTACCATTACGCAAACTAACCACAAATAACTCAATGCGAAGCTTCCTCTGGTGACAAGTTGATTCGCTTTGGAGATGGCATCCCAGCTAGCGGGTTTTCCGACACCCATGGGTTTCTTATCGTGCAGAACACCGTGGTAATAGGTAGGGCCACCAATCTCGACATTCAGGCTTCCGGCACCAGCCGTCATCACCACGCCACCATTCGGGCTTTTGCACTCTTTGGCCTGTCGTTTCCAACACGCTAATGCTTGGTGAAAATTGCCTTGAAACGCATAGACAACAGCGGTAACTCGAGCCGGTAACCAGCCAAGAACATCATCGGTTTTGGCACTAAACCAGCCAAAATCGATATACTTTTCGTTCTTATAGCCCCACATCGCATCTAACGTGTTGGCAAGTCGAAACAGTATTGCTCCGGGCGCGCCAAAAATAACAAACCAAATCATAGGGCCGAACACCGCATCATTGCCGTTTTCCAAAACCGATTCGATGGTGGAAGAAGTAATTTCCTTCTCCCCCATTTTTTCGGTATTGCGGCTAACAATCATTGAAACCTGATAACGAGCATCCTTAATATCGCCCCGTTTAAGCGGGTGATAAATATTTTCTGCATGCTCTATCAAGCTCTTTCCGCCAATGGTGAGATAGAGAATCAATACATTGAACACTACCGACACGATTAAAGAATATTGAGCAATCAGCGAAAGCAAAAAATAACTAAGAGCGACTAGCGGCATCACAGCTAACACCCAGGCAACAACACCTTGCTGCCTGGTGCTAATAAACGGAATAGCCCGACACCAGCACTCACACTTTTTAGCCAGCCTGCCAAAACCCACCAGAGGGTGGAAACGACTGGGCTCACCCAGCCATTTATCCAGCCACAGACTGGCGACCAGAATAAGTGCACTGATTAACAAGCTCGTACTGATGCCCAAAGAGGCTTCAGGCAACATGAGTACACTCATTCTTTGCTAGCTGATTAAAGACATTTACTGTTGGACTGACTAACTCTGAAAATTGAGCATCTTCTACACAGAAATAACCATTTTCAATCGCCCAACGATTAACCTCTTCATTAAGAGGAACCAGCTTGGCTTTCATTAACGCTTCGGGATGATATTCAATAATTGACTGTACGACGGAGATATCTTCAACCAGCACCCAGTCAACTTGCGGTAAATCAAAACCAAGCGCTTTGTTTTTTCGACAACCGATTTGGTAGTAGTTTTTTTGTTCGCCAAATGCTTTGTCCGCATCAAGTGTCAGTATCAGTGCCTGTTCACTGGTTTGTTCTGACCTGATCCCATACTGAGCCAAAGCCTGACGGACAAACTTATCATTGCTGCTAATTGGCATTGAAAACTTGCGGATATCCCACTCAAGCTCAGTTAATGCCTGCCACCAAAGTTCGAAAGTGGCTAAGTTATCAAAAGCCAGTTCTTGTTGCGTACTAAAGAAGGCTAAGTCTTCTTCATCAATAAAAGACTCTGTTGGTAGCTTAGGAACATTAATGACTTCGCCGCCGCTGTTGGTGATATGGTTCAAGCCATTATGTGAACCGCAAACCAAAAAGCGGGAACCCGCTAACGGCAAGTCTTTTCGCCAATCTAGCTCTTTACTCTGGGCAACCACATCACCCACCACGACCAGAGCAGGGCCCGTTTGCTCCAACATATTGACTCGCTCGCCAATATTAGCCAACGTGCCAGTAATACAATGATGGTCGGCACTTGTTGCAGAGGAGATAAAGGCTACGGGCGTATTAGAGTTTCGACCATTGGCAATCAAGTTTTTCGCATGTTCGGCCAATTTTTTTGCCCCCATGTAAAGAACCAAAGTCCCACCGGCACGGCCAAGTTCACCCCAGGAAGCTATCGTTTTAGAGTGTTGGTGACCACTTACAAATGTCACACTGGAAGCCACGCCGCCACTTGTGAGTGGGAACCCAGAATATGACGCCGCACCCAGGGCAGCCGTTATCCCCGGCACGATCTCGTAAGGCACATCATTGGCAATCAGATCGCGGCACTCTTCCGTGGTACGACCGAAAATGCACGGATCACCGGCTTTCAGGCGGGCAACACTTTTCCCGGCCAACGCAAATTCCATCACATCCGGGTGCATGCCGTAATCAATATGGCAACCTTGATAACCACGATAACCCACTTTATGAAGTTCTACATGATCCGGCACGCTAGCAAGAATAGCGGCACTAACCAGCTTGTCGTAACAGACAACATCACACTCGCTTAATAACTGTTTTGCACGACAAGTTAATAAAGCCGGATCACCCGGGCCAGCACCGATCAAATAGACTTTGCCATTACTCATTGGACGCCTTCACTCTTTGTTGCTTGGTTAGTTACGCTGTTCTCTTCAACGACAGTCGCTTTACGGCAAGCGTGTGAAAAGCTTGGGTCGTACAGCTTGGAATCAACAAAATCGTCGATGGCAAATACCTTGCTGACAATGATCATCGCGGTAGATTTGATATTGGCTGCATGCATTTTGTCTGCGATATCTGCCAGTGTTCCGCGTAGGATCCGCTGCTCGGGGTGAGACGCTTTTTCCACTACCGCCACAGGCCAGTTTTGCGGATAAACATCACTGAGCTCTCTGACCACTTTTCGGATTAAGGTCGCGCTCAAGAACAGGCAAAGTGTCGCTTCGTGGGCTGCCAGAGATTTAAGGTTCTCTTTCTCCGGGACCGGCGTACGGCCGGATGCACGAGACAAGATAATGGTCTGGCATTCTTCAGGCAGTGTTAGCTCTTGTCCAAGCGCCGCCGCAGAGGCCTGGAAGGAAGAAACGCCCGGAACAACCTTCCAGTCGATACCAAGCTGGTTCAGTCGACGCGTCTGCTCGGCAAGTGAAGAGTAGATAGAAAGATCACCGGTTTGTACACGGGCGACATCATGACCTTTTTCCTGGGCACTGGTATAGACCGCAGTGATCGCATCCAGATCCATATCGGCAGAGTTAAGAACCAGTGCATCAGGACGAGCACGTTCAATTACAGCTTTTGGCACCAAGCTACCGGTGTATAAAACAACCGGGCAAGTTTCGACAAGCTTTGCGCCTTTGACAGTAATTAAATCCGGATCACCCGGGCCTGCGCCAATAAAATAAACGGTCATACTCGTTCCTTACTGCTTTCAGTTTCTTGTTTTAATGAACGTCCCGGAGTTTGCCCTGCAAGCGTCTCTCCGTCTTCTAATGTGTATTTGTTCTTGTAGCCACGCGGCGTGACAATCCAATCATCGAATCGGTAACTGCTACTGTTACCGACGATAACGGCCGCATTCATGCCAAATTCCAGCTCGGTAAACTTATCCAGTGTTGAAATCTGCACCGACTGATCGTCTCGATAAGCGGCATTAACCACAGCAACAGGTGTTTGTGGAGTGCGATGTTTCAGCAAAATCTCCTGAGCTTCAATAATGTGGTTCCGCCGTTTCTTAGAACGTGGGTTGTAGAAGGTGATGGCAAAGTCTGCCGCTGCTGCCGCTTCAATTCTTTTAGTGATCACATCCCAAGGCGTTAACAGATCAGAGAGTGAAATCGTGCAGCTATCGTGCCCTAAAGGTGCACCGACCAGCGAGGCACAAGCATTCGCTGCTGTGATGCCTGGAATTGTTTCCACTTCCATTTGCAGAGATTGGTTGGCGATAAGCTCAAAAACCAGCGGCGCCATGGCGTACATGCCCGCATCGCCCGAACAGACCAGCGCAACATTTTGCCCTTCCTGTACATGTTTGATGGCACAATCTGCGCGTTGCCACTCTTTTGTCATACCGCTGCGAACCAAAGCCTGGTTGGTGATAAGCGGCGCGATCAGTTTGACGTACAATCCGTAGCCAACAACAACATCCGCATTGCGGATCACTTCCTGAGCTCGAAGTGACATTAGGTCAAGGCTGCCAGGCCCCAATCCAACAAGAGATAACTTAGCCATGATAAGCCTCCTCAGCAGGTACTTTTAAGCGAACTAACCCTTGGGCAATCTGCAAGAAAATAATATCGGTCACTTCTTTCGTCGTGAGGAGATTAAATGATTCACCATTGTCACTCTGTGCAAGCTGTACATCACAAAGCTCAGATAACTTCGCTTTGATATCTACCATGTCTTTGACAAAGTGGTTACCCGATACAAGTAACAATGGAATAATCCGCAGCTTTGCCTTTTCCGGGGTATCAATTTGAGCAATACGTTTCTTGATCGCAGGCGCAATCAAGTCAAACGGCCATGCCCCTTCCAAAGAGCAGGTAAGGTTTTTATCCGATAGCTGGCTTAGCAGGCTGTCGCAATACCCAATGGCCTGATGGCCTGCGTTGTCTAAATAAGGCGCACCGTGATGAACAAATACATTTAGATCGCTGCCATCTTCAAAGCGTTGGTTTAACCCGGCCAATAGGTTGTTTGCCATATGAGTGTGATGCAAAATCGCTGGCGTATATTCGATATCGGACAGTGAAAACTGGCGGAAGCCCTCTACCATTTTCACTACCTGCTTATGCTCATCGGTTGGGAACAGGTAGCAAGAGACAACCAAAATACGCTGGTAACCTTCCAAATCCAAATTTGCCAGCACAGCAGGAAGGTGTTGATACTCTTCCCCGTCTTGCTTCAGTTTTTTAATGACCATTCGTGAACTAAGGGCAATTCTTACTTCACAATGAGGGTATCGCTCGGCAACCTTTTCCTGCAATTCCAGGTAGCGTTTTTGTTCTACCACAGAGCCAAAGCAACTCAGTACAATCGCTGTCCCTTTGGTGTAATGTCGTAGCCTTTTCATTGTTCTTCTCCTGAAAGCGCAGCTATAGGCGCAAAATAATCTGGGTCAAGTAGTTGAGTAATTGGTTTATCTTCTGCTAAAGCCAGGAATAGCTCGCGCCATTGCGTTTCTGATAGCTTTTCAATATTTCGTAGCCACTGCGCATTATTCACTGATGCTGCTTCGCTTGCGTCACGCTGATAAATGACCATTGTCGAGCGGTTACGACAAGCGCCCGCACACATGGTTCGACTCACTTTGATTCGCTTGCTTCCTGACGCCAGCCCCATCTCTTTAAGCAATCCACGCAGCTCATGCGCTAGATTTTTACCGCCGGCTTTGGCACAGCGACCGCCTTCACACACAAGAATGTGGTGGCGGTGATAAAGCATTGGACGATCTAGATCCGGATGCTTTGGTTTGCACTGGTAACCCTCAACGACTTCATTGCCATAAGCGTTAACCTTGATTTGCTTCTCTTGATGCTGCTTTTCTTGATGTTGCTTGGCATCTGATTGGCCCGCCACACCATGACGGCCTTTGCCACCGTGCTTCTTTTTGCCAAGCCAGTTCTTTCTGTTTTGCCAAACCAACGGCTCTGAAAATGCCCTACGGCAACAGGCCAGAGTCATATTGAAGCCGTCTTGTTTAAAGGCCCATTTAGAGACGATAAGCTTTTCGGTGTTACTCAGTTTTAATGCCGCGGCTTCTGAAACTGAGCAGCTACCAGTCACTTTCTTAACGTAATCAGACGGCTTTTCTATGCCTTTGACTTTATCCAGTACTTCTGGTGCATAGGTTTGGAAAGGCCACTGGTTGTCCTCGGCAAGCTCGATGATCCCTACCTCATCCGCTTTAAGATCAATACTGGCTAGCCCATAAACCGACTCCAGGCAGATATTGAATTCATCACTAAATGCTGCCAAGCCAGCTTTCAGAACTGATAGTGGTGTATTGCGATCACAGCCAATACCGAGAACAATTGACTTAGGACGCCACAGCACCAGCTTGTTTTGCCACTTTTCGAGTTCAATTTGCTTCACATCACTGATCAAGATTGCACCTTGGTACTCATCGGCATTAAGCGCCTCAAGCTTGTCGTGACAGATAATGTGAGCAGGCATCCGCTTTTCATACGTCCACCAGCCTTTCTCGCCAGCACTTTGAATGATGGCAACAGGTTGGTCGTTCACCACCGCCGCAGAAACCGGAGTAATCGCACTTTCAGTAAGAGGATCCAAATACCAGCCAAATGGCGCACCAAGCATATCGACAGACACACTTTCAGAAACATCCGATGCCGTGGTAACCACTGGGGTGGCTTTGACAATATAAGCCACACGTTCGGTCAGTTCATTGGCCCCGCCACGGTGGCCGGAAAGCATAGAAATGGCGAACTTCGCCTGCTCATCCAGACATACAACAGCAGGATCGGTACGTTTATCCCCGAGCAGAGGGGCGATAACCCGGCTAACAATGCCGCTGGCAAAAATAAAAATATGCCCGTCATATTGGCTGAATTTCTCTTCGACAAAGCCAGATAGCGGCAGCGTCAAAGGCAGGGCCGACTCACACTCGTTTATGCCCGCCTCAGAGACAAAGACATCCGCGTACGGCAATGCTCGTTTCAAACGCTGGGCCTGTTTCGCCCCATTTACGGTTATTGCGTAAATCGCTAACTTCATCATCCATTAACTCGCTTTGGCCAAGGCCGTCTCTCTACCTCGTAAAATACCTTTACGAGAACGAATAGAGAGCTGAACCATTGAGAAATAGCGATGCTCTAGCGGGACATCATTGAGATTGGTGTAGATCTCTTCTTTGTCTGTACTTGCATGGGAAACATACGTAGCACAATCTTGAAGGCCAAGCTCTTCAAGCTTCTCCGCAAGTTTCTGGATCATACGGCCTGCTTTGATCAGCATGATGGTATCGAAGTCATGAACAAGCTCTGACAAACATTCAATACCGTAAGTGGCAGGTACAACACAGAATCTCTCCTGACCATCTGCCAGAGGGATCTTGGTTGCCGCAGGTACCGCTGTAATAGACGTCACGCCGGGAACAATGGTTGGCTTAAGATCTGGTTTTAACTCTTCCAGCTCTTCCTGAACGTAGGCCCAGGTACTAAACACCGACGGATCACCTTCAGTCACAAATACAACGGATTTCCCGTCGTTCAAATAGTCGAGAATTTGTCTTGCCGCCGCCTGCCAGGCCGGGACATTTAAAGAGGCGTCACGAGTCATCGGGAAGTGCAGGAAGCAGCGCTCACCCGATATTTGTTCTTCAGAAATAGCTCCGGTCACAATTTCCCAGGCAAAAGAATCTGCTTTCCCTTTGTTTTTTTCAGGGATCGCAATGACATCGGCCTGTTGAATCAAACGTGCTGCTTTGAGTGTCAGTAACTCACTGTCTCCAGTTCCGACCCCAACAGAATATAGGTGCCCTTGCTTAATTGTGTTCATGTTTTTGTACTCCTATATCGCTGTTTATACAGACTTTGTTAAGGTAAATAGATGGATAGGGTTTTCCGCCTGATAGCGAAGATAATGTGCCAATGGCTTGGTTTGTGAGACATTGACAAGCTGCACGTCAAAAGAGAGAGCTTGCTGTTTCGCCCACTGATAGATCTCGGCAACGGTATCTAGCGTGACGGCAGAGACGACTAACCGACCGTTAGTTTCCAACCGAGCCCAAACCTCGGATAAGATGGGATCCATTGCGCCACGACTACCGCCGATAAATACGGCATTGGGTGCGGGTAATTCTGAAAGTGCGTCAGGCGCCTTACCTTTTACCAGTTGGACAATATCGGTACCGTGCGCTCGGATATTGGCTTCAATACTGTCAAAACAATCTGGGTTACATTCCACCGCAAAAACCTGGCCTTTCCAACCGAGCTTCGCAGACTCAATCGCGATAGAGCCAGAGCCCGCCCCAATATCCCAAACGGTATCTGCTTTATTAATGCGCAGTGTTGTCAGCGCTAAGTGACGTACTGCCTGCTTAGTTATTAAGCCATTTTGAGGCATGCGCTTTAAAAAGCTTTCATCGTCGGCAAACTGACCATTTCCGCCCCAGAAATGTTGCTTGGTTCTCTGCGCCACCAAGATATTTAACGGATCAAACTCAGCACCCGATTCAGCGAGTTCTTCTACGTTAAAGGCTGTTATTTGTTCCTTCACCCCACCAAGCTGCTGACAGACAGTTAGCTTCCAGCAGGTTTCGTTATATTGCTGCATGTGACGGGCCACAACTTGCGGCGTATTTTTACCATCAGTTAGTACCGCAAAGAGATCACCTTGCTGCATCTGACTGACAAGGCCAGTTAATTCCCGGCCATGACAAGACAAAAATTGTGCTTCAGACCAGGACAGTGATAATCGTGAAAAGGCGAGCTGGGCTGAGCTTAGCGATGGAATAAATGAAACCGCTTCTGCTCCGACTTTCTTTACCAATGTTGCGCCAATGCCAAAAAACAGCGGATCGCCAGAAGCAAGCACGACAACGTCGCCTTCTTCGCTTTCGTCAATCACTTGGTTCATCCATTGCACGAACCCCTGAGACATATCCAGAAACAGGCCTTCAAATTGCGGGAACCATTCCATGTGCCTAGGATGTCCGGCCACTACTCGCGCCTGACTAACCACGCTAACGGCTCGGCTGGTAAGCCCCAGGCAACCATCCTCCGGCACACCGATTACAGAAATACTGCTCATACTGGTCACACCGTCTGTGCCAGCAGTGCATGGATCGTGGAGACCACAATCGGGCTGCCGCCTTTGCGTCCAATACTGGCTATGTATGGCACTTTGCTCTGTTCAGCCAGCGCTTGTTTTGATTCATCCGCTTTCACAAACCCAACAGGAATACCGATAACCAAGGCTGGTTTGGCTTCTCCGGCTTCGACCATTCTTAATATTTCATAAAGTGCCGTCGGTGCATTGCCGACACCAACAATCGCACCGTCGAGCAGCCCTAGATCCCGCGCCTTGCGCATCGACCAGATAGCCCGGGTATCCCCTTTCTCCTTGGCTGTCGCAATCACATCTTCATCACTGATAAAGCAATAGGTGTTGTTGTTATGAACAGAGAGCCTTTGAGCACTGAGTCCACTGGTGATCATGGTGACATCACTCACGATCGGGCAGCCCTGCCTCAGAGCTTTAAGTCCAGCTTCAACCGCACCATCGCTAAACTGAAATAGCTTGGCGAACTCAAAATCACCGGTCGTATGAATAGCACGTCTGACAACAGGCCACTGAATCTCATCAAAATCATGCCCACCATGAAATTCGTGGATCTCTTGGTCAATGATGGAGAATGAATCTCTTTCTATCGCCTGGCCCTGACGGGTCATCTGTTTCATTTTGTCCACTTCTCTTCCGCCTATTATTTTGTTTTATTCAGTGAATATTGGGGATAGCTGGCTAGCAAGCTGCCATCAAAATCGATAAGAAGGACATGTATGTCCAGCGCTTGTGTTGTGTATTGGTTTGCATGTTCATGCGCTTCGCGACACAAGCGATTAAGGTAAGGTTGCGAGTCAAGATCACGCACCTGATCTAATACGTACCGGCCTGTATTAGCTAATGAAATGTCTTCACAAACTGATTGAGGAATATTCTCCTCACGAGCGAGATCGCTGAGCTGCTGAAAGTCAATCGCGTGCCCGGATACGTGTGTCATCATTCGACCGGATACCAGCTTCGCCATCTTGCCAATCATGGCAACCAAGGTGACCTGTTTGATCTCATAGCGCTTGGCAGCACGAAGGCCGACACCGATAAAGTCACCCGCCTGAATAAAGTCCAGCTGGGATAACGCCGGCAACAGTTTCATGGCTGCTTTTTCAGAGCGGCTGCCAGTGGTTAACACAACATGCTCACTGCCATTGGCCTTAGCAATTTCGATAGACTGGCGAACGGATGCCGCAAAAGCCGAAGTGGAAAATGGCTTAACCGTTCCTCTGGTACCTAGAATAGAAATACCGCCAATGAGGCCTAAACGATCATTGATTGTTTGCTTGGCTGCCTCTTCACCGCCGGGTACACAGACTTCCAGCTCAATCCCAATTTCTTCACGCAGCAAGGCACTTGCTTTTAACCACTCAAGCTCGGCCATCTCATAGATATTTTTTCGTGGTACCGGATTAATTGCAGGTTCACCGACTGCGAGCTCAAGGCCCGGCAAGGTCACTGTGGCAACCCCTTTTCCTCCAATAATTTGAATACCTGGACTATTTTTCCAGCGAGCAATGCACTGAATTTCTAAACCATGAGTACAATCTGGATCATCTCCGGCATCTTTAATAACACCTGCAATAACTTCATCAACACCTTCCAGCCGTACGAGTTTAAATGTGGCTAATTCCCGATTGGGTAGTTCTATTTCAATCTCGGAGAAGTGCTCCTGAGAGATAAGTTTACGAGCCGCAGCCCTTGCCGCCGCAACAGCACATGCCCCGGTGGTATAACCGCCTCTCAAGTCGGATTTATTTCGAGAACGCTTTAGCTTACCCATCAGCTAATACTCTCTGGATCGCCTTGAATCACTAACTCATCCGCGCCCGATGACACTAAAGTCAGCCTGCCTTTTTCCAACCGATACTCGATATTCGTCAGTGCGCTGCGCAACTGCTCATCGTGACTGATCAAAATAAGAGGCATAGGTAGGCTATTGATAATATTGATAAACAACTGATATTTTTTGTCATCCAACCCATTCGTCGGTTCATCGAGAAGAAGCACATCAGGCTTCATCACCAGCACTGTCGCCAAGGCGGCCAATCGTTTTTGCCCGCCCGACAACCGGTAGCTCACTTCATTCGCCAAGTGTTCAATGCCCAAACGCCTTAGCGTCAGCAGTGACAACTTCTCCGCTTCGTGTTGAGAAAGCCCCTGGTTAATAGGTCCAAAGCAAACATCTTCCAAAACCGTCGGACAAAACAGCTGATCGTCAGGATCCTGAAAAACCAACCCCAAGCGTGTTCGCACCGCCGCAAAATCGGCTTCTTTACAACAAGCCTGGCCAAACAGCTTGATCTCACCTTCCTTATGCGGCAAAAGGCCTAATATCAGCTGCAGGAGCGTACTCTTGCCACTACCATTGCTGCCTGTGATCGATACTTTTTGAGAACCATCCAGACGGAAGTTCAGGCCGTCAGCGCAATGGGCACCGTTTGGTCTTTTATAGACAACGTTATTTAGCTCGATAAGAGTCATCACAGCGCACCTCCTGCCAGGAAAAAGTGATAGATATATGGGCGCAAATACTCTGCGCAAAAGATGGCTGTCGTTAACAGAAAATAGCCTGTTAATTGCCAGCTAAACGCAGCCTTTTTGTCTTGATATAAGGTTGCAGGGAATTGCCCTTTATAGCCTCGGCATTTCATCGCAAACCAGATGCGATCCGCTCTGGCTAACGCTCGAACCAGAAGCATCCCGAACAAATAGCCATAGCTGCGCCAGTTATGCAGCGTTGGGCCGTTGCCAAATCCTCTTGCCAACATGGCCGTTCTCAAGCTGGTGATTTCTTGCTGCATCACACTGACGTATCGAACACAAAATTGGAGCAGCAGGATAAATTTGCCTGGCACCTTCAACCTGGCCAGTGCTTTAGATAGCTCTAATCCCGATATGCCGTGACACTGGCTAATCATCACAATGGATGAAACCGTTGATTTAATGAAAATATCTTGTGCCTTTGCTAGACCAAAAACCGACAGTTCCAATGGCCCCACAGTCATGACTTCGTTGCCGACAAATGAAAAAGGCAGAGGCAATACCGCTAAAATAACGACACTGTCAATCAACAGCAGTCGCTTTAATCCCGCACGCAATCCCATCGAACTCTGCTTCCAAAAAAGCAGAGCCATCAGGAAATATCCGAGATGAGAGATATCACTCTCCGACAACACGGTTGCAGCAACGACAACAAACGCCAGGAGTAACCGGTGATGTGTGACAAGTGAATGGCTATCCCTTGCTAGAGAACCACCTGAAAGAGTGATATCCATCATTTACGCCTTTTTTCTGGTAACGAGGACGAATAGGCCAAAAAAGCCAAAAATAAACCCGATACCACCTGCGATATCGCGGAAACGCGTTTTCGCTTCATACTGTTCTATTTGACTTCTCAGCGGACGAATAGCATTTGCAATTGCCCGTTGAAGATCAGCATTGCTTTGTTGGTTACAGTTACTGCTAGTCTCTATTTCTGCTTGATTGGCAGAAGTGTTAGCCACACTTGATGGTTCATTTTCGGGATCAGCAAAAGGAAACTCGCTGCTGTCGATATCAAACGTTGCTACGTGTCCCTGCCCGCCGTCAGCTTTAACCTGATAAGAATCTGCCTCAACATTTTTGAACGTAAAATTACCGTCAGAATCGCTGGCTACTGTCGCCAATACGGTATCGTCACGAAGAAGTTCTATGGTTGCATTGGCAACTTTCCCGCCACCTGCAAAATAGGCTTCACCAATAACGTCCGCTCCTTCAACGAAAGCAAACACTCTCATTTGATGCGCATAACTTAATTGGCTCACGCTCAGCAGTAACAAAGCCAACAGCAGCTTAATCAATCTAAAATCAACTCTCATCGTGCTCACCCTTCACTCCCTGGCTCTACCGCTTTATTCATGTTGCACACTACCTCGGGGCGAATCTTTTTGATTAGTGAAAAGCTATATGCACAGATAAAACCTTCCAGTAATGCAACGGGCAAATGTGACGTTAATACCAAGGCGGCACTGTTCCAAAATACTTCACCGGAAAGAGTGAGAGAGAATGCAACCAACACACTGGTAAGCACGACGGAGCCAAAACCGGCTATAAATCCGACCGCACCTCCCGAATATTTATGCACTTTAGATGATAGAATCAGATGAACTAACACCGCGGGTAAAGCAATATTGACCAGGTTTACGCCCAAGACCACGATGCCGCCGAAGCCCAGAAACACCCCCTGGAGAACCAGCCCGACTGCAACCACCGGAAAAGCCGACCAGCCAAGTAATAACCCCAGCAACCCATTAAAAATAAGGTGTACGCTCGACGGCCCAACGGGTATATGTATCAACGAGGCGACAAAAAAACAGGCAGCTAAAACAGCAGCTTGAGGTATTTTGTTATCATCTAGCTGACGCAGCCCGTATACGGTTCCTGCCACGGCAACAGCTGCGCCAATAGCTAAAACAGGAGTGCTCAGTACACCATCAACAATATGCATGCTGCTCTCCTATTCAAAATCCTTCGTTTGTAGCCAGATCACTCCCGCTTGCTCATAGGGATAGGATTGGCCATCAATCTCGATAGGCTCATCCGCACCAATTAGGGCAGCAATCCCCCACCAACCCGCTTTTGGCAGTGTTACCGAAAACTCACCGTTGGCATTTGTGGTTGTAATATGTTTTCCGTAAGCATCAGCGATAATTGGAACGTTGGATTTATTGTCATATTCCACTTCAACACTCACGCCCGTAGCTGGCTTACCATTTTTTAATACCCGGCCGGTAAACACACTGTTTGTCCACAGTCCAAACGGCCTTGTTAGTGGGATAATTTCTACCGGAGTATTTAACTGCGGAGCCCACTCTTCTCCGGCCGCGTAAGTATCCATCACCACTTTGGCATATTGAGCAATAGCGATATTTTCAGATTTCTCTATATACGAAGCCTGGTTAACATAAAAAGTATAAGTTCCAGGTCGTTTAAACTGATGTTTTAAAGACCATGCCTTTTTATTTTTAATCGATATTTCGTCCAATTTATCGGAAAGAATTTCTTTTTCACCCTGATGCCAATAGCCAATTTCAGCAGGTTTTTCAATAGCCATGATTGGCCCTTGAGTCATAGGGTGAGTAAAGTAAACATCAAAGTTTTGTGTACGCTCTATTCCGCTTTCAATGACTTGATTTTGCGGGGTAATAGCAAGAAAGTGCCCCCAGGAATTAAAACTGGCACATATAGACGCAATAACAGGAAAAAGGATTGTTTTTTTCATAACACGATTCACGTTGAGTTATTAATACCCCCCAATAATTCTGTGCATACGAAAGCAACAATTATCAATTTCTGAGTGGTCCCGCCCAGATTATTGGAGATAAAAACTATTAGCAGGTTCTGGCTTGCGGCGCTGTTACATACAATTAAATAACAGAATTCCGCTTACAGTTGCGGGTACAGCTTAGGCTTCAAACCTAATTCACTTTTAACTCAAACGAGCACTAAATAGTGCTAATTAGTCTGTCACAGAGAATTAATTACAAAATTGATTAATATCAATTTTATTAAAAAGGTGAAAATCAAAATCAAGATTTTCATAATATCCGATACATTTAATCCCGAGTGTAAAATCACCTCTAGACCCTTTATATTATTGGGATTAGCGCAATTTCACCCACGTTTAGATTATTGGATTTCCGATACATTTAGTTATTTACAAATTAGTGATCACCATCACAACTCTTTGCTAAATACTACATTGAACGGCAAATTTCACGTCGAAGTAATCACTCATGCGCATATAAATGAAGAAGCTTGAAAGTAATTTCTTGTGTTAGATCAACTCAACGGGAATTAACGCCCTCACTCTCGAAGAATAGAACCTAACCGTATGTACCAGCCAGTACATATGGTTTAAACTAGGCCAATATGTACCGATGGGTACTTAAATTTATCAGTGAATTGAGGGGGCTGCTGGTGTCGTCGATAAGAGAGGAACGATGCTGTTCAGCCCTAACATATTGGTTCAATGTAGGAAATTGAGTATGAGACGCTCTAATTCTAGCGCTTCCAAGCTAATTACCCTGTTAGCCTGGCTAAGTTTGTTATCCGCCTTTTTAGTTGGCCACTTCGCGGCAAAGACCAACTATATCCACTTGTTATCAAAGCACTTTCCTGACTCCACATTTTCCAATGCGCCGAATAGTGACAATGGTCCGCGTGCCTTCCTGCGCTATCACGAAGAGCTGGCCGAGCCTGAATTGTTCTTGATTGCTGAAGGCCAAGGCTTTGGCGGACCACTCACCCTGGCAGTGAAAACCACCGAGAAGGAAAGCGATAGTTATATCAATGAAGTCATTTTGCTCTCCGACCGTGAGACGCCACCTTTCGTCGCACGCCTTGATAAACACAACTTCTATCGCGAGTTTATCAGCAAGGATGTCAGCGGTAACTTTATTCTGGGCGATGATATCGATGGAGTTTCCGGCGCAACCGTTTCTGCCCAAGGGATCACCAAGGCCGTGCAGGAAGCCATGCATCTCAGTGCCGTTGAGCGACTGGGGATGACGCCAAGCTGGGAGGAGGAAAAATGGCAGCTGCAGCTCAATGACGGCCTGCTCCTGTTACTGGTTATCGCGGTGCTCTATACCAGTTATACCAATAACACGTTCAGCGCCAAACTCAGGATGCTGATCCCCTTTGCCAGCTTGGGGTTTATCGGTTTTTATATTAACTCTTCCCTAAGCATCGGTTCGCTGGCGGGCCTCGCTATGGGCTATATTCCCAGTCCGAAGCAGCACCTGATCTGGTGGATCATGATGGGCTCTGTTCTAGGTGCCATTTTGTTGCTGGGCAAAAATATCTATTGCGGCAAACTCTGCCCGTTCTCCACGGTACAGATGTTGCTGCACAAGATAAGCGGCTTTAAGTTTGCCATCAGCCGAGATGTTACTAAATATGCGCGTCGAGGGATCTTATTCCTGATCTGGGCATCTTTAATGATGATATTCTTATCTCACCACCCGGCAATGGGCTCCTACGAACCCTTCTCTATGATGTTCTCTCTCGAAGGAATGGGAATGCAATGGTATGTATTGCCGTTATCATTATTCGGTGCTTTGTTCATTCCGGACTTCTGGTGCCGTCTATTCTGCCCTGTCGGTTTTAGCCTCAATAGCTTAATTCGTTCTCGCCAGCAGGCTATAACGACATTCAGTAATATGACAAAAGCTAAACCTATTGCAAAAGCTGAACCTATTGAAATCCAACCAGCTCCGCAAGATAACCGTACGGCACGGAGGAACAATGGCTAAATCAACCCGCACCCGAAACAAACCGAAAAAAAGCGAGCAAATGTTCGGCAAGCTATTGGCCGGTGCCACCTTGACCCTGATCCTGCTCTACTTTTTCCAATCAGCTTTGCTCATCGCCGAGAAGAATCCGCTCGAGGCCGCTGTGGCGAACTACCACCAACAAGTTCAGCTAGAAAAACACTAATCGAGCAATATGCCATTACCTGATGGTACAAAACTAAAGAGCCGCACTGTTCGAGTGCGGCTCTTTAAGCCAAACGACTTCTAGATGAAGTGATTTGGGTATAATCCAGCCAAATAGCGTTACTTTTTAAGTAAGATTGGGATTAACTTTTCGGCTATTTCTTTATGTGCATGGGGATCTCCCTGCATCACTCCTCCCCAGACATGATGACAGAGTAAAGCCTGGGCACGTATTTCCTGTTCGCCCTCATCAAACCCCGCATCGGCAAAAGCCTGACGGAACACTTCCATCCGCCGATGGTAAATACTCTCGAACATCGCTTTTGCCGACTTGTCATGACTGGCCCAGGCACCGATTGCCAGCTCATATTTCAGCAGATCATTCCCCATAACGGTATTATTAATAGCCAGCAAGCGCTGTGCTGGCTCAAGCTGCGGCAGTTGCGGATTTTCAGACACCACAAAGGTGAACTCCGAGGCCCAATAGTCAAGCAAATGATCCAGCAGATCTTGCCTGTCTTTAAAATGCCAGTAGAAGCTGGTTTTGGCGACACCCACCGAACGCGACAAACTACTTATCGTGAGCTTGTCCACTCCTTGCTCAGCCAACATATTTAAGCCTGCTTCCAGCCACTCTTCTTTTGAAAAACGCTGACGCTTCACTTTTTCCGCCATCTTAATGTCCATACCCCAAAAGTGGTTTTTGTTCTAAATCAATAAAACATCTGTTTTCAGATTGAATGCTACATTTTTTGAACCCCCTCTATGTACCACATAGTACATAGAGGGTACTATTCTTATCGCTATGTACCGTGCGGTACTTAAATTAATTGGTAAGCGAACGCGCCCATTATCCCTGATTAGTTGCAGATGGTTAACCCATTTCTCAACACCAATAACATACGATGGGCCAAACGCTTTCCCCTGTAAGCAAGCAGTGAGGAAACTCTTAAAATGAAAAAGACTGTTCTTTCTCTCACCCTGGCAGCCACCGCATTCTGCGGTTCTGCTGTGGCAAAGAAAATGCCCGATCCCTACACCGAGGCCGGACCTGCCATTCAAGTTCGACAAGGCATCCACCAGTTGATGGGCGCCACCCTAATGGATGCTGGTGCCATTGCTACTGGGCAAAAGGAATGGAACGGCTTTACCCTGCTGAACCGTGTTGATGGCCTGGCTCAAGTTACTCAGATGTACAACGCCTTTTTCTTTGTTCCGGGATCATTCGAGCAGAGCAATACCGTTGATGATCTGCTTGAGCGTAAAACAGAATTTCAGAGCCACTCAAAAGCACTGCAAAATGCAACGTTCGGCCTTCGAATGGCAGTTCGGAACCACGCTCCTGCTTCCAGCATGAAAGGTTTTGTAACCACCATTAAAGCCTGCAATGCCTGTCACCAGAGCTTTATGAAACCGGGGACGGAAGTGATCTTACCGCTGCCTGCACTAGATGCTGCAGCTGCGCACTAATCACTGCTGATTCATACCGAGATCAAAACCTACGTATAGAAACAAAGGCAATTCCCATGAAAGAGATTAAGCCAATATCCCTCGAAACTGATGAACAAAAAGTCAGCTACGGCATGGGGTGGCAGTTTGGCCGCCACCTGCTGGCACACAATTTTGACGGTTTGGATATGGAAGCCACTTTCGCCGGTGTGTTAGATAGCTTCAACGAAAAAGAAGCACCAGTCACTGATCAGGAAGTAGAAACGGCATTCAAAACCATTGCTGCCCGTGTAGAAGTGGCTCGTCAAAAAGAAGCGGCAATACTCGCGGGTCGAAGCCAAGAGTTTATGGCGGAAAACACCTTGAAACCAGGGATCATCACCACCGACAGCGGCTTGCAATACAAGGTGGTTGAAATGGGTGAAGGCCGCCAGGCCGGCCTTGTGGACAACGTTATTGTTCATTATCACGGCATGCTGATCACCGGCGATGTCTTTGACAGCTCTTATGAGCGAGGCGAGCCTGCTGAACTCCCGATCCAGAGTGTGATCCCAGGCTGGACCGAAGTCTTACAGATGATGCCTGAAGGCTCTAAGTGGCGTGTTTACGTGCCCGCAGAATTGGCTTACGGCGAAATGGGCAAACCACCGAAAATTCCGGGTAACGCGGCCCTGATCTTCGATATTGAGTTAATCCAAGTTGTTTAACCTTTGTTTTCCAACATTTTTTTATTCCCTTTTTTATAAAGAGAATGGTGCTTTATGACAAATCAAGTAGAAAACCAGAACGTGGCCGATCAGATAGACGACGATCTGCCGAATATGTCTCGCCGCGGTTTCTTTAAGAAAACCGTACTCGGCGGCGGTGCAGCGATGCTGACCGGTGGTGCTGTATTAGGCGCATCGAAAACATCCTTAGAGGGCTCGACCAATACCCCAGGGATCGAAGTTGACAAAAACTTTAAGCCTAAAGATCAGCGCGACGTTATGCTGTGTCATGCAACAAGCCCTCATCTGTCAAAAGTCAGAAACCCTGAGCGTGCCGAGCAATATGCACGTCTGTGGAAAAAAGATTTTAACTTCAATGATGCGATCCAGACGTTCGAAAATCGCGATCACTTCGACAACAATAAAGTAGGTTACGGTCAGGCTGACCGCGCTATCGGTCACGCAGCCTGGTATCCATTGGTTGTTGCCAAGTCACGTGCTTCAGCCTTTACCCAGCCAAACACCCCGATGCACAGCTGGGACCAGACTGACGTCGTTGAGGAGCAATTTGATTGGGGAAGCGGCAAGCGTGCTGCTGACATGATCCGCTCTACCGCTCGCCTGTTTGGTGCCACACGTGTGGGTATTTCCAAATTCGACAAGCGTTTTGTTTATGATCCGCTGTATGACGCAGTTGATGAGCGTACCCTTTCCTGGGAAAAAGATTTCCCGTTCAAGCCCAAATCGGTGATCGTTATCGCCACGCCGATGGACTACGATAACGTTGCTACCGCACCGTCCTGGACTTCCGAAGGCGCAACCGGTAACGGCTATAGCGACATGGGTAAAATCGCCTGTCAGGTTGCTAAGTTTATTCGCGGCTGTGGTTACAACGCCGTGGGTGCCGGTAACGATCTGGCCAACTCTGTCGCCTACGCTATTTTGGCAGGTTTAGGCGAAGGGGGCCGCAACGGCTCTTGTATCATGCCGGGTGTGGGTCCGCGAGTACGTATTTGTAAAGTATTCACCAACATCGACTTTGAAGATGCTTACGATCAACCTCACACTTGGGGTATCCGTGAGTTCTGCAAGAGCTGCATGAAATGTGCCGAAGCCTGCCCTTCCGGCGCCGTTAGTAAAGATGTGGAGCCAAGCTATTACCCAACTTATGAGTTTAGTGATGAGCCTGATTACACCTGGAACAACCATGTGGGGATCAAAAAATGGCACTCCGATGCGAAACGTTGCTTTAACTTCTGGATGGACAACGATACTTCATGCCTGAACTGTGTAGCCAGCTGTACCTTTAACGAACCTGATTTCTGGCACCACTGGTTCATCATGGCGATTAACCCAATGATGCCGAAATTCATCCACTCGTTTATGGCCGAAGCACACCCAGCCTTTGGTTACGGCGGTCAAAGCCGTACACCTATCCCGGTCAAGGTCGAGAAATTCTGGGCATCTGGCGAAGGAATGCGTACCAACACATCCATGAAAAATAACATCGGCACTGCCGGTAAAGCCTAAGGAGAATAACTAATGGAAGCACTACAATGGTTCTCGCTGGGGGTTATCAGCATGCTGGCAATCAACGGTATGGTTTACGCCCAACAGGTGATCAGGCTTAAGTGGTACACCCTGCCACTGCTTTTGATTGGTGTGCTGGATATGCTGTTCGGTATTGCCTGGTGTGGTTCTTCATTCATTGAAGGTTATCCGCAATCAGGCGCTATGGGCCTATCTATTTTCACAGGCTCTGGTTTGCTGTTGATTGTCATGACCTGGCGCCACCTGGTCGTGCCTGGCCTCAAGGCTGCCAAGTAATAGCTATGGGGGCTCGGCTGTATTATTTAATCAGCAGCTTTGCCCCCAATTACTTGCACTACACTGAGACTGTTTCTGAACTTTATAATTGATCTTTATCAATCGTCGCTTTTATAGGGTTATTTGTATCCGAAAATGGCCAGTATTTACCTTTTCACCATTCACTGACTAACTACCATTGATGATAAATATTTTCGCTTGGGAACCTAGGGCACGTCCCGTAATTATGTTGCAGTCATCGCAGCAGCTATTTAGCCCATTGGTAGATAAATTATGGCCAGAAATTCAAAAAGAAAATCTAATCCGCTAATTGAAAAAATATCCTCAATAGTTTCGATAATTATACTTATCGCAGCCTGGTGGTTCGGTGGGCTAGAAATATCGCAGCGTCAGTTGGCAATGCTCGATTCTTTAATAGAAAAAAATCAACAGCTGATCAAAGTAGAAGAAAATCTATTCCAAGTTATTGAAGGTGAAGAAATTAAATCCTGGCTAGGTATCGGGACTGGTATCGGCTATGGCGGTGAGCTGAATATTGCATTAAAACTCGATACTAAAGGTATCGTTCAACAAGCCAGTCTTTTATCGATAAAAGATACGTCGTCTTATGTAGCTAAGGTAATTGATAGTGGCTTGGTTAACAAAATATTAGGCGCAACCAGCCGAAATCTCATCCATGTTGATGGCATCAGCGGCGCGACGCTCTCCTCTAACGGTATTTTGCAGGCGGTGAATGACGCAGCAGATCCTGTCAGGCAACAGATCTTTGACTATCAACTAAAAGAGCAAGCTAGCCCATTAGATACGATTGATATCTTGGATGCGCTGGCCGTTATCCTGTTTGGCTTAGCAGTCTTTATCAGTCGTTCCGGCAGCATCCACAAAGTAAAAATGCAGTGGACACTAATGATAACGTCACTGGGAATCTTTGGCTTCTACTCAGCTTCGCTGGTGTCATCCTCTACCATGGGTATCCTGGTGTCGGGCTCCTGGACATCCGGCTTGGGTAACTACACTGCTCTTGTTTTATTGGTACTCAGTATTGGTTATCTATTGCTGTTTAACAAAAACCTCTATTGTCAGATGCTGTGTCCGATGGGGATCACCCAACAGTGCCTGTCCAAGCTGACCAACTCAAAGGCGATCAGCCTGAAGCATAAAGCCTTTCAGTGGTTCCCGCGTGTTCTATTGCTAACCACGCTCGCATGCGGACTGTATTTCAGAAACCCGTCTGCATTTAGCTACGAGCCGTTCGGCATCATGTTTGGCATGGTGGGCTCGTTGTACCTATTTATCCTGACGTTGTTGGTGTTAATTACCTCTTTGTTTGTTCACCGTCCCTGGTGCAAAACCTTGTGCCCAATTACAGCGATGACGGACTACATCGTATTCCTCAAAGATTGGTACAAGCAGGCAACCAAACCAAAAAAGAGAAATAAAATTGCCAACACCGCTGTTAATAAGCGGCCAGCGGCTGAACAGCTGATCACCGTAAAAGTAGAGGAGGCATAATCGTGAGAAAGAAAATGCTAATCACCTTCTACTGTATCGTTGCCGGCTTAATTCTATTGACCCTGAGAGATGATCTCAGCGCTGCATACTACGCAAACCGCTCTCAAGCACCTCAGTATGTTTTCTCTTTGGAAGCTCAAATCAGTGATGAAGAGAAGAATGAGCAACTACGAGAAAATATTCTTCAATGGGCCAAAGAGTATGACTCATCAAAAACTGCTAACTACCAATAAGGAAAGGTTGTGACAAATCCAAACCGAGAAAAGTCGGCCTCTCTACAATATGGGACTGATATCCAGATCATGGATGGGAATGAGGCTGCAGCCTCTGTTGCCTATCGCTGTAATGATGTGATTGGCATCTATCCCATCACCCCCTCTTCCGCCATGTCTGAACACTGCGAAGAATGGAGCAATAACAAGCAACCTAATTTTCGAGGCGTCGTTCCCAGCATATATGAGATGCAGTCTGAAGGGGGCGCGGCAGGCCTTTTGCACGGCGCACTGAGTACGGGCTCTTTAGCAACGTCATTCACCTCTTCTCAGGGATTATTATTGATGATCCCGAACATGTACAAGATCGCCGGCGAACTGACGCCGTTTGTACTACATGTTGCCGCTCGAACCATCGCCACGCATGCCTTATCCATCTTCTGTGATCACTCGGATGTAATGGCGGTAAGGCAAACGGGTTTTGCCATTCTAGCCAGCAACTCGGTACAGCAAGCTCATGACTTTGCCCTGATAGCACAAGCGGCAACACTGAAAAGCAGGATCCCTTTCGTGCATTTCTTCGATGGTTTCAGAACCTCCCATGAGCTCAACCATCTTAACTACCTGCATGATGATGTTCTCAAGCAGATGCTCAATCCGCAGCTAATTGAGCAAAACTACGCGAGAAGACTGACACCTGATGCACCGAGCTTAAAAGGGTCTTCACAAAACCCTGATACCTACTTTCAGGCAAGAGAAGCGGTTAATACCTATTACGACAACTGCCCAGATGCGGTTATTGAAGCGATGGACAAATTTGCCCAACTCACCGGACGTCAATATAAGCCCTTTGAATATTTTGGTGACGATTCCGCAAATCATTTGATTGTAATAATAGGCTCAGCTTGCAGTACGGTGAAAAAGGCTGTCACTGCACTGCAAAGCCAAGGCGAAAAAGTGGGCGTGCTATGCGTCCACCTATTCAGGCCATTTGCGGTTGAGCACTGCATCAAGAGTATCCCAGATAGTGTTGAAACCATTGCTGTACTGGATAGGACCAAAGAGCCTGGAGCAATTGGCGAGCCGCTCTATCTTGATATAGTGACAGCAATCAGCCATAGCTGGAATGAGTATTACAACACCGCCCAGCCGAAAGTGTTGGGGGGACGATATGGGCTCTCTTCAAAAGAGTTCACACCTAAACATGCTGAAGCGGTATTCAACGCGCTCATTACCCATAAACTCAACCACAATTTTACTGTCGGTATCGAAGACGATGTTACTCGCCTCTCATTACCGCTACCGGAAAAATCCCAGGTCAAAGACTCTACCCATCTTAATGCGATGTTCTTTGGCCTTGGCTCAGACGGGACAGTAGGGGCCAACAAAAATACCATCAAAATTGTCGGTAACGACAGCAACTGGTTTACCCAGGGCTACTTTGTCTATGACTCCAAAAAGTCAGGCGGGATGACCACTTCCCACCTGCGTTTTAATGACACCCCGATTGATGCGCCATACCTTATTGAAGAAGCAGACTTTCTTGGCTGTCATCAATTCAGCCTGCTTAAGAACAACGATGTACTTTGCTACGCCAAACAAGGTGCAACGGTGCTATTCAATACAACCTATTCGGCCGCTGAACTATGGCACCAATTCGGACATAGAGAACAGCAACATATTGTCAAAAAAGGGCTCAAGGTTTACACCATTGATGCCACCAAGCTGGCAATCGAGAAAGGCATCAAGGGGCGGATCAACAACATTATGCAGCGCGCCTTTTTTCTGCTGACCGAGCTGATGGATCCCAGCCAGGCGCTTGAACAGCAAAAGCAAGCGATCACTAAAACCTATCAAAACAAAGGTGAGGCGGTGGTACGTTCAAACCTTGCCGCCGTGGAAGACACAGAATATAAGCTGCACACAGTCGTCATTGAGCCTGATAACCTGAATGACCCGATTACCGCTCCTACAGTATCGAGCAAAGCACCTGATTTTGTAAAAAAAGTCACGGCGGAATTGATGCACGGCAGAGGCGACCTACTGCCCGTGAGTGCCTTCCCTGTAGATGGTGCCTGGCCAACCGGAACCAGCAAATGGGAAAAACGGGATATCGCATCATCTGTCCCGCAGTGGAATGATGATGCCTGTACCCAGTGTAATATCTGCAGCCTGGTTTGCCCTCACTCGGCTATTCGATCCAAAGTGGTTAGCAATAATCTACCACTAGATAAAGCGCCAAACTCATTTAAAACCACTGACTATAAATTGCGTGATTTCCCGGGCGAGAAATACACCCTTCAGGTATCCCCTAAAGACTGTACGGGGTGTCAGCTCTGCGTAGAAATGTGCCCCGCCACCAATGACGATCCTGCTCAGAGTGCTCTGGCAATGGTCGCCAGAAATGAAATTTCAACCGAACAACAGATAAACTTCGAGTATTTCACCCAGCTTCCTGAGCTTGAACCGATAGACATCAAGCGCATTGATGCCAGAAGCAGCCAGCTTCTGGAGCCGCTGATGGAGTTCTCGGGAGCTTGTTCTGGCTGTGGCGAAACGCCATACATCAAACTGCTTACCCAGCTCTATGGCGATCACATGCTGATCGCCAACGCCACAGGTTGCTCATCTATCTACGGCGGCAACTTACCCACGACCCCTTATACCCAAAATGCTAAAGGTCAGGGGCCAGCATGGGCAAACTCACTGTTTGAAGACAATGCAGAGTTTGGCTTGGGGATGCGCATGGCGGTCGATAGCGACAATACATTCGCTCTTCACCTTCTGGAAAAGGAAAAAGGAGAGCTCCCGGAAATACTCTACAAGGAGCTTGTCGATCTCGCTGCAGATTCATCAATAAAAGGGATTGCTGCGCAACGTGAAAATGTCAAACAGCTGAAGTTGATGGTCAGGGAAAATCACCCTCTCCAGCTGCACGCAGATGCGCTGGTTGCCAAAAGCGTCTGGATCCTCGGTGGTGACGGCTGGGCATTTGATATCGGATTCGGCGGCCTAGACCATGTTCTGGCCAGCGATAAAAACATTAATGTCCTGGTCCTTAACAACCAGGTTTATGCCAATACCGGCGGCCAGCAATCAAAGGCAACACCAACGGGTGCCATTGCCAAATTTGCCAGTGAAGGCAAACAAATCGCAGGTAAGGATCTGGGTATCACGACAATGATCAATGGTAATGCGTATGTCGCCACCGTCGCACTTGGTGCCAATATGAACCAATGCCTCAAGGCGATACAAGAGGCGGAAGCCTATCCCGGCCCTTCTCTGATCATTGCTTACGCATCCTGTATTACCCACGGTATCAATATGTCGCAGGGTGTCGAGCAACAACAACAGCTGGTTGATAGTGGTTTATGGCCGCTGTACCGATTCGACCCTCGCCGTAAAGCCAAAGGGAAAGCCGCACTTCAACTCGATTCTCGCCCGGCCAAACAACAGGTCAGTGAATTTGTTGAGCTGCAAAACAGATTTAAGCAGCTTTCTGCAAGGGATCACCAGAGCTATCTGGACCGAGTCGATTCCCTGCAGGCACAAGCCGAACATAAACAATCCCTGCTAAATCAACTAGCAGGTTGGAAATAAAGTAGAGAGAAAACAATGGAAAATATTGCTGTTATCTATGGTAGTGATTCAGGTTCTACCAAAAAAGTAGCCGCTCAAATTGCAGAAAAGTTCAACGTGGCTAGCCAGGATATCGCTGATATCGATGTTGAAGACTTACCGCAATATGATCTGGTTATTATGGGGACCCCAACCGTTAACCGTGGTGAGGTTCAGGCAGACTGGGACTACGCCTTAAATGAAATTGAAGATCTCGACCTAGCAGAAACAAAAATCGCTATTTTCGGACTAGGCGATCAACTGGATTATGCCGATACATTTGTCGACGCAATGGCAGATCTTGCCGATGTGTGTGAAGACGCAGGCGCTGAAATTATTGGCCAATGGCCAACCGAAGGCTACGAACATAGCGAATCTCGCGCCGAAGAAGACGGTGAATTTCTTGGCCTGGCAATTGATGTTGAGCGCCAAGCCGGACTTACGCAACAACGCGTAGAAAAGTGGACAGATCTTCTGAAAGTGTCACTGTAAGTAAAATGACCTCCGGCAAAGCCGGAGGCCGTTGAATTTTTAGCAAGCTGTTACATTAATAGCCAATCCGCCGAGTGACGTTTCCTTATAATGATTCATCATGTCCAGCCCGGTTTGGTGCATAGTTTTAACTACATCATCTAACGAAACATGGTGAGACCCATCACCGCTCAGTGCCAGACGGCATGCATTGATCGCTTTTACCGCCCCCATGGTATTCCTCTCGATACACGGTACCTGCACCAAGCCATCGATCGGATCACAAGTTAACCCGAGGTTATGCTCCATTGCAATTTCAGCAGCGTTTTCTACCTGCTCTGGTGTCCCGCCCAGCACTTCAGTCAGCCCCGCGGCCGCCATAGAGCATGCGACGCCAATTTCTCCCTGGCAACCCACTTCAGCAGCGGAAATGGATGCATTGGCTTTATACAGCGATCCTACCGCTGCAGCCGTTGCCAGAAAATCATGGATACCCTTTTGCACGTTATCCTGATCACTGTGAGTAACAAAATGTATGTAGTAAGCCAGGACGGCGGGGATCACCCCAGCAGCGCCGTTGGTAGGCGCAGTCACCACTTTGCCTCCTGCGGCATTCTCTTCATTCACCGCCATTGCATACAAGTTTACCCACTCTTGTGAGTCCACCTGCTCACCACGTTCCTGCCTTGCCTTCAAATCCTCATGGATTTTATTTGCACGACGTTTGAGCTTGAGGCTGCCAGGTAATACACCGGTTTGTGCAATACCCCGTTCAATGCATTGATCCATTACTGACCAGATATGATCCAATCCAATTCGCGGATCTTCAGTGCTACGCGCCTGTTCATTGGCTAGCATAATTTCGGCAATGCTAAGCTGATGTTCCTTGCATAGCGCTAACAATCGGTTTCCCGAACTAAACGGATAAGGCAGAGTTGATGTCGAAGCCGTCTCTTGTTCGCTCGCCCCTTTGGCGACTATCGCGCCACCGCCGATCGAGAAATAGGTTTTCTCGGCAACGACTTTACCCTGATGGTCATACGCAGTACAGGTCATGCCGTTAGGGTGCTCAGGAAGAAAGGTTTCGTTGTGGAAAACAATATCTTGTGACCAGTCGAAAGGAACAAAACGCTGGCCTGCCAGAGGCAGGTCACGGGAACCTTTCACCATACTCACCATGGTTGGAATATCATCAGCTTCTATGGTCTCAGGCAATTCTCCCATTAGCCCCATCACACAAGCGATATCCGTCGCATGCCCAAGCCCGGTAAGAGCCAGAGAGCCATAAAGGTCAACCCTTACTTTAAACGTTTGTTCAAGTAATTCCTGCTCTTTTAAAAAAGAGGAAAACCCTGCAGCCGCTGCCATCGGTCCTACAGTATGGGAGCTGGAAGGTCCAACTCCCACCTTGAATAGCTCAAAGATACTATGTGGCATTTACCTGTCTCCATGCTTATCTATCGGGCTAGGGCTGCTGAGCCCACCATGATTCTTAACAACTGCGAAACATATTAGACAAATTCCACCAATACATCCAAAGGTTTCTTTTAGGAAACTTAACCTACCTCACACTAGCGAGATAAATCATAACTATTATTTCTTCACCATTTTTACTATAAGGTCAGTGTGTGAATTTTATTAATACCAATAAATATCAATAATTTATGGTTAGGTACGGAAGAGTTAAGCGCAGGAATCCTGTCGATCTAAGAACTGACTAAGCTGGGACAATTAATTGTTAAATTAGAAAAGAGTTCATAGCCTTCCAATATCAGGCATTCCATCGGAGTCGCGATCGACCGGGACTCGAACGGGGGCGCCTAGCTCCGAGACCAAGAGGCCGAAGGGCTCTCGGGAGCGTAAATAACAAAAAACCCTGCCATTTCTGACAGGGTTTCTTATGTTGGCGGAGCGGACGGGACTCGAACCCGCGACCCCCGGCGTGACAGGCCGGTATTCTAACCAACTGAACTACCGCTCCAATTCTGTATGAAACTCGATGGAAACCATCCAATTTCTAGAATGTGGCGGAGAGATAGGGATTTGAACCCTAGATACGCTACAAACGTATGCCGGTTTTCAAGACCGGTGCTTTCAACCACTCAGCCATCTCTCCGTAAGTGCGGTGAATAATACGCAGCACTTAGGTTATTGTAAAGTACCAAATTATCTAACTGCTCAACAGATAACCATTTTTGATGATTTTTTTCTGTTTTTATTTAGCTCTGTACAAAAACCAGCGACTAAGGCCAATAATTAAACGCAATGGTCGGTTAAAAGAGGCTCCATCGGTAATTTTTCTTGCACACCAGATCCCCAAAAGGCCTTATTTTGTAATCGCTCGCCACTGATTAGCTGGCGTAAAGCAACCGGATAAAGGCTATAGGCTTCAACTTCTTGCTTGTGAACCCATAAAAATTCAAGGTGAGGCTCATTAGAAGTAACAGGCACCTTCGATGACAGATCCGTCTCAACATGAAAAAGTAAATTTACTTCGGCATTGAGTACACCGTTTTCTTCCCACTCATTTTCTGCAGCACCGATAAAGTCCCCCACTTCGCCATCAATGGATGCCTCTTCCATTAATTCACGCTTCAGCGCCTCTTTAGCCGGTTCTGCAAACTCAATATGGCCGCCGGGCAGGAAAGTCATCGTGTCGCCAACCCCTCTGACCAATAATACATAGTCTCCTGAGGTGATGATCCCTCGTGCTAAATAGTGAAATGCCACTGTTTATTTTTCCCAGTCCGTTTATCAAACTGGCTAATAGTAGCGGTTTTACACAATCTGTAACAGAGACGGGGAACTCTTCGGGGTCCCATCCCATTATGCTGCAACTATAGTTATGCTAGTCTCGAACCTTCATACCAAAACAGATAACTACAACGATGAAAATATTCAGTAATTTTGAAAGCGGCAACATTAATGTTGTCAAAGCCGACAAACCGGAAGATATCCAGCTAACCATTCCTAATGACAACCAGTCCGAATTTTACCAGTGGTTTCACTTTCGCCTGGAAACACAGGCGCAAACAGAGCACCACATCAAGCTCCTGAACCTGGCTAAATCTGCCTACCCTGAAGGCTGGCAGGGCTATGACGTGGTGGCATCGTACGATCGTGAAGAATGGTTCCGAATTCCTGCCGAATTTGACGGCGATACCCTAAGCTTCAAAGTCATCCCTGAATACGGCTCAATGTACTTTGCCTACTTCGCACCATACAGCTACGACCGTCACCAGGACTTGCTGCACCAGGCACAAACCCACTTTAACTGCCAGCTTGAAACACTGGGCAGCACTATCGATGGCAATGACATGAGCCTGCTAACCATTGGTGAGCCCTCTGACGAGAAGAAAAACGTCTGGATCATCGGTCGCCAGCACCCGGGGGAGACCATGGCTGAATGGTTTATCGAAGGCTTGCTGCAGCGCCTGCTGGATGAAACCGATACTGTCGGACGCGCCCTGCTCGACAAGGCGGTATTCCATATTGTGCCAAACATGAATCCGGACGGCAGTATCCGTGGCCACCTTCGCACCAATGCCATCGGGGTAAACCTGAACCG
This sequence comes from Photobacterium sp. HL06, assembly GCF_059552575.1. Classification (NCBI taxonomy): domain Bacteria; kingdom Pseudomonadati; phylum Pseudomonadota; class Gammaproteobacteria; order Vibrionales; family Vibrionaceae; genus Photobacterium; species Photobacterium sp. HL06. The sequence continues at coordinate 630,850 of NZ_CM183915.1, forward strand.
AGAATGGCAGACACCGTCAATAGCGAAAAGTCCTGAGGTATATTTAGTCCGCGAGCGTATGCTGCAAACCGGCGCTGATATGTTCCTGGATATTCATGGTGACGAGGCTATCCCATACAACTTCCTTGCAGGCAGCGAAGGCGTTCCGTCTTATGATGAGCGAATGGCGAGCCTTGAACACAAATTCAAGCAGGCACTACTGACCATTACCCCTGAGTTCCAGGATGAGCATGGTTATGACAAAGACAAGCCGGGCAAAGCCAATCTTACTGTTGGTTCTTGCTGGGTAGCAGAACAGTTCAAGTGCCTGTCTTACACGGTTGAGATGCCATTTAAGGATCACAACCTACAGCCAGATAGCTTCTATGGCTGGTCACCAGAGCGCAGCGTTGCCTTTGGTCAGGATATGCTGGCAGCAATACTGGCCGTTGCTAACGATATTTAATCAGCAGCAAATGACAAACAGGCTGACCATTGCTGGCCAGCCTGTTTAGAGCGGCTTCCTCTTATGACGAGCATTAATTAAATCCTCAATCTGCTTTTGCTCTTTTTTCGCCTGCTCATAGTGCTGCTTAGCTTTCCAGCGTTCCAACACCGTTTCCAGCCCCTTCACCTTGGCATGACTGGCTTCGAGCTGAGATTTAGCTCGCAGGCACTCGGCATCCATCACCGCTTTTTCATGCTGATGGTGGTGGAGCATCCGGCTGAGCATCAACTGTACACTGGCAGTATTCTGCAAAACGGTGCTGCTCATTATTGCCGTGCCATTCACCCCTAACGCCTGACAACCTGTTTTCAATAAACCAAGGGCATCCAGTTGTTGTTGGAAATAACTTGCTTGCTGCTGCTGTTGTTCAAAAACCTTACCCTGGCGATCACGGTTTTGCTCGGCAATTTGCTGCAGCTTACTGACAGCTCTCACTTTGCTTTTCACCAGCTACTCCTATTGGCCTTATTCAGCCTATCCTGCTTGCTGGCTAAACAACTGAGCCAGATGAGTCAAGCTAGTTGGGTAATCAGTCACTTCATCCACCGCTTGCAGCAGAAACGCTTTCAGTTGCGGCTGAAGTGCCACGGCTTGATCGAGCTCGGGATCTTGCCCCGGCTGATACCCCCCTAACGGCAGTAATTCTTTTACTTGCAGGTAGTTAGCATTGAGTTGCCGGAACTGGTTCGCCACTGTGACATGTGCATGTTCAGTACAGTTACTCATACACCGACTGATGGACGCATTGATATCAATCGCCGGATAATGTCCTTGCTCTGCAAGCGTTCGGGATAACACCACATGACCATCAAGAATGGCACGAGCAGAATCAACAACCGGATCTTGCTGATCATCCCCTTCTGCCAGCACGGTATAGATTGCGGTTAAGCTGCCCTCAGGATGCTCACCGTTACCGGCACGTTCCAATAGTTGGGGCAGCAGACTGAACACCGATGGCGGATAACCCCGCGAGGCCGGTGGTTCGCCTAACGATAGGGCTATTTCACGTTGGGCCATGGCGTAACGGGTAAGTGAATCCATAAGCAACAAGACATCTTTGCCCTGATCGCGAAAATACTCTGCGACACGATGGCAAAGCTTGGTAGCACGCAGGCGCATCAATGGCGATTCATCGGCTGGCGCCGCAATAATTATGGCGCGCTTTAGCCCTTCCTCACCTAGATTACGCTCGATAAATTCACGTACTTCACGGCCACGCTCACCAATTAACCCCACCACAATCACATCTGCCGTGGTGTTTTTGGTGATCATGCCCATCAGCACACTTTTACCGACACCACTGCCCGCCATCAGACCAATCCGCTGGCCTTTACCCAATGTTATCAAACCATTAATGGCACGTATTCCCACATCCAGCGGGGTATCGACCGGGCGGCGCTTCAGCGGGTTGATCGGGCGAGGCTCGAGAGAGACGCGTTCCCCCCCTTTCAGAGGGATGCCGTCATCCAGCGGATCCCCCAACCCATTGAGCACACGTCCCATCCAGTTTTCACCGATGTGGACCGTACTATCACCATCAAGCGGGATCACTTTGGCACCTGCAAACAAACCGCCAAGCTGGCGGATCGGCATCAGGTAAGTAATGCTGTGATCAAAGCCCACCACCTGAGCCTCAATCATTTCACCATCGTCGGCTTCGACCAGGCAACGTTGTTCCAGCTTAAATCGACAGCCTACTGCCTGTAACATCAAGCCGTTAACTTTCACCAAACGACCGGTAACCCGGGCAACAGGAATCGACTCTAGCGAGGCCAACGCATCATTGAGTCTATCTGCCAATAAACCGTTACTCACCTGCCATCTCCTGCGCAGTGATGGCTGATGTTTCTACTGTGTGTTCACCATCCAATAAGTGTTCGCGCACGTTTTCCATGCAGGCTTCCAACCGGGCATCACAGCTAGCATCTGCCTCGGCATTATCGGTAACTAACTGGCAGCCGCCGACAGGCAGCTCATTGTTGGCGACTAATTTCCATGCTGCCGGTAAATTGGGATTGATATTGGTGATCCGCTCTAAATCCTGAGGATTGAGGTGCACCACCACTTTCTCTGTTTTGCCAGGTAGAGCCTCGAGCGTTTCATCCACCAGCGCCAATATTTGCTGGGGCATCAAGGTCAACTCGGCGCGGATCACTTGCTGGGCGACTTTCTGCACCAGCTCACAAATAAATTGGCGCTGCTCGCGCTCTTTTTCAGCCTGCCATGAGGAGATTTTGCCAAACAGGGTATTCACCGGGTGAACGGCTGCAGTAAAGATATCTTTGCCAGCTTGCTCACCATTTTTATAGCCTTGTTGAAAGCCTTCTTTTTGCCCTTCCAGCAAGCCTTGATGCTTGCCCTGCTCTATACCTTGGCGTACCCCCTCATCATGACCTTGCTGCAGTCCTTGCTGAAAACCCTCTTCTAATCGCTGCTGCAATTCGAATTGGTTATCTTGCCAGCTCTCCCCTTCGTCAAAGGTGGTCAGTGCAGTCTCTTTCACCGGCTCAGCAACGGGCGGAAAACGATGCGAACGGTACTGGCCGGGTTGAAGCCGCATGACTTTGGTTGTTTTCATGGCTTACTCCACGGTAGGTTCCTGATATAGCAACAACTCGATATCGCCATTGTCTGAAAGCTCGCGGACAATCTGCATGATGTCCTGACGCGCTTTTTCCACTTGGCTGATCGCCACTGCGCCCCGTACAGCCATCTCGTCTTCTAAGGTTTTCACCATACGCTGTGGCATCGAGCGCTTTATCGCTTGCTGCAAACGGATCTCTGCCCCTTTCAATGCCAGAGCCCACAGGCCGACCGGTACTTCCTGTACCAAACGATCCATGGTAGCTTCGTGCTGGCGACCAAGTACCATGAAATCGAACATGTTCTCTTCGATCTCCTTCACGACACCTTCGTCATGTAGTTTGAGCAACTCCATCAGTTGGCCACGATTCCCTTCAAAGCGGTTGATAATATCAGCCGCCTGCTTGGCACCCGAAATCGGCGCGCTATGGGTCATGGAGATATGATCGATACAACGCTCAATCAGATCATTGAGATCTTTGGCGACCTCATGGTCAATCTCCTGCAACCGTGCGATACGATAAATCAGCTCATCGTGATAATCCGGTGGCATTTTTGCCAATACATTCGATGAACTTTCGGCTGGCAAATACGCCAGAAAAATTGCCTGCATCTGCGGGTGCTCCTGGCTGATATACTTCGCCAGCACCTCTGCATCCACCCACTGCAAGCGCTGCATATTGTTACGCAGCTCATCGCCATATATGTTGTTTAGCAGGCCTTTGGCCAGATCATTACCCAGTGCTTTGCGCAGCGTATTCGACAGGTACTCCTTGGATGCCCCACGGATACCGCTGTGTTCTCTAAAATCATCAAAGAAGTGCTGAATAACTCCTTTCGCATTATCACTCTTGATACCGCTCAGCTTTGCCATCGAATGGGTGACGCGCTGCACTTCATCACGGCTGAAATGCTGCAAGACCTGAGAGGCTGCCTCTTCACCCATTCCCAATAGCACCAGCGCCGTTTTCTCTACATTGTTGAGCTTGGCCGGTTCAGACATTTTCGTTGTGTACGCGCTGTTCATTCACATTCACCCATTGTTTCAATACTTCTGCTACACGTTCAGGCTCTTCATTGGCAATCAGCTGCAAATGCTTGAGCTGAATTTCCAACGGTGATCCCGGTGGCGGTAAGAGTTCGTGATTAGTGTCCAATGCCGAGCTACTGACATCGATACCTTTATCAGCAAGCCGTCTGTCGAGTACTTTCTCATGTTCACGCTCGGCACGGGTCTGGAGGCTGCTATCGTAGTCTTCATCTTCTTCAGGCGACGCAAATTCCAGCTCTTCTTTTCTCCGGTCGATCCCCATAAGGTGAGAGATCAGCGGACGCAATACAAAGAAGATCATCGAGAGCCCAAGAATGCCGCCAATCACATAGCGGATCGGCTGCTGAATGGTTGGATCTTGCCACCACGGGATCGCTGGCGGGGTTTCAATTTCGATTGGCGTAAAGTTGAAGCTCATCAAGCTGAGGTTATCGCCGCGACCGGCTGTAATACCGACAGCATCCGATACCATGGTGGTAATTTGCTGTTTCTCGGTATCAGTCCAGGCGGTACCGTTGGGCGCCGCTGCTGAATTCAATAGCACTGAAACCGTCAGCTTCTTCAGTTGCCCCTGTTGATATTGAGTCTGGCGAACACTGCTACCCAAGGCGTACTGACGGTTAACCTCTGAACGCTCGTTGGTATTTTTGCTGTCTTGTGTCTCAGGCTCTTCTACTACCGGTGGTTTGTTACTCAGCGATCCCGGCACTCCCAGGGCAATCTTATCAACGGAATTGTTTTGAATGCTGTGCTCGCTCCTGACAACCGGCGTCGAGTCAATGATTTCCTGTGTCTCCTTGGTACGACTGAAATCCAGATCCGCCGCGACCTGAACCCGGAAATTACTTGGCCCCACAATGGGTGTCAGCATATCCGCGGCACGCTGGATCACCTGCTTTTCAAAACTTTTCTGGTAATCCAGGTATTTGGCATTTACCTTGCCCACTTCAGAAGCACCAATTTCAGCACTCAACAAACGCCCGTACTGATCAACCACCGACACATTCTCAGGCTTCATCGCCGTTACACTGCCGCTGACCAGATTAATGATCGCTTCAACTTGTTCAGTTTTCAGATCTTCACCCGGCTTGAGCTCTACCATCACCGAAGCCGAAGGCGCTTCGCTGTTCTGGCGAACAAACAGAGTCTGACGAGGGATCGCAAGGTGTACTCGGGCATTAGAGACCGCATTAAGGGCGATAATAGTACGTACTAACTCGCCTTCCAAACCATGGCGATAACGCGCCGTTTCCATAAACTGGCTCGTCCCCAGCGAGGAGTCGTCTTTCAGCGAATCCAATCCTGTAGGTAGCTTGGCTTTCACCCCTTTGGCCGCCAGCAACATCCGAATACGTGCCACTTCGCCTTCAGCGACCAGCACCTGACCATTTTCCTCTTGCAGACGGTACGGGATACCCTCGGTTTCCAGAACCGAGATAATTTCACCGGTATCGAAACGTTCTTGCTGGCTATACAGAGGGCGGTAATTTTGGGTCGAACTCCATAACGCCACCACAATAATGGCAGCCACAATAGCCGCTAGCACTGCAGAGAGCACCAGGTTACGCTGGCTGCTATACCACAGATGCCTGGCTCGCTCAGCAAACGCATCCATTGTGCTGTCGTCGGCACCAGCCGATACTGGTTGAGAGATAATTTCAGACATAATTTACACCGGCATCTTCATAATATCTTCAAACGACATAACCACTTTGTTCCGTACCTGCATCAACGCAGAGAACGACAAACTGGCCTTCTGACTGGCAATCATGGCACCGACTAAATCGTCGCTTTTTCCTGTTTCCACGGCAGTCATTTTGGCGCTGGCCACTGACTGTTGGTCATTCACGACTTTCAGTACCTGGTGCATCGCACCTGAGAAGGACAAAGGGGAATTTAGCTGGGTAGACCCAACTTGCTGATCAATCGGGTTCTCAGACACCACAAAATCGGCTTGTATCCGATGTTGCATGTTCTGCATTTTTTCCAGCATTAGCTGTTCAGACGAAGCCAATTGAACCATTGTGTTATTAGCCATTTTGTTTCTCCTTTTAAGCGGCGGATCCCAGCTCTGCCTGTAAATCAATGCCCTGATCGCGCATTGCTGCCAACTTGTAGCGTAAACCGCGTGTCGTTACCCCCAAAGCCTTGGCCGTCTGGGTTCGGTTGCCACCGAACTGCTTTAAGATGTCGATAATGTATTGAAATTCAGCCATTTTCTTTGCTTCGATATGACCGATATCTGCAGAAGGTTTCGCAAGTGTGTGCACTTTCGACGTGTCGATAGGTAACATTAAGTCTTGCGCGGTAATAAAATCACCATGACGCATGACCAGCGCACGTTGAATGACATTTTCAAGTTCACGAATATTGCCCGGCCAGTGGTACTGAGACAGTGCGGCCTTGGCATCAGCAGATAACTGGCAGGAACTCATTTCCTGGTACTTATTGATGAAAAACTGCCCCAAAGGCAAAATATCTTCAGCGCGTTCACGCAGCGGCGGCCAATGCAATGGCAATACATCCAAACGGTAATAAAGGTCTTCGCGAAACGTTCCCTCCTGTACCGCCACTCGCAAGTCTTTATTCGTGGCCGCTATCACCCGAATGTCTAACTGGATTGCTTTATGGCTGCCTATTTTCTCGACTTCACGCTCTTGCAACACGCGCAACAGTTTGGCTTGCAATGCCGGTGACATTTCGGCAATTTCATCGAGTAAGATCGTGCCGCCGTTGGCTTCTTCAAACTTCCCGGTCTGAGTTTGCGTTGCCCCTGTGAACGCGCCCTTCATATGGCCAAATAACACGGCTTCCAGCATCGATTCCGGGATCGCCGCGCAGTTGACGGCAATAAATGGTTGGTCGCTGCGGGGGGACTGTTGGTGCACATAGCGTGCGAGCACTTCCTTCCCCGTACCTGACTCACCGGTGATCAGAACACTGGCATTGGTACACGCCGCGCGATGTGCCAACTGCAGGATCTGTTTGCTGCGCCACGACTCTGCGACAATATCAGCCATCGGCTGTTCGAGCGCCTCGACACGATGTAGCAAGCTCAACAGCTGGCCCGCCTCAAAAGGCCGCAATAAATAATCTGTCGCTCCCGCTTTCATCGCATCAGCCGCCAGTAACCCCTCATCTTGCTCAACAATCGCAATCGCCACACGCCCTTTGTTACCACTCAATTGCTGGTTACACTTGATCCATTCTGTCAGGCCGATATCGGGCATTGTCGAGCTGACCAAGGTGATTGCAGCTCTTTGATCATGTAAGACTGCACGCCCAGATGTAGCATGGCTGACCAGATATCCAGACTGCTCTAATACCGCAGTCACTTGTCTGGCAATGTTCAAGTCGGGCTCGATAAGTTGAATGTGTTTATGGAGCATCACTGAACCTTACTGTTCGTTATTGATCCGTTACGGATCACCCTGATGGTGACTCGGCGATTCTTCGCTTTGCCTTGTTCGGACGCATTACTCGCAACGGGATAACGCGAGCCATGGGAGCGAACCTGAATTTTCGAAGCACTCACACCTGCTTCTTCAAGGAAACTGGCAACATCATCAGCCCGCACTTTAGAAATCTGGAGATTGGCTAGCGATGACCCGACGTTGTCGGTATGCCCATCAATCAACACCTTTTGGACGCCTTGATCTAACTTGACGTATTCGGCCAAGTGCTGAAGCGATACTTTTTGGTCTGTCGTCGCTACCCGCTGTCCCAACTCAAAGGCCAGAACCAAGTCTCGGGCTTGTTCGTAAGACATCGCCGGCAACGAAGAACGGCAACGATTGAAAGCATTTAATGGATCTGCAATACGAACACTAGGTAACTGGACAGTTAGGGCATCCTGCTGAGTAGGGGATGAAACAGAAAACTTCATCCACGCCCCTCGCGAAATAGCTTGTAATAGCTCATCAACCGAATCGTTAAACACAAACTCATAAGCTGATACCCACAGCCCCTCTCCAATAATTGCTGCCTGCTCTGGCTGTTCCCAAGGAGAATCCAGCTTATACAAACGGGCCGTTTTATAGTGTTTCGGCAACTGATAACTTCGAACTTGTAAGACAAGCTTATTATTTGGTTCAGCTCTAAAAGTAACCTGCCCAAATTTATTTACATTTTGATTTAATAAACACTGAAAATGGTCGCCTTTATATTCCCATTTAACCAAATCCATTGGTACGGATATATTTTGCGCATTTACCAAGCCAACATTTAAGGTAAAAAGCAATATTACATTTTTTTTATAAGACATAATTCGCATGAGCACCCTCTCTGGCCCACCCTCTTCATATTCTTTTTTGGAATTATTATATAATGGTTATTTAGCTTTCATCATGGTGATAAAACCACCTACAAAAACCTCTGAAATAAAATCAAACCAGAGAAAGGATATATATTTGACACTTCCCTGACATTTGACTGACGCCTTTAAAATGAACATAATTCAAAATTAAACACGAATAAAAGTTGATTAAAAACAATACAGTAAATCAGTTTCATACTGTGCAAACAATAACCAAGCTTCGTTGTACTATTAAAAACTACACTTATTTAAATATATGAAAACCATATATTGTAATTAAAGAACAACATGTGGACTAATATCACACATTTGCATTAAACAACTAAAAACTCATAAAAACATCAGGGTAGACTACAGCCTCAAGCCTACAACTTATATTTATATCAACAAACGAAACATAGACTGTAAAGTAGTTTCATATAAGCATGTGGATATACAAAAATGAAGTTTATTGAAATGGAAAGTCTTAAAAAACATCCCACATTGAATGTCGAGCTCTTAGGCAAACCTATACATACAATTCGAGATGAGTTAAACACAATTCTAGATCAAGCTTCTTCAACTTTATGTCTGAAGTTACAGAAGTGGATAACGAGTGTTGATATTTCCCTTGAGTTTAGTGGTATTGAACTGCATAAGTGCAGCAACCAACCTCATGCACATATGGCGTCAACATTCAGACACCAGCACCAAGGATTACTTCGGGCTTCAGTATCCAAGAATATCCTGCTTAACCTGTCTGATCACTTTTATGCTGCCGCTATACAACGGCCAGCCGATTCAACCTGTACGGTAACCAGCAGTGATAGTCGGCTTCAGCAGCGCTTAGGACAACTTGTTGCCAGCCATATTGCCCCTGAAGATATGTGGCAAAGCACTGAAGCCACCTTCAGTGATGAAATTGGATTACAAGCAAATTTCATCATTAGGCATGACGATACGTGTGGTGAGCTCCTTATCGAACTGGATGCAACCTTGATTCAAACCTTAATTGATGAACTGGTTGTTGATTCCCAAGAGCCTATTCTAGCCAAGTTCACTGATGTATTGAGCCAAACACCAGTAAAAATGAATGCCGTACTATGCCGTAAAGAAATGCCACTCGATCAGGTTTTAAGCCTACAGCCAAATGACATCATCAACATCGATTTACTTTCCAACGTACCTGTCAGCATTGGGCAAGAACACTTATTCAACGGACGGGTGGCTGAGCAAAACAGTCAACTCGTTCTGATACTGAAAGACTTTAAGGATTAACACTGATGAGCGATATGAGTGACCAGACCACATTTGACACCGATGATCTAAATTTCGATGATTTGCAACTAGAGCAATTCGAGCCAAAGCCAGATATCCCCTTCACCCCTGATATCCCTGTCCGTGACCTGAGTTTTTTCAAGAAAATCCCTGTCACTGTGACGTTGGAGGTATCAAGCACCGAGATCTCGCTTGGTGAGCTGATGAAGGCAGGTGAAGGCTGTGTTATCGAGCTGGATAAATTGAACGGCGAGCCACTGGACGTCAAAGTAAACGGCTCCCTGATGGGCCATGCCGAAGTGGTGGTGGTCAATGAAAAATACGGTTTGCGTTTGATCGATGTCGTCGACTCCCCATTGAATTCGGTGGGCAGCTAGCCCATGGTATTTCCACGGTTCATTACATTGGCTTGGCGTGTCATCTTGTGTATTGGAGTGCTAACCACACAGGTTAGCTTTCCTACCTATGCCGCCGACGGTGGCGGTCTATCGTTTCTTACCGTTACAGACGGACAGACCGAACAGGAATACAGTGTTAAACTGCAGATCCTGATCCTGATGACCGCCCTGAGCTTTCTTCCAGCCTTCCTGCTAATGGCCACCAGCTTTACCCGGATTATCATTGTATTGGCGATTCTTCGCCAAGCATTGGGGCTGCAGCAAAGTCCCCCCAACCGGGTGATGGTCGGAATTGCACTGTCGCTCACGATTTTGATCATGCGCCCCGTCTGGAGCGATGTCTATGACAATGCATTCATGCCCTATGACAACGGCGACATTACCCTGATGCAGGCTTTTTCGGTGGCCGAAAAACCGATGCGCGAGTTTATGCTAAGTCAAACCCAACAAAGCTCACTCGAACAAATGTTGCGGATCGCCAACGAGCCACTGGATCAGAAGGTCGAGGACATTTCCTTCGCGGTAGTACTGCCTGCATTTGTGATCAGCGAACTTAAGACTGCCTTTCAGATTGGATTTATGCTGTTTATCCCGTTTCTTATCATCGACCTGGTCGTCGCCAGTGTATTGATGGCAATGGGAATGATGATGCTATCACCATTGATCATTTCACTGCCATTCAAGCTGGTGGTGTTCGTGCTCGTCGATGGCTGGGCAATGACAGTCGGCACCCTGTCCGCCAGTTTCGGGTAACAGGAGAACATAACCATGACACCTGAACTCGCCGTTACCCTCTTTTCCAATGCCGTCTGGACCATCATCAACATCGTCATCGTGCTGGTGATCCCCGGCCTGTTGGTCGGTCTGGTTATTGCCGTGTTTCAGGCCGCCACCCAAATCAATGAACAAACCCTGAGCTTTCTGCCCCGTTTGCTGGTCACTCTCCTGATGGTAATTTTTGCAGGTCACTGGATGCTCAGAAAGTTAATGGAACTATTTGATTACTTGTTTCACAACATACCGGGGATGATCGGTTAATGAATGTCACCTTTGCCGAAATCTCCACTTGGCTCGGCCAGTTTTGGTGGCCCTTCTTTCGAATGGGGGCCGCGATGCTAGCCATGCCGTTTTTCGGTGATGCCCTGATCCCGGTATGGATTCGAGCACTGCTGGTACTGTCTCTGGTAGTGATCACCGCCCCCTTACTGCCTGCGATGCCGGCTGTCGATTTACTGTCATTCACTGCTATATTCCTGGCTTTAGAGCAAGCTATCTGGGGGATTTTCTTCGGCCTTATCATTCATTTGCTATTTTCTGTACTCACCATGCTCGGGCAAATCGTCTCGTTGCAAATGGGACTGGGGATGGCAGTGATGAACGATCCGGTCAACGGTATGTCGGTGGCGATCCTGGGCCGGATGTTTTTAATTTTTTCCACTCTGCTGTTTCTAGCTCTTGAAGGCCACCTTCTGGTCATTGATATTCTGGTGCAGAGCTTTTCGGTCTGGCCTGTGGGGTCAGGATTAGCCGGGCCATCGCTACAGGGCGTGGTGAACATGTTCGGCTGGATGTTTGCTTCAGCACTGGCACTGGCGCTTCCGGCCATTGTGTCGATGCTACTGGCTAATATCAGCTTTGGCGTAATGAACCGTGCCGCTCCTAGCCTAAACGTGTATGCCCTGGGCTTTCCGATGACCATGCTGCTGGGACTATTCAGCGTACTGCTCTCTGTAAGCGGCGTTCCCGGCCGCTATACCGAACTGGTTCATACCACCTTGGAACACCTACGCATTTATACGACGGGGGGCCTATGAGCGATAACTCAGCTCAGGATAAAACTGAAAAGGCCTCCCCCCAGAAAGTTAGAAAAGCACGTCAGGAAGGGCAAATTCCCCGTGCCAAGGAATTTACCACTGCGGTTATTTTTATGATTGTAGCGCTATTTTTCTATACCCAGCTAGACAGCATTTGGCAGAGTATCTCCGGTGTGTTCACCTTTAACATGAGCATCACCCGGGCCGATTTAGCCAATCCCTGGCAAGCCATCGAACACCTTGGAAACAGCCTTGCCATCATTATCGAGCTCCTGCTGCCACTGTTTTTGGTGATCCTGGTTGCCACTCTCGGCAGCAGCCTGGTGTTGGGCGGGTGGATATTCCATCCCGCCAGCGTGATGCCAAAACTATCTAAAATCAGCCCTATCTCTGGAGTGAAGCGCATTTTCTCCACTCGATCATTAGTCGAGCTATTAAAATCGTCGCTCAAAGTCACGGTCATTTTCTCACTGCTTTATTACTACCTTGATGACAACCTCGCGCAACTTCTGGCTATGCAGAGCCTGCCGCTAAAACAAGGCGTGGTAATGATCATGCGCATTTTGTTTGAGGGAGTGCTGTTGATGGGGATCGCGCTGTTACTATTCGGCCTTATCGATATTCCCTATCAGCGGTGGGAACACCTCAAGCAGCTCAAGATGAGCAAGCAAGAGCTCAAAGAAGAATACAAAAACAGCGAAGGCCGTCCTGAAGTTAAACAACGTATTCGCCAGATCCAACAGCAGTTTGCACGCCGTAAAATTGAAAAAACAGTCCCTCAGGCGGATGTAGTGATTGTCAATCCAACCCATTACGCGGTGGCGATCAAATACGACCCGTCGCTTTCGGACGCACCGTTTGTGGTGGCCAAGGGCATTGACGAAACCGCACTGCATATCCAGCGCATAGCTCGTGAGAGTCAGGTGGAAATACTGAGCTCGCCACCGCTCACCCGCGCTATATATCATACAACGCAACTAGAACAGGCCGTTCCCAGCCAGCTTTATATCGCAGTCGCACATATTCTCACTTACGTTCTCCAACTGCGATCATTTCGTAAGGGGCAAGGAGAACAACCGCAACCACTGCCCTCATTTGCGATACCAAAACACTTACAACATTGATTGAAAAAATGAATAACAAGACATTTGCATCCAGCAAAGGCATTCATAGCAGCAAGAAGGACAACGCATGCTTAATTGGCTAAATAACCTAAAACACTCCACTAAAGGATTTGTCGGCATCCCCATTGTCCTATTAATGATCCTAGCAATGGTGATTCTGCCCCTGCCGCCGATCCTACTTGATGCCCTGTTCACGTTTAATATTGTACTTGCTGTACTGGTATTGCTCGTTAGCACCACGGCCAAGAGGCCGCTGGATTTTTCTGTTTTCCCAACCATCTTGCTGGTCGCTACCTTAATGCGCCTGACGTTGAATGTTGCCTCGACCCGTGTCGTACTTTTAGAGGGGCATAACGGGGGGGATGCAGCAGGCAAAGTCATCCAGTCCTTCGGTGAGGTTGTGATTGGCGGCAACTATGTCGTGGGTATGGTGATCTTCATAATTCTGATGATCATCAACTTTGTTGTGATCACCAAAGGTGGTGAACGAATTTCTGAAGTGGCCGCTCGCTTTACCCTCGATGCCCTGCCGGGCAAGCAAATGGCTATCGATGCTGATCTGAATGCTGGCCTGATTGACCAGGACAAGGCTAAACTTCGCCGCCGGGAGGTTGCCAATGAAGCCGATTTCTATGGCTCGATGGACGGTGCCTCGAAATTCGTCCGTGGTGATGCCATTGCCGGCCTTCTGATCTTATTCATCAATATCATCGGCGGGATCAGCATTGGGGTATTCGAACACGGTCTGGCCGCTTCTGAAGCCTTCAAGACCTATGCCCTGCTTACCATTGGTGACGGTTTGGTCGCCCAGATCCCGTCACTATTGCTGGCAACGTCTGCCGCTATCATCGTCACCCGTATTAACGACAGTGATGATGATATGGCTCAAGCCATGCAGAACCAGTTGCTGGCCTCTCCGGCTACCCTGTTTACGGTTGCGAGCGTCATGCTCATCATCGGTTTGGTACCGGGCATGCCGCACCTGGCTTTCTTCTCGTTTGCTGCAGTTCTTGTATTTGCAGGCTGGCGTCAGCTGAAGGCACCAAGCCGCGATAGTCAGCTTGATGAAGTGCATACCCTCAGCGAAGCGATGCAGCAAGAAAGTGAGCAGCAACTAACCTGGGATGATATCCCCCATGTACACAGCTTGTCACTGGCACTGGGTTTTCGGCTTGTTCACCTGGTAAACAAAGACCAAGGTGCCCCGCTGTCCCAGCGTATTCGTGGCGTTAGGAAAAACCTTTCCGAGCAAGTCGGTTATCTGCTACCTGAAGTCAATATCCGAGACAACCTGAGCCTAAAACCCAACCAGTATACAATTTCGGTTCATGGCGAAATTATCGAGCAAGGGTTTATCGAACCCGAGCGCCTGATGGCGATTGCCGTAGGTGAAACTTACGGTGAGGTCGACGGGATTCTAGGCAATGATCCCGCCTACCAGTTGCCTGCAGTATGGATCCAGCACGATGATAAAGCCAAGGCTCTGAACATGGGTTATCAGGTGGTCGATGACGCGACGGTGATTGCAACTCACCTGAGCAAAGTCATGAAAACCCAGCTATCCGAGCTGTTCACCCACGATGATGTCGACCTATTAAACCACCGCCTTGCCCAGCAGGCGCCCAAACTGGCAGAAGCATTAAGTGCCGCGCTACATGCCGGTCAGCAGCTAAAAATCTATCGCCAGCTGCTTCTAGATCAAGTCCCACTGAAGGATATCCGCACTATCGCCAACACCATGCTGGAAAGTGCCGAAAATACCAAAGATCCTATTTTAGTTGCCGCCGATGTACGTTGTAGCCTGCGCCGTACCCTGGTGAACCTGATTAACGGTGACCGCAAGGAGCTGAGCGTCTACGCCCTGTCGGACGAACTGGAGCAAATGCTGATGACATCGCTACAGCAGGCCCAGGCTAGCGGCCCTGTGATGCTAGATAGTTTCCCGGTCGAGCCCAACATCCTCAACCAGTTCCAGCAGAATTTGCCGGTTGTGAAGCAGCAATTGAAGCAGCAAGGCTTGGCCCCTGTATTGTTAGTGATGCCACAACTCCGACCGTTATTGTCGCGTTATGCCCGTACTTTCGCCCAGGGGCTAGCGGTGCTGTCTTACAATGAAGTGCCAGAAAACAAACAAATCAATGTGGTAGGTAACCTTGGATAGATTAACAACTCATGATGCTCTGTATAGCTTTGTGCTGAATCTTGTTCCTTCGTTAGCAAGAACAAAAGACGATGCAATTATCATTGACGCTTTTCAGTCCAATGATATTCGACATGTGTGCCAAGCTATCCGAAACGCCCAAACCAATGAGGTGAAATATCAACATCTGACGCTGCGGTTTGGCGGTAACAGCGAACAAAGTGTATATAGTTACGATCTCTCGCGACAAATGACATTTTGCCTCGATATGTACAGCTTATATTTGGCCATCAAGCATATCAGCTTTCAGCTCGAGGCATTTCACCCAGATATGATCAGCAATTTGGTGGTACCGATCCAGGCGGAAACCCTTAACTGGCCGTTAGGGCAAGCGTTCTTGCAACAGATCTTCTACAACCACAGAGATGCCATGTCACACATTACGCCTTGTGTCCAACTCCATGCCAGTAACTTGGATCAGATGAGCCTATCGAGCAATATCGCCTCGCTAAAGAACAAGACGACAAGCTTGTGGGTTGATATACACACACCCTCCGAGTACCTCGAATTTCTGGAACAATGCAAACCAGACGCAATCAAAGTTTCCCAGCTATTAGAAACAAAGGAAATGCGGGACGGGCTTATTCCTATCGTTCGCTTTGTTCGTAAAAAGAATATTAAATTCATTGCCGGAAGAGTCGCGACGCAAAAAGATCTTAATCAGTTTAAATTATTAGGCGCCAGTTATTACTTTGGTTATATCAGTGACATTCCAGCATCAATGGCAACCAGAGTAATTCGATTAATTTCAAATAGTTAGGAAATAATTAAATATTTTTATCTTTTTTAGTTAATGTTTTCCAAAAGACGTCCGCCTTATTAAATCGAGCAGGAAACATTCCAAAAGATGGACAAATAGGAGAACTATCATGGCTCTATCGATGCATACGAATTACGCTTCTTTGGTAACTCAAAATACACTGAACAACACATCGAATCTATTAAATACCTCAATGGAGCGCCTGAGCACGGGTTTCCGTGTTAATTCGGCTGCCGATGACGCTGCAGGTCTTCAGATTGCTAACCGTCTAGAAGCACAGACTCGTGGTATGTCAACTGCAATGCGCAACGCACAAGATGGCATCTCTATGATGCAAACTGCTGAAGGTGCAATGGATGAAATGACCAACATCGTTTACCGAATGAACGACTTGGCAACTCAGGCATCAAACGGTTCAGTAACCCCAGCCGACGGTGTGGCACTAAACAAAGAGTACCAGCAGCTGAACGAAGAGCTGGTTAACATCCTTGACTCTACCAACTTCGGTGGTAAAGACCTGTTGAATGCTGCTGGCGCATTCGGTGCTGCAGCTGTTAACTTCCAGATTGGTACCAACGCCGGTGACCAGCTTGCTGTTGACGTAACAACCGAAGTAGGCGCAATCAATACTTCTGTCGGTGCAGCAGGTGCCTTTGCGCTAGGTGATATCAGCACTGCTGCTGGCGCACAAACAGCCCTGACTACACTAACGGGTGCAAATGGTGATGCCGGCGTGCTAAAAGAGCTAGGTGATGCGCGCTCTGCACTGGGTGCTAACATCAACCGTCTTGAGCACACAATTACTAACCTGGGCAACATGGTTGAGAACACCACAGCAGCGAAAGGCCGTATCATGGATACTGACTTCGCCGTGGAGTCTTCAAACATGACCAAGAACCAGATGCTGATGCAGGCAGGCACAAGCGTACTGACTAAAACAAGCCAGCTACCTGGTATGGCGATGTCTCTGCTTCGCTAATCAAGCCGCAACAAGGCGTAGCCTTCCGCTCCAGAAAGCCTCCTCACGGAGGCTTTTTTCTTTGCCTGTGTCCGTCATCTATTATCCCGACAGGTATTAATCTCCCCCCACTTCCCGTCGCCTTATTACATTAGTTTCCACTTTCTCTCCCGTACCTATCGCCGACAGCAGATCCATCGGAATAGCGGAAGTACCGAACGGAAACAACAAGCGGAAGCAACCCTTCCGCCGCAGGTTGAAAATCACACTAAATTCAATTTATTTAATGACTTACAGACAAATTTAAGCTGGCACGCTATTTGCTGTTAGGTATATAAACAAGGAGTTCTGCAATGAGTATGATGGACCCAATTACCATGGCAACACAATTGGCCACCTTTGACGTACAGCCATTTGAGCAACGCTATCAATTACAGGCGAACAAATACCAAAGCCAGCTCTCGGCATTAGGTAAAGTCGAAACGGCACTGCGTGAGTTCCGCACAGCAATCGATGAAATGAACAGCACAACTGCGAGTGTGATCAAAAACACCGCTACCCTATCGCAGGAAGGCAACTTTACTACTAACGTAGATGCCAGTGCGCTCAATGGCAGCTACCAGTTTTTTGTCGAGCAGGTAGCCACGGCACACCAGGTATCTACCGGTATGCCTGCCGGCAGTACTGCTGACACCCAAATCCCGACCACAGGAACGCTCGATTTCACCATTGACGGTGAAACTACGTCAATCGATCTTTCCAAGGTCGATACTGACGGTGACGGCACAGCAACCCTGACCGATCTGGCAACGGCTATCAACAATGACAGCACCAACCCGGGCGTCAATGCCACCCTTGTACGTGCCAACGGTGAAACCCATTTTATGCTTTCCAGCACCGAAACAGGTGTTGCCAACACCATCAACGTCAGTGCATCCGGAACGGGACAGGCATGGTTTGAAGATGCCTTCACCAACCTCACGGATATTAGCACCCCGCAGGATGCGAAGATCTGGCTGGGTCCCCAGGGCACTGGCCTCGCACTAACAGGCAGCTCCAACACCTTCTCGGATGTCATCACAGGTGTCGACATCACTGTAACCAAGGCCCAGGCCGCAGGTGACCAACCAGTAGGATTAACCGTGGGAACAGACCAAGAGGCGACCAAAGAGCAGCTAAATACCTTCATAGATGCGTATAACAACCTGGTATCGACCATCGACGGGCTTACTGGCTCGGGCTCTGAAGACCAAAAGCGCGGCGTACTGGCCAGCGATCCGACCGTACGATCTATTGAAAGCCAGTTAAACAACGTGCTTCGCACCCAATACAACGGCAAGAGCCTGATGGAAGTCGGCCTGAGTATCAGCCGTGAAGGCAAGCTGGAACTCGATGCCGAACGTTTTGAAGCTGCCCAGGCCAATGACAGTTCGTCGCTTGAGGTCATGTTCAACGGCGACGGCAACTTATTTGACTCCCTTGATCAGGCAATCGACCCTTTCCTTAAATTCTCAAACGGCTTGTTCAAAACCCGTAAGGATGCGCTTCAACAGAACATTTCCCGTATCGACGACAAACAAGCCACTCTCGAGCGTAAGTACCAGATGTCTTACGACCGCTATCTGTCGCAATTTACCCAAATGAACACCCTAATGACTCAAATGAACCAGACCGGCAGTCTGTTCGCCTAGTACAGGAGTACCCTATGTTAATGCAAGATTCCGGCTTTAACTCTTACCAACAAGTTGACCTTGATGCCCAAGCCGCATCTGCCAACCCTCACCAGCTGGTGCTGATGCTGATTGATGGTCTGCTCAATGAGCTTACCCGCATAAAAGGCCACATCGATGCCAAGCGCCTGGCTGAGAAAGGGGCGGGGATCAATAAATGTATGAATATTTTAATTGGCCTTGATAGTGCGTTAGATCTCACCAATGGCGGTGAAATTGCAGCTAACCTGCACGATCTTTATGAATTTTCCCAAATCGAGCTGTATCAGGCGAGCGTGAACAATGACAACGAGCGCATCAGCAATGTAGAGCGCGTCATGGGCAATATTCGTGAAGGTTGGGAAGGATTTGGTAAGCATGCCTAAGGTCTCGCCTCAGACGTTGCGCCAGTTAGCAAAACAGCTGCAAGCCGCCACCAGTGATGAAAACTGGCAGGCAGTGAAGCAGCTGGATTTGCAGCTACGTCCTCTTTTGCTGGCGTGCAGAACCATTCCTCATACCTCTGTTCTCGAGGCTGAACTCTTGCAGTTAAAGCAGAGCCACCAGCATGCCTACTCTGCGCTTTCTGCCGCCCGAGACAAGGTAAAACAACACATTGATTCTGCCCCCGAGCAGAAGGAGCGCATCTTGGCTTATCAACTGGCTATGGACATGGAGTAACCGATGCAATCAATGACCTCAACCACTGTGGGCAGTACGCCGGATACAACAGCCCCATCGCACGGCAAGGGTGATGAAATCAAGGTGATCGCATCAACAGTGTCACCATCTGGCAAGAATGGACAAAAAGCCGAGAGCAGCTTTAGCAAAAGCACTGGCTTCTCAACTCAGCCGGGCGCGAAAGAAAACAGCGAAGACGTTGCGAGCGATGTGCAAGGCAGCAGCATTGAAACGGCTATGACCTACGCAGATTTCGCTCCTCCCCACAAACAGGAACAAGCACTGAATAGCTCCTTCACACACTTTGGGACAAATACTAACGCTTCGGGACAGGGGTGGAGTGAGGCCGCCTCAAGCACCGCGGCAAATGTTAAGCTGAACAAGCTTACTGCAGGCTCACTACCCCAGCCTTCTCTGCAGGCTACAAGCTCCGCCCAAGTTGGGCCAGACACCATTTCAGGTGCAGCTTTGGCTCAGCGCCTCACTAACGATTTACCAGTCGCCACTGCATTTAATGGAAAATTGAATGAAATGCTGGCATCAAAGTCCGAGCCAATAAGTATTTCACCGCTTATCACCTCTTCTAGTGATGTGGCACATTCAGCGATTTCTCAAGGGCACTCCCCGTCACAAGCCTCACCCGTTCGTGCCGTCTGGGCCAACATGCAGATGGACGCCTCGCCAGGCAAGTGGGGAGAACAGATGCTCCACGTTTTGCAGGATCGTGTCTCTTTACAGGCGACCCAAAACTTACAGGAAGCTCGCATTCGCCTCGACCCACCCGACTTGGGCAAGCTCGATTTGGTGGTGCGTATTGATGGAGACCGCCTGAACGTTCAAATCAATGCCAACCATGGCGCAGTTCGCGATGCCTTGGTACAGGTTTCCGAGCGCCTGCGTGCCGAGCTACAACAGCAACAATTTGTTCATGTTGACGTTAATGTCGGCTCGGGGGATCAGGGACAGGCATCATATTCCCAACCCCAAGAGGACGACAGCTACCAGCCAGCCGTGCTGGGAGCCAACGAGAGTGCCGACAACACCACAGAGACAACATCAGAACACTGGTTATCTACCACCGCCTAGGAAGGAGTCAGACTCATGACAAAACAAAATTATGCCTTTATATTTTTCACAATGCTCCTGACCAGCATTGTTGTATCGGCGGGGACATTTACCGGCACGGTCTGGTATATGAAAAAACACAATAGCTTTAATCTAAGTGAAATCGTTGGCAACTTTTCGTTTCAAGATGAAACTCGTTCAGAACAACCTTCGTTTCACTCTCTGGACAAGCTAGTGCTCAGCGTGAAAGGCCAGCGCCAAACTCACTTTGTAATGCTGGAACTCGCACTGGAGACTCACCAGCCAGAACGAATCAAAAACATCGATAACTACATGCCCGTGGTTCGAAATTCTTTGCTAAAGCTTTTTAGCAACAAAACCTACGAACAACTACAAAACCAACCAACCATTGATTCTTTGCAAGAAGAGGTCAAAGAAACGCTGCTTACCGCATTTGCCGACACTCACCTCGCGCGTGATATTGACGATGTGCTACTCACCAAGTACGTGGTTCAGTGAGGTCGGTATGCTTGATATGAACCCAGCCGGTCAATACGGCACTGAACCCGAACTGACACCCACCCAATCCTCGTTCAACGAGGATTTGCTGATCAGAAAACACCTTGTGTTAGTAAAACGGGTCGTGAACCAGCTTAGAAGCCATACCAGCACCCATTGCAGCATTGAAGATATGCAGCAAATCGGTCTACTTGGTTTGCTTGAAGCTGCCAGGCGTTACGAAAATGTGGAAGATCCTAATTTCCCGGCCTTCGCTGTCTGTCGGATTCGCGGCGCAATCCTCGATGAATTACGCCGCTTAGACTGGCGCTCTCGTCAAACTCGCCAGCAGGCCCATGAGCTGAATGATGTGACACGCGATCTGATGAAAAAGCTCAAACGCCAGCCAACAGAGGCTGAAATCATCGAAGTGCTAGGAACCGATAAGGACGATTACCAACAACGCCTACACGCAAGTATGGCCAGTGAAATGCAAAGCTTGGATCAACTCATCGAAGCCGGTACAGACCTGTCGACACCTGAGCATAGTGACGGAATTAGTCATGAACAGATGCGACGGACACTGGAAGTGGCGCTGGCCAAGCTCAATAAACGCGAGCAACTGCTACTCACCCTGTTCTACCAACACGATATGAACCTGCATGAAATCGCATTGGTGCTTAACCTGACCCCGCCTCGCATCTGCCAGCTTCATAAACAAGCCCTTAAACAACTTAACCACTACTTGTCTTCCTAGGAGTCTTCATGCAAAAGTTTACTGGTGCGATCATTATCATCTTGTGTGTATTTGGAGGCTACCTCTGGGCTGGGGGTAATCTGTCTGCTATCTGGCAACCTGCCGAGCTGTTAATTATCGTGGGAGCCACCATTGGCTCACTGATCATCGGCAACCCGCCCCATGTACTGACAGAAATGCGCCGTCAGTTTCGCCGTATCTTGTCTGCCCGGGATGACGAGCAGGCATATTACATGGAGCTGATGGCACTAATGCAGTTGCTGCTTGAAACCATTCGCAACGGTGGATTCAAATCCCTCGATCAACACATTGAAGATCCTTACAACAGTGAGATATTCAACCGTTTTCCTCTTATTAATCAGGAACCGTACCTCATTTCTTTCATTACAGACAATTTGCGTTTAATGGCGATGGGACAGATGTCGCCTTATGAGCTAGAGGGGCTACTCGAGCAGGAAATAGAAGCCATTGAACAGGATTTACTTCTTCCTTCCCGCTCGATGCAACGTACTGCTGAAGCGCTACCAGGTTTTGGGATCTTGGCTGCGGTGATGGGCATCATCATCACCATGCAAGCTATCGATGGCTCTATCGCGTTAATTGGCTATCACGTTGCCGCCGCTCTGGTAGGCACATTTTTAGGGATTTTTGGCTGTTACTGCATTCTTGACCCTGCGAGCAACGCAATGGCACAACGAGTAAAGCGTGATATGTCAGCCTTTGAATGTATTCGAGCAACACTGGTTGCGTACGTGGCAAAAAAACCGACTTTATTAGCCATAGACGCAGGCCGAAAACACATTCAGCTAGACATCAAACCGTCATTCAATGAAATGGAAAAATGGTTAGCTGAACAGGAGGGATAATGCAAAAAAACGAGCAAGTTGTCTTTAAACGTTCTGTCCGCCGCCGTGATGAAAACTATCATGGTGGCGCCTGGAAGGTTGCATTTGCAGACTTTATGATTGCTCTTATGGCGCTATTCCTTGTCCTTTGGTTGATGCAGGTTGTCGATCAAAAAGAGCGACGAGCCATCGTCGCTTACCTCAATAGCTCGAGTATCTTCGACGAAGGCTCGGGCAACCCTTTTGACACCTCCAGCAGCTTATCCCCTATCGATTTTGGTGGTGACGCCTCCGATCTCAGCTCCCACAATGCCGCAATGACCGTCAGCTCGTTTTTCGACGGCAACGGTGACGGGCCGGAAAGTGACGCACTTGTTCCGGGATCCTTCGAAACCCAAGAACAGCTCACTATTCTGGCTAAGGTCGTTGAAGAAATGGCGAAACAGATAGCGGCACAGGGCAATGTGATGGTCGATGTCACCCCCCAAGGCCTGCGGATCATTTTGCAGGATAATTACAAACAGCACATGTTCAGTCGTGGTGGCTCGCAACTTACCCCTTTCTTTGAAGATGTGCTGTTTGCTATCGCGCCGGTTTTCAAAAAAATCAATAATCAACTCATCATCAGTGGCCATACCGATGCCACTCAATTTAAAAGTCACTTCAGCAGCAAATCAAACTGGGAATTGTCGGCATCGCGCGCCAACGTCGCCCGGCAAACCCTGATTGCAGGTGGAATGCCGGAGCAACGGGTTTTACAAGTTGCCGGGATGTCCGATCGCGCACTCCTGAACGCCGATGCACCCGATGCCAGTGAGAACCGCAGGATTGAGCTCTTTGTTCTGACAACCCCTGCAGCACAAGTCGTCGATGCGTTATTTGGCAGCAGTCCTGGCAATGAAATTGAAAAAGCCCGTCAAAAGGCAGAATTCAATCAACCCGTGCTACGTCGTGACCTAGCCCGCCATACCGTTTCAACCAACAATGAAAATATGGCTGAGCTTTCGCCCCTTTAGTCGTACTCGGTTTATCTCAAACAATACGAACAAAACAAACCGTAAGGTGTTGCTACACTGACACATCAAAGAGAACAGTCAGATAGCATCACCTTAATTTTGCTGTAATTTAAGGCCCACTATGTCTCGTCAACCGGTAAGAACCAGAAAGCCTGATAGCCTACAAAAGGTCTTTTTGTGGCTAATTCTTATCGACTACGCCCTACTCTCGATGTTCTTGTTTCAACTAACGTCACTGACTCTACAATCAGGCACCGCTATCAGCCTCTTACTGGTATTTTACAACGCTATCTTGACATTCTTCTGCTTCCAGCGTGCCAATCGACGTGATGACTCTTACATCATCTATCCGACCCTATCAGCCACACTGCTGGCGTTTATCTGTTTTCTCTATTTCTTCTTCTTGCTGGCCTAACTGCACAGCACCATTCACAGCCAATCTAATCACAGCCAATCCAATCACAGCCAATCCAATTCTCGTATAAGAAAAAAGGGGCTGGCAGTAAAGCCAGCCCCTTTATACTAAAGAGAATACCTACGGGGGACAGTACGCCCTTACCTCAACAAGGCGACCACAGTATGGCGGTGTACATTGGCCTGGGCGGAAACGGCCTGATAGGTGGTAGTGAAGTTGACGTTCCCCATATTGCTAACAGTATCCAGCTTACCTTCAATGGTCTCTATATCACCAAGCCTGCTTTGAGCTTTGACCTGCACCATCTGCTTGGCAAGCTCGCCTTGATAGGCTTTGATATCATCAAGGCTTTGCTGCACCTGGCGTAAATGCTGATTCACTTTACCCACGGTATGACGGATGCCGTCGCGATTACCGAGGTTAACCGCCAAATCTTCTACCCCTTCAGGTTCTGGCTGAAGCTTGACGACATTCGGCTGGCCGGCAGGATAACGATGGCCCTGGCCAGTAACCATCACTTGCTGCTGCATCTGGTTAAAGTCTGCATCTTTGGCGCGGAAGATTAAATCACCCTCTTGGGTGGCTGCTGCCCGCATTCCTAGCGGGATCAGGCTACGATCAATTTGATCGACCAGCTGCTTATCGTCCATCTGACTGTTGAAGTTAATCATCACTGTCCCGGTTTGGGGAAAGTCGAGACGGATCTGCTCATTTTGGTGACGCTGGCGGGAAAGGTTTAGCCCCGGGACGGTAAAGGTTCTTGCCGCTCCCTGTTCAAGCTGGACGCGAAGCTGAGAGTCCAATACCCGTCCACCATCACTGGTTGCACTCTCCAGCCATTGCTTGATGCTCTGCTGCTTCGAAGCTACCTGCTGCGCCGTATCCGGTGAGGCCGGTTGATTGCTTTTCAAGGCCTGTGTCAGCACCTTTTTCATTGAGATCAACTCACGCCCGACATGCTGCAGTGTCTGGTGGGCAATTTGCACTGTCGTTACTTGCTGCTGCCCTTTGGCTAACAGCGTTTTAGAAACAGAATATGCCCCCTGTGGTAAGGAGGCATATTGTTGCGACGTCGCCGAATGAGGTACCCTAGCTTTATCTGCCACCATTGGCGGTGCAATTGTGGTCTTACCCTGCCCGGTTAGCCTGACCCCTTGCTGCCGGACTTCTACCGTAGAACTCACCATATCGTACCTTTGGCCTTACAATCGATTAAACAGAGATAAGTCATTGATCTTCACATAACTGGCTTGGGTAGCCTCAAGGGCGCTCATGTAGTTGGTTAAACGAACCGAGGCTTCTCCATAATCTAGCGCTTCCAAATCGCCTGTCACCTTATCGACAAACAGCTTGTTTTCACTGTGACTGCTTTCAAGTAAATCAAGGTTGTTGTGACGCCCCCCAATCGAGGTCATCGCACCGAGTATATTGCCAAGGGTGTCATCAATAGCATTGAGCGTATTATCTACTTCTGCATGAAAATTAGCGGTTGGATTCTGAAACTCTGCAATCATACGGTCAATCTGGTTGATCACGTTGTCCCCACCAAGATCCAGTATTTCCTGTGCCGTTAAATTAGACTCCATGGTCACTCCTTTGGCTACCGTGACCACCCGTTTGTCTGCATTGCCATCAATGACATAGCTACTTCCAGAGTTTGACAGCGACGGCGTGTCAGTCTTGGTTCCCGAGAACAGGTAATGCCCCTCCTCGTCTTGGGCATTGAACGACGACACCAGAGAATCTCTCAAGTTTTCCAACTCACTGATGATCCCGACGCGATCCTCATCGGTCATACTGCCATTGGCTCCCCACAGCACCAATTCACGCATGCTCTTGACCGTCTCATTGGAAGCATCGAGATAGACTTCCTGGCTTGATAGCGCGGTTTTCACATTTTGAATATTGTCTTGATACTGATTGATTGCACTGCCTTCTCGAGACAGGTTGAGCAACTTTATCGAATCGATAGGTGCGTCAGACAGCTTGGTAATTCGCTTGCCAGTGGACATTTGCTGCAATACTTCACCCAAACCGGCATTATTGGTTTGTAGGCTCTGCAACATCATCTGACTAAACTGGGTATCACTGATCCTCATTTCGTCCCCTTAAAATAGCTTTAGAACGGTATCGAACAGCTGGTTGGCCGTGCTGATCACCTTCATATTGGCCTGATAGGCATTGGCAAAGACCATCAGGTTCGCCGCTTCTTCATCACTGTTGACCGCGCTCAGGTTATCTCGTGCAGCAATAGCCTGCTGGTTCAAACTCTCGGTCGCCTTGTAATCGGATGTCGCCTGACGCGTCTTGATCGCCGTTTCACCCACCATCGACGAGAACGCATCATTCAGGGTCACATTGCCAAACCCAGAAACAGAAAAGGTCTGATTACTAATACTGATCAAGTCTTTAAGCACATCGCTATTACCCGGGTTACCATCAGAGGAAAGGGCAAGCTCCTCAGGCGTAATGCCTGTAATATCCAGGCTCGCCGATGGGTTGGCCGGATCGTAGGTAAATAATGGGGTACCCGGGTTGTTGTTAAGATCTTTACCCCCCGACAAGGTGCTATTGAAAGCATCGGCAAGCGAGGCAGCCATGTCGTCCAAGGCATCTCGGTAAGGCTTGATAGCCTCAACCTGATACGCGGTAATGGCACCGAGTTCGCCGCCGACCTTACCACTGACGGAAAAACGCTGACCGGCAAACTCTACATTCAAATCCGCCAGGTACGGATCAGAGGGATCCGGTATGGCTTTCAGTTGCGCCGCTTCTCCCCCCAATACTAGAGGCTGGCCCGATGCCAATGTGACCTGGAGGCTACCATCAGGCTGATCGGTGGTTTTAATATCGACAACTTGTGACAGTTGGCCAATAAGGTTATCACGTGCATCCAATAGCTGGGCAGGATTACCGTTTGTCCCTGTAATTTCAACAATCTGACGGTTTATACCGGCAATGTTATCGACAAGGCTATTGGCATGCTCGATAGCCGCCCCTCGTTGATCATTCATGTCTTTATGCTGGGTATGGAGGGATTCAGTCAAGGTATTAAAGCGGTGAGACAGCGCTTCCGCCTCGTTGATTATTTGCTGGCGAAGCGGGGTGGATTCCGGCTTGACTGACGCATCATTTAAGGCTGCAAACAAGGTATCAAGACCGGCCGAGAGGCTGAAACCATCAGCCCCAAGCATATTTTCTAGTTGGCTCATGTTGGTCAGGTACCGGGCCGAATAGGACGTCTGGCTGTTGGTAGCCCAGGTTTGCTTGACCAAGTGTTGATCGGTCACTCGGCGAATGCTGGTTACCTCAACCCCGCCACCAGCGCTGTAACGATCATTGTTGCCCGAGCCCAATGCGTTCATCATTGCCTGCTGGCGGCTGTATCCCGGCGTATTGACGTTTGCCACATTTTGCGCCGTCACATCGAGTGCGGCCTTATTGGCATTCAATCCGGTTAATGCAATATTAATCAAACTCATTGCTGTTAAAGCTCCATCTTACGAATCAGCGGCTGTTGGAATGCAACCGTACTCCTCACCTCTTTATCGCTGTTTTTCAAAGTGGCTTGTGGATCATAGGCGACCGTATGCCTGGCTTCGTTAAGAGGTGCGACAGCATGCGCCCGTTGATTTTGCGAGATCGATTCCATGTTTGTTCCCGACGTCGAAGCCTTTGGCACAACCGATTCATTAACCGGCTCAACCATATTAACGACCGCTTCCACCTGTTTCGGGCTTAGCTGTTTTACCAGCATGTCGGCAATACCACTGTTCTGCTTTTTGGCCATCTCAATTGCCAGCTGGCCATCATAGAAATCACGATACACGCCTTGCTCCTTACTGGAAAAAGGGTTGTCTTCAGGCGACAGAACATCGCTGCTGCTACGCATCTGTCGCAACACCATCTGTAAAAACAACGCCTCAAACTGGCCAGCAACAGATTCTAGCGCCTGCTGCTTGTCACTGCTGTGCCTGATGTTGGCCAGCGCACTGTTGTCGTGATACAACATGGCCGAATATTGGGTACTCTCACCGTTACCTTCGACTTTCATCAAGACTCCTTAAATCACTACCAATTCAGCATTGAGCGCACCAGCTTCATGCAAGGCTTGCAAAATAGACATCAAATCGTCTGGTGTTGCACCCAGGCTATTGACTGCACTAACAATCGTATTGAGCTCAGTCCCTTCCGGCCAGATATACATTTGTGCCTTGCCCTGGTTGATATCTACTGTTGAATCATTGACCACAGTAGTTTCGCCCTCGCCGAAGGCATTAGGCTGGCTTACCTGCTGACGCTCTGAAATAGTTACCGTCAGGCTGCCATGGCTGACCGCCGCCTCGCTTACCTGAACGTTTTTACCCACCACAACTGTGCCGGTCCTGGAATTGAAAACAACGCGGGCAGGTTTGCGCCCTTCCACGACAGTCAAGTCTTCAAGCATCGACATGAAAGTCACCCGTTGCTGGGTATTGTGTGGAGCCCGCATTTCAACCCGGCCTTTATTGATAGCAGTCGCTACATCAGGACCAAACGTTACATTGATAACACGGGCGATATTCTTGGCCGTGGTGAAACTCGGCTTACGCAAGTTAAGAGTGACCGTTGGTTTATCGTTGAAATCTGACGGTATTTCGCGCTCCAGGGTTGCGCCGTTTGGGATACGACCGGTGGTTGGGGTGTTAATAGTAATTTTCGACCCGCTTCGCCCTTCTGCCTGCACACCGCCGACAACCACATTGCCCTGGGCAACAGCGTACACTTCA
This sequence comes from Photobacterium sp. HL06, assembly GCF_059552575.1. Taxonomy (NCBI): domain Bacteria; kingdom Pseudomonadati; phylum Pseudomonadota; class Gammaproteobacteria; order Vibrionales; family Vibrionaceae; genus Photobacterium; species Photobacterium sp. HL06. Next base: position 659,552 of record NZ_CM183915.1, read on the forward strand.
CCATCGATGCCTCGTAGCGGTGTCATCAGCAAAGTACCGCCACGCAAGCTCTTGGCATCACCAATCGATGACACCACGATATTCAACTCCTGCCCCGGTCCCGCCATAGGAGTGACATAAGCCGTGACACTGACAGAAGCCACATTTTTTAACTTGGGATCAGTTTTGTCACCGATCTGAACCCCGAACTGACGCAGCATATTGGTAATAGACTGGCTGGTAAATTTCACCTGATTCCGATCACCGGTTCCGTCCAGGCCAACGACCAGGCCATAGCCCACCAGCTGGTTGTTCCGGATCCCCTGGACATCAACCAAATCCATAATCGGCATTGGTGCCGACGCGCGTGCTGGTTGGGTCATAAAAGCTGACACACCCATGATCAGCAAAAGAAAAAGCAAGGTGCTGAGTTTGTTCATTAGAAAGGTATCCATGGGCTATTAAAGAACTGAGAGAGCCAGCCAGCGGCATTGCTGTCGGCAAGTGCTCCCCGGCCGGAGTAGGTGATCCTGGCATCTCCGATACGCAGTGATGACACCTGATTGCGACGGTCAACATCATCAACACGGACGATACCGGTCAGACGGATAAACTCATCTCCCTGATTGAGACGAATCCACTTTTCACCGCGAATTCGAAGTACCCCGTTTGGTAACACTTCATGCACAGTAACAGTAATGGCCCCTTCCAGCTTGTTGCCCTGCGAGCTGGCCGCCGAGCCATCAAAGGCACGGTTGGCGTCAATACCTACGGCTAGATCATCGATAACATTAGTGTCGAATGTCGGTGCGGCAAAGTTGACTGACGATCCCTTGTCATACTTGGTATCGGCCTTTTTGCTCGACTGGGTTTCCTCGTCAAGCAAAATGGTCAGCACGTCCCCGACACGGTAGGCACGGCGGTCCTGGAACAAGGTCATCATGTACTGATGGCGATACAAGCTACCATCGGCCGCATCCGGCAGGGAATAGTCCAGCGGTGGCGGCGCATACGCTTCATCGTTCGGCTCCGGCGGGATAAACTCAGGACGCAAGCTGCACCCGGCAAGTACCGAGCTGGCAAGCAACACAACAACAGAGGAAGTAAGCCATTTCATCACTGACTCCTTACACCGACTGTGCCACGAACTTCAGCATGTCGTCGGCTGCAGACACCACTTTGGCATTCATTTCGTATGCACGCTGAGTGGTGATCATATCGACCATCTCTTCCACTACCTGCACGTTAGAACCTTCCAGTGCTCCCTGCTTGATATTGCCAACACCATCTAAACCCGCGATCAGCTCGTCAGCCTGACCGCTCGCAGCAGTTTCACGAAACAGGTTGCCGCCAACGGCCTCCAAACCCGCCGGATTGATGAATTTCGCCAAAGTGATTTGCCCCAGATCCTGAGGCTGGGGATCGCCAGCAACGATAGAGGTCACGGTTCCGTCTACACCAACAGATAAACTGGTAGCATTTTCAGGGATCTGGATTTGCGGTGTCAGCGGCAGGCCCTGGCTGTTCACCATCAAGCCCTCGGAGTTAACATGAAACTGGCCGTTACGGGTATACATGATTTCCCCGTCCGAATTTTCAATCTGGAAAAAGCCGGCTCCCATTACCGCCAAATCCATTTCCTGGCTGGTGTTTTGCGAGTTACCCTGGGTGAATACCTTTTGGGTTCCGACCACTCGGACACCGCTACCCAGCTGCACACCGCTTGGCAGCTCATTGATTTGGTCAACCTGCGCTCCCGGCTGGCGCTGAATGCTGTAAAACAGATCCTCAAAGACCACACGGTCACGCTTGAAGCCCACCGTATTGACGTTCGCGAGGTTATTGGAAATAGCGGTCATCTTGGTATCTTGCGCCGCCATCCCTGTTTTACTTACCCATAATGCTGAATGCATTGTTCTCTCCTAACATTTTATATTCAGGTTCAGCTGAAAAATGGCTTAGCGGCTACTCATCAGGCGATTGCCAGCCTGTGCCAGCGTCTCGGCCGTTTTCATCATTCGTACCTGCATTTCAAAATTGCGGGTCAGCGACATAACGTTCACCAGCTCATCGATGGCTGAAACGTTACTGCCCTCTAAATGCTCAGCGGCCACCGAGACCGACGCATCGGCAGGAAATTCACCGCCGTCACGGGCATGAAGCAGACCATCACTTTCCTTTTGCAGCTCGGTATTAGCCGGTTTAACCAGCTTAAGCAGGCCGACTTCGATCTCCGCACCACCACCCGGCGGGATCACCGAAATAGCCCCCTTATCGCTGATCTCAATATGCTGATAATCAGGCAGGGTGATAGGATCACCCTCAGCCATGAGCGGGAAACCATTCACCGTCATATTGCCCTGCTGATCGACACGAATATTACCAGCGCGTGTGTAAGCCTCGTTGCCAGCCGGGGTTTGTACGGTAAAGAAACCTTCTCCGTTTATCGCCACATCCAGGCTACGGCCGGTCTTGATCAAGTCTCCCGAGTCAAACCGTGTCGCGGCAGAGTTCGTCACCACCATGGTCCGGCCATCAAAGCCCGCACCTTGCAACTGCATACTCTGCACCCGCTCCATATCGGCGCGAAAACCTGCTGTATCGGCATTCGACAAGTTATTCGAACGCACATGCTGGGCTTTCATCACCCGGCTGGCACCACTGGTGGCGGTATATAGCAAACTATCCATTGCTTAATCCTTTGAGTCCGTCATCCGGTTAAACCGCGTTAAACAGTGCCTGAGTCAGCTGATCTGAGGTTGAAATGGTTTTTGCGTTGGCTTGATAGTTGCGCTGGGCCGTCATCAAGCTGACCAGCTCGCTGGTCAAGTCCACATTAGAACCTTCCAGTGCGCCCGCTGTCAGGCCACCAAGGGTGCCGCTTCCCGGTACACCACTAATCGGTGCGCCAGAGCTAAAGCTTTGCATCCATGAGGTATTGCCTGTTTTCACCAAGCCCTGGGCATTGGCAAAGTCAGCCAAAATCACCTGTCCCTGAAGCTGGGACTGACCATTGGTATAGGTGGCAAACACCATGCCGTTGTCTTCAACACGTACACCTGCCAGCTCGCCCGATGAGTAACCGTTCGGGCTGTTGGTACTCACACCAAAATCAGCACCAAACTGAGTAGTACCATTGAGGCTGATATCAATGCCCATTGGCTCGGCTCCGGGAGCAGGAAAGGCAATATTGAAGTTTCCGGTTGGCGTAGCCAGCGTGCCATCGGTATTGAATGTGACGGCTTCGGTATGCACCGTCGAACCGCCATCAACCTGGACATGAACATCCCATTGGTTGTCACCCGTTTTGGCAAAGTACTGCGTCACGGTATGTGGATTACCCAGAGAATCATGAACCTTCGAGGTATATGACGAGTTAAAAGTATCGGTATCGGAGGCATTAAAAGGAGTGGTGGTTGGTACATCCACCCGTGCGTCAAAGTTGGCGACAAAATCAATTTTATCTGTCGCTTTAGCGGAAAGTGATGATGTGGTGATATGCAGATCGCTCACCGCACCTGTTTGCAGCTTATTATTGCCATCGACGCCATAGCCTTGCAGCTTCATTCCGTTATTGCTAACGATGTTATTATTTTTGTCTGTGCCAAACACACCAGAACGGGTATAGAGCAGTTGACCAGTGTTGTCCTTGGTAACAAAAAAGCCACCACCGTTGATCGCCAAATCCAACGAGCGACCTGTTCCGCTTACCGAACCGTTTTTGTCGAAGTTCTGAGAAATCGAAGCGACTTCCACCCCGCCTGACTGCATGCCGTTGTAGACCGCAGAGAATTCGGTACGCGACTCTTTAAAGCCGGATGTTGATACGTTGGCAATGTTGTTACTGATGGTATTCAACTGAACATTGGTTGCGCCCAGACCACTTAATGCAATATCAAAACTCATAAGATCCTCATTTCGAGTAATGTCTGGTTAAGCACCAAACTGACTAATCTGATAGAAAGGCACACTGCCGACACCCGCCACATTGACCAGTGCCGCGCCGCCATTGCTTGGAACACGCACTTGAGAAACCTCACCAGCCAGCAAGAGGTTAGGTTGTGCCTGTCCTTGTTCCACTTCCACTGAAACCGTGTAGTTGCCTGGTTTCAGTCCCAGGGCATCGGGGTCAATAGAAAAATCGACATCACCTTTACCTCGCGCCCCAAGCGGCATCTTGGTTGTTTGGCCGTATTCATCTTTGATCAGCAAAGTCACCTGGTTGGAAGGGTGCTCTAATTCAATCTTGCCCTGCTGGATCTGCTCGGAAAGCTCGAATTCACTGGTATTGACATAAACGGTTTGCCCGACAAGGCCCGCTGTTGACAGTACTTGCATGTTGTCGAGCAATACCATGCTGTTTTGCATCACTTTCGACATGTTTTCAGTACTTTCAACCTGAGAGAACTGTGCCAGCTGGCCAACGTATTCGGTGCCATCCAACGGATTAAGTGGGTCCTGATTCTGGATCTGCGCCACCATCAGGGTAATAAATTCATTCTTCAGCGAGCCCGCATCATTCATATCTGCGGGGTTAGCCTGCACCTGGTTCTCGGAAGTGGTCACGGCTGGCGTATCACTGCTTAACGCGGTAAATTGAGCAAGACTCATCGGCTACCCTCCCCTAACCGCAGCAACCCCTGCTGCATGCTTTTCACATTGCTCAGCACTTCAACATTGGTCTCGAAGCTTCGGGTCGCTGACATCATGTCAGCCATTTCAGACACAACATCAATATCCGGGTAGTACACATACCCCTCGTCATTGGCCAGCGGGTTATGGGGTTCAAAGCGTTTTTCAGCATCGCCCTTGTTCTGCACCACATCGACAATCCGTACTTCGGCATTTGGGTAGCCATCATTGCTCGTCGTAAGCTGAGTATTGCTGTATACCGTAGCAAACACCGGCTTCAGTGCCTGATAGGCATCATCCGGATTAGCCGACACCGCATCGGCATTAGCCAGGTTACTGGCGACCGTGTTCAACCGCACGGTCTGCGCCGTCATCGCCGATCCCGCAATGGAATAGATATCTGTAAATGACATGGTAATTAACGTCCCTCTATTGCTTTAGCTAACCCGCTAAACTTCATGTTGAGAAAAGTCAGGCTGGCCTGATAACTCATGTTGTTCTGGGTAAACTTGGCCTGCTCCACGCCCAGCTCCACCGTGTTGCCGTCTTTCGAGTTCTGGTATGGCACTGAGTATTGCGCTGAAATATCAAGCTGTGGCACCGGCTTATCGACCTTGTTCGAGCCTGTGTTTTTCATCACTGTTTCAAAACTTATGTCTTTTGCGAGATACCCAGGCGTATCAACATTTGCTAAGTTACTGGCCAACACCTTGGTGCGTTGAACCCTAAAGTTGAGCGCATCAGGGTGAACACCTAACGCATTTTCAAAACTGATCGCCATTGATTCTTCCTTAGGTCTGGCTTACATCAACCCTTACAATCAAAATGCGTGCCAAAAAATTAGGTATTATTTATCAATGATTTACAAAGGAACACGGAAGCGGAACTTCCGCCTATCGGAAACCATACGGAAAGGAAGGAAATGGAGAGCAAGCTTAGTTTCCATCGGCTTACTGCTGGCGAGTTCCGTACATGCCCAGCCGGAAACCGTAGGCACAACCGTGAATGCCAATCAGCTTCGCGCGCAGCTACGCAAACAAGTCACGGAAGAAATTCAGGCCTTCGCCACCCGTTACCAATGGCAGGTTCTGGAAACAGGTATTGATATTGCAATTCCTGCATCGGTCAATCACCTTCCTGTGTGTCCTGAGCCCATGATCATCAGCGCAAGCGATCAGCAAACCCAACCGATCGGCAACCTGAAACGTCAGGTTAGCTGCGACAGTAAAGAGCAAAAGTGGCGCCTGAACACGACGGTTAAAGTCCGCATTAAACTGCCGGTTGTCGTGGCCAAAACCACCATCAACCGTGATACAAAAATCGATGTCAGCATGCTGAAGATGCAAACCCTGTCATTTCACCGCAGCAAAGATTTCGCGACCCAGTTCCGCACCGTAACCGGAAAACGTACCAAGCGCCGTATCCGCTCTGGCCAGTTAGTAAGTCCTTCCCATTTGCAGCAGCGTTGGCTGGTAGAAAAAGGAGATGAGGTGCTGATTGTTGCCAGCAAAAATGGTATGCAAGCGAGCATGAAAGGGATAGCAATTGAAAACGGGGCTGAGAACGAACAAATCAGTGTTAAAAATACCAGCTCGTCCAAAGTGATCAGAGCCATGGTGGCGGGACAAGGAAAAGTCCAAACAATCTTTTGATTTTTGTTTAATAAAACTGGCCACACTGCCGCTTTAAATAATTAGCAGAGAGAACTAGGAGCCCCCAGCCATGAAAATCGATAAAGTGATTGGCACGCATGTGCAGCCAAGCCAGTTAAGTAACAGTGAGTCAAAGACTTCACAGCCATCATCAGCGAAGCCAGCAATCGAGCCCCAAGTGAGTGTCGACACTCAGCTGGTATCAAAGGCGCAAGATACATTAAATCAGCTGCCAGATGTGGATATGGCCAAGGTGGAATCAGTGAAGCAGGCATTGGCCCGTGGTGAGCTTGATTTAGATATTTCGGCCCTGTCCAGTGCACTAATGCGTTTCCATACCGGGCATGAATAATCGGATATAAGAATCTAGACAGATAAGAGTCAGGGAGGCGACAATGGCTAATCCAATCAATAAGCAACAAGCTATCATGCTGATTATGAAAGGTATTCAGCATGATATTCGTCAGTACGAGCAGCTTCATCAGCTAATGGTTGAACAGCAAGAGAGCTACCTGAAGTTTGACGGTGAAACTCTCCAGGCATTGATTGCCAAGCAGCGGCCATTAATAGACGATCTGAGTCGAAGTGCCACAAAGCGCTCTGAATTAATGGCAACATTAGGGCTAAGCCAAACCAAAACAGGTATGGCAACCCTGCTCCACGCATTACCTGAGAAACTCAAGAAACCAATGAACGAGTATTGGCAAACATTAGAACTGCGTATCCGCTCATGTCACCAGCTCAATCAGCTCAACGGGCAAATTTCAGCGTCATATAACGAAATGCTACAGCAGGTAGGTAAAGAGCAGAGCTACGCATCAGGAAACCTAATGCAGCTGTAAGAATGAATGTAAACTTAATTGAATACATAGCAGCGAGTCGCTTACAGCCCAAGCGTGTTCTACTCTATTGTCTCAGGCATTGGCCACGCTCAATTTTGCCGGGCAGCCCGTACCCACTTTGCTTGGCTTTGCTCCTTTTTATCGCACTTTTCTATCCCAACCATGGTTACAGTGTCACTACCACTATTAACCAGCAGCACTTCCAAACGCAGGTCGGCCAACACTATCAAAAGCTCTCCCCCCATCAGACACTGATCAACCAGCAATTTCTCCGCTTCCTACCCACCGTCCAACAGATCCTGTTGCGGCTGGAGCAACACCAGCTGCCAAAAAGCTTGGTTCTTATCCCAATGCTGGAATCGACATTCAATCCAAAGGCGGTTTCACCAGCCAACGCCGCCGGTCTATGGCAACTGATGCCCGCAACTGCCAGGCGATTTGGTCTTACCGTAAATAAGCAGCAAGACGAGCGCTTTGATATCAGCCGTAGCACCGAGGCCGCTATCGCCTACCTCAGTTTTCTCTATCAGAAATTTAACCACGACGTGATGTTAACCCTGGCAGCCTACAATTCAGGGGAAGGTCGTGTACAGCGAGCATTGAACCAGCAGGCCGAGAAGCACTTTCCCTCTCTTCGCCTACCACAAGAAACCATCAATTATGTCCACAAGTTCTACGCCCTGATGGATATTGTCGATATCGCAAGTATCAGCCACGGAACTCCCTTGCGCTCAACTACGATTAAAGCCATTGCGACTCATATAGCGACAAACAACCAGATTCGGCCACTCAATATGCAGCAGAAAATACTTCTCGTTGAGTTATTCGAAATGCGGCAGGTCATCAATATGAAGCCAGTGAAACCGCTGATAAGTCTGTAATACTTAATCACCTCTATATAACGGCATAAATGCAAACAGGCTGACCATTGCTGGCCAGCCTGCGTGCTTCCCTGGGTTTTATACCAAACTAAATAAATATCTGATCATTTTTCATGGCTAAAATCACCAACTACTTCGTTGGAAACTTTGTAATTAGACCACTAGTTACTGCAGCTTCCGCCTAGTATTTAGCAATTTTCCCTCATGAAAAAGTAGATCATCTACTTATCCAGCTTGGTATTAGCAACTAATCAACCGGTATTAGCGATTAATCATTTGCTCACGCTCAGGGCCTACCGAGATCATTTTGACCGGTACACCCATGAGTTCTTCAATGCGCAGTACATATTTCTGCGCGGCAACCGGTAGGCTTTCAAACGTACGACACCCTGTGATGTCCTCGCTCCAGCCTTCCATTTGCTCATAAACGGGGGCAAGGGCTGCCGTCTGTGGCCAAATTGGGTTTTCGCTGTGCTCGCCATCGTAATCGACACAGATCTTCAGATCTGACATGCCGCTCAGGCAGTCAACCTTAGTTAGGGCAATTTCAGTTGCCGCCTGGATTTCTACGCCGTTACGAGTCGCGACTGCATCAAAATACCCCATATCACGAGGACGACCAGTAGTTGCACCGAACTCGTTGGCTGACTCACGGAACGCATCTTGCTCTTCCATTGCGGTGATCAGGGTGCCTGTACCAACTGACGAACTAAATGCCTTAGCAACAGCAATAACACGCTCAGGGCGAAGCGCTGGCAAACCGCTACCAATACCTGCATAAGTTGAAATCACATTGGATGAGGTTGTCCATGGGTATTCACCGTAGACCAAATCACGCCCTGCACCTAGCTGGGCTTCAAATAGCAGGTTCTGATCTTTTGCCTGTAGCTCTTTCAGTGGCAGGGTAACGTTGCAGATCGCATCACGCCAAGGTGCCGATACTTCTAGCAGCCACTCGGTCATCTCTTCAGCCGTCTGGCTAAACTCAAATGACGGATACAATGCCTTAAGCTGTGGCAGTTTCCAGTCCATCATAAACTGAATGCGCTCACGCAATACTTCAGGTTGCTTCAACCAGCCGACCAAGATGCCTTTCTTCATCACTCGGTCGCCATAAGCGGGTGCTATGCCCTGACGTGTCGAACCGTAAGCCCCATCACCCAGGCGCTCTTCTTCAAGTGTGTCTTCAATAGCGTGGAGTGGAAGACAAAGCGTTGCGCGGTCTGAAATACGCAGGTTGACGTTGACGCCAGCCGCTTTAACTTCAGCCAATTCTTCGGATAATGGTGCCGGGCTGATCACCATGCCCGGGCCTAGCACCGCAATACAGTCAGGGTTAAATACGCCGCTCGGAAGCTGGTGCAGCTTGAATGTGCCGAAGTCATTCACTACGGTATGGCCAGCATTGTTACCACCCTGAAAACGGATGCTCGCCGATGCCTGATCAGCTAAATAGTCAACGATACGGCCCTTACCTTCATCACCCCAGTTTGCACCAACAACAATAGACGACATGATTTACTCTCCTCAAAAGCGATGCCCATATCCTATGCCCCACCAAGAAATAAGAAAAATTAATAATCGTTATCACCTTGATAAGGATTCCATATGGGATTGTTGGGAGACAGGTGTAGAATAGCGGGAAGCGGGAAGCGGGAAGCGGGAAGCGGGAAGCGGGAAGCGGGAAGCGGGAAGCGGGAAGCGGGAAGCGGGAAGCGGGAAGCGGGAAGCGGGAAGCGGGAAGCGGGAAGCGGGAAGCGGGAAGCGGGAAGCGGGAAGTATTTTGCGCAGCTTGCTGGAAGTAGCAACTATGATTCGAGAACTATTATGTTAGATCTTCACTGGCTTAATACCTTTGTGACTCTGGCCCGGTTGGAGCACTTTGGTAAAACGGCCATCGAACTGCACATGACCCAGCCTAATGTCAGCTTGCATATCAAGCAACTTGAGCAAGCCACCCGGGTAAAGTTAATCGAGCGCAACCCCTTCAGGCTGACCCAGGCCGGTGAGCGCCTATTGCAAAGCGCACAAAACACCTTAATGGAACTGCAAGTCTGTCAGGCTGATCTAAATGCTATCAATGACTTGTGCCAGGGAACACTGACGATAGCTGCCAGTGATATTATCTCGCGGCTGCTACTGATATCCCCATTCCAGTCGTTCAAACAAGAGTTTCCCGGTATTGACCTATCGCTGCTCAATACCACCTCTTCACAGGCGGCAGAGCTCGTCAAAAGTGCCAAGGCCGACTTGGGGTTTGTGATGGCACAGAAGGAAAGTCAACCGCTGCATTTTACCGAATTGCAGCAGGTGAAATGGTGTGCTCTCGGTGATGGGTTACAGGCATGGCAGCAAGGCTTGCGGCCAGATAGCCAGGAAGAGCCAACGCTAATTTTACTCGGTCACGATACCCGTACCCGTGATCTGCTCGACTCGGCTCTGCCGACATTAAACCTGCCTAAGTACCGGGTGATGGAAGTCGGCAGTGTCGATGCCCAAATTGACTGGGCAGAAGCCGGATTCGGGGTGGCGATTGTGCCGGAATTCTCCCTTCATCCCAAGCTCAACCTGCAAACAGCGGTTACGCCACTACCTAATTTCCCGACCACCAGCCTCGGCTACATCGTCAGGCAAAATCAGGTACTATCGCGGGCAATCAAGCAACTATTATGCTGGGTAAATGAAGAAATTGTTAGCTCGCAGCAGGTAAAATAACCAACGTCAGTAAACACTTAGCTATTCAGAATAAGCTGAATGCAAAGAAGATGACTGCAAACCAAAATATAAATCCGAGAACTGCGGCAACTCTCTTGTTTAGCAGAAGGCCTGAGCGCTTATTATGGTTTTCCTGAGAGCAATCTTTGGCTTGAACATGGACATGACCAAAAGTGAGTAAAGGTATCAGCACTCGCGCAGTATGATACCCCATGAACAGCATTAGCTCTTCAATGACCACTATTAACAAATCGACCATGGTTTTTGAGTCCTTTCATTGGAGCCTATCTGTGAGGCTTGCTTTGTTTGCGATTAATCAACTTACCACAAGTAAAAACCGTTGCACTGTGAAACACTGCTCTTACTTCAAGAAATATCACTAGATTCAATCAGTCAGGATGTTGCAAGGTACCCAAACCTAACCTCCACGATCACTTGTTCTTGTTCCTTAGAAAAAGTGAACTGCCACCCCTGCTTATCACAGATGCGTTTTACCAGCTCAAGCCCTAAACCAAAACCACTGGCATTTTTGCCGTCATAATCACTTTGGTTTTGAATTCGAACTAGGTCCTTCTCAACTTCAATCGTAATTTCCCCCGCTTCGGCATACTGAAACGCATTCCGGATCAAATTGCTCAGCACAATTTCCACCAGCGGCAAATTACTATGACATTCTCCGGCTCCACGGATGACGGTTGTCAGCGCTTTTTGCTGCTGGAGGTAGGCAAGATCTTCTGACAGACGCTTACAACAGTAGAGTAGGTCGATATCAACCTGTTCTAGTGGCTCATTAGACTCACGAGCCAACCAAAGAAGGGTACTACTTACCGTATTCATATTATCAAGTGCCTTGCGGGCTCGGCCTAATGGCCGCGACTGAGGGTGTTGCTCATCCAAGGTATCCAAACTTATCTGCAAGATAGCAAGAGGAGTGCGAAGTTCATGGCTTGCGTGGCGCAAAAAATCCGCCTCTCGCTCGTTGAAGGCGCGAATACGATCCACCGCAGACTCTAGCTGCTCCGATAGATCATTGAGCTCCAAATAGTCGTAGGATGGTCGTGCCCCCTGCTCTGTCGTTCCGAGTTTACTCGCCCATTGGCTAAGATGAACAAAAGGGCGACTCAGCTGGCGCATCCAGACAGCTGTAACACCAAACAAGACAACCACAAAAAACAGAATACCGATAACACTCTGCTTGGCAACGATTTTAACGTACTCGGAAACAAGCCAGTTAAGGTCCTCATCAGCATACTCACCTAGCCAGTAGATCAGTTCGCCGCTTTCAGTTCTATAGGGCAACATGAAGAGATAAACCAAACCGCCTTCCTGCTCAACTTCCATTTCGACAATTTCACCGACTGTTAACTGCTCAGGAGCTAGATAGGCTTCACGAACGACCTCAGGTAACACATCCCAGTTTCGATAAACTTTCGAAACCGCTAAGGTGAGGACGTCATCTTTTTCCCCTAAGCGGATATTGCGAGCAAAAGAGCGAACTTCCAATTCAACTTCCTTGTCTGACGCCATATCGACTCCAACAAAAAATTGGACCGTAAAAATGGCTATCATGGAAAAAATAAGAAACACCCCAAAGAGCAGCAGCTTTCTTCTGAGACTTTGTTGCAAAGAGCGAATTTTCCGCGTCATTCTTCAAGCTCCTTAATTTGCACCCCAGCATTTACACGTGTATGTAAAAGCGGCTTGGAGAAAGGCTTATCCAACACTTTTCGCAATTTACTTAATTGAACCTTCAGGTTGCTCGGATCTATGTCTTCATCGTTCCATATTGCTTGTTCCAGCTCATACCTTGGCACCACCCGTGGACTCTCGCGGACAAGATAAAGCAGCATCTTCCAGCCAATTGGCGTTAGTTGCAGCCGTTGCCCAGCTCTGTATGCCTCCTGCGCGTCTATATCAAGTGACAACTCACCCACTGATAACTGTGTACTGGCAGGCTTCCCTCTTTTCACCAAGGCTTGCAACCTCGCCCAAATGACAGGCATTGGACATGGCTTGATAACAAAATCATCCACCCCGCTCCGAAACCCGGAGAGCTCATCTTCTACGGTGTCATACGCTGTCATCATCAATACTGGCGTATTGATATAAGCCGCCCTTAGCAGGCGACACATTTCGTAGCCGTCCATTTGGGGCATGTTAACATCAAGGATGATGACGTCTGCATCGCCCTTCCTGGCTAGCTCGAGCCCGGCTTTGCCGTTATAAGCGAAGTCACATTCAACGCCTTTAAGCTCGAAATAATCCGCTAACGCTTCTGATAACTGTCTATCATCATCAATAATCAGTACTTGCATCTGCTACCTTCACGTCGGCATCACTGCCTTTTTTATTAAATATTGACTGCACATCCACCACCACAGCGATCAAAACAGGGACCAGGATCAGGGTTATGCCTGTGCCGAACAACTCACCATAGGCCAGCGATACCGCTGCCGGGATCAAGTACTGCGCTTGCTCCGACGTTTCCAGCATCAAAGGCATCAAGCCGGCGAATGTTGTTACCGTTGTGAGGAAAATTGCCCTCAACCTGGAAAGGCCAGTTACGACAAGTAATCGATGTACCTCTGGTTTGCTCAGAGCGTCTTTTCTGTTCTGGTTAAAGCTGGCAATCAAAACCAAGCTGTCATTAACTATCACACCAGCGAGTGCCATCATACCGAGGAATGAAAGCATGCTTAACGGAATATCCAGCAGACCGTGACCCAATACAGCACCAACAAACCCAAACGGTATCACCGACATAATCACTACAGGTTGCATGTAGCTTTTCAACGGCACCGCGAGCAAGGAATAAATCGCAATCAGCGCAATAACCAATGCTTTGATAATATTGGCTTTAGCCTTTTTGCTCTCTTCTAACTCTCCCGCTTGCTTAATGGTTATTCCCGGCCACTTCAGTTTCATGTCATCAAACGCTGACTGACTTAGATTGGCATACAACTTCTCAGGCGAGACCATTGCTTTATCAACCTGTACGGTGATGTTGGCGTACTGCTGGCCATTTTTCCGGATGATGTCGGCGCGCTTATAGTCAAATTGAATATCAGCCACGGCTTTTAATGGGAAAGCCTGTCCCGCGCTGTTTCTGATCTGAACCAGGTTTAAGTCCAGAAGTGAATCCCTGTATTTTCGTGGAAAACGAATTTCGACACGCACTTCATCAGAGCCGCGTTGCAACCTTTGGATCTCAAGCCCGCCCATCTTGTCGCCTAACTGGCTCGAAAGATCTTGCTGAGTCAGCCCCCACTGTTTAGCTTGCTCTTTTAATGCAAAGGTAAGCTCAGGAACACTGCCTTTGAGATTATCTCGCGCAGCGATGACTCCATGTTCCCGGTTAATTTTCTCAATCAAGAACTGCTTCGCCTGTTCTAAGTAAGCGATATTGGAGTGTGTCAGTACTACCTCCACTTGTGGCGTTGAACTATCTTCCGACGTTGAAAAATTCACATTCCACGTAGCCGAAAGCAGCCCCACTTTTTTACGCCAGCGATCAACGACAGCTTTCGCTCCCAGCACCCTTTCCCCCTGAGGTAGCAGCTCTGCATAGATTGTGATGTCTTCACCATCCACGACGCTCAAGATCTTATTGAGCAGCTTCTGCTCAAGCTCAGTATTGATCTCTTCTGCAGCATTTAGGATCTTCCGGGCATTATTTTCGACTAACTCTAACGGCGTATTGGGTTGGTGAGTCACACTAATGCTAATTAAGTCACCCGGAATTTCAGGAAAAAAGACACTTCTTACGTAATTCTTTTGAACAAGAGCAAAGCTTGCCAACAAGATGGCAAAAAACAGAACCACCACCGAATACCTATGCCGGATAGACCAAGTCAAAACAGGGGCATAAAACGCCTTTCCAAACCACGAGAGCGCATTATTCGCAGCCTGTTGGATTCTATTTGGTGCTTTTACCTTAGAATGGGCAAGGTGAGCAGGAAGAATAAGCTTCGACTCCACCAGCGACATCAGCAGTGCCACAATCACAATCCATGCAAAGCCGGCAAATAACTTGCCCCACTCACTTGATATCTGGGTCATGGGCATAAAAGCGGCGACCGTTGTTGCGATGCCAAAAACCGTTGGAATAGCAACAAGTTTGGCTCCTTTTTCAGTCGCCCTCAGCACACCTAGCTTGGTGCCCCAGGCTTGGCTTCGCACTGAGTAGACACTTTCGCCGACAACCACTGCATCATCGACTAGGATACCAAGCACCAAAATAAAGCCGAAGGTTGTAATTTCATTTAAGGTAAAATTCAGGAAAGTCGGCCCCATAAAGATAAATGTGCCAGCAATCGCAACAGGCAAGCCCGCCGCAACCCAAAATGCCAGGCGAACATCCAAGAACAGGGCCAACAGCAAGCACACCAACACAACGCCCTGGAAGGCATTGCTTTGCAGCAAACTCAGACGCTCATCAATATAGCGGCTCAAATCAGACCATATCGTCAGCTTAATATCGCTCGGAAGGGTTGCTCTCATCTCCTCCAGAACACTATGAGCTTGCTGACTCATCTCTTTTAAATCACTTTTCGACCCCGCCATAATTTCAATACCCAGTGCAGGCTGGCCATTGAAACGCACTTTTTCATCATGCTCCGCGTAGTTATCGACGAGCCGGACGACATCTTTTAGCTTGACCGCGTAGCCCTGCTCTGTCGTTTTCACCACCACATCGGCAAAGTCTCTGGCATAAAAAGCCTGCTGATCGGTACTTAATACCAAGGTGCCAGACTTAAGTTTCAACAAGCCACTCTTCCCGGTAACAGAAAATGAATTTACTGCAGCAGCGACATCAGCCAAGGTTAATGAATACGCCTTCAACGCAAAGGGATCGACCTCCAGCGTGACGCGGTTTTCTTCTTCCCCCCAGCTTTTAATTTTGCTGATGCTTGGCTGTGAGATGAGGCGTCTTTTAAGCTCCTTTAATACCTCCTGCCGGGTTTGAATATCGCCGCCACCGTATAGCTGCACAATCATAGATGGGAAAGTATAGGCTTCTTGCTCTATCACAGCCCTTTCAGCACCAGATGGCCAGTTTTCAATGGCATCTAGCTTTTGTCGAATTGATTGAGTCAGCTTATCAAGCGGGTAATTGTCTGTGCGTATCACCTGGACATAGCTATAGGCTCTCTGGGAGGAAGAAAAACTATGCTTTACCCCTTCAATGCCTTCCAGAGCCCGTTCGATTTTAGCCGTCAAACCAAGATCGACTTGCTCGGCGGTTCTTCCGATAAAAACTGTGGAGATCCCGACGCTATTGGCCGGTAATTTAGGAAATGCTTCTAATCTCAGGCCGTTCAGTGTCAGCCAGCCAGAGACTAAGATCATCACCATAAGCAAGTTGGCAGCTACCGGGTTGCGAATAAACCAACGGATCATAGTTTCACCCCATGAATTGGTTTAACCGACGCACCCAGTTTCAACCCGTCATGAGCATATTGAACAATGCGAAACTCCCCACTTTCTGGTGCGCTGACATATAAACTGTGCTTTGAAGAACCCAGTAGATTAGGCCTCCAATAAGCAAGTGTATCGGGCGTATTGAGGTACCAAACCTGGCCTGATGGACTCATCGCCGTTTGGGGAATGATCAAAGCGTTCTTCCACTCTTTACCTTTCACTGCCACTTCAACAAAAGTGCCAGGCAGGCCGCCTTCTAACTCTAAATATAAGAACCGTTGGCGACTACGTTGATCAATAAAACCCGCCTTGCGAACTCCTGTTACCTTAAATGTTTTTTTGTATGACTCATCAGAGGTTGCCGTCACAACTTTCACCTCAAGCAATGAAAGGTCCTCAGGCAGTGATCGCCACTGCTTATCAGTAAGCGCTATCGCCACCTCCCTTGCACCAAGGTTAAAGAGAGTCATTAGCTTCTGCCCCTCTTGAATAGCTTCTCCGGGGTCGATCATCCTTTCTGCAATAATGGCATCATAGGGTGCACGAATTTCGGTAAAAGAGAGTCGCAATCTCGCGTTTTCTAGATTGGCTTTGGCCGCGGCAACTTGAGCCTTTGCCTGGGCGACTTGTGGCTCTTTCAATACAATCGGCGCAACGGGTTTGTTCTTATTGCCAGAGAGCGACCAGCCTTTCTTTGCCGCTTTCATTTCACTTTCTGCAATAGCCAATTCAGCCTTCGCCTGTTGCAGGCGGGCTTTCGCTTCTTCGACTGCCAGTAAATACGTTGATCTGTCGAAGCTAGCTAACAACTTATTTGCAGAAACAACATTCCCCTGTTCGAGTTCCCTATCGATAAAGCCAACTTTGCCTTCAACCTGGGCAATAATGTCTGTTTGCCATTTTGGTTTGATTTCCGAGTAGAACACCATCTGTTCGCTTTCAGGTGATGTCATAACATTGACAATATCGACAATGGGAAGGGGGATCGATTTCGGTTCGCCCTGAACCGAGTTAGCTGGGGCTGAGAACCAAATATAGCTAGCGGAGAGCACAGCAAATGCTAACCCGAAAACAGCTAATTTCCGTTTCATGTTGTAACCTTGGGAGGTGAATGATTAGTTGGAAAAATTCTAGCTGTTCCCGGGTTACCAGAAGGTAAACTCAATGGCTGATTGCAATTGCTCGGATCTACAACCCTGTCTGCTTTTTAGCAGACAGAGTCACTTTTTTTTCTTCATTTTCAAAGGTGCGCTTCCATTCTTTTGGCACCTCAAATATGAACCCGACCCTTTCACTATGATTCCGAGACTGAGCTTGTTGCTCCTTGTTCTTTAAGGGAAAAATAACAGAAGTTACGTTATGGTTTGGCAATGCCATACCTAGCATTAACACCGTCATAGCCAGTGCAATACTCAGCAGTACGGTTTCTTTTATTCTTTCTATAGCCATAACAACATCCCTTCTGACAGCATTAAAAAACCTTTGAGGCAGTAATAGCTATCGAGCATAGCGGGGCAAGGGTTACCAAAGGGTTAATGCTGGTGACTCTGCTTAGGCGCAAACCAAAACAGAAAAACGATGGTTCAGGCCTGATTGGCCCGGACATTCGCGGCAAGGGCTATGACTCGCTCAAGGCTGCAATCATCAGCCGACGCGATATGATAAACGGGCCCTCAGCCGAGTAATGCCGATCAGTTAAGACAGAAATGATCGGCATTACAAACTATGGCGTTCTTTTTTCTTGCCCTCAACTAACAGCTAGGCATTAGTCGCCGTAGGCTTCTGACGCCTTTTTATCTTTAGGGTTAAGGCCATTGCTATCCCACCATAAACCAGTACCTGGAGCCATAGCTGCCCCCACAGGTGTACAACCTGATTGAACTCCGCCCCCATCTGATTCAGCCTCAAAAAAGCATGAATTGCCGGTGTTGCCGGAACCAGTTGAACCAGCATAGTAATCGGGCCAGGGATCGCTGAGGTAGGCCAGATAAAACCCGCCGAAAAAATCAGTGGTATAGAACTTAGCAGAACCACCACCGTGGCCAGCTCCCGCCGGGGGATCAATTGGCCAATGATCATGCCCATGAATATCACCGCCAGCAAAAACGGTACCGTAATCGCCAGCAAATCTGAGATCGAAGCCAGTCGGTTGATTTGATAATAGGAAAAGCTGAAACCAAAGTAATACATCACCAATGGCAGGTAGATCAGCATAAACAGACAGCCTCTAACCAATGCCACCCTCCAGGCCGGATATTGTAGCCAATAACCGGTTTTTCCCTGCCTGTGATATTCATTCTGCCCACCACCCAGTAATGCCACAGCAATCAATAATGTCTGGTGCAGGATCAACACAAAGACAGCAGGCACGACATAGTTGATGTAGCCCATGGTTGGGTTAAAGACGGGTTGCATCTTCAAGTTCATTGCCGAATACTGCTCAGCCGCCAGTACAATGTTTTCACCCGACATGACCATACGTGATACCTTGGCCTTGGCACCTAATGTTCCTCCCGCAGTCGCCAACCCTTCAACAACAGAGCCATAAACCAGAAAGTAAGCGGCATCGCCTGCATAGGCCAATGTCGGGCTTTTCCCTAGCAGCAAGTCACGAGAGAAATGTTCAGGGATCACCAAAAGCCCCTGTACCTTACCCGCATTGATCATGACTTTGGCCTCATCGACGCTAAATGCCCGAGACACTAGTTGTACCTGCGGTGTGGCATCGACCATGCGCTCCAATTCACGACTGATCTGGCTATTATCCAAATTCACAACAACAACCTGTTGCTCCCGTGGAAGCTGCTGAGAATAAGGTAGCGGGTATAGGAATGAGTAAATCAGCACCCCGCCAAATACGGTGAAGAGTATGGATTGATTGGTAAAAATGGCGCTTAATTCAAATTTAAGCAAGGTTCGCCAGCTCATGCTTTCACCCCTTCAACGGTTTCCTTTCTAGCCAATGCCTTCACCCTCAATACCACAGCAATCAGAGCCAATGAGAATACCGCGAGAATAGACAGTTGCGGCAGTGCTTCACTGATTGCCTGGCCATGGTTAACCTGGTGAACCTGCACTTCAAGATAATGCGTCACTGGCAACATGGCACGCCACAGCTGGGCAAAAGCAGGCATATCCGTTGCGGGGAAAGTTACCCCGACAAACGCAAATGCCGGTGCCGTGAAGCCAGCGGCAAGACTCATGGCCTTGGTTGGATCAAGCGGAAACAGAAAAAACAGCGCCGCAATGGCCTGGCAGGCTATCACCATTAGCAACTGCGCCAACATTAAGATTGGCCAGCTACCATGCATCGGCCAACCCTGTACGACATACAAGCCCCATAGAAATAACATCCCATGCAGCCAGAAAATCGCAGTATACGGCACTAACTTAACCACCAGGTTTCGAACCGGATCCGTTTGCAGCCACTCAGTGATCCCTTGCTGTCGAGACTCTGCCGCCAAGGCCAAAATGGTCGTGATCACAATCAAAATCTGCCACAAGGCCGGGATCGCTGCCGACACTAGAAATTGCCCATAGTGGCTATTACTGTTGTACAAAGGGGTTACCTGAGAGCGCAAGGGCACAGCTTGCCCCAAAGCCTGAACTGGAACAGCATCACCACCTGCTAAGTTTTGCAATGTGCCCACCGATGCATTCAGCGTTCCCTGTGCCTGGACAATAGCGGAGTTAACCAGCTTAGCAATCAATATGAACTGGCTATTGTAAAAAGCTGTGATATCAGGTGCCTGCCCCAACAGCGTTTTTTTCTCCAGATCATTCGGGATCACCACTAATGCATAGACTTCACCCGCCCTTAAGGCCGCACTGCCTTGGGCAACGGACGAAAACGCCTGAGTCACCGCTATAGCGGGGCTGGCATCGTATTGGCGCACCACCTGGCGAGATAATCGGCTATGGTCGAAATCCACCACACCGATAGGTAGATCCCTCGCGATACCTGCAGAAAAAATCGCCCAGAGAGTGATAAAGAGTGCCACTGGCAGCCATGAGACCAGAGATCTGAGCCAACCATCGGCTTTCAGCAGCTGCCACTCGCGGCGTAACTGTGAAGTAAACGTCATTTCGATCACTCAACAATCACGCTCATACCGACACGCATCCCTTCTATTGGCTGTACCGGGCGAGCTTCCACCTCAAAGGTGCGCATATCAAAACCCTGTGCCGGATCGGTAGTACGCCAAGTTGCAAAATCCCCCATCACGGCAACATGGCTGACTTTAAAACTGTACTTTTCTTTACCTAGTGCAGGGATCAGCGCATCAAATTCTGCCCCTTGGTTATAGTCTTTCAGCTTATCTTCACGGACATGGAAAACTGCCCAGGCATCTTTGATATCGACAACGCTAACAACAGGAAAACCCTGCGGGGCAAGTTCTCCTTCATGGAGCAAGATCTGTGTCACCTCGCCATCATGCCAGCTCTCGATTTGCGTATCTGCCGCATAAGCTTCAACTTCAGCAACGGCACCTGCCGCCATCCGGGCTTTTTCTACTGCCGCGCGCTTGGTTTCATCGCGGGCACCTTCTTGGGCCATCTCAAACATCTGGTAGGCGGCGCGCTCGGTATAACGGGCTGCCTGCCACTGTGTATAGGCTTCATCTCGCTTCTGCTCGGCAACCACACCATCTTTATAAAGGTTATCAACCCGTTGGTAGGTTTTCCCCATCAAGGCTGCTGCAGCCTTAGCCTTTTGCCATTGATCGCGAGCCGCTTCAATCTCCTGGCTACGGGCCCCTTTTTCGGCTTGTTCAGCCATCGCACCTGCCGCTTCCTGCCCCGCTTTGGCCTGTTCCAGTTTGGCATCCAGCTCCGGGCTTAATAAGGTGAAAATCAGATCACCCCGCTCGACCTTGTCCCCTTTTCGTACCAATACCTGCTCTATACGGCCCGGTACTTTTGACGATACATTGTACTGCTGTGCCTCAATTTGCCCCTGCATACGCTCGGGCTGAGGCTGGTATGCCTGCCAGAAGGTGTAGCCAAGCCAGCCCACCAATGCCGCTGCCGGTACTACCGCCGCCAAAGACTTAAACTTACTCATGACTTAACCTCTACACCTTGATATTGCTGATACTGATTAAAACTGCTGATCTCGCCACTAACAGCTAATAGGCGCGATAGGGAAATAACATACTGAAATGCAGCCGCAGAACGCTGCGTTCTCACACTGGCCTGATACAACTCTGCATCGATCACATCCAATGATGTAGAGAGCCCCTGGCTGAAAGCCTTCTCACGCAAGCGGACGTTTTCACTTGCCAGCTGCAGGCTTGATGACAGGCCGTTGTATTCTTCCAGTGCCTGCATCGCTTCGCGGTATGTTTTCTCAACCAATACCGACAGATCTTGCTCCGCCTGTGCGCGCAGGTAATTCACCTGAGTGACCGCACTGTGGGCTGCCTTGACCTTGCCCGAACGCCCGGAGTTATCCACCAGCGGGATATTAACTCCAACGCCTACCGCCCAGTCTGGTGCCGTTTTCGCAGCAAGGGTATCGTCTTCATGCAGGTTGTAATTACCGTATAAATACACTTCCGGATAGTACTTGCCTTTCTCGGCATCAATCAGCCCGCTCGCTTGCTTCTTCTTGGCATCCAAGATCTGAAGCCCCGGATAATCGGCCAGTGTCTTGTCAATAAATGCGCTCATCGGAGGCAAAGAGGTATTGGTAAACAAAGGTGTTGAAGGCACGGCCGGCAAATCCAATTTCAGCAATCGGGTAAGTGCTACCTGGGCAATTTCCATATCGCGCCCGGCTTTCTGGCGTTCCACGCGTGCTTTATCGTATGAAGCTTCTGCCTGCAGGCGTTCAACCTTGGCAATTTGCCCTTGTTGTTCTAGCTTGAGCGCGTGATCAAAATGTTTCTTCAATCCTTGCTCAACGTCGATACGGGTTTGCAGCACTTGCTGGGTCATGGCGACGCCAAAGTAGAACTTGGCCAGATCTTCAAACTTGGCCTGCTGCTTCATTGCCAGCAAATGGCGGGCTTCTTCACTCTGTCCTTTGGCAATGTCCTGAGCTGCCGTGATTCGGCCACCAGTAAAAATCGGCCAGACTGCACGAATTGAACTGGTAAAAATATCGCGCTCAGTCAACTGGGAGGTAAATAGCTTGTCTAGGC
This sequence comes from Photobacterium sp. HL06, assembly GCF_059552575.1. NCBI lineage: Bacteria > Pseudomonadati > Pseudomonadota > Gammaproteobacteria > Vibrionales > Vibrionaceae > Photobacterium > Photobacterium sp. HL06. Next base: position 681,820 of record NZ_CM183915.1, read on the forward strand.
TGGCAGTATTGATCCCAAGCATTTGCGCCAAGCCTGCAATGGATTCACCAGCTGGCATACTCTCGATCACATCAGAAGGTTTGATTTCAACTGGCTTATCCAACCGGGTGTACTTTGCCGTTGCCGTTATTTGCGGGAAATACAAATCATGGGCTGCATCCTGGAGGTGCCTGGCCCTGTCAACATTAGCACGCTCTGCGGCCAAGCCATCATTATTCACCACAACCGCTTGCCAGGCATCAGCAAAGCTCACTGCTTGCTGCCTGGCTGGAGAGTAGCTGCTCTCAATAGATTCTGCTGCGTAAACATCAGACACGATACTACCGAAAGGCATCGTCAATATAGCGGCGCAACACGTCATCACCGCGATAGGCTTTATTCTCATTATTCTTCCGTTGAGCCTTGTACTGGACAGGAACTACAATTTTAGAGCAATGACTCTAAAACTCAACTGGTCTGCATCATGTATCTTCTTCTCCTGACAGAATTTACATGGCAGTATCGACTCAAAATTGAAAATTAGTCGGCTAGACTATTTTTATCTGGCTGTTTTTAAACAAAATAATGTATAGAAACAATGGAGGTAAAAAGCAGGGGTGAGAGGTGAATAAAATTGCAAAAAAAACGAGAACCTTTAGATTGGATTCATCCCCCTTGCAAAGCAAAAAGCCCGGATGCAATCATCTCGGGCTAAAAATCATTATTATTATGTAGTGTTCAAACACTTTTTTGTTTTAAAGGCAAAGCAGCAATAAAAGAAACTACTTCACCTTATTCCCAGCCACAATCGTAATACCAGCACCTTATTCAAGCCTGTGACAGTTAGGGGCAAAGAGTGGCGGTATTACTATTTCGCCTAACGTTGTAGAAATGGTGCTAATGCTGTAAACAGCTGATCGATTTCTTCCACCGTGTTGTAGTGCATCAAGCCAATACGAATAACACCACCATCATCCATCAGTCCCAGCTGCTCACACAAACCCTGAGCATAAAAATGACCATTCCATACACACATATTGAGCTGGCCCAAATGCCCAGCCACATCACTCGGTGTAACACCGTCAATGCGAATAGCAAAAGTTGGCGTTCGCTCTCGCAAGCGTGTCGGCGTATCAATACCGTAAAGCTTGATATTGCTGTACTGGGACAAACAGTTCAAAAAGTGTCGACTCAGTGTCTCTTCATGCTGCTGATACTGCTCATAGCTTTGCACTAGGCGCTGACGTAGGCTGGCGCTTTCATCACCCCATTGGGCTAAGTACTCAACAGCAGCTACCAGTCCTGCCAAGGCTTCAAAACTCTGGGTACCCGTTTCAAAACGCCCCGGCCCATGATCTGTTGCTGGTTCTACTTTGTAAGGGCGCAGCGTATGCAGCCATTGCGGTGCAATATAAGCGATGCCAACATGGGGGCCAAAAAATTTATAGGCCGAGCAAGCCAGATAATCACAGTCTAAAGCCTGTACATCAACTAACGCATGTGGTGCAAAGTGAACCGCATCAACATAGACCTGTGCCTTCACTTGGTGTGCCGCATCAATAACACGTTCGACATCTACCAGTGAGCCAGTCGTATTCGAAGCATATGTCACTGCGACTAAGCGAGTCTTTGCATTCAGTAAAGACAGCAAATGATCATAGTCTAAGGTGCAGTCTGCCTCGTTTACCCGTACCTGATGGACTATCACTCCTTTGTCTTCCGCGGCCTGCTGCCAGCTCGAAACATTCGAATAATGATCCAGTGCAGTGACAATAATTTCGTCACCAGCTTGCCAGTCACGACTGATGGCCCGGCTCAACTGAAACGTCAGCGAGGTCATATTGGCACCGAATACGATGTTATCCGCAGAGGGCGCCCCTAGTAATGCCTGCGCCGATGCCCTTGCCTTTTCAACCAAAGATACTGTTTCAGCACTGGAGAAAAACGCCCCGCCTAAGTTTGAGTTATAGTGCCCCAAATAGGCTGTCATCTTTTCAAGTACAGTTGATGGTACCTGTGAACCACCTGGGCCATCAAAGAAGAAGACAGGCTGGTCATTGACTGTCTGATTCAGGGCTGGAAAGCCCGGTCGAACGGCTTCAGGCGTGAACGGCATGACTTGGCTCCTTCGCAGTCAGTACAAAAAGATCCAAATATCCCTGCTCGTCTTTTTTCACAGCCTTGATCGGCCGCGCATTATGCCAAAGCTGGCTATCTGCCAGAATAGCGACTTCGCCCTGCTGAAGCGCCATGCTCAAAAACGGCAGATCTTTCTGCTCCCTGTATACTAGGAACTCTCCACCTTCGATGTTATGGCGACCAATACCGATCACTGCAAGGTGATCAAAACCATCCTGGTGAACACCTTCAGGTGCGACTAAGGTTTCTTCCTCAATGGCTGAAATGCGAATTTGATGGATCTCGATTTCCTGCTCATCATCCAGGGCATTGGCTTTCTTAAAGACTTCGCACATCTCGCGCAAGCCATCGCTGTGCAGGATAGACGCTTCAAGCGTCTCAAAACTTCGACTGACATTTCCTTGGAACGTATTGATATCATCCGCCTGCACAAACTGGCGTGATGGCAAATGTTCAACCTTACCCTGCTTTACCTTCACCACTGAGTAGCGACGTAGGCGATACTGGCCATCGGCATGGTCTGTCGTTGGCAGATAATTAAATGAAGGCGAAAGATCATTGACCGCCTGTCCGCTTAGTTGGGTCAGCTGAAGTGTACGCTCTAACGAAGTATTCATCGATTTGCTCCTAGTTCCTTGCCTTGAGTTTCCCTGTTTCGCCATACCGGCCACGTTACAACAGCAATCAGCTGCGTTAACAATCAAGTTACAATTAGGATTAAACAAAACACTGAGGATGCCAACCTTTGACAATTAAAATTTCGCAATACAGGCGAAATTAAACATATAAAGCCATTAATATCAAATCAACCAGTTTAAAAACCCAAAATAAGGAAGCGTTAGCTCAGAAAAGCAGTTGACTCATCCAAATAGGAATGTAAGCACATGAAATTAATGGATTTATTAGAGAGTTATGGTCGATGTTGTCACTGGCATCGTGCAGGATATAATCCTGTTTGTGATGAGATGCTCAATTTTTAAAATTAACTATGAAATGTAAATTAGTCAATAGCTCCAAGAATGGCAACAGCATACTCTGCTGCTGCCAGTCGTCTTTATCGATGTGATGGTTGATCGACAGAACGATACTCGTTACCAGATTTTTTATAAAACGTATTATTGATGATGGCGTATGATACCCCGGCAATTACGGCAAATGTTGCAATTTCAGGTAATCTGGATTCATGGTACGAGTGGTGATGCTGTTCTTTCACAATCACGACATCACGATGGTGGTGATTGTGGCCGTGGTGATTGTGATGTTTATGGTGCTTGTGATAGTGCTCTTTATGATGCTTGTGATGGTGATCTTTATGATGGTTCTTTTTGGCCAATACTGTTGATGGGAACGTTGCTAAGGAAAGCGCAAGAAAACAAGTAATTACAGATTTCATATTATAGCTTTATTAATATATTCATTTCCCTCTAGCATAGGTTTATCATTCGAAGGCATGTCAATACAGAGTTAACATTCTGTCAGAACTTGCTGATACAACACTATTGCATATCAACACACCCATATATTTTGAGTAAACCAAACTAACTGATGCGCATAGCTACTGGTTGCTAATGTATAGCAATCCAGATGTATTATCCTTATAACAATTCCATTGATTGGTATAAATGCCAACGGAACAATGATCTGCTGCATTCAGAAAATTTTCCATTGGGTATATGTCTGATATACAGGAATTTTAGTGTATGCAGATCAACCTAGCTCCCCTGATCTTCGAGCTATGTGCTATCGTAATCAGTGCTGCCATTCTTGGCACACTGTTTCTTTATGCCCGCCAGCCAATCATCTTGGCGTATATTGCCGCAGGTATGCTCATCGGCCCCAATGGTCTGGAGTTAATCCCAAACCCTGAACATATCACTCAAATCGGCAATCTTGGGGTGATCCTGTTGCTGTTTCTAATTGGGCTTAACCTGCAGCCGAAAAAGCTCATCCAGCTTTTTAAAGAAAGCTCCATTATCACCCTGGGAACCTGCTGCTTCTTCTTTTTAAGTGCTTTGCTCTTTGCCCTGGCTATCCAGCTTCCTATGCAAGATGCCTTGATCATCGCTGCAGCCCTGATGTTTTCCAGTACGGTGATCGGGCTGAAACTGATCCCGACCACGACCTTGCATCACAAACATATGGGTCAGGTCATGACCAGTATTTTGCTGGTACAGGATATTCTGGCGATCAGTGTGATCATTTTCCTCAATACTGGCGGTGTCGGGGGCAATGCCATACTAGTGGCATTTATAATGATGTTGCTAAAATTTGTAGCGTTTAGCACCCTGGCTTTTCTGGGTGTTCGCTATTTGATCCTGCCATTATTCCAGCGCTTCGACGTCATCCAGGAATATAGTTTTGTAACGACTCTGGCCTGGTGTTTTTTCTGGGCTGAGCTTAGCCACCAGGTAGGACTGTCGTATGAAAGTGGCGCGTTTATCGCAGGAATTTCCATTGCCGTTAGCCGGGTTTCCCAAGCCATTTCAGTCCATCTCAAACCACTGCGTGAATTTTTTCTGATCCTGTTCTTTTTTGCCATAGGTGCAAGAATGGATCTGGCTGCTAGCAATATCTACAGCCTGCTGGGCATCCTGTTTGGCGCTTTGCTCGTTGCCATCAAGGCATGGGGGTTTACTAAGGCCTTATCTCTGGCCCATGAAAAGCCAAGTATGACCCTTGAGTTAGGAGCCAGGCTTAGCCAGGCCAGCGAGTTTTCCTTCTTAGTCGCTTATGCTGCCATGAATGCCGAATTACTCTCACAAGAAGCTAGCATGTTTATCCAAACAGCCACCATGACGACATTTATCATTTCCACCTATTGGGTTGTTAAGCGCTACCCAACTCCGATTTCTATCACTAGCAATCTACGCCAGGACTAATACCAAACTACATAATTTGCACCCGAGGGAAGCCAAAGTACTGTTATTCACCATAATCAGCAAAAGGATAGGCAACCGTTATTGTGATCTGTTCGGCCGACACTGACATCTTCACTGTTCTGTCTTGTTTTTTAGAATCGCCTGCCGTCGCTTCTATCTTCAGCCAGTGCTCAACATTTTTATAGCCTTGGCGATAGGCGTGGTTAAAAGCACTTTTTTCAAGAAACAAGTACTCCCTTGGTACCGTAAAGCCATAACGGTTGGCCAACGTAAACATCTGCTCATCCAATGTCTGCCGATCCAGATTCTGAATACCTGCCAGTACATCTAACGTTTCCCCATTTACATTTAAATGGGTAAAAACCAGCCCTTTACGCCTTAGTCCTGCTAGCACTGCATTATAATTTGCCGCGTTTAACGGTACATTGTATTCAACATAACGAGCTTTCTGATCGACAAAAAATACCGACAGCATTCCTTCATCAACATTAAGTTCCTGCAACTGGTCGAAGCAGAACACTGGCTCATCTTCATACAAAGCAGAACAGTCAAACACACCCGGTAACGAACTGACCTCTTCAGCAGTATCGTTCAGGCTAATATCACCAAACAACCGCAACTCAGAAGCGCTCACAGAAAAAGTCACGACCAAAGCAGGCAATAACATCATTATTGCTAGCAACATACGCCTTGAAGAAAGGCGGAATAATAGAGAGAACACACTAGGCTCCACAGCAAAATACGCTGCATAGTTGTACCCTCTGAAGAGCAAGACATCAATGAGCAAGAAAAAAAACTGTAACCCCAAGCCTCAAGGGGTTACAGCTTAACTACAGTCAGCATTAACGTAGTAAAAATTCGGGCAGTATTGCTACTCCCCGAGAGCGGTTACCGTTACAAGATGTTGTTATTGGTTTTATTAATTATTTCAATTACATTGACCACACGAAGAAGATCTGGGACTTCATACGGATAATGATGCCGCGGATCACATCCAAGAATCCCAGGAATGGCACCGGTTTTTCAGCACTTATCCAGGCGAGGCCAACCGAACCGACCGGAATGTCATAACCTTGATGCTCATCGAGTTTCAATCGAACAAAGTGATGCTTGTTCATTGCATTCTGCCCTGTTGTCTGGCGAATATTATCGTCACGAGCCAACAAGCTGCCCTGCGCTTCTCCAGTGGCTTCGATAATACCTTCAACTTCTGCATTGAAAATTTTGCCCGGATATACGGCCGAGGTAAATTCAGCCCGTTGCCCAACTTTTACATTGCGGATCGCCTGGTGGTTTACTCGCATCAGGACATATTTTTCGTTGGTGTACATCTGTATGCGGGGCAGAATCCCTACATATTGACCTTCACGCATAATGAAGTTGGTCAGGTAACCATCGGCTGGCGCATATACTTTGGTCTGGTTCAGATTCCACTGAGCCTGAGCAACATTTTCCTGCTCGCTAACAATATCAACCTGACGGCTACTCACCATCAATTGTGACTTCTCCAATGCCAGTTTGGATTTATTAGCAGACAACTTTGCTTTTTCCAGCTTCGATTGCAGAGTAACCACTTCAGCTTTCGCCATCGCTACCGCAGTACGTTGCTCATCCATCTGAGTTTCGGTAATGGTATGCTTGACGGTCGTGTTCTGCTCGATATAACGTTTCAGTGTTGTTTGCTTTAACTTAAGATCTTCCTGTTCAGCAATAAGCTGATTCTTTGATATCTCAATATCCTGCAATGCTGCGTTATATGATTCTTGAGAAATACGGACATCTTCCTCAGCAATAGATAGGATGACTTCTGCAGCATCCAGCTCCGCCTCTGCTTGGTTCAACGCAATCTGATACTGCTCGCTATCCAATGTGTAAATCAGCTGGCCTTCTTTGACCTGCTCATTTGGTTTGACATAAATTTCATCAACATGCCCTTTTATCTTGGTCGAAGCCGGCCGCAGCTGGATATGGGGTGACTGAACCAATGAACCACCCGACATATCCATAGGCGCAAAAGTGATTAAGCCAACCCAGACAAACAACAGCCACCCAGCACCACCTAAGTAGGCAAAGCTTTTTGAAAACTTATTCCAAGGCATACCGACCATGCGCAATAAGTAGATGAACAACGACCATACTGCTAAACCCTCAAGCATGCTCCGTCTCCTCAACCTTATTCATGGCAACGTCTGATGTTGCGACTTCAGAAGCACTGTGACATTGGCGATGGACTTCGATCTCACCCTCATCATTCCCTTTCCAGATATCGCGAATACGTCGCAGGGCCTGCTCACCATCGACAAATGCGATAAACACGGCAATAACCCACACCCAGTGCCAGACAAACCCTATCCAGGTAAGTGCCGTTATTAGCCCTATTTGATGGTGTTCTTTGGTATGTGCTTTTTGGATTGGCAGCTCATGAATTCGCCAGAATCCATAAGCTGCAGCCGCGACAGTCCCTATCAAAACCACGGCGGCCATAATATGTAATGCTGTGTCGACACCGCTATCGACAAAAGGCATGCTTACGAGGCTCATCTTAATCAACTCCGATCTACAAAAGTTATGTTGTTCTATGTTTTTTGTTCGATGGAGTGTGCGGAAAAATGTGATCTGCGTACTTTTATCGGATTGAATGCATCAAATAACCTCACAATGTGAGGTAATCTATCCTCATGTGACTTGTGACGAGCTTAGTACAATGAAGCGCTCCCCAGCGACATTCGATATATCATTCATCCGTTCAATATTCATGAAGCCCGTATCTACTGGGCTGGAGAAACGCTACGGCCTAAAGCCTAAAGATTTGGGTATCCCTTCACGTATACTGACCGAGCCAATGGCTCTCATCCCCTTTACTGATGTCCATCACTGGCTGGTACTCATTGAAGAGCAAGTAAATGATCCCGCCTTCATGATCGAGATAGCTCCCTACCTGAAATTCGACAACATGGGGTATTTTGGTGACTGGTTTTTATCCAGCCCAGATCTGGCACTCGCCTTTAGGCGTATCAACTACGGCACCTCCTGTTTGCAATCAGGATCTGCCTTTCATGGTGAACAATCAGCAAGAATGATTAAATGGTGCTATGACAACCATTTTTCCGAGGGACGCAGCCGGCTGCATGACAGCCTCCGCATGGCTTTGATGTTTACCAATACTTTAAAACACTTTATGGGTGATAATTACCGACCGAAACATGTCGAAATCAGCGGCCCGCCATGCGGGGATGGCAGAGTGGAAGCCTATTTTGGCTGTGAGATTAAATGGAATTCGCCAATGACCAAGGTCTGGCTAGACATTTCGATCCTGGAGCATGGTAGCGCCAAACCCTTTAGCACATCCCGCCCAATGCTGGTATCGAACTTTCAGCTCGATGAATTTCTCAACATGCCGCAACCGCATGATACTGCCAAGATCGTGTATGAGATGGTCAACTATGCTTGTTATTACGGTTATCCTAGCCTAGATTTTGTTGCTAGTCGGTTCCAGGTTACTCGCCAGCAACTTCAGCGTAAGCTCCATGCCTTCGGCTGGAATTTTACCAACGTTACTAACTATGTACTTTGCAACCTTGCCATCAAGTATATGCTCAAAGACATGCCAATCAATGAAATCGCCAAGGAGCTTGGCTATAACAATGTACAGAGTTTCAACAAGGCATTTCAGCGTCAGCGCGGGGTAACGCCGACGCAATATAAAGATAGGCTATTGGAGCGAAGTCAAAGCTAAAGCGAGAAAGCTAAGCTACATTCTGCCGTGTACACTGCATTTTAAAATGCTTGTCCGGCGTAATGTGGTACCACATATCAAACAAAGCTTCGTTTTTACCCTGCAGTATTGGTTTGAAGAAAATGCGATAGCCAGTCAGATCGCGCCGGGCAGCATAGTCAAAGGGGTTACTATTGTTAGGATCGGTAATGATCTCCCGGCTTAGTTTTACCGGTTTCAGCATATAGTCAGTGTCATTGGCAATATAGCGATAATCAATAAACAGGTTGAATTCCAACTGTGTTTGCTGCTCTTCCTGATACTTAACCCACTCTTGCGAAATCATCGTACCGTCTGATTTAAAATCGTATGTCACCCAGCTTTGCTCCTGCGGAGCTTCGTTCTGCGGTGTGCACTGCCACTTTCCATGGATTGCCGGCAATGACGATGAGGCGGCAACACAAGGGATTATCGCCCCAGCCACCAATAGAAATCTGTTAATCCAGCGATTCATCTGTCTCTCCGGTTAATCACCATATTCTAAACAACAATAACTTAACAATTTAAAACTGCCAATAAGCCAACAAAAAACAGACGTAAAAAAAGGAGCTGCTTCCAGCTCCTTTCTTAGAACACAACACAGCAATTACGCTGTTTTCTTTTCACGTTCTAAATATTTAGACGCTACTTGCGCCAATATCGCAGAAATAGGCACAATCGGACCCATCATATTGACTCTCAGTGGTGAGCCACCTGTACCATAATGCAAGTCAGCTGCGTCGGCCGTCGAATAGTTGTACTTATAGTTAAACTTACCTGTCGCCACATGCAGCAAATCGAACTCTTTTCGGTGGCATGAAATGTAGGCTCGCCAATACATCGCATCCAACACCTCACCGGGATGTTCAGCCCGGATAATGAAGCGCCAACTTCCATCCTCGCCATAAAAGTCGAGCGGAAACGTATTTTTTATTTTTCTTTTGCTTAACAAGGTAAACCTATCCACTTAGCCAGCAAGACAGGGGGATTATGCAATGATTACGGGAGAATGGAAGAGATAAGCGAAGAAATAGGGAAAATTCGCCAAAATTGGACGTTTTTTTACCTACTATCTTTGTGAGGATACCACAAAAAAAATCACATTATTAGACTTGTTAATTAACTTTCTCGGCCTATAATGCTGAAAACCGGAGCGTCTGCCAACGCTCCGGTTTTTTTGTGCCTGCTCTCCGGTGATCTACCTGCTATCTGCCAATAGCAAGAAAGCCAGTGAGCAAAATTCGATAAGATTAAGGAAATACCAATGCGTATCGAACAAGACTTGAAGTTAGGTTTTAAAGATGTACTGTTTCGTCCAAAACGTTCAACCCTAAAAAGCCGCTCTCAAGTTGAATTAACCCGCGATTTTACATTCAAGCATAGCGGTCGTCAATGGTCAGGTGTACCTATTATTGCGGCGAATATGGATTCCGTGGGCAGCTTCGAAATGACAGTATCGCTGGCTAAACACGGTGTAATGACAGCTGTTCACAAGCACTACACCGTTGCTGACTGGGCTGAGTTCATCAAGAATAACGACGCAAATGTACTTAACAATGCAATGGTATCTACTGGAACATCTGAAGCTGACTTCCAGAAAACCAAAGACATCATGGCATTGACCGATGACCTGATCTTTATTTGCATCGATATAGCAAACGGTTACTCAGAGCACCTGGTGGAATACGTAGAAAAAGTACGTGCCGAATTCCCAGACAAAGTGATCAGTGCGGGTAACGTTGTCACAGGCGATATGGTTGAAGAGCTTATCCTTGCAGGTGCCGACATTGTTAAAGTGGGTATCGGCCCAGGCTCAGTATGTACAACACGTGTAAAAACAGGCGTTGGCTACCCTCAGCTATCTGCCATCATCGAATGTGCTGATGCAGCACACGGCCTGGGCGGTCGCATCATCGGTGACGGCGGCTGTTCATGCGCTGGTGACGTTTCAAAAGCCTTCGGTGGCGGTGCTGATTTCGTCATGCTTGGCGGTATGCTAGCTGGCCACGAAGAAAGCAACGGTGAAATCATCGAAAAAGACGGCCAAACATTCATGAAATTCTACGGCATGTCATCCCAGAGCGCGATGGACAAGCACTCCGGCGGTGTGGCTAAGTACCGTGCTGCCGAAGGAAAAACCGTACTATTGCCTTACCGTGGCCCGGTTGACAATACCATCCAGGATATCATGGGTGGCGTGCGCTCAACCTGTACCTACGTTGGCGCGGCGCAGCTTAAAGAGCTAACCAAGCGTACTACTTTTATCCGCGTTCAAGAGCAAGAAAACAACGTATACGGTAAAGAGTAAACTCGAGGCTTTCGAGTAACTGAAGGCCACTTTCGAGTGGCCTTTTTTGTGCTTGAAACCGATGAGAGCGGCAAAGAAGGATATCCAATATTCACTTATATCGAAAAGCATGTGCCAGGCAGTCGGTTTCACACTGATTTACAAAAATAACCATGACGCACACCTTTCATCAAAAGATGAAACTGTTCATTGTTAACCACTATAAGCTGTTCATGATCACCCGCTTCAAAATAGACTTTGGATAATAAATTAAAAGCTTCGTCCACAATGGTATCGATCCCGTAGGCCTCTCCCAAGGGGGGGACCGCACCGGGTTGGCAATCTGAGAATAATTGTTCCATCTCATCTTCAGGTACCAACTCAAGCTCTCTGTCTAGCTCATCCTTTAGTCGACGGAGGCTTATCCACTCACTCGCAGGGATCACCACCAACAGATATCCCTTTTCATCTTTTAATACAACTCCCTTGGCAAGATGATCAGCAGGAATAAAAGCGGAGTGAGCGGTCTCACTGCTAGAAAATGTTTTAGGGTGAGCAACAGTTTCAAATGAAATATTTTTTTGACTTAGATATTTTGACACCGTCTGTACAATCGCCATAACTACACCTTTCGTTGACGTTTGTAGCTAAAAGTCGGGGAATAGAGCTGACTATTAATAAATACCTTGGTTCCCCCATCGCTAAGCCGAAGCTGATGAGCTCCCTACTAAAGCTAGTTTAGAATTGGAAAAAGTAAAATCTGGCAGTGCGACACAACTCTAAAGCTGTAATGAACCGAAAGTAAAGGATACAAAAGAGATTGCATGGCTTTACATCCGTCAGGTAAAGTCATGGGAATGCATGCTCATTATGCATTCTTGGAGCTGGACTCACCTTAGCTGACTATAAGCACCTGTGGTTACTATCTTTCTTCGGATAGCTCTTTATTATTGCTATTAACGTGGAATAAATAACATCAGCGCCTCCGATGAAAAATCAATCACTTATTCCCTGCTTGAATAATAATAGCTTAACGCCCCATTCAGGCAGGATTGGATAACGAATCGTAAGGGTCTGTAATGACACATTCTCCACTTAGTGAGCGTGCTTTCCGCTTTCTGATGATCATGATCTTTCTGGCCGCCGCCATAGAGACAGATATATACTTACCCGCCTTTCCGGACATGATGCTGGCATTTGAAACCAACGAAACCATGATCCAGCGGGTACTGAGTTTTAACTTCCTCGGCATTTGTCTGGCAGCATTACTTTATGGACCTGCATCAGATTCGTTTGGCCGGAAGACAGTGCTGAATATTGGTTACCTGTTCTTTATAACAGGAAGCTTTGGCTGTGTGTTCTCCGGCAGTATTGAGATGCTGATATTCTGGCGCTTTTTTCAAGGATTTGGCAGTGCAGCCTGCTTCATCATCGGGGCGGCAGTGACGTTCGATTTGTATAAATCGGAAAAAGCGGCGCAGATGATTGCAGATTTAAACAGCCTTGTGGTCACCCTGATTGCATTTGCCCCGATGATTGGCGGTTGGATCAACTACCAGTTTGGCTATCATTACAACTTCCTGTTTATCGCAGTACTGTCGGTAACAACCGGATTAGTTTGCTTTGTCAAACTACCGGAGTCCCTACCACCAGAAAACCGAAAGCCCTTTTCTGTACGCGGCATTGGCAGAGATTACCTGACTGTATTGAAAAACAGCGCGTTCTGGGCTAATACCCTGATCACCACACTGATGTTCGCGGGATATATTATCTTTATTTCAAATATGTCGTTGGTGTTTGTGAACCACCTTGGCATTGATACCAAGATATTTCCGGCCTACCAAATAAGCCTACTGGTTGCCTTTGTGATTGCCAGCGTGAACAGTGGTCGCCTTATCGCCTGGTTAGGGGTGGAAAAGCTGAAAGATATTGGCTTTGCGGTTATCGCAACGGCAACATTATTGCTATTTTCTATCCCAGTAAGCTGGCAACAGAACCCAAACATTGTCACCGGCATTATGGCTGTCTATTCGTTGGGAGCAGGTATTTGCATTGGGATATTTTTTACTAAATCGATGGAAGCCTGTCCCGGCCAAACAGGTGTCAGCGCATCATTGGTCACGTCTATCCGGCTTGCTCTAGTTGCGGTGTTGATTGATATCAGCAGTGCCATGTTCGATGGCACCATGACGTCAGTGATCAAGATGATCGCTTACTGTATCCTTGCCAGTGTAGTTATTTACTTTGCAAATGAAATTGTGCAGGTTCAGAAGCAGACTGAGGACTTGGCTGAAAGTTAGTTGAAACTCATCGTTGATGCTTATACCCAAGCTACCTCAAGATGCAGGATTCAGAGTGAGACCAGCGTGCTCAGTTCAAGGAAAATAACGGTAGGAATGGCAATCCCTTTCAACGTTATTTGACACAGAAATGGGTTCGCTGGCTCACTCTCAAAGGGCGAAGTTTACTTGGCTCCTATGCGTTGTTACCGATTATTAATTTAGAGTCACTAGATTTTCAAATCGGTGCCTATCCTAGTAGCCAAGTAATTCTCGCTGAAACGAGCATCTTGAGGTAACTTGGGTATAGCATGCAAAAATGCCAACATATGATTGTTTCTGCAGTTTAATAAAAGGCTACTTTCAAGTGGCCTTAATTTTTGACCCAAAATCAGTTAGTGGCAACAAATGAACGATACGTATCGTTCATTCCTTTAAGTACTCTTTAGCTCGTTTAAGAAGAAAAAGTGGACACTATCTTAAATTCCTATGGTCAGCTAAATATCATCAGAACAATCAAACTGTATTATTAACATTAGATAACAGTGATCTAGTTATCACAAATGTGAAAATTAATGCTTTATACATTGCAATTGGTTTAATATCATCTATACCCATACAATAAGTCATACCCTGGCAGAGCATTATGCAACAGAAGGACTAAATGAATCTTAACAACAGAATAAAAGAAATCTATAAATATGTTGAGCCCAATTTAGTCATTGTCGGCGTGTTTGGAATACTCGGTTTTCCAGCCTACTATCTCATATGGGAGTATTTGTTTCCTCAACCTTATGAAAATTTAGCACTTAGGTTGTTCTGCTGCCTATTATTCCTCCCTTTTGTGCTTAAAGACCATCTACCGGCAATCCTTAAGAAATATAAATATATCCATTTTACGGTCGCTGTTGGTTTCTGCCTTCCCTTTTTCTTCTGCTTCATGATGTTGAAAAATGATTGGTCCTCTGTCTGGATGATGTCATTTATGGCCTGTATATTTCTATCCATATTGCTTATCTATGACTGGGTTATCATTTTAATCATTTCAACATTGAGCATAACGGCTGCTTTCGCATCAGCATTTTGGCTTGATGGAACAATTATTTATGCAGGGTTTGATTGGTCATATAGCATTGTCTTTATGTTTGCCTATATTGCTGGCGTAGTATTCAACTACAGAAACCAGATTGAAAATGAAAGTAGAATGCTGTTTGCACGTACCTTTAGTGCAGGCATTGCGCATGAAATGCGTAACCCGTTAAGTGCACTATATACCTCCATAGAAGTCATTCGCGAATTATTACCAAACTCACAACAAAAAAATGAAGCTCAACAATACAGTATTTCTCAAGAACACTTAATTAGAATTAATGACATCATTAGTGATGATATTTCCATTATTAAGAGCGGTAACGAAACTATAAACTTACTATTAAGTTCAATTAACGAACACAAAATATCGAATGATTCATTTCAGAATCATTCTATAGTTCGTGTCATTGAGCATACTTTAAAAACGTATGGCTACAAAAACGCTAACGATAAGAAACTTGTATCATTTATCTGCTGTAAGGATGCTACATTTTTCGGCAGTGAACTCTTACTACGCTATGTCATGTTTAACCTGATCAAAAACGCTCTGCATTACAAAGATAAAGAAGGGTTTCGCATTAGCATCAACCTTGAAATAAACGACGACAACAACATTATTAGAGTAAAAGATACTGGCGTAGGAATTTCAGAAGAACATCTTCCTCATGTCTTTGATGAATTCTTTACCTATGGCAAAAAGAACAATACCGGTCTTGGGCTTCCCTTCTGCCAAAAAGTAATTACCGCTTTTAAAGGTAAAATCACTTGTCAATCTTGTTACGGTAAATGGACTGAATTCAAAATCAGTCTGCCAAAACATACTTCAGAAAAAATTGAAAATTTGAAAAATGATTTGTTGACAGAAAAATCGATGCTGTATGTCGGTATAAATAACAACACCTTCTTTTCATTTCAAAGACATGCGTTTTATACTGGATACAACTTAAACTTTATTAATGTCGATATGATGCATAATATCGATAAGAATATACTTAATACTGATTTAATTGTTATTGACATTGACAATGCCAATAGAAACATAAAACAATTTACCGAATTAGAAAATCAGCTCTCAACTGTTAATAGCAGGGTTATCTATTTTTATAATAATACTATACCCCATAACCTAAATTTGAATCGTATAGTTAACTTTCATCTTATGGATGTGAAATACCATAAAGATACCTTTACGAACAGAGTTTCAAACATATTTTTTGAACCAATAACATATCTTGCCGAGACAAAACAAAATGATACCAACACATCTCGTACAGTGATGATTGTTGATGACAATGCTTCACTTCGGACCTACTCTGGGGTTTTATTAGAGAAGAGTGGCTATCAAATAGTTTATGCTGAAAATGGCTTAGCCGCCTTGAATTACCTAGAAACCAACCTTATTGATGTTATTTTGATGGATCTAGACATGCCGAAAATGGGTGGTGAAGAAGCCACCCAACAGATCCGCAGTAACACACGATTTAAACTTAATAACCACGTACCCATTATTTGTTACTCAGGCAACCTAAGTGCCAAGGAAAAGGACGAACTCATTCAATCTGGTATGAATGACTTCTTAAGTAAGCCCTCTTCAAAAGAACACTTACTTTCTATAATCTCCACATGGGCTTAAAACTCGAGAGCAACATGTGATCTTACTGTGAGCCCAGCATCCGTTTAGACGTAACTACATACAGATACTGGGCTAATTCCTAGTCTATTACTTCAATGCAGTTACACCACTTCTAGAACATAATTTTCTATCAATACTGCTGCATGCGCTCAATATCTGCTCTATCTCTAAATCAGAAATATCACTATTTACAGAAAATCGAACAAGGTTTCTATTTTTTGGTGTCGCAGGCTGACAAAAGACTGAACCAAACACATTAAGATTTTCTAAATGATCCCGTACGGTTTCTGTTTGTGCTTCACTGCCTGTTTCTAGTGCAATAATCTGTGACTGACTTTGAATGTTAAAGCCTAGATGCAACAAACCATTCTTCAATTTTTTGGCCTGTTCAAATAACTTAGTCCTACGCTGATCGCTGCTCTTTATAAGCTGCAAGGTTGCTTTCAGTACTTCTTTTTCATGAGATAGCAGGGTTGAACTAAAAATTGCTGGGTGAGCAACAAAAGGAAAACACTGTCCAACCTTATGGCTACATAAAATAGCTCCTGCACGATGAGCGAAACTTTTTGCTAAACTTACTGTTATAAAATCAACATTTTGGGTTAGATTCAGTTCAGCGATGATACCAGCGCCGTTTGGCCCATGTGTACCGAGAGAGTGTGATTCATCGACAACAATGGCACACCCATATTGCTTAGTGAGATCAATGATTTCTTTCAATCGTGCTACTGTTCCCAACGTACTGTATACGGAATCAACCAATATAAGCCCTGGCCCATTGCGCTTAATCAGTTTCTCTAGCTGCCGAACATTATTGTGCAAAAATGGTTTAATATTTCCTTGCGCATTTCGTGCTCCTTCCCATAATGACATATGAGCAAAAAAATCAATATATATAGGTGTTTTTGGAGGTAATATAGTTTGGATCAAACCGATGTTTGCCGCCCAACCAGATTGAGATAAAATACAATGCTCGTAGCCCGTAAAAGAAGCAAGCTGTTGTTCGAAGCTATCGACCTCTTCTTCTTTGTGCATGAAAATAGCTGACATAACAACATCTTTATTCGTGTTATGTAGTGCCTCAAGATGAGCCGCCAGAATATCCCTATGATTAGATATTGCCAGGTAATCATTACTCTGTAATAAAATAGATCTTGCTGTCGGCTTTTTCCCCAACACTAAATGTTTCTGATCCCTCCTTGGATAAATCAATTCACTTAAGTGCGAGTCAATTTTTTTTTATGAATTCAGGCAGTTTTTTTGTTGATGTAGAGTTATTAAGCATAATAAACCTCATTGTGGTTATGGGTGGAGTAGTTTAATCATTATCAAACAATATTTTGATAATATAATTACTATGCCTTATTCACTTAATAATTCAACGTTAAATTCCTAACAATCATGTTATTAGCTTGATGATATCTGAAATTCCACCTGCGAATGGTTATATACAACTCGAAATAAAAGACCGCAGTTAGCGGCCCAAAACAATATATTTACAGGGTAATACCTTACAGCAGGTAAAAATTAATTAATGTAAGGTATTTTCCTTACTGACATGTTTTCTTGTCAGAATGTCATTAATAATTTTGGCTGCCATATGCTCAACTCTGAATTGTTGAGTGAGCCGTTGCTTATTCTTCCTGCTCCAGTGACGCATGACCTTATCCTTACTCTTCGCTTATCCTGCACCGCCCTCTACGCAAACGTCATGAGCTGCCACCTGTTATCGCCAGCTTATGCTCTGGGCATAAGGCAGCGGGAAAAGTGAGCCTGACGTCACTATTAAGTGTATCTCCTATACTCAGCCCCATCATGATTTTTCTGTTTCACTTTGGTTGCATTGATGCCTTAGCAGAAGGTGCTGGCTCTACCATCTGTATGTGAGTATCGCCCCAATCAGCCAATTGCTGAAGAGATTGGCAACAAACCATACCAGGCGAGCAAAAACAGCCTTATTAAAGGCTAATGGCCACCACAATCGAGCCATGATTCAGAAACAAGCGGCATAGATAACAAAACACAGTATTTCGTGTAAGTGATGTTTGTATTTATTACAAACAGCACCTATGTTTTTGCATATATTAGAAAAACAAGAAGCGAGAATTCTCTATGGAAGCATTAGCCAGCTTTATAGCAGCAATTAACAGCCAGGTATGGGGTGTACCCATGCTGGTAATGATCCTCGGGGTTGGGTTTTTCCTGACGGTTGGTTTGAAATTTATGCCAATTGTAAAGCTAGGTGCTGGCTTTCGACTACTGTGGGCTGGCAGGATCCCTGAAAAAGAAGAAGACATACAAGGTGAAATTAGTCCATTTAACGCCTTAATGACCTCTCTTTCAGCGACTATCGGAACCGGGAACATTGCAGGGGTTGCTACGGCTATCTTCCTTGGAGGACCTGGAGCGCTATTCTGGATGTGGTGTACCGCGCTGGTAGGCATGGCGACAAAATA
The DNA here is from genome assembly GCF_059552575.1 of Photobacterium sp. HL06. Lineage (NCBI taxonomy): Bacteria > Pseudomonadati > Pseudomonadota > Gammaproteobacteria > Vibrionales > Vibrionaceae > Photobacterium > Photobacterium sp. HL06. The sequence continues at coordinate 700,318 of NZ_CM183915.1, forward strand.
TGCCGAAGCCGTGTGCGCCGTTAAATACCGTGAGACCGATGAGGACGGCAACCATGTCGGCGGGCCGATGTATTACATCAAAAATGGTCTAAGCCATAAGTGGGCGTGGTTAGGGACGGCGTTTGCTATTTTCGGCTCGATTGCGGGGTTTGGGATCGGCAATACGGTACAGTCAAATTCTGTCGCCGCTGCAGTGGATTCAAGCTTCGGTATTCCCCCTATGGTATCGGGATTTATTATGATGATCCTGGTCGGCCTAGTACTGATGGGCGGGATCAAGAGGATTGCTGATGTAGCCGGTAAATTGGTTCCATTAATGGCAGCGTTCTATATCGCTTCGGGTTTGTTGGTACTGGGAATAAATGCCTCTGATATTCCCGCCGCTTTTAGCTTAATCATCAACAGTGCCTTTACTCCAGTCGCCGCACAAGGTGGTTTCGCAGGTGCCGCTGTTTGGGCTGCGATCCGGTTTGGTGTGGCACGTGGTATTTTCTCAAACGAAGCAGGTTTGGGAAGTGCACCAATAGCGCATGCTGCAGCGCAAACCAAAAACCCGGTAGCACAAGGCTTGGTGGCGATGCTGGGTACATTTATCGATACACTTGTGGTTTGTAGTATCACAGGGCTGGCGATTGTTGTCTCTGGAGCCTGGCAAAGCGGTGAAACCGGGGCTGCATTAACATCGGCAGCTTTTGCTTCTGCATTACCCGGCCTTGGTAATTATGTGGTCGCGGTTGCGCTCTCGATTTTTGCCTTTACCACCATTCTGGGCTGGAGCTTTTACAGCGAAAAATGTATTCAGTATTTGTTTGGTGTGAAAGCAATTGTTCCTTTTCGGGTGCTTTGGATTATCGCAGTACCCATTGGCGCAACCAGCTCGCTAGAGTTCATCTGGCTACTTGCCGATACATTGAATGCTATGATGGCAATTCCTAACCTGATAGCCCTACTCCTACTAAGCCCTGTGGTATTTAAACTTACCACCGAATATTTCGCGCTTCAGAAGGCTCAGTCAAAACAAAACAAAGAAGAGTGATTCAACTTGAAAGGTTCGTATACTGTAAACGCAGATTTACCTTAACTTTATTTATCTCTTTTGGCAGATAAAAGCCCCGAATAATCGGGGCTTTTAATTGGCAGAATATTATTAGATTAAGCCACTGCTAATTCTTTTTCTTCGGTTTGCTTTAAAAAGGCATAAGAGATCCCCGTCACCAGCGTACCTGCTGCAATTGCTACCAGATACATCAGTACCGGAGTTATCGCATTCGGAATAAGGAGCACAAACAGGCCGCCATGTGGAGCCATCAGCTGAGCACCGAACAGCATCGATAGTGCACCGGTCAATGCACCGCCCGCCATACAGCATGGGATCACACGCATAGGATCGCGGGCTGCAAACGGGATAGCCCCTTCAGAGATGAAGCACAGACCAAGAACAAAAGAGGCTTTACCCGCTTCAGCTTCGCTGGCGTTGAATTTACGTTTAGCCAAGAAGGTCGCCAGGCCCATACCCAATGCCGGTACCATACCCGCAGCCATAATCGCCGCCATTGGCGCGTAAGTTTGCGACGCCAGCAAGCCAACACCAAACGTATAAGCCGCTTTGTTCACCGGACCACCCAGATCAAAACACATCATACAACCAAGGATAATACCGAGCAGTACTGCATTGGCCGAGCCCATGTTATTCAGGAACTCAGTCAGCCCCGTCATTGCCGCAGATACCGGACCACCCACGATATAAATCATCACAAGACCTGTGATCAAGCTGGCAATTAGCGGAATAACCAGAATCGGTTTCAGTGCTTCCATTGATTGCGGCAGCTTCACATTGTCAGCAATCATTTTTGCACTATAACCAGCCAAGAAACCGGCAACGATACCACCCAGGAAACCAGCACCGGTTGAGCTTGCCAGCATGCCACCAATAAGACCGGGAGCGAGACCCGGACGGTCAGCAATCGAAAACGCGATGAAGCCAGCTAAAATTGGGACCATAAGAGCGAACGCTGAACCACCACCAATCGTCATTAACGCTGCTGCCAGAGTGCCTTCTTCTTTAAAAGCTTCAATACCAAACACAAACGACAGCGCAATCGCCAGACCACCAGCAACCACCAGAGGTAACATGTGGGATACGCCCGTCATTAGGTGTTTATAAGCCCCGGTTTTCTCCTGCCCCGCCGATACCGCTGCGGATGACTTCGCCTCATTCTTATAAACCTGAGCCGTAGCAAAAGCATTATCCAGCTCTTGAGCCGTTTTCTTTAGCGCCAGACTAGTGCTGGTTTTATACATCTTCTTGCCATCAAAGCGCGCTAGATCGACTTCAATATCAGCAGCAATGATGACTAAGTCGGCATCGGCAATTTCTTCGGTTGTTAGCTGGTTTTTGGCACCAACAGATCCTCGGGTTTCAACCTTAATCCAGTGTCCCTGCCGCTTCGCTTCTGTTTGCAGCGCTTCTGCTGCCATAAAGGTATGGGCTACCCCGGTAGGGCAGGCTGTAATGGCCACTATCTTTCGAGTTTTCATAGTATTCCCTCTATTATCACGTTCTACTTTCAAGTTAATGTGAGTCCGATCCTATCTTGCCTTGCACGACACCCTTGCTTTCAGCAATACCGCTCCACCTTGTCATCGGTCAATGCTTACAGTGCCTTACAACGCTCATCAAATTATTGCCCTCCCCCGCTACTGCTCCCTCTGCTGGAAATGACGACTTAGCTTCCTTTCCTGTGAAACAGATAATTATCACAACAACTGAATCGATTCAGCAACCAGCTAAAAAAAAGCTCCCATAGAACTATTTTTTGATGCTTAAGATTTATCCTCAACCTTTTAGCTGACATGCTGAATGGTTTCAGCTAGTATTGCAATTACTCTCTGCTAGATCCTTGGCGAATCTATGATCCAGCGCACATGACGAAGTGGAAATAACTGACATGAAGTTAGACGAAGTAGCAAAACTTGCCGGTGTCTCACGAACCACAGCCAGCTATGTTATCAATGGCAAAGCGAGCAAATACCGAATTAGCGAAAAAACGCAGCAGAAGGTTATGGCTGTAGTGAATGAGTATAATTTTCGCCCGGATCATGCCGCAACTTCATTACGTGCAGGCAGCAGTCGCTCATTTGGCTTGATCATTCCTGATCTTGAAAACACCAGTTACGCCAAACTTGCAAAATTACTTGAGCGAGATGCCCGTAAAGCAGGATATCAGCTCATCATTTCCTGCTCAGATGACGACATCGATACAGAAATGAAAGTAGCAGAAACTCTACTCAGCCGCCGTATTGATGCTCTATTGGTAGCCAGCGCCCTGCCCGCAGACAATGACTTTTATAAAAAGATCCAGCAAGGCGGCGTGCCGATTATCGCGATTGACCGTGCCTTAGACGATGAAAGCTTTGCATGTGTGATCAGTGAAAATCTTGAAGGAGCGTATGAGTTGACCAAAGCACTTATCACCAACAGCATCCGCAGTATTGGTTTAATCGGAGCGGTACCTGAACTCGGCGTTTCCAGAGAGCGTGAGCAAGGCTTTCATTCTGCCATTAGAAGCGAAGGAAAAAATATTGAGGTACTGACCAGTTATGGCGATCATTTTAGCCAGCAGCAAGGCCAGCAACTGATGCAGCAATGGATCGATGAGAACACGGTTCCGGATGCCATTGTGGCCACTTCTTACACCTTGTTTGAAGGGATCCTTGACTGTCTCGTTGCTCACCCGGAGTTGATGACTAAGGTTGAGCTGGCCACCTTTGGTGATAATCGGCTACTCGACTTCCTGCCGATTAAAATTCAGTCTCTGCCACAGCAATTTGAGCTTATCGCTGAAAATGCCCTTGAGCTGGCGTTAAATGCAGCAGCCGGTCGCTACCGCACCGGCGTTGAGGTTATTCCGCGTCAGCTTCACCAGAGAGGATAAAGCCAGCTACAGGCAGTAAACAACAACCGTAGAGGAGGGGAGGCCGGAAACACAACGGCAAACCGTGTCCGTTCAGTCACTATACTCCCTTCCATCATGACAAGCTTCCAGCTGTACCTCTCTTTGCCCGATTGAGCTATCTGAAATAACAAATTCCTCGCGCCCCTCCTTCGGTGCTTTATTCCTAAAATTCTCACAGAAGCAAGTACCTTGCCTTGTCACCTCCCCCTTCTCAGTCTCACTCAATATGGTTGACAAACTCAACCAAATAATTATAGTTGAACTTCTCAACCAAATAATTATAGTTGAACTTCTCAACCATTTTAATGATGAGAAACGGTCATCAACAATGCACATACAACAAGAGTGCAACAGAGAAATCTTGATGCCTTTTTTCTACTTGCTCGCCAAGCTAAACCCTATTTGACTTCAGAAAGGAGTACTGAATGAAGCCAACAATACGATTAACCCAAGTTATTGATACAATTGAACTGACCCCACATTTAAAAAGGGTCGTGTTATCTGGTGAAGGGCTGCTTGGCTTTCCAACCGGACAGGAAGGTGCCCACGTCAAAGTATTGCTTCCGAATGTAGGGGAAGAAATACCTAATCTAGATATCCGCGGAAGTGATCGTCCAGTAATGCGCTCCTACACGATTAGACATTATAATCAGGACACTAATCGCCTATGCCTCGATTTTGTCATCAACCGTCATCAGGGACCGGCAACTGAGTGGGCAGCAAAGGCCAAAAAAGGAGACTACCTCGGCATTGCCGGGCCTGGGCCAATGAAGCTGACTGATTTCACCGCTGAAAACTACCTATTGGTAGGTGATTTAACATCAGTAAACGCCATTAATGGTTACGCAAACGCAATTTCTAACCAGTCGACAATCCATGCGATCATCTCCATCCCAACCGTGGAAGACATTATCCCTCTCGATGTAGGCACACATGTTTCCGTACAGTGGATAATAGAGGAAGATGAAAAGAGTACATTATCTGATGCCATTCTGGCACTAGCCACTAAGTTACCAACAAACACAGAAGTCTTTCTCGGCCTTGAAGCAAGTAATATCAGGACACTAAGAGGGCTATTACAAGAAGAAGTGGGCATTCACCGCCAACATATCCATGCCACAGGATACTGGAAAAAAGGGGTTGATGCCGACCGATTCAGTGCCGAAAAGAAAAGTAGCCCTCTTTAATTTGAAGAGAATGCTGCAATAAAACCGGCCTCCTCTCACACCACACGAAAAGCAAATGTAAGCTGACAGACTCTAGGCATCTTCCTGTTTGCCAAGGCCAACCAACGGCTCTCCATCATCTGAGTAGCTCAGCTCACTTTTCATGACTTCGCCCTGAAATTCAACATGCGTATAGCCACCTTGTGCAAATTTCAGTGCGGCTTCAGGTGTTAGCCAGTCACCGTAACCACAAACGTCCGCCCACCCGATCTTCATTACTTTCATAATCATACCTAAGAATTTTGTCCGGCCAGATTATAGCGTTTATTACTACCGCCGAGTAGCGGTAGCATCTAGCTAAAAACATAACTAGATTGCGAACTACAACCACTCCTGACTGATTGCTACGATCTCGATATTAGCCGCCTCTTCACAAATAGTTCGGATCCGGGTTTGCTCTTGTTCCAACAGACGTTTATCACTACCTACCAGACAAACCGCCATCATGCTACGTTGCCACTTGTCCTGATAACCCACCTCAGCAACTGATGCATTGAATTTTTGTCTTATTCGAGCCCGTAACCCCTGTACTTCACGACGCTTTTCCTTGAGCGATTGAGCGTGGGGGATCACCAGTTCAATGGTCAGAAGAATAATGAAAAAGGATTGCTCACTCCAGTGATCCTGCATAGCTGTCTCTCCACTGCCTTAACCAATATCGACTACACCAGTACCCTATTGAGCAGTTGTGCTTTAATTTGTGTATTTCCAACACTTTAAAAGTGTACACCCGTACAAGGATGCCTATGCTTTATATCAGCACCCTTGCATGGAGAAAGTCACAATGTTTGGTTTTATCAGCAAAAATATCATTACCGGGCTAGTGACAATATTACCTATTGTACTCACTCTCTATCTTCTTTACTGGTTCGCCGTTTCTCTAGAATCAATCTTAGGTAGCCTTATTCAAGCAATTATCCCAAGCGACTGGTACTGGCCGGGGATGGGACTTGCCGCTGGGCTACTGGTCTTTTTTATCGCCGGGCTGATGATGAATGCCTATGTGGTACAGCGCCTGTTTGAAAAAAGTGAACAGGTTTTCTACCACATGCCCTTATTCAGAACCGTATATCCAACAATTCGCGATTTTTTTGACTACTTCTCCCCTACTACCCGCAAAGAATTTGAACAGGTGGTTGCCGTCACTCTGGGAGAAACAGGAATGCAGGCGATCGGATTTGTTACCCAGCCTCTTTCTGAGCGAATGCCGGAATCCTTACGTGAAAAAGACAGTGTCCTGGTCTACCTTCCCTTAAGTTATATGATAGGCGGCTACGCCGTACTGATCCCCCGCAGCGCAATAAGACCTCTTGATATGACTATCGAAGAGGCAATGCGCTTTACATTGACTGCCGGGATGTCCGGCTCTGGGTTCGATCACAGCCATAGTTCGGATAAGGGCCATAAAACATCACCCAATAACCAAACACAAAAATAACGAACAACTATTCCTCTATATGGTTTTTTCTCGGTAGCTGGTGAATAAGCCAGTATCCGATGCTCATGGCTAGCACAACGCATCCAATCGCAAAAACATATAAAACATCAATCTGTTCAAGGTCGATGATAATGACTTTCCTTGCGATAGCCATTAGCGCAGTCGCCATCACAATTTTAACGTGAATCACATTGTCACGAAGGTAAATGGTAATGTTGATGAAAATTTCAATAGCGATCAGAACTGCCATAAAAGCCCCAAACGTTGCCAACATATCATTGATGGTCAAAATATAGAGCGGAGGCGTTATGAGGCGCTGATAAAGTGTCCAGGCAACATCCAATACTCCCATCACAATGACAAATACCATCAGAATCGATAATGTCCTCACTGACCAATGGATGATAATTTCCAGTTTTTTAGAGAGTCTATCTTCATTGTCGATTTGCATTGCTCACCTCCGCACAACAAGGCCTGTTGGGAAGGTTGAATTAGGAAAGTATCGGTGACCGAAATCCTTTCGGTTTCAAAGTAATCACGGAGCACTGTAAGTCATCAAGCATATACTCTGCCGTATTTCCCATCAAAAAACCGGCAATCCCCGTTCGTGAGAGGCTTCCCATAATGACCAAATCTATCTCTTCTTTTCTGACAAAATCGGGGAGCACCTCCTTGGCATTTCCCTCAAGCAAACGGAGGTGTACAGGGGTGGCTAGCCGTTGATAAGGGGCCACAAGAGTACGTAGGCGATCTGAGCGATCGCTCCGTAAGCTTTTTGCAATCAAAGCAATATCTAAGTCGTTACAGTGATTCCACTTCCGCAGATACCCTTCACTCTCCAGCCGCCAGGCATGGCAAGGATACAGACTGGCCTGATTAACTGAAGCGAACTCATACGCCAACTTGATAATATTCTCATTCAATGATCCGTGCTCCTCTCCGGTCACGTCAATCGCAGCAACAACTCGCTCAATGCGAGACTGGCTGTCGTGTATGGCCCAAATAGGAATTGTAGATTTGCGCATAAGGTGCCTTGTAGTACTACCCCACTGGCAAGCCGCTTTTTTATGGCTTCGATGAGTATCAATAATAATCAGGTCGGCCTTCCCCTCCACCGCCGATTTGATTATTTCAATAAACGGGATCCCTATTCTGATCTGGGTACTGAAAGTAATATGAGGATATTGCTGTTTTAATGCCAATACATGGGCTTTCAATTGTTGATGGTAGGTCGCGGTTGCTTTGTCCAGTAAGTCCAGGGTTGTGAAAGAGTATTTGGTCAGCTCTTGGATTTCCTCAAGATCCTCGACAACCGTCAATAACGTTACTTTCGCTTTTTGCTGGTCGGCGAATTTCAAAGCTTGGTGAAAAGCTGGACCCAATACCTGTTCAGGAGAGACAGGAACCAGTAAACGTCGATGAGTCATAAGTCCTCCGCAGTGCTTCGGTAATTACTAGTGCGTACTTGAACTCCGTTAAGGCTCTACAGTGACGTATCCAACGCTTAAATAAAAATTAATCTTTTACATGCTTTGCATAGACTATTTTCTATATATCCGGTGATGAAATGGAGGCGATATGGCACAACACCTTCGCCGTCGGCTTAATGCTATTCGACCATTACGCGTTTTCCTGACTGTGTATGAAACAGGTTCAATCACCAAGGCAGCCAATAGCCTTAACTTAACTCAACCCACTATCTCAATTCAGTTACGGAAACTGACTGAAGTAATAGGCACTCCTCTGTACAAACAAGTTGGCAGGAAGCTGGTTTTTACCGAAGCCGCTGACATCGTTGCAGCCCATGGTGTTGAACTGTTTGAGACTCTTGATCGGCTGGAGATATCACTGGCAGATCTCAACCAGCTCAAGGCTGGCACACTCCGCATCGCCGTTGTGACATCGGCCAAATACTTTATTCCCCATTTACTTGGTTCCTTCTGTCAACGATACCCCTTAGTTGACATCCAGTTAACAGTTGGCAACCGGGCCAAAATTATCCAACGTTACAAGCAAGACTTAGATGATATCTACCTGTTCAGCCACCTGAGCGAAGAGATGACAGACTACGCGATTAGCTTTCTTGCCAACCCGCTAATAGCGATTGCCCATCACCAGCACCCTCTTGCCCAAAAGAAAAAAATTCAGCCAGCGGAGCTGTGCCACTACCCCTTTATCTCACGAGAATATGGTTCCGGTACCCGGTATGCCATAGAGCACTATTTTGAGGGAAAAGGCTTGAAGCTCACGACCAAAATGACGATAGAAAGTAACGAAGCAATTAAGCACTGTGTTATTGCAGGGCTTGGTATCTCAATCCTTTCCGAGTATGCCCTCAGGTATGAATCTAACCCTAACCTTATCTATCTGCCTGTCGACGATTTTCCAATCCTCACATCCTGGCATCTGGTGCGCTCCGCGCATCGTTTACAGACTGCATTAAGTGAAGCATTTGTAGACTTCATCAAAGAAGAAGGAAGAAGTGTACTCAACCAGAAGCTTTAACCTGTATTTATTGTTTCATACATAATCGGCTGCCGAAACATCGGTTACTGTCACATTGCGCTTAACGCACTCGTGAGAAAATTACTCATCCAGTCATTTGGCCAAGAAAGCTCCCCCAACAATGAAAATGCAACAACACAACGCCAGACCTTGCCTGATGCAAGCCTGGGATCAACACGAACATCAACTCGCACATTGGCTTCAAGCCCAAACCCGCGATGAACCTTTGACACAAGACTTGTTGCACGAAGTATTTATCCGGGCAATGCATCAAGATAAAAACTTTTGCGACATCGGGAACACCAAAGCATGGTTATTCAGGGTGGCGAGAAACCTGATCATCGATCAAACACGTAAGCGTACACCGCTGCCAATTCCATCGCTTGATGATATCGAACAACAAGAGCCTGATGGTATTACCGTAGATAGCCTCGCCAACTGCCTACCCAGAGTACTAAAAGAACTCGATTCGAAAGACAGCGAGCTACTGCAAGCGTGTGATATACAGGGAATGACCCAACAGCAATATGCAACCCAACAGGGTTTATCATTATCGGCCGTTAAATCACGCTTGCTCCGTGCCCGGACAAAACTGAGGCAACAACTCACCGTCTCATGCCAGGTAAAGCTTGATGAAAATAAGAAAGTTTGCTGTTTCACACCGAGAGATTAACTACAGTTAACAGATGACTGTTTCATCTACCTTTCAAGTACATGTGAGTACAATCACAGGCTGTAGTGCTCAGAAAAGCTAAGATGATGCCTCTCGATTTAGTTGGACACTTTCTCATGCGTAAGAAAATTATTCTGGACACTGATCCGGGCATCGATGATGCAATGGCCATTTTATTTGCCGAAGCCCACCCGGATATCGACCTTGTCGGGATCACGACAGTTTACGGCAATGCCACTATTGAAAATGGCACACGCAATGCGCTCTACCTAAAAGAGAAATTCAACTTTCGCTGTGATGTTGCCAAAGGGGCGGATAAACCGATCCAACGCCCACCCGTTGGTGCAACCGTTGTGGTACACGGCGAAACCGGCTTCGGTGATTTATGCTCCAGTGAGCCAGAGCACGCCTGCATCGACCCACGCCCGGCTTATCAATACATTATTGAAACCGTCAAAGCGACCCCCGGCGAGATCACCCTCGTTACAGTTGGCCCGCTGACTAATATCGCTTTGGCGTTAGATGCTGCACCTGAGATCACTTCATTGGTGAAAGAAGTTGTCGTTATGGGTGGTGCTTTTGGTATGAATGATCACCGAGGCAATGTCACGCCTTATGCCGAGGCCAATATCCATGATGATCCGCATGCGGCAGACAAGGTATTTACCGCTGACTGGCCTGTCGTCGTTGTCGGCCTGGATGTCACGGAAGAGAGCTTCTTCTCGGCCGATTACATTGATGATCTAAAAGCCGAAGGCGGCAAGGTTGGCGAGTTTATTTGGGATGTGAGCCGTTATTACCTACGTTTCTATGCTAGCAAATTGGGATTGGAAGGTTGTCATGTCCATGACCCATCAGCTATTGCCTATGTCATCAACCCAGAATTGTTTACCCTGCGTGAAGGGCCTATCCGCGTTATTACCGACGGCCCGGCAGAAGGACTGACACTGCAAAAGTTTGACGGTCGCCGATACCAAACAGATGACTGGAAAGAAATGCCAACTCAAAGAGTAGGTATTGCTGTCAACGATCAGGCCCTGCTTTCCCTCTACCGTGACAGCATCATCAATTACGGTAAACAGTTTGTCTAATCAAAGTATGGGAGAAACATGTGTTTCTCCCCTGTTTTTCAAGACTTGAACAAATACCTTATTCTTTTGACCAGCTTCGAATGCTATTGATCTCTTCAGCGTCAATATTTAAAGATTCAAGAAACTCTTGGTGGGCACTTGGCTCCATTTTTTCAAACTGTTTGTGCCAGTTTTGCATATCGTCTTCATTAAACCCTGCAGCTTGCATGATTTCGACCCAGCGCTCTTTTGTCACAATATTTTGTTCTAAAAGCGACGGTTGCTCTAACAGCATGACAATCGCTTTTTGCTGTTGGCGTAATTTTTGTACCTCTTTTTCCAACGAGTTAAATTGATTGTGCAGTATTTGCTCTTGGGCCAAGTCATTATGGTGATCCAGGAGAGGAGCTATATCCTGAATAGGTAATCCAAAAGATCGGTAAGACGTTATAGTCTTTAATCTATTCACTTCCTTATCGCCATACCATCGATAACCATTATCTGAGCGACTGGCGGGTAAGAGTAGCCCTGCCCGTTCGTAATAAAGAACCGTAGTACGTGACACATTACAGGCTTTAGCCAATTGGGTTACAGTCAGCATATGCACCTCTCTTACAATCTAATGCTCTATCTATTATCAATAGTTAACGAAATCGTTTTGCCCAATAAGCAAAGGTATAAGGTAACAAAACACTGGCAATGATAACCAGCGCCCCTGTTATCGCAAGGTGATTGGGAACCTCGGCAAATAACCAGTAACCAAACAGTAGAGAATAAATAATTTTTGCATACTCAACATTGGCGATAACATTCGCTTCCCCCCACTTATAGGCGGTGACACCTATCCATTGGGCAATAGAAGAAATAATGCCCACTAAGAGAAGAAGAACACACTCGTGCATTGTCGGCCATTGCCAAGAAAGAATACTCGGAATGAGTGCAATCAAACCAACAAACACAGCCTGGTAGGTTAGCAGAACTACTCTAGATTCGGTTTGCGCCATTTTTCTCACACACACTACCGCAATGGCAGCCCCCAGTGCGCCACCTAGCCCCGTCAGCGTATAGATAAGCGATGTTCCGTCAAAGGTTGGCTGAACGACTAATAGTACGCCGAAAAACCCGACAAGTATGGTGATAAGACGTGCAGCCCCAACCTTTTCAGAAAGAGCCAGGCGGGAAATCACCGCAACAAATAATACCTGGGTGAAACCTAGCGCTGTGGCATCAGCAAAAGGGATATTACTCACCGTAAGAAAACCCAAATACAGTGCGATGAATGCGCCAACGACTCTAAGTATATGAAGCTGAACGCTGTATGGATTCAGAAGTGATTTAAAATTTACAGCAACTGCAGGCAGCAGCAAACCGATAAAAATTAATTGCCGAAACAGTAATATTTGAAACACATCAATCCGTTCACTCAACATTCTGACCAACACGCCAACAAAAACAAACATTGCTGTAGAAACTAATGCTAATGCAATCCCTTTGGCAGGGGCTGGTAATCGTTTGAGCGTATCTTTCCATGGGGTAGAAATGGAAGATCGCGTACTAAATAGCGGGGAGATGGACATATCGAACCTCATCGTTGTTGAGGCGGAAGGATGGAGCCTACACCTGTAGACAGGTCAACATGTTTTTCAGAACCATACCCTCGGCTTATTAACGAATCAAAAGCGCAGTGCAGCTTCAGATCTATTCGAATATCACTGACTAAGCCTTATGACTTACCGTCTTCGTTGTTGACTATAATGATGCATGTATCGTTAACTTTATTGATGAAGGGAATGGTTATGGCCACTGAATTTGACTCGTTGCTACCTGAACTTAGGGAGTTTTCACTACCTGATGTCCCCTTTAAAGTTGTTGACCCAACGGCTCTGCCAGAGCATACCAGACAGGCATTTGATGACTTTATTGCAGACGCTTCTGCACCTAGTGCTTTTTGCGCGTACAGTCATGATTACTCACGCTTTTGCAAGTTAGTACGACAGGGGAAGATTAACATAGACTAAGCCCTGTTATTGGTGATTGAAAAAATATGCGCTTGATTGCTTGGGGAGATTTCGAGGAGGGTTTAGGAGCTGCCAAGGCAGCTCCTGATTACATTTTAATTTGGCGCCGGTATTAGCTCTTGGTTGATGGCCTTGTTATAACGCCTTTTCAACTTTCTTGGCTACATCATGAGGAACCCAGGCTTGCCAGGTTTGCGGATAGTCTTCCAGGAAGTGGTACATAGCTTCTTCACCATCAGCCTGATTGTCTTGCATCCACGCCAGCAGCTGGCTCATATCGTCATTGCTAAAGCCGCGCTTGGTAAAATATTGGTAGGCTTCGGGGGCGCGGTTAGCAAAACTTTCTGTCGTGATTGTATGCACGGGAGAAGGTGGGTACATCGTTACCTTAGGCGTTTCACAATCCGCTTGAGTGGTGCAGTTCACATACTCTTCAAGGTCGACTCCGCTGCCGAAATCCACTTTTACCATATTGTACTTACCCAGAACCGGTGTGGGTGCCCAGTAGTAACCAAACCATGGCTCTTCGCGTTCGTAAGCCTTGGCGATAGCGCCCGCCAAACCGGCGCCAGAGCCCGGATCAATAACGGTAAATCCGGATTGCTCTAGGTTCATTGCCTCGAACAAGTGATCAGCGGTGATCTGGCAGGTCCAGCCTGCCGGGCAGCCGTAAAAAGCTGACTTGTCAGGGTCTTCTGGGTGTTCAAAGATTTTTGCGTGTTTCTTGACCCCCTCGATGGTTGTCAATTCAGGATATTTTTTGACGAGGTAAGCGGGTACCCAAAAACCTTCTTCACCGCCGTTGACTAACGACTTGCCCGCATAGCGCAAGCGTTTTTCCTGCACGCCCTTATCGAGAGCATCTTTGACGCTGTTGGTCCATAGTTCGGGAGCCACATCAGGCTGGCCTTTCTCAATCATAGAGATGCCGGTTGGCATGCTATCGCCGGGGATCAACTCGGCATCACAGCCGTAGCCATGCTCTAGAATAAAACGGTCGATATTGGCAATCAGGCTTGCCGAGTTCCAGTTCATGTCTGCAATGGTGACAGTTCCACATTCACCTGCATTTGCATTTGCATTTGCATTTGCATTTGCATTTGCATTTGCATTTGCATTTGCATTTGCATTTGCATTTGCATTTGCATTTGCATGGCTTGATAAGGCGCCAAAAAGAAGTAAGGCAGCTATTTTGGTTTTCATTTTGAGTTTCCTTTCTCAAGGCTAGAAAATTCAGTAGGGTCAATAAATCACTCTTGTTCGTACATTATCATCTCTTTGGCAAATAGTTATAGGGCTTCTATCCGTTATTGTTAGCTAGCTAAAAGTTCAAGAATTTTATCATTATCCAACTTTACGGACTCTATGGTCGTTGTCCGAACATGGTGGATAGAAATAAAAAGCCCTGGCTTTAATTACCAGGGCTTTTTCATTTTATTCAGCATCAGATGTAGTTAATCAATAACTGAATGACGCTCTACTTTTTCATGATAGTTGAGGTGTAAATTTCACCTTCTCCACCATTGTCCTCCTGCCAGTAAGTTTTCTGAGCGTAGAAGTCACCTTCAATACCGGTAATGGTGTTTACACCCATAGAGGTTTCACCATCCGGTTTAATCTCCAGTTGTCCGTCGCTGTTAACAGACCATTCGAAAGTAAAGCTCTCATTTACATATCTCAGACTGGTACCGTAACCCGTATTATCGGCGCTCATCGTTACTTCGTCTTCAGCGATATAGGCTTTTACTGTATGATCGCCAACGCTGTTTTGCTGAACATCGATATAGCCAATGACCCAATCGGTATCGGTAAGGTTGATATCGTTGTAGGTAACAGCTACGCCAGAGTCAGCACGGCAAGCGTTCGCCAGCGCGTCATAGTCCGCTTTGGTTTTGTAGTTAGCATCACTGCTGGTTTCCCACCAGACGTCGTTGGTATCATCCTCGCACTCCGTCAGGTTGCCCGTGTAGGTTGCATCGATGTATGTCACACGGTCTGTTTCACTATCCTCATAGTTTCCGTCAGCCGACTGACTTTCTGGTGAGTAGACCGCAAATGTCTTCTCATCACCCTCTTCGCTTAGCAGTACGTGAATTGAATTCAGTTCATTAGTACCGGTAACCGTCGTCTCAATATAGTCGATACCCTCTTGAGACTTGATGTTCCAGTCTCTGCGAACTTTGTCAGTGTACTTGTCACCAAATTCGTCGAATTTTTTCTTCTTGCTTAGCATAGTGCCGTCATCGAAGAAGAACTTACGACGATACAGGCCTTCACTGTTAAAGCGGTTGAGGGCCAGACCAGCAATGGATGTCTCAGAGATAGCGGGTAGCGTTGTGTCAGAACACGCCTGATACAGTGCTACTTTCTCGAAGAATTCATTAACGCTGCCACCTTCTGTGTAAGTAAATTCACAGCTGATATCAACTTCATTCAAAATGGCCTGGTATGCAGTATCATTGAAGAACGTCACCTGATAATCGTTAGATTGGTTAGCAAGCTCAATCGTTCCGCGGATAACCCCGCCGTCATTTTCTGCAAACAGAACGGTTGCTGGATCATCATGCCAACGGTCACCGAAGGCAGCAATAGCTTCATCAGTGACGGTGAACTGGTAGACAGTCTTACCGCCCATCACACTGCTACTCCAGGTTGTCTCACCTACTTTGACCAACTGATAGGTATTTTCATCTCCTTTATAGAAATTTGCGGCTCCGTCATCAATCAGTTCTACACCAATATCCCAGCCCAGATAGATAAGCTTAACCTGGTACGGGTCTGTAGCGGCAGAGCTCGATGTCAGGTCATACAGCGTTGTTGCTACCTCATGATATGGATCTGAAGTGGCACCTACTAACTTCATATGGACGTCTGAATCTGTCCAAAGAGAATAGATGTCCTGGGCGGCAACAGGTATAAACTGTAGCGCTTTGGAGTCTATCGGGAACTGTGCAGTACCCGTTTTATAAGAAGACCAGAACGGCAGATTTGTCGCATTGATAGTCTCACCGTCTAGGGTCGTGATCATTGGTGTATCCAGAGAATAAACCATCTCAGAGTATTCAGTTGGATAGGCGATAGCACTGCTACCGGAAATATCCAGTGTATACCCCGTCGGAGTCACCCAACCGGTACTTGTCAGTATCATATGCTCGTCATCATCAACCAGACCACCCAGAGTGCCGTCAGGCAGAACAACTTTGAACCCTTCAGATATTGCTAAGCTACCATTTACAACAAATTCATCGACTGTCAGTACTTCACTGCCATATTCGCCTTCATCGTCAAACTCATGAAGGACGCTGTTATTACCAACAAATTGAACAATGTCAGCGTTTGTTGCGTTGGCAGTTTCACCCACGCCGTCAGCAATGTCATTTCGGTCGTCGTAGTCCTCGGAGTGGCTACCATCGTCTGAGCCATCATTTGAGCCATCATTTGAGCCATTGTTGCCGGAATCTGAACCGTCAGATGAATCACCCGAATCAGGATCTGAACCTCCAGATGTATCACCGTTGTCTGTTGAATCTCCTGTATCATCCGGATCTATTACGCTAACAACGACCTGCTCAAGGATGGCTATTTTTGCCGTTTCGTTAAACAGGTAGATCTCTTCATCAAAGCTTGTACCTTGTTGCTCGATTGAACCCATACGAACATAACTGCCGTTTCCGTCATCAAACACACTGGCGAACAGGGCTGGAGAATCTTCATCCCACTTCTCGCCATAGGCTGTAATCACGGCATCCGGTACAATGAACTGCAGGATATCTTCACCAGAAATCGTTGAGCGAGTCCAGCTGCCTGAGCCGACTTTTACGAGATCATGGCCAGTTTTGTAGTAGTTTGCACTACCATCTTCAACCAGCTCAACCCCCATATCCCAGCCAAAGTATACAAGGTTTGGATATGTTGTTGCCTCGGTGGAAACGTCGGCAGCAGATTCAGAAATCAGCTGTTCCAGCGTTGTGGCCGGCGCATGGTATGGCTCAACATCTGTGCTGACGTGTACCTCAGAGTCTATCCAGAGGGAATAGATATCCTGAGCCGCTGATGGGGTAAATTTCACCGCCTGTGAGCCCGGTGGGAACTGAGCATTCATAGACTGGTAATCGCTCCAGAACGGAACTGTGCTTGGTGAAATAACCTGGCCAGCAAGGTCAACCAGTTCCAGAGACAGATTTAGCTGGCTCGCAGGAATATTGGTAGGGTATGCCACAGCATTATCGGTGGTGACGTCAATCGTGTAGCTGTTGCTTGTCGTCCAACCTGAGCTGGTCAAAATAGCATCATGGTTATATTCATCAGTGACTGCAGTCAAGGTTCCGTCAGTGTTAACCTGCTGCGGAGTTTGAGTTACCCCTTTGTTGTCACTGATCAGAACTGGCTCAACGTACAGGTACTCCTGGTGCGTATTTGTCGAATCGTCATACTCATCGTCAGCATCCAGGATATAGAGCGAGCTTGCGCCACGAATAAACGCGATAGCGTCAGACGCGGTTGGTGTTGTTTCGTCAGCATCGTCGGTGCCATTGTTGTTGTCATCCGGATCGGCGTTGTTGCCAATGCCGTCGCCGTCAGAGTCTAACGATTCAGTTGCATCCAGCGGGAATGCATCCATATCATCTTCGACACCATCGCCATCGTCGTCCATATCGGCATTGTTACCAATACCGTCCCCGTCAGTATCTACAGACTCTGATGGATCTGTTGGGAATTTATCCTCGGCATCAATTACACCGTCACTGTCAGCATCGGCTGGTGTGATATCCACTTGTTCAAGAATCGCAGTTTTCGCGGTTTCGTTAAACATGTAGATCTCTTCATCAAAGCTTGTCCCTTGTTGCTCGATTGAACCCATACGAACATAACTGCCGTTTTCATCATCGAACACACTGGCGAACAGGGCTGGAGAGTCTTCATCCCACTTCTCGCCATAGGCTGTAATCACAGCATCCGGTACAGTGAACTGCAGAATCTCTTCGCCGTTAATCGTAGAACGTGTCCAGGTTCCGGTGCCGACTTTAGAATAACTGCTGCCAGTTAGGTAATAGTTAGCTGTACCGCCATCAACCAGCTCAACACCCATATCCCAGCCGAAGTAAACCAGATTTGGATGTGCAGAACCTGAAGAGGTATCTGCTGCGGTGGCTGAAACTAGCTGATCCAGCGTGGTAGCCGGAGCATGGTATGGCTCAACATCGATGCCTACGTGTACCTCAGAATCTATCCAGAGAGAATAGATATCCTGAGCCGCTGATGGGGTAAATTTCACCGCCTGTGAGCCCGGTGGGAACTGAGCATCCGTAGACTGGTAATCGCTCCAGAACGGAACCGTGCTTGGTGAAATAACCTGGCCAGCAAGGTCAACCAGTTCCAGAGACAGATTTAGCTGGCTCGTAGGAATATTGGTAGGGTATGCCACAGCATTATCGGTGGTGACGTCAATCGTGTAGCTGTTGCTTGTCGTCCAACCTGAGCTGGTCAAAATAGCATCATGGTTATATTCATCAGTGACTGCAGTCAAGGTTCCGTCAGTGTTAACCTGCTGCGGAGTTTGAGTTACCCCTTTGTTGTCACTGATCAGAACTGGCTCAACGTACAGGTACTCCTGGTGCGTATTTGTCGAATCGTCATACTCATCGTCAGCATCCAGGATATAGAGCGAGCTTGCGCCACGAATAAACGCGATAGCGTCAGACGCGGTTGGTGTTGTTTCGTCAGCATCGTCGGTGCCATTGTTGTTGTCATCCGGATCGGCGTTGTTGCCAATGCCGTCGCCGTCAGAGTCTAACGATTCAGTTGCATCCAGCGGGAATGCATCCATATCATCTTCGACACCATCGCCATCGTCGTCCATATCGGCATTGTTACCAATACCGTCGTTGTCTGTATCAACGGTTTCGGAACCATCCAGTGGGAATGCATCCTCACTATCAATAACGCCGTCGTTGTCTGTATCCGCTTCGCTTATAACAACTTGCTCAAGAATCGCAGTTTTCGCTGTTTCGTTAAACAGGTAGATCTCTTCATCAAAGCTCGTTCCCTGACGCTCGATTTGACCCATACGCACATAGCTACCTTCACCGTCGTCATATACGCTCAGGAACATAGCCGGAGAGTCCTGATCCCACTGTTCACCAAAGGCATCGATAGCCTCATCAGGTAATGTGAACTCAAGAATCTCTACACCACTTTCAGTAGTAGAGCGACTCCACTCACCGGCAGCGACCTTGGTTACAGTGTTCCCTGCAGTAGAGCTAGATGAGTCGCTCTGCATATAGTAATTTGCAGTACCACCTTCAACCAGTTCAACCCCAATATTCCAGCCGAAGTAAACCAGCTCGACATCCATATTGCTTGAAGGGGTCTCTGCTGCAGTGGCTGAAATGACCTGGTCCAGTGATGTTGCTGGTGCATGGTATGGTTCCTGATCTGTGCTGACATGCACTTCGGAACCTGTCCACAACGAATAAGTATCCTGATTTGCAACCGGGGTAAATTTAACAGCCTGAGAGCCTGGAGGGAACTGAGCTGTCGTTGAGTTAAAGTCGGACCAGAATGGTACTGCCGTTTCAGAAATGGTTTCTCCGGAAAGGTTTACCAACTCCAGTGTAATACCCATTGTGCTTGTTGGTGCATTTGTTGGGTATGCGACGGGTGTGTCAGTCGTCACATCCAGGGTATAACTAGTGACTTTTACCCAGCCTTCAGCCGTTAAGATCAGATCTTCGTTTTCTTCTGAAATGTCTGACAGGCTACCGTCAGGGTTAACTTCTTGAGGTGGCTGAGTTACCCCGATGTTGTCGCTGATCAGTATCGAGCTGAGGTACAGTTTCTCGTGCTCAACACCGCTAGCATCGTGGTAGTCGTTTGAATGCATCTCATAAAGCGCGTCCGCATCACGAATAAACTGAATCGCAGTTGATTCAAGCGCATCCTCGGTTCCATCGCCGTCCGCATCTGTGTCTGCGTTATCACCTATACCATCACCGTCGGTATCAATAGACTCTGAATAATCAAGAGGGAATAGGTCCTCATCATCATCTACACCGTCACCATCATCATCGGTGTCTTGATTGTTACCAACGCCGTCACCATCCGTATCAGTAGATTCAGTAGAATCAAGAGGGAATAGATCTTCGCCATCGGCTACACCGTCACCGTCATCATCGGTGTCTTGATTGTTACCAATGCCATCACTATCAGTATCAGTAGATTCTTCCGCATCGGTCGGGAATGCATCATCGCTATCGAGAACATTGTCGTTGTCGTCATCGGTATCTGAGTTGTTACCAATGCCATCATTATCTGTGTCTACTGACTCAGAAGCATCTTCAGGGAATACATCGGCATTGTCACCCACACCATCTTCATCTGTATCCTTATATTCAGAATCATCTTCAGGGAATGCGTCCGCATTATCACCAACATTATCGCCATCGGTATCTGCTGTTTCATTCGGGTTGAATGGGAACGCATCTTCATCATCTAGCGTGTTATCATTGTCATCATCGGTATCGGCACTATTACCAATACCGTCTTGATCGGCGTCGGCAGATTCTGTTGGATCCTGAGGGAATTCGTCCTCAAAGTCTGGTACGCCATCCCCATCTGTATCATGGTCAAATGAAGACTTATTGGAATCATGCGGGAAGAAGTCGAGTAGGTCGTTAACACCATCACCGTCGTCGTCTGTATCGGAATTGTTACCAACACCATCGTTGTCGGTATCAACTGATTCGGTAGGATCTAACGAGAATGCATCCTCTGTATCCAGAATGCTATCGTTATCGTCATCGGTATCTTCATTGTTACCAATACCGTCTTTATCGGTATCAACAGATTCCTCTGGGTTGAATGGGAATGCGTCTTCGGTATCTAGCACGCCGTCGTTGTCATCGTCGGTGTCGACGGTATCACCGATACCGTCCTGGTCGGCGTCAGCAGATTCGTCTGCGTCAAACGGGAACTGGTCATCGCTGTCTAAGATACCGTCATTATCGTCGTCAGTATCTGTAATATCACCGATACCATCACGGTCCGAGTCGCTTGATTCTGCTGCATCTAGCGGGAAGGCATCTTCCGCATCGGCAATACCATCGTTATCATCATCGGTATCGGCATTGTCACCGATTCCGTCTTGATCACTATCTACGTATTCATTCGGGTTAAATGGCAGTGCGTCGACGGTATCCAGTACACCATCGTTATCATCATCGGTATCTCTATTATCACCGAAACCATCCTGATCAGAGTCATACTGTTCGTTAGGGTTAGATGGGAATACGTCTTCAATATCCGAGACACCGTCACCATCGTAGTCACCGTTCGAATATTTAGTGTTATCAAGTGGGAAGTAGTCTCGCAGGTCAATAACACCATCGTTGTCATCGTCAGTATCGGTATTATTACCCAAACCATCGCTATCAGTATCTACTGATTCTTTAGGATTAAGCGGGAAGGCATCATCGGTATCCAGGACTTTATCGTTATCATCATCATCATCTCTTTCATTACCAATGCCATCTTTATCAGTATCCAGAGATTCAGTACTATCGAACGGGAAGGCGTCGTTGGCGTCTGCGATACCGTCGTTATCATCATCGTTATCTGCTGCATCGCCAATACCGTCACTGTCAAAGTCCGCTGATTCATCCGGGTTATACGGGAACGGGTCATCGGCATCTAAGATATCATCATTATCATCATCAAGATCGGCGTTATCACCAGTGCCATCTCGGTCTGAATCTCTAAACTCATTTTTATCAAGCGGGAAAGCGTCATGGATGTCGGCAATGCCATCACTATCGTCATCGGTATCGGTATTATTACCCAGACCGTCATTATCGGTATCTACCGTTTCTTTCTCGTTAAGCGGCAGGTCATCGTCTGTATCTAAGATACCATCGTCATCATCATCGGTATCTTTGTTGTTACCGATACCGTCACCATCGGTATCTAGCCATTCGTTGCTATTATTCGGGAAGGCATCAAATGCGGTGGCAATGCCATCATTATCCGGGTCATCGGTGAGATTGTTGACATTATCTTCACTCACAAAATCAGGTAGCTCCAAAGTCTCGAAGTCTATGTTTTGTGCAGCATCGTCTGAGGTCGCTTCCTTGGCAATGGTTTCGATAGATTTTTGTGTCTGCTCACTGACAGCATCCAGCTGATTAAGCAAGCTCGACGTTGTAGGATCGGCCTTAATCTCGTCAATTGCCTGATCCAGCTCTTCTGGTGTTTCAGGTAACTGCTGGGACTCAACCAGAACTTTGGCTTCATAGGCGAGACGGGCTGCGTCTGAAACACTGTCCGGATCAGCGCTGGTTTCTTTTACTTCAATGTAGTCGCCCATGATTAATTCTGGGTCAAGGTTGTCACCAGCGACTTCATTTATTGCCGCTTCTTTCAGGGCTTCTACTTCTTCATCGGTTAGCTCAGTTGTAGAAGAGGAAGAGAGTTCTTCTGCTTTTTTCTTTTCTAATACCAGGTTAACTTTTGTTGTCAAAGGAGTGACGGTTTGTGCCCCTGCTGGGGCCGACATCATGTATGGTGTATCAACCGTTTCGCCATCTGGGTTGCTTTCTGTGATGGTATCTTCATCGACAGTTTCTGTGGTTGCCTGGACCACCACGTTATATTTACTTGGGTCGTCGATACCTTCCACGTTCAGGTTTGCAACACCACCCTCACCAGAAGTTGCTTGTGGTTCGTCGCTATCGAGCTGGTAGTCACCATCTAAATCCAACCAGACGGTAGCATTTCTTAAATAGCCATCGATTGCTTTAACTGAATAGGTTGTTTGAACAGTAGGAGTATCAGAAGGTGCCACTGAAGATGTATCGGAAGATGTATCAGAAGATGAACCTCCGTCACAACCTGCAAGCAAGGTTGTGCTTGCAAATCCCAGAGCTATAGCGATCTGACTTTTTTTCATAGTCACTCTCTCTTGACGAAAAATTTTAGCGTTAAAAATTCAGCCTCAACTGAATACAGGGGGGCAATGATTTCGCGATCCATATCAATCTTAGAAATAGAAACAAGTTGATTGTATCCAACATGTGCCTATTGTGTAAATTGTCAACCACGTGTGTTTTATTAATATTTGGGATGCCGATCAATTTATAATGTCGGGTATCTTTGCTTACAAACCATAATGCTATCGCGATCATGTTTTTTTGCCGTTATACACTTTGTTGACCAAAGATATTTAGTAGTTAAATATAATTTAGTTGAAGTGAAAGTGGATGCACAATTAATTTTTTAACCTGTGTCAAATAAAAAACCGCAATAAATGATTTCGTCAAAAATATAACACCTCGACAATAATTTGACGCCTTTGAAATATTGATTAGTATATCGTATTGGTTGGATCTGTTTCCTCAACTAGAGAGGGGTGCTTTAATATTTCTTTGTGAATCATATTCTTACACCATGCTCGAAAGTGTTGAGCATAAGGCTTTTTGTCGTAATATGTGCTCATTAGTTAACGTTCGACAGTGTGGCTAAAAAATAATCAAATATAAAAACCAAACAACTCGTGCTTTGCTGGGCAGATGATGATCACAAGAAATTAAAAAACCTATGTATTACTTCAAGTTAGGAAATATTAAGTAAATCCTATACATCTCTTTTGCTGTTAATTAAGAAGATGACTCACAACGTCGCTGAATTTAGTATTTTCTTTTAACTGGATGAAAGTAATGGTTTTTCTATACCATTCTTAATTTGAACATGATTTAATTAAGTAAACACTCTAATTTTATTTTATTCCGAGTAGAAATAAGCGTAAGAATGTTAACCTTAAGTTAACCACCTTAAAAATATACAGGCAACGGTTGATTGTGGGCAATTTAAGACCGAAGCGATGCCAGATCAACCACAATACAGCAAGAAATATCAAAGACCTCTTCTCCAAACACCCTATATTTCTCGTTACCCCAAGCCCCTCGCAAACGATAAATAGCAGCAGAGGCTTGCCTGCTCGAAAAGCTAAATAGCAATAGGAGAATCTTATGGAACAGCCTATCAGTCTCTGACATCCCAGCGCGATCTTGGTTTTGACCATCTGCGTTATTACATCGTTAACGAACGTATTTAGCTATTGAAGTAACCTGAAAGGGACGGTATCTATCGCATCTCCCGGCGGAGGCAACACATTCACGATTCGGTTAAATACAGACCAACAACGAGTTAGTCGCACTCGGCTAACTCAGAGTTGCTACCTAAGGAATTGAATAACCTGTCAACCTCACACATAATCATCAAAGAAGTTCCATACCATCATACCAACAGGCCCCAGGGCTTTGTTTTTAAGTTTGGCGACATATACAGGTACTTCCATCGTCTTTTGAATATTCAGTTGAATGAGTTTCTCTTTCTCAATATCTTGCTCAACCTCATGAACAGGTAAACGCCCCCAGCCTAACCCGCTGCGTATGAGTGATTTTTTGGTATTATGATCAGATACATACCACTGAATTCCATCTTTGACTATGCCAGAGTCAGGGCTACTTTTGTAAGACGATTTAACGACGACTTGCGGGTAAAGTATCAAGTCAGCTTGGCTGATATTGTTTTTGTCCGCCAAGGGA
Organism: Photobacterium sp. HL06; assembly: GCF_059552575.1. Taxonomy (NCBI): domain Bacteria; kingdom Pseudomonadati; phylum Pseudomonadota; class Gammaproteobacteria; order Vibrionales; family Vibrionaceae; genus Photobacterium; species Photobacterium sp. HL06. Next base: position 724,804 of record NZ_CM183915.1, read on the forward strand.
AAACGCTCAGAGATAAATACCGGCAATTTACAGTGGCTTATGCAGCGATACTGCACTCTTGCATCTTGTTCGAAGCCACCATAAATACCAATATCGACCAAGTCATCCAGCAGCATTCGCTCCCCAGATGCAGTTTCAATGTCCAAATGAACAATCGTTTTTGGAAACGCTTGTTTGAGTCGCGCCAACAATTGCGTGACCTTGTCCATGGGAAATATCGCACTAATACTGATACGTAGCTCGGCCTCTACTTCACTATTCATCTGACGGGCGAACATATCAAAATCATTGGCTTCATTAAGCAAATGCTGAATCTTGTTGATTAATATTTTGCCATTACGCGTCAGCTCCGGTCGGTAGGTATCACGACTAAATATCTCAATCTGGTAATACTCTTCAACCTGCTTTACAGAATACGATACGGCAGAGCGCGCTTTAAACAGCCGTTCACTGGCCTTGCGAAAACTGCCTTCCTGATGGATCACGTTGATAACGTGTAAATGTTCTAATGCAATCATGGTCTAATAATATGACCATGTTAGTCAGAAAGCTATGCTTTTTTCGGCCATCAATATTGACTAAAGTAAGTTTCATCAATCGCACCCAAGTGTAATTGCCCAATAAACCAAGGGGCATCTTTAGGGTGGTCAAAATATTCGACCAGTGAGGTAATGGGCATGAATCAGCAGATCCTTAGAACACCAGAAAGCGCGTTTGCGAACCTAGTGGATTACCCGTTTGCACCAAACTATATGGATGTCGATGGCATGCAATTGCATTACATCGATGAAGGCAAAGACAATAATAAAACAATATTTTTGCTTCATGGCCAACCATCGTGGAGCTATTTGTACCGACACATGGTGCCATTATTGGTCGACGCGGGTTATCGAGTGATCGCGCCTGATTTAATCGGCTTTGGTAAGTCAGACAAACCTACAGCTAGCTATACCCATTCTTACGGAAACCATGTTCGCTGGATGACGAGTTTTGTGCGTCAACTAGGGATCCGAAATGCCGCTGCCTTTATGCAGGACTGGGGGGGAATGATTGGATTAAGGGTTTTGGCTCAAGAGCCAGAGTGGTTAGATCGCCTAGTGGTTTCCAATACTGCACTCGCTGAAATGAAAGGCCTGGAAAAGTTTATGGTGCCCAAAGTACTTAAACTGATGGCAGCTATGGCGGGTAAACCCAGCGTCGAAAAGTTTGCTGGTAATATCAACTATGGAAATTGGGCTGGCTATTTTCGGCACAGCGATAAGTTAGAGGTTGGTCAAATCATTCAAACACTGACCACAAGGCAGCTAAGCCCTGCTGAAATGCACGCTTACGATGCCCCTTTCCCAACTGCAGACTATTATGCCGCACCTAGAAAGATGCCAGAGATCGTTGCGTCTGAATTGGATCAAGTCAATGCGGATTGGAAAAAACTTAAGCAATGGGACAAACCTGTACTCACCTTGTTTAGTGATAAGGACCCTTTCTTAGCCGATCGAGGTTACGACAAGAAATTTCAAGCCAACTTTAGCGGAGCACAAGGCCAACCCCATATCACCGTCGAAGATGCATCACACTTTTTACAAGAAGATCAATCCCAACAACTGGCAGCAAAAGTCATTAGTTGGCTAGAACAAACCCAATTTTAATTAACAGGAGATGGTATGAAGATTTTAGCAATTGGTGCAAACGGCGTGATTGGTAAGGCTGTCGTAAAGCATTTACAACAAGATCACGAGGTTATTGCTGTAGGGCACAGCCAGGGCGATTTTACGGTGGATATTGAGAGCAAGAAATCTATTCAAGCCTTGTATGAAAAAGTAGGAAATGTCGATGCCATTATTAGCATGGCGGGCAATGGTGAAATGGGTAGCCTGGATGAGATGCCGGAAGCCGGTTACCACACCGTATTAAACAACAAAGTAATGGGCCAAGTTAACTTAGTACGTATCGGGCTGGATTATCTTAATGAAGGCGGCTCTATTACGCTGACCTCAGGACAGGCATCTAACCACCCAATGCCGGGTACGGCAGCCATTGCCATGGGGGTAGCTGCGGTGAACGGGTTTGTGGCCACGGCGGCATTAGAGCTAAAAGACGGCAAACGAATTAACGCGGTAAGCCCAAGCATGGTGAAAGAAACCATGGAGTTGTGGGGTATAGACAGCAGCTCAGGCATTCCAGCTATTGATGTTGCTACTTATTACCGGGCCAGTATTGAAGGCCATCAAAATGGCGAAGTATTTAATGCAATCGGTGGGCAGTATGAATCAGCCTAAACCGGCTTACCTGGTAGCTTCTGCCATTTTACCGCAAGGACATAGCTCTTTAATCGATTACGCCCAAGCTGCTATGCCAATATTTAAGGCTTATGGTGCCGAGGTATTGGTAGCCGGTACTTCTGAGCAGAAGGTCGATTTATTGGAAGGCCAATGGTCTAACTCGGATGCTAAGTTGTCTCTGGTTAGATTTCCTTCCATGCAGCACCTAAAGGATTGCTTGAATTCGAATGAGTATCTGTCGATCAAGTATTTAAGAACCGACATTATTAACAGCAATTTTTCGGTTGCTATTGATTAAAACATTAATTTGTAATGCTCTTTGAGGAGGGGATATGAGTAGTCAGAGTATTTCAGCTGATTTTATTTTTGAGTCTAAATACCTAACAGTAGATGGCAACAAAATCCATTATGTGGATGAAGGTGCTGGCGATCCTATTTTATTTATTCATGGGAATCCAACATCATCCTATATTTGGCGAAATATTATCCCCTACCTCAGTACGGATGCTCGATGCATCGCGGTGGATTTAATTGGTTTTGGTAAGTCAGACAAGCCTGATATCGACTATGGCTTTACAGATACCTACGAATACCTTGATGCTTTTATCAAACAGCTTAATCTTAAAAATATTACCCTGGTGGTACAAGATTGGGGCTCGGGGTTAGGTTTCCATTACGCCAACTTAAACCGAGATAACATCAAAGGCCTGGCCTTTATGGAAGCCATGTATAAGCCAGTGGTGTGGAAAGAGCTGCCGTTTAGTGCCAAGGTAGCCATGAGGATGATCCGCTCTAAGTCCATGAGTTGGTTAATGCTTGGAGTCGCCAATCAATTTGTCAGCTACATGCTGCCCGCGTGGGTGAATAGGAAATTATCAAAACAGGAAATGGCCGTTTACTCCCACCCATTTATGAGTTTGAGAAGCAGAAAACCAGTTTGGGTTTTTCCTAGGGATGTACCAGTCAAAGGTAAACCTCTGCATACAGCAGATGCTGTGGAAAATTACCATCAGTGGCTAAAGCAAACCCAAATACCCAAAATCTGTTTTTATGCCGATCCGGGCATGCTGATCCCTATACAGGATGTGCCTTGGATTCAGAGCAATTTTCCGAATATTACTATGGTTGATCTTGGTAAGGGTATTCACTATGTGCAAGAAGATCATCCCGAGAAAATCGGAAAAGAATTAGCGGCATGGTATAGAGAAATCTAGGTATTGTTATTTGGCGGCAGAGGGCTTCAATTTGATAGGATTTTCCGATTACAGCGATTAGTATTTTCCATCACTTCAACCCATCAAAATGGAATAATCAGGTTTATATTTTACCTGTACCCGATCAAAAAGGGGTTATTCCCATGCTTAAACAGACGATACCTCTAGTAACAATTTTGACAGTAGCCCTGTCGCCATTATTGCTGACTAACCCAGCAAATGCCCAGGGTGAACCAAAGGCAAACCAATATTGGTGGCCTGAAAAGCTCAACCTCGCTCCTCTGCGGCAACACACTGCTACATCCAACCCGATGGGAGAAGAATTCAACTACGCCGAGGAGTTTAAAAGCCTTGACCTCAATGCGGTGAAAAAAGACCTGGAAGCGCTGATGAGAACGTCCCAAGACTGGTGGCCAGCTGACTACGGCCATTATGGGCCACTTTTCATTCGGATGGCATGGCATAGTGCGGGGACCTACCGTGTCAGTGACGGACGCGGCGGCGCTTATGGCGGGATGCAACGCTTTGCCCCGCTCAATAGCTGGCCCGATAATGCCAATCTGGATAAGGCGCAGCGCTTGCTCTGGCCAATCAAGCAGAAATATGGTCACAAGATTTCTTGGGGCGATCTGATGGTCCTGACCGGTACCGTCGCAATGGAATCGATGGGCTTTAAGACCCTGGGATTTGCGGGCGGACGTGAGGACGCTTGGGAGCCTGATATGGTCTACTGGGGCCCTGAGAATAAGTTCCTTGCAGACGAACGATACAGTGGCGACAGGGAGTTAGAACAACCGCTTGCCGCTGTTCAGATGGGGCTAATCTATGTGAATCCCGAGGGGCCAAATGGCAATCCGGATCCACTGGCTGCCGCTAAAGACATCCGTGAAACATTTGGCCGCATGGCTATGAATGATGAAGAGACCGTCGCACTTATCGCTGGCGGACATACATTTGGTAAAGCTCATGGTGCCGCAGAACCTGCCAAATATGTCGGTCCAGAACCCGAAGCCGCAAGTACGGAAGAGCAAGGCCTGGGTTGGCAGAATAAGTATGGTTCTGGTCATGGCGCAGATACCATAACCAGCGGGCTTGAAGGCGCATGGACCGTCAGCCCTGCGCAGTGGACCCACAACTATCTGCAAAACCTGTTCAACTTCAACTGGGTACAAACCAAAAGCCCTGCTGGAGCCATTCAGTGGGTTCCAGATGACGAGAGTGCATCAAAGATAGTCCCGGATGCCCACGATCCATCTAAAAAGCATGCTCCTATCATGCTTACAACAGATCTATCGCTCAAATTTGATCCGGAGTATCGCAAAATCGCCCAGCGCTTTCTCGATAATCCGAAAGAGTTTGAACTGGCGTTCGCCAAGGCCTGGTTCAAATTAACACACCGTGACATGGGGCCGCGTTCACGCTACCTCGGTGACTTGATCCCTGAGGAAGATATGCTGTGGCAAGACCCTGTTCCTACCGTCAACCATCCATTGATTAATGAGGAGGATACCGTCAATCTCAAAGCTGATATCCTCGCTTCAGGCTTTTCTATTCCCGAACTGATCAGAACTGCCTGGGCATCGGCATCCAGCTTCCGCGGTACGGACATGCGAGGTGGCGCAAATGGGGCCCGCATTCGTCTCGAGCCACAAAAAAGCTGGGAGGCCAATAACCCGGATGAATTAGCGAAAGTTCTTCAAGGCTTAGAGAAAATCCAGCAAGGCTTCAACAACAAGCAAGCGAATGGAAAAAAAGTTTCACTCGCTGATCTGATCATTCTTGGGGGAGCCGCGGCTATTGAAGAGGCTGCCAAGCAAGCAGGTCAAACGGTGCAAGTTCCCTTTACACCAGGTCGCACAGACGCATCACAGACACAGACAGACGTGAACTCATTTGCCGTTCTTGAGCCAGCTGCCGATGGTTTCCGCAACTACTTCGCCAATGACAACCAAAGATCACCTGCTGAGATGCTAGTTAATAAAGCGAATCTGTTGACTTTGACCGTGCCTGAAATGACGGTTCTGGTTGGTGGTATGCGTGTTCTTAATGCCAATACAGGGCAATCTCAGCACGGTGTATTTACCGATAAGCCTGGAACATTGAATAATGATTTCTTCGTCAACCTGCTTGATATGTCAACGAAGTGGCAGAAATCATCAACGTCGAAAGGCATATATGAAGGCCTTGATCGAGAGAAAGGTGAGCTGAAATGGACGGCCACTCCAGTTGATCTCATTTTCGGCTCTAACTCTGAATTGCGTGCAGTTGCGGAAGTCTATGCTGCTGACGACGCACAAGAGAAATTTGTACAAGACTTTGTGATCGCATGGGTGAAAGTCATGAAGCTCGACCGCTTTGAGCTTCAATAAGCCTAAATAGGATAATGCGAGATCCTGTACGTAGTGCAGGATTTTTTTTGCATCCTTTTCACACCTGCTTCGTCTTTATAGGTAAAACACATTTACTCTATGAGGATAAGGGATGTTCCAAATTTTCACGGACTTCGCCAGCTGGGTAGTCTATGAGTTACTAAGCTTACCACCCACGGCGAAGTTTGCCGGTGCTCTGCATTTCTTTGTCGAAGACACAACCAAGATATTTGCCCTGCTGCTGGTTATGATTTACGTCATTGCCGTTGTTCGAGCCTCTCTCAATGTCGAGCGGGTTCGCGATTACCTTAGTGGCAAAAACAAGTTTATCGGGTATTTCCTCGGGGCAACCTTTGGTGCCATCACCCCCTTTTGTTCATGTTCGAGCATACCAGTGTTCCTCGGCTTTACCTCCGCGGGCATACCGCTTGGTATCACCATGGCTTTCTTGATCACCTCCCCGCTGATCAACGAAGTGGCGGTATTGCTGCTAATGGGTCTGCTCGGCTGGAAATTCACCCTGCTCTACATCGTGATAGGTATGCTCATTGGCATGCTTGGTGGGCTGTTTCTCGATGCCATCAAGGCTGAACGCTGGTTGCAGTCTTTTGCCGCCGAAGCTCTGCAAAGAGGCCGGAGCCAGTCTGCGCCCGAACAACCGTTAGAAACGACTTCCCCTCCCCAAATAACCCTGGCTGAACGGCACCAATTTGCCAAGCAGGAAGCCTCTGACATTTTTGGCCGGGTGTGGAAGTGGGTGATCATTGGGGTTGGACTCGGCGCGGCGCTCCACGGCTTTGTACCCGAAGGATGGATTGAAGCCTACTTTGGGCAGAAACAGTGGTGGTCTGTCCCTGCGGCCGTCTTGCTCGGCATCCCCCTTTATTCCAATGCGACGGGCGTTATCCCAATCATGGAAAGCTTGATCACCAACGGGCTGCCTATCGGCACTACCTTAGCGTTTTGCATGAGCACGGTGGCGGCCAGCTTGCCGGAGTTCATTTTGCTTAAGCAAGTAATGCAATGGCGGCTATTAGCCATCTTGTTTGTTGTTCTATTGACGGCCTTTACCCTTGTCGGTTGGACCTTCAATGCCACTTCTCCTTTCTTATAACATATGAGGATATAACGATGAAAAAAATTAAAGTCTTAGGCTCTGGTTGTAAAAACTGCACCTCTACTGCGGCATTAATTAGTGAAGTTACCGATGCGCTTAATATCGCCATTGATGTAGAGAAAGTTCAAGATGTTGCCCAAATCATGGCATACGGAGTTATGTCGACCCCTGCCGTGGTCATCGACGAGCAAGTGGTGCACAAAGGCAGTATTCCTAAGCGTGAAGCAATCGAGGAGTGGTTTGTAAAATAAGCATGTAAAGCACTATTCGCCATCAGACTGGTGGCGAATAGTGATTCAAGATTCAGAATTAAAACAACACCCTAGGCCAGCTTTGCTGAAAAGTGCTTGCCTAGCAGAGCGTGATAAAAGTCATTATCCGACAACACCCCTTCCAAACGCTTTTTCGTTCCCAGCAGAACAGGCTGTCCCGTCCGGTAGCGGATTTCCAATGCTTCGCGCATAGAGATATCCGGCGTAGCCATCACCACCTTATCTTGCTCAAGGGCCTCCAGGCTGTCTCCTTCTTGCCACTGTTGCAATGCCAAAGATTCATCCTGGCGTGTCACTGCTACGATCTCACCTTCAGCGGTGGTGCTAACACAGGTCTTGTCATGCTGGTTAAGTACCAACATTTCGCCCAGCTGCTCCAGCTCACTGGTCTCTGTCATCAACGAACGGCCACGCAATACGTTGAGCGGATTAGTATGGGCAACGAAATCTTTCACGTACTGTGAATTAGGTTTGAGCACAATTTCCTCTGGCTTGCCATGCTGGATCAGCCGTCCGGACTCCATGATCGCAATGTTATTGCCGATCTTGAGGGCTTCATCCAAGTCATGACTAACAAACACAATGGTCTTGTTAAGCTGGCGCTGCAGCTCCAGCAACTCATCTTGAAGCTGGCTGCGGATCAGCGGATCCAGCGCCGAGAACGGCTCATCCATCAGCAGGATATCGCTATCCATAGTAAATGCCCGAGCCAAACCTACCCGCTGCTGCATGCCGCCCGATAGCTCATGGGGAAACTTATGTTTCCACTCGGAAAGCCCTACCATCTCGAGCTTTTCTTCTGCGCGACGACGGCGCTCAGCTTTGCCGATTCCTTGCATCTCCAGGCCAAAAGCGGCATTGTCGAGAACACTGAGCCAAGGCATTAAGGCAAACTTCTGGAACACCATCGATATACGATTGGTGCGCAAATGGCGCAGTTCCGTTTTATCGCAACTGGCAAGGTTAATCGACTGCTCACCATCCTGCACTTCGAGTGCACCACGGCTAACGGTATTTAACCCATTAATCGCACGCAGCAAGCTCGATTTACCGGATCCGGATAACCCCATCAAGACACAGATTTCACCTTCTTTGATATCAAGGCTGACATCGTGGACACCCACCACATCGCCCGTGGCATCGATAATTTCCTGTCGGGTTTTACCATCATCAAGTAAGGCCAGTGATTTGGCTGTCTGCTGACCAAAGATGACATCCAGGTTCTTAATACTAATCGCACTCATGGTTATCCCTCTTTGCTCTGACTGGCTGGTGTTTTACATAGACGATCCAAGATGATTGCAACCAACACGATAGCCAAGCCCGCTTCAAAGCCCTGAGAAATGTTCACCGTATTAAGGGCGCGGATCACTGGTTTGCCCAAACCATCTGCGCCCACCAGCGCAGAGATCACCACCATAGACAGTGACAACATAATGCACTGCGTTATCCCTGCCATAATGTTTGGCATTGCCGCCGGAAGTTCAACTTTGAACAACAGCTTCATTCGATTGGCACCGAACGCTCTACCCGCCTCGACCAACTCTTCTGGTACTCGGCTAATGCCCAGATAAGTCAGGCGGATTGGAGCGGCAATGGCAAAAATAATGGTAGAAATAAGGCCAGGAACAACCCCTAAACCAAACAGCACCAAGGTTGGGATCAGGTAGACAAATGTCGGTATCGTCTGCATCAGATCGAGCACCGGGCGCATAATGGTATAAAGCCAGGGCTTATGTGCCGCGACAATCCCGATAGGCACCCCGACCAGTACTGAAATCATCGTTGCACTTAACACCAGCACAAAGGTTTCCAGCATCTCTTCCCAGTAACCAAGGTTCATGATCAGCAGCAGCGCTGCAACAACAAAAATAACCAGAGAAAGGCTTCGGTGAAGAAACCATGCCAGTAGGGCCGTCATGACAATCGGCACTGCAGGCGGGAACCACTTGAACAGATCAACCAATAGCATGATCAGTGATTCCAGGGTGTAGGAAAGCGAGTCAAAAAATCCTGCGGCATTATAGGTAAGCCAATCCACGAAGGTTGCCATCCAATTACCTAACGGGATTTTATGCTCTGTAATAAAGTCCACTGTTACTCCTTAATGGTCCATATTGTTTTTTTTGAGATAGGTAATTCCGTATTTACCTATTGCGTTAATCTGCTACCACACTTTGTGGTGGCAGCAGAATCAACAATCAGCCCAGCATGAGGCAATTAGATATTCAGGTATAACTTCACAGCTTTAGTTGCATTGCTGCCATCACGTGCCGTTACCTTATCAAGCCACTGCTTCAGTACTTGTGGGTTGGCTTTTAGCCAGGCTTTGGCTGCAGCATCTGGCTTGGCCTTATCGTTTAAGATATTGCCCATCAATTGGTTTTCCATTTCCAGACTGAAGCTCAGGTTTTGCAATAACTGCCCGACATTCGGGCACGTTTTCAGATAGTCTTTGCGAACATTGGTATAGACACTCGCACCGCCATAATTAGGGCCGAAGAAGTCATCGCCACCATCAAGATATTCCATCTCAAAGTTGCTGTTCATCGGGTGTGGTGCCCAGCCGAGAAAGGCTATCCACTGCTCACGGTTCACCGCGCGTTTTACCTGCGACATCATGCCGGCTTCGCTTGACTCAACCAGGCGGAAGCTCTCCAATTCGAAGGCATTTTTATCGATCATATCTTGGATCAAGCGGTTACCATCATTACCCGGCTCGATACCGTAAATGCGGCCACGAAGCTCATCTTTGTGTTTTGCTAAGTCGGCAAAGGTACGTACACCTGCGTCATACACATATTTAGGAACTGCAAGAGTATATTTCGCGCCTTCTAAGTTAGCGCGCACAGTCTCAACCGAGCCGTCCTGGTGATATTTAGCAATATCCGCTTCCATGGTTGGCATCCAGTTACCCAAGAACACATCAATGTCTTCGTTGGCCATGGAAGAGTATGTCACTGGTACCGAAAGCAGCTGGGTTGAGGTTTCATACCCTAGTCCTTTGAGCACTTCGCTAGTAACAGCGGTTGTTGCTGTAATGTCTGTCCAGCCAACATCAGAGAAGCGTACAGTATCGCACTGCGCAGCTAACGCCGTAGATGCCGAGAAGCTGAGTAATAGCGCTGAGCTACCCATGATTGTGTGTTTGATGGCTTTTGTTGTCTTCATGACTCTTCCTTATTATCCATGTTTTTTAAGCAATGGTTCTTCTATTGCGTCTATTGCAAAGGTGTGAAAGCTACTTCGTGGTCGCAGGACGCTGAACGGAACCACTGCGCTGCTCTGTTTCCCAATTTGGGGCAATCCAGGTCGGTGCATCTGACGGCGCAAGCGGTGCCTGCCCCAAGATGGCATCGGCGACTTTTTCAGCCACCATGATGGTCGGTGCATTGAGGTTGCCGTTTGGAATTGTCGGGAACACCGAAGAGTCGATCACCCGCAGTGAATCGATCCCCCTGACCTGACAATCCTGGTTCAGTACTGCCATCGGATCGCTATCCGCTCCCATCTTGCAGGAACATGACGGATGGTAGGCACTCTCAACATTTTGACGAACCCAGGCGTCAATCGCCTCATCGCTGGTAATATCGGCCCCCGGTTGAATTTCCTCGCCACGATATTCATCCATTACAGGCTGGGCCAGAATTTCACGGGTCAGGCGGATACAATCACGCCAATCCTGCTTATCTTGCTCGGTACTGATGTAGTTGAATTCGATGTTAGGCTTTTGATACGGATCGCTAGATGCCACCCAGATGCGACCGCGGCTTTGTGGCTTGTTCGGACCGACATGCACCTGGAAACCATGGCCGTCAAAAGCAGCCTGGCCGTCATAGCGCATAGCGGCAGGTAAGAAATGATACTGAATATTTGGCCATTTCAGTCCAGCCCGAGAGCGGATAAAGGCGCACGACTCAAAATGGTTGGTGGCACCCAGACCATCTCTGCGCAATATCCAGCGTGTACCGATCAGCCCTTTGCTAACCAGGCCTAGCTTGCTGTTCAGCGTGATTGGCTGATGGCACTCATACTGGAAATAAACCTCTAGGTGATCTTGTAGGTTCTCACCAACTCCCGGCAAGTCCTGCTCGACAGCAATCCCCGCTTGCTCCAATACTGCTTTAGGGCCAATACCCGACAACTGTAGTAGCTGCGGTGAGCCGACAGAGCCTGCTGACAACAGTACTTCATTGCTGGCAAAAACAGATTCAACCTGACCGCCGACCTCAATTTCAACACCGACAGCTTGCTTGTTATCAATCAGTACCTTACGGCTGATCACTCCTGTCTTGACTACCAGATTACTGCGTTTCATTGCTCGTCGCAGATAGGCATTCGAGGTTGATGCACGTACACCTTTATCGACAGTCATATGCATAGGGCCGAAGCCTTCCTGCTGATAGCCATTATAATCATCGGTTTTCGGGTAACCCGCTTGCTGCCCGGCATCGATAAACGCCTGATACAAAGGGTTCAAAGTCATGTCGTTGCCATTACAGGTAGCCAACGGGCCATCGCCTCCGCGGTAGGCATCTTCACCGCTTATCCATGATTCAGCACGGCGAAAATACGGCAAACACTCCTGATAGCTCCAGCCCTCAGCACCATGTTCTACCCACTCATCAAAGTCGCAGGCATGACCGCGCACATACACCATCCCGTTAATCGACGAACTGCCACCCAGTACACGTCCTCGCGGACAATGCAGTTGGCGATTATCGATACCGGCCTCTGACTGTGTTTCAAATTGCCATGCATACTTGTCGCTGTTCATCGGGTATGACAGTGCCGTGGGCATTTGGATAAAGATACTTCTGTCACTCCCCCCAGCCTCTAGTAGTAGAACGCTATGTTCACCCGAGGCAGTTAAACGGTCAGCCAACACACAACCCGCAGATCCTGCGCCGACAATGATGTAATCATATGTAGTGCTCATTTGATTTCCCTTTCAATTTAGTAATTAAGATTTAAGCCTGCAGTTATCACCGATACCCGCTATTGCTGGTATCTAGCGGCTCAATCATAAGGGCACTCAAGATCACCAAGCTCAATCATCACACTCTTGTTCTGGGTGTAATGGTTGAGTGTTTCAATTCCATTTTCACGCCCGATCCCAGATTGCTTATAGCCCCCCACAGGCATTTCAGCTGGCGAACCGCCCCAAGTGTTCACCCAGCAAATACCGGCTTCAATTTGGGCTATCACACGGTGGGCACGAGAAAGGTTTTGGGTAAACAGCCCGGCAGCAAGCCCATACTGGGTTGCATTCGCCCGCTGAATCACCTCATCCTCATTTGTAAATCGCAGGACGGACATCACCGGGCCAAAGATCTCTTCCTGAACCTGAGGCATATCATCGGTACAATCTGCAAAGATGGTGGGCTGAACAAAGTACCCTTTATCAAGTCCATTGCCCGTTTCACGCTCGCCGCCACAGATAAGACGCGCACCAGATTCTTTGCCCGCCTGAATAAAGCCGAGTACTTTTTCCATATGTTCGCCAGAGATCAGCGCGCCGATCTGGGTCGACATATCAGCAGGATCGCCAACGACCAATTTGTTGGTGCGGTGAGCAAGTTGCTCGATAAATTCATCGTAAATCGCATCATGGACAAACACCCGGGTACCGTTGGTGCAGACCTCGCCCTGGGTGTAGAAATTGGCCAGCATGGCTGCTGAAACCGCATTATCCAGCTTGGCATCATCAAACACGATCAGTGGTGATTTACCGCCTAGCTCCATCGTAATATCTTTAAGTGTACCGGCCGCATCAGCCATCACTTTCTTGCCCGTACCGGATTCACCGGTAAAAGAAACCTTGGCAATGTCAGGGTGGCGGGACAGCATCTGACCGACACGGTAATCGCCCTGAACAACGTTAAACACACCGTCAGGAACTCCTGCCTCGGTAAAGATCTCGGCCAGCTTCAACACCGACAGCGGGGTTTCTTCCGAAGGTTTAAATACCATGGCATTACCTGCCGCCAATGCCGGTGCCGATTTCCACATTGCGATCTGAATCGGATAGTTCCACGCACCGATCCCGGCACAAACACCTAGCGGCTCGCGGCGAGTATAAAAAAACTGGCCGTAGCCCAAATCTTGTTGCTGACCCTGAATTGCCGCGGCAAGCCCCGCGTAGTACTCAATAACATCCGCACCAGTGGCAATATCCACCTCGATAGCTTCCTGAATTGGTTTCCCGGTATCTTTAACTTCCAACTCGGCCAATTCATCATTGCGCTCACGGAGAATAGCTACCGCCTTCATCAAAATACGGCCTCTTTCCATGCCGCTCATGGCTGACCACACTTTGAAACCTTGTTGCGCCGAAGCAATGGCACTGTCAACATCCTGAGTTGATGCCTGGCCGATCTCGGCCAGTTGCTCACCGGTTGCAGGGTTAAGGGTTACAAACGTTTCTCCTGATGAAACCTCTGTGGCTTGACCATGGATGTAAAGGGACTTCATTTTCATCAAAATGCCTTGGTAATTAATGTTTTATTATGAGTTCGTCAGTTCAAAGACGGGGCGAGCTGTTTTTCCAGATAGTCGGAAATGATCTGCTGTGCTTTTTCGGGACAAATCCCTTCAGGGTTCAGTGCGCCTCGCAGCCAGATCCCGTCGATGAGCGCAGCTATCCCCTGCGCAACGAAGAGGGCTTGTTCTGTAGGTAAGACTTGCTTGAGTTCATAGCGAAGGTGTGACAACAGGCGACGCTCGTTGACTCGCTGAAGCCGATGCAGAGCTTGATCGTGCATAGACTGCGCCCAGAATGCCAGCCATGTCTTCACCACTTTGCTTTCGACCTGATAGCCATCAAAGTTAGCCGCAACGATCGCCTTGATCCTGGCGGTTACATCCCCCTTCTCGACAGCGCGTAGATGCTCAATCGATGTTGCCGATAACTGACGTAATACCGTGCGCATCGTCTCTTCCAGCAAACCGTGCTTGCCACCGAAATAGTGATTAATAATCCCAGGGGATACACCTGCCTTGCGGCTGATCAAGGCCACACTCGCACAGGATAATCCGACCTCGTCAATAACGGCCATCGTCGCTTCGACAAGCTGTGGCCGACGTATTTCTGGCATCCCTACCTTTGGCATATTTGTTACCCAAATGTTTCTTGATTAACCGTTTAATTAAAAATATTTTTACAGCATCTCGGGCGGAAGTCAAAAAAATGTTTCGTGTAGTAATGAATTTTAGCAGCGCAAATAACTACGAACAATTGTAAGCCATTGATACAAAGTGATTTTATTGTAAATCAATGAGGCTGAATTTAGTTTAAATGTTTTGTGTAGAAAACAAGTGGATGTCGTTTTGATGCACCAATATGCTGCAGAATAAAATGGAGGGTTCGGGCTGTTGATGATCGAGCGCTGTGAGTACTTTTTGCACCTCTCGGTAATTTGCTAACAAATGGGAGCTCATTTAGATTGAAATGCTCTCACTCCATTTGTTTAGACCTCTAACCTTTACGGGTATATCAGATTCGATAAGTTTGTCTGAATTACCCATAACTTAAGTCTCTTCGCTTTAATTACTCACTTAATTTCCCTAATTGAGCTATCGCTTGATAAAAAAAATTTACTTTTTATGAACCCTGAATTACACAGAAAGAGAAGGTGATTTTTCTAGTCATTTAAAACGCTGTGTACTGTAAGGATTTCGCGAAGATTAGCACCACTCTACCCATCACGATCATGTGGCACATTAGGGGAACTGGCGATGACCTCAATAACAACACGACAACCCATGCACATAGGTTTTTATCTCACCCACAATTTCACCATGATCGCGATGGCATCTGCCATCGAAGTATTGCGCATGGCCAATCAGCTCTCGGGAGAGACGTTATACCAGTGGTTTACCCTCAGTGAAAACGGCGAGTCTGTTGCCGCCAGTGATGCGCTTGAAGTGAGGGTTGATGACAAAATACCCACCCAACTACCGCTGGACTCGCTCATTGTCTGCGGTGGCGTGAAGGTTGAGCAAAGTTGCACACCACAACTGATGAGCTGGCTTTATCAGCTTGATCGTCAACGAAAAATACTCGGTGGGATCTGTACCGGTAGCTATGTACTGGCAAAGGCTGGAGTGATGGTAAATCAGCACTGTGCCATCCATTGGGAGCACCTGGCAGGATTTCAGGAACTGTTCCCCTCGATTAAGATCACCAATAAGTTGTTTACCCTAAACGACAAGAGAATGACCAGCTCCGGGGGAACAGCACCGATGGATATGATGCTCACTCTGGTGGCTAATCAGCATGGCAACAAGCTCAGTGCAGCAATTTCAGAAATGTTCATGTGCGAGCGGATCCGTAATGGCGAAGATGTGCAGAAGGTTCCGCTCCGCAGTCTGGTAGGTACTTCCCAGCCAAAGCTGCTTGAAATCGTTTCTTTGATGGAAGCCAATTTGGAAGAGCCCATTGGCATGGATGAATTGGCAGGATTTGTCGATCTATCACGCCGCCAGCTTGAAAGGCTATTTCAGAAACACCTGCAGTGTTCACCTTCGCGCTACTATCTTCAGTTGCGGCTTAGCCGAGCCAGGCAACTGCTAAAGCAAACTAATCTAGCGATTATTGAAGTCTCCGTGGCCTGCGGGTTTGTTTCAACGCCCCATTTCAGTAAATGCTACCGTGACTGCTTTGGCATTCCACCTCGTAACGAGCGATTCGGGATCTCGTCACCACAGCCTGTTGTGACCGAATTACCGGTGCTAGCCGAGGTGGCAGAACTGCATGATGATACCGTCTTTGACAGCGGTTTTGACGATCCGAATACTGTCCCTCAGGAGGCCTGCTAACCTGCTATTAGTGCGTCAACGCTTCAGAACCCCCTCTTGACGAAGCAACGCTATAATCGCCTCGGCAGCCTGCTGAGGTGAGCTATCTTGAAGCACTTGTCCTTCTTGGCACTGCACCGCCATTATTGCGGCTTTCATCCGCTCAGCGGCTGTGGTTGCAGTGATCACCTTGAGGCGTTTAGGACGCTGTTTGGCCGGCTGCAATTGCCAAAGAAGTTGCTCATTATCCTCAACAAGCTCAAGGCCTGACTCAAGCATATTGATAATGCCGTCACGGGCTTTCACAAACGCACTTTGCCTTGCCTCTGGCGCAGCGCTGTTTATTGTCATCACCACAGGCTGTTTGACCAATAACTTCCGGCGTTGACCTCGTGGTAGCGCTTGCAACAGTTCCACCCGTCCATCGGCAATGGAAGTCAAACTGGCTATATTCGATGCTAACGCCCAACCTAGCTGATCAGCCAATTGATAAGGCAACATGCCAGACGCTTCTCCCCATTCAGCCTGCTCTCCGCACAGCACCAAATCGGGTTCCGCTTCATTCACATACTGAGCCAGCATCGATAGCGGCTCTGCATTACCAGGCACACTGAGTACCGTTATCTGTCCAATTCCCATCCCCAGGTATTCACGCAATGCCGGATGCTCGGTATCACCAGCATGGACAACATCAATCACCGCTCCAGGTTGCTGCAATGCCAACTCAACAGCCTGTGCATCCAAAGAAGCGCGACAAGGGCGCGCTGAAACCGGATGTACTCCGGCCGAAACCAGTACCATGATTTGCAGCGGCTCACACAGCATCATCCCACACCTCCTTAGCTTGTCCATTTTCAGGAGATGCTAAATTGTCGGTTATATTGTCGCTCGTATTGTCGCTCGTACTATCACTAAGGCTTTCTTTCACCTGATTAATCAGAGCTAGCATGATCTCACTGCTGTCGCCAATCACACTCAAATCAGCCCTGCTGACCATGGTACAACCCGGATCAAGATTAATGGCAATCACGGTGTCACAATCGGTCATTCCCTGCATATGCTGGATCGCGCCGGAGATCCCCACCGCCACATACACCCGTGCCGAGACCCAAGTCCCGGAGGCACCAACCTGGGTAACTCGTGGCATATTGCCATCATCTACCGCGACCCGGCTGGCTCCCTCCGTCGCTCCTAGTGCCGCTGCAGCTTGATGAAACAACGGCCAGTTAGTGACACCATGACCCCCAGCAAACACAAACTCTGCTTCCACCAGAGGGACAGAGCCAGGCTCGATCTCAAGCAATCCCATATCATCAATTTTCGTATGTACTTCAGGCATTGATTCCAGTGTGACTCGGCGAGCCTGATAACGGTGTGTACTCACAGGTTCGGCGATCTGCTCTGCCACCAGCAAAATACGCTCATGTGGGCGACGGTACTCTTTGCCACTAAGGCCTGCGCTGCACCACACCCAATTATCATCAATTTCAACGACTCCCGTGGCTGCCCGCTCATCCAGGCTAGCGGCAAGGCGCCGACCGAGATCGACACTACTTAGGGCTTGATCGCCAAACAACCAGTAACGTGGGGTAAATTGCTTTTCTGCCTGCTGTAACAACGCCAATTGATATTCTGGTTGGTAACCTTCATCCCCCCATAAAGAGAGATCCAGCACCCTATCAACCCCAGCCTCTGTGAGGCAGTCATCTTTTGCCGGGGCAAACAACACAGCCATTACCGCACCGCCACTCTGGCCGCCAATGCGACCGTTGGCCAATTGCTGCGCCAGCCCCAACATATCTTTATCCGCATTGGTCAACCTGCCACTGCTCATCTCCGGTACGACAGCAATATAAAATTCAGCGTCTTCTACACAGTGCAGGGGTAAGTGAGAGGACGGCTGAATGACTGAATGGGGGGGGCTAAATGAAGCGTCATTTGTATCTTTACTATCCAGGCGGTCTATACGCCGAATACCGTTTGGGCCTATCGCCCCACGGAGGTGAGGGTTCTTGCGCACTACTCCTGAGCTGCCTGGTACTAAGGCTCTGAGCCCCGAACTGCCCGCTGAACTGATTACAGGAGCCAACGTTTGATACAAGGGGTGAAGACGATTACGCTGAATACGCTCACGGCGTGGGTCGCGTCGAAGCAATTCACTCATGATGCCTCCACTTCGCTAACTTGCAGCGGATTAATTTGTTCAGGCAAGGCGTCCAATAGCAGCTCAGCAATATCCCGAACCTCAGGCCGAGGCTCCACTACCCCCTCCAGCATCTGACTACACTGCGGGCAGGCAACCGCGACAATCTCGGCACCAGTTTCCTTCACATCAGCCATTCGCATGTCCGGAATACGTTGCTTACCGGCAATATCAGTAACAGGAGCACCGCCACCGCCACCACAGCAACGAGATCGATACCCCGAGCGGGCCATTTCCTTAATCTCGACACCCATCGCTTTTAGCAAGAAACGAGGCTCATCATAACCACCGTTATAGCGCCCCAGATAACAGGGATCGTGATAGGTCACTGAAGCCCCCTGGATGGGCTTGAGTTTCAATAGATCTTGCCTGACCAGCTCTGCCAGTAACTGAGTATGATGCCAAACATCATAGTGGCCACCGAAATCAGGATACTCATTTTTTACTAGGTGGAATGCATGTGGGTCCGCGGTGACAATACGCTTAAAAGCATACTTATTTAGGGTCTTCACATTGGTTTTAGCGAGACGTTGAAATGTCGCTTCATCACCGAGGCGACGAGC
The DNA here is from genome assembly GCF_059552575.1 of Photobacterium sp. HL06. Lineage (NCBI taxonomy): Bacteria > Pseudomonadati > Pseudomonadota > Gammaproteobacteria > Vibrionales > Vibrionaceae > Photobacterium > Photobacterium sp. HL06. The sequence goes on from NZ_CM183915.1 coordinate 743,620, forward strand.
CAAATCACCACAATCGAGCTCTTCATTGCCCAGAATGGCAAAGTCAACATTCGCCTGTCGCAGTAAAACAACCAGTGCCCGAAGCGTGCGCTGGTTGCGCATGTCAAATGCGCCATCTCCGGCCCAGAGCAACACATCAATCTGTTTATTCTCTGCCATTAACGGAATATTCAAATCGACCGCCCAATTATGGCGTTGGATTGGAGGGTGACCATTGGGATTATCAGTTGCGATCAGATTATTGAGCACATCCGGGCCTTTACCCGGTGTGGCTCCCTGCTCCAGCGTCAGATAACGGCGCAGATCAACGATTGCGTCAACGTGTTCGATCATCATCGGGCACTCTTCGACACAAGCCCTGCATGTTGTACATGACCAGACAGTCTCAGGATCCAGCAACCCATCAAACAGTGATTTGTCGGGAGCTCCACAACCAACTTGCTGCTCTTTGCCCGGATGAGGGCTGCCATGATAATGTGCCGTCGTACCTCCAGCCATTCCGGTCACCATATCCTGGATCAGCTTTTTGGGGTTCAGCGGTTGTCCGGCTGCATAAGCCGGACACACTTTCTCGCAACGGCCACACTGCACGCAGGCATCAAATCCCATCAGCTGGTTCCAAAGAAAGTCAGTCGGTTTGGCCACTCCCAGATGTGATTCGGCTAAATCGAGTGGCTTCAGCCCTGTCGATAAACCGCCGCCAAAACGCTCAGGCCTAGGATGGAAGGCAAGGTGTAGGGCCCCGGCAAAGGCATGTTTCATTGGGCCACCCCAGGTAAGTCCTAGCAGCATGTCCCCCAGGCCCGCTATCATTGCGATCCCCATCAATACAAGCAGCATCGAAGGCAACGTTTCTATTCCAAACAAGCCAAATAGACTTACCAGTAGAAATGTTCCCGAGAACATCGTCAGGCTTTTCGGCAACCTCATCCAGGGCCCGGCAGATAGATGAGCGGGCAACGGCCTGCGGCGCCGTGCCACAAACTGCGCCCCAACCAACATCACCGTACAGGCAATAAGCGCCAATACGTGCATCACACCAGAGCTAAGGCCAAATAGATAAATAAAGCTCAGCAGCACCATCGCAGCAACAAAGCCCCCAGCGGTGGCTACGTGGGTGTGGGCCATATACTTGTCGCGGGCAACCACATGATGAAGATCGACCAAGTACCGCCGTGGCACACTGACTAGCCCCATCCAGACATTGACCTCAGATGGTCGGCCTTTGCGCCACATTTTCACCCGGCGAGCCGCACCAATCAGGGCCAGTAGCAGTCCCAGCAATAACAACACTGAAACGAGAGATGTCAGCATAGCAATCCCCTTCCTGCGACAGTCATGTTACTAAAGCTCAGAAGCCTTTGTTCATAAACGCCTGCTCAGAAGTCCTTGCACAGACGCAAGGCATCGTAAATCGCAGCGTGAATATTACGTTGCGAAGCACAGTCACCGATCCGGTATAACAGGTAACCTTCGCCATAACGTGCCAGATCCGGTTGTGGTTCGGCAGCATACAGTGCTTCGAGATCCAGCTGCCCTTTATTGATAGAGTCCGGTTTCAATTGGTAGTAAAGCGACTCATTGGGGCGGATACCATTTTCGATCACCACCTGATCCAGCACCCTTTCTTCCCGTTGCTGGGTATACTCATTTTCCAACACGGCAATCACCTTCTCGCCTTCGCGGTACACCTGTTCCAAACGAAGATCCGGTGTCATGATCACCTCGCGCTGGTAGAGACTACGGTAATAGGTCGGAAATGTGGTACCACCCACAGCAACACCGGGTTTCAGATCATCGGTAACCAGCTCAACCAATGCGCCTTTCGCGGCCAAATAATCCGCGACTGACATCCCGGAAAACTCACAGATGGTGTCATAGACCAGCACATTGTTGCCCGGCTCAGCCTCACCACTGAGAATATCCCAGCTGCTGACTACCAAGCCATCCTGCGCGCCCCATCCCGGATATTGTTCGACGAACGGCTGACCACCAACCGCCAAGATCACCATATCCGGCTGCAATGCCATGATGCGTTCGGCATCAGCCTCGGTATCTATTTCCGTCGTTACACCCAGCCGTGTCAGTTCGAGGCTGAACCAACGCGTGATCCCGGCAATCTGTTCACGCTGTGGCGCTCTGGCAGCCAAGCTGATCTGCCCGCCAAGCTGGGAGGCTTTTTCTAACAAAGTGACCTCATGGCCCCGCTCGGCACAAACCCGCGCCGCCTCCATGCCCGCAGGGCCGCCACCAACAACCACGACCTTGCGAATTGGGCCGTTAGTTTTCTTGATGACATGCGGCATTGTACCTTCACGGGAGGTCGCTGCATTTTGCAGGCACAATACATCCAGCCCTTGATACTGACGATCAATACAATAGTTGGCACCGACACACTGGCGGATCTGATCAACCTGCCCCAACTTCACTTTGGCGATCAAATACGGATCGGCAATATGTGCCCGGGTCATCCCGACAAAATCAACATAGCCACCTTCCAGTACGCGCTGCGCCTGAGTGGGATCCTTTATGCTCTGAGCATGGATCACCGGCACACTCACCACCTGTTTGATACCAGCCGCCAAATGTAGAAACGGCTCGGGTGGATAGCTCATATTGGGGATCACATTGGCAAGGGTATTGTGGGTATCGCAGCCGGAGCCGACCACACCGAAATAGTCCACCATGCCGGTTGCATCGTAGTATGTGGCAATTTGTTTCATGTCTTCATGAGTTAAGCCGTCGGGGTGAAATTCATCACCACAAATTCGCATTCCGACTGCAAAGTCAGACCCAACTTCACGACGAACTGCTTCCAATATCTTTAAGCCAAACCGCATCCGGTTCTCGAAACTGCCACCCCATTGATCATCTCGCTTGTTAACTCTCGGGCTCCAGAATTGGTCAATCAAATGCTGGTGCACCGCAGAGAGCTCGATACCATCCAAGCCACCTTCTTTGACCCGGCGAGCCGCCTGGGCGAAATCATTGATGATTCGTTCAATCTCTTCAGACTCAATGGTTTTGCAGGTAGCCCGGTGAACCGGCTCACGGATTCCGCTTGGGCTAAGGAGGTGCGGCCAGTCACCGCCATCCCAACGAGAGCGGCGTCCCATGTGGGTGATCTGAATCATGATGTGCGCGCCATGCTGGTGAACCGCATTGGCCAGATTCTGTAGATGCGGGATCACGTCATCGGTACTGAGATTCACCGACTTCCACCATCCCTGCGGGCTATCAATTGAAACAGGGCTCGAACCACCACAAATACACAGCCCAATCCCGCCTTTGGCCTTCTCTTCGTAGTAACGAATATAACGTTCAGTGGGCATGCCGTTTTCCGTGGCATAGACTTCGGCATGGGCGGTGCTGACGATCCGATTGCGGATTGTCACCTGGTTGATAGCCAGCGGCTGAAAAATAGCATCAAATTGAGACATACCCACTCCTTAAGCTCTTTCCTTGGGCATCACTTCAAATAGCCCATAGTCACAACCAGTCTGCGCTTCGCTCTGTTGCTGAATCGCAATCGTCGCTATCGGCTGCCCTAGCCCTTGAGCGATCTGATCCATCGCACCAGCAAACCAACCTGTGAACATGTAATCAACTTTGCGATTAACCTTGCCGTAATGACAGACAAAGGCAGAATGCTCAAGACGTACCCGGGCTCGCCCCTGAGATACATCCAGCATTTCGACGATAAACTGTCCCCAGCCCCTTTGTGATAATCGCGTCATGTAGTGCTCAAATACCTCGGCCCCTTTCAGGCCATGGGTTTCAGATTCTTTCTCGCACCAGTAATAAGCCGATTGATAACCAGCGTCATAAAGGATTTCGGCGTATTTCTCTGCACCTAATGCCGATTCCACTGCCGTATGGTTATTGATAAAAAAATGCCGAGGGACATACAGCATCGGCAGGCCATTGGTGGTCCAGACGCCAGTGTCGTCATCTACCTCTATCGGTATTTCAGGGTAATGTGTTTGCGAACGTGGTGATCCAGGCATCAACATATTCCTTTTGCTAAATCAGCTATCTACTTATTCCACTATTCATCCCTGAAGCCACTATTCATGCCAGACCTCTTTCAGGATCCGCACCCAGTTATTTCCCATGACTTTCTGCACCCGGCTCTCCGGCCAACCATGATCAAGCAGCGCTTGAGTCAGGTTAGGAAATTCTCCGATAGTGCGGATCCCTTTGGGGTTGATGATCTCGCCAAAACGGGTTAACCGACGGGCGTAGCCCTTGTCATGCGTCAGCCACTCGAAGAAGGCTTGATCATGGCCCTGGGTAAAATCCGTGCCGATCCCCACGCAATCTTCACCAACGATATTGACGATGTAGTCAATCGCTTCAACATAGTCTTCGATGGTGGAATTGATGCCATTCTTCAGGAAGGGAGCAAACATAGTGACACCAATGAAGCCGCCATGATCGGCGATAAACTTCAGCTCCTCATCGGACTTATTTCGGGGGTGATCTTTGAGTCCTAGTGGCAGACAGTGGGAATAGCAGACCGGTTTTTCTGATGCCAGGATCACTTCCTGCGAGGTTTTTGCTCCCACATGGGAAAGGTCGCACATCATTCCAACCCGGTTCATCTCTGCAACAACTTCATGCCCGAAACCAGACAACCCGCCATCCCGCTCATAACAGCCCGTACCGACCAGATTCTGAGTGTTGTAGGCCATCTGCGCGATCCCTACCCCAAGCTTTTTGAAGATCTCCACATATCCCAATTGATCTTCAAACGCATGCACATTCTGAAAGCCCAGAATGATCCCGGTTTTTCCTTCATCCTTGGCACGATAAATGTCTTCAATACAGCGCACAGGGCGGATCAAATCGCTGTGCTCACGGAAAAAGCCATTAAATTCGACAATGTTATCCATGGTCGCCTGAAAGCCCTCCCACACCGATACAGTGCAATTGGCCGTTGTGATCCCTCCTTTTGCCATATCCTCAAATAAAGCACGATCCCATTTGGCAATGATCAGGCCATCAATAATGATCGATTCTTGGTGCAGTTGTGCGGCATCCGACATGGTTCTCCCTCCAGGTGAGTGCTGCTATCAGTATTTTATCTACCTTAACGATATGCCATTCCCATCTGATGAACGGTGTGATAGCGACATCAGATGCAGTATTTCCGTCAAAACAGTCCGACAATTTCCCCCTGATCATCAAGCCTGATATCCAAGGCTGCCGGGTGTCGTGGCAAGCCGGGCATGGTCATAATGTCTCCGCACACCACGACGACAAACCCCGCTCCGGCCATCAGTCGAACCTCCCTAACGGGCAAAACATGATTCACCGGAGCTCCTATCACACTGGGTTCCGATGAAAAGCTATAGGGCGTTTTGGCGATACAAACAGGCAGATGCCCAAAACCAAGCTGATGAATATCGTCCAGCTGACCCAGAGCCGCGGTAGAGAATTGCACCTCGCTGGCACCATAAATACGTGTGGCCACGGCGTGAATTTTTTCATCCAGCGGCATATCATCCGGATAAAGTGGAGTCACTTGAGGGGATGGCTGCTGGAGCAAATCTAGCACCGCTTTAGCCATATCCTGCGCCCCTTCGCTACCTTGAGCCCAGTGATCGGCCGAGGCCACCCGAGCGCCTGATGCCAGGCAACAGCGTTGGATCACGGCGAGCTCTTCTTCGCTATCACTAGGAAAACGGTTAATCGCAACCAACGGTACAAGCCCAAACTGCTGGATATTCTGGATATGGCGAAGCAAATTAGCCGAGCCCGCTTCAACGGCTGCAACGTTTGGCTGTTCAAGGTATGGCTTGTCAACGCCCCCCTGCATTTTTAGCGCCCGCACGGTACAAACGAGCACGACCGCATCAGGAGATAAGCCTGCCAGGCGACATTTGATATCAATAAACTTTTCGGCTCCCAAATCAGCCCCAAAACCAGCTTCCGTCACCACCACATCACTCAGAGCAAGCGCGGCACGCGTCGCCATCAAAGAGCTACAACCATGGGCTATATTGGCAAAGGGCCCACCATGGACCAGCACCGGGTTATGCTCCAGGCTCTGAATAAGATTCGGCATCATGGCCTCTTTGAGCAGAACCGTCATGGCACCATCTGCGCCCAGATCACGCACCGTTACCACACTGGCATCGCGCCGACGACCGATGATCATTTCTCCCAGGCGTCGCTGTAGATCCTGCTGCCCTTCAGCCAAGCACAATACCGCCATAATTTCCGAAGCGACGGTAATATCAAACCCCGACTCTCGTGGTACACCGTGAGCGGTTCCACCTAACCCGCAAACGATATTACGCAATGCACGCTCATTGAGATCCATGACCCGCCGCCAGCTGATCCTGCGCGGATCCAAACCCAGTTCATTTCCCCAATGAATATGGTTGTCGATCAGCGAAACCAGCAAATTATGGGCAACCGTGATCGCATGGAAATCACCGTTAAAGTGCAGGTTCAGATCTTCCATCGGAATGGCCTGCGAGCGGCCTCCCCCTGCTGCGCCGCCCTTCATGCCAAAGCACGGCCCCAATGATGGTTCACGCAAACAGACTGTACTGTTAACTCCCAGTGCATTTAGCCCATCAGACAGACCGATACTGGTCGTGGTTTTGCCTTCCCCTGCCGCTGTCGGTGTGATTGCCGTTACCAGCACCAGCTTGCCGCGCTGATTGCTTACATCAAGATGGGCCATGTCGATTTTGGCCTTGTAGTGGCCATAAGGAATTAAGGTATGGGGCAGCAACCCCAACTGTTCGGCAGCGATTTCAATTATCGGCTTCGGTGTCACTGCACGGGCAATCTCAATATCTGGGGCTCCCGGAGGAGGTAATTTATCCGATGGTATCAGGGCAACATTTAGTTCGTTATTCACCGTCAGCCTCCTTCATCAATACTGCAGGCAGTACGCTTATGAGATTGCGACGATTATTATCGTCAGTAATTACTATTCAACCATCGGGCTGATTGTTTTAATCCGCCAAAGGGGTATAAATGGATCCCTCGAAAAGGCGTGCCGGGGTTGATCGTCTGATAACGAGCCATCTCCTGCACCAGCAATGCAGGTGTCCAGGGTTTAAGCAACTGGGCGGCCCTTAAGTTACGGCGTAACGCACCAGCAGACTCCACCACACCGCATTGCGCTGCATAGAAGAGTAAATTCTTAAGGCGTGTCGGCCCGGGCATCCCGAGATAAACAGGCAAAGGACCGAGCAACTCTTGGTAGCACTCTAACCATTGGATAAAGACTTCGGCGTCAAAAGAGAACTGCGTGACGACCCACATCTCAATCTGGTTTATTTCGGCATATTCTCGCTTAAAAGCCAGTGCACTGGTCAACTCGCTACTTCTCGCTACCGGATGCCCTTCAGGATGGCCAGCAACACCAATGCCTCGTAATGGGTGCTCAGTCAAAACCCCTGATGCCAACAGCGCAAGGGTGTTGGCAAAAGGCCCTGCCGGAGGCGTTTTTTCACCCGCAATCAGCAATATATTGTAGACACCAATATGGGTCAGCGAGGAGATCCACTGGTGTAGGTAAGCTTCACTCGGCACCGAGCGTGCCGGAATATGGGGAATAGGTACCATCCCCCAAGTCAGCAATCGCTCGCACGCTTCAAAGGTTTCTTCAAACCGCCCTTTGGGCAGGAACGGGACGTAAACCCGAGTACCCGCAACAAGCCAATCCGGCACAGTATGAAGCATCAAAACCTGCTTTGGCGTCGCCTCTATCGAGGCCTCCGTCTTCAGCTGACGCAAAGTGGGCTCAACATCTGGCTCATGGAACCCTTCCCCACCCATGCTATTGTAGGCATCACACTTCATACCGTACTCCAAGAGATTTCAGTTACTAATCGACGAAATCGCTTCCGCGAGATTTCGCGACTTCCCGCGAATTAGGGTTAACCGATGGCCGGAACGGCACCTCTACCACCTCGGCATCAACGACTTTACCGCCATACTCGGAAGGCAACGATACGCTCAATTTGGTGCCGATATCCCGCATTTCCCAAGGGACATGTGCCAATGCGATATTGGTCTGCAGCTCAGGTGAATACCAGGGAGACGATACATACCCTACAGCATCACCCCCATCTGAGCCGTAAACCAGCCAGAAGTCATTGGCATAATCCGTAATTGGATCACCACCCAGCACAATTCCTACCATAGTGAGGTTGAACGGCGGAGAGCCCGCATCGATTTGTTCCCGTGCTTTTTCCAGTGCCGCTTTACCGACATAGTCGGCCTCTTTGTTGCGTGGTACCTGATAGGCTAGATTGCACTGGAACGGCAGGCTTTCCTGATCTATATCTTGTCCCCAGGAGAGGATCCCGGCAGCAATACGGCGATGATGGGCCGGGGCGATTACCCGTAGCTTATGGTTTTTCCCTGCTTCCAACACTGTGTACCATAGTTTTTCAGCATCCTCGGTGACATTACGGCAGTAAATTTCATAGCCCCTTTCGCCAGTAAAACCGGTTTGCGAAATAACCACATCGCAGCCAGCAATTTCAGCCTCCATCAAGCCATAATAAGGAATATTTTTCACTTCTTCTCCAAACAGATCCACCATCAGCGCTTCGGACTTTGGTCCCTGGATCTGTACGGGTGCAACGTCGATCTCGGCGATCGTGACATCGTATTGCTTGCCTAAATTGATCCCTCGCAGCCACAACTCCAGGTCACTATCGGAAATTGAAAACCAGAACTCGTCTTCGGCAAGGCGAAGTAATACCGGATCATTGAGAATGCCACCTTCCTCATTGCATAAAATCACGTACTTACCATGCATAGGTTGGATCTTGGAAGCATCCCTGGTGATCACATAGTTCACAAAGGCTTCTGCATCTGGCCCCTTCACCTGGATTTGACGTTCAACCGCAACGTTCCACATCGTGACATCATTAACCAGTGAGTCATATTCCACCATTGCACCACCGTTTTCTGGCAGCACATAGCCACGAGGATGGTAAATGCGGTTGTAAACGGTTGCCCGCCAGCATCCGGCCTCAACAGAAAGGTGCCAGTAAGGCGACTTCCTTACCCGGGTGGATATCAGCATTTCAACGGGAGTAGGTCCCGACTGACGCAAATTGATCGGCACCCGGCGATGCGACTGATCAACGCTGGTTTCATGGCGCGCCACTCCGGCACGTGCTTGCAGTAATCGGTTGTCGTACTTTGTCATACCTTTGCCCTCATCCCCTTAGCGGTCCACCCATTAAATGTGACTGTTATTGAAAATTTGAATTTCCAATCTACGACATAGATGAAACCAAAAACGTCGTACTGACCTCTGTAACCAATCATTCAACAGTCAGGCCGTACTCTTCACTGGCATCTTGTAACCAGAGCCAGAGGTAGTCGGCAAAGCTACGCCGCACAACCAACTCAAATGCCATCTCATCGCTGCGCCGCAATACCACCTGAGTTTTGGCGAGTACCGTACCAACACACTTTCCGATCGGTAGCGAACGAATATCAACATCATAAGGCGTGGACTTTCTCAGTACCGCTTCAGCCTGCATACCTGACAGCGCAATGACACACTGACCGCCGCTGATATCGACGACAGAAAAATGACCCGATAAATGCTGACGTAACCTTGCTTCCACCTGCAGGCTTTGCGCTGACAAAATCAACCACTCGTTGGGAGATAGCCACCAAACCTGTATGTCTTCACTCACAATCGATGAGCATGGTTTTCGTGGCAGAGGCAGGCCGAGGGCAGTTTGTGCATCTTGATAAAAAACCTCATCATTACCGCCTCGCAATACATGCTGGGCAAGGCCTTTACGCTCGTGCAACACAACTTGCGGTGATATCTCAGATAATGAAGTTCTCTCAATACAACGCCGCTCGACGTGGTTTAGAGGAGATTCATAGCGCGGTTCATCAGGTGAGATATAAGGCTGTTTCGCTATTGCCGAGACCACTGACTGACGCTTACCTTCGGGATCATAAAACACCGCATCAGTGATTTCAGCTTTCAGCACCCGGCTATCAGCCAAGGGGAAGTAGACCACTTCCCCCATCCGGCTCAATCCGCCTTTTATCAACCCCAACGCAATACCATGGCCTAACGTGGCACTGTAATAACTAGAGCTGACATGCCCGACCATGGTCATCGGAATCGGTTCATCGGGATCGTTCACAGCCTGTGCCCCTTCAGGGATCACGACATCAGGCTCGGTACATTGAAGCCCGACCAGCTGTTTGCGATCCTCGCGCTGGGTATCTTCACGCAGCCATGAGCGGCGGCCAATAAAGCTAAATCCCTTCTTCTTGCCTGTGATCCAGGACATATTCATATCCTGTGGTGTCACAGAGCCGTCAGTGTCCTGGCCTGCAATAATGAAGCCTTTCTCCGCCCGGAGAATATGCATGGTTTCCGTACCGTAAGGGGTAATGTCGAACTCTTCCCCCGCTGCGATTATCTGCTGCCACAGGTAAAGACCGAAGTTTGCATTGACGTTGATTTCATACGATAGCTCGCCGGTGAAACTGATCCGAAAGATACGTGCCTCAACGCCAGCGATCCAGTGTGGTTGCCAGGTCATAAAGGGAAATGCACTATCGGAGAGATCAACATCCGGCAGTAGTTTCTGCAGTACAGTACGGCTGTTCGGGCCACCTATCGTCATGGTGGCCCAGTGATCGGTGACGCTGGTCATATACAGATCCAGCTCTGGCCATTCCGTCTGATGCCACAACTCCAGCCAGCGTAATACGCCAGCCGCCCCGCCCGTTGTGGTGGTCATCAGAAAATGATTATCATCGATGCAGGACGTTACCCCGTCATCAAAGATCATTCCATCTTCCTTGCACATCACCCCGTAACGGCAGCATCCCGGTGCCAACTGGCTCCAGCCGTTGGTATAGATGCGATTAAGAAATTCGCGCGCATCCGGCCCCTGGATATCAATCTTGCCGAGGGTCGAGGCATCTAAGATCCCGACACTGTTACGGGTCGCCAGGCACTCCCGATCCAGTGCCTGCTGCTGGGTTTCGTTGCCCCGGCGATAAAACCAAGGGCGCTTCCATTGCCCAACGTTCTCAAACTCAGCGCCATGCTGTAGGTGCCAAAGGTGCATTGCAGTAAAGCGTGCCGGATCGAACAAATGCCCCGTATCCCTCCCAGCCAGCGCACCAAAAGTTACTGGGGTGTACATTGGACGGAAGATAGTCGTGCCCGTTTCGGGAATCGTCTGGCCAAGCGCCCTGGCAGCAATGGCCATACCATTGATATTGCCTGTCTTACCCTGATCGGTTCCAAACCCCAAAGCGGTGTAACGCTTAACGTGCTCAATGGATTCGAACCCTTCACGTACTGCCAGCTCAATACCGGCAGCCGTCACATCATTTTGAAAATCGACAAACTGCTTGGGAGCTCGGCTGGTCGGAAAATAATGGGGGATATGGTAAATAGCCAACGATTCCGATTCACCAGGGTCGATAACATCAGGCAACGCAGCAGACACCAGAGAGACCTGCAGGCGATCAGCCACCGCCTGCGCTGCTTTGTTGCCATCTTCGAGTACATCTGACAGTGCGTAACGCCCCTGAACCCCTCCGGCATAGAGCAAATCCGGATTACCCGGCACGAAACCGGCAATGTCATCACGCCACACCGGACGGCTACCGGCATGGCAGGATAGGTGCAAGCTCGGGCTCCATCCACCCGAGCTAGCCACCGTATCGCAGCTAAGCAGGCGGCTGCCGGAACGGCTCACATGACGGCCATCATGCTTCAGCTGTGCGACCTCGACCGCACTTACCCGTTTATGACCGTGAACATTAATCACCGCATGGCCCCGGATTATTTCCAGACCAGCAGCCATGGCACGTTCCACCCATTCTCCGGAGCTCGCTGGACGGGTATCGACAATCGCCACCACCTCTCGACCCGCTTCATGCCAGTCAAGTGCAGTTTGATAACCATGGTCATTGGCAGTCATCAGTACCAGTTTTTGTCCCGGGATCACGCCGTAGCGACAAATATAAGTCGACACTGCCGAGGCAAGCATACAGCCCGGCACATCATTATTGCCAAACACCAGCGGGCGCTCGATAGCCCCCGTTGCCAACAACACTTCACGCGCCCGTACCCGATGCAAACGCTGACGGGCACCTGGTATATTCTCGCCAAGATGATCCGTGCGACGCTCGACAATACCGAGAAAATTCTGATCGTAATAGCCAAAGACTGTACTGCGAGGCAGCAGGGTGATATCTGGATCATTACCAAGCAAGGCCAGTGTTTCGGACAACCACGAACTTGCAGGCTGACCACCAATCAATGGTTGAGTGCCTAGCAGGCAACCGCCCATCTCCTGTTGCTCATCGGCCACCAGTACTCGCAGCCCGCTACCAACAAGTTGCCTTGCAGCCATCAGGCCAGCAGGCCCTCCGCCCACAATCATCACATCGCAGTGGTGGTGCATCTTGTCATATTTGTCAGGATCACAAGCCTGTGGCGCTTTGCCTAACCCTGCCGCTTTGCGGATGTACTTTTCATAGGTCATCCACATCGACTCGGGGTACATAAAGGTTTTGTAATAAAACCCGACCGGCATCAGGGCACCGCCGACTTTACCCAAGGCCGATTTCATATCCCGCTCGATATCAGGCCAACCGCTGACGCTGGTGGCAACCAGCCCGTCATATAATTCAACTTGAGTGGCGCGCAAATTAGGAATAGTGGTAGCCGGTGAGCTGCCTACCTGAAGAATTGCATTGGGCTCTTCGGCTCCCGAACCGAGTATGCCGCGCGGTCGGCTGTATTTATAACTCCGCCCAATAACATCAATACCGTTGGCAAGCAGAGCAGAAGCCAGTGTGTCCCCTTGATAACCGGAATAGGTATTACCGTTGAAAGTAAATGTCAGCGATTTTTTACGATCAATCCGCCCACCGGCAGACAAGCGATTAGGCTGGTTCATTGGCGCTTATCTCCCTCAATTTCGGGTAGCGTATCTGTGAGCTTATAAACTCGCTCAATGTCGTAGCTCACCGTGTTGCGGATCACGTTAAAAAACTGGCGGCACCCCGTCGCATGAAACCACATTTCTCTGTGGTTCCCTTTAATGTTGTTGCGATGAAACAGGTATCGTCCCCACTCTTCGTCACTGACGCAGTCCGGATCTGGAGGCCGCACGATGTGAGCTTCTCCGGCATAGGTGAACTCTTCTTCCTCACGGTCTTCTCCGCAATAAGGGCAGTAGATATTCAGCATAACGTTCCCTCCTAGTGCGCCACACCTGCCGCGCCATGTTCGTCAATCAAATGGCCACTGATAAAACGGTCGATGCTAAATGGCTGTGCCAGTGGATGCGGTCTGTCACAGGCAATCGTATCGGCAAAGACGTGGCCGGATCCCGGCGTAGCCTTGAACCCACCCGTTCCCCAACCGCAATTAAAATAGAGTCCATCAATGGTTGTCGGGCTGATGATCGGACAAGCATCCGGACAAATATCCACAATGCCGCCCCAATGGCGGTTGAGCCGAACCCGGCTGAGAAAAGGAAACATTTCAATGATGGCAGCAATGGTATGCTCGATAACCGGAAAGGAGCCACGCTGACCGTAGCCAAGGTAACTATCAATACCAGCCCCGATCACCAGATCGCCTTTGTCCGATTGGCTCATATAGCCATGGACATGATTTGACATCACTACGGTATCTAGACAGGGTTTTAATGGCTCTGACACCATGGCCTGTAGCGGATGTGATTCAATCGGCAGGGTCATGTTGACCATCTTGGCCAATTCACCGGAATTGCCCGCTGCAACACAGCCGACTTTGGCAGCCCCGATAAAACCATTTTTGGTCTCGACGCCTTGTACTCTGCCATCCTGCACACGGATCCCTGTTACTTCGCTTTGCTGGATCAAGTCAACGCCCAGCTTGTCAGCCGCCCGGGCGAACCCCCATGCGACGGCATCATGCCGCGCCGTACCAGCCCGTGGCTGCCAGCTCGCGCCCAGAACCGGATAGCGGGCATTGGGCGAGCAATCAAGCAACGGTACCAAGGCCTGTACAGCCTCGGTATCTAGCACTTCACCGTCGATGCCATTAAGCCGGTTGGCATTTACCCGTCGCTCGATATCCCGCATATCTTGTAAGGTATGCCCCAGGTTCAGTACCCCACGTTGGCTGAACATCAGGTTGTAGTTGAGATCTTGCGACAGTCCTTCCCACAACTTCAGTGAATGCTCGTAGAGCTGGGCTGCTTCGTCCCAGAGATAATTGGAGCGAACAATCGTGGTATTGCGCGCGGTATTTCCCCCGCCCAGATATCCCTTCTCCACAACGGCAACATTGGTGATCCCATGCACTTTTGCCAAATAGTACGCGGTTGCTAACCCATGCCCGCCACCACCGATAATTACCACATCATAAAATGGCTTGGGTTTAGGATTACGCCATACACGCTGCCAATGTTCATGAAAACTCAATGCATGCTTAAACAGGCCAAATCCCGAGTAGTGGTTCTTTTTCTCATCCATTGATCACGCCTTCTCAGACAAACACCTAGAAATACAAAAGCATTCCAGAAAGCAAACCTGCTCCCATCTGATGAAGACTAATTCTAAGCTAGAGAAAAGAATGTCCGGTTGCGGCGAACAGTAGCGGATTTGCGACACTTTGCCGGATTTGTACTGTTGGAAGTGGTGAATGCTATTAGGCTGAAAAGGTAAGTCAGGGCTGCGATTCAGAACACTCTAAGAAATATCGTTATAAAAATAGGGGGGAATGGCAAATCAAAAAACGCCAGTGTAAATCATCATCTTGACGTCTTTTATTGCTGCATGAGGCATGATTTAGTCGCAATGTGCAAAATGCGACTGACTTGTGTCAGTTCTTAAAGCACTACTTTTTGCTAACTGTAAAAGTGGCTGATTGACATGAAACTGCGCTCCAACTCCAGGCCAATAATATTCACCATCATCTATGCAAAGAGTAAGAATTACGGGAGCATTATCCAAAATTACTTCCTCGTCGTGCTCCACAAACATTGTATAGTGAACATTACTACGCTCTTCTCCACGAATAGTTTCAATGACATCAGCGTAAAAGATATGTTTACTACTAAATTCGCCATCAGCCATATCGATGACTTCAACACGAGTATGCTTCACAACTGCAGAGTAGGGTGTAGCTACAATAGCTTCTGATAAAAATGCTCTTTGGCCTGCAAGTTGCTCCTGACTAAGGCGACCAACAGCAGATGCTTGACACGCGATTAAAACAGCACAGGCAGAAAAGAATACATACATTCTCATATCATCAGTCCCTTTGTAATTACGCTTCAGAGCCTGCGATAGTCGCTTTCTTCGTATAAACAGGTAATGTGCCTTTAGCTATATCGTAGTTACCGGGAACAACAAATGTATCCCATACTTCTACAGGGTAACGAGCTATGTTGACTTGATCGCTTTGATTTCCGCCGAGCATGTATAAATACTTGCCATCATGGCTAGTTATGAGTGTTTGTAATATGGATTCAAAACTATAGATAAGCGTAGCTCAGATCAAAAGTATCGTTCTCTACTGCGAGAAGTAACGTAGAGGTCTTGAGTAATAACCCAGTCAATTACACATTTAAGAGATCGACCTTAACTTCTAGAGCATCTAGCAAGGTTATAAAGTAAATAAAGAGTCACTCTAATAACATAACTACACTTCAATCACGGTACAGTGACAGCTCTAGAGGAAACCCATGCAAACAATTTTACCGCCTTCGCTAAAACCCGGAGATACAATCGGCTTTTTCTCGCCATCTGCCCCGGCAACGGTATTCGCCCCAAAACGCTTTGAACGGGCTAAAGCCTACTTGGAAAATAAAGGCTTCAAGTTAGTCGCCGGATCACTAACCGGAAAGAGCGACCATTATCGTTCTGGCTCAATCCTAGAGCGGGCAGAAGAACTCAATGCGCTGATCCGCGATCCTAAGGTACGTTGCATTATGTCGACAATTGGCGGGATGAACAGTAACTCTCTGCTGCCCTATATCGATTACGAAGCGTTGAAAAACGATCCCAAAATCATAATTGGCTATTCCGATGTGACCGCACTCTTGCTCAGTATTTACTCCCAGACAGGGCTGGTGACTTTCTATGGCCCGGCCTTAGTTGCCTCTTTCGGTGAATTCCCGCCACTGGTTGATCAAACCTTCGACTCTTTTCTCGCGTTAACCAGCGCATCAAGCCAAGATCGCTATCAATATACGCAGCCTGAGTACTGGACTGATATCTTCATCGACTGGAACAGCCAAGACGAAGCCAAGCCCGTGTATCCCAACCATTGTGAATTCCTGGGCTCAGGCACAGTTTCTGGCCGCTTGATCGGCGGTAATCAAAACACCATGATGGCGATCTGGGGGACACCATACCAACCAGAGATCCAGCAAGGGGATATTCTGTTGCTGGAAGACAGTATGCACGATATCGCGACAGTTGAACGCACAACGGCGCAACTTAAGCTGGCTGGTGTTTTCGACCGTATTTCGGCGATTATCCTTGGCAAACATGAGCTATTCAAAGACAGCGGAACCTTACGCAAACCTGTTGATGTACTACGTGAAGTTCTCGGTGATACCAAACTCCCTATTATCAATGGTTTTGACAGCTGCCACACCCACCCTATGCTAACGATGCCGATTGGCACTAGGGTGACAATTGATTTTGACCTGGAAACCGTATGTCTGGCAGAGCCATGGCTGGCGAAGTGTTCGAGTTAAATGGCGCAGTTATTACGAATGAATATAGGCGTCAAAGGCCATGAAGAATTGGCTAATGCCTTCATGGCTCCTTTCTAATACTACTCAAACTGATCGATGAACGCTTTCAATGCATCTAAATCAACAATCTTAATTTCAGCTCCCTCTTTCACAACCAACCCCTTATCAATCAGCTCCTTCACGGCACGGCGGTATACCCGGCTCGAAGTACCAAAACGTTCGGCTTCCTGACCTGCTTTGTCAAATGAACCCAGCATCACATTCTCTTGGTGACGGTGCCATAGATCGTAGGCAATGTTGTAGGTAATAGGATGCAACAAACGATAGGTATAAATATCCAGGGAATCCTGATAATCATTGGCCAAGGCACTGGCAAAGAACAAGGTGAACTCGGGACGTTCAAGCAACAGATCAGCCACCGCTTTCAAGCAGATCACATCAACTTCAATCTGCTCTTCCGACACGACACTCCATTGACATGGTGTCTCGCTAAACAGCTCCATTTCACCAAAAATATGGTGATCGCAGTCAACTTCACCGAGCTGAAAACGTCGGCCGTTTACTGCAGAAATGTTCATTGATACCCGGCCAACAGACACCAAATACAAATATTCAACAACCTGCCCCTGACGTAGAATTTCCTCGCCCGCCTGATAATACTTGCTATGAAGCTGACATTGGTAAAATGCCTGATGAAACTCTTGGTACAGCGCATTTAGGTGCTGGGTAAAGCGACCCGTTTGGTAAGGTTTAAGTTGCATAAAATCAGGAGCAGCAGCCAATAAGTCATCAAATCCTAGCTAAACGTTGCTTGTAGCACAACACTCTCTTCGCTACGCAAATCACAGACACAATAAAGCCCAGCCGAAGCCGGGCTTAAACACGATAATAAGAGAAACAAATCGAGTTATCTAAGGCTGCATACAAAGTGCGTATAATGCCGCTTTTGCCGCCGTCATTTCACCTTGCATCATAACCTCGTCGGCATTGGCATACTGGTTGATGCCATCCTGTACATCTTGCTGATACAGAACAACATTGTTCAGCACCGATGCCACTTGTAGCCCGCGAAGCTTGCCTACGGTAAGCAAAGCAGAGGTCTCCATATCAGCCCCCAGCACCCCTTTCTTATTCCAGTAGTGGCATAGTTGGTCTTCACCATCGGTATAGAAACTGTCATGTGAGCGCACGATACCGAAATGCGCAGGGCATTGATGCTGCGTGATGTAAGACTCAATGCTTGCAACCAAATGGTGGCTGGCAACAGCCGGAAATTCACTGGCCACATAGGCCTTTGAGCCGCCTTCGTCGCGCACAGCCGCTTGCGCAACAATCAACTCACCCAGACCGATATCTCCCTGAAGGGCACCGGCCGAGCCTACTCGCACCATATATCTGGCACCACATTGCACCAGTTCTTCAAGCGCGATAATTGCCGAAGGGGCGCCAATGCCAGTACTGCACACCGTAATTGTATATCCCTGGTATTGTCCGCTCATCACCCGATATTCGCGATTTTCGGCCAGCAATTCAGGCTGTTCCAGCAGCGCGGCGATGCGATTAACACGGTCTGGCTCACCGCACACAATCACTCGCTCCGATACCTGCTCAGCACTCACGGCAATATGGGGTTGCTTGCTCATGCTACCGCCTCTTTTACCGACGCTTGCTTAGCTTGGTTTTGCTTAGCTGTATTCATCCATGCACGGGTACCATTCGCCGCAATAAACAGCAAGATTGCGTACTCTATCGATAGTGCATAGACACCCTGGGCGGCATAGATGCCCACGCTGATCACATTGATCACCACCCAAAGGATCCAGTTTTCAACGTATTTACGGGTCATCAGGATTTGCGCCACGACAGACAGTACCGTCATCACCGAATCCCAGAACGGGAAGGCATCAGGCTCAAGCGTAGGACGAGCCAGATCGGCGCCGAACATATTCAGACCATCGACGGTAATATTAGCCAGCGTAAAGAAGAATGGGTCGATGTACATCGTCATCAGGCCGATGGCCAACACACTGATTGCTGCCGTACCCGCTAGCTTTTGCATGCTAAGCCAGCGAACTTCCAGCATGTCTCCGGTGTCTGAGGTTGGCCGGGTCCACGCATACCAGCCATATAGGTTGGCGCAGAAAAAGAAGAACTGGAGAAGTAGGATCCCGTAAAGCTGGATCTGGTAAAAGATGATTGCAAATAAGGTAACGTTAACCAGACCAAACAGGTAATTGATCGTTTTCTCCTGGCTTGCATACCAAATACACAGCAAGCCAAATACAGTTCCGACCGCCTCGATCCACGACATCGCATAACCGCCGCCAATAGGAATGTTCACCAGGGTATTATTTATATCGAACCAAGCTGCAAAGTCCATCCGGTTGTCCTTTCATTGTTGTTTTAGCGTGGCGATATTGTAAGAAAACCTTCGCTATAGCAATGAGGACATTTGTCCCATCAGATTTGGTGCGGGTCATAGTTTAGGGAAATATCAGCAATGTTTGTGTAAGGAACTATTCAGCCAACATTTCTTTCAACCAATCGACAAACACCTTTACCCTTGGGCTGTGCGCTTTGCCTGGCGTAACGGCGTAGTAATTATGCAGGCAATTCACTTCGAGCTCAGGAAACGGTTTGACCAGCTCACCACTCTGAATACGCTTATTAACCAAAGTGTGCCTTCCCATTGCAACCCCAGCGTGGTTCATAGCTGCCACAATCGACAGGTCTGAACGGTCAAAACCCATCCCACGACACGATGCTAAATTGTCGACACCAAATGACTCTGACCAGAATTGCCACTCATCTAAACCAGATTTGTAATCCCATGCCTGCTTGTCATGCAGCAACGTACAGGCTTCCAGCCCAGAGGGATTATCAAATAGATTGTTCTGCTGGGCATACTCCCTACTACATACCGGGACAATCGACTCACTCATCAATTGTTCACAATGCAAACCTTCCGGCGGCTTGTCGTCATAATAGATAGCGAGGTCGATATTGTAGTTGTTGAAATTGATGTATTCGTTGCCGGTGAGAATATCCAGGCTTATCGAAGGATAGCGCTGATGAAAATCAGCCAGCTTGGGAACCAACCAGCACTGGGCTATAGAGGGACGTGAATAGACTGTCAGTGATCCTGAGATCTCATTGTTTCGTATCTCGGCAACCTCTTGGTTAATTAGTGCCAATGACGATTGCAATGCTGCATAAATTCTCTCGCCTTCGTCCGTTAGCTTTATCTTTCGATGAAAGCGCTCGAACAACTTAAACCCAAGTTCAGCCTCGAGCCCATTGATCCGATGGCTAATTGCACTGGGGCTGAGCGATAGTTCTTCAGCGGCCATTGAGAATGAAAGATGGCGCGCCGCCACCTCAAAGGTATGTAACTTAGATAACTGGTAGCCATTAAGCAGCATATTTCCTGTTAATGGCAGGTTTTTTGCGTACATTACATTAACAAATATCGAGATTTATAGACGATCACAGTACCCGCTACTTAGCGGTTACGTCACGGTTTCATATTATTTTGTGTGAACTTTATCGCTCCAAAATACTACATTTTGAACAAAGTCACCTTTTTGATTGAATCTAGCTCATCTGAAAGTTGAGTATTGATCGTTTGTCAGCCTGATCCCCGAGAGCTTTAATGAGCCCCGAAACAAAAGATCTTATACAGACAAGGACAAAGATATGTATTCGGACGCGTGGATATTTGGCACATTAATAAGCTCAATAGCATTAATTGTGTTCACAATAATAAAACTAAAAATTCACCCCTTCCTGGCATTGCTCTTCTCAAGTTTTTTCGTGGGAAGCGTGATGGGGATGAATCCCGTCGAGATGATTAGTGCAATCGAAAACGGGGTTGGCGGTACTCTGGGCTTTCTCGCCATTGTGATCGGGCTTGGGACAATCTTGGGCAAAATGATGGAGGTTTCCGGTGCCGCTGAACGCATCGGGTTAACCCTGCAGCGTTTGCCCTATATCTCTGCTGATGTGATCATGGTGCTCATCGGCTTGGTATGTGGTATTACCCTATTTGTTGAAGTCGGTGTCGTATTGCTGATCCCGCTGGCTTTCTCTATTGCCAAGAAAACCAATACTTCACTGCTAAAGCTGGCAATCCCTTTGGGAACGGCACTGATGACTGTTCACTGCATCATGCCCCCACACCCGGCAGCACTGTATGTCACCAATGCGCTCGGTGCCGATGTCGGCACAGTGATCCTCTACGGTTTTATTCTTGGCTTGCCAACCGCACTCGTTGGTGGCCCATTGTTTCTCAAACTGGTCGGCTCGCGCCTTCCTTTCACTGAAGTGCCGGCCGATCTGGCATCGGATGAAGAAAGAAACGAAGAAGATCTGCCCTCGCTCGGTGCAACCCTCTTTACGATATTGCTACCTATTGCCCTGATGCTGCTTAAAACCGGCGCTGAGCTAAACCTTGAGGAAGGCACTACCCTATATACCGTCATTGAATTTATCGGCAACCCGATCACGGCAATGTTTATCGCGGCCCTCAATGCCTACTACCTACTTGGCCTGAAGCAAAATATGGGCATGTCACAGCTACTCGACAAGACAGAAAACTGCTTCTCGTCCATCGCTAATATTCTGCTCATCATCGGTGCCGGCGGTGCGTTCAATGGCGTTCTTAACGCTAGCGGACTTGGTGACGGCCTGGCAACAATCCTTGCAGGCTGGCACATGCACCCTATTCTGTTGGCATGGTTAGTCGCTTTGGTTATGCATGCCGCCGTCGGCTCGGCAACCGTTGCCATGATGGGCTCTACGGCAATTGTTTCACCGATGTTGGCGTTATACCCCGATGTTTCTCCAGAGATCATCACTCTGGCTATTGGCTCGGGCGCAATTGGCTGCACTATAGTAACAGATTCACTATTCTGGCTAGTGAAGCAATACTCGGGAGCAAGCCTGCATGACACTTTCAAATACTATACGACAGCAACGGCAATCGCTTCTGTCGTTGCACTAGGCGGCACCTTCCTGCTGTCTTACATCATCTAATTCAAGAGAAGAGATATATTGTGAATACTGAACAAATCAAAAAATTGGTATCAGAGTATCCTTTGGTTCAACAGCTAATTGATCTAAAAGAGCTGGCTTGGTTCAACCCAAATATCACCACATTGGAACAAGGGCTACCGTATGTCGGCCTGGATCACGATGATGTCAAAGATGCCAGCGAGCGCCTTAAGCGCTTTGCCCCATACCTCTGCAAGGCATTTCCGGAAACCGCTGAAACCAACGGGATCATTGAATCTGAAATTCAGGCCATTCCAGCGATGCAAGCCGAGCTTAGCTCTCGCTATCACACCGATATCAGCGGAAAGGTACTGCTGAAAAAAGACAGCCACCTGCCAATTTCTGGTTCGATTAAGGCGCGAGGCGGAATATACGAAGTATTAAAGCATGCTGAAGGGCTAGCCATCGAAGCCGGACTGCTATCGGTTGAAGACAATTATGAAAAGCTTCATTCCGATACGTTTACCCAGTTTTTCAGCCAGTACAGTATTGCTGTCGGTTCGACGGGTAACCTGGGTATGTCGATTGGTATCATGAGCGCCAAACTGGGCTTCAACGTCAGCGTTCACATGTCAGCTGACGCGCGTGAGTGGAAGAAAAACAAACTTCGCTCCCACGGGGTCAATGTGGTCGAGTATCAATCAGACTACGGAGTTGCTGTAGAGAAGGGACGCGAAGAAGCCGCCCATGATCCAAAATGTTTCTTTATCGATGACGAGAACTCCAAAAATCTATTTCTTGGCTATTCGGTTGCTGGTGAGCGGGTCAAAAAGCAGTTCATTGATATGGGTATTACCGTAGACAGCAATAACCCGCTGTTTGTCTACCTGCCATGCGGTGTGGGTGGTGGACCTGGTGGGGTAGCCTTTGGCCTCAAGCTGGCGTTTGGCGATAACGTGCACTGCATTTTTGCCGAACCTACCCATTCGCCTTGCATGCTACTGGGTGTCCATACCGGGCTGCACGATAATATTGCCGTTCAAGACCTGGGGATCGACAACATCACCGCCGCTGACGGCCTCGCCGTCGGTCGTGCCTCGGGGTTTGTCGGGCGTGCCATGGAACGCCTGCTCGACGGCTACTTCACCATCGAAGATCAGGAGATGTATAACCTATTGGGCCTGCTCAGCAAAAACGAAGATATTCAGCTGGAACCATCTGCACTGGCGGGAATGGTTGGTCCGATCCATGTTCAGCAAAATAGCAAATACCTCGATAGAATGGGCTTTACTACAGAAAAACTACGCAATGCGACCCATCTTGTCTGGGCAACTGGCGGCGGCATGGTACCGGCAACCGAGATGGAAAAATATTTGGCAACGGCCAAGTAACTTCCTAATTGCTGACTATATCTGACCGTATCTAGCTACCTAACGAGAAAAGGCTGCGCTTCTGGCGCAGCCTTTTTCCTTCCATCGCGATTAACACTTAATTACTCTATCGCAATACGTTTATGGGCAATCCCTGTATGGCAATGAATACAGGTCTCCCCCCTGCTTTCCATCATCTCATGGTTCAATCTGGCTCGCTGGGGTTGCTTGCTCAGATCAAAGTTATCACCGACATGACAGGTTCGGCATGTTTCGGAATCACTGGCCAACATATCATCCCAAACCATTTTTGCCAGCCTGGGCCTATGCTCCTCGAAATTCTCCTTGGTGATTGTGCCCTTAATCATGTGATAGATATCGGCCGTCGCGGCAATCTTCACCTGCATCTTGTCAATGAAGCCGGGTGGAACATGGCAGTCTGCACACGTTGCCAATACCTCATCGTCACTGATGTAATGCGACGAGGCCTTATACTCTTGGACAATGGTATCCATGCTGAGGTGGCAGCTAAAACAGAATGCATTCTGATTGGACGCAACCATCACACCCTGAAATGCCCCCACAGCCAGCACTGCCAAAAAAATACCAATCGGTATTCCCCACAGCAGCGGTTTTTTCAGCCATCGCCATAAGCGTTGCGTCCGAGATAATTCTTCTCCCATAGTTCCTCACTTAGGAGTCAGGCCGGCATAACCGGCCTCCCCGGATGGTTTATTCCTTGCTTTCACTTAGATAGCGGGCCTTGAACTCTGCCTGCGCTTTCTTACGGGCTTCTTTCACTGAGTCTGGCTCTTTACCGGTGAACCAGGCATGCTCAGGTCTGTCCAGAATGTCCTGCAACACCTTGCGGGCACGTTCAGCTCCCTCTTTGTTACCGTTATGCTCGGCTTTCTCAACCACCTCGAGATACTGAGGCACCATCTCGATGTAGAAACGTTCAGCCACTTCGTACATACCATGCCACTGTACATAATCTGGTGCCTGCATAGCCGCACCATGTCGAGCCCTTCGACCTTCGTGGTGCCAGAGGTAGAACCATGTCCACTCAATTTCTTCATCGAATCCAATATCAGTGAGCATTCCCTCTTTGCTTAGTGTTGTCATCAGAGCCTTACCCGGACGGGCAAACTTGTCATTATAGAGTTCTACCAAAGAATCAAACTGGATATAGAAGTTGTCGATCATCGACTTAGTATGACAAGCTTGGCAAACATTACGCATATCAGCACGACGTGCCTGCCAGGTTTTGGTCTCTTTGCCCAAGGCGAGATCCTTGGCATCGATTTTTTCAGAAATTGCGGGGCGCAATGTCCAGGAAATACGATCACCGACATCATGAGTCACTGGCAACTCGCGGGTAGCAGACATATGGCAGGTAGCACAGGTAGGGGCTGCGTCATAATCTTCACCAACAATCCATTTTGCTGAATCCAGATTCATCCGATCAACATGGGCATAGAAGTTAATGCCATGCTTCGATTCATCGTAAACTTCTTTTTGTGGATGGTCAGGACCAAGGTGGCACTTACCGCAAGCTTCAGGACGACGAGCCTGGACCATATCAAACTCATGTCGCTGGTGACAGGCGCTACAGGCACCAATCGAGCCATCCGGGTTGATCCGCCCAATCCCTGTATTCGGCCAGGTCGTTGGGTCCAAATCACCATTTTCCAACACTTTGACTTCTGAGCCGTGGCACTGCCAACAACCATTTACCGCCGCCGGAGACTGGCCATTCAGGGTCAAGGCCCCTTCAACCACCTCAGCCAGGAAGTTATCCAAAGAACCAATTATCTGGCCTGCTTTGGCATGATGGCTTTTTGCAAACTGATCGACCTCCTGGTTGTGACACTGGCCACAATCTTTCGGAGAAACAATTACGGCAATATTAAATCCTTCATGCTTGATAGCATCCTTATCCGAAGGATCTGCCTGATGGCATTCATAACAACCTACATTCGCACCATAGTGCTTAGAGCGCCCCCATTGGGCATAAATAGACGGGTTTTTATCTTTATGACAGGCTGCACACTCCTTGCTTTGATCACTTAGCTGGGCAAAAGGCTTCATAATCAATGCCTTGGGCTCAGCATTTACTGTTGCCGACCATGATAGTAATACCGTGAAAATCATCGCCGAAAAGCTCCAATACAAGTATCGTACAGCCAATTTTTCATTGTCCATAGCCAACCTCTTTTGCTTACACTGCTTTCGTTGTGTTACATCACTTCTAAGAAATGCAACTTGGTATTTTCATATCCAAGCTTAGATGACGAATGAGATTCCGTAGTTTTTTAAAGGTAATAGATAGGCAAAGTTTGAGCGCCCTCTCACCACTATAAAAGTAATAAGCAAAGGCAGGAAAATAAGGCTCCTCTTTGATAAATTGATCGAGATATCACTTGTTCTAAGCTCGAGTCTTCAGTAGGCGAGTCGCCTATGCAAGTTACCGCTGTATTTGATTTCTTGAGCGTCTTCA
The DNA here is from genome assembly GCF_059552575.1 of Photobacterium sp. HL06. Lineage (NCBI taxonomy): Bacteria > Pseudomonadati > Pseudomonadota > Gammaproteobacteria > Vibrionales > Vibrionaceae > Photobacterium > Photobacterium sp. HL06. The sequence continues at coordinate 769,227 of NZ_CM183915.1, forward strand.
GTGCATCTTTTTTGATAAAATCTGCATTCAATTTGGATCCAGCAAAATTATCGGCAACACTTAAGAATACCAAACAACATCTTACGCATTATGGAGTCTGCTATGCCATATCGACGCTTACTATTCCCGCTCGCACCCAAGCAAGCTCTTGGCTCTGCCTTCCATCAAGCGCTGCAGTTTGCCAATCAGCAAAAAGCTAACGTCATCCTGCTTGCGGTTATCGAAGAGCTGGCTGAAATGCAAGATCTCAGCCGTTACTCAGTATCAACGTTAAGCCTGCTCGATAATGCAACCAGGCAATGCGAGAAACAGCTCGAAGAATACAGATCTGAATTGTCACCCCAGTACCCCAATATTGAGTTTGATATAAAGGTCGTAACCGGTATTCCGTACATTGAAATAATCAAAACAGCAGCCAGTGACTCAGTCGATTTGATCGTGATCGACGCCCATCGTGACCATAAAGAAACCGCGTGCCAAGGGGGGACTTCAACCCGGCACCTGATGCGTGAATCCAACATTCCTATCTGGGCCATACACCCACAATTCGAACCAGCACGAATTAAGAAAATTGTTGCTGCCATTGATGTCACCGATGCCGACTCAGCCGAACTTAACAAGAAAATCATCCAGCATGCCCATGAGTTTGCGTTAATAAATAAAGCCAGTCTCTATCTCTGTCACGCCTGGCGACTGGAAAGTGAAGGATACCTACGCGAATGGAACCGATGTACGGACTTGGAGATCGCAGTTATTGCCAAACAACTACGGGATGACAGGGCGGCTCGGCTTGAAGCGCTTATGGCCCCCTATTCAGGCTCAACCACTTCAGTACAAATCACCATGCTAGAAGGTAATGCAAAAAAAATATTGCCGGACTTTGTCAATAACAATGATATTGATCTGGTCGTTATGGGCAGTGTATCAAGAACAGGCATTGCAGGCTTTGTGATGGGAAATACCGCAGAATATATGCTGGATAAAATTCAGTGCTCGGTGATCACGCTCAAACCGGAAGAATTTAAGTCACCAGTGCTTGGCTAGGCAATAACGCGACAGATCAGTAGGGTAAAGTATGATGGAAAATAGTTACCTGCAAGGATTAACCTGCAGGTAACTATTTGCAATCAGTCAAATTGAATCATACGTGCATTAGCTATGAATCACACCTTAAACTGATCGGTGGTTTTCATTAGAGCTTCACTTTGTATATCTAGCTCCCGACATAGCTCAGAAAGTTCTTGCGCACTGTTAGAGATGTTCCCGGACAAACCGTGAATAGCTTCAATATTAGTACTGACTTCATTCGATACGTTGCTCTGTTCACCCGCAGCTTGCGAGATCTGTTTGTTCATATCATTGATAGTACTGACATTAGAACTGATCTGTTTGAGAGCTATAGAGGCTTGCTCGGCGGTTTCGATACTACGTGCCGCAGCTTTCTGGCTTTCACTCATAGATTCGCTGGCTTCAGATGCCGTACTCTGCAGTTCAGAGATAATGGTGTTGATTTCTTCGGTCGACTCTTGGGTTTTGGATGCAAGGCTACGAACCTCATCGGCGACCACAGCAAAACCACGTCCTTGCTCACCTGCACGGGCAGCTTCAATTGCCGCATTCAGGGCTAATAGATTAGTTTGCTCAGCGATATTTTGAATAACAGATAGCACCGAACCGATATTGATTGTGCTTGCACGTAACAGTTCAATGCGATCTGCGGTAACTTCAATTTGCTGGTTCAGGGTTTGAATTTCTGCCTGACTGCTCGCCACGATGCTCAAACCGCTGCCTGCACTGCGGCTAGTTTCGGCAGTTTGTTCCGCAGTTTCACTGGCGTTACCCGAAACTTCGCCCGCAGAATGAGATAACTCTTGCAATGCAGCAGCAACTTGTTCGATTTCACGCAACTGATTTGCTGAGTTACTTTCAGAACATGAACTGATATTAGCCAGGCGTGCCGATTTATCACTGACTTGCTCACTAATTTGAATCGTGTCTCGGATCAAAGTTGTTAACTGTAGCATTACAAGGTTGAAATTCTTAGATAGTTGGCCAATTTCGTTGCTCGAAGATTCTGGAAGACGTTTAGTAAGATCGCCATTACCTGCCGCGATGGTAGCTAAAGACTCAGCAACCACGTTCACTGGTTTAATCACCACTTGAGTCAGTAGTGCACGAATAAGTAAAACAGTCACGACCATGATGGCGATAAGTTGCAAAAAACTGCCAACGATCGATGACTCTTCGGCGGCGACTACCCGGTCAGCGACAAAAGTGATCGCCACGTACCCCATCAATTCACCGTTGCGAGTGATCTCTATTTTCTCTGGCATCATCGGGTAATTGAAAGGGCCACTTTTTGCATGACCTTCACCGAGCAATTTTCCTCGATGATCAGTTACCACCACATCTTTAATAAGATCGGCTTGAGCTAGGGACTGGGCAATGCCATTGACTTGGTCAAAGTCATAAGAATACACCGCGCCTTCAAAGCTAGTCGTTGCAATGTCAACATAATCGGCACGAGCATGTTCAAACTGCTCTTTTGCAGTATCGACAGCCTCAAAATGACTAATACCAGAAGAGATAACAATAACGATGAACAAGCAGCCTGTAAGGTATAGTGTTGCTGTGTTTAACAGCGAGTTTTTAATAAAGTTTGGCATGAATTAAAGCTCCTCAATATTAAGCCAGTATTCTTTGCGATCGAGAGGTGTTTGAGGTGTTAGCAATGGATTATCGATAAAGAACACATGTCGCTGCTTAACATTGGCCTTGCTCAATACGTCTTGAATCATAGCGTTACTGAAAAAGAACTCATCGAAGCTGCCATCTTCCAATGCTTTATCCAGCCCTTGATGGATCCTCTCTGCTAACTGCTTATTATCTTTCCTTACAAAGAAATACATCGGCGCGCGATAAACCAGCATAATGTTGTTTTCAACCACTAGATTTAGCTCTGGCCTAGCCTCCACCTCCTGAAAAGGTTCGTGAATGCCCCGTGGGAAGTAGTCAAAACGTCCACCTTCAAGCATATAAAAGATGTTTTCGTAATCCATTGTGGTACGAACAGAAATATTTCCGCTTTGAAGAATTTGGGTATCAGGCCATAACTTGCCTTGGCCGGCATTAAAACGCTGTAAATCAGCAAAGGTTTTAATGGCATCATAACGATGTTGCTCGCCTTGGCGGATGATAAAGATACGGTTGCCGAGTAGCCCTTTATATACCGGGAATCGAACGGGTTCGAACTCGCCTTCAAGTTCGCTCGAGGTCATGCTCCAGTAGACCTCCATATTACCTTCACTGAGTAAAGTACGTTTACGCCCTTCAGAAAGGTTTTCACGTATTGGTTCCATACGGAACTTAGCCCCACTTCTTTCCAGTGCTAGTTTTAGAGCGCCAATGACAAACTGATCACCTTGAGCATCTGTTTCAGCATAGCGTATTTGCATTTGCGCAAAGCTAGTAAGTGGCAACACCAAAATTCCCAAAATCAGCATTATTTTTTTCACGCCAACCTCCCTGTTGATTTCACGTTAGCCCCCCTAAAGCTACCTGCGGTTAACACCAAGCAACCGGTGGGAATGTTCCCATTATTTAACCTATAAGCTTAATCAATGCAAATGACATCAACTTCTTGTGGGATAGATAGCAAGTTATTTACCTAGAATGCTGGGTGCCACTGCATTTACTCGGAATGGCTTTTTGTTTTGATGTTATTGGCGAACTGCATTTCATACATAATGGAGCTAGGATGACTTGGTTCTGGTGATTATAGGCAGGATATTACGACAAAAGGCCTCAGAGAGGCCTTTTCATTCATCAATATTAACTTAACGGCTTACCTTATGGCACACCATGTCCTTTAGATGCAGCCCATACGCGAAACCATTGTTCGCGGCTAAGCTCAATATCCAGTGCTTCAATGGCGGCCTGAACACGTTCTATCTTGCCCGAGCCGATAATTGGCAGCGGCTTGGATGGCAGGCGGCGAACCCAGGCATAGATAACCTGATCAATGCTTTTCGCTCCCACTTCTTCTCGGATCGACTCAAGTTCATGGCGAACTCGTACCTGTTGCTCAGACTGGCCAGAGAAAATGTCACCACCAGCCAGGCATGACCATGCCATTGGCTTAGTACGCTTCAACTGCATTTGATCTAAGGTACCGTCATGGGCAACGTCGAAGTTCAACGGATTGATTTCCACCTGGTTGGTTACCAGTGGTGCATCAAGGCGAGATTGCAGCAAATCAAACTGTGCCGGAGAGAAATTTGACACCCCAAAGTGATTCACTTTGCCCTGCTGTTTCAGTTCGGCAAATGCTTCGGCAACGTCGTCTGCATCCATCAATACGTCCGGACGGTGGATCAGCAGCACGTCAATATTCTCAACCTGCAGGCGCGACAGTGAATTGTTCACCGACTCAACAATGTGCGCTTTGCTGGTATCGTAATAGTTGATCTTGCGCTCAGGAAATTGATCTGTGCACAGCTTAATATCACACTTGGTGACGATCTCAATCTGATCGCGAATACTTGGCTCAAGTGCCAACGATTCACCAAACAGTGCTTCACAACTATAGCCACCATAAATATCGGCATGATCGACTGTGGTGATCCCCAATTCAATGTGCTGCTTGAGAAAGCTAAGGCGCTCGGCCGGGCTCATCTGCCAGTCCGCCAGACGCCAATATCCCTGGACTAATTCAGAAAACTGCGGACCTTGCGGAGTTAATTCAACTTTTGCCACCATTTTGGTCAGGCTCCATCTAACTACAAAAACTGGCAATCATCCTAGGCTTGTTTCCCCCCTAGCGCAATGCTATAAACCACAAGCCTCGAACTAGAGTACGAACTATGTCTTTTGCGCAGCGTCTTAAAATTTTAATCGGCGAAGAAAGTATCAGTGGCTTTGCCCGTAGGGTTGATGTCAGCGAGGCCCTACTACGCAAATACTTAAAAGGCAGTGAGCCCAGCCTAAGCAAAGCGAATCAAATTGCGATGAAGGCCAATTGCTCGCTGGAATGGCTCGCAACAGGTTGTGGTTATCTGTACCGGCAGGCTGAGGTCGTCGACAAGCCTGCGCTCTATGCAGCTTATGAGCATATCAATGAAAAAAAGATCGACTCAGATGAGGCAGAAAGTCTGTTAAAAATTGTGACTGGCTATCAGTTCCTCAGAACCCATAAAAAAGCCGACGGCTACTTAGATATCAGTGGGATGGCGACATTTCTGGCGCTGGCCAAAAAAGACGAACCTGTATGATTTCTAACTATATAGGCAGATAAGCATCTGGCAGGAGTCTGCACAGCATTGTGCCTGGCAGGCGAGCTTTCTATTGTTGGAGCTTTCTGTGCGGATCACTTTTCACGGGCACACCATAAGCTAGCACGTTAGTTAATGAAAAAAGCCAGCTGAGTGCAGCTGGCTTTTATTTAGCACAAGGCATTTACCTATTAAGTTACCTTCTCAGTGCATTTAGTTTTACCTGAGCCTGTCCATAGACAGAATCCAGCGGGTAGCCACTTTCTTCAATCCATGCGCCTGCTGGCTTTCCGGTTAAAATCTCAATCGCGTCGGTGACGTGGCTAATTGCCCAGATCTGAAACTCTCCTTTTTCTACCGCTTCGACGACATCTTTGCGTAGCATCAGATTGTGCGCATTGGATTCAGGGATGATTACCCCCTGGGTTGGGTGACGGCCTTTGATCGTGCACACATCAAAGAAGCCTTCAATTTTCTCATTCACGCCACCGATTGGCTGTGCTTCACCGAACTGGTTCATTGAGCCGGTGATCGCCACATCCTGGCGCAGTGGGTTATTCGAGAAAGCGGAAATAATCGCACACAGCTCAGCCATTGAGGCACTGTCGCCATCTACGCCACCGTAAGACTGCTCAAACGTTAAATGTGTTGTCAGCGGGATCTTGGTCGTTTTGCCGAAAATCGATGCCAGATAAGCCGACAGGATCATCACCCCTTTTGAGTGAATGCTGCCACCGAGCTTCACCTTGCGCTCGATATCAAACACTTCTCCTTCGCCATAAGCGGTAGTCGCGGTTATACGATTTGGTGCACCAAACTGGTAGTCAGTTGTCGAAATTACCGACAGTCCATTGATTTGGCCTGTAACTTCCCCCCGGGTGTCGATCAGGGTCGTTCCGTTGCGAAATGTCTGCATGACATGATCTTTAAGCCGGCTAACCCTTTTTTCCTGGCTCTGCAGCGCCTGTTCAACATGGTTGGCACGGATCATTGTCGCTTTTGATGATCTCGCCATGTAGTTAGTTTCACGTAATAAATTAGCAATATCGGCAGAATGCAGCGATAGTTTATTCTGATCATCAGCCTGACGGGAGCTGTAATCAATAATCCGCGCAATCGCCTTTCTATCACAATGCAGCATTTCGCTGTCATTGACAATACTGGATATGAAACGGGCATACTGGACTTCTGATTCGTCAGTACGTGGCATCTCATCTTCAAAATCAGCAGTAACTCGGAACAGCTCGCTGAAATCCGGATCGTAATGTTGTAGCAGCTGATAAGTCTGGTAGTCACCAAAAAGAATAATCTTCACATGTAGCGGAATATCTTCTGGCTCCAATGAAATAGTCCCTGATAGCGTCACTTCCCGCTCCAAAGAGCTAACATTCAACTTACGTGCGCGCAAAGCCCGCTTAAGGCCATCCCACACATAAGGGCGTTCCAACACCTTCACCGCGTCCATCAGTAGTACACCACCGTTGGCGCGGTGCAAACTACCCGCTCGGATTAATGAGAAATCGGTAAATACCGTACCTTTATAGGTCGCGTTTTCAACGTAGCCAAATATTGAGTGATAACTCGGGCTATCTTCTACCACGATCGGAAATTTCTGCTCCGGCTGGCTCACCAGTACATTCACCTGATAGCGCCGTGGCATTTTCTTATCCAGTGCCGCATAGGCAAGGGCGACCTGCTCCTCGCTCTCTTCCAAAAAGATATCCAAATTGTCCAGAATATCTTTCTGCATCGCGGTTAAGTAAGCCTTTACCTCCGGCTGACTGCGGTAGCTGTCTTTTAGCTCCTTAATGAAATGCACCACCACATCAAGGGCGACCTCTTCATTGAGCTTCTGTATCTTGTCGGAAAACTCTTCTTCCAGCTCCGTCAGTTGGCGGACAATGCCTCGAAGCTGCTTCTCCAGATCGTTAATTGTATCTTCAAACTGCTGCTGCTCTTCTTCTGTCAGCTGAGCAAAAGTTTCCTCGGTATGTGGCTCTTCACCATTCAACGCAACCAGCTGGTAGTCTCCCTGCGTTGTCAACGACAGGCTTACACTGTGTTCTTTTGCCTCATTGGTGAGCGTCAGCAGCGAGCTTTCCTGCTTTTGTGTCAGCTGATTTTTGAGCTTTTCCGAACGACTGAAATACATTTCATTGTCAAACGCCAACGGCAGTGCCTTCACCAGCCGCATCATCAGTTTTTCGATCTCTTTTTTAAACTGATGGCCCGTGCCTGCAGGCATCTTCAATACTTTCGGACTACGGGTTTCTTCGAAGTTCGCCACATAACACCAGTCATACAGCGCCACACCATTGCCATTAGGATCATGGCGATTGAGGTAGCGCAGTACCATGGTGCGTTTACCCAGGCCATTGCGGCCAATGGCGTAAATATTATAGCCCTTCTCTTTAATCGACATCGCAAACTCAACGGCTTGCTGTGCCCTTTCCTGCCCGACAATCTCATCGAGCGGAGTCAGATGCTTGGTCGACTTGCAGTCAGCCGCCAGCCCATTTAATTCTGATGCGCGATACAGCTTGTCACTGCTTAGAGGTTTAATTGACATAAAGATCCCTCTTCTTATGACATTAGATAACTTCAGTGTAGACAGTAAATTATTATTTTTTAGTGACTTAACTTCAGTTTAAGTGTGAACGATGCTAGTTAAGGTCTTATTGCTGGTTTTATGAACAATAACCACTCAAATTAAAGGGCCTCCTCGCCTGAATGCAGGAGGGTTAATACACCCCCTCTTTGCTATCACTCTGTCTACCACTTTGATAGAATGCCGCGCTCTTTATATCAGGTCAGCGGATAACATCGATGAAAAACACCCGAGTCAGCATTGGATTAAGTAACCCGAAAAGCCCGTCAAATGTTGGTGCCGTCATGCGAGCCGCCGGTTGCTATCGAGTTGATAATGTTATCTATACCGGTGAGCGTTATGACCGTGCGGCAAAGTTTCAAACTGATACCAAAAGCATGTCGCGCAAAATTCCACTTACCGGCGTGAGCTCTTTGCTCGATGACTTAGCCGACGATACTAAAGTAGTTTGTGTTGAGTTAGCAGAGGGCGCAATCCCTCTGCCGGAGTTTCAGCACCCTGAGAATGTACTATATGTATTTGGCCCGGAAGACGGCACGATTATGCAGGATGTTGTCGATAGGGCGGATGCTGTGGTTTATGTCCCGACTGTCGGCTGTATGAACCTAGCCGCCACGGTCAATGTATTGCTGTATGACCGCTTGGCCAAGTCGAATGAAACGGTAACAGGCGATGAGCTTATTCGCCAAAGCAGGGACAACCGTAATCACTTGGTAGTAAAGCCGAAAGCCACGGCGTGATCCATCAATAGTATTAGCATCAAGCCTATATCCTATAAAGCAGAGTGTCGGGTGACCCTCTGTTTGATCGTTTGGTAGTGTGGTAGGTGAACAAAAGCAGTGTTAGGCCAGGTGTTAGCTGGCCAGCAATATTTAAAACGAAGAAGTAATTGTATCCAGATACTCTTCCAATTCAGATTCCGTGGTTGGCTGACCTCCGAGCTCGAAGGTAATTGGGCTGCCGCCATTGAGCATAAACACAGAAGTATCGCCATGATCATAGTGAAACCACTTTCCATTTACGCAAAGATCCGTATAGCAGTTCGGTAATAATTCCATATATCTACCTCTCTATTATTTCGCCGCTATGTCGACGTTTCGTGTGTTGCTGATAATCGCTACCAGCACTTGCTGATCATATTTTCCCTTGGCTCCTTTCATAAAACCCCAGCTCACTGATTTAAACATTGATCCAAATCAATTGTTAATAAATGTAACAAACTTCCTCTTATTGTTATCAAATTTCATCCCCTCTAGTTAACAACCACTCATTTGTACTTCATAAAGCCATTAAAATTATGAGGTTACCTCAATTTGTGTGATGAATATCTAGTTGTTTGCAATGTTAAACAGATACCATGCGCAACCAGTTGTTTATGTACCTTAAACGTTGTCATCAAGGAGATTGATGTGTTTTTTGTTGAATTTATGATTGTTCTTGTCTGTATTTTAATCGGCGCCAGAATAGGTGGTATCGGCCTGGGTGTCATGGGGGGTGTTGGTCTAGCTGTATTAAGCTTCATCTTTGGCTTACAACCTACCAGCCCACCAATTAACGTGATGTTGATGATCATGGCGGTTGTCGCAGCAGCAGCATCTATGCAAGCAGCTGGCGGCCTCGATTTTTTGATCAAGATTGCAACCAACATCCTGCGTAAGAATCCTAAATACATTACTTTTATCGCGCCGGTCGTCACTTATGTATTTACTATGATGGCGGGTACTGGTCACGTTGCCTATTCTGTGCTTCCGGTTATCGCTGAAGTCAGCCGTCGTAGCGGCATCCGTCCTGAACGCCCAATGAGTATGGCGGTGATTGCCTCCCAGTTTGCCATTGTCGCCAGCCCAATTGCGGCTGCCGTTGTTGCTTTGGTTGCTTTCCTTGAGCCTCAGGGGATCACCCTTGCCGACGTCCTAATGGTCACCATTCCGGGCACCAGCCTGGGTCTAACCGCTGCATGCGTCATCGTAAATAAGCTTGGTAAAGAGCTTAAAGACGATCCTGAGTATCTTCGCCGCATGAAAGATCCTGTTTTCCGCCAGGAAATGGAACAAGAAGTGAAGGTTGAAGAGCTAGTGGTCAAGCCTGAAGCCAAGAAAGCCGTTTCACTATTCTTGTTTGGTTCATTGATTGTGGTATTGATGGGCGCATTCTCGTCTCTTCGCCCTAACTTTGACGGTAATGCTATGGGAATGGCGCATACGATTGAGATTGTTATGCTGTCTGTCGCAGCACTGATCATCTTAACCTGTAAGCCTGATGGTTATGCCATTACCCAGGGTTCGGTATTCCACGCAGGTATGCGTGCAATCGTTGCTATCTTCGGTATCGCGTGGCTAGGTGATACCTTCATCGGCGGCCATGGCACGATGGTTAAAGAAGCGGTAGCTGGTTTAGTCGAAGTTGCCCCTTGGACATTTGCCTTCGCCTTGTTTGCACTTTCAGTCATGGTGAACAGCCAAGGCGCGACAACAGCGGTACTGGTACCGGTTGCGATCACCTTAGGCCTTCCGCCGGAAGTGATCATTGCAACATTTGTCGCGGTTAACGGCTACTTCTTCATTCCAAACTACGGCCCAATTATCGCCTCTATCGATTTTGACCGTACAGGGACAACAAACATCGGTAAATTCATCTTTAATCACAGCTTCATGGTCCCGGGCCTACTGAGCATGGTCTTTAGCATTATGTTTGGCTTCCTGTTTGCCGGTATCGTGCTGTAATAGTAACGTCTATCCAAGCCCTGCTTCCGCAGGGCTTTCTCCAACCTTCTCAAATTCAGTCAATTGGCAATTTATAACTCGTGAACCATTTTTATTATGTGTCTTGCCCCAGGCTGCTCAAGATCATCCGAACTTTTTCTTCATTCTCTTCATAGCCTTTTATGGCCTGAATCACCATAAGGCAAGGTGTCGTTAATCGAAGGATATTCGTACTTCGAACATCAGCATATATTGCTGCCGGAAAATCATCAGGTATACCAAGCGGATCAATGTAACTGGCAGATTTTTGTTGATAGTCTCGGTGATACTTCAGGCAGGGCCAGCTGATAATTTCAACTGCCGCTTTAGCAATGCCAGCCTTCCACCCTTCTCTGGCTTCCTCCGGAGATAGATCCAGATAACTGTCAGTGCTGACATCAGAGTCAAGCCAGCTTTGTACAGTGGCGAGATAGTGTTGGTGATCATATTCTTCAATCAATTCATTGACGGCCGATGACTGAAAGGTAAAGCTGACATTGAGCTGGTAAAGCTCAGCTAACGTCATGCCATCAAGTGCTGCAAGTGCGGTCTCAAATGCCCTTTCATGCAGCCTTGCTTCTGCAGCAAGGCGTTGTTTTTCCTCCTTGCGGCGTTTTTCCTTTAAATGCTGAATTCGACTTTTTCCGTCTTCAATCAGCTGTTGTGCCTGCTGCAGAACTTCAATTTCTGCAGGCGAATAGAGTTCGTTGAGATCAGATAAGATAACATTCTTGATGATATTGGATGCGGTTGTCGCTTTCGCTTGTTTGCTTTTCAAAGCCTGGCTGTTCGCAAAATTGAGCATGATTTCAATCCTTCAATATCAATACAACGCTGCCTGAACCTTCAATACAGATTAAGCTAGATGTTGATAAAGACCTTGGCTAGCAAGGATTATTGACACAATTTCTCCTTTCCTTTATTGCCTAATATTTCTAGTGTAGACAAAATTTCATATTTTTTAGTGATTTGGCTCTAAGATAGGTCGCATTAATGAGCAGGCAATAAAGGCACGTCACCAACGTTGGAAGAAGTGCCACCAAGCCGGTATGGTCTTGTCATCCACTGTGATGGCACACAAAATCAAATCAAAAGCGCCCCTTGAGAAATCTTGGGGGAACGGTGCTCTGAAATGAAAGCTGAAATCCTGGTCATTGGTAGCACGGTTAACATAACTCTATGTTAGTCTTGGTATGTCTTTTAAAGTCACTTAGCTTAAAGTCCTGAAATGAAAAATAACATCAACCGATCGAAGTCAATAGCTGATTTGCATATAGGTATGGGGCTGGGAAAGCCCACTCACCCTCTAATTACGATAGTCGACACTGCGAACTTATCGTATGGTGAAGAATTAATTGGTATGAGGTTCTCCTCTGACATGTACTGTATTGCGTTGAAAGATAAAGTCTGCGGCATTGATTACGGGCGAAATCATTATGACTCCAGTCACGGCACTTTAATTTTCACGGCTCCTGAACAGGTCTTCACCGTAACCAAAGCCCAGGGGCTTAATGAAGTAAAAGGATGGATGCTTTATTTTCACCCAGATCTTATCCAAAACACATCATTAGGTAGCAAAATAGATCAATACCGTTTTTTTAACTATGAAGTCCATGATGCTTTACATTTGTATGAGCAGGAACAACAAACCCTGAACCAAATAGTAGACTTGATTCAAAACGAGATTAACGATCGAATAGATAATCATAGTCAGCAAGTATTGGTATCTAACATCGAGCTTATGCTCAATTACTGTGTCAGATTTTATGATCGTCAGATTAACACTCGCTCCGTCCAGAATGCTGACGTAATTTCTCGAATTGAAATGCTTTTAAAGGATTATTACCAAAATAATGACCTGATTGAAAATGGTCAGCCCACAATTCAATATTTGGCAAATAAATGCCACTTATCACCAAGTTATTTAAGTAGTTTGCTAACCAAGGAAACGGGACGATCGGCTAAAGATCATATTAATGATTTCTTAGTAGAAAAAGCAAAGCACCGCTTATTAAGCTCTACAGATTCAATTAGTACAATAGCTTATTCTCTCGGTTTTAATTACCCTCATTACTTCGCAAGAGTTTTCAAACAAAAAACCGGACAAACACCACAAGAATATCGACAACTATAGCAAAATGAAGCATTTTGCTTCATTTTACCATGTCTAGGATTTGTGTTTAACTGTCCTCTTTTTGTGTTAAAGCATGCCTTAAACAAATGGTATATTTGCTTTATCAAGATATAGGGACAGAAAATGAATAATAAAAAAGCACTTATAGTCGTAACTAACCATTCTAATTTCGACAACCCAAAAGCGGAGCCAACCGGACTTTGGTTATCTGAGCTTACACATTTTTACGATGAATTTGAAAATGCAGGAATTCATATGGATATAGTTAGTCCTAAAGGGGGAAAAGTACCTGTAGATAGCAGAAGTTTGGGTCGTTTTACATTAGATAAGGCAACGAAAAAACGCTACGAAGACTCTGAGTTCATGTCTTTATTAGAAAATACAAAACCAATTTCAAGTGTAGATTGGAATGAATACGACATTCTATACTTCGCGGGGGGGCATGGCGCTATGTGGGATTTTACTGATAACGATGAGCTTCACACACTTACGCGTGAAATGTACGAAGGAGGTAAAGTTGTTTCAGCAGTCTGCCATGGTGTGGCAGCCTTGCAAAATGTTCGATTAAGTAATGGGGACTACCTGATAAAAGGTATGAAGGGAACTGGTTTTCCTTATTTTGATGAGGCTATTACTGGTGTGAAACCTTTCGTACCCTATAATCTTGAGAAGACTCTAAAAGAAAGAGGAATGGTATACAGCAAAGCAATATTCCCCCTTATGGGGCATGCAGTCGTTGATGGGCAACTGATTACGGGTCAGAATCCTAACTCTACTAGTAAGACTGCAAAAATAGCTTTGCAAGTAATTAACAATTTATAAGTTGAAAAAAGACGCAGTATACTAATCGACAAGCAGCATTAAACAGGCCTACAACTGAAACATCCTTTGAACAGCGGCGCAAATGGGTTGAAGCGAAGCTCCAGCAACTCAGTAATATCGATTACGATAATATTTGCGCCTACAAGATCCGTTCAGAACGCAACGGTCAATTTCAACTGTTCTCGGGCACAAGGTTACAGGCTCACCACGTAAACCCTTTGAAAATCTATGATTTCTTCCTAGCTCTGGTCCCAAAAGGATACTTTTCCCTCCAATACGCAAAACTCGTGACGAACTACTACCGTAAAATTCTGGCTTTAGTGAGATTAAATAAGGACTCACTAATTAACTGCGCTTAAATGAGAATAACCTATAATATTAATCCAGGTGGGCTTCAGTCGAGCGTCAGACAATGAGCATAGCGGAACGTGCCATATCCTCTCTCATACAGACTCAAGGAGTTGGCGATCTGTACAGGGTCTACCTGATCACGCAACGCGACGGTGTGAATTTCAACCTGGCTTTTGTGCCTGAAAGTTTCAATGCCCCTCACCCTGAAGAGTTTGATACAGAGTACATGCGAGCATTGTTTAAGACCGGCTACGATATGGCCGTGAAAGGCTACCCTTGGAGCAAAACACCACCGGGATTCTAATGGCAGTCCTACCGAATAGTGATCAACAAACGGCATTTAATCTGTTGGTTACTGGGTATTTTCTAGCACGCGCAACCAGAAAAACAATTCCGCCAAGAAATCGCAACAATTGATTCACATCAAAGTTCCGTTAACAATATTAATATAGTTTAAACACTCGTTTGAATGATGCATACTTGTTAAGGATAACTATGTACCCATTACTACTGAAAGCGCACATTGCACTTATTGTGCTGAGTTTTGTCAGCTTTATACTAAGAACATGGTGGGGGTTTAAAGGCTCTGCACTGCTAGAAAACAAATTGGCCTTTGCCGCGCACAAAGCAATCACACTGACAATGCTAATTAGCGCACTGATACTTTGCTTCATGATCAATCAATACCCATTCGCAGACGCATGGTTGACCGAGAAGTTGGTGTTGTTAGTTGCGTATGTGGCCTTTGCCATGCTGGCGTTTAAGCCAACATTAAGCACGAAAACGCGCTCCGTTCTGGCCTCAATTACCTGCATTATTTTCGTAACGATTTTCTACATCGCTAAATTGCACACACCCATTGTGCTGAGCTAATGAATTGTCGAGATAACCGGATTTTTGTTGACGTAAAGCAGCGCGAATCGCTGCTTTTTTGTAAAGAGGACAGAATATGCAACTTATGGGTAATAGTCGTTACTAAGGCGCATACTTCGCAAACACTTCCGCTTCCGTCATATTTTCAGTGTCATTGCTAAACGCATAATACTCAGGCTTTTTATCAATAAAGATCTGGTGGTTCATCACCATTTTATCCTGCTGATCCAGGAGGCCGGCGGAAATAATATGCTGATCGTTATCCTTGAGCAGGTAGAACAGATGAGTCCCACACTCTTTGCAAAAGGCACGTTCGGCCCACTCCGAAGAAACATAGCGGCTAACAAACTCTTCACCGCTGATAGTGACGTCAGTCCCACCCTCGACCGCCAAAAGCGGGCCGCTCCCCCACTTACGGCACATACCGCAATGGCACGCGCCGACATGCAAATCTGCTTCCTTAGCTTCGATAGTCACTTTTCCGCACAGGCAGCTGCCCGATACGGCTTGTTTATCATTCATATACCACTCCTTGTCGATATCTCTTATATCGTTATCTGTAGTCAACAGAACTGTTTATACATACAGTTATAATTATTCAAATTTCATCACATAAAACTGTGACCAATGTTCGTATATCAACTAGAAAGCAATATGAATACTGATGGTGGTTAAACAAAGCTTTGGGGTGAACCTGGTTCATGAGCAACTCCCTCTAGGAACAACCATATATACACATACGAATTAAACCGCTTAAAAGATCATTTGATGTCGGTAGTTAATTGATTTTTATCAAATAATGTTCGGTAGCACTTTGTGATAAATTTGTGAGAATTTCGCGAGAGGTTTGCCAGATTTGTTCGCCATAGTAATAACATGATTCATTACTAAACGGATAGAACAATGAAATTGACCCTAGCTTCCCTTGCGATTATCAGCGCTTTTGGCTCTGCTAATACTTTTGCGGCAGACATCGATGTCACGATTACCAATGCCACCAAGAATATCTACTTCACACCTTTGCTCGTGGCAGCCCACAGCGATGATATTTTCCTGTTCCGGGCGGGGGAATCCGCATCACCGGAAATAGAAGCGATGGCTGAAGGCGGTGATATCTCCGGGCTATCATCACTGGCCACTAATGCTGGTGCAATAGTGGCTGAAAATCCGGCAGGGGGAATTTTGGATCCCGGCCAGCAGGCAACAGCCAGTATGAATACTGGCGATGCTGACCGCTTGACCATTACGGCAATGTTACTACCAACCAATGATGGGTTTGTTGGTTTGGACAGCTGGGAGATCCCATCTACACCTGGCACTTATACCATCTCTGTCAATGGCTATGATGCCGGTACCGAGGCCAACGACGAGCTTGCCGCCAGCATGCCTAACCCACCTTTTATCAATTTTGGTTCTGGCGGTACAGGGGTAGAAACCACAGTAACTAACGACAAGGTTCACATTCATCCTGGCAACTTAGGTGATAGCGATCCCAATGGCGGGCTTAGCGACATCAACAGTGCAACCTATCGCTGGCTTAATCCTGTTGCCATCGTCACTGTGACAGTTAAGTAAGGAGACGGATATGAAATATCGCCTATTACTGATTGCAGCAAGCACAGCCCTGCTTGCCGGCTGTCCAATAGAGGATGATGAGCAAGATAATGTGACTGCAGGTTATACCGTCAGTGTGAAAAACCTGACGCCTAATCAACCTTTATCACCTCTGGCTATTTTGGCGCACACAGAGCAATACTCGTTGTTTAAAATCGGACAGCCATCCTCAGATCCACTGGAGGTAATGGCCGAGGGTGGCGACAACAGTAACCTATTGGCTGAAGCAACCAATAATGAGAACGTCGGCTACAGCTTTTCCGGTACCGGGGTCATTTTGCCCGGCACCAGTGACAGTGTTTCGTTCTTGATTGATCCTGATATCGCCCAGCAACTCTCCGTTGCCAGCATGCTGGTCAATACCAATGATGGATTTATCGGTAAAACCCAGCTCGATATCAGCAACCTAGAGGTAGGTGATAGCCTGACAATGAACATGGCTGTCTGGGATGCCGGGACCGAGGCCAATAATGAATCTGCGGCCACTATTCCGGGACCTGCTGCAGGAGGTGAAGGCTTTAACAGCACCCGTGACGATAATGACCGGGTGTCATTCCATGCAGGTGTAATAAGCAAAGATGATGGCCTGGCGGACTCAGTGCTCAATGCAACACATCGCTTTCTCAACCCGGGGGCCAGGTTAACGATTACCCGGACAGAGTAAACAAGACCATGGCATAAGTTGAAAGATATTCATCCCGATCCGGTCTTTGTTGGGTGGACCGCCATCACACCAACCAACAAAGATAAACCGGCCGGGATGACATCATGTTAACGACAGCCCCCCCAAACAACATTGATCCTGCAGTGATCCTGATTGTTGAAGACGATAACGATTTAGCAGAGCTGATCAGCATGCACCTGACTTTTCAAGGTCATGACGTAGTGCGAGCCACCAGCCTTGAACAAGCCAGAAATAGTATCAAAACCACCTTATTCGACTTGATGGTATTAGACCGAGGGCTCGATGATGGTGACGGCATGCTACTGTGCCACGAGCTTCGCCAACAGCAAAACTGGTTGCCCGTTTTGATTCTGACCGCAAGAGACAGCGAAAAAGACAAAGTTGAGGGGCTGGAGTCCGGCGCTGATGACTACCTAACCAAGCCTTTCAGCGTACTTGAATTTCAGGCCCGGGTAAGAACCATCTTACGTAGGAAAAACCGCCAGCCTGACGCCAATTCGGCTAGCACCGATGCAACTAGTGACAACGCAGAACCCGTACTCGAATTCAACGGACTGACAATCAGACCTCAGTCGCACCAGGTTGAAATCGAGCAGCAGCCGGTAAAATTAACCGCAACCGAATTTACCCTGCTGCACTTTATGGCCCAAAGACCTGGGCGGGTATATAGCAAAGATGAGTTGTTGGAACAGGTGTGGCATACCGATTTTTCCGGTTATCACCATACCGTTTGTAGCACAGTCAACAGGCTAAGAACCAAGCTGAAGTCGCCGAAAACCAAACACAAGTATATTCATACGATTTGGGGAGTCGGCTACAAATTTCAGGCTTGTTAGCCCTACATGACAAAGCAGTGGTTAGGAGAAATGACAATGAACTTTAAGATACGCCTATTGCTGCTCACCGGCCTGTGGTTTGCCCTTTCCGCCTTGCTGCTTGGCAGCCTGTTCAATTACCAGCAGCAATATATCGAACAACGCACCCAGCAAACGTTACATCGTGAGTTAGCCGCCCATATGCGGGATGATAACCCACTGATGCACGGCACCGATTATAATCCTGATGCCCTAAAGTCAATTTTTCATACCCTGATGTTGCTCGGCCCTGATTTTGAAATCTACTTTCTCGATCAGCAGGGGAACATCCGCAGCCATGCCGCTCCTGACGGCAAAGTCCAAGCCGACACCGTAAACCTGGCGCCCATTCAACAGTTCCTGAACCAGCAAGCCTTTCCGATTCTGGGGGATGACCCACGTAACCCAGGGGGACGGAAGGTATTCTCAGTCGCTCCAATTACTCAGTTTGATTCTATTATTGGCTATTTATACGTTGTGATAGGAAGCGAACAGCGGACATTACTGGCAACTCAGGAAGGTAACCAGCCCATCTACAGCATGCTGGCGATATCTCTATTTCTGATCCTTGGATTCAGCTTGCTGACCTATCAGTTGGTAAAACGCACTTTGCTGCGGCCAATAGAAGCTGTCACCCAAAAGCTAAGGAGCCAGGCTGAGAATGATTTCCGCTTTCACCCCGACTTCGTCAACCAGGTTCCGGAGCTCAAACCCATTGCGAAACACTTATATCTAATGGCGCAGCGAATTCAGCAGCAATTTTTACAACTGCAGCAGGAAGAAACCCGCCGCCGAGAGCTATTAATGCAGCTTAGCCATGATCTCAAAACGCCACTATCAAGTATTCTAGGTTACCTGGAAACATGGAAGCTTCAGGCGCAGGCTCCCGATCCGCTTATCGATACTGCACACCGGAATGCGCACAAATTGGCAGAACAATTGAGCCAGCAACTTGATTTGGCACGGAGCCAAAAACAGGCACCTGAGCCTTACTTCGAGCCAGTCAGGCTCACCCAAATAATAAGGGAAACCCAGGAAAGCCTGGCGATTGATGCCGAGAAAAAACACCTCTCACTAAGCCTGTCTATGCCAGAAACGGATACCGTTTATGGTGACAGGCAACTATTGCTGCGCTTATTCGCCAACCTATTTGAGAATGCCATCCGCCATGCACCGGATCACTCCACCATCCAGCTTCAGGCTGAATACCACCAACATGATGTATCGGTAAAGCTCATCAACCAGATTGATCCGGGGGCTCCTTCAGGCTCTATGGGGCTTGGCATGCGGATCATTCAGTCTATTTTGATGATCCATCATAGTCAGCTGATCACAGAGCATGACTCTAAGCAATACTTTCAATCTTTTGTATTGCCTATCTCGTCGTAACACAAAATACCCTAATACTCAGCCAGCAAGTATTAGGGTATTTAAGATAAATCATTGAGTGATATAGCGCGCGATAGACAAGCTAAACCAACAATTGGCTTCCCAGTGCCTTAGCCTGATCATCATCAACCACAGCCTGAACAGAGATATCCATATCGTTGTTCCATTTCAACGCATAAGCCGATATCGCCTCGATATTATCTGATTCACAAATCGCCACACCGGTGCCACTGACCAAATCATGCCAGCGTCCAATCATCTTGATATCGTCTCCCATCATGGCCTGATCCTGTTCTTCGGACAGCTGGGAAAAATGCGCCAGCGTCGGATGAAGCTTGCCTTGATGTAACTGCCAGGTTATTAGAAAAGTCATTATCAGTACCTCATTTAAGCACTGAGGTTAAGTATAGATAAGCGGGCATGATTGGATTAGTTCAATCTCAAACTGAGTCTTGTCAAACCGAGTGCCGCTGAATATAAAACAGTGGCCAATTTTAGTTAACCATACAATGTCCTATGATTAATCATGCGTTATACCAATCTGGATAAGTAGATGGTCTATTTTCCCTCATGAAAAATGATCAGATATTTATGTAGATTGGGATTAGTATCACTTTTTGTTTGTGGAGGATGTATGGCGGTCAAAGACAGGATTGAGTCCACCCCTTCTGGGCATGTGATTAAGCTAACAGAGGCCGAAAGTAAACTATACCCAGGCAGTGGCTGGAAAATTGCCCGCTTTGTGGATGGACAGCTGGTGGAGCTGTTTGATCTATCAGGGGCGGAGATAACACCAAAAACTCAGCAGCAGGAAGTACAAGCAAGAGTTGATGCCGCCTTGCTCTGGGCGCAAAGTGCCGAGGGAGAGCTATGGTCAGTAATGTGTAGCTGCCACCAGCTGACCGGGCCGGAACCCTTCTCGCCGAATAACGCCGATGATATTTCACTGTTGCAGTACCGGCTCGCTAATGACGACATATTCTTCACTATGGAATAATCGGAAAAGGGCCTGCTTTCAGACCCTTTTCTCTATCTCTTTTTTCTCATCTTAAATATCGCCAGAAACAGCAAGGCTGTTATGATCACCGAAGCAATTCCCAGCCCAAATAACACATCATCACTATGCCTAAACGTCTTCAGCACACGGTAGGTCAACAAGGAAAGAATGAAATAAACGGCTATCAATCCAAAGAGTTTAAAGAAATCTAATTCACGTATTTTCTTTAGCATCTTTGCTCTCCCAATATTTCATGAGGCTAATAGCGGTCCCCGTAAGGGCACAGCTATCACCTTATCCTAGCTCGTCAGGTCACGATCTCTAATCAGTATGACCCATATTCAAAGAAACAGGCCTTCTTTCCCCCCTTCAATCGCAACGAGCACCCAACTCTAATGAGCGGTTCCACCCCACATCTTTAACAAAGGTTTCATCGTGGCTAATAAGGATGATGCTGCCCCGATACCCGCATAGCGCCTGCGCCAACATCTGCTTTGATTCAATATCTAGGTGATTGTCAGGCTCATCGAGTAACAGCAGAGTGTCCCCTTGCTGATGGCTAACCACCAACATTGCTATTTTCATCCGCTCACCACCGCTTAACGCAACCACAGGTAACTCCACCCGTTCACGCCGAAAGCCAACACCAGCAGCCATCGTTCGCAGCTCAGTTTGGGCACTATCGGGGCAAAGCCGTAGCAAGTTTTCTAGCACGGTTTGCCCCTCATCAAGCAGGCTAAAATGCTGATCCAAATAACAAAGCTTGGCTTTGCATTTTACCTGGCCGGCCAAAGGCTTAAGTTCTCCGGTAATCGTTTTTAGCAAAGTAGATTTTCCACTGCCATTATTTCCGGTTAGGTGAAGCCTATCGCCATATTGCAGGCTCAGGTTGATCGCTTTACTATCCCCATAGCTAAGCTGCACACCGAGCAGATCAAGAACACCGGAAAGCCGCTTCTCCGAGTGATTCATTACAATCTGCTGTGGTTTTGTTTGTAACTGCTGAGTTTTTAGTTCACCCGCTTTTTGTTCAGCTTTTGAAAGCTGCTGCTCAAACTGTACTTTTCGGGCCGAACCAGACACCTGTGCCGACTCCTTCATGGCATCTAGCAATATCTTAGATTGGCTTCCGGATTGCCTTGCCTTGTTGCCTTGAGCGGCGCGTTGCTGAGCTTTCTCCAAATTGCGTTGATGTTGTTTTCTGATCTGGAGTACCTGTTTCTCCGCGTTTGCCACGGAACGCTCAATAGCGGCCTGTTGCAGCTCCTTCTGCTGGGCATAGAGAGAATAGTTACCGCCATAGTGTCGCATCCCCTTTGCCGTTAGCTCCATGATGCTCGCGGCATGTTCTAGCAGTAGCCGATCGTGGCTGATCAGCAAGATCCCCCCATGATAACTTCCCATTTGCTTCACCAGCCATTGGCGGCCAAGCCGATCTAGGTGGTTTGAGGGTTCATCGAGGATCAAATAATCATAGTCGGCACTGAACAACTGCCAGAGCATCAACCTTGTTAGCTCCCCCCCACTTAAACGGGTACACGACATAAAAGGGTCTGGCGGCAATCCCATCTCCTGAAGCTGAAGGCAAAGCGCTTCCCATGCTCCCCAGTCATCACCAATCAAGTCAAAGTCAGCTTGCTCACAGCTGCCATTTTCGACCCGGATCAACGCGTGTAGCTTATCCGTAACATGGAGAAAATCAGCAATAGAACCCAAGGCCTCCCGCTCGTGGTATTGGGTTATTTGCGGTAAAAAACCCACCTTTGCCTTGCAAACCACGCAGCCAGAATCGGGCATTTTCTCTTGGAGCAATATGTTGGCCAGTACAGATTTTCCTGATCCATTTCGCCCAACCAAACCGGTGATCTGTGCTTCCAACGAGAAGCTCACATTGGTAAATAGCGCATCGCCATTATCATGAAAAACCGCAAGTGACTGCGCAAAAAGTGACGGATGATATAAGGTCATCGAACCTCCTGAAATGATTTCAGGGGCAACGGGCAACTGTCTATATTCAATCAGCTAATCAAGCTTGAATAAGATAAACAAAGAAGGTCGCATATCGGTGAATGCCGCTCGCCTGACGAAGGCGAAAACAGAACACACTAATAAATAGCGAAGACGAAGTTACGCCCACTAACCCTGAGGATCCAAAAATAAAAATAGAAAAGGATGTCAGGTGTTAGTTGTTCATCGTGGCGTAAACTCCTCAAGAAATGATGGCGTTATTTTATACAGTGCCAATTACCATTTTCAATCTTTGTTTCAAAAACAGTTAGAAATCCAAGCTTAAATCACACTTAGGCATAACCAATTCGATCAGCCTTTGCCCTAATTGCGATAACCATCATTCCCAAACCCGGTTAGTTTTTTTACTGTGGACAGCAATAACGACAGTAAATGGAAGTACACGGTTATGCCTTTGCAGGAAAATATCCCCCTTGCCCTCATCGAGGACGATGAAATCGTCCGTCAGGCCACCAGCCAGTGGCTACAGCTGGCGGGTTACCAGGTACTTGAGTTTGCCGATGGGCAATCAGCACTCAGCCAAATCCCCCAGCAATTTCCGGGGATCATTATCAGTGACGTCCGCCTGCCCGATATCGACGGTATGGCTCTACTACCTCAGCTTCTGAGCCGCAACCCTGACATTCCCGTCATCCTGATCACTGGTCACGGTGATGTTGATATGGCCGTCAAAGCGCTTCGCGACGGTGCCTTTGATTTTGTTGAGAAGCCATTCGATCCCGACAGGTTATTAAAAACCGTTGGCCGAGCGCTGGAAACCCGGAAAACCCAGGTCAATACCGAAGAGCGTGAACGTTACCTGGCACAGGCCGAAGGGCTGGAAAAAGTATTGATTGGCCGCAGCGAGGCGATGGTTAACCTGCGCCAGCAGCTGCTAAAGATTGCAGCCATTGATACCAATGTAATCATCTACGGTGAAACAGGATGCGGCAAAGAGCTGGTTTCCCACTGTCTGCATCAGGTAAGCCCACGCAATCAGTATGAATTCGTCCCGCTGAACTGTGCCGCTATTCCGGAAAACTTATTCGAAAGTGAGCTTTTTGGCCACGAAGCTGGTGCCTTTACCGGTGCAGTCAAACGCCGCATCGGCAAGCTGGAATTTGCCCATCGGGGAACCTTGTTTCTCGATGAAGTTGAAAGCATGCCACTCAACATGCAGGTAAAGGTGCTTCGCTCGCTACAGGAAAATACCGTTGAGCGGGTAGGTGGTAATGAGCCGATAAAAATCGATTTACGCGTAGTGGCTGCAGCCAAGGAAGATCTCCACCACCACCCAGAGTTTCGCCAGGATCTTTTTTACCGCCTCAATGTAGCGCAGCTCTATTTGCCGCCGCTTGCAGAACGTGGCGATGATATTTTGCTGCTTTTCGATCACTACACCCATAAGGTCCACAGCGGAACTCGAAAGGCAAGTCCCAGTGATCAGCAGGCTTTGATGAGTTACCCGTGGCCGGGAAATGTCCGCGAGCTCAAGAATGTCGCCACCCGGTTTGCCCTCGACAACACCCTTACGGTTGGGGAGATCTTGGCCTCCCGCCCCAACCTCACCACCGAGCCGTCTAACACAGCATTACCACTGGCTATTCAGGTTCAGAACTTCGAGCGCAAAGTCTTGCATGAAACACTACAGCGTCACAACGGCAGTATCATCGACACCATGGAGGAGCTCGATCTGCCGCGTCGTACCCTCAATCAGAAAATGCAGAAATACGGCCTGTACCGAAGCAATTACACTGAGTAACAGTACAACGCCAAGTCAGAGTTACTCTTAAACCACACATCAAAAAAAAGCGACCTTTCGGTCGCTTTTTCAATAACACCTGTTTATTTAGCTATTAGATAAATGCAAGTATCGGTGAAATACAAAGTAGTATGCCTGTAATAATAATCATATTTGTTGCCATACCTTTATATTTGGCTAAATGAGGTACCTTGTACACCAAATAAGCAGGGATCAAGCAGCCAACCAGGCCAAATACAGGGCTACAAATTGAGGTGAAAGACAGAATTGGGGCATTAATAGCTATCGCTCCCCATGCCAACAAGATGATAAACACAGTAACTAATTTACTTACTAAGTTTTTGTCTATCTGTGATTCTTTGTATTTTCGAAGCATCACGTTCATACATAGGCCTGTACATGCTTCTTTAAATGCCAGGAAGACACCAAAGAATGAAGTCACAACAGCAAAAATATTAATCACGATACCGGCAATTGTCGCCCAGCTTCCTGGGAAGTAGTGCGCAATGATAGCAAGTGCCGAGATATTTTTGTTCATTGCCTCCGCTGCCTGCTCCTGGCTAATTGCAAAGGTAAAAGACACCGCAAAGAAAAATACAATAACAAACAAGATAGCAAAAGCGATTTTCATTGCACGTGACGCTTTATAGCGTGCAACCTCTATTGATTTTTCATGAGAACGGTATGAAATCACCATAGGGCTTAATGACTGGATGAAAAGGATAGAAGTCAAAGTGAATGGCAATGTGATTATCGCATCTTTCAGCATTGAACCCCACTCGCCCACCTGAGGAATATTTGCACTATCCCAACGTGCAATTAACAACACCCCCATAATAGCAACGAGTGACAAAACCGTAACAGCCATAAATCCAGACAGCTTAAATAGCAGTTTTTCTCCTTTAGAGCCAATAAATGACAATACACAAATCAGAGCTAAACCATAGAATGCATTGTCATTGAGGTGCCCTTCAGTTATCCCAAAAGAATGAAGGTATGAAGCACTATCATTAGTCACTGCAAGGGAATAAACCAATACCCATATAACCAGCATCACGAAGTATAAAGCCCCTAATGCCATCCCCCAGTTCTTACCTAGGTATCCTGTGATCACACCAGGATAATCCGTACATTCTTTAGACTCCGCCAGCGTATTTATAAACAGTTTTTGAAAAAGGTACATTGCTGGGTAGCCTATAACAGACGACAGCAGGAAGACCCACAACCCCATCACCCCAACCTGAACAGGAAGGAAAACAATTCCGGCTCCAATTGCCATACCGATACTCATGAC
Source organism: Photobacterium sp. HL06 (assembly GCF_059552575.1). Classification (NCBI taxonomy): domain Bacteria; kingdom Pseudomonadati; phylum Pseudomonadota; class Gammaproteobacteria; order Vibrionales; family Vibrionaceae; genus Photobacterium; species Photobacterium sp. HL06. Next base: position 794,628 of record NZ_CM183915.1, read on the forward strand.
AATCCAACCAATATCAACACTGTCGAACTTAATTGCCTCCTTCCATTCTGTTTCTGTCATATTGGCTTTTTTATGTAACTCAGGTTTCCCCATGTCGATAACGGTCGTACCAGCATTGAGTTGCTCACTCATATTGTGCTCCAATATTTTGTAGGTATTAATTAGTAAGATTTTTATTATTTTTCACATCACACCTCATGCATTAACATTACGATGATAATCCACGCAACTTATCAACATAATTTGCACTTCGGCTTGGGATTAATTGGAAGCATACGCTCGGAAGAAGAGAAAAAAATTGCAAAATTCTATGACAATCTATAATAAATGAAATATTTTTCCCCATTAAGCATTCACGCATAAAATAATTTTCTCCAGTTTGATTCAGGTTGGTTTTGAGTTATTTTTATCATGGGAAATTTATGATCCAATTCAAATAACTAATAAAATCACTTTGTAATAAACATCACTTAAGGGCGTTAAAAACAAGACAAGCTTCACAAATTTATTATTGGCGCTAAATGAGGGGGGATGAAAATGTAGAATTTTAGAAGATGGATTATTTCCAATGAGAATAGAAAGATGATTTCCCCGAATAAAAAATAAGCAAAATAAGAACAAACGGTAAATTTAAAATCTTACTTTTTATTTATAGTGGTAAAAATTCAAGTTATAAAAAAACCCGCAAGATGCGGGCTTTATATTTCGAAATATGTAAATTACTGAGCGACAGCGATCACTTCAATTTCTACTTTGGCATCTAGAGGAAGGCGAGCAACTTCAACACAGCTCCGAGCCGGACAGCTATCACCAAAGAAGGCTGCATACACTTCATTTACAGTACCAAAATCATTTAAGTCTTTTACAAATACTGTTGCTTTTACAATATCCGCTTTTGTCAGACCCGCAGCATTGACAATTGCTTCAACATTAGCCAGCGATTGCTGTGCCTGCGCCGCAACATCTTCTGGCATTTTTCCAGTTTCTGGATCTAACGGTAACTGACCAGAGGTATATAGCATATTGCCGAATTTTTTCGCTTGTACATACGGGCCAACTGCCGCAGGCGCTTTATCTGTATTAACTGTTTCTACCATGATGCCCTACTTTCGATATTGTGTAATTGAGGAAAAAGCGATAGCTCACCGCTCTTTATCGCTTAAAAGTAATATACGGCTTCAACAGGGGAAATCCTTCACTTTTATTACTATCAAATCACAACAAAATAGAAAATATTTCTCCAAAAATTCCGATACTCGCTGAGTCGTTATAGACATCACGTTTTTATAAGCAAACAACCTTGTTCAAATAGGGCCACTATTGTTCTCGAAAATCGTAGTAGGCAGTTTTTTGCCTATTGCTAAACCATCAATTTGTTAACCACCTCACATAAGCCCCATCAAAACCGAAACAAACCATTAACAACCAGCCACAATACATTCCAGCAATAGGCGAGATCTTGCTTACTGCCTGATCCGCTAAATAAGCAAGATCTTGCTCATTTATAGCACATTAAAGTTAAATTTCTTTATATTCAAAAGCTTAAAAAGTGGCATTCGACTTGCTATATGTAAATCACTCATCGGTATCCCTACACGGAGCGTATAAAAATGTTAAAAAAGGCACTGATTAAATCACTCGTTGTTGCAACCACTACCATGGGACTATTCGGGGGAGCTGCACATGCTGCTGACAACCGTAGTTATATCCTGGCAACGGCGTCAACTGGCGGTACTTACTACCCTGTCGGCGTTGCCCTTGCCACGCTAAGCAAAATCAAGCTTGAGCCAAAGCACCAGTTTTCCCTTGCTGCAATCAGCTCTGCGGGTTCAGGTGAGAACGTCAAGCTGCTCAACGAAAACGAAGCGCAATTTGCCATTCTGCAAGGGTTGTACGGTGCCTGGGCATGGAATGGGGAAGGACGTTTTGAAAAAAGCGGCCCGCAAAAGCAGTTACGTTCAGTGACCATGCTTTGGCAAAACGTCGAGCACTTTGTGGTTCGCTCTGATATGGCGAAAACAGGCACCGTTGCCGACTTGACGCAAATGGAAGACAAGAAGTTTTCTATCGGCAAGAAAAACTCAGGTACTGAAGGCTCAGGCCGCCAGATCATGTCAGGCTTGGATATCAACCCAGATACGTTCAACCTCGCTTACCTTGGCTACGGTGCCAGTGCAGATGCAATGCAGAATGGTGCGATCGATGGCATGAACACACCAGCAGGTGTACCAGTAAGCGCCGTCACCCGCGCATTTGCCGCAATGGGCGAGAAAATCCAAATCCTGTCGTTCACCGACGAGCAGATCAAGCAAGCCAACAGTGAATACAGCCTGTGGACCAAGTTTACAATCCCGGCCAATACCTACCCGGGCCAGAGCAAGCCTGTAACGACCATTACGCAGCCAAACTTCCTTGTTGTGCGTGAAGATATCTCAGATGATGATGTCTACCTGCTCACCAAGGCTATTTACGAGAACCTGCCGTTCCTGAATAGCATCCACAAAACCACCAAGGTGATGGCTGTTGAAAAAGCCATTGATGGCCTGACAGTGCCGCTACACCCGGGTGCCGCACGCTACTACCAAGAGATGGGGATCAATGTTCCTTCTCACCTGATTGCACAGTAATCGTAAATCAATCGATATCTCGCAGCACAGGACGTGCTGCGGGTTTCGTGGAGCATTATTATGAGCAATTCCACCGAACAAGAATTACAGCAGTTTGAACTGCCGACACGGACAGATTTCCCTTGGCTGACCACCACCATCACCGTGATGGGCGTACTACTCTCGGTTCTTCATATCTGGTTCAACACGCTCGCCACTCTCCCAGAGCTCTGGGTCTCGGCCACTCACTTTGCAGGTTTCGCAATAATCTGTGCCTTATGGTATCCGGCACACCAAAGTCTGAAACGCAGTAAAATTGCACTTGGTTTCGATCTCCTTATCGCCTTTGGTGCCCTGGCCTGTTTGCTGTATATCCCCTTTGCCGAAGACGCGCTTTACGAGCGAGGCGTGAAATTTATCGCCAGTGACTGGTTCTTCGCCATTCTGGCGATTGTGATTGTACTGGAGCTGATCCGCCGCACGATTGGATGGTTTATTCCAGTCCTGATTGTGCTGTGCCTGAGCTATGTCGTGGTTTGGGGACAATGGGTATCAGGGATCTTCCACTTTCCCGGCCTGAGCTTTGAAACCCTGCTCTATCGGAGCTTCTACAGCTCGGAAGGCATGTTTGGCTCGATCTCGCGGATCAGCTGGAGCTTTGTCTTCATGTTTATTCTGTTCGGTGCATTTTTAGTGCGCTCTGGGGTCGGTGACTACATTATTGATGTCTCACGCGCTGCCGCAGGCAAAATCATTGGTGGTCCGGGTTTTATTGCCGTTATCGGCTCTGGGCTAATGGGATCTGTCTCAGGATCCAGTGTTGCCAACACCGTATCCACTGGCGTCATTACCATTCCACTGATGCGCAAAGCTGGCTTTCCCGCACGCTTTGCCGCCGGGGTTGAAGCCGCTGCCTCTACCGGTGGGCAGTTAATGCCGCCGGTTATGGGGGCCGGGGCCTTTATAATGGCCTCCTATACCCAGGTTCCCTATGTCAATATCATTGCCGTCTCAGTGGTTCCGGCCTTGATTTACTTCCTGTCGGTCGCCTTCTTCGTACGTATTGAAGCCAAACGCAGCGGTGTCCATCAGGTTACCGCCACCTCCGAACCTTTCTTAAAGGTACTACTTTCCGGTTGGCATAACCTGATCCCACTTGGTGTACTCGTCAGCCTGCTGGTGAGCGGCTTTACCCCCACCTACGCGGCCGGATTATCAATCATTTCAGTAATTGTCGCTTCCTGGCTATCACCCAATAAGATGGGGCTAACGGCCATCATCGAAGCAATGGCGCAAGGTGCCCGTAACATGGCAACCACTGCCGTACTACTGGTTGGTATTGGCCTGGTGATCAACGTGATCAGTACAACAGGTATTGGCAATACCTTCTCGCTGATGATTAATGAATGGGCCAATGGCAGCCTCATCGTGATGCTGGTACTGATCGCCCTGGCTTCACTGATCCTTGGGATGGGACTGCCTGTTACTGCCGCCTATATCGTACTGGGAACACTGTCGGCTCCGGCGCTCTACAAACTCCTGGCCGAAAGCCAGATCCTCGATATGATAGTTAACGGTCAACTGCCAGAGCAGGCGCAGGCGATATTCATGCTAGCAGCGCCGGATCAGCTATCTGCCCTGACTCAGCCAATGAGCTTGGACAAGGCCCAAGCATTGCTGGCCTTAGTACCGGCTGACTTCATGGGTACACTGCTGGAACAAGGCCTAGGCCTTGAGAAAGTCGGGTTGGCTCTGCTGTCTGCCCACTTGATCATCTTCTGGCTATCCCAGGACAGTAATGTGACTCCCCCTGTCTGCCTGACGGCGTTTGCCGCCGCAACAATTGCCAGAACCCCACCAATGCGAACGGGCCTGACGGCGTGGAAGATTGCCAAAGGCTTGTACCTTGTTCCTCTGTTGATTGCCTACACTTCCCTTGTTAGCTGGGACTGGGTATCCGTTGTCACCGTCGGCTTTTTTGCTACCGTCGGCACCTATGCCCTAATTGGGGCGATTGAAGGCTATCTCGAGGGCAAGATTAACTTGTTCCTCCGAGGCTTACTTGCCACACTAGGGTTAATCTTGGTATGGCCTGACATGCCGATCGCAGCCCGGATCATTGCCACCGTCGTTTTCGTGGTCCTGTTTATCTATAGCGGCCGCAAAGAGCACCAGCCGGAACTGGCTGCCTCACCGTCATCCCAGTCATGACAAGGTATAGGAATCACGTCACCCAGAGCGGGTCGATCTGGGTGCAAATAGGGAGTTTTGTCTGTGAATAAGATTTACGATTACATAATTGTCGGTGGCGGCATCGTTGGCATCTCAACGGCCTGGCAGTTGCAGCAACGTTACCCAGATAAGTCCATTCTGGTCGTTGAAAAAGAAGACGGTCTTTCACGTCACCAAACAGGCCATAATAGCGGTGTCATCCATGCCGGAGTCTATTATGCACCGGGCAGCCTGAAGGCAAACTTCTGCAAAGCCGGAGTTGAACACACGCTAACATTCTGTAAAAAGCACAACATCCCCGTCGAAAACTGCGGTAAGTTGCTGGTAGCAACTGACGAACTAGAACTTGAACGCATGCAGGCGCTTTACGAGCGCTGTCAACAAAATGGCATTGATGTTGAGTTACTCGACCAAGATGCGCTAGCTGAAAAAGAGCCCAATATTACCGGACTAGGCGCCATATTTGTTGCTGCAACAAGCATCGTCAACTATCGCCTGGTTACCGAAAAAATGGCCGAAGAGTTTATTCAGATCGGCGGCGAAATATCACAACGCACCGAAGTGGTCGCATTATCTGAAACAGCCGAACAAATTACGGTCAGCTGTAAAAGTGATGGCCAACCTTTCCAGCTCGATTGCCGCTTCTTGATTTCCTGCTCCGGCCTAATGGCCGATCGTCTGACCCAAATGCTAGGTATCGAAACTGATTTTCAAATCATTCCGTACCGGGGTGAATACTACCGCCTGGCACCGAAGTACAACCAGATAGTCAATCATCTGATCTACCCAATCCCTGATCCTGATCTGCCTTTCCTCGGCGTGCACCTGACCCGGATGATCGACGGTACGGTCACTGTCGGCCCCAATGCCGTACAGGGCTGGAAGCGGGAAGGTTATAGCCGGATCAACATTAGCCTGAGAGACATCAAAGATATGATCCAGTTCAGCGGCTTCTGGAAAGTTACGGCTAAGCACCTGAAAACCGGCCTAATAGAAACCAAAAACTCATGGTGGAAACCGGGCTATCTCAAACTGGTCAATAAATACTGCCCGCAAATCAAAGCCAGTGATCTTGAACCCTATCCTGCGGGGATCCGGGCACAGGCAGTGCTAAAAGACGGCACCCTGGTTCACGACTTCCTGTTTGCCGAAAGCCCGCGTAGCCTGCATGTATGCAATGCGCCGTCTCCAGCGGCAACCTCAGCCATCCCTATCGGTGACTACATCTGCAATAAAGTAGCGCAAAAGGTGGCTGATGCCCCAAAGGAAGGTCAAACTGAGCCTGTCGCAGAGCCCGCTTAGTTTCGCTTTTTAGATAAACTCCCTAACAACAACGCGCGTAGGCAATCTTCGCGCGTTTTTCTTTTTCGCCGTTACACTCAATAAATAACAGTTTGATATCCACATAGGAACTGAGCATGAAACGCAAATCCATCAACCCTACGGACTGGGGGCTACAATGGAGCATGGATCAGGCTGAAGTGGTTCAAGGCGGAACAAAACACCTTCGCTGCTCAGGGCAGATATCGGCACTCCCTGCGCCTGATTGTGAGTTGGGCTTTGTCGTCATATCACCTAACGAACTTCGCGGCCAGATAGAATGTACGTTATCGAATATTGATGCCGTGCTCAGCAAAGCCGGTATGGATCGTAGCAATGTGGTATCACTGCGTTTTTTCACCACCGATGTTGATGGATTTCTGGAAAACTATGATGTCTACGCGAACTGGATTGCAGAAGCGGAAACCTGCCCACCTCAGAGTATACTGGGTGTCCAGCGGCTGGTATTACCCGAGCTGATGATCGAAATTGAGATTGAAGCGGAAGCCTAATTTAGAGCAGTCTGCGGGATCAGACTGCCCTACAAGGCTCACCTAAACCTCTGCACTTATCGCTTTTGCACCACCAAGCTAAGCAGCAGCAAGGTGGCCACAGGGAAAACTGAAGCGACCAGCATCCAGCTCCACCCTTGGGTGAACAGGACCATGCCTGCGCCTAAGGAGCCTGTGGCCTGAAAAGCAGTGATAGAAAAATCATTGATTGCCTGAACTTTAAAACGCTCATTGGCCTGATAGGTACCAGGTAACAAGGTAGTTCCGCTGATAAACAAGAAGTTCCAGCCAATACCCAGCAACACTAACGCCCACCAGTAGCTATGGACACTTTGTCCGATAAGTCCGATAGCAATACAGCCAATCATCACCATACAACCCACATAGATCAAACGGTAAGTACCGATGCGCCTAATCAGCAAAGGGGTAATAAGCGAAGGCAAATACATTGCCATAACATGGCTCTGGATCACCCACTTCGCACTCTGGATATCGTGGCCATGGTGCTGCATAGCTAGCGGCGTGGCTGTCATTAGAAATGCCATTACCGCATAGGCAGTTAAACCGGACCCGATCGCAAGCCATAGCAGAGGTTGCTTCAGCACATGGGAAAAAGGACGGCTAGTACCATTAGCTGCACTATCTTCCTTTATGTTGATAGGCTTCATTCCAACCAGCAAGATGAGAGCCCCAACAAGCTCAATCATTCCCAGTGCGCTGTATGCGTTGGCATACTCAGAGGAATAAATCGGGATAAGCTGGCCAACATTGAGCAGCTCCGGGCCAACCACTGCAGCAGCTATTCCCCCGACTAGCACTAGGCTAATAACGCTCGGGTGCTGGCTGGCATTGCTGCAGCTTTCAATCGCAGCAAAGCGATACTGACCAACATACGCCAATTGGGTGCCGAGTAAAAAACAGCACAAAGAAAAGCCCCAGAACGACGCTTGCTCAATGGCTAATCCCGCTGCAAATGCAACACAACTACTAATAAGGGCTGCGGTAATGAAGGCATTTTTCCGTCCGAATTTGTGCTGAATTTTGGCAGATGGAAAAATGTTTAATGAAACACCAATGATCAGGGCTGTTACTGGTATGGTAGAAAGCTCAGGATTCGGATGCAGCTGAGAACCAACAATACCTCCAAGAAACACATTGAGTGCCCCAACAGATAAAACAAAAGGCTGAACAAGAGCGAGTAGCCAGGCATTCCATGGCAGAGATTTCATAAGTGTCCGATATAAATAATTGCAAGCGAAAAACGTATAGAGCTATACGCATGAAGTCAACAGAAGGTGAATTTGTCGAGATCTAACAGTTAGCGACGATCAGTAACTTATTAAAGGCAGGGCATCAAAACTCTTTATCACCATTAAATTACTTTATAGCTAAAGGTATATATGAGATCAGCATAGCGCTTTTGCCTGATTTCATAGGCATCAGGATATCGTTGACTAAAAACAAACCCACACTTCTCTAGCACTCTGCATGAGGCATCATTACCCTCAGTTACCGTCGCGGTTAAGCACGACAAATGCAGCTCGTGGATTGCGAAATGCAGCAAACCTTGCAATGATTCTGTCCCGTAGCCTTTACCATGATGCTCGGGTAATAGCAGATAGCCAACTTCGGCATTGCTTCGATTGTTCTCGTCGACAATAAACCCTGTAACGCCTACTGGTGCGTTTGTTTCATTATCAATAATAACCAGGCAAAGCCAGTGGTCTGAGGTTGACGTCCACTCAGGTAATCGACTATTGAACCGAGTTCTTATCTCATCTACAGCTGGCTCATCAAATGCCAGTTCTATAACTTTCGGCTCTTGGTGTAACTGACAAAACAAAGGCCAATCCGCCTCGGTTATCTGTCGCATCACCAACCTTGGTGTTTTTAGGCTAATCACCTTACTTTTCCTTAGCTTATATTCAATCTACATACAGAGAGGTTAAGCCTTGACACTACACACCTTGGCCAGGGTTGTCGATCCCTGAGGTAAATAATAATTTGTATTATTTTCAGTTACCGCTCTCCTCGACCAAACCGATAGACTAACTGGCCAGAAAATTGATCATCATTCGTTGAACGGCTGGTACTGTGATAATGATACCAATCGGCAAGTACAGCCCAATTGGGGCTGAACTGATAATGAAGCCCAAGACCGCCGTTGATCTGAAAGACTTTACTATCGCGTACTTTGTCTAGCTGAGTCTCTCCTATTCCAAGGTTGATATAAGGCCGTAGCTCCTCCTCACTATTAAAGTAGTACTGAAAATCAAAGCTGTAGTTTTCATAAGTCACATCTGTATTAGTATTCACTTCTTCCGTATCGATACGGGTATAGTTCAAACGGGATGAGAATTGCGGAGTAAAATACACACCAAGGCTAATTGTCGGTGCCCAGCTATTTTCAAGTTGCCAAGCATCATCGAGGGCCAAATATCGGCCACCAAGTGATATACCAACAGTACCAAAATCGACAGGATCACTGGATACTGACATATTTGCGTAACTGCGACGACGTTTTACCGCCGGGCTGGTCTCGCCTTCTCCAATGGTATAATTCAGGTTGAGCTTAAACTGGGTATCCACTTCTCCATTAGGCAGTTGAACATCCTGAAAGCCAACATAACCAGTACCGGCCTTGATGACATCCCGGCCAAAGAAGTTATTTATACCACGGCCAATAGTATCTACCGGATCCAAGAAAAATAATGCGGTATCACCGACTGCCGAAGACCCCCAAACTTTACCGCCGCGCTGAATAATTTCCCGCTCTTTGTTAAACGCCCACTCACCGTATACCCACCCTAGCACTGGCGTAACCACCAAATCCTGAATTGCAGGCGCTTCTGCAAATGCTTCGAGTCCATACTCCCAATAAAACGTCGACATCAGAAAAGAGTATACAAAGGCATCCCACTGGCGATAGCCAGACTTTCTGGCGACCTGATAATAGACACCACCAAAATAAGGGTGCCCTATATAGTTGATATACCAGACATCTCGATCCCAAACCGGTCCGTCACGGACATTGTTCCACCATTTTTCCAGCAGGCGCTCACTACTATCATCCCAATTCGAAATCTCTTCGGGTAGCAAGGCAATAACCCCAGCCACACCGACCCCGTACCATGCCATCGATTTGGTTTGAGACCACAGACGCTCCTTGTCTTCTCCGTTTGGCGCAGAGAAAAGCGAGACTGAGTACGGCGAATCATACACGTCATCTGGCTTAAGCTGATCTTCCCAGCTTGTATTGCTATAGGGCGAAGAAGACACGGCTTCACTTTCGCCCCCGAATACCGGACTAGCTGTAAGCAAGACTAAGAACAACAGGAGGGGATATGATGACACTGCATAAGCTAACCGTCTCCGGCTCATCGATAACAACCTCATAAAAACAAAGTTGGATATTGATTTGTGAATTTTTAAGCTGTTAATTCAAAAAGCAATCTTGTCAGTATAGTTCAAGGCGATTTGTTCATTTCAAACAAGGAGGATATATTTGTGTAAGCTCTAATTATTGCGAATAACAATGCTATTAGTGCTGAACAACAATAATTACTACGACATGAGGGCTCGAGACGTAATAACTCATAGGGTCTTCCACTCCAGAGGAGCAACTATTGACCGCACATGATCGCCTTTCCATCCGTTCCTATACCAGCCAGATGCGGAGCCATTTCCATCAGTACCACCAGCTCGTATTGCCCCTGCATGGTTCTATCGATATTAAGGTGGGAGAGTACACAGGCAAAGTGAGTTTAGGGGATTGTGTCGTTATCAAAGCCGGACAGAGGCATGATTTTCGAGCCGACGAAGCCGCGCGCTTTATTGTCGCCGATTTGGATCAATTACCAAGCAATGTCATGTCTTCATCAGCGATAAAGTTTTCTATCAGTACGCCTTTGCTGGCCTATATTCAGTTCATTGGCAAACAGCTGGAATCCCAGGTTCATCAGGCTTTAGAATCAATGACATTCGAGTTATTTTACCAGCTCATCGCACAGCAAACCTGCAGCTCAAAAGTTGATCCCCGTATTGAACGTGTGATTGAAGTGATCCAGCAAGATCTCAGTCGCTCATATTCCCTTGATGAACTTGCCCAAATCGCATGCCTGAGCACAACCCAATATAAAAAAGTCTTTAAGCAGAGCATGGCGATGACAACGCAAAAATACCTCACTCAACTTCGGATGGAAAAAGCAAAGGCATTGCTTACCCATACCGACCTTCCCATTCGCCTCATAGCTGAGCAGGTTGGTTACAGTGATTTATCAGCATTCAGCCGACGATTCTCAGATTATTTTGGTCAGTCACCTACCGCTTTTTCCAAATAAAACGGCAATGACAACTCCAGCTTTTTAGCCAACAAAAGCGTCCTCCCAGCACACTCCTTCAAGGTTACTCCGGCTATTCTCTCTGTCATCCATACTGATTGAGGAAGCAATATCATGGCAACACTCTACGGTGTTACAGCTGTTATCTTATGGGGCTTACTCGCCCTCTTGGGTACAATGACAACCAAAATACCGGCATTTCAGTTACTGTCACTGTGCTTTTGTATTTCGGCACTCATAATGGTGGCAAAACGCATCCTCACCAAGAAACCCGTATTGACCAAACCATCTCTAACGCCGACGCAGTGGCTTTTGGGCATAGCTGGATTATTTGGTTTCCATTTTTGCTACTTCATTGCCCTGAAGTATGCACCGGCGATTGAGATCAGCCTGATTGTTTACTTCTGGCCCTTGTTGCTTGCTGTTTTTGTTGCGACAAAGCAAACCCTTGTTCGGGCTTTGTTCGGAGGCTGCCTCGGTTTTGTCGGCATCGCGTTCATCATCATCGGTGACGGCAGCCTCGCATTGAACCAAGCTCATATCACCGGTTATGTGCTCGCAATCGCCTGTGCAATGATCTGGTCGAGCTATTCCTGGTACTTGTCCAACTCAAACAATAAAGTCGACGATATTGGCTGGTTATCTGCAGCCGTAGCCCTGCTTTCTCTGGTGGCTCACCTGCAATTGGAGACTAGCAACTGGAACTTCAGCTCCAGTGAATGGCTCGGTATTGTACTACTCGGCCTAGGGCCGGTGGGCGGATCATTCTACCTATGGGATATCGGCCTGAAGCACGGAAATAAACAGTTGCTGGCTTCCTTGAGCTTCAGTGCGCCCCTGATCTCGTCGGTTGCCCTATCGCTTGCAGGTGTAAACAGCTGGTCTTTCAATATCGTGCTTGCCCTAGGCTTCATCCTTGCTGGCGCTGTGGTATCCAATATGAAGCCAAGGCAAACTAAGGCAATACAGATAAAAGCGAGTACATAAGTCACATCACCGATTATCGGTTACCTCATCAACAGCCCTTAACGATTGTTCATGCTCAAAGCCATGGGTGGCACTTTGCAACGTCACTGTGAACGTCATTCCTGCCACCCGGTTTCCATGATTATCGAGGTTATTGGCGGCAATGATCGTTCCTTGCATGTCCCGGACGCTATTGGCGGTAATTGATAGTCCCAGCCCAAGTCCTTCACCCATTTTTTTACTGGTCTGGAAAGGCTCAAACATATTCGCCAGCATAGGATCACTCACACCAGGCCCATTGTCGATCACCTGGATGATGATGCTATCGTCCTGCTCAGAGGCCGTAATAGTTAAACAAGGTTGATAAGTTTGGCTCATCGCATCAAGTGCATTGGTGATCAAGTTACCGACAACCTGCATCAGGCGTTGTGGCTCACCGAGTACCTCCGGTAAATTAGCGGGGACTCGGATCCGTACATCAACATGATTCAAGCGCTGCTGATGAATACGTAAAATTTGCTGCAAGGTGTCTGGAAATGATGTCGCTCTTAGCTGTTCAGGGCGATTAAAAGCAAACGTCTTGAGTTGTGAAGTCATGTTCGCCATCCGTTCCACCAGCGTATCAACGAGCTTCATATTAGCCAGCAACATCTTGGTTTCACCGCGCTCTATCAGAAGTTGATTGCTGGAAAGCAAAGTCCGCAGCCCAGTCAGAGGCTGGTTAAGCTCATGGGTGATCGCACTCGACATTCTTCCCAGTGCCGCCATTTTACTGCTCTGAACCAACTCCTCCTGGGCAGAATGTAGCTCAGCGGTTCTATCCTGAACCCGCAGTTCCAACTGCTCATTGACTGCACGCAGTGCATTTTCGGCTTTTTTACGCTTGCTGATATCAATGGCGGTGATCAAAAAATGCTTTTCGCCATGCCAGGGCAATGACGTTATCGAAAACAACACCGGGAAGCGCGAACCGTCGCTGCGCTGGGCCATCACCTCAACACCGGTGATTTCCCCCCATTCATGGTGGTTAGCGAGGTTTTTCAACAACAACATCACGGTTGAGTTCCCTGCGCTTGTCTCAAATAACTGCCAGGCAAAAATATTTTCGACCATGGACTCCGACAAGTTGAAATAACTCATCGCCGTTGGGTTGATCTCACCAATTTTTCCCTGGCTATCAAGCAGCATCAATCCGACATTGGTTTTACTGAACATGCGCCGCAGCCGGTATTCAGACTCCGTGACCAATTGCTGAAACTGCTGTTGCGAGCGGAGCTTTTGCCGCCGCTCATAAATAAAGAGCCCTAACATGAGCATCGAGACCATCAGTATGGCCGAACTGATACCCAACCAGTAAACAGTTTGAATTTGCTTGTTCAGAGGGGTGAGGTAGTAAATCTTCCACTTAAGATCATCAAGCTGTACATTCTGGACCAGATACTCCTCCTGCCCTAGCCGCCATGTCGACAGTTCAGTTCCACTGTATAGCTGCTTCGACCTTAGCGAATACTGGGCCATTCCCTGTGCCTGGCGATTTAGCCACTCAGCACTGTAACGCTGGCTGCTCGATAGGAAAAACTTCTGTTCTTTATGGCTTATCAAGACCAGTTCATTTTCTGCCAGCCAGGACTCCGTCAAGATACTCAGGTCGACTTTAACCACGGCCATTCCAATCATTCTTGACTTGGCGTACATAGGTGCTGCCAAAAAGTATCTCGCCTTTCCGCCAACAATCTTGCTTACCGTAACAACCTCTCCGCCCTGTTGGAATAACTTGTCAGCTATCGCCTGCCCGTCAGCCTCCTGCCAATTGGCATGCTTACGGCTTGAAGCAATCAACTCGCCCTTAGGCGTAAGGATATACCACCCCTTGGTATTCGATGCTTTGTCCAGCTGCGCCAGGTAAAGGGCAACGTCATCATGCAGGCGTTGCTCTCCTGACAACAGATCCCGGCTCATTTGATGGTCGGCAACCAAGTAAGGCAAGTAATGATAGCGCCTGAGTGCGCGGCGAATATCACCGACATACTTGAGCAGGCGGTCTTCTCCCTGGGCCTGAGCACTTTCAAATAACCATTGGCGACTTATTTCACGGGTAGCATACATCCCCAAAACGATAACTATGCTCACAACCGAAATCGCCAGCAGTAACCTCATTCGTTGCGACAAGACAACTCCTTGCATCCATGCACATTCTGTCTGTTTATCTCAGTCTGCAAGGCGAACCGCCCAAAGTCGAGCTGATGATGCTGTAAGGGAAATCTATATCACTGTAATTTGAGATCCAAGCACATAGACCACATCGTTTGGTAAACTTAAGAATGATATTCAGAAGTCTTTGCTATACAGGTCAAGCCGAATCACCAACTTGAAAACAAGGTACGGCTTTATTCCACCCACCGGAGGCTCTCGCACATGAAACTTCCAACCTGGCTTACTGCCAGTCTTCTCTTGTTCAGTGTTTCTTCCATCGCCGATGAAACGATAGATATTCCACCGGCTTCTGTAACTTGGGTTAGCCCTGATAACTACCGCGATGTCAGATCAACAAGTGGCAGTCAAACGCGCTTCCAACAACGCGTATTTCAGATCCTTAGCGAGTACTTCAGTGACATGGCAAGAATTTACCTCAAGCCAGAACAGACATTGGCCATCAGGGTCAATAACCTGGATTTAGCCGGCGATATTCGTTTCGGCTCTGATAGCGGGCAACAACTGCGGATCCTAACCAGCATTTCAGCCCCATCAATCAGTTTTAGTTACCAGATCCGGCAAGGTGAAACGGCAATTAAATCAGACAAGGTATGGCTGACCGATCTCAATTACCAGGCTAGCGTATTTGGTATGGACAGGAACAAAGCGCTTGCTTACGAAAAACAGCTTATTCATAACTGGGCAAGAAAAGCGTTGAGGAAATAATATGAGTATGGTCAAAAAGCCCTTAGAGAATAAGGGCTTTCGATATGCTATCAGGTTTATTTTGAGGCCATGGCACCTTTGCCAACCCCTTCGTAGGCCACCACATCAAGGGATTTCCCTGTGATCATAGGGCTGACCTGCTCGGCAATATAATGTGCCAGCAACTCTACTGTAGTATCGCTATTGAGTACTTCGGTTTCACTGCGGGCAATCGCCAGCTCAAATTCACCCTGAGGGGCGGTATAGCGGAAACCATAATGGGTTGACTCAGAAACAGTTGCCGCATGCTCACTCAAATTCAGTGCTGACAATGCCACTTCATCTTCGCTACTTCCCAGGTAAATATCTTGCCAGCGCTGTGCCCATTGCTGCTCTAGCTCGGCGTCTCGCTGGCCATCGACATACAGCTCAACAGGTGAACGGTGGCCATGCGCAATGCGCTGGCAGTTACCATCATGCTTTTTAAGGCCGTGGCTGTAATGGTAAAAAGCACCATCGATTTTCTCGTGGCGTAATTTCAGCTCCAGCCCCTGGACATTGGCCGGTAACTTACCATTGAGAACCTGGTACAAATGCTGGGTAACAGACTCAATGGTTACTGCATCATCGTCAATAAAACAATACGCCTGATCCGGGCAGTTCAAATGAATGCTCTTTTCATTACGAAGCAGATCAACGGTCGCGTAACCTGGTTTGCTTTCGGCAACATGAATACGGGAATTCTGAGTCGGCACAATCAGGCGGTGATCGACATACTCATCCACCAGCTGTTTGATTTGCTTTTTAACCCGGCTGAAATCAAGCACCATGCTCATTTCATTCAGCTCACCCGACATCACCACATCGAGGATCCAACTTTCTCCGACCATACCCCGCTTTTCGCATAGGTAAGAGGCATCGATGACGGTAAGATCTCTGACAAATAGCTTCAAACTGAAGTCCTTACTGATAATGGTTGTCGTTAAACTAGCAGGGCATTATACGCAGCTGAAGCCGGTAGTAAACCGATGCATGAAACCACCATCAAACAGATAAGGCGAACAGGGGGATATCTACCCGTTAGAAACGGTAGCTAGCCCCTGCATACAGCGACGACACGCCGTTTTGCTGCGACTCGAAACTCACTGCGCTTCCATCATTATCGGTACCATCCCAAGTTTCAATATCTGTGGGAAGCAACGAATGGCGAAGTCCAAGCTCTAACCCAAACTGTTCAACGACCTTCCAGCTCACCCCAGCCTGCAAACCAAACACAACACCGCTAACATCAAACTTATCCGGGAAAATAGAATCAGCTTCAACAGATGCATAACCTATATGCAACCCGACAAAAGGTCTGACAGAGTTATCATGGCGAAACAGGTAATCAGCACTTAGCAGGTGCATATTGGCTTTCGTTTCATACGTTGGCGTATCTTTGAACATCGTTTCTGATTTATGCTGCTCAAAGCTGTAATACACACGGCTACGACCTCCCGGTGTATACACACCGATATCCAATCCAGCAAAGCCTTCGCTATCTGTTGTTTCCGCTTCCAGCTTTTCGCCACTGCTAAACACGACACGATCAGCATTGCTGATTTGGCTTACCCCGCCTTTCAGGCTAGCAAAATACCTCAGCGGCGATTCAACCTGCCCAATGCCCTCAGCCAAAGCTGTTATCGGTAATAATGCAGACAGTAAAGCCGCCGCCGTTTTATTTATGTCCATTTTCAACCTGTACAATCTTACTTCCGTTCAAAGCACGGAGCTTTAAAAAAAATGGCAGGTTGTTACCCGCCATATTCAACATCTTGTTATGAGTTAGATTGTTTATTTTAATTCAATAGCTATATCAATACTATAGTTGCTGGTGTGAGGATGGCTCTAAATATCACTCTCTTAGCCAAGTCAGAGCATCCAACGATTCCTCAAAGTACCTTACTTCACCAGAAACAAACCAACTCCCCACCTTCGACATCACTTCCTGCCACCGGCTGTTGCCATAAAAAGCCACTTTGTTAAACTTCTTACCGTGCTTTAGGCCAAGCTTCAAATCATCCCAGGCCGCCTGTAACTGCCAGCCCTGAAACTCGGTTCCATCGACGTAGACATTCACAATCGGATTTTCAACATTAACCAAAGCATCCTCGATCATTGGTGTTATTTTTTCGTAGTCAGCATGGGTCAGAGTGCCTATGGCTTTGAATTCCATAAAAACAGTCTCATTCTCTAGCCGCTCGACATCCATAGAGATGCCATGTACGTTACTCATAGTTCCTCCTCAGAGCTTGTCGTCGACAATCAGCTTCCGAGTCAAAAGTATCTTCTGACATATCATTCATTGATATCACTACAGTTTAGCTGGTGATAACCTGTTCAGCGCCTTCTAAGGCAAGTCAATGCACTAGCAGTGCTCTGTTACCAAAGAAAACAGGCGTCACGCTGATATGTACAATAAGCAGATACGCCCTTACATTATGATACTTCCCATTAACCCAATAGCGTTCTAAATTGCTAGCGCTGCCCACAATAAAATAGGCAGTGTAATAATCGCGAAAAAATTACCGAATAACACCATTGACGCCACATTGGTCGGCTCGACGTTGAACCGTTCAGCAAACAGATAGTTCATGACTGCCGGCGGTAGCATGGTAAACAGCACCATCATTTGAAGTTGTTGGTGAGGTAGCGGGATAAAAAAGTAAATCATGGCGAAGGTGATGGCCCCCGTACTGAGGCTGAACAAGGTGGTCATCAGCCCGGTGCGTAAGCCCGCCAAGCGCAGGTTGACCATCTGCGAGCCTAATGACAGCAACATCACCGGGATTGAAGCTTGGCCTAATAGATGGGTAGCTTCGTAAAATGGCTTCCAGATCGGCATATCCAGTAAGTTAACCGCGAGTGCGGCAAGGGTTGCCAGCAACAAAGGTGTTTTTGATAGCTGCTTAATTGACAGGGATTCTTTGTTGCTCAACAGTGCCATGCCGACGGTGATATGTAAGGTGGTCGATACGACAAACAGCAACACGGCGGCGCCCATAGCTGTTTCACCAAAGGTGTAGCTGAACAGCGGAATGGCGAGATTACCGCTGTTACGAAACATCTGTGGCGGAGCCCAGGCTTTAAAGGTTATTTTATTCATTCGGCATAGGGCGATCATCAATAGCCCCGGAAAGATCACGGCACAAACAGCAGCAGTCAGTAAGGAAACCTGAGCGGTGTCGAGTTTCATGGTCACTAACGACGAGAAGATAAGTGCAGGCACGAACACATCCATATTGATGCGGTTGATCGGCTTGAAGTCTGGCTTTAGACGTTTGCTGATCACATAGCCGACAAACACAATCGCAAAAACAGGGAACAGAATACCGATGACTTTCTCAAACACCTTAGCTTCCTTGCTCAGTTATTGGTTCAGGATTATGGGAGTTCTGGTTAAGGTCTCACCATAACGGTTTATCGTACAAACTAAAATCAATAATCCCAAATCACTTTACAATGAGAGTTCAATGTTCCTATTACTCATTAAATGATGCAGATAAGGTAGAGCTTGTATCGTTATCCTGTCACTGAGCCTGCAATTATGGTTCTGTGCTAGGCTTATTTCCATATTCCTTTATAGAACAATATGGGAGAGCAACCCGATGATAAAACGTATAGAGCACATTGCTTTATTATTAATCGGCATCTTTTCATTGGGGATAGCAGCCTCTGATACAAAACCTCAGTGGCCTAGCGGCTCTTGGCTGGATCTCTCTCATGACTTTTCAGAAGACACTATTTACTGGCCCACTGCAGAACATTTTACATTGATAGAGACATACAAAGGTTTCACGGAACGGGGATATTATTATGCGTCTAACGATTATAGTGCCGCTGAACATGGAGGCACCCATATTGACGCTCCCATTCATTTTGCAAAGGGGAAAAGAACAGTCGATACCATTCCTCTTGAACAGTTGATTGGAACGGCTGTGGTCATTGATGTCTCAGCAAAAACACTGAAGGATCCTGACTACCAGGTTGATAAAGTGGATTTCACCGCCTGGGAAGAACAGAATGGCCTTATACCTGATCAGGCAATTGTACTGTTATATACAGGGTTTAGCCGTTACTGGCCTGATGCGGAAAAATACCTGGGTACGGCTGAAAGAGGACAGGCTGCGGTAGCCAAGTTGCATTTTCCAGGGCTACACCCTCAGGCCGCTCAGTGGCTTGTAAAAGAGCGGAACATTAAAGCGATCGGATTGGATACAGCGAGTATCGATTATGGTCAATCGAAAATGTTTGAAAGCCATCAGATTCTTTTTAAAGCCAATATTCCTGTTTTTGAAAACCTTGCAAACTTGGATAAGATATCAAGCACAGAGCTGTTTCTCATCGCTTTACCGATGAAAATAAAAAATGGTAGTGGTGCACCGTTACGTGTAATCGCCTTATTGCCTGATTAATGGGCTCTTTGAATAACCACTCACAACTCTTATCTGGTTTGGCCGATGGTAGCCCCTATAATAGCGATTATAACGGTGATATCGATGTTTATAGTAAGGACGGTGATAGTTATTGCCGATACCGATCACTGCACGTGTATTGCCAGATGAAATCACGAATCGACCTGAAATCGACACTTTATTATGATGCGACGAGCTAAATACGATCCCAATATGGCTGCCATAATGATGGTATTGATGGTGAGGACCTCGCCCGGCATCGGCGACAGTCGAAAAGGTTAGTATCAAAGGTAAAATCAGAAGGTATAGCGCTTTCATCACGGCTACCTGCAGAATTTTAGTTGCACACTTTAAGTGTATACCAACCTACAACGCCGGCGTTGCAACCGATTTGTTGTGGTGAGCAGCTTCTGATACTCGATACGCCATTCATAGTAAGCAATTTTAGTGAGAACACTCTAATTGATATCCCTATGCTAGTAATAAGCAGCCAGTGATGACCCCTGGCTTACCGTCAATTTTTATAGATGAGGGCAGAATGATGGATATCTTTAAACAAGCATCGGAAGAGTCCGGTAAAGAGAAGAAACTATATAGCATCTGGTTGGCGGGATTAGGCGCATACTCGAAGGGTGAGGAGGAGATCAGCCAGCTATCAACGAAAAGTAAGAGTGTCTATACGGAGTTGGTCGATCATGGCCGCGCCGTTGAATCTGAGATGAAAGAACGTATACATACTACCCGTATCCATACCTCGGTTGTGATTGAAGAACGTGCCCATCAAGTGATGCAAAAATTGGTGGGAATAGATAATGAGCGCATTGATCGCATCGATGACAAGCTTGATCAGTTGACGCTAAACATTGAAGCCTTAATCGAACGCCAGCAAGAGAAGTAAAGCCTGCCGTAAACGCAAGGGAGTATCTTGGCCGCTGGAGCGATATTGTCACCAAACCCGCCAAGTGGCGAGTTTGGTGATAGAAGTTGTTGCAAGTGATGAAGATTAAAGCTCAGGCCACTATAGCTCTTCAGCCGACATAGCCTTTCGAACTTCGGCCTTAAGATCTTTTTTCAGGATCTTTCCGGTTGCACTCATCGGCAGCTGCTGGCGGATCTCCACGCTCCTAGGATATTTAAATGCAGCAAACTGGGCCTTGCTCCACTCATAGAGTGACTCTTCATCAGCATCAGCTCCCTCTTTCAGTACCACATAGGCCTTAATTTCCTCGCCATATTCCTGATCTGGAATACCAATCACCGCCACCATAGCCACAGCCGGATGAGTCATGAAGACTTCTTCGATTTCACGCGGGTAAACGTTAAAACCACCGCGAATAATCAAATCTTTTACCCGATCAATAATGTATAAATTCCCCTTCTCATCAAACCGGCCGATATCACCGGTATAGAACCAGCCATCTCGAAGTGCATTCTCATTTTCTTCCGGCCGGTTAAGATACCCCTTCATGACATTATGGCCACGGATAATGACTTCGCCCTCTTGCCCTTTTGCTACCTGGTTACCCTGAACATCTGCTAGGCGAATTTCTACCCCCTGGATAGGTTGCCCTACCGAACCCGGGATCCGCGCCTGATCCAAGTGATTAAAGCAGGCAACAGGGCTGGTTTCAGACAATCCATACCCTTCCAAAATCGGCACATTGAATTTTTCTTCAAAAACATGAATCACTTCTGTCGGCATCGATGAGCCACCGCTGATCGCAAGGCGTAGCGAAGAAACATCCAACTCGTTCGGGCTGTGATTAAGTGCAATGTACATAGTCGGCACCCCAGCAAACACGGTAACCTTGTGCTTGGCTATCAGCTCAAATACCACAGCAGGTTCAAATCTAGGAACCAGTACCATGGTCGCCCCGGCAAACACTGAAGCATTCATGTTAACCGTTTGCCCAAAAGAGTGGAAAAGGGGTAGTGTTACCAGCTGAACATCGTCAGCCTGTCCAGCCATCAGGTTCTCGGAGGCCAAAGCATTGCATACCATATTACTTTGGGTCAGCTCTGCCCCTTTGGGCAGGCCTGTTGTCCCCGAGGTATACAAGATAACGGCGGTATCATCAGCCTTACGCGATACGTAATCACAGCTTGGTTCTTGTTCATGAATAAAAGCAGAAAACGAAGGCTGGCCATTAAATGACAGCTGTTGTTGGTCTGCCGTCATCACTACCATATTTTCACAATGCTCAACCTGGTCAAACGCGGCAATGCCTGCGCTAGCCATAGGAAGCACATCAGTGCCCTCAAAGCAGAAGAAAAACTTCGCCTGAGAATCTTCCAAGTGATATTTAATTTCACGCTCTTTTAACAGAACATTGAGCGGCACCACAACCGCACCGGCTTTCTGGATACCGTAATAAATCACAGGAAAAAAAGGCAAGTTCGGGCAGCTCAATGCAACCCTGTCACCAGGTTCAATGCCTTTGGTAATCAGACCGTTCGCCACCTTACTGGCAAGGACATCAAACTCGGCATAGGTGATTTGGGTATCACCACAAATAATCGCAACTTTATCAGGTTTACAACTGGCATTTCTTTGCAGGGCAGCAGCTAGACTCATCATAGATGGCTTCACCTTGTTATTAGTTGATTATCTTCCTTGGCAGCTAAATACCTGAACTGGAACTGATATCTTGCAGCCTCGATTCAACCTTATAACTAGATAACCCCCAATCAATTGTCAATAAACAGCTATTTAAATGTTAACTTTATGTGATCGCGATTGAGCGATGGTTATGACGTCCTACAACTAAATACAAATATTCGAAGTACCGATATAGAAAATGTGCTCATTGTTTGCCGGATCTTTCACTGCGTCATAATCGGCTACCAAATAGAAAATACAGTGATCCATTGTCATTTTCCGCTTTCCCGTATGCCAATACAGCAGGCCCTATTAAGGTATCAATAGCAACATACAAGCTACCGGCTGTTACCGTTGAATTCCAACTAATGTCATCTTCATCCATCCATACTCCACCACGCTCAACCGAGCCACCTAGATATAACGGTGCCGAAAACAATTCAAAGTCCAGATCCTTGATATGGTAGCGATAGATCAGCGTGCCGAGCGCGCTATAGTTCCCAGTAAAATAAAAACGAGTAAAACCAGAAAGGTTGAAAAGGCCACCAAGGCTTTGTGGTGATACGGGGTAAAACGCATTCGATTCTGCTCCTGACGCTCTCAGACCTGCAATAAACGTATGGTCATCGAAAGTGAAGGGCTTAAGCAATATTGAGTCCATATACGGCACAGATTCAGAGACATCACTGCCACCTTCAAGCTCCGAATCAGAATATCGATAGCCTAGCTGCAAATCCAACAAGGCTCCGGTGCTAGGGAAAAAAAAGTTATCGAGGCTATCGAAGTTAAACTCTCCGTAACCACTTATGCTCTTTACATCTTGCTCGGGGGCTGCGGAAAATTCACCCTGTATATCTTTCAAGTTGGTATCAAGGCCAATAGAAAACCGGCTATCTCGATGAATATTCCAGCCCAATTGGGAAAATAGGCTTAGTGATTTATACTTCACTTCACTTTGGTCGGCAGCGAAGCGCTCTACATTGTGAAATTCTCGAACTTCCTGCTGCCAACCAGCCCCCACACTGGCAAAATACTTCTGCTGAAAGTCCAGTGGCAAGTACAGCTCGCTCGATAACTTATCCTGAGCACCTAACAATACTTTTGATTTCCATTCACCACCTTTCTGGGTGATGTTTGTCAATGTATATTCTGCCCCGGCGATATAATTCGGACGGTCTTCTCCATCTCTCTCAATGGATAATTTTAAATTGAGATAACCGGGTCCCCATGATTTCTCAACAACCCTAATTGACAACTTTTCACCGTCTTCTTCAAGTTCATAGGTAATCTTTTCAAAAATTCCCTTGGCAAAAAGCCTGTCAATCGCCAGCTCTAAATCTTCTACACTATATTCATGCTCGGGCTCCAGGGATAACCACTGATAAAGGGAGTTATCACTTAGCGTGGTGCGATTAATAATCTTGATATCGGAAAAGGAGTAAGTTGACGGAAGCCAGCTGTGGCTGCTTTTCCCCGCCATATAGCGTGTATATTCTTCTTTATTTATCTGATAGCGCCGTAACTGAGGAAGCATAGCCAATGCCGCTTTTCGCCCGCTTCGGTAAGCCTGGTGCATTTGGTCAAAGTCTGTGGCAACCATAAATGAGACATCAGGTACGATATAAATATCTTTCTCTAAATCAAGCAACGCAATTTGCTCATTACTACCTGAATTCGTCATATAAGTCGTAAGCTGATTGACAACTTTAATGGCAGAGTTCAGCTCCTCCAGCACAAGCATGGGATCTCTTAGATCCACTGCAATCACCACATCAGCCCCCAACGCTTTTGCTTGGTCAACGGGCATGTTATTGACAATGCCACCATCGACGAGAAGCCGCCCGTCTTTATGTACCGGCCTTAATGCCCCAGGAACAGACATCGAGGCCTGCATCGCCTGAACTAAGTTCCCCTTATCAAGCACAACCGGCTCAATTTTTTCCAAATCCGTCGCAACAGCCCGGTAAGGAATAGCAAGCTGGTCGAAGCTATCAAAGTTTGATGGATTTCCAGTGGCCTTTCGCAGCATACTCGCCATTTCCTGGCCCAGAACCAACCCAGGTTGAGGCCTAATTTTGCCGCCAGGTGTTAATCCAATATCGGTATACAGCTGAAATTCATCGGTTCTTTTTTTCTCCCTAAGCTGTAACTCCTTGCGTGTCAATCGATCGAAATAGCCATCATGCCAGTTGATATCAAATGTTCGGCGCTTTATTTCCCCGGCACTAAAACCCAGTGCCAGCATCCCGCCAACATAAGAACCCATACTGGTTCCTGTCACTATATGTACTGGAATTCTGTTTTCTTCCAGCACTTCCAGCACACCGATATGCGCAGCACCTTTTGCGCCTCCACCGCTAAGCACCAGGCCAACCCTAGGGGGCGCATCAGCTGCGAGTATTGGTAGCGATATCACGGGTACAACAGCAAACAGTATTAGCAAAATAGCGGCAGAGCACTTCATTATGCTTTTCATGCTAGTATGCCCCTTTCGCCATTACTTACTCATGAAAACATATAACACACATCCAAAATGACATTCTCCGAAACGATAATTTCCACGACAATAAAACCATATGATGCAAATGGGTATTAAGTAGAGCTGGTGATAGCCTATAATATTGAGGTTCCAATATTCCCAAATCATAAATTAACTATTTAAATTAGCTCAACAATGTTGAAAGCCT
Organism: Photobacterium sp. HL06; assembly: GCF_059552575.1. NCBI lineage: Bacteria > Pseudomonadati > Pseudomonadota > Gammaproteobacteria > Vibrionales > Vibrionaceae > Photobacterium > Photobacterium sp. HL06. The sequence continues at coordinate 819,242 of NZ_CM183915.1, forward strand.
TATTGAAATTTACTCATATATAATATGATTTCACACTAGTTGAATTAGAACTTAATCTATAGTTCATAGTTAAACCTATTTTAATCTTTCAGACTTAATTATCATTTTCAACACACAACTTTCTCAACTTTAATAAAGACCATAATCAAACACCTATTATCAAAAATCCCATAAAACCTTCCACTACGCTAAGAAGATTAAACTTTATAGGTATTGATATACAGTGAGAGCAATTATGTATAATCACATTACTTCCTCGTCGTTATGTCTGTTTGTCACACTAGGAATGACAGCCCATGCGTTAGCATCATCACACCAGGAAATTAGTAATAAAGTAAAACCTGCAAGCCAGTTTACGATACAGTCAAACAACGAGTTATCCAAATATCTGGATTTTCAAAATAAAGATGACTTTGAGGCTGCAACTAAAGGATTTATCGCCACCTGGCCTGAAAAAAATATCAAAGATGAATCAGGCAATGTGGTGTGGGATTTCAGCACGTTTGATTTCCTAAATACAGAAGAAGACATCGATACCATTAATCCTTCACTACTTCGTATGGCGCGTCTCAATAACAAACATGGACTATTCAAAATCACAGATGGCGTCTACCAAGTTCGCGGCTTCGATCTGTCTGTCATGTCATTTATGAGAGGCGAAGATGGCTGGATAGTGATAGATCCGCTAATCTCCGAATCTACCGCTAAAGCTGGTTTAACGTTGCTATTAGACCAGGTGGAAAACCTACCGGTTACAGCCGTCATTTTTACTCACTCACACATCGACCATTTTGGCGGGATCTGGGGAGTAACCACTAAAGAAGATATCGACAACGACAAAGTCGAAATTATCGCTCCCGACGGCTTCTTTGAACACTCCGTTTCCGAAAATGTTCTGGCAGGCAGTATCATGAGCCGACGTGCTGGATACATGTACGGCAACATGGTTGAAGCGGGTCCAAGCGGCAAAGTTGATGGTGGATTGGGGAAAACCACATCCACCGGCAAACCAGGTATTGCTAAAGAAACGCTTGAAGTGTTGGAAACAGGCGAAAAGCACACCATTGATGGCATTGAAATAGAGTTCCAAATGGCTAACGGCTCTGAGGCTCCTTCAGAGTTCATATTTTATTTTCCTAAATACCGTACCCTGATGGCAGCAGAGGTTATGACCCGCACAATTCATAATATCTCGACCCTCAGGGGGGCACGTACCCGTGATGCCAATGCCTGGGCGGCATATGTCGATGAGTCAATTGATCTGTATGCGGCAAAGTCTGATGTCATGATCGCTTCGCACCACTGGCCAACCTGGGGAACCGAGGAAATAATCGAGCAACTCGAAAAAACACGGGACATGTATAAGTTCGTTCACGACCAGACCCTCCGACTGGCCAACCATGGCTATACACCCAACGAAATTTCAGCAGCCATCACCCTGCCGGACTCACTGGGTAAAGAGTGGTATAACAGGGGCTATTACGGTACGGTCTCGCACAATTCACGGGCCACCTACGACTTCTATTTTGGCGCGTGGTGGGATGGTAATCCAGCCAACCTCAACCCGTTAACACCGACAGAAGAAGGAAAAAAATATGTTGAAGCCCTTGGTGGTGAAGACAAAATCATAGAGTTAGCCCAAAAAGCAATCTCAAAGGGGGAGTACCGTTGGGCTGTCACACTGCTGAACAATGTTACCTTCGCCAACCCAAAAAATATGACCGCGCGATTCCTAGAAGCGGATGCAATGGAACAGCTAGGCTATCAAGCCGAATCCGGCCCATGGCGAAACTACTATCTGGTCGGTGCGAAAGAGTTGCGCGAAGGCTTCAAACCAGCACCGACTCCTGATACAACAGCCATCGCATCAAATATGCCAATCTACTCAGCATTAGAATCCTTGGCCGTTAAGGTCAACCCTGAACGGGCAGACGGCATGAACACCATTGTGAACATTGAAGTCTCTGGTGATAAAAATGTACAGAGTGGTAAATATGCCTTGAGGCTTTCAAATTCTGTCTTGAAAACTTACAGCGATAGGCACTTTGACAACCCGACGATTACAGTAAGCTTTTCTCACGATAGCTTTGTCAAATTGGTGACCAATCAGCTCTCGCTGAAAGAGGCCATGACTCAAGGTGAATTTAAAGTATCCAAGCCAGATGACTTTAAAGCATTTATGGCCACTTTTGACACATTTGAGCCTGGATTCGGAATTGTTACGCCATAAGTGATCCAGATGACCTCGGTGCCCGTATCTTTCATACAATACGGGTATTGAGCCATGAAAAGACAAACAATTGATCACACATTAAACGCCTAGAGCTGTAATGAGTATATAGGTGATAAAATCATTAATGTTTACTGTAATAAATTACTTACGCGAAAACCAATATAACAACTAACAAGTTTTGGCTAGCTAATATCAAACCTTGGTAATGTAAACAGGTGAATTATGCTAAGAAATATTATACTCGGTTTGATGGCCTTATATTCGTTAAATGGTTTAGCCCAGTCAAACTGTGCAGAGATTACAACAGATCGCCAGCGGCTAGAATGTTATGATCAGCTTTCCAGTGGATACCAAGAATCATTCGCTGAATCCGAACAAATAAGTTCTTCTCACCAGATAACGGCAACATTTGACCTCGATACCATGAATAGCCGTGATATCGTCCGCTATTTTGATAACAGGAAAATATTCCAACTGTCACCTCACTACCCCAACTATATCCTGCCATTATCATATAACGCCAAGCCCAATGAAGAAGCATTCGAGCAGCTCAAACCCGGCGCCAAGCTAGACAGGTTCGAAGTGAAATTTCAGATCAGCGGTAAGTTCAAGCTACTTGATGATATATACAGTGATAACTGGGACTTATGGGTTGGCTATACTCAAACAGCATGGTGGCAACTGTATAACTCTGATGAATCAGCACCTTTCAGGGAAACCAATTACAGCCCTGAAATTTTTTCTACCTACTATTCAGATGTGAATGTTTTTGGGCTTAATTTACTCCAAACTGATATTGGCCTTATCCATCAATCCAATGGGCGTTCTGAGTTGCTTTCACGAAGCTGGAACCGGCTATATGCAAACTTTCAACTAGCCAGAGGTGATTTTTTGCTCTCCATTCAACCCTGGTACCGGCTCCCAGAAAGTGAGGACGACGATGACAACCCAAACATTGAAAGGTACATGGGTTATGGGAGTTATAGGTTGACATATAAAGATGAAGGAACGCTGTACAGTATTTTACTACGTAACAACCTAAAGTTTGACGATAACAAAGGTGGCGTTGAATTACATTGGGCTTTCCCCTTTTATGACATAGTGAAACTATATTTTCAATATTACAATGGCTATGGTGAAAGCCTTATCGACTATGACCATTATGTAAACCGCATTAGCTTAGGTATTTTAATTTATGACTGGTTATAACGTTCGTCAATAAATGAGTCACACATAAAATTTATTAAATGACAAATTATTAAGATTGTTCCTGCTATTTGACTAACGTCTCATCGATAGAAAAGCATGGAACCAATCTTGCCAGTTGATGCCGAGTGCTAGGCACTTGATTTCTTCCAGCCCACAGCAAATATAGGCAATATGATGAGAATAGCGCTGTGCTTGAAGTGAGTAATACTATGGCTCAAATCACCTCGTTGGCATCATGACCAATAATATATCCCCTACTATTTTGTGAATCTTAAGTCTTTCTTAAGATTACTATGAAATCATAACGCTTGTAGTGGACTAACAGGCTGGGCAACGCAAATTGATCTATTTGGGGGGAAAGATTGGCTAGAGGATGCTCATGAGGCAATGGCAAACTTAACTATGTTGGCTACCGTCATCCACATCAGTGCTGTGGTCTTTATGACCTATTGGACCAAACATAATTACCTGCGTGGCATGTTGTTTAAGTCTGATGGTCAATAATAAAGGCACCACTGGCAAACGCGAGTGGTGTCTTTTAGCAAATCACTCCCCTCTATACAAGAAAGGCTCAGCTCGGTAGTATGCCCATCATTATTTGGGGTTGTTGAGCTTTACCTGTCGGGGAGAAACAGTAATAAATGCAAACTAATGCTGAGTTACTCTTACACCGTTATGCGTCTGTCGCTGACGGCATCGCATTGTTATTTTCTGATTATGTCGAGGTCATTATCCACGATCTGGCAAGCCAGAGTGTAGTATATATCGCCAACAATATTTCTAAGCGAAACATCGGCGATCCGGCCGCTCTGGATGACGTCAATTTCGAGCAGTCGGAAACGGTGATCGGGCCTTACGAAAAGCTCAACTGGGACGGTAAGAAAATTTGTTCAACCAGCGTCGTATTGAGGGATGATCAGAATACGCCCATCGGCATGCTGTGTATTAATATGAGTACGGCCCCGATTGAAGCCGCCCGTGAAGCCTTGGATCTCCTTCTGCCGATGAAAAACCTGATCCCGCAGCCAGAAAAGCTGTTTCATGATGACTGGCAAGAGAAGGTCAACAGCTTTATTCATCTGTGGTTAGCCAATATGAATTTGACTATTCCCACACTTTCCAGAAAAGATAAACGGGTACTGGTAGAAGCATTGTACGAAGAAGGTGCATTCAAGGGTAAAAGCTCAGCCGACTATATCGCGAATGTACTGGGCATGGGCCGGGCGACAGTCTTTAACTATTTACGCGAAATAAAGAATAAGGCATAAAACACGATCGCCCTCAGCCACATCTATGCTTGGCTGAGGGTGTCTTCTCGTTAAATTCACAAGAGTTTGAACTGGGGTTTAAACCTTGAGTTCGGCAAGAAACTCAGAGACTTTCGCCAGACCTTCTTCCAACACCTGCGGGTTATTGGCATAACCGATACGTACATAACCTTCCATTTCCAGCACGCTGCCCGGTGTAAACATGACGCCTTTCGACTCCAGGAGCTTGACGCAGAATTCACGGGAAGGCATATCAAAATCATATTTCAGCAAGGCAATTGTGCCAGACTTGGGTTTGATATAAGAAATTAAAGGCTCATTTGCAACCCAGGCATCCAAAGTCGCGCGATTGGCTTTACAAATCCCGCGACTGCGCTCAAGAATGACATCACGGCACTCCAGCGCAATACTAGCAAAGTGATCATCCAGCATTCCGACACTGATGGTGTTGTAGTCCCGGTGAATACAGACAGCTTGAATCACCTCAAGCGGCCCTGCGATCCAACCAAGCCGCAAGCCTGCCAAAGAGAAAGACTTGGACATGCTACTGGTGCTGATCCCTTTTTCATAGATGTCAGCGACGGAGGCAGTAAAACCGTCACCATCTTCATCAGTTCCCCGGTATACCTCATCACAAAGTAAATAGGCATCACAGGAGCGAGCAATATCGGCAACCTGGTTTAGAAAGGCTTCATCCATCAATGCGCCCGTTGGGTTATTGGGATTATTGATCACAATCAAGCGGGTATTTTCTGTCGCAAGACTTCTCAGCTCATTCAGATCAGGTAAAAACTGGTTTTCTTCCAGGAGCTTGAGCACCTGCACATCGGCACCATAACTCTCCGGAATGGAGTAATGCTGCTGGTAGGTAGGCAGAATCGAAATGACCCGGTCCCCAGGAGCAACCAAGGTTTCGTGAACCAGGGCGTTGGCACCGATGGCACCATGGGTGATCAAAATATTCTCCCGCTGCTGCTCTTGATACATCGCGGTGATGTTATCGCGTAACCGGTCCGATCCTTCAATGGCCCCATAGGTCAGTTTCATCGGCAGCAGCTCTTCAAGAATGCTGTCACGCTTGCCCGACATATCCAGTAACTGTGCGACGGTTAACGATTCAACACAGGTCTCCGCCAGGTTATAACGACACGTATTTTCGTAATCGTTCATCCAAATTTCGACACCAAATTCTTTAATTTGCATAACCTATCCTTATCATCCAATTATCTAGTAAGCTTCGTGATCACTGCTCTTTATTCGCCAGCTGCCATATGCCATAGGCCATAGCGACATCTTCCAGCCCCAGTCCTATCGAGCGGAAAAAAACGGGCTTGTCATAATTAGGCAAGGTGCATCTCCCCGCCTCCAAGTCGACCAAATCACCCAGGATCTGTGACTTGTTCCAATCGTGTTGCGTCACGGCAAGACACATTTCCCCGGCACTATCAGGCGTTGTCTGCTTGTAATCGCAATACACATCAGCATGACAGAGAAGATCAGGTGGTACCTCATGAGCATTAACAGCATTAGTACTGATAGAGGTGATAAGTGCCGATTGCTTGATATCATCTAGCGAGATAACCGGGTGAGCGGAAGATGTGCAGAGCATGATCACATCAGCACCTTCCACACAGCAAGTCACTGAGTCTGCAATATGGATCCGGGAGTCTAATGCTTTCAATTCGGATTGCCGCACTGTGTCGTTGGCCAGCTCAGGGGCATAAAGGGTGATCGTCAGCCACTCACGAAGTCCAATCGCGTGGTGAAGGTGAGCCAGCCCAACGCTTCCTGCGCCAACCAATGCCAGATGGCGGCTTTGTTTCGGGGCCAGATGATTGATCGCCAACGCGGTTGTCCCCGCTGTTCTTTCAACCGTTAGCTGGCCTGCGTCACACCACAATAATGGCAGCCCTGTTCGCATTGACATCAAATTCGTCCATGCCGTGATGATCGGTTGTTCGTCTGTGATCAGATAAGGAGAGAGCTTAGCACCAAAGACGCCCTCTTGAGCCATCACGCCAAGGTAAGTGATGTAGTCCCCCTTGTTGTCAGGAAATGGGGCCAAAGTTTGCGGCGGCTGAATGGCAGTATTCTGTCCCAGAGCTTGGAATAACGATTTCATCAGGTATTGAACATCTAACTGCGGCAACAGAGCACAGACTTCTTTATCATCAAGGATCAATGGCTTAAATACATGACTGGCTGTATCTTTTTGATGGCTTTGCATTCATCTTCTCGCTTACTCGTTACTGGAATACAACCAATATACCATAAAGTATAATTTATACTAAATAGTATAAATTATATTTCCCAATGCCATGTGCCGAAGTAAACACCCTAATCGTGGTAGCGACTTTTTAACTACCACCAATTATAATTGATGGCTGTTTTAGAATTGCACTATACCTTATGAGCCAAAAACCTGACCGCACCACCGCAATGCGAATGATTATTGAACAAGTTAAGCAGGAGTTTCCACTTTACGATTCAGACACATTTGTTTGTGGCCCCGACAACAACTGTATTGGGTGCCCAAAGAAACTAATGGAAATCGTGGATACAGAATTAACTTACTGGGAACACGCAATCAATCGAGGTGTAACGCCAGATTTTGATGAACTATCACGATTCGGTAAGTTGTGCAAAAACGTCAAACGCGGGTTGGTTCGCAACAACAGGATCAAAAGCTGAAGGCTCTCCATAGGCTTTGAGCTAGCTGGCATCAATAACAACAAATATAACTAGCTCCTTACTTCGAAGACGATAGTTTACTTTCACTGTATTCATTTGCTGATACAGCGGTAGCCAGATGGTTCTTCTTTGGATATCTATTCTAAGAAGAACGGCGTGAAGAAAGCCATCTGTGTCCATATCGTTAGCCTTAAAAAACAATAATATAAAATGAAACTTCACAGTTTTATTTTTTGAGCGCATACGATTTTGGCAATTACAGCACCAAAATACCCCCTAAGTACATTTGACGAAATTGATTCCATATACCAACTTAGTTGATAGGAAACAAACTTAATAAGCGTGACTCATAGAGGAATTCATGGATGATGAACAGTGTTAAGGCGTCAACCCCAAAGGCACTGAAAGGCTCATTTCTCTCCGCTGCATTAGCAGCACTACTACTGACTCCTATGTATGCTGTCGCAGCGGGATCTCCTGATTCACCGTCTGAGATTACTTTTCTAACTTGGGGCGATTATATTGATGAAGAAATCGTGTCAAAATTCGAAACTGAATACAACGCTAAGGTCAACTTTGTTTATTTTGAATCGGATGATACTCGTGATGAAATTTTAACAACCTATGGTGCAGAAGGGTATGATTTGATACTTGTTGACTCCGTTAACATACCTTTCTACAAAAAATTAGGGTGGATCACCGACTTTGACAAGAAGATCGCCCCCAATCTTAACAGTGTAAAATTACCAACATTATCAAACCTGGAAAAAAGAGATCATACTTGCACACCTTATGCCTGGGGCACCACTGGCATTGCCTATCGGAAAGATCTAGTACCAGAGCCAATTACCAGCTGGCAACAAATCTATGATCCCACCTCTAAGCTACAAGGGAAAATACTCATGTCTTCTCTGGGTGAAGAGGTCATAGGCATGGCGCTGAAGTCTCTGGGCTATTCCATGACAAGTTCCGACATGAAAGAGCTTGAAGAAGCCCGTCAGCTACTACTTGCCCAGGCACCTTCAGTTGCCGGCTATTCTGCAGTGGTTGTAGACAGTGAGGAATCAAAACTCGTAACTGGCGAGATCACGGTGCTCCTTACTTATAGTGGTGATGCATTAATGTTAAAAGATATAGAACCACAAATTGAATATGTAGTGCCTGAAGAAGGAGGCGCCATTTGGGCTGATTTTGTTTGCCTGTCGGCAAAAGGTAACAACCCGGAACTAGCTCATCGTTTTACCAATTTTATCAACCGACCTGAGCAAGCCGCCCAAAATGCATTATATTTTTACAGTGCCACACCTAACAAGGAAGCAGAGAAACTGCTACCCGAGGAATTTCTGAATAACCCGATTATCTACCCTAATAAGAAAACAGTAGCATTATCTGAAACATATCAGCCATTGTCATTACGTACGAAAAAAAAACATAGCTCGATCATGAATGAATTGAGAGGAACATTGGAGTAAATATGGTTTCTTAGCTATTAGGTAGTAATATGCTGTTAAGAAAAAAAATAACCTTTACTCTTTTGACTATTTTTTTGCTGCAAATTGTGGTGCTGATCGTTCCTTCTTTCACGCTCTACCATAATTATATTAGCCAGCAAATGAAAGCGCATATCAGTGATTCCGTTGTACAAGTACAAAGTGCCCTAGATGACAAGCTAAATGCCGTAGAGGCTGACAGCGCCATTTTTTCTCAAAATGTTGTACTCAATCGTTATCTCCGTACCGAGGATTTGAGTATTCGTACTTATGTGATGCATGAAACATTATTGAAAGAGTTTTCCTCTTTTATGGCAGTTCACCCTGAGTACATTGAGATCAGCCTGATAATGACAGACGGCTATGAGGAAGTTTCACTACTTAAAAATGATTACAACAATAAAACCGATGAAGAACAAGATACCTTTTACTTCAAGGATATCGCCGAGTCGGCATCGGACTATAAAATAAACGCGCTTGTCGATCCTGATACCGAACAATGGGTATTGGTTGCTACAAGAAAGGTATTTCAACATAACTTAATTGAGCAAACGAAAACGACCAAGGCGGCTGTCAAAGGCTATCTGATTGTCAAGCTTACGTTTGATTTTATAAACTCATTTCTTGAAAATAACAATTTGGTCAGTGGTGGCTTTATTATTTTGCATGATGACAGCGGCACGCCGATCTTAAAGAAAGGGCACGCTGATATTCCAACCCATGCTTTGCAGACATTATTTAATGAAACCAAACAAAGTATTATCTCGGATACTGACAATTTTACGGTTAATGGTAACCCTTACCTTGTCGGACAGACAAAACTGATTAAGAACCTATATTACAGTATCGGATGGCCTGAATCAGAATTACACCAATTGTTAATCTCTTTGGGTTATACATCCATCATAAATAGTTTGATACTGACTGTTGGCAGTATGATTGTACTCTTCTGGTTATTGAACAAACAACTTGTCAAACCTATTCTTCATTTAGGTCTTGCGGCCAAAAAATTAGGCCAGGGGGAGCGTATTTGGAACTTCCAGCCAAAAAGCAATGATGAACTGTCGGGTCTCGCCGACACAATCAAGGAGATGGGATATGGCCTGATCCAGCAAAAACAACAAATGCATGAAATCGCCTACCTGGATAGCCTGACCAAATTGCCGAACCGACGACGGATAATCGAAGACCTAGAGCACCAGTACTCTTCCCCCAACGCAGGCCCACACGATATTGCCTTGCTTTTTCTTGATTTGGACGAATTTAAGCATATCAATGACACCATGGGACATGAGGCCGGTGACGAGGTGCTGATTGCAGTAGCCAATCGGCTCAAATGTACCTTGCGTGCAACTGATACCATAGATTATGTCACTGACGAAAATGGAACAATTCGATATAACCTTGCCCGGTTGGGCGGGGATGAATTTACTGTACTCTTGCTAGATATCAAAGACCGCAATGATGTTGAACGAGTTGCCGAGCGCATTCTTGATGCCTTTACCAGTACCTTCAATATAGCGGGTAAGGAATTAACCATCGGGATCAGTATTGGCATCGCTTTAGCAGCAGAAAGCGGAGAAACTGCGACAGAACTGCTAAAAAGTGCCGATATTGCAATGTATGACGCCAAAATGCAGGGTAAGAACACCTATCGTTTCTTCTCTAGAACTTCTGCTATTCAATCGCTCAAGGTCTTAGAGATCAAGGACGACCTTCAAAGGGCCATCGACAATAATGAACTGAAGCTGGCCTATCAACCACAGATTTGTGTGAAAAACGGAACCCTAGTCGGCTGTGAGGCGCTGTTACGCTGGTACCACCCTGAAAAGGGCTGGATACGTCCTGACGTATTTATACCGATTGCCGAAGAGTCCGGCTTGATTGTTCCACTGGGCCGATGGGTACTGCTAGAGGCATGCCACCAAATCAGAGAATGGCAATTTATGGGGTATCAAGTACCTCGCGTCTCGGTTAACGTGTCCTGTGTTCAGTTTGCAAGAGAAAATATACACCAGTTAATACTCGATTGCCTGGCAGAAACTGGAATCTGTGCTGAGTTCTTAGCTATAGAAGTGACTGAATCCAGCATAATGCAAGGGGTTGACCCAATTGTTCAGCTGGAAAAAATTCAATCAACAGGTGTCCGAATTGCACTAGATGATTTTGGTACAGGCTATTCCTCCTTAAGTGCCCTGAGAGGATTACCAATTAACGAATTGAAAATTGATAGAAGCTTTACCACTGACTTGAACAATGGCACTGATGGAAAAGCGATAGTTTCCGCCATTATTGCCATGGCACACCAACTAAATATGCAAGTTGTTGCTGAAGGGGTCGAGTCCAATGAAGAGTTGGCTTTCCTGAAAAAAAGGCAAACAGATATTATCCAGGGCTATTATTTCAGCAAGCCACTGTTAAAAGATGATTTTGCTGATTATTTGTCATCTCAGTCAGCTAATCAGAAAGAGAGCAATAGAAAGTTGCGACTCATGAAGTAGTAATCAAACATGCTGTACTTGTTTAGGATACGATTTGGGCTTGTAGCCAGAAAACCAGCTCTTCCTGAAGTTAAGAACGAGCTGACTTCATTTTTTAACTGGCGGTATTAGTTTTCTATAGGCGGAAAAGACACCGTTTCCCCTTCTGCAGTTAAGATCTCAACACGGCAAGGCTTACCATTACTATCAAGCCGCAACTCACCAATCGCACTGCGGTTAATCAAGCGGTGATTGCCTGTGGTATCTGGATCGCGTTTTTTGATCTTCAGCCGTTTACGCTTGGTAAGCCAGTTCAATGGCGAATGCGGGCTATACAATGCTCGGTCCATCACATCACAAACACGCAGCAAGGTATTGGGAAACTCATTTTTGATCCCGCTGGAAGTGATTTGGTAGATATTCGGGCTGCTGCGACGAAAACGCAGTTTCACATCATAGGCAAACGAATAGTGAACATCTCCAGATAGGATCACAAAGTTTGTTGGCGTTTTGGTATGGGTAAAAATACTAAGCAAGGTATTGGCTGAGCCCGGATGCGCCATCCAGTTTTCAGCATCGATCAACAGTGGCTGTCCTAGCCAGGTCATCCCTCTTTGCAGGGTTTCGATGAACTTCACACCAAACATGGGCGCTGCCGACACAATGATCACCGCCGGTTCATTGAGCAAGGATTGCTGTAGTTCGGTCAATGCTTCCCAGTCCATCAGGCCGGACGGCTTGTTCATTTTCGACTCGGAACGCCAGCGCCGGGTACGGGTATCTAGCACCAGCATTTTCGGTGTCGTCTCGATGGTGTAATGCCATTGTTCAAAGCGATACAGGAAATCAATCAACTGATCCTGATACTCACAGCTTGGCTGTGATAGGTAAGCGTTGACGTGCGCCATAAACTCATGGTCATCAAAATGTTCAGGGGCATTCCCCCACCCCTGGCACAGCCAGTAGCTGATCAGCCCATTGCCGATAATTCGGCGGGATAATAGGTTCTCATAAGCGGCTTTTTCCCAACCAACAGTGAGATTCCAATCATCGGTGACATCATGATCGTCAAAAATCATATAGGTCGGAATATGTGCCATTAAGCGCTGAACCTGCGGCAAACCTGCAACAAATTCATCGATATGCTGTTTTTCTTCATGCCAAAGCTGTTGCCACTTTGGTTCGAGTATCCGCTGGCCACATTGAAACCCACACTTTTTCAGCCGTTCGTCATCAACGAGTTGCCATAACTGCGGTGACCATACCAGCAGGTACATGGCAAAGAACTCACTGAAACTCATCAGGTGATTTTCACATTCCCGAGAGCTGAATATCGGCCTTCCCCGATTCGGTAGCCATTTTCTCAGCCCGTTATCTGACAGCCAGTTTCCGTTATCAACATAGTGGGGCAGGAGCTTGTCCCTGCCATAGAAGTTATAGCCATGTTGATACAGTGACTGGGTATTAGCGACAATTCCTTGGGAAAATGTCTCTTCTGGCAGTCCCAGCAGCCCGATAACCTGCTGAATGACATCCAGCATAGGCCCGGCGACATGATCGGCATAGATCTGATCACCGCTCATCATCAGCAAGGCCGGCCTTTCTGGTAACGGTTGCAAAGCCACTTTGCTATCAGCCGCCACCAAACTATCTTTACTCGGATAATGGGGGTTACGGCACGAGCCGTGCAGCACATAGTCAGCCTGCGTTTTGATACTAAATGAAAGACGTTGCTCTCCGGGATACAACAATGACGGCACCAGCTCGGTTATATCACCCTGCTGGGTCATCAGTTGATATTCCAGCGCCGTATCGACAGGAAAGTCCCCTTTCAGATTCGCCAACGTTACCCAAGCAAAACGACCGACCTGAACCTGTTCCCTGACCGTAATTCGTTCTGAATAGAATGACTGTTCGTCACCGGGATGAAAAAGGGAAAAACTTGCCTCTAAAGGTGCCGACGTCACGAGCCAAAGCGTTAGCTCTGTGGCGGTACATTTTCGCAGAATGGGACCTGCCAGCAGCAAAGGCAGGTTTTCGGAAGAAAAAGCGGTACTGGAATACATGGTTTGCACTAAATACCCGATCGATTTGGCTTTGGTGCCCTAATCATACCTCGATTTTGACCAAGAATTTGCTAGCAAAACGTAAAGTTATGCATAGATACCTCGTTACAGGTATCAGGTGTCTTTCCTAAACATCGTACTCAGCTCCGAGTACATCCAGGCCATGACCTTACCGTTACCTTTATCACGTCGTTTTACCACCCCCATCTCAACCAATAGCGAATCAGGGATATGCTCTGTTGAAAGCTCCACAAGCTTGCCAACATACCATTCCTCTTTGACCACGTGCTCAGGAACCAAGGCCCAGCCGACACCACGGATGACCAAAGCCGTAATATAGTAATAACTATCTATATGCCAATGACTAGATGATATTGGCTTGGCCTGGTCTTCCCCCATGCGATCCCGGATCACTAGCTGGCGATAACGGTTCAGATCACTCACGCTTGGGGCCGGAATAGATGCTAGCGGATGCTCGGAAGGAACAACCAGTGACTGGTGAAACTGACCAATCGACATAAAATCCAGAGAATCTGGTAAGCTTTTTAAGTGAAAAAGGATACCAATATCAGCTTTTTTCTCACTTACCCACCGAGCAATATCATCCTGTGAGCCATTGATGATCGTTAGCTTTAGCTGCGGGAACCTATCAGCGATCTTCTGAAAGAAATTCTCGAAAGACATAATCGGCACGGCCTCATCCATAGCAACCGTCAAGGAGATTTCTTCACCGGTAGAGACTGTCATCGCCCTAGATTGCAAGCGCTGACATTGCGCCAGTACGGCCTGTGCTTCAATGAACATGTCTTCGCCTTCTGGCGTTAACACGGGCAGGCGCGCACTGCGATCAAACAGATCAAAACCAAGATCCACTTCCAGATTGGTAATCGCGGTACTTACCCGTGACTGGGCTTTGCCAATTTTTCTTGCCGCTGCAGAGAACGATCCCTGATTAACAGCAGTGACAAACGCCTCCAACTGATCAAGTGTCCAATTCATTTATTTCCCTCGCATCTCGCATCTCGCATCTCGCATCTCGCATCTCGCATCTCGCATCTCGCATCTCGCATCTCGCATCTCGCATCTCGCATCTCGCATCTCGCATCTCGCATCTCGCATCTTACCAACCTATCCGAAAACCGGATAGGTACCAACTTTAATCAATCTGTATAACACGCATAATTCCTCCCAGATACAGGACAAACGAAATGATGACTATGCAAGAGAAAATAACTAATAATAACTCAGTAAACCGTACGTTCTGGCGCTACACTATCCCATCTGTCGCAGCCATGCTGGTCAATGGCCTCTATCAGGTCATCGACGGCATCTTTGTTGGCCACTACATTGGCTTTGAAGGCTTGGCGGGGATCAATATGGCATGGCCTATCATTGGTGTCATTATCGGCCTTGGGCTACTAGTGGGCATGGGATCCGGCAGCCTCATCTCGATCTATCGTGGCGAGGGAGCAACTGATAAGGCACGGGCCACGCTTTCGACAGGGTTGGGCCTCATTCTCCTTGGAGGTGTTCTCATGATGGCCTTAATCTCGGCTTTCGGACCAGCAATGCTTATCGCCCAGGGAGCAACTGGTCCAGCACTGGAGCTTGGCACTGAATATATTGACATTTTTGCCTGGGGAGCGATCTTTACCATTGCGGCAGGGGCTATGCCGATGTTGGTCCGCAATGATGATAGCCCGAACTTCTCTACGCTACTGATGATCATTGGTGCGCTCATGAATATCGCTCTCGATTATCTATTCATTGGCAAATTTGGTTGGGGACTGGAGGGAGCGGCTATTGCCACTATTTCCTCACAGATAACTGTGGTAGTGATTGCGATGGGCTACTTTTTTTCGCCATCTTCTCAGCTAAAGCTGAGTTGGATAACACTGGTATTCAGCCCAAAGCTGGCGACTAAATCAATCAGCTTGGGCACCTCAAGCCTCTTTATGTATGCCTATTTCAGTTTCATTATTGCCCTGCATAATCGACTGTTTATGGAATACGGCACTTCTGTGCATGTAGGAGCATTTGCCATTATCGGCTACCTAATGGTGATTTATTATCTGCTGGCTGAAGGTGTCGCTGGCGGTATGCAACCACCGGTGAGTTATTATTTTGGTGCGGGACAAGTTGATAAAATTAAAGCAACCCTAATTCTGGCGATTAAGGTGGTGCTCATTTCCGGGATTGGCGCTGTTATCTTGTTAAACCTGTTCCCTGAAACCATGATCAGCTTATTTAGCAACGGCGATCCAGCACTGATGAACGAAAGCGTAAACGGCCTGCGCCTGCATCTTTTTGCGATGTTCCTCGATGGCTTTATTGCCCTGGCTTCTGTGTATTTCATGGCCGTGAACCAAGGTGGGAAAGCACTGGCCATTTCGGCAGGTAACATGCTAATCCAGCTGCCGTTTCTCTACCTATTACCACAATGGCTTGGGGTTAATGGAGTATGGCTTTCTGTTCCGCTGTCAAATGTGGTTCTCTTTATGATTGTTGCGCCGCTGGTCTGGCAAGATATTCAGAGTAAAAGCAAGCCAGTCACAAGGATGAGCTTGGCAAAGAGCCATTAAACTCGACAAATAATAAAAGTCCCGACCGAAAGTCGGGACTCCCTTTCTTCTACATCAAACATTCATCCCTGAATCTATTTTCCGGCCTTAGAGCGACAAAATCACACCCGCGATAGCTGCACTCATCAAATTAGCCAGCACACCGGCAGCAATGGCACGGAAACCATTTTGAGAGATAAAGGTACGGCGCTCTGGAACCAGGCTACCTAGCCCACCAATCAAAATAGCCATAGTTGAGATATTGGCAAAGCCGCACAAGGCAAACGTCACAATGGCCATCGAATGGGTGCTCAGCTGATCTTTAACTTCCATCAACTGTATAAAGGCTACAAACTCGTTAACCACAATTTTGTTACCAATCAGCGAACCGGCTGTAACGGCTTCATGCCAAGGAACACCCAGCAGCCAGGCAACCGGAGCAAAGACATAGCCCAGGATAAGCTCGAAACTCAGCTCAATACCCACAAGATCACCGATATAACCCAGCATACCGTTCAACAGGGCAATCACACTGATAAATGCCAGCAGGGTCGCGCCAATAGCGACGGCGATGCGCAGCCCCGACATGGCGCCATCTGCCAAGGCTTCGACAACATTACTCGCGCGCGGTAGTTCGACTGACGTAATTTCATCTTGATCCAACGTGGTGTTGCTTGGCGGAAACAAGATTTTCGCCATCAACAAACCAGCAGGGGCTGACATAAATGCCGCAGCAATCAAGAAGTTCAGCTCAACACCTAAAGAGGCATAACCCACCAGCGTGCCACCAGCTACCGAGGCCAAGCCACAGGTCATTACCGCAAAGAACTGCGAATCACTCATGTTCTTCAGGTAAGGCTTCACCACCAGCGGCGCTTCAATCATGCCGACAAAAATATTCGCCGTTGCTGATAGCGACTCGGCACGACCAGTACCCAGCAACTTTTGCAGTGAACCGCCAATCAGGTTAATTACTTTCGGCATCAAGCCAATATGGTACAGCGCCGAAATGAGCGCCGAGAAGAAAATAATGATACCCAGCACATTGATAGCGAAAACAAAACCGACACTTCCCGTTGCCAGGCCACCGAACAGGAACCCAATTCCTTCCTGCCCGTAGTTAATCACGCTCGATACGGTACCAGTCACCGCATTCAGCGCTTCCTTGCCAGCAGGGACATAAAGCACCAGCAGCGCGAAGGCCACCTGTAAGCCAAATGCCAATGAAACAGTTCTGAGGGGGATATTGCTGCGATCTTTCGACAATAGCCATGCAAAAAGCAGAATAGCTGCGATACCTAACAACGATGTCATGAGTGAACCTTTGGAACCTAATAGAGTTGAGGCGCGCATTCTAGGCAAAGAACTCATTCATGCAATATCAGCTTGTTAACGGCTTGTGGCACACCAAAAGCCACCCACACGCATAAAAATTATATAATTGATTTATAAGGGTTTAATTTCAAGCCTTCCGTTATTGTTGCCAGATAGAAAAGATATTTTAGCCAGTGCGAAAAACAAGCATGGCATTCATGTGTGTTTTTCCACCATTTTCATCCCCTTTATAGTTTCACCAGCGGCTTTAGGGCTTTATCCCAATAAGGCGTTTCACCGATATACTCTCTAAAAAATCCAATCACGGCCGAAATTTTTCGTGGCAAATGCTTACGGCTCGGGTACACAGCATAAAATGGCATACTCTGATCAGCCTTCCACTCCGGTAATAGCTGGATCAATTTGCCGTCACGAAACTCATTGGTTAACAGGTAACTCGCCAAATAAGCCACGCCCCAGCTAGAAATTGCCGCGTCACGAACGGCTTCGGCCAAATCAACCCGATAGTTGCCAGAGACCGTAACACACAGCGCCTCATTAGGATTGGAAAACGACCAGGTACTGTAGTTGCGCTGACGGCTTTGGTAGGTCAGGCAATTATGACTGACCAGATCATTGGGATGATGCGGCACAGGATGGTTAATCAGGTAGTCAGGGGAAGCCGCCAACACAAAACGCGTATCAGCCAACCTTTGGGCGACATAGCCTTCAGGGATATGTTCATAGTTAGTGATCCAGAGATCGATACCGTCTTCGAGCATATTGGCCTTATGATCAAACAAGCTGACTTCAACCTGCAACTCAGGGTATTGCTGACGTAGCTGCTCTATTGCCGGAATAATATGCATTGTGCCGAACGACTGCGATAACCCCAATCGCAGCACACCTGCAACTTCATCACGGACATCATCCATAATGGCATCCGCATCCTGAACAGCATTCACAACTTGCTCGCAGTAACCCGCAAAGCGCTGGCCGGCTTCAGTCAGGGTAAAACTACGGGTAGTTCGCTGTACCAGTTTCACATTAAGCTCCGCTTCCAGGGCTCCTAGTTGTTTACTAACATGAGAAGTCGATACCCTCAGCTGCTCAGCCGCCGCTGTAAAGCTGCCTGCTTTAACCAGTATGTGGAATATAGCCATCTGGCCTGCTCTATCATGTATCAAAGTACTGGTGCCCCGTTAACTATCAATTGTCACTTCTTGCAGTATGGCTGCGATGCCAGACAAAAAAGGGCGCTAAGTGTAATGGATTCAGTAAAAAAGTCACCTTCTCCTCAGGCTGTAGTGAATGTGATGCCTCAGTGCTCCCCGAAGCCTGGGGGCTCCCTCCGACATTTACATTGATTTGCCTGGCGAAAAGGCTGGCTAAGTATTTAACGGCGCTGACACGAAGTACACCCTCGACAAGCAGAGCGGGAGTGGGGATCTAAACGGCTTCGCTGTACTTTGCAATATGCATTTTTCAGTGCGCGACGAGCTGAAAACCAATCATCTGGTTTTTCAAGTAGCAAGTAGCCGTTAAAGCGTTTCACTAATTGCGTACGGTATTCATTAATAAAACGGCTATCAAAGCCAATTTCAAAATGCTCTAACGCTTGCTCTATTGATGTAAAACTAGCGATAGTTTGTTGAATATCGGTTTGGCTCATAATCTAAACTGATAGAGATATTTCCACAAGTTTAAGAGAGCATGGAAACTCAATCATTGATGTAACACGTATTTCGCTCAATTTTATATGTTGTTGTCAAAACATAGGAGCTAAACAGCCATTAGGTGTACTTATTGAGCACACGCACTAGATGACTGTTTTATTAATACCGTGGACAACACAAGCCTTTGTAAAAACTCATATCATGTATAAGTTGTTAGACTCCAACCATTGCTTTACCGCGAGATTAAAAGTTACCAGCTTTTTGGGTGTTACGCGCCTTTGGGCATATATGAGACTCAGTTTATGAGCTTTTACTGACCAGTCAGGGAAAACATGAGCAAGTTCACCACTCTCGATAAGATCTTCAACTTGATAATACGGCAAGCTTGCGACCCCCACTCCCTGTATAGCTAGCTCTAATATTGAATTATAGGTGTTAGAGCGAATGCTTCCTGTCACTTCAACATCATAGCTTTGCTCGTTACTAATAAGCTCCAGTTGATTCCAGCGCTCATTTTGACAGTTAAGAATGAAGGTGCATTGATGAATATCTTCGATAGCCGCCAGTCTTTTCCCTTTGCCGTAATTAGCGCTACAAACCAACACATTTCGGATGTAACCCAGATCTTTGGCAATGACATCGCCTGGTAATTCATCATAAGCCCGAAAAGCGACATCAAAATCTCCGGACTCAATTTTCTTTTTCATAGGGCCAAAATCGAGAATTAAGTTAACCTTCGGGTATTGTTGTCTGAAGGATGGGATCACATGACGACAAAGTGCTCGACCAAACTCGATGGGCGCTGTGACTTTCAGGTCACCAGCGACTTCCTGCGTAATATCTTTTACACGCATCTCAGCCTCAGTGGCCAGTAGCTGAATTTGCTTCGCCTTTGTGTATAACTCTTCCCCGACTTCGGTAAGGCTGATTGATCGGGTAGTCCGATGGAACAACCTGGAATTCAACGCCTCCTCAAGCTTCTGAATATGACGTGACACCAGACCTTTAGATACATCGAGTGTCTCTGCAGCTTTGGTGAAGCTACGCTCTTCGGCTACTACACGGAAGGTTTGCAAATAGGTCAGATTCATTAATTGGCATCATTTAGTAAACAGTGTTGTCATTTTCTGTTGTTTTCCTCTCAATCTCAACCACCTAAGATTCAAAATATAAACAGAAAGGAGAAAAACAATGAAAGTTCTCGTAATTGGAGCATCGGGCACAATTGGCAGCGAAGTGGTAGAAGCTCTGGCTGTAACACATGAGGTTGTTAAAGCCGGTAAAGGAAGTGGCGATGTGCAGATTGACATTACCGAACCAGCCTCAATCCGCTCGGCACTTGATTCAATCGGCCAGTTGGACGCAATTATCTGTGCTACGGGTGATGTTGTCTTCAATACTTTCGATAATTTATCGCGTGAGGAGTGGGATGTTGGCATTAACAGCCGTCTTATGGGGCAAGTGAACTTAACCCAAATTGGTGCTGAATATCTCAATGATAGCGGCAGCATCACGCTAACAAGCGGCATTATCGCAGATTACCCGATCGCCTATGGGACGAGTGCAGCAACGCTTAACGGTGCAATAGAGCATTTCGCAAAAGCGGTATCGACTGAGCTGCCGCGTAGTATTCGCATCAATGTCGTCAGTCCATCAGTGGTCACCGAATCACTGAGTACATACGGTGACTATTTCCCTGGATTCCACTCGATCGCTGCAAAAGATGTCGCAACATCCTATATCCGTTCGGTGTTAGGGGTTGAGTCGGGTCAAACATTCAAGGCCTTCGCAGGCAACTGAGTTAACAAGAGGTATTTGAGATGAATAAGCTAATTTTTATGGCCGCAGTCACTGCTTTCTCTATGAACGCGTCAGCTAACTCATTGGTAGAAGATAATCCGACCCTTGTCGGCGATGCTTTTGACTTTGTTGAAGGCCCGGTGTGGGATGCGCAACATCAGCGCTTCTTGTTTAGCGATATACCCAACAACAAGACATATTCCTATGACCTAAAAGGGACACTGAGTGTTTTTGATGAAAACTCTGGCTATGCCAATGGCCTCGATTTTGATTCAAAGGGCAACCTATGGGCGGCACGTCATGACAGAAAGCTGTCATACGTTCAAGAAAACGGTGAGAAAGTCATCGCAGCGGCTACATACAACGGAAAACGCCTGAATAGCCCAAATGACTTAACAGTTAAAAGTGATGATAGCGTCTGGTTTACCGATCCACCGTTCGGCATTCAAGGCTATGGCCCACAAAAAGCGGAAGAAGAGCAACCTGTCAGAGGCATTTATCGTTACTTAGATGGCGAATTTAAATTGGTTTCGGGGGATTTGAAGCTACCCAATGGTATTGCATTTTCTCCTGACGAATCATTCCTATACGTTGCTGATACCTCAGATGGTTGGGTGTATCGATTCAATGTAAACGGTCAGGCCGTTAGTAATAAGACCCCGTTTGCTAAGGTTAATACACCTTCTGCGTCAGAGCCGATGGCCGACGGAGTTGAAGTTGATCAGAAAGGCAATGTTTATGTAGCCGGGCCAGGTGGTGTAGGTGTATTCAACACAGAAGGTCGCCAGCTTGACTACATTGCAATTGATGCAGGCCATATCAGTAACATCGAAATTGGTGGCCAGAATCAAGATCTATTAATGGTTACTGCATACAATAAAGTTTTATTATTCCAAATGAAATAACGACAATCCTTGACTGATACGCAACAGATCCAACTGGATCTGTTGCTTCAATTGAAATATCAGATTAGTTCAATTATGGCAAGTGGGCATGAATAGATTATTAATAGCTCTACCTATTTAGAGCAAACTGTCAGGCTAGTTAATTCTATATTTTCGATGTCAGATTGCATCTCAGCTTTCTCAGGGTAAGCAAAGTCCCCGTACGCTCGCTAGGTTAGACTCAAGACGGGTAGCACTTTCATGTATTATGTGCTTTATAACTAAGAGACAGTCAAAAGGTTGGGTAAATTCAGCCTTTATGTATCAGGTTACTCTGATCGTTATGGAGCCATGAATGAAGCCGTTTCTTTCTCTGAGCTTAAGTACATTCTACCTTATCTTCCAGAGCTCCTACGCTTTTGCAGATATCCCAATCGCTCGGTTTGAAACAGAATCATTGAGCCGTTGGCAGCAGAAATCCTTCGATGGCTACACCCAATATGACATTGTCACCTTCAACGGTCAGCGGGTACTCAAAGCCCAGAGCCGAAGCGCCGCTTCTATCCTTGCCAAACCGTTTAAAATCGATTTAAAGAAAACCCCTTATTTGAACTGGTCATGGCGAATCGAAAATACCTTGCCAAGACTGAACGAGCGAACCAAGCAAGGGGATGACTATGCTGCCCGGCTTTATATTATTCAAGAAGGTGGCTGGGCGAGCTGGAATACCAAGGCCCTTAATTATGTATGGTCCAGCAACCAGCCCAAAGGCTGCCGCTGGA
Source organism: Photobacterium sp. HL06 (assembly GCF_059552575.1). Lineage (NCBI taxonomy): Bacteria > Pseudomonadati > Pseudomonadota > Gammaproteobacteria > Vibrionales > Vibrionaceae > Photobacterium > Photobacterium sp. HL06. The sequence continues at coordinate 841,696 of NZ_CM183915.1, forward strand.
ACAATGCTTTCGCTGGTAATAAAGCAAAAATGTTGGCAGTACGCGGGCGAAAAGATCCCCCTCGGATTTGGGTCAGCGAGAAGCGCAATGTCTATCAAGATTTAATCAAATCGTTTGGCGACAAAGGCAGCGATAAACAAAACGAGAAGGCTTACCGCTTCATTGATGCGGTTGCCATCATGACCGATACCGATAACAGCCAAAGAAGTGCTATTGCCTATTACGGTGATATTTACTTCTCAGAAAAATAGCAGTGTCATTATGCTTGAAACCAACCCAGTTAAAATCGATATAACATGCCAGCGTTAATCAGACCTACTGAAGAATCGTAGAAGTTAATATCGCTATCTTCTTCAAACCACACCACCCCTGCATTGGCCAACCAGCCCTTCCAACCGAAAGGTTTTGCATAAAAGGCTGTAAAAGTCACACCGTATCGCTCGCCATCTGCTTTTTGGTCATAGACAGGATTGGCCTCGTCATAGTCCAGATTGACAAAAGTGGCATTGGTAACAAACTTCCAGCGATCATTCATCGAATAGATGTAGTTTACATTGAGAGACAAACCATCATAGGCGACTGCATCACCGTCACGGTCTTGGTCGATATAGGCGATAGCAGGAGTAATCAGATGCTTCATTCCATCCCGCTTAAACGTGTATTGAGCGCTAAAACGATAACTGTCACCGTTACGATCCAGCAAAGCACGATCAGATTCAGACAACCCCAGAGCTTCACCGCTGCGTTCCTTATCAATATCAACTTCCCGCGCAGAATAACGAAGCTCAAGCTCAGTTCCATATATATTGTCCCAGATCAGCCTATATCCGTCGCTGGTACGATCGGTTCTTGAACGTTGCGTTCCGGTGAGAAATGGGTCTTCCCACACCTCAGTCGCTAGCGGGGTTTGCAAAAAGCTGGCACCAATCACACCGGCATTCCCAATTTCCTGCCGGATACCTGCACGGGCTGAAAAATCAAAACGAACATAGTCTTCCAGCTGGTTACCAAGGAATATCTGGGTACGAGTACTGGCAAAGGTGTAGGCAAATTCTAGGCCAAGCACCGGCATACCGGAAGTTTTACTGTCTGCAGACTGATTCAGGGAATCAAGGGTTTTGCTACCAATATCGACACTGCCAAACTTTGCCAGCGTATTGGACTCAACAGTGGTAACACCGGCTCCAAGATTGATAAAACCACTGACCCCGCTCTCCTTGGGAATGGGTTCAATGGCGGCATAAGTCGATGGAACAACCACAGTGCTGAATACTAGCCAACTCAAGTGTCGCATTGATAACTCTCAGGTCGAAGGTTTGTTCAAAATTTAGGCTACATATCCATTCATGTAAAACCATTAAAATATTAGATTTGAGAAAGGTAATCAGACTAAAGAAACGAGATTCAGATGGGGAGACTCCGATTCAAATAGCCACAGAGACTTAACCCTGCAAATCATAAGCTCGAAGATACATGCTACGCTTAAACGACTTTGCGCCCCATTAATCTAAACGTGATGAGCGAGTAGAGTCGTATGAGAAAAGCAACATCAACACAAAAGCTATTATTTTTCGTGGTAGCTGTTGTCACCGCTGCATTTTCAATATTCTCGGCTGTATTGATGACCGAACCCGGACAGAGCTTGAATTTGCCTCGCAGCTGGGTAGTGACGTATTTTCAATACCGATGGTTTTTCATTGGCTTAAATGTTTGCTTGCTTGCCTACCTTTGGTATTTACATACAAGCCTTAAGGTCTGGTCTCGATTCTGGATGAGCCTTGCAAGTGTTGGCGTGGTAGTGTGTATTATTGCCGCTAATTTCTTGCTGACAGCATTTTTTCCTTCCTATCAATACGGCGCAAACTACGTCTCAATCACAGAGGCAAATAAGCTCTTAAACGACGACGATGTCATCTATGCGGTTGAAATCAACGGCGAGGTACGAGGCTATCCGCGAGCCCATCTCGAAGTCCCGCATATCGCCGGTGACAACATTGGTGGCAAAGACGTAGTCATGACTTTCTGTGCGCTCAGCAACCTGCCTGTGGTAATTGAACAGGATATCGGTTTCGGCCAATCCGATTTAGGGATCCTTATCCAAACACATAACAATTTAGTGATGGTTGACCGAAATTCGGGAGAACTTATCCAGCAGATCACCCGCGCGCCAGAGTTCTCCGAAGCAGAAATCGTATCCCACCCCAATACGATGACAACCTGGAAAAGTTTCAAACAACTCTACCCTCAGGCCAAAGTGTTCATCTACGAATTTAACCGTGTAGTTGACTCGCTGCTACTTGCGTTGTTTGAAGGGCCGATGGAAAAGCAGTTTAGTAATGAACATGGCGCAATATTTCCGACACTATCAATGGAAGACGAGCGTTTACCTGCCAAAGAACAGGTATGGGGATTTGATTTTGGTGAGGTTCAGGCAGCATTTACCCGCTCATTTGCTCAGAAAAACCCAATCTATAGGTTTGACCTAAATGGCCACCCTCTCGTACTGGTCTATGATGAGAAGCACGATATCGTCAATCTTTTCGATGGCCTTATCGACGAGAAGGTAGCCGAATTTGAATCGATTGACTTCAGAGGCGCAACAAACAGTGGTCAACTAAGTCAGTTACCAATGCATAACGGCGTCTTCTGGATGGTATGGTCACATTGGTATCCAAATACTCAGGTTTTTAATTGAATAATTGGACTTTGAAAAGTAGGTATAACTCGACGGCAAGAAAATGATGAAAGCCCCTATTGATACCGGAGACATTCCCGTTCGTCAGCATCATATTCGGCATTAACAAAAGCACCCAGCCTACGCATTAAAATGTCTGGCATGGGTGCTATTGAAGTGAATTACTTGCTAACTTCTAAATCATCTTGCAAGTCTTCCGATACTCGGGCCGCTTTTGCCTGTTGGCGCTTTTCTTTTAGCATCGTCAACATTGGCAGCATTAGCGCCAGTACCGCAAAAATCATGATGGTTAACGTCAGCGGGCGCTCCCAAAGGAAGGCAAAACTACCATCCGAAAGGGTCAGCGCACGGCTCATGTTCTTTTCCAGAATATCGCCGAGGATAAAGCCAAGCAGCATCGGGGCCATTGGGAAATTCAGCAATTTAAGGAAAGTCGCGATAACCGTAATAATCACCATCATCTGGATATCAAAGGTATTGAAGCTCACTAAGTAAACACCTGTGATCGAGAAGAACAAGATCAACGGGATCAAGATCGGACGTGGGATCACCAGTAAACGGGAGATATACGGGATCAATGGCAAGTTCAGGATCAGCAGCACAATGTTGCCAAAATACATTGAAATAATCACTGACCAGAATACATCCGGGTGATCGACAAACAAACGCGGTCCCGGCTGAATGCCATAGGCAATCAGAGCGCCAAGCATAATCGCTGTTGTACCAGAGCCCGGGATCCCTAAGGTCAGCAGAGGTACAAACGAACCTGTAGATGCCGCATTATTTGCTGACTCCGGCGCTGCAAGGCCACGCAGTGCCCCTTTACCAAACTTCGCTTTCTCTTCTTTCGATGCCAGGTTACGTTCCATCCCGTAGCTCAAGAACGACGCAATGGTCGCCCCGGCTCCCGGCAGCACCCCAACCAGAAAACCAAAGAATGAAGAACGGCCGATTGTTGGCGCCACATGCTTCACTTCTTCTTTGCTCAGCTTCATGCTGCCCAACGAATTCATATCCATTTGCGGCTCTTCCTGCTTGTGCTCGCCGCGCAACACCGTCATCACCACTTCAGTTAGGGCAAAGGTTGCCATTGCCAGCAGCAGGAAGCTGATCCCGTCAATCAAATTGACATTATCAAAGGTATAGCGAGGAATGCCCGACATAACGTCGATACCAACAGTCGCAATCATCAAGCCAAACACGGTCATCATCAGCGCTTTTAGCACCTGACCTTTGCCGGAGAAGGCTGCAACAGCCGTCAGGCCCAGCACCATCAATGCGAAATAATCACTTGATTGAAAACTCAGCGATACCTTGGCCAGTGCAGGCGCGGCAAATAGCAATACCAGCGCACCAATCGTACCGCCGGTAAACGACGAATAGGCAGCCAATGCCAGCGCCTTACCCGCCTGCTTTTTCTGTGCTAGCGGGTAACCATCAAATGCGGTTACCACAGTACTGGCACAGCCCGGCGCATTGATCAGAATCGAAGACGTTGAACCGCCGAAGATCGCCCCATAATACACCCCGGCCATCAAGATAATGCCGGAAGAGGGATCAAGCCCGTAAGTAATAGGGATCATCAGGGCAATCGCCGAGATCGGCCCCAAGCCCGGTAACATACCGATGAACGTTCCGGCAAAACACCCAACAATTACCATCATCAGGTTGAAAGGCATGACAGCGGTAGTCAGCCCTGACATCATTCCATCAAACATAGTCTTAGCTCCCGATGAAAGTCATAATAAAACGCCCAGGCGCAAGGTAGATCTCAAGCAGTTGGGTGAGAACAAACCAAAAACCGACAGCAAAGGGAACGGATGCCAGAAACAGCATTTTCGGCCGCCTTTCGCCTAGCAACCAATAACCTCCACCTAAGAAAAGAGCCGTCGAGATCATAAAGCCCAGCCACTCCAGCGAAATAGCAAATAACACCATCAGTACCAATAGCTTGGCTACCAACACAAAGTCGTATCCTGAAAGACTCAGCCGATCTTTTTGTTCTTTACTTGCCGTTACGAGCTGGCAGACAGAGAACAATACCCCCAGTATGGCAAGGGCAGTGGGTAGAGATTTAGCGTGGAACGGTTCGTATTCATCGCCGGGAAATAAGGCTATTTGATTGGCGTAATAACCGTAGGCGACGGAAAAGCATAGAAATACCAAACCACCGATATGATCTTTTGTTACCGTCATAGGTGATCCCTCACAGTAAGCAGTTGTAGATAGATATGCGGAAAAAGAGCGCAGGACAATTCAATGCCACTGCGCTTACGGGAATTAATTCAGGAAGCCGAGCTCTTTCATCAAGCTGCCCATTTCTTTCTCCTGTAGCTCCAGGAAGGCTTCAAACTCTTTGCGAGGCTTAAAGATCTCTGTCCAGCCATATCGGTCACGGACTGTTGCCCATTCCTCGGTGTTATACATTTTTTCCAGTACCTTAGCGTACTCTTCGGCTTGTTCGTCACTGATCTCAGGAGAGCCAAAGAAACCACGCCAGTTAACGAAGGTGGCGTCATAGCCCAGCTCTTGCAGGGTCGGGACATCCGGTGCCACTTTAGATCGTTCATCGCCAGTCATTGCCAGAATTCGCACCTCACCGGCTTCCGCCAGGCTCAATGCCTCGCTGAGGCCTGTCGACAGCACCTGGGTCTCACCCGACAGCAAACCAGCCATCGCTTTGCCGCCTGCATCGTAGGCCAGATATTTAACTTTGCGCGGCTCACCACCAGCCGCTTTGAACGCCAAGGCCGCCACCAAGTGATCCATACCGCCACGCGAGGAGCCGCCAGCTACCGACACAGAGCGCGGGTTCTTTTTGTAATCTTCCGCCAACTGGGTAAAGGATTGGTATTTCGAACTCTTAGGGACGACAAACGCTGCATAGTCACCAATAGTGGCTGCAATTGGAGTGAGATCTCGAAACGATTGCGGGAAAACGTTGGATAAAGAGCGGATCACAATCGGCGTCGAGTTCACCATCAGCGTATCTTGCGACTGCTCGGCCGTTTTGATCAGGTAGGCAATCGCCTTACCGCCACCACCGCCGGACATATTTTCGTAAGAAATTTTATCCACCAGCTCAGATTTCGACAGCGCTTCGCCGGTACCACGAGCGGTACTATCCCAGCCGCCACCAGCACCGCCCGGTACTAGGAAGTGAATGGAGTCAACATCTGCCTGCGCCACACCGACACTCATCGCAGATGCGATAACAGCAGCTAATACGGATACACGTTTACGGGATATGAACTGAGTAAGCATAATCGTTCCTCATTAATAGTGATTTGTTCCTTCACCATTAACGTTATGCCGCCCCCTGACTCATTAAAAGATTGTAAAATTAATGTGAATAACGGGCTTATTGGTAATTTTGTTCATAATGTTCACAGCACCAAAGCCTTAAGAAAGGTAAACTATCTGTAACAAGGAATAAGGGTGGAAGGACATCACCAAAAATCATGACGCAGTTTCTGTCATTACGCCATTTACGCCTAAAAACCCGTATGGTGTTGATTCTAGGTATTATTGCCATACTCCAGACTGGCGTTCTGGGACATTTTACGATCCGCTATCTCGACAACGTACTTGATGAGCAAATTGGCCAGCAAGCGATGCGGGTAGCACAGGCCATTGCGGCGTCACCGGATGTGATTAATGCCGTCACCGAAAAGAATACAACATTATTACAACCTTTGAGTGTTAAACTGGCTAAATCCTCAAAAGCCAAATTTGTTGTCATTGGCGACAAAAATGGTATTCGCCTTGCCCACCCATCACCGAATCGTATCGGTAAATCCATGGCCGACGATGATGGTGATACCAATGCTCCCGCCCTTATTCATGGCCAGGCCTATGTGTCGAAAGCTAAAGGCAGTATTGGCTGGTCTATGCGGGGCAAAGCGCCAATTTTTAGCCATGACGGTACAACTATCGTCGGTATCGTATCAGTCGGCTACATGCTTGATACCGTCGATATGATCGTGGGCCATCACCGGATATCTATGATAGTCGCCATAACCATTGCGTTTCTGTTCAGCGTGATCACTGCCATCCTGTTTGCTAACCACTTCAAAAAAGCCATTTTCAACCTCGAGCCAGAGCAAATTGGCAGGCTGTTCCATGAGCGAAATGCGACCCTTGAAACTGTCCGGGAAGGTATCGTCGCAATTAACCACAATGGCCATATCACTACCTTTAACCATGCTGCAATCAAGACGCTGAAGCTCCCCGAAGATCAGCACTATATTGGTCGTCATATCCAGGATGTCTTACCGGATAGTGGCATGCTGGATGTATTAGAAAAAGGCAAACCCCAGTTCGACCAGGAAGTGTGGCTACACGATCACAACCTCATCGCCAACCGGATCCCACTGCTACAGGATGGTAAGGTCACCGGCGTTGTCTCAAGCTTTCGCCTCAAAAATGAACTTGATATGGTCAGCCGCAAGCTTACCCGCATTCAGCAATATGCCGAGAGCCTGCGTAGCCAGTCCCACGAGTACAATAACAAGCTGCACACGATTGCCGGGTTAATTCAAATTGATGCCAAAGACGAGGCATTGGCGGTGATCGGCCAAGAGACCTCAAGCCATCAAGCCTTTATCCAGCAGCTGATGAACGTCACCTCCGACAGTATTTTGGCCGGATGCTTGCTGGGTAAATACAACCGTGCCAAAGAGCTAGGGCTTAAGCTTTGTATTGAAGAAGACAGCCAGATGTCGGCATTGCCGGAACAGCTGCCACGAGAACAGCTGGTAAGCATTCTCGGCAACCTGATAGACAATGCATTGGAAGCGACACTTGTCCACCATGGCAAGGGCGGTGCCATCACCTTGAGCCTTTCTGATTTTGGCAAAGAACTCATTTTCGAAATCAACGATCAGGGAGCTGGGCTTTCCAGCGAGGAAGCCGACAAGATTTTCACCCGCGGCTACACAACAAAAAATCAGCAAGGGCACGGGATTGGCCTGGACTTGGTGAGAAACCTCGTCGATCACCTGGGCGGTATCATCACTGTTGAGCCAGCAGAAATTCAAGGCAGCCGATTTACCGTCTACCTACCGAAAGCTTTTCGAGCACCAGCGGCTGAAAATGGAAAAGAGGAAGCATAATGGGAACACCAATCAAAGTTGTTATCGCTGAAGATGACCAGCAAATTGCCGAGATCCAGCGACGGTTTATCGAGAAGATTGAGGGATTCGAGGTTATCGGTATCGCACACGGTCTGGACGAAGCCCGAGACTTGGTTGAAGTGTTACAGCCGCAATTATTACTGTTAGATAACCAGTTTCCAACGGGTACCGGGCTGGAATTACTCCGCGAGTTGCGGGCCAGCGGCAGCTGCACCGATGTGATTTTGGTCACTGCCGCCAAAGAAGTAGAAACCCTGCGCACAGCCATGCACAGCGGCATTTTCGACTACATCCTCAAGCCATTGGTCTTTGAGCGCCTGCAGTCATCACTGGCCAATTATACAGCCCATCTCAGCAAGCTTGCTGAGATGGAATCACTGGAACAAAGCGATTTGGATGGCCTATTTAAGTCCCCTGCATCCGAGGCCACTGCACCACCAGCGGCTCCTACCCGCCTACCAAAGGGGATTGATGCCTTAACACTGGATAAGATCAGAGCGGTATTAGTCTCACCCGCTACCGCACTCAATGCCGAGCAAGTCGGACAGGAAATCGGAGCCAGCCGAACTACCGCCCGCCGCTATCTTGAGTATATGGTCAGCACCGATGAGCTCTGCGCCGAAGTCTCTTATGGCACCGTTGGCAGGCCAGAGCGTAAGTATCGCAAGCTGGTTTAACAAAGTATTTTCCAGTAGCAAGCCAATCTATATCACAAACCAATATGCAACTAACCGCAAATAAATATGCCTCCAATATGCCGTTTGGTACTCTCTGTAATTTTGACTAACTTAGTAGAAAAAGTTGTGAGCGCTTCCAATACGGCAGTGTTTATTTAGAGATTAGAAGAGCAAGTAGTTAGGCAACTTTTTATGCACTACTCATTAAATTGAAGACCTGGTGCCCTGGTTTCAAATTTAACCAGTGGACCAAGTATTAGTACAAAGTACATAAAAAGGATTGATAATGAATAACTCACTTATGGTTGGCTACTTACAAAGCTGGTCTGCAAATGTCACTTTCACTCAGGCAGCAGAAAAGGGCTACAATGCAATCGTACTGGCGTTTGGAGAAATCAATGGCTCAGATGTTGGTATATTCGACAACGTCTTTGCCGCGGCCCCTTCACCGGAATTACTAAAGGAAGACATCAGTAACGCCAAGAAAAATGGTGCAAAGCAAATTCTTTTATCGGTAGGCGGTGCAAATAATACTTATAACCCTAATGGCGCTCAAGCAGACAGCCTTGCTAAAAACATCGTTAGTTTTCTTGATGAGTACGGCTTTACCGGTATCGATTTTGATCTAGAGGTTGAAGGCGATGGCGCCTATTTAGATGAACTGTGCAAAGCCATCAAAGACGCCGATCCATCATTGATCATTACTGCGGCTCCGCAGCTTAACCAAGGGGCCCATGACACTGATCTTTTCTTGGTGTCTACCGCTAACTGCCGCATGTATGATCAAGCCGTTAATAATAATCGCTTTGACTACCTGTTCATTCAGGCCTATAACAACCCTTGGCCTGCGATTGACGGCAACAATGAAACAGACGTTGAGTTTATATCTAAAAGTTTTGCTAACTTAACACACACCATTCCTAACGAGACGCTGATCGTCATTGGTGAGCCCGCTGATAAAGAAGGGGCAGGAACGAGTATCTTTACCGTTCCTGACGTCCCCGACAATATCTACCAGCTGATCCACGACCAATATGAGACAGTTTGTGCCGACCCGCAATTTGGCGGTGCCATGGTTTGGAGCATTAACCTAGACGCTGAAAATGAATATCAGTTTGTTAATGCTTTAAAAGGGCTAATCTAATTCCAACCTGAAGATTCCCCCCACAATCCGGGTAGGAGCTTGCTCCTACCCTGCCTCTGTAAAATGTATAAGTATCTCCGGAATAGGTATAAGCCTACAAAGCCTGCCATCTCTACAATGAGGCTATTCACATTGCTTTGCCAAGAATAGAGGTAAGAATATGGCATCTTCAAACTGGAATCCGGATAAGATCCAAGATCAACAAGGCCGGCTCGTGATCATCACAGGAGCCACCAGCGGCATAGGCCAAGAGGCAGCCCGGAGCAGAAGTACAGAAATCTGGGCTGTCGCTAACTTACCTCGCTTAATTTCACCATTATTACCCTAAGGTAAAAGTCATTTGTAATTTAATGCGATTATCATCATCTAATAAACAAATACAATAAGCCCATATCAACAAACAACACTCAAAAGGGTTATACGTGGGCTGGATCTTCTTATTACTTGGCGTAATGGCCGAAGCCACTTCGCATGTCGCATTAAAATCAACCAATGGTTTCACCAACCTGCTACCTAGCGCTATTGTCATTCTGGGCCATTTTCTCGCTTTCCTGTTTCTTGGCCAGGCGATGAAGGATTTACCCGTCGGTATTGTCCATGCCTCATGGGCAGGACTAGCCATCGTGGTCGTTACCACTATGTCCAGCCTGATCTACAAGCAACATCTTGATGCCAAAGTCTGGCTAGGTATGGTTATTGTCGCTATCGGGATCGCCATTATTAACTTATCTGGAGCTTCACATAGCCATTAGTCTGCCTGTAGAAATCATACTAATTTGACACATTCTCTTACATAAAAAACACCGTTCAATTTGTACAGGATGCGTTCAGAAAACGATTGCTAACCTTAGCGCCATAAAGAACAAAACCTATTCAGTTTGATAAAAGGGCACGGCAATGAACACTTTCATAAAAACCTCTATCGCTTCCGTCTTTGGTCTAACGTTACTAACTGGTTGTGTTAATCCGGGTGAAGATGACCCGAATGCATCCACCAAACAAGGGGCCGCTGGCGGTGCTTTATTAGGGTTAACTCTTGGTGCCCTGACAGGTGATGCCGAGCTTGCTATGAAAGGGGCCGTGGCCGGTGGTGTTGCTGGCGGTGTTGCTGGCGCAACTAACGATATCCAGAACAACCGCGAGAATATCCGCCACGAAAGCCGCAATGATTCACTCGCACAAATCGGTAATAGCAACGCAGCTTCTACTGCACCATCTCACAACCAAAACTGGGATCAGCTGAATAACTTCACCGGCAATTGGAACGTGAGTATCTGGAGTGGCACATCAGAGCAACCTGTTACAGCCACCGCAAAGGCAACAGGATCATTGGCCAAAACCACGGAAGCACAGATCAAGATCCAGGATCTTGCTATCGATAGCAGCAAACAGCCACTTCAATTAACAGCTAACTTTGCCTATACCCCAGATTCGGGCTACACCCTGTCGGTCAATAGTAATATCAACAACGTACCGGTTAACTTTGCTGGTGAATACCAGTCAGGCATGAACCGCTACAACTACTACCCAACCTCTACCGATGTCAGCGTAATCGAAGGTGTCGACTCTTCAAGTGTCCGTCTTGAACTGGCCTTTGCCGGCCAGAATGTATGGATGATTGATACCTATGCCCTAGTAAACGGCAAAGAGGAAAAGATCCAGACTTACCGTTTCACCAAGTCATAAGCCGCTCTAATTGATTCTACAAGCGTTATGCCATCTAAACGCTCAGGATGGTATAACGCTTTTCTGTATAGATCGCACTCCTGCTACCTTCCACCCGCCAAATCGATAAAAGTGCCAGTAGCATAGGACGATTTTTCCGACAGTAGCCAACCAATCGCCTCGGCAACTTCATCAGCAGTACCGCCTCGCTGCATTGGAATAACATTATTGCGAACCAAGCGCGCTATCCGCTCAGGCTCCCCGCCATCGGCATGCATATCGGTTTCAATAAAGCCAGGCCTAACACCATTCACCCGAATGCCTTCGGCTGCTACCTCCAAAGACAACCCTTTGGTTAGGGAATCAATTGCACCTTTGGATGCCGCATAGTCCACATATTCGAAAGGTGAGCCACTGCGAGCGGCTACCGACGACACATTTACTATTGCCCCGCCCTTGCCACCATGGGACAGAGCCATCCGTTTAATGGCCTCGCGGCAGCACAAAAACTGGCTAGTGACATTGGTCATTAAGATATGATTGATCCTGTCTGCTGTCATGGATTCAACCCGCATTTGCGGCTGCAATATGCCAACATTGTTGACCAAACCGGTAAGCTGGCCCAACTGCTTGTCGATAATCTCAAATAAACGAATGACATCGTCTTCATTCGCCACATCAGCCTGTACTGAAATAGCCTTAACTCCCATCGTTCGAACATCATCCAATACAGCCTGTGCCGCAGTTGCATCGGAGCGGTAATTAAGGCAAATATTCACCCCCTGTGAAGCCAATAACTTTGCTGTTGCAGCCCCAATTCCCCGGCTAGACCCGGTGATCAACACAACTTGTTCGCTACTCATTGGTATCTCCTTTACACATCTATATTGGCACAATTAATCACAGACTCTGAAAGTCATTTATTTCCTTCAACAGCAAAGGGCACATTCAATCCGTTAACAAAAATCAAAGCAAGCAGTTAACAATTGAACACCTGAATGGCTTACAGCCTCTAGCCTATTGCTCAAATAACATACAAATCTAACGCGATAAAGCAACAACTGTCGTTGGTTATATTCTCGACAGTAATAAAACAATTCAGTGTTGACCTCTCAAAGTGAAAACAAACCATTTACACCAATAGTTACAGGATTGTACTAACTTTGATACTATGCGCCCTTGATTCAGGTAGTAGAAAGCAATCTATGAATATCGATAGCAGGAAGTATCAAAGCAAGAAGTGGGTAATTAGCTTTACCATCTTTGCTATTCTGCTAACTAATTTTCTCTCTTCGGTGGTTATTCTAAACCCATCGCTATATCAAGGTGGTGAAAACTGGCTGACAGGTAAAAAGGTCCTTATCTGTACCCATGAGGGGTTACAGTGGATTAATATTGATTCGTTGAAACAGCAAAACTTGGCACATTCTGGCCAGCATGGCGCGGAAAACGAACATAGTGATATCAAGTTTCACTGCCCAATTTTGAAACACCACCAGCCACTCAGTAGTTTTCCTGCAGAAGCGCTACTTTTCCTACTTGTATTGCTCTCTTTGCAACTGAAGACCCGGCTTTCAAACCGAGAATCGGCCTCCGAACGCATTTATTTTCATTATGCCCCCAAGCATTCTCCCCCGTATTGTGACTAAAACAAGCAGCAACACATAAGGCCGAATCGACCTCGACAGGTTACTAATTACGATAAAGTCCAATGGCAGAATAAATTCATAGCAGAGCCAATGGACAGGGAGAAAGTCATGAAGAAAATCATCAATATCATTTTGGGTAGCGCACTACTACTAAGCGGATTTGCAAATGCACACCACTACAAAGGGGGCGATCTGCATATTGCTCACCCTTGGTCGAAGCAAGTACCGCCAACCTCAGCCGTTGCGGCCGCTTTTCTAGATGTCATGAACCACGGTAATGAAGACGACACCTTGTTAAGCGCCGAATCACCCATTGCAGGAAAAACAGAACTTCACGCCCATATCCATGAGGACGGTATGATGAAAATGCGTGAAGTTGATAATATTGGTATTCCGGCCAATGGTACGCGCACACTAAAGCCTGGCAGCTATCACATTATGTTTTTCAATTTAAAACAAGTACCGTCATTGGGTGATCGTTTCCCGGTAACTCTCCACTTTGCAAAAGCCGGTTCAATTGAAATCGAAGTTGCGGTTGAGAAGGCTACCTTCAAGCCTGCAGGTCAAGATGACAAGAAAGAAATGGCTCATGCTGGCCATTAAGCTGTATTAACTCATCTAGATCTCAACATTGAAAAGCCGCTTGATATTTCAAGCGGTTTTCTCTAGAAATAATACTTATATCTGTCGTACCAACATTTGCCATATTTCTATCTTTTTTATTAGCTTTGGGAGTACACGTGAGGATTTCATAAATATCCCGCATGATAATTACCGATGTGCAAAAAATAACACCAGATAGCATTGCCGATAACTCGATATTATCTCATGCAAATAAAAAAATAAAAGTCACTATCAGTATGGTGCAACCAAGTAAGGCCGTTAGTTCTCTGCCTCAAGGTCCCACAAACGGCTTTTAATACAACCGATTCGATTATAAATTCTTAATCTCTTCATTTAGCTGATAGCCTTTATCCGTCACTATTTTTTCCAGCACACTCACTCGCTGTTGCAGTATTTGCAGATCTTGTTGTAGCTGTTTGACTTCACTACTACTTCCAGCACTCTCTAGTTTCTTCATCTCTGCTTTATGGCTAAGATATCGTTGTAGTCCCAAGGAAATAAAAACAATTGCCACAATCGCTACACCGGTAAATTCCATCTTTTTGTCCTCTGGTAGTTTTTCTAATTACATCAATGACTAGCAAACTTTACACCAACATGAGCTTAAATAAAATCAACAACTTACAGAAGAAATACTTATTGGGGCTATATCTATTAGCGAAAAAAGCCAGTTAACATTACGATTATCGCCAAGGTTAAGTCATTCTGGCTAACTCATACCTAATAAATAATATGAACGGGTCAGATTTCCGAAACACAATCATCTTCTCATGAAGATTGGTAGAATTAACTATTGCCTCAATCATTAGCGAAAATATGAAAACTTGGAAGCAGGCCCCATTAGATTCGACAGTCGGCCAATTTGTTGAGTGCTATTGGTTACTCGAAGTCAACTATGGCGATAATGATAGGCCATCTCCGGTGCTGATCCCCAACCCAAATTGCCACTTGGTGATAACGCCCCCTAATGCCGTTCATCGCTATCAATATGATGATAACGAAGGAGTAAAGGAGCTACAGCTGACAGGTTCCCACTTCATTATGCCTTCAACACGTGCACTAACTCTGCTAGATGATAAGCAGGTACTTCGCCTTGGGGTAAAGCTGCTTCCAGGCGCTCAATACCGGCTTTTCAGCCTTGACGGGAAAGGGACTGTAGACCAAACCTTCAACAACTTATCCGCTATCCACCCTTTGCTGGATACAAATACACTTGAGTCCCTATTAAGCTTCAAGACAGAACCCAATCGAGTTATTGAAGCACTAGATGAATGCATCACTTCAATAATTAATCAGACTACTGCAGATCGTCATAGCTTGCTGGTCAGCAAAGCCCTACAAATACTGAATCAAGATCCCGCCCAGGGCATCGAACACACCCTAGGGTGCTCACGCCGAACACTGGAGAGATCATTTGCCAAAGTAACAGGACTCACTCTCAAGCAGTACGAAATCATGATGCGACTCGATAAACTGCTTCTCTTTCTTTACCAGCAGCCAAATGACAAGCTCGACTGGGCAAGCATTGCTCTACAGTTTGGTTTTAGCGATCAACCTCACCTGATCCGCTTGCTCAAGAAAAGTATCGGGGCGACACCGGGAGGCTACCTCAATACCAGAAACCTGATCATTGATATCTACGGCGATTTCGAATCGCCAGATTAAGGTAATAATGTCGTTTTTATTCAATATCCAGGGTTGTATGAGCGCTAAGATACACCTATCAACTACTTATAAATGATGACATAAAATGCAATACCAATTACTTAAACAGGGGCATTCCTGCCAGCTAAACGATACATTCTCTATTCAGCTGATCCGCCAGAGTGACTTTGGCGATATCGTCAAAATGCTTGAAGATCCAAACGTCAATAAGTTCTTGTTCTTTGCCCCGTCACCTATTGAGGTCTACGAGGCCTTTTTCTCGCCGATTATCGACAATACCCAGCAGACCATCAAACAAAATGAGTGGCCGGAAAGCCCAACGTTTATTATCAGGGATAATGACGGCCGCTATATGGGCATGATCGGTATTAGTCAGGTCATGATGCTGGCGGGCAATTTCGACGTCGGCCACCAGCTGCCACAGCATGCCTGGGGACAAGGGATCGGCACCTTGGGTTGCCAATTTGCTACCACGCTAGCATTTGAACAACTCGGGGCGCATAAAGTCTGTGCTGATTGCTATGCCAGCAACACAGGCTCGGCACGCGTACTTGAAAAGGCTGGTTTCGAGCTTGAAGGCCGCCAGAAAGATTACTATCAAATCGATGGTGGTTTCGACGACAGGTTATGGTTTGGAATGACTGCTAGGCAGTTCAAAGAACAATATAAATAACCTTGTGCTCTCGTAATAAGCGGGAGCGCCTGCTCTATTTAGAATATCAGGCCATACAACACCACCCTGTTGCAGAAGCAACTCATGATGCTTTTAATCATTACAATTGCACTTCATTCAGTACTCTATACAGCCTGCTTGCCAACGCCTGGGCGTCGAAAGCCTGATAGAATTCGGCAGAAGGCCAATAGCTCCGCTGCGGCTGTCGCTGCCATTGCTGATACATAGCTGTTAGCTGTTGCTGGTATTCAGCCGAATACTCGGCGTTCACCTCGTAAAGCTGCCCGGCATAGTGGCGCAAAAAGCTTTGCGTTTCCCCTTCAGGCAACTCCGCCAATATCGGCCTGCCGCTGGCTACATAATCAATGGCCTTGGTAGCCAGGTGCGTATCGGTTTTACCACTATCGGGCGCGCCTTTTTGAATAAATAAGGCATCGCACTGACCCAGGATATCTTGCATCTGACTTTTCTCTACCAGTCCGGTCATCACAACGGAATCCTTTAAACCATACTGTTCAACCAACTGGCAAAAATCTGGCGGGCAATCCCCTACATTGATAAAGCGAAATGGAAAAGGGACCTGTGCCAGCTGGCTCATTATTCCTTTGGCTGAGCGTCGAAAACCATCCCAGGTACCGCTGTACCCTATGGTAAACACCATATCCTTATCGGAAGCATGATCAAGGACAAAATCATAACTATTGGGGATCCAGGCAACCTTCTCTTCCCCGACCAAGCGCTGATAGGCAATCCAATCCGATTGTGAGGTAACTATCAGCCTAGCGGCTTGTTTCAGTACTCGCTTTTCCCATGGCGATATTTTTCCTTCGGCAAAATAGCTCGCACGCGACCAGCCATCACGAAAGTCCAACACTAGCGGCAAATCAAACCAGCGTGACAAATAATAACCAACCAATGAACTACTAAAGGGCGGACAACTGACTAAAATGACATCAGGCCTATGTGCCATAATTTGCTGGCAACACTGCCACAAACTCGGCACAATCCAGCCCCAATGCAAGTCCACCAGCCAATAGTGCTTAGCTATGTCACCATCCCGGACAGGTACATCGCCTTGCCAGAGGCGATAACCCAGCTTGTGAAAAATGGTTGGCCACCGCCATGACCACTCGATATTCCAAGAAGTAACGGCTTGGTTGGAAATTAACGTCTCGTGCTGCCAGCAAGCCGAATTGTCCTGCTGAACAAAGCGGCTGGGGCACTGCTCCCTGATCAGCTGTACATCACAACCGGCCCTGGCAAGATATTGAGCAAAGCGCCGACTGCGGTTCGCTGCGACATTGAGATGAGGAGGAGAAAAGTAACTCAAGTACATCACTCTCATACTTCCTCCCCAAGGCCGTTTTCAGTAAACGGCCAACTAATAGAAACTTCTATCAGTATAGTGACGCGAGGTGTATGCCAACCTCTTGTGACACCGTATTCTCATAAATTGAGCTTTATCTAGATACCACCAGAAATGGTCAGGTACACCTCATCCTTGCCTTGTTCACTATCTAGCCCATAGGCATAGCCCAGCGTTATCGGCAAGGTCAGGTTATAGCCCAGTTTTGCTTCCACCGTAATCTGGGTGCCAATACTTGTCAGCTGTTTCCGGTCTTCCCCGGAATCCCATGCGGCCCCCGAATCAACAAACACCGAGCCAGATACATCCCCAAGGCCAACCGGATACAGTGACCAGTTGCGTTCAACACGCGCCAGCCAGGTTTTCAGCTCCAACCTCTGGGTTGCATAGCGATGGCCGCGCTGAACGGACTCATCATATCCCCTTAGCGCCTGGGTATCCCGGCCGAACAGGCGGACTTCTTCAAACAAATCATTGCCGCCCAATCGGAAGCTCTTCGCTTCATCGTCAGCATAACCGCCAGCCAATCTCGCTGTCAGAGTCGTTCTGCCCGGCAGATCCCAGGTTCCCTTCCATTGGGCCTGGTACTTCTGCCCCTCAAAGTCACTGTCGAACAAGGCATTGGTCTCGGCCACTACATCCAAGTAGTGCCCCCAGCCAACTCCTGGCACATTCAAATAGCCTTCGCGGTTGTCAAAGGTCAGAGCAAGACCCGTCAGGGTCTCGTTGCTTTCTCTGTACGCTATCATGCTGGCAAAATCAGGTTGGGAAACCAGACTCTCTTTGTCTAACACGCCACCAGCATGCAAACTCAATTGATCTTCAAAGGCCGTAACGATGTGATTACGTTGCAGCAAGAAATCGTCATCGCGGGTGATACGGTAGCCACTACTATTATCAATCGTCAGCTTGTCATAACTATGGCTGCTACTGATCGCAGCCATCCAACGATTGTCATACAGATAGGACAAATTAACATCAGCCAGCTCATTGTCGACATCCCATGTGGCCGTTAACTGATAACTATGACGACCCAGCGCATCAGAGCCATAAGTCAACGCCCCTAACTGGGTCCGTGCATCATCAATATAAACGACAGGTAGCCAGTTGCGTGGACGAAGCGTCGACCAAGGGCTATAGGACTCCGGCTCACTTTTTTCTGCCACTTGTTCGACGACTGGCGGGTAGTTATATCGACCTTGCTGGCTATCAATATTCTGTGCCGACAAGGCCAGAGGCTCTGGCAGATAGCGCAACTGATAACCTTGGCTATCGTAGGCCTGATAAACCAGGCCAAAACCCGGCTGCCAAACAGGCTGTAAAGCCCCGCCCAATTCTCGTGTCCACTGTTCGAGCTGGCCGTTGTTTTCATCAAGCGTATAAATATCGAATACACCGTCATAATCAGCACTAAAGACGATGCGGCCATCCGGCAGATAGCTCGGGCTGCTTTCAGCAGCTTTGGTATCTGTCAATGCTCGCCATGTTTTAGTCTCCAAATTCAGGATTTCTAGGTTCCAGCCTTGCTGCGGACGCTTCACGGCAGCGACCAGCTCTTTACCTGTCGGTGAGATATCAAAAGCACCGAGTACCGTATCAGAGTCACCTCGCCAAATTCTTACAGGATCCTGAACAGACTCCTGGGAAGTTTCCTGAACAGGTTCCTGAACAGGCTTCTGCTGCTGGGTATCCAGCAACCAAAGCTCGCTGATACCTGCCACCTTGCGACTGGCAACCAGCTGCCTGCCGTCTGGCATCCAGCGAACCTTGCGAAAACGCTGGCGTTCTGTCAGCTGCTGCCACTGGCCGTCATGAAATATAAACAGGTCGTTATAGCTTCTGCCATCGGCATAATGAATGAGCCGCGATGCCGCCAGGCCAGACTGCGGATGAGATGACATGTCTGAAATATCTTTACTCGCCGTCAATGGTAACCATTCACCACGGTGCGGATTAAGGGACGATATCTCTGGACGGTCTTCACCATTGTTACGGTTGACCAGCAGCCCGTGATTGCTGCTGGTCACAACCTGGAGGAATGGCGTCAACTGTAAGTCCTTACCAGCCACCGATTGCTGCTGCAACTGAGTCAGCTGCGGAGCAAACTCCGACTCAAGGTAAGCCTGAAAGTCTAACCACAGTGTAGAAAAGTCTTTGCCAAATGACTGCCTGGCTGTTCGGTTAATCAAAAAATAAGGGATGATCCGGCGGCTATAACCCTGTAAAAAACGCTGAACTTTTTCCTCACCATAAGTTTGCGACAGATATTGGATAAAGTACGCCCCATAAAGGTACTGGTAACCCAACGGCCACTCACGATCAGCGACGGCAACCTGGTCCAAATCTTTGAGTTCACCGCTGGCGACCTCCATGCGCATTTTCATCGCATACTGGCTGCTCTGAAGGCGGCCGTAGCCTAATTCCTCATTCGTTTCCAGATATACCGCCAACCCTTCAAGCAATAAAGAAGGGGTCAGGGCATGGGGAAAGAAAAAAGGCTGGCGTCCAAAGATCTTCTGCAGCACTTTAGGTACCCCAGTCGCCAGCTCCATATGCATGATATGGGCATATTCATGACGGATCAGCAGGTGCAGCCAATCATCGCTGGTTGCCAAATCACCCCCGTCTTCCGGTGGGCTCATAAACAAGCGGATCTGTGCAAAAGGAAGGGGAGTGGCCCAGCCATTAGAAAAATCAAAATCATCCACCAACACGATTTCAGTACGCTCAAGCGGCGCCGACTGAAAATAAGGCAACTGTTCTTGACGAACCCGTTCAGCAATATCCAATACCTTGGTAGCACTTTGTTGATGACCATCTACAAAATGAACAGAGAAATGCTCTGATTGCTGGCTAAGCCAATCTTTACCTTCTTCGTCCCAGCCAACAGGAGCCGCTATCAGTGAAGCCGACGACAGGCCTGCGCCTAACAGCATTCCTAATAGCGTGCGTTTAAGTGTTTTCCCTAACATACTCTACAACCTTGATTATTATTGCTACACACTACCAACTATCTGGCGTGAACAAATACCCTTTACTTCTGACGGTAATAATTTTTCTTGGAAACGATGGAGTATCACCAAGCTTTTTTCGCAATGTCACGACTTTGTTATCTATGGTGCGATCTATACCGTCATAGTCGATGCCTCTGATCGCCTTGACCAAAAACTCACGTGATAGCACCTCATCCGCTTTTGAAGCCAACAGCCACAACAAATCAAACTCGGATCCCGTCAGCGATATGGACTCATCATTCAACATACAGCTTTTGCGCATGTTGTTAAGCTTCAAGCTTCCGCAGGTGAGCTGCTCATTGTGGAGCTGAACGTTTTTTCGACCTGTTGTTTTTGTTATTTCAACATCAGTATGCTGACGACGCACTAACATTCGGATCCGGGCCAATAGCACCCTAAGCGAAATCGGCTTTTGAATAAAATCATCCGCACCTAGCTCTAGTGCTGCCACATGTTCGATATCATCATCAAAAGGAGTCAATAACAGGATTTTACTCGATACATGTGGCCTGATCTGACGACACAGCCCCAAACTGTCACTTCCGGGGTTAGTCCGGCCAATAATTATTAACTCGGGTTGTACGGCTTTTATCAATTCGGCTGCAGAATCCTGGGCCGCAACCACCACCTCGTACCCATGCAGGATGAGATAGTTCTCTTGCTGAGCTCTAACGCTTAAGTCATCTTCCACTAATACTATTTTCATAAATTTCGATCTTACATCTAGCATCAATTGAACAACGTGCAATATTGGCGCGTATCTTACTCGGATAAACCAGCTTGTAAATCATGATTGAGAAAAATATACCTATAATTTTCTGCTTCGATGGCATTTTAGAAAAAATACCTTAAGATAGCCCCACAGAAGGAAGTAACAAAGTTGCAACAAAAGGAAGACTGATGGGCTATATCAAGTCAGCAGCAGATACCACAACACCCTATTTATTGTTGGCCGCTCTCTCGGCTGTATTCATGGGCACTATCGGGGCGATTGCCGTTTATGCAAACCTCAGCTCTGAAACAGTCACCTTCTTCCGCCTTTTCTTTGGCGGGATCATCATGCTGGGATACCTAGCGGTTAGCAAAAAACTAAATTTGCTACTGTGCTGGCCTTCATGGCAGGTGATCATCAACGGTGCCTTTCTCGCGGGCTTCATTGTCTTCTATATTCAAGCCATGAGCCATACCAGTATGGCCAACGCAATCATGACCATTTACCTGGCTCCTGTGGTCGCCTCTATCTCAGCCCATTTCCTGTTTTCGGAAAAGCTAAATACGCAGTCTATTGGCTTGATCTTATTTGCTTTATTAGGCTTTGCGATGATGATGGAGTTTAAGGTCGAGTTCGGTTCCGGCACTCAGGACGCATTAGGCATGCTTTATGCCATCCTTGCCTTGGTGTGCTATTGCTGTTTTATTCTGATCAACCGCGTAATCCCAGCGCGAGTTCATGTCTTTACCCGCAGCTGGTACCAGCTGATGGTTGGCGCAGCCTGCATGCTACCGTTAATGCTGGCTAAAAGTGAGAGCATTGAAATGACTCAGTGGGCCTGGTTAGCCATCGCCGGCCTCATTCCCGGTTTTCTCGCTATCTTATTTGCTGTCATTGCCCTTCGGGAATTACCGTCCGCGACCTTCGGCACCCTGTCATACCTTGAACCTATTGCCGTCGTTTCACTGGCCTGGGGACTTTTTGACCAAGCTTTGAGTCCGTTGCAGCTTTCTGGTTGTATGGTCATCATGGCCTCCGGCATCATGCAAGCCATCGCCACGCAAAAACCACAGGGCAAGCTCATCGAAGCAAGCTCAAGCTAAGCCCCCCAGGATCCACAAGCCTCAGCACCTCTTCTGAGGCTTCATTGTCGTTGTTTAATACAAAAGCCCGTTTCTAACAATACGAAGCCCCTCCCCCTAATAAGGAAAAAGTCTCATACTTTTTTCTTACTTCCAACCTTCCTAACTTGAACTATCTTTAGAAAATACCAACACATTTTTAACATTCATATGTACTTTTTTGTAAGCTCGATTGTCCATACAGAACACAATATTCATCATAACTGTCTGACTTTTCGCTTACTAAAAAATGACATGAACTTAAATAGTAACAAGGAGTTACACATTCTGAGGTTTTATTTTTATGCATGGTGGGAGCTATAACCCAATGGCGGTAGCATGCATAAACGGCTTAACCTCATGAAATATTCAACAATAAAGCAGCAAGCATACAGGCAGCAAATAAACCTCAAGCACATAATAACTACAACAAGGCAACATAAGATGAAGGACAGAGACTTAATTCGACCCAATGAGCCTAATTTTGGATTGCTATATCGTCTCAGTGACATATTTTTTATTATATTGACACTCTATATTGCTACTGAGCTCTACACTAAATCGTTTAACAGCAACTACCAAATTGCAGGTGCATTAGCCATAGTCGGTTTTCTGTTGGCAGCAGAAAGCTGCAATCTTTATCGCTCATGGCGAATTAATACCTTTCGTGAGCATGCTATGGTTACCCTACTCCCATGGACATTAACATCATTCATACTTATAACTGTGGGTTATTTCACCAAAACAAGCTCTGATTTTTCCCGCGTTGTTATAGGTATTTGGTTAAGCGTTACCCCATGTGTTCTTGTCAGCTGGCGTTTCGCCTTAAGGCTAGCGGTTATTCAACTATGCCGTTGCGGCTACTACACTCAAAAAGCAGCCATTATTGGTGTAACGGAAAGCGGTATAGCACTAGCGCGAGAACTCATCCTCAAAGAAAACCCAGGCATCGTACTAGAGGGGTTTTATGACGAGCGCTTTGAAGATCGTATCCCCTATAAACTTAATGCTCCGCTATGTGGCACAGTCATTGACGCATTAGAAAAAGCTAGAAATGGTGAATTACAACATATCTATATTGCAATGCCTTTATGCGCTAAAGGTCGGATCTCAATGTTTCTCGAACAGTTTTCAGACACCACAGCCAATACTTATCTGATACCCGATTTTTTTTCTTACAACCTGCTGTACTCTCGTTGGGGCCATGTTGGGAAAATACAAATCTTAAGTGTGTTTGATACACCATTTAACGGCCTGACGGCATGGGTGAAACGCACTGAAGATATTGTGCTGTCCTCCATAATTCTGGTGCTGGTTTCACCACTCCTGATTGCAATTGCTCTTGGTGTGAAGTGCTCTTCACCCGGTCCTGTTCTCTTTAAACAAGATCGTTATGGCCTTGATGGAAAAAAAATTAAAGTATGGAAATTTCGTTCAATGAGCACGACGGATAATGGTTACATAGTAAAACAAGCCACCAGAAACGATCCCCGTGTAACACCTTTTGGACTGTTTCTTAGACGTACTTCTTTAGACGAATTACCGCAGTTCATTAATGTTTTGCAAGGAACAATGTCTATTGTCGGACCTCGCCCCCATGCCGTGGCTCACAACGAAGAATACAGGGCGATTGTCGGGCGTTATATGCTTCGCCACAAAGTCAAACCTGGTATTACCGGTTGGGCTCAAATAAATGGTTACCGCGGTGAAATAGACACCTTAGATAAGATGGAATCAAGAGTGAAATTTGATCTTGCTTACATCCAACGCTGGTCATTAGCAATGGATATCAAAATTATATATCTCACTATTATTAGAGGCTTTACAGATAAAATGGCTTACTGATGTATAAAAGGACGTTAATATGTCAATTAAATACCATGCTCTGGCTCTGGCTCTGTTTCTTTTCTCACAAGCGACGATGGCTGCGCTTACACCCAATCCATATTTAACTGAGTCAGGCATCAAAGTAACCCCTTTTATTGCTGTTTCGCTTAAGCATAATGACAACATCACCAATGAGAAAGAGAGCCAAGACAAAATATCGTCAATATTATTAGAGCTAGAGCCTTCGGTTATAGCTGTTGCGGAGCATGGTGACAATACTTATTCGGCTAACTACATACTGACTAATGGATCTTATTTTGATAGCTCCGCAGATAACTACTTAGACCATCGTTTTAATTTAGCTGGATTATGGCGCATAAACTTACGAAATTCCTTAAACTTGAGTTACGAACTGAATCGCCTACATGAAGCACGTGGTAGTGGTATCTCTGAAGGTGTAAGCAATACCACAGAAGGATTTGATGAGCCTATCGAATATGTCACTAACTATGTCAATGCTAGCTATACTTATGGATCTGAAGATGCAAAAGGACGTTTAGAAGGCACGATTGGCTATTTCGACAGATCATACAAAAACTTTCGCAATATAACGCAGTTCCGTGATTTTGACGAAAATAGCTATGAAGCGGTCTTTTACTATCGGGTCGCTCCCAACACTGACTTGCTATTTAACATTAAAAAGGAAGATCGTCGCTACGATAAAATTTCATCAGGACAAGTGAGTCAAGATAACGATGCCATCTACTATTATATTGGTGCTGAATGGGACATAACAGGAAAGACAACAGGTACGGCTAAACTGGGGTTGCAAGATAAGAATTTTAAAGACGAACGGCGTGAAGATTTCGATGATACGAGTTGGGATATTGGTGTCACTTGGTCGCCAAAAAGCTATTCGACACTAAGCTTTGCCACCTCACAAAAAGCCAAAGATCCAGACCAGAATGGTGATTATATTAAAGAAACAATTTACGCCTTCGGTTGGCAGCATTCTTGGCGAGAGCGTTTTACTACCGATGTCAGTTATATCTATACCGATGAAGATTACACAGGTGTCCGTCGTAAGGATGAAATTGACACATGGGGTGTTTCGGCAAGCTACGACATACGCCGCTGGCTATCTATTACTTGTGGATGGGATTACACAGACAAGACATCGTCCCAGATCAATATCGGTCACGACCAGCAAATTTGGTATATCACTGCACTCCTTACCCTGTGATGTTTACCATAATGCCATTCTTAGTGAGGTGTTGTATGAAAACCATCAGCTATATTTTATTCAACCTATTAATAGTTTTTGCTGTAAATGCCGCTAATATTGAAGAAACATACAAGCTAGATGCCGGCGATAAAATTCAAATCCAAGTATATGGTGAAGAAGACCTATCAATCGATGAGTTGCTATTAAGCTCAAGTGGTACGTTCGACTATCCGTATCTTGGTCAAATTTTCGCAAAAGGAAAAACCCCTGAACAACTTAAAGATAAAATATATAACGGGCTTCTTGGTGATTATTTAATTGCTCCAAAAGTAAGAGTAAACATTGTCAATTTTCGCCAAATTTATGTCAATGGCGAAGTTAAAAGACCGGGTGGGTATGAATATAAGCCAGGGTTAACCGTAGAGAAGGCTGTTGCTTTAGCTGGAGGATTTACTGACCGCGCTTCACGCAATGCGATCAGTATCAGCCCAGCCAAGGGAGGAAAAGAACTTAAAAATGTCAATCTAAAGCATGCTATCACAGCAGGTGACATTCTTGTCATTGACCAAAGTTTCTTTTAACGAATGCCTTCTCCTCCTTTAATCGGTTCTGATAAATAACTGGGTATGCTTATGCTGGAAAAAACAACTGACAGCCTTCAACTTAAAGAAGAAGTGATTGACTTAGGAAAGTTCCTATTTACTTTGCAAAAATATTGGCTGACGATCTTTCGGCTCACTATCCTGACGACGGCCATTACTGTATTGGTGGTGCTATCTATCACCCCAGTTTATCGCGCTACTGCTGTCTTGCTAATCGAAGCCCAACAACAGAAAGCGGTATCCATTGAAGAAATTGTCGGGATCGACACCAGCCAAAAGGAGTACTACCTAACCCAGTTTGAAATCCTTAAATCGAACCAGATTGCAGAACGCGTTATCGATAAACTCAATTTATCCGCCTTGCCAGAATTTAACGGTCAGCATGAAAGTCAGGGTCTACTGGAAAACATTAAATCTAAGTTTCAATCCCTTGTACTTAACCAGCCTTACCGGCATGAAGAGCTGTCGCAAGAAGCACTCAAGCAGAGAGTTTTAACTACCTTCAAAGAAAAACTGACCATCGCACCATTACCACAAACCCAACTGGTGAACATCAGCTTTGAATCGGAAAATCCTAAGCTGGCTGCTCGTATCGCGAATGAAGTCGGCAACAGCTACATTGAGTCCAATTTGGAAGCCCGGCTAACAATGACAACTCAAACCTCTGGTTGGCTAACCGGGCGCCTGAGCGAGTTGAAGCAGCAGCTCGTTAACTCTAAACAGCAATTAGCCAATTTCTTGCAGCAGGAAGGGCTGATCGACTTAAGTGGCATTGACGGATTAGCATCAACTGAACTGTCTGATCTATCCACTAGACTATCAGCAGCGCGAGATCGCCGAATCGCCGCAGAATCATTATCGTACCTACTCAAACAAAACAAAAGTGCCGACTTAGCCAGCCTGTCATCAGTCTCGGAAATCTCTAATCACCCACAAATGCGTGATATTCGACTAAGTGAAATTGATGCTGAACAACGAGTATCTGAGCTATCAAATCGATATGGCCCAAAGCATGACAAGATGATTCAAGCACAGGCGCAGCTGAAAACCGTCAAAAATAGTGCAACCAAGCTGCTAACACAGCTTGTAAAAGGGCTGGACAAAGAACGCCAAATAGCCCGCCAACAAGAAGTCAGCCTACAGAAAACGCTGACCGCAAAAAAAACCGAATACCAACACCTAACTGTCAAAGAAGCGAAATACGATGCACTGAAGCAGGAAGTCGAGAGCAACCGCCAATTGTACGACCTGTTTCTTAACCGACAGAAAGAAACCAGTGCAACCAGCGACTTTAAAGCGGCTAACGCCCGTTTCTCAGACTACGCAATGACGCCATTGAAACCAGCTAAACCTCGAAAAGCCATGATAGTCAGTATCGCGGCTATCGCCGGAATGGTGCTAGCAACAGCACTGGTCTTTATGCTGGAATCATTTCGCAACACCATTGAACACACCGCAGATATTGAAGACAAACTCGGTTTACATCTGTTGGGGGCTATTCCCTCAGTAAAATCAAAAAAATTGCGCAATGAAGCGCTGGATGCGAGCCTATTTTTCGACACAAAACAGCGCCTCTTCACGGAGTCTGTTCGATCGATCCGGACATCATTACTGCTTAACCAGGCCAACCAGCCACATAAGCGAATTGCAGTGACATCTTCCATACACGGTGAAGGCAAGACCACGACGGCCATCAGCCTTGCTGTAGCCATGGCCACTATGGAAAAAGTGTTGCTGATCGACTGTGATTTGCGACACCCGGCCATTGGTAAACGTTTTGGCCTGGAAACAAACAACTTGGGCCTCACCAATTTACTCGTAATGGGGGCGGCTATTGATAAGTGTATCTATCATGACGACCAATCCGGCCTGGATGTACTATCGGCCGGCCAGCTACAACCAAACCCATTGGAGTTATTAAGCTCGAAGAAGCTAGCTGAATTACTGTCTCAACTTGAAGGGCAATATGACCGAATTATCATCGATACGCCACCCGCTCTAGTTGTAAGTGATGCACTTGTTCTAGGGCGATTAGCCGATGCAACCATCATTGTGGCGAAAGCAGGTGAAACTAAACTCAAGCAGCTCATTGCCACTACCTCAAATATGAACAAACACGATATAGCCATCGATGGCGTGATCCTGAATAAGCTAGAGAAAAAAGACTCCATAACCTACGGTCATACCGATAAGTGTGATGACTATGAAAAGAGTGAGCCTACTAGGCCTGATGCAGCAAGTTAACCAAACTTACACCTGATCAACACCCATTTTCTGCTATCTCAAGACGCTCAGCTTTATAACAGTACAAAATCCAAACAGCAGACAGTGGGCAGCGTTCGGCCTAACTGTTGATTTAGCCACACAGCGAAGTGAAAGTATGAAAAAGATCCTCACCATTTTCGGTACTCGGCCCGAAGCCATTAAAATGGCTCCTTTAGTAACGGCACTCAACAATGATCCCCGTTTTGATGCCAAAACGTGCGTCACCGGACAGCATCGAGAAATGTTGGACCAAGTTCTGGAACTGTTCGAGATCAGCCCAGAATACGATCTGAACATCATGCAACCTGGTCAAAATCTAGGCCAGGTTACGTCACGAATTTTGCAGAAATTGGAGCCTGTACTTGAAGAGTTCGATCCCGATGTCGTCTTGGTGCACGGTGATACCGCCACTACGTTTTCTGCCTCGTTAGCCGCTTACTACCGCCAGATCCAAGTCGGTCATGTCGAAGCTGGGCTCAGAACAGGCAATATCTATTCTCCCTGGCCGGAGGAGGCAAACCGCAAGCTCACTGGCTGCCTGACCCACTACCACTTTACACCAACCGAAAGTTCAAAAAACAATCTATTGAGCGAAGGTTATAATGCTAAAAATATTTTTGTCACGGGCAATACGGTGATTGACGCGTTGTTTATGATCCTTGAGCGCATCAAAAATAACCCGGACCTTTTCGCCACCATAGGATCTGTACTTCCACAGTTAGATTCCGAGAAAAAGCTGATCCTGGTAACAGGCCATCGTCGTGAAAGTTTTGGTGGCGGCTTTGAGCGTATTTGCGAAGCATTAGCAAACACAGCAAAAGCACACCCTGAGTGCCAGATCATCTACCCGGTTCACCTTAATCCCAATGTTCAGGAACCCGTAAACCGCCTGCTAGCTAGCTTCAGCAATATTCTGCTGATTGAGCCACAGCAGTACCTACCCTTTGTTTATTTGATGGATCAAGCCGATATCATATTAACCGACTCCGGCGGTATTCAGGAAGAAGCCCCGTCCCTTGGCAAGCCAGTACTTGTCATGCGTGATACTACCGAGCGCCCCGAAGCCGTTGATACCGGAACCGTGAAACTGGTGGGAACAAACAGCAAAACAATTACTAACGAACTACACAGACTACTAACAGATAAAGCTGCCTATCGCCAGATGAGCCAGGCAACCAACCCCTATGGTGATGGCAAGGCCTGTGCTCGCATTCTCGATGCATTAGCAACTAACACTTACAAGTAAAAATCCATTGCATAGCTAGGAGGTAATAATGTCTTTCAAAAAAGTCTCGGTGATCGGTCTAGGATATATCGGCCTGCCAACAGCTGCAGTGGTCGCATCACGTGGCATAGATGTTATAGGTGTTGATGTAATCCAAGCATCTGTAGAAACCATCAATGCCGGTAAAGTCCACATTGTCGAGCCTGACTTAGACATTATTGTTCGCGGTGTGGTGAACACAGGTAAGTTAAGAGCGACGACTAGCCCAGAGCCGGCTGACGCTTTTGTTATTGCGGTGCCGACACCTTTTAAACAAAATGAAGAAAGTAACCATGACCCAGACATTTCCTTCATTGAAGCGGCAGCAAAAGCGATTGCACCAGTATTGGAAAAAGGTAACTTGGTTATTTTGGAATCGACATCTCCTGTTGGTACCACTGAAAAATTATCCAACTGGTTAAAAGAGTTACGCGATGATCTAACATTTCCACAAGAAAAAGGGGATATTGCCGATATTAAAATAGCCCATTGCCCGGAACGGGTTCTACCCGGTTATGTATTGCAAGAGCTGGTTTCCAATGATCGTTTAATCGGCGGCCTGTCCAAAGCCAGCTCAGAGAGAGCTGTTGAATTCTATAAAACCTTTGTTCGTGGCGAGTGTATTATCACCAACGCTCGAACAGCTGAGATGGCAAAGCTGACAGAAAATGCCTTCCGTGATGTTAATATCGCTTTCGCGAACGAACTATCCGTTATTTGTGATAAATTAAAGATTAACGTGTGGGAACTGGTAAAACTATCTAACCGCCATCCACGTGTTAATATCCTAAATCCAGGACCTGGAGTCGGCGGACATTGTATCGCAGTTGATCCCTGGTTTATTGTCAATAGCTGCCCGGAAGAAGCTACGTTAATCCGTCAAGCGCGGGAGACAAATGATGCCAAGCCGAACTATGTAATCAGCCAGGTTATTAGAGCAGCAAATGAGTTTAAACGCCCGGTTATTGCCTTTTTAGGGCTTTCTTTTAAAGCTGATATTGATGATTTGCGTGAAAGTCCGGCTCTGCAAATCGTTGAAAGCTTGGTGAGTCAAAAGATTGGTCAACTGTTTGCAGTCGAACCAAATATACAATCTATACCAAAAGTTCTTGTTGAAGCAGGTGTCGAGTTATCCTCATTAGATGAAGCTCTAGAAAAGGCTAACATAGTCGTTATTCTTGTTGACCACAAAGAATTTCAGACTGTGGATAGAAGCCGGCTTGTAACTAAGGTTGTGATTGATACTCGCGGTATTGTTTAAAAAGAAGTTGATATATTTTTGTTATGGGCATCATAAACATGAAATATAAATGTTTAGCTGATAATTTGTTAATTATTTTTTGTACTGGCATGCCTGGTGTACAAAGAGTATTGATGTTCATAATTGTTGAACGCTTGTATACATTAATTGAATTAGGTAACTTTTCGAGCGACTTGTCTATTCTAAACGTAATATCCTATTTTACCGCTATAGGTTGGTCAAGTTTAGTCATGACAAAAATACCTAAATTACAGGATCAAGAACAATATTTATTTAGATTGATGATTACGAGCATTATTTATTATATTATTTTTGCACTCATGCTTTATCTTATATCTACATTCGGATTAGTTAAAGACATACTGGGATCTTTGATTTTTCTTTTTTCGTGGATGCTTTATCAAATACTCAGACATTTTAACCTGACATTAAGGGCATATAAAAAAATTCTCGCTGTTGACGTTTCATGCATTATAATAACAACGTCATTGATATTAACAGGTATAGCTCCATTGATATCAATCGGTGTTACTTATCTATTAGCAGCATTTTTATTTATTCCAAATTTATTCAATCATAAATTTCATTTTATTTCTATATCAGATCAAATTAAAGCCGGAGAAGTTGGACTCAGCAACTTTTTATTAAGTGCAGCCGCTGGCGGATTACCATTTATTTGTGGGTTAGTAATTGATATTAAATACTCTGCTCTAATTGGTTTTTCGTTATCATTCTTTTATATAATGCATTTAGTTCCTAGAGCTATCAGCTCTTATTTCGTGCCAAAAATGTCGAAGATGGTGGTAGATGATAAATATAAGTTCATGCAAGTGTCCTTAAAGCAATTCACCTTCAGCACAATAAGTCTGCTCCTTTTTTCCATATTGCTAACAATGACCATTTACATAATTCATCTGTACAAAACCCCACCTTTAATCAATGTCAGTGATTCTCTATACATTATGTACTTACTATTAGCTCACAGTATACTTATCGTATTTTCACAGCCAGCAACCGACTTTTTTTTGTCCATAGAAAAAACAACATATACTTTAAAATCTAGTTATCTATATTCAATAATAACAATTTTATCTGCTTCGATATTCCTTAAGTTTGGCAGCAAATCAGATGACATCATTTATTTATTAGTGATGCTGTGCTTTGCCGGAATTATACGCAATATCTATTTGTATATTAGTGTTTTAAAAAACAGAAGAGACTATATTTCAAACATAGGGAAAGCTATCAATGAACTTAAATAGCTTTATCATCGCAAAAAGAATTTCCATTGTTTTTATACTATTTATTCTGTCATTTTCAGTTTTTTTACCAGACGCCATTCGTGATGTTAAAGTCTTTATTGTTATCTTAGCCATGGGAATAGCACTTGCAGCATTAAGAATAAAAAATGGAATACCAAAAAATAACTCATTGATTATTCTCTTTGTATTTTGTACTTTATGTTTTATATACACATTGTTTTCTATGTTATTCGGTAATTGGACAGATAATTATCTATATGACTTTAACTATATATTTAGGCATTCATACTTTTCATTATTGATGCCAATCATTATTTTAGCTTCAATGCTTATTTTTAAAACCACCAGCAAGGATATAAATTCATTTATAACAAATAATGCTATAAAGATAATATTTTCTTTCATTTCATTAGATATGTTGCTTGCATACTATTTGGGTAGTCAAAACTTTTTGATTAACAATGATTATACATTTTATCAAGAAAAAGGATTTATCTGGCTTTTAGTTTGTTATGTGTTTTTCTTTTGCATGGCAAATAAAATAAGACATCATATTATATTTTTAATTATCACAATTGGCTTTT
Organism: Photobacterium sp. HL06; assembly: GCF_059552575.1. NCBI lineage: Bacteria > Pseudomonadati > Pseudomonadota > Gammaproteobacteria > Vibrionales > Vibrionaceae > Photobacterium > Photobacterium sp. HL06. The sequence goes on from NZ_CM183915.1 coordinate 874,126, forward strand.
TCGCAGAAAGAACATTAGGCTACGGCAGTACTTTTAACGCTTCTACAGGGGCATTGTTTTATCTGATAATGGTCGCAAGTTATTTCTCATGGGGTCTTTTTACATTAAATAAATTATTCTATTTATACTTGAAATTGATGATCATTACCGCTCTGTTGTTTGTGTTTATCGCCCCATATTATTCTGATAATTTTTTATCTGACTTAAACACCTATTGGCGATTAGAATCATGGAAAAGTAATTTAGATTCAGTTGTTGATAATAATAGCTTTGGTTCTGGTTTCGGCATCTCATACTTCCCATTAAGGCAAGATGTAATCGATTGGGCTTATCATGCATATGACTCTGGAATATCAGATCTTTACCTAGTAGAACACATGTTTATTAGAGGTCAGCACTCTTCGATTATTAATATAACTTTCAGAGTAGGCTTGATTGGGGTTGCAATATTTTTGTCATTTTTAGCCTCAGTTTTTCTGAATTATTCACAGAAAGATAAAACTGCTGAGTACAAGTATCTTGCTCCAGTATTTACATGCGGAATTTTAAACATATCTGTACATGTTGGATTAGAATCACCTCCGTTTTTAATTACATTTTCTATAGCAACAGGATTTCTAATTGAAGCAGCACAAATCAAGAGCAGGAAGGTCTGTAATTAAAGCTAGATTGGAATCTCTTGTTCGTATGGGCCAGCTTGATATGAACCTAGCCACGAAAAATAACGCATAGGGGGAATTTATTATGTTTACAAGTAATATATATAAGCTCTCACCAATAATCATTCAAAACATAATGTTAACATGCAGAGGTTTTATACGAAAAGTAGCAAGGGAAAATAAATTACAGCGCATAATTTTAAAAGAAATAAAAAGAAATGAGTTTGATCGTAACATATCAAGTGATTTCTCAAAAAAAATGTTAAAAAGTGCATTGGTTAATGCAAAAGAAAAGGCCGCATTTTATAGCCAGAAAGATGAAATTGACAACAATAATGTAAAATCGTTTCCATTTATAGGAAAAACAGACTTACGAGATGATCCAGAAGGATTTTTGTGTGCTGATTATAAAGGAATTATTATCAATGGTTCAACAAGTGGAACCACAGGTACTCCCCTGACGATTAAGCAAGATATGATGTCAGTGATAAGAGAACAAGCTTTTATTGCAAGACATTTAGAGTGGGCCGGGTTTAAAAAAGGGGATAAGCGTGCCTGGATACGTGGAGATATGATCGTTCCTTTAGAACAAAAGCAACAGCCATTTTGGCGCTTCTCCTATTTTGAAGATATGATCTTACTCTCATCGTTCCATATGGCACCTGAAAACCTGCCTTTATATCTCCAGGCGATGGTGGACTATGGTGTTGATATTATTCAAGCCTACCCTTCTTCGATTCTTACTTTAGCAAAATATCTAGATATTAGAAATGAGTATTACCCGGGTAAGCTAAAGTCAATAATAACCAGCTCTGAATCACTCTCAGCCGATAATAAAAAGCTAATAGAAAAACGCTTCAACTGTACTATCTTTGATTTGTATGGCTCATTTGAACGAGTCGCGGCTATAGCGAGCTGTGAACATGGCCGCTACCATATTTTATCAGACTACTCCCATGTGGAATTACTAGATGCTGGAGATGGAAGGCACGAAATTGTTGGTACGAATTTCAACAACACTCTTTTACCTCTTATCCGCTATAAAACCGGTGATCATGTTATTTTATCTGATGAAGAATCTTGCCCATGTGGACGAGTATTTCCATTAGTTGATCATATTGATGGCCGAAATGGTGACTACCTTATTGGTGAGGATGGTCAGAAAATACATATACTTAATCACATTCCCAAGAATGTAATGGGATTGATTAGTTGTCAATTTGTCCAAAAATCACTAACGAGAATTCAAGTATTGGCAGTAGTCGATAAAAATTTGTTTACTACTGAACAAAAAACACAGTTGATCGCTAATACCAAAGAACGTGTTGGACGTTCTATTGATGTTGAAGTGAATATCGTTTCGCTATTACCAAAGAGAACAAAAAACGGGAAAGTTCGACAAGCCGTTAGGGAAATAGAGGAATGCTAGCTCGACATATTGCTATTACTTTTTTCATCGACTTGGTGTCAGGATTCAAATTGAGGACGCGTTAATGCTTATAGGAAACAACGTTATATTAGAAGAGTCTTTTCTTCGATTAAAAAAGTTTATCGAAGATCAGAATTATAAGGGTTATGACCCTTTTGATGGCCTCTCTGGAAAATTTAACAGTACTTTCCTTTTTAAATACAGACTCCCCCGACTCGTCATCCAGCAGCTGATCAAAAGGTCTCCAGTCAACCTTAGAAGGGTACTGGGGATCAAGAAGCAATATATACCCAAAGGGTTGGGATTGCTGCTGTCGGGTTATTCTGCCCACTATAAGCTCACAGGTTCGAAAGACTCATACCAACGTTGCTATGAACTGTTTGAGTTGCTAGTTGAAATGAAAACACCAGGTTATAGCGGTAACTGTTGGGGTTTTCCAGGCTACTGGCAAACAAGAGCTTTCTTTCAACCTTATAGCGCCCCACAAATCGTGGCATCAACATACATTGGTTGTGCAATGTTGGATTTTTATGAAATATCCAAGGATGAAAAAGTTCTTAATGAAGCAATTGGAATAATCCCATTTATTCTCAATGATCTGAATAACGTTGAACATGAGGATGGCACAATTTCTGTCTCCTATACCTGCTTCGACCAATCTGCGGTATACAATGCAACAGCCTTAGCATCCAGGTTCGCAGCTAGAGTGTACAGCTTCACCCAAGACAAATCGCTATTGGACTTTTGCAAAAAGACAATGGCATACGTTGAGTCCGGACAAAATATAGATGGATCCTGGCCATATAGCCCGCTACCGTTTCATCAATGGGTTGATGGCTTTCATAGTGGTTATAACCTGGAGTGTATGGCTCAGTACCAGGAATACACAGGAGATAATTCTTTTTCCGACTGCCTTGATAAAGGGTTTGATTATTATATAAATACCTTCTTTACCGATACAGGTGTCCCTAAGTACTACAACAATTCAACATACCCTATAGATGTTCATTCTCCTGCACAGTTGATTATAACGCTTTCAAAAATGAACCGGTTTAGTGAAGGCAAAGACGTTGCACTGAAAGTTTTACACTGGACAATTGATAATATGCAGTCAAAAAACGGTAACTTCTACTACCAAATCAACCGGTTATTTACTTCAAGGATACCGTATATAAGGTGGTCTCAAGCTTGGATGTTTTATGCTTTATCAACTTGCTTGCTGGAGTTAAATAATGAAAAGGCTTATTAAAACGGCTAAAGCGTATCTACCGATTTTTTTTCAAAAGAAAGTAGATAAACTTGTTCTCGATAGGAAGTTATCTCGTTGCAAGGAAAGAAGGCTCCGGGTACAAGTTCCTATCGAGGATGTTAGAGCCGTACTTGAAAAATTTGATTTTAACTCTGATGTTCTCATCCACTCTTCTATTTCAAATATCGGCAGGATTCGAGGTGGAGCGCCAGCAGTCGTTGCTACAATCACAGAGCTCATGGATCTCAATAAACGCACCCTTCTTGCACCTGCACTGCCCTTTATGGGTTATGTTCAAGATTATTTAGGTTCACTTGACAATTTTAGTGTTTGCTCCGCAAAAAATTGTATGGGTGACATTTCAAATTTGTTGATGAGAAGAGATGATTGTGTTCGAAGTTTGCACCCATCACATTCGGTCATCGCCGTAGGTAAAAAAAGCCGAGAATATATTGGTGAACATCATTTATCAAAAACGCCGTTTGACAAACATAGTCCCTACTCTAAGTTATCTCTATTCAATGGACAGATCCTGATGTTCGGCGTTGGGCTGAACTCTGTCACTAGCAATCATGTTTATGAAGACATGCTAGGCAGCCTTTTGCCATTCAACGTTTATTCTGAAGAGCTTTATGAGATACCTTGTATTGGTGTAAGCGAAGAAGACTATCATACTGTTTCAACACGGGCTCACAATCCAGCTTATTCCGCTAAACGAGATGCTGAATTAGCAAGGTGTTATTTAGAAAAAGCCGGTGCCATAAAAACGTTTAGTCTTGGAGATTCAGAGGTTTCTATGCTTAATGCAAGAAAACTGAACCAGGTTTTACTTGAAATGCTGTTAGATGGCAAAAGTATCTATGGCAAAGTCAGATTAAATAAATTGCAGCGAGATAAAGTGACGCAGCTCATTTCAGAGTTTGAAGAGGAACCTCATGAAGCCAATCTTAACGCTTGATTATGAGATTTTTTTCGGCCAGAAAGTAGGGACACCGCAGGTTTCCATGGTCACGGCAACCAATAAACTGCTTGAGACGTTAGATCAGTTCAAAGCCAAAGCCGTATTTTTTGTTGACGCGACCTACTTGCTCGCATTAAAGAGCAACATGCTGTCTCATCCTACTTTACAAAAAGACTATAGTGACATAATTCACCATATACAATTTCTCGAAAATTGCGGCCATCAGATACAACTCCATATTCATCCACACTGGATGAACTCACGTTTTACTGATGAAGGATGGCATATTGCTAGAGATCGTTTTCGTCTGTTTGACTGGAGCCCTTGCGAAGCTGCTGACATTATTAAGCAATCAACGACTGAACTAAACTCCCACTTGAACCATAAGGTTTTCGCTTTCAGAGCCGGGGGCTGGTGCATTCAGCCTTTTCCTCATATTAGCAGAGCTTTATCGAGCAATGGAATCACACTTGATTCAACAGTCTTCCAAGGTGGCTGTGCTAATTCTTCAAGTCATAGTTTCGATTTCACTTCCGCACCAGGCCTGGACTCCTGGTGGTTTCATCATGATCCGTGCATACCCGATAAGGACGGAGTATTCTACGAAGTTCCAATCTCTTCACAAGTCGTCTCCCCTTTATTCTTTTGGAAATTCGCGGCAACTAAGTTTTTTGGAAACAAATCAAAACATCGTTGTTTTGGTGACGGTGTGGCAATCAAAAACAGCAGGAAAGATACACTGAGAATGCTGACCCGGAGTTCGAGTTCAGTGGTCTCCGTTGATGGTTATAAATCATCTCTACTACTTGATAATTATAAAAAAGCAGAGCACAGCGGACCCAAGAACTTTGTTGTAATTGGACACCCTAAAGCACTCAGTGAGTTTTCACTTAGCAACATAACTAACTGGCTGTCCTATATTCAATCCCAAGGCCAGTCGCTAGGCTTATTCTCCAAGCCTAGCCCTATTCATCACTTACCGACTTCAACCAATTTGTAGGAGTGCATTATGCAACGGATTAACTTTCTGGGTGCGCCCATGGACTCTGCTTCTATGACAGATACGGTATGCCTTATTTCTGAAAGGATTAAAACACATCACTTCACCCAGCATGTGGTCGTCAATGTCGCCAAGTTGGTGAATATGCGGAAGGATGATGAACTGAAACGCTCGGTAACCGAGTGTGACATCATCAATATTGACGGTATGGGAGTGGTTTTAGGAGCGCGCTTTCTGGGCCATGATGTTTGTCAGAGAGTAGCTGGCATAGACTTGTTTCATGAACTACTCAAGATGTCTGCTGATGAACAGTTTCCGGTATTCTTATTAGGAGCAAGACAAGAAATAGTCTCCAAGACTGCACAGGCCGTACAAGAAAAGTACCCCACGTTACCGCTTGCCGGTTATCACAATGGTTATTTCTGGGATGATGAACAAGCCGTTGTCGACAAGATCAAAGCTTCTGGGGCTCGATTGTTGTTTGTAGCCATCACCTCCCCCAAGAAAGAAAACTTCATCAATAAATGGAAAGATGAGCTGGGAGTCGATTTTGTGATGGGGGTTGGTGGTACGTTTGACGTTGTGGCAGGAAAAGTAAAACGAGCGCCCCTTTGGATGCAAAAATATGGGCTGGAATGGCTGTATCGCATCATCCAAGAGCCACGTCGGATGTGGAAGCGTTATCTTGTCACCAATACTAAATTCGCTTATCTTCTGCTGAAAGAGAAGATTAGTTCTGAACGATAGCCTTATCACTAGAGAAATAGTGTTCTTTCTTTAACGCCCCACACATATTTCTCTATTTTTTGACACACTGGTGAAAGGGCTGCTGACCAATATCATATTACCCGTGAATAAATGGCAAAATTCTCGTCTTAGATTATGATTAATCCTATATGTTAAACACAAACTCAGTTTCAGGATCTTTTCCTAAAATAAGAAAAGAGAATCTAGCAATTACTGATCACTGAAACGAGACTACAATTCTAAATTGGCTGATTTTAAAAAACGGTCTAAAGGAATAGTACTATGTGCGGAATCGCTGGAATATTTGGTCTTCGAGAACAATTTCGATTAGAACGCGAAAGTCTTCAGGGGATGATCGAAATGCTCAACCATCGTGGTCCAGATGGTCAAGGCATCTATATTGATGAGAAAATCGGCCTGGCTCATGCCAGACTCAGCATTATCGATCTAGAAGGCGGTGCGCAACCTATTCATAATGAAGACAAGACAGTATGGACAGTGTTTAACGGAGAGATTTTTAATTACATTGAATTACGACAAGAGCTCATAAGTCGGGGCCATTCCTTTTATACTCATACGGATACCGAAGTAATCGTCCACCTTTACGAGGAGTATGGTGAGGATTTTGTCTCAAAATTAAATGGTCAATTTGCTATCGCCGTTTGGGATATAACAAACGAAAAACTAATTCTCGTACGAGACCGAGCAGGCATATTGCCCTTATTCTATACTGCCCTGAATGGTAAATTGCAGTTTGGTTCGGAAGTAAAGGCAATTCTTGCATCACAACAGGCCGCACCATCAATTAATCCAGCAGCTCTCGAGCAGCTAATGACATTTTGGTCTCCGGTCTCTCCCGGAACGATGTTTAAAGATATCTTTGAATTATCGCCAGGACATATTCTCGTCGCCCAACACGGCAATATTTCAACTCATCGCTATTGGGACTGGCGCTTCCCGCAAAAAAATGACTTCCGTATCGGTTCAGAATCAGAATTACGTGAAGAGTTGCTACATCTGCTTATTGACGCCACTCAAATTCGACTGCGGGCTGATGTCCCGGTTGGGGCTTATTTATCTGGCGGATTAGACTCTTCAAGTTTGGTCTCCTTGATTCATCACTTTAGTGATGCACCTTTGCGAACATTTTCCATCGGTTTTGATAGTAAATCATTTGATGAAAGAGAGCATCAAAAGCAGATGATTGAACGGATCAATGCCAACAATAGTCATATCATATGCCATGACCGAGACATTGCCGAACACTTCATCGATACCATTTGGCATACTGAATCACCAGTATTACGGACAGCTCCCGTACCTATGAAATTATTATCAAATTTGGTTCGGGATAAAGGCTACAAAGTTGTGCTGACCGGTGAGGGTGCTGATGAAATTCTTGGTGGTTACGATATTTTCAAAGAAAGTAAATTAAGGCAATTCTGGGCCAAACAATCTTCTTCTGCAATACGCCCAATGTTACTTAAACGGTTATACCCTTATCTGGATGTATCGCCTGGTCGCGCACAGACGTATCTGCAAAATTTCTATGGTGTGAGTCTTGATGAGCCTAATGCCGCTTTCTTCGGGCATATCCCTCGTTGGATCACGACATCAAAATGTAAGCATTTTTTCAGCTCCTCTTTCAAAGAGCAATTACAGGAAAATGCAGAAAACGTTTTAGCTGCGCATTTATCGCCGAATTTGAAAAACTGGCATCACTTTAATCGGGCGCAATATGTTGAGGCAAAGACTTTGATGGCAGGATATCTACTTTGCTCTCAAGGAGACCGTATGTTGATGGCAAATTCAGTCGAGGGGCGCTTCCCGTTCTTGGATCACCGCGTAATTGAATTTGCGAACCAACTTCATCCCAACATAAAAATGAAGGTATTAAACGAAAAATACCTACTCAAGCAGGCGATGAAGAAGTATATCCCAAAGAATATTGTACAACGACATAAGCAGCCCTACCGGGCACCAGACATAGCGGCATTCTTTTCAGGTAAAATACCTGATTACGTACACGAATTGCTAAGCAAAGATTGTCTCACACGTTATGGCTATTTCGATTCGAGAAAAGTAGAACTTTTGATGGCTAAAATCAAGGCTGGTCATGTCATCGGATTCAAAGATAACATGGCTTTTATAGGGATATTATCAACCCAAGTTTGGCACAATCTATATATTGAACAATTTTCGAGTAACTTCTCGAAACAGCAATATTATAAGTAATACAAAAAATAATTGGAGGTCAGTCATGACAATTAGCTCTATCATCCGAACCTATATTTTAGAAAATTTTCTGTTTACCGACGATGAGGCAGAACTAGATAGTAATGCTTCATTTTTAGAGAACGGTATCATTGATTCAACTGGCGTTCTTGAGATCATACTTTTTCTGGAGCAACAATTCGGAATTAAAATAAAAGATGAAGAAATGGTTCCAAATAACCTTGATTCTGTAGCGAACATAGTTAACTTCGTAGAGATGAAGCAAGGGTAAAAAGTAAGGATAATTAGTAATGTATCAATAACTCTGACAGGTATCGATGCTTATGATTAAGCCCAGAACGCATAGACTTGTTTCTGACAGTCTGAAATTTGCTACACATTCTTCACCTGATAAAGTTGCTGTGATTGCTAATGACGTTAGTTATACGTATCAGCAATTGCTTGAGGCAAGCCAACGGCTCGCAGCCCATCTATTATCGAGCGGTGTAAAGCGAAATGATCGGGTTGTATTATATATGGATAACACATGGGAATGTATTGTATCCATTTATGCCGTACAGCTCTGTGGTGCAGTGTTTGTAATAGTAAACCCACAGACAAAAACAGAAAAGTTGCTGTATATTTTGAAAGACAGCGAAGCCACCGCCTTGATTACCGAAAGCGCCTTGCACAAAGTATTTTTACCTACATTGTCTGAAACAACAAATCTCCAGACCGTGATCTGCTGTGGAGATCTCAAGGCACATACTGAACTTGTACGTTTTAAAAACATTGTGTCTCAGCCAGCGGATCTTGATATGCTGGAGAATGAGCAACCAATCACCTTGGATTTAGCTGCACTTATCTACACCTCAGGCAGCACAGGCGATCCCAAAGGCGTAATGCATTCACATCAGTCTATGGTGTTTGCGCTTGAAAGCATATCTGAGTACTTAAGGTTATCAAAGGATGATCGCATTTTATGTGTATTACCCTTAGCTTTTGACTATGGGCTTTATCAATTATTGATGTCGATATATATGGGCGCAACATTAATATTAGAGCGTTCATTTTTATACCCAGCTCAAGTTTTTCAAACAATGGTAAATAATCAAGTTACTGTTTTCCCAGGGGTTCCAACAATATTCTCAATGATAAATGAAGCTCATGGGCGAAGTCCTTTATTATTTCCAAATGTCACACGAGTTACAAATACTGCAGCAGCGCTACCGGCTGAATTCATTCCTATTATGAAAGATATTTTCCCCAATGCACTGATCTATAAAATGTATGGATTAACAGAATGCAAACGTGCAAGTTATCTTGAACCAGAACTTGTAGATAAGAAACCAACATCAGTGGGAAAACCAATACCTGGCACTGAAATGTTTCTATTAACTCCTGAAGGTGAAATATTGGAGTCAGGGAAAAAAGGTCAAGGAATTCTACATATTCGAGGTCCTAATGTGATGTTGGGTTACTGGAATAAACCTGAGCAAACAAACAAAACATTAAAGCCCGGTAAGTTTAGCAGCGAACGTGTCTTATGCACAGGCGACGTATTTTATCAAGATGAAGAAGGTTTTTTCTATTTCGTCGGTCGAAGTGATGACATCATCAAAACTCGTGGCGAAAAAGTCAGCCCAGTTGAAGTAGAAAACATCTTACATAGTATGGCTGGTGTCAAAGATGCAGCCGTAGTGGGTGTTGAAGATAAACTATTGGGTGAATTTATCCGAGCCTTTGTGTCATTTGAGGAAAATGTAATACTTGAGCAACAACATATAAAAAAACATTGCATGCAGCATCTTGAAAATTACATGGTACCCAAAGAAATCATCGTTATGCCAGAATTGAGCAAAACGACTAATGGTAAAATTGACAAGAAATCTCTGAAGCAATGGTCTAATACGTAAAAAACTAACTAAATGACCATTTTAAACAATGTCGAGGGATAACATGGATATTCGAGAAAAACTACAATTAGATGAAGCAGCGGAAGTTGACAAAATTTCAAAACAACTTCGTCTTAGTTTAAAAGGTAACTTGCATAAAAGGGGGTATATTATAGCGTTATCCGGTGGTGTAGATAGTTCAGTTTGTGCCGCTTTAGCTGTCAAGGCTGTTGGACCCAAGAAAGTATTTGCTCTACTTTTACCAGAAAAGGATTCGTCAGGTGAAAGTAGTCGTCTTGGCAAAATGGTCGCAGAGCAATTAGGCATTGAATACGAGCACTTTGATATTGCATCCACCTTAGAGGCTATTGGCTGTTATAAACAACGTGATCAAGCCATTCGTCGCATATTTCCTGATTACGCTGGTGATTGGAAATGTAAAATAGCCATCAGTGGTAGTCAAGATGGGCAATTCAATCATTTCAACTTAATTGTTCAAGATCCAGATGGAAACTTATTGCAAGAGCGCATGGGCTTAAATGAATATTTGCAAATCGTTGCTGCAACCAATTATAAACAACGAATTCGAAAAACAGTAGAGTACTTTCATGCCGATCGTTTAAATTATGCTGTTCTTGGTACCCCAAATCGTCTTGAATATGATCAGGGTTTTTTTGTTAAAAATGGAGATGGGGCCGCCGATATAAAACCCATTGCTCATCTTTATAAAACACAAGTCTATGCATTAGCTCGGTATTTAGATTTACCTTCAAAAATATGTGAAGCAGTACCATCTACCGATACATATAGCTTGGATCAAGGGCAGGATGAATTTTATTTCTCTTTACCCTACGACAAAATGGATATTGCATTATGGGGATATAACCACAATGTATCATTGAGTGAATTAAGTGAAAGCTTATGTATATCAAATGAACAATCCAAGCGTATATATTGTGATATTGAAACGAAACGTAAAACAACAGCTTATCTTCATTGGAACGCTTTACTCATCGAGCCAGTTAGTGGGCCGGTAAAAAAACCAGACCCAACTAGTCGTTAACAAGATAGTTGTATTTGGGCATTTACTCCTTACAGGGAAGATGACCCAATAGAAAGTTGTACTTACGGGCAAATGATATCGTTAGTTGCGAATTTAATCATAGATTAGTATATCAAGGTTTTCATTCATGGATATATATCAAGCCGTTTTGATTATAAAGGACTCAGACTCTGCCAGATCTTCGTCCGATCATTATAGAAAACAATCGAATTATCAAAGAATTAGTGAAATTATTGGAGCTACCAATCTATGAAATATCTAAGCCGTATTAAACACTTTCTTGTTGATTATGCGCGTTATATGTACTTTGCGACAAGCAATGACGAATATAAGGCGAACATGAAAAGATACAGAACGTGTCCAAACAAAAAGCCAAGAAATCAAATAAAGACTGAGCTGCGCGAATTACATAATTACTGGGGTTGCATCCCAATGCAATATTATGCACATGACTTTTACTCAAAAGATTGCCACCTCTCTCTCGATGAAATGAAGACATACATTCCTGGTTACTACTATTACAAAGTGCTTCACCCTGAATTTGATAGCATCAAGCAAGCATTGTTGCTTTGTGAAAATAAAATAATCATGCACACCATGCTTCAGGGTTTAGGGCTTCCGACAGCAGAGGCAATATTCATAAAGAAAGCAGGCACTCTATTAGATACATCAGGTAATGTTGTAGACGATTCCAAGTCGGATACAATATTGTCAAACAATTTAAGTGATAGAATTTTTGTTAAACCAATCGAAGGTCGAGGTGGTAAAGGCATCATTGTTGGCACTAAAAATGAGAAAGGTCATTACGAAGCTAAAGGAAATATCATAAATTTCAAATACCTATCTTCATTAAAGGGTGATTACATCATTGAGTCAGGGTTAAAGCAGAATGAATACTTAGATAAGGTCTATCCCAACAGCATTAACACATTAAGGGTTGTTACGAAACGTGATAAAAATGGTGACACCGAGATCGTTGCAATAACATGCCGAATGGGCATAAAAGGCATGCAGATAGACAATGGTTCTGCAGGTGGTATATCGATAGGGATTGATAAAAACTCAGGTAAAACTGCAACAGACTATGCTCAATATGCCTTAGGTGATGAAAAATTTTATTGTCACCCTGATACTGGCTTCCAATTTTCCCAGTTACAAATTCAGAACTGGGATGATATCAAGAAAGAAGTTTTGAGTTTTTCTAGAAAGTTGGTTCTCATTAATCTTGTTGGCTGGGATATTGCGCTTACCGATAATGGTCCGGTCGTCATTGAGGTCAATACATTATCTGCGTTAGATCCAATGCAGACATTACTCGGCGGATTTAGGGATATATTTGTCTCCGATAACCCGAAAGAGAAGCTATATTCATGAAGGTAACTCATGATGATCACCAAGCCTCAGTCATAAGTGAGGGCAGAAATTTATCTCTGCCCTAAAGTCATGCTGTGAACAGAAAACAATCAGCCACCCTATCCCCAGCTGATTGGTTTAACGAAAGTTACTTGCCTATCAATGCGTTCCGTTCGGAGAAACATTAACCAAGCCTTCCATCGCATCCTCTTCATCTAGATATAATGTGCCTTCCGATGTACTGCGATATCTCCCCAACTTATCTTCTGAAATCTGTACCTGCTCTTTTGTATTAGTGACACTATAGCGAGTGTAAGGAAGCAGACCAATCACCAGTAATTTGTGATAGCTCTTGTCGGCTGTGATATTAAGAACTTGGTCAAGATCAACATTACTTATTACAAAGACAACTAATGTTTTTTCAATATCATCCTTGTCCCTTACAAGTACAGCATCTAAATGTTCAGAGGAAATATAATCAGCTTGCACTTTTTCAACAACAGATCCGTTATCATCGGTAACAGAAAGAACATGTAAAAAACGGTCATCTAAGCTAGGATTTACCGGACTGACTTCTACACGCCACTGACCCGCTTCTCGCAGAACTCGCGCACTTGCGCTATTTTCATTGGCTCCCGTTTTCTTCTCAATATAATTACGCCCCTGAGGAATGCAATCACCTTTTATACCAACGCATTGACCATCATCATCAACCCAAAACTCATAACCTGGCCCTCCAATAATTTTTATATGATTCATGGTAGGCAATAATGTTTGCTGATAAAGGCTTGCTTTATCTTTGGAGTCCATTCCTCTATCAATAGAAACCTTCACTGTATCGGTCGTGTCAGATGCCTGTTCGCTGTTATCTATGAAAGTAGGCTTATTAATACTATGTAGTAAATATGTTTTCTTAAAGTCTTTATTTTTTGAAATCACCTTATCATATACGATAACTACAGGGTGACTGCCAGAGTGATTACGTAACGAAACCAAATGACGTTGAAACAGTTCTACTTTATTATTCTTGTACGCTTTTGTTGCATCTCCCATAGTATAGGTGAAATCTTTATGTTCCTGGAAATTTATAATACCATCAAGATGACTAGAACCTCCTGCTTTCATCTCTTCTAAGGTAGGGTAATGAGAATCGCGGATAATTTGTCCGCCATCGTTGGAGAGGTTATCTATCTGATTGATCCTGAATTTTTCATTTTTATCGTAAACCAACATAGTATTGTGAGCCACACTACGAGTGTAGTAATTTCTCCAATGTTTACTTCCATAACCTCCCATTACGCTGTAGCCACCGGAATCTATTGCCAATGGCCCCTTATAAAAAATCGTAAAAGAGTTTTGATCCCTATGATGGTGATTAATTGAAGAAAATGAAGTGGACTTAAAGACTGTTAACGTATTCTCTGAAGGTTCCCATGAATCACGAATGATTACTTGCCCAGAGTTGTAAAAATGGCGCGACAAAGGTAATTTTATGGCTTTAGGTACTCTTGTTAGATCAGACTCTAAGTAGAGCAGATCCCAGTATGAGCGGTCTTGCGGCATTGTTTTATAAAGCCACTTAGCATGCTCATTATTGTAATAAGTTAAAGCTATCAGTATTGGGAGCCCTTGGTTATGTCGATTGTAATTAGTCGCCCAGGTATCGCCATAATAAGGAAAGTTATGATAACCACCTGCTCTATAACTTCTATAGTTATTGGTGTTTCGCATTCCATATAGGTATATGAAAAACCTGTCACCATGTGATTTCTCAAACCATGAATCCTCGTTAGTCGCATATTCCCATATTAGATGCGCTTCTAAAGACCCATAACTTATGCCATAACTCCAGTCTTTTTCATTACCACCATTGGTCGACACCCATGATAAGTAAGGGTTATAGCCTGATTCGAAATTATTTAGTACTGTTTCCAAGTAATTATAATATCGTTGTTGAAATTCAGCAGTAGTGTTAGGAATGTCATGGTATATAGCCAATAAGGCCGCCAAAGCGTATATATTAGCTTTTCGGCTGTGCCCTCCTGTATATGATGGATTTGAGAAATAGTGTGATCGATTTTCCAAGTAATCCATTTGTTTTATTATTTCTTCACGGATTGCGCTCTTTTCATCTTCATTTAAATGTGCATATATCCAGTCATAGATTATGCCTAATACACCAAACGTTTTTCCACGCAGGTTGTTATCACTAGTTTTACTATTAAATTCTATAGTAGCGAGAGCGAATTCACGCGCATACTCTACAGATTCTGGCGTATTGTTAAAATAAGCTTTAATGCCATAATACATAGATGCATCAAAAAACTCACCGAAATTACTATAACGGCTCACTTTGCATACCATATATGCTCTAGTGTCAGCCCCCCCATTTGAACAAGGATCTTCTTTATTATTATCGATATAGTATCTTTTCATAACGCTATCGATAAATTGCAAATCTTCATATTTAGCTGGCGATGAAATCAAATCAATTAATCTTGTGTCTACAAAGAGATAAGGATGCTTTTTTTTGACATCAAGACTTAGCATATTACCGCCATTTGTTCTTCGCCATTTGATAGGCTCAACAACAACCTTAGTTTCAGCCCGTAATGAGCTTGCACCCACATCATCGATAGCTATCGCACTGAATCTTTGGCTTCCCACATTCGGTTTAAGCGCAACTTCATAAGGAGGCTGTTTAAGTGTCTCTATTTCGTTACCATCAAGCATAAACTTAACAGCAGAAATCTGGCCATCACTGTCGCTAGCTGTAGCAATTAGTTTGAGTGTCTCTTGGTGAATGATCGTCGATTTGTTGCTATTCAAACTTACCGTAGGAGGACTATTTTCTTTTCTTTCTAGTATCGTAATTTCTTCACTGTCCCTAAGCTTTTCATTTTTACCACCACATGTCGTCAGTATTAGGATTATGCAAATCAACATCCACTTAAGCTGGGGATGAAGCTTATCAAAGCTATAGGTGAGTTTGGCATGGCTCTCTTTCGGTATATCATAGAGGGTGCTTGAGAAATCAGACCAAATGACGTTGTTTCTATCATTTTCAGCCATGATGACACTCCTTTATTATCCTTATGTTAGCCATCTGATGAACTGAATTAAAGAATAGTTCGGATTGGTGTTCTGTGTGACTTATTTGTGCTCACACGAGCTTTTTTGATTTCACGCGTTATAACCTGACCTTCATGATGGAATGTATAGCACATTGCTGTCGTTTCTTTGTTTTGGGAGCTTTTTGGTCAAAGCCTCAGCATCTCTTCTGAGGCTTCATTATCATGCTTAACAAAATACACTATTACCCTTTTATATGCCCTTCCATTTCCTGACCAACGTTTTTACGTACATCCATTAACCTAACCGCCGAGGCATGCATTTTTTTCTCATCCTCAGTCTTCGGTACCCACTCAGGTACTCTAATAGGATGGCCTGATTCATCAACAGCCACCATAATTACAATACAGTGAGTCGTTAGCCTTAAATCCAGAGACTTAGGATCACAAGCCTGAACATCAAGCGCAACATGCATTGACGATCTACCGGTATAAATCACCTTGGCGCTGACTTCCACCAGGTTGCCAACATTAATAGGGGCAACAAACTGGATCCCTCCAACGTAAGCTGTAATACAATAACGTCCGCTCCATCCAGCAGCACAGGCATACGCGGCTAAGTCAATCCATTTCATTACCGCACCACCATGGACTTTGCCTCCAAAATTGACATCGCCAGGCTCAGCCAAAAACCTCAGTGTGACTTCACGCTGCTCTCCAACCATATAATGACTCCTATAAATCTGTTATTACGATGCTAGTGATTTCTATCAATTCACTCTGTTGGCTTAACTTTCATGTTCTTTTGTCAAAGAGCCCTTCATTCCAACCTAAATTTTCTGATAACAGATTTTAATTGGCTGTTTGCCGTTGCAAGGTTGATGGTTTCATTAGTCGTTGATTCTCCGTTTGTTGTAAGTTCAACAACGATTTCGCGAATAGCGGTCATATTGTGACTGATTTCATTAGTCACAGAGCTCTGCTGCTCGGCAGCGGTTGCTATCTGTGTACTTAACTCATTAATATGACCCATAGCTTGGTCGACTGCATCCAAGTCCTTTGCTATCAAGGTGGCGTTTTCTTCTGTTTTCTCGCATGTTGATTTGGTGATCCCCATAGCGTCAATTGTTGCGCCTGAACCTGCTCGCAGGTTCGCCAACGTTTGTTCGATTTCAGCAGTGCTGGTTTGTGTTCGAGCTGCAAGCGCCCTGACTTCGTCAGCGACGACGGCAAAACCTCTACCTTGATCTCCGGCACGGGCGGCTTCTATGGCTGCATTCAATGCTAGCAAGTTGGTTTGCTCTGCAATTTCACCAATGATTGTCAGTACATTAGTGATCTCCGTAGTACCTTTGCCGATGTCTGCGATACGGGCAGAGGTATTCTTAACCTCCTCAACCATTTGAGAGGCTGTATTTGTTGCTTCAGTCACACCATCTTTCGACTTTGATACTTGCGTATTTGTTTTTTCGATGAATTGTGAAGCTTCTGATGCGTTGTTCGCAACATCACTCGCTGTAGTGCTCAATTCTTCAATCGCGGTAACAATCTGTTCTGTCTCGGTAGTGTGGGCTATTAATACTTCGTTGTTTGCATCTGTTTGCTGTTTAAGCTGCTCAACACTGCGGGAAATATGCTCTGAAGAGTGTGACACTTCCAACATCAGGGATTGTAGGTTGTCGATAAAGGTATTAATACCTTCTGAGATTTGGCCCAAATCATCACTGCTTGTAACTGGTAGCCGACGGGTGAGATCACCGTCACCTTTCGATAAGTCAAATACAACGTCTTTAAGTAACACTATTGGTCGATAGAGAGCATTTAATATAGCAATGATAAGTAGCGCAGCAATGAATACCATCATCAAGGAATAGGTAATCTCTTCGCTCAACGTTCCATCAACGGCAGCGTAAGCTACAGCTTTGTCAACGCCAATAGATAGATACCACTTTTTACCATTCACCAACTCGATCGACTGGGTGAAAAATAGCTTTTCTACACCATCAAGTGAATACGTTGTATCGCTCTCGTCTTGCGATAGCATTACTCTCTGCACATCAGCCATTCCAATGTCGGTTAGCCGGGTTCCAACAGTTAAAACTGATGAATTAGAAGCTAATGCTGTTCCCGTTTCGTCAAAAACTGCTGCCACTGCGCCAGGGAAATCAACACCTTTCAGGGTCTCAGCCAGGATAGATAACGTAAAGCTGCCTAGAACCACACCGTCCCCGAGGTTTTCCACAATAGAGACAACGGGTTCTCTTGTGCCTGCATCAAGATATACATCAGTAACGTCTAGACCGTTTACTGTCTTGCTTGTTGATACCAGGGCTGAGAGCGAGGATCATATTTGCCAGGGATCACAACACCATCAATCCAACTATTACTAGTTGCTGTTGAATATGCTTTTCCATCATCAAAGCCGAAAAGGATGACGGTTAGATCGCTTGCTTCCTTAGAGAACATTGCGATGTCTACATAGTTGTTGTCAATTTTTCCACTTTTATAATGAGAAGCTAATGAGTCGACAGCCAGGGCTTTACTATGGAACCAGTTTTCAATTTTCCTGGCTTCATATTTAACAATAGATTGTGATTGGGCATTAATTTTTTGAATAGTGCTATCTTTGATATAAACATAGTAGAGCCAGTTCGATGTGAATAAGCACACAGTGACTAACACTATTGTCGATATTATTATTGTTCTTTTAAATCCTAGTGACTTCATTTTTTCTTCGTTATTTGTTTGATTTTAGGAATAGAGAGTAGCTGAAGACATCGGGATGACCATAAACGTTAAATTACTTCATATTTCTCTCCAGTCATATTGCTGTTGTTTTAAGTCTGTATTAACAGAACTAGCAACTCCTATCTAACCATACTTCCTGACAAATATAATAACTTCATCGAATATTACAATTCTGGCTGCCAATAATTTTGACACCCGGTGCTTAGATTGACATCAGACAGCTTTA
The DNA here is from genome assembly GCF_059552575.1 of Photobacterium sp. HL06. Lineage (NCBI taxonomy): Bacteria > Pseudomonadati > Pseudomonadota > Gammaproteobacteria > Vibrionales > Vibrionaceae > Photobacterium > Photobacterium sp. HL06. Next base: position 892,741 of record NZ_CM183915.1, read on the forward strand.
TTACTCTTGTTCAATAGCCTCAATAATGATTTCAGTATATGACTCGGTATAATGACGACTTATTAACGTCCTAGCCTTTTGTTTCAGCTCCATGAATCTGCGCACGTTTATCTCATCTTCTTCCGGATTCAATATAATGGTGACCCAGGTATGTCGCCCTGTTTTTATTATATCCAAAGCAACGATATTGAGCTTGTATTCTAAGCTTAACAGAGCAATCTCTTTCTCGATCGGTGCAACAAACTCTTCACTTGGCCTGGCCAATAGCAATTCTCGCACACCACCTCTTACTAGTTTTATCGGCTCACCAATAAAGGCTAGACTAAATAGGATCACTAAGATTTGGTCTATATACCTAGATATCCAAGCCAATGATGTTGATGCAAGCAACAAGACGATCACAAGAGCTAGACCAATAGCGCCAGAAATCACAGCATTAATCAGCCATGCTTGTTTTTCAGCTTTAAGTAAATCAGATGGATTGGCTCTGTAGCCTAAATAACAAATGTAATAAAGAATAAAACAGCCAGCAACAGCTGGAAATACATAAATTGCCATTAGCTCAATAGCAGGCTCTCTGCCTCCTGAAAGCAACACAGGTAAATTGGATGAGATTGCGATTACAATTAATACCAACATGGAAATGCCCTTAATCAACACGATTAACGACTCGAAAGAGTAATACCCAAGCGGAAATTCTTGATCGCTTCCTTTTGATGTAAGATGGGCAATCCGGATGGAAAAAAAGGCGACAATGGCTGAAATTAAATTAAATGCTCCATCAAGCAAGATTGCTTCTGACTGTGAGTAAATGGACATTCCCAGCCCCCATAGCGACAGAACAAATGCACCAACCATTGAATATTTGAGCGACTGCTGCTCAGTAAAATCAGACATAACCTCACCTATACATTAATATGAAATTCAATACTAACGGATCGAACAACTTATAAACACCCCCACATTTAACCTATCTATACAACAGATACTAGCCATCTTTCAGACAGAAAAATAATTTGTTATAACATCTAAATAAAACAGGCACCACACAATATACATCATGCTATTAGGTTGAATTTACATGCAAGAGACTAAAAAAGAACAAGTTTCAGACGTTGAGAAAGAAAGAATCGCATTAATGGAAAGACTTAAAAACACCAAAAGCACGCTTAATTCTTCATCTCAAAGTAAAACCGACTCAGGAGAGTTATTATCCGTCGTAGTTAAAAGTACAGCTACATTTGAATAAAATCAGTTATCTGTTATAGAGGAGATATGCCTACACCTGAAGAGGCATATCTCAATTTCCTTATTGAATATACCCAACTACCTCAAGATACTCGTTTCAGCGAGAATTACTTTGCTACTAGGTCGGGCCGCGCAGGCTAGGTGCCGATTAGAAAATCTAGTGGTTCTAAATTAAAAATCGGTAACAACGCATAGAAGCCAAGTAAACTCGCCCCTTGGGAGTGAGGTAGCTTGGGTATATGACCATTCTAGAGTTTTATTTCTTTTAACAACTGCAGTAAATTTTTTCCCGCTGGCCCTAATGCTTGCTGTGTCGACCAAGCTATATCAACCCCCTGGTGCCAGGGCTGTGACTCAAAGTCCAGTGAAAGCCTAGAAAGAATACCGGACTCTATGACATCGCGTACCATTTCAGCAGGCAACGCCGTCCAACCAACTCCACTACTGACTAGCTGCATGGCTGATATTACATTCTCTGTTTTCCACACCAAGTCAGCCACTTGCCAACGATGCTGATCCTGCCCGTAGCGTCCAGTAAGCAAGATCTGTCGGTGCTGTTGCAAATCTCTCCAGCTTGGCGCTTTGATCTTCGCAAGCGGATGGCTAGCAGCAGAGATACACCACATTTCTAACGTACCGATACCGTAAAACTCAAAGCATGGCTTAGGCTTATCTAACTGGAGCAAGACGGCAAACTGAGCTCTTCCTTCTTCAAGTAACTGAAGCACATCACCCGCTCCCGCGCTCAAAATTTCAACTTCGACTTGCGGATATGCCAATTCGAATGCTTTAAGTTTGTCTGCCATGGCCTGAGTCATCGCCATGGATTCCACTGCTAGAGTGAGCTTTTGCTCAACACCCCGTTGAAATTCATCAGCCGTAGCAAGCAAAATTCCACACTCATTAAGAATGCGCTTGGCTTTCACCAGCAACGCCTGCCCATGCATAGTTAATACTGGCGAGCGCCCTGTTCGCTCAAACAAGCTGAGATTCAAATCCATCTCTAGATTAGCCACTGCTGTACTGACTACAGACTGTGCTTTACCAAGATGCCTTGCCCCCGCTGAAAATGAACCACACTCAGCTGATGCGACAAAAGCTTCCAACTGTTCAACGGAAAAGCGCATACAACAACCTCATATTTAATGCTTTGTTTATGTAAGTAACATTAAAATTAAACGCAGCAAGTTAAAGAGACACAGCAGTGCCTCTTTTTTAGCAACTCGATAGCTGATTAGAATTTATACGATGCTGTAAAGTAATGAGTAAAACCAGTCGATTCAAATTCCTTTGAATCTTTAATAAGATACCCATCTTTAACATAGTCTAGGCTGTAGCCCAATGCGTAACGCTCTGAATGCCAGAAAATACCATTGGACATGACACCGCCTTGTTTTGCAATAAACTCATTTCCATAGGTATCTACATCGAACAACCAATCCAAATAACCCTGGTAAGAAATAAAGCTGCCGTTATCGAAAAAGTAAAATGGCGTAAACCAGTTCATACTAAATTGATAACCATTCCATTTCCCTTCTTCCTCGGTAAAAAAGGCATTATTAATTGAGTGACGTGCATACAGGTTCATTCCCATTTTGCCTAACACTGGCACTTCAACGTCAGCACCAAGGCCAATTAATGTATCAAAAGCTGGATCAGAGATATTGTTGAGGTTTGAAATATATACTTCTTTTACCGGACCAAAGGAAAGATCTTGACCTGTCAGTGCATCCAGTGAAAAACGTGGTGCCAACTTCATGAAGAGATTTTGCTCACCATGCATATCACTGCTTGATGAATTTGTAATATCAAATATATCAACATAGCCATACAAATCGAGAAAACCTGAACGTCCACCAAATTCTACCTCGAGGAAAGTATCACTGAACCCATCTGGTCCATGTGGCTTTTGATCGATAACATGCCATAAATTGAATTGTGACCATTGATAATCATTTTTATGGATGTCATCAGAGTAATCTGCAGCCCAGGCACTAGACATCACAATATTGGATATAACAAATAAAGCGGAGAATATTTTTTTCATAATTTTGAATTCGTTTTTATTTATATATGGAATGAGCCCTAAGAGTAGGGCTCAACTTTAAAAAACTAATTACGCACAGTCGCAGCCGCACGTTCAGGGCCAACGAGAGATTCCCAGCGCGCATTGATTTCGTCAATACAACAACCATGACGTTCCAAGAAGGCTTTGTATCCGTCCCAATGAGAGTCCATAACTTCATGCTCGGTTTTACCTTCACGCATTGCGCGCAAGCCCCACTCGTCAGGAATATACACCTCAGAAAAACCTTTGCGTGGACGATTTTCTTTAATGGCACGGACAAAGCGGTCGCTTTTACGTTTTACTTCTTCGATTGGGCCAAAGTGGCTAGGATCGATAACCAGAATGTAAGAACCACCAACCGGACACGGCGCATCTTCTTTCAGGTAATCCGACGGCATTGCAGGGAGATCTGAACAAATCACCCCTTTCGGGTTGACGATGGCGGTCATCGCTTCATTCCACAAGTTCAGTGAATAAAGACGTGGATTGGTAAAATTCCAAGGTGCCTTACAGTCAGCAACTCGACCGTAGCCAGGGATCAACTCTCCCCACTTACGGGCATCCGCTGTTAGTTCTCCCGTTTCCGGATCAACAAGTAGCGGTGCCTTGAGATCACGATCGTTAAGAATAGCGTCAGAAATATCGGCATCATAACCTTCGCACAACTTCACAGATGTAACGAGAGGCAGCTCTTCACCACCGACACAAGCGGCATCAAATGGTGGAACTGAAATACCAAAGTCCATACCACCGAATGGTGCCGATAGCGGAACTGAGTTATTTGAGGTCATTGCAAACATGCCGGCTTCCATCGCCATTTGCGAGTAAGAAGAGAAAGAGCCAGCATCACAGTGGTTATGACCATATACGATAGCAATACCATGCTCGCGCGCTTTCTCGATGGCTTTTTCAGCCATCATTTTCACGGTATAGTGACCAGATGACTTGTTACCATTAAAAACAGCCCAAGTCGGTCCTTCAGACTCCATTTCTGGCTCAGCTTTAGTATTCAACACACCGGCTTCATAAGGGATAGTAATCGCTTCAATGACGCCCAGCCCCTGATAGATTTTTCCCTGCATGCCTGCTCGTAGCAAGTTATCAGCCACCGCATCGGCATGCGGTTGTGATGCGCCAACATGTTTCCAGCCTTCTGATACAACGAAGTGAAAATACTCGTTGTCGAACATCGTCGTTGGACTACTTTGCGTCGTCATGTTATTCCCTCTCGATACTTCTTAAGAATGAATGAGTTCTGCAGTACACCTACAGACCATGAATTCAATCTAATGAATTGAAGTTCGGATTATGAGTATCTAACCGTTAACTCAGGTAACAGTTACCCAAGTAAAGAACGATTGGTTAACTTGGTGGCGCAGAATTGTTGTGATGGCAAGAGGGAAGAGAAAGATCGTAAAAAGGCAGCTCAGTGGCTGCCTTCATATTGTACTGAATATGAGTGAAAGGACACCCTAGAACTCAATGTTCCTGCCAAAGTTCATTGGCCAATGGGTTGGACGCTTGATACCTTCGCGAATATGGCGACACTCAGCCAGCCAAACCAATAGCTCCCAGCCAAATGCCGCGGTTAATAGTGCATCTTTTTCATCACTATTTTTCTGGGGGGCAAACTCAGCAATGTCGGCGCCGACCAGGTTAATACGCTTGCTGGCACGCAACTTACGGAAAATATCATAGTACATGCGTGCAGACACGCCGAAAGGATCAGGGCTTGAATTAGCACTATGATCGAGAAGATCTAATCCATCGAGATCGAAAGTAAGATAAACAGGACGGCCATCGCCTTGTTTTTCTAAGATCTGGTCGACGATATAATCAACCCCCAAATCATAAATCTCATCAGCCAGGTAGAAGTTACCCCCAATCGCTTTTGCTTTACCTTGTTGAGTGGCACACCAGCGACCTCGCATCCCTAAACTGATGCTTGATGTAGGATCAATGGCACCTTCTGAAGCGAGCCGGCAGTACCAGTTACCAGAATAAGACTCGTAGTCGAAATCTTTACGGGTTAGCAGATCAAAGTGACCGTCGATATGGATCAGTGACACTGGACCATGAACCTTAGCTAAAGCTGCAGGGGCTGGATAAGCTACCGTGTGATCACCGCCAAAAAAGAAAGGCGTACAGTTATGGTTGATCACCATATCATCAACAACTTTCTGAATAGCACGCATCTCTTCATCAAGGTTAAACTGGCCCAAACCGTCCCAGTTACCATAATCAATGATATTGCACAGCTCAAACGGCATGGTGCCATCCTGATGCATCATCCCCATTCCGGTTTTAGATGCGTCACGGATAGCGGCCGGGCCAAATTTATGCGCGCCAGCATTCGGTGAACACTTATCGACGGTCAGACCATACATAACAATATCTGCGCCCTCAACAGTGTTTATATAAGGCGCACCGTAAGCTCCTACATGTTGTTTGCCCAGTAGGCTATACGCTTCAACGCCTTGTTCTGACATACGCTGCTGCATCGGTGTAATGTCATCATTGATATAATAATCAGCGTCAGATTTGTTCCAATATATATCTTTGTATAATTCTAACTTCTCAGGCGCAATTTCAATCCGTTTAGGCTCAAACATTTCACTTTCCTCTCGTTAGCAATTTGTGACTTCTGGGTATAAGGAATTAAGCTTTGGCATTCGTACTTGTGGCGGCGGAGAACAGGTTTTTCTTGGAAAAGCCCGCAGAATACGGGCTTTATCTTTATATAGGCTTAGAGTGAAACTGAGCCAAAAGCCTGTGGCCAGACTGTAGGTCGGTTTTCACCATTCTCTTTTTGTTTTTCATCGGCCAGCCAGCACAATAGCTCCCAGCCAAAACCAGCAGCAATGATGCCGTCTTTATCTGTTGGGTCAGTATCTGGCGTGTACTCGGCAATATCAGCCCCCACCAGATGAACCTTGCCTGACTCTTTTACCTTACGAATGATTTCATACACTTGAAAATGTGTCAGACCAAATGGATCGGGGCTTGAATTGGCTCGGCAATAAGCCGTATCTAACGCGTCTAAATCAAAGGTCAGATACGTTGGGCCACCATCACCACAGAGTTCCAGGATCTTATCAATCACAGGTTGAACACCATGATCCCAGACCTCATTGGAAGTAAATGCTGTTGTGCCAAAGGCTATATGATTCCCTTTTACCATCGCCGTCTGGCGTCCGCGTACGCCAACTTGTACCGTACGTTCAGGATCGGCATGGCCTTCTGAATACAACTTAGGTAGCCAATGACCAGAGGTATAGGGATAATCGAAATCTGCGCGGGTTGACAGATCATAGTGGGCATCAAAATGAATCACACGCAGCGGGCCATAGCGCTCGGCTAAAGCTCTCATCGTTGGGTACGGAATTGTATGGTCGCCACCAAATACTAATGGGGTCAGTTGTTTTTCAACTACTAAATTTGTCATCAGTTCTGTGAGCTGCTCAACCTCAGCTTTAAGCTCAAACTGACCAAGACAATCCCAGTTTCCGTAGTCGATGATCCTGCACTGCTCGAAAGGAATTTCGCCGTTGTCACCGACAGTCCCCATCCCCATTTTGCTGAGATGGCGTAAACGCTGCGGGGCAAATTTATGAGAAGAACCTGTTGGTGAGCATTTCTCAATCCCCATCCCATAAATAACCAGATCGGCATTATCAACATCTTGAGAAAATGGAGCTTGATAAAAGCCCAAATAATCCTTGTTGATAAAACTGAGCTGCTCAATCCCTTTTCCGTTTCCCTGCTCTTTCACCCGAGCAAGATAAGCCGCAACATCAGCAGGAAGATTGTCGGCTGCTGAAACGTTTTCCCAGATATGCTTGTAGTTAGCAACGCGATCCGGTTCGATGGCTGGCCATTTTTTTACTTCAGGCATTTGTCGTATCTCCATACTGAAAGCAATCGTTGAAGACAGAAGGTCACTTCCTCCTGTCGGTACAAACAAGTATTGCGAGAAATGGGGAGGTACGGATAGTGTGTTACGGTTTGTATCCCAGTAACAGGCGAAGAATCTGTTAAGACAATATTGAAGAAAAATGCATGGGAGGTGGCATCAATGCTCGAACATAGAAACAACACACCAGAAGTGTATTCTGGCGTGGTTTTGCATCCTTAACTATTTCGAATCTCTTTTAATGCAATAATCAGCATCTCTGACAGATCGGGAGCCACAACGTAACTGCTGATCCGTTGGTCTGCAGTCTGATCAAAGTCAGGACAAAGGGCCAATACTTGGTGATAGGCCAATTTAGCTTCTTGAACCAAGCCTTGTCGCTGTAGCGCAGCGGCCCTTAGCAACGGGGACCAAAACAGCTCAGTATGAGAAAACTGATCCAGCTGTTTAAGCGCGACGTCAAATTCACCGCGCTTAAAGTAAAACAGATAATGAGCCAAATTAAACCAGGCTGGCTGGTATGCATTAAGCCGCATTGACTGAGACATCAACGCCATACCGCGTTCAAATTTGCCTGCCAGGCATAAAAGCTGCCCGGCCAGCCCAACCATGTAAGCATTATTGGGGTTCAGCTCAACCACACGTTCAGCACTGGTTATTACACCGTCTCTATCAGCTTCTGCCTGATACAACAGAGCCTGCATCATCGCAGTCCCTTGCCGGTTAGGCTCCATTTCAATGGCCTTATTGGCATATTGAATAGCCGTTTCCCTGGCGTTCGGAATATCTTCGATGCCTAACGTAAACGCATCAAGATATAAAACAGCTAAGATCGTCGAAATTCCGGCATGTTCAGGTTCATTCCGATAGGCTTGTTGGGCGCATGACAAAGCACTATTGAAAGTGTCCTTGGTGAGTGCCATCAAATAATGACGATATTTAAGGCTAGCCTGATAGTAATTTGGCAGGCACAACGCATTCTCGTTAGTAATATGAAGCTTATAAAGATGACGGTGTATAACCCCGAAAGTACTTGCGATCTCACCGACAACAGAGCTGATCACTTCATCCAGCATCGTAAATAAGTCATGTTCCTGGTAAACAAAATCATAGCGCTCGGCCCAGATTTGCTGCCTGGTATCGCTGCGTTGCAGCAAGGCATGGACCCTCACCCGCTCGCCCAACTGACGAATATTTCCAGACACGATAAACAATGTCTCATCCTGCCTATCTTGGAAATACCCCTCGTTCTGTGCCAGGTTGGAGACAACATTCAGATTATCAAAACGGCTCAGTTCAAGGCTAATCTCGTCACTGAGCCCGCCGCACAATAACACCAGTTCAGGATCGCTGGCATTACAAGTAAAAGGAAGTACCCCAATCTTCGGCACTTGGCCAAATTGTCCCGCTTTGGGGGCCTCTCCTAATTTCTCATCTATCTCATTCGTTTCAGCTTTCAAAAAACGGATGGCATAGGAACCCTTGGGGATATCAAATATTACCGCATCGTCTTTACCCAAGGTTAAATAATAAGTCTCTAAAGCCCGGCGTAATCGCCCCATCTGAACACGCACGATAGGATCAGACTGGGAATCAAAACTTTGATCGCGTCCAAACACTTCGACAGCAATAGTAAACTGCTTGAGCCGATCACTGCGCCCCTCTATCTCTTCTTTTACGACATAACGAAGCAAGTCACACATCCTTGGAGCATTCTGGAAAGTGTCACTGTTGGTTATATTTTCAAGCTGCTGATATATCGCCGACTGAACATCAGCCGACTGTAACATTGATAAATCGATAGGATGCAAGCTCTCTCTCCGCGACGGCTATAACAAGGAGTATATTACACAATTACACCGGGTCGACCCACATCAACTCAAAGACCGAACCAAAGGAAGGCTTAACTATGTGAAGAGGTTACAAATCGGTTTTATTCGTTAGCTAATCTAGCGACCAGGGGATTGGCAGAGGAAGGTGGCAAACAAACCCTCGATGGGGTTTGTTTGCACTAGTGAAATCACACTGATTGGGCTGCCGCGATCTTCTGGCGGTGACGAATGGTCAAAGCTGCAAAGACGCCACCGGCAAAAAGAAGAACCGCTACAATGTAGGCAATAGACTTCCAGCCAATCCCTTCAGCCACAAAGCCTGAAGCTGCATTCCCCGCAGCATAGGAAATCGATATGATAAACATCAGTAGCCCCTGGGTCAGGCCTGAACCTACACGTGACAATTTGGCAATCGAAGACGGTGTTGTCATATCCCAAACAGTAATAGACATAACAAAGAGTACCGACAGCCCAAGAGGAATATAGGCAGCTACAGCTGAATCACTCAATGACTGCAAATACATCGCCATCATAGCTCCACCAGCAACCAGTGAGAACAATACCCATACGGCCGTACTACCGATACGTTTGACCAAAGGCTCAACAAACATAATCAGGAAAAATCCAGCCACTGCAGATACCGACAGCGCAACCGATGAGTCGGCAGGAGCGATCTCAAAGACCTTTTCCATGTAGTTAGGATACTGCCCCATGATCAGGCCCTGTCCCGCAACCAAACAGAAGATCGCCATCAAGAAAATGCCAAACTTGGAGAACAGGATCTCAATCAGACCGATCTTGCTAGTGCCTTCTTTTTCACTGGCAGAAGCAATTTTCTCGTTTTGTAGTGCGACTAACGCTGCTTGTCGTTTATTGGTTGTTGCAGTAACCGCAAGCAATACCAATACAACGGCTGCAATCAAAGCCATTATATCGATATAGCCCCACCCGGCTTCCATCAACATGGCCAACACCAACCCGGCAATAATGGAACCTAATACGTTCATCTGGACCAGTCGGGTCAGCTTACGGGTCTCTGTAACATGATCATAACCGGCAGAAACAATAAACGCTGGATTCATCATCAGCAATGCAGCCGAACCCAGACCAAAGAAGAACGCCCCGGCACACATCATGGAAAAGCTGCTGCCTGCAATCATATAAAAGCCTAAGGCAATCAGGTAAAAAACAAAGCCAGAATTTTGTACAGCCCGATGACCTTGGTGCTTATCCGCCCAAACCCCCATCAAAGGCGCTAGCAATCCTGCCAGGCCAAAAATTGCCATCGCAATACCAACTTTCTCCGCACTACCTGTCATATCCAGAATAAAAAGAGGCAGGATAATGGGGATAAAAACAATTTGGACCACGCCGTAAGTGAAGTGCGAAAAAAACCACGCTTCAATACCTAATTTCTTAAACATAATGAGAACTCCTTAAATGTATTTTTTGCTCTCGCTGAACTTGCGAACGAATGTATCAGAACCAATAAGGAGTAACTGTGAACTAAAATTTTCGCTAACCACCCTTTGTGGCGCCCAGTGTCAGTAATGCTGACACCAAACTTTTCCCTCTTTAAATAGATTGATACCAATCAATTCATGCCTACTTTTACTGACAACAGAGGCAATCTAATTAATCCCAAGTTCAATGCCTCAATATGACAGCTCTAGTCATCCTACAATTACTATGGATGTCCAATCAGCCTTGCCAATTCAATCTGCTTACATTGGTGATTGATTTAAGAGGAGTATCAAATGTCATTAACTATCCAAGATTGCCAATTCATATTAGACAACCTGTCGTCCATCCCTGACCACCAGCAACCTGTAGTCGCATGGCTTGATGAGAGTGTAGAGAAAAGTATTGAAGCGGCTCAACAGCGCCTAGACAAAGGTGATGTACCGAAGAGTATGACTATTGGCGCCATAGACAAAACTGGCCAGCACTGGAACTACATTGAGATCAGCCGAACGCCAATCGGTTTCATACTAAAACCCGATGAGCACTCTGGTGTGGAGCATGCCGCCGTTGAAAGGTATGAGCAGATCTTTCCCGCAGTAAAACACCTACTGAAACTACAGGGCAGCATGCAAAGTAATGACTGAAAGGCATGGCGACTCCAAATAACCTAAAAAAAACCAGCCATTTTTGATGGCTGGTTTTTTTATATCTTTAACACTTTTTCGTGACAATACTACTAACGAACAATCTCTGCCTTCAAACGTTCAGGAAATACTTGTGTTGCAAACACATCTTCAATCGTTTCAGCTCTTTTGATCAAATCAACTTCACCGTTATTGACCAATACCGTCGCCGGGCGTGGTAGCGAATTGAACTGGCTAGCCTGAGATTCAGCGTAGTGGCCCACGTCCATGATCGCCAGGATATCATTCCTCTCAAGCTCCGGCATTTTAGCCGCACCAGCCCACAAAGATGGAATACAGATAGGACCAACAATGTCAGACGTCATTGTCAGCTCGTCATCCATCTTCGTCGCTGGCAGCACCATGTTCTTAGACTCTTGAGACTCTACCAAAATGGCCAGGTAAGTAGAGGCATCGCAGGTAGTATAAGCAAGATCCGCATCGCGCTTAACCACATTAACCGATGTCAGCAGGGTACCGATGTTTCCTGCGATATAACGTCCCGGTTCAAGCCACAATTGCGGAACTGGGAAGTCAGCCTTGGTGAACTCATCAAGCATCCCCTGACAAACCACTTCGGCGTATTGCTCAATGGTATGTGGGTTTTGTTCCACACCACGGGATTCCGGATCACGCTCACGAGGCCAGCCGCCCCCTAGATCCACCATAAATGGCGTCACATTGCACTCACGAGATATTTCAATCACATCTTTCGCATACTGGCGGTAAAGCGCTTCCCAGCCTTCCAGCTGCTTACCAAATCGACCTAGGTGAGTGTGGAACCCATAGAATTCAAATGCCGGGATTTCTTTCACTCGTTCGATAATCTTAATCGCTGTATCTTTAAGCAAACCAAATTTAATCCAGCGCATCGCACCCAGGAAATCAGGGAATGGATAAGCGTCAGCGACATAGTCTTTAAAGAACGTATCAGTAAGCACTTTTAGACGTACGCCGATTCGAACGCCAGTGGCACCCAGCTCGTTGGCGATCTGTTCAACAATATCTATCTCTTCATATGAATCCAAGTGAATGGCATAACCGTACTTAATCGCTCTGCGGATTGCTTCTTCGCTCTTCACCGTGCCATTCAATGCTATGCGTTTCGGATCGGCACCACCAATGTATGTCGCTTCTACTTCACCAGGACCGAAGCAATCACCACCAATACCTTCTTCATTACAGATTGCACGTACTGCAAAATTCGTATTGGCTTTGATTGCAAACATTACGTTCACTGGCTGCGGCCAGTTACTTTCGAAAGTGGCCTTTACTCGACGCAAATTGCTACGCAGTGTGTTCTCGCTCAGGACAAACAGAGGGCTGCCATGCTGGGCAACCAAGTCAGACACTTTACAACCGTCTATCGTCAACTCGCCATTGTCAGTCACACTCAGTTGATCCGTTGGTGTGGTTACGGCTTCAAGCTGCTTTCTATAAGACATCAGAGGTTCCTCATACTTATCTAACGATGCACCAAAAGCGGCAGAGTCCGGATCTGGCACGTTATAAATTGATAAGTATTTTAGAACTCAGAGGCTCGCTGATAACATCACTCAGTGTCAGTATTATTGACAGCAAAACCAACGCTGAAATGCTGGATTAGATCACAGGTAAACAGCACAAAGTGAATTGTGATAGATCTCTCAACTCTGTCACAGCAATCCTGCCACAGTCTTACAGAATGACGTTATTGATGTACCCAAACGGAACAAATATCACCCTTCAATCTGACACGAAAACAACCCAGAAAATACTATCATCAAGGAGCTCATGCTCTCTCTTCGTCGAGTCCTACCTGCCATTTTCGTTGGATCATAACGCTATACGTCATCGCTCTCTGCACTCAACTAGGTAACAGCCACCAAAACACTATAACCGCCTGTTTTCAAAGGCTACAACCAATCATAAAACTCATTCTTGCTAAATTTAATCCCACCTTTTTTAGCCCATATTTGCATACACCATTTATTTCTTCCGCTGTCACTGCCCCCAACGGCTGGACTAACAACCAAAGCTCCAATTTTGAGGTGACTGCTGAACTCGGCAAGCACGCCTTGCTGTCAATTAATTTGACACTCACTGAAATTTAAGCTGAGAAGGGTTCAGTAATATGGCGTTGAAAATTGAAGGCGTTATCAGAATTAAAAGGTAGAACCTATGTACGACAAGAATTTCTTTATTGAGCAGGCCAAAAAAGGCAATACCAAGCAACGAGTGGTTGTCTGCGCTGCTCATGATGAAGCAACCATCGATGCTGCAAACAAAGCATTCCTTGACGGCATCATTGATGTCACTCTGGTGGGAGAGCGCTCTCTAATCACTCAGGCTGCTCAGGCATGTGGTGCTAACTTGTCTCACTTTGAGATTATCGAAGCCAACGGCCTGGAAGCCATCGCTTACGAATCAGTAAACGCTATCGCCCAGGGTCACGGTGATGTACTCATGAAGGGGCTGATCGAAACCTCTACCCTGCTCAAAGAAACCCTAAAGAAAGAACATGGGCTGCGTACAGGTAACGTACTGAGCCACGCTGGTGTTCTATTCAAGGAAGGTGGCGAACAATTCCATATCTTCACTGACGCTGCAATGAACATCGCGCCTAACTTGGAGCAAAAGAAAGGCATCATCCGCAACGCCGTTGAATTGGCCCACTCTCTGGGCATCAAAATACCGAAGGTGGCCAATCTCTGCGCCAAAGAAAAGCCATACGACAAAATGCCAGCCACCCTTGATGCTGCCGAACTGCAAAAAGCAAACCAAGAAGGTGAAATTACAGACTGCATCGTTTCTGGTCCGCTTCAGCTGGACATTGCTATCTCCAAGTACGCCGCCAACCTGAAAGGCGTTCAAGATCCTGTAGCCGGTGAAGCCGACATCCTGATGACACCAAATATTGAAGTGGGCAACGTTTTTGCCAAGGCCCTTCAATACATGGCGGGCTTCAGCATGGCAGGTGTACTGCTGGGAGCCCGTATCCCTGTGGTTCTGGTTTCTCGTGCCGACGGCGAGGCGGAGAAAACCATCTCTATTGCACTGGCATGTGCAGTCGCTGCAATGAAAAAACCACAAGTTCAACCAGAACCAGAAGCAACCATTTAACTAAAGCCCACTGCCGCTGCATATCGGTAGCAAGCTCATGCTGTAAATACAGGTAGAAGCACATGAAAGTCTTAGCAATTAACCCAGGATCTACATCAACAAAAATCGGCCTTTTCGAGGATTCTACTGAAATATTCGAAAAAACCTTACGCCACAGTGCCGAGGAATTGGCTCAATACACACGAGTTGCGGATCAAAAAGAATTCCGCAAAGCCGCTATTCTGCTAGCGCTGGCTGAAAATGGCGTGTCCCCAGCCGATCTGACAGCGATTGCCTGTCGTGGCGGAGCATGTAACCCAGTTGAAGGCGGTACCTACAATGTTGACGAGAAACTGGTCGCGGATCTAGTCAATGCTCAAATTCAGCACCCTGCAAATCTGGCTAGCATCATTGGTAAAGAGCTCGCGGACGAGAATGGTATCAAAGCATTTTTCACCGATGCCCCTGTCACCTACGAACTGTCTGAACTAGCAGCGTTTTCTGGCCACAAAGCCATTAAGCGCAAAGGCCGCTTCCACGCACTAAACCAAAAAGCAATCGCTCGGAAATTTGCTGAAGAAAACGGCAAAAAGTACAACGACGTCAACGTGATCGTATGTCACATGGGCGGAGGTATCACTATTGGTGCCCATCAGAAGGGTCGTACCGTTGATGCCACTGACGCAATTTCTGAAGGCCCATTCACACCTGAACGCTGCGGCGATTTGCCAACCCGCGAACTAATTGACCTGTGCTTCAGCGGCCAATTTACCCACGCCGATATGAAGGGCTTCATTCAAGGCAAAGGGGGCGTATTCAGCTACACCGGCACCATCGACATGCGTGATGTTGAAGAGCAAGCACAAGCCGGCGACACCGCAGCAAAAGAAGTCACTGATGCAATGGCTTACCAGGTATCTAAACAAATCGCCGCAATGGGTGCGGTATTCGGCGGACAGGTTGACGGCATTTTGCTGACGGGTGGTATCGCATACAGCAAGTACATCACAGCTGAAATTGCCAAGCGCGTTGGGTTCATTGCCCCAGTCAACGTCTATCCGGGCGAGGTTGAGTTAGAAGCGCTAGTTCTAGGCACTCTGCGAGTACTGAACGGCGAAGAAGCAGCCAAAACCTACGCTTAATTCCATTTTTAACGATTTTGTTAAGGCTGAGCAGTGTGCTCTAAAGCCTTGCAACGCGGTGGTTCGCCACCCAATTAACCACTGAGGTATGTATACTATGTCTTTTGATATCAACACAGCTAAAGGCGTTTTCAATTCAGTTGAAGATGCAATCCAAGCCACTCATCAAGCTCAAGTTGAGTTCTACGCCAACTCAACCAAAGAATCTCGCGAAGCCATTATCGCAGCCATCCGCAACGCTGTGCTATCTCACGCTGAAGATTTCGCAAAAATGGTTCTAGAAGAAACCAAACTGGGTCGTGTTGAAGACAAGGTTGCTAAGCATCAACTAACAGCACTTAAAACACCAGGCACCGAAGTGCTGGAAACGAAAGTATGGTCTGGTGACCACGGCATCTCCATCGAAGAACGCGCTCCTTACGGTGTGATCGGTGCAGTAACGCCGGTGACAAACCCGACAGAAACCGTAGTTAACAATGCTATCTCCATGCTGGCATCAGGTAATGCTGTTGTATTCAATGTTCACCCGTCGGCAAAAGTTGTTTCTGCCGTGATGATCGACCTGCTCAACAAAACTATTGTTGAAGCTGGCGGTATTGAAAACCTGATCACTATGGTTAAAGAGCCGACACTAGAAACGCTAGGTGAAATCGCAAAATCACCTCTAGTAAACATGTTGGTAGGAACCGGTGGCCCGGGCCTGGTAAAAGCCATCTTACAATCCGGTAAAAAAGGTGTTGGCGCAGGTGCTGGTAACCCCCCAGTGATCGTTGATGCTTCTGCAAACCTGGATCTGGCTGCGGCTGGTGTCTACGCCGGTGCCGCTTTTGATAACAACCTGCTATGTATTGGTGAAAAAGAAGTTTTCGTTGAAGACGCTGTTGCTGACGAACTCATCGCGAAACTGTCAGAGCTTGGTGCTTACGTTCTGAGCAAAGACGAAGCTGAGAAACTAACAGATCAAATCCTGACAATGGACGAAATTGACGGTGCTAAACCTTGTACCGCTCAAGAAATCGCCCGCGTATGGCACCCAGTGAAACAGTTCGTCGGTCAAGATGCTGGTGAGATCCTAAAATCAATTGGTGTTGAGTCTGACACCCGCCTGGCTGTTATGGATGTTGATAACTGCCATCCGCTGGTACATGTTGAGCAAATGATGCCGGTTCTACCGATTGTTCGTTGCAAAGACATCAATGAAGCCATCGAGCGCGCCGTCGCTGCAGAGCGTGGCAACAAGCACTCGGCATGTATCTACTCTGGCAATATTGAAAACGTCACCCAGTTTGGCCGCCGTATTAATACGACGATCTTCGCTCATAACGGCCCAACCCTGTCAGGTGTCGGCTACAATGCAGAAGGTACTTCAACCTTTACCATCGCTGGACCTACTGGTGAAGGGATTACCAATGCATTGTCATTCACCCGAGCACGTCGCTTTGCGATTGCCCAAGGCGGCCTACGTATCGTCTAATTAAAAGTTACCACTACATTAACGGATAATTAAAAGCCGGGCTAAGCTCGGCTTTTCTATCTAACCCAAATAATATCCATTTCCCAAACGATTTTGACTAGTTTAATTTTCGTAAGCAATCAACGCATATATTCATAGACAACAACCGTTAAGTTATAAAATATCGTAAATACTCTCTTCAATATTCTCGGCTAACTGCAGTGCCAATTCTGGATGTTGCTCATTTGGCCTCGAGAGTTCTGCAAAGTTTTCATAAAACATGCCATTGGGATGCTTCACTACTTTCACCGTTTCTTTACGCAATTCATTTTTTACCAGTGGCTCGGGCACAATCGCCCAACCTAAATTATCCAGAACAGCATCAAGTACTTCATGGTAACTAGAAAAGCTGATATTGCTACTCGCCAAAGGCTTATACTCAGGGTGAACATCTTCAGATAAATGCGCCAATACAATCTGTCGATGTGTGCTGATTTCAACACTCGATACTTTGGGCATATCCGCTAATGGGTGATTAGCGGCACATACCACCATCATTCGGATCCGGTGAAGCACATTCACATTAAGGCTCGGATCATCCGTCGTGTTTATCATCAATCCATAGGCGACATCTACTTGTTTGTCTTTCACCAGAGTTGGAAGATCAGGGCTGGAGGCTTTAATCGCCGAAAACGTTGCATCTTGATCACTTTCAGATATTAGCGCCAACTGTTTACGCCAAAAGCTCAACGGCAAACTATCATCGTAGGCAACGCGAATATTATTACTCACGCCTTCAGCTAAACGTAGTGACTTGGAATAAATATTATCTGCAATATTGACGATATTCTTACAGTCAGCAAATAACTCTTGGCCTGCTTCACTTAACGTTAACTTGTTTTTAGTTCTATAAAATAACTCAACACCTAACTCATCTTCTAAGCTAGATAATGACATACTAAGTGAAGTCCGGCTTTTTCCCATGATCCTAGCAACATGTGACAACGAACCACTTTCAGCTGTCAACACAAACGTGCGCAATTTAAGTATATTCATAGGGTTTCCTATATCTACAGTTCTGTCATTATCCATGTCATTATACAGTTTATTATTACTTTTTTGATAGCAAAGATAGTGTGCGGTACCAGGCCTTGGTTAATATCATTTTTGATTAATGTCAGAGATTGGCTTGATAATAAAGTGTGCGCATTTTCCACCAATTATGACCTACACAATAACTAAATAAGCTTAAATTTTAATAATACGAATCCGTGTTATTAGATAATGATTACATTAAATAATCAGTTGAACGCATACCCAAAAGCCCCAGCATTTCTGCCGGGACGCGTAGTCTGAGGCTTCGTTGTAATGGCGGAACGGCGGGGACGCCCAGTCCGGGCTTGCGCACAAGCGGGACTCATTCGACCGTAGGGCGAACTCAAACGCAACACATACAAAAAAGCCTCAGCATTTCTGCTGAGGCTTCGTTGTAGTGGCGGAGCGGACGGGACTCGAACCCGCGACCCCCGGCGTGACAGGCCGGTATTCTAACCAACTGAACTACCGCTCCAATTCTGTACGAAACCCGATGGTAATCATCCAATTTCTAGAATGTGGCGGAGAGATAGGGATTTGAACCCTAGATACGCTACAAACGTATGCCGGTTTTCAAGACCGGTGCTTTCAACCACTCAGCCATCTCTCCGTAAGTGCGGCGAATAATACGGGGCAACCCGTTCCTTGTAAAGCAGTTTTTTCAACTTTTCAAACAAGCGCTTAAAGCTTGAGCGATAACGAATTGCCCAGTTTGGAAGTTAGCCTGGCTAGGGCTAATCTTCTTCGCTAAATCGGTATTTCAGCCTAAGAGCAAAGCTATCGACGTCATTGGCATCGATAAAATATCGTGTTGCCCCCAGCCCTATCGCCCAGTTTTCACCTATGTCATACCCAAGCTCAAGCCCTAGATAAGGATCAATGCCATCATCGCTGGATTTGATTGTGCTTCCTTGGTAGCGACTCTCAAAGTCCGTCTCCCAGTGCATTCCCCCTAGGCTAACGGCCACATTGAAGCGATCTGCTTGCCAGAGCGAATAACTGACATCAAGCCCCACGCCACTTACCAGTACCGGGGAAACTCGGGCCACACTCTGATGGTACTCATCAGGTGAGGCTGAACTGCTGCTGATTGTGGCACTGCCTTGCCCCTGATCGATATAGCGTGCTGTCAGCGCCCACTCCGTATTAAACGAATAGCCGACCCCTGCCGTCCAATATAAATCGGAGTCATCACTGTCGATGACAGTGTCCGCCTTCACATCTGAGCGTTCATGCGCATTGCTAAGCCCGATATCCGCTTCAACAAACCAATTGGCCTGGCTGTTAAAACTCAGAAGAAGCAGTAGCCCCAACCACAGTTTTCGACCATAGCGACGGGCAACACCAAGCAGTGCCAACAGCATGACCATACTTCCTCCTAAGCCTCCTCCGGCCTCATTTTCAATCACAACAGAACGTTTCAAGCTGGTCTGGACCTTAACCACAGCAGTCGCTTCCAGCCCATTCAGGTCACGAATACGATAGGTTATGGTATCAATCCCTTCGAAGCCCTTCTGAGGTGTATAGGTTAGTGTTTGGTCGGTATTGATACTCACCTGGCCGTTCTGAGCCGCTGCGGTGACCACCGTCAGGCTGTCGCCATCCGGATCACTGTCGTTGCCCAGCACATTAATAACCACAGCTGTTTGATCATCTGTTACAGCCTGATCATCCACGGCTACCGGTGACAAGCTATTAACAACGTTTACGGTGACATCTGCAAAACCTGTACCGCCACTATTATCTGTCACGCTGTAGCTGACGGTCGCAACGCCATAGAATGTGTCTTCCGCGGTATAATTCAGCTGATTATTTTCTATCACAACGGCCCCGAAATCTGAGGTTGCATTCGCAATGTCGAGCACATCACCGTCAGCATCACTATCGTTGGCAAGAACATCGATCATCGCACTGCTATTTCGGCTTATTGTGATGCTATCGTCCTGGGCGACTGGCAATGTATTATTGCTAGCCCTCGCAGCGACACCACTTGGGTCAATAACACTACCGTTAGCAATACCGTCATCATCGTTCGGGCCACCATCCTGAATTGTTATCTGTACACACCAGTGGCCTTCTGTCAGGCCAAGGCTCCAGCTATTATCGCCCGGAGGTGGACAATAACCTGCTTCTCCCTGAGTAGAAGACAGGTAGTTAAACTCATCGGTAACAAAATCAACCCAGCCTGTCTCTTGCTTAAACTTCCGATATACCGCATCAGCCGGAATAGGCAGGCGCTGTGGGAAGACAACCTGATAGTTCTGCCCTACCTGAGGTAAGCCATAGGCCACAAAATCAAAAATACCGCCAATATTATCCGCTTCAGAATCATCTCCGAGCTTGGTTAAAATTTCACTATCAAGCAACTGGGCACCGCCTGTTTCATTGCCAGCCAGAGTAACCCCTTTACGCAAGCAAACCCCGGGCTCCCCTTCAACAAGATATCGTTCAGACTCTATGGCTTGTTCCTGTATCACGTTACATTCACTAATGGCATCCTGATAATCGGGAATACCATCACTGTCTGAATCAGAGAAACCTTCCTGATTATCCGGGATCAAATCGCCATCAGTATCCTCACTGCCTAATACTGCTAGCTGCTCGACCACCTCAATATAGATATCTGTCGATACCGACAACGGCTCACTGGCATTATCGGTTACCGTCAGCTTGAGAAGGTAGATACCAGGGCTCAACTGTGACGGTGAGAATATAAACTGTTCAGGTGCTGAGCTAGTATTCGTCAACTGAGATTCTTCGCTTGTCCATAGGTAATCATGGCTATCGCCTTTATTAGCATCGGTCACCAGTGCATTGACTGTGACAAGCTCATCATTATTCTCAATAAGCTGTCGTTGCTCGGATTGCTGGGCGACAGATATCGCTACCTTCGGTGCGACATTCTGCTCATAGATAGCCAGAGTGTACTCTTTTTTGCTTCCAAGATTACTAGCCGAATCAAGAGTAACGGTCAGTGACTCCTGCCCTTCATCCTCTTGATCTTCAGAGATACTGAACAGGATCTCACCGACTGTACCGCTTTCGATCACGACATTGCCATCGCGCAGGTCGTGGTCACTTTCACCACTGGTACCCGACACGGTATAAGGGATCACTACCGGGTAGCTCGGCGATTGGCCATTAAGGTAAACCTGCACGCTGTGCGACGTCCCCTCTGTCGTTTCGCTATCCTTAGCAATCGTCACCAGCGGGTGGACTGTTACTTTCTGGCTAGCCTCAGCAATATTTCCCTGAGAATCTTCGGTGCGCCAGTACGCGATGTTATTACCCGGCTTGAAGAAGATCTGATTATCAACCAGTGAAACAGGCAAGGCGTTACCGTTGCTGTCACTGGCTGTCGCGACACCCAGATCGACCTTAGTAAACAACGCTGTGGCATTGAGCTCGACGTCCTCTGGCGGAGTGATCTCAGGAGCCAGCAGTGCATCGCTTTCTATCGTCAACCGAACCTGGCCAGTGTCACTGCCGCCATTGCCATCAGTGACACTATAACCAAGCGTCAACGTCCCGCTTTGCTGGGCAGTAAACACCACAGTGCCATTTTGAATAGAGGCTGATCCCCACTCGGCACTGACCCACTCAAGCTGCAGGCCATCATTGTCGATATCGGTATCATTGCTTAGTACATCCAGCGAGTAACTACCACTGCTGTTTGCCGTTACCACAAAGCTGTCATCTACAGCTACCGGGGTATCGTTGACCGCAACGACGGTAATATCCACCGAGTAGGTAGCAGATGCTAACTGGCCATCCGTTACCTGGTAGCTGAATGTATCATCCCCGTAATAGTTGGCCTGCGGGGTATAACGCCAGCCCAAACCATCACTTTCCAGCGAACCATGCTGCGGAGACGTTGTCACCAGCAAGCCTAGGGTATCGCCATCCACATCCTCAAGGTTTGGTGCAATCGTGACACTATTGTCTTCGGCAACGCTAGCAGACAGCGATTCACCAACCGGCATATCATTCACGTTACTGACCGTAATACCAAACGCTGGTAGGGAGGCACTTTCTTCACCATCAGTAACACTGATAACAATGCCGCTGGCAAGGCCAACATCACTGTTTGTCGGGGTACCGCTCAAAGTACCAGTTGATGTATCAAAGCTCGCCCAGCCCGGCTTGTTGGCAATAGTGAAGGTTAATGCATCATCTTCATCAATCTCTGTGGTTTGCGGCGTAAAGGTATAGCTACTGTCCTCATCAACCTGAGTCGTCGGCGTTCCCGTTATCGTCGGTGCATCATTCACATTGGTGACCGTTATGGCAAAGACCGGAAGCGATACCGACTCAGTCCCATCACTGACACTGATCACAATACCGGAGTGAACACCCACATCATCGTTATCCGGGCTACCGCTCAACGTACCGCTTGATACGTCAAATTCCGTCCATGATGGCTGGTTAGATATGCTAAAAGTGAGATTGTCCCCATCGATATCACTACCTTGCGGGGTGAAGCTATAATTCTCTCCCTGAGCGACTTCGGTTTCAGGTTCACCCGACAACGTCGGGGCATCGTTAACAGCTTCAATATCTATGGATACCGTCGCGCTATTGGATGCCTCGCCCTCATTATCGCTAATGGTGTAAGTGAAGCTGTCACTACCCTGGCTATTTTCATCTGGTGTGTAGATAAGTGTGCCGTCACCGTTATTGCTTAGCGAGCCGCTTGTCGGCGTGGTACCGATAGTTAGCGTCGTCGTATCCAGGCTGCCATCTACATCGCTGTCATTGACAATAACATTGATGGTAACCGCGCTGTCTTCTGACGTACTCACATTGTCATCGTTGGCTAGCGGCGCATCATTCACCGCTTGCACGGTGATCGTCACAGTCGCCGTATTCGATACAATGCCCAGTTCATCTCGCACTTGATAAGTGAAGCTGTCTTCACCACTGAAGTTTCCTGTCGGCGTAAATAGAATGGCTCCATTTTCGGCGACGCTTACACTTCCCTGTTCTGGTTGGCTGATAACGGTCACACTGCTGCTATCTAGCTGGCCGTCAACATCATTATCATTACCCAATACATTTATTGAGTGGGTACTGTCTTCCAGCAGGGTAGCAATATCATCACTGGCAACTGGTGCATCATTGACACTGTTGACGGTCAGGCTCACTGCTGCAGCTTCCGAAGTCGCTCCTTCATTGTCTTTCACGACATAGGTAAAGCTGTCTGCACCATTAAAGTTAGCCCTCGGTGTATAAGTCACCACACCGAGTTCGGATACACTGACGGTACCATTAGCTGGCTGGCTGACAATCGCGACAGTCGCGGCATCCAGAGAGCCATCAATATCGCTGTCGTTCGACAGCACCGATACCTCAACAGCTGTATCTTCATCCGTTACCGCTTCATCGGCGACGGTTTCTGGTGCATCATTAATCCCGACAATATTAATCCGGACCTCTGCAGCATTGGACAAGCGTCCGCTAGTATCGCGCACGGTATAGGTAAAGGCATCGCTGCCCGTATAGTTCTCATCCGGCGTGTAGCGTACCTGCCCCTCTTCAATGGTCGCTGCACCTTGTTCTGGCTGAATAACAATAGCCAAGGTACTGCTGTCTGCACCGTCCCCCGCATCAGGATCGGTATCATTGGCCAGTACGTCGATCAGCACTGATTGCTCTTCATCCGTCGAGGCTAAATCAGACACGGCGACAGGAGCATCATCCACAGCCGTTACCGTAATCGTAACCTTCACCGCTTCCGACTGACCGCCATACACATCTCCCACCCGATAGTAGAAACTGTCGGCACCGGCAAAATCCTCATCAGGCGTATAGGTCACAACACCTGTTCCTGTGTTCACACTGGTGCTGCCATAAAGAGGCTGAGTCATGACGATAACACTGGCAAGGTTTATTTCGCTGTCGCTATCACTATCATTGTCCAACACGGCAATCGCCACGCTATTGTCTTCAGCTACCGCAGCCGAATCTGCCGAGACATCAGGAATATTATTGCCAATGGTAAAGTTATAGCTATTGGCGTCATCGATACCGGTAAAGGCATTGCCCGCCGAATCAAACAGGGCATCTGATGAAATGTGGACATAGTAACTATGTGTCGGGGTAAAAGTAGCTACTGGGTCAATCGTCACCCGCACGCCGTCAATAGCCACTTGAACATCACTCAGGCTAATGGATTCAAGTAAGCTATCATCATCTGCATCATAGATGCTGATACTACCCTCACCTGCGACAACGGACTCGTTAAATTCCAACACCAGTGACGCATTATGCTGCACACTGCCAGCATCATCATCTGGTGTTAGCGACTGGAGATATGGCCGCGCGCCATCAAACTCAAGGCTAAACTGCTCAGCAGCTACGCTAGCATTGCCAGCACTATCAGACGCTCCTCCGGCAGCGATATCGAGAGATACCGTACCATCACTATCTGGCGTCACTGTGACTTGATAGCGGCCTTCACCCTGATGAGTAAACTCACTCAAGCTAGCATTAACAGCCGTGATCTTATCTAGGACAAACCCTGTAACTGTTTCACCAAAATCAATATCAGCAATGAAGTCAGCATTAGTAATCGTATCGGCACTGCTTGAAATAACCGGCTTAGGCGTAGTGATATCATAAGTGCGGCTCAGCTGGGTCGCCGCAGTATTGGTATTGCCCGCCGCATCGCTGAAGGCACCGGCCGCCACGTTTACAGTGACAACACCTTCATTATTCGGTGTTACCGTCGCTGTGTAACTTGTCCCATTGCCAATGAAGTCGCCCAGAATACCACCGCTTACCGCCACGTCCTCAGCAGCAAAATCGCTGCTCGACTCGGAAAGGGTAAAGGTCACCTCAAAAGCATCATTCAGCTCTGCATCACTGGTTGAGGCAATGGTGATTGTCGGTTCCGAGCTGTCATAGCCAAAGGACAATTGGGTTGCCGCTGTATTACTGTTACCAGACGCATCAGTAAACACATCGGCATTGATATCTACCGTCACTACGCCATCCGAGCTTGGGGTGACTGTCGCAGTATAGCTGGTATCTGAGCCAGCAAAGTCACTCAAAATACCGTTGACGACTGTCACATCCGAAGCCGTAAAATCCGTACTGGTTCCGCTGAGTGTGAACGTCAATGTTGCTATTTCACCTGCTTTCAACGTGCTCTTATCACTGGCCACCGACACGCTCGGCACCGCCGTATCGAGCGTAATGCTCAGCTGGCTTGCCGCGGTATTGTTATTGCCTGCCGCATCGACAAAGGTATTGGCTGCCACATCGATGGTCGCCGCTTCGGTGCGGTCCGTGTCCGGCGTGAATATCACCGTATAGCTGGTACCGCTGCCGGCAAAGCTGCTGAGGTTACCACCGACAACCGTAATATCCCCGACTGCAAAGTCACTGCTGGCCTCGCTTAGGGTAAAGGTCAGCGTCGCCGTTTCGCCTGCTTTCAACGTGCTCTTATCACTGGCCACCGAGATACTCGGCACCGCCGTATCTAGCGTAATACTCAGCTGGCTTGCCGCGGTATTGTTGTTGCCTGCCGCATCGACAAAGGTATTGGCTGCCACATCGATGGTCGCCGCTTCTGTGCGATCTGTATCTGGCGTGAAGGTTACTGTATAGCTGGTACCGCTGCCGCTAAAGCCACTGAGACTACCACCGACAACAGTAATATCACCCACTGCAAAGTCACTGCTGGACTCGCTCAGGGTAAAGGTTAAGGTCGCCGTCTCGCCCGCCTTGAGGCTGGCTTTGTCACTGGCCACCGAGATACTCGGCACTGCCGTATCGAGCGTAATACTGAGCTGGCTTGCCGCGGTATTGTTGTTGCCTGCCGCATCGGTAAAGGTATTGGCTACCACATCCACCGTCGCCGCTGCTGTGCGGTCCGTGTCCGGGGTGAAAGTCGCGGTATAGCTGGTACCGCTGCCGCTAAAGTCATTCAGGCTACCACCGACAACCGTGATATCACCGACCGCAAAGTCACTGCTGGCCTCGCTCAGGGTAAAGGTTAACGTCGCAGTCTCGCCTGCCTTGAGGCTGGCTTTGTCACTGGCCACCGACACACTCGGCACTGCCGTATCCAGTGTGATGCTGAGCTGGGTGGCCGCGGTATTGTTGTTACCTGCCGCATCGGCAAAGGTATTGGCCGCCACATCGATGGTCGCCGCTGCCGTGCGATCCGAGTCCGGCGTAAAGGTCGCCGTGTAGCTGGTACCGCTGCCTGCAAAGCCGCTGAGGCTACCACCGACAACCGTGATATCTCCCACCGCAAAGTCACTGCTGGATTCACTGAGCGTAAAGGTTAAGGTCGCGGTTTCACCCGCCTTAAGGCTGGCTTTATCACTGGCCACCGACACACTCGGCACCGCCGTATCGAGCGTAATGCTCAGCTGGGTGGCCGCGGTATTGTTGTTACCTGCCGCATCAGCAAAGGTATTGGCCGCCACATCGATGGTGGCCGCTGCCGTGCGGTCGCTATCTGGCGAGAAGGTGGCGGTATAGCTGGTACCGCTGCCGCTAAAGCCACTCAGGCTGCCGCCCACCATGGTGATATCACCGACAGTAAAGTCACTGCTGGATTCGCTTAGGGTGAAGGTTAAGGTCGCCGTTTCACCTGCTTTGAGGCTGGCTTTGTCACTGGCCACCGAGATACCCGGCAGTGCCGTATCTAGCGTAATGCTGAGCTGGCTTGCCGCGGTATTGTTGTTGCCCGCCGCATCAATAAAGGTATTGGCGGCTACATCGATGGTTGCCGCAGCAGTACGGTCAGTATCCGGGGTAAAGGTCGCCGTGTAGCTGGTACCGCTGCCTGCAAAGTTACTCAGGCTACCACCGACAACCGTGATGTCACTGGCCGCAAAGTCACTGCTGGCCTCGCTAAGGGTAAAGGTTAAGGTCGCGGTCTCGCCCGCCTTGAGGCTGGCTTTGTCACTGGCCACCGAGATACTCGGCACCGCCGTATCGAGCGTAATACTCAGCTGGCTTGCGGCGGTATTATTATTACCTGCCGCATCGGTAAAGGCATTGGCTGCCACATCAATGGTGGCCGCTGCCGTGCGGTCACTATCCGGGGTGAAGGTGGCGGTATAGCTGGTGCCGCTGCCGCTAAAGCCACTGAGGCTACCACCGACAACAGTAATATCCCCCACAGCAAAGTCACTGCTGGACTCGCTTAGGGTAAAGGTTAAGGTCGCCGTCTCGCCCGCCTTGAGGCTGGCTTTGTCACTGGCCACCGAGATACTCGGCACCGCCGTATCCAGCGTAATGCTGAGCTGGCTTGCCGCAGTATTGTTGTTGCCTGCCGTATCAGCAAAGGTATTGGCTGCCACATCAATGGTAGCCGCTGCCGTGCGGTCCGTGTCTGGGGTGAAGGTTGCGGTATAGCTGGTGCCGCTGCCTGCAAAGCCGCTGAGGCTACCACCGACAACCGTGATATCTCCCACTGCAAAGTCACTGCTGGCCTCGCTTAGGGTGAAGGTTAAGGTGGCCGTTTCACCTGCCTTGAGACTGGCTTTATCACTGGCCACCGAGATACCCGGCACCGCCGTATCAAGGGTGATGCTGAGCTGGGTCGCCGCTGTATTGGTGTTGCCCGCACTGTCGGCAAAGGTATTGGCTGCCACATCAATGGTGGCCGCAGCAGTACGGTCGCTATCTGGCGTAAAGGTCGCCGTGTAGCTGGTGCCGCTGCCGCTAAAGCTGCTGAGGCTACCACCGACAGCGGTGATATCCCCGACCGCAAAGTCACTGCTGGCCTCGCTTAGGGTAAAGGTTAAGGTCGCCGTCTCGCCCGCCTTGAGGCTGGCTTTGTCACTGGCCACCGACACACTCGGCACCGCCGTATCCAGCGTAATACTGAGCTGGCTTGCCGCAGTATTGTTGTTGCCTGCCGTATCAGCAAAGGTATTGGCTGCCACATCAATGGTAGCCGCTGCCGTGCGGTCCGTGTCTGGGGTGAAGGTTGCGGTATAGCTGGTGCCGCTGCCTGCAAAGCCGCTGAGGCTACCACCGACAACCGTGATATCTCCCACTGCAAAGTCACTGCTGGCCTCGCTTAGGGTGAAGGTTAAGGTGGCCGTTTCACCTGCCTTGAGACTGGCTTTATCACTGGCCACCGAGATACCCGGCACCGCCGTATCAAGGGTGATGCTGAGCTGGGTCGCCGCTGTATTGGTGTTGCCCGCACTGTCGGCAAAGGTATTGGCTGCCACATCAATGGTGGCCGCAGCAGTACGGTCGCTATCTGGCGTAAAGGTCGCCGTGTAGCTGGTGCCGCTGCCGCTAAAGCTGCTGAGGCTACCACCGACAGCGGTGATATCCCCGACCGCAAAGTCACTGCTGGCCTCGCTTAGGGTAAAGGTTAAGGTCGCCGTCTCGCCCGCCTTGAGGCTGGCTTTGTCACTGGCCACCGACACACTCGGCACCGCCGTATCCAGCGTAATACTGAGCTGGCTTGCCGCAGTATTGTTGTTGCCTGCCGTATCAGCAAAGGTATTGGCTGCCACATCAATGGTAGCCGCTGCCGTGCGGTCCGTGTCTGGGGTGAAGGTTGCGGTATAGCTGGTGCCGCTGCCTGCAAAGCCGCTGAGGCTACCACCGACAACCGTGATATCTCCCACTGCAAAGTCACTGCTGGCCTCGCTTAGGGTGAAGGTTAAGGTGGCCGTTTCACCTGCCTTGAGACTGGCTTTATCACTGGCCACCGAGATACCCGGCACCGCCGTATCGAGCGTAATACTCAGCTGGGTTGCCGCTGTATTGTTGTTGCCTGCCGCATCAGCAAAGGTATTGGCTGCCACATCAATGGTGGCCGCTGCCGTGCGATCCGTATCTGGCGTGAAGGTTGCCGTGTAGCTGGTACCGCTGCCAGCAAAGCCACTCAGGCTACCGCCGACAACAGTAATATCTCCGACCGCAAAGTCACTGCTGGCCTCGCTCAGGGTAAAGGTTAAGGTCGCCGTCTCTCCAGCCTTAAGACTGGCTTTGTCACTGGCCACCGACACACTCGGCACCGCCGTATCCAGCGTAATACTGAGCTGGCTTGCCGCAGTATTGTTGTTGCCTGCCGTATCAGCAAAGGTATTGGCTGCCACATCAATGGTAGCCGCTGCCGTGCGGTCCGTGTCTGGGGTGAAGGTTGCGGTATAGCTGGTGCCGCTGCCTGCAAAGCCGCTGAGGCTACCACCGACAACCGTGATATCTCCCACTGCAAAGTCACTGCTGGCCTCGCTTAGGGTGAAGGTTAAGGTGGCCGTTTCACCTGCCTTGAGACTGGCTTTATCACTGGCCACCGAGATACCCGGCACCGCCGTATCGAGCGTAATACTCAGCTGGGTTGCCGCTGTATTGTTGTTGCCTGCCGCATCAGCAAAGGTATTGGCTGCCACATCAATGGTGGCCGCTGCCGTGCGATCCGTATCTGGCGTGAAGGTTGCCGTGTAGCTGGTACCGCTGCCAGCAAAGCCACTCAGGCTACCGCCGACAACAGTAATATCTCCGACCGCAAAGTCACTGCTGGCCTCGCTCAGGGTAAAGGTTAAGGTCGCCGTCTCTCCAGCCTTAAGACTGGCTTTGTCACTGGCCACCGACACACTCGGCACCGCCGTATCCAGCGTAATACTGAGCTGGCTTGCCGCAGTATTGTTGTTGCCCACCGCATCAGCAAAGGTATTGGCGGCCACATCAATGGTCGCGGATTCAGTGCGGTCGCTATCAGGGGTGAAGGTGGCGGTATAGCTGGTGCCACTGCCAGCAAAGCCGCTCAGGCTACCACCGACAACCGTGATATCACCCACCGCAAAGTCACTGCTGGATTCACTGAGCGTAAAGGTTAAGGTCGCGGTTTCGCCTGCTTTCAACGTGCTCTTATCACTGGCCACCGAGATACCCGGCAGTGCCGTATCCAGCGTAATGCTCAGCTGGCTTGCCGCGGTATTGTTGTTGCCCGCCGCATCAATAAAGGTATTGGCAGCTACATCGATGGTTGCCGCAGCAGTACGGTCAGTATCCGGGGTAAAGGTCGCCGTGTAGCTGGTGCCGCTGCCGCTAAAGCCGCTGAGGTTACCACCGACAACGGTGATGTCACTAGCCGCAAAATCACTGCTGGATTCACTGAGCGTGAAGGTTAACGTCGCGGTTTCACCCGCCTTGAGGCTGGCTTTGTCACTGGCCACCGAGATACCCGGCAGCGCCGTATCTAGCGTAATGCTCAGCTGGCTTGCCGCGGTATTGTTGTTGCCCGCCGCATCAATAAAGGTATTGGCGGCTACATCGATGGTCGCCGCTTCGGTGCGGTCCGTGTCCGGGGTGAAGGTTACCGTGTAGCTGGTGCCGCTGCCTGCAAAGCTACTCAGGCTACCACCGACTACAGTGATATCACCCACCGCAAAATCACTGCTGGATTCACTGAGCGTGAAGGTTAACGTCGCGGTTTCACCGGCTTTCAACGTGCTCTTATCACTGGCTACCGAGATACCCGGCAGTGCCGTATCTAGCGTAATACTGAGCTGGGTCGCTGCGGTATTGTTGTTGCCTGCCGCATCGGCAAAGGTATTGGCTGCCACATCAATGGTGGCCGCTGCCGTGCGGTCGCTATCCGGCGTAAAGGTCGCCGTGTAGCTGGTACCGCTGCCTGCAAAGCTACTCAGGCTGCCGCCCACTACGGTGACATCACCCTGGGCAAAGTCATTGCTGGACTCGCTTAGGGTGAAGGTTAACGTCGCGGTTTCGCCCGCCTTGAGGCTGGCTTTGTCACTGGCCACCGAGATACCCGGCAGCGCCGTATCGAGCGTAATACTGAGCTGGCTTGCCGCTGTATTGTTGTTGCCTGCCGCATCAGCAAAGGTATTGGCGGCTACATTGATGGTCGCCGCTTCGGTGCGATCCGTGTCCGGCGTGAAGGTGGCGGTATAGCTGGTACCGCTGCCTGCAAAGCTGCTGAGGCTACCGCCGACAACAGTGATATCACCCACAGCAAAATCACTGCTGGACTCGCTCAGGGTAAAGGTTAAGGTCGCCGTTTCACCGGCTTTCAACGTGCTCTTATCACTGGCCACCGACACACTCGGCACCGCCGTATCTAGCGTAATGCTGAGCTGGGTTGCCGCGGTATTGTTGTTGCCTGCCGCATCAGCAAAGGTATTGGCTGCCACATCGATGGTGGCCGCTTCGGTGCGATCCGTGTCCGGGGTGAAGGTTGCCGTATAGCTGGTGCCACTGCCACTAAAGCCGCTGAGGCTACCGCCCACCACCGTGATATCCCCCACAGCAAAGTCACTGCTTGATTCACTAAGCGTAAAGGTCAACGTGGTGGTTTCGCCCGCCTTGAGGCTGGCTTTGTCACTGGCCACCGAGATACCCGGCACCGCCGTATCGAGCGTAATGCTGAGCTGGGTCGCTGCGGTATTGTTGTTGCCTGCCGCATCAGCAAAGGTATTGGCGGCAACATCAATGGTGGCTGCTGCCGTGCGGTCGCTATCTGGCGAGAAGGTTGCCGTATAGCTTGTACCGCTGCCTGCAAAGTTGCTCAGGCTGCCGCCGACAGCGGTGATGTCACCCACCGCAAAGTCACTGCTGGATTCACTGAGTGTAAAGGTTAAGGTCGCGGTTTCGCCCGCCTTGAGGCTGGCTTTGTCACTGGCCACCGAGATACTCGGCACTGCCGTATCGAGCGTAATACTGAGCTGGCTTGCTGCGGTATTGTTGTTGCCTGCCGCATCAGCAAAGGTATTGGCGGCAACATCAATGGTGGCTGCTGCCGTGCGTTCTGTATCCGGGGTGAAGATTGCCGTGTAGCTGGTGCCACTGCCGCTAAAGCTACTCAGGCTGCCACCGACAACCGTGATGTCACTGGCCACAAAGTCACTGCTCGATTCGCTCAGGGTAAAGGTTAACGTCGCCGTTTCACCTGCTTTCAACGTGCTCTTATCACTGGCCACCGAGATACCCGGCACCGCCGTATCGAGCGTAATACTGAGCTGGCTTGCGGCGGTATTATTATTACCTGCCGCATCGGTAAAGGCATTGGCTGCCACATCAATGGTGGCCGCAGCAGTACGATCGCTATCCGGGGTGAAGGTGGCGGTATAGCTGGTACCGCTGCCAGCAAAGCTACTAAGGCTACCGCCGACAACCGTGATATCTCCCACCGCAAAGTCACTGCTGGATTCACTCAGAGTGAAGGTTAAGGTCGCCGTTTCACCTGCCTTGAGGCTGGCTTTGTCACTGGCCACCGAGATACCCGGCACCGCCGTATCTAGCGTAATACTCAGCTGGGTTGCAGCGGTATTATTATTACCTGCCGCATCGGTAAAGGCATTGGCTGCCACATCAATGGTGGCCGCTGCCGTGCGGTCACTATCCGGGGTGAAGGTGGCGGTATAGCTGGTACCGCTGCCGGCAAAGCTGCTCAGGCTACCACCGACAACAGTAATATCTCCCACCGTAAAGTCACTGCTCGATTCACTCAGAGTGAAGGTTAAGGTCGCCGTTTCACCTGCCTTGAGGCTGGCTTTGTCACTGGCCACCGAGATACCCGGCACCGCCGTATCGAGCGTAATACTCAGCTGGGTTGCGGCGGTATTATTATTACCTGCCGCATCGGTAAAGGCATTGGCTGCCACATCAATGGTGGCCGCAGCAGTACGGTCGCTATCCGGGGTGAAGGTGGCGGTATAGCTGGTACCGCTGCCGGCAAAGCTGCTCAGGCTACCGCCGACAACCGTGATATCTCCCACCGTAAAGTCACTGCTCGATTCACTCAGAGTGAAGGTTAAGGTCACCGTTTCACCTGCCTTGAGGCTGGCTTTGTCACTGGCCACCGAGATACCCGGCACCGCCGTATCGAGCGTAATACTCAGCTGGGTTGCGGCGGTATTATTATTACCTGCCGCATCAGCAAAGGTATTGGCTGCCACATCAATGGTGGCCGCAGCAGTACGGTCGCTATCCGGGGTGAAGGTGGCGGTATAGCTGGTACCGCTGCCAGCAAAGCTACTAAGGCTACCGCCGACAACCGTGATATCTCCCACCGCAAAGTCACTGCTGGATTCACTCAGAGTGAAGGTTAAGGTCGCCGTTTCACCTGCCTTGAGGCTGGCTTTGTCACTGGCCACCGAGATACCCGGCACCGCCGTATCGAGCGTAATACTGAGCTGGCTTGCGGCGGTATTATTATTACCTGCCGCATCGGTAAAGGCATTGGCTGCCACATCAATGGTGGCCGCTGCCGTGCGGTCACTATCCGGGGTGAAGGTGGCGGTATAGCTGGTGCCGCTGCCGCTAAAGCCACTGAGGCTACCACCGACAACAGTAATATCCCCCACAGCAAAGTCACTGCTGGATTCACTTAGGGTAAAGGTTAAGGTCGCGGTTTCGCCTGCCTTGAGGCTGGCTTTATCACTGGCCACTGAGATACCCGGCACCGCCGTATCAATCACAATCGCCTTGTTGGCACCCAGGCTGTTAGCTGAACCTGGAGATGCCAACGTCAGATCTGCTGCATTACCATGACTGTCATTAATGGTAGCGCTGTTAAGCTCCAACGCCGATGTGCTGGCATAATCGAGATCACTGGCGGTATCACCCGCCTGCACTGTGTATTGAAAAACTAATGCCGTACTACCCGAACCAGAGGTATAGGTCGCATAGCGATCTGTGGTACCCGTCTCCAACAATAATCGCGGTGTGCCTGTTACTGTTACCGCTTCGTCAAAACTAACTGTGAGAGAAATCGTATCTCCTTCATTGTATTGACCATCAGCCGTACTGGCACTCACTCCCGTTACCGTTGGCGCCACACTATCAACCTGCACATTTGTCAGCGAACCGACTGAATTAAGTGCAACATTTAAGTCATTCCCTGCCGCGTCCTGGATCTCGTCCGCACTCATGCTCAATGCTGTGACTGAGATACCATCATTATCGAGCAGGCCGGATTCGACAGAATAAGTAAAGACCAATGCCTGAGAGCCAGAACCTGAAACATAAGCAGCTGATTTTGTGGTTCCACCAATATCCAGCGTCAGGCTGGGCGAGCCGCTGACTGTCACAATTTCATCGGTATTAACGGTAAAAGTGATTGATTGCCCCGCAACATAGGTATTATCAGCAGGTACAGACACACTGGCTATCACAGGCTGGGTTGTATCGTCATCATCACTGATCGTGATTGTCTGTTGCTGAGCGCCATTTTCGGAAGCACCGCCACCTGCAACATTGCTGACATCAATAATAATGGTTTCAGCACCTTCCTCGTCACCATCATCACTGCCGGTTATACCCGTTGCAGCATTGGCCGAAGTAGTGCCACTTGAAATGGTGATGCTACTGCTCGGTGTCGCAAAGTCGGTACCACTTGTCGCGGTACCCGAATAGCTCAGGCCAACTGTTACATCTTCATAGGTCGCATGATCCAACGTCGCCGTTATGCTGGCAGTACCATTGTTTTCGGCCACCGTACTTGAGCCCACGGACAGAGACACAGTAGGAGCTGCTTCGGCATCAGTAATTGAAATTGTCTGTTGCTGAGTACCATCTTCAGTGCCAACCGACACAGTAGAAACGTCAACAATCACTATTTCTGCGCTGGCCGCATCATACAAGGTATCCGCCACGCCCGTAACCGCAGCGGTGCCAGAACTACTG
This sequence comes from Photobacterium sp. HL06, assembly GCF_059552575.1. NCBI lineage: Bacteria > Pseudomonadati > Pseudomonadota > Gammaproteobacteria > Vibrionales > Vibrionaceae > Photobacterium > Photobacterium sp. HL06. Next base: position 927,355 of record NZ_CM183915.1, read on the forward strand.
CCCGCTGAAATAGAAATACTGTTGGATTTTGTATAGTCCGTCGTGACCGTGGCTGTACCCGAATAAGACAAGTTAACGGTAATATCTTCGGGCCATTGGTTGTTTAAACTGTTTGCGAGTGAAGCCGTGAGGGTGCTGGCCCCGCCATCTTCATTGATAGTATTGGTATCGGCCCCCAGCGAAATTTTAGGGTAGTTAGCATAAATGGCATCACCTGACTGACTGATTGCTGTTGAATAGGTGCTAGAGGTATTACCGACGCTATCTGTGAGGGTAACGTTAACCGCTACATTACTGCCCGCAGCCACATCGGTACCGCCGTCGGTAATTGTGAACTGAGCAGTATAGGTAGTGTCACTGGTTCTCGATAAATTACTTAGGTTGTAACCATTAATAGTGCCCGAAATGCCACCGCTGCCCGAGGTGTAATCGTCAGTATCTGAACTGACTGTAATAGTTGCGGTAACCGTATCGCCGACTTTATGCGAAGAGTTGGGAATAGTAACGGAAGTAATTGTTGGCCCTTGCCTATCTACAGTATGCGTTGAGCCTGATGTATATTCAGCAACATAACCGTTGGTATTATTACCATTTCCTGAGTCGTCAGTAATATTGGTATTTGAATTTAGATCTAAGCGAATTGTCCCTGCGCCAGTAATACTATTTACCGTAACATCAATACTACTACCTGAAGATGCCGATATAGCCGAAACCGTACCTGTCGCAGTGCCTGATGCAGTAGTAACCGTAAAGTCATCGGTACTGATGTTATTGGCATTTTCATCAAATGCCACAGTAAACTGCATAGAGGCATCATTTGTGTTTGGCGAGCCTTTTACGGTAATACCTGTTACAGAGGGAGGGCTTGTATCACCAGCCTGAACACTCGCTACTACAATATCATCTAGTTTCAGCCATCTCATTTGGCTACCGTCAGAGTACTGAATGGTAAATTTATTAATTCCCGTCCAGCCCTCGCCAGAGAAATTGATGGTCGTGCTAGCATTCTGAGATAAACTCGAGCTTGAGTCCTGCTGCCCCCCCTTATTCGAAGTTACGCGGATAGTTTTGTTTGAGCTTGCTCCATTCCTGACATATAGACTAGTAAGGTTAAAGGTTTCACTACTCCCAAAATAAACATCTGCCGTGGTGTTGGTTGAATAGTTTGCACCTAAGTAAACATAACTAGAATAATTGTACAAATCCTTATCACCAGCCCCCCCCGACTTCACCGTAAAGACATAACTGGTTCCCGGTACGGTATAACTTTTCTTATTGGCGTAACCGGTTGGCATATTCCCTAGAGACAAAGTACCATCGTAAGCGAGCACATGGGTAAAATCGCGCATAGCGACTGAGTCAAACATCGGCGATGTCGATATTTCACCTGTGGCTATTTCTAATTCCCAATCACCACCTAATTCCTCTAAACCCGTTAAATCATCTGATGCAGCGACATTAACGCTGGCATTGGTGGCAATTGTTTCGAGTAGTGTTTTTCCCTTGTTACTTTTGGCTAGATCACACCCATAAAGTAATACATCAGCACCGTCTTTTAATGAAAAATCTATCGCAGATAACGCATTGATCTTTTCTTGTAACAAGGAGTCCGTCACTTGGGAAGAGCCAAGATATATAACACCATCATCAGCATGGGATATAATATGTAATGCATCTAGGTCTTGGTAATCTTTCAGAATATACTTGAGTTGATCCAACCCTTTTTGATCTGACTCTATGAGTCGAATATCGACGCCCGGTTTTACCTGACTATAAAATTGCTCTTTATCCGAAACGGATTCATCGATTATGACGAGTTCTCTTGTTTGCTGGCCAGCTTGTATTGCCAATAAACCGCTACTATTACTTTCTGCTCGCAAAATATCAGAGTTATTTACGGTATGATTTTTATGATCACCAAAGCCTCGAAAAGAGGTACTGGCCAAATAGCTCCGTTGATAACTACCAAGCTGTTGGGCTGAAGCTGCATAAATGCCTACTGAGGCAAAAGCTGCAGCCAAACCTGTAAACAAAATTTTATTCATCTCTTTGAATCCCTTTAAGACATGAAATATATTTTGGAAAACTAGTATCCTGTTTAGATACTAATCATAAATTATTACTTTTTGCCTTGATGATATTTGCTTTGGTGCCACTGGTATCTAACCAAAAAGCCATATCACTGTATTGCTTAAATAACTCAGGGGGTAAAATTGTGCTGCGCGGCTTGTAACAAACCTTCCGCTTCACGTCATGCAGTCCTTTAACACCAATATTGCAATCAAACTCATTTTCACTGTAATCGACATCATTAAAGTCATGACGATAGTCTGGTTCATCAATAAACTGATAAAGAAGTTGAATGCATTGTTCGGGTTTCTGAGCAAGCAGATCGTAATCAACCAGCAAAAGCCTATCTGAAAATTCACCATAGAAAGCTTCTTTCAATGCTGACCACGCGCTACCAAAAGAACCCGCGCTGCTGGCTAAAGATTCGCAGCGCGTATAGACAGTTTGCCTTGTATGAGGTGTATACATCTGGCTATAGTCAAACGGATTATTACGATAAATACGCTCAAAACTATCCATTACCCAAGCGGGATTGCGGACACAGCAAACCACTTTACAACCGTCATACATTTGCATTAATTGATGTAATCTTGCGGCCCACATCCGGTTGGTATCAAAGATAATATCCTTATCGTTTTTATCTTGATAATAAGAATCAAAAAGTCCCTGGCAGATCTGCTTTTTCTTCGTTGAGTCAAAGAAAGTGTTGAACTCTCCACTCGCTCCCATATATTCGAGAGCTCCGGTAGTAAGGCCCAACAGCGGACTTGTCATGGTTGCATGAATGCGTGGATTTTGACGAAGGATCCCGGCTAATAATGTAGATCCCGAACGTGGCAAACCCGCAATAAAATGATACTTGGGCACAATAATCTTCCATAATGAACTAGCAAAAAAGCACCTAGCTAAAACTACTAACCTGTATTTTTGAAGGCAGAATCTGAAAGTTACGTCGTATTTGTTTTCAGAACTGCCTCACTAGAATTATGATCGTGGCGGATAGGTGCCGACGTGGGCCATACAGTAATTCATGGCCAGCACCGGTTGGATAATGTTAAACCGCTGCGACCCGCCATTGGCGTTTACCGTCACATTACCGCCCGCGACGCCACTGACGGTGACCCCACCCAACTGAACTAAGCTGGCGCTATCCGGGCCGCTTTTGTATATCTGCTCCGGTTGGTCCGGCCCGCCCCCTGGGGGTAATGCGGCGGCAAGATAGGCTCCGGTGGACGGTGATGCACTGTCCCCGTTCTCTGTGGTGGCCTGCAACGTCACACCGGTGGTGCCGCTGGTTTGGGTAAACGTAGCGACATGAGAATGTTGCGCCATTTCCGGAATACTTAATGTGTGTGTCTCTTCGCCACCTTTAGTACCTATTCTCCAGTCATACCCACTACCGGGGTGACGTCCTTTGCTCATAGGAGTACGGCCGCGCAAATCCGGTAGTCCAAAGGTAGTACGACCGTCACCGCCATAAAACGTGCCAATCAAAGAAAATAGCGTGGAATTACTGGCTATGGGCAACAATGCACCAGCGCACATATACCAACCACGGGGATTAAAATTAAACGCCATAAGTGAAACTTGACCAATGAATGGATCTGCCATTATTAAACCCTCAAGCTGTTAAATTGGTTGTTAAAATTACAAATCGTTGTCTACTGTCAAGCCGCTATGAGCGAGACGGAAACAAGCCTTGCAACGCGATTGAGTAGTTCATCGCCACACAAGGTTGCAACAAGTTAAACTGAGTGCTGTTGCCAGTGTTACCAACAGTTACAACGCCATGCTCTCCACTGGTAAATGCAGTGATACCGCCAAGTGAAACTTTGTCTCCTTCCGCAGGTGTTCCGGAGAAATAAGTCAACTCCGGTTTGTCCGGTCCGCCACCTGGCGGCAAGGCGGTGGCACGATAGGCACCGGTGCTTGGAGCACTATTGTCCCCGTGTTCCTCAGAAGCCCTGACACTGACTTCCAAATCGCCTGCTGTTCCAGAAATTGTGGCAGTATGCGAGTGAGCAGCGAGTTCTGCGAGACTCATGGTATGGACCTCCGTGCCCTTACGGTCACCGACTTTGTAGTTGTATTGACTCCCCAAGCCTGCCCCTTGGCTCACCGCGATGGTGCCCCGCATGTCAGGCAGGCCGAAGCTGGTTCGTCCATCCCCGCCATAGGCCGTGCCAACTAGCGAGAACAGTGCCTGATTGTTACTGATCTGCTCTAATTGACCGTTACACCATGCCCACATTTCCGGCGCAAAGTCGAACCCGTACAGGTCCACCTGTCCGATAAAAGGTTCTGCCATAATGATATTCCCCCCAATTTACGGCGACCTAATAAGCCGTCGTCGTTACTATTTCGCAGGCATTATCTCAAACGCCATACCCGCACTGATTTGAAACCGTTCGGCAAACACATCACCGCCGAATACTCCGTCAATATTGGCTATCACATCTAGCCGTATCGCACCGTCACATGTAGCAACTATCAACCCGTCCGGCATACCGCTGTGGCAAATGGTACCGGGCTTGACCCCGTGTGTCGGAAAGTGCGATGGCGAGGCCTGCAAAAGGCTCAACGATGTTTGTCCAATTTGAATAACACAGCCATTGAACACCGGGTTACCGGCACGGGCCATGTCGACAATTTGTTTAGCACTCATGGTACTAAAGTCGACCTGCAAACCGACCTCATCAGGCACAGGGAAACCTTCGGCGTTCTCACTATCGCTTTGTATTGTCGATAATTGCCTGTCATTGATGACAGCCTCAACGAAAGCTTCAACACACTTAGCTGCCTTGCCGGCAACCTTGTTCTCAAGCAATTTATAGGTATCCAGCGGATCGATACGGTAATCGACTGTGAAGGCGATACCCGTACCATCAGCAGTCTTACCGACACGTTGCAGTGCTACTTTGCCTTGGCTTACGCCCTGGCGAATTTGCCAATAAAGCGGCACCGGGCCGTTAAAGCGGTTTGGGTCTGCCAGTAACAGGTTGTAATAACCGAACTCAGTGGCATCGCTTAGCACTGGTGGAACTTCGCCACTAAAACCAAACGCGAGTACCATATCTGCTTCCCAACGTTTGAGTTGTGCGGCGGCCTCTTCTTCTTCACCGAACTTTAGGTAGTGACAAGGTAGTTGCAGTTGTTGCAACCAGCTATGCAGTTGTTGTAAGAAAGGATCTGCCTGTGGAGCTAATACAACACCAGCAAGTTGGCCTTGCTCTGCCAGCATTTGCAATGTCGGCATAGCAGTTGGGTGGACAACGAACAAGGCGACCTTCAAGGGTATCTTATTCATGATGCATCTCCTTGCATCCAAGTAGCCAAAAAGCCAGGCAAGCCATTGATACGATAATAAAACTGTATTACATCACCACTGTTCACTAATAGATCACCTGGACGCGCTTCACGAGGGGTAAAGTTAATACAAACCTGTTGGTCCGGTAACGGGTGAGTAATGCCAGAGTCGTACTCATGCACCCATTCATCTTCGAAAACCTGAACTTCCGAGCACATCAGTAATACCTGCTCAGGTGTATCTTCAGGGAAGCTTGGGATCTGTACTTTTCCAAACTCAATCAATGTAGTGTGCTCATCAAGTACCCGCTCTTTACAATGGTTCAGTGAATCGCGATTAATTCGTGCCACCTCGCCAAGCTCAATACGCTCAGCCAATATGCCAGCATTGCTCTCAGCTCTAGAAACCTGTTTGGCATCTTGCCACTGGGCAACAAATTCGCGATTGGGATCATTCAATGCTGCTGTCACTATTACTTGCTGCGGCAACAAAATACCGTCTGGTTGCAATAGGCTGGCAAAATAGCGGGCGATACCAAAATGGCCTTCACGACTAAAACCATGTTGCATCGCTTCCAACACCACAATATCCACAGGCAGCTCGCCAGGGTCGTAACTCAACGCATCGATGCACAAATTCTGACGAATGTAACCTTTCACCCCCATCTGTTCGGCCAACGCCTCAAGCGATGCGAATGCTCCTGGCTGCATATCAATAAAGGTAACTTTCAACTGTTGCGGACTGAACAAACGGTGATGTAGGTAATAGCCTAGTAACGGCATTAACAACGGTGCAAAAGGTCCACAGGCCGGGTAGACCACATGTACAGGTCCTTCTTTCTCACCCGCCATTGCCGTTATCGCCTTGTTAACAGCCCGGATATAGGCTCTAACCCGCAGGTCGTCCAGTTGAGTGGTAATACAGTTATCCGGCGACATGACCAGCCCGCAATGGGTAATGTACTGGCGTTTACGTAAGGCAGGCTCAATGTCGATATCTTCATACACTGCTTTTTGCTGATGAAACAGTTGGCTGAGCTTGTCATGCAGCACTGTACGGTCAAAGGTGGTTGCGTTAAGGACTTCATACATCGCATCGACAGCAGTAGACAACAAAGTGATGGTTTGGGTGGAAGTTTGAGGCTCAACCACTCCCACAGGATCAGTTTTCGCCTTGGTCGGCATCAATTGCTCCCTTAACAGCTGGTTGAGCATACCTGCGCGTAATGAACCTGCCAGCAAGTCATCTTCTCTATCCAGCATGGGAGCATGGGTGTGCTCTAAGCGGTCGTTGTTTTGAGTCATAATTACCTTTGATATTATTTATGCCATTGTAAGTAATAATGTTCTTGCTCACTGCGGAGGCAGACAAAGCCTATAGCTTTATAGAACTTGAAAGCAGGATTGAGAAAATGCACGTTAAGAGAAAGCGTGGCATTTACTGAAGCTGCTCTTGATTTCAAGCCGTCGATAAAGAAACGGCCGATGCCCCGTCCGCGAAATTCCCTTAACAAGGTGATATCGATAATATGAAGCCTATTGTCTTTGACGTTAAAGTCGGTATAGAGCCTGCCTATCGGCTTGCCATCTTTAACGATGATCTTCAGATCGGCATCGCGATAGACTATGTCGTAGTGTTTTTTTTGAAGCGCAAACTGCTGACGCAAAAAGACTTTTTTATGATTATCAGGCATATCAACCTGGTTCATTTCATAGTCTCTAGATGTACAGTACAAATCACGTAAAAAGCGCAGATCGGATTTTCTGACTGGACGTAACACCAGATTGTCGAACGTCGGTTCTGTCATACCCCTACCCCCCGGAGGTACACCGCATGCTCTTGACTGGCATTGGGATCCCACAGCTCACCATCCGAAAGCGCTTCGATAGAAGCCAGTAACGTTGGAGAGATAGGAAAGTTTATCGGCAGACGACGGAAACCTATGTCTAACATTTCACACCAATATGCAAATAAATACATACACAATACTAACCAACGTATTCATGAGAGCAAATTTTAGCCTGGTGTTATTGGAACTAAATGCTACATATGCAACGCGAGTCACAATTGTATGCGAAAAACAAATATCGCAATTACTAACCATAACGACATCAATAGATTGCTTGCACACCATTCACAACGGCTGGAATCCCCCCAGCCGCCGTTATTACGCTTAAACCCCTAGCCTTTCCTACCCACAAACTGGTAAAATCCGCGTCCAACAGAAGTCCCAAATATCAGCAAAGAGAGTGATTCCTCATGGGAAGAAAGTTCGAAGTACGCAAATTGTCGATGGCAAAAACGGCAGGCGCAAAGATCAAGGTTTACTCAAAATACGGTAAAGAGATCTACGTCTGTGCTAAGAACGGTAGCACTGACCCAGATAGCAACCTTGCACTTAAGCGTTTGATCGAAAAAGCGAAAAAAGACCAAGTGCCATCTCACGTTATCGAAAAAGCAATCGATAAAGCTAAAGGCGGCGGCGGTGAAGATTTTGCAACTGCGCGCTACGAAGGTTTCGGTCCGGGTAACTGCATGGTTATCGTTGATTGCCTAACTGACAACAACAACCGTACTTTCATGGATGTTCGTCAAGCGTTCGTTAAGAACCACGCGAAAATTGGTGGCCCAGGTACTGTTGGCCACATGTTCGAACATCAGGCTGTATTTCAGTTTAACGGTGACGACGAAGAAGCCGTACTAGAAAACCTAATGATGGAAGATGTTGACGTAAGCGACATCGAATGCGAAGACGGTGTTATCACTGTTTACGCGCCACATACAGAGTTTTTCAAGGTAAAGAATGCGCTAACCGCAACTATGCCTGATGTTACGCTTGACGTTGAAGAGATCTCTTTCGTGCCTCAGACGATGACTGAAATTTCTGGCGACGATGTAGCAGCATTCGAGAAGTTCCTCGATGCGCTGAACGACTGTGATGACGTGCAGAACGTTTACCACAACGCTGAAATCGCAGACTAATCTGCTGTAGCGTTGCAGGAAGAAAGCCGGGCAATGCCCGGCTTTTTTGTTTTCTATACAGCCCGCACAAGAACGCAAATCAAAAAAAAACGGTGGCACTAGGCCACCGAAAAACTGAGAACATTCAAAAAATTACAAATTCAAAAAGGCTGCTCCAAAAGATTCATGAATGCTGATGTTAGAACCAAGTCTCCATCTGCATTGCAAACATCACTTCACCACCTTCACCCATCGTGCTCGCACCGTCAGCTAGGCTCACAGAGTAGTTGTTCAGATCTTCGCTCCAATCAACATAAGATGCGGCAAAACGAATTTCCGGACGCTGGAAGAAACCACCAGAAGTATCTAGCTTAAAGGTTGGTGCAACAGTGGCTTTGTAGAAACTACCGTCAGCTTGTTCGGTGCCGTTATCCAAATCCATGTACTGGTAAGAACCCTCGTACACCATTTCAAAGTTTTTGGTCAGCTCTTGAGCCAAACGAACATTCACCGTTGCCCACATGAACTCGTCACCGTCTTTTACACGGTCCTTGCTGTATTCACCCAAGAATGCAGGAGCGATACGCCAGTTATCGGCAAAACGAGTAACACCGTAACTAAACAGACGCACAGCCTGAGCATCTTCATTTAGGTCGCCATTGGAACCGATCCCCTTCAGTTCAGCACCTAGCCCCTGGCCGACAATCACACCAGATTTTGAGAAACCTTCGCCACCACCGTAGAAATTATTACCGTGATAGGCCAGCAATGCGTGGAAACCATCTTCCGCACGTTTGGTCGGTGATGTGGTCGTAACATCTCTACCTTCATTGTCAGCCGCTGTCATTGCGTTCAGCATCAACTGCCACTGGCCAATGTAGTTGTTCATCGTAACAATGTAGTTTTCCACTTCCAGGCTTTCACTGTCGATGGCGCCAAAGTCACGTCCGTAAACAGAGAAGTTGGTCTGCCAATCTTCACTGAACTGGACATCATAAAGACCAGCACCAGTTCCTGATAGGAAGACAATATCAGTATCCATGAAGTGAATATCGAAGTTATCACGGTCAAAACGCTTACCTGCCCAAATGGAAGCATATGACAGCGCACCATCAAAAGACTCCAATCCACCTAGCTCAGCATAGATTTGGCGAACGTTCAGCTTAGACTCATCAGCCGTCCATTCATTGTTGGTTTCTGTACTGTCGGCCAGCATTACACGGTACTTCGACCATGAACCATCATCCTGCTTGATGTTGTGATCAAGAATCACTTCCACATAGTTATCATCTTCAACACCCAGACGACCAACAGCACCACCTAGCGCGCCAGCCGCTGTCATGTACGGCCCTGTAACAGCTGATGCCCCATTCAAGTTGTCATCAATCAGCAAACCTGCACGGGCATAACCGTGAAACTCAAACGAAGATGCTTGGCTTTCAGCATCAGCAGCCACCTGCTCGGTTTTTTCCAGGCGCTGCTCTAAATCAGCAATCCTTTGCTCTAAGCTCGCTGCATCGCCTTGGGCCAAAGCGGCACCAGAGCAAGTTACGGCAAAAGACACTGCCAGTGATAAGAGGCTTTTTTTCATCATTCTAATTCCATCTAATTATTAATTTGTAAACTGCTAAACAACGGAACTGATTATTGCTAAACCGGTTTAGTTGATCGAGCAAAACTTGCTAAAACCGTTTAGCTTTGTGATCGTAGTGTCAAATTTGCACATTATGTGATCTAGAAATATGCCGGGTGCGAATATTATTCAGGAGGGAGATTGCTTACAAATCACACATAAGCCCAAAATGCGCTGTAAATGTGACTCTTATACTGACTGCTGGTTTATTAAGATCGCTAAGATCAAATGAGGGCAATATAATGGTGCATCCGCACTTATATGGTGCAAAGCTGAAAACATCTATCACTACGTTTGAATTCATACTGAAACTTTGAATAGAAGAAAGGTGCTAATCGCGTAATTTATCCTTTTAATCCCTTGTAGTTAGCTCAATCCCCTCCCTTTTTATTCATATTAATCATGGCACTAACCTTGCTTTAAACGCATATATACCCAAGTGACTTTAATCTGCTTGTTCCGCGAGAGTTTATTGGCTCTAAGCCAAGACGCTGAACTTACGCTAAATCTACATATTGAGGTTACTTGGGTATATAGCATCGAGTTAAGGAAGACATAAGATGAACTTGTCGGAAAAAGAAAAGCGTTGGTTACCTCTCTGGGGGGCGACGGGAAAAATAGCCATGCGCAAAGCCTGTCGGCTAAATCGATCCCGCCGCTCTACGCTAGAGCAAACTTTTGAAAGTATCGCCAATAACCGTGTTCAGATACTCCAGTCATGGGTTAATAGCCAGTGGGACTTCCTGGAAAATGCCGCCCTGTATGCCGCTACAAAACCAGACAATGAGAAGAACGACGTACTAAGACATTTGCTAGAACGCAACGGTGATTTCTCTGAACTGTTCATTGTTCAGGCTAATGGCGACGTGAGTTTCTCAAGCTACTCCAAACGTATCAGCACCCAGCATGCTGACAAAACAATGCTTGAAAAAGGGTTGAAGAGTCAGTTTCTGCATGGCCCCTATATCGATAAGGCAACTGAGCAGATCGGTCCGTCCAGCTCAGCCTTTCATGATGCGGTGACGCTGATGTTCTATCAACCTCTGATCTTTGACAACCAAGTTGTCGGCTGCCTCTGCGGCCGCGTTCCCAATGATGTGATGGGTGATTTGATCCAGCGGGAAGCCGGCCATATCTATAGCGAGTCAGGTGATAACTACATATTCATGGTCGAATCTCACCTCAATCCTAACATTCTGCCTGGTACTGCGCTCTCCCGCTCCCGTTTTGAAGACAATACTTTTTCCCATGGCGAGAACCTAAAATCAGGTGTGAATACTAACTGGGGAATGGTCAAAATCCACCAGCATACCGAGTTTGAGATCCGGTTTACCGATCCAGCAACCAAAGAGCTACACCCCGGCGTACGGGAAACCATCGCCAATGGATCTAACCTCTATATCAATTATCCGGGCTACTCCGATTATCGGCATATTCCTGTGATCGGAAAAGGAGTAACATTCCAGCTGAAAGGCTCTCCAGATCGCTGGGGGATGATGTGTGAAGCCGACCTAGAAGAGGTCTACCGCCACCGTTCTCTCGGCTTCACCCTAAGCAAACAATACACGCTGGCGCTGATATTCTCACTGCTTACACCGCTGATACTCACCCACTGGCTATCACTGTCAGTCTTTCAGCAAGGACTTGTCACCTTATTGACCATTGTTATCAGTACCCTGAGCTTTACCCTTCTGGCAGCGAAACCCATCACCAGGCAATTACAAAAAATGTCGGATGTGATTCAAACCATCGCCGAAGGTAATGGCAACCTCAAGCAGCGGTTAGATACAAAGCAGTTCAAGCCAGATGAATCTGGCGATATGGGTCGCTGGATCAACAGTTTCATCGATAACCTTGACGGGATCATGAGTGAAATGATCCATGCCTCCAATGAAGTTAAGCAGGTTAGTGAATCCATGTTAAGGCGCTGCGAAAACGTCGATGAGTCGACGATTGAGACCGCAAGTTCTATTGAGGCAATGCTATTACTTGCCGGAAGTCAGCAACAGGAAATAACCAATGCCACTGTAGCTGCCAATACGATGCAGCAAGAGATGCACAACACGGTTGATAACGCCCAGAAGGAGTATCAACAAGCCGTCAGCAATACCAATAAAATCAAGGAGATTGTTGAAGCATCAGCGCAGAGTGTCAACGATGTAAATAACCAGATGAAAGAGATTGACGATATAGTCAAGCTGATTTCGGAGATCACCGACCAGACCAATTTGCTGGCCTTAAACGCCGCCATTGAAGCTGCCCGGGCTGGCGAGCATGGCCGGGGGTTCTCAGTTGTGGCTGATGAGGTGCGAAATCTCGCGACCAAGACATCACAGGCAGCAAATCACATCGGTAGCATTATGAACAAGCTACGACAGGAATCAGAGACCGCCGTTAATTTCATGGAACAAGGAGTCAAGAATGTCGAGCAGAATTCTCTCCGCCTGGATGACGGACAACGAAGCCAGAAGCTACAGCAAGCAGTCGACACTATGTTCGATAATATCAGTCACATCGCCAGTACGAGTGAAGAACACACCAACACCGCTAAAAGGGCTCAGGCCACTACACAATCGCTGGAGATTTCATCACAGCAGCTAGGCCGAAGAACGACGCTACTCAAAAATGCGATCACCCGGTTAAACCAGCTCGTCGATCGGTTTGAGGTGTCTAAAGCCGCCTAGCTATCAAAGAGCTCTTATTGACTCCGCCAACAAATATTTGCATCAAGGGCAAAAGAGGTTGGCGTAACACGTTGGCTCGACAACAGTAGCCGGATCAGCTGAAAGCTGGTCTGGGCTATTTTTTCACTGTCTTGGGCGACGGAGTCAATATTCAGCGGTAGACAGTCTAGCAGATCATGGTTATCGAAAGTTGCCAGGCGCATCTCTTTGCTGACAAGTGCCTCGAGACAATGGTGCTCTTTAAGGTAGCGCAAAACCCCTTCGAGCAAGGTATATGATGCAGTGAACAATGCATCAGGCAAACGTCCTAGCTCCTGGTGCAGCTGTTGCATCAATATATAGCCCGACTCAGTCTGGTAATCACGATGGCGGATCCACTCTGGCTTTTCTTCAAGCCCTGCCCGTTTAAGGCCCAGTTCAAAACCGGCCAGACGATGGCGGCTCGGGGACAACTCTAACTGGCCGCCAAAATAGTAAAATTCGGAAACAGGCGAGGTCGCAATAGTCTCAACCAGATCTGCCGTCACTTTGGCTGCATCGGTCAATACCAGAGGCAACTCAGACTGGCCTATGTGTCTGTCTATCTGCAAAACGGGGAGCTGTTTGGTCAAGGTTTGGTAGAACTCATCCGTCACTTCACTTGACGCTACAATTAGCCCATCAATCTGACGGCGGATCAGCCCTTCTACCGCTTGTCGCTCTATGTCGGGATCATCCTCAGAGCAAGCAATCAGCAACTGCAGCCCTGCCTGACGGCAAAGACGTTCCAACTCGCGAGCTATCGATGCAAAACCAAAGTTGGTCAAGTCGGGAATAACCAAACCAATTGCATCAGAGCGGTTTGCCTGCAATGACTTTGCGTGCAAGTTGGGCGAATAATTGTTTTCTCGTGCAACAGCCATCACCCGTTCGCGGGTTTCTTCTTTGATCCGGAACGTGGATGCTCGGCCATTGAGCACCATACTCGCTGTTGTTTTAGAGACACCCGCCAGTTTGGCTATGTCAGCAATTGTTATACGTTTTCTCTTTTCCACAACTAAACCGTTTTAGCTATTTCCATCTACTTATTATCTGGCCTATTAACGCGAATGGAAAGCAAAACGAATTAAAACTGGCTTTGGATCAAAATAAATTAGGCAGGATTAATACAAATTCTGGACAATCAAGGCGTTAGTAGCGTTTAGAATGGACTATCTTTATCGAGTTCACCGCAAATCCCAGCAACCGCAAGTGCAAGTGCCGATTTGATAACCTGCTCCTGTCTGGCTAGCTGCATCTGATAGAAGGTGATATCTACATCATCGGTTGGCGGTGCAATTTCTAACTGAACCACTCCCATTTTTTGTACCATAGAGAGCTGTTTAACGGGCTCTAAAATAGCCGGATCAGTAAAACTGTACTCACTCCCCTCCTGATTCAGGAAGTCACGCATTTTGATTATGGCTTCAATATCATGGTAGACAGCATCAGGAACAACCCCCAAACCAAATAATAGCTTTAACCTTACTGTCAGCTCTCCAAGCGGGCCAGAATTCCCTAACAGTGGCTCAACCACTGATTTAACTGCAAAATCATCCTTGCGAAATACACGTTGGATCAAGCAATCGACCGCTTCATCAAATACGTCAACCGAGATAATAAAAAAACCTCGTACGGTTGGAGCATCATTTAAACGCTCTAGAATGTCAGACTCTTGGTCACTGTGCGCCATAACTATTTTATTCTCTATAAAGCAAAGAAGAGGACACCCTCCTCCCGTATTTCTCATGGATTATTTCATTTTTTGGTACTGGGCTTCAATTTATTTGGCATTTCCTCTCTGAAAACTCAAGCACTATCGGTCTCAGTATCATGATCCGGCATTTTCAACAAAACAGCTGCAAAGATAAAAGAAACCGCAGTCGCCGCAAAAATCGACAAGACAACACCAACAAATGATGTTTTTGGCGCCAGCAGTAAAATAGCAAAGATTGAGCCTGGTGATGCCGGCGACACAATGCCAGCTTCAAATATCGCCAATGTAAATACGCCAGCCACCCCCCCTGCAATCGCAGCCAAAATCAAACGTGGTTTCATCAAAATATACGGGAAGTAAATCTCATGAATACCGCCGAAGAAATGAATAATGGATGCGCCACCCGCTGTCTGTTTTGCCATACCGCGGCCAAACAACATGTACGCCAGCAAAATACCTAACCCCGGCCCCGGATTGGCTTCTATTAGAAAGAAGATAGACTGACCGACTTCAGCTGCCTGCTGAATACCCAAAGGCGAAAAAATACCGTGGTTAACCGCATTGTTCAGAAATAAGATCTTAGCTGGCTCAACAAAAATAGAGGTAAAAGGCAACAAGCCCACATCAACCATAACGTTAACGCCGCTCGCCAACCCTATGGAAATCATCTTCACAAAGGGGCCAATCATATAAAAAGCAATGATGGCGCAAGTCATCCCCACGATACCTGCCGAGAAGTTATTGATTAACATCTCGAAACCGCTTTTGATCTTGCCTTCCACCGCTTGATCGAATTTTTTTATTACCCAACCACCCATGGGACCAACTATCATCGCCCCCATAAACATTGGAATATCCGTCCCAACAATCGCTCCCATCGTTGTGACAGCCCCCACAACAGCACCACGCTCACCGCCAACAAGTTTACCGCCGGTATACCCAATCAGAAGTGGTAGCAGATAGGTGATCATAGGGCTGACAAGTTGTGCCAGAGTATCATTAGGGAACCAACCCGTCGGGATGAATAAAGCGGTAATGAAGCCCCACGCGAGAAACGCACCAATGTTGGGCAATACCATGTTAGAAAGGAAACGACCGAAATGTTGAATATTGATCTTAGTGGCAGGTGATAGCATGGCATTTCCCCGATGGTGTTCTGTGGTTACTTAATGTCAGATACTGTCTCACAAAAAGCGTTATATCTCAGTACCTCTCGAATCTAACACAGAATATTAAAACGAAGTGATGAGAACTACTTTATGGGGCTCCCTGTCACGACTCTCGATTTACTTCTCTTTATCATAGCTTCTAAATCGGTTATCTCACCTGTCAAAAATTAGCAACATCCGAGACTACCAATCAGTCAACTCTTACCGATACTTTCTATCCTTTATCAAGCTAGCACTTGTTATAACAAGTGCCTAGATAAGTACTCATTAATGATGTCATCAGGTTTTTTCACTCTTGCATAAGCATAGAAATAATCCAGGTCAAACCCGCCTGAATGGCACTCAATTTCACTTCCTGCTAGATACATACTTTCAAAATCAAGGCACTGTTCTACACAGGCCATTCTCAATGGGTTATCCATTATATTTAGTGTGTATCTGTCCCACTTGACGTTATATAAGAGGCCAAGCCTGTCATCTGCCTCTATATTACTGATAATGCCAGCCCAACCTCCTATTTCTCTGCCAAAGTCAGGATCAATGACACCTGCTTTTACAACTACCACATCACCTATTTTTAACTGATTGCGAATGACTTTCATAACAACAAAATATACTCAGGTTACAGAGGCAGGAAAGAGTACGACACACTTCCCTGCCAGATATTTTATAGGGTTAGATATAGCGCCTCGATCTCCTTCGCGGCATCACTGTCAGCATCAAGGCCAGTATAGTGAGCCAGTGTCGGGCGAAGTCCTTTCTCTTTCAGCGAAGCCTGTAATTCAATCGCCTGTGGATCGGTTTCGTTGGTGTATTTAAATGCAGCCGCGATCCCTTTTAACAGCGTAATATTGTCTGTACCGTATTCCATGGTTCCAAGCAGTGGCTTGATTAATCGATCATTGGCGCCAAGTTTACGAATTGGCTGACGGCCGACACGGTCAATTTCATCACGCAAGTAAGGATTGGCAAAACGACTAAGGATCTTCTCAATGTAGGCATTGTGTGTTTCGCGGTCAAAACCATAGCGACGGATTAATACTTCACCGCTTTCCTGCATTGCAGTTTTGACTTGCTCACGAATTTCTTCATCTTCAATCGCATCACGCACTGTCTCGTGGCCTTTCAACGCACCAAGGTAGGCAGTAATAATGTGGCCAGTGTTTAAGGTAAACAATTTTCGCTCGACAAATGCCATCAGGTTATCAGTGGTTTCCATTCCTTCTATTGCCGGGATGCCTCCTTTAAACTGTTGCTTGTCGACAATCCATTCACTAAAGCTCTCCACCGTCACTTCAAGTGGATCATCATTCGCGGCTTCTGAAGGCGGTACAATACGGTCAACCGCTGAGTCTACAAAACCCACCAATTCATCTGCCTGAGCGTGATAAATTCCATTGAGATGTTTATATACCTGCTCTTTCAGGTGTGTGGTACCACGCACCATATTTTCACAAGCAATGATATTCAATGGATTATTGTTACCCGACTCAAAACGGTGGGTAAGACCCGTTGCGATTGTTTTTGCAATAATGTCCAAGACATTCGGACCGACCGCCGTGGTCACCATATCGGTATGGATGATCTGTTCAATCACATCCTGGCTGGCTGAGTTAACCGCCGTTACGTGGGTTACTGTATCAATCTGGCATTCTATTCCAACCACTTTCACTTTATACGATTGATCATGACTTAATTGATCCACCAGAGGCTCATCAACGTCGGCAAATGTCACTGCAACATTAGCATCTGAAAGTAATTTGCCAATAAAACCGCGGCCGATATTGCCTGCACCAAAATGAACAGCTTTCATAATAATTCCTACCATATTAAAAATTGGGTTGAGACCGGAGGGAGATACCGGCCTCGGGGGTCACTTGAGGATCGTTCTGGATTAAGCCGCTTTCTGGCCTGCCAAAATGTTCAGCACTTCATTGACATCATGAGTACTGATCAGACGCTCAATCGCATCCGGATCATCAAGCGCATTGGTGATGGTAGTTATTACCTGAATGTGCTCATCATTCTTAGCGGCAATACCGATAACCAATTTAGCTACGTCATCTTCATCGTCGGTGAACAGGACTCCTGCAGGGTATTGGCAAATTACAATACCGGTTTTAATAACACGGTCTTTGGCTTCTACCGTGCCGTGAGGAACAGCAATGGATTCGCCAAGATAAGTGGGCACTAACTTCTCACGTTCAAACATGGCATCAACATACTCAGGCTCTGCATAGCCAAGCTTGACCAGCTGCTCACCTGCGTAGCGAATAGCCTGCTCTTTGTTGCTTGCCTTCAGGCCAAGGTGGATGTTTTCAGCCTGGATTTGGAACACCTGCGGTGCTTGAGCTTCGAAACTGTCATCGTTCACTGCCACTGGTGATACCTTGACCATCGCTGGGTCGTTTGCTGCATCCGGGCTTCCTGCCGCGACAATGCTCGTCACTAAGTCGTTGTACACCTGGCTATCAAGGAAGTTAGTCAGCGAAATATGTTTTGCATTGGCCGCATGCTTACGAGCACGGTCTGTTAAATCTTTATGAGTAATCACGATATCTACCTCTTGCGGCAAGCTGTTAATAGCACAGTTGGTCACACTAATGTTGAGTCCGGCTTCCTGTACTTTCTTACGCAGCAGGCTTGCCCCCATTGCACTTGAGCCCATTCCGGCATCACAGGCAACAATGATGTTGCGGACATTCGCCAGGTTGATATTGCTGTTGCCTTCAGCAAAAGCTGTTGCGCTACCACTTTTCGAGTCGGCTTTCATGCCTTTCATTTTTGACGTTGCCGAAGCCAGGGTATCGTCATCTTCATCGGTTACACGCTGGGTTTTCATCAGCAGCGCAGCGACACAAAATGACACAGTTGCCGACGCGATTACCGACAGGATGACACCAACAAATGACGCTTTAGGGGTCATCAGCAAGACTGCAAAGATTGAACCCGGCGATGCTGGTGACACAATACCGGCATCAAACATTGTCAGAGTGAACACACCTGTCATACCGCCAGCGATAACGGCCAGGATCAAACGTGGGTTCATCAGAATGTACGGGAAGTAAATCTCATGAATACCACCAAAGAAGTGAATAATTGAGGCACCACCTGCCGTTTGTTTTGCTGTACCGCGGCCAAACACCATGTAGGCAAGCAAAATACCAAGGCCCGGACCTGGGTTGGCTTCAATCAGGAAGAAGATAGATTGACCAACTTCGTTCGCCTGCTGAATACCCAATGGCGAGAAAATACCGTGATTAATCGCGTTGTTCAGGAACAGGATCTTAGCTGGTTCAACAAAAATGGACGTTAGAGGTAGTAGACCTGCTTCAACAAGGAAATTAACCCCACCCGCCAAACCTGCCGATAAGACTTTTACAAATGGACCAATCATGTAGAACGCCATAATGGCACAGATCATACCCACAATACCGGCCGAGAAGTTATTGACTAACATCTCAAAGCCGCTTTTTACTTTACCGTCGACCCAGCTATCAAATTTCTTAATTGCCCAGCCACCCATAGGGCCAACTATCATGGCACCCATGAACATTGGAATATCTGTACCGACGATAACGCCGATGGTAGTGATTGCGCCCACTACAGCACCGCGGTCACCACCAACTAATTTACCCCCGGTATAACCGATAAGTAGCGGCAATAAATACGTGATCATTGGGCCAACAAGCTTGGCTAATTCCTCATTCGGAAACCAGCCTGTTGGAATAAAGAGTGCAGTGATGAAGCCCCATGCGATGAAAGCACCGATATTGGGCATCACCATATTCGATAAGAAGCGACCAAAATTTTGTACCTTGATCTTTGCATCTGGTGATATCATTAGGATTCCCCGTTTGATGTTCAGTTTTAATCTGTTTTAGGTAACGGTTCGCCAAAACCGTCGATTGCTTAGTACCCAATTAATCTAACACAGATATTCAAAGCCGAACTGATAACGGGTTTTTCGTGACCCTCCTCAAATTTTTCTCTCATTTTATTAAAATCCACGTGATCTCCGCTGCAAACCTTGGTTGTAACTTTCAAACAAAATACACACTCAGAAAAAGTCAATCACTTTTTCAATACACAGATCACAAAAGCAAGATGAGCGAAATATAATCTCTTGGTGATCCAGATCACACATATAGCATTTCGACAACCTATAAAGAATCTCAAGCGTGATAAGGGTCACACCCAGAACCCTGTTCATCCCGAATAAATATCGAGTTCGATTTCAAACGCTTCATTTTGTAATTTTTTTTCATATGCTATCGTTGACTTAATAACTTATTGCCAGTCATACCCAAAACCGCAATGAAGCCCTTCTATTCACATCACGAAGCTATAGTTGTGTCTTATGCTTCGAGTCGGTCACACATTGTCACCAAATACAAAAAAGCCGGCGTAACGCCGGCTTAAAACAGATTCTGTATTATAGTAATGGGCTGTGATTAAGCGGTAGCAGCAACCGCTTTAAACTTTGCTCGAGTACCTAGTACCAGCGTCAAACTAAAGGCCACTGCAAAAGAAATCGCCATACCAATAACATAGAACCACACGCTATCTGGGCTGATTGATATGATACCCGGTAGGCCTGCCGCACCCAGCGCTGTTGCCTTCACTTTGAACAAAGTGATAAACGCACTGGCCGATGCTGCACCGATCACCGCAGCAATAAACGGGTAACGGTATTTAAGGTTCACACCAAACATCGCTGGCTCGGTAATACCCAGCAGAGCTGTAACACCCGATGGCATTGCAATCCCTTTTGCCTTCTTATCTTTAGTGGTGAAGCCAAAGGCCAGAGCTGCAGCGCCTTGTGCCACATTAGACATTGCTGCAATAGGGAAAATAAAGGTACCGCCAGTTACCGCGATATCTGCCAATAGCTGGGTTTCGAATGCAATGAAGCTGTGGTGCATACCGGTAATTACAAACGGCGCATAGACTAAACCGAACAATGCACCACCGATGAAGCCTGCTGATTCATACAGCCAGTTCAGGCCATCACCTAATAGGAAACCAGCATCACGAGTGATTGGACCTACTAAGGTGAAAGTCAGGAAACCGGTAATGAAGATAGCCAACATTGGAGTGAGCAAGTTATCCAACACTGACGGGATCACTTTGCGCAGGCCATTCTCGACTTTTGCCAGGATGAAGGCTGATACCAGCACCGGTAGTACCGAACCTTGATAACCCACTTTCTGGATTTCAAAACCAAAGATGTTCCAGACAGGGATGTCACCACTGACACTGGCGCCGCCGAAACCCCAGCCATTGAGCAGATCTGGGTGAACCATCAGCATACCCAGTGCCGCTCCTAAGAACGGATTACCGCCAAACTTTTTACTTGCCGAAAACGCTAATAGAACAGGAAGGTAAACAAAAGGCGCGTTAGCAAATGTGTTGATCATCGAGGCGAGATCGGCCATTCCCGGGTAGGCATCAATCAGAGACTGGCCATCAATAAACAGGCCCGTCGCAGTAAGAACATTAAACAGACCCATCAATAGACCGCCAGCCACAATGGCCGGGATGATCGGAACAAATATATCTGACAGCCCTTTGACCGCCCGCTGCACAATATTTTGTTTTTCAGCACCCGCAGAAGCAACGTCCTTGGTCGACATTTCAGTCTGGCCAGTTTGCTCTGTCATTGCGGCGTATACCTGGTTAACGATGCCAGAGCCAAAAATAATTTGGATTTGCCCCGCCACCTGAAACTGACCCTTTACGCCTTCGATGTCATCGATAGCTTTCAGATCCGCTTTGTTCTCATCATGAAGCGCCAAACGCAAACGCGTTGCGCAGTGCGCTGCTGCTGCAATATTATCTTTACCGCCCAGTTTTTCGATTAATTGTTGGGCAATGACAGGAAAATCCATCTTATACCTCCGTCGTGAACAGGATTCACGCTCAGACTGTTTTAATACATCTTAACCCTAAGCTTAGGTTAAGCACTTGTGTGGTTTGCATGGTGAACATTTCCAATCTCGCACTGCGGGGTGGAGCAGTGTTTTTCGTTTTCGGTAACGTTCCCGAAATTAAGTTTTATTGAAGCCCCCAATTACGTCAAGCGCCTAATTTTCTTGTGTGAGGGTGATCGGTAAATAAACGGATCATTGGCAGCGAACCGTGATCACGATCACTCTATTTGGGGCTAAATGCGGATCTCAATTGCAAACTATCCCAATAGTGGAGGATCATGGCCTAAACAAAGGAGTATCTATGGCGAGCTTACACGACGTCGCCCGTCTGGCTGGGGTCTCTAAGTCCACGGTTTCCCGGGTAATTAATGACGAATATGGCGTTAAAGAAGCAACAAAAATTAAAGTACGTCGCGCTATCGAAGAATGCGGATATGTCGTTAACCAGGTTGCAAAAGACTTAAAGTCCAATAAAACCAACCTGATAGGTATAATAGTGCCGCGGGTAGCCTCGAATGCGGTTTCACAAGGTGTCGACGGCCTCAGCAAAGCCTTTGAGCAGGCAGGCAAGCACGTACTACTGGCCAACAGCAATCTCGAAGCCGGCAAAGAGATCCAGTACATTGAGCTATTCAACCAGAAGCGGGTTGAAGGTATCGTGATGTTTGCCACCCACATAGACGATGTGCTGATCACGGCGATCAAGCGCTCCAAAGCGCCGGTGGTATTGATCGGCCAGGATGGTTCTAGCTACAACATCCCAAGTGTTATTCATGATGATTACCGAGTTGGCTACTGCGCCGCCGAACAGCTACATCAGGCAGGCTGCAACTCTGTCGGCTTTTTAGGTGTTCAGAGCGAAGATATCGCGGTTGACCGCCAGCGTTATGATGGATTTGCTAATTCATTGAATCATCTAGGTTTATCTGCCCCTCAATTTCATACCCAAGGCCAATTTTCCATTGATTCCGGCCGTGAGGAAATGACCCGGTTACTGGCGGCAGATCAACGTCCGGATGGCGTTTTCTGCGCTACTGACCGGATTGCCATTGGTGCTATTCAGGCCATTACTGCCGCAGGACTAAAGCCAGGCAAAGACATCAAGGTGATTGGTGTGGGTAACGATGAAATGGCATCAGTTGTTTCACCCGGCCTGTCGACATTTGCCTATGCCTTTGAGCCTGCCGGTAGCAACGCTGCCAAAATGCTGTTGGAAATCATTGAGCTAGGACGAAGCCAGGTTGCCAAGCTAGTATTAGGCTTTGACTGGGTATCACGACAGAGCTGCTAAGCAGCTCTGCTCTTCTTGCTCTCCCTTTTCTTCCTTTCCGATTTATTCACCATACCTGGCAATAATTAGATCCCCCGCACAATTTTTCGTTGAGTTTTACAGTTTATGCCATGTCAGCTTGCCTGGTTCTCATTTCTGCTTTATTTTTGGAACGTTCCCGGAAATTGGAACTAGACTAAATAATGCTAACGCGACATCGCCTATCAATTTAAGGCTATAACCAATGACACTGACAGAACTGATCACCGCTTGTGGTGGCAAAGAAAACTTACTGCGAGCACTACGAGTTGAAGAGCAGGTAATCCTTGAGCTGGCCGATCCTGCCCTTCGAACTGCAGACGCCAGCGGATTGCCGTTTAATAGCGTACTTTCCCAGCTCACTTGGCAGCCTGAAACCCTGCTCACTGAACAAGAATGGCAACAGCTCGGTCAGTCCATCGAAACCAATCAGCGCAA
The DNA here is from genome assembly GCF_059552575.1 of Photobacterium sp. HL06. Lineage (NCBI taxonomy): Bacteria > Pseudomonadati > Pseudomonadota > Gammaproteobacteria > Vibrionales > Vibrionaceae > Photobacterium > Photobacterium sp. HL06. Next base: position 950,594 of record NZ_CM183915.1, read on the forward strand.
ACAGCTGCTTGAGGTTCAGGAAATCTCAAGTTCTGCTCATCGCCCGGCTTGGCATATGGCCCCGCCACAGGGCCTGCTCAATGATCCCAACGGCTTTATCTTCCACCAGGGTGAATACCACCTGTTCTATCAGCTGTATCCTTTCGGTTGTGTCCACAAGGACAAATACTGGGCCCATGTTACCAGCACCGATCTGGTGAACTGGACAACCCAGCGTATAGCACTATGCCCTTCAGACTGGTTCGATAGCCATGGCGTGTTTTCCGGGCATGCTGTCAGCAACAACGATGAGCTGATGCTGTTTTATACCGGTAACGTACGTATCGGCGAACAACGTGACCGCATCACTACACAGTGCCTGGCAACATCAAAAGACGGGATCCATTTTACCAAGCATGGGCCCGTTATCAGTGAGCTACCACCATCTGTAACCCCTCACTGCCGCGATCCGAAACTTGTCCGAAATGCTGACCATTGGCTAATGTTGCTCGGTGCCCAGCAACAAACACCTGACAACCAGCTTCAAGGCCGCCTAGCTATTTACCGTTCTGATGATCTCTATAGCTGGTCATATGTCGGCCTGTATGGTGATGAGCTTGGTCAGTTTGGTTATATGTGGGAGTGCCCGGATCTGTTTGAGCTCAATGGACAGCTTTTGGGTATTATCTGCCCGCAGGGAATAGAATCAGGCAGCAAGCACTACAACGTCCCTCATCACAATGGATTCGTCAAAGCCAAGTTAGACCAGCAAGACAACCTGACCCTCGAAGACTTTACCACTCTCGATTACGGTTTTGACTTCTATGCACCACAAACGACCGAAGCCCCGGATGGACGGCGCCTGCTTATCGGATGGATGGGCTTGCCTGATGAAATAGATCAGCCTAGCACCCAAGATAACTGGCTTCACCAGCTAACCTGCATGCGCGAACTAAGCTGGGAAAACGGTAAGCTATACCAGCGCCCGACCCGCGAGCTGCGAACACTGCGGGGAATGGAGCAGCTCCATACCTTCAGCACCGAATCAATTCAACAAACTCTTGAACTCAATACCAAGAGCTATGAATTGAAAACCTCGCTGGCGTGGCCGGAAAAGGGGCTAGTCACGCTGCGCCTGATGAGTAATGGCAACCAATACTGTGATCTGATCCTCGATGCCGACAGCCAGCGTATCCTGCTGGATCGTAGCCACGCCCTATCAACTGATGGTGAGTTAATCCGCGAGATCCCATGGACAAGCGGTGATGATGTAGCTCTCCAGGTACTGGCTGATCATTCATCACTGGAACTGTTCATCAATGACGGTGAATTCGTTATGACAGCAAGGGTATTCACCCCAAAAGATGCGACCAATATTCAATTAATCGCCAGTCAGAATACACAGTGGCAGGCGATCCATTACTGGCCACTAGGATGATTGATTAACGTAATTTATGCCCGCTAGGCTTCATGGTGTTCATCAATAAACAGCCGCTAATTGCGGCTGTTTATCTCCCTAGCAAAGCACAATAGTTATACGGCCAACGTATAACTATTTCCAGCCCCATAGTGAAACAAACTGCATAGCACCACACTTCCTGATAGTATCTTATTGAAATACCCTGAAATCATATTTATGTCGGTAGAGTAAAATAACGTTGTGGTAAGGAGTGAAGTGTGCGATTTGACATTGAAAAGTTATTTAACCTGTCACTAGATATGCTCTGTATTGCCAGTGTAGATGGCTATTTCAAGCGTGTTAATCCTGCATTTAAACGCGTATTAGGCTGGAACCAAGAGCAGCTATTAAACAAGCCATTTGCCGACTTCATCCATCCCGATGACTTGGCTGACACATTACTTGAAGTAGAAAAACTCGTCCGTGGTATTCCGACGGTATCATTTGAAAACCGATACCGCTGCCTAGATGGCTCATACAAGTATTTAATGTGGACAGCCTACCCAGAGAAGCATTCGGGACTTCTTTACGCCGTTGCCAGAGATATCACCAAGCAAAAACAGAATGAGTCTATCCTCCACCTTGTGATCGAAGCTTCTCCGAGCGCGATGATAATGGTCGATACCCACGGTAAAATTGTAATGGCTAACAAACAAGCCACGCAGGTATTTGCAGCAACGCTTAACCAATTACTCGATAAATCTATCAATGATTTGATCCCTGAACGCTACCGGGCACAACACCCAGGTAATTTCCACGCTTTCTTGGAAAACCCTGGCGTACGAGCGATGGGAAAAGGTCGCGATCTGATGGCTCTACGCCAAGATGGCACTGAGTTTCCAATTGAAATTGGATTAAACCCCATTCATACCGAAGATGGCATGTTTATTCTAAGTGCAATTGTCGATATTTCTGAACGTAAACAGAATGAAGAAAACATTCATAGCCATGCCTCTTTGCTGGCAAAGCAGCTATTCCGATAACATTCATTTTTGCTCAAATTGCTACTGTAACTGATTATAAATAGACTGGTGTTCACCCTTAATAGCGATCATGAAGAAATGGAAGACAAGAAACACTTCACAAAACGTACTTTACATACGTTCATTATTTACTGTGTATCTAAATACCTCTGCAATATTCAACAATGAGTATATTAACTAAACCATTTAGGAATTGAGATAGGTTTATGTCAGTTTATATATCCCTCTTTGTGTTATATAAACATACAGACTCTGTATTATTACTGTGACATAATTTTCTCCCATTGAACTTACCACTCATATAAAACACAGCAGGGCATAAGTTATAAGTACCTTCCAATGATATGAGCGGAATATCACGACAACATAATGTAAGATCAATCACAAAAAACAATTCAACAGCGCAATTCAAGGCTCCTGACTGTAACGTAACAAAGTTATCACTCTCCTCGATAGAACATAACAACTTGATTTTAAATGAATTACATCTAAATCAACCAGCATTTTACTTACCTAAAGGCCCCGACCAATACGTTACATGTTACGTTTCACTTACATTAATCAGTTTTTTCGTTACCTAAAGAAACTATAAATTACACTATGTTACATCCAGTGTGACGTACAACTCGTAATTATTTTAAATCCTGTCATATGATTAGTTCCATCAATTGGAGAGGACAAAACGAGAGAACTCCAATTAATTAATCTTAAATCAAAGTAGCATTAAGAGGGTTCTTCACAGTATTTAATAATACGACGTGATTATTGAACAAGGATAATCAGAGTGTCTAATTAGTTTAATAGACAACTGGTATCTTAACAGTTACACCGCTGTTGTTTTATCTATATCACTCACTAGATAATTTATTTTCAGCGTTATTAAACATTTTTAATTATATATTTAATCTAAAAATATTGTCTTAAAAGTTCATAATGAATGGGGGTTCAAATGAACGTTTTTAGTACTATGCAAAAAATGGGGCGTAGCCTCATGCTACCTGTAGCATGTATGCCTGCAGCAGGTATCCTTCTAGGTATCGGTGGTAACTCAGAAGTTGCTAAATTCCTGCCAGAAATCGTAGCACAAGTTATGACCGAGGCCGGTCTGGGTGTGTTCGCCAACATGGCATTGCTATTTGCCATCGGTGTTGCACTGGGCTTTACCAAAAATGACGGTGTAGCTGCTCTGGCTGCTGGTCTTGGTTATCTAACGATGACCCGCGTTCTAGGTGTTGTTGCCGAAGGTACAGACACTGGTGTATTCGGCGGTGTTATCATGGGCTTGGTAGCCGCACATCTTTTCAACAAATATCATGCTATTAAGCTACCAACATACCTTGGCTTCTTCGGCGGTAAACGTTTTGTTCCAATCGTTACCTCGCTAGCAGCGTGTGTGGTTGCCGCTATCCTGGCTATCGTTTGGCAGCCAATAGGTGCTGGTATTGCTACATTCTCTGAGTGGGCTGCTTACCAGTCTCCAGAAGTTGCATTCGGTATCTACGGTATTGTTGAGCGTTCTCTGATTCCATTCGGTCTACACCACATCTGGAATGCACCTTTCTTCTACGAAGTTGGTGAGTTCACTACAGCTGCTGGTGAAGTTGTTCGCGGTGAAATCCCTCGCTACCTAGCAGGTGATGGCACAGCGGGTAACCTGGCTGGTGGTTACATGTTCAAGATGTTTGGTCTACCTGCTGCATGTCTTGCAATGTACGTAACAGCTAAACCAGAGAACAAACTAAAAGTTGCTTCAATCCTAGGTTCTGCTGCACTAACTTCGTTCCTAACAGGTATTACTGAACCAATCGAGTTTGCATTCCTGTTCGTTGCTCCTGTGCTTTACGTTGCTCACGCACTACTAGCTGGTTCTGCATTCGTAGTAATGATTGTTCTAGGCATCAAGCACGGTACAACATTCAGCCACGGTCTGTTTGACTTCACCCTACTATTCGGTCAGTCAACTAACGGTTGGTTGCTACCAGTAATCGGTGTTATCTACGCAGTTATCTACTTCCTAGTATTCGTAACGCTAATCAAAGCGCTTGACCTGAAAACGGTTGGTCGTGAAGACGAAGACGAGTCAAAAGTTGAAGTGAACACAGCTTCTGACGGCCTTGCTCAAGACATTACTGAAGCGTTCGGCGGCAAAGCTAACATCAAAGACCTAGAGGCATGTATCACTCGCCTACGTGTAACGGTTCTTGATGGCTCAAAAGTTGACACAGCTCGCTTGAAAGCACTAGGCGCAGCCGGTGTATTCGCTAAAGGTGATAACTTCCAGGCGGTATTCGGTACCCACTCTGAAATCATCAAAGGTCAGATGGAAGCACTAGCTTAATATTGAACAGTCTGAGTGAGACTTTGACAAAACCGGGCCTTGGCCCGGTTTTTTTATATCTGAACTTTGTTGTGTGCAATAAAGAAAAAGGGCAAACCTCATGTTTGCCCTTTGTGTTTTTCTGGCTCAATAATGTGTTCGCGTTGCTAGTCCGCGAGGTACTCACCTAATTGAATTGCCGTTGGCAATGCCGTCATTGCCCCTTTTGCCGTAGTCGCCAGCGCGCCACAGGCATTGGCTTGCTGAATAATACCCAACAACTGCTCCGCCTCTTGCCAATCATCGCTAGCAACAAGGCCAGCCAATAAACCTCCGACAAAGGCATCTCCAGCACCTGTCGTATCTACCGGGCTGACGGGCTTGCCTGAAACCAACTGCTGCTGTTCACCTTGCACAACCAACGCGCCTTTTTTGCCCTGGGTAATAATCACAAGTGGTAAATGGTAGCTACTGTTTAGCCACACCAAAGCAGACTGCAAATCATCTTTTTCTGTCAGGAACAATAACTCATCATCCGAGAATTTCACCACGTCAGCCAAAGCAACAGCTTCCAGTACCACCGACTTCAATTCTTCAGGTTTAGCCCATACTTCCTCACGTAGGTTAGGATCAAATGACACAAACCCACCAGCGGCTTTAATCGCTTTCATCGCACCTAATGTCGTCGAACGCGAAGGCTCATTTGCCAAAGCAATCGAGCAAGCATGCAACCATTCACCTGATTGGAATACAGGCACATCTTCTGGCGCAGTAAACTGATCGGCACTTGGCTTCACCATAAAGGTAAAGCTACGCTCACCACTATCATCCAGATCGACAATCACGGTAGAAGTACGCTGCAGCGGATCCAGGATCATTTTGTCGGTATTCACGCCCTCATCAGATAGCACCAGCTTCATAAACCGACCCAGCGGATCTTGTCCGACGCGGCCAAAGAAAGCACTCTCGCCCCCAAGCCGGGAAATACCTACAGCTACATTAGCCGGCGCACCACCAGGGCATTTTAAATAAGTCCCTTCTCCCTCAGGGATCAAGTCAACTACCGCGTCCCCGGTTACCCATACTTTTGTCATCTTTTTTACTCCAGAAGGTTAATGCCTTATTATTGCTAAACCGATTTAGCCAAACAATAGAAAACGATTCAAATCCGAATAAAATGTGATCTCAGTGTGGTTTTGAAAGCCTCTCGATCCAGCCATTCACAGCATATCTTTCATCGCTGAAACCAAATTTGCTGCACACAATCACATATCCAAACAATAATGATAAACAATACTATAAAGGGCTATATTCAACGCTTGGCTTAAGTTGTTATCATTGAGCATAGTTGTGCAACAAAAAAATTATATAAACAACACAAATCAATAAGGGACCTACCTTGGCATGAATCACGCCAGCCTTCTCGCCTTGACCCATAACGCCGCCTTATTACTGGCTATGATTTTTATCTACGACATGGCCACCAGCCATGGCCGTTCCGTATTCGATCAGCTCTGGAAGGTCTTTACCGGTATTGCCGTAGGGCTGATCGGCATTATCATTATGCTCACACCGTGGGAATACGCACCGGGAATTATCTTTGATACCCGCTCGGTACTCCTCGGGATCTCCGGACTTTTTTTCGGTCCAACCCCCACTATTATCGCCATGGCAATGACCGCAACATTGCGCCTTTTCCAAGGAGGTGAAGCCGCAATCACCGGGGTGACAGTCATAATGGCCTCAGGTGCTTTAGGTATTGCCTGGCACTATTATCGTCAACGTCCGCTGGCAGAGTTGTCAGCTCGTGAGATTTACCTATTCGGGATCATTATCCATGGGGTGATGCTAGCGCTGATGTTTACTTTGCCTTGGGATGTGGCACTACAGGTACTGTCCAATATTACCTTTCCGGTAATGCTCATTTACCCGCTGATAACAGTAGCAATGGGGATGCTGTTTGTCCGGCGGCTACAACGAGATCAAACGACAAAAGCATTGAAGGAGAGTGAGTTTTTATTTCGCTCACAATTCGATTTGGGCAACATAGGGATCGCCATCACCCATCCAGCGACAAACTGGCTAAGGGCAAACCCCCGGCTGTGCGATATGCTTGGCTACAGCGAAAAAGAGCTAACACAAATGACCTGGAAGGAGCTCACTCACCCTGATGATCTACTGTTGGATTTAGCCCAATTTGATCGAATGATGGCAGGTGAAATCGACGGCTACTCGCTAGATAAGCGTTTCATCCGCAAGGATGAAGGTATCCTTTATGTTCACATGACAATTGCCTGCTACCGTGTTGATGGAGATGTCCAGTTTGTGATTGCCGGTATGTTAGATACCACAGAAAATAATCATGCCGAGGCCAAACTGCGAGCCAAGAAAGAGCAGCTTATTTCCGTGTTGGCTGGCAGTGAGCTCGGCTTCTGGGACTGGGATATTGAGGCAAGCACAGTACAGAGGAATGCCCGTTGGGCTGAAATCCTCGGCTACAGCTACGAAGACATCAAAGCGGACTCCACCCTATGGCTTAACAACATCCACCCCGATGATAGGCCAGCTGCCTGGCAATCCTTAACAGACCATCTCGAAGGGCGCAGCTCACAGCATAAAGTCGAATACCGTATGCTCACCAAGCAGGGCGACTACAAGTGGATCTTGGACTGCGCCAAAATCGTTAACTTCAGTCAGGATGGCCGTCCGCTTCGTGTGTGCGGTACCCATACCGATATTACAGAACGCAAGTTAGCTGAAGAATCGATGCAACTGGCCTCTATGGTCTACCAAAACAGCAGCGAGGCAATGGTCGTCACCGACAGTAATGGGGAAATAATCACCACCAACCCTGCTTTTACTGACATAACGGGTTACTCGCTTGATGAAATCAAAGAAAGAAACCCCAAGCTCCTTGTTTCCCGCCATCAAGATAAAGACGTTTTCAAAACAATGCTACACACCTTAAATACGACAGGACACTGGCAGGGTGAGATACAGAATCGCCGCAAGAACGGTGAAACTTACATGGCCTTGCTGACTATCAACTCCATTCGTAACTCAGATGGTTCTATCCAACGTCGGGTTGCCCAGTTCTCTGATATTACCGACAAGAAGAAGTCCGACGAGATTATCTGGACCCAGGCCAACTTTGACTCCTTAACCGGGCTTCCCAATCGCCATATGTTCCTTAATCAGCTGGAACAGGAAAAGAAAAAGGCCCACCGTGCCGACAGGCCAATGGCCCTACTGTTTCTTGACCTTGACCGCTTTAAAGAAGTGAACGATACCCTAGGCCATGATATGGGCGATTTGCTGCTCAAGGATGTTGCACAACGCCTGCAAAACTGTGTAGGAGATACCGATACGGTATCACGCCTGGGAGGTGACGAGTTTACGGTGATCCTTGGCGAATTGGAAAGCTCCCATAGTGCCGAGCGTGTCGCTCAGGAGATCTTATACCAATTTTCTGAACCTTTCTTGCTCGGTGTTGAAACTATTTATATTTCACCCAGTATCGGTATTACTCTCTACCCCTATGACGGAACACAATCGACAACCCTGCTTAAAAATGCCGATCAAGCCATGTATGCCGCCAAGGAACAGGGGCGCAACCGCTATCGCTATTTCACCGCCTCGATGCAGGAAAAAGCACAACACCGCCGCAAGCTAGCCAATGATTTACGCCAGGCACTGCAAAACAACCAACTGGAGCTTCATTATCAGCCGATTGTTGAGCTGGCAACAGGTAATATCAGCAAAGCCGAAGCGTTGATCCGCTGGCAGCATCCGGATCTCGGCCTGGTAAGCCCTAACGAATTTATCCCGGTGGCAGAAGAAACTGGCATGATTGTGGATCTTGGCGACTGGGTGTTCCGCCAGGCCGCGCACCAAGCATCACGCTGGCGTGCCTTACACCACCATGACTTTCAGATCAGTATCAATAAATCCCCGATGCAATTCCGTGACAGGGGGAATGATATCTCAAGCTGGCTAAACCATCTCCAAAGCCTTGGCCTTCCCGGACAAGCAGTCACTGTTGAAATCACCGAAGGCCTGCTACTTGATGCCAGCAAAACAGTAACGGATAAACTGTTCGCATTCCGCGATGCCGGTATTCAGGTCTCACTCGATGACTTTGGCACAGGCTATTCTTCAATGTCCTATATCCAAAAGTTCCACGTCGACAATATCAAAATTGATCAATCGTTTGTTCGTGATCTCAAAGCAAATTCAGATGATATGGCGGTGTGCGAAGCCATCATCGTCATGGCGCACAAACTCGGTATGAAAGTCGTCGCGGAGGGGATCGAAACTGAGGAGCAGCGTGACCTGCTGGCCGCTGCTGGGTGTGATTATGGTCAGGGCTTCCTGTTTTCCACTGCATTGCCAGAGGAAGAATTCAACCGGCTGCTCTCCTCCCCTGCAGAGACGATGATGGAATAACACAAAAAATCAATAATTTACAAAAACCACTTAAATGAACGGTGCAGAAAATCGCTGGCATTGCAGTTAACAATTTCGCCGTGGGCCATCACGATCCTTTCTGGCTGCCAAAGTAGAATTTGCTGAATATGCGCTTTCACTTCTGCCTTCTTGAAGCTCAGTCGCCAATCTATCGGAGTTTTACCGTTGGGTGCGATGATCCCAGCACCCTTTGCCAATAGGCGTCGCCAGCCTTTGAAGTGATCCTGGGGAAAGTTTTCAATCAAATCTGTCACAATTAAAGTTCGTGTTGAGTGGTGAAAGAAAACACACTCTTGCATCAATTTTGATCCCGTCACCAGCCGCTGTTCGATCTCCGCTTGCCACGGCCACTGGAGATCATGATTCAAGGAACAGTCGAAATGCAGTTCAGGGCGCTTTTTGATTACTTCATCAGTTCCGCACACGCAGGCATCCGGATAATGTTCAATCCAGTCAGCCAAATAGAGATGGTGAAGATGATTGGGGGCCACAAGGTATTTAACTGTCCCAAGTACTGCTAATTGTTCAGCTAGCTGGTGGGAATACCGGATAGGACTGTGCAACCATAACTCACCACTTTGCAGCCGAACCACGGTCATTCTGGTTGTAAAAGGGCAGCAATAAAAAGAGACAGTATCCCCGTCGATAATCCAGAGATCATTCGCTAGCTGTTCCATGCCTTTTCCTTATTCAAGCTTTGGCCGTTTATACAAAACGCTGAATAATCATAACGCGCTAATGGCCCGGTTAATTAAACAAGTGGCTTAATAAAACAACATAATAAGAAAAATGAGAGCACCTCGTCATTCCATTGCAGCAAACAGACAATAATTCAGGGGGAGCTTGTAAAGCTCCCCCCTTTTCCGCTTAGACAACAGCCGCTATTTACCCTCCACCTGTGGCTCGCCGGGTGATGGTGCTAGTACGGTAAACTTATTAGTCGCCGCATACACAATGCTAAGTAACGGTGATATCCAACAAGCAAACGCCAACGGAATATACAGCAGGTTTTCGATATTGCCATCCGCAATACCCAGTCCCAGCGCACTGATCACCACCGAGCCGCCCGCATTCCAAGGAACCAGCGGTGAAATCAGCGTCCCGCCCTCTTCTACCGCACGGGAGAGGTTCAACTTCGAATACCCCCGTTCAACATAAACTGGAGCAAACATACGTCCCGGCAAGCTGATAGACAGGTAAGGGTCGCCGGCGACAAGGTTTGTCGCCATTGCGGTACCAATGGCCGAGCTTTGCAGCCGAACGAAAGACTGGGTTTTCTTAAGAATGGCCTCAACAATGGTTTCCAGGCAGCGGGTACGCTCCAGAGCGCCGCCAAAGCCCAAGGAAATCATTACCAGAGTGATCACCCAGGTCATTGACTGGATCCCGCCCCGGCCCAATAGCGAGTCAATTTCCGAAACCCCGGTATTGATTTCATATCCGCTTTGCATGTAGCGGAATACATCATGGATCGTCACACCTTGTGCGACAACCGCCAGCGCCGCGCCACTCACGACCCCAACAAACAGCGACGGCAAGGTTGGCAGGCGGGCGAACGAGCACCCGAAGACCAACAGTGGCGGCAACAACAACCAACCAGACAGGGTAAAATTGCTTTCAATGCCCTCAATGATCAGCGCCACCTTGGCGAAATCGGTAGACTGTAAACCGCTGGCATCAAAGCCAACAAAAAGGTAGATACCAAAGGCCATAAGCATGGCGGGTACCGTGGTGGGCAGCATGTTTTTAATATGGTCAAACAAGCTCACCCCGATAACCGCTGGTGCAAGGTTGGTAGTATCCGACAGGGGTGACATTTTATCGCCGAAAAATGCCCCGGAAACCACCGCTCCGGCCGTCCAGTAAACCGGAATATCAAAACCGACGCCTATCCCGACCAATGCCAGACCCACGGTACTCACTGTTCCCCAGGACGTTCCCAGTGACAGCGAAACAACCGAGCACAGCAACATACTGGCAGCCAGGAAAATCTCAGGGCTCAAGATATTGAGGCCGTAATAAATCAAAATCGGCACTGTTCCGCTGGCTATCCATACGCCAACTATCATCCCGACAAGCATCAAGATGGCAATCGACTGCAACGCCACCCGCACCGTGTGCAGCATGCCATCTTCAATATCATGCCAGCGGTAGCCCCGCATCCAGGCCAGAGAAGCCGTCAGCCCTATTCCGATAACCAATGGTATATGCGGAGTAAAGTCATCAAATACAAACAGCTGAACCGCTAGTACTGACAGCGTTAGCACTATCGGAAGCAGTGCCATCATCAAGCTGGGTTTTGCGCTTTGACTCTGTTTTGTCATACCTCATCTTCCTTGTTTCAAGTTTATGGCCGAATAACAGGTGCAAGCACCCGGGGCATGCCAGCCAGCAGTGATCTGCCGGCCTGACAACCCTTTCCTTTGTTGTTACGTTTACAGCATGAATACCAACAGCCGCATAAACCTCTCAGCGAAGCTGTTGGTAAAACTTACCTTTGGCTCACGAGCGCTCGAACACCACGGTTTTGTCGTTGAACAGGAATACCCGTTTCTCGACGTGATATTGAATAGCCCGGGCCAGTGTCAGGGATTCGACATCCATCCCTTTCCTGGCCAAATCAGCGGGGTAATAGGTATGATCTACCGTTTCCATTCCCTGGGTAATAATCGGCCCTTCATCCAGATCGTCACTGACATAATGGGCGGTAGCCCCCACCATCTTGACCCCTTTGTTATAGGCCTGGTGGTAAGGCTTGGCGCCTTTGAAACCCGGTAACAGCGAGTGGTGGATATTAATGGCCTTGCCCGCCCAGCGAACGCACATTTCATGGGAGAGCACCTGCATGTAGCGGGCAAGCACCAACAGCTCGCAGCCAGTTTCATCTAAAACGGCTTGAACCTGAGCTTCCTGCTGCGGCTTGGTGTCGGCGGTGATTGGAAAGTGGTAGTAAGGAATATCGTGCCACTGGGTCAGTGACTGTAGGTCGGGGTGGTTGGAAATCACGGCTCGAATATCAACCGGAAGATTGCCGGTTCGGTAACGGTATAGCAGGTCGTTCAGGCAGTGATCGTATTTAGAGACCATGATCACCACTCTAGGCCGATAATCTGGCGGCGTCAGCTCCCACTCCATCTCAAACGGTTCGGCCCGCTCGGCAAAGGTGGCGCAAAACGCAGATTGGTCAAGCGGGGCATTATCTTCCACGCGAAATACCGCGCGAATGAAAAAGCGGTGGTTCAGGGCATCGTCAAAGGAATTAAGCTCTGTGATATAGCAGCCAAATTCCCGCAGGAAACGGGTTACAACATCCACCGTACCCGATCTCCCGGGACAGCTTGCAGTCAAAATATACGTCAAACTTTGCTGGTTCATATCCTCGTCCTATTCAGTACCAAGTCCGGCAACATGGCTCTAGCCAGCCCACGCTGCCGGATCAATTACAGAAGTATCATCGCCGGTACGCCACACCATATTCCTGACAGGCATCCAGCAGCCACATCCACAGATAGTCGGCAAAACTGCGGCGCAAGATCAATTCAAACGCCTGCTCACCGGTGCGGCGCAGCTGAACTTGCGACTTCGCAAATGCCGTGCCGACCACCTTGCCGATGGGAAAGTGACTAATATGGACATCATAAAGCGTCGACTTTTTCAGCACGTTTTCAGCATTAATGCCGGACAATGACACTAACGTCTGTCCACCGCTGACATCGGTCACGGCAAAATGTCCGCTAAGGTGTTCACGCAATGCCGCTTCAATTCCGGCGGCTTGCTCCGGCTCACCAATGATCAGCCACTCATCAGGCGACTGCCAGTACACCCGCAACCCTTCGTTCTGCACTGTGGTGCCCGGTATCATCGGCAGTGCTATCCCCAGCGCGGCTTCTACCCCTTCGACAAAAGCCAGATTGGTCGCATTGCCTCTCAGCACCAGGTGGCTCATCCCTTTCAGCTCCTCGATACATACCGTCGGTTGCTGCGAGGGCTGGGTCAGCTTCACCATCTCGACATGGTGCAAAGGGGATTCCGACCGTGGCGACCAATCTGATCCAGGCTGCACCTTCACTTTGTTTTCGACCTTATTTACAGCTGTAACATCAGACATTCTGGCGTTCTCCTTTAGGATCATAGAATACGGAACTGGTTATTTCGGCCTCGACAGTGGTGCCGTCTGCCAGCGGGAAGTACACCTTCTCACCAATGCGAGACAAACCACCTTTAATCACACCTAGGGCTATTGAGCGACCAAGGCAAGCACTGTAGTAACTGGAAGTGATATGCCCCACCATGGTCATCGGAATAGACTCATTAGGATCACGCACCGCTTGTGCCCCCTCCGGCAGTACCTGATCAGGATTGGTCGTAAGCAGGCCGACAAACTGCTTACGGTCATCACGCTGATTGTCCGGCCGGGTCCACGACCGCTTGCCGAGATAACTGAACGGTTTGTTCTTGCCGACAATCCAATTCATGTCCATATCCTGAGGCGAGACGGAGCCGTCCGTATCCTGTCCAGCGATAATAAAGCCCTTCTCAGCCCGCAGAATATGCATGGTTTCCGTACCATAAGGGGTAATATCAAATTCCTTGCCGGCAGCCATAACCTGCTCCCAGACATACAGCCCGTGGTTAGCCTGAACATTGATTTCAAACGACAGCTCACCAGTAAAGCTGATCCGGAAGATCCGGGCATCGACACCGGCAACCTTGACCGACTGCCAACTCATATACGGGAACCCTTCATTCGAGACATCATGGCCATCAACCAGCTTTTCCAGCAGCTTGCGGCTGTTCGGGCCGGAAATGGTCATTGTTGCCCAGTGGTCGGTCACGCTGGCAAAATAGACCTCGAGCTCAGGCCACTCTGTCTGGTGCCACAGCTCCAGCCATTCCAGCACCGCCGCCGCTCCCCCGGAAGTGGTGGTCATTATGAAGTGGTTATCATCAATACAGGATGTCACGCCATCATCGAAGATCATGCCGTCTTCTTTGCACATGATGCCGTATCGACAACGTCCCGGTGCCAGCTTGCTCCATGGGTTGGTGTAAATACGATTGAGGAACTCACGGGCGTCTTTGCCTTGGATATCAATCTTGCCGAGGGTGGAAGCATCCAGGATTCCGACACTTTGTCGCGTCGCCAGACATTCGCGATCAAGCGTCTCCTGCATGGTTTCACCTTCTTTCGGGAAATACCACGGTCGCTTCCACTGACCGACATCTTCAAATTTCGCGCCGTGCTGAATATGCCATAGATGCATTGCTGTAAATCGGGCAGGATCAAACAAGTGTCCTGCATCCCGGCCAGCCAGGGCCCCGAAAGTCACCGGGGTATACATCGGACGGAAAATCGTAGTGCCAGTCTGTTCAATTGTCTGATTCAACGACCTGGCCGCAATGGCCATACCGTTAATATTCGAGGTCTTGCCCTGATCGGTACCAAACCCCATCGCAGTGTAGCGTTTGACGTGTTCGATAGACTCAAAGCCTTCCCGGATCGCCAGCTCGATCCCGGCAGCGGTGACATCATTCTGGAAGTCGACAAACTGCTTCGGTGCCCGACTGGTTAGCTGGGTATGCGGCACGTGATACAGCGCCATCGCCGGGGCTTCTTTGGGATCATTGGCAACCGGTGTAGCAAAATGCCGCTCAACCAACATACCACCCAGCGCTTCTCCGGCCGCGAGTCCGGCTCCAGCGCCCTCGGCCAGCACTTCAGTCAATTTATAAGTGCCTACAATACCACCAGCATTAAGGTGATTCTGCGTCGTCGCCCCCGGTACAAACCCTGCGATATCATCCCGCCAGACAGGCTTGCTGCCAGAGTGGCAAGACAGGTGCACCACCGGACTCCAGCCTCCCGAGCTGGCAATCGTGTCACAATCAAGCGAAGTCACTTTACCGGTAAGCTCGCTGCCATCCTCATTGATTGGTGCAATCTCAGCGGCTTTCATCCGCTTTTTGCCTTTAACATTTATCACGGCATGACCAGTGATCACCTTGATCCCCAGATCACGGGCAAGCGCCGGTAACTCGCCTTCTGCCTGCTGGCGGGTGTCAATCACCGCCACCACTTCCCGACCGGCGCGATGCCAGTCAATCGCTGCATGGTAGGCATGATCATTGGCCGTCATCAGCACCAACTTGTTACCGGGTACCACAGCATAGCGCTGAATATAGGTCGACACGGCAGAGGCCAGCATACAGCCCGGCACATCATTGTTACCAAATACCAACGGCCGCTCAAGCGAGCCTGTTGCAAGGATCACCTTCTTGGCCCGGATGCGATGCAAACGCTGGCGGGCACCGGGTACGCTCTCACCCAAATGATCGGTACGCCGCTCGACCGCGCCGACAAAATTCTGATCGTAATAGCCAAAAGCGGTGGTACGAGGCAGCAAGGTAAAATCTGGATCGGCGTACAACATCTCCAGCGTCTCTGCCAGCCATGCCGACGCAGGCTGATCATCCAAGGTCAAGGAAGTCGATAGCAACGCGCCGCCTAACTCGTTTTGCTCATCGACCAGCATGACTCGCAGGCCGCCGCCACACAAGGTTCGTGCCGCGGCCAGACCAGCCGCCCCACCGCCAACAATCAGTACCTCACAATGGTGATTCATTTTGTCGTAAGTGTCGGGATCAGGGGTGCCAGGCACCTTGCCCAAACCGGCCGCCTTGCGAATATACTTCTCATAGGTCGGCCACAGGCTTTGTGGCTGCATAAAGGTTTTGTAATAAAACCCCGGCGGCATCATGGCGCCCCCCACTTTGCCCACCGTTTCCATCAGGTCTAAATCAACATTGGGCCAGCCAGCCACAGAGGTTGCCTGCAGATTCGGATAGAGCTCCGCCTGGGTTGCCCGAATATTGGGGATTGTGGTGCTTTCATTACTGCCGACCTGCAAAATGGCATTCGGCTCTTCTGCACCCGCACCGAGAATGCCTCGGGGACGCGAGTATTTGAAACTGCGGCCAACGACATCAATGCCGTTAGCCAGCAGGGCCGATGCTATGGTATCGCCCTGGAAGCCCTGGTATTGCTGACCATTAAATGTAAACTGCATAGTGGTTCGGCGGTCAATCCGCCCACCGGTATCGAGTCGGTTTTGCTGGCTCATCCTTGGGCCTCCTCACAACTTGACGGTGCACTCTCGCCCATCTTGTATACGTGCTCAATTTGATAGGTCACCGTATTGCGGGTGACGTTAAAGAACTTGCGGCATCCCGCTGCGTGAAGCCACATCTCATGATGCTGGCCTTTGATGTTCTTTCGGTGAAACAGGTAACGCCCCCATGCTTCATCATTGAGTGACTCCGGATCGGCAGGCCGGACAATATGGGCCTCCCCACCATAGTGGAACTCATCCTCTTCACGCGTTTCGCCACAGTAAGGGCAGTAAATTTGCAACATCGTTTCTCCTCCCTGCGCTAGTGCGCGACACCGGCTGCACCGTGCTCATCAATCAGATGGCCGGTAACAAAGCGGTCGATATTGAATGGTTTGGCAAGCGGGTGCGGCTCATCATGGGCAATCGTGTGGGCAAACACATGACCTGATCCCGGCGTCGCCTTAAATCCACCCGTCCCCCAGCCACAGTTAAAATAAAGGCCGTCGATATGGGTCTTACTGATGATCGGACAAGCGTCCGGACAGGTGTCGACAATGCCGCCCCAATGACGGTTCAGGCGAACCCGACTGACAATCGGGAACATTTCGATAATCGCCGCAATAGTGTGCTCGATGACCGGGAACGAACCGCGCTGACCATATCCCAAATAGCTGTCTATTCCAGCGCCGATAACTAAATCACCTTTATCTGACTGGCTCATATAGCCATGGACATGGTTCGACATCACCACCGTATCAAGGCACGGTTTCAGCGGCTCCGACACCATGGCCTGCAACGGGTGCGATTCGAGCGGCAGGGTCATATTCACCATTTTCGCCAGCTCGCCCGAATTCCCGGCAGCGACGCAGGCGACTTTACTGGCTCCGATAAACCCTTTCTTGGTTTCCACCCCTTCCACTTTGCCGCCGCTAACACGGATGCCGGTGACTTCGTTTTGCTGGATGAGATCAACCCCTAGCTGATCGGCTGCCCGGGCAAAGCCCCAGGCCACCGCATCATGGCGGGCTGTACCGCCCCGCGCCTGCCAGCTGGCTCCCAATACGGGATAACGGGCATCCGGGGAGCAATTGAGGATAGGCACCATCTCCTGCACTTCAGCCGCAGTGAGTACTTCGCCATCAATCCCGTTGAGCCGGTTAGCATTCACCCGGCGCTCGATATCCCGCATATCCTGCAGGGTATGCCCCAGGTTCAACACCCCGCGCTGGCTGAACATCATGTTGTAATTAAGATCCTGGGACAAACCTTCCCACAGCTTCATTGAGTGCTCATATAAATGGGCAGCTTCATCCCACAGATAGTTGGAACGTACAATGGTGGTATTACGGGCTGTATTACCGCCCCCCAAATACCCTTTTTCAATCACCGCCACATTGGTGATCCCGTGCTCTTTGGCCAGATAATAAGCGGTTGCCAGGCCGTGCCCGCCACCGCCGATAATCACCACGTCATACTTTTTTTTCGGGGTTGGATTACGCCACACCCGCTGCCAGTTTTCATGGTAGCTCAGGGCATGTTTAAACAGCCCGAATCCAGAATAGTTGTTCATTCTTCACCTTCCGTAGAGCGGTACAGATGCCAGTTGCCTGCACCGAATAGGATTAACTCAGCACTCGATAACATTCACCGCCAGACCGCCGCGAGATGTTTCCTTGTACTTGTCCATCATGTCTTTACCGGTTTCGCGCATGGTGCGGATCACACTGTCAAGCGAAACAAAATGTTCACCGTCTCCCCGCATAGCGATAGCCGCTGCATTAATGGCTTTAACCGCTGCCATGGCGTTGCGCTCGATGCAGGGCACCTGCACCAAGCCACCAATCGGATCACAGGTCAGCCCCAGGTTATGCTCCATGCCGATTTCCGCCGCGTTTTCCACCTGCTCAGGCGTCGCCCCAAGCACTTCAGCCAGCCCCGCAGCCGCCATGGCACAGGCCGAACCCACCTCGCCCTGACAACCGACTTCTGCCCCGGATATCGACGCGTTCATTTTAATCAGCGCCCCAATGGCAGATGCCGTCAGCAAGAATCGGATCACGCCTTCTTCATCAGCGCCATCGCAGAAATTCACGTAGTAATGCAACACGGCAGGGATGATGCCTGCGGCCCCGTTGGTCGGTGCCGTTACAATCCGTCCGCCGCCCGCATTCTCTTCATTGACAGCCAAGGCATAGAGGTTGACCCAATCCATTGCCGCCAGATGATGATTTTTGGCACTGCCGGACTCCTCGATTAGCTGGCGGTGCATGGCCGCGGCTCGGCGCTTGACCTTAAGTCCGCCGGGCAAAATACCTTCCTGGGAAAGACCGCGTTGGACGCACCCCTGCATCACCTGCCAAAATGCCAGGATGCCCTGACGAACCTCATGCTCTGGACGAAGTGCCTTTTCGTTTTCCAGCATCAGCTCTGAGATCCGCAACCCATTCTCTTTACACAGCGACAGCAACTCCTCAGCTGAAACAAACGGATACGGCCACTCAACCTGCTCGTTGGCAGAAGGCTGTTCGATCTCCTCCTCATCCAGCACGAACCCGCCGCCGACGCTGTAATAAACCTTGTCCAGCAGCACGTTCCCGCCTTCTGAAAAGGCTCTCAAGCGCATGCCGTTGGGGTGTTGTGGCAGGCTCTCAAGCGGGATATAAAGCAAGTCATCGGCGTCTATAAAGTCAATCTGCCGCTCGCCAGCCAGGTTCAGCATGCCTTGGTGATAAATGGCTGCCACTCGTTCACTAACACTACCCGGGTCGATAGTTTCCGGCTCCTGGCCTTCCAGCCCCATCAACACCGCCGGCCCGGTCCCGTGTCCCACTCCGGTGGCCCCGAGTGAGCCGTATAAATGGCAGCTAACCCGTCGGGTATGCGCTAGCAGACCTTCAGAGCGCAGCTGGCCGGCAAAACGCCAGGCCGCACGCATCGGACCGACCGTGTGTGAACTGGAAGGGCCAATGCCAATCTTCAGCATGTCAAACAAACTGATAGCCATCACAATATCCTCCGTCGGGCCCATAGCAGGGCCCGTACTCCTTCGTGCTTAGCGATAAACCGGATATTCAGCGCAAAGTGAAGCCACTTGGCTGCGAACCGTTGCGATCACGTCATCGTTGTGCAGATCATCAAGAATGTCGCAAATCCACTCAGTCAGCTGGGCGACTTGCTCTTCTTTGAAGCCACGCGATGTCACGGCTGGGGTACCTATACGGAGCCCGCTGGTCACAAAAGGCGACTGCGGATCATTCGGTACAGCATTCTTGTTCACCGTGATATGTGCCTTTCCGAGCGCGGCATCGGCGTCTTTGCCAGTAATCCCCTGATGGATCAGGCTGACCAGGAACAGATGGTTATCGGTACCGCCGGAAACCACGTCATAACCTCGCTTGATAAAGCCGTCGGCCATGACACGGGCGTTCTTCACTACCTGAGCCTGATAGTCGGTAAACTCAGGTAACAGTGCCTCTTGGAAAGCAACCGCTTTAGCTGCGATCACATGCATCAGCGGGCCCCCTTGCCCGCCCGGGAAGACGGCGGAATTGAGTTTCTTCTCCAGCTCTTCATTGCGACGAGCCAAGATCAGGCCGCCACGCGGGCCACGTAATGTCTTGTGGGTGGTGGTGGTAACCACATCAGCAAACGGGATAGGATTCGGGTAATGGCCTGTTGCCACCAGCCCGGCAACATGGGCCATATCAACAAACAGGTAAGCACCCACTTCATCAGCAATCTCGCGAAAACGCTGCCAGTCTATGATCCGTGAGTAAGCCGAGAAACCGGCCACAATCATTTTGGGTTGATGTTCACGGGCCAGCGCCGCTACTTCGTCGTAATCAATTTCGCCAGTGGCTTCATTCAAGCCATACTGCACAGAGTGATAGATTTTGCCGGAGAAACTGACTTTCGCACCATGGGTCAAATGTCCACCATGGGCCAGGCTCATTCCCAGTACGGTATCTCCCGGATTCAACAATGCCATATACACGGCTGCATTGGCCTGTGAGCCCGAATGCGGCTGCACATTGACATAATCAGCGCCGAACAAGGCTTTAGCACGCTCTATCGCCAACACTTCTACCTTATCGACATGCTCACAACCACCGTAATAACGCTTGGCCGGATACCCCTCGGCATACTTGTTAGTCAGCTGGCTTCCCTGAGCTTCCATCACTCGCTTGCTGGTGTAATTTTCAGAAGCGATGAGTTCGATGTGGTCTTGCTGGCGCAAATCTTCAGCCTGCATCGCCTGCCACAGTTCGTCGTCAAATCCCTGAATACGATCATCGTTATAAAACATGCCTTGCTCTCCGTCCGGTCAAACGTAATTACAGGCCACAACCTGTAAAAGAATTGTTAAAACAGGATTAATAGTACAAGGCACGTGCCACAGACGAGTGACCGTTTACGGCGATAAATGATGATTTTGCGACAGGAGGCAATTAGCATTCAATTTATCTAACTCACCTAAAAAAGCCCTAAATGCTTGACACGACGGCATATAGAGTGACATCACACTTGTTTGGTTTTGTTATTCCTCTATCCAATGAGGTGATGTAAATTCATCATTTATGTCATTATTAACCGCAACTAAAAATTCAACAAAATCACAACAATCGAGGCTAATCCGATGAGCCAGAAAAGACAATTCACCGGCACACTACGCGATACCAACAGCTCTTTTCTCCCCCCTCAGCTCTCGGATAACGCACCGATCCATGTTGTCTTCGTGCTGCTGGATCACTTCTCATTAGTTTCGTTCACCAGTGCAGCCGATACCCTGGTTACGTCTAACCTGGTAACGACCTCGCAAAGATTTACCTTCTCGACTGTGGGGATCGATAGCTGTGCGGTTACCAGTGATTTGGGGATCACAATCTCTGCAGATCAAACGTTGGATGAGCTTTCTCATGATACGCAAATTGATTTACTGATAGTCTGCGGGGGATTCAGAAGTCAGCTTGAAGAAATACCGAAACTGTCCCGCAAATTGCGCCAGATTGCCGCTCGAAAAGCCAGGTTCGGGGGTATATGGAATGGGGCGCTTTCTCTGGCCCATGCCGGCGTACTCAAAGAAACCAGGTATGCCCTGCATCCTGACAATCATGCCTATGCCAGAGAGCACTTCCCCGTCAGTAAAGTCACCGACTTAGCTTATATCATCGAAGATAAGATCGTTTCTGCGGCAGGCCCGAGCAGCTCCCTGGAAATGATGCTAAAACTGATTGAACAGCTGCAGGGAGTAGAGATCGTTAATGCCGTCAGAGAAATCCTGTCCTGTGATCGTGCTACCCAGCCCACTGAGCTTCCAAAAGTCCGGGAAGTGTTTGCCCCCTCAACGCCGCAAGCTCTGAAGGATACGGTCCAGTTAATGGCTGGCAATATGGAGGAACCTCTATCCATCGACGAACTTGCCAGTTGGATAGGCTCTTCACGCCGTAAGCTAGAGCGCTTATTTCGTATCCACTTACAAACGTCCCCCTCCCGATACTACCTGGAGCTGCGCTTGACCCATGCCAGGCAGTTACTTCTGCAGTCAAATGACTCTATTGCCACCATTGCGGCGGCCTCCGGATTTGTCACAGCCACCTATTTCAGCCGCTGCTTTAAAGAGTTTTTCTCAATTTCGCCTCTGGCATTGCGAAATCAAAGACAGGGAAATGAATAGAAGTGGGGTTTAGGTAACTTTCAACTAAAAAATCAATGCCCTGCTCGCCACAAGACAAAAAAAGGCTGCCAGATATCGGGCAGCCTGTTCACATTTCGTGGTCTTCACGACACTAGAGCGGCCAGTGATCAAAATCGATATGGGCCTGCCTTCCAGCAAATTATGGGCCGCCAGTATCTTGAAGCCGGATAAGCACAAACAGGCCAAAAATCTTCAGTTAACTCTTCCAACATTCACATACCGCCCATTTTTTAAACCCGTAAAAAACTGCTCGATCATTGGATGATTAATTTTATCGCCACTCGGATCGGGCTCCAGGTTTTGTTCTGCTACATAGGTTAAATTTGTAGCGTCATGAACTAACACATGATACCAGGGCTCATTTTTCGGCGGTCTACTACGCGCAACGGCTTCGTACCATTCGTCAGTCAATTGAAAATGAGGGTCTATATCGACGATCACTCCTCGATAATCAAATAACTTGTGATGAACCAGCTCACCAATGAAATACTTAGCCATGGTAGCCTTAAACGTTGATTCTTTCATTTGTTAGCACCTCAAATAAATATTAGTTCTTTGCTGACAAACGCTCCATATAGATAAATTGCCTATCTTCCCCAACGTTATTGAAACCATAGCGCTCATAAAGCCTACCGACACGATTACCCTGAAGGTAAACCAACTTACATATTTTTCTATCTCGATCCGCTATATTGACAACATCAGACAATATAGCGCTACCGATTCCCCTGCCATGGTACTTAGGCAGCAAAAAGAACCGGCAAAAATATAAGTGATCCTCTCTTTCCTCAACCATAAAAGAGCCAATCGGTTTGTCACCAGCCAAGATCAAAGTGGGTTTACCTTCAGACCATTCTTGTTGATGAATCTTCTTTTGCAGTACCTCATCCCAGCCAAATACAGCCTTAATCGGTCCGTACTCAGCCGCTTTCTTGAGCTTGAAAGCAAATCCGAAATCATCATCGGTTGCTATTCTTGTTGTTATTTTCACGTCGGCTTCTACTTTTTATTGCAGCAATTTAACTTGTTATTACTCAACTTCCTCATACGTCTTGGCCATCTCTTCCGGGGCAATACCATAGCCGCCATCAGCAAGATAGCCGTCTTTATACACCGTCATCCCCTGCTCATTCCATTCAACAGCAATCACTGCGGTTTCTCCGTCTTCGCTGCCAAGCAAAGCTAATACTTCATCTGTGATCGGAATAGCTTTAATCATTTTAATCCGTTTAAAGGGTGCAAACTCGGTAAATTGCGGCAGTTCTCCGTAGGTCGTTTCCCACTTGTCTTTTGGCACCAGCCACTCATTGAACACTGCGCCACTAACAGGCTCGGGATTGCGGGCGATCACCATAGTATCGGAAACCTCATTTTCGGTTTCCAGCTTAGGCTTGCCATTTTCAGCAGCAACATACGTCGGGAATGCACGGCCCATTTCGCGTCGGTGTGGCAAACGGCCATAGGTCAGCGCCTTCTTGCGATACTCTTTGGCAGAGTCAAACTCGACCATAAGATCTGGAATATTCTGGAAGGCTACTGGAGCCGTTTCAGCTGCAACACTATAGCTCGAGAGCCCCATCAAGGAAGCCACGGAAGCTGCAAGCAAGACTTTTTTCATTCAATTTCTCTATCGGATCAGGCTGAATATACTGGGTTATATTAATGCCAAATTCCCCCATCGCATAATTCAGCAAGACAAGTTTAGGTCAGGTTTGTTTTGCCATCGCCTTAACCCGGCCAAAGACTGATAACCCTGCAAGCACGGTTGCCCCGGAAAGTAGTCCTATCGCCGCGTTAATCAACGCCGGTAGCATCAAAGCACCGCCCGGTACCATGGCAACCTGCTCTGTTAGATGATGAACCAACACATGGGAATTCGGGATACTGTGAACAACAATCCCCCCTCCCACCAGGAACATCGCAATGGTACCGACAACGGCCAGAAACTTCATTAGATAAGGTGCTGCATTGATCAATCCATTGCCAATGGCATGCTTGAATGAGGCGACATAGCTGTTTTTAACCAGGTACAGTCCTAGATCATCGAGCTTGACGATGCCTGCCACCAAACCATAGACACCGATTGTCATTAATACAGCAATTAAGCTGATCACCATTACCTGGGTAACAAGGGGAACCTCTTGTACCGTGCCCAGCGCGATCACGATAATTTCTGCCGACAGAATAAAATCAGTGCGGATCGCCCCTTTGATCTTTTGTTTTTCGAACTCAAGAATATCATCGGCCTTGTCCATCTCTTCCAGCAGATCGGACTCTTCAAGCCGGGGAGGGTGGAACAGCTTTTCGACTACTTTTTCAAACCCTTCGTAGCAGAGGAATAATCCCCCTAGCAACAGCATCGGGGTGATCAGCCACGGGGCTATTGCACTGATCAACAAGGCAGCCGGCACAAGAATTAACTTATTTCGAAAGGAGCCTTTGGCAACAGCCCAGACGACCGGAATTTCCCGCTCGGCCCGTACGCCAGAGACCTGCTGGGCATTGAGCGCCAAATCATCGCCCAAGACACCTGCTGTCTTGCGTGCAGCGACTTTACTCATCACCGCGACATCGTCGAGCACGGTCGCGATATCATCTAACAAGGTTAATAAACTTGCCCCAGCCACATATCACTCCTAACAATCAGATTTTATAAGAATATTTTCTAACCATAGCGAACATTCTCATTTTTTCACCTAACTATTCGTGATTGGTCACTCATTGTTTGATATCGATTGTCATATCAATAGCCGACAAGAATAGGGCCCGCACACTTTCAATACGGGCAAGGTTAATCCTATCAATTGGCAAACGTTGGCAATATGCTGTCAACCATCATCCGGCCCAGCAACGAGGCTGCATGGAAGTTTGCTGCGGTTTTGACCACGACCAAGTCAAGATCTTTGACAATCGCTATATCCTGGCCACCATACCCCCTGGCCAAGACCGCAGGGTATTGTTTGCCTTTATAGTAATAAGTGGTATTCCACCAGAAATAGCTATATTTCAGGCCCGGTACACCAGTTGTCAGCAACGGCCTGGTTGACTCGCTAAGCCACTCCGGTTCAATCAGCTGCTTGCCGTGCCATTTTCCCCCATCGAGCACCAGCTGGCCCAGCTTCATCATATCCCTAGGTCGCAATGAGATACCACCAGCAACATTAGGTCGCTGATCATTTTGCTTCATCCAGAAAGCATTATCGAAACATAGCACCGACAATGGCCCTTTCATGGCGTAATCACTCACCGAAGGCTGCTTAGTCGCGACACGGAGCGCTTCCCCTAACACGCTGACCGTACCACCACTGTAGGTAAATTGTTTGCCCGGAGCATGACTAACCCGCTGCGACAATGTAAAAGCGACAGAATCATCACTCTCGATCTCTTTTCTGCGCATATTTTCCGGGTCTTCATAGGTTTTCGACCACTCATCCCAATACAGGCCAGGTGACATAGTTAATAGATCGCGGAGGGTAATTTTCCCTTTTTCACCCTCAAAATACTGCTTGTAGCTTGGCAGGTAACGGGAGGCTGGCTGGCTGACATCTTCAATGTCGCCTTGCTTAACTGCTATTCCGGCCAGTAGCGACATTACGCTCTTGCTGATCGATTGAATGCTGTGGGAATCACTTGCCTGCCAGCCATTGAAATAGCGTTCAAATACCAGTTTTCCGTCTTTCAAAATCAGTAGGCTATTAATATTCGCGTAGTCAAAGCGGCTATGTTCAATTTTGTTGACCAGTGACTTCATCCTTGGCGACTGTGCAAGCAGCTGTTCACTGGCAGCCTCAACATCGGGATAGGGAGCGGCACACTGCTCATTGGCCGGGTGGCTAAACTCACTGAAGAAATGCTTGTCGCTATACAGAGCTGACATATAGTCTTGCTGTGCCATCTCTTCTCGCTCATACACATAAGGTGTCCCATAGAGGTTCACCGTTTTCAGCTGGTATAGGCCATCCACCTTGTTTTCGAATTGCCCGCTGATATCAATGCTCGCATTTTTGGCTTTGAAACTGCCGTTTGCTTTCACCACCAGTTCAGCCGAACCTGACGGCGTAACAGCAAAATAACGCTGCCCGTGCTTTTTGATCTCGGTATAGGGAATAAAGTCTATGTCGGCTTTGTACATTCCCACAAACGGATCAACATCACCGGCGATTGCACTCGCCTGGAAGATCAAGCCGGAAGTTAGCCATAACAAACACCGCTTCATCTGAAAAATAGAGCCTAAGCGTTGCTGAGTGACGGAGCCAATACTGTCGCCAGTAAAACTGATACGCAATTTCATACTTATCCTTGATTGAATACGTTGTAACTAAACAGGGGCACTCTTATTTAGTCATATGTAACAGTTAGTTATCGTATCAACGTGAGCTCTATCGTGTTGGTTACGAATAAAAAAGCCGCAGACAGTTCACGTAAAAGTGTGCTTTGTGGCATAACATTGCAGTAGCAGTTAGAAAGCGCACAATCAGCCTCTGATTTTCAACACCTAACAAGTAAACACTATTCTCAGTTCTGCGCCTGAAAGGCAGAAAGCTTTTCAGCCACTCGCAGACAACCAATTCCTCCACTAAGCTAATTGACTATTAGTTAACAAGAAAATTTAAAATCTTTGGGCTTTGTTTTTCCGTTCTTTTTTTCAGGGATGCTACCAATAATGATTTAAGGTGTGATGTGTATGGCTATTGCCATTGCCTTGATATTGATTGTTATTGCATCCATTGCATTTCATTACTACAGCCCGTGGTGGCTGACACCGGCGGCGTCCAACTGGGGCGAGATTGATGATGCTTTCACGCTAACGCTCATCATCACTGGCGCATTCTTTATTGTCATCAACCTATTGATTGCCTGGATGGTGATCCGCTATCGCCATAAGCCAGGTCGCAAGTCCACCTACCAGCCTGACAATAAAAAACTCGAAGCCTGGCTGATCGGCCTTACCACTGTCGGCATTGTTGCCCTGCTGGCACCAGGATTGGTCGTCTATGGCAAGTTCGTCAATGTGCCTGATGAAGCACAAACTGTTGAAGTCGTCGGCGAACAGTGGAAATGGAGCTTTCGCTTTCCCGGCAAAGATAACCTACTGGGCCAGAGCGACATTCGCTTTATTAGCCCCACCAATCCCCTTGGGCTAGACCCTGAAGATCCCGCCTCAGCCGATGACAGAATCATCCTCAGCCCAGAGCTGCATCTACCGCTGTTCATGTCATTCAAAGTCCTGCTGCGGTCGAAGGATGTACTGCATGATTTCAACGTGCCGCAATTTCGCGCCAAAATGGACTTGGTGCCCGGCACTGTTACCTATTTCTGGTTTACCCCAACCCAACGCGGTACGTTCGATATTCTTTGTGCCGAGCTGTGCGGAATCGGCCATTTCAACATGCGCGGGCGGGTCGTGGTGGAAGATGATGCCACCTTTGGGGTCTGGCTGGCCTCACAGCCCACGTTTGCTGACACCCAGCAACCACAAACTGTCGGCGATACCACAGACATTATTGCGCTGGGGAAAACCCTGTCTGAAGTGAACGGTTGTATCGCCTGCCACAGCCTGGACGGCAAACCGGGCGTCGGCCCCACCTGGCTTGGTCTGTACGGAAAGACTGAGCTGATGTCTGACGATGCCGAAGTGGTGGTTGATGACGCCTACCTGCGTACCGCGATCCTCCAAGCCAATGCAGAAGTCGTCAAGGGGTATCCGGCCATCATGCCGGTCTATCAATTTAGTGAGCAGGAAGTCGAGGCCTTGATTGCCTATATCAAAGCCGTGTCAGCGCCATAGCCAACGATCATCTATAACGGGGAGGAAGGGACTATGTCCAATTACAACACGTCACACTCCAGCGATTCTGACGACCATCCCCAGTCATTCTGGACCAAGTATATCTGGAGCCAGGACCATAAAGTGATCGCCATCCAGTATTCGATCACGGCAATATTCATGGGGCTGATCGCACTGATACTATCCTGGCTGATGCGCCTGCAGCTTGGCTTCCCCGGTCAGTTTGACTTTATTGATGTCAATACTTACTACCAGTCTATGACCCTACACGGCATGATCATGGTTGTGTATCTGCTAACTGCGTTATTCCTCGGCGGCTTTGGCAATTACCTGATCCCGTTAATGGTCGGCGCACGCGATATGGTCTTCCCTTTCCTCAATATGCTCAGCTATTGGTTCTACCTACTGGCCTCGCTGATCCTTATTGCCAGCTTCTTCGTAACCGGTGGGCCGACAGGAGCGGGCTGGACGCTCTACCCACCTCAGGCCATTATGCCCGGTACTCCCGGTACCGACTGGGGTATCGTCCTGATGCTGGTTTCACTGGCCGTGTTTATCGTCGCAGCCACTATGGGCGGGTTAAACTATGTCACGACGGTTCTTCAGGCCCGTACCGAGGGCATGACCTTATTGCGTATGCCTCTGACGGTATGGGGCATTTTTACCGCCTCCATCATGGCACTGCTGGCATTCCCTGCCCTGCTGGTCAGTGCCATCATGATGCTGTTTGATAAACTGCTCGGATCGAGCTTCTTCATGCCGGCAGTGATCTCAATGGGTCAGCAAACCGACTACGGCGGCGGCAGCCCAATCTTATTCCAGCACCTGTTCTGGTTTTTCGGCCACCCAGAAGTGTATATTGTCGCCCTGCCTGCCTTTGGAATTGTCTCTGATTTGATCAGTATCCATGCCCGCAAGAACATCTTTGGCTACAAAATGATGGTATGGGCGATATTGGGGATCGCCGCCCTGAGTTTTATCGTCTGGGCCCACCACATGTATGTCAGCGGCATGAATCCTTACTTTGGCTTCTTCTTTGCCACCACCACATTAGTGATCGCCGTACCGACAGCGATCAAGGTCTACAACTGGCTATTCACTCTCTGGCGCGGCGACATTCACCTCAGCCTGCCAATGCTTTTCGCCATTGCCTTTATGAGTAGCTTTATCATTGGCGGGCTAACCGGTCTATTCCTTGGCAATGTAATTGTCGACATTCCCCTGTCAGATACCTACTTTGTCGTTGCCCACTTCCATATGGTGATGGGTGTCTCACCGATCCTGGTTATTTTTGGCGGAATATATCACTGGTATCCAAAAGTCACCGGCCGGATGCTCAATGAGCCGCTCGGTCACCTGCATTTCTGGATCACCTTCCTCGGCACCTATGCGATTTATTTCCCCATGCACTATCTGGGGATCCTCGGTATGCCACGGCGATACTATGCTTATGATGACTACAGTTTTATTCCGGAATCAGCCCAAAGCCTCAATGCCTTTATAACCATTGCAGCCTTGATTGTCGGTGCCGCGCAGCTGGTTTTCATCTTCAACCTCTTCTGGAGCTATGTGAAAGGTAAACAAGCATCAGGAAACCCGTGGCTGGCCACGTCGCTGGAATGGCAGACACCGGATACGCCGCCCAAACATGGTAACTGGGGCAAAACGCTCCCTGTTGTCCACCGCTGGGCCTATGACTTCAGCGTGCCGGGGCATGACGAAGACTATATTCCACAAAACATCCCACCCAATGATCAACAGCCCAGTGAAGATGAAACCTCCGGCATTCCAGCAGACAACTTACGGAGTGACAGCGATGAAGCGTAAGCTCGACAACCCCAAGGCGGAGCAGCAAAAAGTAACCCTCAGCCCAGATGCCAACACGGTTTATTTCCCGTCACCGAAAAGGGCTTCCGCCTCAATCGGGCTATGGATCCTAATGGGCGTGGTCACCATGCTGTTTTTCTTGTTTACCGTCGCCTACCGGATCCGTATGACGCTTAATGACTGGCAGCCACTCAGCGAGCCGTGGCAGCTCAGTGTCAGCACTGCTATGCTTGTGATGAGCTGCGTGGCTATGCACCTTAGCTGTCGGAAAGCGGCCCTGTTGCCATCGATCCATGCGTGTCGCTCGTTACTAAAACTCGCGGTGTTTTTCACCCTAGGCTTTATCCTCGCCCAGCTATGGGCGTGGCAACAACTGCTTAACTTAAATTACAGTGTCGGGGGCAACCCGGCCAATAGCTTTTTCTACCTATTAACAGGCCTGCATGGACTGCATGTACTGGGAGGGCTGATAGCCCTGGCAATAGCGGTGTACCATGCTATCAAAAGGCACAGTGATTCACTCTACCCTTCTCTGAGCCTGTGTACCCGGTACTGGCATTTTTTACTTTTTATCTGGCTATTTTTATTGGGGCTGTTGCGATTTACATAAGAGGTAAATACGTATGGCCGACACCCCGTCTACCCAGCCCGGACAATGGTCTTCCATCGTCGCGGATTACTCCGCCGACCAAGCCGTGTTCAGGATCTCTTCCAACAAAGCCATGATGTGGCTGTTTCTGCTCAGTGACATCTTTGTCTTTGGCTGTTTTCTTACCGGCTATATGGCAGTACGGATGACCACCACAACCCCCTGGCCGATCCCCAGTGAAATCTTTGCCCTGACGATTGGCGGCCAGTCGATCCCGTTGATCCTGATTGCCATCATGACCTTCATTCTGATCACCAGTAGCGGCACCATGGCGATGGCGGTAAATTCAGGCTACCAGCGCAAGCGGCGTTTAACGGCACTACTGATGGTGATCACAGCGCTATTTGGGCTCAGTTTTGTCGGGATGCAGGCATTCGAGTGGACCAAGCTGATTGAAGAAGGCGTCAGACCTTGGGGCAATGAAGCCGGGGCAGCACAGTTCGGCGCCAGTTTCTTTATGATCACCGGCTTTCACGGCCTGCACGTCAGCATTGGGGTGATTTATTTGCTGATAGTGGCCATCAAAGTGTGGCGAGGAAACTATGAGCGCAGCGGTAATTACGAGATTGTCGAAATCGCCGGGCTGTACTGGCACTTCGTCGATCTGGTTTGGGTCTTTATCTTTGCCTTTTTCTACTTGTGGTAGGAGGGTCGGCTATGAACACGTCACTTTCGGGCTCAACCGAGCATAAGCAGCAACATCCCATTAGCCTGTACCTCAAAGTATGGGGACTACTCTTTATTCTCAGCACTCTGTCTTATCTGGTTGACTACTTCCACCTTGAGGGGTTGCTTCGCTGGAGCTTGATCTTAATCTTCATGGCACTAAAAGCCGGACTTATCGCGAGTGTTTTCATGCACATGATGTGGGAGCGGCTGGCATTGGTTTACACCATCTTTTTGCCGCCGTTGGTATTGTTAGTATTGGTCGCCTTAATGGCCAGTGAAGCAGAGTATATTTTCCAGCTTCGGGCTATTTTCTTTAATGAAGCAGGGGGGCCTTAACACACGTTTCTCGGGCGAACACAAACAGGGAGGGGAGGCTAACTCACCTCCCCTTTTTCTTTCCTGCTATGGGAAATTATGGGAGAGTACGCTTCATTTTCTCCCAATTATTTTGCGTTGATATCAGCCAGTGTGGGGGAGCCTTGCCGGTACCTGCAGGCTTCAACTTATCATGAGCCAATGTCACATTAGCCAATGTGATTTCCTGGTTAGGCTCCACATCCACCATCAGCACATGTTTGCCAGACTTCAGTACTTGCTTGAAGCGACGGAACTGATAGTGCAGTTCCTGAATGCCAAACAAACCACCTTCCCAGGTGATAAACCCCAACATGACAATGGCCAACATCACAAAGGGTACCCAACCTACCGTTTCTGTCGCACCTGACAGAAATGCCGCTAGCAATACAAAGGCAGCCGCACAAACACCGACGACAGCACCAATCTCTGTCGAGTGGATAATGTCGTTACGCATAATAGACTTCACAGGGTGAAGATGATGATGGCTGGCAACCTCAGCGTCATTGTCTGTAAGCACGTGGATTTGCGGAGAACTAATACCGCTCAGTTCTAGTTCATACTCCACCAGCTCCAGGTCGTCTAAGTCATCGCTAATGTAAAAGACCCGCTTCATTACGGCCTCCCATTATTGAATGCCAAACTGAGCAAATATCTAGTCCATTCAGAATGATGTCAGTGATTTAATAACAGTACAAAAAACTATTCGTAATTAAATTCTAATACACATTCAGCTGAATATTTTAGGTTACTGACATTTATCTGACTTTCACCTAACAATCACCAATACAACAACGCATATACTCGCAAGAACTATTGTTTGATTAACCCACTTTACAGCAATGAAAAAGCACACATTTTTTAGCCTAGCTCTGTTTACCCTGTTTCTCGGCGGCTGCCAACTGACACATGTCGAAGGTGAAGTTGACGGCGTAAATATTAAGGCAACAACCAACGAAAGCAGTAGCAATCACGGAAACGGAAACTTCTGCCCACCAGGCCAGGCTAAGAAGGGGAATTGCTAAACATCATCTACCCCGTGTAGCGTCATCCCCTAAAAAGCAGGATGAGGCTACGCAGGTGAGTACTATCGAGTTAACCAACTGTCTCATTCTTTAGGGGAAATTAAAGGGCTAAACCATAAGCACCTTTAGCTGGCATAGCGGAATACATCCAAACCATCAGGATCAATATCTGCAGAGCAGCCACTGACGATATCTGCCAGCATTTTTCCCGAGCCACATGCCATCGTCCAACCCAGCGTGCCGTGCCCGGTGTTGGTAAACAGATTATCAAAAGGAGTTTTGCCGATTACCGGCGTCCCATCCGGCGTCATTGGTCGCAGACCACTCCAAAATTCAGCTTGATTGATATCTCCCCCTTCAGGAAACAGATCCTGGATCACCATCGCTATGGTCTCTTGACGCTTCTGGGTCAGGCTAACATCATACCCTGCCAGTTCAGCAGTACCGGCAACCCGAATACGGTCATCAAAACGCGTCATGGCTACTTTATAGGTCTCATCCATCACAGTAGAAACAGGGGCTGCTCCAACATTGGTGACAGGCATCGTCAGCGAGTACCCTTTAACTGGATACACTGGGATATCAATCCCTAGCGTTGACAGCAGTGAAGCAGAATAACTGCCCATAGCGACAACATAGGCATCGGCTGTTAACTCTCCGGCACTGGTGGTGACAGAAGTAATTTTCCCACTTGTCTGATTGAGGCTGTGCACTGATATGTCGAACAGGAATTTGACCCCGGCCTGTTTAGCCAGTTCGGTCAGTTGCTGACAAAAGAGATAACAATCACCTGTTTCGTCATCCGGCAAACGCAGGCCGCCAACGAGTTTGTCTTTCACTTTGGCCAAGGCAGGCTCAGCGGCAATACAGCCCGCCACATCAAGCTCTTCATATTGGGTACCGCTTTCAGCCAGGACCTGAATATCCTTGGCAACTGCCTCTATCTGGGCTTCATTACGGAACACCTGTAACGTACCCTGTTGCCTACCCTCGTAGTTCAAGTCATGCTGCTGTCGCAGATCTAACAGACACTGGCGGCTGTAATTAGCCACCCGCAACATTCTGGCTTTATTCACCTGATACTTTTTCTGGTTGCAGTTCGCCAGCATTTTCGATGCCCACAAGTACAGCTCCGGTGATACCGACGGCTTGATTTTGAGCGGCGCATGCTTTTGCATCAGCCACTTCATTGCTTTCACTGGAATACCCGGCGCCGCCCACGGCGATGAATAGCCATACGAAATTTGTCCGGCATTGGCAAAACTAGTCTCTTCAGCACTCTTTGGCTGGCGTTCCACCACCGTCACATCGTGCCCCGCTTCGGCCAGATACCAGGCTGATGTCAGGCCAATCACACCGCTACCTAAAACAATCACTTCCATCTCACGACTCTCTTTTTTTGTAGGCGACTTTATGGAACGGAGAATGCTTTATTTACATTTGCATAACAATCGATAATATTTAACAGCAGCGTTTAGTTTTTCTAAAGGCAAGTAAAAAGGATATCCATGCAGCCGCTCAAAAACAGTACCCTGTCAGGCCTAGCAACCTTTGATATTGCCGCCCGCTTCGGCAGTTTCACCCAAGCCGCCGAACACCTGCACATCACCACGGGAGCGATAAGCCAGCAGATCAGACAGTTGGAGCAACAACTTAATTTTCCTTTGTTTTACAGGCATTCACGAGGGATCCGCTTAACCGAAAAAGGGCAACAGCTGTACAATGTAGTCAGCCAAAACCTCAATGAGATCAACCAGGCTATTACCCACCTTCAGCAACCTGCTGCCGAGGGAGAAATTCGCCTCAAACTTACGCCATCATTTGCCTTCAAGTGGTTGGTTCCCAGGCTTCAGGATTTCTATCAGCAGTACCCAGAGATCAAAATTCAGACCTTTGCCGAGGGCGCCCTGGTTGATCATCAAGACACCACTTTTGATCTGGTGATCGACTACTGCCGTCAGCCTCAAACCAGTGGCACATTGTTGCTTAATGAGTACTTACTACCCGTAATGAGCCCTGACTATAAGCAGAAATTCGACTGGAACAATAAGGCATGCTGGGAGAAAGTTGCCCTTTTGCATGATGCGATGCCCTGGCGAGATGCTCGCCAGGATTACGAGTGGCATTACTGGTTCAAAAACATGACAATCACCGCCAACAGCCAGCAGGGGCATTACTTTAACCGAACCGACATGGCAATGGCTGCAGCAGAGGCCGGACTCGGGGTGGCGATGGCACGTTGCGCGCTGATCAAAGACGACTTTGCGACCGGTAAGCTCGTCTCCCCTTTCGAGGCCATTCCTGCCAATGCTGGCTACTATCTTATCCAGCATCGGGACAGCCAGGCGATAACCTATTTTGTCGACTGGCTATCCAGTCAAGCTCAAGGTGCCGATGGCCAATAAGAACATTACCGAACTAGCAACAGCCTATGTTCAGGCCATTGGTGGCAAGGAGAATATCATCGAGGTTGATAACTGTATTACCCACCTACGTTGTTTAACAGCAAAAGACTCCTCCATTGCTGATGCAGCTACAATGAAAGAGCTGGGAGCTGGGAACTGCTACTGTGGTACCGCTATTTTCCTCAGGTTCAGCTCAATGCTCGAATCACAAAAAAAGAAGGATTCATATGCATCAAGCTAAACCTGCTTGCCTCAGTTTTTCAGCACCACCAGCTCTTTCATCAGGGATTCGCCCAGCTCATGGTTAGAAGCTGAAAGGGCAACGGCGCTGCGGGTATCTTCCACCAGCTGCTGCATATTTTCCTGAATGGTGGCCGAATTGACCAGCTGTTGTTGTACGCTGGCAATAACGGATTCAACCGCACTTTTACTCTGGTTAGCCATTGCGACCAACGACTCAATATCTTCCAGGGTCACTTCGGCGATGTCGACACTGTTATTGATAATGTCTGTCATCCCTTTTTGCTTGCTGATAATTGACCCCGAGATATCCATAATGGTTTTCATCTCACTGTTAATTTTATCAGCCGATTGATTAGCCGTATTCGCCAAAGCCCGGACTTCGTCGGCAACGACCGCAAACCCTCTCCCGTGCTCACCTGCCCGGGCGGCTTCAATCGCGGCATTCAATGCCAGCAGGTTCGTTTGGTCAGCGATGCCTTTGATTGATTCAACCAGCTGGCCAATATTTTTATTATTGCCATCTAGCGAGGAAAGCAATTCAGTGAACTCACTAATATTCTCTTTCGAACTGTGGATATTCGCAGAAAGGTTATGCAGCTGCTTGATCGACTGTGCACTCGTCGCGGCTGTTTTACTGGCGGCATCATAGGAGTCAGTGGATAAGCTCTCTATCTGCCCCGACTGGTTTATGAAGTCTTCGATCAATTCAAAGTTGTGGTTAATTGCATCCAGGCGGTTAGCCGATGCCTTGTTAACATTGCAGGCGTTATTGGCAATTTGGCTGGCAATATCTAATGGCTGGTTAGTACGCAACTGGTCAAACAGAGCCGCCTTGGCTTTCAGCTCTTCGAGCTCCGCTTTGTCTATCAAGGTTTGATGTTCAGGGATCGGGGCTGTAAAAATTTTGAGCATAATTCTAATCACCTAGTCATTATTTTTTGAATTCGAGCGTAGCAGCTACGCCAGCCTGGGTAGATACGAGATAAGGGACCATGTATGTCAGCAGTATCTTTGCTATCCGGTATTGATCTAGATCCCCCGCCAATATCGCATCACCATGATTAATAAACATTAATATCGAGCCAACAAGCAATGATACTTTGATGGAGCGCTGGACAATCGCTGGGGATCGTGCGGTATCGAGTATCTCTTTAAAAGAGTATTTTTTTGACATCGTTGGAGATTGTCCTTAATCATCACAAAGCGCTTGGGCTACTGTACGCTATCCATCTGCAGTAATACAGATAGATCCCGCAGGAATACTTCATGGTCAACACCGTGGAGGTACAAGGCACCCTTATGGTTCATGAAATTGGAATCGGAGCGATTAAGATCCAATGGCCCACCGTAGATATCGCTGGCCCATAGCGACGTTGATGCCTGGGCGATTGCCGCCGTTGCGGCGAAATCCCATAAGCTACCGCCCCCTTTCGCTGCCTTGGTGAGCTTGAGATAACATGCAGGGGCATTTTCAAATACGCCAATTGCATTCATGACCGCGCCGCAGCTGTTGACGACCTTCAGCCCGCTATAGCCTTGCTGCTGAACCATAGTGTCAATACTTTCAATACAGCGCGAATAACGCGGATCATTTTCAAAACTTCGGTCGATATACAAGGTAAAGTGTGAGTTATCCGCTGTGGGGAGCCAAGGCGAGCCGTTTTTCAACAATACTTTCGCACCAGAACCATCGATAGAATTGAGCGCCTGATAGGTATCTCCGGTTGACGGATTATAAACCGCACCAATGACAGGCTTGCCGGACTGCTCAACCAAGGCAACTGAAACGGCAAAACCTTCCAGGCCTTCAATAAACGGCAACGTACCATCGAGCGGATCGATACACCAAAAATAAGCTTTCTGAAACCGCGGATGGCCGGAGACATTGTCCTCGCTGGCATTTTCCTCACTGAGAACTGCGAAATCATATTGCTCAATACTTGGCTGGAGAATATCGAGGATGATGGCCTGGCTATCCAGATCAACCTGGGTCACAACCTGCGAGCTCAGGCTATTACCCGCCGCCTTGTGGTCGACCTGCAGCTGCGAACGATCAAAGGCCGCAATATAGTGCCCTGCTTTAACCGCCGCCTCGGTTGCCGGCGCCAGCAACTGCTGTAACTGCAAAGTGGAAAGCATCATAGTATTACCTCAATTGTGCCAGCGCTTGCTGGGTTAAACCTTCCGTATAAGCGTTGATCTTCCAGTGATCCGGGCTCCAGCCTTTAACAAAACGCTGAAAGTCCGCCCATGCTACGCAATACAGCGGTCGCCATTCTTGCTCAACCTGCTCAGGATCAATGTGAGGCTGCAGTAGTACAACGGCCTGCTTAAGCTCACTGAAATAATAATCCAGCAAACCTGGAACACGATTTTCACATTCTGCAAAAGGGATACAGCTGCTAATGAACAAAATGACATCTTTCATACCGCACCCTTTGCCCACATACTGGAAATCGACGCCAGCAGCCCGATCCCCTTCAGGCGTGAAGCAGAAATTGGCCAATTTGGCATCCCCGTGTACCAGGGTCTGGAAACGGCACTGTTTTAACGTTAAATCAATTTTCTCCGCCGCCTCTTTCAGCGCTGTGTCAGCCAATACAGCCAGTTCATCAGGACGGGTTTCCAGGTGCCAGTAGGTACCACTGTCCCACAGACCATGTGGTTCTACAGCTAGGTGCTGGGCATGAAAGTATGCCAGCCAGCGTAAACAAGCTTTTACCTGTAACTGTCCAACCGCTTTATGAACCTCACTAAAACCAAGTGTATTCAGATCTTCGAGAATGAGCAGGATCTCATCGCCCTGAATGTCAGCCAATAAACATTTCGGCACTGGGCATTGCGATACACAATGGTTGGCAAAATGCTGATACCAGTTCACTTCGACTTGATAAGAGGTGAGTTTGCGCTGGTGAGAAATTGCCGTATTCCAGCCTCTGGGATGATCTTTTGGCTGCGGGAGTTTGATATGTTTAACGATCACTGATGAATACTGGCTATTGTTTAACCTGACTCGGAAAAGATCACCATATCCACCCCACAATGATTGGATTAACTGCGTCTCGACAATGCTCTCAGCCTTCATCGCTTGAGTGATCCTGTGCAAGGTATCTGTAGAAATGGTCATAGGTCTCTATTGGTGAAGATCAGAAGTGATAGTGTACAAAATTGTGACGGATAAAGCCTTCATAAGAAGGCTGGCCGACGCAATCGTTCAAATAATAAGCAAACGAACCACATTTTCGTGATTATCACCGCATTTTTTCGACTTATTAAGCAACTGAAATCACAAATAAATTACAAAAAGCAAAAACTAGCATATTGATTTAATATCACTTTTCAAAAGCTAACACTATTTTATTATATTTTTTTGTTCTGTTATTTTATTCGCTCATTCTATTATCTGAGCTAGTTATGAAAAACAACAATACGAATTTATCCCTCGATGAAATTGAAGATAAATTATTAAGTCCTTCAGTTTCCGATGATTTTTTGGAGCTGTTAAAAGAAGCTTCATCAGACGATGCTGACATTGCTGAAGCATTGTATAAATATTACCTAGATTCAAATGATTACAATAATGCCGTTTATTTTCTTGAACTGGGTGCTAAGTTAAACGATAGCTATGCACAGCTATATTTATCCTCGCTATATCAACAAGGCAAGCACTGCTCTAAGGATGAAGAACGATCGCTTGCATTGCTTGAGAAATCTGCGCTGAACGGCGAATCTGAAGCCCAGTACGCACTCGGCACTAGCCTAGTTTTGGGGGCAAGCAGCCAAGAAGATATTGAACTGGGCTCATATTGGTTGAATGAATCTTTCCTAAACGGTAATGATGATTCAAAAATACTTTTAGATTCGTTCTAAAAGAAAATTTCAAAAAAATAGTGGCATTAAATAATAGGATAACAACAAATCAAACAAGAACCTGCGCTAACTTAATAACTAAACAACTCATATATAATACTATATTCCCCAATTCAACAAGGGGAATATTGCATTATTTCCACCACAGCTTTATCTCACGACATCATTCATATAATCTATTCAATCTTAAAACCTTTTCTATTATTTACTTCTTGAATACACCCAAACACCCCCCCCACCAATAATACCCATCAAAATCATAAGCCAGACAAATACCATATCGTAAGCATTTGATAATCTGTTGGCTGTAATTGTAACAAAACATCTCAATAGACCAAGTTACAGTTGCGAATAAAAACTCACTAATGCAGCATTAATAAGCAAAGAGAAGATGGCTACCCTGAAAAACGACCCTAAGAAAATTGCGATGGCAAACAATGAATGGAGATTAGAAAATGAAGCTAAAAGTGTATTTCCCATCAGGTAAAACTGTTACCTACTACAGGAATATTAAAGCCTTAATGGCATCATTCGATGATGCAAGTATCCGCTACGAACTTGTTTCATAGCAGGGTGCAAGCCAATGTTCAAATCGATGAGGTGGCAAGGATACGGCTTTTTCATTGCAATAAATGCCACCTTGCAAGGTGGAAATGAGAGCTTAAATTATCAGCTGTCCATAACGATTAAAGGCATAACGGCTGACTACGGCCAATGACGTAGCAACAGACAAAGTGGCAGAAATGAATATCGCCACCATGATCACTAGTTGGTACTTGACGGCAAGTAGTGGCTCTGTGCCACCCAGGATCTGACCAGTCATCATCCCCGGTAAACTAACAATGCCTAATGTGCTCATCGATGCCAATTGAGGGGCCAGTGCCGCTTTAACGGCAGTTTTAATAAATGGCTGTACCGGATTGGGAGCCCCCATTGCGAGATAGAACTGATAGTCATTCTGCTTCTCCCGCAAACTGCTATACCAACGCTCGATTGCCAGGACATTGGCGGTCAAACAGTTTCCCAACAGCATTCCCGCCACCGGGATCATATACTGTGCCTGCCACCAAGGCTCAGCCTTGATAACACCAGCCAGCAAAGATGGCAATATGACCAATAAAGCCACGACTTGCCCGGCTATCACCGCAGGCATGACTGCCTTCACTTTAACTTCGGCCCGGCGACAGATACTGTATCCGGCCACCATGATCATCACCGATAGCCACAGGACATTTAGCCCCAGGTTCTGAAACTCAAACAGGGTCTGTAAGTAAAGGCCAACAACGGCCAGCTGCAAGGTCATGCGCAACGCCGCTTCAACCAATGTACGGCTTAAGCCAAGCTGCCAGCGGTGAAAGAGAAACAGGGGGATCAACAGCAGCAAATAGAAACCGCCCATCGCAAGATTGCTGATATTCAAAGCGTTATCCATGACTTGTACCCATTGAATGTTGATAATCGCAGGCTTGCAACCAAACCGGATCATGCGAGACGGAAACCAGGGTCAGCTGTTGCTCAGCCAGCAATGCAATGACGTTATTACGGCTAGCCGGATCTAAAGCTGAGGTCGGTTCATCAAGCAACCACAACGGCCGTGCCATTAACAATGCCCTGGCAATAGCCAAGCGCTGTTTTTCGCCACCAGAAAGCTGGGAAACTGGTTGATTCAGGGGATGCGACAAAGCGAGCTTGTCGAGTACGGCCAAGCATTGCTGATCGTCCGGCACCGTTGATTTCATCGCCTTCAGCTGCCACGGCAGGCGCAGTACCTGCCCAATGCTATCTGCTCCCATAACGGGTAGTTGCGGCAAATAACAAAATTGCTGGCGCCACCAAGTTAGAGACTCCGCATCGATAGGCCTTCCTTGCCAGGAAAATGTTCCATTCGCCGCAGGACGTAAACCGGCAAGCACCTGCAGCAAGCTGGTTTTTCCACAGCCAGATGGGCCGGAAATAGCCAGGTGCTCCCCTTGCCGTAGTGCTTGGGTTAAGCAATAACGTTCAGAGCTTTCCAACCCTGATCCCAAGTGGCTTACTGCCAGAACGCTATTAAGCATTTGCGTCATAAATCCATAATCCAAGCCTTCCCCGACCTTTGCAGTCTAAAGAATGCATAACCATGATTCAAATTGATGAAAGGCATTCATTAAACCAATATGACTAATAGTTTACCGCTCTGCCGTGTGATTTCAGCTCAATAACAATCAACAGCGGATGTAGCGTCCATTTCGGGCGGTGTTATCTCGTTATCAATTTTCCTTGAGCCATACCAACAAACCCTACCAACATGGTATCTTTACAAAATAAAACGCCATCCAATAAATTACAGCCAGACGGATATATTTCGCACCCAGTCCATGACCCAAGAAAATAACAAACCTGATTCAAGTTCACCGCTGCCCAATCGCCGCTTCAGACTAAAAGCAGTCGCTAAATGGGCCGGTATCGCTCTGCTAAGCCCTGTTGTCATCGCGACCGCGGCTTTGAGCTATGGTATCGGGGTCGATCTCACCCCACATCGAGAACAGATCAACCAGTGGCTCTCAGATAACCTGCAGCGAGAAGCCAGCATCAGTGGCGATATTGAGCTAGTTCTGTCATTTAGCCCGGAAGTGCGCTTAAGTGGCGTCGAAATTGCCAATATCGATACTTTTAGTTGGAAACCCATGCTCTCCTCTGGCCAGCTCAATGCCAAAGTTTCGGTGCTGCCGCTATTGAACAATACGTTAGAAGTAGACTACCTAGAACTTGAGAATATCAGCCTCCACCTTGCGAAAAGCTATGATGGCGATAGCAACTGGCACTTTACCCAGCCAGTTCAACCGAAACAACAAGCGGCTCAACAAACCAAAACGACGAGCAGCCCATCTGCCTTTAAGCTCAAGCTGAACGACAAAATCAGCGCTAAAAATATAACCCTGCTTTATGAAGATCAGAGCCAGGGACAATTCGTTGACTGGTATTTGGAAACACTGGAGCTCAACAAACCCTCTTCTGAATGGCAGCTTACAGCACGTGGTTCGGCACTAGGGCAAGGATATAACCTTGCACTCACTGGCGAACTGGATTCTTTGGTTAACCACCAGCAGGGCAGTATCAAAGCCCATGGTGAGTTTGCAGGGGCCGAGCTAAGCATCGACGCAAACATTGTCCCGCCACAGCAGGGGCAATCTGAAGCAGATGTTGCCTTGCATTGGCAAAATACCCAGCCGATTGAGGATTTATTTGGTCTCGATGTCAAACACATCGCACCATTGACCCTCACCACCCATGTCAGTGCTTCGGCCGAACGTATCGCGGTACAAAATCTGGCTATCGACAGTCCAATTACCCAAGGAAAAGGCTTCTTAGACATTACGCTGGGTGATCACAATACCATTGATGGCGAACTGACCATTCCTTTGATTGATCTTCGCCCATGGTTACAACCAGAGCCCAAGCCTCAG
Organism: Photobacterium sp. HL06; assembly: GCF_059552575.1. Taxonomy (NCBI): domain Bacteria; kingdom Pseudomonadati; phylum Pseudomonadota; class Gammaproteobacteria; order Vibrionales; family Vibrionaceae; genus Photobacterium; species Photobacterium sp. HL06. The sequence goes on from NZ_CM183915.1 coordinate 992,882, forward strand.
CCTCAGCCTATGATGATGGCATATAGATCAGCACCGACTCAGTCGCCACTACAAAAAGCGCTGGATCAGTGGCTAATGAAGACGACCACCCAATTAGAGCTGGCTATCCATGAGGTCAAAGGGCTGGGTACCCCGGTAGAAAACCTGTCGCTGTCTGTTAAAGGCAAAGACGGCAGCCTATCTGCCCCCATGACGGCTGATATCGCCGAGGTTCCTTTCCGCGGTATAGCAACGGTCGATGCAACCGGGTGGGTCTCAACCGTTGACATTTCCCTGGGGGCCAAAGACTCCTCACTGGGTGAAATGGCGCGCTGGCTAACAGGTATGCCCTACGCCCGTGGTAGCCTGACCACTGCCGAGTTAACAGTTACCACCCAGGGCATCAAATTATCCCAATGGCTGAAAAACAGTGAAATAGCACTTTCTATTGATGAGGCCAACGTCGAATGGGGCAGCGAAGCCAATTTCAGTATTGACCAGGCAAGATTGAATACCGGGATAAACCTGCCTTTTAGCTCTGATATTCAAGGTCAGCTAATGGGGATCCCAGCCCATATTACAGCCAATGCAGGCACATTAGCCGATATTCTCAATGGCAACGACTGGCCAACCAGATTTAGCTTTACCAGCCCGGCAATCGAGATAAATGCGGAAGGCTTATTGAAAAATACCCGCTGGGAAGAAGGCAGCTGGTTCAACCTAGCCATCACCAGCGATGATGCCAGCAAGCTTAGTCCTTGGCTGGGCACACAAGCCGATATCAGCGGTGCAATCCGTATCGACGGCAAACTACACTACCAAAATGGCTGGATAGATCTCGTGATGCCCGAACTGTCGCTCATGCACAGTAAAGGGAGCGTGTCGATGCGCTGGCGCCCAGACCAAATGCGCCCATTTTTGATCTTCGACGGTCACTTCCAGCAACTTGATTTCACCCAGTTTGGCCAGTTCGTCAATGACCCAGAGCTACCTCAGGTTGAGAAAACGGTGCCGACGCAGGGTGTTAACCTTGATGTCCCTCTACTCAGCAACGAAATCGTCATTGCCGATGCCGATATATCGCTAGCCGTCGACAAACTCAACTGGGCCAACCAGCAGGTGGAAGCCATGGCCTTCAAGGGCCAGATCCGCAACGGACAAATGCCTGCCTCGCCGTTTTCAGCCACCTATGCTGGAAGCCAGTATCAGGGCGATCTGGCTTTTGCTATCGATGCCGCTACGATTGGTGCCCAGCTCAACCTTAGTGTAAACAACCCGGATATCGGCACCATTATGTCCCGGTTTGATATCACTGATGAACTCGACATGCGCCTTAAACGCGCCCAGATCGCAGTGGCCCTCTCTGGCCGTACTGTACTTGAACTGATGGAGCAGGCCGAAGTCGATGCTCGCCTGTTTGGCGGCGAGGTTAGCGTTACCGATGTCTATACCGGTAAAGCTTTAGATGTGTTTCTCGATAACGGCTATTTTGTGACTGGCCCGGACACGGCAACTCAGCTTGCACTTGCAGGCAAGGCGGCAGGACAAGCGGCTACCCTCAAGCTTGATTCCATTTCACTGAAACAAGCCAATGATGGTCGTAGCACCATGCCAGTCAGCCTGGCGGTTAAACTGGGGGACATGCACTTCAATGCCAGCTCTCAAGTCGCATTGCCTGTAAACCCGCAGCAGCTCAATATCGAGTTTGATGCATTTACCCCAAGCCTGGCCCGGTTTAACGCTTTTGCCGGCGTCGAGCTACCGCCGTATGGACCTGTTACACTGGCAGCCAAACTGTCACTGGACAAACTTGGCTACCACCTAAGCGATATGCTGGTGAAGGTCAATGACAGTAAGCTCACTGGCAACGGGACATTCCTGCCACCGCTAAAAACAGGTGCACGGCCGGAAATAGATCTGACTCTACACGCTCCGTTTATCCAGCTCGATGATTTCAAGGTTGATGGCTGGAAAGCCTGGGCATCCGACAGTGAAACATCTGCTGCCAATGAAAACCTGAATACTAACGATGATGTCGTATCGGTGATCAGCCCTGAAGGCCTAGATTTTGCCAATGCACGCTTTAAACTCGATGTCGACGAGGTGCGTTCCGGCAGTGATTGGCTAGGTGCCGGGCAGCTTAACTGGCAATTAAAAGACGGTGAGTTTGAGCTGCACCCCATGCACATCCAGCTACCAGGGGGCGATATCAACCTGGCCAGCCAGATCAAAGCCAAAGGTGAGCTGTTCGACATTGCCATACAAGGTGATATCAACAACTTCGATTATGGGGTACTCGCCAGGCGAATCGCCCCCGACACAGGTATGCATGGCCGGATCAGTACCCACTTCAACCTGACCAGCCTGGCTAACTCGCCCGATAGCCTAATGAACAATGCCAATGGCTTCATTGGCTTTGCCGCTTGGCCACAAGCCTTCGAATCCGATCTGATTGATCTGTGGGCCGTCAGCCTGACTGATGCCATTATTCCAAGTTTTACCAATAATGATCCTTCGGTACTGAACTGTGTAGCAGCAGGGGTAGATATCAATCAGGGTACGATGAAGCAACGCAACCTGCTGCTAGATACCACCCGTATTCAGGTCAACGGCCAGTTTGATGCCAGCTACGCCGATCGTGCCTTTTCTCTGTACCTGCGGCCACAATCAAAAAAGGCACAAATTTTCAGCCTGCAAACACCAGTGGAGATCTTTGGCCAGTTTGAAGATTTCGATTTTTCAGTACCGCTCTCTGCCATTTTGGAAACCTCAGTGCGATTTACCACCAGCCCAGTAGTATCACCCATACGCTGGCTGATCGAAAAGCCGCTCGCCAAAGATGGCAGCCAGCAGTGCGAGATGATCTGGCGAGCTAGAAGTTAGTACCCACTGCCGGTACATATACCCAAGCTACCTCAAGATGCAGGATTCAGAGTGAGACCAGCGTGCTCAGTTCAAGGAAAATAATGGTAGGAATGGCAATCCCTTTCAACGTTATTTGACACAGAAATGGGTTCGCTGGCTCACTCCCAAAGGGCGAGTTTACTTGGGTATAACGCCAAAACAAAAAATCCCCAGCGCTTCCGATGCGTTGGGGATTTACAGTTTGAAACCAGTAAAAACTAGAACTCTTTGTAACTACGGTACTGAATACTAAAGAATATTGTATAAAGCACTGGCACGATGATCAGCGTCAGTATGGTTGCAACGCCTAAACCAAACATGATCACCGCGGCCATAGATTCAAAGAAAGCATCTGTCACCAACGGCAACATACCCAGAATCGTCGTAATCGCCGCCATACAAACTGGACGGACACGGCTTACCGTTGATTCAAAGACTGCCTGAAACGGCTCTTTACCCTCAGAAATATCGAGATTGATCTGATCGAGCAATACGATACCGTTTTTAAGCAACATCCCAGACAAACTCAACATAGCAAGCAGTGCCATAAAGCCAAACGGGGTTCCCATTACCAGCAACCCCAATGTAATACCGATCATGGCCAAGGGAATACAGCACCAGATAACCAAAGGCTTGCGTACCGAGTTAAACAGGAACACAGTGATCAAGAACATCAACATAAAACCCATCGGCAACGACGCGAACAGCGCGGCACTAGCATCACCAGATGACTCATACTCCCCTCCCCAGGTTAATTCGTAGCCAGGCGGGAGTTTTATTGCTTCAACTTGAGGACGCATCTGAGTAAATAACTCAGCAGGCAAAATATCATATTCAAAGTCCGCATCGGCAAATACGGTTAAAGTCCGCTTCCGGTCGCGGCGCTGAATAATCGGATCTTCAAACTTAACATCGAAACCACTTACCACTTGCTGCATAGGCACAAAGACTGACAGCGCCGGACTCCAGATCCGCAGGCTATCGATAGACTCGATATCGACCCGCTCCTCATCGGGTAAACGCGAAATGATAGGTAAAAGTTTAGTACCTTCACGATAAAGACCGGTATTCTGCCCCGAAAATGCTTGGTTCAGGGCATTATCGATATCCTCTTTATTGATACCAAGGCGACGAGCCTGAGTCTCATTAAATTTAGGTTCAATAAACTTAGCCCTTTCTCGCCAATCGTGCCGTACGTTCACCGTGCCCGGTGTAGCATTGAATATCGCCATCACCTCAACGGCTATCGCGCGCAAGACATCAGGATCGGCACCTTGGATCCTGGCCTCAATTTTAGCATCCGTTGACGGCCCGATTTCCAGCCGTTTGAACTTAAACTGGGCTTGTGGGAAGTCTGCCTCAATGTCGCGACGATATGCCGTCATTACTGGTCCAAGCGTCTCAAATGCAGATGTACGTATCGCTATCTGAGCAAAGGCTGCATAGCTTTTCTGAGGCTCATAGGTCAGCATAAATCGCTGAAAACCTTTACCAACACTGGATGAGATAAATTCAACATTATCCAGCTTACTGGCTGTCTGCTCCATACTCGCAACCGCTTCCCGGGTTTCACGGATATCCGTTCCCTCCGGCAACCACACGTCCACCAGAAAGATTGGGGTTGTTGAAGGCGGAAAGAAAGATTGTTTGACGAAACCGAAACCAAGAATCGAAATGACAAAGACACCCACAACAGCAATAACCGATACCCAACGAAATCGCATACATACATCAAGCAAGGCTTTATAACTGACAAAGAATGCCCCTTTATAGGGGTCATTGTCTTCACCTCCACTCGGCGCCTCCCCCTCTTTGCCAAAGAAAAGCTGGGCGAAAAATGGTGTTAAGGTAATTGCGGTTATCCAAGATAAGAGCAGGGAAAAGAGCAGAACCCAAAATAAAGAGCCAGCAAATTCACCGGTAGAGTCTGGTGAAAGGCCGATAGGCGCAAAAGCAGTGATCGCAATAATCGTAGCCCCCAATAGTGGCCACATTGTCTGGCCAACAATGGCCTCTGCCGCTTTGAGCGTGGATAGCCCCCGCTGACGCCCCATCAAGATCCCTTCAACAACTACGATGGCATTATCGACCAGCATCCCCAAGGCAATAATAAGTGCACCGAGGGAGATACGCTGCAGCTCTATTTCTGCCTGAAGCATTAAAGTAAAGGTGCCTAAGCAGGTCAAAAAGAGAATGAGCCCAATCAGGATCCCACTCTTGATCCCCATAAATACCAGCAGCACAACAATCACAATCACGACAGCAGCCAGCAGGTTTAACACAAAATCACGCACCGAATTATCAACTTCCACCGGCTGGTTATACATAAACTTCATTGTCATGCCAGCAGGACGGGCAAAATCAATCTCGGCCAATCTATCGTTAACCGCTTTACCCACTTCAACAACATTTACCCCTTGGGTAAAGGAGATACCAATATTGATAGCTTGGCTTTGGTCAAAAGTAACAAGGTGATCAGGTATATCCTGAAAGCCACGATGGACAGTTGCGACATCTCTTAGGTAAATAAGCTTATTACCTGAAGTACCAGGAATAATAAGATCGCCTAGCTCTTCAACAGATTGAAAAGCCCCGGTAGGGCGTAAGTTTAAGTTTTCACTTGCAATTCGGATGCTGCCTGAGTCGACCACCATATTCTGGGAGTTAAGCAGGCTGGTAATCAATGCCGGATCAATTTGGAACGACGCCAGTTTATTTAAAGAGATCTCAATAAATACCTGCTCTTGCTGCTGTCCTGCCAGCGTCACCTTACTGACGCCCGGGACCAGTGCCAATTCACGTTTTACGTAATCAACATAGTCCAGCAGATCTTTGTAGCTGTAATCATCGCCACTGGCCATCAGCATGACACCATATACATCGCCAAAGTCGTCATTAACCAATGGGGCATAAACACCTGGTGGCAACTGGCTCGTCATGTCACCCACTTTACGCCGCAGCTCATCCCAAATTTGAGGTAACTCATCAGGGCCATAAGAGTTTTGCATGGTTACTGTAATTTGAGACATACCGGGGGTACTAATGGAAACAATCTCATCCACATAAGCCAGCGCCTGAATCGCTTCTTCTATGGGATAGGTAACCTCTTCTTCGACTTCTGTGGCCGTCGCCCCCGGATATAACGTCACGACAACGGCATCTTTTATCGTAAAGGGCGGATCTTCCAGCTGACCCAAACCAAAAAAGGACATTCCCCCGCCAATTAGCAGGATCAGTGCAAACATCCAACTGATGACGCTGTTTTTTACAAAATAGCTTGCAATATTCATCGGCTACCCTTCTATCCGCTCGACTTTCTGGCCTTCGGTCAAACGTGAAGCGCCGTCAGAAACAATCATTTCCCCGTCCTGCAAACCTTCCTTAACTTCTATCATATCGCCAACAAGAGTGCCTAAACGGACCTCCCGGCGTGTTACTGTCTGGCTATCACTGTTATATACCCAGACATTGGCAATTTGTTTATCTAACGACAGTCCATCTTGCATCATTACCGCATTAACAGGTACCAAGTACTCGCGACTATAGGTGTAAGTCACATCCCCTAGATCAACCTTTACCCTGGCCGGCATCCCTTCAAGCACCTTATGCTCAGGATCAAAGTCAACCGCCAGTGTGGCGATATAGCTTTGAGTCACAGGATCCTTGGCCATATTCAGTTCCAACGCTCGGCCTTGATAAGTGATATCGGGATAGGCTTCAAACGTCACATCAAATAGTTTCTTGCCTTGCCCATTTTCCTTTCGTACCGCAACAGCAAGGATCATATCGGGTATTTCCACATCCACTTCAATCAAGTTGATTTTGTGCATACTCAATACAGAGACGCCTGGCTGGATATTTTCAAACGCATCGAGGAACACATCGCCAACAACACCGTCAAAGGGTGCCCTTAACTCGGTATATTCAAGTGCAAGCTCTGCCATGCGGAGCTCAGCCTTAGCCACCAAATATTCAGCTCGCATCTTGTCGTACTCTGACTGTGACATCAGTTTTTTCTTAAGCATCGACCTGCCACGTCGGTATTGGTTATAAGTCTGCTCATTTTTGGCCTTGCGATCATCGAGCGCAATTTCATAGTCGCGCTTATCTAACACCGCGAGCAGGTCACCTTTTTTCACCCTCTCCCCTTTAGAAACAGGGATCGTCGCAACTTTGCCATCAACACGAAAGGAGAGCTCTGCCAGAGCATGTGCTTTAGCGACACCATTAAATATACGTGCTACTTCATTTTTAGGTTCTGGTAACTGATAAACCTGAACGCGAGTAATTGGTGTTTCAAATTCAACTTTATCGCTACACCCTAGCAAGGCTATGCAGCTCAGTAACGTAACCGCTATGAATGCCCTCTTCATACTCACAGCCCCCGCTCTTTAACCCAACGCACTGCGGCTTGGCCATCTTGCAATTCGGCAGCCCCCGTTAATACGAGCCAGTCGCCATCTTGTAACCCTTCCACTAAGCGGCCATCAGCAAGCTCCACGGCTACTTTTTCCAGTTTTTTGGTCTCTGGTCGCCAACGGAAAACAAAATCCTGACCATTATCGTTAACGAGCGCACTCGCCGGAATTTTAGGCGGCTTGCTATTGCCTAAACTCGGTACCAGTATCTTCACTTTTGCATTCATACCTGACAATACATTCACCTGTTCAGGAACTGGCAAAGTGACAACAACGGTATAGCTTGCCGTTGATGGATCAGCGACCGTACTCAACTCTTTAAGTCGAGCTTCAAACCACTGATCTCTCCCTTCGAAAAACACTCCGGCTTTAGGTGCCCCCTCACCTTGCTTCTGTACAACTTGAAATGCTCCTATATATTGCTCAGCCAACTGAAAACTTACATCAATGGAGGATTCTACTTGAATACCCATTACTTGCTGTTTCTCGCTGACAAACTCAAACTGTTCAGCGTAGCGAGTTGAGATAGCACCGCCATAAGGTGCCAGCAACTTGGTATAGTCACGATCGTTATCCGCCTGATCTAACGCTGACTTAGCGGTTGCAAGTTGACTCTTCGATTTGTCAAAATCATTTCTGGATATAAAACCTTTCTTCACCAGCTGCCTAGCGCGTTTATAAAGAACTCGCGCTAATTCATATCGGGCCTTTGCAACCTGATAAGACTGTTCGTACATAGCCGGATCTAAGGTTGCTAACAGATCACCGGCCCGAACTTCTTCACCGGGCCTTACCAATATTTTATTCACTTCACCCGAGACACGAAAAGAAAGTACAGCCTGATCTGAAGCCTGTACCTCGCCTGGTAATATTCGTTCTTTTTGACTATCGCCAATTTGAATCTGCATCAGCTTCACTGGCCTTGGGTAATCAGGCTTACTCTCGACTTCTTCCTCCCCCAAACACGCGGTAAGAAAGATCAATCCGGTAGCCAGCCAACAAGCCCTGATATAACGCGATTTCATAGAGAAAACACACCTTCAACAAATTTACACTATCAACCTAAACGTCACACACGAAATATTATTTCCCTCACTAATAATAACTTTCATTTCAAATGCTGATGAATTATTAAAGAGATTTATTCCGTCACAATAATGATTGTATTAAATATGAGTCACTGTAATAAATTTAAGAACATTCTCATATATTGGATATTAAGGTTGGTGTTATTTTGCGTTGGCAGCTTATCGTTATTTCTATCTATCGGTTATCATGATTTTGTGGAAAGTCTTATTAAAAAGGCTTGTGCATAGCAAAAACCAACAATATAGATATTTTCATCATCAACCAGTAGTGATAATAATTGACAACCAATTAATACAAAAAAGCCGTTCGCACCTTAGCTACAAACGGCTTTTTTAATTAGCTTAGTAAAACAATTTAATCACCATCGCGATAACGTTTCTCTACCTCATCCTGCGGCTCGAACTCGTCATACACAACTGGTGTAACTTCATCGGTACTGAATTTCAGCGTCGCCGGAACAGAATAGTTAGGCACATTATCGTAACTAAATACCGAGTAGTATTTAGGGATATTGGCATTGCCAAACCGATCGAAAGTGTAGCTGTCTTTGCCAGCATATAACTTCACCCCATCAAAAGGTGAACGCGGCGGATGAAAACTATTGCGAACCACATACGAGCCAACAAAATCCGGGTGATCCGGATTGCCCCAGGTCAGCTTCACCAAACCGTTATCCAGTGTCGCTTGAAGCTCCTGAGGCGTCTCAAGCGCTTGCTTGCGACGTTCAATATACTCGATGACCAGCTGCGGGCGCTTGTCACTATCGAGTGACTGCCAGTTCACCATTGCGTCTTTCTGGCGCGATGCAGAGGTGGCCCTAATGATCAAGTTGACGGTTTTCTTCTCGTTATGAAACAACTCAAGGTGCTGCCTTGCCGAGCTATCGAACATGAAGGTCTGCCGCGGCGCTTTTGCCAATTCCTGGCTGCTCACTTCATAACCAAGATACTCTATTTTTTCCCGGTGTTTAACACCACTAAAATCCAGATCATCCAGCTCGGCAATTTCCACGGTAAATCGCATTGGCTGCGATACCCCTGCCAATGATTCGCTCTCGAGTACAAAATAGGCCTGAGTGATCACAATGTCGGATTGGTCGCTGATACAAGCCATTGAAAATGCAACCTGACCGAAGACCGTATCACCTTCACCATCAAAACCACATTGCAGTACGCCTTGCTGCGGCCCAACCTCGCGGCTGATGGTATGACAATCACTCGCCGCGACGGCAACCTGATTGGGACGTCGGGTATAGATAAGATCAAGGCAAGGCCGATAATGGATACCACCGCCGAAGCGACCATAGCCAATATCAAACTGCATCATCTGGGAATCATTGCCCAGCGGCAGGCTGTCAGGCCCTTGCAGCCGCAGTAACAACCGGCCCTTTTCAAGCTGATCCTGTATCAATTGTTTCTCCAGCGCACTAAAGCGCCAGCTCTTCCAGATCCCCTGGGTCAGCTGATCAGAATCAATCGCATCGCCCAATGTCTGCAGCGGCATAGCAGCATGGATGTCTTCGTAATGGGTAATATCGTTGATATCATCCGGGTTCAGGATAGACACTGACCACTCGCCATAGTTTTCGATTTTGGCTCCAACCCGGTTCATCGGATAAAGGGAAAACATCGCATTTTTAATGATGGCATCAGATGGGATCCTATCCATATCGAACGCAATGACGCCGTAACACACGCCCTTGGTTTTATTGACCCCGATAAACAGAGAATTATGGCCAAAGTGATCGCTATTTTGCACTTGGGTCAGCTCACCGACATAGCCAATTTGCTCAGGCTTGGGGAACAAGGTGAATGCATACTCATCTTTCTCAAGGCTGGTCTTGATCTTCACCTCAGGCGCAAACGGCGACTTGACGCGGCTCACCCGGTTCACTTTACGCAAGTTGTAGTAATAACGATGGCCTGACTTTAACTGCTTGTCGGTGTATTCATTCTGCGAGGTAATAGCAATCAAGTTTTCACGGGTACAGTGATACTTTGGCGAATCACTGCGGTAGACCTGATAGTAGCAACCTTCGTCATCTGGCGAGTGATCCCAGACCAGCTCAACCTGATTGGCCGACACGCCTTTGGTCGAAAAGTTATCCGGACGCTTAGGGGCTAAATCAGAATAGTTAATCGCACTGCCCAGCGCGTACAGCAAGGCCGGGATATTTTCGTCCACACTTTGCGACATGTTGATCAAGTAGTCCGGTATATTCCTGCTACCCACTTCGACCACTGTCGAGAGGATCCCGCGATCATAGTAGTACTCACGGCCACTGCCGTGGATCAGGTTGGCTGGCGGTTTGCCACGATGAATACCATACTGGCGCTGGGTCACCTTATGGATTTCCTGCGCCATATTGGCGCACAAAATATTAAGATCCGTCCCTTCAATTTCTGCTTCGTGATTAAATTTATGCGCAGGGAAGAACACATTGCCCTGTGAATGATAATCCAGGGCAATACGGATATTGTTGTGGCTTTCAACAAACCCTTTGACCGCTTGCGTTTCAGGCTCGGAGAAAGGGGCTGGCCCGCCATAGATATTCGACTGGGTATCACTCGAGTGGCGGAAATTGATACCAAAATTGCGGTTCAAATCCACCCCGAACGTACCATCGCCATTATCTCTTCTGTTCTTGCGCCAGAAAGAAAAGTGCTTACGGGAATACTCAAAGCCATCCGGATTTAAACACGGCACCATGTAGAGCGTGTTACGCGTCAGCGCCTCAACCACATCCGGATTACTGGGGTAATTATTCAGCAGGTACTGAATGAAGTTCACCGCCAGCTCGATACCGATCCATTCCCGTGCATGGATTGTCCCGGTATACAATAGAGCCGGTTTGAGATCAGCATAGGCCACATCCTGTGACACCGTCACCATCATGATCGGACGGCCTTCATGGGTCTCGCCGATACTTTCAAGCCGGATCAGATTCGGGTGCTTTGCCATTGCCTGGGCCAGAAAGTCGATCGTCTCCTGATAAGACAGATATTGTTTTTTCATGACCGTTCCTTAACAGACCAGCTCACTGTCATTCCAATAGCTAAGAATAGCCTCTAGCTTCTTCTGCTTCAGATTCTTGAATGTTGTTAATTGCTGTGGCTCATGCTCCAGTGCGTATATGGCACCGTCAACCCCCAGCGTTTCTACTATCTCTTGCGCCAGAGTCTGGCCGATGCCTTTCACGCTATGAAAAAACGCCACCAGTTGTTCTGGCTCAAGTGTTTGAACGGATTTGGCTAGCTGTTCGCTGGCTTCAGCCACATGCGAGTGATCTTCAATACCGCTATCAAGCGGTTGCTGCAGCGATTGTTGTTCCTGTTTCTTTGGGGCTAGCTCAGAAGATTGCTCTTGATTTACGTAGGGGTTCGCTGTCCCAGTTGGGTACATCCCCTGAAAATTCCAGGCTTCACTTGGCCACTCTTCATTATGCAGGTCATGTATTTTTTGCAGCGAATACTGCTCATCGGCTGGAGCATACTCTCCGGTATCTGTCGAATGGCTGGCTTGGCCAAACGCAATATGACGCATTGTGCGCAGTAGCGAAGCGTCTATTTTGCCCAGCTCTTCCCAGTTCTTATGGGCAAAACACGGCTTGTCAAAGCGCTGTGGGGCCAACAGCCACATCAGGTATTGTCCGATCCAGTCGCGAATATATGGGAATGCCGCAAAGGCCGTCGCACACTCCAGGATGGTGTACTCATCTTTGGTGCTCACCGCAATATCGCAGGCCCAGTATTCGGCATTCGCCGCTTTCGATGCGCGCACCGCCAAGTCCAGTACCTCTTCAGGAACATCCTGGTAATCCATGCTGCCACCCTGGCTAGTATTGGTCAGCCACTCCCCTTCAGGAGGACGGCGCCAGAATGCACACACGGGCTGATGCCCCACCAGCATGACACGAATATCCGCCTTCATTGGCACAAAATCCTGGATATACGCCGGGTAATAGCGTTTTTCAGAGAAGAGACGCACCGCCTCCTCTGCACTATCGACCTTATGGACAAAGTAGCCGCCATAATTTGAAGGACCATAAGATCGCTTCACGATTTTGGGGTACTGAGTATTGTTGATATAGGCCAATGCTTCATCAACCTGATAGAAAATTTTGGTTTTGGGGATCGGCAGCTGGTACTTCTCGCAAAAGTGGGTGACGTTTTCCTTCGACTTGTTACTAAACTGGCTATCCAGCGTCGGAATAAACTTCACCTCGGGCAGTGCGCGGGCGATTTCACGAAATGTCTCATATGCCGTTGCCGGCACGTTGCCGATCAATACATCTATTTTCTTTCGTTTGACTTCGTCAATGAAACGCAGCTTGTCGTTCCCCCAATGGTAAACGACCTGTTCAATCTTATCAGGCCATCCTTTGAAGTTGGACTTGTCGAAAAAGCGCAGAACGTGGTCTAGATAAAGCATACCGATAGTTGGCAAAGACTGCTTTGGCGAGGTCATAGTGTTTCTTCCTTAACGAGAGGGCTTGAGGTTGAGGCTAGATCTATAGTGGCAAGGTCGATGGCTGAGGCTTCAAATATATCGGTCTTATCTTTGCTGACCGTGCGCTCAATAAGATCGACCAGGTACGAAATCTTGGTATCGTTGAAGTTAAGCCCGGCTTGCTCTTGATCGGGCGTCGCGAAGGCCGGGATCCCGTTCACTTCCAGTACCACATATTGCTGGTGTTCAATGTCATAGATAATATCGACGCCAGCCACTTCCAACCCCGTGACTCGGGCGGCCTTCAATGCCAGTTCAATCACCTCGGGGATCGGTTCCCGCCGGATCACGCTCCCCCCGCTGGTCACATTGGTTTTCCAGCTTCCCGACGCCGCTTTGCGGCCATAGCAAGCCACAAACTTGTTATCGACAATATCAATCCGGTAGTCAGTAAAGTCATTCTCTATCACCCGCTCGATATAAAACTGGGGAGAGCTCTGCTTGGTGATATAAGGATGGATCAGATCAAGATCGCGTTCACTTTCCAGCTTGATGATCCCATTACCGCCCCAGCCATTTACCGGCTTGCAAATCGCCTTGCCCTGCCAAAAACGGAGGTGCTCCTTGAGTTGCTCAATGTTGTTCTTGTTACACACAATATAATCCGCGGTGGGTATGCCGTGTTTCTTTAACAAGTGAGCAGTACGGAATTTGTCTTCGGTCAATTCAAACGCCACATAGTTATTGATAGTCGGGATCATGCTGCTCAAGGTCTGGTACAGATAAACCTGAAACGGACTCTGCTGACCCGCGTTATAGGAAAAAAACAGATCTAACTCATCCATCATATGGCCGTTACAGAAAATACTACCGTTATGTGCCGAGGCTTTACTCAAGTCCAGCCCGGTAATTGCTTCAATATTTCTGTCATTTAACTGAGCGACAATCTTACGCTCTATCTCTGTTCCGCCTGAATTTTGATACATCCACAAACCAACACGAGGGGAGGCCATGAGTTACTCCTTAATCACTCTAACTTCAAAAATATGCCCTGTGGGCACACATACAAAACAACAAGGTAGTAATATAGTTTCACATCATAGTGTTGCACATTTTTGATAACAGTGAGCCAGGTGGAAATTCTCTGTGAGGATTGCCAGCCAGGCGTAAATTCTGCGGAGGAAATCAAGTTGTGAAAAGTATCGATTTTGCTGATCTAAAAATCTTGATAGAGGAAAACTCATGGACCCAAAACAAAGCGGGAGTCGATGCGAACGGAAAGCTAATGCAAGGCTGGCTGGAAGTACTGGGAATGGAGACCACCATTTTTCATCGTGAGCATATCGGCAACCACCTGCTCTTTAGCAGCCCCAAAGTAAAAGACAAGCCAAAACTGCTCCTGATGGGGCATTTAGATACTGTTTTCCCACCGCATTCCTTTGAGGGGTTTCGCGAAAATGAGGAATGGATATACGGCCCGGGTGCCTGTGATATGAAAGGCGGCAATTTTGTTGCCCTTTCTGCCCTACGCAATGTCTTTGCCGAGCATGGGCAACTTAGCAACGTCGATTTCCTATTGGTCAGTGACGAAGAAACCGGCAGTGATGACAGCAAAGCAATCACCCGGGATCTTGCCGCTAATTATGATGCCTGCCTAGATTTCGAGGCCGCAGGTGAAGCTCATGAAGTAGTCAATGGTCGTAAGGGAGTGGCGACCTTTTGTGTCGAACTCAAGGGCGTCGCCGCGCATGCTGGCAACCATTATAGCCGCGGAAAAAATGCCAACCTCGCTGCCGCCAAGCTGCTCATTGCCCTAACTGAACTTAGCGATATCGAACAAGGCACCACCGTCAATGTCGGGAAAATCAAAGGGGGGATCAGCACCAACACTATCTCTCCTCATGCCCAACTTATGGTCGAGGCACGCTTTACCCAGACTGATCAGCAACAACGGATCCTTGAGGCTATTCCGCAGGTGATCAGCCAACATGGGATTGAAGGCGTCACAACGTCGATAAATGGCGGACTACAACGGGATGTCATGATGCCATCTGAAGGACAGCAACAGCTTATCGACACACTGTCGGATATACTCGGCTACCCACTAAAAACCGAGCAACGCGGTGGGGTGAGTGATGCAAACGTCACCTCTGGTGCCGGGCTGCCCACCTTAGATGGCTTTGGTCCTTATGGCGACGGTGACCATACCGAGTTTGAGCGGGCCTCCAAGCGCAGCTTCAGCCGCCGTATTGAGGAAGTTACCGCAATCGTCCACCACTACAGCTCTAGGCAACCGCTTTAACAGAATGCTCCTCCCCCTTTTCAAGGGGGGGGGCGGGAGTGGGTTATGTGAAACCAATCATTGACACCGATAGCGGTTAAGCCCGTACTCTTCCCTAACGTTCTCAAATTTAAACAGCAATTTCCCTAGATATCGCTGAAGTTAGCTACACTTCAAACAGACTCTACCAAACACAACCATACATTACGCGCGATGAGAACTTCATAAATTCGCCTGAAATAATACTCAGCTGCAGGATGCTTGCTATGCAGGTCAATACAAAGCGCCAATTCGATGAAACACCGGAGCACACGGCTGAATTAGTATTGCAGCTGGTTAAAGAGCTCGTGGATGAATTGCGGCAGGGGCAACAGCCTGATACTCCTTTGCAACTTGATTGCCGGTTTGATCAGGATCTGGGCTTCGACAGCCTGGCCCGGGCAGAGCTTATTCAGCGTACTGAGAAACAGTTTAGTATCACCCTACCCGATCAAACACTGGCAAGTATCGAAACGCCCCGTGACCTAGTGCGGGAACTGCTACAGGCGGTAAATCGCGGTAATACCTCGATTTCCGAACAGGTCATCGAGCAAATCCAGCTTGATGTGGTCGAATCGGCACCCGAGCATGTCCAATCCCTGCAGCAGGTGCTTGACTGGCATGTCAAAGCCCATCCTGACAGGCCGCACCTGTATGTTTACCAGACTGCCGACCAAGTCACCGAAATTAGCTATCGCACGGTCCGGGACAGAGCCTTGCAAATCGCCAATGGGTTAATCGAGCAGGATATAGCCCCGGGGGAATGTGTCGCGATTATGCTGCCGACCAGCAATGACTATTTTTACTGTTTCTTCGGAGTACTGTATGCCCGCGCCATTCCTGTACCGATTTATCCCCCGGCGCGACCTTCGCAGATAGAAGACCATTTGAAGCGCCATGCCAATATCTTGCAAAATGCTGAGGCCCGCCTGCTTATCACGGTGCCCGAGGCCAAACCCCTTTCGCAGCTACTTCGATTGCAGGTTCCCTCTATTAAAGCGGTGGTGACGGTATCAGAGCTCCAACAGGCACCTGAGCCACTTGATGTCGGGGATGCCAGTTCTTCAGATATCGCTTTCTTGCAATATACCTCAGGCAGTACAGGCATTCCCAAAGGGGTGGCTCTTACCCATGCCAACCTGCTGGCCAACATCCGGGCAATGGGCAAGGTCGTCAAAGCCAGTTCCAGCGATGTGTTCGTCAGCTGGCTCCCGGTGTATCACGATATGGGGCTGATCGGTACCTGGTTCGGTAGCCTCTACCATGCCATGCCGCTGGTGATCATGTCGCCTTTGGTGTTTTTATCAAAGCCCCAACGCTGGCTGTGGGCTATCCATCGTCACCGGGGGACATTGTCACCAGCACCGAATTTTGCCTATGAGCTTTGCATCAACAAAATCGATGAAAGCGAGCTTGAAGGGCTGGATCTCAGCAGCTGGCGACTGTCGTGGAACGGCGCCGAGCCAGTTAGCCCCAGTACCATTCAGCGCTTTAGCGAACGATTCGCCAAGTATGGATTTCGCCCCGAGACCATGTCACCGGTATACGGTCTGGCGGAATCAACGGTTGGACTGACTTTCCCAACCGAGGTAAGAAAGCCTCGCATAGAGCGGATTAAGCGGGAACCAATGACGCGCTTCGGCCGTGCCGAGGCTGCCAGCAGCGACGACCCTGATGCTATCCAAGCCATCGGCTTGGGCTTGCCGTTGCCTGGTCACCAAATCCGGATCATGGATGATCTTGGTCGGGAATTACCTGAACGAGAAGAGGGTGAATTGGAATTCAAAGGCCCTTCCGCCACCGCTGGCTATTACCGCGAGCCTGAAAAGACCAAGGCTCTGTACCACGGCGAATGGCTAGATACCGGTGACCGTGCTTTTACCATCGGCGGTGAACTGTTTCTAACTGGCCGCAGCAAAGACATCATTATTCGTGCAGGTCGGAACATCTACCCCCATGAGCTGGAAGAAGCCGTCTGCAGTATCCCCGGGATCCGCAAGGGGTGTGTTGCAGCCTTTGCCAGCCATGATAACCGTTCAGGTACCGAACGCCTTATTGTATTGGCGGAAAGCAGAGAAACAGACACCACCAAGCACCAACACTTAAAGCACCAAATCAATAACTTGGCATTGGATTTACTCGGCAGCCCAGCGGATGATGTCATCATTGGCCCCCCACATACAATCCCAAAAACCTCAAGCGGAAAGATTCGCCGGGCAGCCTGCAGGGAGCTTTATGAACAAGACAGCCTCGATATCCGCCAACGTGCGGTCTGGTGGCAGACGCTCAGACTGATGAAGGCCGGGATCTCGCCACAGCTCAAACGTTACTGGCGGATAGGACTGGATATCGGGTATGCCGCCTATATGTGGCTAGTGATGGGGATACTCGCCTCTTGTGTGTGGAGCTTTGTTGCCGTGGTGCCAAATAAAAACTGGTGCTGGTCTGTTACCCGGGCCGGAGCCCGGACACTCATTAGATTGACAGGCACCAAACTCACAATAAACGGCAAAGAAAACCGTCCCAACAACGAGACGCCCTGTATATTAGTCTCTAACCACGCCAGCTACCTTGACGGACTAGTGATGGTCGCGGCAACTGATTTCAAATGCCGGTTCGTGGCCAAGTCCGAGCTATTAAAAAATCCTTTTACCCGTATTTTCCTATCAAAACTGGATACCGAGTTTGTCGAGCGCTTTGATGTTGAGAAAGGCGTTCTGGACGCCAAGCGAATAGCCGATAGCGCCAACAGCAGCCAGCCATTATGCCTATTCCCAGAAGGGACTCTCTACCGAATGGCCGGGTTGCATGAATTTCATATGGGGGCATTTATGGCGGCAGCGGAGGCCGGACTCCCCGTTCTTCCCGTCACCCTGTTCGGTACCCGTTCCAAGCTCAGAAATAGATCACTATTCCCGAGGCGGGGTGATATCACTATCACTTTTAGCCCATTGCACTACCCGCAAGGTAAGGACTGGAATGCGGCCCTGCAGCTAAGGGATCAGGCCAGAGCCGAAATACTGCGCCACTGCGGTGAGCCGGATCTGGCCCACAGCACCAACAACCGCTAATAAGGAAGCATCATGGCGGTCGTCGATGATTTCATGGTTATAGAAGGCCATACAAAAACAGGAAGAGGCCCCAACCTCTTCCTGTTTGAATATAACCGTCAGCTTGACTAGCTAGTGGAAATAATCAACCTGTTGTTTCAGTTCAACAGACAGTTCTTGCAGATGATCCGCACTCTTCGACGTCTGGGCTGCAATATCCCTTCCCTGACGGTTCAAATTACTGATTTCTGTCGCATTGGTTGCGATCTCTTGTGTCACCTGAGCCTGCTCTTCGGACGTTGCGGCAATTGTCTCAGACTGGGCGGCGATAGCCGTTACCTGTGTCGTAATGCCCTCGAGCGCCAAGCCTGCCTGGGTTGCCTGCTCGGTTACCAGCTTCCCTTTCTTCTGGCTCTCGGCCATCATCGATACTGCACTGCTAGTACAGCCGCGCAGCTGTTCGATAATACTGACCACTTCCTTAACAGATTCCTGAGTCCGGTGTGCCAGGGTTCTGACTTCATCAGCGACCACGGCAAATCCGCGCCCTTGCTCGCCAGCGCGGGCAGCCTCAATGGCAGCATTAAGTGCCAATAGGTTGGTCTGCTCGGCAATCTCATCGATCATACGGGTGACGGTCTGAATATTGTCGCTTTCACGGCTAACCATATTGATCGCTTCAGCCGACTGCCTCAATTGCTCATTCAGGCTCGCGATTTCAACGCTAACCTGCGCAACCAGGTCAGATCCAGAAACACTGTCATCATTGGCCGAACGGACACTCTCGGCAATCGCCTCGACCTGCTCCGCCACCGACTTCGCCGACGATGCCATTTCTTCAATGGCAGTGACGACTTGCTCGACCTGCTCCTGCTGGACATCAGACTGACTCAAGCTATGCTGGGCATCACTAGACAGGCTGCTCGCCTGGGTCTGTACTGATTCACTGGTAGTTCGAATTTCACCGACCAAGCCATTTAGCTTAGCCGCCATCGAAGAGACGCCATAGGTCAGGCGTTCAATTTCATTGCCAGACTGACCATTGCCTTGCTCCATCAATAAAGTTACTTCACCTTTGCCCAAACGATCCATATAACCGGTCAGCGTCGTCAGTGGCCTTGTTAGCCTGCTCAGAAACATACTTAGGATCACAAAGGTAACCAGACCCGCGACTAAGGCCACAATAGCAATCACAGTCAATAGATGCTGGCTGCCCTTAGTAACCTCACTAATGAATGTGCCGCCTAGCAGCTTCCAGTTCCAGCCTGGTACTTCGGTATAAACAAGGTACTTGTCACCGACAACCCCATTATATTCATACGGATATGTCATCAGGCCGCTTTTGGACTCAAACAACTGGCCAAACGGCTTATTGCCTTCATAGTCCGCCACATCAAGGATAGATGCCCCTTCTTCCCTAAACTCCGGGTGGAAAAGGTATTCACCCCGCTCACTATCATCGTTGTCAACCACAATGGTATAGCCAGTATCGCCCCAACGGATATTGGCCAAACTCGAGAAGACCGCTTTAGTTGCTTCATCAATCGGAATACCAATAAAGGATATAGCAACCACCTGATTGCTTTGATCTTTAATCGGTGAGTAATAAGTCAGATAGGGATTACTGAACAGTTCGACTTTGGCGTAGTATGGCTGACCGCTACTTAGCTGATTAAAGCCTGGATGCCCATGGCCCAGCTTGGTCCCCAGCGCCCGTTTGCCGCTGTTGTTTTTCAACGATGTCGCGACACGAACAAAATCATTACCTGTTGCAACAAACAAGGTTGCAATCGCACCAGTGTCCTTGCTAAAACGATCAACGATATCGGTATTGTTGATCATCGACTCACTGTTCAGCGTGACATTTTGCACCTGCTGCCCGGCAAAACTTACCCTTTCATCTTCAAAAGACAAGCCGTGCAGATAACCCTGACGAAATGCACTCTCTAGCTCCCGAGCATTATCCAGGTAAATCTCAAACTGGCTGGATATCGTCACCGCCAATGCATCTAGCTTCGACTGCTGCTCTTTGAGTGTATGCTCCAGTAGTATTTCAGAAGAATTACGGTAAACAATTGTTGCTACTGAAGAAAAAGCAATCATGATTAACAAGCTAATCATCAGCTTTAACTGAAACCCTATACTTTTATTATTAATTTTCTTCCACATATCCCTGCCATAGAGGATGGTCGCCCTCTCACCTTTCTGTACAAAAAAGCAAATACTGTATTCACGACAAGTATATGTAAACCAATAATTATTATATTAGTTAATAATCATTCATTTTTTTGATCTTGGCGAGCCAAGAAGTGCAATTAGTGGATATGACCACAGGTGAATAGATATAGGGAAATATAAAGCAACGATATTCTTATCTGTATTCATCCCCCCAGATAAGCACAATGCACCTAATAATGGCTTATGCATTACTTCACTTAACCATTGCAACAAGGTTCATCAATTTTTCATACAGCAGCACATTCATTGCGTCCTTGATAATATAAAATACTTAAAAACACTTCTTACCAAGAGGAAAATGTGAAGTACTGATAATTACCTGTTAAATATCATAAGATAAGGTGGATTATTAGGATTTTCTATCAAATGCACAAATAATGACCATGATCAATGAATATATAATGAACATTCAACATCTATAGTCTTTTATCAATTGCAGTGATATTAAATACCCCATTATTGGTATAAACGTCCTATTTTTGATAAAAGGAGTGTTATTAAATGTTATGTCCAGACTGCAAACAGCCGATGGTGAAATCAACGGACAAAGATAATCACTGTGTCGATATTAACTGTCCACCATCTAGAACACAATGTCCAAAATGCGAATCATCTGATACTTATATCAAATCAAAAAGTATTTCGGATGCTGAAATGGAGTGTAAGAATTGTTCTGAAAACTGGACTATATCTCGCACTTAACATGTATAAACCTAAATACCATATCAACTTAATTAAATTGTAATAAAGAAAACTGCTTTCCTTTATTACAATTATTTTTCTGTCGTGATCTGTTATTTAATATGGCTCGACAGAATCGTATCGAACTGTCGAGCCTGGTTAATATTAAGCCATCCACATGGCATCCATGGGATAATAGGGCTTAAACAAACAACACTACAAACCAAGTGATCCCTGCCAATATCATTGCAACAAAAACAGCTGCAGACCCAATATCTTTGGCTCTACCAGACAGCTCGTGGTAATCAGATCCAATACGATCAACCACAGCCTCAACAGCCGAATTAAGCAGTTCAACAATCACAACCAGAAATAGGCTAGCAATCATTACCAATTGCTCAAGCTTGGTCACCGATAAAAAGAAAGTGATGACCGTGAGCACAATCAGTAACACAATTTCCTGACGAAATGCCGCTTCATATTTCCAGGCGGCTTTAAGTCCCTGGATTGAATAGATAGTGGCATCAAATACTCGTTTTAACCCTGTTTCTCCTGGTTTCATTCCCTTAACTCGCTCTATTATATATATTTCTTATCTTAATATTATTGCATGTTACTCAAACTATTATGCCTCATTCTGTCAATAGCCTTTCTCTACTTGCCACCTCTGTCACAACCCGAGTGCAAAAACCTTCTCAGGGACCTCTATCCCTATTTGATAACCATACAGAACTTCCTCACTCAGGCTTAATTGTTAAAAGTACTTACGGATATAGGCATACCCCAGTATCACAATTTCCTGATACTGGGTATTTTTCATTATCAACCCCTATCCCTTATGCTCTTCATCAACAAACAGATTGATACCTACCGTAATAAGCAAGTATTCAGATAATTGCGCAGGAAAGATCACTTAAGACAAGGATGAGTGATCAAATACTTCTGCAGGCTGGTATCATTTATTTTGTCAGGAATAACGAATGCAACCAGTAAGCGACTACAGTTCTGTTTTACTTGCAATCTTGAATGAAATTAGGACCATAATAATGAAAAAAGCCCAACTAGCTGCCCTGCTAGGCATTACTCTGATATCAACACCCGGTGCAATTGCTGCCGGACAAGCTGATACCATTTTCAAAAATGCCAACGTTTATGCTGACAAACCCGCCGAGGCTGTCGCTATCAGCAACGGGAAAATCCTCTATGTCGGTAGCAACCAAATAGCTGAACGTTTTCGCCAGGTACAGACTGACGTTATCGATCTCAAAGGTGCCATGCTCATGCCGGGCTTTGTCGATAACCATAATCATGTTTTTGAAGCCGCTTCGGAAGCAGGGGGGAATTGCGAACTCAATACAGACGCCTCCCTGAACGAGCAAATCCCCTACCTCAAACAATGCCGGAAACGTGCCAAAGAAGGCGAATGGCTGATGGGGTATGGCTTCACGCTCAATCTAACCCTAAACGAAGACAATGCCGAGACGCCGCTGGAAGTACTGGACCGCATTTTCCCGGATCAGCCCGTCGTCATCATGGAACAAACCTCGCATTCAATGTGGGTAAACTCACAGGCACTTAAGCGTACCGGGATCAGCAATACCTCACCAGAGCCCCAAGGCGGGAAAATCCTCAAAGATCCCGATTCCGGTGAGCTTAACGGGATCTTGCTTGATAATGCCGGTGACATTGTTATGGAGCTGGCCTGGAACAGCCTAAGCAATCCATTTAACCAAAGCTACAATGGACTGATGAACGGTTTGGAAGAAGCTAAAGCCTATGGGATTACCACTATCGGTGATGGTCGTCTGTATTGGAAGCGGGGATGGTATGAGGTATGGAAAGAGGCAGAGGCCACTGGCGATCTGACGGCCCGGGTTTCACTCAGACCATGGATCTATCCCGGTGAAAACC
Source organism: Photobacterium sp. HL06 (assembly GCF_059552575.1). Taxonomy (NCBI): domain Bacteria; kingdom Pseudomonadati; phylum Pseudomonadota; class Gammaproteobacteria; order Vibrionales; family Vibrionaceae; genus Photobacterium; species Photobacterium sp. HL06. The sequence goes on from NZ_CM183915.1 coordinate 1,015,921, forward strand.
AGACACCACAGTTGACGTATCTGAAAGGTATTCAAAGCCGTGATCCTGAATCACGGCTCATTGTCGATCAGGTAAAAATGTACAGTGACGGTATCATTATCAACGGGACAGCCAAAACACTAGCCCCGTACCTGTTTACCTACATCGAGGATGAGCCATACGGCATTAACTACATCCCGCCGTCGCAGATGAAGAGCTGGCTGACCGCGCTGGATAAAATCGGCTATGGTGCCCATATCCATGCCATTGGCGACGGGGCAATTAGGGAGTCGCTAAATGCAATAGAATTTGCCCGCCAGCAAGGCGCTGACCGTAACTACACCCTAACCCATGTCGAAATGGTCAACAGCAGTGACATCAAGCGCTTTAAGCCCTTGCAGGTCACCGCTGATTTTCAGGTCGGCTCAGACTATATTGCAGAACATGATCATAGCTGGGCCGAGCCGTTCCTTGGCGCACAGCGTACCCGTTCATTGATGCAAGTCCGCCGCCTGTATGATATTGGAGCCAATGTCAGCCTGAGCAGCGACTGGAATGTTAATGATATCAATCCATTGGTTGGCATTGCCAACAGCCTGCGAATGGGAGGAACAGGTATGCCGGATATCAACGCGGCCATTGATGCCTATACGATCAATGCCGCTATCAGCCTGGGGCTTGACGACATCACTGGATCAATCGAAGAAGGAAAATCAGCCGATCTGGTGGTTCTCGACCGTGATATCACCCAACTTACCCCAGAAGACATTGCACAGTCCAAAGTGGTAATGACCGTTCTGCAGGGAAACGTCGTGTTTGATAACCTGGAATAACCATTAGCAATAATAACTCTCGCCCCTCGGACACCTTGGAATAATCGAGGGGCGCTAGTATTAGCAAGCACACGCTTTTATTGAACGTTGCACTCAGATAAAAGGAATTAGAAGGGTATTTAATGATTGAAATTAGGGTTGCCTCTACAAATGACATGGAACAGATTTCGGCTTTGCACTCTTCAAGCTGGCAAGAGGTTTACCGGGGAATATTATCCGATGATTATCTTTGTCATGATGTTCACAAAGACCGAAAAATAACCTGGCAACAGCGCTTCACTGCTCCCGAGCCCCACCAGCGAATTTTAGTTGCCAGCAAAGAAAAGGCCCTCTGCGGCTTTATCTGTATATATTTGGGTAGCCACCCTGAATGGGGTACGCTGGTTGAAAATCTTCATATTGGTAAACACTACCAAGGCCTGGGACTGGGCAAGCAACTCTTACAGTCGGCTGCTGAGCTTGCATATGACCAGGCTCCGGATGAAGGTATGTATCTTGAAGTGTTAGCTGAAAATCATGCTGCTCAAGCGTTTTACCAAAAACTAGGTGCCTTTAATACCAAAGCGCAATCATGGCAAGCTCCTGACGGCAGCGACATTGATGAGTATGTCTATCGATGGCAATCCATTGAGCAACTCATCGGCCACCAACAGAAGAGCAAACAAGACTAAATCGATAAACAACGCCGCATTTTTATTGCGGCATTAAAACCGCTATGTTTCTAATTTCAGCAATTGAATATCACACGGCATTTGCCTAACCAGTGGCTCGCTGAGCGATAGCATCAATTGGCGGAAAATATTGGACTGGTGGTGGCCTAAGATAAGCAAATCAACATCATACTGCTTTATCGCATTCACCATCTGATCTTCAATATAGCCGGTATAAAAGAGATGTTTATAGAGCGGGTAATTCGTCCCTTTTAGTAATCGCTTCATGGCTGCTACAGATTCGTAATGATTGCTCTCATCAATATTGACGGCGTCAAATTCCCGTACGCCTTGTTCCAGGTGCCCAAGATCAGGGTCAATGTGGATCACGCTGAACAACGCATGATGAATGCGGGCCATCTCGGCCGCTTTTAGCACCAAATACTCTGCATTCTCATCCAGGTTCAGTGCTAGCAATACATGCTTATATCCCATGGTGTCCTCCTTCGAAAAGCGCCGCCAATCGCGCGATATCACTATATAGAAACATAGAAGAAAATCTCAAACAGGGCCGGATAATAAAAGAAGGTAAGAGCCTTATTATCTAGATCTGATGATTAGGTCATAACAGAGAGGGACACACTTTTTCGATTCAGTAGCTTAGTCAACTCATCAGGGGCTAAAGGGCGACTAAAGTAATACCCTTGCATTTCATCGCAGCTGTTTAAGGTTAAAAACTCCATCTGGGATTGGGTTTCAACGCCCTCCGCAATCACTTTTAGGCCTAGACTGCGAGCCATTGCAATGATAGCGCACACAATGGCTGTATCTTCTGCATTGTTGGGAATATCAGTAACAAAAGCACGATCAATTTTGAGTCTATCGATAGGAAAGCGTTTTAGATAACTCAGGCTTGAATAGCCAGTACCAAAATCATCAATGGCCAAGCCTACCCCCATATCTTTAATCTTTTCCATACACTTAATCGCATGCTCAGCATTACGGATCAGCATACTTTCAGTGATTTCCAACTCAAGACTATGTGGAGCCAGACCGGTCTCCTGCAATATCTCCGTTATCACTCTTGCTATATTGGTGTGCTCAAATTGCCTCGCTGAAAGATTAACGGAGATACGTATAGCTGGGAATCCTATTTCCTGCCATTTTCTAGCCTGCTGACAGGCCGTCCTTAGCACCCACTCTCCAATAGGTATAATCAGCCCGGTCTGCTCGGCAATAGGGATGAAGGTGTCCGGCGGTATACTTCCCAACACCGGGTGGTGCCAGCGCAGCAAGGCTTCGCAGCCGATGATAGTATTTGTATTCAAATCAAGCTGAGGTTGGTATACAAGTTGGAACTCATCATTGGCTAGCGCACTATGTAATGACTGCTCTATTACAAGATGATTGAGATCCCCCATCCCCATAGAGGCATTATAAAGTTGATAGCAGCCTTTACCGTTATGTTTTGCTTCATACATAGCGGTATCGGCAAACTTAAACAAGCTTTCTATATCATTACCATCATTGGGAAAAACCGAAATACCAATACTGCAGCTAATAGAAATACTATAGCCGGAAAGCTGGAAAGGTTCTGTCAGGGCTTTTAACAACCGCTTTGCCACAAGTGAAGGGGTATCAGTATTCTCTTGATAAGGTAGAAGAATAGTAAATTCATCCCCCCCTAGCCGGGCAATAATCAAATTTTCATTTGACGATCTGTCGCCCACACCGGACAAGCGCAAAGTGCCCACTAGGCGCTGGCCAACCGCTTTAAGCAATAAATCACCCACAACGTGACCCAATGTATCGTTGATGCGTTTAAAGTTATCTAAATCAATAAACAGTATGGCGACTGAAAACTGCTCACGCTGGGCTTTGAGCAAAGTTTGCTGTGCAAGATTCTTAAAGTGGTAACGATTTGATAAGCCTGTGAGGCTATCGCTCTCTGCTAATCGCCGGATCTCTGCTTCAGCCTGCTTTATTTCCGTAATATCATGAAAAACATAAAGTGTTTCACCGCGGAATCCATTAGATTCTCCCAACCGGGTAGCAGAAAGGAGTACATGCTTATCGACATTTCCGCCCAGCGAAACTAAACCTACTTGGCTTGTAATTGTCCCATCACGCTCTATTACCTGAGCCAACTCGCACTTTTCACTGTCACTTAAATCCAAAAGTTCCAATGGCTTAAGCTCTAGCAGCTCCTGCTCCTCTAAATCAAACAGGGCAGTCATTGCCGGGTTCATCATGCGAATTTTTCCAGAACCTGACGTGACAATGATAGCATCCTGCATACTTTGGAGAACTTGATCCAGTTGATCACGGGTGATAATGGTTCGCCTCAAATCATCCACCATCGTACGGTATGCCGCTGCCAAATCGCCTATTTCATCGGCACGATTAACAACGATGTTGGCCTCATAATCCCCACGTCCAACACGCAGAAGTTGTTGGGTCAAGTTGATAATCGGCGCACTCAGGCTTCGGGACAGACACAAAGAAGCGACCAGGGAAATGATGATTAGCACAGTCCCCGTAATAAACAACGACCGTTGGCTCGCATCTCGAATCATCTCGCTATTGTTAATAAGCACGTTATGAAGATTATCAAGCTGTATTGTCAGCGATGTCAGCGGCATGGAGATATAAATACCGCCAATAGTCTCATCAAGCATCTGCACTGGCGAAAAAACATGAATAGAATCATTGTTGCGGAAAGAAACTAAGCTATCAGGCACACCTTTTAGTTCAGGCTGCAAGTCCAAGATGTTAGTACCATTTAGTTTCAGCTCTGCCGTTCCATCATGCAGAACTGAACCATTTTTATCGTAAACATAAACCTGAGTAATATCATATTCGGCATACAGAGCATGGAGCAACTCACCGATTGCATCAACATCATTCAATATTAATGGGTTAATGAGAGCACTTGCACTCATCGCTGATAGTTGCTGACCACGTTCCTTATACTGATCAATTATCGCCGAGCGTAATACGCGATCGCTCTCTTGCCTCATATTGCCAATACTCTTATATACCTGCTGACCAAGGATCACAGATACCATGCTGAACATAATCAAGAGTAACAGACCAATAACAATAAAGTACTTATAGCGAATACGCATATTAGCCGCCTTTATTATAGAGAATCCCCATGCTTTCTCAGTTGCTCATGGAACCAGGTTAACTCTCCCTCTTTGAGTAGCTCGTAACCGGTAACGCCTCGATAACGCTTAAGCTCTTCAATATCACTAGGGTTACTTTCTATAGCCAATAATACATCTTGAATCGATAGCTTTAGAGACTCTGGCAGGCCACTCCTAACCGCCCAAACAGCCCTAGGGAAAGGTTCTGTACGATGAAAAACGCGGAGTTCTTTCTTCACCCCTTCAGGTACACGCTTGGGGTTATTCCAGTCACGACTACTGATTGCTCCGGCATGTACCCGGCCAGAAGAAATCGACTGGACGATATTGATTTCTTTCTTTGCAAATAGGTAGCCAATTTGGGTCTGATCTGGTGTAGCGCCTCCGTCATTAGTATCCATTAAAGGCAGCCCCTGGGACTCAAGCACTATTCTTGGAACAAAATAAGAAGGGGTTGAATGACGAGTTTCAAAAGCAATGGTTTTGCCGAGCAAATCAGAAAGATCGTTAATATCACTGGTTTTGCTTGTGACAAAAAACGTCTGATAGCTCTTCATACCATTGCGCCATTCTTTCAGAAGCAACTCGGCACCCGCTTGCTCTTTAAGCACCATACCGGTATAAACAGCCGCTGGTACAATATCAACCTTGCCTTCGCGAAGATAATCACTCATCTGCTCCTGACTGGTAGCAAAAACAACTTCCCAATCAGAAACTCCCGCGCCTTTCAGACGTTTAACCAAAAAATCCCCAAGTGTCTTGTACTTAGGGTAGTCTTTACGGGGGTTAACCGATACTCGCCCAAACTTCAGTACATACCCCTTAGCCGTTGCGCCAGAGTCTGCCTGATTTTGCTCAGGCGCAGCCTGAGCTGGGACGGTAATACCCATCAAACAGATTGCGGCTGCCATGAGAAAGGGACGAAAAAAATAACGAAGCGAACTGATTTCCATTCCAATATCCTTTTGTTAAGGCTTATCCCCAAAAGCCACTGTGGCAAGATCCAGTTCTGTTACCTCTACTCAGCTTGAAAAATGACTGAATAAACAGACAACCACCACGTATACTTTCAGTGATCACCATTCCTACACGCATACTACATATTAGGCACAAGCATATAATTTTCGCGAACATTATTTTACATAAAATCAACACACCTTTATTCCAAGCCAAAGAAAGCCAACCTTTCTTCTTCTCGTAATGACTAGGAATGTGGACACTGACAATTGACAGGACAAGCGTTACAGAATTACCTAACTACATGTGCGAAAAATCAGTACAGAAAGGAAATCTAGCTGCCCGTTTATCAACGGCAATTATTTTCAAGCAGGCAACCAAATAGCCACAAAAGAGGTATTGCACATCGCTTTGATTTATGAGAAACCATACCGCCATCACATTCCCATCAATTATTGAAAATAAAATCAAATTCACCCACCAAATACCATAAATATAAAATGGTTATTTTTCATTAACCTACAAAAAATCCATTAACAATAATTCATAAACGCTCACATCCACTCGCAACCCAACACCACCCATTAATATTCGCTCACTAGAATAAACAAAAAAACGCAAGGTGAGCTTTATGACAGCAATAAAACAACAAGAATTGAAATCAACATTTCTTTATACATTTGTTATTTTTCCTGCACTTACAGTTGGTGCAGTAGGCCTCTATGGCATGGCAGCGTGGCTGTTGTAAGGGAAACGTAATGAAGTCAATTAAACAAATACTGCAACACTTCTTTACACCCAGTAAAACCATCGGTTTAGGCATTTTGATCTTAGCGGGTTTTATTGGCGGCGTAGGGTTCTGGACCACATTTGATGCCGGCCTTGAGTACACCAATCAGGAACAATTCTGTATTGGTTGCCATGAAATGGAAAACAACGTTTACCAGGAACTACAAAGCACAATTCATTTTAAAAACCGTACTGGCGTTCGCGCAACTTGTCCGGACTGCCATGTTCCACACAATTTTACCGACAAGATAGCGCGCAAAGCTCAGGCATCGATGGAAGTGTGGGCAAAGCTGACCGGCTCTGTTGATACACCAGAGAAATTTGGCAAACACCGCCTGGAAATGGCCAAGCGCGAATGGGCACGAATGTCAGCCAATGGCTCTGCTGAATGCCGCAGTTGCCATGACTATAAGAGCATGGACTTTGAAAAAATGTCCGTAGATGCCCGCGATCAGATGATGGACGCCGCTGAAAATGATCAAAGCTGTATCGACTGCCACAAGGGTATTGCCCATCACATGCCAGATATGTCTGCAGGCTATAAAGCCATCATGGATGATCTGAACGCCCAGGCTCTGGAAACGTCGGTTAATAAAGGCAACACCTACTATACGCTGCACAACAAGAAGCTGTTCCTGGATCCGGAGATGACAAAAAAAGCAGGCCTGATGATCTCATCAGTGCCAGTGGAAGTTGTCGGCAGCCAAGGCGAAGCCATTGAAGTTAAAATTACTGGCTGGCGTAAGAAAAAAGGCAGCGGCAAGATCATTATGCAAGACTTTGCCCGCAACATTCGCGTCGCTTCACTTCAGCGGAAGGTCGCAAAAACCAAGGGCTTCTTCAACGTACTTGATGCCAAAGAAGACGAGGATACCAGCATTACCTGGCAGAACGTCGACTTTACACTTTGGACCGATAAAAACGATCTGGTGGAAGACGTAGAGCCAATCTGGGAATACGCCAAAGAAGCCTACACAGCAACATGCAGCCGTTGTCACTCACAACCAGCAGAAGCTCATTTCGACTCAAACACTTGGGTCGGAATGTTCAAAGGCATGCTTGATTTCGCCGACTTTGAAAAAGAAGAAGAGCAAATCGTTTTACGTTACCTGCAGATGCACTCTTCGGACTATAGCGACGAACACTAACCAAGTTTGGAGGTCGTTATCGGCGGCCTCCTTCCCCTAATACCACGCTGAATAATCAGGCGCCTCTCGGCGAGAATTAATTGTTCAGCTTGGTATCAATAATAACTGATAAGCGAGGCTATCATGAGTGGTTCAAGTTTTAACCTGAAACGCCGTGACTTTTTGAAAGGTATTTCCGCCGGTGCCGCTGGCGTAGTTGTGGGCCCAAGTTTGCTAACTGCCAGCAAGGCAATGGCTTCTGAAGCACCTAAGTGGAGACTGACAGGCTCTCACTGGGGCGCGTTCCGTGCGCGTATCGAAGATGGACGCGTGGCTGAAATTAAGCCATTTGAACTCGATACCCATCCAACCGACATGCTAAACGGCATGAAGGGCATGATCTACAACCCATCCCGTGTCCGTTACCCTATGGTACGTGTGGACTGGCTGAAAAACGGCAGCAAGAGCGACACCAGCAAGCGCGGTGATAATCGCTTTGTTCGTGTAAGCTGGGATAAGGCTCTGGATCTGTTCCACAACGAGCTAGATCGTGTCCAGAAGACCTATGGTTCTTCAGCACTTCACGCAGGCCAAAGCGGCTGGCGCTCTACCGGTGCACTGCATAGCGCAGGTAACCATATGCAGCGTGCTGTTGCTTACCATGGCTCTTTTACTAAGAAAGTCGGTGACTACTCTACCGGTGCTGGTCAGCACATTCTTCCATACGTACTGGGCAACTCTGAAGTTTACGCACAGGGTACGTCTTGGGAGCACATTTTCAACGAGACCAAGTTCCTGGTGCTGTGGGCCAACGATCCAGTGAAAAACCTGCAGGTTGGCTGGAACTGTGAGACCCATGAAGCCTATCCGCATCTGGATGCACTGAAAGCTAAAATTGCCAGCGGCGATATCCGCGTGATCAGCATTGACCCGGTAGCAACCAAGACCCAGAAGTTCCTTGGCTGTGAGCAGATGCGTATCAACCCGCAAACTGACGTTGCTCTGATGATGGCGATTGCCCATACCCTGGTAACTGAAGAGCTGGCTGACGTAGACTTCCTTGATGAATACACAATGGGTTACGAAAAATTCGTGCCTTACCTAATGGGTAAAACCGAAGACAAGATCGAGAAAACGCCAGAGTGGGCAGCCAAGATCTGTGGCGTAGCGGCTGATGATATCCGTCAACTGGCCCGCGCTATGGCAGCAGATCGTACTCAGCTGATGCTGGGCTGGTGTGTACAGCGTCAGCAGCACGGTGAGCAGCCATACTGGATGGCGGCGGTACTGGCTTCAATGCTCGGTCAAATCGGCCTGCCTGGTGGCGGCATCTCTTATGCCCACCACTACAGCTCAATCGGTGTTCCTTCTTCAGGTGCTTCAGGTCCAGGCGCATTCCCTTCAACGCCGGATAAGGGCTACAAGCCGGTTCACGGCGAGAAGTTCAATGGCTTCAGCAAAGTGATCCCGGTCGCCCGGTGGGTAGATTGTCTGGTTAACCCAGGCGAAACTATCGACTATAACGGCAAGAAAGTGAAACTGCCTGAAGTCAAGATGATGGTATTCAGCGGTAACAATCCGTGGCATCACCACCAGGACCGCAACCGCATGAAGCAGGCGCAGAAGTCGCTGGAAACTGTGGTCACCGTTGATTACCGCTGGACAGCAACTTGTCGTTTCTCTGACATCGTTCTGCCTGCAACTACGCCATTCGAGCGTAACGATATCGACGTGTACGGTTCATACTCTGCCCGCGGTATTATTGCAATGCAGAAGCTGGTTGAGCCTCAGTTCGAAGCGAAAAGTGACTTCGAAATCTTCACCGAGCTGACTAAGCGCTTCGGTAAAGATCGTGAGTACACCCGTGGTATGAGCGAAATGCAGTGGCTGAAGGAAATCTACAAAAATTGCCGCAAAGCCAACAAAGGCAAGTTTGACATGCCTGAGTTCGACAAATTCTGGGAAGAAGGCTTTGTTGAGTTTGGTAAAGGCAAGCCTTGGGTTCGTCACGCCGACTTCCGTGAAGACCCTGAAGAATACGCGCTGGGTACTCCTTCTGGTCTGATCGAAATCTTCTCTAACAAGATTGCGAAATACGGCTACAACGACTGTAAAGGTCACCCAATGTGGTTCGAGAAAATCGAACGTAGCCACGGTGGTCCTGGCTCTGACAAATACCCGCTTCAGTTGCAGTCTTGCCACCCGGATCATCGCCTTCACTCTCAGCTATGTGAATCTGAAGAGTACCGTGCAACCTATACCGTTCAGGGGCGTGAGCCAATCTACATGAGCCCTGAAGATGCAAAAGCACGTGGCATTAAAGATGGCGACATCGTACGCGTACACAACGATCGCGGCCAGCTACTGGCAGGTGCAGTTGTTACTCCAGACTACATGCCTGGCGTAATGCGTATTCATGAAGGTGCTTGGTATGGCCCTCAAGACGAGAAAGTGGGTTCACTCGATACCTATGGCGATCCAAACACAGTGAGCCTGGATATTGGTGCATCTAAACTGTCTCAGGCAACCAGTGCCCACACTTGTATCGTTGAAGTTGAAAAGTTCGTAGGCAAAGCACCTGCAGTTACCGCTTTCGGTGGCCCACAGGAAGTTGAAGCTTAATACTTTTCGGACTCATTACTAAAATCAAAGCCTCACATATGCGAGGCTTTTTATTTTTGGCTCAACCTCAATATGTTTTATACAGTCCGGCAGGATAAAACCTAATAAGTCGGCACTGCTTTACTCTGGAGTACCCATGCAAGAGTTTATTGATTTCAACGAACAACGTGCAGAGATTTACTGGTGGATGTCTTCTCTACTTTCTCGTGAGCTGACAGAAGATGATCTTAATGAGTATCTCGGAGGTGAGATGCTCACCTTCTTATCTGGCCTTGGTATGACACCGGAGCTAAAACAACCTGTTGAAGCGTTCCGTGATGCACTGAATCGTCTAGACACTCGTGAAGATGCCCAGCTTGAGCTTGCCGCAGATTTCTGTGGTCTGTTTCTGAGTACACCAAAATCTGGCGCCCTACCTTACGCTTCCATATATGTTGGTGAAAGTGGCCTGCTTAATGATAAGCCCGCACAGGACATGAACAAGCTGATGGAAGAATACAGCATTGCTCAGCGAAAAGAATTCAATGAGCCTGCTGACCATATTGCGGTCGAGCTGGATTTCATGGGTAACCTGATCATTCTTGCTAATCAGCAAGAAAACGAAGAAAAAGCCGAAACGGTGATGCAAGCACAGCTTAATTTCATCAATACCATGCTGTTGAACTGGCTACCGACTTTTACCAAGTCCTGTGACTCTCGCGACAATTTCGGTTTCTACGCCGCTGCTGTGAATCTGCTGCTCGCGTTCTGTCAATTAGATGCTGCATTTCTTGCAGGCGAAGAACAATAATCCAATCCGTTATCATAAAAACTGAAATCACTATTTCGAGTTGCCGGCATATGGATTGCCGGCTTAATTAGATGGTCCGCCTCACTCCAAAGCCGCTATCAATAGGCAGTTGACACTTGTGCCACTATTCAATTATCCCTCTTAACCTCCTGTCTCTGCGTAAGCCGCTATACTTTTGACTTACCAAAAGCGTTAAAACGCTACCAATAAAAACAAAGGTTCGAGACTATTTATGTATCAAGAAACCTTCATTGATTCGTTGTCTATCTTTCTCGTTCTGGCACTGGTTTTTAGTGCAATTTCCATCATGTTTGAGTTTGGCTATAGCCTCACACGACGTTTCGCCTCTAGCCAGATCAGCAAAGCCATCAGCCCGATGGCTACTGGGCTTGCCAGCCTGCTCGCCTTTATCCTGGCAATTACTTTTAGCATGGCGGCATCAAAAAATGACGTCAGAAAACAGTTAGTATTAAAAGAAGCTAATGCAGTAGGAACTGCAATGCTGCGGACTGGGCTACTGGACGAGCCCTATCGAACCCAGAGTCGTGAGTTGTTAGTCAAGTATGTCAATATTCGTGTCGTTGAAGACCAAAGTCAGGCTAAAAAAATTGTTAATCAAGTAATCAGTGAAAGCGAACAAATCCAGCAAGAGTTGTGGCAAATTGCGATCAACGCCCACCACAGCTCACCACCAACCCAAAACTTGCTGTATATCGACTCCCTCAATATTGTCTTTGATATCCATAGCGAACGAGTCAACTACGGGCTAAGAGGACGGATCCCGATCAGCATCTGGATCACACTCACTCTTCTTACCTTCCTAACCATTGCCCTCAATGGGGTTCAGGTCGGTGCACAAGGGGAAAGCCGATTGCTGATTGCCGCACTTCCCTTCGCGATGGCCTTCTCTCTGGTACTCACCCTGATAGTCGAACTCGACCGGCCAGCACGCAGTATTATTGAAGTCAGCCAGCAAGCGCTGATTGATTTACGTGACAGCCTAGAAAACAAGCAACAACTCAACCCCTTAAATTCAAAAACTTAGCCAAAAAACACACAAACAATCAACACCAAACGTGAGCCCGATCGCACTTATTGAGATATTCGCTAAGGGCATTAACACCCACATACCACTTAGGTGGTAGATGGGGTATATTCCTTTTTAGCCTCTGCATTTGGAACAGATATCACCACTAGAGGCTAAATTTTGCATGTAATAGACGCCTATTACTGTTATTAATTAGCAACGTTAGTTAAGCATGCATGGAGTGCATTGAGTCATTACTATGAGTAAGGACACAAAGCTGGTTAGGAAAAAATTAAAAAAACAATCTCAGTCTGCACTGAGAAAAACAAAAAACTCTTTTTTGAAGAGATACGATCAAGCCGCCTAGTGCGGCTTTTTTTGTTCTGGGATCACAGTTACTGCTCGATAAACAAGACACCAAGAACAACGCCACGGCGGTGTTTCTCAACCAAAGCCTGGCCTTCATGTTTTTGTACGGTAGGGAGCATTGTCGCAACTTCAGCATCTCGATAAACAAATTGTGAATACCCAGCGGGATCACGCTCGTCAGCCAATTGACTCAGGGCCACAGCCGCTATTGCAATACATAACACTGATAGGTTCATTGACATTACTGCACGACTCCATGAGTGCTTTACAACTTCTATGAACTATAGTGCATTTAATAATACTTTGACTGCTTAACGCACGGCAGTAAGCCAATCCCTAGCCAAGTTATTAGTGATGCTGTTAATTGATAACGAACAATTCCATAAACTCGTTAACAGGTGTTGCTTCAAGCGCGGCCTGATCGCTACATAGTTCAAAGATCTTCTGGCTGGTCCCCACAGGGAAACGGGTCTGCAGGTTACGCTGGAACTTACGCTCCAGAACCGGGATCCCTTCTTCACGGCGGCGGCGGTGCCCAATCGGATATTCCACTGCCACTTTCTCCGTTGACGTGCCGTCATTGAAGAACACCTGGATAGCATTGGCGATCGCGCGTTTGTCCGGCTCCAGGTACTCTGCGCTGTAACGGGTATCTTCAATGATTTCCATCTTGTTACGCAGGGCATCAATACGGGCGTCACCCTTGTGGAAATCATCTTCATAGTGCTCGGCTACCAGATCTCCATAAAGCAGCGGCACCGCAATCATATATTGCAAACAGTGGTCACGGTCTGCAGGGTTAGCCAAATCACCAGCTTTCGAGATAATTCGAATTGCCGACTCATGAGTGGTGACGACAATACGCTCGATTTGATCGATCTTGTCCTTCACTTGCTCATGCAGCGTTACGGCGCACTCTACTGCTGTCTGGGCATGGAATTCCGCCGGGAAAGAGATCTTGAACAGCACATTTTCCATTACGTAACTGTTGAAGCCTTGGTCAACCTTGAACGGTTCGCCGTTGAACAACACATCGTAGTAACCCCATTGCGGCGCAGTCAGTACAGAGGGCAGCCCCATCTCGCCTTTCATGGTGATCATAGCCAGACGTACTGCACGTGAAGTGGCATCACCCGCCGCCCAGGACTTGCGAGATCCGGCATTCGGCGCATGGCGGTAGGTACGTAACGAGCAGCCGTCTACCCAAGCCTGCGAAACAGCATCAATGATCTGATCGCGGTTACCGCCCAGCATTTTAGTCACGACAGCGGTCGAAGCGACACGCACCAGCAACACATGATCCAGGCCAACGCGGTTATAGCTATTTTCTAACGCTAATACGCCCTGGATTTCATGGGCCTTGATCATCGCCGTCAGCACATCTCGCATAATAAGCGGCGCTTTGCCGTGCGATACGGCAACACGGCTCAGGTAGTCCGCTGTTGCCAAAATGCCGCCCAGGTTATCCGACGGGTGGCCCCACTCCGCAGCCAGCCAGGTATCATTGAAATCGAGCCAACGGATAATACAGCCAATATTAAAGGCCGCCATGACCGGATCCAGCTCATGGGATGTTCCCGGTACACGAGCACCATTTTGTACCGTAGTTCCCGGAACGATAGCACCAAGGTGCTTGGTACATTCTGGGAATCGTAGAGCCAACAGTCCACAGCCTAGGGTATCTATCAGGCAGTTACGGGCCGTGTTATAGGCTTCCTGCGATTCTATCTCGGCGTTAGCCACATATTCAGCGACCTGTACCAGCAGCTTATCCGGTTGCGGGCGTTCATTAATATCGACGTTCATGCTCATTGTTCTGCTCCTTTGATGAGCCAACCCTGATACTCCGGCCCCTTATAATCGGCAGAGAGTTTCTTCGACCATGCTTTAATTAAAGCATTACGAGGATCGGATTCATGATAAATTCATGCCAGCCAGACATAAAAAAACAGCCAGAGCATCTTTCGATGCAAAGGCTGTTTGCTCAGGGAGTCTTTCAATTATTTAGGGGAATTACTCCAGTACCCGCTCAATTTCCTGCAGGCTGGACGGATCATCAATCGTTGAAGGCACGACATATTGCTCGCCGTCGGCGATCTGGCGGATCACCCGGCGCAAGATCTTACCGGATCGTGTTTTTGGCAGACGATCAACAATCAATGCGCGTTTGAAGCAGGCTACAGCCCCAATTTCCTGCCGCACTTTTTGCAATAGCTCATTTTCGATGGTGCCGCCTTCTGACACGTAACCATCTTTCAGCACCACCAGCCCCAACGGCAACTGGCCCTTGAGCTCATCGTGGATACCTATTACTGCACATTCGGCAACCGCCTCATGACCACCGACTACCTCTTCCATTTCACCGGTAGACAAGCGGTGACCAGCCACATTGATCACATCATCAATGCGTCCCATGACAAACAGGTAGCCATCTTCATCGATATAGCCGCCATCACCAGAGACATAATAGCCCGGGAACTGGCTCAGATAGCCGGATTCAAAACGGTCATGGTTGCGCCATACCGTAGGCAGGCAGCCTGGTGGCAGCGGTCGCTTAATCGCAATATAGCCTTGCTCGCTGGCTTGTTTCTGTTCACCAATTTCATTAAGTACTTCGACCTGGTAACCAGGGATAGGCTTAGTCGCCGAGCCTGGTTTCACTGCAAAGTTCTCCAACCCAATCGGGTTTCCGGCAATTGCCCAGCCCGTCTCGGTCTGCCACCAGTGATCGACCACCGGACGCCCGGTCTTGCTTTCGACCCATTCCAATGTTGGTGGATCCAACCGCTCGCCTGCCATAAAAATCGTTTTCAGCGATGGCATCGGGTACTGCTTCAAGTGTTCGCCTTCAGGATCTTCTTTTTTGATTGCCCTAAACGCTGTTGGTGCCGAGAACAGAACTTTGACCCCGTACTCCTGACACACCCGCCAGAAAGCACCTGGATCCGGTGTACGTACCGGTTTGCCCTCATACATGATGGTCGTGCAACCATGGATCAGTGGTGCATAGACAATATAAGAATGACCAACAACCCAACCAACATCCGATGCCGCCCAATACACATCCCCTGGTTCGACATCATAGATAGTCCCCATGCTGTATTTCATCGCTACAGCATGACCACCGTTATCACGCACCACCCCCTTGGGTTTACCCGTCGTACCTGAGGTATAAAGGATATACAGCGGATCGGTAGCCTTCACCGGCACACAGTCATGTGCTTTCGCCGTACGCAATAGTGCAGACCAGTCCTTGTCGCGTTCCTGATTCAGATCCGCCAGACATGCTTTACGCTGATGCACCACAACATGATCGGGCTTCCAACGGCTGTCCATGATGGCTTTATCCACCAACGGTTTATAAGGGAGGACTTTATTGATTTCGACCCCACAGCTGGCTGTCATGATCACCTTCGGCTCAGCATCTTCAATACGTACCGCCAGTTCATTCGGAGCAAAGCCGCCAAAGACGACCGAATGGATCGCCCCCAGCCGGGCACAGGCCAACATAGCCATCGCGGCTTCCGGGATCATTGGCATATAAATCACCACCCGGTCCCCTTTGCTTACCCCCAAGCTAGCCAACATACCCGCGGTCTTGGCGACCTGGTCGCGCAAAACACGATAGCTATAACGGGCTTTCTGTCCGGTGACAGGGGAGTCATAAATCAATGCGGTTTGATCACCTCGCCCTTGCTCGACATGATAGTCCAGGGCTAAGTAAGCGGTATTGAGTTCACCGTCGGCAAACCAGCGGTCGATTCCATACTCATCCTGGCTGAGAATGGTTTGAGGAAATTTGAACCAAGCAATCTCGTTGGCTTGCTGTTTCCAAAATTCTTTCGGCGCTGTTTGAGCACACTGATATTCTTTTTGATACGCAGACATAATGCTTCCTCCAGTATGTCCTAACATTGCTTATTTTCGACTATTAAGCCGTGCAAAATTCTTACTCAAAGACTCTTATTCACAGGCTCGATTCAAAGACATTAGAGGGAACACGTACAAAGCCCTCCATCAAAATGCGAGCACTGCGACTCATAATGGCCTTCTCAACAACCCAGCCTTGATCCGCCTGTTTGGCTTGTGCGCCCACTTTTAACGTTCCGGACGGATGCCCGAACGTCACCGATTCTTTTTCACCGCCTCCAGCAGCCAAATTAACCAGCGTCCCCGGAACACAGGCTGCTGATGCAATCGCGACCGCTGCTGTTCCCATCATAGCGTGGTGTAACTTACCCATAGAAAGTGCTCGAACCAAAATGTCCACCTCACTTTCAGCAACCGTTTTGCCACTCGAAGACTGATACGTCTTCGGCTTGGAAACAAAGGCGATTTTAGGCGTATGCTGACGTGTCTCAGCATCTTCTAGGCGTTTAATTAAACCCATTTCCAGAGCGCCATAAGCACGAATGGTTTCGAACATAGCCAACGCTTTTTCATCATTGTTGATGTCATCTTGCAGCTCGGTTCCGGTGTATCCAATTGCCTCAGCATCGACAAAAATGGTCGGGATCCCCGCATTGATCAATGTGGCATTGAAAGTGCCAATACCCGGCACTTCAAGATCATCAACCAGATTGCCTGTTGGGAACATGGAGCCATCACCATCTGCCGGATCCATAAAATCCACCTGAATTTCGGCTGCAGGGAACGTCACCCCATCTAGCTCAAACTCACCGGTTTCCTGTACAAAGCTATTCACAATGGGCACATGTATCAGGATAGTTTTCTCGATATTAGCTTGCCAAACACGAACCGTGACAATGCCGTTTTCGGGAATACGATCTTGAGGGAGCAAGCCGGCATGAATCGCGAATGGCCCCACCGCCGCAGAGAGATTTCCGCAGTTACCGCTCCAGTCAACAAAGGGCTTATCTATCGACACCTGACCAAACAGATAATCGACATCGTGATCAACTTTGCTACTTTTGGAGACGATAACGGTTTTGCTGGTACTCGACGTAGCACCACCCATACCATCAATCTGCTTGGCATATGGATCAGGGCTGCCAATGACTCGCAGCAGCAACTGGTCTCGGGCTTTGCCAGGTACCTGAGCTTCAGGCGGCAAATCGTCCAAATTGAAGAACACACCTTTGCTGGTGCCACCACGCATATAGGTGGCAGGCACTTTGAATTGTGATTGAGGCGTTAAACTTGTCATAGTTACCTCCCCTTACTGAGCCAGAAAGTCTTGCGCAAAACGCTGTAGCACACCGCCTGCATCATAGACTTCCACTTCATCTGCAGTATCAAGGCGGCAAGTCACTGGCACATCGATTTTTTCACCGTTGGTGCGAGTTATCACCAGGGCTAAATCTGCACCAGGTTTAATCTCACCGACAACGTCGTAAAGCTCAGTACCGTCCAACGCTAAGGTGTTACGGTTAACGCCTTGTTTAAACTGAAGTGGCAGTACGCCCATACCCACCAGGTTAGTTCGGTGAATACGTTCGAAGCCTTCAGCAACGATGGCTTCCACCCCAGCCAAGCGAACCCCTTTCGCCGCCCAGTCACGGGATGAGCCCTGACCGTAATCCGCGCCTGCCACCACAATCAGAGGCTGCTTACGGTTCATATAGGTTTCAATCGCTTCCCACATGCGAGTAACCTTGCCTTCCGGCTCAATGCGAGCCGACGACCCCTGCACGACTTCGCCATTTTCTTTGACCATTTCATTAAAGAGTTTCGGGTTAGCGAACGTGGCACGCTGCGCCGTTAGGTGGTCACCACGGTGCGTTGCGTAAGAGTTAAAGTCCTCTTCCGGTACACTCATTTTGGCCAGATATTCCCCTGCTGCGCTGGAAGCCATAATCGCATTGGATGGTGACAAATGGTCGGTCGTGATGTTGTCGCCCAAAATCGCCAATGGACGCATGCCCGACAGCGTTCGCTCACCCGCTAAAGCGCCTTCCCAATAAGGTGGGCGACGAATATAGGTACTCATCGGACGCCAATCATAAAGCGGATTGCTATTGCGCGCTTCGTCATTCAGTTTGAACATCTGGATGTAGACCTGATTGAACTGCTCCGGCTTAACGCACTTGCCGACAACCGCATCGATCTCTTCATCACTTGGCCACAAATCATTGAGGTAAATGGGATTACCCTGACTATCACTGCCAAGGGCATCACGCTCGATGTCAAAGCGAATTGAACCTGCTAACGCATACGCAACAACCAGAGGTGGTGAGGCCAAAAACGCCTGCTTTGCGTAGGGATGGATACGACCATCAAAATTACGGTTACCGGACAATACAGCAGTTGCGTACAAGTCACGGTCGATGATCTCTTGCTGGATTTCTGGATCCAGTGCACCACTCATGCCGTTACAGGTCGTACAGGCGTAACCAACAATACCAAAGCCTAGTTTTTCCAGTTCAGGCAGCAGTCCTGCTTCTTCCAGATACAATTTGGCCACTTTCGACCCCGGTGCAAACGACGATTTCACCCAGGGTTTACGGACCAGACCCAACTCATTGGCTTTCTTGGCTAAAAGTGCTGCAGCAATTACGTTGCGAGGGTTGCTGGTGTTGGTACAAGAGGTAATGGCTGCGATGATCACTGCGCCATCTGGCAGTTCGCCCTCTTTCTCTTCCCACTCGCCGGAAATCCCCCGAGATGCAAGTTCTGACGTTGGTAAGCGACGGTGAGGGTTCGATGGCCCTGCCATGTTGCGGGACACTTTCGATAAATCGAATTCCAGCACTCGTTCGTAAACCGCGTCTTCCAGATCGTCGACCCACAAGCCTGTTTGCTTAGCGTATTGTTCCACCAGCTCTACTTGCTGCTCATCTCGACCGGTTAATTTGAGATAGTTAATGGTCTGTTCGTCGATATAGAACATACCCGCAGTGGCACCATACTCTGGCGTCATATTGGATATCGTTGCGCGGTCACCGATGGTGAGATCTTTCGCCCCTTCACCATAGAATTCCAGATAAGATGAAACCACACGCTCATTACGTAAGAATTCGGTGATCGCGAGAACAATATCGGTTGCAGTAATGCCTGGCTGGCGCTTACCTGTCAGTTTCACACCCACAATATCTGGCAGACGCATCATGGATGGGCGACCCAGCATCACCGTCTCCGCTTCAAGACCACCCACACCAATCGCGATCACACCCAGCGCATCGACGTGCGGTGTGTGGCTGTCGGTACCTACACAAGTATCAGGGTAAGCGATACCGTTCTTGGCCTGAACCACTGGCGACATCTTCTCCAGATTAATCTGGTGCATGATGCCGTTACCCGCTGGAATAACATTGATGTTTTCAAAGGCGGTTTTACACCACTCGATAAAGTGAAAACGGTCTTCGTTGCGACGCTCTTCTATCGCGCGGTTTTTATCAAATGCATCAGGGTCAAAGCCAGCGTGCTCAACCGCTAATGAATGGTCGACAATCAATTGAGTTTCCACAACCGGGTTAACTTTCGCCGGATCGCCGCCTTGCTCTGCAATAGCATCTCGCAGACCAGCTAAATCTACTAATGCCGTTTGTCCCAGGATGTCATGACACACCACTCGCGCTGGATACCATGGAAAATCAAGGTCGCGCTTGTGTTCGATAATCTGCTTCAAACAATCCGTTAATGAGTCTGGATCACAGCGTCTGACCAGCTGCTCGGCCAAAACACGTGAGGTATAAGGTAGGGTCTCGTACGCGCCAGGCGATATCTCGTTTACGGCTTCTCGGGTATCAAAGAAATCAAGTCCGCTGCCCGCAAGAGGCTTACGGTATTTTGTATTTATATTCATAGCTTCCATCCTGAATTTACTGCTCTCAGACCTATTGGGCGACTCATCCTCCCCCCCTTGATGGGGGGAGTTAGCGGAGGCTCCTCCTTCGCGCGAAGTCCGTGTTTAAGCGTTAACTTCGCTCTTCAATTGGCAGCCAATCCTGATGCTCAGGTCCTTCATAATCGGCGCTCGGACGGATAATCCGGTTATTGGCACGCTGCTCATACACATGGGCAGCCCAACCGGTGACTCGACTCATAACAAAAATAGGGGTAAACAGCTTGGTCGGGATCCCCATAAAGTGATAGGCCGAGGCATGGAAAAAATCAGCATTACAGAACAGGCCTTTTTCCCGCTTCATCACCTGCTCGACCCGCTCGGAAACAGCATACAGGTGGGTGTCGCCAACATCGGCAGAAAGTTTTTCCGACCATGTTTTAATTAAAGCATTACGGGGGTCTGATTCACGATAAATCGCATGGCCAAAGCCCATGATTTTGTCTTTGTTGGCCAGCATCTGCATGATGCCGACTTCCGCCTCATCCGCTGTCTGCCACTGTTCAATCATTGCCATGGCTGCTTCATTGGCACCGCCATGCAATGGACCGCGCAAACTACCGATAGCGGCTGTAATACAGGAATGAAGATCAGACAATGTCGATGCACAAACACGGGCCGTAAATGTCGAGGCATTGAACTCATGCTCGGCATACAGTACCAACGAGCAGTGCATGACCTGCTTATGCAGCTTTGACGGTGCTTTGCCAGTCAGCATTTCAAGGAAATAGCCGCCGATGCTGTCTTGCTGGCTATTAGCTGTGTCAATTCGAACACCGTCATGGCTGTAGCGATACCAGTAGCAAATAATGGCCGGAAGCATGGCTAGCAGGGTATCGGTTTTCTCATCCTGCTCGGCAAAGTCGAGCTCTTGATCCAGGTTACCCAACATTGAACAACCGGTACGCATCACATCCATCGGATGGGCATCGGCCGGGATAGCTTCCAGAACCTGACACAGTGCCGGTGGCAACCCGCGGGCATTCTTCAATACCTGCTTATAGCCATCCAATTCTGCCTGATTTGGCAGTTTGCCTTTCAATAGCAAGTAAGCCACTTCCTCAAACTCGGCATGATTGGCCAGATCGGTGATGTCATATCCGCGGTAAGTCAAACCCGTACCGCTTTGGCCCACGGTACACAGTGAGGTTGTTCCGGCACTCTGCCCACGCAGGCCAGCACCACTTAATTGCTTCTTGTCCTTATTCGTATCAGCTACGGCTATCGCAGTCATAGCAGACTCCTTTATTTTGTTCACGTTAATCTATTGCGACTTCGTTAGCTGCAGGTGATAAAACACCTCGCACCTAGTGAAATGGCAGCGACTGAATCAGTACTAAATAAATAGTCAATTATTCGTAATATTGTTATTGGTATTAAATTTCTTAGGCTTCCCGCTTATTAGCGAGGTGGCTTCCCTGCCTATATTTATTATTAATGTTGTTATCTGTATTTTTATTATTGGGTTATTTCTTATTGTTATTGCAGCTATTTCTTAAAATAAGCCACATCTACTACACCCGTTAAGTTATGTCCTATAACCTAACTGAATTCAGGTTTACTTCTCGTTGAACAGTTTGTCGAGCTTCTGCTCATAGTCGTGGTAACCCAGATAATGGTAGAGCTGTTCACGGGTTTGCATCTGATCGACCACATTGCGCTGATGGCCATCTTTTCTGATGTGCTGATAAACATTCAGCGCCGCCTGGTTCATGGCCCGGAAGGCCGACAACGGGTACAGCACCATATCGACACCGCACTCTGCCAGCTCTTCGCCACTGAACAACGGCGTTTGGCCAAACTCGGTGATATTAGCAAGGATTGGCACCTTTACGGCATCTGAAAATTGCTGATACTGCTCAAGGGTATTAATGGCCTCTGGGAAAATCATATCTGCGCCAGCTTCAACACAAGCTATCGCCCGTTCAATGGCTGCATCCATACCTTCCACGGCCAACGCATCGGTACGTGCCATAATGACAAAATCTTCATCAACACGGGCATCAACAGCCGCCTTGATACGGTCAACCATTTCAGATTGACTAACAATGGCCTTATTCGGACGGTGACCACAGCGCTTCTGCGCAACCTGATCTTCCATGTGTATTGCCCCAGCACCCGCTCGCTCCATCTCCTTCACAGTACGGGCAATATTAAACGCACCACCAAAACCGGTATCGATATCTACCAACAGCGGCAAAGTCGTTGCTGCGGTAATTCGACGTACATCTTCCAGGACATCATTTAAGGTTGTGATCCCCAGATCCGGCAGACCGTATGAAGCATTAGCAATCCCGCCGCCTGACAGATATATGGCCTGGTGTCCTACCTGCTCTGCCATCATGGCGCAGTAAGGGTTAACAGTGCCGACTATCTGCAGCGGATTGTTGGCAGCAACAGCATGCCGGAAGCTTTTCCCTGGACTCATGAGGCTATCTCCTTGTCATCTTTCAGTTGTTGTTCAATCAGCAGGCGGCTACGCATGATATGACGTCGCATCAGCATTTCCGCCAGCTCTCCATCCCTTTCCCGCAATGCGGCTAGCAAATGGAAGTGTTCGTTCAATGCCTGTTGTGGGCGCGAATGCGAACGCTGAGACTGGTAGCGGTACATCCGGAGCAAATGATAAAGCTCGTCACACAACAGGCTGATTAACTTACTATTCTTACTTGCCTTGATAATTCGATAATGAAAATCAAAGTCACCCTGTTGATGGAAATAGGAGGCGCCATCAACCTGATCGATATGCTGCTTATGGGTTTCCAGCAACTGCTGCAGGGCATCAATTTCTTCATCAGTTATATTGATACACGCCAGGCGTGCAGCCATGCCTTCCAGCGCTTCACGTACCGAATATATTTCAATCAGCTTTTCCTGGCTCAGGGTAACAACACGCGCCCCCACATGTGGTACACGCTCCACTAGCCCCAGAGACTCTACCCGCATCATTGCTTCGCGAAGCGGGCCCCGGCTGACATCAAAGCGGCGGGCTAGCTCGGGTTCGGAAATTTTACTGCCTGCCGGATAATCGCCATTCACGATTAAATCAATCAGCTGCTCTGTCAGGTTCTCTGACTTGGTCAACTCCTTGGCAACGAGGCCCTTGGTAACTGGATTTTTGGCAATCCCGTCATCAGCAAGATTGTCGACAGTTTTCAGTGTTACTTCTTGTTTACTCATCATCATTGTCAACAATTGGTTAACTTGAGTACAAATTTAGCCCTAAAATCGGGATTGATCAAGCCAATTGTTAACAATATGTATTAGACCTTAGTCTAGATTGTTGACAATGAGGAGTAAAATGAGAGGCGAGAGGCGAGAGGCGAGAGGCGAGAGGCGAGAGGCGAGAGGCGAGACAACCTCTCGAAGTATAGAAGGAGGGGCAAGCTATTTTTACAACTTATCAAGTCCGGCATATTCGATCAGCTCAATAACATTGTTATCGTCGAATTGGGGCTGGCCGCTTTGACTTCAAGAAAAGTACAAAGATCAAAGTCAACAAGCCACATACCGCCATCGTCGCGTTCATTGGCATCGCACCGGTACTTGTGCTCAAGCTGATCACTGCACTGGCTAGTGCTCCGAAACCGAACTGCAAGACTCCATTAATACCCGATACCAAGCCTGCGTTTTCACCAGCATTGGCCAGTGCTCCGGCAATGGCATTGGCCGACGTCAGGCCCAGACAACCGACATACATCACGACACCCACCACAACGAAAACCAGCGACAACTGCAGCCAGGCTACCAGTAACAAATAAACTGCGATCCCACCTAGCATCATTCCACCCGCAATCAACTTGCGTGTCGGGTCGATGTGGCTTAACAAGCGCGCATTAATGATATTCACGCTCACCATTGCCACTGCATTCAGGGCCACCAGCCAGCTATATTGCTGTGGGCTGAGCTCAAACAGTTCTATATAGACAAAAGGCGAGCCTGAAATGAAAGCAAATAGCCCTGCAAACGAAGACGCTCCGGCAAACACATAAGATAAGGTTACAGGGTCACTGAATGTTTGTTTATAGCCATTAAGCAGAGAACCGAGCTTCAACGGTTTGATAACGCTCTTTGACACCTTCGGCATCGTCTTTTTCTTCATAACGAGCAGAACCAACAAGGTGATCACGGCATAAATCGTCAACCCAAAGAAGATCCACTGCCAGCCCAGATGCGTTAAGATCTGGCTACCAATCATTGGCGCTACCATGGGTGCCACCACCACAACCGCCATAATATATGAGATGACCTGGCTGCTACGCTTGATGCCGTACTTTTGCTGGATCAAGGCAAACACCACCACCGTGGCACCACCGGAGAATGCCTGAACCGCCCGCCAAAAATACAGTTGCGCCGGACTGTCACTGACACCGACCAACGCACTCGTGAGGGTGAACGCCACCAGGCCTCCCAGCAGCAATTTAGTCTTATCAACACTGTCGGCCAGCGCACCAAGCACCAATTGGCCAAGCGCAAAACCAAAGAGATACACCGCTACGGAAGCCTCCATCGCATCGATTTTGGTACCGAAATGCATCGCCATATCGGGCAACGCGGGCAGGTACATATCGATAGCAAATGGCGACAAGGAAAAAATCATCGCCATCAAGCAAACAAATAGCCAGAACTCACGGCCAGTTCCCGCATCACTCCTGCTCTCTATGCTTTGTTGAGTGATAGCTTCCAGGCGACTCATGCTACTAGCTCTTTTGTTACATTTTTCATAATAATCTTCCTTCGTATCTCTCTAATTGGCGCTGTCTTGACGCTAAGAAAAGCTTAGATTGAGTACAAAAAATGATAAATAAGCCAAATGTAAATGCATTGTTTCCATATAGCTCTTAATAGCTGTTACTATCGGATGTAGCTCGCCTTATCGTCCTACTTCACAGTCGGTAAGCACCACAGAAGCCGGAAGCTAAACAGAGGGGATAAATGACTTTTAACGGCAAATTGCTTGATGGCATGGTTATTTTTACCGAAGTGATCAAGACAGGCAGCTTTACCAATGCTGCACTGAGCAGCGGCCACTCCACCTCTTATATCAGTAAAGAAATCAACAAACTTGAAGCACGCCTTGGGGTTCGCCTGCTGCATCGCACTACTCGTTCTATAAGCCTGACACCAGAGGGGGAGCTGTACTACCGTCAATGCCAGCAAATCATCGGTGATGCAGAACAGCTGGAAAATGCGGTCAGCGGACGCCAAAGCGAGCCCAAAGGAGAGTTACGGATCAGCTGCCCGCTCAGCTTCGGGCTGTCACATATACGGCCGATTTTGTCGACCTTCCTGAAAAAATACCCGCTGATTGATATTGAGCTGGATCTGAATGACCGTAAGGTCGATGTGGTTGCCGATGGGTTCGATGTCGTACTCCGGGCATCCGGCCAGCTAGAAGACTCCAGTTTGATCTGCCAGAAAGTCATGAGCTCGCACGGGGTAACCATTGCCTCGCCGCAGTACCTAGAGGAGTATGGTATACCAGAGCACCCCAATGATCTCATTCACCACCGGGCTATCTGCTACCGACATGCCAAGCAGCCCAACACCTGGGGCTATCTTTCTAAGGAAAACCAGCCATTTCAGGTACAGGTCAATAGCCGCGTTGTCACTAGCAGCCCGGAAATGGAACTCTCTCTGTGCCTCGACGGCCAGGGGATCACCCGGCTGCCGAAGTTCATTCTGACCGACGAGATCGAAACCGGGCGGCTGGTTCCCCTATTTACCGACCTACCGCCGATTGATGTGGACATTTACCTGGTCTATCCAAGCCGCAAATACATGTCTTCCAAGGTAAAATGTTTCATTGATTTTATTAAGGAAGAGCTGGGGAGTTAAGCCTGCAAGATAGATAACAACCTCAAGCTTTATTATTGTCACGAGCGCATTAAGCGTACATGGGAAATAATAGAGGAATGTCGACTCCTGTGACCTATGCAACCATCTTCCAGATTGGCTTTCATGGCAATTTCAATGTTGAGCTCTCGCATAAACCAACTCAGGCAATAAAGACGTTCACGCCACTGCTCTATATTTCCTGAGCCTCCCGGTGTTCGGCTTCAGACTTGAGCTCCTGATTAAGAAAACGCTGGATCAGTACCGGCTTTAAATGAAGCAGCGACCAGCGCTCTATCACTTCTATATCTGTCAGGGATTCAGCTTGTTCCTTATTGATATGAACAACCTGATGATAGTGGTTGCTCATTACCGCATAAGCGCAAATGTCGATGCAGTAAATGGAGCTCAGCTCCTTGATACGTACTTCAATCCAGCCTCTGCGATGCTCGTAGCTTCTGTTCGACTGCACATCATATTGTCATCTCGCTCTCCTTGCAGTTTTCAACAGCCAATATAGTTCGATGGGAGTTAATGGAAATACGCCCTCACCAACCGTACGACAGATAGTTTAATTTACTAAATTTAAGAAAGTTCTCTCTTTCAGAAGGTGCCTGTCCTGTTAAAATTAGCGAAATATCCCTGGATAGGGTGCAAAGAGGAAAAAACAGCCGTACTTGGCCCTGTTAATTTTGCCCTTCCATCAACTTCGATAATACTTGATAAGTTAGAGGTTCGAGTTGGTCATGAGGATTGAAAATATAGCCATTGTGACGGAAGGATTGGCATTGACACTGCTAAAGGTATGTCCATGCATATCGACTTCACCAATGCAACTTTTGATATAAAACATTAAGTTAGAACCCCGCAATTATGGCTATAATTAAAGTTCAGGGGTTTCATTTCCCGATAAGGATTTTCGCAAGTGGCAAATCAATATCGCGGAGTATTGCAATCACTTTTAACTGTTCTGTTACTACTTGGCATCGTATTCGGTGGAATATGGCTGGAGTATATCGGAGTTAAATCCAATACTGAGTGGGGAACAATTGTGGATACGCGCTGCACAACACTGGCCCATGGCAGTATATGTTACAGCAGCATAATGACCACAACAGGCGAGAACATTAGAGCCATCTCCAATTGCCATAATGATCATGACGGCCTTACCCTTGCCTACCTGGTGGGAACTGGGTTGTTTACTGGTAAAACACGCTATTCAGTGGACTGTTTCTAACAATTAGCCAAGTTTGGCGCACCTATATACAGTTAATGGTTAGGTAACTTACGTCAAAGATGAGTAGTTTAGCGGTATCCAATCGTCCTATAGGAAAAAGTTATCATTTTCATCTGAAATATCAATTTTCATTCACAACCATTCATCAATAAGATTATTCATAGTTTGGTAATGCTCAGTTACAACCTAAGTCAATTGCTTGCGTGCGCTTGCCAAATAAAGAACAACTCTAGTGAAGATAGTTATTACCTATCAATTAGTGAAGAGGAAATTAAAATGAAGAATACGCATGAATATATGGAAAAACTATACCAGGCAGTTGATAGCTTAGATGTAAATGCTCTAAGTAAATTCCTGCATGATGATGTTTTATTTCAATTTTCAAATGCCAATCCAGTGGCAGGAAAAAACGCTGTGCTGGATGTTAACAGGCAATTTTTCGACTCGACAACCAGTATGTCCCATACACTGAAGGGGAGCTGGCAGCAAGGCAGTGAACACATCTGCAACGGCCAAGTTGATTATGTCAGAAAAGACGGCAGTCAGTTTTCAGCCCAGTTTGCCACAATTCTAACTACCCGGGAGGGACTAATCACCAATTACCGGATCTACGCTGATGTGTCAGAGCTCTGATACCATGACCAGCGTAGCACCAGTATGCTTACCCGGCAGGTTGAATAAGATAAAACCAATCAGCTCAAAGGCCACCTGTAGATAAGGTGGCCTTACAATTATCGGCTTTAATTTATCAATTTAGCGATACTAATTTATACCGTTCAATAAACAGCATCTTAATGCTTAATCACTAAGATCGCATTGTGCAAAATACTCACAGTTATAATGCTTGCTTGCGTAACTCAGTGGCATGCCGAGTTGATACAGGTTCATCACGATCATATTGTACGGATGGCTCAACAGAGCGAACAGGTACATTCACTGCTTGCTTGCGTAATTCAGTAGCGTGCCGTACTGACACTGGCTCATCTCGGTCTACCAACAGCAGTGGACTTACTGTTACTTGATAACTACTCTGTCCTTCAAAGGCTTTCAGACGAAGTTCCTTCGCATAGCGATCAGTGTCGTTGTCATCACGATAGGTGTTTTGACCTGCAAAAGCACCAAAAGAAATTAGGCCCAATAGAGTTACTGTAAGTACGGAATTTTTCATGTTTATCTCCACGATCTTAATGTTAAAGATTTACGCAGTGTTGAAAACTTGTCATTCCCTCTAGAAGTAATCCCTTTTACCTTCTCGGTTCAGACTTCGTTCCTATTTATATAAAGCGTAAACTGTGATCGACTTCAAAAAAAGACGGAAAATTAGAACTAGTTGATTGAAAAATTCGTTGAAAGAAAAAGGCCACTTATGCGGCCCCGGTAAGATGACATGCCGATATGACACCGTAACGAGCGTTAAGAGAGGCGGCAGTGAAAAAAAATTACATCATTGGTTCAGCCATACGCTAGTTAACGTCTTTTTTGTGATCTACTTCAAATAAATGTTGTAATTAAATTTCATTGGGATATAGTAACCACATCTTCAAACGAAGTGACGAAAATGCTCAAAGGATGAGTCCGTTATTCGCCTCCAAGGAACCGAGATCAACAGAACTCAATGTTTAAACATAATAAATTGATTAAGAAGGTGATAATTATGAAAGGTTTAGTCTCTGCAACATTCTGGAATGCACGTTCTATTTACACAACTAACTTCCAGTACCCATCAAGCTTCGGCTACTAATTTCTGTTGCAGCTCATGCTGTGACCAAAAAAGCCGCCTCTCGAGGCGGCTTTTTTTGTTCTGCAACCTGTCGATTAGATCTACTGACAAATCTTGTGGCATACGGCAATAGCGATAGTGAGATCAGCATGTGATGAGGCTCTCTCCAGAACTTGTGATTATGTCGGCCCGCGCCAGTTTACTAATACATAATGGCGAGTTTTGCGCTTTACCTGAACTAATAGCTGATTGACTTATTGTGCTTAGTTGAAGCGGAAATTACTGCTTTTCAAACCACTGTTCAAGAAAGTTAATGCACTGTAAAACGGCAGGGGGCACAAAATGACGGGCCGGATAAAGAGCGTAAAGGGTAAGGTTAGGCTTTTCACTTTCAGGCAAAACCTCTACTAACTCACCTGTTTTCAGCAAATCTCGGCAGGCAAATTCAGGTAAGAATCCAATGCCTAGATCGGCTTTAATCACCTGCAGCATAAACAGCACACTGTTGACACGAAGTGATCCAGAGGTTGAAACAAACCCATCCACGGGCCAAATGTTTTTGCCTTTAAAGTAAGCGTACTCAAAACAATTGTGCGCTAACAAATCCTGTGATTTTTCAATTTTGGAGTGACGCTCTAGATAGCGAGGACTGGCACAAAGATGGTAACAAAAATCAGTTAAAGGCCGGCCAACATAACTGGAATCAAATGGTCGGCTAGAGGCCCGAAAACCTAAATCAAAACCTTCGGCGACCAAATCTACATCTTCATCTCCTAAATGAATATCGAGGTCTACATCTGGGTACGAATGCATAAAATCGGCAAACACCCTGGACAGGTCTGTAATGCCTAATGCCATAGGGGCATTAATCTTGAGTTTTCCTCGTGGTGTTTGTCGTAGCGCCTGTACAAAGGCATCCGCATCATCGAGTTTAGCTAAAATGTCACGAGCATATTTAAGATACCCCTCGCCAACATGGGTGAGCTTTATATTGCGGGTCGTTCTATGCAGCAACCGGGCACCCAGCTCATCTTCAAGACGGGTTATTTCTTTACTAATCATTGATTTAGATGTGTGATTTTGTTCCGCAACCCGAGTAAAACTACCCACTTCAGCTAAACGCACAAATAGCTCAATGGCTCTTAACTTATTCATTGTCTGCCCACGCATTGGCTCTATTGTTTTCAAATTGGAAACATAGGGTTCGTATTGTCACTATATATCGCACCAGTCTATTTCTCTAATCTTTTCTCTGTCAGCAAAGCAAAGCTGAAAAACACACTTCACCATGCCGGGAAGTCAATGTAGTCAATACGGAGATAAGATATGTATACCTTGTATTTTTTGCCTAGTGCCTGTTCGCTTGCCACTCAAGTAGTGCTCCGCGAATTGGGGCTGGAATTCACTCTAATAGATAAGCAAAAAGTTGAAAGCTTTACACAGATCAACCCTGTGAACACTGTACCTGTGCTGCTCGATGGTGATCAAACGTTGGCCGAGGGTGCGGCGGTAATGATTCACCTTCTAACCAAACATCCAAATCAGATATGGCCAGATAACGACCCTGTTGCAAAGCAATCCGCGATTCAAGACATTATGTTTGCCAACGCAACCATGCATCCTGCCTACGGTCGACTCTTTTTTGCGGCGAATTCAATTGAGAATATTGAACTAAGAAATCAGGTCGTTGAGGCAGCAGCATCGAATATTCGCACCCTATGGCAAGTGGTCGAAGATAAACTGATCAGCCATCCCTTCTTGGGTGGTGAGCACGTTTCTGCCGCTGACATCATGTTAGCCGTATACTCCCGTTGGTGTGAAGGGTTTCCAGTGGACATCACCATTCCCCCAAAAGCACAAAATATGATTGATCATGTCTTGTCTATGCCAAGTTTTACCGCCTCTCTTGCTGCTGAGCAAGACGCATCTGCTTTGGTTAGCGCTGTATAAAAGGAGAGGTGATGAAGCTTAGTGATCATAAATTCACCGAACTCAAGCAAATAAACCAAGTCATACAGAGCTACTTTGACGGCCTTCATCATGGGGATACAAAAAAACTGCGCGAAATATTTCATTCCGATGCGTTCCTCAAGGCACCTGGGTTAAGACGTAGCCTGGATGAATGGTTAACGCTAGTGAAACAGAGGCAGACGCCAGTAACCAATGGTGATGAGTATGCATACCGGATCTTGTCTGTCGATGTTGTCGGTCAGCAAGCGATGGTGAAGGTGTTGTGTCCACTGTTAGGAAGTATCTATATCGACTTTCTGGGTTTGTTAAAAGAGGACGGTCATTGGCATATCGTCAACAAAATGTACGCAGACGCATAGCGAATAAGGAAATAACCAAATGCCATATATTAATGTAAAAGTGACCGATGAAGGGGTAAGTTGTGAGCAGAAAAGCGCAATTATTAAAGGCGTGACTCAACTTATGGTGGATGTTTTAGACAAGGATCCGAAAACGACCTTTGTGGTGATTGATGAGATCAACACCGATAACTGGGGGATAGGTTTTGATCAAGTGTCCCAGTTACGAAAACACCAGTCGACATAATAGAGCGATGGCCAAGGTAGGTTACATGCCTTGGCTGTTTTCATTGGTCAAATGTTGTGTAGTATCCAACTCACAATGTCTCGCCTAGAGGCATTTTTTGTAACAAGCCCATCCGATGAAATCGATCGATCAAATCTGCACTAAACTACCGCGATCATGTAATACCAAAAGCGATTGCTTTCATTATTTACACAATGATCACAAACCGAAACATACCCCTTTAGGGGTGTGTTGACCTTTGATAATCTACATATCAACCCTTGCTCATATAAATAAAGTCGTGATGAAAACGAAAATGCCCACAAGCAACAGTCGCGTCAGCTTCTTGGTGCAATGCTTGGCGAGGGTGATCTGCAAGACAAAGAACTCTTTGTATTCAATCGTTGGTCTTTCGGAGCATAGGCAATGAACAAAGTCATCGAAAAAAAAATAAAGACTAACTGGCACGCTGCGACCATCAATACCGTGCTGGATACTTTGCATGTGGATGCGGATGGTCTCTCTAAGGACGAGGCCGCAGCTCGACTCGAAACCTGCGGACCGAATCGCCTGCCGGAGCCTGTCAAACGCAACTCTATCAGTCGTTTTCTTCGCCATTTTCACAATATTCTTATCTATGTGCTCTTGGCCTCAGCAGTTATTACGGCGACGCTGGAGCATATGGTCGATACGCTGGTTATTTTGACAGTGGTTGTCGCCAACGCTGCCATCGGCTTCGTGCAGGAAGGCAAAGCTGAGAAGGCGATGGACGCCATCCGCCGGATGCTCGCCCTTAAGGCCTCCGTGCTGCGTGACGGAAACCGCCGTTCAATTGAAGGCGATACACTGGTTCCGGGAGACATCGTCTTGCTGGAGGCCGGGGACAAGGTGCCTGCCGACCTGCGCCTACTTAAGGCGCATGGCCTTAAGATCCAGGAATCGATAATCACTGGCGAATCCGTGCCCGTCGAGAAGAGCACACCACAAGTGGCCGTCGATGCGTCTCTTGGTGATAGGATATGCATGGCGTATAGCGGCACGCTGGTGACCAGTGGACTCGGCAGAGGCGTTGTCGTCGCAACGGGCTGTGATACTGAGATTGGCCGCATCAGCGGTATGCTTTCCACTGTCGAGACACTTACCACTCCGCTTGTGCAGCAGATGAACGTGTTTGCGCGGTGGCTCACCGTACTCATCTTGCTTATTGCTGCAACACTTCTCGTATTCGGGTATTTCGTCCAACATTTCGCGTTCTCCGAAATGTTCATGGCGGTGGTGGGACTGTCAGTCGCCGCCATACCCGAGGGTTTACCTGCCGTCTTGACAATCACGTTGGCCGTGGGTGTCCAGGCTATGGCGCGGCGCAGTGCCATTGTCCGGCGCTTGCCCGCCATAGAAACGCTAGGCTCAGTATCGGTGATCTGCAGCGATAAGACTGGCACCCTGACGCGTAACGAGATGATGGTCGCATCCATTGTAACGCAGGCGCATACATTCTCGTTGGAAGGGGCAGGATATGAACCAAGAGGGGTCATCAAACTCAATGACGCCACCGTGAGCGCGCGCGAACACGTGATCCTCGAAGAACTTGGCCGTTCTGCTGCGTTGTGCAACGACGCATCGCTGCATAAACGTGGCGGCGTATGGGTCGTTGAAGGTGATCCGATGGAGGGCGCCTTACTGGCATTATCCGGCAAGATCGGCATGGATATCAGCAAAGAACTTGCGGGATGGACACGCACGGATGCCATCCCCTTCGATGCCAAGCATCGCTTCATGGCAACTCTCAACCACGACCATGAAAACAACGCGTTTATTTCCGTCAAAGGCGCACCAGAGCAGATCCTCTCCATGTGTAACGAGCAGAAAACTGTCTTCGACGGAACCGAACCTCTTAACATTGACTATTGGTACGAGAAAGCCGAGCGCATTGCCGAACAGGGCCAGCGTGTGCTGGCTTTCGCGGTCAAGCCGGTTCCGCCGAAGCAT
Source organism: Photobacterium sp. HL06 (assembly GCF_059552575.1). Lineage (NCBI taxonomy): Bacteria > Pseudomonadati > Pseudomonadota > Gammaproteobacteria > Vibrionales > Vibrionaceae > Photobacterium > Photobacterium sp. HL06. The sequence goes on from NZ_CM183915.1 coordinate 1,049,333, forward strand.
ACTGTCCTCGAATTCACTGATGTCGAGGATGGGTTAATATTGCTCGGCCTAGTCGGGCTGCTCGATCCTCCGCGTCCAGAAGCTATCGAAGCCGTTGCAGAATGCCAAGGCGCGGGAATACGCGTGAAGATGATTACCGGAGATCACAAGGGAACGGCCGCCGCTATCGGCAAGCAAATCGGGCTGCAAAACCCCGACGCGGTGCTGACCGGCTCTGATATTGACGGCATGGACGATTCTGCGCTTACCGCCGCCATTCTCGAAACCGATATATTTGCCCGCACAAGTCCTGAACACAAACTCCGGCTGGTAATGGCGTTGCAGTTGCACGGCTTGTCCGTCGCCATGACCGGAGACGGGGTAAACGATGCGCCTGCGCTCAAACGCGCCGATGTGGGTATTGCTATGGGGATGAAAGGCAGCGAGGCGGCTAAGGAAGCCTCAGAGTTTGTTCTTGCAGATGACAATTTTGCCTCGATAGTCGCCGCAGTACGCGAGGGGCGAACGGTCTACGACAACATCAAGAAAGTCATCAGCTGGACCTTGCCGACCAATGCAGGCGAAGCTTTGACAATCGTTGTCGCGCTGCTTTTCGGCATGACCCTGCCGATTACCCCAATACAGATCCTCTGGGTCAACCTGATCACCGCCATCACGCTGGGTATCGCTTTGGCGTTCGAGCCGACGGAGGCGGACACCATGAACCGACCGCCGCGACCAAAGAACGAACCGCTTCTTACCGGAGAACTGGCCTGGCATATCGTGCTGGTGTCGGTGCTATTTCTTGGTGGCGTATTCGGCATGTTCACCTATGCGGTAGACCGGGGTTATTCGCTCGAACTAGCGCGCACCATCGCACTGAACACGCTGGTCGTTATGGAGATATTTCACCTGTTCTTTATTCGAAACATCTACGGCACATCGCTCACATGGATGGCAGTGCGCGGTACGAAGGTGGTTTGGTCTACGGTCATCGGCGTTACCGTTGCTCAGTTCGCCATTACCTTCTTACCGCCACTTCAGGAGTTGTTCGGTACCCGGACCGTACCTTTTTTCGACGGAGTGCTTATCGTCGGCGTGGGTGTCATGCTGTTCGCGATCATTGAAACCGAAAAGCAACTTCGTCTGCGTTTGTATAAATTGCGATCGATGTGAAATGAGTATTATTAATCCTGGGAAACACAATCATGCGTTACTTGGTTGCGTTGCAAAGTTATGCTGAAGTACAAACGTACTGATTTTCAGATGCAATTAGGTACAAGCACGTAAAATTCACCCCAAACAGATATACCTTCTTCAGGTAAGCCGTTATGGCCTATCGCCTTGTTGAAGAAGGCGAGAGCTGCTTTCTCATCATGAGGACCCGGTTGAGGTGCAACCTACTAGTGTGATGCCAAACGCTAAAATAGCAATAAAGCCAATTTTATATATAGAGCGACAGACTCTGTCGAAAGCTACCATCATTTTTTCCATTTGGTTAATACAAATAATGGTTTCAGTAGTTCAATCGAGGTGTTACCGGAATGACTAGGCCGTCTGGTGTGAGTTTGACAGCTGGCTCAAAAAAAAGCCCCCGCACAGCGAGGGCTAAATAAGCGAGATTCCGGCCTCAAAAAGTTGTCGAGACTCTAGCCAGAACAAGAAGCGTCAAGATTAATTCATCTAGTTAACGCAATGATTATACACCCTTTCACTATGCACACCTATGCCTAACAGGTCTGACCATCAAGTTCGCAAAATAGAGGCATAAACTAAATCAGAGTAAATACTCAGCGCAAGATTCACAAAAATTCAAAGCAAGCAGCATTAAATAACAGATCTGGCAAATAACTCAGCATAAAAGAAAGGCAGTCACTAATGTTGTTCAGTAAGCTATGCCCGGCTTGCAATCAGCGTACTAACTACTAACTTTTTACAGCTACATAGAACGTCTTTCGAAAAATATGTTGCTGCATATAAAAAACAGATGGAAAGAGAGAAGCAAGATAGAGAGCATATTGATTCGCAACAGCCAAGTTGCTATTGATAGCTTTATGGATTGGATCATGGCATTTCTTGAGCCAATGTTGTCCAGTCGCTCAAGTATAATTTATCACCACCACTTTTTTTTAGATTCGAACATTGCCTCAAATGAGTCATGATCTTGCTCGATCATACGCTGACACTCGTCTTCATGTTTTTTTGACTGGGTCACCCAAACATCACTGAGCATTTGCTGCAGAGTAGAGCACACCCTCTTCGAATAACTATCTGTCCGCAACTCCAGTATCGCAATTCCTTTTTGCAATAATTGAATGTATGTACCATATTGATATGCGCATTTTGCTTTTTCTGCACGATTTATAAGATTTTCAATATTGATTTTCATCCGAATGAAATCTAATCGTTGGTTCTCATTCACATAGTCATAAATGGGTAAATGACCTTTTCTGTATTCAGTCATGATTACGACTTTTAGAGCTTTGACAAATCTTAGCATTGCAATTGCTTGTTTATCAGAATCTGGGATTTTTATTTCTACATTAACTTTTTCACCATTGCCACTCTCGAGGTAGGCAACCTGCTTTTTCATTTCTATCATACGGTTATAATAGCTTTCATTGTTTTTATCTATCTCGCACACACTTTGCAAAGCAAAGAGTATTCGCCGGCTTAAGCAAAGTAACAATGTACGGCTATACGATACAGTATGAATGTTGCTTAGTAAGTCGTCAGTTGAATTAATAATAGAGCTATACATTGCAACTTTCTTTTTTCTTTCAGCAATAAGCCGCTCTTGTTGCTGCCTAAAAAGATTATGGCCAATAAATAAAATAAAAAGTAATCCAACAAGAATAAGTAAGGCTGTTATGTCCATAAGCCACCGCCTAATTGATCTCTTTCAGCATGGTTTAATGCTGTTTTCAGTCCTATTTCACCTTTGTAAAATACACTTTTCAACAATTTGAGGACTATATTCACCTCTTCATCTTAACAAAATATAGTCCATACCTATTGTAAGTTCACTCCTTAAGTTTGAATTACATTTCTTCTTAGCAGGATATAGTGAATTGAAACTGATAATGGTTTTATCTATCCCTCCTCGACTAAGGAATCTGACTTGTAACTCAAATATTGTGACATCTCAGCTTTACTAACTGGCCTGGCTTTCAGGAAACCCTGAATAGAGTTACAGCCATAGTTGTGCAGTGCTGTAAGCTGGCTTTGTGTTTCGACACCTTCAGCCACAACCTCTAACGAGATAGCATGAGACATATTAATAATTGCCCGGCACAGCTGGGCTGACTTATGGCCCTGCTGGTCAATATTACGAATAAAGCTGCGATCCATTTTCAGTATATCGACGGGGTACTCGCTGAGTATCGACAGGGAAGAATACCCCGTACCAAAATCATCAAGATAGATAACAGCACCCAGCTTTTTAATCTCCTCAAGCGCATTAAGCGTACATGAAGAATCACTGAGCAACAGCGACTCGGTGATCTCAATCCCCAGCAAATGAGGGGGAAAGTGGCACTGGCCAAGCGTATCTCGCAAAGTATCAATGATATGATCAGACTCGAACTGTTTTGCCGATACATTGATATTGATCCTAGGCATATAAGCCAATGACTGGCTCTGCCATAGCTTTTCTAATATCTGGCATGCTTGCCTAACCACCCAATCCCCCATTTTCAGGATCAGCCCCGTTTCTTCTGCAATCGGGATAAACTCAGCCGGTGAGATTGAGCCATGCTCGGGATGGTTCCAACGCAGCAAGGCTTCAAAACCAGAAACCTGATCGGTTTCCAGGCAATAGATCGGCTGAAAGGCAAGCGAAAGCTGTTCCAGCTTGACCGCTTTAGTCAGCTCTTGCTCTAACACAAATCGCTGCTTGGCCTGAGTAAACATATTCTCATCGAAAAACACCACTTTCTCAGTTCCTGAGCTCTTGGCCTTGTACATCGCTGTATCCGCTTCACGGAGAATATTAGCCACAGATCGCACATGTGAGGTAACAATGGATACTCCAAAGCTGGCACCCAAATGGCAAGCCTGACGGTTAATGTAATACGGCTTCGAGAGAAGCCTGGAAAAATGTTGGCATCTGTTCTGTAACGCAGGCTGATCAACAAGATTTGACATGCACACAACAAACTCGTCCCCACCAAACCGAAAGCAAGCATCGCCCTTGCGGATATTGGTTTTGAGACGACAAGCCATCTGCTGCAGAACTAGATCACCAAGCAAATGTCCCATTGAATCATTGATCACCTTAAACCGGTCGAGATCGATAAATAAAATCGAAAAGCCGCTGCTTTCTCCCGCCTTGATTTTTTCCAACTGTTGTTCGAGGTGCGTATTAAGAGCCGGCCGATTAAACAGCCCGGTAAGTTCATCCCGGGTCGCCTGGAACTCAAGGCTTCGAGTTTTCTCCTTAACTAGCTGATTTGATATTTTAAGCCGGTTGGCATAAAAACCAACGCCACACGAAACGGACGCTGTCAGCAACAAGATAAGTACAACGGCAACCGAGCTGTAGATCAGCAAACTTTGCTGGTTCTCTAAGATAGAGACCGATATTTGCCAGCGCTGCGTCACAATAGGTACCGTAAACTCTTTGGTGTAAGAAACTTCCTTTTCGTAGCCAGAGCTCTTCTTCAAGGCAACATTTTTATGTGACTGGAAAATGGATGTGAGTACCTCTTCACTGAGGTTAAACACTTCAATATTCAGTTTCTCCGAGTTGATTTCATTTTGCCAAGTCACACCGAGAAACTCGTGAACAAGGATACTAGCTACAACAAAACCTTGTAGCTTGTCTTCATTCTCCATCAGAGGAAGAAACAGCTTAATACCATGGTTACCATTTTCCTTGAAGCTGCTGGTCGTAATTTGCTGCAGCTCTAAGGCACGCTCCATCGCTGTTGCATCATTGCAATTGGTGTCTAACCGATACCCCAAATCATCACTGGCTTCGAACTGGGGCGAGACATAATAAACAGGTAGGGTGGCCTTCCCCAGCCAACCTGCACAAGGCCTTGGTTGCTGGATATTTGGCAACAGCTGGAAACCAAGCAAGCCACTTTTCCTCGCTTGCTGCTCAAACTGTTTCACGTCATCTAAAGCTGTGAGTGGCAACCAATATACCGAATGAATACCTGAGCCAATTCCCGTTCGGTTGCCCAAAAAGTGCTGGAACTGCTCCTGGGTAGGGCTGTTTCCATTTTGCAGAAAGTTATGGGTGGAATAGAGCAATTCCGAAAGGGATCTCATCGATTGTTCAAGCGATTTAACTTTACTGTGAAATTGAATTTCCACTTGGTCGTGTAACCGTCTCGACTCATAGAATTCCACAGTGAAGAAACTAAAAAGTGCGGCAATAAAGCCTACCACCCAGATATAAATGGATGATTTGTGAACAAACGAGAACTTCAAGGTAACCTAACTCGAATAGTGATACTGATTATTATTGATAATATATACAAACAGATATCATGCAAACGATAATTGTTATCAATATAAAGTATTGCCAACCAAGTGGGAATTTTTCAGCCTCGACAGCCCCCATTAGACAGGCTTCTACATTGTGCCTAGACTGATCTTCAGAGCCCTCTGCGACTCCCCCCTAGATACGTGTAGGTATCACCTTATGGCACTTCATCAGCTTGGTATTCCCAGTGAAGAGGAACTTCAAAAACTGCCTGCTAACGGTGGTGGGTACTGGAATCGGTTGGTCTTCCAGCAAAGTCCTTACTTGCTGCAACATGCGGCCAATCCTGTCGACTGGTACCCATGGTGCGAAGAGGCATTCGAGGAAGCCAAACGTCAAAACAAGCCCATTTTTCTCTCTATCGGCTATGCCACCTGCCATTGGTGCCATGTCATGGAACGCGAGTCATTTGAGAATGAAGAGGTGGCAGCACTGCTTAACCGCAGTTTTGTCGCAATCAAGGTCGACAGGGAAGAACGCCCAGATATAGACCAGCTCCATATGGCCGCCTGCCAGTCGATGACAGGCAGTGGCGGTTGGCCGCTGAACTGCTTCCTGACACCGGAAGGCAATGTCTTCTATGCCACCACTTACCTTGCCAAACAGAGCCGCCATGGACGCCCTGGTATGATGGAACTATTACCTAGCGTTGCTCATGCCTGGCAAAATCAGCGTAAGACGCTACTCAACGGTGCCACACAGCTAAACAACCAGCTCCAGGCCATAACTGGGCATACAACTAAGGACAAGCTTGCCGACAATATTGAACACCAGGCATTCGAACGGTTGAAAGAACACTTTGATGACATTCACGGTGGCTTTGGCAACGCCCCTAAATTCCCGACCCCGCACCAGTACCTGTTCTTGCTACGCTACTGGCATTACTACGGCAACAAGCAGGCGCTTGTAATGGTTCAACAATCACTGCAAGCCATGCGTCTGGGCGGCCTGTTCGACCACATCGGTTTGGGCTTTCACCGTTACAGTACCGACAACCACTGGCTGCTGCCCCACTTTGAAAAGATGCTCTATGACCAGGCCATGCTGCTGATGGCCTACAGCGAAGCCTATACAGCCACAGGCGATGATTTATTCAAGCAAACAGTCAGTGAGATTATCAACTACCTGACCTTACGGATGCAGCACCCTGAAGGTGGGTTTTACAGTGCCGAAGACGCCGACAGTGAAGGCATAGAGGGCAAGTTCTATGTCTGGCGACATAAAGAGCTAAAAGCAACCTTAGACAATAGTGAGCTAAGCTGGTTATCCCGCCATTTCAATATCTCCGAGCTGGGTAACTACCGTGATGAAGCAAGCGGCCAGTTGACCGGAGCCAATATTCCCCACCTTTCCCAGTTGCCGCAACAACTGGCAGGCCAAGGGGAGGCTGCATTCAATAACTGGCAAAACCAATGGCAAGCTATTCGCCTCAAACTGTTTCGACAGCGAGAGAAACGAGTACACCCATTGCTCGATGACAAGGTTTTAACCGACTGGAATGGCTTGGCGATCGCGGCGCTAGCTCGGAGCTCATTATTGCTGAACGACACAAACTGTCTTCAAATGGCAGAAAGGGCCTATGGTTTTGTTCGCCAATACCTAAGAGATGACAACGATCACCTTGTAAAACGCTACCGCAATGGCAAAACGGGCTTGCCAGCTCATTTGGACGACTATGCCAGCATGATCTGGGCGGCACTGGAGTTATATCAAGCCAGTTTGAAGCCGGATTATCTACAACAAGCGCTTGGTTGGACAGAAATCACCTTGAACAAGTTTTGGGATGACACAAACGGCGGCTTTTACTTCACCGAAGCCGATACCGAGCTCGCCGTCCGCGCCAAAGAAGCGTATGACGGTGCAATCCCCTCAGGCAATGCTGTCATGGCCCGAAATATAGCACACCTATATCAACTCACAGGGCAAAGCACCTGGCACACATACTTTGATAGTTTAGTCACTGCGTTCGCTTCCCAAATCAACCGCTACCCTCCTGGCTACACACTGTTTTTGATGGCACTGGATTTAATGCATAGCCCCGGCCACCGCCTGGTACTGGCAGGCCCGAAAGTGAGCGCCGATGTTATTGCCCCCCTCAAAGGGCATTATTTACCCAACACGGTTTGGCTCAAGCTAAATGACGATGATAGAACTCAAATAAACCAGCTCGCCAGCCGTTATACCAACTGGCTTGCTCCCTTCACCCCTGAACTCAGCGGGAATGATCTTACGCTTTTCCTCTGCCAGCAATTTTCCTGCGAGCAGCCGATAACTGGGAGCAAAAAAGTTCAGGCCAGATTGAAAGAACTTGCCGCCGACCATCACGTTTCAGGTTCGAGACAATGATCCAAAAATGCAAGACCGACAGACAGAGCCCTGCCGCTCAAGAGCCTGAAACGTCCGATCCCCTCGCCACAGTTTTCGACTACCACGAGCGCACCAAACATCACTTTCATCGTTATGCCATGGGACCAGAAGGCTTAGATTGGGCTAGCCAACCCTGTCCGTTTCGCCGCTATCAAGGGGCACCTGAAAGCCCGCTGCTACTACCTGAGCAGGATATCACTCCCGGCTATGACTCTTTCTTTGCCGGACAAACAATAGAGAGCCAGCCGCTTAACCTAGACAGCCTTTCCAACTTTTTCTACTTTTCGCTGGCTCTTTCGGCCTGGAAAAGCTGCTTTGACAACCGCTGGTCACTCAGGGTCAACCCGTCGAGTGGTAACTTGCACCCCACTGAGTGCTACCTGCTCACTGATTCGATACCAGAGCTGTCAGAACACCCCGGGCTCTACCACTATTTCCCTCTCCGCCACCAGCTCGAATGCCGGACACAATTTCAACACTCTAACTGGCAAACAATCACCGAGGGCTTATCTCTAGACAGGCCGCTACCAGAAGGCAGCTTTCTCATTGCCCTAAGTTCGATCCACTGGCGAGAATCCTGGAAATATGGTGAACGTGCCTTTCGCTATTGCCAGCACGATTGCGGCCATGCATTGGCGGCAGTAAACATTGCCGCGGGTTTGATGGGCTGGCAGCTGACCCTGATTGAAGGAATTTCAGATTGTCATTTAGCACGCCTGATAGGTGTCGATCGCAATGAAGACTTTCCCAACCAGCAGGAACGGGAAGAGCCAGATCTGCTCGCCGTAGTCACCCCTGGCAGGACAAGAATCGAAGCTGACTGGGCACCAAGCCAAGCTGCGCTAACCGCAATTGTCGCTGGCAAGTGGCAAGGAAAAGCCAACCAGCTCAGCAACAGCCACCGCCCCTGGCCATGGATCGATAAAGTTGCAGCAGCCTGCGAAAAGCCAGAGACAACAAACCAACAAGGTTATCTCTCACGACATGTTGATTCAAATAACCTAAGCCCCTCAATGTCAGGCACGGCTCCAAGTACAACACTCAATGCAGGGAAAATAATCCGCCAGCGGCGCAGCGCACTTGATATGGACGGTAAAACCCGAATTGGCAAGACAATGTTCTACCAGATCTTAAGCCGCACCTTACCAGAGCAAAACCCAAGGCTGTTTTCTGCCACCACATGGCCAGCCAGGGTTCACTTGGGCCTGTTTGTCCATCGTGTCGATGAGTTAACACCCGGTTTATACCTGTTGCTCAGAGATCCGGCCAAAGCCAAACAGCTGCAAGCGTTAATGAACAACGATTTTATCTGGCAAAAACCGCCTGACTGCCCAGAAGATTTACCGCTTTATTGCCTGTATCCAGCAGACACTCAGGAAGCGGCCAAGATTTTGAGCTGCCATCAAGAGATAGCCAGCGGCGGGGTATTCAGCTGTGCCATGCTGGCTGAATTTTCCGAGCCTCTGAGGCAACTCGGCACCTGGTGGTATCGGCGGCTGTTCTGGGAAACGGGCATGATCGGCCAGATGCTCTATCTGGAAGCGGAAGCCAAGGGCATTCGGGCAACCGGCATAGGCTGCTTCTTTGATGATCCTGTCCACCAAGTATTCGGGTTAAGCGATAACAGCTATCAGAGCCTCTACCACTTCACGATGGGTGGCCCAGTTGAAGATACTCGCCTGGAAACCCTCCCTGCCTACCATTTTCTTAAAGCCGAAAGCCACTAACAATTCTTGCATCTGTTTCTTTTTGCATGAAAGTCTATGATATTTCCATGCTTATCAATCGATAACTCACAACATTCAGTAAAGAGCATACTCAACTTCTCTCTGCTTTTTTGTACCCGTGACTTTAGTGTCGAGTACTTGATGCCAGTTTTCTCCGCATACTCTTTCTGAGACAGGCCGTGAATGTCTATTGATGTCAGCAGATCTGCCTCATCACCTGGCAGTGCCTGAATAAAGGGCAATACACATTTTGATAATTGCTGATGGACGGTGACATCTCCCTCGGTGTACCACAGCTCATCCTGGGCAAGATCTCTGTCTTTGCCCCTTTTGCGGTAAAAATCGATTATCGAGTTGTTAGCTACTTGGAATAACCAGGACTTAACCTTAGTCGCCTCCTTCACTTCCCCCAGGTTGTGGTAGGTCTTGATCAGGATTTCCTGCAAGAGATCGTCCACATCATCAGGGTTGGAAACATTGGAGTGCAAAAATGCCTTTAAGCTGGCCCGGTACTCTTTCCAAATCAAATCCAGGTTCATTTTTCTCTCTTACATTTTGATGTTTAGGCACGATACGATAACTGTCATAAGCTGCCATCTGTTCAATGACTAAAGGGATCACAGTATTCACATGAGTATACGGCAGATCAATGCGCCTTATTCTTTCAGAACAAAAACACAAAAAGGCTATGAACCCTGAGGCTCATAACCTTACTAATTAATCACTTACCTGAGTGAACGATAATGCCCCCCACAAGTAATGCTATTTGTCAGGATTTCACTGCCCTGACAGATTAACCACAGCAGCTGCTTGATGAGCAAACGCTGCTTTGCTGCACATCTTCACCCGTTCCGAGGTAGGTGTTAGAGAGATAGAAGTCGGTAAATTGCTGTTCAAAATCTTCCGATACTGTCTTTTCCGCAAGTCCTGTTTCTAATAACGCTGACTGCCAAGCCTGAGTTTTTGGCAAGCCACACAGGAAGTCAAAATCGGTATGTTTTTTAATAATTGCCGCACGGTGTAGCAAAGGAAGCCAGGCCATATCGACATTGCTTAGCGCATCAGATTTGAAGAACTTGGTCTCACCCGACAGGTGCGCTTCAACCTTGGCAAATGCCTTGGTAAATTTTTCAACACGCTCTTCAAACGTAGCCTTATCTTTGCTGCTCATCGTGCCGCACTGAGTCAGGTAATTTTTAGAACCCAGGTAGCTCCAGGCACGATCCAGAGCGCGTTGCTCGTTAGTCACGCCATCTTCGATAGGACCAAACTCGTCTTCGATGTATTCAATAATGGCATCTGATTCGAAAAGCGCCGTGCCCGATTCTGTGACAAGGACAGGAACCTGGCCATTAGGGGTCAAATCCAAGAACCACTGTGGCTTATCTTTCAGGCTGATATATTCGATTTCGTAAGAAATTTGCTTCGCTTCCAGAGCCGCAGTAACACGCTGGACAAACGGACAGATTTTAAAACTAATTACTTTGATCATCTTGAACTCTAGCTCTTATCTTTTGTTTAAGTACCTATAAGACGAGCAGGCGGCAGAAAAGACGATAAATATATTAATTTATTTATCAGACTTAACATTTACACTGTAAAAGCAACACCTTATGTGCAAGAAAAATTTCACCAACACTTTCAAATAGCCTGAGCTTGTCCGTTATTGGCACCCATTAGCCAACACCACCCTCACGATAGCCGATGTTTAATACTGGAACTGATGCTGTCTGAGTCAGGCGAATACAGGCTGCATGTTTTTAACGCTTTCAGCACATCAATGTTTTTCCCCAAATACTCAAATATCACCTTTGCCGACGTCGGTGTCCGCGCCCCGGTTGCTGCAACCCCTATTTTCATTCCTTCCAATAAAGATATGCGCTGCTGATAACTAGGAAAAAGAATGGTTTCAACAATTTCATTTTGGGTCAACGACTCATAATCGATCATAAAAATTCTATCGTTAAGGAAGAATGTCATTCCTTGATATTTACAATAACTTGTTTGGCCAAACTCCCCCTCAGCGGCGAGGCGCTCCGTACGCTGGTGATATACACCGCCCTGCTTGCGTTCAATACAGACTAATCCTTTTAGTATGTAGCCGGGTGAAGACATCGAGTAATAATACTCATAGTAATACCCTAAATAAGGCTCAAGCATTTCATTGTTTTGCCCACTTAATTGGTTAATTGGCACCGAAAAGGGTTGGTGTACGCCTTTAGTACTCCCATCAACCCGGCTATTCACCAATGAAACAAATTGACTATGTGGTAACAATAATTCTTTTTTGCTCAAGCCAAAATAATCGCAAATTTGCCGCATATTGTAACTTCGCGGGCAGTTTTCACCATTAAGATAGCGGTTAAATTGCTGCCGATTAATGCCGATCCCGCGACAAATTTCCGCAATTGATGGATAAAAACCACACAGATATTTCAAATTGTGATGTAGGCTCATTTTAAAAACCCTGTTTTTTTGACTGTTTATCAAACACTTAAAAACCACTATTCGTAAAGTGAAACAGTCACTGCGTCACTCTACGTCAGTTAAGGAAAAATTACGGAATTATCTTGCTTCACTTTTACTGTTGTAATTATTCCCACATCAACTCAACACCCAATAAAACCGGTACTTTCTATTTATCAAGCGGAAGCAAATATATATCACTGAGGGAAATATTATGAAAGATCATAAATTGAGTTTTTATGGTGGGCCATGGGTTTCATTTACCCCGATACTCATTTTTGTGGTTGTCGCTATTTATGTAGCGACAACGGTTGTAGGCGGTTCAATTCAAGGGATGTGGGTCGGCGCTATTATTGGCCTGCTGGTTTCTTTTTTACTTGCCAAAGACAAAGCTATTTTTGGAAAGACTGTTTTAAAAGGCATGAGTTCCGAAACGGCAATAGCGCCAGTTGCCTGCTGGATTTTTGCCGGTATCTTTGCAACCGTATTGCGAGACTCCGGTTTAGTGAATGGTATCTTATGGGCGGCATATCATACCGGCACAACAGGCACCCTGTTTATTATAATTACCTTCTTTGCCAGTGCCCTATTTGCAACTGCCGCCGGTACCGGGTTCGGGACAATCACCGCTGGCATGGGGATGCTGTATCCGGCGGGTGTATTATTAGGCGCCGATCCGGCGATATTGGCCGGAGCCATCATTGGCGGCGGGGCCTTCGGTGATAACTTGGCGCCGATCTCGGATACGACGATTTCTGCCGCTACATCGCAAAATACAGATATTGGAGGCGTTGTTAAACACCGCATCCGCTATGTTATTCCTGCAGCCACCATGACTATTATCGCCATGGTAGTTTTAAGCATGTTCCAGTCCAAATCTGCCGGCGCAGTCCCTCTTGAAAAAATCCAGGATGTTATGGACCCTAGAGGGTTATGGATGTTGCTTCCGGCGGTCGCTACCATTTATACCGCCATTAAAAAAGGCGACATTGTTTTTGCAACCATCATCGGTATTTTATTAGGTTCAGCTGTTTCAATCGTTACCGGTCTAAATACGCTTGCAAATATTATTGCCGTTGACGGCGGCTTATTATTACGCGGAGTCTCTGGTTGGATGGCTGATCTTTGTATTCTGGTGATATTACTGTCTGCTGGCATTCAAATGATGTTAGACGGTGGGGGGAGCCAGCGCCTGCTTGAGGCATTTGGTAATGTGAAAAGTGCGCGTGCCTATGAGATCATTTCAGGCTTCCTTGCACTTGTTATGTCATCTTTAATGAGCATTAATGCCCCCGCTATTCTGGCTGTCGGACTGTCATTTGCCAAGCCTATGGGCGAGAAGTTTGGCGTCTCTCCTTATCGCCGCGCAAATGTCATTGGCAACCTTGCTTGTACCCTGGTGTATTCTCTGCCTTGGTCCGCCGCACTGCTATTGGCCGCAAGCCTATCTCAGCAAGCTAGCGAAAGCTTTTCAGGGGTACCGGCTTTATCACCTCTGGAGCTGACCCCTATGGTGTTATACGCATGGTTCATGCTTGCAACAATGATCTTCGCCATCTTCACCGGCTGGGGACGAGGCGAGCTTGAAGCGCCTGAATTAAAGGTGAATGAGGCCATTTAACTCTCAAGGGTAAGAGGTAATTCCTTTTTATCTCTTGCCCTTCTGTGTGCCACACCATCACTATATTTTAATTACTCGTTACACTATTTATTAGCCACTTTTTTGTTGGAGACCCACATGAGCAGTACCAATGACAAGCAAAAAGTACAACTTGTAGTTACCGGGGGTACGATTGACTCCTATTATGATACCGACCAATGTACAGCGGTATGTCATAACGAAACCGCCATTCCTGAGTTCCTAACAAAATTTGCCCAAATTCCCCAAGATGAGCTAGAGCTTTCCAAGGTTTGCATGAAAGATAGCCGGGAGATCAAAGGCAAAGAGATCCAAGAAGTTAGCACTGCAATTATGAATAGCCGTTGCTCCCGTCATATTGTCACTCACGGTACCTTTACCATGTTTGAAAGTGCGCGAAAGCTGATGGCAATTCTGCCTGAAGATCATGGTCGTGTTATTGTTTTCACCGGTGCAATGTGGCCATTAGTCGGATTTTCTCCCAACGACGCCGGTTTTAACTTAGGCTCTGCGTTTATTGCCGCACGCTTGGCTGAACCAGGTATCTATATTGCCTTTAACGGCAAGTTATATCGGCCAAATGACCTCGAAGGGTTGCACTAAAGCCTTGCTACAAATCATGTTTCATTACGCCTGATAGCATGTATTGTCAGGCGTAATTATCTTAATCAAAAAGCATACGAGTTTCGGAAACTAATCTCTCGGTTGCTCACCCTCCTTTGCTATGACTGCCACTCTACTTCTGTAGAAATATTGGCAACCAACTCTTGCTTGCATTCAATTTACCTTTCCTTTAAGCAACACAATTCATTGACTCTATCAATAAATTATGTGTAAATACGAATCAAAATCATTAACACTCAAACCATAAAAAACCATGAACAAGCAACTACTTTCTTCAGTAGTTCTGTCTAGCTTACTTTGGTGCTCTCCGTCATGGGGGAATACAGCGCAGGAAATGGATGCCTTAGTAAAACAATGGATGGAAACTGAAACTGCCCGAGCCGACCTTCAGTCCCGCTGGGCTTTTGAAAAACACCAAATCTCTTCCCTCATCGAATTATATCAAGCCGAAAAAAAGGCCCTGACTGATAAAGTCACTTCAGCCTCCGTATCTGCATCCGAAGTGGACAAGGCTCGTATTGCCTTAGCTGAACAACAAGATGGCTATGAGGCTAATGCCACTCAGGCCGAGCTAGCACTAGTTAGCGCTAGCTCAACGATGAAGCAATTGTGGCCCTGGCTACCAGTACCATTGCAGCGGCAGCTAGAGGAAGCGAATGCATCCCTGCTCGATAACAGCGCCTCTTTGTCTAACCGCATGCAAAGCTTGCTGAGTATGCTCGATGAAATGCAGCGCTTTAACACCATGCTAACCCTGAATGAAGAAATCCTAAGCCTAGACAATGGCAAAAAGGTGGCTGTAAAACAGCTGTATTTGGGGCTAAGTCAAGCATGGTTTATTTCTGCAGACGGTAAAACGGCCGGTATCGGTTCTGCCTCGGCACAAGGCTGGCAGTGGCAGGTTATGCCCGATCATGCCGCAGCTATCGCAGAGGCGCTAGCAGTGTTTAAACGTACCCGGCAAGCAAGCTTCATCAATTTACCCGTCATAACGTCTAGCAGTGCGGAGAACACTAATGTTCAATGATCTCGTTCAGGTTAATCCCCAATCCAACTGCGCTCATCAACAAAAGCATCGTTCTAAAACCCTGGCTGCAGCTTTTCTCGCTATAAGTGCTTTTTCTGTCAATTTTTCAGGCCATGCCGCCACAATTTCTACTGTGGAAAACAGCATTAAAAGCGATTTAAAAAAATCGATTCAGCAGTATAAAGCAGCAGAAAAAAAAGTTCGAAATGAGCGTCAGCCATTATCTGAACAGCTTAATAAGCTTGAAAAAGAACTCTCCTCACTACGCATAGATGCCGCTGCGATACAGCGGCAAAAAGACGAACAGTATTTAGGCATAGAACAGCTTAAAGAACGGTTAGCCCAGTGGAAAGTGCAAGATGCTTATATCAATAATCTATTGCGGGAGTTTACCCATAATCAACCCAGCATAGCGGCTCCCCCCAGCCTGACAGTCCAAGCTAGTAAGCAAGAGCTGGCGGTACCATCTCCATTCAGGGCCATAGAGCTCTCACTCAATACCATTCAGCAAGCCCTAAGCCCCAAATGGGTAAGCAATAGTTCTGTCTTATCATCATCCGGTGAGATCATTCAGGGGCAGACATTAACCGCCGGCCCGGTGCAGTGGTTCTCCAATGCCACTCAGGCTGGCTTGGTGGATCGTACTCATCAACCGCTGCCAATGCTGACCTACGTATTCGATGACAACCAAAGCTCCCAGCTCAACCTCCATCAGCAAGGGCAAATGACACACCTGCCACTGGATCCGACATTGACTCGTGCAGCTGCGCTTGAGAGCCAGCAAGAATCGATACAAGATCACCTGACAAAAGGTGGGCTCTGGACTATACCGATCCTGGCTTTCGGTGCATTCGCACTGATCATCGCCCTATTCAAGGCGATACAACTTGTGCGCTTACCTAAACGAGAGCCTGCACTGATCAGCCAGCTACTTAGTGGCGAGGTTGCACCACAGCAGGCACTAACGCAGACAACAGGCTATCAGCATGAACTGATCCGGCTTGCCGTGACTCATCAGCATGGCGGACGAGAAGTTCTTGATGACCTGATGTACCAATACTTGTTGCTGGCCAAAGGCAAGCTCGAACGTATGCTGACAGGTATTGCCGCCACAGCTGCCGTTGCCCCTTTATTAGGCTTGCTGGGTACCGTAACAGGCATGATCAGCACCTTTAAACTGCTCACGCTATTTGGCTCCGGTGATGAAAGCATGTTGTCGACGGGGATTGCCCAAGCGCTGATCACCACTGAATTAGGCTTGATTGTGGCTATCCCAGCCCTGATCTGTCACGCCTATCTAACCCGTTACGCTCGTCGCTACCTGACCGCTCTGGAAGCTGACAGCATATTACTCAGCCAACTTGGTCACCCAGCCCATTCGGTAGAAACAAACCCTGTCACAGACAAAACTGAACCCGCTAAGTGCTCAACGGTAATGACAACATCAGAGAACACAATCAAAAGGGAGCCAGACTATGCCTGATCGTTTCTCTGACTATGAACTTATCCAGCCTATTGAGCAGCTGTTTAGCCAAGGCGGCATCATCATGCTGGTGCTTGCCGCCGTGGCATTCATCATTTATCACCAGGTCATTGAGCTCTGGCTGGCTATGCGGGATCACGCCTTCTGTCGGCAACACCATGATCTCAATGAAAAGACCAAAACACTTGCGGTATGGGTCTCAGTCGCTCCGTTATTAGGTCTATTAGGCACGGTCATCGGCATGCTAACCACTTTCCGGAGCATGGGAGCCAACCAAGATCCTATGGATGGTATCGCAACAGGAATATCCGAAGCATTACTGACGACCCAGGCCGGATTGATTATCGCGATACCGGCGCTACTGCTAAACATTTCATACCAGCGGAAATTGCAAACGCGCACAATGTCTGCAGCGACAAACCAGACTGCCAGCGCAACACCTTCTCACCATCATCATGCTAAGGGAGACGGGTTCTAATGGCACGACGCTCTATATTTAATGATGATCAGCAAGGGTTAGGTATCGATATGTCACCATTATTGGATGTGGTGTTTATCCTGCTGATCTTTTTCATTGTCACCACAGTTTTTGTCAAAGAATCCGGCGTCGACATTGATCGGCCTCAGGCACTATCCGCTTCTCAGCTTGCCAAAAAGAGCATCTTTATTGCAATTTCGAGCGATGGGGAAGTTTGGTATGGCGGCTCACGGATTGGTATCGCGGGCATTAAGCCAACCATCAAACAATTGATGGCGACTAAACCTCAGCCAGTCATTATCCAGGCGGACAAAAAGGTTTCAGCTGAACGGCTGATTAATGTATTGGATGAAATCAAACTGGCTGGTGCGACCCATGTGAATGTCGCCACTCAAGGAGAATAGCAGTGCGATTCAACCAACGTCTGCTGACCTACCTGTTAACGTTGATCCCACTGAGTATGATCCTGCTACTGATCATAGTCAGCCAGGGCATTTCGTTTTCAAAGCCAGAAAAGCTCACAGTCAGGCAAGTGGAAACCGTGGTATTACCCCCTCCTCCACCGCCACCTTCCCGCCCCCAACACCAGCCACAGGAAACAACAAAACCCAAGCTGGAACTCACTCAGGTAGCCAGTGAGATTAGGCTTGAAATTCAACCGATAGAGATTGACTTGAAAACACAAAAGCCGGATTTAAGCGTAGAAACCAATATCGAGTTCGATTTACCTCAGCAAGAGATCGTCCAGGAAGTGATCAAAACCGTAGCTAAGTTCGCGGTTGCTGAGCTCGATCAGGTTCCAACCCTAATTAACACACTTCAGGTACCCAGCCTACCACGCCAGCTTACTCGTCGGGGTATCAAATTCGCCGATGTGGTTTTACATATCGAGATTGACGAACACGGCCAGGCCAGTTTGAAGAATATCCGAAAAATGGAATACCCAATTCTTAAACCTATTGTAATAAAAGTGGTTAATTCCGCCCGTTTTACCGCCCCAACCAAAGATGGGATGCCGGTAAGAACAGAATTTCTATGGCCAGTACGGATCACTGAATAATGAAAATATTTTCCCAATCCATCGCATTATTAATGATGACGCTCATCAGCCCGGTATCTTATGCCAGTGTCACGGTGTCAAAACCGTCGATCACCGTTGATATCAGCCGTGAACCACTATTAAAGCGGGAAGCAACGTTCTCCGATAGCGAAGCCAGAGTCTTAGCAAAAATTCAGCCATTACTTGAAGAACTGCAATACGCTAAGACGTTAAAACAACTTAAAGCCAATCAGCCCAAAGAGAGCAGTGCTGCCTATGACTTTCTGCTTGGGCAACTGGCATTCAGCCAGCAGGACACCCGCACAGCAGAGACATATTTCCTTTCTGCACTGAAAAAACAACCGGACTTTGTCCGTGCTCACGACAACCTTGGCATACTTTATCTGCAAAAAAATCAGTACCAGAAAGCCAAACACCACCTGACCCAGTCCATCTCTCTCGGCGGCGCGAATGGTCGGCTATATGGCTATCTTGGTTACATTCACCTGCAATCTGAAAACTACCAAGGTGCAACTGCCGCTTACCAGCAAGCCGCGTTGTTGGATCCAGAAGATAAATCTTGGCAACAAGGATTACTGCAGAGCTATGTCGCATCAGGCGCTAACTCCCAGGCAAAATCAATGCTGGAGCCAATGCTGGAGAAAAGTCCGACTGACGCTCAATTGTGGTTGCTACGGGCAAATATCGCACTCAGTGAAGGCAACACCATCGAGTCAATCAGTAGCTTAGAAGTTGCCTACCGGCTAGGTAAAAAACAAAGTACGGCCTGGCAGCTAGCTGATCTGTACTTGCAACAGGAACAGTTTTCGCTGGCAAGTTACTATTATCTTAGCCAGCCCGCTGAGATAGCTAAAAACTACCAGAGACTAGATAGGGCAATTCAGTATTTGCTCAGCATTGATGAGCTCAACATTGCCAAAAAATTAATCGTAGCGGCATCGAAACAGCATCCAAAGTTATCAACCAATGCCAGCGGCAAGCTCTATACCCGTGCCGGGCAATTGGCACTCAAACAAGGGCAACTTAAAACGGCAACGATTAATCTCAACAAAGCGTTAAAGCGATCTCCTGTCAATGGCGAAGCATTACTGGCCCTGGCTGAAGTCAAAGCAGAGCAAGGCAATAATAGCGATGCAGAGCTGTTGCTAATTCGAGCGGCAGGAAACAGCGAGTACCGCCAGCAAGCTTTGTTGCAACATGCCCAGCTAGCCCTTAACCAAAGCCGCTATAGCAAAGCATTGTCATTGCTAGAGCAAGCTAAACAATTAGCCCCAGGCGATACCCGCCAATTCGATCAGCGTATCAAAGTCGTTGAACGGTTAGCGAGCCGTTAGAACAGTGGATGTATTGGTGTCGTGCCAGCATTCCAACAACGAGGGATGTGCAGGCTCTGAGCTTGCCCCCTCGTATCTTAAGCGAACATCATCATGTGCAAAATAGGATGGGAAGACCTATTTTCATTTAGTAAAATAGCCCCTTGGCGAGCAGTCGAAACACTGTTGAAAAGCGTGAGTAAAAGCAGAAGGAGAACTATAACCCACATCCAATGCCACTTGGGTCACGGGCTTGCCCTGCTCAAGCAAAGTCAGTGAATGCAGTAATCTTAACCTTTGCCTCCATTCTCTAAAGCCCATGCCTGTCTCAGATACAAAGATCCGGGTTAAAGTCCGACTAGAGACCCCCAGTTTGGACGCCCACGCTTGCATACTTAGATCGTTTTCCGGGCTGAGTTGCAGCGTTTTCACCAATGCATCTAGCCTGGCATCTTGCGGCATCAATAGCGACAACGAGTCCTGAGGCTGGGCACTAAGCTGGTCCAATAGTACTGTCAATAAGTTGAAGTCTGGCTGCTGCCACTCGGTATCAACATCACAGCGATCAACCACTGCCAATATCAGCTCTCGAGTCAAATTTGTAATACCAAATACTTTGCAAAAATGCCCTAGGTCTCCAACTTGATCTGGCCGAAAATACAGGCTTCGGAACTTAGCGCCGCTCGGTGCAAACGCCCGGTGGACACATTCAGGCGGAAGCCAAACGGCCCTTTGCGGCGGGACGACCATAGCCTGATCGCTAACATCTACATTTAATACCCCTTCAGACGCATACATCAGCTGATACCACGTGTGACTATGGAATGTCCCCTTGTGCCCGAACGGCATGTCCACCTGATGGGCCAAAACCCGTTTGTCACCGGCATCGGCTATCTGCTCATTGGAGCTTCTATGAGATAGCCCTGCTTTTACCTCACTTTGTCTTTTTGGCGACATAACTTGGCCCATTGTCGAAAGTAAGCCACCAACATACTTGATAGTCTACAAAGCATCAAATCCCTTGCAGTTAGGACAGCCTATGAAGACCACAGCGCCGAACAGATCCTGGCAAACGCCACAAACGTTTTTAATTCTTATCTCTATTGTCGTACCTATCGCCTTTGCCAGCTGGCAAGCTTTGCTCAATAACTTTGTGATTGAGAAAGCAGCATTTACGGGTGCCGACATCGGCATTTTACAAAGCGTACGGGAAATTCCTGGTTTTCTGGCTTTTACTGCAGTCTTTATGCTGTTGTTTATCAAAGAGCAGAAGTTCATCATTCTATCTTTGGCCATGTTAGCCATAGGCGTCGCGATCACGGGGTTCTTCCCCTCGTTCTCAGGGCTACTGTGTACGACCTTGCTGATGTCTGTGG
This sequence comes from Photobacterium sp. HL06, assembly GCF_059552575.1. NCBI lineage: Bacteria > Pseudomonadati > Pseudomonadota > Gammaproteobacteria > Vibrionales > Vibrionaceae > Photobacterium > Photobacterium sp. HL06. The sequence continues at coordinate 1,070,366 of NZ_CM183915.1, forward strand.
GCTTTCATTACTTCGAGACCCTGAAACAGTCTCTCTCATTGCAGTGGCTGTCAAAAGAACAAGCTCCCGAGGTATTGGGCAAGCTGATTTCAATTGGTGCCCTGGCCTCGCTCATCACCTACGCCGGGCTTTGGGTTTTGCTTGAACAGTTAGCACTGGACTTTAAATGGGTTTACCTACTCGCTGGTGCTGTATCCTTAAGCCTTGTTATATTCATCTGGCTAGGTTTCCCCACTTTTGAAGCGAAAACCGTTCAGCATAAAAAGCTTATTCTACGCAAGAGGTATTGGCTTTATTACGCGCTCACCTTTATGAGTGGTGCCAGAAGACAAATATTTACCGTCTTTGCTGGCTTTCTAATGGTTGAGAAGTTTGGTTATTCCGCTGCCGATATTACGCTGCTATTTTTAATTAACTATTTGTTCAACTGGTTATTTGCAAGAAAAATCGGCCAAATCATAGGCAAGGTCGGCGAGCGAAAAGCACTAATATTTGAATACGTTGGCTTAATACTGGTCTTTGTGGGATATGCGTTTGTCGACTCCGCGCAATGGGCGGCTGGGTTATACGTTGTCGATCACCTGTTTTTTGCCCTAGCACTCGCCATCAAGACCTATTTTCAGAAAATTGCTGATCCGGCAGATATTGCCTCTACCGCTGGTGTCGCTTTTACCATTAATCATATTGCTGCTGTTGTGATACCGGTATCTTTCGGTTTGCTGTGGCTGATCTCACCCGCAAGTGTCTTCATTGCTGGTTCCTTGATGGCAGGTGTATCTTTGATTCTTGCTTTCAACATTCCCTGTCAGCCTGAACAAGGAAATGAGGTAAGAAAGCTAAGGTGGGCTTAAACTAATAAGCCCAAGTCAGATATGGCAATTGCCAGTATTACCGAGTTTTTAGCAATCAGCTAAACGAGTAAGCAAAATCAGACGGTAAAAGGCCGCTTTAACAAAGTTAAGGCGGCCTAAATTTAGCTTCTTACAAACAGTTAGAAGGTGTATTTAACATCAAGGCTAAATGAGCGCCCTGGTGCCGGGTAGCGGCCTACTGGGCTGACATCGATGCCACGGAAGTAATACTCTTCGTTAAACAGGTTATTGACCGAGATACCTGCACGCAGTACAGAGTCATCCTTCTTATACAGATCTTTGCTGATGTTGAAATTCCACACCGTGTAGGCTGGAACCTCACCTTTAGCACCCGTTTCATCTTCCTCTTTGGTATTTGCATTGTCACTGAAGGACTCGCTGAAATACACACCTGATACCGTTGTCTCAAACCCGTTCAGATCGTAGCTCGCATCCCACAATAGCTGATGCTTAGAGGCATAAGGCAGCTCATTGCCTTTGTTGTCACCCTCTTTTTGTTCTGTATCGAGATAGTTATAACCCATGTGCAAGGTTAGAAGCGGCAATGCCTCTGGGACATAGAAGCCTTCGACTTCAAAGCCCTGATGCAGGGTCCGGCCAATATTTTCAAAAGTCTGGTCTGTACTGTTCCACTGTAGCTGGTCATCAAAATCAATACGGTAGAGAGCAAGGTTCAGGCTGTTTCTTCCCAGGGTATAACGTCCACCCAGTTCATAGTTCCATGCCAGCTCTGCGCCTTCTTCGCCCTTACCTCGAATATAGGCAATTTGCGGTGCTCGCAATGAACGTTGAGCATTGGTATAAGCCAGCCAGGTGTCAGTTAACTGGTAAGAGGCGGAGAAACCAGGCAGCCACTCTTTGACGGTATTTTCATCCTCGGAACTTTTACCAATATCGGTAAAGTCCATAGCGATGTGTTCATATCGAATACCCGGAGTGATTGTTAACTTGTCGCCGGCCAGTTTGATCTCATCACTGATATACGCAGCCCATCCCTTGGTTTCCAAGTTCCAGTCACGTGGTACTGTCGTGGTGTTATCCGTAAAGCTGGTTTGGGTCAGCTTGTAATCAATGTCCTCGGTAACGAAACGTGTACCTACGATCAGTTTTTGATTAACCGCTTCACCATCCAGGTAGAAACTGGCTCTTGGCTCAACACCCAGCACATTGAATTCACGAGGTGATGTTCTCAGGTGCGTGGATGGTTTGCCCGGATCCGCCCAGTGGCCATCTCCGGCATTGAAGCCCCACTCAAAATTTCGTTTCGCAGTATGGCCAAAGACCAAGGCATCAAACTCACCATAGTCTGCAAACAAGAACTGGTTAAACTGGCGGTTATAACGCACATTCCAACGGGTTGTTTCCCCTTCAAAGTGATCATAAGGGCGGGTTGATTGGCTGCGATCCTGATCATAGTCCGCAGGCGTTAGTGCGCCCGGCATATCGGTGTCTGCATCATATTGCTGGATGAAAGCAGTCAGCATCTGCATGTCATCAATTAGCCACTCCGTTTTCACCTGGAAGTTGGTTACATCGGTATCGGTATTCTCCCGGAAAGTTTCACCTTGTAGTACATTACCTTCCAGCTGAATCGCAAACTCATCCGAAATCCAGCCACCCGTACGGATATACAAATCGTTTAGCGGCTTGTCCCCACCTTCAAATACGGTCAGCTTGTTCTCAATCGACGTTTGCCACTTCTCAGGAATAGATTTAGTGACCAGGTTAATAACACCGCCAACATTGTTCGGACCATATTGGACCGCCGCTCCCCCTCTGACGACATCAATACGATCAAGCATACTCAGTGTGGCCGGGAATATTGATTGCCCGGTATGGCCATAAGGTGCCAACGTCATTGGCACACCATCCATCAGGAACTGAGCATGCCCACTACGGCTCGCTTTCAACCCGCGCACAGAGATGTTTGGCAAGACCCCGGTTCCTGATTCGTCTTGAACCTGGACACCCGGTACTCGTTGCAATGCGTCATCAATGGATAGTACTGCTGTTTTTTCCATCTGCTCGCTGGTCACCACGGTTCGGTTACCGGCATAGTTTTTCACTTCATCAATGTGTGACTCACCAATCACACTGCTGTTCACGACAGTTTGTTCGAGAACTTGTAACTCTTGAGCTAAAGCAGCATTCGCCATGAAGCTAGCACCGATTGCCGTTGCCAGCATTGAATACTGAAAATTTGTCCTTGTTGATTTCATAACTTATTTCTTTAACCTTTATTAACTTTAATCAATTCAGCACCACAGCACTGATTGATGAGTAAAAGGCTCCATTGCTTTCCTTGTGGAATAATTACCGGGCTGATATCAGCCTCTTTTTATTGTGTAAATTCGTTGAATCCGCAGGTTCCAAAATCTATTTAATAGGGAACACACATTGGCGTGCCTGCAACCGGATCCGGTATGACGGTGGCTTTCAGATTAAATACGTCATTCAGTAATTCGGAATTAAAAACAGTACCCGGTTCGCCTTCTGTCACAATAGCTCCCTCTTTCAGTACCACCAGGTGATCGCAATAACGACAAGCCTGATTGAGATCGTGCAGCACAACGATCACGGTTTTCCCGTTGTCATTCATCGCTCGCATCATGTTCATCAGTTCAACCTGATGGGAGAGATCCAGATAGGTCGTTGGTTCATCGAGCATGACAATGTCTGTATTCTGAGCCAGGATCATTGCTATCCAGACTCGTTGCCGCTGCCCGCCAGATAATGCCTCCAATGGCCGCTCTGCTAAATCAACAACCCCGGTTTCTTCCATCGCCATTGCTACCTGAATGCGGTCTTCCTCACTTAACCGCCCCCAGTGTGACAAATACGGCGTGCGCCCATACTCCACCAGCTGTTGTACTGTTATGCCTTCTGGGTTGACCAGCGTTTGCGGTAACAGAGAGATTTTCTGGGCAACCGCCTTTTCTGACATGCCATGGACGGTTTCGCCATTGAGCGAAACCCTGCCAGATGATGGTGTTAAAATACGGGATAACGCTTTTAATAGCGTCGATTTACCACAGCCATTCGGACCAATCAGGGCGGTAATTTTACCTTTTGGTAGCCTTACGCTCAGCTCTGAAAGTATGGTGTTTCCATCGTAACCAACGGTGATATGTTCAGCTTGTAGCATTTACCAGCCCTTATAACGGGAAAGAAGGAAAATAAAGTACGGCGCGCCAATTAAAGACGTCAGCACACCTGCGGGTAACTCCATAGGTGGCTGGATGCCCCGAGCCAACATATCAGCCATTAAGACTAACAATGCGCCACAGCTCGCCGCGACTGGCAATAACCAGCGATGCTGGCTGCCAACCAGCAACCGCGCTAAATGCGGTGCCAGCAGACCAACAAAGCTGATGGTGCCAGACACTGACACACTAATGCTGGCCAGCATCACAGCCACCAGCAGCGCCAGCACCTGGGTACGGCTCACATTGACGCCCAGTGCCATAGCCGTCTGCTCACCAAGCGCCATGACATCTAAGCGCCATGCCAACCAAAATGCGAACGGGATGAGTACCAATAGCGTTACGAAGATAATAGGCACTTGTTCCCAGTTCCGTCCCCACAAGCTGCCCGTTAGCCACACCATTGCGGTATTGATTTCAACAGGATGTACGATAAGCAGGAAGTCGATTCCGCAGCTTAAAAAAGCACTGATTGCTATACCAAGCAGGGCGAGACGCGCCGGGGTTGGAACAATGGCTGAAGCGGCCAGGTAAATACAAAATGCAGCGCTAAATCCCCCAATAACGGCAGCTACAGGTAACCAGTACAGAGGCGCTGCCGGGAAGATAACCAGCAAAGATGTGGCTGCTAACCCGGCTCCGGCACTTATTCCCATCAAATCTGGAGAGGCTAGCGGGTTGCGAATAACACCCTGTACCAAAGCACCGGACAGGCCTAGCCCGGTACCGACCAAAATCGCCAGCACCATTCTTGGCAAACGGTAGTGGTTAACCGCGAAATCATGTTCACCACCAGCAACAATGGCTGACCATATTTCACCTGGAGATATATGCAGTGCGCCGATGTATAGGCTATAAATAGCCAGCAATGGCAACAAGGCGGACAACACCAGTAATGTTGTCCGACGCTTGCTTAGCTGCAGCTTGCTCTTATTCCGGTTCTGGTTAATTGTTATGTTCATGACAGCTTGCTCCTCATGGCCAACAGGATGAAACAAGGCGTACCAATTAACGCTGTAATAATGCCCACCGGGGTTTCGGCCGGAAAAGCAACGCCACGCGCCAGCAAGTCAGACCATACCAGCAAAGAAGCCCCTAATAAGGCGGCAGTGGGGATCAGGTGGCGATGGTCATGGCCTACGACTTTTCGACTAATATGCGGGATCAGCAAACCAACAAAGGCAATCGGCCCGGCAATAGAAACACTGACCGAGGTTAATAGCACGACGACAATACAGGCCAGCAGCCGGACTCTTGAAATATTGATCCCCAGGCCACAGGCCATGTCTTCCCCTAACGAGAGGATGTTCATTTTTCCTGCCAAGCTAAGTGCCAACGCCAATCCTGCCAGGCTCACCGGCCATAATAGTTGCCACTGTCCCCATCCGGCTTCTGATACCGAGCCTGCCAGCCAATGCAATACGCTATAAGCCAATTCGTCAGACATGATCACCGCTGCTCGGGTTAGCCCGGTTAGCAAAGCATTCACGGCAATACCAGCAAGGATCAGCCGAAGTGGATGGACCCGACCGGTAAAAAAACCGCCGAGCAGAAAGACCAGCGTGCCACCAGCAGTTCCACCTATTGCAGCAGTGACTACCGGAGGAAGGATACTCAGAGCCCCAACACCAATAGATGCTAACGCCATGCAACAGGCCGCTCCGGCATTAATCCCTAAGATCGCGGGCGATGCCAATACATTACGGGTGATCCCCTGCATCAGCACACCCGCTACGGCTAGATTTGCACCAATCAGCAAGGCCACAAGTGTTCGTGGCAAGCGAAGGGTGATGATCAACTGTTGTGATATAGAGTCTGGGTCAAAGGCAATCAAAGCCTGAAGAACATCGTCAAGCTGTAAACCAAAAGAAGACCAGGCGACAAGCGACAGAATCAATCCAGTTAGGCCCCATAAGCTGATCAGTAGTGCCTTCGTGTTAGGGAGAAGGGCAATATCATGCATGAGATTAACTTTGTTCCTGGAATAAACGGGCCAGATCCTGTGCCACCCCTTCGGCGGCCAACATGCCACGGCTTAAAGACCACAAGCCAGGAGACACTTCGATAATGCGATTATTTTTCTTCGCGGTGAGCATGTTGAATAAGGGGTTTTTCTGCCACTGTTCAAATACCGTGGTGTCATTATATCGCCCGAGCAATAGCCAATCAGGGTTGGCCTTTAATAACTGCTCAAGGCTTGTCGGAATATATGCGGTGCTAGCCTGCTCTGGAATTGGGCTACGCAATCCCAGCTGATTAACAACGCCTCCGGCATAGGAAGCCGGGCCATGCATCCACATACCTCGCTCGCTGATCACAGCAAACTGAATGGTATTTTTTGCAAACGTTGGAGTTGCTGAGTTTAATTGTTTTCTAAATGCAGCCATTCTTTCTTTGTGTAAAGTCAGCCGTTTCTTCATGGCGTTTTCTTTATTAATGGCTTTGCCGACTTTAAGTACCGCGTCTAAGTTTTCCTGATAGGTTTCACCACGACTTTTAATGATTAAGGTCGGTGCAATACGCTTCAAATCATCATAAATTGCACTGTGTCGTTCGACATCGGCAATGATCAAATCTGGCTTTAGATCCGCTATCACTTCCAAGCTAGGCTGGTAGCGCGAACCCACCGAGATCCATGTCGGTACGACCTTGGTCACTGCAGGGATCAAGCGTTCGGGTTTATTATCATCGGCAATACCAATGGGAGCAATGCCAACTGAAGCCATCGCATCGACAAATGAAAACTCCAACGCAACTATTCTGTTCGGGTTACCAGATATATGGAACAACCCCATTTCATCTTCAATAACTCTTGTCACTTCTGCCTTAGCCGGAATGGCAAATAACAGCATCAATAGACTTAACGACTTTACTATTTTTTTTATTATGCACATTGCCATGGTGAAACTATCCCTTATTAACCCAATAACGCTAACCGCATGGTAATAACAGGGATTAAGTCATCACGGGCTTAATCCCTGCTCTTGATAAAAATCACTGAAACCACAACTCAGCAAGAGTTGTCATTCCATATCAAGGTTTAATTACATGCTGTATCGATAGCTCAGCATCACCTCAAACGGCGCGCCATATCCCACCTGGTTCAGGCCAGAACCACCACCTGTTGCACCAAGCGCATATTTTTCGTCGAATACATTATCCAGATTTAGCTGCAGCTTATGTTGCTGCCACTGGTAAGCTGCCATCAAGTCGACCTTGGAATAGGCGTCTAGCTTGGTTGCCTCGTTATTGCCAGCATAACGGTCCCCGACATATTTAACGCCACCGCCGAATTTGAACTCAGGTGTTAAGTAATAAGTCGTCCATAATGAGAACAAGTGATCAGAAACATCATTCGGTTTAAAGCCTGTTTCTTTATCTTCAGCATCTAAATAGCTATAACCTGCAGAAATATTCCACTCTTCAGAAATCTGACCACGGGCTTCTAGCTCAATCCCTTTGTGCCGGAATTCTTTCTTATCGACAACGTCACCATTGGTGTCGGTTTGAGGCTGCTCCTGATCGATCTGGAACAATGCTGCATTTAGCATCAGGCGATCATCGAGCATAAAGGCTTTCACCCCAATTTCCTGAAGATCGGTTTTGAACAGCTCTGCCAGTTTCGGATTGATATAAATCCCGGCATAAGGTAGCTGCCATGAACGCCCTAAACTCGCATAAGCTGAGAACTCATCGGTCAACTGATACACCAAGCCGGTACGATAGCTCACCTTGTTATCATCCATGGTCTCAAGATCAGCCCCTTCCTTGCGCTGCTCAAGCTCCATCTTGTCATAGCGAAGCCCGCCTAATACCGACAGTTTTTTATACGTAAACACATCTTGCAAATAGGCACCGAAGGTAGCAGTCTTATTGGTTCGGAACGGGTCAAATCCAGGGTTTGGCGTTGCCCGGGTTACAGGGTCATTAATGTCTTGCGGTGAAAGGCTGGTATCTTTGGCTAGGAGTAAATCAATATCGATAACATTGTAGTCAACACCCGCTAATAACTGGTTTTGCTCTGTTTGCCAGGTGATTTCGGATTGTAGCGTACTGGTGGTTCTTGGATCATAACCAAAATTGTTTACCGTCTGGCTTACCTCATCATCGGTAACCTTGCCTTGACGGGTTCCTTTTTGCTCCAGTTCAATCTGGTTCCAGGATGCCCGGTTTACCCATTGGAGCTGATCATTGATGGTCATTTGATGATGGATCGCCAAACGAATACTGTCTGACTCTTGATAATCGTTGGTTCCACCATAAAAGGTATCAACAGGTACATCGACGGGCTTCCCATCTTTTGAAGGCACGCCTCGATATGGCATCACTTCCTGATGCTGATACTCAAGATCAAGATCAACCACATGCTGTTCACCTGCCGCAATACGAACCGTAGGTGCAATGAAGTAATCCTGGTAATCAACATGATCAACGTAGCTATCACCTTCACGGTATTCCACATTAACTCGGCCATTCACGTTATCAGTCAACTTTCTGCCAACATCAACCTGGCCTGAAAAACGACTATCGCTGCCCGCTGATGTTGTCAACGCGGTGATATCTCTACCATCGGCTCGCTTAGTCACAATATTAATCAGGCCGCCCGCAGAGCCTCGACCATATAGTGCCCCGGCAGGGCCTTTAACCACTTCCACCCGCTCAACATTGGCCAGGCTGCGAAACGACTGTAAGTTTCCGTCATCACGCATGCCGTCACGGTAAGTGTCATTCAAGGCATCAAAGCCCCGGATAACAAATTGATCCCGGCTTCCTTCTCCCAGAGTGTTATTGACACCTGCGACGCCATCAAGCGCATCGACTAGACGCAATGCTCCCTTGTCTTCCATTTCAGCCTTGGTTACCACCGATACTGACTGGGGTACTTTCAGCCAGGGCAAATCTGTTTTACTGCCTGAGGTCGGCGAGTATTCCGCATATCCCTGGTACTGCTGAGCTTCAACGCTAGCTTGATCGAGCATTACTAGCTCTTCCGCACAGACAACACTGGTACCGCCGGCCGCTAGTACGAGGGCGATACAAGAAACTAGAGGCTTCAACTTCAAAGAGCAATTCATTATCAAGAGTCCATTTGTAAATCTTATAATTGAGGATGCGAATGAAAACAAATCTCAAAATCATTTGCAACAATTATATTTTCAGCTATATTTTCACCCCAGATAATAAAACAGTGCTCATATCCATGCGGAAGATATGGAATTAGCTCCTAAAAGTATCCAGGAACAAATTTCAATAAATTGTTAGTTATGCCCAAAATTTAAGGATAAATAATGAAACCTGTCGCGATAGTGATAACTCATGTGCTTAATCAGGCTATTACTGATGGCTTCATTCCTGCGGCTCAGAAGCTTGGATATGAATTAATTTTGATCACCGATCATGGACTGAAGCATCACGGTCATTTTGCTCAACACCTTGGCACCGTATGTCGATGGATTTGAATCAGCATCAGGGGGCGAACTCGATTGGTTGGTCGCTCAGCAACACAACAAGCCGCTTATTTTCGGCGACCCGGGGAAGCTTCCGTCTGAGCTTAGAAAAGCCATGGATTATGGCGTGGAATCCATTCACGTCGAGAGCTTAACTGAGCTTCGTCGCATTGCCACCTTAGCCACAGAGCAAAAAGAAAAAGTTTCGATACTGCTAAGAATGAACATTTCTCTTGATGGTATAACAACCACCAAGCTGACCATGGGGGGCAAACCAACGCCTTTTGGCCTGGATCCCAGTGAACTTGACAGCGCTATGGCTATTATTCGCGATTATCCTCAGGTACACCTGCAAGGATTTCACTTTCACTTAATGTCTCATCAGCTGTGTGTCGAAAAACACCTGACGCTAATGGCGCTGTATTTTGAAACAGTGAAAGCGTGGCAGCAGCGATATCAGCTACCTGACATGTTGATCAATTTAGGTGGAGGGGTCGGTATCAACTACGTTGATCCCGAAAATCACTTTGACTGGCCCTTATTTTGCCAGCAGTTGCATCGGCTGATTGATGATCACGGCATGCAGCACCACCGCCTTCGGTTTGAGTGTGGCCGCTACGTCACTGCAGAGTGTGGTTACTATGTCATGGAAGTGATCGATATTAAGAAAAACCACGGCGAATTATTTGCCATAGGCCGAGGCGGCACACACCACTTTCGTACACCTCCCGCCCAAGGACACGATCACCCCTTTTTTGTCGTCGAGGGTGATGCTCCTAGTGAAGGTATTGAAGTCAACAACCAGCCAGTAACCTTAGTTGGCCAGCTGTGTACCCCCAAGGATGTCCTGGCAAGGCAGCAGCAAATCAAACGGCTACGCATAGGTGATTATTTGGTCTTCACCCTGGCAGGTGCCTATGGCTGGAATATCTCGCATCAAAACTTTTTAATGCACCAAGCGCCAACGGTGCATTACATAGGATTCAGAACATAGCAAAGACGGATCAGCTAAAAACTTTTTGATCCGTTAAACGATCCTATCGTTAGTATACTTAAGCCTCTTCTCTGTATGAGAAGAGGTTTTGTATAACAGTAAGCAAGAATCATTATCAATTCTTTTAGCTTTGTGTAAAGGTCCTTATCATCGTGCTTTGGTGTTGAATATGTACCGTAAAGGCACAACCTGCAGCTAAGTTTGGCGTTAAATTTTTCCGGAGAACCAGTGTTAAATTCTCTCGTCCCATCGCGACAACTTCTGCATCAAGAAAATCAAAATACGCCTTTACCTGAGGATACAATGCCTTAAACAAGCTCTCTTTCGCAGAGAACACCACTGCTAACCCTTGTGCAAAATCCACATAGTGGTTCATGATGAGCGTATATTCAGCGTCATTTATAATCGTGCTTTTAATAGACGTCGCCGTGCTGTCTGTCAGACACTGCTCAATATCAATACCGATGCCCTGGTCTGCCACTTCACACGACTGAACAATACAAATCGCGCGGTTATTACTGTGACTGATAGAACCCATCATACCCTTTGGCCACAAGGGGGCACGCTGCTGGCTGATCCCCACATGCGTTTCATTGCAGCCTAATGCAGTCAGGCACCGTTTTGCCAAATAACGCCCTGCAATATACTCCGCCTGACGTTTCACCACCGCCTTTTGCAAACTATCTGGTAACACAACCCCAAGCTGATGCGCTGAGTCTGCCGTATATAACGCAGGATCAAACGAGCACTGATAACCGACTCCAGAGAAATCAGGTAAAGCAACAGGCGTGACGTGCGAAATATAGGGGGTTTTCATGATGAGGGCGCTTCCATTACTTAGAAAGTGCCATCATAACAAGGGAATAGCATCAGTCGCTACTGTGGTTGCTGTATTACGAGCCCATAAGGGATGTTATCGGGAGGCTTCCGTCGCAAAATTAAGCTGAAGTACAAATAGACTAGACTTAGTTGGCTAGCAGTAACTTGCCAGAACGCACATCCTGGTATTCTCCCTGTACAACTTTACGCTTTCCGTTCACCCACAAGTCGCGTAACCCGGATGCATAGCGCTCAGGTTTCCCTACCGTCGCCAGATCGCAAAAACCATCATCAAACAGGCAGATATCGGCATAATAGCCTGGGGCAAGTCGGCCACGCTTAGGCAGTGCAAATGTTTCCGCACTCAAGGCGGTCATTTTACGGATAGCCTTTTCAAGTGGCATCAAACGCCGCTGATTAACAAACTGATGAATGATCCGAGGAAACGAACCACTCACCCTCGGGTGCAACTGGCCGCCGAAAATTGTATCAGTACCAACCATGCCCTGCGGATGCAAGAAGATCTGCTCGACCAACGCCTCGTCCATGAAATAGTCTATCATCCGCACGTTTCCACGCTCCAGGATCAACAGATCAAGCACGAAGTCTACCGGGTGCTGATCTGTAAGCTGGGCACACTCCGATACCGAGCAGCCGAGCCATTGCCGTGATCCCGAGGTCTCAACCTCGCAGATCATGATATTGTCCCATCCAACTAGGGCCGGAAGATTATCCCAGGGCTCGCCTACCTCTGGTAAAATCCGCTCAGCAAACCAGTCTCGTACCAAGTGCCTGACAGGCTGGGTATCCAGTGCCAGCATCAATTCATCCGGCGCGTACTGGCGGATCAATGAAGGCGGCAATATCGAAAATAACGTCGTGCTTCCGTAATGGTAAGGATACTGATCAAATGTCAGCCCATTTTGCTCAATCAATTCCAGCAAGCTTCCCAGTTTATCGGCATTACGGCGACCAATCAGTTTCAGATGGGAAATATGTAGCTGGCAGCCTGCCTGGTGCGATATAGCAATCATCTCCTTTAACGCTTCAAGGATCTCATCGCTTTCACTGCGCATGTGAACAACCAGTGGTTTACGGTGTTGCGCTGCAATTCGCGCCACCGTCAGCAGCTCCATTTGATCGCTAAACAAGGCCGGATGATAGATCAAGCCCAAGCTGATCCCTCGTGCGCCAGCGGCCAGGGACTCATCAGCCAACCGAGCCAGAAGCCGTCGCTGGGCAGCATCCATTGGTAAACTGCTGTTACCGCAAATTTGATAGCGCAACAGGCCGTGGGGAACAAAAGGAGAAACATTCACTTCCAGCCCCTGATGCTCAAGCGCAGTGCCGTAACTCGCAAAGTCATCCCAGCTCCATTTAACAGGTGGGTTACCAATGATCAATCGCTGTCTGTGCTCATACTGCAGTGCCTTGGGCAGCGGCGCTACACCCAGGCCGCACAAACCAACCAATTCAGTGGTGATCCCTTGCAATACCTTAGGCTTAAAGCCCTGCGACATAAAGGGGGCAAGATCAGCATGACTATGAACATCTATAAAGCCCGGACAAACATGGGCACCTTGTGCATCAATTACCTCATCAGCCGCAGCAGTGAGAGAAGGGGCAACATCAACAATCATATGCTCATCGAGCAGAACATCGCCTTTAAACGCGGCATGACCCGTTCCATCGATAACATTGGCATTCATGATCAGTTGACGCATTGCGGTACCCCTCCCTCAAATTCGTACGATATCAACACAGGATTATGTGTGACAAATGGCCAAATTGATATTCCAGCAACTTATATTTAGACGGCTGATATGTAATGAAATTTGTACAGCCAGCCAATAATTAGCCTAGGTATTAGGCAATCATATCAATGCCCATCACAATTTCCTGACTAGAATGTAAGTTGTTGAGGGGGAAAAAATCTTGATTAAATCGAATGAAGTAAACGAGATCACCGAACCCATTCTTATTCAGGCGCTGCTCGATCTCGGCTGCTCCATTGTGCACCGTAACCCTCAGGGAAGCCTGGAGTTAAGAGGGAAGGATTTTATCATCAAGCTCAGTGATCTCTGGCTCACCATCTACCATAGCGGACTTGAAAACCCCGAGAGTCGCAGCCACCTCCACCTGAAACGAGGTCTCTACCGTTATGCCGAGATCCGCGAAGATAAGGAGTATGCCCCCATCATCGAGTTTTGGGTTCAGGAGGACAAGAGCGATGGTATTGGTATCGACCAGGCATCTTCCCTGGCCTTCTACTTCCCCCCTTTCTATCGGTGGGAGCGTGGAGAGAAAACGCCTATCCCGGAAAACCAACTTTGCTACAAAGAATGGGTAGCCGAGCACGGTTGTCGGTTCCGCTTGATTAATGATTAGGTACCTTCAGGAGCGAACCTAGTGCAGTGATGGACGATGCCTCGAGGGCACACCGCCAGTGCGAGGGGTTTCAGTTAACCGCATTACAAAAATGGCAATCGCTGATGCAACCGCTATCTGTTCAATCCGCAGTCAAGTGCACCTATAAAACGATTGCAAATTTGAACGATATTGTTGCCGTATCTATACCCTTCCGGCTCACAGCGCCGCTCATAATCAAGACAGCTCGCGTAAACCAGCAACATATAATCAGGTGATGCATAAAAGCAATAAGGGGAGTTAGCCATGTCTGAAACCCTGCTGGCAATTATCGCATTTACTCCGATAGTGCTTGCCGCCGTCTTGCTGGTTGGGCTTCACTGGCCAGCTAAAAAAGCCATGCCTGTGGCTTTTGGCCTGACCGTGATCATTGCTCTGCTTTTTTGGGATATGAGCTTTAGCCGTGTCATTGCCTCCAGCCTGCAAGGGCTGACAATCACCGTTGCTGTACTGTGGATTGTGTTCGGCGCAATTTTATTGCTAAACACCTTGAAACATACCGGCGCTATAACGGTGATCCGCAACGGTTTTACTGAAATTTCAACCGATCGCCGGGTTCAAGCCATTATAATTGCCTGGTGCTTTGGCTCCTTTATTGAGGGTGCATCAGGATTTGGTACACCTGCTGCCATTGCGGCTCCGTTACTGGTAGCTATAGGCTTTCCGGCAGCCGCCGCGGTAATGATTGGTATGATGATCCAATCCACACCGGTTTCTTTTGGCGCAGTAGGTACCCCAATCATAGTCGGCGTTAACAAGGGGTTAGATACCCATAATATCAGCCAGGCGTTGGTTGATGCTGGCAGCAACTGGGATACTTTCCTCCAATTGATCACTTCCAATGTTGCCATTATTCATGCCATTACCGGCACCCTGATGCCTTTGCTGATGGCAATGATGCTCACTCGCTTTTTCGGCCAAAATAAGAGCTGGTCTGAAGGGCTGGATATTCTGCCCTTTGCCTTGTTTGCCGGCGTAGCCTTCACGGTTCCTTACGCCCTGACGGGGGTATTCCTTGGTCCGGAATTCCCGTCACTCATCGGTGGATTAGTTGGCCTTGCGATTGTCGTTACCGCAGCACGCAAGGAGTTCCTGGTTCCCAAATCACACTGGGATTTTATACCGGATGAAAAGTGGCCCGAAGAATGGTTAGGCTCAATAAAAATTGACCTCCATGAAAGAACGTCGGCTCATCCTCCCATAAGCCTGGCGCTCTCCTGGTTACCCTATGTGCTTCTGGCTATTATTCTCGTCGCCAGCCGAGTCAGCGCCGATTTCAAAGCCATGTTGCAGTCTGTCAGCCTCTCTTTCAGTAACATCTTGGGAGAAACCGGTGTAAGTGCCAGCCTGCAACCACTTTATCTGCCCGGCGGTATTCTCGTCTTTGTTTCGCTTCTGGCTGTGCTCATCCAATCTCGCTCTCTTGCCCCTTTGGGAAAAGCGCTGCATGAGTCGAGCAAAACCCTGATCGGTGCTGGTTTTGTATTGGTGTTTACTATCCCGATGGTGCGAATTTTTATCAACTCGGGCATTAACGGGGCCGATCTGGCAAGTATGCCAGTGATGACAGCAAACTTTGCCTCCGATCTGGTCGGCGATTTCTTTCCTGCATTAAGTGGCGTCATCGGCGCATTAGGGGCTTTTATTGCCGGTTCCAATACCGTCTCTAATATGATGTTCAGCCAATTTCAATTTGAAGTCGCCCAGACCCTGAATATTTCCGGTGCTGTCACTGTAGCCCTGCAAGCCGTGGGGGCTGCGGCAGGCAATATGATTGCGATCCACAATGTCGTCGCCGCTTCAGCAACTGTCGGCTTACTGGGCCGTGAAGGGGAAACCTTACGCAAAACCATCATTCCGACCTGTTATTACCTTATTGTGACAGGAACGCTTGGTTTGCTTGCAATCTATGCGCTTGGCGTTACGGATCCGCTTACGTTAATGGCTAAATAACGTTATGAGAGGTGCTATGACACAGACTGTCCGGATCTACCCAACCAAACCAAGTAAAGTCTACTTATACGCCACCTGTCTGGTTGATATGTTTGATCCTGAATCGGGCTTAGATGCAATCAGCCTGCTAGAGCACCAAGGGGTAGAGGTGATCTACGTACCCAAGCAGACTTGTTGCGGCCAGCCAGCTTACAGCTCTGGCTATGACGACGATGCCAAGGCCGTCGCTCTAAGCCAAATCGCGCTACTACCTCCGCCCTGGCCCGTGGTGGTGATGTCAGGTTCCTGTGGTGGCATGATGCACCATCACTACCGCCGCCTTTTTCAAGCCGACGAGAAACATCAGGGCAAGGTAAACGAATTCTGTGACCGCGTGTTTGAGCTTACCGAGTTTCTGGTTCATGTCTGCAACGCCGAATTGACCGACAAGGGGGAGCCAACCAGCGTGGTACTTCATACCTCCTGCGCTGCTCGCCGTGAAATGAAGGTGCATCTAACTTCTCAACACCTGTTGTCACAGCTAAACAACGTCGACGTTAAATTACAGGCTTACGAAAATGAGTGCTGCGGCTTTGGTGGCACGTTTTCTGTAAAACATCCAAATATCAGCCAGGCGATGGTTGAAGATAAAAGTCGTCACCTGAGCCAGACTGAAGCGAAAGAGCTGGTCAGTGCCGACTGGGGTTGCCTGCTGAATATTAACGGAGCCCTGGAATACCAAGGTAGAGAGATGAAAGGTAAACACCTGGCCAGCTTCCTGTGGCAGCGGATAAATGGCAAAAGTGGAGGCGATAATGACTAGTTCAGCCAGACAGTTTCACTCCCAGGCCAAAGCCGCCCTTTCCGACCAGCAGTTACGGCAGAACTTCCGTAATGCAATGGATTACTTGCGAGAAAAACGCGAACTTGCTTTTCTTGATAGAGAAGAAGAGGGAAAGCTGCGTGATTTGTGTGAGGCCATTCGCCAGCGCTGTCTATGCAAGTTGCCAGATTTGCTAGAACAGCTGGAAACCAAGTGTAATAACAACGGAATTGAGATCCACTGGGCCGAAGATGCCAAGCAGGCCAATTTACTGATCGCTTCGATTATCCGCCGCCACAATGGGCACCATGTTATTAAAGGCAAATCCATGGTCAGTGAAGAGATCGACCTGAACCATGAGCTGGCAGAACACGATATTGAGTGCCTGGAAAGTGATATGGGCGAGTATATCGTGCAGATGGATAATGACAGGCCATCCCATATTATCATGCCTGCAATCCATAAAAATAAGCAGCAGGTCAGCGACACGTTTGAGCAGAACTTAGCAGACTTTCAGGCCACTCTGGATGTCGACGAACTCATTCAGACCGGTCGCAATGCCCTGCGCCAAAAATTTCATGATGCCGATGTGGGTGTCTCTGGGGTTAACTTTGCCGTTGCTGAAACCGGCACGCTTTGCCTGGTGGAAAACGAAGGGAACGGCCGGATGTGCACCACTGTGCCAGATATCCATATTGCCGTTACCGGGATCGAAAAAGTAGTGGAATACTTATCGGATGTACCACCACTGCTCAGTGCCCTTACCCGTTCAGCAACCGGGCAAGCCATCACCACCTATTTCAATATGATCAGTTCGCCACGAAAAAAAGGTGAACTAGATGGCCCTCAAGAAGTACATCTTGTTCTGCTGGATAACGGACGTTCACAAGCCTACCGAGATCAGGAAATGCGTAAAACGCTACAGTGCATCCGATGCGGTGCCTGTATGAACCATTGCCCGGTTTATACCCGAATTGGCGGCCATGCCTATGGCACCGTTTATCCCGGGCCGATCGGTAAAATTATCTCTCCACACTTTTTGGGCTTAGAAGAAACCAAAGATCTTCCCACCGCTTCCAGCTTATGCGGCGCATGCAGTGAGATCTGCCCGGTAAGAATTCCGATCCCAGAGATCCTGCAACGGCTTCGGCGCGAATTAAAAAATCCTCCCAAGCCAGGAGCGCAGCCTCTCAAAGGCCAGCAAGCAGGAGCAAACTGGATGGAGATGGCTGCAATCAAAGGTTTTCGCTTTGCAGCGAGCCACGCCTTTATTTACCGAATAGGCACTTGGCTGGCAACTCGGCTGTCTGGCTTAATGCCCAAAAACTTAGGCCCTTGGACCCAGTGCCGGGCATCGCCACAGCTGGCTAAAAAAAGCTTAAATGAGTTAATGACCCAGCGCAGCAAAAGAGGTAAGCCATGAGCGCGCGAGATAAAATTTTAGCCCGGCTGCGTGAGGCAAAACCTCAAGCCATCACCTCAGAGTTACCTGTTTACCCGCAATGGAAGCCGGACAGCCCTGAGCAGCAGGTGGCTCACTTCGTCGAGCAACTGACTAATAGCCATGCTGAAGTTATACAAACCGCAGTGAACGACTTGGCTGCGCAGTTAGAAAATATCATCACCGAAAAGAGACTTAAGCGTGTCGCAACAGATACAGACGGTGAATTTTCTGACCAAATCATGGCACTTAGCCAAAAAACTGAAGCTGAATTCGTGAGCTTTAATGCGCCATTTAGACAGTGGAAAGACGAGCTGTTTGACACTATTGATGCCGGTATTACCCATTGCAGGGCAGCCATTGTCCAAACTGGCACACTGGTGTTATGGCCCGGTCCGACAGAGCCGCGTACAGTGTCGCTAGTGCCACCTTGTCATATTGCAATCGTCAAGCGCAGCACCCTGTATGACACCTTTGCCCAGCTGATTGCAGAGCAAAGCTGGCATGATGGGCTGCCCACCAATATCATTTTGGTCTCCGGCCCATCGAAAACTGCCGATATTCAGCAAACCTTGGCCTACGGTGCCCATGGCCCGGCGGAGCTGGTCGTGGTATTGGTTGAGGATCAGTGAGTAGTGTAGTTGGTTCAATTTGCAGCGCGGAATAGGTACATTGTCTCAGTCAATCCTATGGTGGATGCTAGCAATGCCCAGATATAAAAAAACTGCTGAGATATCAGCGGTTTTCTTGAATGTGGCGGAGCGCTTTGGGTATTAGAGGATTTGAACCCTACTTTACAATGCGAAAAAGCCCCAGCATTTCTGCTAGGGCTTTAGAACGTGGCGGAGAGATAGGGATTTGAACCCTAGATACGCTACAAACGTATGCCGGTTTTCAAGACCGGTGCTTTCAACCACTCAGCCATCTCTCCGTAAGTGCGGCGAATAATACGCAAGCTTGTGGGCGTTGTAAACCCCTCAACAAACCAACCGCCTAGATATCAACCAACCAAACCGTTGCGTGAATAAATACCAGCTTCCAGACAACTAAAAAGCCCCCGACAAACTATCGGCGAGGGCTTTACGATTGTATTTTCTCTTATCTACAAGCTCATGATCTTTTTAAATTCTTCTTCTGAATATTTCTTTTCGGTACTCTTAGTCAGATCCGTCATCATCTTGTAGCGAATATCTGTCGCCATTGATAGCGTGCGTTGCAACTGGCCATAAGAATAGTCAGAGGCCATATTCAAAGCCGCTTGCTTATCTGATTGATACAGTGATTTCAGGGTCATGTCCAAACTGCTGACCTGCTGGTACAGCTTGGTTTCTTCCTTGTCCCAGGTCGCTTTCAGCATTGGCAGATACTTGTCTGGATCAGCTGCTGCCAGTGCCGTCAGGCTACGGAACTGCCAGTAAGCGGATTGATCCGAATAGGTATCGCTACCTGTTTGGTAAGGCGTTGGATAGTCTTGCAGGCTTGAATACAAGGGGACAAGTACTGATTCAGATAACACCCCAAAACTCTGCCAAATCAAGCCCTGCAGCTCTTTCGGCATATCTTGGCGCAATTGAATAATGTGAGATTCCAGCTGGCGCTCAACACGCATTGGGCGTTCGCCCTTCTCTTCTAGCTGGGTACCTTTGTACGTTGCACCCAGTACATTTGCTACATCCTCAATTGAAATCTTCTCATCCGGCTTCATGAACAGCGGATACTGATCCTGGCGGGTTGGTTGCTCATGCGATGTCGAAAGCATATTTTGCCCCAGCCATTCACGGTCAACGTTATAAACATCCCCTGTTACACCGAAGGCTTTAGCAAAGTTAAACGATGCAGCATCCGGTTTTTCCAACAATTTGTTCTGCTCAACAAACGCCATCAGACCGGTTGAATGCAGTACCTCTTCGCTGTTGAGATCAACCCCATGGACACGCAGGCCATTCGCAATCATGGCATAGCTATCATCCGGCACCTTTACGGCAATCCAATGGTGGCCCGAGCCAATTTCAACCAACCAAGCCTCATTGACATCGGCGATGTAAAGGCTGTTTCCTTCCCCTGCACCATATTGCTCAATATAATTACCAAGCAGCTCGACACCTTCTTTCGCTGTTTTCACCTGCGGCAAGATTAATGTCGGTATAATGGCTTCAATAATACCGTCTTCAACCAACGGATCGGCCGCTTGTGCGTTATCGTTAACTTCGGCACTGGTCGTCGCTGAAATCGCGACGTTATATTCGTTGATCCCACGCTCTTCGTAAAATTTACCCTGGCCGTCGACAGTATTGGCATCCCAGTCAGGAATAGCTGAATAGCCATAAAATTTCGCAGGCATTGGCACAACCAAACCATTTCCTAACTTCCACTCACCAGCTTCATTTTCCTGTGCCGGGCGGTAAGCCAGATATTTATTCCAGTTATTGATACCAAAATCTTCATTACGAGCGATCATAATGCTGCCATCAGCTGATGCCCCCTTACCAACAATAAGACCCGTACACGCGTTAGCACTCAGGCTGAGCGCAGACAAAATTGCTGCTGATAACAGAGTCACAGACATTTTTTTCATCGTATATCTCCTTGTAGGAACAGAAACCAAGATGAATAAACATTCACACTTAGCTTGGTATTTATTTTTTTATGCTATTTATGTCAATAAATACCACTTTGGTAGTATATATACCTGCATTCTTGTTTATTGCTTGGTCAATCACGCTATTGAGAATCGAATAGACAGAGCAATAAAAAGAGGCGACATTCCTGATTTATGGTTTAGCAGCAAGATGGCTTCGAGGTGGGTATCACTGAAGGTGTAAAGACCAAGGGAATGGTCCACAAAATACACTCTATACATCACCGTATAGAGTGAAGAGTAGAAGATTATGATGATTTATCGAGTAAAATCGGTCGGCTGTTCAATCTGGTAGATCGCGTCTTTGAGATCTTCAAGTTTGTTGTCCAATACTGCCTGAGCATCATACAAGCCGCGATTATAAAAATAGACGCCGATTTCCTTGGTAAAGAAATCCAACAGAAAATCAGCATCGAATTGACCTAACTCTTGCTCCAGCTCCTCTTCAAAATAGCGCTGAATTTTCTGAACCAGAATCGCTTTTTCCTGTTTTGAAAAATCGATAGCCGACATTAGATATCCTTATTAAGTCTTTAATAGAAATTGAGTGAAAATCCGGCAGTTTACACTGTAAAACCCTACTCCATTGCTCAGCGAGTCAGCGGCAAATACATGATATTCTGAGGCCCTGCAGGACCGCCTAAATATACCGTTTGAGAGTCCCAAAAGCCGCAAGCAAGATATAATGCCTGAGCAGCAGTATTTCGTTGATTAACCGTCAATACCAAGTTAGATACTGCCGGATAATGACTAGTAACATATTGCCCCATTAATAGGCATGACTGACGGCCATACCCCTTTCCCTGATACCGGGCATCAATAAAATATGCCCGTAAACCCAGCTCACCAAACTTGCTAAATTCTGGGTGGCTGGCAAAGGAGTGATCAAGCATAAAGAAACCGATAATCCTGCTACCAAACTCGCTATGCTCAAAGCAGATCACATGAAAATCTTCATCCTCATCTTTGTTAGACAGTATCTCGGCAATGGGCAGGACAAAATCAGACTGGTGGTCAGCAACCGCCAACTCACACACTGAATGACGGTCAGCTTCCTGCATCCTTTTAATCGTTAACACAGTAGCTATTTTCCTCATCCAAGCACACACGCTGAGTCCCTTTATGCTTAGCGTAGCCGCCCACTTTCACCACTCCAATACGCCCTTCCTGCTGTTGAATCGATGCAGACAGTAGCGAAGTACGATTCATGGCCCGACCCTGCTCAAACTCATAGTGATAGCCTAAAAATGGTCGGTGCTTGGCAAGGTAGCACGCCAAGGCACCACTGGCACTGCCTGTTGCTGACTCTTCAGGGATCCCAAACAAAGGGGCGAAGTTTCTGCAACGAGCAGTAAACTCTGAGAGCGGACAGAACTCGAATAGGTGAACCCCCACCAACCGATTGTCGCGGCAGTAATCTGCCAACATACTGTCATCGGGGTGAATGTCGTCTAAGGTACCTGGCATCACAGGCACAATGGCATCGGCTAACCCCGTAGAGATCACTTCTACCGGAAGACCGGTATTGGTGATCACTTCGATTGGAACACCCAAAGCCCCAGCAACTTCAGACACATCCAACTCGCCGCCAAAAATAGGCAGCTGCTGATCCATCTCAACAAAGCCATCGGCAGAAACAGCGACATTCAGCAAACCTGCTTTGGTGCGCTGATTATATTGCCCTTCCTGAATCACACCCTGAGTAAACAGTTCTGAAAACGTGGCCAAGGTCGCATGGCCACAAAAATCGACTTCTGAGGTCGGAGTAAAAAAACGAACATGGAAATCACACTCAGGATCTGGCAATACAAATGCTGTTTCTGAATACCCTACTTTACTGGCGATTTGCTGCATCTGCATCTCGCTCAGCCCTTCAGCCTCGAACACTACACCAGCCGGGTTACCGCCTTTTCCGTTGAAAGTGAATGAGTCAACGAGATAAACATCCTTTTCCAAATCCTTGCCCTCTACATGGTTGTAGTGTTTCTAGTTACCGACATATCCTGCCTCAGCCACAACAAAAATAAAACCGCTTTGATGTGCCACTTACTCAGCATACTGCGCAAACTGAGTAACGAATCAGAAATTGATAACTTTCTAGACCAATATCAAAATACGCTGGGGGTTAATTTTACCGATGCCATATTTGCCCACATCAATGTCAGCAATACCGTACCCTGCAGCGAAAAAAGCCCGTTCCGGTATACCGGAACGGGCTTTTAATCATCAGTTTGATAAGCCTTAGGCTTGGAGAAATACCTTACGCGCGGATCTGGCGTACGCGGAACGAACGCCCTTTCATCTTACCATTTTCCAGCTTTTTCAGCGCAACACGGGCGACTTCGCGCTGCACGGCTACATATGCACACATGTCAAATACGTTGATCTTACCCACTTGATTGCCAGCAATGCCGTTGTCTCCGGTCAGAGCGCCTAGAATATCCCCAGGACGGACTTTCTGCTTCTTACCACCGCCAATTTGCAGTGTCACCATCGCCGGACGGTGTGTTGGCTGATCGAGAAGATGCATAGGTGGCAGCTCTTCACCTTCGATGGTTTTATCCAGGTAATCTTCCAGCAAAGCAATCTTGTAATGTTCTTTGTCGCTGAAGAACGAACAGGCAATACCTTTGCTGCCTGCACGGCCAGTTCGGCCAATACGGTGTACGTGAACTTCGGTGTCACGCGCAACATGGTAGTTAATCACCGCATCCAGCGCATCGATATCCAAGCCTCGTGCTGCCACATCTGTTGCCACCAACACAGAAGCACTCTTGTTAGCAAAACGCACCAGCGTCTGATCACGCTCACGTTGCTCCAAATCACCGTGCAAGGCAATTGCACTGAAACCGTAACGTTCAAGATCGTCGGCAACTTCCTGGGTTTCACGTTTGGTATTACAAAATACTACCGCCGACTCAGGGCGATGCTGTGAAAGCAACAGACGAAGACCTGTCATTCGGTCATCATTGCTGTCTACTTTATAGAAGTACTGCTGAATACTGCTGTTGTCGTGGGTTGATTCAACCTTTGCCATCACCGGCTTATGCATAATACGATTGGCAATCGACTCGATCTGCTTCGGATATGTCGCGCTAAACAACAATGTCTGGCGACGCTCTGGCGCAGCATCGATAATCGCATCTAGCGCATCCTGGAAACCCATTTCCAGCATACGGTCAGCTTCATCCAGGATCAGCATGTTCAGATCATCTAAATTCAAATTGCCTTTACGCACATGCTCTTCTACCCGGCCAGGGGTACCGACGATGATATGCGCGCCATGCTCTAGCGAGCCAATTTGCGGACCAAACGGCATCCCGCCACACAACGTCAACACTTTGATGTTATGGATAGCACGTGCCAGTTTACGGATCTCTTTGGCAACCTGATCCGCCAGCTCGCGTGTCGGACACAATACCAGTGACTGAACACGAAAGCGTTTCACATTCAGGTGATCGAGCAAACCCAGACCAAATGCCGCCGTTTTGCCCGATCCGGTTTTACCCTGTGCAATCACATCTTTACCAGCAAGAATATGCGGCAGACTCTGCGCCTGAATTGGCGTCATCGCGTCATAACCAAGCGAAGACAGGTTTGAAAGTAAATCTGGTTTCAGATTCAGGGTCGAGAAGGCAGTCTGGCTCAAGGGGAATATCCTATGTGATGCTGGAACGTCTGGCAGCAGTAAACAGTTAGCGTACTAGACGCTGTTTTAAGGGCTGCGACACTACCAGCCTTTGGCGGTAAAAGAAACAATTTAGTGTCAAGAGACGACAACTACTCACCCGACATTCATCTAAGGCTTTAATCACACTACTGCAGTAAAAGCCACTGGAGAACTCTGCTAGGCCCAACTATCGTTAGTTACTACCAAGTCTGTTGATGCCAAGAAGCCCGCAGGGCTCGAGCAGTGTATCTATTACAAGGAACACGCCATGAAACTGTATTTCAATCCAGTATCACTGTATTCACAGAAGGTTCTTATCGCTTTTCATGAGAAGCAGGTGGAAGTTGAACACAGCGTAGTAAACCTGATGGATGAGGAGGCCCGGGCGGCTTTCCGTGAAATCTACCCGATCGGCAAGGTGCCATTGCTGATGATTGATGACTATATGATCCCTGAATCATCAATCATTATCGAATACCTCGAAGGGCATTATCCGGTTCATGGGACCACTTTGATCCCAGTCGGTGTCGATGCCTCACGCAAAGTACGCTTTTTAGACCGAATCAATGATCTGTACCTGACCAATCAGGTTGGCAGCCTGTTCTTTGCCAGCATGAAGTCAGAAGCCGAACAGAACCCAACTGAGCTGGAGAAAACCAAGCACACCTTGGGTATTATCCTGGGCAAAATGGACAAAGAGCTTGCAGACAGAGAATGGCTGGCGGGTGATGATTTCACCATGGCTGATTGTTCGGCGATCCCTGCATTAGCACTGGCGACAAAAGTCTTCCCGTTTGCCGAGCAATACCCACAAGTGGCAGCTTACCTAGAGCGTGCAATGAAACGTCAGTCGGTCAAAACGGTGGTAGGAAACGCACAAGCAGCCATGGCCAAAGTATTTAGCTAGCCATGCCTTCTACTCAGAATCTAAGTTACCGATAAGACAAGAGATCATAAAAAGGCCTTCACTGTTTCATTAGTCGCTCTAACAAAACAGTGAAGGCCTTTGATCGTATTTCTGGGATGTTACTCCTATTGCTAGGAGATCCGGTATCTCTGGGGGGATACCGAATTCTTAGTTCAGTTATGAACGATTATTTTGTTTCTTTGGCTCCTACCTAATCTTCAGAGCACTTGGTGTGTTCTTTAACCTCGCTAGTGCGAAGACGGTCAATGTACGCTGTGATATCCCGTTTCACTTCAGGCGCCAGAATGTAAAATCCGACGATGTTAACCAGCGCCATTGCGAAAATCATCACATCAGAGAAATCAATAACCGGACCCAGGTCCATAGAGGCTCCAAGCGTTACCTACTTGTTACAAAACATTTTCATTTGTTACGGTACCAATGTAACCAAAATGAATAAATACCCATCTAGGATTAGCCACCTAAAAAACCTATATATTTGATTTATTTGCTATGCATACAGCCTACAGTGCAACACAAGTAATACATAAACTTTCACAACAACAGCATATAAGAACGAATTTATGCAACATAGCTCTCTATCCGGTGAATAATTCATCCCAGAAATGAGGCGGATACGAAAAAAACAAGAAACGTTTACTTCGAATGTGGAATCTAAAATTAACCAGTTCAAGCCTCATCGAAGATGGCTTTTTTGGCTAGTAAATACTACATATACAGGTTAAACAACTTGCTGCATTTCGTTTTTGTTGAATATGAAATCTAGTTTATGTCATGTACCGCGCACCGGACGCGCACCGTACATGGACCACCCTCATCATCGTTAGATGCACTTTAAAAAATTTCTTTAAGGTACATTTCTTTAGCGATGTCGATAAAGGCGGTTTCTTTGCTCATAGGCAATGATGCGATTAGCCCACTAAAGATCAGCTCTGCTTTCGTTGCCTTAAGTTGCGCATCTTCAACCTGATGTTGGACTAGCATCTTGGTGATCAGCTCCACCCTATCATGCCGGTACTGGGTACAAATAGAGGTGATATCCTCATCTTTATTACAAAATTCACTATAGGCTAATTGGAAGTAGCAACCGTAAAACTGCTTATCCCTCACCGATTGACGGAGGGTTTCAAATCGCTGCTCTATTTTTTCTTCCAGCGACAGCTCCAAGTTGTTGATAAGCGCCATCAGCGACTCGGTATGCATTTGGGCATAATGACCGAGAGTTGCTGCGATCAGGCATTCTTTTGACTTGAAATAGCGGTAAATCGTCGCTTTGGAGAATCCTGTTTTCGCTGTGAGCTCATCCATGCTCGTCCCTTGATACCCATTTCGAATACAGAGCTCTGCCGTCACTTCAAGTATCTTCTGTATCTTCTCGTCTTTCCTGCTCATCTTCAGTCTCCCACCAACTCTACACACAAAAACTAAACTAAACTGTTTCGCATTAAAAGTCTTGACTTATTATTTATGCGCGCTAATCTTAACCACAAGCAAAACGAAACGAAACAGTTTAGTTCAGTTAATCCAAAGGAAAATACTATGTCTATTAAAACAATTGCACTATCTACCTTACTATTGGTTTCAGCATCTGCAGTAGTAGCTGCTCCTGGCAATGATCACGATCGTATCACCGATCGCTCTGCTAAAGAGCTTCGTCTAAACGCACTGGCCAGTGAGCCCGCTTTTCTAGCAAAAGTAGCTCCACAACAATTTGTCGACCGAGATGAGCCTGTCTCAACGAGGCACGCCACCCAATTGCGTATACAAGCATTGAGTTCGCCTTCGCGAAATGCAGAACCATTCGTTCAACGCGACCGTGACGAGCCAGTTTCAACACAGCATGCCACCCAATTGCGCTTGAAAGCCTTTGAACAGAGTGCCGATACGCTAACGAAAAATGGTTAGAATGGTGGTTATGATTTCATTTTTGACATTACCGCTGATGAAGGGATTCAGCAAAATCATCACAAATCTTCAAGAAAAAACGGATTAAGGTCGCCTGTTTGGCGGCCTTTTTACATCCTTTCTATAGTCCGGCTAGCCATGGGTAGCTAATAATCTTGCGATACCTAGATATGAGAATTTTTATTCGCAGTGTCATATACGGCGCGCCGAAACGCACCGTACATGAACCAACAGCACCATCAATCGACGCGCTTTAAAAGATCTCTCTTAGGTACATTTCTTTCGCGATGTCGATAAGGGCTGCATCTTTGCTGATCGGTAATGATGCTATCAAGCCACTAAAGATCAGTTCTGCCTTCGTTGCCTTAAGTTGCGCATCTTCGACCTGATGTTGGACTAACATCTGGGTGATCAGCTCGACCCTGTCATGCCTGTATTGGGTACAAATAGAGCTAATATCATCGTCTTTATTACAGAACTCACTATAGGCAAGCTGGAAATAACAGCCGTAAAACTGTTTATCCATCACCCGCTGGCGGAGTGTTTCAAATCGCTGCTCTATTTTTTCTTTCAGCGACAGCTCCATGTTGTTGTTCAGTGCTATCAGCGACTCGGTATGCATCTTGGCATAATGCGCAAGAGTTGCTGCGATCAGGCACTCTTTTGACTTGAAATAACGGTAAATTGTCGCTTTTGAGAACCCTGTTTTCGACGTGAGCTCATCCATGCTCGTCCCTTGATAACCGTTTCGGATACAAAGCTCTGCCGTTACTTCAAGTATCTTCTGTATCTTCTCGTCTTTCCTGCTCATCTTCGGTCTCTCAACTGCATTTCTATATCTAAAATTAAACTAAACTGTTTCGTATGAAAAGTCTTGGCTTATTATTTATACGAGCCAATCTCGGCTCGCTCTAAATTACACTTAAAAACTTTTGAAGATACCGGCTATTCATTGACGAAAATAGGCCAGACCGCTGGCTTTGATTTCTCTTCTGATACTGCAGCCGATGGGGTGTATCGCAATCACCGCCACCACTACACAAGGTAATGGTGGCAAGTTAAAACTACAGCGTAACGCTCTGCAGAACTTAAACTGTATAATTCTGAAGCCAATCAAGATAGGCTGCATAACCTTCACTTGAAGGTTTGGGGTACACTATCCCCACTTCGTCCATCAAGCGCTCGGTCTCCTTTTGGCAAAAACGCTGCGTTGGAAGTACCTCATTAACACCGCTTTGTTCTCGCCACTGCTGCATCTGTTTCAGTTGCAATAAATAAGGTGCCATAGGAAGCGGTTGTTCTGTAGAAAGACTCCCTTCAATAAGATCAAGCCATTCTTTATGGCTACATGCCTGAAGCGTTTTTTTCGACATACTGAGCACGGCATTCCATCCGGATGCATATTTGCCGACCAGGTGATAATTACCGGGCAGCCCAATCTCGGCTAGGCTCAGCTGGGCAATTGATTGGCAGGCAATATCAACCGGTACCATGAGCTCGTTGGTTTCGTTCTCAGGATAACGCCCGAGAGCCAGGCAGGTCCGTAGATAGCGGCCCGGGATATCATCCGGCGTACCCACCGCAGTCTGACTATGAGGGCCAATCCGACCGAGGCGGAAGATATGGCACGGCAGTCCATGCTCTCTTGCTCTCATCACCAACTTTTCAGCAACCCACTTGCTACCAGCATATCCAGCATCTGACGGGTGTCGTTCAAAATCAATCGGTGTTGACTCGGTTATCGTCCGCGATGAATCCGGCGCCCCGAAAACGGCAGTAGCCGAAATGTAGCTGAACAGCTTCAGTCCCTTCTCAACTGACAGCCGAAGCAAAGCCTCGGTACCGTCAACATTGGCCGCTTTCAGCGCCTGATACGGCAGGACATGGTTGACTTGTGCCCCGTTGTGGATGATCCACTGGGTTCCAGCCGCAAGCTCTTCCCAGATCCCGGTAGCCAGCCCAAGATCCGGCAACGACAAATCTGCAGGCACGGCGGTGATTCTCACTGCATATTCATCATGCCAGATCCCGTACTGTTCAAGGTTGGCCTTAATCCTCGCCAACCCATCTGCCGCAAAGCCAGCCCTGACTAAACAAGAAACAGTGGCATTTCGATGTTCGTTTAGCAGGTGTTCGAGCAAGAAGGCCCCGATGTATCCGGTGGCCCCCGTCAACAAGATACCCTGAACGTCCCCAGAGCCAACTTGTGACATCAGATGCCTGTACTGGCTATCTATAACCTCGCGCGACGGTATCCAGGTCGGATGTTTTAGCAAAGCGGCCTCTTTTTCCAGGCTAATCAAACCGCCGACTGCTGGTGGTCTTTCCCGTTTATCTAGCCTTCTTTGCTTATCTAACAGGGCCGCCAGCTTTCTTATGGTCTGAGCCTCGAACAACTCCCGTATTGTCATCGTAATATCGAACTTCTCTTTCAAGGCTGCGATTAGTTTAATACCCAGCAGCGAATGCCCGCCCAGCTCGAAGAAGTTAGCCATGATGCTCACCTTATCGAGCTTGAGCAGCGACTGCCAGATTGATGCCAGTGTGTGCTCTATCTCAGTTTCAGGGGCGACAAATGTGGCCTCAGATAAACCAGTGAGCTTGACAGCAGGCAAGCGCGGCTTATCAAGCTTGCCGTTCACGGTCAGCGGGATCGTCTCTATGATCTGAATTTGTGCTGGCACCATATAATCAGGCAACTGTTGCTGCAAATACTCGCGCAGCAAGGACTCGGTCGTACTGGTTAGCCGTCTGTCGGTAAGCGTCACAAAAGCCACCAGCAAGGTTTGCTCCGACGTCGACTGGTGCGGGATTACGACAGCCTGCGAGATCGCCGGGTGCCTGCAGAGCTCAGCTTCAATCTCTTCAGGCTCAATTCGGTAGCCGCGCACTTTCAGCTGCTGATCGCGCCGACCGATATAGACCAGTTCTCCGTCAGCTCCCAACCGCACCATATCCCCGGTTCGGTAGACACGTTCGGTTACACCGGGAGCTCGCTCCAGTTCACCAAATGCACTTTCGTCAGGCCGATTCAGGTAGCCCCTGGCAACGCCGAGCCCACCAATACATAGCTCACCCACAGCCCCCAGGGGCAGCTGGTTATTGTATTGGTCAACAACATAGCCTTTGGCGCCGGCAATCATTCGCCCGATCGGTACCGGCGAGCCCGGTTGCCATCCCGCGGTATCGTAGGCTGTGGTGATAATAGTCGTTTCCGTCGGACCGTAGGTATTGAGCAGCTGAACATTCTCGCCAATAGCTTGTTTCCAGCGCTCCAGTCGCTCGGCCTTCAGGGCTTCCCCGCCCAAAATAAGTAGCCGCAGGGAGCCATGACCTGCTTGACGCAAGGCTCCCACATCATCACAGAACCCATTCCAGACTGCCGTAGGCAGTCCGGCAACAGTGATCCCGAAGTGTTGAGAAAAACGAGTAAACTGATCCCAATCTGCCAGGCAGACATCATTACGGTAAATCAGGGTCGCACCATGCACTAGCGCCATAAAGTGCTCTTCAATACAGGCATCAAAGCCAAAGGCTGAGGCCTGCATCACCCGGTCATTATATTCAATACAATAGTATTGCTGGGCCGCTCTGCAATAGTTGGCCAGGTTACCATGGGTGACCATCACCCCTTTGGGTTTGCCTGTTGTGCCAGAGGTATAGTTAATATAAGCCAAATCATCAGCTGCCACATCAACCACTAGCCAGTCGGTGCCTGATTCCGTTCCACCGCTTGCCGCAGACAGTACGGGGATAGCTGTATCTTCCGGGGCCTCGTTGGCAATCAATGCCACTGCACCGCTGTCCTCCAGCATATATTGACGGCGACCTGCCGGAAAGCGGGTATCTATCGGCAGATAGGCTGCCCCCAGCCGCAGGACCGCAAGAATTGCGATACTCATCTCCAGCGAACGCGGCAGGCTGATGGCGACAACCTGCCCTTTGGTTACCCCATGAACCGCCAATTGGCATGCTAGTTGACTAGACTTGGTTGAGAGCTGCTCGTAAGTGAGCACATCATCCCCGTTGACGACTGCGATCTTATCCGGCTCTCGTGCACTAAACTGGTCAATCGCGGTGCAAATATTCGCTACAGGCGTATTGCCATCTGAGCTCCCTGTAAGGCCTTCTAGCGGTAATATCGTCTGACTATGAACCAATGGCAGTGATTCGACAGGTTTGTCGGGAGCTGCAACTATCGACGAAATTAACTGCGCCAGCGCATCAGCAAAGCTGGCAATTGTCTCTCGCGAGAATAGATCGGTATCATAGCGCCAGCTGAGTCCCAGCCCCTCATCTTGCTCCACCGCTGTCAGGATAATCTCAAACTGGCTGGTTCCTCGTTTCTGCGGCAACATTTGTATATCAAGGTCGGGAAACTCTCCCTGCTGCTCAATTTTTTCCTGCAGCACAAACATGATCTGAAATAGCGAATTGTGACGTAGACTTCTTTCGATCTTCAGGCTATCGAGCAGCAGTTCGTAAGGAACACTCTGATATTCATAGGCATCCAGCAGATGGTTTTTACTTTCCGCCAGGAGTTGCCTGAAACTCGCTCCTTCCTCCCAGTGGGTACGCAATATGAGCGTATTGACAAAAAAGCCGATAACAGACGTATAGTCCGCCTGGTTGCGGTTAGAAATCGGCGATCCGATCACCACATCGCGACAATTTCCTAGCCGCCCGATCAGCACGGCAAACGCCGTTTCCAATACCATAAACAAGGTCAATTCACTATCGCGGGCCAATTGATACAACTGCTGAGACAGTAACTTGTCCAACTGGACGTAATGGACCTCGCCGGGATATTTTTTATCGGGCGTCCGCGGGCGATCAAGAGGAATGCTGTGGGTCGCCGGAGCGCCTGCAAGCGCGCCGCGCCAATAGTCCAGATGGGCATCCAGGGTTGGGCCGGTAAGGTACCCGCGCTGCCAGGCAGCAAAATCGGCATACTGGCGCTTCATCGGCGGCAGACTTGAAGCACGGCTCCTGGAGTAATCCGCATACAGAACTGAGAGCTCCTGCATCAGTACGCGCTGTGACCAACCGTCACTGGCTATATGGTGCATATTCAGCTGCAACACATGTTCATCCGGCCCCATGTGGTAGATATGGCAACGCAACATATAATCATCTGCCAGCGAGAACGGCACATCCGAATCGGCATCAATCAGAGCCAGCACCTTCTCCTTGTAATCCGCGTAACCACTGAGATCCGTTTCCGGGATCGGCATGTCTACCGAAGGCAACAGGCGAGGTTTAGGCTCGCCATTTTCGATCCGGTAGACGGTACGTAATACCTGGTGGCGCTCAACAATCTGGCGCAACGCCTTTTTCAGAGCTTCAACATTGCACAGTCCCTTTAATAAGAAAGAGGCAGGAAGGTTCAGGTAGTTACTGCCTCCGCCAAGGTGATCAATGAACCACAAGCGGTGCTGGTTAAACGACAGTACATCGCGTTGCTGTACCACTACCGGCTCCGTGGTCGATGCAGCAAAACGCATGGCCAATTCTTGCTTCAGGGTTTCTTTGTGCTCCCGCAAAAGCTTAACGATCTCCGGCGTCAGTGACCCTTTGGGCGCATTCACTTTTACGCTGCCATCTACCAGTGTCAACCGGATCCCCTGTTCAGAACATTGCCGCAATAGCGCAGTCAGGTTCATAATTCTACCTCTTCAAATTCCATTTCGTCTTCTGCGGCCAATTCGGTATGCATATGCAAATACAGTGACTGGCGGTCAATCAATGCCGCCTGATCTTGCAGTACAGGGTTATTGAACAGAGCTTTAAAGCCTAATTCATTTTGGAACTCGGCCCTAATCAATCCCAGCAGCTGTGCCAGCAATAAGGAATGTCCCCCAAGGTCAAAGAAGTGTGCCAGGCAGGAGGTCACCTCGACATTCAGCAAGCGCTGCCAAATTTGTGCGAGCCGTGATTCCGTTTCAGTCATTGGCCGGCCAGGTTCGGTTTCCGGCTGGCCAAAATTCGGCATGGGCAACGCCTTGCGGTCTAGCTTGCCACTCACGTTGAGCGGTAGTTGATCGAGCGGCTGGAACAGGGTAGGAACCATATAGCCGGGCAAAAGTCCCGCCAATGTTGATTTCAGATCCGTAGCAGCCAACTCATGTCCGTGTTCAAAAACGACATAAGCCACCAGCAACAGCTGGTCATTATGACGCCAGTCGATCACCGTTGCCTGGCGAACCGCGTCTAGGCTCATCAGTACTTGGTTGATCTCTCCCAGCTCGATCCGGTGACCGCGCATCTTGATTTGATGATCATTACGGCCAAGGTAGATAAGCTCATTTTGCTTGTTCCAGAAAGCCAGATCGCCACTACGGTACAGTTGTCCGTTACCAAACGGGCTGGCTACAAAACGGCCTTTTCCTAACTCTGGGTTGGTATAGCCAAGTGCCACGCCATCCCCTGCAATACACACCTCTCCAACACTGCCGTCAGGGACCAGCGAACCACGATCATCAAGCAAATATACCTGCGTATTGGCGATAGGACGACCAATCGGTACCCCCCGCGGGAACAGGTGCAGGCTTTCTGCATCGACTTCATAGTAGGTTGCATCGGCCGCCACCTCCGACGAGCCATACAAGTTAAGCAGTGTCGCCGATGGCAGTTGTCGGCAGAATGCCATTGCCAGCTCTGTCGATAGTGCCTCGCCACTTGAGGTCCACCACTTCAACGAAGAGAGGCTGGATACCTGTTGCGGTGGCAGGGCCAGAATCGCCTCAAGCAACGAAGGGACCAATACCAGCCTTGTCACAATATGGGATGCCAGCTTATTGACCAGCAGCTCAGGTTGCCTGACCGTTTCATCAGCCAGCAGCAATACAGGAACGCCCTGTAGCAAGGGGCCGAAAAGTTCCCAGACATGATCGACGAAACTCAATGCAGTCTTGTGGCAGCCAAGCTCTCTGCCAGCAAACGGGTAACGATGCCACATCCAGTGCAAACGGTTCAATATACCAAGCTGTCCGCCAACTACGCCTTTCGGCCGTCCGGTCGAACCCGAGGTGTAGATCACATAGACCGGAGCATTGGGTGAGCGACCTCCAAGCCCACAGCTATCCTCACTGGCATCAAGTTCCGGCCAGTTTTGATCCAACAACAGCTGCTCGGAAGTAAACCGGGAAAGCCGAGCCGCATGCTGCTTATGGGTAAGTACAAGCGACACCCCGGCATCACCAGCAATATAGCGAAGCCGCTCATCCGGATGCTGAGGCTCCATAGGGACATAGCAGCCCCCGGCCTTCAGTACCCCTAACAATGCAATCACCGAATCAAAGCTGCGTTCCAGGCAAATCCCTACCCGGGTACCAACCTTTACACCTTTATGCCGCAACCAGCAGCCCAGCTGGTCAGCTTTTTGATTCAAATCCCCGAAGCTGACTGATTGCTCCCCGTCAATCAATGCTAGGCATTCAGGATTAGCTGCGACCTGCTGCTCGAACAGCTCGATAAGCCCGGTTTCTTTGTTATAGGCCAGCTCAGTGTGATTATTTTGATCCGTCAGTGTCAGGTATTCTTCCTGGCTCAGCATTGGCAGTGCCAGCGCCGCCGTACGGGGAGAGCTTACCAGCGACTGCAGCAATACACTGAAGTTTGATGCCATTCGCTTGATCAAGTCCGGATCAAACAGAGACCGTGAATAGGTCCAGCTGATTGTCCCCCCCTGCTTGTTAGTTCTGACATCAACATGCAGGTCAAAGTTGCCGACCAAGTGATCATGGCCGACAGGAGAAACATCAACACCGGGCAGTGACAGTTGTTCGGTATCATAATCACTCAATGAAAATGCAATCTGCGCCAACGGATTTCGTTCGGAATGGCGTTCCGGATTAAGCTTTTCAACCAATAAATCAAATGGAATATCCTGATACTTGAAATCGGATACGGCTTGCTGCTGGCTCCGCTCGAGAAGCTCTGCAAACGTCTCCGAACTCCTGAGCTGTGTTCGGGATACCACCAGATTGGCAAACAGGCCAACGATCCCCTCCAATCGCTTATCATTGCGGTTGGACATCGGTGTCCCCAGCACAATATCGGACTCATTACTGTATCGGCTGATCAGAAGTGCAAACGCCGTCCTCAACAGCACAAACAGTGTCGTTCCGGAGGCGCGGTGAAAAGTCGCTAAGCGATCCAACATAGTGCTGTCCAGCGGCTCAATCCAAAACGCTTTTTCTTCTTGCTGGATCGAGTTTTGACCTGGCGGCAATATCGGCAGGCTGTGGGTCGACGGGCACTCTTTCAGGTAGTCCAGCCAGTAATCAAGATGGTTGCTAAAGCCCGAATTGGCTGCCAACTCCTGCTGGTAACAGGCGTAGTCGGTATACTGCAGCGCTAACGGCGGCAGGGGACTAGGCAATCCCTCCAGTTTGGCCCGGTAAAGCTGCTGCAACTCGCGGAGCAAAATATTGATCGAGAGACCATCCCCGGCAATATGATGAAGCACCAGCACCAGAATGTGCTTCTCGGCATCACATTCCAGCAGAGATGCCCATAGCATGTAGTCACTACGAAGATCAAAAGACACCGCCACCTGGTTTTGCACCCAGCTGGCAACAGCCTTATCTTGCTGATCGCCTTTATCTAGATGGCTTGTTTCCTTTACCAGGGTAAAATCAGCAGCAAGACGAACCTGTTGCTGTGCCTTGCCGTCGACTTCTGCGATCACGCAACGCAAGGCATGATGGCGATCGACAAGGTCTTTTAGCGCCAACTCCAGCACCGGCACATCCAACTTACCTTCCAGACATAGGGCCACCGGCATATTGAAGTGGGTGCCTCCGTCCATAAACTGATCGACAAACCACATCTGCTCCTGGCCGAATGCCAGGGGATAATACGCCTGCTCGTAGCGGCGAAGCCCCTCAGTACCTGCCGAGGCAGCAGGACGAGGGCGGCGTTTGCTCTGCAGATAGCCGATAATATCGACTTTGTGCAATTTAATTTCTTCGAGCTGGCTTGCTGTCAGTGCTCGCTTTGACTGATAGACCAATTCTCCGCGCTTTAAGCCAAACCGAACTCCCTCGGCAGCCAACCGTGTTACTAACCCATTGATCATCAAATAGTTCCTTCCTGTTCAAAACCTTCAGTAGATTCCCATTCATCCCAGTATTCGTCATCATCCGCCCATCCGGCCTTCTCGATAACCAAGGCTTCTATCTCCGCTAATGCCGGTCGGGCCATAATTTCTTCCAGCCCAAGGGAAATGCCGAACTGATCGCGAATCGCATTCACAAGCTGAATAACCAGTAAAGAATCCCCGCCAAGCCGGAAAAAATCGTCACCGGCTTTGATCTCTTGCACGCCAAGCATCCGTTTTAGCAATGCTGCCAATGCTGTTTCCGCCTCTTCCTGTGTCATTAATTCGAGAAGCTGCCCGGCCTGATTCCCGCTACTGTCAGGCCGCAGTCCGTCAGCAGGCGTTGCCGCAACAGTGCGTTGCCACCGGTGCAAATCGCGGATCGATACAATGACCCTTTCAAGACCGCTTGACAGCGCACGGGCAAACACCGCCTGGCCTTCCGGTACGGTTAAGGTAAAGCGGGCTTCTTCCTCGCTAAGGTTGTATCCAGCCTTGTCCCGGGTACGTTTCGACATACCGGTGTCACGCCAGTCGTCCCAATCAACGACAGTTACGGTACTGGTCGAGGTCCGTTTCTTGTAGCAGGCATAGGCATCAAGGAACTCATTGGCAGCAGCGTAGGCCACCTGCCCGTATTTCATCTGGTGAATAACAACAGACAGTGATGAGCAAAGAAGAATAAAATCAGGACTGTCCGGAGACACGAGTCGATCCAGCACCAAGGTACCGCGAACCTTGGCCTTCATTCCCTTTTCCAATGCCTCTCTGGTATTGCGCTGGATCACTCCGGCCTCATCGACAATACCGGCAGCATGGATCCAACCGTCAACCTTGCCGAACTGCTCATGAACCCGGGCAATGATCTGTGTCATCGCATCCAGATCATCAAGATCCGCACTGGCAACGACAACCCGGCACCCTTTCTCTTCCATCTGTTGAATTACCCGGATCTGCTCTGCAGTCTCATCCCCCAACTGCAGTCTGTTTGCCCACTCTGACGGTTGCGGAAATTCTCGCCGGGTAACTAGGAGCAAGTTTGCAGGAACCTGATCGGCAATATGTCGGGCAAAGGCCAACCCCATTCCTCCCAAGCCGCCTGCAATAAGGTAGGTACCACCCGGCTTGAACGGTTGCGCCATCTCTGATGATGAAGGTAGCTCGACCGGCTCAAACGAAGGCGCGAAGCGCAGCCCCTGACGATAGGCAATAGCGACATCTGTCGCAGAGTGCGCCAGCTCCTCAACCAGTACAGCGGCATGTTGTTCCGTCGTCTCCCCCGCAATACCAGTAGCAAAGTCGATGCTGCGAGCAGCGACTCCGTCATATTCAACATCAATAATTTTGCTGGCTCCCAGTAACGTTGCCTTAAGAGGGTTGGCAACATCCTGGCCGGAGACAGCCTGCTGACGGCTGGTCACGAAGAGCAGATCAGCCTGAACCTGGCCGCGGCCGAGCGATTGCGCCAGGGCAATCGCACTGTCAAAGCCCCTGGTTTGGCTCGCACCCAAGCTATCAAGCCCCGGCAGTTCGCGATGCTGCCCGTACTGCCAAAAATGGATAATGGTATCCGGCATGGCACCCGCTAGCTTCAGATCGGTAAACAAGTTATCAAAATCGTCTCCCGAATCCGGCCGAATGGAATAACGCCCCACCTCGTGCCGGACAAAACCGGAGCCTTCAGAAACTCGACAGACACGGCTCCCTTGCGTTTGCAATGCTCGGGACAACTGTTCCGCCATGGCACTATCATCGCCAAGAAGCAGCACGCTATCGCTGCTTCGCTGCTGATTGGCAAGAGAGCGCAATTGCCAATTCTGCTGATAAAACCACTGATCGCTGTTATTGCGCACCTGGGTACCCGAAACGGCTTCAGCCGATACCTTTTCCAACCAATAGGACTGATGCTCGAACGGATAG
This sequence comes from Photobacterium sp. HL06, assembly GCF_059552575.1. NCBI lineage: Bacteria > Pseudomonadati > Pseudomonadota > Gammaproteobacteria > Vibrionales > Vibrionaceae > Photobacterium > Photobacterium sp. HL06. Next base: position 1,108,488 of record NZ_CM183915.1, read on the forward strand.
GAAGGCAGGGCGATACGTCGCCTTGTTGCGCCACTATGCAGTGCTGACCAATCCAGCTCTACACCCATACGCCAGCAGGCAGCAACTGCCTCTAGGGTTCCATTCTCACGCTCTTCACCAGCCCGGTCAGACGGGAGGCCTTGTACCATCAGCTCATTCAACTGCGGGTGAATAGCTGCAGCCATCCCGCTCAGGATCCGCCCCGGCCCGACCTCGATAAGAACCGGTGCAGATGAGGCGTCCCCCGCATAAAATTGCTCGACAAGGGTTTTGACCCCGTCATAGAACTTCACGCCCTGGCGCAGATGGGAAACCCAATAGTCAGCGCTACACGCCTCGTCGGCCGCTATCCAGCCGCCATGCAGATTGGACAAATAAGGGATCGCCGGAGCCTTCTTTTCATGACGGCCAACCACCTCGTGGAAACGCGCCAGTACCGGTTCCATCATATGGCTGTGGAAGGCGTGGGAAGTCGCGAGCAGTTTGTGCCTGAGCCCCTGTGATTCTAGCCAGTCCTGTACCGCTTCAATCCGATCTATCTCGCCTGACAGCACATATTGTTGCTGTCCATTGCGGGCCGCAACAGACAGTTCGAACCGCTCAGCCAACTCATTGACAAATGGGTATTCACCGTTAACCGCAACCATACCGCCGGTTTCAAGCTGCTGCATCAACCGTCCCCGGGCCACAACCAGTTCCAGCGCTTCCTCCAGTGTAAAGACACCAGCAATACAGGCCGCAACATATTCCCCCAGGCTATGCCCGATCATCGCTACGGGCTTGAGCCCAAGACTCATCCAGTAAGTTGCCTGGGCATACTCAATACAGAACAAGGCCGGCTGGGTATTTTCTGTCCTTTGCAGCGCCTCATCAGCCTGCTTGCACCATGCCTGGTAACGGGACGTGTTCTCCCCCTTGCCTTCGAGATATTCTGGTATTTCAAGCCACGAAGACAGGTCCAGCTGATGGTTTTCCCTAAGCAGCTCAAGGCAGCGCTGCAGGGTTGCCTTAAACAACGGCGACTGCCGTGACAGGCTATGTCCCATACCCGCATATTGGCTACCCTGCCCGGGGAAGAGGAAAATTACCGGACGTGGCTGATTTGGCACCGCCGGAGCAGCAGGCATTGCTTCGCCTAGCTGCGTGGCTGTATCGGTCATATCAACACCCACTAGCGCATCCCGGTACGGGTAAGCTGCCCGCCCCTGCTGCAGGGTAAAGGCGACATCACCCAGCGATACCGAAGGATGAGACTGCAAGTAGTTATGCAGCTCCTGTCTTAAGCTGTCCAAGGCTGACGGTGTCTTGGCAGAGAACGTCAGCACCTGGGCATCACTCGCTTTTTCACTCGCTTGTTGTGGCGGCTGCTCCAGGATCAGGTGGGCATTGGTTCCGCCAATCCCGAACGAGCTGATCCCTGCGCGGCGCGGCGATCCGCTTTCAGGCCAGGTACGCAAGTGGTCATTGACATAAAATGGTGTCGCGTCCAAATCGAGCTCAGGATTGGGGGCTCTAAAGTTAGCCATCGGTGGCAGCTGGCCATAGCGCAAGGCCTGGATCGTTTTAATCAAACCGGCCACCCCTGCCGCCGAGTCCAAATGGCCAATATTGGCCTTAAGCGATCCCAGTGCACAACTTGCCTTTTTTATTGGATCCTGGGCTGTGGCCCTATATGCCTGAGACAACGCCGAAATTTCTATTGGATCACCGAGAGGCGTGCCCGTTCCGTGGCATTCGACATACTGAACGGTAGTGCTATCAATTCCGGCATCCTTGCAGGCATCCTGAATAGCCTTCACCTGTCCCGTCACGGACGGTGCGCTGTAACTCACTTTGCTGGCACCGTCATTATTGATTGCCGAACCACGTATAACGCCATAAACGGTGTCGCCATCAGCCAGCGCCTTGTCCAAACGCTTGAGAACAACAATGCCAGCACCATAGCCACGCACTGTTCCGCTTGAAGCGGTATCGAACGGACGGCAGTAGCCATCTTGGGAGAAGATAAAACCGGGCTGATGCAAATAACCGATAGAAGGCTCACAGTCAAGAGACACGCCGCCAGCCATTGCCATCTCACAGTGTCCAGCGCGGATTTGCTGGCAGGCTTCATGCACAGCAACCAGCGAAGTAGAGCAGGCGGTAGCCAAGTTCAGGCTCGGCCCAGTCAAGTTCAGCTTGTACGATAGCAATGTCGCCAGGAAATCCTTGCCGATTGCCTGTCCCACCTCCATGTCACCGGCATTATTTGCCTGATTACGGCGGGAAAACACCCGTTCATGCCAAGCAAAGTGCTCGCTCTTGCCGACAAACACCCCAATTCGCTGGTTCTCAGGTTCTCCGGGGTAGCCTGCATTTTCCAGAGCCTGGACACCACATTCCAGCATCCAGCGATGCTGGGGATCAGTCAGCTGAGCTACGCGCTCATTGAAGCCAAAAAATCCGGCATCAAACATCGCCTGATCGTCAATGGCGATTTCCGAGCGTACATAATTTGGCAGGTCGAACCATGCCGGATCCGCCCCCCGCGCCAGCAAGGTGTCATCATCAAGCGTCTCAACGGCACAGTAACCTTCGGCAATACGCTGCCAGAAGGTTTCGACATCCCCGGCCTTGGGAAATTTTCCAGCCATACCTATCACCGCAATAGGTGCCGCAGGCATCACTGAGCGATTGTTTTTTTTCTCGTTCGCAGGCGGCACATCTGATGGCTGCTGTCGAGACAGTAAAAATTCGCCCAGGCTGGCAATATTGGGATTGGCAAATAGCTCAACGACAGAGACTTTGATATCCAGCAGCTTTACCAGGCGCTGCTGAAGCTGCACGATAAGAACAGAGTTACCACCGACTTCGAAGAAATTATCATTGATACCGATCTGCTCAGCCCCAAGTAATTGCTGCCAAATCTCACAAAGCTGGCGCTGGATCTGGCTCTCAGGAGCCGAATAGCCCTGTGCCTTGGTCTGGCTCGGTGCAGGCAAAGCGGCCACATCCAGCTTTCCGTTGACTGTCATGGGTAGCTGCTCGATAACAGTCAGAGACGAAGGCAGCATATATGCTGGTAGCCGTTCAGACAGCCGCTGGTTAAGCCCCTCCAGCGTCAGAGCCTGTTGCGGGCGAACAACCGCATACACCGCTATCGAAGGCTGGCCGAGATAATCGGCAACAGTAACCGCCGCCAGCCCAACTTCAGGCTGCTCAGCAATCAGGGATTCGATCTCGCCCAGCTCGACCCGAAAGCCGCGGATTTTCACCTGGGCATCATTGCGGCCAAGAAAGACCAGGCTGCCGTCAGCAAACTGCTTAACCCGGTCGCCGGTCCGGTACAGGCGGTCATAACCCAGCTGTTGGTCACGAACCGTCGCAAACGGGTTGGTGACAAAACGGTCCGCCGTTAACTCAGGTCGGTTCAGATATCCAAGAGCAACCCCGGCTCCGCCGACATACAGTTCACCAGATGCGCCGGGGGGCACAGGCCGTCCCATACCGTCAAGCACATAGAGACGGGTATTGCTGATCGCCCTGCCGATCTGGTTGGCATTATCCCCCGCTGAAAAACGGTGGGCAGTCGCACATACGGTGATCTCGGTAGGCCCGTAGGCATTGATCACATGGCAGTGAGAGGCAAAACGCTGCAGTGCCGATAGCGGCGGCGTCTCTCCAGCGGTCACAAGTACCTTGATGCCGGGAAAATCCGTCGGTTCTAGCGCAGCCAGCAGAGAAGGCGGCAGCGTCGCCAGCTCAACCTGCCAGCGGCTGCAAAGCACCTTAAGAAGCTCGGGATCCTGTCTGGTCTCGTCATCGGCCAGCACAGCAAGATGGCCGTTCGCCAAGGCGACAAACAACTCTGACACATGGGCATCAAATATCCCTGCCGCAAACAACAATGAACGGGTACAGCTTGCCGCGTCGAATGCTCCGGTCTGGGCACTGACCAGATGAACCGCGTTGCGATGACTGATCATCACCCCTTTAGGCTGGCCAGTCGTGCCTGAGGTATAGATCACATAAGCCGGATCAGAAGGACGGCTCAATGGCTCAGCAAACAGGCTGCCAGCATCTGGCACAGACTCGGAATACTCGACCGCTACGAGGCAAACCTGCACCTCAAAATCACACCAATTATCCCATTTCGCATGGTTCACCAACATTAGCGACGGCTTTGCATCCTGCAATATGAACGCGTTCCGCTGTCGCGGAGAATCAGGCAGCAACGGAAGGTAGGCACCACCTGCTTTCAGCACCGCCAGGATTGCAACCACCCAGTCAGGTGTTCGTTCAACATTAATCGCGATCAGTGTCCCGCCCGGCAACTGGCAGCCGTACTCTCTCAAATAAGCAGAGCGCAGATGGTCAGCCAGCTGGCTGGACTGCTCATCCAATTGGCGATAACTCAGGCATTGATCGCCGTGAGCCAGTGCAGGGGCATCAGGAATACGTTCAACCTGCTGTTCAAATAGCTGGTGCAGGCACAATCCAGCAGGATAGTCGGCTTCGGTCTGGTTCCAGGTCTCCAGGATCTGGTGGCGAAGCCCGGTTGGTAGGGTATCGATATCGGATATAGCCTGGTCCGGAACGTCGACCATTGCGAGAAGGGCCTCCAGAAACATCTGGCGGAAGATATCAATTGTCTCAGGCTCGAACAGGCTGATCGCATAGTTCAGACTGGCCCGTATTTCCGGCTGGCTATCATCAAGAAACAGGCTAATGTCAAACCGCGCCGGTGTTGGCTGCGGCAGGTAACGAGACAGCTCGACGGCCCGGAAAGGCAAACCGTCGACGGCCAGCCCCTCGGTACCGAAGCGCTGGACACTGAACATCACTTGATAAATAGGGTGGCGTGACAAATCGCGTTGGTCATCCACCACACTGACCAGTTGATCGAACGGCAGTGACTGATGTTCTTTGACAGCCACAATCCGACGATGCAAGTCATGGATCAGCGAGGATACCGATTGCACAGGATCCAGTTGGTGCCTGACTGGCAAGGCATTGACAAAAAAGCCAACAAGCGGGTGGAGCTGGGTCGATAACCGGTTATCGAACGGGCTGCCTATCACCACATCCTGCTGCCCGGTAAACTGGCTGAGCGCAATGAAGTAGCCGCTCAACAGTACCGTATACAGGGTCGTATCATTCTGGCGGGCAAGCTCTCTGAGCTGGGCCGATAACTTTTCATCCAAGGCAAATTCAACATCTTCCCCCTGATAATCGACCGTCGTCGGACGCTCATAATCCAGCGGCAACTGGAGCGGCTGGTACTCCGCTAATTCCTCGCGCCAGAATGCCTCGTCGGCCGCCATGGTCTCACGCCCCTCCAGGTCTCGCTGCCAACGGGCAAAATCCAGGTAAGACAGAGACAGTGCCGGTAGCCGCGACTCCTCACCCCGCAACCTTGCCTGGTAGCAGGCAGACAGTTCATTGAAAAAAACGCCGGCAGACCAGCCATCAAAGGCGATATGGTGCCAATTAAGCAGCAGGTACTGTTTCTCGCCGACTTTATAACGGTGGAGCCGAAGCGGCGGCTCCTGCTCAAGACGAAACGGTCTCGTGATAGCATCCCGCAACTCATCGCACAAGCCTGCCTCATCCTCAACAACCGTAAGTTTAATGGCCGGCGGCATAGTTAATACTTGCTGGTAATCTTGCCCACCCGAGTCAGTACAAAAGACCGTACGCAGAGCCGCATGCCGTTCAACCAGATCGCAAAGTGCCGCTTCCAACGACACCGTGCAAACCGTGCTGTCCAGCTCTACCAAGCTCGGCATATGGTATGCGTCCGACCCTTCGGTCAGACGCTCCACAAACAGCAAGCGCTGCTGGGCAAACGACAGTGGAGCCCGCAGCCATTCTTCAAGATGATTAAAGGCGAGCTGGGAAACCACTCCCCTTTGTGCCAGCAGATCTACCAGAGCCGCCTTGTTGGCTTTGAGCGCATCGATACATTCCTGTGATGGAGGATTATCGGCATAGGACAGCTCTAACTCCCCGTCTTCTAGCCAAAGAGAACAATTTTGTTTTTTTAGTTGTTTGAGTAGGGACCAGATCATAATTTCATCCTGTTGTGCTGCTGCTTGGCGTCATTTACTGCAATTTGAATCGTGGCTTGTTGGCGATCGCCCTCATTGACAAAAAAGGCGCTGAGCCCGGCAATGGTTTTGTGCTCAAACAAGACCGTGAGCGGAACGGGCTTACCGACGACAGGCTCCATCTGTGCCGCCAGCTTGAGGGCGGTAATTGAATTCCCACCCAGCGCGAAGAAACTGTCGTGGATCCCTACTTTTTCAGTCTGCAACTGGCGTTGCCAGACCGCACACAGGTCACGTTCAAGCTGGTTTCTCGGTGGGTGATAGCCCGCGACGGGCGCAAAGCCGGGTTCCGGCAGTTGTCGTCTGTCTACCTTGCCATTCGGCATCAGCGGAAGGCTGTCGAGCACCATGAATGCCGCCGGGATCATCGCCGACGGCAACCGCTCTATCAGATGTTCGCGAAGTGCCTCCGTATCAATATGGCTGCCCGGGGCCGGCGTCAGGTAAGCCGCAATCACGCTCTCGCCGTTGCGGCTGACAACCGTCGCCGCAGCCTGCCCGACAGACTCTGACATCAACAGCGCATGCTCGATATCGCCCAGTTCAATACGGTGGCCGCGGATCTTGACCTGATCATCATTACGTCCGATGTACAGCAACTTACCGTCCTGGCGCCAGCGGACAATATCGCCGGTTTTAAACAGCCGCCCTTCGCCAAATGGATTGTCGACAAAGCGCTCCCGGGTCAGGGCCGGGTCGGTATAACCAGCGGCTACCCCGGCACCGCCGACATACAGCTCACCCTGCACGCCGGCAGGCAATAACTGCATATCGCCATTGAGCACATACAGCCGGGTATCGGCTATCGGCGAGCCGATACATGACGCAGCACCGTTGTCGGTATCAATATCGACAGCCTCTCGGGTATCAGAACAGGTCACATCCGCTGCCACTTCTGACGAACCATAGAGATTAAGCAACACGGCTTGCGGGAACTGACGGTAGAAAGCCGGCACCAGAGGATCAGGCAGGCGCTCGCCGCTTGACGTCCACCACTTTAGGGCTCCGAGGCCAGCCAGGCTCTCGGTTGGCAGTGACAAAATGGCCTGGAGCAAGGTCGGCACCAGCACAATCCGGCTCACCTCAAAGCAGCTTAGTTTCTCCACCAAGCAGCGGGCATCGACCACATCATCATGATCCAGCAACACCAGCGGCACCCCCTTCAGCAAGCAGCCAAACAGCTCCCAGACATGATCGACAAAGTTAATCGAGGTTTTCAGGCAGCCAACCTCTCCCTCGGCAAACGGGTAACTATCCCACATCCAGTTCAATCGGTTGACGATACCGGCTTCAGTGCCCCGCACCCCTTTTGGCTTGCCTGTCGAACCCGAGGTATAAATAAGATAGCGGGTACGATTGACTCCGGTGGATAACGGCAGGGGCGTCGATGGATAAGCCGACAGGTCGATATCACTCTGCGGTCCGAACAGTACAACAGCCTCTGCCGAAGAGGCATGCCACGCTTCCTTGCGCTCGGCCAGTATTACGGCCAGCCCGGCATCACCCGCTATCGTGCTGAGGCGATCGGCCGGATAGGCAGGACCCAGCGGTACGTACGTTGCACCAAGCTTGATGACAGCCAGTACCGCAGTTACCATCTCGGGCGTACGGGACAGGTTGACACCGATCTGGCTACTTGCATCCAGTCCGCAGGAAACCAACCAGTTTGCAAGACGGTTGCTGGCCTGATCCAGTTCTTGGTAGGTCAGGCGGATATCATGATAATGCAATGCGACCGACTGCGGGCTACGCTGGCATTGCGCAGCAAAATAACCGGCCAGGGTCTGCTGCCCGGCGGGCTCGGTATGATAAGAAAGCGCCTGGTGCGATAGCGCACCTTCGAGCAAGTATGTACGCTCTTCGGCTGGCAGCAAGGCGCTGCTGCTGTGCAGAGCCTCGGGGGCGGCCACCATCTGCTCAAACACCCGCAGATAGTAGCCTGCCAGTTGGCTGATATATAGCTGGTTTTCACCTGACTCCTCATCAGCTCCCGGGTATTGCAACTCCAGTACCAACTCACCTTGCGGCATATTCATAAACTGAACAACCAGTTCAAAATTTGAAGACTCAAATTTTTCAACGGGCTCAAAGACAACCAGATCACCGGTCTCAAGCGCATCATAGTTATGGAAATGGGTATAGTTAAACAGCACCTTGTCCAAACTAAGCCGGGTATGCTGCTGAATATCAATCACCGGATATGCCCGATGAGCAAAGCTGTCTGCTGCCTGCTTGCCCACCTGTTTAATCAATTCCTGCCATGTGCCAGGCGTTAGGTGGTGACGAAATGGTATCGCATTCAGAAAGAGCCCCAGAGTCAGATCCGTACCGGCCACTGGTGGTCGGCCATTGGCGACAACCGAGCTCAGTATGTCAGTACTGCCGACAGCCAGTGACAGCACTTTAAAATGGCTGGCCAGCAGAACATGCTGCAAAGACACGTCGAGCCTGCTCGCCAATTCACTCAACTTTTCCTTCAGGGAGCCCGAACAGGTGATTTGGAAGCTTCGGCGACCATTTTCGCTATTCTTCACCGGTAAAGGAACCGAGGTCACATCAGCCCCCAACAACATCTCTTGCCAGTACTGTTTGCTTTGCGGGTTACTCCGAGCCTGTATTTCTTGTTGGATAAAATGGTGGTAAGCCGCAGGCAAGGCCGAAGCCCCATAAGACTGCTGCTCAAGCAAACTTAAATAACACTGCAAAAACTCGGTATTAAACTGAGAAAGGCTCCAGCCATCTAAAATGGCGTGTGAAAAGCTAATTGTCAGTATCCACTCCCGGTCGGAAGTGTGATGGACAAAAAGCCTGAGCAATGGCGCGGTCTGGTAATCAAACGGCCTCTCGCGCTCAGCCGTTATACACTGCCGCAAAGCCTCCCGCTGTTCAGTTGCAGTTTGCTGACGAAGGTCCAGTTCACTAACCGGTGGCTTGGCACGATGATAGACAGCCTGAAGTAAGCTTGCTTCTTCACTATCAATAACAAACCCTGTCCGTAATATTTCGTGGCGGGAGCTCATCGCCTCTAGCGCCTGATCGAAACAGCGGCGATCCCAGATGAGCGAAACACGAAACGCAAACACGTCATGATACATATCGGTCCCCGGGTGTAGGGAGCTATGGAAAATCATCCCACTTTGCAATGCTGACGCCGGGTAGGCATCTTCGATATCCGGTATGGTGCCTTGGTTAGCCAGACGATCCCTTTGCTCTGGCGATAACAGCGATAAGGGTTGATAGGTTGCGGAAGGAGCAGACTTCAGCGGCTGGAGCTTTGTTGCCAGTAAGCCGAGCGTCTCGGATTTGAACAGCTCCCCGACGGTGCAGTGGTAGCCTTTTTCTTTCAAACACGAGACGACACGCAAAGACAAAATTGAGTCGCCGCCGATGGCAAAAAAGTTATCAGATACACTGACTCTTTTCCTCTTTAGAACTTGACCGACAACGTCGGTTAATACACTCTCCTCCTCTGTTTGAGCTGCTATAAATTCTCCACCCGGCTCATCTCCGGCGAGCTTTAATAACGCATCTCGGTTGACCTTTCCGTTATTGGTCAACGGAATACCATCGACTCTAATTATTGTGGAGGGAACCATATAGTCAGGCAAGAGGCTGGATAGATACTCCCGGACGTCATCGCCACTGGTACCCTCGTCGGCTTCGATATAACCGGCAAGACGCTTATGGTTACCATCCGCCGCCAAGGCAAAAACCGCCGCTTGCCTTACCAATGGATGCTTGCGCAGAGTGGATTCTATCTCGCCAAGTTCGATCCGGAATCCCCGGATCTTCACCTGCTGGTCAATACGGCCAAGATACTCGAGGTTCCCGTCCTCCAGCCATTTGACCAAGTCGCCGCTACGGTAAAGTACACCAGTCTCACCTGACACCAGTGTCTTGGTGATAAAGCGCTCTTGGGTTAACTGGGGACGATTCAGGTAACCCCTCGTCACCCCGTTGCCGCCAACAAGCAACTCACCGGGCACCCCTGCCGGCAGGATATTCAGCTGGGCATCGCAAACATAGGCGCGTAGATCAGCCAACGGCTTGCCGATAACACTGAGCGGCTGCTCGCAATCTTGCTGCCGGATCCGCTGATAGGTGACATGCACGGTTGTTTCGGTGATCCCGTACATGTTAACCAGCATTGGCTGGTCATCACCGTAATCAGTAAACCAGTCGGATAATGAATTGAAGTCGAGCGCCTCGCCACCGAAAACCACATACCTCAACGCAGTTTTCCTTCCGGATCCAACCGCCGCTCGGCTAAGGTTGTAAAATGCCGAAGGCGTCTGGTTGAGCACCGTCACCTGCTGTTTGCACAGTAAATCGAGGAATTGCTCGGGCGAACGCGTTTCTTCATAAGTGACGATAACAAGACGACCGCCGTAGATCAGGGCACCCCACAATTCCCAAACAGAAAAATCAAAGGCATAGGAATGGAATAGCGTCCATACATCGGTATGATCGAATGAAAATTCAATATCGGCCGCTGCAAACAAGCGAACGACATTACCATGCTCGACCATTACGCCCTTGGGGTTGCCGGTCGATCCTGAGGTATAGATAACATACGCAAGATTGTATCCGGTTAAGTTAGGGATAACCGGGTTGACATCATCCTTTTCGGTAACCGTAGCGCTATCGATATACACAACGCAGTCATCAACGCCTGCATAATCAAAATGGCCATCTGTAACAATTGCTCCAGGCTTTGCATCGTCGAGGATATAGCGAACCCTTTGCTCTGGATAATTTGGGTCAAGGGGAACATAGGCTCCCCCTGACTTTAGGATCCCCAACACCCCAATCACCAGCTCAAATGAGCGCGAAGTATGCAAACCAACCAATGAATCCGGCTTGATACCAGCCCCTATTAATTGTCGGGCCAAGCGGTTGGCATGACGGTTTAGCTCTTGGTAGCTCATACGGTCGCTGCCTAGCTCCAGAGCGATAGCATCAGGTGTAGCTGCCGCTACCTGTTCAAACTTGGTATGAATACAGGTTAGGGTATCAAATGAATCCAGCCTCTCATCGAGCACACAGTTAAACGTCTTATCCAGAGGCTGCGCCATGAGTGAACACTCAGAAACTTTCTTCTCCCCTCCTTCGGCCATATTGCCTAGCAATGCCTTGAAGTACTGACCTAGCCGCTCGGCGTCAGAAGGCGCTATATAGGACACGTCATAGTCTATATGAATAGAGATCTTGGCCCCCGGGATCACAATCACGCTCAGGGGATAATTGTTTTGTTCAATTCCCTCAACGCTCTTATACCGTATGCCTTCACTCTCTATTTCCTCATCGTGACTGAGAATATCGGAAGGGTAGTTTTCAAACACCACCAGGCTTTCAAACAGTCCCCCCTTGGCATTGCACCAGTTTTGAATATCTAACAGCGAAGCAAAGCCGTATACCTCATCCTTGCTATGCGCCTTATGTATCGATTTGAGCCAGTCGGTGAGGCTTTCATTATTGTCCGGTATCCGCACCCGGACAGGTAGGGTATTGATACACAAGCCGACAATTTGATCGATATTTTTCAGGTCTGATGAACGTCCCGAAACTGTCTGGCCAAAAACAACATCGGAGCTATTGCTGTATTTGCTGAGCAATAGGCCCCATGCACCTTGTATTATAGAATTGAGTGTTACTGATGTTCCTGAGGCAAGCGCCTTCAGGCTATGGGTCAGATCCTCGGAAAGCACAACATTAATGGTTTCTTTCCTTGCTTCCCCGGCAGGGGTATTGGAACTGGCGAATGAAAAACGCGTAGCTTCCGAAAAATCGGCCAGCCGTTCAAGCCAATAACTTTTTGCTTCACGGTGATCCCTGTGCAGCAACCAATCCACATAGGTGCTGTAGGGTACCGGGGATCTTGGCCCTATGGGGGATTGCGCTACCTTAGCCGCGTACAGCACTTTTAGTTCATCGAGCAAGATGGGAATACTCCAGCCATCGAGCAACGCATGATGAAACGACCATATCAAGGTCCAATGATCATTATTTTCCCGGACCAGGGTGAATCGCATGAGCGGAGCATCTGCCAGGTTGAAAGGGGTATATTTTTCCTTTTCAATGAATGCGGCCAGATCGGCTTCAATGTGCTGGTTGCCACGCCAGTCAAGCTGACGCCAAACCGGATTGCACTGTTTGACAACGACCTGGTGGGCAAACTCCTCTTCTATTCCGTAAAAAACGGTGCGTAATACCGAGTGATTAGTTATCAGTTCCGACCAACTTTCCTTGAAAAGGTCGGCCTCTATAGGTCCTAAGCCAACCTTGAGAATGTTGTTATACATCGCTGTGTCAGGGTTGCTCAATGAATGGAATAACATGCCATGCTGTGTCGGGGTCACCCGGTAGACATCAGCCATATTGGGTATCAACTGTTGCAGTAAGGTCAGTTTGTCGCTGGATAGCTCGGCTAACGGAAAATCGGATGCGGTATATACCCGATCGGAAGCCAGGCAATGCTTGATAACAACCTTCAGTTGCTCAATAAAGGCATCAGCCTTCGCAATGATGGTCGAGCGGTTATATTGCTTGCTGCTGTAATCAAAACGGAACGTCAGGCATCCGTCTTTGGCCAGGCCATTGATACCCAGCTTATGCTGACGCTGGCGCTTGGGGCTGATATGGTCACCACCTAGGTGGCTATTTAATTCAACCACTCTCTCATCACCGACAAATTGGCCTAGATAATTGAAAACAACCTCTGCCGCTTGTCCCGATGACAGATCCTCATCGCGCAAAACATAACGCAAGACACCATAGCCAATTCCATTACTCGGTAATGCCCGGAGCTTTTCCTTAATCGTAACGATCTGTTCGCCGATCGAGTCCTGTGCGACCAGGGCGACAGGATAAAGAGAGGTAAACCAACCCGCTGTTTCGCTCAGGTCAATATCATCATCAATGTCCCGTCCATGCCCTTCCATGTCGATACGAAACTGGTTGCCACCTGCCCATTCAAGCAGCACCGGAGCCAATGCCGCCAGCAGCAGCTCATTGATTCTCGTGTTGTAGCTCTGTGATGCCTGCTGCAGCAAGCAGGATGTTTCTGGCTCAGGCAGGCTGACGGTAACAATGTCGGTCTCCGACTCTAAACTTGGCCCCTGAATATCATGATCAACGGGAAGATACGCACTAACTTTACTTTCGTTAACCCAGTATTCTCTTTCAGCCAGCCAACGCGGATGATGCTGTTTATCATGAAGGTACTCTGCCCAATACTGGAAACTATCGCCTTCAGGCCTTGCCAGCAGAGGAGATTGGGATGCTAGGTTAGCTAGCGCTGTCGTTAAATCTTCGGCGATGATCCGCCAGGTAACACCATCGGTCACCAGATGGTGCATGACCCATAAGAGTTGATCTCCCTGCTGCTGCCGGATCCAGATACAACGCGCCAGATCTCCCTTGTCCACGGCCAGCTGCTGTTGTGCCCGGGCGACCACATCATGAACAACCTTTTCATATTGGCTCCCCTCTTCTTCTCTCAAATCAAGCTCGACCAAGCCATTGTCGATCATCTCAGGGGTAAAAGGCCTATAAGCAGCGCTAGATTTGTGATAGTTGAACGCCAACCGGAATACATCATGTCGCTGCCACAACGCAGCCAGTACCTGATGCAGCTCTGACCGGGTTAGATCCGGCAGGTTGAACAGCATCGACTGATTATAATGATGAGCTCCTTCTTGTTCCTGCTCAAAGAAGGCTTGCATGATTGGAGTAAGCTTCTGTTCTCCTTCAGCTAGAGGTTGTACGGCTTTTAGCTGTGCCTGTTCAACATCAACAACGTTGGCAAGCTGCGCTATCGTTTGATGTTCAAAAATCAGCTGTGATGTCAGCTTAATACCGACCTTGCGCGCTTTCGATACTAGCTGAATAGCTAAAATAGAGTCACCGCCCGCTGAAAAGAAGTTGGTATTGACACCAAGTGCTTTCGCTCCCAGTACACTTTGCCAAATTTCAAATAGCGTTGATTCCAACTGATTTGCCGGCAAGACTAACTCTTCCTGCGGAGCAACATAATCCATAGCCTGCAATGCGTGACGGTCGACCTTGCCATTTTTAGTTAATGGCATTGCATCCAGCACAACAATGTGCCCAGGAACCATATAATCAGGAATCGCGTCATTGAGCTGATCACGAATGGCCAGCTTAGCCTGCTCGTTATCACCCTTCCCCGTATCGGTAAGGGTGACATAACCGACCAGGGACTTCTCGCCGCTATCGCCGATCTTGACAATAACAGCCTGCTCCCTGATGCCATCAAGACCCGACAGCGCAGATTCAATTTCGCCGAGTTCGATACGGAAGCCACGAACTTTTACCTGGTGATCCTTACGGCCGATATATTCAAGCTCTCCTTCTGCGCCCCAACGCACCAAATCGCCCGTTTTATACAGCCTCTCATGGCCCGCGATTACAAATGGATTGGCAATAAAACAACTTTGATTAAGGTCTTCGCGGTTCATGTAGCCCCTGGCAACCCCCAGGCCAGATAGATATAGCTCTCCGATAGCGCCCTCAGGCAACAGTGCCTGAGCATCATCCAGAACATAGGCAAATGTATTATCTATCGGTTTACCAATACACGGCTCTGCCTCTATGTAGCCGGTAAAACGCGCATACGTTGAGTACGTTGTATCTTCCGACGGACCGTACAGGTTATATAACTGCTGTATTTTTGACTTGGAAAAGGCCAGGTTGACCAGTTTGCTGGACAAGGGCTCACCGGCCACATTGAGCGTCTTCACGGAATCGGGAATCGCACTGGCTTCGAGCAAGGCATAGAGGGCACTGGGTACCGAATTGATCAAGGTCGGCTCCAGGCTAGCCTCTTCCGCTAGTCTGGCGATGTCATCGACGAGTAACACGGCACCACCGCTAAGTAGCGGTGCCCACAGCTCAAAAATAGACAAGTCAAAATTGAGCGACGTGCTGAACAGGACTTTCTTTAGTTCATCACTCTCATAGGTTCCTAATGCCCAGTCGATCAGAGCGGTAACATTCCGGTGTTCGACCATGACCCCTTTAGGTCTGCCTGTCGAACCCGATGTATAAATCAGGTGAGAGAGGTGGCGAGGAATAACCGCAGTCTCAGGGTTACCTTTACTTTCATCTACAATCGCAGGATTAATAAAGTCGCCATGATTTTCTAGGAGCAATATCTCTTTATCAAAATCCGAAAAGTTTCTATTAAACTCTTTTTCAGTGAGTAAAAGGTGGCAGTTGGAGTCAGCAAGAATAAATGCCTGCCGCTTAAGCGGGTACTTAGGATCCACCGATACGTATGTACCTCCAGCTTTTAGCACAGAGATCAGGGCGACAATCAAATCAGGAGTACGATTCATGCATAGCGCCACGGGGCGATCAGGCCCTACTCCCCGCTCTATCAATTGATACGCTAACTGGTTAGCCCGCTGGTTCAGGATAGAATAGGAAAAAGCCTCTCCTTGATATTCAAGGGCAGTCGCATCGGGTGTTTTGGCAACCTGCTGCTCGAATAAATGATGAATACACAGTCGTGGTTCAGAGCTCTGGGCTAGAGGGGGATTGTTGAGCAGCCGGGAGCGCTCAGCGTCTGTCAGCATCTCAATATCAGACAGCTTAACTGCCGAGTTCGTGATCACGCCCTCCATGGTGTTGCGCAGATGCCGGGTCAGCCTTTGGATCGTTTCTGGCTTGAATAACGCAGCGCAATACTCAACGTTCAGCGTCAATTGCCCGTGATCTTCAAAGCAAATCAGCGAAATATCATATTTGGTCTGGGAATAGACAGGCTGACCGATCGAAACTTGCCTCACCCCATTAAGCTCCAGCTGCGGCAAGTCCATATTCAGCAATACCAGCATGATCTGGAATACAGGGGAATACGCACTACTCCGGCTGTAATTCAGTTTGTCCACCAGCATATCGAAAGGCAGGTCCTGATGCTGATCGGCTTCCTTGATTGTCTGGCTGACCTGCTTGAGCACATCGCAAAACGCCGGATCGCCGTCAAGCTCGGTACGCAGCGCCAGCGTATTGACAAAAAAGCCAACCATAGACTCGAACTCGTAGTTGGTTCGGCCCGAGAAAGGCGATCCGACCACAATATCCTTCTCGCCGCTATGACGCGACAACACAACAGCAAGCAGGGCGTGCAGAACAGCAAAGAGAGTCACATTTTGCTCGCGGGCCAGCTGGTAAAGGGAGGCTGTTTCGGCGACCGATAGCTGAAGCGTCTCGACTTGGCTTTGATAGGACTGGTAATTCGCCCTCGGGTAGTCAAGCGGCAGGCTGTGCAGCTCCGGGGCCCCCTCCAGTTTTTTGCGCCAGTATGCCAGCGACGGGGCGATATTTTGTTCAAACTGCACTTTGCTCCGCCAATGGACATAGTCCGTGTACTGAAAGGCAGGCTCCGGGAGAGAAGGGGCGATACCGGCGGCAAAGCTATTGTACAGCGACTGCAACTCGGTGGTGATCACCCGCCAGGACCAACCGTCCATGGCGATATGATGCATGACCATAAACAGCAGATACTCATCGTCGCTGAAGCGAACCAGCCTGGCCCTGAGCATCAAATCCTTTTCGAGATCAAAAGGCCGGCATGATTCTGCCTCTAGGATTGCCCTTTCACGTTGGCTTTTTTCCGTTTCACCAAGCCTTCGCAGATCATCTATGCTGAGCTCAAAGCCGGATGCCGGCTGCACATTCTGCCACAGCCCCTGGTCGGTATATTGATAAGTAGTCCGGATAATTTCATGGCGGCGCACCAGTTCTGAAAACGCCCGGTTTAAGGCATCTTGATCCAGGTCGCCTTTCAGGTAATAACGATAGCCGGGCTCGAGATAGGCAGCTTCAGCTCCTTCCTGTTGGCTGATAATCCACAATCCTCGCTGCCCGTTATGGGCCGGGAATTTATCGGCATTATTTTTTGAGTTCTTTATTAAAGTCGGCTGCCTGTTATTTCCGAGCAGAGAGATAATCTCTTTTTTATGGGCAATAACTTGATCACGAAGCTGGCTGGGCAGTTTACCTTTCACCCTTAGATTACTTCCTTCGACTTCCAGCTTGCAGCCAGATAATTTTAATTTATTAAGTAACTCAATCACACTCATACTAAATTCCCGAATACAGCTAGCCAGCCACATGGGTAATGGCTGGTATGATTAGCTTCTAAATTATTGTGTTTGGTTTTATAGGAAGATAAAAATAATCAGGTATCCAAACTATCCATAGTTTTTCTGAGCTCGTTAATTAAATTCCCTCTGCCGCTATACTTCACAAAGAAATTATTAACAAACAAAACAAATCCACTCCTCGTCTCTGGGTCTATTTCTACCTTTGCCATAATCCCCGGCCCGCCCCCGTCATGCCCCCACATAACTCGGCCATTTCGGCCAGAAAATTGAAACCAGCCTAACCCAATTCCAAAACCTGTCCAGCTATCGTTGCGCTGCATAGAGAACATTTGATTGATGGTTTCAGGCTTTAATAACTGGTTGTGGTTTACCTTCCCGCTATTCAAAAATGCAATCAGGAATTTGGCAAAAGAATTAACTGTCGTTCCCAGTAATGCCGAAGGGTAAAACGGTGAAAAATAATCGCAGCTTTCGACTGCATAATAACCTTTTCCATCACCTGATTCGACTGCGCCAGTACTCAGGTAACCTTTATCTTGCATCGCTTTAGTATAAACCGCCATAATAGGTGCACGCTGGCTTTTGGTGGCCTCATAGGGAGTGATCAGCCGCATTTTATCCAGACTTCCTTTTGACCAGGCGGTATTATCCATCCCGATTCGGTCAAATATCTCTTCTTTGCAATATTGTTCGAAAGTTATTCCAGATACGCACTCAACCAGATAGGCCGCTATAACAGAGTTGATACTTGAATACCCTGACAAGACCCCCAGAGGATCATTCTTTATATTGTCAAAGTCACCCGGCCGGTAGTTATCAAACACCAAGTCAGGCGAATAGTGTTTTCCGGTTTCCAGGATATTTTCCAGCACCCACATCTTTAAATCCATCGTATAGGACTTACAGAACATATCCGCCATCGTGTTCGGGGCGGACATCAGCTTCCGGCTTGAAAACGAAGAGGAATGGGTCAGCAAGTGATAGGGGGTAATCACCGTATCCGGGTAACGTGGGTTTCTGATTTTCGCCCCGGCATAGCGGCTAATATCGCCATGCAGTTCAATCTGCTGTTTTTCAATCAGCTGCATCAGTGCCGTCCATGCCACCAGCTTAGACACCGAGCCGATTGTCTGCCATATGCTGTCGGCACTCATCGGCGTGCGGGTTTCGATATCCTGGTAGCCGTAACCTTTTGACCATACCAGTTCGCCACCTTTAATAATTGCGGCACCGATACTGGCTGCCGGTAGATCAGTAAGAGCTTCATTAAATAGTGTATCGAGCTTCTCCTGATATGTTTTTTCCCTATCATTGAGCATTACAGAAGCCGTTGCTCCCGCACCAGCTATTGCCGCAACTTTAATCAAATTCCTTCTCGATATTTTTTTCATTATCACCACCTAACCAAATTGAAAAATAATAATTATTTACTCATCCCAAGCTTTCAATTTCTGCAGCTATTTCTGCTTGATCAGCCAATAAAGCATTGAGATCTTTTTCTTGTGTTAATGGGTTACAGAATACAGCCCGAAAAACAACGTTTCTCACCTCACCATCGACGAGTGTGGTTGAGGAAACAAAGGTATTCCCTTTCATAAATTGCTGCTTTTGTATTTGTTGATTAATATCATTAGTTATCATAAGTTCATTGTTATTTAATTTTTCTCCCGCTTCATTTTTAGCGCGAAGTTTTGCGGGGATATAACGGTAAACAACAATATTTAGATCGGGTTCCTGAACCAAGGAAAAAATATTCGACGACTTTATCTTTTTTGTAAATAATTCAGCGGTCGACAGCGTCATATCCATGACGTGCTGTAGCCCATCATCTCCCCACATATTAATCAGGGCATGCAACATCAGTACTGAAGCCGGCCTTGAACCTTCAATGGTATAACGACCAAGATCGTAGCTGCCTTTCTTACACTGATAAGCCGTATTGTTCTCTGAATGTGTCGCGAAGGTTGGTGACTTAAAGATACAAAGGCTGGTTCCCATTGGGATATACAACTGCTTGTGAGCACAGATCGTCACCGTATCTGCGAATTCGATGCCATTCATTAATTCCCTGTGCTTCTGGGAGAACACGTATGCACCTCCCCACGCCGCATCAGCATGAAAGTGCACACCGAATTCTTTCGCTAGCAAACCTATTTCTTCGAGTGGATCGACACTGCCGGTTTCTGTTGCTCCGGCAATACCAATAACAGCCAGTACATGAACGTTCTCTTGACGACACTGGTGTAAACATTCTCGCATCTGCTCCAAATCGACCTGGCCGTTACGATGCGTATCAAGGCGAATTACATTCTTTTCGCCAAGTCCCAATAACTTGGCAGCCTTATCGATAGAGTAATGCATTCTCTTCGAGCCGATGATAACAACATCCTTGCGACCATAATGGTTTAGGGCGGCAACTAGGCCTTCCTTCGCCAGCCCTGCAAAATGCGCATCGGCACAAAATGCCGCATTAAGGGCATAGCTCAAGCTGGTAATATTGGCGAGTGTCCCTCCGCCGGTAATCACCCCCAGGCTTCGTTCCGGGCAGTGCATATTTTGCTCGTAAAACTCTGTAGGCTGGCGATAGATCTTATTATGAATAACCCCTAAGACCTGGCGTTCAATCAAAGTCAAAACGCTGGATGTTTCAACTTTTACCTGGTTTTGGTTCATACGAGATACAGCACTCGCAACTTCAGTGATAAATTCAGGTAGCGGCGCTGTCATGTGGCCAAGATACTTATTTGAAAATGTGTTTACTGTATTCGGAAATACAACATTTTCCAGAAATGCAAGGTATTCATCTGGTGAGGTTGGCGTTTTGTTTATCTCTACACTATCAAAACTATCCCTGCTATTTTCAAGTTTCAGGCCCGAATTGATCTTCTCATCATTATCATGGCGGGGCAGGTAATGGTTGAGCATCCCTGAAAACGATAACTGGTAAAGCTCTTTCACCTTAGCGTCATGATTTATCGATTTTTCTTTCTCAAAAGAAAGTAATTCATTTTCCAGCAGGCACTCCATAAGGCTCATAGCAATTCTCCCAGGTCCATTACAAAGTCTTCTGTTTCATCGGCGTGGTTTGTGCTTATCATTTCCGCAATCATGACCTGATCTTTAATTGTTTGTGCTTCCATTAGCGCTGAGACAGTTAGCCCTGTACCAAAGTGCTCATTAATTCGGTTAACCAGCCTTAGCATGACGAGCGAGTCACCACCGAGTTCAAAAAACGCATCATCTAGCCCTGGCTGGACTATACCCAGCTCATCGCTCCAAAAATCAGCGACTAACTTCTCATTGGGTGTTTCCGGTGCCCGGTAGGGAATGTCCGATATTGGCCGTTGCCGCTTTCCCAACATCTCCTCTTCAGAGGCTTCTATTCCATTCGCGTCATTTAAGCGGTAGTTTTCCTGGCCTTTTAAAACCAACTCAAATGTTTGCTTGTCGAACGGATACAACGGAAGCGAAATACGGCATGCATTCTCCTGCGGGTTCAACTGCATCCAGTTAATATCGAAGCCATTTTCGTACAACATTCCCGCGGCATTAAACAGCGGCTCAATATCTGAAATGGTCTCTTTTTGATGGCGTGTCAGGCTAATCACCAAATGCGAAGGCTGTATACCCGGATGCTGACGTATTAGCGAGCCAAGTGTTTTACCAGGCCCCATATCCAGAAAAACAGCATTTTGCGCTTTCATCATCAGCTCGATCCCCTTGTTAAAGCAGACCGTCTCGCGCAAGTGCCTCACCCAATAGTCTGGGTTTAGCACCTCGTCAGTTACCCAATACCCCGTCAGCGTCGAAATATACGGAATGGCCGGTGCCTGTATCGAAATAGAGGCGACATGGCTGGCGAATTCAGCCAGGATCCCGTCCATCATATAAGAGTGATAAGCATGGCTGACAGGTAGACGCTGGAAGGATGCTCCCGCCTTACCCAGCAGGCTCTCTACCTGTTCAATCGACTCCTCCTGACCTGACAGCACACACTGGCTTGGTCCATTGACAGCCGCCAAATTTACTGTCTCGGACAGGTATTGCCGCACTTCATCTTCAGTCAAAGAGACACCCAGCATGCTGCCTTTTTCGGCTTGTGACATCAGCCGACCTCTTGTTACTACGAGGTTCAGCGCATCATCAAGTGTCATCACTTGCGAGATACAAGCTGCTACATATTCGCCAAGGCTATGGCCAATCATTCCCTTGGGTTCGATTCCCCACCTAATTAACACCTTCGCCAGTGAATACTGAACAATAAACAATGCCGGCTGGACCAGCCTGGTATCATTAAGCTTGTCGGCATCGTGTTGTTCACCGCTTATTATTGCAGCCAGATCGTCGCGGAGCTGTTCAGGTAACAAGGCTAGGCATTGGTTTACTACATGGCGAAACGGCCTGTAGGCCATGAATAATTCGCCGAACATCCCCTGGTACTGGGCACCTTGGCCCGGAAACATTAGAAATACGTCTTTTTTCTGATCCAACGGCAGGGAACGGGAGGGTTGCTCCAATACTTGTTGAGCCTCTTTTGCCGTTCGGCAAACAACGGCTTGGCGCCGGGCAAAATGACCCCGCCCCGCCCCTAATGTATAGGCAACATCAGCTAGCGACACATGCGGAGATCGATTCATGAAATCGGCCAACTGGTGTTTAGCTGCACGCAATGCATTGGTTGACTTTGCCGAAACAGGGAGGACAACCCAACTCTCTTCATTATTGCTTTTCGCCGGGGCTTGCGGTGGCTCTTCTACAATCACATGCGCATTGGTTCCGCCGATCCCGAACGAACTCACCCCGGCACGGTATGGCCGCAGTGCACCCTCCCAATTCCATAATCGACTATTGACCTGAAACGGGCTAGATGCGAAATCAATCTGAGTGTTGGCATGTCGATAATGCAGTGAGGCCGGAACCTTCTTGTGGTGAACAGCCAAAGCACTTTTTATCAGGCCCGCAATCCCGGCAGCTGCTTCAGCATGACCAATATTGGACTTCACCGAGCCTAACCGACATAGTGGTGTTTCTCGGCCTTTAAATACATTGGTCAGCGCCTTGACTTCTATCGGATCGCCAAGCTGGGTTGCTGTGCCATGGGCTTCGATATACCCAATCGAATCCGGGTCTACTTGGGCATCGGCAAATGCGCCACGAATGACCGCCTCCTGGCCATGAATACCCGGTGCCAAATATCCCGCTTTTTGCCTTCCGTCATTATTAACCGCAGCGCCTTTTATGACCGCAATAATGTTATCACCGTCATTAAGAGCACGATCCAGAAGCTTCAAAGCAACAACGCCAACCCCTTCGGTAAAGACGGTCCCATCAGCCTCGGCATCGAAAGGCCGGCATATCCCGCTTTCCGACAGCATCATGCCACTCTGGCGCGTATAGCCTTGCTTGACAGGTTTGACCGAAGCCGCACCAGATAAGGCAATATCACAGCTGCCTTCACGCAGTGACTGAATGGCCGAGTGCGTTGCAACAAGTCCGGTAGAGCAAGCGGTTTGAACCGTAACAGCAGGCCCCGTCAGGCCAATGGCATACGCTATCCGGGTAGCAATAAAATCGCGGTCAGCCAAGGTATGCAATGTCATAATGTCTGAGAACTGCTCGCTTTCAACCGCTCGAGAAGCCCGGTTCATCCAGTCAATATTGCAGCTGCTGCTAGCACCCACATACAGGCCTATAGCACCAGGGTAGTTTGCTGGAACATACCCTGCATTTTCGAGCGCATGCCAGCACTGCTGGTGCAATAGACGAGACTGGGGATCCATCAATTCGGCATCTTTTAACGGATAATTAAAAAAGGCCGCATCAAATTCATCGGTTCCTTCTACATACCCTCCCCGGGCAACATAGTCTTCATGGCTATAGCGCGAAGATGACAGACCTGCCTCAGCCAATTCCTGATCGGAGAATTGAGTCATGAGCTCTTCACCTTCGAGCAGTTTTTGCCAAAATTCATCAATATTGGCCGCGCCTGGAAAAATGCCGGCCATGCCAATAATGGCAATATCCTTGCCGCCTGTTTTATGCTCCTTTTCGACTTGGCCTGCCTGTGCATTATTGCCGAACAGTTCTGGCTTGCGATTGGATAGCATCTCTCCCATCGCAGCGATATTCGGGGCTTCAAACAGCGCGACGGTATTAAGGCAAAGGTTGAAGTGATGATTAACTTGACTAATCAACCGGGCTGAAAGCACTGAATTGCCGCCAAGCTCAAAGAAGTTAGCATGATCATCGATTCCCTCGACTCCCAGGACATCCATCCATATAGATCGAAGATCAGAAATAATAATCGAAGAGTGATGCCGGCGGGTTGTATCAAGCCATCGTGCTGATAATAACGCCGAGATTGTATGAATGCGTTCGACAAATTCCCCAGCCTTTAAAGCATGCTGAAGCGAGGTCCGCTTTATCTTGCCGATGCTGGTTTTAGGAAATTGATCTTCTGTGACAGGCAGGACAACCGATGCGGCCAAGCCAACGCTTTTACCCAGTACCCGTTTAATTTGTACAATCTGGGAGAGGTAATGCGTATCATCTGTTGCTATAAATGCCTCGTCTTCAGGGACGTAAAATACAGCGATAGACTCCGAATCATTGTGGCTGTAGCCGACTACAGCCACAGAACCGGATCGTACCCCGTCAATGTCGGCAATCATTCCTTCCAGCTGGTGGCTATAATGGTTAGCTCCATTGATGATAATCACATCCTTAAGCCTACCCGTTACAAACAGCCGTTGTTGATCAATAAAACCCAGATCGCCCGTCCTGAACCATCCATTGCTGCCGTGACACAATTTATGCCCTGCCAGCTGTATCTCTCCCACTTCCCGCTCTTTGAGCACCTGCTGATCTGAATCGACAATTTGCATAGCCAATCCCGGCAATACGCATCCAAGCGATGTGACTCTGGCCTCCGTATCTCCAGCGCCATCAATTGCCTTCAAATCTTTAACGCTGTCCTCAGGCGTCCACGACTGCTCAAAGCTCACTCCAGCAGCTGCTTCGGCCATTCCATACGAGGGTTGGATCACCGTATTCCTGATGCCTGCAGAATCGAATGCCTGAAGAAAATGCGCCACGCTATCGGCAGCAACAGCCTCGCCACCGCTGACAATCTGTTCAAGCCAGGAAAGATCACAGATCTTATGATCAGGCTCTTTCACCAACTGCTCAAGAACCTGTTTGAAGATAAAATTAGGCGCAAAGCAATGTGTTACCTGATGCAGCTCTAGTTGGCGTACCCAATACAGCGGATCGGCTAATACCAGTGACGTCGCTAGATGGATTTGCTGGCGACCGAGATAAACATCATGTAAATGAACAGCCAGTAAAGCGATGACATGATCAAACGGCAGCCAGTTCAATGAAACATGATCACAATGATAATGGCAGTGCTGATTTACAGAATGGATTTGCCCCAGTACTGCCGCCTCACTAATGGCTATAACTTTCGCTTCGCCAGTGCTGCCAGAGGTAAGTTGGTAAAATAAAGGTGATGCAGCGCCAGCAGTTTGAAGATCCGGCATGGTTGTCGGGGGCATATCAAGCAAGGCGCCAGATCTAAGTAGTTCAGCTCCGATGATGACGTCTTCGGCTTGGCTAATTCGTCGGAAACCTTCGTCACAGCAAATGACGAACTCTGGCTCTAGTACTGAGATAGCCTGGCATAGTTTAGTTTTATTGATATCGTCACCGGTGTACTCAGGTGCTAGCATTACCGTCAACGACGGCCTGCCTGCAAGTACACACCCCCAAAACGCGGTAATATAAGCAGACATCTCCCCAGCAACTAAAACAACTGCGCGCTGACTTTGACTATCGGCCTGGGCTAGGCAAGCCGCCACCGTGCGCGCATTTTGATACAGCTGTTGATAGGTAATCGTTTGTTGATCGCCAGTAGCTTCACTGAAAGTTAACGTTTTCTGAGGAAAATTAGCGGCTGTTCGTGACAAGGCATCAGCCATCGATGTCGGTGCTTTTTCAGGCACAATAACATCTTCACCTTTGCAGATTGCATCCTGTTTTAGGCAAACAACGTTGACAATTACTCTATCGACCAAAATGGGGGCATGCCTGACGAGATAGGCATATACTGAACTTTCATCGATGTTAGTTGATGTACTCGAGAATAATGTGAACGTTGCAATATCATCGTTTATGCAAACCAGTATATCTACAATATTTTTCTCATGGGAAAGCAACGATTTAAGTTTCTTTTCAATGTCATATGAAGTAACAACAGTGGAGTGCTTATAATAAGACTCCATTAATGCCGAAAACTCACTCCACAGTTCAACCATTCCTATCTCCTCGGAACTATTAGATGCGTTATAGAAATATAATTCTTTACTGGTATATGTTTATAATCAATTTAGCCATCATTTAGATGCCCAGATATCATGGCCTGATAGGTATATGATTCATTATTATAGGATGGATAATAAGCAGATATGTTTTTGAATCCGGCATCTGACAACAGCTGTTTCCACTTTTGAGCTTTAATAAGTGGAGAAAATGAGATCCTTTCATCATCCTTAAATAACCACCAACCATCGGTAAGACCAAATGTAACAGTGGCAAATATCGAGAAATCCGTTAACTCATTAATGATAACAACCCCTCCCGGACGTAATAGTTTTACAATGTTATCAATAACGGGAGTTATATCCGATGTGGCATGTAAAACATTGGCCGCATATATAACATCAAACAGCCCATTCTTTTTTATGACGTCTTCATTTTGATTTTCAATATCAACAACTGAAAATCGAGTGAAAGGATATTGAGCAGAAAACCTCTTTTCAGCTTCTTTCACCAAACTTAGAGAAATATCACTTACACACAGCTCCGCCTTGATATCAGACTGCTCAAGCGCCTTCATTACCGGTAAGGTTGTTGCGCAGGTACCCGCACCGATTTCAAGAACTCGAGGTATAGAATTTCTTGATGTCTCAATACGTCTCAGCTCATCAACAACTTGCTTGCCTATAGTCAAGTTAAGATCATCTTGCAAAGCGTTACCTTGGTAAGTTCGTGCAACTAATTCAGACTGACCGTCAGGAAAAAGAACTTGCAATCCATCAAGTTTCCCCGCAATAACTGCGGGGAGGCTTCTTGCACACTGAAGAAGTAGATTCAAGTGTGAATCGATAGAGGGGCAATTATCGATAAGACTCGCTTTAAGCTCCGCGAGCTCTTTCATCGATTTTACTGCAGACTTATCTATCGTATAGCCCTGCTCGTGACTGTTCCATTGTAATATCCCCTCTTTATCAATAATAAAAAGGCATGCTTGAAGTAATGCTTCTTTCTCTTTACAAACAGGTATTGAAGATATTGGCCTGGCTAAACCTGTACTGTCTTCAAACCCTAACGTTAACATCGCGTGAGCAACTAGGTGAGTCGCCATTATTTCCACACCAGAAAATGCATCGATGTAAGCCGTTAAGGCTTTTTTTTCCAATTGATTGTTCTTCATCACAGGACGAGCCTTTTATTTACTAACGTTCACTAAAAGCTTTATCTTTCATTTGAATCAGTGGTGATAAAAAATATTCAACAAGCTTTCTCTCGCCCGTTTTTATCTCACTCAACACTGACATTCCTGGTGTTAACTTAAGCCGATTATCATGATAGTCGATATACTGCTGGTCGAGTTTAACCTTCACTTCAAAATACAAACCATTGTCAACAAGCTCTATTGCATCGGGAGACACAGCCTTTACAGTACCAGTCAACTTTCCATACTGGGTATAAGGATAACTTTCAACTTTTATGATGGTATCGGCTCCGAGCCGAACAAACCCTATATCTCGGTTGGGTACATACACAACAACTTCGAGTTCAGTTTCATCTGGAATAATTTGCATTACCGGCTGTGCTTCAAGTAATACCTCTCCTGCTCGGTAAGCCTGCAGCTGATGGACGACACCTGAAACCGGAGACCTTAGCTGACTATGGGCTATGCGGGTTTGAATTCTTTTTAGCTCTTCCTTGGCCGTAGTATACTCTTCTAAAGTACTTAGCCGCTCTGTTGCAACTGAGCTTTTCATGGCAGCTTTGAAACTCAGCTTTTCTTGCCTTACTTGATTAATGGAGGCATCGATACGCCTGATCTTTTGCTTGAGTACATACAGTTCCTGCTCATCTGCAATCAAGTTTCTTCGCTCATCAAGCCATGATAGCCGAGAAAGCACTTTTTGCTCACTGAGCACTCTCTTGGCACCTTCTTGCTCGGTGGATATTTCCAAGAATTGCTCGAGTTTATTAATCAAGGCCGTAACTTCATCTTTCTCGGCAATTTTTTCTTGATTTTTTCCATCAAATCTTTGGAGTTCGGCGAAATAACTATTTATTTCTGAGTCCATCTTCAGTTGTTGGTGCTCAATAAATCCCGGATCAATCTGCATTGAACCCGTTAGCTTCTCCTTATTTTTACGCTCTTGAGTGATAGCAGCATCAGTCAGCGTCAAGCGCGCTAAGACAAGCTCCTGATACGCTATTTTTCTCTCAAGATGAGCTCTATCGACATCATATTCTGTACTATCTAGCTCTACCAGCAATTGTCCAGCTGAGACATGTTCGCCCTCCTCAACCAGCAATCGGCTAATTTTGCCCACCGTTACAGGTTGTATCCTTGTCAAGTGAGAAACTGTCTCAATCTTGCCATATCCGGATACCAAAATATTGATATGCCCCATTGAGGCCCACAACACGAATGCACCAAATATCATACAGATGAGTATCAGCATCAGCTGGGCTCCGATAGCAGGAGGACGCTGTTGCAGCCGGATCATCGAAGGAGAGAATGACATTTCGTCGGCATAAAATAGTTTTGCGCTTAACCATCGACCAAACATAGCTCACCCCCTGCCTGCTGCTTATACAATTGGGCGTAAGTGCCACCAGTAAGGCACAGTTCATCATGTGATCCTTGCTCGACGATCTGGCCTTGATCCATCGTAATGATCCGGTCAGCATCCCTGACCGTCGATAAGCGATGGGCAATAATGATGACTGTTCGCCCTTCACTGATCTCTTTCATTCTTTCTTGAATAATGTGCTCGGACTGATAATCCAGCGCACTTGTTGCTTCGTCGAAAATAAGAATCCTAGGATTAGTTACCAAAGCTCTTGCAATAGCAATCCTCTGCCTTTGTCCTCCAGAAAGGTTGCCTCCTCGCTCCTCTAACACCGTGTCATAACCATGAGGCATCTGCATGATAAAATCATGGGCTCCAACCATTTGCGCCGCCTCAATAACCTTTTCCAGGCTTAATGTAGGATCTCCCATCGCGATATTATTTTTGACCGTTGTTGCAAACAACACATTATCTTGCAATACAACGCCTATCTGCTGACGTAGCCATACCGGATCAATCTGATTTATGTCTTGGCCATCAAATAAAATCTGGCCGTTATCAGGCCGATAAAGTTTATTCAATAAACGGACTAACGTACTTTTACCCGATCCCGAGCGTCCAACCACCCCTACGACTTCCCCCTTTTTAATGGTGACTGAAACCTGATCCAATGTTATTGGTCCATCGGGTAAATAGGAGAAGCAGACTTGGTCAAGCTCAATGTTTCCTTCAAGCTTAGCCGGGGTAAGAAAGTGTTGATTAGGTAGTGACTCTTCTTCGGCGTTTAAGATCTCTGCCAAGCGAACAACAGCAACGCGTGCTTTCTGTAAACTTTGCCATAAATGAGCAAGACGAATTACAGGCATCATAATATTCGTTGTTAGCATACTAAAGGCAATTAGCTGACCAATTGTCAAACTTCCAGAAATAACCAGATGAGCACCAAAGAACAAAACAAACACCGTTGTTAACTTACTTATTAACTCAACGCCTTGGACTCCTCTCGCCTGAACCATTTTCCCCTTGAAAACAGTTTGAACAAACTCTGACAAGATGGTGTCCCAATGTCGGCTCATATTACCTTCAATACCAAGGCTTTTCAGCGTTTCGATACCGGATACATTCTCAACAAGAAAGGAGTTATTTCTAGCGCCTAATCCAAACTGGCGATCAAGGTTTTTGAAGAAAGCGGGAACATTCAAAGAGAGCAATACTACGTATAGTATAATTGACGCAATAACAACCATCGTTAAAGTCGGGCTGTATATATACATCACGGCTATTAACACTAATGTGAATGCCAAATCAATAATCATAGTGACCGTCGAATCATTCAGAAACTGACTGATATTTTCAAGCTCTCTCACTCTTGATAAAATTTGCCCTACAGAGTTTTTTGAAAAGTATGAAAAAGGTAAAGACATTAGCTTTGCAAATACTTTTGAGCCAAGACTTGCATCTATTCTAGTTATTGTATGGTAGAATATATAATCTCTCAGCAATGCTAATGTGACATCAAAAATGGATATAACAACCATTCCTGCGGTGAGTAAAATCAGGGTATCAATGTTATGATGGACAAGTATCTTGTCAACCACAACTTGGAAAAAGAACGGCGTAACCAAGGCAAAACATTGTAGGAGTAAAGTAGCGAGAAGAAGCTGCCCAATAACAGCCCGGTGCCTTAGAAAAGTAGAAAACAGCCATTTAAAACCAAAAAGCCGCTCCGGCTCTGCCACAGGCTCAATAGAGACGACCTCACCACTCCACAACTCAGAAAATTCATTTACATCAATATCTTTTGCACTATCATCCTCGAGTATAACAGTAACTTTACTGGGCAATACATTGATCACTACAGCCCATTGGCCACTTTTAGCTCTTGCCATTAGAGGTAAATTGAAGTGCCCCAGTTCTAGCAAGTTGGTGTGTTCGAATTTAGCCGTCAAACCATATTTTCTGGCGGATTTAATAATAGACTTGATACTTAGCTCATCGTCCAATCCAGAGTGCTTTTTTATAAGTTCATCTTCAGAAACAGATATACCTTGATTGCTATAGAGTTTATACAATGCCTGGTATCCAGTCATGACGTTTGTGCTACTCACCGTATTAAGAACCTGTTCATATCATCCTGCTGACAAGGATTTTTAATTAATATAATCATCATAACAATTGATAAGTTTCTGTCTAAATGATTACTCATGAACAGAGGCATAACCTCGGCTCAGTTCACAAAACAGCCTATTCTCTTATCAAAAAAATAATTAAACAGACCAAACCAATCGCAGTTCAAATAAAAAGCAAAATCACATATTGACTTATCCATATTTAAATACAGAATAGTGAAAATTTCACACAGCACGCTGATTGATAAGATTTTTTGTGAAATTTTTATAACAAAAAAGGACACACACCACTCTACAAGCATTTTTATCAAATTCGCAATAGGAATAAACCATATGCCAACACGACAATCTGCAAGTTTCAAATGATACCCTTTATTCTCAAAAATCACGCATAAGCAATTTCTTTTAATTTTATTCACTAAAATGTAAATAACGTGTTCTAGCTCGCAAAGAAAATTCCCATGCCTGATTTAGAACACATTCAATTTAGAAGCACTTAATACATTTAACAATTAAGTCATAATTACACACAGTAAAACTTCTCTTCCCATTTATTTCTTCTTACTCTTTATTTGTTTCGCAAATGAATAATAAGGAAGGCATATGTTACAAAAATCACTTTTGTCAATTGCATTGGCGGCCACATTCTGTGCGCCATCATACGCAATCACGCAATCAGATCTTAATAAGCTCGGTGAAGGCCTTGATGTTAAATACAGCGTAATAGATAACACCCAAGATGATTGGCGCACTTTCCGCGGTGGGCTGTCAATTACCAACACCAGTCAACAAGAGTTGCCGGCAGCAGGGTGGGGCATCTACTTTAGCCACATCCGAATGATCAAAGCGCTATCCACACCAACATTAAAATTTACCCACGTTAATGGCGACATCTTTAAATTAGAGCCTACAGCACAATTCAAGCCGCTCAAACCCGGACAGACATTCAACTTCGAGTTCGATGCTGGGGACTGGCTAGTCGCCAAGACAGACGTCATGCCAAACTGGTATCTGGTCTCAGAAGACGGCGGCCAGGAAATCACAGCCCTGATCACCAGTACAAGCAACAAGATCAACAGCAAAATACCTGTGAAGCCAAGTGAAGAATTACCCTTCGTTACAGACTTTGATACCCCCCAACAATGGAAACGCTATGGTAGTGCAGCTATAACAGACTTCTACGACCCATTTACTGCCCAAGACCGCTTCGATCGCAACGCCGACCTGTCCATTATCGAGAACATTTCAGGCGTGATACCAACCCCGGCCTCTATTACACTTGGAACAGAAGTACTTACTCTTGATCCGTCATGGGTGGTTGTTTTTGATGACGGTTACCAAGAGCAGGCCAAATACCTAGCAAGCCAGCTTGGCATCACTGCACTACCTTGGTCACCCGCCACCAATAACGTTATTCGTGTTGGCTGGGGACAAGTAACAATTGACGGGCAGGCGAAGTGGTCCGAGGCTTATAATTTAGATGTTGATACCACAGCAAGTAAAATCAACATTAAAGCTGTTGACCAAGCAGGCGCCTTCTACGCAGCTCAAACACTGCTTCAGCTAAAAGATGGCGCATCCATCCCGGCTGTATCTGTTGTTGATGCACCTCGTTTCGAATACCGTGGCCTATCGGTAGACTCCAGCCGAAATTTCCGCAGCAAAGACTCCCTGCTCCAGCTACTGGATCAAATGGCCAGCTTCAAGCTTAACAAACTCCATCTGCGCCTTGCCGATGACGAGGGCTGGAGACTTGAGGTCGCCGACCTGCCCGAGCTGACCGAAGTCGGTGCCAAGCGCTGCCATGATCTAACCAGCACCAAGTGTATCCTGCCATTCCTGGGCGCTGGCCCTGAAGGGACGACCGAATCTAATGGCTATTACACGACTGAGGACTACCGCGACATCCTACGTTATGCCAATAGCCTGAATATCGAAGTCATTCCGGAATTGGATATGCCGGGCCATGCCCATGCTGCCATCAAGGCCATGGAAGCCCGTTACGCCAATTTCATGGCCAAGGGTGATGAAGTACAAGCCACTAAACACCTGCTGACAGACCTCAACGACAAGTCTGACTACCTCTCTGTCCAGATGTTCACCGATAACGCCATGAATGTCTGTATGGAGTCGACCTATACCTTTGTCGATACCGTCGTGGGCAACCTTGTTGCGCTGCACCAAGACATCCAGCCGCTCAAGAGATTCCACTTCGGCGGTGACGAAATTGCAGGAGCATGGAAAGACTCTCCAGTCTGTAAGGCATTCCTGGCCAACAATAACCATGGTATTACCAGCATCTCAGATCTCAGCCGCTATTTTGTCGAACGTATTTCTGTTATTACGGCA
This sequence comes from Photobacterium sp. HL06, assembly GCF_059552575.1. Classification (NCBI taxonomy): domain Bacteria; kingdom Pseudomonadati; phylum Pseudomonadota; class Gammaproteobacteria; order Vibrionales; family Vibrionaceae; genus Photobacterium; species Photobacterium sp. HL06. Next base: position 1,141,064 of record NZ_CM183915.1, read on the forward strand.
AATTATGATCTCAACCTCGGCGGATGGGAAGATGGCCTGATGAATGAAGGGAAAGTCTACCCGCGCGGCCAGCTGTCAAATACCAGTGTATCCGGAAACGCATGGCAGAATATCTGGGAATGGGGCGTGGCAGATCGCGCCTACAACCTTGCGAACAGTGGCTATGATGTGGTGCTCAACCAGGCTACCCACATGTATTTCGACCACCCATACGAGCCTGATCCAAACGAGCGTGGTTACTACTGGGCTCCGCGCTTTACCGATACCCGCAAGACCTTCGGCTATATGCCGGATGATGTATACGCCAACGCAGACTTCACCCGTGCCGGTGCACCGATCACCAAGGAGGAGGTTGTTGCCGGCGCTGGCGTTAAATCTTTGGAACGTCCTGAGAATATCCTAGGTCTTCAAGGCTCGCTGTGGGCTGAGACGGTTCGAACCGAAGAGCAATTTGAAGGCATGGTGTTCCCACGTCTTCTGGGCGTAGCAGAAAGGGCCTGGCACACTGCACCATGGGAAGCCAATGATCTAGCCAAGGTCCCAGCAGATGAAGCCGCACGTAATGCTGACTACAATCAGTTTGCCAACCTGGTGACACAAAAGGTCTTCCCGAAAATGGAAGCAGACGGCATTACTTTCAACCTTCCGGTTCCTGGTGCAGTCATTGAATCAGGGTTGCTCAAGGCGAACTCACCATTCCCTGGGCTATCCATTGAATACTCAGTCGATAATGGCAACAGCTGGAAGATCTTGGATCACAAGAACCCGCCTGCAGTAGCGGCTGGTGTCAAGGTCCGCACCGTGTCAGGTGATCGTACAAGCCGTATTGCCGTTGTTAAGTAATCACAGCATCTTCTAAGATATCGCCCCGGTTGATACCGGGGCTTTTTTTAATATCAACCTGAATAATTAACACACAATCGCACACAGCGGCAGGTCAATCACGGCTCCCCAAAAAGCCTCAACATCTAATCAACCGCACAGCCATATAAAAACAATCGGATATTATGCCGATACAGTCTTTCCAAATACCCAATTGTCTCAGCTTTCGATTGGCCTTCCCTTTTTAGCGGATAGAAGAAAAAAGGCATCATCACCAAGGCATTGAAACTGTCTTTGAGTAAGTGGGTATCCAGGCTCGGGTCTAAAAAACCTTTTTGCTGCAGCACGGTGAAGATCTTGATATGGAAAGCATCGGTGTAGGACAGTATCGATTGATCAATATAACTGCGCCTTGGGCCGTCATTCAGCACTAGCGTCTTATAGATAATACCCAGCAATTCCGGGTGCTCGATATCCAAATAGAAAATAGTCATAAACAGCTCTTCAATGGTATTTCGGTTTGAAGAGGCTTTCTTTAACTGGTTTAGTTTGTCAAAAAACGGTGAGTAGATATCGTCGAACACGGCTTTGTACAACCCGGCCTTGCTCTCGAAGTAATAGCCAATCAATGCAACATCAACCCCGGCTTCCTGTGCTATCCGGCGAGTGGTCACTTTATTATAGGAATGCTTCATAAACAAACGCCTGGCGACATCGAGAATGCCCTGCTGGCTACAAGGCAACTCGGCTTCTTGTTTCGGACGACCGCGAGACTTGGCTAATGCATTCATGATATTCCGTTACCATTCATAATTCAGGCTCTCAACATTTTGGCCCTGCACTGATTAAACATTAACCAACCGTATGAAAACTAAGGGCTGTTCAAATTTTCCACATTTCACCTTCAATACCACTGCCGCATTTGATATGAATCAATATTGCTATCTACGAATTCATCAAATGTCGAGGTTTGCGGAATAATAAACCCAGTGAAATGAGACCCACATCAACCCCACTTAGCCTGCCCCTTCCTTAGAATAACCTTGAGTAAAAAACACACAACCCAATAATCATAAGTCGTCAGCGCCTTGATAAATGTCCCGTTTAACTGTGATCCCCTACAAAATGCAATGACTGTAGCATAATCATTTACAACAACTCGGGACAGCCTAGATACCACAGGTGCTCATCTGCTGGATGGAAGACGGAAAAGGAATCAATTATGAACACACCGAGCAATGAAAACAGCGCGCCCATTAGCGAGCTCCCCAAAGATTCAATCCCCCAGCCACAAGCCGAAGATCAGCATGGCCTGCTCGAGCGCTATTTTAAACTGAGCGCCCACAACACCACAGTATCCACCGAGGTCATCGCGGGGATCACCACATTTATGACCATGGTTTACATTGTGTTCGTCAACCCGCAAATACTGTCTGCCGCCGGTATGGATCCGAGCGGTGTCTTTGTCGTGACCTGTATGATCAGTGCCATCGGCTGTATTGCCATGGGGCTGGTTGCCAATTTGCCAATCGCCCTGGCACCCGCCATGGGGCTCAATGCCTTTTTTGCCTTCTCTGTGGTCGTCGGTATGGGGATCAGCTGGCAGATCGGTATGGGGACTATTTTCTGGGGTGCAGTCTGCTTTACCCTGATGTCCGCGCTTGGCATCCGCTCCTGGATTTTGAGCAACATTCCTACCTGCCTGCGGATAGGCATTCCTAGCGGGATCGGCCTGCTGATTGCGCTGGTCGGACTGAGCAATGCCGGAATAGTCGTCGCCAGCCCGGCCACCATGATCACCGTTGGGGATCTAAGCTCGCTGCAGTGTGTCTTGGGCGCGTTGGGCTTCTTTATTATCGTGATCTTATCCTCGCGCGGCATTCATGCTGCCGTTCTGATCTCTATTGTGGTGGTGACCTCGATTGCTGCACTGATGGGCGATGTCGAGTACACGGGGATCATCTCGATGCCGCCAAGTATTGAAAGTACGTTCGGCCAGCTCGATCTTGCCGGTTCATTCGATGTTGCCCTGGCCGGAGTCATTTTCTCCTTCGCCCTAGTCAGCCTGTTCGATAGCTCCGGTACCATGATTGGCGTGACCGAGAAATGCGGCATTACCGACGAGCGAGGACGTTTCCCGAGAATGAAGCAAGCCCTGATGACAGATTCTGTTACCTCAGTCACGGGTGCCTACATGGGCACCTCCACTGTCACTGCCTATATCGAAAGCTCGGCAGGCGTTGCCGTCGGCGGCCGTACCGGGTTGACTGCCATTGTCGCCGGATTGCTGTTCATTATAGTGATCTTCTTCTCTCCGCTGGCCGCAATGGTGCCGGGATACGCTGTCGCGGGTGCGCTGATCTATGTCGGGATCCTAATGTCGTCAGGGCTGGCGAAAGTCAACTGGACCGATATGACCGAAGCCGCCCCGGCCTTTATTACCACCGTCATGATGCCGTTTAGTTTCTCTATCACCGAAGGGATCGCCACCGGCTTTATTACCTACTGCGTGATGAAAGCCGGCACCAACCGCTGGCGTGAGATCCACCCAGGGGTGGCCATTGTTGCCCTGCTGTTCATCATCAAATTTGTCTTTGTCGACGGCCATTAATCAGGAGTGCGAGGATGTCGAACCTAAAGCACAAACACACCCAGCAACTCGGCCGGGAGCAGTTATTGCACCTGCTGGCCGTGCTGCGTGGAGAGAAAACCGCCGATCTGAAGCTCACTAACCTGTCAGTGCTCGATCTTGTCAATGGTGAAGTCGCTCCCGGCCCAGTTGTTATCGACCAAGGCTATATCGCCGCTATCGGCCCGGAAGCTGACATGCTGCAGGCCAAGCGCAGTGTCGACTGTAACGGCCAGATTGCCGTACCAGGCTTTATTGACGGCCACATGCATGTTGAAACCTCGACCATGACACCGTTTGAATTCGAGCGCACCACCTTGCCGCTCGGTACCACCAGTATCGTTTGCGATCCCCATGAACTCGTCAATGTGATGGGCAAACCAGGGATCGAGTGGTTCCTGCGCTGCAGCGAGATGATGAGGCAGAACATGTTTGTCCAGGTAAGCTCCTGTGTACCGGCCGTGGCCGATCTGGACATTAATGGCAGTGACTTCACCCTGGATGAAATGAAAGCCTATCTCGAGCACCCGCATGTTCTGGGCCTGGCCGAGGTCATGGACTACCCCGCAGTTCTCAATGGCAATCCGACAATGCTCGATAAGCTGGCGACATTTAGTCAGCTCAATATTGACGGGCACTGTCCGCTACTCAGCGGGCGGGAACTGTCGGCCTATGTAGCCAGCGGGATCCAAAACTGCCATGAAACCACCAACTACCAAGAAGGAAAAGAGAAACTGGCCAAGGGCATGGCTGTGATCATGCGCGAAGGCTCGGTTGCCAAGAACCTGGATGCACTGGCCCCCTTGATCACCGACTACAGCTCGCCGCAATGCCTGTTGTGTACTGACGATCGCAATCCCCACGAGATCGCCAAAGAGGGCCATATCAACTACATGGTCAAGCGGCTGATCCAACACCACAAGATCAAGCCCCACCTGGCTTACCGGGTGGCTTCCTGGTCGGCAGCCCAGCACTTTGGCCTACATCGGCTAGGACTGATAGCACCGGGGTACAAGGCCGATATCAATCTCGTCAAGACGCTCGAACAGGTGGATATCCAGCGGGTTGTGATTGGCGGACAGTTTGTTGATGAGCTGAACCTGGCAAACTCGGTCACCGATAAGCTGAATGCTTCCGTCCCGCCCTTGCACACCACGATGGAACATCAGGCGGTAGCAGCCAGTAAATTGGCCATCCCGCTAACAGCCGGAGATTATCATGTCATAGAGATAGTCAAGGATGAGCTACTAACCAACCACCTTATTTGCCACTTTGACGGCCAGCAATTTGACAGCAAAGGCATTAACCAGCTGGCGGTAGTCGAGCGCTATGGCCACCAGCTACCGCCCGCCATGGGGTTGGTAAAAGGGTTTGGGCTCAACCAAGGCGCGATTGCAACCAGTGTCGGCCATGACTCGCACAATATCGTTGCGATTGGTGTCGATGAGCAAAGCATGGCTCTGGCGATCAACCATCTACTGGATTCCGGTGGCGGGTACTGTGTGGTGCAAAGTGGAGTAGTCACGGCCGATCTCATGTTGCCTCTGGGCGGGATCATGAGCCTGGACAGCTCGGAAGCAATAACCGACCAAATCATTGCCCTAAAAGCGGCGGCGCAAGCGATTGGAGTCACCGTTACCGAGCCCTTTGTGCAAATGAGTTTTCTTGCTTTGCCCGTGATCCCGTCGTTAAAGATGACAGTAAAGGGCCTGGTCGATGTCGAGCAGTTCAAGCTAATCGATCTAAAGCTCAGTGATCCAGTCGTCTCCTAGAGCGGGTGCCTTTCCTGCCAATACAAAAGGCATCCAAATAAAAAACAGGCCAGCCAATTACCTTGGCTGGCCTGCTCAGTGCAGACAAGAAAGTCTAACTATATAAATTAACTGTCAGTCTCTTTGGAGAAGGCCAGACCTTTTTCACCTTCTTTGCTGTAGTCTTTGATTTCGCCCGACTGAACACGTGCCAGGAACGAGTTCAGCTCTTTCTTCACGACCGGCATCAAGAAGTACAAGCCGATGATATTGAAGATAGACATGGCGAAGATAGCCGCATCAGAGAAGTCAATTACCGCGCCGAAGCTAACACTGGCACCGACAACTACAAACAAGCAGAAGATAACTTTATAAACCAGGTCCATTGCCTTGCTTTCACCAAACAGGTAAGTCCATGCTTTAAGGCCGTAGTAAGACCATGAGATCATGGTTGAGAAAGCAAACATAACCACTGCCACCGCCAGAATATACTGGAAGATATCAGCTGTTTGTGTAAACGCTGCAGCGGTTAGTGTTACGCCGCTTAGCTCACCAGTATTCATGCCTGAAATCGTGATAACCAACGCTGTCATGGTACAAATCACTACGGTATCGATAAATGGTTCCAGAACAGACACCAGGCCTTCAGTTACAGGCTCTTTGGTTTTTACTGCCGCATGAGCAATCGCTGCCGAACCGACACCAGCTTCGTTAGAGAAAGTCGCACGTTTCATACCTTGGATAAGGGCACCAACAAAACCACCCGCAACACCAGCACCAGTAAAAGCACCATCAATGATCTGGCCAAAAGCATCACCTATCATCGACGCATTCGCAGTTAGAACAATCGCCGACATACCCACATAAATCAGTGCCATTGCTGGAACCAGCTTTCCAGTTACCCGGGCAATCGATGGCATACCGCCAATAATGACCGACCCCACCATGCCAGCCATAATAAGGCCTGTCACCCAACCATAGCCTTCAGGCAAGCCCAGTGTCTGAACAATCATCGCATTGGCCTGGTTGCCCTGGAACATGTTACCGGCACCCAGTGCACCCAAGATGGTCATAACCGCAAAGCCCACAGCCAAGCCTTTACCCAAACCACCAAACCCACGCTCTTTCAAGCCACGGCTCAGGTAATACATTGGACCGCCCGACACATCACCATTTGGCAATTCGTTACGGTACTTAACCCCAAGGGTACACTCACAGAACTTTGAAGCCATCCCCAACAAGCCACACAGGATCATCCAGAATGTTGCCCCCGGACCACCAATTGCCAGCGCCGCACCCACACCGGCAATATTACCGAGCCCGACCGTACCAGAAAGCGCTGTTGCCAGTGCCTGGAAGTGAGTAACCTGACCCGGTTCCTTGTTGTTCGGATCAGTAAAATCACCTTTAACGATTTTCACTGCCAAGCCAAAGCGCTTGAACTGCACAAAACCGAAATACAGTGTGAAGATAATGGCTGCTACGAACAACCAGCCGACGATAACCGGGAAGTTTGCTCCATTGACAGGCACCGATGCAAAAATGGTGTTTGCGAACCAACCGAGGTTTTCGCTAAAAAAGTGATCGACAGCCTTATCAAATCCAACTTGCTCACCTGAGGCAAAAGCCGAAGAGGTAAACATGGTTAACGCTACAGCAAGATAACAACTAATTTTTGATATCATATTCCGTTCCACCTGTATGATTATTTTATGTTGGCAGAACACGGCAGGATCTTTCACCATTCAGCACCGTGTTTACATTTCCACCAACATTTCCCTGTGGCGAAAAAAATTAGCAATAAGGAAACATAATCTCAACAAGGAATGGCGTACAAATGCAGGCGTTTATCCTGATGAATGATGAAAATTAACGATCATCACCCAGAAAAAGGTCTGGCACACAGCCTGTATCATTATTTTTAAATGCCTGAGTAGTGAATGTCGATCGAACCTAAATATGTTAACATTTCGTTAACCTCGTCACCTTTTGATACAACTATCACTTTCATCGGCCTATTTAGACCAGCAACAAACACTAAAAAGGCCCAACCTTTTGGTTGAGCCTTGCAATAAGTTCCATAGGAAGCAAACTACTCACTTTGTTTTTCATGCTCTAGCAGCCAGACTTTCAGATCCAAACCACCAGCATAACCCGTTAGCTTGCCAGAACTACCAATCACCCGGTGACACGGTACGATGATCGGGATCGGGTTCTTACCATTGGCCGCCCCGACGGCCCGTACCGCCTTGGGGTTACCGATACGGTTGGCAATATCGCCATACGAGCATGTTTCACCATAAGGAACCTGATTGAGCGCCTGCCAAACCTGGCACTGGAAGTCGGTACCGACCATGTTCAACGGTACATCAAAATCTTGGATCTCACCGTTAAAATAGGCTTCTAACTGCAGGCAGCACTGTCGGGAGATAGCATTAGGCACTTCGTCGGCGCTCGGATCGGCATCAAACTCAATGGCCATCACAGCCGATTCATTAGCAACAATATTCAACCAGCCGATCGGGGTCTGTAATAGTTGGTTGTTCATGACAAAGTACTCCATAAATACAAAGTTAAATAGCTGCGCCACGGCGCGGCCAGTGAATCATCAAAAGACTCCGGCATCATTGCCAGCGCTTTTTTCACGCCCAAATCGCCGGCTAGAAAAATATCAGGATCACTGAGCCCACGCATCCGTAAATAGTCAACCGTCCAAGGACCAATACCCGGCAGTGCCAGCAAGCTTTTCGCATCATCCAACGGGTTGGTTTCTGCAAACGCCGAAAACTGCCTTAGCGTTTCCCGTCGACGTTGCGGCATACCGAGCTGCTCCAGATCAAACTGACCAACCTGCTCCGGGGCTGGGAAGTAACAATAGTTACCGTCATTATTGGGGTTAAGGGCAACAAACTGCCCGACCAGGTTACGGGCCGCCTTCACCGAAACCTGCTGGCCGAGAATTGCCCGGATACCCGCTTCAAACGGGCTCCAGATCCCCGGCAGGCGGACACCTGTCATCCCGAGCGGTTCGCCGTTTATAGCCTGCTGCAAACGCTGTTCAATCAATGATGAGTCAGCATCCAGATCGAGGCAGCGCCGGATTGTTTTTATCACCCGGGGGAGGTATTTCAGATCTAATAGGTGTATTTCAACTCGAAAAGCTGATTTTTCTGCCAGGTGGAAAGCCGTGAAGCGGCCAACGCACTCCTGATACTGAAATGTTCGGCCATAGCTTTGCTCATCGAGCCATTCCAGGCCGGGGATCAAGCGCGATGCGAAGAACTGGTGCAAGTACGCCCAGTTATACGGCGGACGATAGGCAAGTGAAATTACGATCCCTTTTTCTGCCACGGTTGTCACAACACCCTGTTTACGGATCTGGGAAGGCGTCAGGGAGAACTGCTGCTTGAAACAATCATTGAAGCGGCGGATGCTGTTAAAACCACACGCCATCGCCACATCCGTCACCGGCATGCGGGTATCATGCAGCAGCTTTTTTGCCAGCAGGCATTGCTGGTACAAACTATAGGACTTAGGAGACAGGCCAATTTCATCCACAAACAACTGGCGAAGGTAACGCTCGGTAATGCCCAGCCTGTCGGCAAGGTGGGTGAGCGGTTGCTCCGACAACGCCCCTTCATCGATCAGTCGCAATGCCCGGTTCAAAGTCGCATTTTTACCCTGCCAGGCCGGGGAGCCCGGCGCACTGTCGGGGCGACAGCGCAGGCATGGACGGTAACCCGCATTAGCCGCCGCGATCGCTGTTGGAAAATACTCGACATTTTTTTCTTTCGGTGCCGGAGCCGGGCAGATCGAACGGCAATAGATCCCGGTTGTTTTCACTGCGGTAAAAAACAAGCCATCATAGCGGGTATCTCTTGCTAGCCTGGCCTGCTGGCACTGGGTTGGGGTCATCTCCATGACAATACTCTCGAGGGTTATCTTCTGTTAAGTCTAAAGACTTTCGAGAGCAAAACTAGCCAGAATCGGCACTGAACCCCAATTGTCGCTGAAGAAAAAAGATGTCCTTTTTGCTAACACTACAAATTAACACCTAAAGGCAAGTCGGAAACTTCCATAAAATATACAGGCCCTATTCAGGTAGCGTTTAAAAACCTGCCCATGAGCTTGATCATCAGCTCGTAGGCGATGGTCCTGATATGTCGGGCTACCTTTTCAATAGGTAGCTCTTTGCCCCATAAAACCATAGGATCGCCAGCTTTATCATTGGCTTCTGGACCAAGATCCACGGCTAGCATACCCATAAATACCAGACCGACGATGGGCATGATACGGCCATAGGGACTTGCAAGTATGTGGAGAGTCATTTATCAACGTAACGTCCGTTTATTTGTAGTTCTGAAAGGTCATCTTAGGTGGCATTTTACCTAGAATGGTATTGCATCAAAACCTGAACACCCATTAAACCAAGCCCTCAGGTTAATGGGTGTTCTATCGTAGTACTATACTATTTGCTGCTTTTTATAGTTTTGGTTGTGTCCCTTCACCGTTAGACACAACGGCATCAATTTGAACTGATGCCGACATAGGAATAGACACAACGCCAATTGTTGTTCTTGCTGGTAGTTCATCTTGGAAGTAGGTGGCATAAACCTCATTGACGGCATCAATATCAGCAATATCTGTCAGTTGAACGTTCACTTTCACAACATCGTCCATAACATGATCAATGCTTTCAACGATCGCCTTGATGTTATCCAGGCATTGTTTGGCCTGAGCTTTTACATCACCAGCGACAACTTCGCCTGTTATAGGGTTTAAGGGCAACTGTGCTGCGATATGGTTGTAATGAGAAAACGCGACCGTTTGAGTGTAGTACGGGCTTTTTGGCGCGTTCTCTGTATTGTTGGCTTTGATAACGATGCCATGGCGATCTTCTACTTCTTGCGGTGGAGTGCCGTCACCGTGTGATACCACTGCGTCTATCTGTACCAACGCATCCATTGGTAATGCAGAAGCAGCAACCACTGAGCGAGCGGGTACATAGGCGACAGCTCTCGCAATTGCGGAATCTGGGAAGTAGGTGCAATAGATCTCGTTGACGGCTTCGATATCGTTAAGGTCTTTTAGGAAAATGTTTACTTTGACAATATCGTCAAATGGAACATCAATGCTCTCTAAAATCGCTTTGATATTCTGTAGGCACTGCCCTGTTTGCTCTTTGATTCCGCCAGAGACAATCTGACCCGTTTGGGGATCAATCGGTAATTGAGCTGACACATTATTGTAGTGAGAAAACGCCACCGTTTGTGTAGACAAAGCGCTTTGTGGCGCATTGTCTGTATTTCTTACCAGTTTGATGAGGTCACACGGCTCTTGTGATGGGGTACCTTCGCCATTAGAGATAACGGCATCGATTTGAACCAACGCATCATTTATTGGCAGCGCAGCCACCGCAACAGTTGTTCGAGTCGGGAGGTAACGGTTGAAAAAGCTTGAGTAGACGTCATCTACGGCGTCAACATCAGCAATATTTTTAACAAATACATTGAGTTTAACCACATCGTCCATAATGTGGCCGATGCTTTCAACAATGGCTTTGATATTGTCTAGGCACTGTTTGGTTTGATCTTTAATCCCACCAGTTACAATAAGCCCAGTGGCAGGGTCTATCGGTAATTGAGCTGAAATATTATTATAGTGAGAAAATGCAACAGTCTGTGTGGAGGCTAAGTCTTTAGGTGCGTTCTCAGTATTTCTTGAAAGTTTTACGATCTTGCTGGTCATGTCGATATTTATCCTGTTGTAGAGTAAGTGAATATTTGCTTCGTATTGGCGTGGTTTAAGTCTTTATTCGTTATTGTCTTGTTTAAATGACAAGTAATTGCGGATAGTTAAAATCGTGAATAGCTAATGATTTTATAATAAATGAAGTAAGGTTTAATTGAATTTGATTAGAATCAACATTCCGGATTAAGCATTAGTTTCGAATAAAAAGTGTTAGCTTCATTTAAATATATTAAAGAAATAACATAGAAAAACCGATAGTGTGTTTTTATCAGTGGAGAGGTAACTGATAATTTGATAAGGCTGTTTCTTATCTTATTCCAGTGCTCGCTACAAATATAAAAAGACCTCTAATAGATAGAGGCCTTTGTTAATTAAGCTTGGTTAGTCGCTATGTATTATAGCGTTTTTAAGAAACCGTTGATCTTCTCTTCGTGATGCTTGATAGTTTCTTCTGTTGGGATCACCGCATGCTTGTGCGTGAAGTATACCAAGATAGCCATTTGAGCCGTTAAGCGGTTTTCAGCTTCGTCGAATGCGACAGAGTATTCACTTTCTAGCGCACCACGAGTCACCTCTTCTTTGTCATTGGCAGGAAGACAGTGCAACAACATTGCGCCCGGACGAGCTTTCGCCATCAATTCTTCGGTAATCACATAATCAGGCATGAAGGCAGCAAGACGCTCTTCTTTTTCATCCATTTGCGTTACCCAGTAGAAGCTGTCGCCATATACCACATCACACTCACTGATCTGCTCTACATCATCAGTGATCTCGATATGACCACCAGACTCTTTACAGAAAGACTCTGCAAGTTCTACCCACTCTGGTTCCATATGGTATTTCTTAGGACCAATTTGCTTAAAGCCCATACCGTATTTTGCACATGTCAGCATCAGTGAGCGACATACGTCAGTCGCATCGCCCATAAAGGCAAGGGTAAGATCTGATAGTCTGCGGCCATCCGTGATGTGCTCTCTAATGGTATAAAGATCTGCAAGCATCTGAGTCGGGTGGAAACGAGTATCCAGGCCGTTGATCACCGGCACGGTTGACATCTCTAACAGGCCATCAAGTGTTTCAGGACTATTCGTACGCGCCATGATGATGTCACACATGCGCGATAGTACACGTGAAGTATCATCAATAGACTCCTTACCGCCCAGGTGGATGTCTTTAGGAGAGAGGAACAGTGCGTGTCCGCCCAATAACGTCGCTGCCACTTCAAATGATACACGAGTACGCGTAGAGCCCGCCTCAAAAATCATCCCTACTGATTTGCCCTTGAAAAGTTGAGGGATGGCGTTATCTCTGCGCGCTTGTTTGAGGTATGTCATCAGCTCCATCATGTTGTCCATCTCTTCAACAGAGAAGTCTTTCATTGACACCATGTGTTCCATGTTTGCTTTGTTTAGTTCAGTCGCGCTTGAAGAAGGTAGTTTCATGATAATGTTCCTTGTTTTATCCGGGGGATCTTCTTGTCGAACATCCCCTTTTGTTTCATTGAAAGTTGTTGGAGTAGATTTAAATTAAATTTTTGGTACTTGCTGGGTAATACAGTGGATGTTTCCGCCGCCAAGCAAGATTTCACGGGCAGGTACCCCATTGACCTCGTAACCCGGATAGATGTCCTCTAATATCGCTTTGACGTCGTTGTCGTATCGCTCATCAAGCAGAGGTAGTACTATCTGCTTATTAGTAATGAGATAGTTGGCATAAGAAGCGGCTAAACGTTCGCCTGCCTCTCGCTCCATTCCCTCTGCGATATCAATACCAGCTGCTTCTTCAGCAGACATAAACAGTGGGCCAGGCATCGGCAGTTTGTGCACAATGATATTTCGCCCTTTGGCATCGGTTTGGCTGGACAGGTAATCGTAAGCTTCACGGCTTATTTCATACTGGGGGTCATTTTCATCGTCACACCAGGTCAATACGACTTCCCCAGGCTTCACGACGTGAAGAATGTTGTCGACGTGACCGTTAGTTTCATCGTTGTACAGTCCTCGTGGCAGCCAAATCACCTTGTCAACATTGAGGTGTTCGCACAAAACGGCAGTAAGCTCTTCTTTGCTTAAGCCTGGGTTGCGGCTTTCATGAAGGAGGCACTCCTCTGTGGTGTAGAGCGTGCCTTCACCATCAACGTGGATTGAACCGCCTTCCAAAACAATAGGTGCTCTGTAGCGTGAGTCTCTGATGGCTTCACACATTTTTTGTGCTACCTGATCATCACGATTCCATGGTGAATAGAGACCATCAACAAACCCACCCCATGCATTGAACTCCCAGTCGACACCACGGCGTTCACCTTTGTCGTTGGTGACGTATGTCGCGCCAATATCACGCATCCATGAGTCATCAGTAGAAATCTCAAGCACCCGAATATCATCTGGTAAACGTGAAACCGCGTTATCGTATTGCTCTGAACTTACCAGCATCGTCACTGGGGTGGTTTTGCTGATTTGCTTAGCGACATCGGTAAACACTCTTTGTGCTGGCTTGGCGCCATTGCGCCAGTTGTCCGTGCGCTCCGGCCATGCCATCCAAATTTCACCATGAGGCTCATGCTCACCGGGCATTCTGAAACCATCTTGTTTTGGAGTAGTTGTAAACACTTTTTTCATGATTTTTCTCCTGAACTAAGCCTTCGCTTCTTGCTGTTCTACTTGTTCTTTTTTTCGTTTTAGTGCACCTAGCAAAATCCACTCACCAATTAAGATTGTGGCGATGACACCTGCCAATACGGGGCCGGTATAGCTCCAATCTGCGACCGTAAGGTCGAGTGCTTCCGGGAAGATAAACAATACGACTGCTTGGAAGATGGCAAAGAAACACACGATGGACATTAGCCATTGGGCACCTATGCCACCTGGCACTTGAAATGGACGCTCACGCTCGCCATCAACGAGGCGCAGTTTTAGATACGCCGGGAACATGAACAAGTAAGGTAGTAGGAAGATACAGCTAGAGAAGGCGAAGATTGACCAGAATAAGTCATCGTTACCTTGTGCAAACAATGCGTAAGACAAAATCACCACGGTAGAAACGATACCAGTAATGTTGTTTGCCCCTACTGGCGAGCCTTTTTCTGACACTTTTGCTACAGGGGCTGGCAGCTCACCTTCTTGTGCCGCTTCTGCTGCTGCTCGGCTTGCACCCATAGTCCAGCTCACCATGTTACCAATAAGGGTTAGCAGGGCGAGTGTGCCAAACAGGTACACCATGGCAGTACCGAATACGCCGTCACCAAATAAAGTTTTGAAGGTATCGATAAGGCCGGCGACAAGGCCAATGCTTTCAACAGGCAGAGCCATCAAAATACCAAGGGTACCGAAGATGTATAGGAAAGCCGTGATGCCAATAGAAAGGAATACCGCTTTAGGCATGTCGCGAACATCTTTCATCTCTTTGGTCATGGTCGCAACAAGTTCGAAGCCCATTAGGTTAAAGACAATCGCGGGTAAGAAGGAAACTGCCGAATCCATATTTGGAACCATGGCTGAGAAGCTAAATTCATTAGCGACACCATTATTCATCGCATAGACAAAGCCACCCACACCGAGTGTTCCGATCACTATGATTTTCAACACCGCACCGACGTTTGTTACCCAGACGCCAATATCAGCAGAAACATTACAAATCCAAACGGTTAGCCAGGTTAGCAATACACAGATGGCGATCTGTCCCCAAAGGGAGAGATCCGGCATAAATAACTCCGCAAACATTCCGGCAAACATGATGTAAACCGCAGGCATCCATAAGCCAACATTGATCCAATAGAACCATGTGGTGCGGACTGCCCATTTGAAATTAAACGCTTGTTTTACCCAATCGTAGATCCCCCCATCGCCTGGGTAGGTTGTGCTTAATTCGGATGTGATCAACCCATAAGGGATGACAAAAAAGATTAACATCAACACCCACCAGCCAATGGCACTAACACCGATACTGGCAGAGGCGGTTAATGTGTCGACTACCAATACTGCACATAAAGTAAATAGTGCAATAGCCGTGACTCCCATTTTACCTTGAGTTTCGTTACTCATCTCTCTTCTCTCCTTAATTCCAACTCGCTAGTTATTAAAGGAGAAATTTCCGTAAAGAACTTTGATGAAAACTGGATATCGGCTTTGGTGAAGTTAATAAGGACTAAAAATAAAATGACTTCAACATAAACAGAGAAAATATACCTAATAAATCGAATAGTTGATTTTGATCAATATTTGTCACCTTGGTTGTCGATAAAAGGCTGGGTTATTAAAATGACTACGAGATCACATATCCAATTTGGAATGGAAATTAATAATAACTATGTGATTTAGGTAAGATTTAATAATCCAGATTTTGGGCAGGAACCGATTTGTGATTTTTATCCACAATCACAAAGATATATTTCAATACAGTGTGACGAGTCTTTTTTGACTTCACTTATTTGGAGAGTTCGATATGTCTAAGCCTATTATTGTTGTCGCTGTAGGCGGAAATGCTTTGCTACAACGCGGTGAAATCATGAGTTGTGAGAATCAACAGAAAAGCATCGCACAGACAGCAAGCTCATTAGCAGAGCTCAGCAAAGATTATCGTTTGGTTATTGTTCATGGCAATGGCCCTCAAGTGGGCTTACTTTCGTTGCAAAATGATGCTTACAAAGATTGTCCATCATACCCGTTTGATGTACTTGGTGCTGAAACGCAAGGGATGATTGGCTACCTTATTCAACAAGGACTGAATGCAGCAATTGAAGACCGTTATACCACTACTATTCTGACTCGTATTGTCGTGGACGAAAATGATCCCGCGGTGGCTGATCCTTCTAAATTTATTGGGCCTGTGTATACCGAAGAGCAAGCCAAGCAGCTTGCTGAGCAAAATAACTGGATTGTAAAACCAGATGGTGCGCATTGGCGTCGTGTTGTTCCGTCTCCAACGCCACAGGAAGTATTAGAAATCAAAGCTATTCAAGACCTATTAGAGAAAGAGCATCTAATCATATGTGGCGGCGGTGGTGGTGCACCTGTAATCGAAAAAGACGGCGCCTATGTGGGCTTTGAAGCCGTTATCGATAAAGACATGACTGCAGCATTGATTGCTCAGCAGATTGGTGCCGAACACCTACTTATCCTGACAGACGGTACTCATGTGTGTTTGAACTGGGGAACACCAGACGAAGAGAAACTGGAAGATGTATCCGTTGAGCAAATGAAACAGTACAACTTCCCTGCGGGTTCTATGGGGCCTAAAGTGGATGCTTGCTGTCAGTTTGTCAAAAAAACGGGTCAAAAAGGACATATCGGTGACCTGACTTGCGCGTTAGAGATTATTGAAGGAAAATCCGGTACTCATATCCAACGGTAGAACAATTACTGTTTGATAAGCAGTAAAAGAAGATTAAAGGGGAGCGAGCCAAACTTCTCATTCACTAAATGGATCTTTGGCAAGTGCTCCTTTATCTTTCTAATTAGTATTAGACTTGATGTATGGCAAGCATATGCGAAAAGTTAAGACAGAAGAAAAATTACAGAGAATTCACGAAGCTGTTGTCCGGTTGATGGAGAGACGTGAAGCAACGGATATCTCTATGTATGATGTCGCTAAGGAATGTGGCATGGCGACATCGACGTTGTACCATCACTACCCCAACATAGAGGACTTGTTTCATATCTTATTAAAGAATGTTTTTGAAGAGTTCGAACTATTATTGGAACAATGTATAGATGAAGAGAAAGTCTCGCATTGGACTGATATTAACAGGATGATAGAAAATGCATATGTGGAATATTATAATAATAATCCTATTGCGAAGAAGCTAATATTAGGGCGCCATACATTCTCTGAATTAGGCCATGCCGATACCGAGCATGATCTTGAATTAGGTCATCAGGTAGAAATGATTTATAGGCATTTTTTCGATATCCCTCAACTGTCGCAACCTATTAATATTTTTGCAATATCACTACAGGTTGCAGATAAAATCTATTCTCTTTCCTATCGGAAATTTGGTTATATCACTCCAGAGTTAGCTCAAGAAGCGGTGCTTCTTACCGAGTCGTATCTTCAAATCTACATCCCAAAGATTTGTCAAAAATCGATTCAGGATGTAACGCCTAAGCACTGAGCAATGCCTACTTGATGGTTAGGAAATTGAATTCAACTTCAGGTACGATATTTATCTAAACGGGCTGCAAAGTGGGCTTTGATAGACATACACGTTACTCCTATACCGATAATTGCACTATAAGTATGGTATAGCGACGCAAAAAGGGAGGTGCGTCCATCACATCAAAGCCTATCGACTCTCCCCTGAGACACTCTATGACTAACCAGAAAAGAGAAGTCCATAAGCAATATGATAGTATTTGAATCTTGTAATCTTAAATGGTTGGTGTGTCCATCGTTTCTATTGAAGATAATGGACTTTTATATAAGTAATTATATGGGTATCAATATTTTGACGAAGGATTTATTAGGGTATTGTCGCTTTTTCGATTTACCGAAGGAGTGATCGTTTTCTAATTGTTACTAGTAATTATGAAATTTGGTATGAATATATGACGTTTAAAAGTCTTAGCTTAAAACAATTGCTTACCTCAATAATCGGAGCCGTTCTGTCTGTTATAGTACTGGGCTTATCATTAATAAGTTTTACAACCTTCCAAGATTTTAATTACGAAGAAGCGATCCATTTTAGAAAGCAGCAAGGTTTGTCGGTATCGATTCAAGTAGATCAATACATTTCTGGTGTTGAGCAACAGCTAGGTATGATTAGTGATGCTATCCAATATAAAGAAGGGGTAGTTACTAACGAAGTCGCGGTGGTGAACTTGTTAGCCAAACTAAACAAATCTGCAAACGGTACTGCAACTTATATTGTATTTGATGATGGTACTTCTCTAGAGTATTCTGGTGAAAAATACACTGATATACAACTTAATAAGCATTGGTATACCGGACCAAAATCTGGATTGCCATTCGTTCTTACCGAGCCATCGATTGATCAGGTAACAGGAAAACTTCTATCTTCACTTGTTGTGCCTCTGACTAAAGACGGCCAATTCATCGGTGTCATTGGCGTAGATATTTCATCAGATGTATGGAAAAAATTAGTCTCAGAAAATGTTCCTGATGGGCAAATTATACTTACCGATACTGAAAACAAGGTTTTGTACGCCCCTTACCCCGAATTCCTAGGAAAAGACATTTTTGAGTTTCGACCTATATATCGCGACTTTTCTGGCTCCCATTTGCAATACCAGGTAGATGATGGAAGAGAGTTCGTAGCCACTAAAAACGGTCCAACAGACTACGGTTTGAACGTTTACACCTTCGAAAAATTAGATGTTATCTTAGCTCCTAGTGAAGATATGTTGAGCGTATCATTGCAGTCTGCAGTCGTGTTTATCTCGATCAGTTTAGTGGCAATATACACGATTATTGTTAAATTGATTTATGTTCCTATCGGTGGTGAACCTAAACAAATACAAAGCATTATCGAACGAATTGCAAAAGGCGACCTGACCGTTAATGCTGTAGATAGGGGAAATGACACGGGGGTTTATGCTGCGACAGTCACTATGGTTGAAAAACTAAAGGTGGTGGTTGGTAGCATCAACAGCCAGTCAACTCAAGTTGAACACACTTCGAGTGAACTGACATCGTTGGTGGAAGAAACAAGACAGAGCTCAGATAAACAAATCTCCCAGATGGAAATGACGGCAACTGCGATGAATGAGATGGTTTCTACAGTAGAAGAAATCTCAAGAAATGCACAACAAGCTTCAAGCTCTGCAACTGACGCATTTGAACAAGCCAAAAGTAGTGCAGATATCACGAATAAGACGTCTCAAGTTATGGATTCGTTGGGGCAAGATATCAACTCTGTATCCCAAACAATTGATGAGCTAAGGGTTGAGACAGAGAATGTGGGTGATGTACTGGGAGTCATTAGAGGTATTGCCGACCAAACAAACCTACTTGCACTAAATGCAGCAATAGAAGCCGCTCGTGCTGGAGAGCAAGGCCGGGGCTTTGCTGTCGTAGCCGATGAAGTTCGTTCACTAGCGAGTCGTACACAAGATAGTATCGAAGAAATTAATCTAACGATTGATAAGTTACAAAGAGTTGCAACTTCAGCCGTAGACTCAATGGAACAAAGCCAAAGTAATACGAAAGGTGCTATCTCAATGGCAATAAAAGCCAGAGAGTCGTTGAATGCTATTTTGGCCTCTGTTGGACAAATACAAGATATGAACACTCAGATAGCAACGGCAGCAGAAGAACAAAATGCAGTGGCTCAAGAAATCAATCAATCGGTCATCGAAGTAAATGGCCTTGCTAAAGCAACCAATGAGAATGCGGAGAGTACTGAGAAGTCAACGAAGCAATTATCTAGTGTAGTGGAAAGCCTATCTGAAATTACAGGTAAGTTTAAGTTGTAGGAATTTATCACACACAGCACACATCCACGTCAGCACACCTCTGGACAAAACCTTGTTGCAAATTTCAAGAGACTGAGAAATTTCGGATAATCTCTGCTATTGCAAAGCAATCGGTTTACCGACAAAGTAGTGGCCAACTTAACTCATCCACTACACTTGGATAACCTCAGCTACTGCACCCCTAGCTAGAAGCTCAACCATTCTAATCAAAAGCAAAATGAAAGACCTAACCGTATTCGTTTCATTACCTCTATTTTGCGCGCATTGACGTTAGTTCATTTTTGATACTGCGTGCTGTTCTACCATGAACGCGATCACTTCATCATTTAAGCAAGATTTACTGACATATTGGCGCTGTTTACCCATATGAAGGATAAAACCTAAATCGCTTTGTTGAAGTTGGTCGATTTCACTCCAGGCGATGTTACGGGTGTTTTTACCGCTTTTATAGCTCACACCATTAGAGTCAACATGAAATACCACTTTGCTGCCAGAGCTCATGCTGAGTGTTTGTCGCCATAACCACCAGGTTCTCTTAAAATAAACACTAAGCGCCTCAATAATACTCAAAACAATAAAGAACCAACCAACGTAACCGCTGGGTAGTAGCTCAAATTTTACTAAAACCACCCCAAAAAGAAGAAAAAGTATTCCTTTTAAATAGGCTTTGGGAAATTCAGCAGGACGACTAGTTTGATCATAACACTCTGCAAAAAAGGCCTTGTCGAGGGTGTATTCTGTGGTGAAATCAAAATCTTTAGACATATGTGGCTACTTTGAGGTTTTCTGTGAATGAGTATCCCATGCTGCGACCTCGCAACTCGAGTATTGTATAGCTTCTCGGTGCTTTTCTTTAGCTGTTTTGATCCTCTTTTGTAAATCAATAATACCGACAGGGTCTACTCTCACCATAGCCAGTTTGCTATCCAAACTGGTATTAAATGATGCATCAGCCAGCTAAAAACCTAGGCGCTCTGTAATGCTATATAAAGCTGATAGCTGGTTGAGGGTAGCTGGTGCGCACAAACATTAAAGGCTAAAGGCTGGCTCCCTCAACAAGAAGTTGAGTATACGTACGCATCTAAATTTGAATTGATTAGCTACTTTGCTAATACGTGGATTCCTATACCGAACACGACAGAATCGCTTGGTGATCACAATGTCAGCAGCAACTAATGTCAGCAGCAACTAAGCTGACTCGCAGTTGGACAAAAATACGTTAGACAAATCACTCTATCGAACAGTGCTCAGATAATTTGAAGTATGGAGAGTGCCATAAGCCCTAAGTATATCGAAGGCAAAAAATCTGACTGGTGTTCAAAATTCAGTCTGTATAAAACACCAACAAAATAGCTAGCCATTCAGCGGAAATCAAGGAATTGCCCCGCTCAATATCACGGGGGAAATTCCCCCGCAACTACTGGTTGTCACCTTACTAAGTACTACGAGGTGAAAGTAATGTTCATTTCTTACGCATTTACACTTCAGGTTCCACTTCCACTTCCACTTCCACTTCCACTTCCACTTCCACTTCAGCAGCAATTTTCGCAGCCATTATTGAGTCAACATATTTGATAAATTTTTTAACGGCAGCTAGTTGTTTTCTTAATTTCTTTCTAAGGTTTTTAGCTCCTGTTACTTGTTCTTCAGGGGCATTATTTACAAACCCTTGATTATCCAATCGAGTATTAACGGTTGATAACTGTCTATCTAAAGACGCTTTCTCTTCAAGTGCTGACACTCTTGATCTCTCTGGGAATAGCTGTGCTTCAAATTTCCACAACTTTTCATAGATCAATTGAATTTCTTTACTTGTTGAAGCGTGAGAAAAATTGAAACTAGATTCATCAAAAGCATGGTGCTCTTGGTTTTGTCCTTGCCAATTAATTAAATCGTTCTTAAGGGAATCATAATTAGAGGTATCACTTAAGTAAGGTAAAATTTCGATATACGTTTTTTCCAAGCTCAACTCTAAAAAGTTACCTTTCTTTAACTGCCTTTCGTTAAATTGTGCTGTTATTTCAACTTGATTCCTAACGCAGAATTCACTTACTACGGATTCAAACCAAATTCTACAGTAAACCAAGGCTTGTCGAATATCATATGTTTCAAGCGCCTTCTCTACTTTTTTCTGAAATCCGCTGTCGTATGATATTTGAATAATCCCCATTTGGGTGTTTTGTAATATATGGCTTGAGAAACGATCACTATCAGGAAGATTTTTATTTGAATTACAAATTCTCTCCCAAAACAAACGATCATGTGTAGTAATTATTCTTTGTACGCTTTTTAAATAACTATCACTAGTAAACAGCTCAATAATATTAGCTCTATGCTCAGAATCTATAGCGTTTACGACATCGTCAAATACAATTATTTTTAACTTATTCTTGGCTGCCACAGAGAGTAGTAAAGCTAGCCCTAACGCTCTCAAATGACCTTCACTTAACTCACAAAATGCATCTACTTCAGAATTGTCTTTTTTGACCAGCATTATTCTGTATGCGTCGTTCTGAGAACTGAATCTAATTGCTTTAACAACTTCATAGTCATGATCGTGCTTATTGATCGCTTGATAGTACTGACATGCAGCAGTTTCAATTCCAACAACGTTAAGCTCTTCAACTGATTTCTTGTATAAAGATAACTCTTTATAAAGCACTGCATATGAACTTTCTAACTCATCGAGGAAGTCATTATAATGGCGTTCTTCAACGGCTACACTTTCTAAATCAAACAATTTTTTATATTGTTGCCCTATAGATAAACCGCGTTTTTTAATCGTTTCACGTGTTGTTTTCAAAGAGCCGAATAATTCGGTTACTTTGCTTTGAGTGTCATCAATTTCTGCAATCTTGTTATTTATCTTGTTTATAGTTTGCTCAGAATTTTTGACTGCTATGTTGTTAAACTCGAGATGCTTTACATAATCCAAAATAAGTTCATCGTTTTCAGAAACAAAATATTCAAGTTTTTCTACGTTGTCACTAGATAGTTCAAACTGAAACACCTTCTCTAGATCAACTGTTTGAGCCATGCTCTTGTCGTTATTCTTCTGTTTTTCAATATAACTTCTGAAATTAGACAGTGCAGTGAGTATAACGATGGGAATAGATTTGAGCTTCTTCTCTAGCGCTTTTTGTTTATTTTCTAAGTCACTTAGATGTTCTAGCTTAGTAAGTTGCTCAGAAGCGTACTCAAAAGGGTTTTCATTGACATTTTCTAAGATTGTATGACATGCTGGACATACACCATTTGGAGTTAGTTTGTTTATAGCTTGATACAGGGCTTTGTAATCAAGCTCTTTGGATTTGGTATCTAGTTCGTTACTGTAGTCTTGGTATTGCTTTAGAGCTGATTTAGAAAATCTGATATATGCTTTAACTCTTTTATGGTCAAAGTATTCGATCTCATTTAATTTAGGTAGGCTCTGAGATTTGGTAGTTAGAAATTTCTTCCTTCTACTCAAAGACCTCATCTTAAAAAAAATCTCTGAGTATTCGTATGTATCGATCTTAAGGATTTCGACAAGCTCATTTTTTAATTTATTTAGTGATGCAATGTTCGCATCTAAATATTGTTTATCATCTATTATATGATGTGCAGTTATATCACTTTGATTAATGCCGCCTGTTTTATAGTATGCATTAGCTTTAAATGAAGCAGGTTTGACCATTTGCTTTATTATTGAGTCGATTTCTTCAAGACCGAATAAAGTAGCTAGTACGTCTTCAGTGTTGAACTTTGTGTCTCTAGACCCTAACAGTGAAAATTCTTGGAGTCTGTTTCGATCTATAAAACAAGTACTCCATTTATGATTTTGCTCAATCTGAGCATCATCTACAGTTAGATGCTGTATCTTCTTCGTACCAAGTGAGTTTTTTATATACTTACCAATTCTCGTACCTCTCCTATCAGCCTCCTTAATATGATTTGTCAGAATGTATTCTATTGTTTCGCACAATGAACTCTTGCCGCCTCCATTTGGAGCGAAAAAGACATTCAAACCTCTAGTAAATTCAATAAGAGTTCCTTTATCTCCTCTTCCTAAGGAACCAAACCCTCTAAAATTTGCTACTTGTAAGTTCTTTAGAGGCTTTAATTCTTGATTATCTTCGTTTACTTGTTGAAGAGTATTGTAATTGAGGCTTTTGTAGCGTTTAGAATTCCTGTCAATTTTTCGAATTAGCTTGTGAAGATCTACATCTTTAAGCTCTAGAAATATTTTGTTAGTTAGCTTGTTTCTGTTATCAGCAGACGTACCTTTTAAAAGGCTTAGCAAGTAAAGGTAAGATAGGTTGTCGGAATTAATTTGGTTAGACAGAAAAGTATTTAAGTGATAGCTCATTAACAAGCCTCCATTTATGCAACTGCAAGCCATTCTATCACTTAAGTGTATATAAAACAGTAATTTACAGCATTAATAAGTAGAGGAATATGTATCACTTAATTCGTGCAATGGTCGCGGTAGGAATAGGGGTTTGGTGTCCAACGGAACAGAAGCCACGCTAATGATCTAGTTCTCATGACATTTAAGTTACACCCTTTGAGGCAAAGATGATTTTGACGTGCTACTTGTCACGGAGTTGGACAAAACGAGCTAGAGT
The DNA here is from genome assembly GCF_059552575.1 of Photobacterium sp. HL06. NCBI lineage: Bacteria > Pseudomonadati > Pseudomonadota > Gammaproteobacteria > Vibrionales > Vibrionaceae > Photobacterium > Photobacterium sp. HL06. The sequence continues at coordinate 1,165,053 of NZ_CM183915.1, forward strand.
CTTCGCTCTATCTCAGGTGGTTTGGATTCGGAAAAGTTATAAGTAGTAAGAAACAATACCTGAGCCATCACTATGCTCTGAATACAAATTTTTCAATTGAAGTAGAACGCTATGAACATATTTGTATAATTTAGGACTCATAGGGAACCGTGAACTTTATTCAAGGATGGTTTTATTTCTGACTTGAATACTAGTAAAGTGAAAAATAATTTTATAATTCTAATTTATAGCGAATAAATTTCTGATTTTTATCATTTCATCATTTTGGATTTTCTTTTTCTTTCTACTATAAGAACAATTTAATGATTTAAAATAATGCCTCTCTTCAACATCAACAAAATCAAATTTTTCGATTAACCTTTCTATTATGTGATCGGACATTACTTCATATGAAAGCAATCTGCTTTCAATTTCAGAATGTAATATTGATGAGATGTCATAAGCATTTTTGCTAAAGTTGAAATTGTTTGCAAAATTCAGATAGTTTTCACTCCAGTAATTAACCACTTCGTGCTCAAACAATGACAATAAATGCTCATATTTCTCTTGAAAATCCAAATATAATAATTCTGGCCCATCATCGAGGATATAATTCTCATCCCAGTCTTCGGCATTGAAAAGTGGTAAATCAGATTCTATTAGATACGAATCTGATTTATATTTTAGATCATCACGAACTTTTCTAAAGTGTTTTACTATTAAACTGATTTGTAAAAGATTATCTTCAGATTTGTCCTTAAAAGCTCTTTTAATTAAAAGCTCATAGATTTCATGAATCTCAAGCTTACTTGAATGCTTATTTATCGCCCTATTAATAAGGACTAATCTAGAGTAATCAAGAGCAAGCCGTTCTTCTTCAAGAATTACTTGATGGATTAAGCTTAAGCAAAGGTCTTCGTTAAGACCATAGCCAAAGTTAATTGTATTTGTAGAGCATCTAATTAATAGCTCTTTATGTTTTGTATTGCTTATTTCTTGGGAAGAACTGATTATAAGTTCAGAAACTAGTCTTTGAAAATTATTTACAGGGAATTTAACCTCAATAGTTTCTGGTTGATTGAGAAATAGAAATATTGACTTTGCTAAATCAATGTTATCTTTAAGCTTACTCATCAAGTAGTCTTTTATTGAAGGGTTAAAAAGGCGATAAGACTGTGTATTGAATGATATTTCATTTAATATAAAAGAACCAACTATAGTAGTTAGAGCTTTATTTAAATCCTCATCACTTAATGAGGTGTTTTTATGACTAAAATACTCACTAACTAATTCGATAAGATTTTGCTTATTCAACTTGTAATGGCTAAACGAAATAAAGTATATGATTATTCGTTCTACCTCCCTGAGTTGTTCAGTAAACGCATGCGCCCAAACTTCGCTTGGATTATCAAGGCTATCAATAATATGGTCAACATATTTGTCATTTTCTATATGACTTACTCGCTTATCCGACGTGATAAACTCAATAAGTCTGGGATTGAAATTTTTATGTTTGATTATTTTGATATATAAATCATTTTCAAAAAACTTATTTAAATGTTGTTGTTCTAATTTTGAAAAGTAAATATGATTATAAAGAATAGAAGCTTTATCAAACATTGTAAGCGTATCGATATTCAATAAGAATTTATTTGACTCTACATTATTACAATTCAGTTTTGCTGATCTTTTTAATCCTTGTGAAAAAATTGAAGCTCTAGATGTTAGAATAAAATATTTTTCATTATCATCTCTACTAGTTATGACATTAATGAATTTTACGATCTTGGAGTCTTCGTTATTGACAAATGCTTCTAGATAGTTTGAACCTAAAAAGTCGTCATAATAAAAAATTTGCTTAACGTCATCACTGTATACGTCAAACGCTGCATCTATGTCTCCATCAATATCAATAAACTGATAGCCATCCGATACAAATTCATTGCAAATTTGTTCTGCTAGAGTAGTTTTACCTACTCCAGGCTCCCCTGTAATAATAATACATTTTTCGCTGATTAATCGTTGTTTTGCAATACTGTGAGTGGCAGTCTTAGTGTATCTCTTGACTTTTTCTCTAGCAGTATCTAGTGTGAATTTGCTCAGGTTGTAAATACTTCTGTTTATTAGATGATCTAAAACATTAGTACTTGTTAACCAAAGTTTGTAGTGATTCCGCTCCACATCTGGGTAGTCTTTTAATAAGTCGTTTATTCTCTCGTTAAAATAAACGTCATCTTCTTTAAGATATGGATTTAAAGCTGCTACAATCTCATTAACATTTTGTGGAGTCAGATGTAGTGATGTAGCTACCATATAGCGGTGAGGCTTTAACTTATCAAGTTTTGGCTTTTCTTTTTTTAATGATTGAATTAGTTTAGAAACACCAGACCGAATGTAGTGCTTAGATTGGACAATTATCGTCCCATTTGCCCCATTGATTTTCCCGTCAATCCCTAAATCTCGACCTGGAGCATAGCGTATCACTTGCTTTCCAAGTGCCTTACTTAGTAAGTCATTCACTAATTCTTCAAATTCTTTATCGTGAAGAGAATCAAAACTGTAATTAATCATATTCAAGGTACAAAGATTCAGTGGTTGTCATCATACAAAAATAAATGGGGTCAGGTCTTGATATTTGCCCGTATGTTGACTTGAAAATACAACTAAAGCATGGTGATAACCCCACTTATACTCCGACAAAAGCTACAGCAAAACACCGATACACGCAGTGAGTCATATCAACATTTCAACTCGACTGATTATTATTTGAGCTGTTTGATAAATACTTTGTGTAAAGTAAGATAAGCAAAAATCATGTGCTTCAGAAGGGACGACTTACCCTATCTATTAACTTTTCTAACCCAAACGGGAGTAAGTGGTATGCGTAACAGTGTTTGAGCAAACACGGAATGGGGCAAATCCGTCTTAGAGCCGTCACCCTAAGACTGTAAACACCAAGGGACTTTAATGGGTAAACAAACAGACAATATTCAAAATAAAGCCCCCGATTAACGGAGGCTTTGATACATATCTCTTTGCATTGTAACTGTGCGTGATTATTTCTTACTGCCCGTTTGGCAGGTCTCATTTCAGATGCACCTTGCATAATGGCGCTGGTATTACTAACTACCTATGCGGCAGATCACCTTACCGTAGCAGGGATACCAGGACTAACGTAATTTAACTGCAGTACCATAAACCAAGATTTCAGAGGCTCCCTGCATGATAGCACTGGTGGTAAAGCGCATATTGACGATGGCATCGGCCCCCATGGCTTCTGCCTCGGCAATCGCCCGGCTTAAGGCTTCCTCGCGGGCTTCGGTAAGCATTTCGGTATAACCACGGATCTCACCACCGAAAATCGTTTTAAAACCCGCCATGATATCGCGGCCGACATGCTTGGACTGAACGACATTACCCGTTACCGTCCCCAGTACTTCCTTGATAGCCTGATTGGGAATATCAGGCGTTGTTACACACAGCATACATCCATCCCTCATATTAAAAACAGCGTTATGATTTTGACTTAAATCTAGCAAAAAGGTTCAGCATCTCAGCCGCTTAAGATCTGCTCCATCACCCAATTCGTATGCGTGGCAGTGTCACCGGTTGAAGGATGACAGGCCTGATCCCGTAAATGTCTATTAATTGCTGCCACATGGTATTGCTGAATATGCTTGGGATTGTCGATAAACCGGCTTTGTTCACCATCACTGTTAATCAGGCACACTGGCGCTTCATCAAAAACAGAAAAAACCAATTTGCCCTGGCTACCGATGATCTCCACCCGGTCTTCCCGTTTTGCCGAGCCAAAATTCCAGCTTCCAGAGCCCGTGATACCACTTTGGTGCAACCAGCACCCCGTCACCGCATCACTGGCGCTATATAGCGCCTGCTGGTTAACGCTAAAACCTGACGCTTTCTCAATATCGCCCAGCAAATAGATCAACAGATCAATTCCATGGCTGGCAAGATCGTCAAAATAGCCGCCAGGAGCGATTGCAGCATCCGTTCTCCAGTTATATTGACCAGATAAATCAACGGGATTGGCGGGCTTGCTCAAATGCCAGCTGACATGGCGCACATCACCTATTTTGCCTTCGTTCAACCAGGCCCTTACCTGCTGGAAACGCGGCAATGAGCGGCGGTAATACGCCACAAACAAAGGAAGCTGTTGCTGCTCAAAGGCCGTTACAATCGCCGTGCAGTCCTCATGGCTCGGTGCCAACGGCTTTTCGATACAACACGGCTTGCCTGCCTCGGCCACTTTCAATGCGTAGTATTTATGGCTATCAGGCGGCGTAGCGATATAGACCGCGTCAACCTCATCATCGGCAATGAGCTGATCGGCGTCTGAATAGTATTTTTTTACCCCATGGCGCTCGGCATAATCTCGGGCCTTTTCCTCGTCACGGCGCATAACAGCCACCAGCTCAAAACCGTCGGCCTGCTGATAGGCCGGGCCACTTTTCACCTCGGTCACATTGCCACAACCGATGATCCCCCAGCGGATAGTGCTGTCATGGTACTTGTTCATTGTTCTGCTCCTCATCTCTTCTGTCAGCATGAACAACAAGTCTCTAGAAATCAATCGTAAACCCATGACATTGATACGAATTATATCTTTCTGCCAAAAATGGCTCCAACATGGAGCCATACACCATTGCCCTATTTATTGCGGTGCTAAAGGTGTGCCTTAAGATATGCCAGAAAACGCTGCCAGGACTTGTTATCGGCCACTTCGCGGTAGTTATCGGAGCCGTAGACAGTAAACGCATGAGGCGCACCACTATAGACAATCATTTCATTGTCGAGCGACGTCTTTTCCAGCTCCTGCGACAGCGCGACAAAATCATTCATCGAAATCGCCTGATCAGCAGCGCCATGCATGATCAGCAGGCTGCCTTTGGTTGTCGTGTAATCCTGGCCCTTGGGTGTTTTGAGCCCGCCATGAAAAGTGACAAAACCTTTCATCTCTGCGCCAGAGCGGGCCAGCTCCAGCACGGCGGCCCCACCAAAGCAGTAACCCATTGCGACCGCCTGCTGCGTATTGGCACCCAGCGAATCAGCCATCGCCATCGCGCCGTTGAGCAAGTCACGCATTTTTTCCCGGTCTTGATACAGCTCTCCGGTATGCTGGCGTTTATCCTCGACCTTGGTCGGCCGGACGCCTGCGCCAAACAAGTCCGCCGCAAACACGGCATACCCTTCCTCAGCCAACATCTGGGCTCGCTTGACTTCATAATCAGTCAGGCCATCCCAGTCGTGCACCAATAGTATCAACGGCGCCTTGGCATCTGGCGAAATATAATAACCTTCATATTTCTCACCATTGACTTTGTAACTAACAGAACGTCCTTCCGCCATTGCCGGAAAAGAAAATAATAAAGAGATGATTGTTATCATTAACTTGGTGTTCATCGGTTCACCTTCCATCCATCCTGATTTCAAAGCAGTTCTATCAGTGTAGGTTATTAGCCACTAACAGATTAATTCGCTTTCTTCACTGATCAGATATATTTACTATTATTTGAATAACTCAATAATCAGGGATAGAAATGCCAGCCTTTTCAGAATTTATTAAACATGTCGGCCGAGGTGAAAAAGGCCGTCGCCCGCTCACCCAGGAGGAAGCGCGAGAAGCGCTATCCATGTACCTTGACGGAAAAGCGGAACTTCTCCAGCTTGCTGTCCTACTGATGCTGCAGCGTGTTCGCTGTGAAACCGGTGAAGAAGCCGCCGGGTATATCCAGGCCTTGCGAGCTCGTGTAGACGATGAATGGCAAGAGCTTGATATCGATCTCGACTGGCCATGCTTTGCCGGCAAGCGACGCCAGCCACCATGGCTGCTGCTGGCGGCAAAACTGCTGGCACAAAATGGTGTTCGGGTTCTGCTCCATGGCCACGCCGCAGTCGATGCGGTGAAATACCAAATTGAGTCGGCCTGCCCGGCCCTGGGGATCCGGCAGGCAGAAACGCCTGAGCAGGCCAAAATTATCCTCGCTCATGACAATATCTGTTACGTGCCACTTTCTGCTTACTGCGAACCATTAGTCGAGCTACTGGCATTGCGCAGCAAAGTAGGGCTACGCACCCCACTCAATACCGTCGCCCGTGGGCTCAACCCAACGGCTGCCCATTTTGCGATACATGGGATCTTCCACCAAGGCTATGAGAAGCTCCATGCCGAAGCTGCAGCGCTCGTAGGGGATGCCAATATGGTAGCCTTCAAGGGCGAAGGAGGCGAAAGCGAACGCAGTCCGCGTACCGCCTGTCGAATCGCTGGCGTATCAAATGGCCACATTTTCAATGAGGAGTGGCCAACGTTCCTGGAAGGCGCTTCCGGCAAACACGGGGAGATCAGTGGCGACTATCTTCAACAAGTCTGGAGTGGCGAAGTCGACAATAACTATGGTACTCATGCCGTTGTCTCAACCATGGCCATTGTCCTTAGAATGATGCAGGTTTGCCCTGATCAACAATCGGCGTTAGAGCAGGCACAGCAGTGGTGGGATACACGCCACCAGTAACCTGTTTGCCAAATAGTCCGCCCTACCTCGTAACCTTACGGTGGGCGGACTCATCTCGTAACAGCAAAAAAGTGAAGTGACTCAATAATATAACTGCCTATGCTGGGTTTAACCTCGCCTCATGTGCAACTATAGCCATATTTTTCTAACCTACGGCTATTGCAATGAATACGATCTCTTTTAAGCTAATTGACTGGTTGGCTCTGTCACCAGGCCTGACCGATACCGATAGCTGGAAAACCTGGGCCGATCTCGACATGACCTGGCCGGAAAACGCTCAGGCTGTCCCTGCCCACTTGATCCCGACAATGATGCGAAGGCGAACTAGCAGCTTAAGCAAGCTCGCCCTGCAAACAGCCCTTTCGCTAACAGAGGAACAGCAAGTCGACTATATTGTCTTTGCCAGCCGTCATGGCGAGCTCACCCGAACAACAACATTGATAAAGAATATCCTACAAGGCGAGGATGCCTCCCCCACCCTTTTCTCTCAAACTGTCCATAACACTGCAGCCGGTCTGTTCACTATTGCAGCCAATCGCCCCACACCCGTCACTTCATTGGCATCGGGCCCAAATACACTCCATAGTGCTCTAATTGAAGCGGCTGCCTACCTAGCTGAATTCCCACAACATCAAGTGCTCGTTGTCGACTTTGACGAACCGTTGCCAGAACCTTACCGTGATTTCGACCATGGCCAATACCGTGGTTATGCGCTGGGAATGCGACTGACAAGCGGCACTGATTATCAGATCAACTGGGAAGCAAACCCAGAGCTTTCACCACTCTCTTGCCCGCCTACGCTCGAGGTGATCAAACAGCTTGTTGGTAATGCTAAAGCGTGGACATTCCCAACCAATCGGCAGCTTTGGCATTGGCAGCGCGCTCTTTGATAGTCGTGCCCTCACCCAATATTGTTCTGTTCATTGTTAATTGGCTCGAACTTATCAGGCCCCGCTCTTCAGAAAATAAAGCGTTATGGCACAATACAACATATGAATCAAATTGAATAAAATAGGAAATAGGCCAATATGGAACAACTGCATACCGAACTAAAGAAGCTCATCATCGACTCCCTAAACCTAGAAGATATCACTATGGACGATATCAACACCGACGACCCACTGTTCAATGACGGGCTGGGCTTGGACTCCATCGATGCGTTGGAACTTGGCCTAGCCATTAAGAAACACTACAACATCGCTATTGATGCCGACGATAAAGATGCCCGACAGCATTTTGCTTCAGTAGCCAGCCTGGCTAGCTATATCTCGACAACCCGAGCCGCTTGATCGTTTACAGGCAGAGGATGCCGTTCAGGCAACAAGCATAAGCCGATAGGTATTCCTCGTCCTTCCTTAATTTCCGGCTCTTCCCCCAAACCATCTTCCTGATTGCTTCAGTACCATTCGTTCTACGTGATAAGACTCGAAAAAAATAACACACCAATATGCCATGCGTCCCATAATGTGTACGATGTGTAAATCGTCATTATCGCTATAAGCGCTTATTAATCTGATACTTACGTGGAATTTATACATGACAGCATATACCCAGGACTCTATACTCTTTGGTGCCGATCGCCTTACGATTGAAGACGTGATCGACATTGCAAACGGGGCACCGGCAGCATTAAACAGCTCGCCAGAATTCACAAACAAGATTGACCGGGGTGCAGCCTTTCTTGAGCGCTTACTAAAAGAAGAAGGTGTGATTTACGGTGTGACAACAGGTTACGGCGATTCTTGCACCGTGGCTATTCCACCGGAGCTCGTCGATGAGCTGCCACTCCACTTAACCCGTTTTCATGGCTGCGGCTTGGGTGATAACCTGGATCACCAACAGGCCCGCGCCGTGCTTGCTACCCGGTTGTGCTCACTGGCACAAGGCGTATCGGGAGTTAGCCGAGAGCTATTAGGGCAGATAGTGACGTTGATCAATCATGATATTTCACCTCGTATTCCCCAAGAAGGCTCTGTGGGAGCCAGTGGCGATCTCACTCCGCTCTCTTATCTCGCGGCTGCACTGATTGGTGAACGAGAAGTGCTGTTCAAAGGAGAAGTCCGCCCAACGTCTGAGGTGTATACCGAGCTAGGCCTTAGCCCGATCAAGCTAAAGCCAAAAGAAGGGCTGGCTTTGATGAACGGTACATCGGTAATGACCGCATTGGCTTGCCTGGCCTATAAGCGGGCTGAATATCTGGCACAGCTAGCCACCCGGATCACGTCAATGGTATCGGTTGGTATGCAGGGTAATGACTTCCACTTTGATGAAGCACTGTTTGCTGTCAAACCCCATCCGGGGCAGCAGCAAATTGCCAGCTGGTTACGTTCTGATTTGCAAGCTTCCCAGCCGCCACGGAACAGCGACCGCCTGCAAGATCGTTATTCTCTTCGCTGTGCCCCTCATGTAATTGGCGCTCTGCAAGACAGCCTGCCATGGCTACGTCAGCTGATCGAAAATGAGCTAAACAGTGCCAATGATAATCCAATCATCGACGGGGACAACGAACGTGTCTTGCACGGTGGGCATTTCTATGGCGGCCATATTGCGATGGCGATGGATACGCTGAAAACGGCCACAGCCAATATTGCCGATCTGCTCGATAGGCAGATGGCTCAATTGATGGACTACAAGTTCAATAACGGCCTGCCGTTCAACCTCACGGGCGCAACCGGTAGCCGCAAACCTATTAACCACGGCTTTAAGGCAGTGCAAATCGGAATATCAGCATGGACAGCCGAAGCGCTTAAACATACCATGCCCGCAAGCGTTTTTTCGCGCTCGACAGAATGTCACAACCAGGACAAGGTGAGTATGGGAACCATTGCCTCCCGTGACTGCCTGCGCGTCCTTGAACTCACCGAACAAGTGGCATCAGCTTCGTTACTCGCTGCCACGCAGGCCCTGGTACTTCGACAGCAACAGGGAGAGCTGGATGAAAGCCATCTCAGTCCTGCGCTGCAGGCGATGCTGGGATCGGTGCTGAAAGATTTCGAAGTGGTTAACGAAGACCGGCCGCTAGAGGGCGACCTACGTTTGTTCATCAGCAAGATCCAGCAACAATCCTGGAAAATGTACACTTAGGGTAGATCATACCGTAGGCTTCAGGGCTGAGTCTGACACCCCTGTTTATAACACGCAATATATAGAAAAACACCGGGCGATATGGCCCGGTGTTTATGTTTATGACGCAATTGCCTCACGCTTATGAGCGTATCATCGGCACACTAGTATCCACGTCAGATCCACTGATAGTAAACTTATTAACCTCATCTACCAGCTCGGTCATCCGCAGCTTCACCAGCTCCATTTCGTTCTGAATATCAAAAATAGTCTTCTTGGTATTATCAGCCATTTCCAACAGTTCATCGACATCGGTATCGACACTCTTCGCCGTTTGTGACTGCTCATTCGATGCCGTGGCAATACTGGCATTGAACTCCGCAATCTCATTCACTGTCAAAATCAGGTTTTCAACGAGCGATTTGGTATCAGACACCACTTCCTGGGTTTCATAACTCGCTTCCCGGCTCTGCTGCATGTTATCGAAAGAGTCCTTGGCATTTTGGCCGATACCGCCAAGCAACTGACGGATATCTTCTGTCGATTGCTTGCTACGCTGGGCCAAGGTACGAACCTCATCCGCCACGACAGCAAATCCTCGTCCCTGCTCACCGGCACGAGCCGCTTCGATAGCCGCATTCAGCGCCAATAAGTTTGTCTGCTCAGAGATCGCGTTAATGGTATCTAGAATTTCAGACACATTGCCCATCTGCTTCTCCAGCGTTTCGATACAATCGAAAGTATGGTTTACGCTCTCAAGCAGTGTTGTTGTCGAAGTAAATGACTGCTCACTATGTTCGTGGCAAGCTTCAGCATTGGTTTTCACCGAATCCGTCCCGCGCTGGGCCTCAACAGTAATACCGGCAACCTGCTCGCTAGTCTGGGCCATCTCCGTCATCGCCGTAGCAATGTTATCGCAGCGTAAATGAGTTTGCTCACTGGCATCACGGGCTTGAGTAACAAGGTTGACCATCGCAACCATTTCTTTCTCTGTCTGACTGGCCACCTGTAGCGCCTTGTTCAACGTCTCGCCTAGGCTAACCGCCAAATGGTCAAAATGATGAGCAATCTCACCAAATTCGTCCTGGCTGCCATCTGAGAGGCGAATTGTCAGATCCTTGTTCGAGGCCATTTGATCAAGCTGGGCTGTAAAGCTCTTAACCCGACGGCGCACGTTGTTCACTACCCTAACCGTCAGCAAGATCAGGGGTAGCACAACCAGCAATGTCACCGCGATATACACCATGCGCATCATGCTCGCATCGGCCCGGTCTTGGGTCGCTTTATCAGTAATTGCAACGGCAAGATTATCCCGCAAGCCTTTCACCATACCGATGCGCTTTGTCGCCAACGCAAACCAGGCTGATGCTTCAGGGCCCTCAATTACTGACAGGTTACCTTTCTGAGCCTGGTATTGCTGCTGAATTGTCATAACCTGTTGCCAGGTTGGCTGACGGGTGATTGATTGCAACTGTTGCAGCATATCACCGGTCAATAGCATCTCCGCCTGCCTTAGTGCATAGCGCTCAGCCTTAATGTAGGTGGTGATTTGCGCATACCGATCCAGTGTCGATGTTTTGCCTGCAAACACACCATTCAGTGCGCCTCGCGCCATCCCCGCCTGCTCTTTAATCACCAGCAACGAAAGCAGCCCCTGTAATTCCTGCTTCAACTCCCGGTTACTAACCTGGGACATAACAATTGCCAGGTTATCCAGCGACAACCGGTTCACGTTAGAGTAATAGGCAAATGGCGAATCAACCAAGTTTAGGCTGTCAACCTGGGAGCGAATGTTCTGCCGCTTATCCAACTCTGCCCTCACCTCGCTCAGCAAGGTATTTACCACGAGAGGGGAAAGGCTTTGAGGCTGAAAAGCCAGCAGGTTATTGTAGGCAGCATCAGCCGCCCGACGCTGCTTTAGCAAGGCATCACGTTGCTTACTCTGACCTTTCGCAGCGATTACACCGGCAGTCAGGCCTCGTTCAACCGCAAACTGGTGCGCGACATCATCATAAAGATTAAACAGTGCTACGGTTTCTTGCGAAAGCTCGGCTTGCGCTAGCTGTTCATTGGCACTTTTTATCTGCATGCCAATAAACACCAATAGCAAAGTCGTAGGGATAATAAAGACAGTAAAAAGCGTAGTTCTAATATTCAGAGCACGGGTCGGATTAAACATAGTGCAACCTTAACGTTATAATTATTTTCATTTCTCATACAAAATAGCAAAGGCAACAAGCATGCCAAAATACTGTTTGCGCATATTATAGAGAATTATGAGCCAGCTCAAACCATACCAGAACGATAGCACAAACATTTACAGCACATGTGTGTAAAGTATTTATAAAACATGACATTACATGTAGATTACATGCAATTTTCATCATATATGGCAGATGGCCATAGTAACATTAATGAGTATGCATATTCTGTCACTGCTCTGTATCTAAGATAGCCACGTTAACAGTGAGTAACCCTTAAGTTAAACAACGCTCTACCACCTCAAAAAATGAGTATGTCACACCAATACTGCTAACACTGGCTGACAACGCATTGACAATCGATATTCAAGCCCCGTTTTAAACGATGAAAAAACAATCAACACGCTGTGGCATTTACCATAAAGTTACCCACTGTTTTTGTGGATAAAGTTATTTTAACAAGTAAAAACAAGCACTTATTGATTGCAATGTTATTGGTGGGATTTTTTGGGTAAATTATCGATGATAAAAGTGTGACGCTTATCCAGAACTCAGAGCAGTATCGACAGCCTCAACGACCGAATCGACACACCCAAAAGGCTTCCCGACCAAATCCTCGTCACCAGGCTGGTATTTCCCGGTTTTCACCAGGCAAGCCCGCAATCCGGCATTCAGCGCACCTTCAACATCACCAAAAACATCGTCACCAATCATCAACACCGATGCAGCAGTACTGGAGGTCGAAGCTACAATCTGGGCAAAAAAATCAGCCGATGGCTTACCGACAATAATCGCCTCAGTACCGGCAGCATACTCTATCGCCTGAATAAAGGGCCCGGCATCAAGATGCAGCTGGCCACCGAGCTTAAAATATCGATTACGGCCAATACCGATCAGCGGTGCCCCGGATTGGCACAATTGGAACGCGCGATCCAGCCCCTGGTAGCAAAATCCCTCTTCGGCATCAGCGATAAACACTGCATTCGGCTTTGACTGGTCGATATCGGCAAACTCAGGTTGGATGTTACTGTGGATCAAGCAATAAGGCCTCCAACGGCGCTGCCGTAGCAATGCCTTAACCGCAGCGGGCGCGGTATAAATCTGCTCTAGGCCGATATCGAATCCCAAGCTTGTCAGATCCTGATATATCTGGGCACAGGTTCTGCGCGAGGTGTTGGTAACAAAACGAATATCCAATCCGCTCGCCTGGGCCCGGGCTATCGCCTCGACGGCACCGGGGATCGCCTGTTCACCATCATAGAGCACCCCGCTAAGATCAAAAAATAATGCGTTGAACATCCTTTATTCTCCCTTTTGCTATACCAACCAATGGTTCAAATTGGTACCTCTTGAGTATAGAGCGCCCGTCCCTCTCCCCGGCGAAACCGACTGAAATTGCTCGCAACAAATCCTACACAACATAGCCGCTCTTTGTTCTCGCTCAATGTTTATACAGGCATACCTTATCCCTCAATTTTTTTGTCCTAAAATCAAGGGTGGACAGACCTGGCTGTACAACAAGCCTACTAAGGTTGGCAATTTAAGAGGACACGGATGCCATGAACCAGATAATACTCTCCTTTACCTATTTTCTTTCCACTGCGCTTGCCCTGCTCTGGGGCCCATTACTACAAGCACAGGCCTATGATGAGACAGTATTGATCCGAACTCCCGTTACTCACGATCTCTATACTGCAGGCCGCCATATTGAGCTGCAGGCCGATGTCGCCGGCGATCTGGTTGCTGCTGGGCAGCTGATCACTGTCAATGCAACTGTCGAGGGCGATGTTATCGCTGCCGGTGAAACCATCAACCTGCGTGCCAATGTATTGGATGATGTACGTGCCGCCGGGCGACAGATTCTCATCAGTGGCGAAATTGCCGATCATCTTGTAGCAGCAGGTGAAAATGTCACGCTGGAAGCAAGCAGCCGGATTGGTAGCTGGGCATGGCTCGCCGGCGAGACGGTGCGGATATCAGGCCAAGTCGGAAGTGAACTAAAGGCGGCAGCCCGGCGAGTGATCATCAGCGGTGAAATCAAAGGGGATGTGGAGCTGTTCGCCGAGCAGATCGACATCCTCGACGGAGCCCGTATTGACGGCGACCTGATCTGGCATAGCAAGCAACCGCCCAGTATCGAAGAAGGAGGTATTATCAATGGCCAGCTTGTTGAAAAGCCGCTTGATTTTGAACATAAAGAGCATGGCAGGGGGATCCCGCTGGCTGGCACCCTATTTTTTGCCATCAGCCTGATGGCGACAGGTACGGTATTTTACCTATTGTTCCCTCGGCTAACGGAAAATGCCAGCACTGAGCTGCAACAGCGCCCCTGGGCCAGCCTGGGAATAGGACTGGCGGTGCTGTTGATCACGCCGCTCGCCATCCTGCTGCTGTTTGCAACCCTCATCGGCTCCCTGCTAGCACTTTCGCTGTTAGCCTGCTATCTGGTGATGATCTTGTTCAGCGTGCTGATCAGTATATTTGCTATTAGCGAGCTATGCCTACACCGCTTCGGCAAGTGGGAGACAGCAGGCAGGGGGCGGCATCTTATCGCCTTTTTCACTGTCATCATTGCGCTCTGGGTACTGCAGCTGATCCCTATTATTGGCGGCCTGATCCAGCTGGCAATCGTATTGTTTGGCCTAGGCGCTCTTATACAGAGCGGTTATCGCAGGCAATTATCTCTTGATAACTAATCAGGATATCTCACAAACCAGAACGTTATCAGAATCCAATATGCCCAAATGATCTGATAGGTACCCTGTCTCTGGTCGAAGGGGGACCAGAGTAGTCTTCCCAATCAATAAACATGGGGTACCAAAACTAAATTATTATTTATTAATACGTTAAACAAAGAAAAGCCGCACCATTGCAGTGCGGCTTAGTTATATTTTTTCTCACCTTAGTCTACCTACACAGCACACTTAAGGCTTTTACGATGTACATTTACATCTTGAGGCTTCGCCACTCATTACGTTGAGTATGCCGTGTCCGATACAGTCACTTCTTTAAATCGGACATCTTTGTCATTTGGCGAAGAAGTATAAATATTTTTTGTCACTTAACCAAATTGTAAGTCACTAAGCAATAAAGCACTTAGCTTTTCGCTCTATTGATGTTGATTCACATCAGCACCAACACGAAACTTGCACCCTTGAGCATCATGAATACAGCTTAATCCTCCAGAAGCTAAGCAAGAAACGGCTCAACACAAGCTTCATATTAAATATGGTATGAAATTCTACTTTTCGCAAATTCAATTTATACAAAAAACCGTTTAAAACGTGACGTACAGCACTTTTCGACTCAAATCAAAAGAGCGCTTTTTATAGCCATTGTGGTGTAAACTCCAACGTCACATGACAATCAGATCGTTAAGAGTAGGAAAAGTATCTTCATGGCGGCAATCGGGAATGGGCTGAAACATATACCCACTGCACAGGCTGCATTGGCACTGGCAACAACAGGGACAGGGCTGGCCTGGTCGCTATTTTTGCCTAGTGGCGGAGAAATGATCCGCAGTATCTGCGCCTTTCTCGGAGCCTGCCTGCTAGCACCTGTCGTACTCAAGTACCTGCTCAACCCACAGCGTTTTATCCAGGATCTCCGCCACCCGCTATATGGCAGCCTAATGGCACCGATGACGATGACGATGCTGGTACTGGCCGACTACCTGTCATCGATCCATGTTGAGAGCGCCCGCCTGCTATGGTATCCAGCGCTGATGCTTCATTTTGCCATGCTGATTTACTTTTTCAGTTTTCAGCTCAGAAGGTTCCGCCTGACCAACCTCTACCCGAGCTGGTTTCTGTATCCGGTTGGGGCAATCAGCGGTACCCTGGCCGGGCCTCAGCTAGGCCACACTGAGTTTGCCATCGCGATGACCAATACCTGTGTGGCTATCTACTTCCTCATGCTGCCCGTCGTACTGTACCGCCTCTGTTTCGCCGGACGCCTTCCGCGCCCGGCAAGGCCAACACTGGCAATTATGGCAGCGCCGGTCAACCTGTCCCTCACCGCTTACCTGCTCAATGTCGAGCAACCTGATCCGGTGCTGACGGGTGCACTGGCCGGGGTCGGTATTACCATGACGATTCTGGTTTACCTGTGCTACTTCAACCTGCTCAAGCAGCGGTTTCAGCCCTCATTGGCTGCCGTTACCTTCCCGTCAGTGATCAGTGCCGTCGCGATTGAACGCCTGACCCAGTGGCTAGTCGTTGATTTTCCCCACTGGGCCTGGCTAGCAAAACTAGGACTATTTGAACTGATGGTTGCAACAAGTTTGGTCATTTGGGTCGGCTGGAATTATGTCGGCTACTATTGGCCGAGAGCGACTAAATCAGAACAACAAGCAGCCTAGTTATCTCTATCAATACCAGTCTCTATTTCCTCTGGGCTACCCTCAATGATGTACCGTGCGCCGCTACCATGCGATGCAACCTCATCGCCTGGATTAAACAGCAAGCAACTTTTCAGAGACAGGCAACCACAACCTATGCAGGTGTCGAGGTTGTCTCGTAGTCTCTGCATCTCAAGAATTTTTTGGTCAAGTGTCTTAGCCCATCTTTTAGACATTCTTTCCCAGTCTCTTTTATTTGGCTGCCTGTTATCAGGCAATGACGCAAGTGCTTGCCCAATGTCCTCAAGTGACACACCGAGCTGCTGGGCGGCACGAATTATCGAAATAGTACGTAGCGTCGGAGCCTGATAACGGCGCTGATTACCGTTAGTCCGAATCGATTTGATTAGCCCCTTTGTTTCGTAAAACCTAAGGGTTGACGTCGCCACGCCACACCGTTGAGCCGCTTCACCTATGGTAAAAAACTTCTTTTTTGTCTTCATCGAAACCGTTACCAAAATGACCATTGACTTAAAGTTAAGTTTAACTTTTAGAATATTTCCCAATCAAGTTTTCGTACGGGCAGCTTTCAGGCAAGCACTCATCACCAAGGAAGAAGGAATAAAATGGAAAATAAAACGTTACTGTACTTAAGCGGCCGCTTCTTTGATGGTATCTCGTCTGGCATGTTTATGATGGCGCTGCCCTGGATCATGCTGGCCGATGAAGGGATGGGGACATTCGTCGCAATAATAGCGCTGGTGTGCACCATCACATCATTCCTGCTAACACCCATTCTTTCAGCACTGGTTGATCGTTACTCAAGAAAAGCCATCCTCGTCATTGTCCAGGTTGTTCAGGCTACGACCGCCCTAGTTATCCTGCTCTCTTTTCTTATTGAACTGCCGCCTTTCTGGTTGCTGGCTTTGGCACAATGGGTATTTTGGCTCAGCAATGATCTGGCTTGGAGTACCAACAATGCCTTTACTCAGGAAAACTACACCCGGGATGAATATAGCCGGATCACGGGCCACCAAGAGGTGGTGATGCAATTAACCATGTTGGGTGCAGGCGGCGCAGGTATCATCCTACTGGAGCAATGGTCGATGCTAGAATTCTCTCTGCTGGCTTTCATTGCCTCGAGCCTGTCTGCGCTAAGCTATGCAATGACACCCTACCAGAGGAAACTCTCTGCAGCGGAAGCGCAACAGCCTTTTTCTCGCCAACTCTTAGAAACAAAGCATATTTTTGCCCGACAGCCCCGCTTTTACCTGTTTCTGGCACTTTCATGCTTGTCTTATCCGGCCCTGACCTTTTTGGTAAAGCTAGTGCCGATCTATTTTGCCGAACAAGCCATCAGCGGAGCCTGGTTTGCAGGCTGGAAGATCAGCTACGGTATCGGTGCTCTACTGTGTGGCTTCACTGTCGCCCGCCTACTAGACAAAATCCACCATGAGCATGCCATGATGCTGTCGATGACAGCAATGAGTGTGCTGTTGGTCTTATTGGCGCTATTCCTGTCACCTTTCGTTATGGTTCTGCTCACTGTGATTATTGGCTTCTTCAACTCTTTCAACCGTATTGCCCGTACCAACAAAATGAACCACGAAGTAGCGGTGAGCCAACGCGGCAGAATTGAAGGCGGGCTAAAACTGTTCTCCACATTCAGCCAAAGTGCAAGCTATGTACTGATTGCCCTACTGTCTCACTTAAACCTAACGGCATATGGCTTTATCACTATTGCTTTAATTCTTCTGTTAGCCAGCCTATTGATGGTTAACCTCTACCGCAATGGTGCGCACATCGAAAATCGGAGTGCAGCCATAGGGACAACCTAAACTCATTGGCTTCAAATAGAATAGGAAATATATGATAGGCCTAGCCTAGAGAGTGATTTATCTCCCGCACTTAACCTAACCGTGATGAGAAAGCTGCTCGACGGCTTCCATGCCGTGAGCAAATACCATCCCCCGGAGATGAAGAGACCAGTTTTACTGCTTTTTCAGCTGCTGGTAACTCAGCACCGAAAGCAAGGTAAAGAAAGCGGGATCACTCCATCCAAAGCCAACAAATATTCCTTTAACGCCAGCATAAACGGTAATAATGACACCGAGAATATTGGTGATCACCAAAGCGGTAAACAGCTTCTTCGCAACCACACCCGGCTCGATGTCCCTCAGCATCAGGCTAACTGCAGCGATACCGCCAAGAAAGATACTTGTATGCTGCGAAAGGAAATACGCGTATTGGTCATTTATCTCCACACCATACATGGGCCACATCAGGCCCGGTGCAAAAAACAACGCCAGTGCAAATACCAGGTAAATACCACCATGCAGGGTTAAAAATGTGTTGTTACTCATGATTGCTGCTCTGATTGACCGGACCGTTATTGATAGCCGTTAGCGACTGGTTGATGTCAAAGATGTGTCCACGAACCTCACCGATACCCATTTGCTGTAAACGTGCGGTGTGCATCTCCAGATAGGCCTGCGCACTGGCTTCGTCTTCAAACAGATAGATGCCGCCACCCAACTGATCTTTTTCACTTTCAGTCCAGATTTTCCAAATCATGCCCGGTTCACGGTTAATAGACTCAGCAAGCTCAACTAATGCATTTGCCATTTCTTCACCAAACGGACCGCTAAACCCAAAATCAACCTGCAGTAATTTCGCCATCGTTATATCTCCACATTTGAGGAAGCCACTTTTATCGGCTTCGTTGTCTGTTGTTGGGTCTATTCTTATCTATAAAAAACCAACATAAAAGTTCATAATATTGCGACTTACTGTAGAAAATTTAGACCAATGAGATTAAAGACCACCCTCGACCAATGGCTGACACTGTATGCGATTGATCGCGCTGGCAGTATTCAAGCTGCTGCAACGGAATTGAACAAAAGCCATACCACGCTGATCTACGCCGTCAAAAAGCTCGAAGAGCAACTGGGTGTTTCACTGGTAGAAGTGCAAGGGCGCAGAGCGGTACTAACCGAAGATGGAAAATCATTACTGCGCCGGGCCAATGCCATGCTGGAGCAGGCACGTGAGCTGGAAGTGATCAGTGAGCAGTTATCAAAAGGGATCGAGGCAGAAATCACCATCGCTATCGATCACCTTTGCGATCCGGAATGGTTATATCACCCTATGGCTGAGTACTTATCGCAAAACAGCACCACGTCGATTCAGGTAGTGGAAACCTCACTGTCGAAAACCACGGAAATGGTCACCAATGAGCTAGCGGACATCGCTATCATTAATCTGCCCATTACCAATTACCCGGCAGAAGCTTTTGGCGTCACCACCATGATCCCGGTATCCGCAGCACATCACCCTCTGGCGCAGAAGCCCTCTCTCTGCCTTACCGAACTGTCCACTATCAGCCAAATTGTGATCCGGGATTTAGGCGATGAAACTGACAAAAACAGCAAGCAAGACGTCGGCTGGCTAAAATCACGCCAACGCATTACGGTGGACAATTTCGACCATGCTTTTCGGGCCGTTGAGCAAGGGGGGGGATTCTGCCGCTTACCAGAGCATATAGTTAAAAGCCGTGCTGACGACAGAATTGTGGTACTCAACATTGAAAACGCTGAGCGCTACCAAGTGCCGCTGCACCTGACATTACCCAAGGGAGCAAAAACCGGGCCGGCAGCAAAATGTTTCTATGATATGTTGCTAAATGCCGCCAGAAAAAGAACGTAACAAAGCAGAGCTAATAAAGATGCGATGAGGGAAAATGCGTATTAGCCATATCGTAGATATACATCGGCAAGGGTCATATAAAATACTTATAACGGCCATAAAAACTTCATAAGTCCTTGATTAACTAATGCCGTATTTAGACATCAGGATTATGAAATGAAACACATTGTTAAACCTCTCATTCTTGCCGCCGCAACGTCTACGCTCTCCTTTTCAGCATTATCGGCAGAAATCAAAAACGTTATCCTAATGATTGGTGACGGTATGGGCCCCCAGCAGGTTGGACTGTTAGAAACATACGCAAACAATGCACCGCACTCAATCTACAACGGTGAGACCACTGCATTGTATAAACTCGCTCAAGAGGGTGTCATCGGCTCATCGCTGACTCACCCAGAAGACGCTGTTGTTGTCGACTCAGCGTGTTCAGCAACTATGCTTGCCACGGGTATATACAGTGCATCTGAGGTGATTGGCATCAACTCAAACGGTGATCATGTTGAAACGGTGCTCGAGAAAGCAAAAAGCATTGGTAAAGCAACTGGCTTAGTTTCCGATACCCGCCTAACTCATGCCACTCCAGCGGCGTTTGCAGCTCACCAGCCACACCGCTCTTTGGAAAATGATATTGCTTCTGACATGCTCGAGACAGGTGTTGATGTCATGCTCTCTGGGGGCCTACGCCACTGGATCCCTAAATCGACAAACGACAAAGGGGCGATCTACAAAGAACTTGAAGCACTTACGCAGGGAGATGTGAAACTAAAGTCCAAGCGTAAAGATGACCGCAACCTTCTAACTGAAGCAAAACGTGAAGGTTACAATCTAGCATTTAATAAAGACATGCTAGAAGAGGCACAAGGCGATAAATTACTTGGCCTGTTTGCCTATTCAGGCATGAATGACGGCATCGCTTACAGCAACTCCAAAAACGATCCTAACCGCACTCAGCCAACGCTGAAAGAGATGACGGAAAAAGCACTAAAGTTGCTTTCAAAAGATAAAGACGGTTTCTTCCTAATGGTTGAAGGCGGTCAAATTGACTGGGCTGGCCACAGTAACGATGCGGGCACCATGCTGCATGAAATGATCAAGTTCGACGAGGCTGTAGGCTCTGTCTACGAATGGGCTAAAGATCGTGATGATACACTAATCATCGTAACCGCCGATCATGAGACAGGATCCTTTGGCTTTAGTTATTCTTCCAAAGATTTGCCAAAGCCTGAAAAACGGCTTGGCAAAGCATTTCAAGAGCGCGACTACGCACCTAATTTCAACTTTGGTAAATTCGAGATCTTAGATGGCCTCTATAACCAGAAGATGAGTTACGCCACTATGTTCAGCAACTTTGATAAGCTTGAAAAAGCACAGCAAACACCTGAAAAACTCGCTGAACTCGTCAATGCAAATAGTGATTTCCCTATTACGGCAGATCAGGCGGCTAGCGTGATGACGACAAAACCAAACCCATATCACCATGAAAACCATAAATACCTATCTGTTGAGGATGTGCCAGCAATCAACGATTTTGATGCCTTCTTCCCCTACAACGATCGTGGAAACTTGTTAGCCCGTGAACACGCAACTGGCCAAAACACCGTTTGGGGGACAGGTACTCACACCCACACTCCAGTCAACGTTTTTGCTTGGGGCCCACTCAAAGAGATCATTCCTGTCTCGAAAATTATGCACCACTCAGAGCTTGGTGAATACATTAAAAGCATGGTGAAATAAGCATCTAGCGCCACATACCCAGAAAAGAAAAAACGGCCCTGAGCAGATGCTCAGGGCCGTTTTCCGTTCCGTAATATCCTGTGTTCCAAGCAGGATTTTAACCAAGCTCATAGGCAGCTTGGTTAAACCAACCTTAGGGTTGGCCTGAACCATTAAGCGTGCAGTAACGCCATAAATTCTTTTGCGATAACCCACTCTTCATTGGTTGGGTTTGCTTATGTATAGCAAGAATTTTTGCTACACCTTAAACATCCTGACCGTATCACTAAGACGATTCGCCATTAAGTCTAGCGATTCCGATGTACGAACGTTCTCCTGCACATCTTCTCCTGTGCTGGTAGCAAAATCATTCACATTAACGACATTTTCATTAATCTCTGTAGCTACATTGGATTGCTGTTCCGCAGCCGTTGCAATTTGATTGTTCATGTCTTGTATTTTCTTGATTTCCAGCTGAATCACCTGAAGCGCATTGCTCGCATCATCCGATTTACTCAATGTTTGTTTTGCACTGTTGGCATTTTCTGTCATCAGTCTGACTGAGCGGGTGGCTTGATCTTGAAGAGCTTCAATCATAGTCTGAATTTCATTAGTACTTTCTTGAGTTTTAGTCGCCAAGGTTCTCACCTCGTCCGCCACTACCGCAAATCCCCGACCGTGCTCTCCCGCACGTGCCGCTTCAATTGCCGCATTCAATGCAAGCAGGTTTGTCTGATCAGCAATACCTCGGATAACATCTAAAATCCCTCCGACGCTTTCTGTCTCACTTTGTACATTCTCAATGGTTTCTTGAACCTGAACGATATCTGCAACCAGTCGGCCTATTTCATCATTCATCTGACTGACAACACGCAGTCCTTGATCTGTGTTCTGACTCGCATCATTTGATGAACGAGAAGCCTGCACCGCATTTTGGGCCACATCTGTAACGGTAGCAGTCATCTCATTCATTGCAGTGGCCACTTGTTCAAGTTGCATCATTTGCGATTTAGAAGAAGTATCGACTTTGCGAGAAGAGTCACCAAGTTGCCCCGACACTTCAATAAGTTGTGTTGATGATTGGTTAATGTCAGTAATGATGCCTCGAAGCTTATTTGCCATGATAAGCGTCGAGCGATATACCCCAACACTGTCACTCCCAACAGATGGAATACCCGTCAAATCGCCATTGGTTATTCTATCTACCAGCATTTCAATTTCCTTCGGCTCACCACCAATCGGAACATACATCAACGTTGTGATGAAATAGTAAATAGCTGCAACCCCAAAAACGATGAACATAAATCCAGCAATGACGTTGGCTTTCACCGCTGACTGTGATGTTGCATTAATATCATCCCACATCGCCCAAGCCCAAACAGTCCAGTTAAGTGACGCTATTTTTGAGGAGACGACATAGAACTCCCCTTTTTCTGGTACCACATAAGAATGTTCACTTCGGCTTTTATCAGCATATTGCTGATAGCTAGGACGCAGTTCAAACAAGTTATTTCCGACAAACTCTGGATAACTGGCTGCCATAGTGAACCCATCCTCTCTGGCAACAAATAGGTTCTTTTCTTCAGACAGCTCATTAACATAATCAGTAATATCACTCGTTTTCAGGCTCATACCAACAACAGCAACCACTCTTCCACTTTGCTTCAGCGGTACAACCATTGCCATAGTGAGGTCGCCAGTCGTTGCCATAAACGGGTTAGTAACGGTTCTCGCCGCCCCTGATATCCCCTTTACATACCACTCGCGTTGCTTTTGTTTGGCGTTGAAATTGGGGATGAGTCCATGATTGGACGCATCAAACGTCGTTCCGTCTGGTAAGCCAACAAATACGTTCAGCACTTTCATGTTATTTTTGCTGTTCACCAATGCATCCAGCACGTGGTCATCGACCACTACACTCCCCTGATTTATCTCTAATCCTGCAACTAAGCTGTCCAAAGCAACAAAATAGCTATTTACTTTTTCCTCAACCGCTTTTGCAACCAAAAAAGATTTATTCGATAAATTGTTTCTATAGTCACGAGTCGAAGAGTCGTTGATTTGGGAGTATCCCAATACCGACAATACTGAGATTATCAGTATAATCAGCATTCCAATAGATATCATTAGCTTATTTCTAGCGCTCACAATTCGTTCCACTTCTTAATTTTCTTTACTACTTAGAATCATAGATATTGCTTATCTAATGATAGATTCATCCACGCTTTACACTCTTCATCATCTGATTGAACGCTTAATACACATTTCCCCCCAATGTATCAGTCAGCTCTTTCGTTTCTAAAATTCATTTTTAAGAATAAGTAACATGATCTGATTTATTATTGTTCCCGTAGCATCAAACGCGTTCTCTACGTTGCGTCTGTAATAAACCAAATAAAACAGTGTATCTTTATCTTGGTTAGATTGAGTATTCATCTGTTTTTTGTCGTACCTAAGTAATATTAATCAAAATCTAATGCTGATTTATGATTAAATCTTAGCATCCAACATTGACGCAAATTTATTTGCACTTAACGGATGCGAATATAAGAACCCTTGCGCCATATCACAATTAATCGCTGAGAGATAATTGGCCTGACTTTGCTGCTCTACACCTTCAGCTATAACTCTCAGGCCTAGGTTGTGAGCCATCTCAACGACAGACTGAACAATGGTTTTATCATCCGCATCACTGGTGATATTTTTAATAAATGATCGGTCTATTTTTAAAATACTCGCCCGTATTTTTTTAAGATAAGCTAATGAAGAATACCCCGTACCAAAATCATCAATGGCGATAGTAAAGCCAAATTTTTCCAGGGAGGCCAATATCTCTGACGTTCTTTCTGGATTTCTAATCAGAACAGACTCTGTGACTTCGAGTTCAATCTGAGATGGAGAGACTCCCTCATTCTCAATATTAGCAACCAGTTGCTCATAAAAATCAGGATGCTCTACCTGTTGAACGGAGATATTGACAGCCAAACGCCCTGGTAACACAAAACCACTTCGTTCCCATACCTTTAACTGGTTGCACGCCTGTTTGATGACCCACTGTCCGATAGTACACATCAACCCACAACGCTCTGCAATGGGAACAAACTCAGCAGGACTGATCTCGCCTAACTCAGGCTCATTCCAGCGTAGCAGGGCTTCAGCCCCCACCAGGTGTCCCGTATTTAAATCCATTTTAGGCTGGTACATCAAATAGAGTTGATTGGTTTCTACTACCTTTTCAAGTCTGCGGGCAATGTTAAATTCTCTACGTGATTTTGCACCCAACTCATGCTGATAAGCACTGTAAGCATTTTTTGATGCTTTGGCATGATACATTGCGATATCAGCATACTGTAAAAGCTGTTTTACAGAATTTCCATCTGCTGGGCATGTCGAGCTACCTATGCTCACTCCTATATAGTGCTCATGCCCTTCAATCAAGATAGGACCCAGAAGAGAGTCTGATAATCACTCAGCAAGTTCAGAGGCACTGGTTTTTGAAGTATGTCGATGCAGAAAGACAAATTCATCACCACCAATTCGGGCTAATAAGTCTTCAGCATTAGCCACCTCTTTAAAACGGCAGGCTACTTCCCTTAATGCAATATCACCTGACAAATGGCCATGCGTGTCATTGATTTCTTTAAACCGATTTAAATCAGCAAATAACACAGAAAAATACGGCTCTTTATCCAGACCTGATAAATTAATCTGTTTTTCCAACTCTTGAATAAAGTACGCCCGATTGGGAAGACCCGTTAATGTATCGTAGTAGGCAAGGGTGCGGATTTCATTTTGAGCGAGTTTAAGTGCGGTAATATCTGTTTTCTCCGCCAGGTAGTACACAACTTTACCCGTTTCATCTCTGACAGCCGATATCACCGCTTCCTCAATATACTCACGCCCATTTTTATGAATATTGGTAAACTCACCTTTCCACTCATTGCCTTTCGCAAGCGTTTGGTTCATCAGTTGATAAGTGCTTTCTGGTGTTTTCCCTGACTGGAGTACTCTCGGGTTTTCCCCCAATACGTCACGAAGTGCATACCCGCTAATTTCTTCAAACTTCTTGTTGACGTACAGGATGTTCCTCTGGGTATCTGTAATGACAATCGCATTTGAACTCTGATGTACGATGGCGGAAAGAAGCCGTGGTTTTTTATCCAATTCTTTCATCTTTTCAGCTAACACTGCTTGAGCGTTTTTTTGAGAGCCATCACCGGCATTAGGGGATTCATGTGCAATCGAGATATTGTTTCTCCGTCCCTTAACATTCATTGTTAACCCATTATTTTTATAATTCGACTCATTGTAATCAGGTAAAGTGAGGGCGCTTAACATAAACGCCCTTCATTCCCCATGTTCTTTTTTAAATCTTAAACTGGGCAACCAACTCTTTCAGCTGCTCTGACAGCTGTGCGATTTCACTGGTTGAGGCCCTGGTCTGGTTCGCGGCAACCGCATTCTCTTCCGCAACACGTTTTACGTTTATCACATTTTCGTTAATATTCTCAGCCACCGAACTTTGCTGCTCAGATGCACTGGCAATCTGAATATTCATATCGTTAATAACACTGATAGCGTGAGTAATGGCTTGCAATGCACTGCCAGTTTCCTTGGCCTGCTCCACACTTTGAGCCGCTTGCTCTTTCCCTTGATTCATAACGGCAACGGTGCTTTGCGTACCCACCTGAAGCTGCTCGATAATCTTTTGGATTTCCTGGGTAGATTCCTGTGTACGCTGAGCAAGGGAGCGAACTTCATCAGCCACCACGGCAAAACCGCGACCTTGCTCGCCTGCACGAGCGGCCTCAATCGCTGCATTAAGTGCCAGTAAGTTCGTCTGGTCGGCAATGTCTCGGATAACATCCAGTATTTTGCCGATGTTCATAGACTCCTGTTCGACCTCACCCAGTTTTTCAGAGGATTCATTCACCCTATCAGCCAGCGTATTGATGGTTGAAACCGTCTGTGCAACCACCTGAGCACCGACACCTGCCTCGCTGTCCGCTTGATTGGCTGCCTCGGCAGCTTTGGCTGCATTATCTGCAACATCATGGATAGTCGTTACCATTTCATTTATAGCAGTAGCAACCAAATCCGTTTCGGTCTGTTGGTTGTCAATTCCCTGGGTGGACTGCTCTGTCACCACCGCCAGCTCTTCAGATGCTGAAGCTAGCTCAGCACTGGCTCCCGATATAGTAGTAACAATATTTCTCAAATTGGTCGCTGTACTCTGGATAGATGCCAGTAACAGGCCGGTTTCATCGCGGCTGGCATTTTTTAGCTCGATAGTCAGGTCACCATCAGCCAGCTGGTTGGCGGCCACAACGGCCTGGCCTATCGGGCGGGTAATTGAGACCGTCAACAAATAAGCCGCAATAGCACCAATTGCGATAGCAGCAACGGACAGAAACATACTGAGATTAACGCTGGCATCAGTACTTGCGGCTAATTCAGGCCCTAGCCTATCTTGTTCGGCCATGACCGACAGTTTTACATCTTCTGCATTTTTCGCAATCTGCGGGCCGATTCGGTTCAGTGTATTTTCAATCAGTTCATTTCTCTCTTCAATAAGCCTGTCAACTTCAACCAAGCCCCTCACATAACCTTGTTGCGCCTTATTAAATTGCGACAGTAAATTTAAGTAAATTGAATGTTGCAGGTGTTGTTTCAGCTCAGTCGTTTCAGCTACCAGCTTCTTATCTATTGCAATGACAGCAATGCTGTAATCTTCCTGGCTATTGGAGCTGAGAAATTTGGAGACATACAGGCGCCCGAACAGTAATTTCTCCTGGACATGAGAGGCATGGTATACAGCCTCGGCATCATTATCATCATAAGCCAAGTCGATAATGTCAGCGATAGCCTTTCTCATCACCTCCCCCTGAGGAACAAGTTGGTCATTCACCACACGATTTCGCTGCTCGATTAATGATACCACCTTAAAGAAAGCGCTTTCGTACTCAGACACAAAAGAATCGATACCTTTTATCAATTCAGCGCGCTCTGGCTTTTGAATTTCCTTTTTGGCCTCAGCCAAAAAGGTGTTCATCTTTTCAAGATAGCCTTCGTATTGGGCTAAGTCTTCATCACTTTGGCTGATGAGATAATCTTTCACATTCATCCGAGTCATCAGCATATTGGCCTGCAAACGTCCTGAAAGGTTGGTGTCTCTCGCCAGACCTCGGTATGCAGTAATACCCTCGTCCGTTTTTTCAAGCGCAACAATACCAACCCCAAGTACCACCGACAGCAAGGCTAAGATGAGAGAGAAACTCAACCCTATTTTCATTCCTAATCGCAAATCTTTAAACATACACTCACTGAACCTCTACACCAAATCAATAAGAAGCTGGACTCATAAGAAAATAATACCCAGATATGCAAGAAATCGCTTTCATTATGGATTTCAATAGTTTTGACTCATTGATCTGGATCATCATTATTTGCCTGGTGAATGCTTATTGAAGTAAAAACTCAGCTCCAAATGGTGCATTAATACTTACAAACAAACCGATAACAAAAACATAACACAACAAAATTAAAACAGTACCTGACTATGAATGTGTGAATGTGTGAATGTGTGAATGTGTGAATGTGTGAATGTTAAATATAAATCTCATCACTGGCTCATTGGTATGATTTTTTTAATAATTTTATGATTATTAGCAAGTCATAGGGTGGGCATTCAGATACACAAAAGGCGTATCTGTGTTGTTTGATGTTAAAGTTAACATTATGCCCTCACTAGATAGTAGCGCCCTCGGTTCTTTCCCGCCTTCCTACTCTTTGCTAGGCAGCCTATATAATTGCACTTCTCGCCGGCCACACGTGCTTCAAAGTCTGCATTAGGTAGCTGTTAGCATTCATCAGGTCATGAAAAATAAACATTCACATCTCCTGATAATATATTCATTAAGCACTATTCCTTGAGCGTGCGATGCAAAACGCAGACGTGAAGGGCGGACATGGTGCAGATGACTTCAACGTGTTAGAGACAGAACTCGATATGTTGAGCCTGATCGTTGATGAGGAGAAGGCTAAGACTTTTCAGGATGGATATTGCCTTTGTAAAAGGTATTTTATGCAACTGGATGGTCTCACTTGGAGTGATTGGCGCAATGGTGTCAATAATCGCTTGGGGGTAAAGTCATCGTAATGTGGCTACCAATTTGATTTTCTTCGCTCTGGCCTTCGAGCATATTATAACCAACATGTATCGAGTCCGTTAGACATGCTAATGGGTACCGATATCACCATAGCAAACTGACGAATACAGGACCAGATTCCTGTGCCCCATGGCAACTTGGCAGATGGTTTGCGTTACAGGCTTAAGCCTTTATGCCACTCATAACATGACCGCCCTCAGCATCGCTTCGCCTGATCTAGATTTAGACAAAAAACGTACACCTTACACATCGAATTAGATCTTTCGGCTAGCCATGATTAAACTCGCATTTGTTTCGAACAAGACTTACAATCCTGTCATGTTGTTTGGGTCTATATAGTTCATTATCTCCGCTAGACCACTCTTCAATACGCTGTAATATATTAAACTCTAAGGCTCGACGATATGATTTAGCAGCTAGCTCTGGTGTAGTGTGATATCCAAGAAATAACGTATTCCCATTAACAATGATGTTTGCCAGATATTTACCTTTACTTGCGTTCCAAGTCACACCTTTCGAGTACTCACCCCATGTTGTTTTACTATCAATATAAAAATCATTTAACCACGCTGGCACATAGATACAGTATTCTGGAGAATAGATTTTATTACTCTCCAGTAGATCATTGTCTAACTGATAATCTTCAATATAGTACTCATCAAACCATGCCTTAAACTCACTCAATCGATGCCAACATGGATCCATTGAATAACCTATATTTACACGTTTTTGTTGGTGTTTTTTTCCGCTATAACACCGCTCCATCATACTTCGCCATGATAGATAAAATCGCCTTTTCCGATACTTGCCTTCGGTGTTTTGATAACTACACTGGCCCCTCATATCATTAATTCCGACACCAAGTACTAAATTAATCATGACTAAGTTTCCTTCTGCCCCTCTTTTCGCTCATTTCATCAACAGTTCATGAAACATGTTATCTTGCCTGCTTACGTACGACCTTTTCAGTAAAACCATTATCTTTCAGTTCTTGAAAAGACGATCTACCGTATTTAAGGTGCTCACATAGAAATATAATGAAGTCATCTTCCATCAGCACCTCAGACCCACATGGTCATTAAGAAACAAGAGGCTCCCTTGCTAATTGCGAGCAGTGTCCCATTTATTATCATTTGTTTGCAATCACAATGAAAGCGCTTTCTTTATGGTGATGTATAAAACATAGTGTTCAAATCAACACGCAACAAGTTTTATGACTATTAATCAAGGTGTTAAGCTGAAACAACTTTACATTTACAGTAACCAAAGAGCGGAGTAGATAAGTTCTTTAAGAGGCAATCTTATTAACAAAAAGAGTCAAAATCGATTTAATTAGCTAACTTGCAAACAATATGTAACAATACACAAAGAAAGCGCTTTCAACGGCATGAAGTATAACAAAATGAATCGGCACTCATCTTGTTTCGGGTTGTCGAATAATTGGAGTTGGAGCGCTAAGTCGTCACATTCTCTATGTCAGCACAACAACTACAGTGTGTTTAGTGCTTGTATTGTCAAATCAGTACAGAACGGACGTGATAATGTACAGCACAGAGACAAGAAAGGCGGCCCTGATACGACTAACACTTAGCGATGCTAACATATTGAAACAAATCTATTTTACTCACTTATATATCATCCATGTTAAAAAAATACGCACTCTTTATTCAAAAACACACAAAAGCACACTGGTGCATATCTTCACTTCTAATATTACTCATAATAACAAGTGCCTTTTTACTACTGTTTGAAGAAAAGCTAGTATTCTCACTTGGTTTAGTCCTACCAATATTCCCACTCTCCTTTGTCGCAAAAGCTTCTGATTACAGAAAAAAGTACCTTCATGGCTAGCCTCAAAATTAAGCTTACAAAACTTGTTTAATCTCATGAGCATGATAATGCCATGATCAAAATATCTAGGATATGTTAATGAAAAGCAAAGCGAATCAGTCCCAAGGGATGCTTCTGTTTAAGTTGTCACTTCAGCAACAGAGTTTTGCTATTGGAACGCTCAAAGTGCGTGAAATCGTACCTTACATGCCAACCACGCAAATTCCATATTCTCACCATCATGTTATTGGCGTTGTTACCTTTCGTGATTTAACCGTCCCTGTAATTGACATGGCGGCAGCGATTGGATTTAGACCGATAGCTGAAGAAGAGTATGAAAGCTGCCACCTTATCGTAACTGACTGCCTGCGCACTGTTGTCGCCTTTATGGTTCGCACCATAGATAGAATCATTGAATGTAACTGGCATTCAATTGAAGCATCACCAGAAACAGCGGGGAGAAATGTATTTGTTACAGGTATCACTCGCCATGAAGACAACATTGTGCAAATGTTAGATGTCGAGTTACTCCTTTCAAAGATTTACCCTCAAGATGCATCAGCCAAATTCCCTATTCTTACAGATGTAGAGCGCGAGCGCTTAAAACCATTGAATATTTTACTGGTTGATGATTCCAGTGTTGCTAGAAAGCAACTCTCTGATGCATTAGATAGCATTAATATCTCATACTCGGTCTGTAAAAACGGACTAGATGCACTGGAAACAATGCGGAATTTTACCGCAGAAGGAAAGCCTGTCGATATTTTAGTCAGTGACATAGAAATGCCAGGACTAGATGGATATGAGCTAGCGTTTGAAGTACAAAATGATCCCAATCTTAGCCATGCCTACCGAATCCTACATACCTCATTATCCAGCGAAATGAGTGCAGACAAAGCCCATCAAGTAGGGGCGCATGAAGCACTAACTAAGTTCGATGCAACTGAACTAGTGCAGGCAATGCTACGAGGTGCTGAGAAAATGGAATCAGTACTAAGTAACTAAATTATTTCAAGTTCCTTAATGCAAAAACGGCCCCGAGCAGATGCTCGGGGCCGTTCCGTATTTCCCTGAGTTCCAAGCAGGGAATCAACTAGGCCCTTGGGCAGCCTGGTTGCCTGTAGTCTATTACGCATGCAGCAACGCCATTGACTCTTTGGCAATAGCCCACTCTTCGTGCTCAGGATTACTTATATACAGCAAGAACTTTTACAAAAGGACACGCACAAAATAACTTTCGCCTTACATACCTGTAATGATGTACACATAATAACCCTATGTTCCAAACAAGATCTAACCAAACTGATAGATCGCTTGGTGGTGCAAGCCTAATTACTAAGCCTCCCAGAGAGGTCACTTACTCTCCAATTCATAATCACATCATGACCGCTGTAATCACTTTGTAACAATTCCTGTGTAACTATAGAGTTGTCTTGTTGCAAGACATATCTAACTTTTAGGTTGTTTTTATTTGATTAGCTTATTAACTTAGTCGTCATTAACGGCTCTTATTGTTTCTAGCTGTTACACAACTACATCCGTTTGTGGAGGATTTAACACAAAATGAAAGCGCTTTCTGACTTTCCGTGTTAGATTGGTTGCGTAAAGTCAATTTGATTTCCATAGCCACCATAAGACCTCCTTGTATTGGTGGTTTTTGATCAAGCCGTTTTCTTACGGCTTTTTTTTGTCACTACATCATGCTCGTTCTGCATAGATTTAACGTAATAGCCACTTAATGCAAAAGAAAAAGCATATATGTAGTTGTCGTGCGTAGTAGCAAAGAAACCTTCAACTCGACATATTGCCAAGGGTGTCCATCAATTAGTTCAAACAGAGAAGAATTTAGTTTATTCAAAATGTGTGATTGGAAACATCCAAAACATGCACTGCCTAATTGCTCCTCTCCCCACCAAGTGCGATAATCCTTAATGAAAGCGCTTTCACTAGGCATTCAAAGACCAGTTCATTAATGAGCGCCTTGTCAATTCAAGCTACAACCAATGGTAAAAACACTGCATGTTACGAAGTCCCCATTAATCACTATTACTGAATCAGGAACAAAGGATGAAAACAAAAAAAATGAGATCTATACGGTATAAATATCCACTTTATTTTGTCTTTTTCATGTTGGTTGTAGGATTAATGACCACTTTAGGAATAAACTACTGGGTTTCTCCCAAACTAGTCGCAAATGAAGAAGCCATTATCGAAGGCGCACTACAAGATATCAATGATGTAATCTTAACGGAACTAGAGCAAGTTCAAGCACAACAGCGGACAATCACCCAAACCATTCCTCTCGTCTCTAGTGAGCAAATTGATCAAATTTTGCCAAGTATGGTCGATCAATACGGAAAGCTTCAAGTTTTCGGTGGCGGTATCTGGCCTTTGCCAGGGAAACGCCAACAAGGCGTTGAAAAATACAGTACATTTTATCACCGTGATGCCAACAATAAGCTTGTTGAAAATACCTATTGGAACTCTGCTGACTCAGCCAATTACTACGAACAAGTTTGGTACAAAAATGGCCTAACGGCTCCTCAAGGGCGATGTGCTTGGGCACCTGCATACCAAGATTCGGCCAGTAATGAAGCTAGAACAAATTGTGCCATGTCGATATTTAAGCAGGGCGAACGCTATGGTGTTGCTACGATTGATCTTACATTGGGTTTTTTCAATAACCTTGTCGCTGAAAAAGAGAAAATGTTAAACGGGGATATCCTTATCATTGAATCTGAAGGTAAAATACTAAGCAACACACGCAGCATTAATCGCCCACTCATACTTGAAAATCTATCTTCTATTACTCAACAGTCTTCATTTGCAGCTAATGTTAACCGTCACCTAACTCAGATTAATACGAGTAATCAATTACAAGTCAACTACGTTAATAATGGTATAAATCACACTCTTTTCATGCATCAAATTACAGGCACGCCATGGATAGTCGCATTTAGCATTGAAACAGATCTAATACAATCAACAACCAACTCGATCATGATGGCCTTAGCATCAATTCAACTTCCCATCGTAGCCGCTATTATTATTTTTTGCTTTATTGTATTTTCAAAACTAACTCAGCGCCTTGAATCATTACGAAACAACATTCGGTCGCTGTCATCAGGAAATGCCGATTTAACAACTGTTATCAAAACAAATTCATCTGATGAAGTTGCAGATATTGCGGAATCTGTCAATCACTTCATTATATATTTAAAATCCATGATCATGGATATTTCACAGGCCTCTGCTCATATCTCTGATGGAATCAAGCAACTTAATGTGCAGTCAGATAACAATAACCAGGCATTAAACGAACACGCAACCGAGACCGATCAAGTCGTTGCTGCCATCACTGAATTGAGCGCAACGGCTGAGACAATCGCACACAGCGCCAACGACACTGCCGCAAATACTAATAAAGCCAGTGACGATGCACAATTAGCAAAAAGTGATGTAGTTGAGGCATCTAGCAGCATGAGTATCTTAGTGGAAGAAGTGGCCACAGCATCATCAAGCATTAATACTATGAATGAAAATACTCAACAAATTGTTAGTGTACTAGGTGTAATAGGAGAAATTGCAGATCAAACAAACCTTCTGGCACTCAATGCCGCAATTGAAGCAGCACGAGCAGGTGAGCAGGGGCGAGGTTTTGCAGTTGTAGCCGATGAAGTGCGATCACTTGCAGCGCGTACTCAGACCAGCACAACAGAAATTAATGAAATATTAACGAAGTTACATCAAGATGCGACCAATGCAGTTACCGCAATGGAAGTCACCAAAGCAAGCTGTGAACGTACAGCTGCAAATGCAGAGCGCGTATCAAACAGCTTGGATGCAATGACAGGTTCTATCTTTGAGATTAGTGACTTAAGTACTCAAATTGCAACTGCTTCTGAAGAACAAAGTTCAGTAAGCGAAGAAGTGAACCGTAATATGAACAATATCCGTGAGATGATTTATGAATTGACTCAAAATAGTCAAGCGACAGTAGACAGTACACAAAGCCTGTCTGCTGCGAACTCACAGTTAGACACTCTAGTAAACAAATTCAAACTTCAATAGCCTGAATATTACTCTTTAATTGTAATTATTGATTATGTAGCTAAAACTTCTTGTACAAAATAAATAAACGGCCCTGAGCTGATGCCCAGGGCCGTTCTCCGTTCCGTACTATCCTGTGTTCCAAGCAGGATTTTAACCAAGCCCTTAGGCAGCTTGGCTAAACCAACCTTGTGGTTGGCCTGAATCTATTAAGCGTGCAGTAACGCCATAGATTCTTTTGCGATAATCCACTCTTCATTGGTTGGGTGTGCTTATGTATAGCAAGAATTACTTGTACAGAAAATTACTAACAACACTTACTAAAATCAAATTGACCTGACAAAACTACAGGGATTGACCATTTACGCTTAATTGCACATCAATATTGCCTTTCACTGCATTGGAGTAAGGGCAAACATGGTGCGCTGTTGTGACTAACTGTTGCGCTTCTTCTTCAGGTAAATCGAGGGTAATTGCAAGGCTTACTGATAATGCAAATCCGCCAGTGCTATTTGGGCCAATACCAACTTGAGCTGAAACTGGCGCTGAACTGATCTTCACTTTATTTTCACGGGCAACGTGCAAAATGGCATTTGAAAAACAAGCAGCGTAACCTGCTGCAAATAATTGTTCTGGGTTTGTCGCCTCGCCGCTCCCCCCCATCTCTCTTGGATAGCTTAAGTGTAATTCCAGTTTGCCGTCATCTGTCGCAACCTGTCCATTTCGACCTGCCGAAGCCGTTGCCGTGGTTGAGTAAAGCGTTGTCATCTGCATCTCCTTGGTATGGGTTCTTTGAATATCTCACACAATAAACATTGCGCTGTGAGAGTGTGAGAATGCCAGATAGCAAGCAACAACTTGATGATAAGAAGGGTTCTTTGGATGTAAAATCGTCAGGTTTAGTATTAGAAAACCAAGTCTGTTTTTCCCTGTACAGTGCTGCAAATGCCATGGTTCGTGCTTACCGCCCAATGTTGGAGCAACTCGATTTAACCTACCCTCAGTATTTGGCAATGATGGTGCTTTGGGAGAACAATGGCATAAACGTCAAAGAGTTAGGCGCAAAACTGCACTTGGATTCTGGTACGTTAACCCCATTACTAAAACGCCTTGAAAGCAAAGGATTGGTAACCAGACGACGCAGTGAGAAAGATGAACGCGTGAGAGAGATGTTTTTAACCCCAACAGGTGTCGAACTCAAAAACCATGCCGAAGGCATTCCCAACGCCATGTTCTGTAAAAGTGATTTGCCACTTGATGAATTGCTCGCCCTTAAAGCAACCTGCGAGAAATTAGTTAATAACTTGTGTTAAAGGTCACGCTTTTGGATTCAACTAAATTGCTGAACAGGGACTAATTACAACTAGAACTCAGTCAGTTTGTACTTCTGTAGCTATGTGGCAAAAAGGTGAAGTCTTTGAACTCACACTTGATGAGGTGATTTGACCCAGAAGAAGTGTTACAGGTCTATCAAGATTTGATGCGTACGCAGAAATTAAAAAACGGCCCTGAGCAGATGCTCAGGGCCGTTTTCCGTTCCGTAATATCCTGTGTTCCAAGCAGGATTTTAACCAAGCTCATAGGCAGCTTGGTTAAACCAACCTTGTGGTTGGCCTGAACCTATTAAGCGTGCAGTAACGCCATAGATTCTTTTGCAATAACCCACTCTTCATTGGTTGGAATAACCATTGCCAGAGGGGTGTTAGGCATAGTGATAACACCTTGATTACCGAAGCGTGCAGCAGCATTTGCAGCTTCATCTTCACGGTAGCCAAAAATCTTCAGATTTTTCAGAATTTGGCTACGGATCGGTAACGAGTTTTCACCAATACCTGCGGTAAAGATAATACCGTCGAGTTCATCCAGTGCCACCATGTAAGAACCGATATACTTAGCAACACGGTAAGTGAAGATTTCAAACGCTAGCGTTGCGCCCTCATGACCTTCTTCCATCGCTTCAATGATGCCACGGCAGTCACTTGTTAGGCCGGAAACACCTAGCAGGCCAGATTTCTTGTTCAGCTCGTTAAAGACTTCTTCCTGAGACCAGCCTTTTTTCAGCAGAAACTCGATGATGCTTGGGTCAAGATCACCACAACGTGTACCCATCATCAGGCCAGCAAGTGGAGTAAAGCCCATGCTGGTGTCAACGCTCTTACCGTTCTTAATGGCACAGACAGATGCACCGTTACCCAGGTGAACGGAGATGAAGCTGCTTTCTTCAACAGGCTTGTTGATAATTTTAGCGGCTTCACGGCTGACGTAGTAGTGGCTGGTACCGTGGAAACCGTAACGGCGAATACCGTAGTCGTTGTATAGCTTCTGAGAAATCGCTCCCGTATAAGCCTTAGCCGGCATCGTCTGGTGGAAAGCCGTATCGAATACCGCATACTGAGCCAGCGCAGGGAATGCCTTCATTGACGCACGCATACCAATAACGTGAGCAGGGTTGTGCAGTGGAGCAAGATCGCTTAGCTTCTCGATTTCTTCAAGAACGCTCTCGTCTACTTTCACTGTTTTAGTAAACTTCTCTCCACCGTGTACAACACGGTGACCAACAGCTACGATATCTTGCTTGATACCCAACTCTTCAAGCAAAGCTACGATGCGGTCAACCGCCTGCTGGTGATGGTTACCAGAATCATCAAGTTTGTATTCTTGTTTCTCGCCGTTGATCTTCCAGCTAACATTAGCTTCAGGCATGCCGAAACACTCACCCAAACCGCTCAGGGTTGCTTCACCGCTAACAGTATCGATTAGGGCGAACTTCAGTGAAGAACT
Source organism: Photobacterium sp. HL06 (assembly GCF_059552575.1). Classification (NCBI taxonomy): domain Bacteria; kingdom Pseudomonadati; phylum Pseudomonadota; class Gammaproteobacteria; order Vibrionales; family Vibrionaceae; genus Photobacterium; species Photobacterium sp. HL06. The sequence goes on from NZ_CM183915.1 coordinate 1,202,413, forward strand.
ACCAGAGTTGATTACAAGTACTAGAGAATTGCTCATAGTTATCTCATCAGAATATTTAGGGCTTAAGGACAAGTGTTGTCCCGTTACACGTCTTTTTCTAGACTGCAGAGGAAAATGTGTGGAGCAGCATTTTCTCAGCATTATATATTTTGATTACATTATTCAATTTTTTTTGAATAACTCAACTTTTGTTTTCAAAAAAATCAAAAAAATTGAAAAATCACTGGTTCAGATCAAGTTTGCAGCAACGAAAACGTTTAACCTTGAACAAATTTCGCCCATCACTTAAATTTTTGTTGAATGTTTCAGGCTAGTTTTCAAATTTTTTGAGTGCCAATTTGAATGGGCCATACCTGTACTGCATTCAAATTGGGATTTACAAATTTAGGAAGTACATATGATCATTAAACCGATTGTAAAAGGGGTAGTTGCACGCTCTGCACATCCCCTCGGCTGCCAGGAAGCCGTTCGCCGTCAAATCGATTATTGTCAGTCTTCACACGCTGTAACAACGGGTCCTAAACGCGCCCTGATCTTAGGCGCGTCATCAGGCTTTGGCCTTGCGACCCGAATTGGCCTGGCCTTTGGCGGGACACGCACCGATACCCTTGGCGTCTCGTTTGAACGAGGCCCGTCAGAAAAAGGCGTTGGCAGCGCCGGGTGGTACAACAATATTTACTTCAAACAGGCCGCAGAGGAATTCGGCCTGCAGGCAGGCAACCTTGTGGGTGATGCTTTCTCCGATAAGTTACGTCAGCAGGTCGTTGAAAGGATCAAGTCAGATTTTGGCGGTAAAATCGATCTGGTGGTATACAGCCTCGCGTCCGGTGTGCGTCCAAACCCAGAAACGGGCGAATTTTGGCGCTCTGCCATCAAGCCTATCGGCCAGTCCGTCCAAGGCGCAACCATCGACCTTGAACATGAGGTCATGAAGGAAGCCACTCTGCCTCCGGCTTCAGAGCAGGAGATCCATGACACCGTGAAAGTCATGGGCGGCGAAGACTGGGCAGAGTGGATGCAATTTCTAGCCGACGCCGGCGTGCTGGCCGATGGCTGCAAAACGATAGCGTACTCCTATATCGGCCCAGAAAGTACCTACCCAATCTACAATCACGGTACGCTAGGAAAAGCCAAGCAGGATCTTCACCATACAGCCGATATCATCCACCAGCAGCTTCAGGCGATAGGTGGTGAGGCTTATGTGGCCGTCTGCAAAGCCCTTGTAACCAAAGCCAGCGTATTTATCCCGGGATTGTCTCCCTATATTCTGGCATTGTTCAAAGTAATGAAAGAAAAGGGGCTACATGAAGGGTGTATTGAGCAGATACAGCGCCTGCTCAGTGCCAAACTCTACCCAACGAACAGCAAGGCCGTTACTGATGACAACCGCCTGATAAGGCTCGATGACTGGGAGCTACGTGAAGATGTTCAAAGGGAGGTCACCGCCCTGATGGAGCAGATCACACCAGATAACTTTAAACAGCTGGGTGACTACGACGGCTACCTGAGTGACTTTTTACAACTGAACGGTTTTGGCTTTGACAATGTTGATTACCAGCAAGATATCAGTGTTGACTTTCTCAGCAGTCTAAAACCGTAATACGGGGTGGAAACAGTTAATGCCAGGTCCTCCAATTATATGTAGTACCTGGCAAAAAACTGGCGAAGCCACTCCAATTACAGTTAATTTGTTGTATCAGAACGAGCCCGTTCGCAACCTGCTGATATACAGCTCACCTCTCAAAGTGGCGATAACGCTCAAACAGGCCTTCAATATCATTGCTGCACATCAGGTCCATGTTTTGTTGCAGGGTCTGCAGCGGCCAATCCCACCATTTCATCTCCAGCAGCATCTCAACCTGCTCATCACTGAAGCGTTTCTTCACCCTTTGCCCGGGATTACCCACGACAACGGCATAGGGTTCGACATCTTTCGTTATCACGGCCCGGGCGCCAATCACTGCCCCGTCACTGATCTTGATACCGGGCATAATCACGCACTCAGAACCAATCCACACATCATTGCCGATCACCGTATCGCCGGCCCGCTCAAAACCTGACTTTACCTTGTTGCCAAATTGGCTGACATCAAAGGGAAATGAAGAGACCCAATCATGGCGGTGGCCCTGGTTACCCGCCAGCATGAAGGTGGCGCCAGAAGCGATCGAGCAATACTTGCCAATGATAAGCTGGTCAACCTCACCAAAGATGCCCGACTCCCAGACTGCACGGGTGGAATGATCCCCCAGCAGGTACCGCACACATTGATCCTCAAAGTGCTTGTCGTGGTAGTAACCGGAGTAATACGTATGCGCCCCTACGCTAATATTCGGATTATTGATATGTTCCCGCACCTCATAACCGCCAAGCCATGAAGGAAATATGGATGATGACATAGCCACCCCTTTTTATAATGTATCGCCGCCTGCCTGCCCCGAAGAACTGTACGGCACTGCCTTTTTCACTGCTTTTGCTGAAAAGTATAGTGATGATAATCATATCAACAAATGGCAGACGCTGATTCTTGTCGAGCGCATCACAGCCCAACACCTGAATTCAGGTCAGTCGTACAATCGTGACTAGCCATTCGTCATGTAGGTTATAGATTCCTATACAGCATGAGTTTCAAATCTCAGAATTCATAGAAAAAATAGGGTAATCGCGATAAAGATAGCAAAACGTTAATATGCACGTTGTAGAACTTACTAGTGTGTATTAACAATGAGATGTAAGCGACAGGAAGCCTATTGGAGCGCCCTATATGGATGGATTCGAAATCATGACAGCAAAAAAAGAAACAGATATACGCTGTGTCATTTTTGATTGTGACGGCACCCTTGTAGATAGTGAAAGGCTCTGTAATCAGGCACTTGTTAATATATTCAATCAGTTTGGCGCCACGTTGAGCCTTGAAGAATGCATGAGCCATTTTCAGGGCGGTAAGATGGCCGATATTCTTGCCGAAACCCGTGAGCGCGCGGGTATCCATGTCCCTATCGATACTCTTGAACCGCTATACCGCGAGGAGTGCCGGCAACTATTTGAGCAGGGGCTTGCTCCGATCGAGGGGGTGCCTGAATTACTGGAGGCCCTGTCGGCGATAGGCTGTGATATGTGCATTGCTTCCAATGCGCCGATCAAAAAAATAGAGCATACCCTGGGCCTGACAGGGCTACTGCCTTATTTTGAAGGTAAATTATTTAGCGGGTTTGAGGCCAACAGCTGGAAACCAGAGCCGGATATCCTGCACTTCGCCGCGATGAACATGGGGGTCATGCTGAAAGAGTGTGTCTTTGTCGATGATACGATTAAAGGGGTCCAGGCTGGGATCAATGCCGATATGCGTACTTTTCACTTTGCTGCGACACCGCATTCGGCCCAAATCAACCACCCTTGTGTCACAACCATCTCGGCCATGCCGCAGCTGCTTGACTACCTCTAGCCCTGTACCATACCAACAGTCAGCACTATGACTTGTCCTCATCCCCGGCAAAGCTATCCCAGGATGTTGCCCAGTTTTGCTGCTGGTACTCCTTGGTTGCGGTAACATTCTGCGGTCCGACTTCACATTCCGGTTCAGTACTGTCTATTGCCAAGTCATTGGCGAGCTCAGGCGACAATGCCGGAGCAAGTTGAACTGTATGCTCGGTTTCACCATCACGGCTGGCAATTGCATCAGCTTGCGCCATATCCCCCATAAGCTCACCAGCAGCCAATGATGCCAGCACATCCTCGTCAGGACGATAGCTTCTCCGGCTATACACCTTGTCCAGAAGTTCGATCACGGCATGTCGCGCAACAGGTTGGTGCTTGAGGATCTTATAGACTGAATTAGCGACACTCTGGGCTGCCAGAATGGATTCAATCCCAACGTACTGCGCTACCTCGTCACGCTCGGCCTTGGCTGTATTATGGCCAAAAGCATGGGCTAGCGAAAACCAGACATAAGCAATGGCTGCATCATTGGCATCCGAGCCTAAATGCATTTTTGCCGTCAGGAACTGCGCTTCGCTGCTTCCGGCCTCGGCCGCCCTTTCCAGCCAGTAGATAGCCCGGTTCTTATCCTTGGCAACCCCGACACCACTTTGATAGCAAAAAGCCGTTTTGATACACCCCCTGACATCTTGGTTGATCGCAGCACGCACACGCCAGCCCATCGCCATCAGTGGTTCTTTTTCTGGATTGTTCTCGGCAACATACCAATCTCCCAGAAACAGCTGCGCATCAACAACCCCTTTCTCTGCTGCAGCGGTGATATTTTCTATCCCTGCCTTGGTATCAACTTCGGTACCTTGGCCCTGCACTTGATAACTGCCCAGCAGGTAAAGCGCTTCAGGCTCTCTGCTCTTGGCGGTAACCACCTGCTGCCAGTAAGTTGATTTTGCCTCGCCATCGGAATCTGACGGATCAAGGCGGCATAGCCGGGCAAGTGCATTCTGGGCGATATCATTGTTTAAATCCGCCGCCTTTCGATACCAATATATCGCCTTGCTAATGCTGATCAGCTCATACTCTTTGGCCAACGACAACTGGCTGGAGACATGCCCAGTCCGCGCCTTGAAGATTTTCTCTTCGCGCTCGGCAGCTTTGGCCTTTTCCAAGACCCGCTTATATTTTTGATCTTTGAGGAACTGCTCCTGTACCCTGCGATGCTGCTTTTTCACCACCGCAAAATATCGAACAATCACCCAAACCAGCACTACTCCGGCAAGACTCAAGCCGATCACCAGGTTTGACATAACCCCTCATGCAAACAATTTTCTACATTCTATATAACGGCAGCTTGCCGCATAACTACACCTATTATGCCAGAGGAAATACCCACACAATAAATGCCGTTTGGAAATAGTGAGATAGAGAAATATAGCAAATGAAGATAGCACTGTTATTCGGGGGGGCTTTACGGCAGCGATCTATTACTCCGCCAGGGGCGTCCGTTGGTTACACTCAAAGTAACCAACGACCTGTTCCTTGATCATTGATCCGTGCAAGTGGATGGCAATCACTGTGTTTATCTAGCCAGGTTGATTGTCTGGCTGATATACAGAATGAGGGAAGTGACCATGTTATCTATTTTTGATATCTACAAAGTGGGGGTTGGGCCATCTAGCTCTCACACCAACGGCCCGATGCTGGCCGGGTTCGATTTTTGCCAGAAAGTGGAGGCGATATTGAACAACATCGACCGTATTCAAGTCGATCTTTACGGTTCACTGTCCCTCACGGGTAAAGGCCACCATACCGACCGCGCCACCATTCTCGGCCTCATGAGTAACACCCCGGACAAGATTGATATCGAGCAGGCCAACAAGGCAATGGCCGAAGGCATCCAGGCCAAGGCAATCAAGCTTGCTGGCAAAAGAGCCATAGGCTTTGATCCGGACACCGATATGCTATTTCACAGCAGCAGCCTGCCGCTGCATGAGAACGGCATGACCATCAGTGCGTTTGATCCAGGCGGTAACCAGCTCTTCATCGAGACCTACTATTCAATTGGCGGCGGGTTCATTGCCACTGCCGATGAGCTACAACAAGGTAAATCCTCCGATAAAGTCACCGTCCCTTACGGCTTTCACTCTGCGGAAGATATCCTCAATAACGCCGAGAAAGCAGGCCTGAGTATTGGGGCTATGATCCTGAGCAACGAGCTGGCTTTTCGCTCTCAGGAAGAGCTCGATGCCAAAGCCGAACAGATTTGGGCTGTGATGTCTTCTTGTATGCAGCGTGGATTTAAAACCGAGGGAGTCTTAGAAGGCGGCCTACATGTTATTCGCCGCGCCCCGGCACTGCTAAAAAAACTTCAAGCCAATAAAGAGATTGAGAATGATCCAATGACCATTCTTGACTGGGTAAACCTCTTTGCCTTTGCCGTCAGTGAAGAAAATGCAGCGGGCGGGCAAGTCGTTACCTCACCGACCAACGGGGCTGCCGGGGTGATCCCTTCTGTTTTGATGTATTACAACAAGTTTGTCTGCGAGCTCGATACGCCTCAAATAGAGGATTTTTTGGCCGTTTCAGCGGCAATTGGCATGCTGTATAAAATGAACGCTTCAATCTCTGGTGCTGAAGTCGGCTGCCAGGGTGAAATCGGCGTCTCATCATCCATGGCGGCAGCAGGCCTGACCGCAATACGCGGTGGCAGCAACGGGCAAATCTGCATGGCTGCAGAAATTGCCATGGAGCATTCTCTGGGTATGACCTGCGATCCAATTGGTGGCTTGGTACAGATCCCATGTATCGAACGTAATGCGATGGGGGCGATAAAGGCTATCAATGCCTCACGCATGGCTCTCAAGCGCAATAGCAAATCGTTGATCTCTCTTGATAAGATCATCGAGACCATGTACCAGACCGGTAAAGATATGAACAAGAAGTACCGGGAAACCTCGCTTGGAGGCCTCGCGATGATCCACCTTGCCCCACCTTGTGAATAAAAAAAACCAGCCGCTAAACAGCGGCTGGCTTTTTCATCACGAAACGTAACGTTTCAGTTAATCAAACTCAATCAAGTTCGTTTCATACTGACCAAACTGCGCTTGAACTTTTTTCGACGCACCGCCAGTCATTGAGCTCACGGCAATGATTGAAATCGTCGCGAAGATGAAGCCAGGAACGATTTCATATACATCGAAGATACCGCCTGTTAGCTGTTTCCAGATAACCACAGTCAGCGCACCAACCACGATACCCGCCAGGGCACCGTTACGGTTCATCCCAATCCAGAACAGGCTAAGCAGTAGTGCCGGACCGAATGCCGCACCAAAACCAGCCCAGGCATAAGACACCAGGCCGAGTACCGTGCTATCCGGGTTCATCGCCAGAACAAGCGCAACGATAGACAGAACGATAACCGCCACACGGCCAACCAATACAATCTCTTCTGTTGAAGCTTGTGGACGGAATACCTGCTTGTAGAAATCTTCAGCCAGTGCCGATGAAGACACCAACAGCTGTGAGTCAGCCGTACTCATAATTGCCGCCAGGATTGCCGCCAGTAGAATACCGGCAATAACTGGGTGGAAGATTGAGTTCACCAACAGCATGAAGATTTTCTCGCCGTCAGCCAGTTCACCGGCCAGCTGGTTGTCGACGAACAGAATACCAACTAGGCCAACTAACATCGCACCAGCCATCGACAGTGCAGTCCACGTCACCGCGATGCGACGTGCAGTACCGATGTCTTTGTTAGAGCGTGTTGCCTTGAAACGAGCCAGGATATGCGGCTGGCCAAAGTAGCCAAGGCCCCAGGCCGCCAGAGAGATGATCGCAATCGCTGACAGTGGCTCACCTTTCACATCATTGAACACTGTCATCAGCTCAGGGTTCTTCGCTTCCAGTGCCATAGCCAGCTCACCAAAGTCACCGCTCATCGCAGCAATCGGCACAATAAGCAGTGCAGCTGACATCAACAGGCCCTGAACAAGGTCAGTCCAAGACACGGCAAGGAAACCACCAAACAGGGTGTAGGAGACAACACAAACGGTACCGACAATCACAGCGACGGTGTAATCAAGACCGAATACGGTTTCAAATAGCTTACCACCGGCAACCAAACCTGAACTGGTATAGAAAAGGAAGAACAGCAAGATAAAGAATGCTGAAATGGTTTGGATCAGTTTAGATTTATCGTCAAAACGGCGAGCAAGGAACTCAGGCAGCGTTAACGCATTGTCTGTAGTGATACTGTATGTACGCAGGCGCTTGGCACAGATCAGCCAGTTTAGCCAAGTACCGATCAGCAGGCCACCAGCCAGCCACAGTGATTCCATACCTGCAGCGTAGGCATAACCCGGAAGGCCAAGCAGTAGCCAGCCACTCATGTCCGATGCACCAGCAGACAATGCTGCAGGCCAAGGGCCAAGAGTACGGCCGCCTAGGAAATAGTCGGCTGAGTTTGCTGTTCGCTTGTAAGCAATATAACCAATCGCCATCATACCGATCAGATAAACGATAAACGTTCCTGTAATAGCAAAGCTATTTTCTATCATTGTCGAGTTCCCTCACTGAGAGCCCCTGTCCATAGCAGGGGCTTTTGTTTATGGTGCTGAAAAGGTTTCAGCTAAGTTGTTAAAAGTACATTCCACCGAGATTTGTTCCATTCAAGTCATCGGAGAGAAGACTTGTGATAACAACTCTCGTTAGTGTTCTTCACCACTCCCCAATTCAAGCAGTGTCGCGTTACCGCCAACCGCTGTGATATTGATGGTTCGTGTTCTTTCGGTCACGAAGCGTAGTGAGTACGTTGGGCTACCGATAACAGGCAGTGACTCACAATCAGTCTCGCTGATCAGCTGAGCCAGTAGTCCGTCACGGGCAGCCAGTTGGCGTGCCAATGCCTGTGATGTTGATAGCTTACCGGCATACGCCACGCCAGCAACAGCCGGGTGACTAACCAGATCAGCAAGCTGATCACTATCAATTGCAGTGATAACACCGCGAGCACAGCCGCTTTTTTCCAGCTGTGCAACCAGTTCACCCGCCGACAGCGCAAAATCTGACGGTAGGCAAACGAAAACCGTATTTCCTGTTACCAGGGCAGCAGCAACCTGCCCGGCAACAGCCACCAATGATGCCTCGGCATCGGCGGTCACAATGAAACTGCCGCGCCCTGCGCAGTACAGCTCATTGGTTTCACCCGTAGGCCCCGGCATCAGCAGCGTTTCCGCTACATGCTCGGCAGCATTGCGGCACTGGAATTCCACCATTGCCCGCACCTCAGGTGCCAGTTCTTCCGTCCAGCGCCCCAGGATCTGAGTACGAGCCTCATAGCCCAGGCCGTTCCAGCCTTCCCAGGCCGCTGAGCTGTTATCTACCATTGCTTGAATACTTGTCGTCATAGCTTTTTCCTTCTCAACTCAGCAGCCATTAAGCGTTAAACACATCTTTGGTAAAACGGTACAGGTAGCGCGGACCACCGGCTTTCGGGCCGGTTCCCGACAATCCCTGCCCACCAAAAGGCTGTACCCCAACCACGGCACCTACCTGATCACGGTTGATATAGCAGTTACCAACACGGGCACGACGCTCGATATGGCAATACGTACGCTCGTTTCGGCTATGGATCCCCATTGTCAGGCCAAAGCCGGTATTGTTGATTTGATCGATCACTTGTTCCAGCTCGCTGGCCTTGAAGCGAACGATATGAAGGATCGGGCCGAAATTTTCATTCTTCAGTACATCAATACTGCTGATCTCAAACGCTGTCGGCGCGACAAAATCACCATGCTGGCATTCTTCGCCCAATTTCGCCTGTGCCACGACCTTGGCCTGGTTCTTCAGTGTCTCAATATGCGTCAGCAGCTTCTCACGGGCACCCGTATCAATCACCGGGCCAACATCTGTACTGTGCAGCTCTGGGCGGCCAACCGACAGCTCGGCCATCGCACCCTTGATCAGGGCAGTAATGCGATCGGCAATATCTTCCTGAACAAACAGCACCCGCAGGGCCGAACAACGCTGGCCAGCAGAAGCAAAGGCAGAGCGCACGACATCACGAACCACTTGCTCAGGCAGCGCCGTACTGTCGACAATCATTGCGTTCTGGCCACCAGTCTCGGCAATAAACGCCGCCGGCTCACAGTCTCGCGCAGCCAACGAGCGGTTGATCCGCTGGGCTGTTTCGGTAGAACCGGTAAAAGCAACACCAGCAATACGCGGATCCGATGTCAGTGGCGCACCTACCTCCGCACCAGTACCTGGCACGAACTGGATAGCACCAGCCGGTACGCCGGCTTCCAGCATCAACTCAATCGCACGAAAAGCGATAAGCGAAGTCTGCTCTGCAGGTTTCGCGACGACGGTATTACCAGCCACCAATGCAGCAGAAACCTGGCCAAGGAAAATCGCCAATGGGAAGTTCCATGGGCTGATACAGGCAAATACCCCGCGTCCCTGATAGCTCAGCAGCTTGGTGGTGCCATCAAAACCGGCCACTTGCTTCGGCTCAGCAAAGTCCGTCGCAGCCTGATCGCCATAGAAGCGGCAGAAATCAACCGCTTCGCGGATTTCGTCAATGCTGTCATGAATCGTTTTACCTGCTTCGCGGTGACAAAGTGCAACCAGCTCACCGGTATGCGCTTCCATCAGATCCGCTAGACGGCTCAGGCTTTGAGCGCGTTCAGCTGCCGGTAGCTGTGACCAAGCAGGATACGCTTCAGCCGCCACTGAAATGGCCGCTTCAACCTGCTCGGTATTGGCAAAGGCGACAGTGCCGACGGTCTCACGACGGTCATATGGCGCTGTAACCGTCAGTGCCTCGCCCGATAATGTTTCACCATTTACGATTGGAGCAGCCTGCCATTGGTGCTGGCCAAATGCCTGAACGGATTCCGAGAACGGGCGCCATTCAGACTCAATATCAATGTTAATGCCCGCCGAGTTCTTGCGCTGCTCACCAAAAATCTGTGGTGGCAGCGGGATCAGGCTATTGTGCAATGTCGGGCGCGAACGTAGCTCATCCACCGGATGCTGCGTCAGGGCTTCAACCGGGCAGTTAGCATCAACCAAACGGTGAACAAACGAGCTGTTGGCACCATTTTCCAGCAAGCGACGTACTAAGTACGGCAGCAAGTCTTTATGGTTGCCCACCGGCGCATAAATACGGACATTGGCCTGGTGCATGTCCATCACATGGTTATACAGGGCATCACCCATACCATGCAGGCGCTGGAATTCGTAATCACGATTCGAGCTTGCCATTGCCACGATAGCCGACACGGTATGGGCGTTATGGCTGGCAAATTGCGGGTAAATCAAACCGCGCAGATGCCCAGACAACAAGAATCGGGCACAGGCCAGATACGAGCTGTCAGTCGCTTCTTTGCGGGTAAATACCGGGTAATCCGAAAAGCCGCTTTGCTGTGACAATTTCAGCTCGCTATCCCAATACGCACCTTTAACCAGGCGAAGCGGGATCACGTCACCTTGTTGTTTGCTCAATGCCGCAAGCCACGCCAATACTGGCAAGGCACGCTTCGAGTAAGCCTGTACAACCAAGCCAAAACGGCCCCAGCCACGTACCACGTCAGAGCGGTACAGCTTCTCGAACAATTTCAGCGACAGCTCCAGGCGGTCTGCTTCTTCGGCATCAATGGTGATCCCGACATTCAGTTCACGGGCACGCTTGAGCAAAGACAGTACCGACTCATACATTTCGTCCAGCACGCGAGTTTCATTAGCAACTTCATAGCGCGGATGCAACGCCGACAACTTAATTGACACCGTCGGATCCGGTGATTTCGGGTTACTGCCCTTCTGGCTCGAATACGCATCACGGCCAACGGCCTCGATCGCCATGATGTAATCTTTAAAATATTTCTGGGCATCTTGTGCCGTCAGTGCTGCTTCACCCAGCATATCGAAGGAATAGGTGAAGCCTTCGTCACGCTTGTCTTTCCCGTTCTTCATTGCTTCGGCAATGGTGCGGCCCAGGACAAACTGGTGGCCCATGATCTTCATTGCCTGGTTCATTGCCTGGCGGATCACCGGCTCAGACATTTTGTTCACCAAGCGGTTGATCACATGGCTCGGTGTACCATCTTCCTTGGCATCCATAGTGACCACTTTACCGGTCAGCATCAGGCCCCAGGTTGACGCATTTACAAATAGCGAATCCGAGCTTTTCAGGTGTGATTTCCAATCCGCTACGCTGAGTTTGTCACGGATCAGCGCATCTGCTGTTGCCGAATCAGGAATGCGCATCAGCGCCTCAGCCAGACACATCAGCAAAATGCCTTCTTTGGTATCTAGACTGTATTCCAGCAACAACGCATCAATCATCTGAATGGCGTTCTGATCGGCACGTACACGCTCGATCAGCGTCGCAGCTTGTTCCGTGGTGTGTTTACGTTCTTGCTCTGAAGGCTCAGCCAAAGGCAATAGCTGCTTGAGCAACTGAGACTCATCAACAGAATAGAGCGGCGAAATCAATTTCCAGATTTCATCCAATGGTCGCTCAATAAATGATGGCTGAAGTACATCTGCCGCATTGAACATAATCATTCCCTCAATAATGAACCTGATTGAATACCAGCATAAGAATTACGAGGTGCGTTCGCCCAGGTTAAATGTTACACCAGTGTTAGCATTGAGGGGATTCTATTTTCCACCACGCCGTGAGTCTTGCTACATTCTCCGATAGTTTTTAGGAAAAGTCCGTTTTTTAACAAAAATCGACACAAAACTACAGCAAAAACTTCAGTTTCATATAGCGAAAAGCTAAATCTGTTCACTTATCTGGTGTTGTTGACTGGTCAGTAAATAACGATTTTCTGCAACAATGATCAAGGCAAGGTTGTGGAGGGGTAAATAGAAAGAAGCGATTGCGGGGTGAAAAATGCCGATTAACCAAAAATAAAATGGCTCGAGTTCCATAATAAACGCAAGCCATTGATTAAAAACAGATTGAACAGTAAGTAAGCGCTAGCTGTGGATTTTCCGGTAGCGGGCAGGGGGCATACCGTAAAGACGGGAGAAGGCCTGGGTAAAACTACTTTGGCTCGCAAAACCTGAGCTTTGCGCCACCTGAGCCAAGCTAAGCTGAGACTCTTCAATGAGTTGTTTCGCCATCTCAAGACGCTTTTTCAGCACGTATTGATGCGGCGTGACACCTGTCTGTTCTTTGAACAAAAAATGAAACTGGCTTTCGCCAAGAAAAGCGAGCCCCGCCAACTGTGTTACTGATATTTTACGGGTAAGATGCTGAAGTATGTACTGATCGATAGCATCCATGTTCAGACGCTTAGCCGGGCGCTCGCCATTCAACGGCTTAAAGTGACGCTGTAATACACACATCAAGGTATCAGTACAGGCCTTACTGAGCAGCAGATCATCGGGATGGGCAGTCATCTCCGCAGTCAACACCTGGATCAAATTCTGCGCCTGGCTGTCGAGGTGAAAATAGCTAGACTGATCAAATAGCCGTTCCATCCTTTCTACCGAATAGGAAGGCTGCACCTGATCAACAGGCACATTTAGCACCAGGATCTCGTTTTTACCGATCCCGGAAAAAGCATGCTCTGAATCTGCTGTCACCAGGCACCCCTGTCCAGGACAGACAAGATTACCGTAACCTTCTATGTCAAATTCCGTCTGGCCGGACAGCCCAATCACCACTTGGTTATAACCATGGTTATGGTGATCCATATGCTCCGGTAACTTTACAATTTCTGAAGGCTTAAACACGGATAGATTTAGCTTATCTTTCATGCCGCATCTTAATTAGGGAAATTAAGTTCTTAGTCATAAGAGCAGGATACCACAACTGCTTATCGAGCAGACTCCATTTAGCCGTCAAATCAGGGAGGCTTCTATCTATTGAGTATAGCAAGGCCAGTATGGAGAAAGATCCACCAGAGTTAGCGTCATCAAGCATTACCCTACCCCCAGCTTAACTGGGCAGATTATAGCCACAATGCCACGTCCGCTCTGGAAAAATGATCAAGAGCAACATTTTTACGGCTATTGTCATTTCAATTTTCAGCTATAGGCGTAACGCACCGGAAACTCAGCCTTTCACGGCAACAAGCTGCCTAATCTCTTCTTAGGCCACTTTCATCGTTCTGAATACACAGCTAGTGTTGTTCATTATGTTTCAATGACTTAGTGAAATAACACCTTGATCATGCTTACGGATCAGTATCGTCTAACGGTGGCGATAGCGCCCTTTTGCCATCAGAAGCATGATCATAGGCCTTGATCATCTTTCCATGATTGGAATTGATCAGGCAAGGATCATGCTTGATCATCGTTCCAATTGAAATCACACTCACCGTTAATTAGCCTCTCTTGATCATTTTTCCGGAGTTAATACCTCTGCGATATTTTTTGTGTTACAAATAGGTTGAACAGTAAGGATATTGATCATGAACGGATTTCTGACTCAACTTGGCTACTCTTTCTCGGTCACCGGCCCTATTTTCATCATGCTAGGACTCGGCGTCGCGCTCAAACGCTGGGGGCTGATCGAAGACAAATTCATTGAGTCCGGATCCAAGCTGGTATTCACCATCACTCTTCCCGCGCTACTCTTTCTGAGTGTCGTAAAAGCGGATTTGCAGCAAATTGGCAATGTCAATCTACTGTTTTTTGCAGTTATTGCTAACATACTGACTTATCTAATCTTTGAACTAATCGCCCATTGGCTGATCAAAGATAAAGATGAAACTGGCGTTGTCGTTCAAGGGGCATTTCGTGCCAACACAGGGATCATAGGCCTTGCCTATGTATCCAACGCCTTCGGTGAGACTGGTCTGGTGGTGGGTTCTTTATATGTTGCAGTGATCACTGTGCTTTATAACATCTTGGCTGTGATCACTCTGACGCGTTCTTCTCCAGGCAGCAAGCCTCTTGGTATCGGTTACCTGCTCCGTTCCATCGTCAAGAACCCATTAATCCTCAGCATCTGCGCTGCTGTGCCATTTTCGCTATTACAAATTGATATTCCTGATGTTTTACTACAATCAGGTAGCTACTTTGCTGATATGACACTACCACTGGCTCTACTGTGTACCGGTGCTAGCCTAGATCTGAAGCAACTGCAGCAAGACTCCTCAAACGCCAACTATTCAACCTGCGGGCGCTTGATCATCGCTCCGGGCCTGATCACTCTCGCCGGCTACCTACTTGGTTTCCACGGGCTGGAGCTGGGGATCATATTTTTGATGAGCGCAGCCCCAACCGCGGCAGCCAGTTATGTCATGGCACGATCAATGGGAGCCAATGCAAAGCTGGCAGCCAACGTGATCGCCATGACGACCCTAGGCTCCTTATTCACCTGCAGCCTGGGGATCACCGTCTTAAACAGTGCAGGACTGTTACTGTGATCAACTAATTAGCGTAGATCCTCGAAAACACTTGATAATCATTCTCATTTGCATTTAAATGAGAACTGTTCTCGTTTTATCTCGTATCTCTTTTCTTTCGGGGTCCACTATGGCATCGCTGCAAAAAGCCTTTAGCCAGCAACTGCAAAGCCAAAAATGGCGTCTGGCAAATAAACGTTTGATTTTACCCGTTATTCTATTCGCGCTACTAGCCACACCTAGCACCAAAGCGCTCACCGTCTCAGTCTTGTCTGACGCTTTCTGGCAAGTTGCCAGTTACGTGGCAGCCACCTTAGCGCTCTACCATGTCATTTCCGCTAAATTGAACCGCAGCAGTAATTTAAGCACGCGGCTTGAAAGCCGCTCACAATACCAGGTGCTGTTTGCATCCTTTATGGGAGCATTGCCTGGCTGCGGTGGGGCCATTGTCGTGATCACTCAGTATGTCAGCGGCCGCCTTAGCTTTGGTGCTGTGGTAGCGGTATTGACTGCCACCATGGGCGATGCTGCCTTTATACTGCTTGCCGCAGAGCCTTCTACCGGGCTGGCCATTATCGTCATCGGCTTTATGGTCGGCTTAGTCTCTGGCTGGACCGTTGATGCATTGCATGGCAAAGATTTCATGCGGCCCGATCTGGCACATAATAAAAAGGCGCAATTGCCAGAAGACGCGACGGATAGCAAGCAACCCGCCTTGAAGCTCCAGGGGCTATTCTGGAAATGGGCACTTATTCCGGCAGCAATCATTGCCATTATGGGGTCGCTGCAAATCGATATTGATCAAGTCTTTCGCCTTCAAGCTGGCACCACCAATAATATCGGTGCTATTGCAGTGATGATTGCCATGGTGCTTTGGGCAACTAGCCGAGATGTCACCGACTACCAGTCCGCCGTATCAGAAGATCCCAAAGCAGGAAGCAACAATTTGTTCCAGCGTGTAGCCCAAGACACGAACTTTGTCACCAGTTGGGTGATTGGCGCGTTCCTACTTTTTGAGCTCTCAATTTTCTGGACAGGGTTAGATCCTACGGCTGTTTTTTCCAACTGGGCAATTTTACTACCACTAATGGGCGTTGTGATCGGGTTACTACCGGGCTGTGGCCCGCAAATTCTCGTAACCAGCCTATATATCACTGGCGCAGTGCCACTGTCTGCACAGTTAGGCAATGCCATCAGCAATGATGGGGATGCCCTTTTCCCGGCGATCGCGCTTGCTCCGAAGGCTGCATTGATGGCAACACTATATTCAACTTTACCAGCCTTAATTGTTGCCTATAGCTACTTCCTTATTTTTGAATAATCACCCGGTGGAAGCGCATAGAATTAAAGGGATTAATTTCCCTTTATCTTACTTAGTGTTAGTTTTCAATGATATGCACATAGTGTCTTTGCATATCATTGCTTTCACAAACAAATACCAATAAAGCAACGCACACTTTACCGCCCATGTCAATAGGTGATTTCCCCCCTTATCCATCCTGCCTCTGTCAGTTATAGTTTCTCTCGTAGACAGGGAACGCACTTCACTGTTCATTGTCTGCAGTATCCAGCATTGGATACATGCCAATAAAGTTTTCTTTGATATACACCCTCATATTAAAGAGATGAACTTAATTGGATACCTCTTCTACACGTCGTACAGGATTGTGCTCTTCGGAGTCAAACTCTTGTCTTTGCCGGTCTCTCTAGACCGGCTTTTTTTTCATTTATGAAAAAATGTGCCCAATATTCCGTCATCTGGATATTGTAAGATTTCTTCTTTCTATTAAACTCTGTACAGTCCAATTAACCCAGCCAATTTCATCAGGCACAAAGAGTGAAAGATAAAGTCGATCCTGCCCTACTACATATTTTTAATCAGCTTCCCGGATGTTGGGGTTGCAAAGACAAAGATTCGGTCTTTGTTTATGCCAATGCCGAATACGGGAAAATAATTGGCGTCGATCATCACCTCGATTGTATTGGCCGGACTGATTTTGATATGCCTAGTCCGACAGTCGAATGCGCTGACTCTTTCCGCGAGCAAGATAACCTTGTCCTTTCTACGGGTAACCGGATGCGTGTTCTCGACATTCACCCTTATTCGGATGGTAGCTGGCGTGCACATTTATTCACAAAAACACCGTGGAAAGATGAGCAAGATGACACCGTCGGTACTATTTTTTCTGGGGTCGAGCTAAAAGATACTGCCATTCTCGAGGTTGGGCATTGGATTTGCCGTGCTGCTGGATTGAATAATAAAGAACAGGCTTCTTTCAACCTTGATTTACATAACCAACCGGTTGCCTTAAATACCCGTGAATCAGAAGTTTTGTTCTTACTGCTTTACGGAAAGAAGCCGCAATATATCGCAAAAGTGCTTAATGTTTCAGTGAAAACAGTAGAGAACTATGTTTTGCGCCTACGTGAAAAGTTCAATGCCAATTCAAAGGGAGAACTGTTGGATCTCGCGTTGGATCTTGGTTTTGGCTCCCACATCCCAGAAAGTATGCTCAAACGCCAACTATCGGTAATCCTTAAAGAATAAGGATCCGGCCGCAAGAACTTTTGTTTCGTGCACTCTAAGTTTGAATTTTTGCAATTAAAAGTCTGTTTCCAGATCAAATTCTGGGGGATAAACCCCGCCTACAATAGCGCCAGTTTTAATTAGCCATAGTAGTTATACGGTCTTAAATGACCGAGGCTTAATATTATTATTTTAACTGGAAACAGGTATGAAACAGTTCACTATTACTTACGTTGTACACCCACATTTTAATATTCCGTGTAAATACGAAATCTCAGCAGAAAACGAAGTTGCCTCGATTCAGTCCGCTGAAAAAGCGCTGAAAGTCCGTCACCCTGAAGGGGTGAGCATTGTAACGAGCAGCCAACGTTAATCACTTGCTTCAAAATGTTAGTACATAAAAAAAGTGTAGCCAGACAGCTACACTTTTTTATTTTAAACAAGGCTGAACTTAGGGAGCCAGGCGTTCAATGGCCCAGTTTTCACCTTCATCACTATACAGGAAGCGATCGTGCAAACGATTTTCTCCTCCCTGCCAAAATTCTATTGAAGTAATTTTTACCCGATAGCCGCCCCAAAATGTCGGCAAAGGCACTTCTCCCGTAGCAAACTTCTGTTTTAATTCCATAAATTTACTTTCCAGCGCCTGACGGGCAGAGATCCGGCTACTCTGCTTGCTCGCCCAGGCGGCGATCTGGCTTTCTTTCGGACGAGACGTGAAATATTTCATCACTTCCATCTTAGATAGCTTTTCTGCCTCACCGGTGATATGTACCTGGCGCTCAATCGCATGCCATGGGAAGTGCAAGCTGATCTTGGCATTATGGCTCAAGTGCATTGCTTTACGGCTGCCGAGGTTGGTATAGAAGACAAAGCCTTCTTTATCGTAGTGCTTTAATAACACAATACGCTGATACGGCTGACCGTTTTCATCGACAGTCGCCACCGTCATTGCAGTGGGATCACTCAACTGCGCATCAATGGCCTGCTTTAGCCATTTGTTGAATAAGCTTAGCGGCTCATCTGGTAAATCATGACGACGTAAACCACCCCGCGTGTACTCGCGACGAATATCAGACAATTCCATTGTTAACTCCGCTTATTTATCATTCAGGGGAAATTGTGCGCTTTGCTTACAGGAAAAACAAGTTCCTCTGCAATTATGAATGATTTTTCAGCTATTTATATTCTCACCATCAGCTTCATTTCATCTCTGCTACCTGGCTCGAGTTTTCATTCGGCAAAGTTTGCTAGTTTCCATCAAAAAATGCCCTCGGAATATTCAAGTGCAAAAAAGTAAATGCCTCGCTCTCATCATTGCTATCGGCCTAGTGCTCAGTGCCCTTATCGCCCAGCTCACTTACCAGCAGGTCAAACAACACCTGGCAGATAAAGTCGCCATTGATGTAAACCAGCTCGGACAGAAGCTTGATGCCCAATTAATGCGCTATAGCAAACTGCCAGAAGTTCTCGCGAATGATCCCCGTCTACTGCAACCGCTGCTGGCCGATCAATCATCGGTTATCGCGGAAAACAATCAGCACCAGCAAACTAGCCAACTGTTACAGCAATGGGCAAAAACCCTCGGGGCAGATACGATTTACCTGATAAACCATCAGGGCAATACGTTAGCCGCCAGTAACTGGCAACAACCTGATAGTTTTGTCGGACAAAACTATGCCTACCGCCCCTACTTTCGCCAGGCGATAGCCGGCAGCCCAGGCCAATACTTCGCGTTAGGCGCCAGTTCAGACAAGCGGGGATATTACTTTTCGGCACCGATCTATAATCAACAGTCAATCATTGGTGTCATGACCATCAAAGTTGATTTATCACTGATAGAAGATATTTGGCAGTATGAAGATATCGAATATGCCATTGCCGATCCGCTTGGGGTGGTGTTCTACAGCTCGGAAGCTAGCTGGCTATACCGCTCCCTGATCCCACTCGATGACAAGCAAAGACAGCAAATTCTAGCATCGCGCCAATATGGTAATGCCAGGCTCGATCCACTAACCGGGTATTCACAGCTGGTTGATCTTAAGCTGCATGAAATCATCGACATCGAGCAGCCCCTACAAAATAAAGCCGAGGCGTTTGTCGTCGCCAATCATGATATGTCACAAGCCGGTTGGGCTATTTATGGCTTCAGCCCAATCAGTGCCGCCTACCAGTATGTCACCCAGGCAGTCCTGATGTTCATCGTATTTTACTTCTTGCTGTGTCTGGCCATCACATCATGGTGGCAGACGCTCAGGGCTCAGAAAGCCCTGGCACAGCTCAACGATAAACTCGAGCAGCTGGTGATCAGACGTACCAATAACCTACTGGCAAGTAACCAGCAACTTCGCGAGACCATTGAGCAGTATGAACGCAGCCAGGCTGAGCTTAAGCAAACCCAGAGTGAGCTGGTACAGGCCGCTAAGCTCGCGATGCTAGGTGAGCTCTCTGCAAGTATTAATCACGAAATCAACCAACCTCTTGCAGCCATGCGTACCTATGCTGAGAATTCGCGTAAGCTGCTACAAAAAGAACGCTATGATTCAGTAGCAGGAAACATTGACGAGATCATCAAGCTTAACCAGATGGTGGCAGAGATTATCGCCCGATTTAAAGTTTTTGCCCGCAAGGCTAATGAAAATAACAACCGTACTGTCGCGGCTGATTCGATTCGGGCTTCAATCAGCCTATTGCGCAACCGCCTGATTAAAGAAGGGGTCATTTTACGCGTCGGAGATCTCTCCACAGATATTCTGATCAATGCCGATGCCGTACAACTTGAGCAGGTCTTAATTAATCTGCTTCATAATGCGATTCAAGCACTGGCATCGGCTCCGCAACCCCAGGTAGGTATCCAACTTGAAGCTATCGATAATGTGGTTGAAATCCGAATCTGGGACAATGGCCCAGGGCTCGACAATGACCAGAAAAAACGGATTTTCACGCCATTTTTTACCACCAAGAGTGATGGCCTGGGGCTTGGGTTGACTATTTCGCGCCGGATCATCGATGCATTCTCCGGCACCCTGACTGTTACCGATCATCCCGGTGGCGGCGCCGAATTTGTGATCACTCTTCCCCGCAGCACTGAGGACACCCAATGAACCAACAAGTAATTTTTATTGATGATGAAAAATCCATCCGTGATGCTTTGGGGCAAACATTGGAGATCGAAGACTATGACGTCAAATTGTTTTCCAGCGCCAAGCCAGCATTAGAAACGCTCGACAGCCATTTTCCCGGCGTTATTATTTCTGACATCAACATGCCAGGTATTGATGGTATAGAGTTCCTCAAGCAGGCCCTGTCTATTGATCCGGAGCTGTCTATTATTTTACTGACTGGCCATGGTGATATCTCCATGGCCGTCGATGCAATGCGACTTGGCGCCTATGATTTTCTCGAAAAGCCATTTTCAACAGACAACCTGCTCGATGTCGTCAAGCGCGCCGCTGACAAGCGGGAATTAGTACTCGAAAACCGTGACCTACGACGTGAACTCGAGGCGCAGAGTGGCCCGGGCCCCCGGATCCTTGGTAACAACCCGCAAGTCAAACAGCTCCGGCGCATTCTTTCCCACATCAAAGACACCCCTGCCGATGTCATGATCCACGGCGAGACGGGTACCGGCAAAGAGCTGGTTGCGCGTTTTCTTCATGATCACAGCATACGCCAAAACCATCCCTTCGTTGCTATCAACTGTGGAGCGATCCCCGAGACGATGATCGAGAGCGAGTTGTTTGGCTACGAGCCCGGCGCCTTTACAGGCGCCCAGAAGAAGCGAGTCGGTAAAATAGCCCATGCCAACGGCGGTACCCTGTTTCTCGATGAAATTGAATCAATGCCGATGCCACTGCAAATCAAGCTGCTTCGGGTGCTTGAAGAAAGAAGCGTCGAGCCACTCGGCACCAACAAGTCAGTCTCACTTGATATCCGGATCATCGCCGCAACAAAAGACGACTTGAAGTTAATGAGTGATCGCGGGCAGTTCCGGCACGACCTCTACTACCGCCTGAATGTGGTCAGTGTCGATATTCCCCCACTTCGAGAGCGAAAGGATGACATTCCAATGTTATTCCAAAATTTCACCCGCTCTGCGTCCACCCGATATGGAATAGAGCCGCCTTCAATCAGCCTTGAGCAGCAACAAAAGTTGCTTGAGCATGATTGGCCCGGCAATGTCAGAGAGCTACGAAACCTTGCCGAACGATTGGTGTTGATGGGGGATACCTCCACCCTCAGTGACAGCAGTCAATTCAATGAAGCTCCTCTAACCCACTCGTTAGCAGAACGGATGAATCAGTTTGAGTATACTTTACTCAGTGATGCATTGAAGCGTCATAACGGGCGACTGAAGGAAGTTCAGACAGAACTTGGGCTTGCTCGGAAAACGCTCTATGACAAGATGAGAAAACATCATATCGACAAAGAGGATTTCAAAATCTCGGGCTAAGCAATTACCAGGCTAGCGATGAGTTATATCTTGTACATTCATAACTCATCGTTTTCCGACTCATACCAATCGGGATAAGTAAGTGTTCAGATAATTGCGCAGGAAAAATCACCTAAGGCAAGGAAGAATTTTTGTAACTAGTGGTTCTAATTACAAAAATTCTGACGTAGTAATAGGTGATTTTAACCAGCAAGAATGATCAAGTACTTATGCTGATTGGTATCAACTGCGATATGAAACAAACCTCTCTCTTACAAAATATCTTCGAACCATCTTCAGAAACCGTTATCGCAACATAAAACAACACATTGATAGGCACGAAGTTTTGTTAAATTTAGTCAGTTAATTATCCGATCTTGTGCAAGCTTAGAATCGCCATCTCTGTGGTGCAAATTCCTACTTTGGCCTGGTATCCGACGATGCAAGGTAATCTCTAAGTCGTCGATGTCGGAAATAACAAGCAACTTCAATCTCACTACTGCTAGCGAATCTAGCCATTCATAAAACACCCTAGCTAGAGCACGTTCTATGACCTTATACAGACAGCTAATTACATGGATCCTGGCAATTGTCTTCTTACTGATCTTTGCTGTTACAGCCATTCAATTGACTTCCCTTAAAGCCAGCATTCATCAGCGAACCCTGAGCGATTTAAATCATGACCTGTCAACAGTCGATCTCGCTGTGCGGCCTTATTTATCGTCACCGAATACCACTGAACTCTCAGCGGTAATAGAACAACTATTTGCCAGTGATACTTGGTCACATATATCACTTTCACTAAACCAGACAAACCAGCTCATAGAGCAGCATCGATTACCCTCCTCGGATGACGTCCCCAGATGGTTTGTGAACCTGGCCCTTTTTAAGCCACTCACCAAAACCCTAACCATCAATGATAGCTGGGATCCGTTGGCCCAAGTTTCTGTAACGATTAGCCCCATACCGTCATATCGCCAGCTATGGCAAGCCTGTGTTCGCTCTCTTTACAGTGTCCTGATACCATTGGTCATTGCCTGCATGGGCCTCATAATATTGTTAAGGCGCAGGCTCAAGCCATTAGCCAATATCATTAATCGGGCCCAAACGATCAGCAATAATCAATTTGGCTCACCGATCCCGCTGCCAACCGCGCAAGATTTGAAAACCATCGTCAAACTCATAAATCACTTAACCTCTCAACTCGAGGTTAACTTTAAAGCCCAGGCCCGTGAAGCCGTCAAATTAAGAGAGCAGGCATACCGAGATAGCGTCTCAGGCCTTGGTAACCGTAGCTTTTTTATCAGCCAACTCAACTCCTGGTTATCCAAGTCTCCCAAAGGAGGGCTCGCTCTATTAAAAACCGAATTAATCGATGACTGTTACCGCAACAAGGGATTCGATGATGGAGACCAACTGGTAAAGAATATTGCGATAGGCCTGAATGAAGGGATCATATACAGTGACGTGACTCTTGCTCGCCTCTCCTACGATGAGTTCGCATTACTTGTCCCAAACATTAGTGCAGAAAAACTAAAAGTGATCGGCGAGACGATGCTCTCAGTTATCGACGATTTACAAAACGAAGATGCTTCAAATTCTCCGCAAATGGCGCATGTCGGCCTATTGATGAATAACCAATCCCCAACCTCAAGCACCTTGCTAGCCCAGCTTGATAATGCACTAACCAAAGCCGCGCTAACCCCGCAACAGCCAATTGCCTTGATAGAAGAGTCATCAAGCCATAGCACGCTTGGTAAGCAACAGTGGAAATCATTGCTGCTCGAAGCCATTGACAATGATCTCTTCAGCTATCATTTCCAACCCGTCGCCAATGAGAAAAAAGGTCTTTATCATCACGAGGTCTTTAGTGCGATTAAGAATAAAGGTGAAGTCTATAAAGCCAGCCAATTTTTAGGCGCGATTGAAGACTTGGGCGTCGGCAGCTTATTCGACCGACATGTTGTCGCACAGCTTATCAATCGGCTAAATGCCGATCACCAACTGGGCCCACTGGCCATCAATATCACCAACAGTAGTATTACTGATCCTGCCTTCATACGTTGGCTCAGCCAGATTATGGAAAGAAACCAGAACTTATCATCGCGCCTGTTGTTCGAATTGCCCGAGGCCAGCTTTGTGCGTCATCCAGACTCTACTAGCTTGCTTTGCTCTGCTATCCGTTTCTACAAATTCCGGTTTGGTGTTGACAACTATGGCCGGCATTTCAAATCATTGGACTACCTGAAAGAGTTTCGTCCTGACTACGTCAAAATTGATTTTGCCTATACGCATCAACTTAACGATCAAACCAAATCAAGTGTATTGTCTTCAATATCTAGAACGGCGCATAGCCTAAACATCATGACGATTGCGACTCGGGTCGAAACCGAAACTCAGCTCGAACGATTATCGGAACTCTTTGTGAGCGGCTTTCAGGGCTTTATTACCGAGCGTACTCACTGTAACCGGAATCAAAAGCATACTGAATTAAATGGCTAGCGGAATTGAACGGCGAGGCCCCTATCAGTTGAGATCAAATCTTTTTGAGAAAAATGCCGATGTTAGAATGAACTGCAGCCAGATTTTCAGTGGTGGGTTCTCAACCCACACATCACGAATCGCGTTACTCAGAAAGGGAATGTGTCTTTATTTACACTGTAAATTGTTATTCATTTCAGTCAAAGATTTCATATCTTCGACTGTGTCATAGAATTGATAGCAGAGATCGTTTTGTCACTGTAACGCTGAAATTTACACTGTAAACTCATCATGCGTTGTAGGAGAGACGCTGCAAGGCGCGATCTCTGTATAACACGGTCGAGGGGCCATGTTCTTGCAGGATATTCAGTTTTTCTTTTTCAATCTGACAGCACACCCCAGAAAACAGGCGGCTAACAGCAGTAATAGATGCAGCCTCCAACGACGTTTCATACTCTTGCTTGAGCTTTAGGTAATCATCGCTAAGCTCAGCCATCCGCTGCTTATGAAGCAGTGCCGTACCTTTAATTTTATCAACCAGTTCAGGAGGGCGCTTCGAAGGTGGGATTTTTAGTAACTTTGATTGTGCCTCTTTTATTTTATGCAGCTGCTTTTGTTCAAGCTCAACAGCCTGAAACGCTTTATTGAGCAGTTCACGTAACTTTGAATATTGGCTAAAGGCAATAATTTCAGTGGGCACACCAGCAAGCGCACCGATATTCAACGCTTGGACACTAGAGCCCGCTTCAATATACCCCCCGCTCAACGTACCATGTCGCTTGATCTGATCGATGACACTCACTTCGCCTTTGGTGCGAATAATACAATGTAGGGCATGAAGGGAAAAACAGACATCATGCCCGGCATCGATCTCGACAAACTGCGCAAACTTACTGGTAACCTTCCCCGCAGCCTGCAAGTAACAAGCTAAATGTTTCCCTTCCTGCTGGCGACCAATAATTCCTTTAGCCACCGCAATATCGCCGCCAGCTCTCAGTTCGCCAAGCTCGACAAAACCTGTGACAGTAATGTTCCCCGTTGCGCTGACCTTCATTCCCGGCGTAACATCGCCAGTTATTAAAATGCTGCCATCAAAATCAACGTGCCCTGTCGTCACATTCACGCCTTTCAACGTTAACGCATCATCAACCTGCATCCCACAGGGTTTTCTGACGGGCATTCCCGCTTTGGTAGCAATCAGCAGTTTATCATCCGTTTCGCTAATTGCCGTTCCCTCGCCAGATTCAAAGCCATGATCTTGACCGGGAATGGCCAAGATTTCTTTACCTAACACATTAAAACCATTGGTTCCTGAAGTGGCAGGGATTAGTTTCATGAGCGGCTGGCCTGCTTTCACGGTAATAAGCTCACCGAGATTGAGCATATCGACTTTACCATCCTCAGTGGATTGCGGGCGTAAGATGCGATGGCTAGCATCCTCAACAAGAGGTTCAAACACGGTATCACGGCCGTGCTCTGGCAGGCGGCCGAATGCCACAGGCAAAGTGAGTTTTTCTCCAGGCGCTAACAGCCTAGACTTTGAGAGTAACTCCTGCAGATGTGTCTTGCGGATCCCTTTGACGATGTTATTGCCTTTGAGCGCATTAATCAGCATCGGCCCCGTGATTGGTGCGCCACCAAATGCCCCCACAACCGTTATCGATGTCTGCATCAAATCAGGCTCAGTTTTGATCAACAGGGTGGCATCACGTCGTTCAGCAATTACAAATTGCTGAACTTTAACTTCAGTCTCGACCCCATCATCAGTTTCTGTTTGCTCGGCATTGATAACATTTAGAGCGGAATCGATTGCGTTTTCAAACAGGTAAAAATCTGCAGCATCAATTTCAACCAGTTGGCTATTTATGTCACTGCGAGAAATCCTATTCTCGGGATCCTCCCGAGCTGGCTTGGCTATCAAAGATATAGTCAGACCATCTTGAGACAGCTGAAGAAGCTGTTGCGACATAGAGCACTCCTAGCACGAAAAAACATAGCATTGCTTAGCTCCACAAATGGAAATTGGAAGCGATTGTGGCGACATCGCTCATCTTAACCCAACCACATGCTAAGCATGTAGATGCCAAGTCACAGATCCGTTAGCAATTTACGCGATAAGTGTAAGAATCTATGCAGATATAACAAAATCAATTGGCTATCAACCATCAACTAAACAATAACTTATCAACCTGATGAATAAATAGATGCTCAATTACTCATTAGAACAAAATTTAGCGCTGCCTTCATATCCAATAGCAACTTTCTTGATCTCATCGATACAAAAATGGGTAATAAATGACACGTGGATTACAGTGAATGGGTGGGATCCCACCCTTCGCGTAGAAGGACACGGAGGAATTAAATACAATATACTTTATATTTCAGTAACTTAATAAATCACTAAGATGGCTGTAGATGTGGCACGGTTCTAGCAATAATAACGTTATCCTAGGACTGTTAAATATCCATTGCTGCTGTTCCCCCCGATTGAGCAGCAATTACTTAGTCCAAGCTTGCCCCGATTTTCGGGGCTTTTTTTTATTCAAAATCAACGACTAATCGCATCAACTGCTCATCGGTCAACCATGTATTCGAGTGGAATTTATACTGATAAAAAGCTTCATCCTCGCTTGGCTGCTCGTGTGGCGTAAGATAACCCGCTAACACATAGAAACCTTGTAGAGTCAGCTCATACGATGCTTTTAATTCCAACGGAGACGTTGTACGTAGATATACACAACGCTTGCTCAAGCGAGAAACAGTGACCCTATCGCCAACATCAAACCGGCTGATATCAGTATGAATTGAATGCTTGTGGAGCCGAGCTGCAAACCCGCCCTTGCCTGGAGAAAAGGCAATATCAGGCTGTACACATTGATGCGCGGAAGCCATTAACTTCTGAAGGGCTTTGTTTTGAACTTTAACTAAACTCATGACACCCCCATAAAACTATAAATCTATTCCACTTTATGGGCCGAATTTACAACAAATAATTCCTCCCTAAGTCTTTTAACTCTAGACTATTTTTTGGGACCAATACCAAATTTTTTCAATCACAATATACCGAATGAGGTACCATTAATTTAATTGGATGGACATACAAAGCTGAATAGATAGGAAAAACTACAATATGTTAGAAGTGCAGGCTGTTAAAGCGAGAATGTCATGCTATCGGAAAGGAGGGAAGTTACTAACGCAAAATAGCACTATGCTAGATTTACACTGTAAACTAAACTTTTCTCAATTGACCAACAGTCTAATTTACAGTGTAAATAACGGGTGAAAACAGCAAGCAGTTTACAAGGCAGAAAACGCCTCAATTTTCTGCTGTCCGCGCTCCTGAAGGAAATCAAGAAAACAGCGGGGATGGTGAGTGACAACCTGCTCAAGCGGAAAAGCAACTTTAGCCAATAGCTGGCTTACATGAGAGAAGTTGCCCACATCATGGGCAAAGTGCGCATCCGAACCCGTCGTAACTCTAGCCCCCATATCTCGAGCAATAGCCGCAATCTCTTCGCATCGAACTTCACTTCCTTTGCGCGAACCACACAGTGAGGAGTTATTTATCTCAATTAAGACATTATGCTCGGCAGCCACTGAAATGACGGCCTCAAAATCAAAATCAAAATTCGGATTGCCAAGATGGCCTAGCGCATGGATCCGACCTGAACGGATGACATTCAATAATGCCTCAGTATGCAATTGCTTATTACAAGGAGCAAAGACTGGCTCATGCAAGCTACCTATCACCCAGTCCAGTTGCTCAGTGATCCGGGGATCAATATCAATCTCACCCTCAATGTTTAAAATATTGGCTTCGACACCACGAAGGATACCAACACCATGGAGAAAACGTGGCAGCACACGCTGATTAGCAAAGTGCCAAAAGTGCGGAGCCCCCGGCATCGTCGGTGCATGATCGGTTACACAAAATAAAGACAGTCCATTTTCCGCAGCCGCATGAGCATTTTCAAGCAACGTACTGTAAGCATGGCCACTTGAAATAGTGTGGGTATGGGTATCTATCACAAATTGCATTTACTCGACTCCTTAAGGGCTACTACTTATTCAATCAAATCTCTTAGATATACTCTATTTAGCTAAGCTAGTTCAAAGGCAGTACATCCTGCTTGGCGACAAAATCACGCAGTGCTTTGGCAGCTATTTTTCGGCTAGCAAAACCATAATCGGCCATTATCTTTGTCCAGTCTTGCCTCTGAAGTACCTTCGCAACCACCATTTGTGCAGCATCATCCACCTCAGTACCGCGCGTGGAGAGTAACCTAATTAACCAACTCTCCAGGCTGGCTACGACCAGATCATACCCTAACCCGCCACGCACATAAATTTTCAGCTGCTGCTCGGCAATGGGATTATAGTTTGGAATGTATTGCCGATGAGACAGAAGAGCACACCGATACAGCTTAATAAATAGCTGGGTATCCAAATCGCGAAACTGCTCAACTCGTTGACCCTGAAAGTTTACTGCAAAAAGCTCGGTAGCCTGCTGATACCAACTTTTTGCTGCCGGGCTAATGGGCAAGACAGCCAACAATGAGTGAGCCCCACTCGCTGCATCTTTGCTGATACCAAGACGAACAGGTGAATAGTCAGCTTTGCGCCAAAAGTCGAATAGCTCAGGAACCAAAGCAAAACTGGTACCCAGGTAATCGAACTTTTGCGCTTCGGCCCACTCACGACAATACTGCAAGAGAGATAAACCTATCCCTTGCTGCTGCCTATCTGGATGAACAGCAATCCGCATCACCCGGGCACACCGCTGCACCGCACCCGCCTCAAAACCAATATGCGCCGCAACGGACTGCGCCAGTAAATGCCCTTTCGGGCGACGTTGTCCAAGCATAATTTGCTGGGCCAGATCAGAGGCAAAGCCCCCTTCTAGGCTAAGCAGGCAGCAACCAACAATCTTGGAACCAGATTCAGCGACGACGAGTTTAACCGATTCATCATCGAGTAGCTGGACAACATCTGATGGCGACGTTTGATAATGAGCATTCACCAATAGCCCAAACAACTGAGACAATCGCTCTTCATCATCAATTAAGGTGTCAGACTCGAGCTGGCGGTAATGGACAGTTTCAATGTCCTCACACTCTGGCTCAAGTACGGCGTACTCAGCGTCAAGAAGCAAGGTCTTAAAAATCCATTGCTCAAGGGGATCCTTGTCAGCCCAACGTATTGGCTGGGTTAATCTAAACTGACGCCACTGTGGGGCTATAACATCAAGCTGTTGGCGAAACTTAATTGCAAAGCCTCGTCCGGTACCTTCATAACCATGAACGGTACTGGCAAAAGCAATCCGGTTATATTGCTTCAGCAGCTGGCTTAGTATCGGTGCCGGGATGGCAGCAGCTTCATCCACGATCAAAAAATCAAGTGGTTCCTTGTTTGCCAATAGGGCATCAGGCGCAAAAAATTGCAACTCGCTATCTGCAATGTTCAACGCCTTCTGCTGCTGATACTCAAGGCCAAGGCGTCGGGCTGCGTGTGAAAATAGTGTATCCGCATTAGCAAAAGCGGGGGCAGTAACCCCGATCCGAATGCTGCGCTCGGCCATTAAACTTGCCGCCGCAATACCCATAGCCGATGATTTCCCCCGCCCGCGGTCGGCCGTCATAACCAGTGGTCGCTTACGATGTCCAGTCACAACTCTACGAATAGCTAATACAGCCTCATACTGATCTGGTGTCAGGCAGCTAAACTCGTCATCAAAGTACGCCTCTTCCGCAAGCGACGATGGCGGCAGCTCGGGCAGTGAATGTCCTTGGCGCAGGTGAATAACTTCCGGTTGAGACATTAAACGCGTCAAGCGGCGGATGAATGGAAGCTGCTCCTGTGTCTGGTGGAACCATGCCGGCGGTACCAGCACCAGCAACACACCGCTCCCTATCACCGTTCCTGATAAAGCGCCAAGCGCTTCAGCATCAAACATTTGATGGGCGTTGTAGATCAAGCAATCACATTCCTGACCAAGAAACTTTTTGGCCTTTTTCAACGTGACCGAGGGCAGGTCCCCAGGAGCAGCATCACCCGCCCATAAAGGGGCCGCATATTGAGCGGCAAATAGCTGGGCAACCTCACTTCCCCACTGAAAATCGCCTTCAACGGCAATAAGGTAGCGGATATTGGCCAGCTTGGCTGTGTGGATTAGCGCAGCGCTAAAACCGATGAGTTCAGACATTACAATACTCGACGATGACTAACGCACGGATCATAGCATGGCGGTGTTAATGGCGGCAGGTATTAAACAACAGCGGAAAAGGGAATGAGAAAAAAAACCACGCCAGGCGTGGTTTTCATTGTGGGTACTATTTTAAATAATCCGACAGGTAAGCCAGGATATCATCAGCCTGTCTTTCGGTGAGCTTTTTAAGCTTGAGCTGCAGCTTGTCACCATCACGGGTAAAGCTGACTTTGCCCTTTATCAGATCCTGAGCCTTTGGCTTTTCAACCTCGATCTTAGGCTGTAGCGCATCACTGATCTGCTCAAGTTGCATCGTCACTTCGCGGGTAATGCGGGTAATACCCTGAGCATCGATAGTCTTCCACATCGCGTCATCGCCATCGGTAAGTTTACCGACCAACTGCGTACGTTGTTCGGTGTTTAAACCAAAGAACAAACGGTGCAACTTAACAATCGTCGGACGGCCTAACTCACCGACACTCGGATAGGCCATCAGCAATTCCATCGGCAAGCTTGCCGCTTTTAACGCCCCGCTCACCAATGCTTCACTGCACTGGCAATATTTTGCGAGCTCTTTCTGATCGGCGACTTTGCCAGACGTCAGCAGCAGCTGCATCTCCTTGCCCCTTTCATATAAAGAGAGCGGCTTATGGGCATTGGCGACATCCGATAGGAATTTAGCATGCTCGCCATTGATCCCTTTGGCCACATAAATAAGGAAATCTTTCTCGGCCAGAATACATGACATCCGACGGCGACTACCGTCCAGTACTTCAATACAACCATTATCCAACCAACGCCCAACAGCGGGGTACTGCTGGCCTCGATCTTTCAATGTTGTCAAAATATCGGCCAGGGCATGCTCATTCAAAAAAGCCTGCTCGCGGGCATTTTCAGCAAATACCCGGGTTTTCTGCTCAACGTCGGTTGCACTGATCTTAACCAGCTCGAATGCCACCGTATCTTCACCAGCAACCGCAAGCTCAATCACCGAGGCTTTGTCGCGGGCCGCTGTTTGTGCTTCGGTAACATTCGTCGCGCGGCGTTTATCTGCTTTTCCGAACAGACGAGCATTGAGATCTTTGGTTTTAATTGCCATCTGCTATATTACTCCTGATTCAAATTCGCCCAGTGACTGTGCATAACACGTTCTAACTCGAGCCCTACTCGCTGAATCGCATCCTGAGCTGTCGACAAGGTTTTCTTGCCACCTTCAAACTCAGCCGCCGTCAGATCAAATACCGTACTGTAGGTATCAGCACAGGTTTCAAACGCGCGGCTACGGGGTACTGTCGCCATCATGACTTGATCGCGCAGTAAATAGTTCATTTCGGTCAGTACCGATACCTGCTTTTTGTTATCGTCTTCAAACATCGTCGGCATCAGGCGTATAAATTCTAGACCATGCCACTGCTCGGGAAACATTTCGTAAACCGTAGGCAGATGCTGGAAAAAATTAACCGTTGATGCCCAGTCAAGACGCTTTGCCGCACACGGGATAATAAGCGCGTTCGAGGCATACATAGCATTCCAAACCAAGGGATCGATATGCGGCCCTGTATCAATCATTATCATATCGAATTCATCGGCTATCGGATCGATCATGCGCTCTTTCAATAAGCGGACAATATCCAAATCTTGATTGACCGCCAGGTCTTGCCACGCATCGGCGTTAAACATGGCATCTTCCGGGAAGGCGGCTATCGTCTTCAGGTTCGGATACTGGGTTGGCATCACAACATTGTCCATCAGGAAATCTTTATCCATTTCCTGGCCTTCGGGCACATTGCCCAACATCACATCGACAGCAGAATAAATCGTTTCCTGATCACCGACACTGATCTGCGGATTTAGAAATAAACGCAGCGATCCCTGTGGATCAAGGTCAATAAGACAAATGCGGTAGCGCTTATCAAGATCTAGCGCCAGACAGGCTGCAAGATGGACCGCCGTCATCGATTTGCCCGTGCCACCTTTTTGGTTTTGTACATTGACGATCCATGGCTTGCGGCCCGCACCTTCTCGCTCGTGAAAAGCTGGCTTTTTAGCCGCATCCATCAACTGGTGGGCTTCTTCGAGCGTGATGGAATAGTGGTTAGCATTATTCTTGGTAAACTGATGACCTGTCGCTTCCATCCGTGAAATCGCATCGTCAAGCTTACGACGGGTAAGGCCAGATCGTGTTTCCATTAGCGCTTTCGACATTGGTGGAAAAAGCTCTTCACGACGTTCTTCTAATACGATTTCAATTCGGTCAGCCTGAACCTGTTTTGTTTGCTCAGCAATGTTGAGCAAATTTTGAATCGTCTGTTCCCTATTCATTATTCTCGTTCGCCATTATTAGTATTTGCCCATATTGTACAGCAACAAACAAGCCATACAATAAAAAGCTGAACAAACCAGTGTGATATTCATCTCAACTAAAAATAGGCAAAGATAGCAAAAAACATAATATTGGAACGAATACAAACGTAAATATTTGTTGGTAATCTACTTAGAATGACCATTTGGCAAAAGTGTTACAGCGTCACTATTTTACAATGTAAATTGCCAGTTAGCAGCCCCAACACCGGAAACGTATAAATGAACGCTCAATTTACGGCCAGTGTCATTTCAATTTGAAATTCTGATCTGCAACCTAGATAGTAATTTTTCCCATTTCACCATGAAAGTTATCGTTTTCAATAAAATCAGCGTGAAACAGGGGACTTGAATGGGATCCGCGAAGGAAATGTACAAGATTCAGCCAATCTGTCTTGATCATTGTTCCCGCTAATTAGCACCGATCTGAAACGATGATCAAGGAGAATTAGACTGTAAAACACCCCAGCCAAACAAAATTGATCGCATTGCTAGATTCGGAACAATGATCAAGATGATGATCCCCATTGACCTTGCACGCTCTCCACCTCCGGAAGCATGACGATACACCGCTAAATTACGGTGAATGCAGGTTTCAACTGGGCTAATGGGTGATATTCCCTCGCAACGGAGCAATAGAACAGCCGTAATAGGACTAATTGGGTAAAAGTTGAAATACACAATAGGCCACTTGATCATTTTTCCGGGCTCGGACACATGATAATCAGATGGGTAATTACGGCGAATGGCATTTCAACTTTGCTCGGTTTTCAGCCATTCGAATTGCTAATGATAGGATCTAGAGTTGAAATGACGCGGCTATGATCATTTTTCCGGAGCTAAATTGGAGCGACAGTCTCTAAATAACAACTCACAAGTCACAATTACTGAATAACCCTGTGGATAACCTGTTTCAATTTCATGATCATTGTTTCAGAGAGCCAATGATCATTGTTGCGACACCATGATGATCATACTTCCATACCCTATTTGATCATCGTTTCAAGATGTGTATGATCAGCGTTCCGAACGAGCGTTGATCATCGTTCCATAACGGACAAAAATAAAACTATATATAATCAGTGACTTACAAACATTTTTCTGGCCGGATCATAAGATCACTATATCAATAAGATCATATTAAACATAAAGATCAGTATTTAAATAATTAAATAAAAAGAGCTTTCTTTCTTGATCTTTTTCTATTAATCTTTCCGGAAAGATGATGCTTCTACGGCTAATGACAAATGAAAGCCCCTGGTAACAACGATAATAAAACCGGCGAAAAGATTCTGATCCTAGCACCACGATCCCACAAAGACGGGCACTTGTTTTCCATTCCACCAGCACTTGTGGACTGGCTTCCGCAATACCAGCACTTCAAGGGTGTGACCAAAAGTATTATCGAATTACTTAACTTGATTTCACTTCGAGGCCTATCTAGCCAGGACGGAATGGTCTCCACCACTGAACTCGTAGAAGCAACCGAAGGCCAGCTAACCCGCGCCGCTATTCAGCAACGCCTGCGGGCTGCTGTGAGCATTGGTTTATTCAACCAGCAACCAGTCCGGTTTGAAGAAGGCCTAGCTGGTAAGACTATGCTGCATCATTTCATCAATCCGGCCTTGCTGATCTCCCAGCTAGGGACGGGAAGCCTACATTCAGAGCAAACCAAGGCTAAGGAAAAACAAAAACGTTCCAAGGCACTGGCACAAAACCATGTTAACCGTCGCCTGCTGAACGAATACGGCCTCGGTACACCGCCAATGATGCCTGATGAGGCGGATCAAATTGTGGTATCGCCAACCAGCTGGGCCGGGATCATTGATCAAGCGTTGGCACCGCCACGAACCAAGAAAAGTTACCAGAAATCGATGGTCGCTATCAGCGGTACCAAGGCGATTATTGAGACACGATCATCAAAGTCGATCATGACGGTTGATGATCTGATGACCTTATTTGCCCTGTTCACACTGACGGTTCAATATCACGATCATCACTTGCCGGACTACGAGATCCAATCGAGAAATATGGGGAACAAAACCCCGATCTATATCACTGATATCCTGGCGCTGCGGGGCAAAAAAGACAGTGGCCCGGCGCGTGACTCTATCCGCGAAAGTATTGATCGTATTGAATTTACTGACTTCCAGTTGCACGAACTTACTGGTCGCTGGCTAAGTGAAAACATGCCTGAAGGGTTTAAAAGTGATCGTTTCCGCTTCCTCGCCAGAACGATCACGGCTTCAGAAGAAGCGCCTCAGGAAGGGGATGATGGCGAGATCAGGATCAAGCCCAACTTATACATTCTGGTGTGGGAGCCGTCGTTCTTTGACGAGTTGCTGACCCGGGATTATTTTTTCCTGTTTCCACCCGAGATCCTTCGACAGCATACCTTGGTATTTCAGCTGTATACGTTCTTCCGGAGCCGAATGTCACGCCGGATCAATGATTCTATGCTGCTCAGTGAGCTGAACCAGAAGCTAGCGCGCAACATTGAATGGCGACGTTTTTCATCTGATCTGATCCGCGAGCTGCGCAAGTTGGCAGAAGATAAGATCACCGATCATGTGTTCGCCGTCAACTTATGGGGCTACCATTTAACGATCACCCCGGAAGATCAGGACAAGCGCTATTGTGATTATCAGATCGATATCAAGTGTGATGCCGATGAAGTGATCCGTTATTCCCGCGCGAAAACGACCAATGAAGGCAAGCGTTCTATGGCACCGACAATGCCAAATCCACTGCGCAATGAAATAATGCCCAAGCAGGAGCTTGATCAGCTTTCCGAGATCATCGATGGTGAATTTGAGCCGATCCAGCGTAAAGAGGGGCGAAGCAGAGGTCGGCTGGGGCGTCGGGTTAAACTCAGGAAGCATTTGGTGGAGATCAATGCCGATGAGCTGACCATTACTCTGTCTAAGTATACCTCTCCAGAGGCGCTGCAACGCAGTATAACGGCTTTATCGGCAATGACAGGTCATTCAGCTACTTCTATCACAGAAGAGTGTCACAGCCTTCTAGAGAAGCTTGATTGGCTGCGTGTCGGTGGCGAGGCGATGACTTACGATACCTTGAGCAAAACCATCGAGCTCTACAACAGCCAGCAGGAAGAGAGCCACCTTTCCATTGAAAAGTTGATCTCGGGGCTTGCCGTACGCCGTAAGGTTTGTAAGTTTGTACAAGATGGCCACATGAATGAACAGGTCATGAAGGCTCTGGATGATATGGCGCGCGGGGTCTGATTTATCGCAGCTCGCTGCATGGACGATATTTACACTGTAAATTAAATCACCGATTTGGGCGCTAACTATACGCCTGAAAAGCCGGGAAAGATTCGTATCTTTCCCGGCTTTTTTGATCGTGCTGTATTGGCAAATAGCGTTGCTACCTACAAGGCACATTCTTGGGATCAGTAGCAAAGTAGATTTTTGGCCGTTGCGATAAAGGATGGAGGAGGGTAGTTTTAAGCGGTAACTCTCTGTTTAGCTAGTATTGAAGGACTCATCATGTCATCAACGGGAAGGATCAGCTGCGGTATTGGGCTTATCTTGCTGACTCTCACCAGCTCGTATGCACCGCGGGTACAGGCGCAGACGGCTGTTAGCGGCGAAAGAGATAAAATAGGCCTGGTACTCAGTGGCGGAGGTGCAAAAGGTGCCGCCCATATCGGGGTGCTTGCCGTGCTGGAAGAGAACCGCATTCCGGTTGATGTCATTACCGGAACCAGTATGGGGGCATATGTCGGTGGCATGTATGCGATGGGGCTATCGTCAGAGGAAGTCAAGAACCGTACTTTGGCTGCCGACTGGCAAGGTGGCTATGAAGACCGAGCCAGCCGCAATGATTTGATCCTCAGGCGTAAAAAACAAAATGATGATTATCAGATTTATGCCGATATTGGCTTGGATCTTAATGGTGAGTTTCAGGGTCGACAGGGGGCTTTCCAGGGGCAGGGAATGGCTGTCCTGCTACGTTCGCTGACTAGCAATTTGCCTGAGATGGCCAGTTTTGATGACTTGGCCATTCCCTATCGTGCGGTGGCGACAGATATTGCCAAGGTTCAGCCTGTGGTGATTGACAGCGGCCACCTTGCTACCGCGATGCAGGCATCAATGACGGTACCGGGGGCATTAAAGCCGGTTAACTGGCACCAGCATCTGTTGGTCGATGGTGGCGTGGTAAACAATATGCCGGTTGATGTGGCCCACCAGCTGGGGGCCGATGTGATTATTGCGGTTGATTTACGTGACGCCCTATTTGGGGAAGCCGAACTCGACAGTGCACTGAATATTGTTGCCCAGCTAACTACCTTCATGACCAACACCAGTGCGGACCAGCAAAAAGCACTGATGAAGCCGGATGATGTGTACCTCCTGCCCGAGGTCTCGTTTATGCTCGCCCCGGATTTTGACAAGATGGAGCAGGCTTATATCGCTGGAAGAAAAGTGGCCCTGGAGGCGTTGCCTGAATTGCGCCGTTACCAGCTGTCTGTGGAAGCGTATCAGGCTTATCAGAAGCGCAAGCATGATCGCCGGAGTCAGGTGATTGCCAGCCCTGCCTACTATATCGACCGGATAGAGCTGGAGAACAATACTCTGCGTTCGGATCAGGCCTTGATTGCCTTGCTTGATTTGGAAATCGGGCGGGTGGTATCGAATGAGGAGCTCGAACAAGCGGTCAACCAGCTCAATGCCCAAGATATCTTTGCCCGTATCACTTATCAGATCAAACAGAAGGATGATGAAAATATCCTGGCTCTCAAGATTGATGAGAAATCCTGGGGACCGGGTTACCTGAATTTCAAGTTTGCCTTTGAAGATGACTTTGCCAATCGCTCGGATTTCTCGTTTGGTGCCCAGTATATTTATACCGACTTGACTGACAAGGGGGGGGAATGGCAGTTCGAGTGGTTGCTCGGCAGCTGGAAGCAGATTAATACCGAGCTGTATTTCCCGCTTGACTACAAGAAACAGTCTTTCACCGCGTTGGGGGTTGGCTGGAGTCGGGAGAACCGAGAATTCAACTTGTCGGATGATCAGAGGGAACAAATTGGCCGCGTCGACTCAGGTACCATCAATGCGGAATACCTGCAGGCGACAGCATTTGCTGAAGTCGGCTGGAATATCCAGCCATGGAGTGCCTTCGCGCTTGGCTATCGTTTGATTGATGGTGAAGCGAATGAAATAGATGGCAATGATCAGCAGGATTATACCTCCCACGGGCCCTACGTATCATGGGCTTATGACGATCTGGATAACTTTTACTTTCCGACGGAAGGGATATTGTTTGAACTTGAGGTCGGGCTTGGAATGAGCCGGAGCAAAATCAACCAAGATGCCCGGCTTAAGGACGATACTATCTATTATGATGCCGAGCTGACCGTACCGTTTAATTACCAGCGTCATACCTTGCTTGGGCTCCTCAAGCTAGGCGGATCTGAGTCGGATGAGCTGATCCCTATCTATGTTCAGGATCTCGGCGGCTTGTTCAACCTTTCTGGTTTTCACCGTTATGAGCTGAATGGGCGCTACCGTACCTTTGGCGGGCTGATTTATCGCTACCGCTTGCTGGACAATAATTTCGGTGCTTTTTCAGCGCCAGTGTATGTCGGTGGTTCGCTTGAGCGGGGCGGGGTATGGAATGACAGCAGCGATATTAGCTTCGATAGCAGCATAGGGGCGGCCAGCTTGTTTCTTGGTGTGGACTCGCCGGTAGGCCCGTTGTATTTCGCCTACGGTAAGGCTGAGGCCGGAGAGAATTCATTCTATCTGTCAGTCGGTAGCCCGTTAAATTAACTAAATGAATATTCTGACATTTTGCTGACATTCAATTCGACAGTACGGTCAAAATAGCTATCGATATAACCTTTGTCCCTTTCGAAGGGGGATGGAAGGTTCTTGCATGGATGTCAGGAGTTTTCCCATCTTGCTACCCTGTCGAAAAGTAATATATGAGTTTTTTGCGAGCCAATCACCGGCTCGCTTTTTTTTTGCCTGCTCATATGGCAATTTTCTTTGTGAGCCAACTTGCAAATTTGCCAATAAAAACATTGCGATCAGCCTGTTTTAACCGTTTTCTAGTGTCACCCTTCCTCTGTTGCTCCCCCTAAACCATGACTAAGTTCAAGGATCTGCCGTTTGAGTGCAACCGATGTTTCATTGTGGAACGGATTGGCGAATACAAGCGTCTCAATTTGAAACAAAATAGGTTAAATAACATCTCTTTCCCCGCCGGAATACCATCGGTCTTAACGCTACCCCATGCAGAACAATAAGGATATAACGATGAAAAAGATGATTAACCAAGTTGATAACGTGGTTAGAGAGCAGCTTCAAGGTGTTGCCCTGGCGCATCCTGAACTCGACGTGAGCCTGGATCCTATGTATATCGTCCGCAGTGAGCGCAAGGCTGCCAAGGTCGCCCTTGTTTCTGGTGGTGGTAGCGGCCACGAGCCGATGCATGGCGGTTTTGTGGGCAAGGGTATGTTAGACGGAGCCTGCCCGGGGGAAATGTTTACGTCACCAACCCCTGATCAAATGTATGAGTGTGGCCAGAAAGTGCACTCTGGCGAAGGTGTCCTGTTCCTCATTAAAAACTACACCGGTGATGTGCTGAATTTTGAAACGGCTGTAGAGCTCCTTCATGCTGAGGGCGTCAAAGTACAGGCGACATTGATTGATGATGATGTTGCGGTCAAAGACAGCCTCTATACCGCTGGCCGTCGTGGTGTCGCAACAACAGTATTGGCCGAGAAAATTCTGGGTGCTGCTGCAGAGGAAGGCTATGACCTGGATAGAATCAGCGAGCTGGCAAAACACATCGCCAACCGTGGCCGATCGTTGGGTGTCGCACTTTCTGCCTGCACCGTTCCGGCTGCAGGCAAGCCGAGCTTTGAGCTCAGTGATGACGAAATTGAGTTTGGGGTTGGGATCCACGGTGAGCCAGGTATTGAGCGCAGGGCCTTTACCGGTGGGGATGCTATCACCACAGACATGATGAGTGAGATCTTAGATAACCAGCCCTATGAGCGCGTTGTCCGTCGCTGGAACAACGATAGCGGTGAATGGCTGGATGAGTCCTGGATCACCGAACCACTTGAGTCTGGCGATAAGGTTATTGTGCTGGTGAATAACCTCGGCGCCACCCCACAGTCCGAGCTGTATATGGTTTACCGCAAAGTGGCAGAGATCCTCAAGCCACTTGGGATCACTATCGAGCGCAACCTTATTGGTAGCTACTGCACTTCCTTGGATATGCAGGGTATTTCGATCACTGTGCTGAAAGTTGATGATGAGATGCTATCGCTATACGACATGCCGGTTAATACCCCTGCAATGCGCTGGGGCTGCTAATCGCCAAGGAGAACTATGATGACAATAACGAAACAGCAAATTGTTCAGTGGCTGGAGCAATCAGCCGAGGTATTTAACGCCGAGCAAGACTTTTTAACCGAGCTGGATCGGGAAATTGGCGATGCGGATCATGGCCTCAACATGAACCGTGGCTTTCAGAAAGTCAAAGAGAAGCTTCCTAGTGTAGCTGACAAAGATATTGGCACCATCTTGAAGACCACAGGGATGACCTTGCTTTCGAGCATTGGCGGTGCCAGTGGACCGTTGTACGGCACCTTTTTTATCCGCAATGCTACCAGTGTGATGTCCAAAGAAGAGCTGAGTTTGGCCGAGCTGACCAAAATGCTCCAGGACGGTGTGGATGGGATTGTGCAGCGCGGCAAAGCTGAAGTGGGCGACAAAACCATGGTTGATACCTGGAGCGGTATTATTGCCTGCCTGAAGCAGAACCAGGAAGCGACCATGTACGAGGCCCTTGACAGTGCTGTTGTTGAAGCGGAAAGGGCTATGAAAGATACCATTCCGATGCAGGCGAAAAAAGGGCGTGCCAGTTACCTTGGTGAGCGCTCTATCGGGCATCAGGATCCCGGTGCGACATCCGCCTTCCTGCTCTTTTCTGCACTGCGGAGTGCTTCCGCGCAATAAACGTGTTTGGTTTGCTGTTTGAGGTGGCGCGACGCCACCTCCGTTAAGGTTTGAATATGGTCAGTATTGTCATTGTTTCTCATAGCCCGGATTTGGCGAAAGGTGTTCATGCCTTGACCGCCCAGATGACCCAGGGGAAAGTGAGTATTGCCGTCGCGGCAGGAGTGGACGATCCCGATAACCCAATTGGTACTGATGCCATTGCGGTGATGATGGCGATTGAAGAGGTATATTCCCCACTGGGGGTGTTAGTGCTGGTGGATATGGGCAGTGCGATCCTCAGTACCGATACGGCGCTGGAACTGCTCGATAGCGAGCAAGCCGCCAATGTACATGTTTGTGCAGCACCGCTTATTGAAGGTGCAATGTCTGCAAGTGTTGCTGCCGCGGCGGGCATGTCCTTAGAGCAGGTGGTCAATGAAGCCCACAGTGCGTTGCTGGCAAAATACAAACTGCTGGATCAAAGCGCCAAGCTCCCTGGTACTGCTGGTTTACAGATAGACCAACAACCGGAGCTGGCAGACAGTGAAAATGATATTGAATTCGAGTGGCTGGTAAAAAATCCCCATGGTATTCACGCCCGGCCAGCCTCTACGATAGTGGGGGCTATCAGCCCATTTGATGCTGAGGTGTGGTTGGACTGCCATGGCTCGCGAGTCAGTGCGAGGAGCATCAACAGCATTGCGCTATTGGGCGTAAAACAGGGGGATCGCTTAACGTGTATTGCCAGCGGTAGAGAGGCGCAACAGGCACTGGCGGCATTTTCCCAGCTTGCCGAGAGCCATTTCAACGAATCTATCAACGATGAAAACGCGAAAGCCCCTAGTGCTCCTCGCCAGCAATCAATACACCAGGATGGTCGCCTGAGTGCGATCGGCGCATCTGAAGGCATTGCGATCGCGCCAATCCGGCACTACCGGGCCACAATGCCCAAAGCCCGGGAAGGCGATTTTCTGGGCTATGAGCGGGAATGGGCGATCTTTTCCGAGGCCTGTGAAGCCGCCCAGCAGGCGCTTGCCGAGCTGGCGGAGCAAACAGCAACTACTGGCGCAACATCGGAAAGTGGGATTTTTACGGCGCACCGCCAGATACTGGCCGATCCTGAGCTGGTAGAGAAGGTTCAGCAACGACTCGAACAGGCCATCAATGCGGAACTGGCCTGGACCCAGGTCATTGAGCTAACGGCACAAGCCTACAAAGACTCGCCAAGTGAATACATGCAGGCGCGAGCCCATGATGTTTACGATGTTGGCTGCCGGGTGATGGGATTGCTTAGCGGTGAAACCAAGCAAGGTATTGTATTGACCGAACCGGTTATTTTGGTTGCGGCAGATCTTTCGCCGTCAGATACCGCGCAGCTTGATCCTGCATTGGTCCGGGGTATTATCCTCGAGCAGGGCGGGAGCACATCACACTCTGCCATCCTTGCCCGTTCACTCGGTATTCCGGCTGTGGTTGGACTTAGCGCCATCATGTCACTCAGCCAGGCAGGAAAAATGGCAATGATGGATGGCGGTAGCGGCGAGGTTTGGTTAGATCCGACAGCACACCAGCTCGACGATGCTTATCGGCGGCTTGATGAGCAAACACAGCAAAAGAAGCGAGACTTGGCGCTGGCGATGGAAAAAGCTAAAACCCAAGATGGCAAGGCGGTGGATGTTTTTGCCAACCTTGCCTGCCTTGAAGACGCAGAGCAGGCCCTTAGCCATGGCGCTGAAGGGGTTGGATTGGTTCGAAGTGAATTTCTGTTTATGGAGAGCGAGCAGGCTCCATCCGAGCAGAGCCAGTATGAATTCTATAGCCAGATTGCAGCGGCGTTCGGTGATAAGCCGGTGATCATCCGCACCCTGGATATCGGCGGTGATAAGCCTTTGCCTTATCTGCAGCAAGGGCAGGAAGACAACCCGTTCTTGGGCTGCCGTGGCTTGCGTTTGTGCCTGCAAAATGTCGAGGTGTTCAAGCTGCAGCTCAATGCGTTGCTGCGTGCCCGGGCTGAGCATCCTAACCTGCAAGTGATGTTCCCGATGGTGTCTACCCTTGAGGAGCTGAACCAGGCCAAGTACCTGCTCAATAGCTGTTATGAAGCCCTGCAACATTGCGATATTCCGGCAGTGGTACCAGAGGTCGGCATTATGATTGAAGTGCCTGCTGCTGTCGCCAATGCCAGGTTGTTGGCAAAAGAAGTCAGCTTTTTCAGTATTGGCACCAACGATCTTACCCAGTATGTCATGGCAGCAGACAGGGGCAACGATACGGTTTCCTATCTGGTTTCTGCTGCCCAGCCTGCGGTATTGCGGATGATCGAACAGGCTGCACAGGCTGCCCACCAAGCTGGGATCACCATCGGGATCTGTGGCGAGATGGCTGGCGATCCCAAGCTAACGGCGACGCTTGTCGGGATGGGGATTGATGAACTGAGCATGAGCCCGGTCAGAATTGCCGCGGTTAAGCAGGCGGTTCGGGCAACACATAGCCAGCAAGCTAAGCACACCGCCACAGAGGTGCTGGATGCCGGAACATTGAAACAGGTAATGGCATTGTTGTAAGCCTGGGTTGTAAGTCATGCATCGGGGGAAGGCGTATTGGTTATTTGTAACCGCCGACCTCGATACCGTAGTTTTTCAACTTGCGCCACAAGGTTGTGCGGCTTACCTGCAGATCTTCGCACATTTTGCTGATGGTTCCGCGACAATGTACGGCAGAGCGAATGATCGTGCTTTTTTCGGCATCGGCCAGACAGTTAGAACGATGCGTCTGGTCGCCAGCTGTTACAGGCTCTGTGGTGGAGATAATGTTCTCGGGGAGATCGCTGTCCCGGATGATATCTCCTTGGGCAAAGTTTGCCGCGCGTTCGATAACATTGCGAAGCTCCCTGTGATTGCCAGGCCAGCGATAGCGCATCAACAGTGACATGGCTTGCTGGCTGATGCTAAGCGGCATCTTTTTTTCAGCTATCAAATGAGTGAGCTTTCGCTTTGCCAGGATTGGGACATCTTCCAGGCGATCGCGAAGCGGCGATACTGGAATATTAAAGGTTTGCAGCTCAAGTAGCAGCTGCCCGCGGAAATGTTTTTCTGCGACATACCGCTCTAAGTCGATATTAGAGGTGGCAATGATCCGCACATCTACCGAGACAATATTGCCATTCATGCGGTTGAGCAACCCTGTTTTTAGCAGGTGAAGCAAGGCCGCCTGTACCTCGGAGGACAGGCATTCTACCTGGTCGAGAAATAAGGTGCCGCCATGGGCCAGTTCGAACTTTGATGGAGAGGCTTTGTCTCCGTCCAGGGCGGAGCCCAAAAACTCGGTGGCCATGAGCTCTTTGGGGATCGCCTGGCAGTTAATCGCGATAAAAGGCTGGCCATGCCTGTCACTGGCGTTATGGATTGCCTGGGCAAGATGGCTCTTTCCTAGCCCGTCTTCTCCGCGGAGAAGGACTGGCCCCCGCCCTTTTGCGGCATGGCGGGCCTGGCGGATCACGCGGTGCATCGCATCCGAGCTCCCGGCGATATCATCAAATGTGAGCCTCGCCCGGTTGCCGGCATGCTGATGGACTAAATCACGGATATGCTTGAGCGGATAGAGCAGGGCAATATAGCAATGGGTATCGTTTTGGTCATTTCTGACAATCTTGAGCGATATTACCAGGGACGTTAGCCTCCCCCTGCTCTCTATCGTCGTCTCGATCATATCGAGCTCTTTGCCGTGTTTGATGGCCTGGTTGACAGGCTGGGGCAGAGTTAGCACAGTGCCGATTTCCTTACCCAGCTCGCTGGAGGTCAACCCCAGGAGATCACAACCTTTTTGGTTCAGGTAGTGGATCTTTCCATTGGGGTACCAGGCCAGTACGCCTTCCTCAACCCCTTCAAGCAGCACATGTACTTCTGATAAGTGCTGGTTAGACTCCGTGAGCATGCTTTCGGCCCGCATTTGGCTGGCAATATCTCGGGCTGCAGAGTGGATTAAGCCCAGAGCAGAGACACTCGCTTCTTTTGCTGGCAGCACAAGGGCGATGCACCCTTGTGCCGAGCCGTTACCGTCGAAAATAGGGGCGGCATAAATGGCAAAACCGTGCAGTGCTTGTTTAAAGTGTTCGAAGCCTGCTGTTTTGGTCGCTTTAGCCAAATGCATTGCACTGGAAATTGCGTTATTGCCGATAAAGCCTTCCCGCCAATACATTCCTTCC
This sequence comes from Photobacterium sp. HL06, assembly GCF_059552575.1. Lineage (NCBI taxonomy): Bacteria > Pseudomonadati > Pseudomonadota > Gammaproteobacteria > Vibrionales > Vibrionaceae > Photobacterium > Photobacterium sp. HL06. The sequence continues at coordinate 1,247,409 of NZ_CM183915.1, forward strand.
TGGATACCGAGTGCCTGTAATTTCTCCTGCATATCAGGAGCTGCACACAAATAAAGGGTGCAACCCGTCTCATCGCAAATGAAGAAAGCACAGCTGTCATTTTCCAGGTACTCATAAATATCTTCGATAGCCGGTACGGCGACATTCAAAAACGGTGCTTTGCTTTTTTGTATGGAAGTAAATGTGACCCCTTTGGCCCGGTGAGGCATTGACCAGTGATCGTGACGCTGCTGGCGACGGCACCGCTCCCAAACCTGCTGCAAGTGAGGGTCAATATCAGGGAGCTCTGCTTCTAATGAGGGCAGGGAAACAAAGCGGTGCCAAATCTCTTTGGTCAATGTAGGGCGAGAGCGCATAGGAAATATAACGATTTGTTCAATTCTAGGGGCATTGTAGCGTTTTGGCTGGCAAAAGAATGATGCCCGGATTGGAAAATCAGGTTTAGGAAAAGCTCAAAAAGTGACGCATTTACTCACTGCCGAATCATGGGATATCAGCCAGTTATCGCCGCACTATACTTAAAAAATAACTATCTTCTAAGTTGGAGTGTGTTGGCGCAGGCACTCTATTTATCAGGCAGGGATCATGAAAATAACCTTAATTATCGGCTTTGTTTTGTTGGCCAGCCTGGCGGCTGGGGTGTGGTACAAAGAGCAGGGCCGTAGCCAGAGTCCCTCGTTTTCCCGCGGTGGCACCCCGAGTGTCGTGGTTACTGTCGTGAGCAGGCAAAATGTCCGGCGAGAGGTTGAGGCGCTCGGTACCATAAAGTCCCGCGAGTCGGTGGTATTGTCGGCAAAGGTAACCGAAAAAGTCGAGCTGGTACATTTTAAGGATGGTCAGCAAGTCCGTGCCGGCGATTTGCTGGTGACTCTGAGATCTGGCGAGCAGAAGGCCAAGGTACGGGCCGCCAAGGCTAACTTGCAAGAGCATCAGCGGGAATACAAACGGATTGAAGGGCTGGTCAAGCGTAATACAATAGCTAGCTCCGAGCTCGATAAGCTGTATACCGACATTGAAATAGCCCGTGCCGTATTGGCGCAGAACCAGGCTGAGCTGGACGCCCGGTTTATCCAGGCACCGTTTGCCGGTGTACTGGGATTTCGCCAGATCAGTCCCGGGGCGCTGCTAACGCCGGGCACGGTGATCACTACACTCGATGATCTTGCCAAAGTGAAACTGGATTTTACCATCCCGGAGCAGTTTATCGGCCAGCTCAGGCTCGGTTCGGTCATTGAAGGGGGGGTTGCTGCCTTTCCTGAACAGCCGTTTGCCGGGATTGTGACAGGAATAGACAGTCGGGTAAATCCGCTCACACGGGCGATTGTCGTCCGGGCTGAGATCAACAACCCCAAGCTATTGCTACGCCCCGGCATGCTGATGACCCTACGGTTGATTGTTGAACAGCGGCAAGGGCTGGTGGTGCCGGAGGAGGCCCTGGTACCACGCCAGCGGAATAACTTCCTGTTTGTTGTTAACAATGACAATGTGGTTGAGCAGCGCCAGGTCGACGTTGGCTTCCGCAGCCGGGGAACGGCAGAAATTCTCAGTGGCGTGACAGAAGGTGAGCAGATCATTACCCGGGGGATCCAGCGGGTGAGGCCCGGTCAGACTGTCGAGACCCGTTCGGGTGAGCGTTTTAGCTATCAGGAGGCGGGCTGATGTTACTGACAGATATTTCGGTCAAACGGCCGGTGTTTGGCTCGGTGATCAGTCTGTTGCTGATCACTTTTGGCCTGGTGGCCTATGAGAAGTTGCCGCTGCGCGAATACCCCAATATTGATCCGCCTATCGTGACGGTGTCCACCAGCTATCGGGGGGCCTCGGCGGCGATCGTCGAAACCAGTATTACCCAGTTGGTGGAAGATCGGATCTCCGGTCTGGAGGGGATCCGCAATATCAGCTCGCGAAGTCGCGATGGCCGCTCGACGGTGACGTTGGAGTTTGGGATCGGCCGCGATATCGATGCTGCCGCCAATGATGTCCGGGATCGGATCTCCGGGATCTTGAATAATTTGCCTGACGAGGCCGAGCCGCCGGAGGTACAGAAAGCGGCCGGCAGTTCGGAAGTGATCATGTGGCTGAATTTGGTCTCTGACCGGATGGGGACGCTGGAGCTGACGGACTATGCCCGGCGCTATCTGGTTGATCGTTTCTCGGTGATTGACGGGGTCGCCAATATTCGTATCGGCGGCGGCAAGGAATATGCTCTGCGGATCTGGATAGACCGCCAGAAGCTGGCGGCCCGGGGGCTGACCGTGACCGATATTGAAGATGCCTTGCGGGCGGATAACGTCGAGCTGCCAGCCGGTTCGATTGAATCGCAGAGCCGGCAGTTTTCTATTCGTACCCAGCGCAGTTTTGTCGCACCGGAGGACTTTGCCCGGCTGGTGGTCGGGGTCGGGAGTGATGGTTATTTGATCCGCCTGGGCGATGTTGCCCGGGTGGCGCTGGCGGCCGAAGAAGAGCGCATAACCTTCCGTGGCAATACCCAGGACATGATAGGCCTGGGGATCAATCGCCAGTCAACCGCCAATACGTTGCAGGTCGCCAAGGCCGTCAACGCCCTGGTCGATCAGCTGAATCCGACGTTGCCGGAAGGTATGGAGATCAAGCGCTCCTATGACTCCTCGGTGTTTATTCAGGCTTCCATTAATGAGGTGTATAAGACCTTGTTGATTGCGCTGCTGTTGGTAGTGCTGGTGATTTACCTGTTTCTCGGCAGTGTGCGCGCGATGCTGATCCCGGCGCTGACCTTACCCGTCTCCCTGATTGGTAGCTTTACGGTGCTGTACGCCCTTGGCTTTACTATTAACCTACTGACTCTGCTGGCATTGATCCTGGCCATTGGCATTGTGGTCGATGATGCCATCGTGATGCTGGAGAACATCCACCGCCGGATAGAGTTGGGGGAACCTCCCTTGAAGGCGGCCTTTCTTGGTGCCCGCCAGGTCAGTTTTGCAATTGTGGCTACCACGGTGGTGTTGGTGTCGGTCTTTTTGCCGATTGGCTTTTTAGAAGGGGATTTGGGCAAGCTGTTTCGCGAGTTCTCGATTGCTATCAGTACCGCGGTGATCTTATCGTCACTGGTTGCCCTGACGCTAAGCCCGATGATGGGGTCGAAAATCATGCGCCGGGTCGAATATGAGCCCTGGCTGGTACAAAAAGTTGGTCATATTTTGGCTTCGGTAACGCGCTTTTATCGCCTGTCGCTCGATAGCTGGCTCAAGCGGCCCTATTTAGTTGCCGGGATCATGGTGCTTGCGTTGGCGGGCAGTGGCTGGCTAGCGAGCCGGATCCCGTCGGAATTTGTGCCACGGGAAGATAGGGGAGCGATGTTCATTATTATTAACGGCCCGCAGGGAGCCAGCTATGAATTTATGCAGCCCTATATGAATGAAATCGAACATCGGCTAATGCCATTAGTCGAGTCGGGAGAGATCAAGCGTTTGCTGGTGCGTGCGCCGCGTGGCTGGGGGCGGATTGAGGACTTTTCCAACGGTTTTGCCATCGTGGTGTTGGAAGACTGGGCACAAAGGCGCAGCGCTTCAGCGATCATCGGGGATATTCATAGTAGGTTGTCTGATTTGGCCGGGGTCAGGGCGTTTCCGGTGATGCGGCAGCCGTTCGGACGAGGGGTCGGCAAGCCTGTGCAGTTTGTGTTGGGGGGCGGCAGTTATGAAGAACTTGCGCAGTGGCGGGATATTTTGCTAGACGAAGCTGCGGCCAATCAAAGGCTGGCCAGCGTTGACCATGACTATAAGGAAACCAAGCCTCAGCTTAGGGTTCAGATCGACCGCGACAGGGCTGGCGATCTTGGGGTGTCGCTGCGCGATATCGGGCAGACCCTGGAGTCAATGCTTGGCTCGAGGCTGGTTACGACCTACAAATGGCGCGGCGAAGAGTACGATGTGGTAATTGAAGGCCAGCGGGATAGGCAAAATACCGCTGCCGATCTCAGCAACTTGTATGTACGCTCAGATCGCAGTGATGAGCTGATCCCGCTATCAAGCCTGATCACCGTGACAGAGTTCGCGAGCGCGCCGCAACTAAACCGCTATAACCGGGTACGGGCCATCACCATAGAAGCAAACCTGGCAGACGACTATACCCTGGGAGAAGGACTGAATTATTTGAATGAGCTGGTCAGGCAGCACCTGCCTGCCGATGCGGTAGTGAACTATAAAGGAGCCTCGCAAGACTACCAGGACTCCAGTACCTCGGTACTGTTTGTGTTTGTCTTGGCATTGGTGGTGGTTTTCCTGGTATTGGCGGCGCAGTTTGAAAGCTATATTCATCCGTTGGTGATCATGCTGACGGTACCGCTGGCAACATTCGGGGCGCTAATGGGGCTGTATTTCACCGATCAGAGTTTAAATATCTACTCGCAGATAGGGATCATTATGCTGGTGGGCCTGGCGGCGAAAAACGGGATTTTGATTGTCGAGTTTGCCAACCAGCTACGGGATCAGGGGATCCGGTTTGAACAGGCGATAGTGGATGCGGCGGCGGCTCGGCTACGACCGATCCTGATGACGGCCATTACCACGGCGGCCGGGGCTGTGCCCTTGATTATGGCTAGCGGTGCGGGGGCGGAAACCCGGTTGGTGATTGGGATTGTGGTATTAACCGGGATATTGGTTGCGACCTTTTTTACCTTGCTGGTGATCCCCGTTGTGTATAGCCTGCTGGCCCGTCATACCAATAGTCCTGAGTTTGTAGCTCGCGAACTGGAGCAGCAGCTGGCAGAGGACAATACTGTAGAATTTAAGAAAACCGGCTAGGCTGCCTGGTGATTGGCAAAGCCTGTATCCGTTCTCCAGAGATCTGATCCTGCTGCCTCGAGGTGGCTGGCTTGCTGGGGACGGGGGTTACACGGTAAGCCTAATAGTAAAATATCAATGCAGTGGTTGAATTCGCTGAAGCCCATTGGTTTTTGATAAGAGCTTTTTTGGTGAGCGGTGTTAGACGCTTTGCTTTGTACAATGTTTAATGTGCGCATATTGCTATCCACAGCCTTAGGTAGCGATGAGTGACAAACATAATATGGGCACATTATCGAAAGTGAATATGACATCTAGATGTCGCAATGATGAGAGATTTGTCACATTGCACTTTGTTGTTATCTAATATAACCAACCATTTATAGTGACTGGGTAGTTCTCGTCTGATGTGGTTATATAGTTTGCTTTACAAACCTAATCGGCAATAAGCCATCCTCGTTCCAGAGCAGTATCTATTTGTTCGCAAACATAACACCATAGTTCTGGAGCCGCTTCGGCCAGGTACTGGTTACGCTTGAGTACCTGCTGCCTGGAGACGTTATTCCCAACCCAGCTGCCGCCGTGGTTGGCCATGTTTTGCAGTAGCGGCAGTACTCTGTCCATCGCTTTGGCAAAGCGGGCATCGGCGGTGTCTGCTTGCTCGAACTCTAGCCATAGGGCTTTCATCGCTTGAAACTGGTGTTGCGGTAATAATCCAAATAGCCGTTGTGCCGCCTTGAGCTCTTTATCTGGTTGGCCGTCCAACTCGTGTTGCTCGGCAAAGGCAAAAGTATCGCCGGCGTCAATTTCGACAATATCATGGATCAAGAGCATGCTGACGACACGGTTGATATCAACCGTTTCTGCTGTATACGGCTGCAGTACCTGGGCCATCATGGCGATGTGCCAGCTGTGCTCGGCACTGTTTTCACGCCGGTTGTTGTCGGTTTTGACTAAAGCCCGTCGGTAGACGGCCTTGAGTTTGTCTAGTTCGAGAATGAAGGCAAGTTGTTGATTTAATTCTTCCATTATTTTCACCAATTCATAACGGCTAGCTTTCATCGGCTGCCTGGACAGTAATACACCTAGTGGCTTTTAACGGACGTCATTGGTTTCGCCATAGGCAGCTGTTTTGATGGGCGAACTTTATATTGTTTTTGTTTGACTGATAATCCTAGTAAAGAGAAACTAATTGTTGAGTTAAAGTTGACAGTTGGATGCTATGGATACCTTTTCTGCAATTCCCATTTTTGTTGCTGTTGTTGAGTGTGGCAGTTTCTCGCAGGCTGGCGAAAGGATGGGGGTATCGAAATCAGCCATCAGTAAACGGATTGGCCAACTGGAAGAGGCTGTTGGCGTGCGGCTATTGCACCGGACGACGAGGCGCCTAAGCCTGACCGAGGCTGGCGAGCGTTACTATGACTATGCGCGTAATGCCTTGAGAGTAGCCAATGAGGGGCTTGATGCTATCAGCGAGCTGCAGGGCTCTCCTCAGGGAAAGCTGAGGGTCAATGCCCCGATGGCATTTGGCCGCTTGCATCTTGCGCCGCTAGTTCCTAAGTTCCTGGTCGAAAACCCTAATATCAGCATCGATATGATGATGGATGATAAAGTGGTCGATATGGTGGAGGGAAGTTTTGATGTGGCGATCCGGATTGGTAAGCTGCCTGATTCGAGCCTGATCGCGCGCCGCCTTGCACCTTGCCACAGTGTGCTGTGCGCCTCATCTGACTATATTGCCAAGTTTGGCGCGCCCGAAACCCCAGCAGATCTGCTCAATCATAATTGCTTGTTTTATTCCTACTTCCAGGCGGGGACAGAGTGGACGTTTCATGGCCCTGACGGGACAGTCAAGGTATTGCCGCAAGGCAATTATCAGGTCAACAACAGTGAAGTGCTCTATGAGGCTCTGCTGGCTGGGCTTGGGATATGCCAGATGCCGACATTTATTGTCGGCCCGGCATTGGCATCAGGAAAACTGGTTCCCCTAATGCCGGAGTATTCGCTGCCTTTGCACTCTATCTATGCCGTATTTTCTGAGCGTAAGTACCTTCCCGCCAAAGTGCGGGTTTTTCTCGAGTTTCTTAAGACCAGTTACGGGGAAGATAGGCCATATTGGGATGAGGCTGTCTAGCTGAGCTGTACGTTACTTTTCTTTATGTATACATCGTCGGATTGCGGATTAACCTTGCCTTGCGGCTGGCTACGCTTGTTATGGACACGTAGCCAGCTGATTGCCAGCGCATAAAAAGGATCACTCATCTTTGAGGGTGAAGCCAACTTTTATGGTTACCTGCCAGTGGTCGACATGTCCATTTTCGATATTGCCTCGAATATCACAGACTTCGAACCACCGCATGTTGCTTATACTGTTGTCGGCCTTGCTAAGCGCTGAGTTGACCGCATCTTCCACGCTTTTCGGAGATGAGCCGACCAGCTCTATTAGTTTGTATATATGGTCAGACATATCTTACCCTTTTTGAAATGTTTGCAATTATGAGCGTCAAATCGTTTGTAAAGCTGTAAGTAAAACCGTAGTGGTGAAGTGGTTGTTGGTCAACCGAATGGCCTGAATGCTCAAACCTGTCGGGTGTACGAGGCGTGCATTACTGCGGGCATTAGCCACAAATTAGCTGATGATCTTCATAAACTCTGCCTCGGTGGCGTAATCATGTTTTTCGGCCCGGTCGAGAAAAACGATCCCGTTGAGGTGATCCAGCTCGTGCTGGAAGATCCGGGCAATGAATCCTTCCATATTGGCTTTAACCTCATGGCCGTCGAGGGTGGTATAGCGTACCTCAATCTTTTTATGGCGGCTCACTTTTGCCCGCATACCGGGAATGCTCAGGCAACCCTCCCAGTCTTTCTCGGTTTCTTTGCTTGACCAGGTAAGCTCGGGATTGAGCATCAGGGTAGGCTCCATTTGCGGCGCATTGGGATAGCGCGGATTGGGGCTGGAGGCAACGATAAAAGCACGGATCGACTCGCTGACTTGCGGCGCGGCAATACCGACACCATTGTGTTCAAGCATCTTTTTCTCTAGTGAGGCAAAGAAAGGGGCGCACTCCTTGAACTGGCTTGGGGTCAGCGGGGCGGCCAGCTGGCGCAAGATAGGATTGCCGAGCTGGGCGATTTCGAGGCGGTGGGTTACAGACATAACTGGGGCTCCTGGCGCAAGTACCTTTGCTTTAAGCGTACGCATAAATTCGCGAGTTAGGAATGGTATCAGCGCCAGAATCCCTGATATTTTCTTCAGCGCCAATTAAGCAATTTTGTTCAAGTTTTCTTTCGTTCAGTTTTCTATATTGTGGGAGAATCGATGCCGAACGAGGCGGAAAATTTCTTTGGAGATATCGCGTGAAGCAAGAAAATCATTTTCAATTTGTCGGAAGCGCGCACCTGGATAGGGTGACGGTGCTTAATGCAAATATGAGTGACTTTTCGTGACGGGCTCGTGATGCAGCTGCTCAATCCCAAAGCATTGCTGGCAACACTGCCGATAGCGACAATCCAGTTTCCGGCTGCAGGTATTAGCGGGATAAGTGCGGTTGGCTGGTCGTTTGTGTTGACGGTGCTCGCCTTTGGGGCGCCGGGCAGTTATTCCGTCGTCGGCACCTTGGTCGGAAGACGTATTGAGGATCCCGAGTACTTCAAAATCTTTAATATCCTGATGTCAGGCTTACTAGTCTATGTGGCAGTGAGCATTGGGTATGAGCACGCTTATCAGCCTTTGTTTTTTGGTTGAGACGGGTAGCTGCGAAGAGGGATACTTCTTGGTTGGTTTTCATTATCATACCTAGTTTGCTATATATGCATAAAATCGCTTTTGTGTAAGAGGAGGCAGCAAGGTAATGAAGATGCGTATTTGGTTAGCCGTGACGATTTCGCTGTGCGCTTTGACCGTACTGGCCGATGAGCGCGAGCTGGGCGAGATCTTTATTGATAAAGCCGCCTCTGAGCAAGCGGTTGAGTTTATCGGCGGTGGTAACAGGCCGGTCAACAATACGATGGTCGACAAGGATAGTATCTATCAAGATAGGGACCGGACGGATCCGACTGAATTCGGTGCGGGGTTGAAATATAACGCTACCGATGATTTTAGCATTTCGGTCGAAGCGGGGGGCGAGGTGATCAACAATGAGGCCCTTGAGGTTGATAGCGGCGCGGTGGTGTTTGAGCTGAGCTACTAATGTAGATTAGTTTGGATTTGAGGTATTAGGTTTGATTTCAGAATCGCAGTAGATCTGGGATTGGCATGAGATCATTGCATGGCTTGATATGGTGAATGGTCGCTGCCACATAACTATCTAAAACCTTTCATTAAATACAACAAAGCCGGCGCAGAGACCGGCTTTGTATCGTATGGCTAAGGTTATGGCGTATTTTTTCCGTTATCCTCGTGGGGGATCGGCTCGCTGTTTATATTTGCTTTAGCGCTTCTTCGATAGCGGCATCGAGCTGACGGTCCTGGCCTACCGCGATATCTGATGGGGAGTTAAATACCTTAACGTCGGGTTGCAGTTCTAGGTTTTCATATAGCTTTCCATCGACAGTGCGCAGTGGTTGGTAGGGGAACATATACCCAATACCTTTATAGACTTGAGACTCAACACCCATCACCGTGGTGCCTGTACCCGGTACGGGTTCGCCCACAATCGGGCCGACGTTAAGATCTTTGTAGTATTGGCTAAAGGCTGAAGCTTCTGAGTACGATGCTGAGTTTGCGATTACAACAGAAGGTTTTAGCCAGCTACGACGGCTTGCATCTGATGCAGGTTTGCCGACATGAGGCACAATATCGGCCACTTTTCGCGCGGTTAAGAATTCAATTAACGTATCAGCCAGGAAGCCGCCGCCATTGAAGCGAACATCAACGATAAGTACTTCGGCATTTCTCAATCGGCCCAGCGCCTCTGAACGCAGGTGTAAAAAGGCGGCGTTGCTCATGTCGGGTAAATACACATAACCGACTTTGCCATTGGTTTTCTGCGTGACATAGTTTCGACGCGCGATCTCCCAGCGCTTTAGGAGCAGTGAGTAAGCATCGTAACCATCAATAGGCGTGATACGTTGATACCAAGTGTTGTCATTGTTGCGTTGTAATGTCAGCTCAACAGGCTCTGTGGCCTTGTTATTTAAAACAATAGCAAGATCGGCCAGGGTTTGGACCGGCGTGTTGTTGACGGCAATAACACGATCACCTTGCTGGATCACGTAGGCTTCATTATCTGCTGGGCCGCCCGGTAGAATGCCGTTGATGATCAAGCCGTCTGTCTGGTTGTGATTGTTGGTACCAGGCTGTGAAGGAGAAGGGGCTTTGTGCTGGTTGAAGATCAACCCAAGATCTGCTGTTGCATCTTCTCGCATTGCCAAATCTGGATCAGCGAACGCACCTGTGTGGGAGGCATTCAGCTCGCCACTGAGTTCTTTTAGCAGATCCGCAAAATCGCGGTTGTTATTGATATGCGGCAGAAAGCGTTGATAGTTGCTGCTATAGAAAGCCCAATCGACACTCCCCATGTTAGGTCGATAATACAGATCTTGCGTTTGCCTCACAAACTGCTGGTAGGCTGCCAGTCGTCTCGGCTCTTCTTGGTAATCAACCGGTAGCTCGATAGGTAAACTGGTTGAGTCACCTGTTGCAATATCAATTTCGGTCACTTCACCTTCTGATAAAAGGTAGGCATAGCTTTGGTCTGCCGCAATATAGGTCGCTGTTGCCATGGGCAGGTCGCTAAAGACAGGATAGGATTCCTCGGTTCTCAGGTTATAAACAAAGCCTCGTGTGGTTTCCTCGCCAGAGGGGGAGGCAACCAAGTCGATCACCAGCAGCTCATCGCCCAGTAAGTGTGTTTCCAGTACCACTGTAGAGAAAGGTAGGTGGAAAGCGTCACGGTATTCGATGTTCCTTGCCGAGAATGGATAGCTTTCGACCTCTTCGGGCAGCTTACTATCATCCTTGAAATTTTTCATCGCAGTGCTATTGGTAAAAATACCCGTGACAGTTTCGTCCCAGTCTTCACCATCTGCGGTTTTCAGGCCATATTTAGAGGTTGTCCAGGTGAGTATGCGGTTGTCCTGGCTCCACTTGGGTTTGCCGTTGTAGAAACCGCTTTGAGACACATTCACTGCCGGTTTTTTACCCTCGGCATCGACAACGTATATCTGCTCAACATAGGGGCGGGGAGAAAGGTGCACGGCCAGTTGGGTCGAATCGGGTGACCACACAAATTCCAAGCGGTTTGACTCACTTACCATGTCTGGGGCGATCAGCTCTTTGCCGGTGCTTGGCCGTGTGTTGGTATCCACATTGCCTGCTTTGGCATCGTGATCTGTTGATAGCAGCGAGGGGCCAGTGCTAAGCCAGGATGACACGGGTGTATTGGCATCGTAGGCATCAAGCTCAACCACATGCAGAGCACGGCCATCCACAACAAAGGCAAGTTTGAGCCCGTCTGGTGAATATACCGGTTGCGAGATATCGTGATCCGGCAGCACCAAGAAAGGCTGCTCATTGATCACGGGGGCATTGGACAGCATCTCTTCCTCGCTGACAGAGCTGGCAATGTATAACCCCCAACGTCCATTTCGCATTGCAGAGTACATCACGCCATACCCATCCGGGGTGAACGTCATCTGCTTTTCTTCAGTGGCAGAGTGGGTAATTTTCCTAACTTTGCTGCTACGCACATTCATCGCATAGATGTCGCCATAGCTACTAAATAACAGCTCGTCGGCATCAAAAGCAGAAGGCATAAAGCGTGTTGCGCTATCGCTGTGGAAGAACTGGCTCTGCTTGACTGCAAAACTGTTGATATTGATATCCAGTTTTTTCGGCGTCGTCTGGCCTTTTTCTAAACGGTATAATTCACCGTTATAGGAAAAGGCCAAATCGTCATTTTCAGACACTGACAGGTGGCGTATTGGATGGTCGGTCAGTGAAGTGATTTGCGTTTCTTTGTTGGTGCCCAGATCATAAAACCAGACATTGAAATTGCCACTGCGTTCGCTCAAAAAATAAAAGCCCGTATTGTCGCGGCTCCAGAGCGGGCGTTGTGCGGCGATTTTATTTTCTGTCAGTTGTTGGTGCTGCCCTGTTGCGGCATCAAATAGCCAAATGTTCGGTACGGCAAAAGAGGTTTGATGCTTCCTGAACGGCTGATCTTTATGCGGCGAGTTATAGAGTAGCTGTGTTTTGGCTCCGTTCCATACCGCATTTTTGGCCGGTATCGGCAATAAGGCATGTGCCGCTTTTTCCTTTATATCTACACTGTAGAGTTGGTTTCCTTCGCTGCCAAACGAATAGGCTGGCAGGCTGTAAAAATCCTGTTGCTTAGTGGTCAAGCGGGTGGTATTGAAAAGAACCGTATCACCGCTGTCGGCAAAGGCGGTTGGAACATCGGCAGCAGAATGGTAGGTGAGGCGGGTCAATTGTCCCGTTTCTAATGAAACCATGAATACATCATCGTTGCCATAAGGGTTGGCAGCAAAAGCCAGCGTTGTGTTGTCAGGAGACCAAACCAAGGCATGTGGGTAAAACTCACCATTGGTAATCGCACGTGCTTGTCCACCATCACTTGATACCAGGTAAATGCGGCTCTGATAGGTAAATGCGAGCTGTTTGCCGTCTGGTGATAAGGCGGTATTGCGTAACCATAGCGGCTTCTCATTATGTCGCCCTGAGTCTATTTGGGTGTTACCAGCAACTGCCGGAGAAAGCGAACTGATAATAAGTGCGGCCAGGAGTGAACAGCGTGTGAAAGGTCTCATGACATAATCCTTGTTTGTCGTTATAAGAAAGTACAAGCCACGATCATGTTGTATTGTTTTTTAATGAACGTCGTTCATATATAGCACGAATGCAGGGCGGTTCAATATATGTTTTGCGTATGTTTTTGTCATAAGGCTTTGTAAAACTTGGTATTAACAAAAACTGAAACAAGGCTCAATAAACAACAACGAATGGAAGTGTCGTTATTGCCTGTCTCTCGGCGCGCAGGGTTGTTTTTCAAACGTTGATGACTGAAACCTTACTCCTGTTTAGCTGGTGGGAGGTTTAGTTGACCACTTCAAGATACCGCCTAAGTTTGGCAGAGTACATTGGAAGGAAAGTGGATTTACAATGTAAAGTGGTGTGGGCGGCAAGGATGATAGCCTGATAAATGGCTCCGGAGTGAACTCTTGCTGGTGTTGCGACAAAGCGCATGGATAATTACGAGCTGCCACTACTGCACCATCATGAGATGAAATATAATACTTTAAATTAATCAGTCTGTTACGATTATAGGGAATATAATGACTGCTACAACTTACCTTGACTCACTGAACCAGCGTTATTTATCTATCCATCGAACCAAAGAGGACTTCTTTTGGGAAACCTATATGGGGATAAGTGATGACCATGATGGTTCGGCGAAAGCAGAAACGGAATGGACGACATTCTTAAGCTCGCCTTCCCAGCTTACTGAGCTTAAAAAGCAAATAGAGGCGGCGAATTCAATTGCTGATCCTGACGAAAAAGCACAAACACTGATTGGGCTAAACGGCTGGCTCAGTACCTTTCAGGCGCATGCATTAGAATCTGAGCAAGCACAGACGCTGAAAGCTGAGCTGATTAAGTTCGAAGCGGATCTGTTTGAGAAAAAACAGAACTATGTGATGAAGTATGTGGATGAACAGGGGAATGAGGCAGAAGGTTCATTGCCAGTTCTTTCCGCAAACATTCGTACCAGTACTGACGAAAATGTTCGTAAGACTTCGCATCAGGCCCTGCTTGATTTAGAGCAATGGCTACTTGAAAACGGTTTTTTAGAGTTAGTAAAACTGCGTAACAAGTTTGCCCGGTCACTCGGCTATGACAACTTTTTTGACTACTCCATCGTTAAAACCGAGCAGATGACAACAGCAGAGCTGTTTGCGATTCTCGATGACTTTGAAGCAAGAACAAAAGCTAGCCACCAACGCAGTTTAGATCAATTAGCCGATTCCAAGGGAGACCAATCCTTAGAGGGGCATAACTTTGTTTTCTCGTTTGCAGGCGACGCAATGCGTGACTTAGACCCTTACGTTCCATTTTCTCAGTCTTTGCGTCGCTGGGTCGAGTCGTTCGGACGTCTGAACATTGATTTTTCCGGCGCAGAGCTCACACTTGACCTGCTCGATCGCAAGGGGAAATACCAAAATGGATTCTGCCACGGCCCGGTTCCTTCGTTTTACGATCAAGGACGCTGGGTGCCTGCCAAGGTGAACTTCACCAGTAATGCCAAACCGGATCAAGTGGGTAGTGGGTATGACGGGATCAATACCTTGTTCCATGAAGGTGGGCACGCTGCGCATTTTTCTAATGTGAAGATGAATGCGCCGTGTTTCTCGCAAGAATTTGCCCCGACGTCGATGGCGTATGCAGAAACTCAGTCGATGTTTTGTGACAGTTTGCTTAACGACGCTGATTGGCTGAAGCAGTACGCACTCGATGCCAATGGCAATACCGTGCCGGATGAAATCATTAAATCGATGATTGACAGTAAACAGCCCTTCAGGGCTTATGGCGAAAGAAGCATTTTGGTTGTGCCTTACTTTGAACGAGCACTGTACCAACTGAGTGATGATGCACTGAGTGCGGAAACGGTGACAGCTTTGGCAAGGGCAACAGAGAAACAAATTCTTGGTCTGGCGTGCAGCCCACGTCCGCTCATGGCTATTCCGCACCTATTGTCTGATGAGGCGGCCTGTGCTTACCAAGGCTACTTGCTGGCCAACATGGCGGTGTACCAGACAAGAGCGTTTTTTACCGAGAAGTTCGGCTACCTGACCGATAACCCGAAAATCGGCTCGCTACTGGCAAAACACTATTGGAATGGGGGTAATAGTGTTAACCATAACGCCACAATAGTTAACCTGACGGGAGAGGGATTTAACGCCAAATACCTTGCTGATGAATGCAACTTGTCGGCAGAGCAGGCTTGGGAAATCGAGAAGAAGAAGATGTCTGCACTTCAATCCAGATCGCGAGCGGAGGTTGCCCCGTTAAATGCCAGTATCAACATTGTCGACGGTGCTAACCAGCTAGCCAATAACCTTAGCTCTGACAGTGAAATGTGCAGTGAATTCGAACAATACATTGTCTCGACGTACGGCCGATAATTGATAAATGGCTATTCTACGGTTGTGGGGTAGCCATTATTTTATGTGAACGGAAAGCGCATCTAATACCATATATGCTTTTTTCTAATTGCAAGGCATTTTATTGGTATTAAATGATTAGTATCTAGGTGGTTATGAGCCTTTAACCATTGGCCAAAGTTTGATTCTAATGGGCTCTGTTGCAGTACTAAAGATACGTGGTCTTTAGTGCCGCAACAAAGCCGACAGAGCCTGACAAAATCAGAAGCTCATTTATTGAGTAAGTGTTCTGCAGAGGATGTTCAACAAGCTGGAGTCATGACCCAAAATTGGGTAGATAACGGCGGTAAGTTCACCTTGATGGAATACGCCAGGCCATGACTTGGCTCTTCCACTGCTTCAATGTACTCATCGACAGGGTAACCGCTACCCCAATAGCAGGTGGCATCCGTATTGAGTACAAGGCGGTATTGCCCTTTCTTCGGTACACCCAGGGTATAGCCATTCCGAGGTTCTGGCGTAAAGTTACTGATCACCAACACTTTGTCGCCATTCAGCGCAAAACGCTCATGGGCCAGTACGCTTTGATCGGCATCATCTTG
Source organism: Photobacterium sp. HL06 (assembly GCF_059552575.1). Classification (NCBI taxonomy): domain Bacteria; kingdom Pseudomonadati; phylum Pseudomonadota; class Gammaproteobacteria; order Vibrionales; family Vibrionaceae; genus Photobacterium; species Photobacterium sp. HL06. Next base: position 1,262,893 of record NZ_CM183915.1, read on the forward strand.
CACTCGCCATTCGAAACCTTCCGCTGAACAGTCTAACTCATACAGTGCCGGAACACTGGTATACAACCGGTTTAGATCTCGCACTAAAGCTTGCATCCCGTGATGACGAGGATACTGCAGCCAGTGCCATTCAAGCTGGCCATCGTGGCTCCATTCGGCACTCTGAGCAATTTCGGTCCCCATAAAGTTCAGTTTTTTACCTGGCTGACCGTACATATACCCCATATAGGCACGCAGGTTAGCGGTTGTTTGCCACTCATCCCCCGGCATTTTATCCAGCAACGACCCTTTGCCGTACACCACCTCATCATGAGAAAGCGACAGGACGAAATTTTCACTGAATGCATAAATCAGTGGAAATGTGATGGTATTGTGGTGGTATTTGCGGTTAAGAGGCTCTTCCTTGATGTATGAAAGGCTGTCGTGCATCCACCCCATATTCCACTTGAACCCAAAGCCTAAACCGCCCATTGTTGTTGGTTTGGAAACCCCAGGGAAAGCGGTAGACTCTTCGGCAATCGTCATCGCATTGGGATAGTGGCGGTAAACTTCTTCATTTATCCACTTTAGCAGGCTAATGGCATCATAGTTTTCATTACCACCATCCTGGTTGGGTATCCATTCACCGGGCTTACGGGAATAATCGTAGTAGAGCATTGAGGCAACGGCATCAACACGCAAGCCATCGATATGGAAATGCTCAAACCAGTACAGCGCATTCGACACCAGGAAACGGCGGACATGATCCCGGCCATAATCGTAGATATAGCTGCTCCAGTCCTGGTGCCAGCCACGACGCGGATCCGGATCATTGAACAATGCGGTACCGTCAAAGTTTGCCAACCCGTGATCATCGGATGGGAAATGTGCCGGCACCCAGTCAAGCACCACACCCAAACCGGCCAGATGACACTCATCAATAAAATGCTTTAAATCATTAGGCGAACCAAAACGGCTGGTAGGGGCAAATAGGCCTATCGGTTGATAGCCCCAAGAGCCATAAAACGGGTACTCTGACACTGGCATCAATTCAACATGGGTGTACCCCATATCGGTTAAATAAGGGATCAGTTCTTGCGCCAGCTCCCGGTAAGTCAGAAATTCACCGTGTTCATTCCTGCGCCATGATCCTACATGCAGTTCATAGAAAGACAGTGGCTGTTGGTGCTTTGGTGTTTCTTCCCGGGTTTGCCATGCCTGGTCTTGCCATTTGTATTTGGCCTGATCAAAAACTAGGGATGAGAAAGATGGGTACTGCTCGGCATGGTAACCCCATGGATCAGCTTTATGCGGCAGCCCACTGCCAGCACTGTCTTTCAGCTCAAACTTGTAACACTCCCCTTCTGCCAGCCCGGGAATGAATAATCCCCACAGGCCATGAGCCATGCGTTGCAAGGGATGACGTCGGCCATCCCAGGCATTAAATTCACCCACAACACTGACAGCAGAAGCATTGGGTGCAAAAACAAGAAAACGAACACCTGAAACCCGCTGGCCTGCTTTTTCCAGTGTGATGAGCTGTGCACCCATTTCATTGTGCATTTGTGACGGAGTGAAAAGCGCCTCATCTGAAGGCAAAATACGATGATACTGATAAGGATCATTAATTGATTGCTCGCCGTTTGGCCAACAAACATGTAACTGATAATTTGTCGTAGTCAGGTCTGTTTTACCTTTAAGAATAAAACCACTGGCGGATTCACGTTCCATCGTGAAACGTTCACCAGTTTTGAGCTCTACCTCAACCTTTTCAGCGCCCGGCATCCAAACACGAAGTGAGATTTCTTCAGAATTATATTGTGGCCCTAGAAATGAAAATGGGTCTGAAAGTGCGGCTCTTTCTAGCTGGCTGTATTCCTTTTCACCCTGCGTTTTTCTATTCAACGAATTACTCCTTATTGATCATTGAAGAGCTATAGCTCGTACTTCTACTGAGCGTCGAGTTCAATCGATAATTTCCTGATGGGCAAATACATCACCCAAAGCTTGCAATAGAACTTCAAGAAGCCCTCTAATGAAGGCTTAAAGAAGTTCGGGCAGGTTATTAAACACCGGACGTTGACTCTGTCGATGTAACGCCTGGCAACAGGTAACTATCGAGATACATCTCAAGGTACTGTTGTGCCGACTCCTGCCAGCTAAACTGGCATACCATTGCATTTTGTTGCAAGCGTTTAAACTCCTGTGGTTTTTGGCCGTACAGCAGAAGACTTCTTTGCAATTTTATCAATAGAGCCTCTGGCGTTGGATCGTTAAATATAAACCCGGTCGCGATTTGAGGTTTTTCGTCATAATCTATGACGGTATCAATTAATCCGCCAACCCCGCGAACAATAGGCAATGTACCGTACGCCAAGCTGTACATTTGATTCAGGCCGCAAGGCTCAAATTCAGAAGGCATCATAAAAAAGTCAGCCCCGGCTGTAATACAGTGAGCCAATGGATTGCTGTATGCCTCAACAAATGCGAATTTATCTTTATGCGTTTCGCTAATATGACGCAATGCCGATGCCAATGTCGGATCGCCGGTTCCAACAATAACTACCTGAACCTCATTAACCAGGAAGTCTTTTAAAATCGGGATCAGATAATGTATGCCTTTTTGCTCGGTTAAGCGACACACCATGCCATACATTGGAATATCAACAACCGGCAAACCTACCTGCTGCTGCAAATCTTTTTTGCAGGCCTTTTTACCCCGAGCCAGACTAATCTTATTCGCTTTGAATTTTTGCTTGATATAAGGATCGGTTTCCGAATTCCAATCGCCATAATCACAGCCATTCACAATGCCATATAAATCACTGATTCGGTTTTGAAAGTCAACATCCATCCCGTGTGAGCCCAGGTGAGTCAGTAATTCTGAGGCATAATTAGGACTCACCGCATTGACTTTATCAGCATAAGCAACCCCCGCTTTTAGCATACTGATATGAGAGGGATCTATTTCAATATTAATGTAACGGTGTTGAATCAATTCAGGGATCAAACGGTATTGTTCGTAATTGAAATTACCTTTAAATACCGCATTATGGATAGTGATCACACTCTTCGTACCAGCAAAAAAGTCACTCTGAGCATAACGAGTTTTCAGTAAGAAAGGCACCAGGCCAGTATGCCAGTCATTACAGTGAATAATGTCTGGCTGAAAACCGACTTTCTCACACATGTCCAGCGCAGCCGCGCTCAAAAAGGAAAAACGTTCACCATTGTCTGGGTATGCCTTGTTATTTTCGGCATACAGTTCAGGACGATCAAAGTACTGTGGTGCATCTAGCGCATAAACGGGTACATCGCCACTTGTTAACTGCATTACCTGATAATCAACGGCTGTAGGTTGCGGTTCAACGTATAGTTTTGTCGAGAGTAACGAAACCGCCTGTTCACGACCTATTATGGTCTTGTAAAACGGTATGACAATTCGAACATCGTGCCCCATCTGCTTTAAAGCGGCCGGCAAAGATTTTGCCACATCGGCGAGGCCGCCAGTTTTCACCAGCCCCTCGACTTCAGATGAAACAAATAAAATCTTCAGTGGCTCTGTTGGCACTGCTTTCTTTTTAGTAGCCAACTTCTTAGTAGCCAATTTTCGCTCCTTTCGGGATCACGACAACTCCGTCGTCAGATACGTAATATTTCTTTTTATCTTCTTCAAGGTTATCACCAATCACTGTACCTGGGGCAATCAGCACATCTTTATCGATAATTGCACGACGAATTATGCAGTTTGCACCTATTTTTACATCACCTAAAATGACAGATTCAGAAACCGTGCTGTTGTGATCAACGTTGGTGCGAAAGCCCAGTACCGATTGATGAATACTAGCGCCTCGAATATAACTACCCGCAGAAATCATGCAATTATTAATTTCTACCTTACAATTTTCAGCATCTAAAATGGTCGCCGGTGGTAATGGTGGATAATAAGTATGTAGCTGCCATTGGCGGTTATACAATGAAAAAGGGGCATCTTCCGAAAGCAAATCCATATGTGCTTGCCAGTACGCTTCGATGGTACCTACATCACGCCAATATCCAGTGTTTTTTTCACCAGGGATAGTGTTTGAATTGAAGTCATAAACATACACTTTTCCCTGCGGAAATAACTTAGGAATAATGTCTTTGCCAAAGTCATGGCTGGAATTTTCGTTAGCCGCATCTTCTTTCAATTCGGCGCACAAAGTATCTGTTTCGAAAATATAATTACCCATTGAAACCAATGCATGGTTAGGGTCACCCGGGATAGATTTCGGTTTAGCTGGCTTTTCTTCAAAACCAATCATGCAGCCTTTTTCATCAACTTCAATAACACCAAAGGCACTGGCTTCGTTAAGAGGCATACGCAATGCAGAAACTGTCAGTTCAGCCCCTTTTTCTTGATGGAAATCCAGCATTTGTTTCACATCCATTTTATAGATGTGATCGCTACCAAATATACATACTTGGTCTGGATCAGCCAGTTCAATAAAACCAATGTTTTGATAAATAGCATCAGCTGTTCCATCATACCAACGCTTGCCCATACGCATCTGCGCTGGGATAGGGTCAATAAAACGGTCAGTGATACCAGAAAGGTTCCAACCCTTTTTCATATGGACATACAATGACTGAGACTTGAATTGAGTCAGTACATATATCTTCAGAAGATCAGCATTAACAAAGTTGTTTAGTGCAAAATCGATAAGCCGGTAACTCCCCCCAAATGGGACTGCGGGTTTACTACGTTTATCCGTCAAGGGACGCAATCTAGAACCCTCGCCGCCAGCCAGTATCATTCCTAAAACGCCAGACATCCTATGCCTCCTCATATTATTTTAGTATATACATGTTCCATAAGTGTTATTCCTTGCCATATTTCACAAGGGACTTTCCCTTATGGACGCTTCGAAAGAACATAATTCACATTAATACAATCAACCCCTCCATGGGATCGTTCCCATTAATTATTGCAGAAAATTGTATAGAAATATAGGGTGCTCTGTCGCAAAGTTATACTGAAGTGGCCGAACACTCCTAATTAACAATTAAAATCAAGCCTTTAATAGAATCGATTGATAGTTGGCTCCATAGTCGTAAAGATAGCCAGCCGTCTACCCTCGTATAATTTGACCTCTGCTAGTGAATAGGAACAATTCACATCCCATCTTATTTAAAAGACCGTTATTCATATCTTTTTATGTCCGTTGAAATATCTCGTTCGATCATGTGACAACGATCAAAAATATTCATGAGGCTGATGAGCTTGCAAGTAATAATTGAGATGCCCATTAGCCTTTAGCTATTGGTTAATCTATATTTTTAACTGATTTTTATATCAGTAAGTAGAGGGTTTTATGATAAATAGAATAGTAACTTTAATTGAAATGGTTCTACTTTCCTCAAATAGTGCAATTGTGCAAGTCACAAATGGCAGCGTTTAATATGGCAGGGAATCTATCAAATCACGGGACAACTTTGCCATCAATACAAAGAGTCACAATGTCGTGCTCCTGTTTGCTAATCTATATATAGATTGGCTTACTCAGACTGCCGATGAACGTATACAGCGGTTGAACCTATGGTAGGAGTAAAGTATGCGTAGCCTTTTTACAGAAAGCCCTAGTATCGAGATTATTTTTGAAAAACCCATTCAGCAGTATCTGCGCTCGACCAGTAGATACGCCACCAATCGCCAGGATCCCGCTCCCAAGGTAACAATCAAAACCCGGACGACCACCGAAATTCAAAACGATCCTGAGCCTGTTGACAGTGTTGACAACTTAGAACTGTCTCCTTCTTTGAAGCTCAATCGACTGGCCGAACGGTACCTGTGGCTGCGGCAGGCTAACTGGCCAATGTTATCCAGAGAAGCGTGGAAAATCGCTTGTGTTGCCCACAGAAATCGAACCAACTTTGACCTGAGTGAAATAAAGAGTTTCGTCTCTGTCTGCCTCCATGATCCGATCTTCGGTGTCGATGAACAAATCTGGGATAACCGGACTTCTGTGGTCGACCCCGAAACACTGGAGAAACTCCGCCCGCTAATAGAGCTAGCTGCATTAAATAGGCAGCAACTGCTGATCGTGATGGAGTTTGTTGAGTTTCACTGGGGAGGTGAGTATTCGGATCCGGATACTGATACCGACTCTTCAAGACTTGCATTAGCTCAATTCAGTGGAATATGGCATGGACATACCTTACCCGAGTCCAAAGATAACCCATGGCGCCAGTATTGGCACTACCAACCTCTTGATGGTAGCCGTTGCGAGCTGGTCCATGATTCTGGCCATATCACATCAATCACACTAGAGCATGATAGGTTGCGACTGGCAGAAAGGCAGACAGACGTTACGGCAATTGTGGACCCACAGCGATTAGCCAATGAACAGGAGATGATCCTGAATTATATTGCAGAGCATGGTATTGGCAGCGCATTGGAGACTTGGCTGGCAGAGCGCTGATGAACAAATCAGTGTGTTGTTTGTGATTGGATCGAGAAGTTACTTCTCGTCGAGTTGCGGTAATTGAAGTATCTCAATAATGGTATCGAGATACGGCCGATAATTGATACATGGCTTAACCCAGATCTGACACGGGGAGGCTGATGCTGACTGCCAGTCCCGGGCGGCCCTGGGTGCAGCAGTTTTCAATGTCGATATATCCCTGCATTCGTTCGATGGCAGCTTTGACAAAGCTCAATCCCAGCCCGTTACCGCAATGGTGGCGGCTGCTGTCGAGACGATAGAACTTCTCGCACAGCTGAGGCAGTGCGCTATCGTCAACACCACCACCTTGATCGCAGATGGTCAGGCTAACGACATTGGTGTTCAGCTTAGATTTGATCAGAATCGTGCTCTGTGGCGGGCTATATTTGCCCGCATTATCAAGTAAGTTGCAAAGTACCTGAAACAGCAAATCGCTATTTCCGATCACTTTTTTCTGGTCGGAAATGTCAATGTGCAGCCGTTGCTGCTGGTCTTCCAGCGCTGGCAGGTAGAGCTCTGCCACATCGTCAACCAAGGTACGTAGCTCTATCGGTTCAAGCTGCGGTGTTTCACCATTTGATTCCAGGCGGTTGATCCGAAGCAACAGGTTAAATGTCTGCAATAGTCGGCCGAGCAATCCCTCAAGATCCGACAGCCCGGGGTTTTCTCGCGAGGCTTGTTGTACCCTTTGATATACAACGGTCAGGGGAGTACGCAAATCATGGGCAATATTGTTGGCTTGCTGCTTGGTTTGATCAACCGTAGTCGCGATGGTGGCAAGCATTTGATTGATTTGGGTGATAGTGTCAGCAAGTGGTCCAGCCAAATTATCGATTGGGATTCGGGTGCTTAGGTCCCCGACGCTCTGGATTCGCTTGCTGGTGCGGTTGATATCGGTGAGGTGCGTTTTGATCCGCTGTACCATGGCCCAGGCAATAGCAAAACCCAGCAGTAAGATCCCGCCAATGGTGTAGATTAGTGTGTTGAAGGATAAGAGTTGGTCACGGAAATAGTTGGTATTGACAGCAATCACCAGCGGTTGCCAGTTTTCGCCATCAGGCAGATAGGTTTCCAGTGCGACGAAGCTTTCAAGGCTGTCTCCTTGGCCTGTTTCAAAAGAAAAATAGCTATAATCTTCGTCGATATAGTCCATGTCGGCTGCAATTTGTTCCGGCTCCATCATTATTTCTTCCGGCAACATCTGCTCGGTGATAACAGGCTTAAAGTGGTATTGGAATAGCGAGGAGCTCTCTTCAGCCAGTATTATTCTCGCATTTTTCGACCCTTCCTCATCCCAGAGCTGTTCCACTAGTACCGCTTCTGCCTCAAGCAAAGGCTGCGCGCTTTGCTCCAGGAACCAGTCGTTCATATTTTGTTTCGTGATCAACAGCAGGCTGATCGCAATCGTGATCAGCCCCCCGTAGATAATTAGAAAGCGACGAAACGGATCTTGTAACCACATTACGGCCTGACCTCCAGTACATACCCAGCTCCACGAATGGTATGGAGCAGAGGTGTCTGGTCCTCAAGGTCGATTTTTTTGCGCAAACGGCTGATGTGAACGTCAATGACATTGGTTTGCGGATCGAAGTGATGACTCCAGACGCGTTCTAGCAACATGGTCCGGGTGATCACGCGTCCCGGGTTAGCCATAAAATACTCGAGGATCTGAAACTCACGGTTGTTAAGCTGAATAGGCATGTCCCCCCGTTTGGCTTTGCGCGATAGCAAATCCAGCGTCAGTGTGTCCAGGGTATGGATATGGGTTTCTTCGGCAATGTCTGCCGCAGGCGCCCGGCGGGCCAGGATTTCAGCTCGGGCAAGGAGTTCACTAAAGGCAAACGGCTTTATTAGGTAGTCGTCTCCACCGCTGCGTAGGCCTTTTACGCGTTCGTCAACACTATCTAAGGCACTGAGGATCAGTGTCGGAGTCTGGTTTCCGGATGCACGCAGTGCTTTGAGCATCTTGAGGCCATCCATCTTCGGCATCATGCGGTCTGTGATGATCAGATCATAGTCAGTTTGGAGTGCACAAAGCAGGCCGGCCTGACCATCACTGGCGAGGTCGGTCTGATGGCCGGCAGCATTTAGGCTCTGGCTGATAAACTGAGCTTGTTCTGTGTTGTCTTCAACGACGAGTATTTTCATGTTTCCTCACTACTCCCAGTTAATCAGCCGTATCTATTTGTGGGGTAACGAATTGATTTAGCGATTATCCGCGTAGGGCTACCCGGTGATTATATACGCTGGCTGAATTGCTCCGGATATTATCATGGTGCTTACCAATCATCACCCGGATGCTGCTCAAAGAAAGCAGCCGATGAGTCGAAATCCGACTCTTCCATACTGTCATCTATTGTTTCAACCTCGATGACTTGTAATGTGTTGGGATCAAGTAAGATCATCAGCTCTTGTGCATCTTGTTCAATCACGACGGTGTAGATGGTTTCGTAATAAGGCATAAACTCTTTGGATGCACTGATTACCTTTCCGCTAAAAGCATTTCCGGCAGCCTGGATCGCTTCAGTTAGGCTTTTATCGCCGTCCTTCATGGCTGGGGAGAGCTCTTTGCCAGTGCTGGCGTCAACTACAGTGAGCACTGGGCGTCCGTCTTTCTCGCCTTCGGCAAGGTATAGCATCCGGCTGTCTTTGCCCGGAAGTAGCTCTATGGTGGTGTAAGTGGCGGGTTGAGCCTGAATGGCTTTTTCTAAAGCTGCTTCGGCGCTGATCAGGTTGTCATCTGAGCTTTCTTGTGCCAGCAGGCTGGAAGAGAATACTAATACGCTCATTAGGCAAGCGGTAATGATTGGGGTCTTCTTCATCTCGATACTCCTAGTGGTGTCTGTGTTGTCGAGGAGTGAGAATAGGCAGTAGAGTTAACCAGTCTCTATACGGAAGATGACAAATTGTTCATGTATGCTGATGGGGATAGATGTAATGATGGCGGTTCTAGGTCGGTTGAGGGGGGAGCTAAGCACAGCGATTAACTGTCGTGCTTAGCTTGGAAGCTACGATAACAATTTGATGTAGATATTTATTTTAAATGGTTTAAATGGCTGACGGCATCTTTGAACTGCTCGTTGAGTTCTTCGTGGGTCAGCGCTTGTTTGTCGACATCGAAATTATCATAAAAGCTGGGGATAGACAGGCTGGCCTTGACGACACCGTCGAAGTAGGGGGCGGAATTGACAGCCGCTGCCAACACGCTGGCACCACCCATCGAGCCGGGTGATGTTGATAGCAATACCATTGGTTTGTTTTGGAATACTTTAGGTTCGATGCGTGAGCACCAGTCAAAGATGTTCTTGTAGGCAACGGAATATGAACCGTTATGCTCGGCGAATGAAATGATAATACCGTCACTTTCTCCGAGCTTGGCGAGAAAATCTTTGGCGAGCTGGGGGTGGCCAAGCTCTGCTTCTTTGTCCTGGCTGTATAGTGGCAATTCGTAATCGTTGAGATCCAGCACTTCAACATTGACTTTATCCAGCAGCTGACAGGCATAGTTGACCAGCTGTTTATTGATTGATTTTGTGTGGGTACTTGCAGCAAAAGCAATAATTTTCATGCTTACTCTCCAGGTCTGAATTAAGCGCCAAGGCTTGTGAGCCATGCTTTTGATGGGAATTCAACATCCTAGAGTTTAGCAGCTCCTAGCCATTCGCCCCTGGGAATGGGGCTGATGGCAATACATGGTTCTGGAATCACATTATGGCAAATCGAAAATCAGTGCCCTGGCAGGTTCCTCCCCGTTGTTGTTCAGCGTTATGGTTGATAGCTTGCTGATCTTGGCACCATCGCCCGGTGCTAGTGTTATTCCGTCAATAGTGAGCTGGCCGCTGATAATATGGACATAAACATGGCGCTCTGACGTCGCTCTATAGTTTTCCTCTGTTCCCGGAGCCAAATTCAACTGGCTGAGGATCGCATCTTGTTTGATCTGCAGCGTACCGTTGCTGCCGTTTGGCGTTGCAATTGCAGTGAGCCCCTGCTTGGTATCAAACGGCTTCTGCTGGTAGCCAGGTTTCCCGCCAAAGCGATTAGGCTGGATCCAGATTTGCAGAAAACGCAAGTTGTCAGTGTTGGAGGCATTGTACTCGCTGTGGGTGATCCCCCAGCCTGCCGACATCAACTGGAACTCGCCGGCCGGTAGTTCTTGCACATGACCTTCGCTGTCTTTATGGGCGATCCTTCCTTCCAGTACCAGGCTGATGATCTCCATGTCTTTATGGCCGTGGGTATCGAAACCCGCTCCGGGTTTGACGATGTCATCGTTGATCACTCTCAGCGCGGAAAAGCCCATCTGTTTCGGATCGTAATAGTGGCCGAATGAAAAGGTGTGCTGGCTGTCGAGCCAGCCGAAAGAGGCGCGGCCTCTCTCGGTGGCTTTTCTGATTTCAATCATAGGGTGCTCCTTGGTACTAGGGTTGGTCAGTCTTTAGCTCGACAGTTTTTGGGCTAGCAAGGCATCGGCAGAGAGTTTACCCGCACCGGAGAACATCAGTGAAACCGAGGTGGCTAACAGGGCAAGGCCGAATTCATAGCCGTTGTTGGCCATAAAGAGTCCGTTTGACAGGTGAACCGATGCAATAGCGACAACCATGGTACCTGCTAGCGCCAGTGCCGCTGGGCGGGTTAGCAAGCCGATGAGGATAAACAGCCCACCGAAGAATTCGGCGCTACCTGCCATCAAAGCCATTAGCATGCCAGGCTCTAAACCAATAGAGGCCATCCATTGTCCGGTGCCTTCCAGGCCGTAGCCGCCGAACCAGCCAAATAGTTTTTGTGCGCCGTGGGCCATAAAAATGATCCCGACTGGAATGCGAAGGCTTAGGGCGCCAAGTCCAGCTTTGCTGGCCAGAAGGTTTGATAGTGTTTGCTTGTTCATGGTGATTACCTCAAAAAATTTAAATGTTACTTTTACTGTTTGAAGTGAGCTATAGCTCTCTCCTTAGCGGTTGATAAGCAGTGTAGGTGAGCTAAGATGAAGAAAAAATCGGAACGTTTTGACTATTAACTTCAAATATTTTGAACAAAGGAAAGGCATGCTAGGAACTGCTCATCATTCGATTACGCTCGACGCCCTGCGGGTGCTGGATGCCATTAATAGCAAAGGCAGCTTTGCTGCGGCTGCCGAGGCCTTGTATAAGGTGCCGTCGGCGCTGACCTACACCATGCAAAAACTGGAATCGGACTTGGGGATCCCGCTGTTTGACCGCTCGAAGCAACGGGCACGGCTGACACCGGCGGGACTGTTGGTCCTGGAGCAGGGGCGGGAGATCCTATTGGCAGCCAGCCGCCTGGAAGAGGCTGTCAAACAGCTCGATTCTGGCTGGGAAACCCAGTTGTGTATTGCCCGGGATACTATTATCCCTGAGCTGCCGTTGCTGGAGTTGGTGAAAGAGTTCATCGCATTGGACAAAAATGTTGAGGTATCGATACTGGAAGAAGCGCTAGGCGGGGGCTGGGATGCCCTGCACACCCAGCGGGCCGATATTGTTATCGGGGCCTCCGGTGAGCTACCCAAGGGGTTGTTTGAGGTACGCAGTATTGGCGAGATCGAATTTATTTTTGCGGTTGCCCCTGATCACCCTTTGGCGACGGTTGACGCCCCCATTGATGGCACGCAAATTCGTGACTATCCGCTTATTGTCGTGGCAGATTCATCGCAAACCTTGCCTGGCCGCTCGAGTGGCGTTTTTGATAATAAGCAGCTGATCAGGGTCAATAGCATGGCCGCCAAAATCAATGCTCAGCGGCTGGGGATAGGTGTCGGCTTTATCCCTCGGCATATGGCGCAGCCTTATCTTGCTAGCGGTGAGCTGGTTGAAAAAGCCTGCGCTGTGCCACGGCCAAACCAGCCGTTGTATGTGGCTTGGTCGAAAGAAAGCAATGGCAAGGCATTAGGGTGGTTTAGCCAGGCTATCTGTCAGGTGAAGTGGGTGTATTGAACTATCGAACGTTATCGCTTTAGTCGGGTGCTAAGGCTGCATAGATGTAATGGATTGAACATATAGGCTATCAATGATTAAAGTTAGAAAGTTTACTGAACAAGATAGGGTTGCTTTACGTGATATTTACCTGGCCTCACGACGTAAAGCGTTTTGGTGGATGGAGCCGTCATCACTGAGTTTGGATGATTTTGATCGTGATACCGAGGGAGAGGTGATTTGGGTTGCCGAACAAAACGCTAAGGTTACCGGGTTTATTTCGGTGTGGGAGCCGGATAACTTTATTCATGCTTTCTTTGTTGCTCCCGACAGTACTGGTTGCGGGGTTGGCACAGCCTTGCTTGAAGCCTGCCTGGATGAAATTGGTAGGCCTGCAAGCTTAAAGTGCAGTGCGCCTAATAAGGATGCGAAAGCATTTTACCTATCAAAAGGCTGGCAGGTTGTCTCTGAGGGAGAAGGGGCAGATGGCCAGTATTACCTTATGCATTTCAAGCTTTAAGTCTCCTCAGAGCGACGTTGTGATAGTGAGTTCAATTATCATAACGTCGCTGTCGATTACAGATATAGCGAACAGCATAACAAATGGCTAGCCTTCTGACTTAGAGGCCGATACTGGGTAGCTCGGGGTATGCTCCTAGTCCATAGTCAGAACGGCTGTTATATAAATTATTATTCTGCTCGATATTATGCTTGTCTTTATCATTGAACTTGTCGCCGATAATATCATTGCCTGTAATTGATATTTGAATAGAGGAACTGTCAGAGGGCAGGCCCAATAGCACATTGCCACTCTGTCTTTCCAATAACACGATGTTGTTGGTTAATTCGACAGATTGGGAAACGGCTTGATCGATCCCTTCCAGGCCAAACCCGATCAACTGGCTGTTAGAGGTATTCGGTCCTTGCTCGAGAAGGCTGTTTCTGATGGTGAGCTTGCCACCATTGGAAATATCAACCAGCCGACTGTCTACGCTATCCAGTGAAGCGATTTCACTGTATTCAATTAATGTTTCCTTCGCTCGGGACTTAATTTCATGGCCTTGATCCTTCGAGCTATAAAACTTGCTGTAGCGGATCTCAAGGTGGTCGTTATTGCAATAGACTGCGTGGGCGTAGCCAGCTTTGCCTAGCCGCTCGAAGGTACTGTATTCAATAGTAAGGCTGCCGCTTTCCGAATTTGATAAGACCCCTTGTTCACTGTCATGAAAATAGACGTCGGTTAGTCGTAAGTCTTTGCCTTCCTGCCTGACGCAGGCACCATTTTGGTCCGGTACGCTGACCTCGCTGCATTCAATATTATCCATGGTGACATTATCGCCCGAGACCACAAATGTCGCCTTGCCTTGAACCTGGGCGCCTTTGAAATGGGTGCCGTCGCTACCAACGATTGTTACGTTATCTTGGCTGATGGTCATCCCCTGGGTGTAAATGCCGCTGCCGAACTGGACCAGGCTGTTATTTTTTATCGCATTTTGGGCTTCACTGATGTCGGTATAGCTTTGTCCGTCAACAACGATCACCGAGTCATCAACCGGGGGAACTGGAATGGTGGGCTTTTCAGGTATGGGGTCGGCCGGATTATTGGGGCTCCCTCCAGTTGGGGTGCTTGGTGAAGTGCCAGGTTGTTCTGTTGCTGCCGAAGTGGTTGTTTCAGTGCCGTTACAGGCGGTAAGGAATAACAAACATGCCAGTGTGCTTGCCTTAAACTTAACTTGTTGATTTTTCATTGTAATGTAAAGGTTTGCTGCTTATATTGCCAGATAGTGTGAACAAAAAAACACCACAATTTGTCAGGCTGGTGTCATCTTTCTAGGGACATTAGAGACGTAGAGTGTCGATAAATTTTACATGTTTGTTATTGGCATTTTTTAACTGTATGAATAGTAGCGATTATTTACTTGGTATCCATTTTGCTTAATCTCAGCATATGCAAACTAGGAGTGTGGGATATGAAGTATTTAGGTATAGCAGCTACCTGCTTAAGCCTTTTGTGTGTGCCCTTAACCGTGACGGCCAATATTTTAACCACTTGTACTGGGTACTTAGGGCCAGGCACTTGTACTGACAGTTTTTCCTGGACGACCACGGGAGCGCCTGATTCACCGGATCCACCTGCTTTTATTAGCGTTGTGCGACTTAATGATGACGCGAACCCATCTGATACCATCATTGACTCTTTTGATCTACACGTAAATATTGCCGGCGATGAAAAATTTGGCATTTTTGCTTTAGAGTTTGCAGATGGTTCAACGCTAGAAACCCTTGCGAAGATAATGAGTAACTGGTCGATTTTTGAACATTCAGCTACTCCTACCGGAGATGCCAATACATTGTCAGGTGGCACCCTTTTGACAGAGGATGACACCCCTACCGGAACCGGAGAATATGATTTTGCGACAGATAGCCTAACTGCAGGAGGCAACAATTTTAACGGATTGCAAAACCAAGGCGATTTTCCTGGTTCAGATGGTACTTGGGATACGCTGTTTGGATTTTCGACTGCTGGCGCTGCAACCAGCGGGATCAAAGGCGTGCGACTACACTTCGATCCTGGTACTGCATTTGATATTGCAGATCTGATTGGGCTAGGGGTGAGGGCACAAAGTATTGGTGAAGATGATACTAGCTTTAAAGGGTATACGGATGCTTCTATTTTTACAGTCCCTGTGCCTGAGCCTTCCCCGCTAGCATTTATGGGGTTGGGAATATTGGGTATTGCTATGTGGAGGCGTAGCCAGCACAAAAGAGATGTTTGATTGATGCTTCCCAGTTATCAGGGGTTACAAAAGAGGTCGCTGACGCGGCCTTTTTTATACTACTAGGCTGGGGGTGGCTGATTACAACGTCGGGCAACCAAGGCTTCGAGGCATTATGAGTGTTTAGATTTTGACTATCATTGAGAAGTCAATTCCCTAAATTGAAAGGACTCGGTTTGGAAATGTTACTTGGCCCGGCAGGGTATATTGCAGCGGCAACCGGGTTTCTTACCCTTATTTTGTTATTGCTAACCACGCTTAAGCAAAAAAGCCTACAAAAATGGTTCTTGATTTTATCGTGTATGTTAGGGCTTGGATGGTCAGTGATAACAAGCATTCAACTGATCTACCAGCTATCTATTTTGCCATCACTACTGGCTGAGTCTCTGTTCAACCTGGTAGTTTGTTTGTTGGTGATCAGTACCCTGTCAGGAAAGCAAACTGTCCGGGAAATAGTCACGGAAAGGGTTCAGCTTTACTTGTGCCTGGTAATTGGAGCCGTTGCCCTGGTTGACCTTGTGAGGATCATGACTCCGTTCATATCACAAAAAATCATATTTCTTAACCACTTAGGCTTGGCGGTGATCGGCCTGTGGTTTGTTGAACAGCTTTATCGCCGCAGTCATCGTACGGAGCTCTGGGCAATCAAACCGTTATGTATCGGGGTTGGATTGATCCATGGCTATAATTTCGCTCTCTATTCAGATGCGATATTGACCAACGCAATTTCGTCTCCTTTCTGGCTGGGACGAGGTTGGATACTGCTTGCATCAACGCCTCTGATATTGCTGACTGCAAGGCGAATGAAAAACTGGGCCAGCCGAGTATATGTTTCTCGGGAGATCATCTATAACAGCACTTTGATGATGGTTGCCGGTGGTTACTTGATGATCATGGCTATTGTAGGTTTCCAGATAAAGTCGATGGGGATGGGCTGGAGCAGTACAATACAAATCGTCTTCTTTGCCCTGAGCGGAGTAGTATTAGCGAGCCTTTTTCTCTCTGATACTTTCAGAAATAAGATCAAGGTATTTATCAGCAAACATTTTTTTGCCAATAAATATGAATATCGGCAAGAGTGGATGAAGTTTTCAGCAGAACTTGAAAATAACGCTCAATCCCCTTATGAAAACGCATTGACGGCAATGAGCCGACCATTTGGTAGTGAGCATGCCATTCTCGTCATTCAAAAAAACGGCAAGCTAGTTCCCCAGTCTGGCTACAACATTGAAATAACACACCCTGAAGCCATCATGTTGAGTGAACAATTTGCCAATAAGGCGATTGAGCACCAGTGGATTGTCGATATCCAGAGGCTTGCTGCTGGTGTTGAAAAGCCACCGTTTAGCTATGATCCGCAGCTGCTGTGCAATATTCGAAAGTTTAGCCACATTATCCCGCTGGGCAACCAAAGTGGTGTTCGTGGGGTGTTCCTCCTGTCGAAGCCGACTTCCACCGATAATATTAACTGGGAGGATCGCGACTTGATGAATGCGATCAGTCAGCAGCTTTCCGTTTATCTCAATGTTTATGAAACCAATAAGAAGCTGGCTGAAAGCCAGCAGTTCGATACTTTTAACCGTATGTCTGCTTTTCTTGTTCATGATTTGAAAAATGTTGTTGCTCAGTTGGATTTGCTGAGCAAAAACGCAAAAAAGCATCGCAGTAATCCGGAGTTTATTGATGATGCTTTTGAGACCGTTGATTCTGCATCACAGCGCTTGAACAAAGTCCTTTCTCAGTTGAGCAAAAAAAGAATAGAGGCTGACAGTCAGCAGCACTTTCAGATTGATGATGTTCTCACCCAAGTCTGCCAGTTACGGTCGGTAAATACACCAGCTCCAGAGTTTATCTGTTCTGAGGGCGGGCAGGGTTTCTATCTCTTGGCCAGTAAAGAGCGGTTCCACAATATTCTCTCGCACCTGATCCAAAATGCTCAGGATGCGACCAAAGAGGATGGTTATGTCAGGGTCTCACTTGACCGTCATAACCAATATTACAAGCTAGTCGTCAGGGATAGTGGAGAAGGAATGAGCCAGGATTTTATCGACAATAGGTTGTTCAAACCTTTTGATACCACCAAGGGAAATGCCGGAATGGGAATTGGTGCCTATGATGCCAAAGCCATGGTTGAGCAGATGGGGGGTTATGTTGAGGTGAAGTCAGCCCCTAATGCCGGCACCTTATTTATTTTGTACATTCCTACACCACAAAAAAGTCCACTATACTCAAAAAATCACCATATCAAGGAATGACCGATGGAGACATTACTCGTCATTGAAGATGATCCTGGGATCCAAAAGCAGCTAAAGTGGTGCCTGTCTCAGTATAACGTTGTGACAGCGGGTAACTGTGAAGAGGCGATTACCGCGCTGCGCCGTTTTGAACCTAAGGTGATCACGCTTGATCTGGGATTGCCGCCTGATGAAGCCAATGCATCTGAAGGGCTAAAGACCCTGCAGGAAATCAATGAACTGTGCCCTTATAGCAAGATCATTGTGATCACGGGTAATGATGACAAGGAAAATGCGCTAAAGGCCATTGAGCTGGGAGCACATGACTTTTATCAAAAGCCGATCGATGATGAAATTCTCTCTGTTATTGTCGAGCGGGCATTTCTTATCGCTAATCTCGAACTTGAAAATACCCGATTGAAGCAGTCTTCACTCGAAACTCATGGTTTTATTGGCCATAGCCCTAAGATCCAGCAGGTCTGCCGTATGGTGGAACGTATTGCGGTGACTGAAATCAGCACTTTGATCCTGGGGGAAAGCGGAACGGGCAAGGAAGTGCTGGCACGGGCGATCCATGAGCGGGGCCCCCGTAAAGACAAGCCTTTTGTTGCGATAAACTGTGCGTCTATTCCAGAGAACTTGCTGGAAAGTGAGCTGTTTGGCTTCGAAAAAGGGGCTTTTACCGGTGCCAATAAAACAACCATGGGAAAAATTGAATATGCCGACGGAGGGACGCTTTTCCTGGATGAAATTGGTGACATGCCGTATCCGCTGCAGGCAAAGATTTTACGCTTTCTTCAAGAGAAAGTGATTGAACGGGTTGGGGGGCGCAGGGAAATCCCTGTGGATGTGAAAATCATTTGTGCGACACACCAAAATTTGCAGCAGATGATGTCTGACAAGACATTTCGAGAAGATTTATTTTATCGGATCAGTGAAATAACCATTGAGAATCCGCCACTTCGAGATCGTGGAGAAGATATTGTGTTACTGGCGAAATATTTTTTGCAGATCGCCAATCAGCATATGCCGCGTAAGATTTCGGGCTATACCCAAGAAGCCCTGGCAGCCCTTACCCTGCATTCATGGCCGGGTAACATTCGAGAGCTCCAAAACAAGGTAAAGTCAGCGGCCATCATGGCTGACGGAAAGATGATCACCGAGCAGGATTTGATGCTCTCTTGCTCCGGGGTAATACAGGATAAAATGGCACTCAATCTCAGAGAAGTCAGGGAAACGGCAGAAAAAGAAGCCATATCGAAGGCGCTCACGCTGAGTGAGGGCAATATGTCAAATACAGCCAGATTGCTGGGTATCACGCGGCCTACGCTCTATTCAACTATGGAGAAGTATGGCATGAATGTTACGGATTGAATTATTGCTGCAGGCTATGTGTGCGAAGGAGTCTGGCCACTGAACCTATTGATTCGATATTTATAAACTTGCAAGGCCAAAAAATATGACCTTTACTTTTCTTGTGAGTTTATGTGGTAAAAATTTGACTCATGTTTAGCTGATTTGTCACAGTTTTGATAGGGGCCATTATGGATCAAGGTAAGTCGAGTATTCAGCATAATAGTGGCCGAAATGTGGAAACGGTGAACGAAGAAGAGGAGAACGTTGGTATAGGACCCCCCTCCCGTTTTTCTCGACGTCGATTTCTTCAGTCCTCGGCGGCCATTTCACCGGTATTTCTCTCACTAAAAAGCCATGCTGGCTGGGGGAGCGGGGCTGGTGGGCAAAACTGTACAATCATGGTGTCTGGAAATGCATCTAATCCTCAGCCATGTAGCTATGATGCGATGGGGCCTCAGCGTTGGAGCCGAATAATTCAGTGCCGAAAGGGGGATGTCTCATACCCGTTGAAACAGGCTTTAAATAACAGCCAAATCAGTGGGAATACCCACTTTAACCAACTTTTTCTCAGCCCTTTTTTTCAGTGGCGCACTCTACCTATGAAAGGCTGGAAGTTTAAGGTTAACCTGCAGCAATCAGGCCATGTTAAAATAAAGCGTATTCTTAATACTCATCACAGCGGCGGCTTTCAGCTAGATATTAAATTGAAATCTACACAAGGGAGTTACCCTAGAGAAAGTATTAATATTTCCCTTAGGCCCAGGCGTTTTCATAAAGTGGTTGTTGCTGCCTACCTTAATGCTTTCTTTTCCTCAAGTTTGATCAACTATCCATTTAATACCCGGCAAATTGAAAGCGCAGTCATCGAAATGATGATGGTCTTAGCTTCGACGTTAGCGGATGAGGCTAATACAGATGCAGGTATTAACGAACACTCCCCTGCTATCAAAAAAACCTTTAATGATTTAGTCAGCCAATTGAAGCTATGGGTGTGATAGGCAAGGAGACTCATGAAGGAAAGACAACCGACAAAATTTGTGCTGAACCGTGAATTCGTCATTTCACCGTGCACTTTTAGGCACCAGTCACGAGGCGTTGTTTTTAGTCCATTTACTTGTGAAGCGATCTTATGTGATATCTCTGTTGTGGAATTGCTGGATCGTTTGACAGCCACCGAAGATATTACCGATGAAATAGACCGTTACACCAAACAGCAGCCAATATCTGCAGCGGATGTTATCAAACAGTTGGTAGCGATGCAGATCTTATTACCCAGCTAAAGGATTAGCAGGATGCTCTCTTCTAAACAGCGATATTACTTGCAGACCGGTCCCTTCATCACTGAGGTGGAGACAACGCTCCCAAGTGTTCAACGCTACCTGCAAACCCATTATCAAGAGAGCCTACTTGGTGGATCCGAATCGCAATTTGTCGACTTTCATGTATCAATGACACCTGGATCTGCGTGGCGTCGATGGCTAAAGCCCCAGGTTCGTTTTTATTTCAACGGCGGTGAACCATTCAAACCGCTGCCACTTAATCAGGCGCCAGCGATGCTGGAGTGGGGAATGAACTGGCTTATTGCAAACTATGCCCATCATTTTTTGATTATTCATGCGGCTACCCTGGAAAAAAACGGCAAAGGGGTCATTATTTCAGCGCCGTCAGGTTCGGGGAAAAGTACCTTGTGTGCTTATCTGGTCTCGCAAGGCTGGCGATTACTCTCTGATGAGCTGGCGTTGATTTGCCCTAAAAGCAGGCAGCTTCATGCCTTGGCAAGGCCGATAAATTTAAAAAATACCTCAATTGATATTGCCCGTCGCTTCTTTCCTCCAGCGAGTTTCAGCGAGGAAATTATCGATACTCACAAAGGGAAAGTCTGCCTGGTAAAACCGCCTGCATCTTGTGTGGCCAAAGCTCATATCAGTGTGCCTGTCTCGTTAATTGTCTTTGTAAAATATTCTGCGGCCAAACAATGCTATGTCGAAGAGGTAGAAAAATGTGAAGCTCTGATGGAGTTGATATCTAATAGTTTTAACTTTGGCTTACTAAGCCAAGAGGGATTTACTTGCGCAAAGCAGGTGGTACAGGCTGCTGATGCTATCTATATCGAGTATAACCAGCTAGCAGACTGCGAAGCTGCAATCAGGAAGGGGATCGATGAAAAAGGTAACGGCAGTACAATTAGTCGATATTCTTCGGAGCCCGGTCACTCTGTTATCATTGAGCCCTCGTGAGTTGTCGCAAATCGTCGCTGAGGCAAGGTTCTACAATATGCTGGCGCAGCTTAAGCCATTATGTATACAGGCTGATATTTGGTTTGAACTGCCTGTTGAGTTTCAACGGCACGTGTTATCTGCTGAATGTACCTATACCAATCAGCTAAGGCTGCTTAAGCAAGAGCACCTACACCTTAGCCAGCTTTTTAATCAGCTTAACATCCGCTGGGTATATTTAAAGGGCGCTGCGTACCAGCTGTCTGGTATCACGTGTATGCGAGGTCGGCTCATGAGTGATATTGACATCTTGGTTCCTCAAGAACAACTTAAAATGGCTGAGCTGGCTTTAATTGAACACGGTTGGTTACATAAAAATCTGACTGACTATGATGATAAGTTTTATCGAGAGTACTCACAGGAGATCCCGCCATTAAGGCACTTTGAACGGCAGACAGAACTTGATGTGCATTTTAACATCTTGCCAAAGATTCTAAGTCATGGCCCCGATCCCGTCACGCTGCTTGCTCACGCTCGTTCCCTTGTTGGTGGAAACGGTGCTCAGATACTTAGTCCTGAGGCTATGGTACTTCACAGCGCTATACACCTTTTTCATGAGAGTGAATATCATAAGGGAGTTAGGGATCTTTTCGATATTTATCAGCTTATTAGTAGCTTTAGCCAAGATAAGTTTTTTTGGGGAAATCTAATAAAACTACAGGGAGCAATAGGGAGCGGTGAGTGCATGTATTACGCTATCCGATATTGCCGCATTATCTATAAGCTCGATATTCCCTGCAGTGTAATTGAGTATTATGAACAATTTAAACCGGGGCGATTGGCTTTTTATTTAACCGATGATGCCTTTATTAAGGTATTCCACTCGACATACCCAATTCACTGTAATTTTAGCGACCGACGCTATCTCGTTTACCTTTACTTTAGGGGACACTTAAAGCGTTTGCCTTTCTCTGAGCTTGTTTCGCATTTATTCAAAAAGTCTATCGTAAAGTTATTTTCTAAAAGGAACGAGAATGACCAAGATATGGTGATTTAGAAGCAAACGATAGTACTATCTTGGATAATCAGAAAAGCAACAAAGAATGTATTTGATTTTTGACCTTTACTGTCAGTTTTCTTTACAGTTTTAGTAAGGCATGAAATATAAACATAGCATTCGTTACATAAATCATTGTAATTATTAGTGATATTTTAAGATCAAGTTATGGCACAAAGCATGCTACATATAATTAGTTGAGATTTACAATAATAAGCGGAGATGAGAATGGCTATTTATCAAAAGCTGAAATCTACGTGTTTGGCCTCGTCGATATTACTCTTTAGTATCAATGTGAATGCAATGGTAATAGATGACTTTGAAACGGCGCAAGGTCCGTTAACAAGCTCTTCTGTGGGGGTTGGGGCAGCCAGTCAAGCTGGTGTTGCAGCGGGCATTATGGGTGGCTCCCGTGACATGCTTGTTGAGAAACTAGATGGGACTAGTAGTCTTTCTGCCGAGGTTAAACCGCTTGGGAGTCCCGTCAATGAAGGTGTGCTAGAAGTAAACATTGATTCTTTCACTTCAGGGTTTCTTGTCCTTACTTATGATGGAAGTAATGCTGTTGGTGTTGATTGGGATAGCGAACTAGGGATCGGTGCTGGCGTTGATACTGATGGCTTGGGAGGAATCGATTTTACCGAAGGGGGTATTAATACCGATTTTGTTTTCTCTACCTGGTTTGTCGATCAGAACAACCCTTTTACCGTGAATATATGGACAGAAAATAGTGGTAATTACCAGTTGACCTCTGTGGATTTTTTAACGGAAGGCAAACCAGCCTCTCCGACACCTGAAGACCGTTTTTTTTCTTTCTCCCAATTTTCTAGCTTAGGGGCTGACTTGGAGGATGTCGGGGCAATTCAGTTCATCTTTAATCTAGATAATAGCTTAGGGCCTTCTCAATATTCAGCTGATTTGACTATAGGCCTGGTGAGTGCAATACCTGAGCCTTCTGTAATTGCGTTATTTGGTGGCAGTATGTTGCTTGTAGGCTTTGCAAGTACGCGACGCCGCAAGTCTAGTGAAAGGTAAATGGGATGATGTTCATTTTAGAGCCGTCGTTCTTCTGTACACTAAGACTGTAAGGTAACCAATTGAAATACCAACTATGTTTGCAATAACGTCAGAGATCGATGCTTCTCGCCCTATAGTGAATTTGACTTGGAGGTATTCAAGCAAAATACCATGCAGCATCAGCAAGCAACACATAGGTAAAGTATGTTTTCCATTAGAAGCGATCAGCGCCAGCATCGCATAGAGCCAGTAAACCCCAATGTGCATCACTTTATCGAAATACGGTATTTTATATTGATCAAAGTTGGCTATATCCCCTTCAGTTTGGCTGGAAATTAACGATAGATAGGTGATTACAATGGAGTAACAGATCAGCGCTATCCATAAGATGGCTTGGCGGTTAATCATCATTATTGATAGTCAGCCAATAGGCTTTTTAAATGTTTGATCGGGATGGCATAGGTAATGGCGCTAGGGTTAGTTAATGCGGACTCGCGCCCCTTCTTGACTAATACTTTATTAATTACGGCAACCACATCACCTGTATCCGGGTGGTAAACTGGGCTGCCACTGTTGCCCGGATAGGCTGTGGCATCAAGTTGGTAGACAGAATACGGTTTTTGTTTCAATTGCTTTAATTGCATTGCTGTTAGCGCTTTGGCATTGTTTGCTGGAATGGCTATGGGACTAATGCTAGAGACCATACCACGGTGGGTGACAGGATAGAGGCCAAGGATTGAGCCGATCGGAAAACCGGTAAAGCTATACTCTTCGCCTTCCCGTACGCTATTGTTGGATAGTGTCACAGCGGGGATCGCCTTTCCCTGTACTGTTAGTAGTGCCAAATCATGTTGTTCATCCCGTATCACCACCTCAGCAAGACGGACTTCGGCCTGCCTTCCGCTACCGATAAAAACAGCAAACTGGCTATTTTTCTTAAGGATGTGAGGTGATATGACATGGGCATTGGTAGCAATGAGGTTTCCTCGAACGGCAAAACCTGTCCCGTTTATCGTTGTTCTTGGGGCCGAGAGTTTATTATAGGTTCCGATACCCACAACCGAAGGCTTTATACGCTCGATAGTTTCAGGAAGGCCCGCGATTGTCTTTGCGGAGTAAAAAGCCAATAGAAACACGCATAAATAGTAATTAACCATATTTAGATCCAATGCCTCAGACTTCCCAGGGCTTAGTGCTATTCGTTGTCTTGAAGCAGTTGCTTCTCAAGCTTGTTTTTAATGGATATGTGTTCTGAGTTTGAGGGTTTAAGCGTCGACAGGACTTCCCTGGCAATACTGCCTTTTTGGTTGGCAATAAGGCTCTCTGCATAGTGCAGGGCGACTTCGTCGTTGTTGCTAAGGCTCTGGTAGGCAAGGCGCAAGGGCTCTAGAGAACGTTGGCTTTGCCCTGATTTCAATAGGCAGTAACCGTAGGTATCCTGTATTCCGGCATGATTGCCTGCAAGCTTGTATGCTTTTGATGCGGATTGGCAAGCATTGAGATAGTCGTTTTTCTCAAGGTATAGCCAAGTAATATTATTGAGGGCAATAACATTATTCGGCTCGCGTTTAAGAATAGCCTGATATTGGCTAATGGCTTCTTCTGACCTGTGTTGTTGCTGTATCTGCGCAAGGGTCAGTTCAAGGGGGTGGGCAGTGGAACCTTGCTCGGAAATGACTTGCTTGAGGAACGCGATTGCTTTGTCGGGTTGGTTATTGATGACATAGGCAGCAGCTAAGTCTTGTGCCGTCGAAAGGCGCTGCAGCTTGTTGTAACGTTGCTCTTGTACTGCTACCGCTTTGGCTAATTCTCCTTGCTCGGTATAAATAATCGCCTGCAGTTTCAGGAAAACCGGTAATGATTTGACGGTTTCATCCTGTGAGTCTAGGACTAGCTGGCTTTCATCAAGCTTATTTTGTTTGATCAGCAAACCTGCTTTCATCAGAGCGAAACGGCTTTGCTTTGGAAAAAGACGTTCAGCCTTTTCCGCTATGCTTATGCCTTTTTTGTAATGGGTATTTAGTTCATGCAGGTGAATCGCCTGTGAGTAAGCATTTAGGTTCAATTCATCCATTTCAAGCCACTTTTCAGCAGCCGCTAACGATTTGGTATAGTTATTTGTATTTTTATAAAGAAGTGTAAGCAAGCGCCAAACAGTTGCATTCTTATCCTTATGGGGTAAATCATTCAGTAGGTTAATTGCTTGGGAATGGTTACTGTTCACAGCATAACCTTGGGCAAGTATGATCTTAGGTTCCAGAGAGGATGGGCTTTCATTGATCTGCTTCTTGTATAGCGATATAGCTTGATCAAATTGATTCGTACGTAGGGCATAGTTAAAAAGCTGCTTGGCCACGGATTGGTTATCAGGATGTTTGGTGGCAATCGCGATGACATCCTTAAATGCGTCATTTATCTGGTTATCAAGTGTTTTAAGATGTGCTAGAGCTAATGCGGCAGGTATATTTTCAGGATCCTTGTCCAAAACTCGATTGTACCAGGTTTTAGCTGCACCATAATCCTTTTGCAATTGCTTTGTCATACCTTTTAAATGCATCGCGTTAATATTTTCAGGCTGTGAGGTCAGCCAGCTCTCTAAAGCTGTGTTTGCTTTTTCCAGTTCCCCTCTTTTCAGGTGAAAATAAATCATACCTACATTGGCTTCTAATAATGTAGGCTCTATTTTCAACACTTGCTCAAGTGTACTTAATCCGCTGGTGTCATTGTTGGCTAGTTTAATGAGTCCGAGACGTAGCTTAGAATTGGGATCACTAGAATCAAATTTAGCCGCTTTTTCGGCTAAGTTAAGGGCAATATCATTTCGGCCAATTTTTGCAAACTCCAAGCTAACGTCTGATATGAATTTGCTATTTTTCTCTGATGATGATGGTAGGGCGTTCAGTGTTTCTATCGCCCCTTCTATATTGCCAAGTCTTAGCTGGGTAGCAATATAAATCTGATTGATATAGTGATCATCAGGGATAAATGAGGCTACTTTTTTAAGGTGTGTATTGGCTTGCTCTATCTTATTTTGCTTAAAGGCAGCAATACCCGCGATTATATGGGTACTAATATTATTAGAACCATACTGTATAGCCTGGTCAGCAAACTCTTTAGCCGTATCAAAGTCTTTGTTTACATAGCGAACGGTCGCTTTTATTTCATTTATTAGCGCATTGTTGAAGGATGCTTGTAACAGCTTGTCAACCTGCTCTTCAGCTTTGCTATACTGCTCGTCTTTCAGCAGGGCCTGGGCTAGGAAAAGCGTATAATGAATCGCATTTGGCGTTAGCTCTATCGCTTTTTGATAGCTGTCGGCAGCGAGTTGGTGATGACCTTTTGAGGTTTCCAGATGGCCTTTTAATAACCAGGCATCGCTACTGTCTTGAAAGGCAGCAATGACTTGATCGGTTGTTGATATCGCTAAATCAAGATTGCCTTCAGAGGCAGCAATACTGGCTTTGCTCAGTGAGTGATAGAGTGAATCCTGCCCGGCGTTTTCGGCGAGCTCAAGCGTGTACTTAGCCTCCTCCAGGCTACCTTGCTTTAACTGGGCGAGTGACTTTAGTGCCAATAGCTCTGATTTGACCCTGGGATGGGTGACTGTGGATTTATCGACCAGCTTACTAACGGCTTCATTTTTTTCCTGTGAAAGCAAGGTCCTTGCAAGAAGAGGTTCAATCATCTCGCGGCTAGAACCATTATTAATCGCTCGGGAAAACTCTTTTTCGGCACTAGCAAATTGACCATTTTGTAGATAGATTTGCCCTAGTAATTGCCTAGGTTCACTAAGGCCTGGGTCTTGCTGAATGGCATTTTTTAGCTCGATCACAGCAGGGCTGGTTTCATTGTTATCAAGGTAACCTTTAGCTTTGGTGAGATGTTCTTCAGCGGTGATGTCGCTACATGCACTTAGGGTGAGCAAAATAAGACTGGCTAATGTAATATTGTTGATTTTTCTACAGTTACTCTTATTCATGCTCATCCTTGTAATGTCAGAAAAATACCAATAATTTTTATCATAGACAGAAAAGTGCAATTTGACCGAGTTTGTTCGCCACTTTATTCAAGGCTTTTTATGATATTCAGCTGCTATGCTTATGCTAAATAGGGAAGTTACCACTTATAATCGTGAGGTGGATTTCATGGGCCGAGATGATAATTCTGTTCAATGTGAAATTTTTTATAATCCGAATAGAGATTGGCTTGAAAACGCATGGCAACAGCTCGAACTCATTGCCCAGCCAAATATTTTCCTGTCATGGCTTTGGATTGGCTCATGGTTAGATTGTTTTATTGATGACTTTTATCTTATCGAGGCAAGATACAAAAACAAGGTTGTAGGATTGGGAATCATTGTTGCAAGAAAGAGCAAATATCCTTTCAATTCAAGTAAGAATTATTACCTCCATCGCACCGGAGATAATGAATTAGATAAAGCGTGGATTGAATATAATGATTTCTTATTGTTACCAGAATTGGCTGAATTAACACGTAATGGGATGATGTCAAAAATAATGCATTCCTTAATTGGGAACGGTGCTTTCATTGTTGGCGCTTCCTTGAGGGATGTTTTTGATGGGGTCTCTGATCTGGGTGTTGAGCAGAGAGCGACATGGGAGACAATGGCCTACAAGCTTGATCTGGATGAGCTTAGGGATAATCATCGAACTTTAGATCAGAGTATGTCTCGCAGTGGCCGTTATCAGATAAAAAGGAGTATGCGAAAATATGAAGACAAAGGAAAAATAACCATCTCGACGGCAACAACGCCGAGCGAAGCTTTGCAGATGTTCTCGATAGCAGAGCCTTTTCATATTAAGCGGTGGGGAGATCGACTGGGTCAGAGTGGTTTTGTCAACGCTCATTTCAAGCGCTTTCACCGTACATTGATTGAGCGGGGAGTTAATAGTGGTAATGTTGTTTTCCACCATATATGCGTAGGAGGGGAAACCCTAGCGGTTATTTATAATTTTCATTATGGCAATACCGTTTACTTCTACTTAAGCGCACTGAATTATGAATACCAAGACAAACACTTGAAACCAGGTTTGGTGGCACACTATCTGTTAATCAAGAAGGCATTATCGGAAGGCATGGTTTGCTATGATTTTATGGGCGGTATTACCCGCTATAAGAAGACTTTTGCCAACCGTGAATCATGCTTGGCAGTGTTTCACTACCAGCATCCCCAGCTCGCGTTGAAAGTTGAAAATACTATTCGAGACCTGAAGCGGCGCTTAACTGCCGAAAGCAGCCTTCACTACTCTTGAACGGACCGCTAAATCGGTCATCGGGGCGGATGGTATTGCCACAAAAATCTTTGTTCTCTTGGCGAGAAAGATGCTGAAATGGCACGGCGAGTGCGTGTAATTGTTCTCTGAGCTCATCATTCTTGAAGCTAAAGTTACCAATGCTAGGAGAGCTGAACCAACTATCGATTTTTTCTCGGCCGGTCCAATAGCTTTGGGGTACAACATGATTGGCTGCTGATTCGGCTTTTCCATGATCTCGAAGTCGGATCTCTCCGGTTAAAATATTATTTTCGATAAGGGCATCAGATTGAGGGTATCGAAGATCAATACCTTGAGTATGGTATAAAAGGTTATTGTTTATTGTTGATTTCTTGCTTTTATTTATATATAGGCCTACATCATTGCAATGCATCACGATATTGTTCCTGATTACGGCATTAATAGTCTCGGCGCTTATCTTGCCTCGCCGATGCTGTTGCGCCATACCTCCGCCACCAAGCGAGAGCCCTACCTGCGAGCCGGCAAAGCGGTGGTGTTTAGTGTTACAAATAACAAGATTGTTCTCGAGTATTCCTCTTTCCGCCCCACCTTTGATAAAGGCCCCATAACTGACCTTGTTGCCACCTGACTTGATAAAGTCACGGATAATATTTCTGCTGATCAGCCAGTTGTTACCATGATCAACATTTATCGGCGTGACGGGGTTGCTGACTTTTCTGGGGCCAGTGAAGTGGAAATGGTTATTTTGAATAATGCCGTGATCAGGATAGGCATTGTTGTGTTTATTCACTTTTATTGCGGCATTGAAGTCAATGAACTCGTTATGTTCGATAACGATATGATCGGCGTCACCAACAACATGGATAGCATGCTCACAGCGGGCCTGGTTGTTACATTTTCCAACAAAGCGTATTCCTGTTATTCGCCAATACGGCTGGTTGAGATAGAGCCCTTCAGCAGTATCGAGTTCAAGAGTGACTTTTCCCGGCTTTAATGCCCTGAGTGTGATGGGTTGTTGCGCACTGGGTGTATGCTTGCTGATCTGAAGGCGTTTGCTTTGGATAGAGTATGTACCAGGAGCTAGAATAATATGCTGCCCGGGCGAAACATTTTTTAAGGCCTTGCTGAGTGCTGATGGATCGGAGACGAAAATAGCATTGTTAACAGTGCGGTTAGCATTTTTTGAGGGTGACCAGTCAGGCCCTACAGTCGGCCAGTAGTCAGGCAAAAATGGCCGCCAAAAGTAGTTGGGTATTTGCAACTTGTCACCGACGGCTGAAAGGCTATCTCCCAGAAGGGCAAAGCTGGGGTAGTCGCGATTGATTTTATTAGCGGCGATGAGGACAGCTTTCGGGAATGTTTCAGTTTGTGAGAGAAAGGGAGAGGTGAATGAGTAAAGGCAATATCCAATAAGGAGATGGGCGATAATGCCTATAACAATAAAATAGCGCTTTAACCCCATATATTTATTTCCCATCAAGCCCCTCATCAATTAGTAACCAGCCCAGAACTCGCAGGAATGGGCGAGATGGCACTGGCTCTACAGTAATATTCGTTGCAATTAGTATAGAGAATCAGTGGCAAGAAACTTCATCATGCCCATAAATAAGTAACAATTACCAGGAGCAGGGAAGAACAATGAAGACTGGGAGGACACTGACTTACAAGTTTGCAGTAAACGACCTGTGGAATGTATTTACGAGTTGCTTCAGTTAGGTAGCCGCAAGGTATCTAAGTGAATTCATGTATTTTAGGCCAGACTTTAGCTTCAAAAACCTTATAGATTAAAGGTTCTTATGGTTGTGAGTGTTTTGTTGTTTCTTGGTTAAATTCTTGGTGTTGTGCCATTATCAATTAGATGAAAAATTTGATGTAGCGTGTATTTTTTTGTTTTGACAAGGTTGAGGTTGAAACGTGATAGAAAAGGGATGCAATGAAAAGTCGATGAAAGTGTTAGTCCTTGGTGAGGACACACGCAGCTTTTTATCCGTTATTCGCTCATTGGCTGTGGCTGGGTACGAAGTTCACGTTGCCTGTTACAATAAGACTAGCCCAGCCTTGGCTAGCAAATATATCACGACGGCAAAATACTATAATTATCAGTCTTATAGCCAAGATGAATGGTTGGCTCACGTGTTGGCTCTTGTTGAGCGCTATAGGTTTGATCTTGTAATTCCTTGTGATGAAAGAGCGATTTATCCCCTTCACTCGGCAAGAAAGCAATTGCCGCCGCATACGAAACTGGCCGTTGCCAATTCAACAGCCTTAGATCTTCTGTTTGATAAGTGGAAGTCCAAACGTGTTGCTATAGCCTGTGATATTCCTGTGGCCCAAGGTGAGGTATTGGCTGTAGCCGACTACGATTATCACGATTTGGCAGAAAGATTCAGCTCGAAGTTTGTTGTGAAGCCCTTACAGTCATTCCGTAAAGCAGCACTAAAGCAGCGTCAGAATGTTGCCATTATCAGTGATCGAGCTGAATATGATGCGTTTAAAAAGGAAGCAGGGAGTGGCTCGTACTTAATTGAACCGTTTTTTTCAGGATACGGTGAAGGCGTTTCTGTTTTTGCCGTTGAGGGGGTTGTATATGCTGCTTTTGCCCATCGGCGGGTTGCCGAACCTAATGAGGGAGGAGGCAGCTCTTACCGGCAGAGTATAAAACTGTCCCCTGAATTGCTGGCAGCAGCGAAACAGATGTGCACATACACCGCTTTGACGGGTGTTGCTATGTTCGAATTTCGCCGCAACCCTGAAAGTCAGGCTTGGATATTGGTTGAGGTGAATGCCAGGTTTTGGGGTTCCTTGCCGCTGGCTATTTTTTCGGGCGTTAACTTTCCTCTCTATTACGCTGATTACCTATGTCATGACACATTGCCTCATACCCCAAGGTTCCATTACCGAGAGTGTTGCTACGCCCGCGCATTACTGCCTGATATTTATGAAATAAGAAGGGAGATAGAAGAGCTGAAGGATAAGCAAGGTAGAATACGCTCCCTTGTTTATATGCTTCAACGTATTGGTAGCCTGAGCCGGGTACTGGCAGGCAGAGAAACAATAGATAGCTTCAACTGGCTTGATCCTGGACCATTCTTTAAGGATATTGGCCAAATAGGGCTGCTATTTGTCAACATGCTCTATCGTAAGTACCCGGCACTGACAGTGTTCCGTCGTTACCGATCTCGGCGAAGTTTGAAAAGGTTGCTGAAGGTGAACCCGAAGCGTCGGATCCTCTTTGTGTGTTATGGCAATATCATGCTCAGCCCGTTTGCTGAGCTGGTGCTTAGCAAAGAGCTGGCTAACGTCTTAACCGCAGAACAGTGTGTATCATATGGCTTCCATTCCAGTGAAGACAGAAGTAGCCCGCTCAAAGCTTGCCAGGCCGCTTCAAGCCTTGCATTGGATTTAGAAGGGCATAGATCGAAATGGTTACACCAAAAAGATCTTCGGGATAGTGATATTGTTATTTATTTTGATGAACAGAATAAACGCCTGTTAGATGCATACTACGATGTGCATTTTTCATTTTGCCTTGCTGACTTAACCCCTAGCTATACTCATTTATATTTTGAAATTTCAGAACCGTACCTCCAGAGCCAAGAGGAAGTCGTCGATTGTTTCAAACTGATTAGAAACACCGTCCAAAGGCTGTCTGAATTTTATCCGGAGGTACGCTATGACAGCTAAACTTGCCGTGGTTATTCATGCTGAAGAAGAATTTGACTGGAATGGCGGGTTTAAAAATACCAACCAGTCAGTGACCCACCATCAAGAATTAATACAGTTTGTCGATGAGCTGCTGGCTGTAGGAGCGAAAGTGACACTGGCAATGGACTTTCCCTTTATATCCAGCCCGGGAGGAATGGCTGTTGTTGAAAAATACCGGGAATTAGCTGATAGCAAAGTTGAATTTGCTACTCACCTTCACCCCTGGGTAAACCCACCCTTTGAAGAACCGTTTATAAATAATGAAGTTGCAAGTGTATATTCCTACCCTGGGAATCTACCAGAGGACTTGGAACATAAGAAGTTAGAGGTTCTGACAAATAAGATAGAATCTGTCTCCGGAGTAAGACCAGTAACATACCTGGCTGGTCGGTATGGCATTGGTGGAAACACGGCAAAACATTTAACGGCATTAGGATATAAAGTAGACTTAAGTATAAGTGCTTATTATGATTTTTCAGAACAAGAAGGACCGGATTTCAGTAGTTATGGAAACACTGTCTTTTCAAAAAATAATATCGTTTATATTCCTCATACGGGTTCGATTATCTCTCCAATTAATTGGATTGAGAATAAGATGAATAGAAACCCACAAGTATATAAAAAAATGGGAACTAAGCTATTGACGAAAATGTTGAAGAGAATATTTTATATACGGCGACTTCGTTTATCTCCAGAAGGGTTATCTTTACGACAATTGAAGTTAATAACAAAGTCACAATTATCAATAGGGCAACAAGTTTTCGTTTTATCATTTCATTCGCCCAGTGCTAAGTTGGATTTGACACCTTATGTCGAAAATAAATTGCGGTTGGATGATCTAAAGAAGACAGTATTGACTTATATAGAATGGTTCAATGGATTTAATGACAGTCAGATGTTTCTGCCAAAGCAAATTTTGCAAGAAGGTGTTAGTAATGACAAGTCGTGATAAATTTTTTCTTTCTATTGTGAATCCTACAAGAAATAGACCTAGGCGGTTAAAAGGTGCTTGCTTTACTTTTATCTTACTCAATTAGATATATCGGAGAAGGATGGTGGCTGATAAATATGGAAAGGCACTTATTTATGGAGCCAAGTGGGCGATAGTATCTACATGGTACAATCGGCTTATAGGGTTAGCTAGTACATTAGTTTTGGCCAAGCTCCTGTCGCCGGAAGACTTTGGTATTGCAGCTATATCTTCTTTTTTTATCTTCCTATTTTTGGCTTTTACTTCTATGAGCACGACCCGAGTAGTTGTACTTGAGGAGGCGTTATCTGATGAAAGCCTCAATAGCCTCTGGTCATTAAATTTAGTCTTACGTGTTTTTAGTGCACTATTGCTTTTTATTTCAGCTCCGTGGATAGCCTCTTATACCAATGAAGCTAGGGTGGAGCTAGTTATCCAAGTTGTTGCTATTATTCCATTTGTTAAGGCATTTCGTAATATTGGGTTAGATATTTTTGAAAAAGAGCTCAATTTTAGAACGACAACAATTATCCTTATTGTTGTGAAAACTATTGGGTGTATATTTTCAATTTCTATTGCTGTTATATGGCAAAGCTATTGGGCATTGATCCTTGGTAGTGTGGTTTGCGAATTCACTGAAGTTGTCATTGGATATATTGCTTGTAGTTATCGCCCTAAGTGGTCGACTAGCCGATGGCGTGAGCAATGGCTGGTTTCAAAATGGTTATATTTAACAACAATATCAGGATATTTACGTTCTCGCATTGATGTAATGATTTTAGGTAACCTGCTAAACAGCCGAATGCTGGGTGTGTACAACTTTGCGCAGGAGTTAGCATGGTTGCCCTTTACTGATTTGGTGTCACCACTCCAGCGCGGCTTTTTTGCGGTACTTTCACAGCTAAAGGACGACCAAAAAGCGTTTAGTCAAAGGGTTTACCAACAACTAACCATACTGATGTTGGTTGTTTTGCCTTGTTCTTTCGGTGTGAGTGCGATTAGTGAGCCCTTTGTTAGGGTGGTATTAGGTCAGCAATGGTTAGATGCGATCCCTGTGATGAGCAACTTGGCTGGGATCATGGTCGTTATGACTTTTTATAATCCTTTAATGGTAATACTGATGGTTACAAAAAGAATGCCAATTCTCGTTCTTTCTGATTTGTTCATCGTTATTATCATCTCAATAGTATTTTTTTTCTTATCTGATAGAACGGTTGAAGCACTCTCTCTGAATCGATTATTAGTTGGTGTTTTATTTATGACTATAATGATGGGGCTATATGTGCTTTTCGCAAAATTAAATTTTGCACATTTACTTTATATAGTTCTGTTGCCATTTGTTTGTTCTTGGTTAATGTATGAATTCGTATCTATGTTAACTAACCATGTTGAGCATGATATTACAAAGCTGTTTGTTGCTATTATTTCTGGTGCCATTTTTTATGTTGCCGCAGCTATTGTCGGTATGTCTATGCTTAAGAGTAGGGTTTATGAATATTATATTATTCTTGATCATTTGAAAAAACAGTTTTATTACCGCTTTGGCCTATTGTGAGATTTGTAGGTTTTGGGTGGCTTAAATTGAGGTGTTGCTATGGAGTCATTATTATTTTTATTTTGTTTGATAATGGTTGTCTATGTTTGTCGCCAGTCAATAAAGCTCGATGACAAGCAAAAAAAGCAGCAGAACCTTGGAGCTGACGCCATAAAAGATTTGAGAGGAAAATGATGAGAGATATTGTCTTTTTGATTTTCTCTGCCTATTTAATTTTCCTCGCATTTCGTAGGCCATATGTTGCAGTATCACTATGGCTTTGGGTAGGGTTGTTTGTACCTGTACACTGGTTATACGGGGTTGCTCAAAGTATTAGTTTTAACTCGATTTTTGCTTTTATTGCTATTGCTGGATATCTTTTCAACATTAAAAAGAAAACCATGAGCTTTAATTTTGTATTTTTGTGTGTGCTGATTTTTTGGCTTTATACTTTTATTACTAGTGCAGCAACACTTGGTATCTCTGAGCTTGTATGGTTTGAGTGGATAAAGCTGTCGAAGATCATGTTACTCACCATTATGATTGTCCTGTGCATACGCGAGCGGTATGAATTTGAATTAATATGCTGGGTTGCTATATTGTCCATAGGTTTTTATGGTTCTGTTGAAGGGTTGAAGTTTATTCTCTCAGGAGGCGGGCATAAAATTTCTGGGCCACAAGGTCATTTACTCTCTGATAATAATCATTTTGCAGTAGCACTTTGTATGCTTATCCCTATTATCATTTTTATGTTTCAAGCTTGTAGTGAAAGATGGCTGAAAATAGGTTTGGTTGGAGTGTTGTGTTTGTGTGTTATTGCGGTTCTTGGCACCCACTCTCGCGGTGGGTTTATCGGTTTATTGATTGTTAGTGGATATTATTGGTTTAGATCAAACCATAAGTTAATTACTGCTTGTGGACTACTTGTAGCCATTTTTTTTGGGGCGTTATTCTTACCGCAGAATTGGTCTGATAGAATGAGTACAATAGAAACGGCTGCACAGGATAGTTCATTTACAACACGGTTGAACTCCTGGAAGATTCATACTTTATTAGCAATGGATAGGCCTCTGTTAGGTGGGGGGTTTAAGACTGGCTCTTACGATTACATTTGGCAGGAGATGGCACAAGAATTCGATACATTGGATTTTATTAAAACATCGTCACCAGGTGAAAAAGGCTGGGCTGCGCATAGCATCTATTTTCAGGTATTGGGTGATCATGGCTTTCTCGGGCTCACCCTTTATCTCGCCATCATGATTACCTGTTTTCTGAGGTTAGGATGGATAAATAGAAAAGTGAAAGCCATGAATGAGAAATACCGGTGGAGGTCCGATTTGGCTAGAATGCTTCAGTTATCCCTTATTGCGTTTGGGACAGCTGGAGCAGCTCTATCTTTATCTTATCTTGAGTTTTACTGGTCACTGGTTGGAATATCAATTAGCCTGATTATTTCTACCCACCAACTACTAATTCAAAACCGATTGGAAGATTGACAGACAGAGACGATGAGTTGTTTTAATGAGCTAAAGGTTGAATTTTCAGGAGGGAGAACATTTAGAGTGTGATTTTTTGCCTAATTTAGAACAAAAAAATTAGATTTATACTAACTTTATATTTACTAAAGCATGTTTAGTCAGAAAAACATATAACAAATGTAAAGGTAATGAACAATGTTATTCCATTATTGTGAGTGGGTAACCATAAGTTTAAAGGATAGGTGAGTATGAATCGTAATATTAATGATGGTATTGATCCTAATAGTGAACGTGCTCATTATCTCCTTGGACGAGGTGGCTGGCCTGATTTTCATCGAGTAAATTTTAATATAGAAGATATTTTCGCTGCTGCTGAAGAGTGGAAAAATGATTTGGCAGGAATTGAAAACCCTTGGTTAATTTGGAATGCTCATGACGAATGGTGTTTGGTTCAGCAAAAATTAGTAGAAAGCGTAGGGTGGACGCCACTTGTTGGTTGTGATCCTCGAGTTGGTAAACCCTCGCAGCTAACTAAAAGTGCAGTATATTATGATTTTAATAAAAGACTGAAACTTCCCTTTATGAATCCGTTGTTTGTTATGGAATTTGTATTTTTATTTATAGACAAATTGGCATTCTGGCATTCTGACTTACTTATTCCACCAAAGAAAATGCATCGACTAGCTGAAATGTTCTCTGACTTAAATGATGGACAAACCTGTGCAGTAAAACTATGGCACCGTAAAAGGTTTTGGAGAAAACCTCAGAGAGCATGGGAGTTGGTATGCTGCACGACTAAGAGCGCTTCACGTCATCAATATGAAGTTGGGGCTGGTTGGTGGTGCAAAATATACGATCATATTAATTGTATAGATAAATATGAATCAGATTATCGTAAGAGTAAGCTATATTGGGATCATGGTTCTGGAATTATGTACTGGCGTGATAAATATGGTGGCGATTTAAAGTATATACCTTTGGAGTATGTAGAGAAGGGGCATTTTTCTCCCACCTCTCACCCTCAATTATTCAATCGTCTTGAAAATAAAACTGGTAGAGATCTTAAAGCCCAACTCGATTCACAATGCGGAGTCGCAGCAGCATGTAAGAAAGTTGGCATTGATTATAATAAGCTAATGAATAGTTAGCCTGTTAAAAACTTGATCTTGAAGTCAAGGTGTTGCAGTGACAGCGTCTTGACTTTACGATTTATAGAATATGTCATGTTGAGTTGTTTTTGTTAATAGGTTTGCATTAAGAGTAGATTACATTATAAGGCCTATATTAATGGCATAGATGTATTGCTGTAAGTTATTCTGGTTATGTCAGTAAAATAAGAGGTTATGACTTTTCTAGTGACATTAGTTTTTTGAACCAGTATTTCCTCTTAAGCCGATTGTCCTTCGGATCGTTTTCCAATACAGTCTCATCATGTAGTTTTGCTCCTGCCTCTGATAACAGTTTTCTTTTTTGATTTAGTAGCTTATCTAAGTGACGAATTGTGGCCAGTTTTCTTTCAATAACCGTGTCGAGCACGTCTGAGATAGCTTTTAGTGTTTGACTGGCTTTGAGCTCATTGTGCTCCGGCTCGCTTGTAGCTTGCTGGTTTAAGTGATTCTGGTTGAGGACGGTTCTTTGCGTCATCATGGATCCAGATAACTCACTCTGCATTTCTTGGAGAACATGATGAACATCATCCGCTCTGATGACTTTCAGATCTTCCAGGTAGGCAAATAAGAACAGCCTATCGGCGAGGATATTGATCTTTCTTGGTATCCCTTGAGAATAATTAGCAATGATTTTGTCGACACCCTCTTCAAGCGTAGGAACACCTTGCCATCCCACCTGTTTAAGGCGATGGTGGATATACTGGCCGGTTTGTTCGCAATCGAATGGTTTAAGGTGGCATGACGCAATGATCCGTTGCCTGAATTGCTCCATGTCAGGCAGCTCAATGATCCCCTTTAGTTCTTCTTGCCCTAGCAAAAAACTCTGAATCAGTGGTTTGTCATCGAGCTGAAAGTTAGACAGCATGCGCAGCTCTTCGACTGTCTCTGGAGGCAGATTTTGTGCTTCGTCAACTATGAGCAGTGCCCGTTGGTGTTGCTGGTGCAGTTTCAATAAATACTGTTCTAGCCGTTTGAGTATTTCCGCTTTGCCCAGCCCCTCGACAAGGATGTCAAACTTGGCAGCGACCAGACGGACCAGCTCTTCGGGGGTAAGGCGAGTCGTTGCGATATGTACTGCCACAATTGATTCGTCCAGGGAGGCAATCAAGTTTCTTGCGATTGTTGTCTTACCTGTCCCTATTGGACCCGTGATCACAATAAACCCTTCGCCCTGTGATAAGCCGTACTTTAGGTACGAGGTTGCCTTTTCATGATGGGGACTTGAAAAGAAAAAGCGTGGGTCTGGACTGAGTTTGAAAGGCTTATCGGATAGACCAAAATGTGATTCATACATAACTATAATTGCATCCTTATATCGACAAAGAACCGGGTTTCATCGTAGTTATTGGTATTCAGTGATGATGATTTATTGTTGTGGCTGAGCCCTAATGAGGTTGAAAGGTGCCGGTTGAGCTGATATTGGCCTTCTAGTTCATAGGCTCGATAATAGTCGTTTTGATCGTTACTACTGCGACGGATAAACTGGTAATAATCATAGTCAAATCGCCCTGTTACTGTCAGGCGCCGGGCGAGGCGATGATGAACAGCGATGCCGATACCGTTCACTTCGTCATTCTGATTTTCGGTACTGGGGTTGAGTGCTTCGCGTTCATCCCGGTAAATGGACAGCTCATAGTCAGTCCGTCGGGCTGCTAATACCGATGACCATTCTAGCCGGCGGCTTAATGATATTTCTTCTATCGTTGCCCCTGAGGTAAAGAAATCACGATCAAAACTAACGGCCTCTTCGGTATAGGTAATACTGTTGGTTAATCGCCGGGAGCGATGGGACAGCTGCAGTTCATAGGCATCACCAAAAAATCGCTTGTCGTAGGAGGCAAATAGCCTGGTCCTCGGTGATGGAATGATATTAATTGCCCCTGCCCAAAAATCAGGGTTGTTATCATCTTCCGAGAAGTTATAGCTTAGCTCTAAGTACGCTTGCTTAGTCCAGAAATATCGCAGTGCCGGCCCCCAGCTGAATGTGTCGGCGCTATCTGCATCTGATGAGCCTTCGTAGTCTTCATAGTTGAGGCGGAGAAAAGGGACCCACCCGGATAGGGTTTGAAGCCCGAATTCTTCTCTTAATATTGTAAAGCGAGTATCTGCATTGCTATTTTTGTCGTCTTTCACATCGTAGTAGCCTTCAAACAGCCAGAAAAACTCTTTGACGGTTTCACCATTGGCAAAACTAAATTCGGCACCATAGCCGTTGTAGTTGCCGATATCATCCTCGTTGTTTGTGAAATCTGTATACGCCCTGGCCGAGAAGTCTACTTTGCTTCGAGGGTTGGAGCGGTAATTTAGCCCTATGTTTGCATGTTTGTTTTCGATGGTATCACCAGAAATGACATCGGCAGTGGCGTTCTGATCGGCGGCTTTGGTGATGTTGTCGATTGATGCATTGGCATCGAGGCGAAAACCACTCCGGTTGATACCTTTATCGGCGGAAAAGGTCAGAGTTTGGTATGTTTCATTGCTTTCTGAGTTATGGCTATAAAATAGTTGGCTAAGCGTATAGTCGAATTCAACGACCCCGTCGGCTCCTTGGATATTTGTGGCGATACCTGCATTGAGTTCAGAGATCAAGCTTCCCTTTTCGTTTTGAGAGTCCTGGTCGATGTTATCGGTATAGGTGAAGCCTCCACCTATAGTTGGCTGAAATTTAACATCTGCGGCAAGGCTACGGGTTGTTACCAAGAGCAAGCTGCAAAATAGCCACCATCTATGATTGGCTCTCATTGGAATTATAGCCATATCCATATCCATACCCATATTGACTATATGTGCCACGCATGGCTTTGTTGACAATAAACCCTATTGCCATATTTTTATTGAGCTCTGACACAGCCTTTTCTACTTCTGCCATTTTTGTTTTCCCATGCTCGACCACTACCATCGCTTGTCCAAGCAGTTTCGAGACTGTTATTGTTTCGACAACCCCTAATAATGGTGGGCAATCAAATAGCACGATCCTATCGGTATAGCGTGAAGCGAGCTCTTTGGTTAGCTCCCTCATTTTGTCACTTGCCAAGAGCTCATTGCTAAGGTGATGGGGAGAGCCAGCAGGCAGCAGGCGAAGGTTCGGAATAGAGGTTTGATAGATGATATCGGATATTGATTCAACATCACCAAGCAGGTAATCAATCAAGCCCGTTTTTTCTTCAATATCTAACACTTTACTGATTGTCGGCCTAAGTACATCAGCGTCGACCAGCAACACCGTTTTATCTTTTTCTGAGGCTATACTCAGCGCGAGGTTAATGGCGGTGAAGGTTTTGCCTTCCGAGGGGCGTGAGCTTGAGATCATGACCAAATTGCCATTTTCATGGTGCGAAGCTGCAGGCCCGAGTGCATTGTGAATAATCTTTTGTTTGATTGAGCGATACTCATTGGTGATTCGTGAATTAGTATTGTTATCGGTGTGCGACACCATTCCGAGCTCTGTCAGTCTGGTGGTATCAATAGGCACAAAGTGACCTGACGGAGTGGGGCTGACATCTATTTTCGGCTGTGTGACAGTTGGCTCTACGGTGTCGTTATTGCCATCCGTCGCCTGGCTGATGATGCTTGATTTAGCCCCGTTTTGCTGCTTTTGCAGCGCCTTTTCAATAATACTCATAGATATTCAATCCCCTGAAGAATACGAGAATGAATGGATGGCGTTAGATTAATGGCCAGAAAGCCAATATAGAATATAACCAACACGGTACTGAACAGCGCAAAATACCAGACTTTGCGCCGCTCTTTGGCAATTAACCCAGAGCATTCGGTGAGAGAAACAACACCAAAAACTGGCAATTGAGTTTGGCGGTACAGCTGCATGGATGACACAACAACGGGAGAAACCTGGCTAGCTAAAAAGGCGAGGGTTCCTCCTATACCGATGCCAACGATTAGGACGGCGGTTAGCAACAGAGGCCGTACTGGCCCCGATGGTTTTTTAGGGAGCAGGGGAGGATCAATGACACGGAAAGTGATTTCATCGGAAGCGGCATCAGCTCGTTTTGAAATGAGTGCAGCCTCACGGCGAGATAGCAAGTCTTCATATTTGGACTTGGTAATATCATAGCTGCGCATTAGGCTGGTTAGCTGTGCTTCAACGTGTGGTACCTGATCGAGTTTTTGAAGAAGAAAGCTATTTTTTTCGATCTGGTTAGCTTCGCGTACTTTCAACGAGGCGGCTTGATTTTCGAGTTGGCTGATATTGAGCTTGATATCTTGCAAGACGGCGTTTGAATAGGTCGAAGATGCCGATGCCCGTTGTTGTGAATCTTGTTGTAATGATTTTAGATCGGCAATTTGACGTTGGGTTTCTCTTACGTCAGGGTGTTTGTCTGTGAATCGAAAGAGCAGCTCATCGAGACGTGTTTCGAGGCTGTTAAGCCGCAGGTCATATTCAGTGCTGAAGCCTGTTGTTTGCTGAGCAACAATGGCGGTTTCATTACTTAATTGCTTCTGGGCTGTGGCAAGCTGTATTTCGGTTTCCTTCAAGGCCAATCGTGTTGTCTCTAGCTGATCTTGCAGTGTTTGTAGACGATGATAATAATTTCGCTCAGAACCAGGCATATAATCGGTATTTTTTCTTTTAAAGTTAGCTAGTTGATCTTCAGCGTCGATGAGGCGATCTTCATATTCTTTAAGCTGGCTTGTGAGGAATTTGTCTGCTTGATTGGTGTCTTGACGTTTCTGGCCAACAGTGTTCTCAACGAAGACATCAATGGCAGCCTGGACAACTTCTTTGGCATATTGAGGCTCGGCACCAGAATAATTAATGGAAAATAAGTTTTCTTTACTGGTTGATTTTATGGAAATATTTTCTTTTAAATCATTAATTATATTTTCATACTCCTCACCGGTGTTGGCGCGGATATCTGCATCGGTATAGCGGGCAATTTTCTCTAGGTTGGGGCGGCTTAAAAGGGTTTTTACCATCAGAGCCAGCTCTTGCGATGGATCGGTATTAACCGTAATGCCCCGGAGCAAAGGCTGCAAAATGGATTGTGTATCTGCGTAGACTCGCGCCTCGGAGGTGTATTGGTTGGGCATTAAGGTCACCATTACCCAACCAAGCGGGCAAACAATCCAGAGAGTAGAGACAATCCACCGACGCTGAAACCAGAGGCCTTGTAGGTACTGTACGAGGAGATCAAACTGCTCTTTCATATGAATATCTCCTAGAACCAGGCTTCAGGAATAATGATGATATCACCGGGGAGGATGTCGACATTCGCCTGGATATTACCATCCCGGATGAGTTCGCCCATTTTCAAACCAAATTGATGCTGTTGACCGTTAATGACTCTTATTAAGCGGGCATCATTACCGTCTGCATATTCTGTCAGCCCGCCAACAGCGACCATGACATCGAGTAGTGTCATATTCTCACGATAATTAATGGCCCTCGGCTGGGAAGCCTCGCCGATCACTCGAATCTGCTCGCTGTAAGGGCCGACAAAGCCCTGTACAATGACGGTGACAATAGGATCCCGAACGTATTCAGCAAGATGTATTTCTAGGCTGCGTGCTAATTCTGTTGGTGTTCGACCGGAGGCGTCAATATCATCGACGAGAGAGGTAGACAGTTTACCGTCTGGTCGCACGGTAAAGGTTCCTGATACTTCTGGGTTACCCCAAACAAAAATATTTAAACTATCACCAGGTCCAATTAAATACCTGTAATTATTTATGTTTTTCGTTAATGAAGGGTGAGTAGTCGCTGAAGGTAAAGTTTGCAAGCCAGATGGTGAACATCCAGTTAATAATGTCGACAAAATAAATGCAACGGCAAAGCATTTATAGCACTTTCCTTGTTTTATCATAACGATATCCATCCTGCACACGGTTACACATATTTCATGTCTATGTTTACTATTGTAGTTGAACAAAACGATTTAACTTATTTAACTATATGATACTTTTTTATTATGCAGCTTTTTTATTCTGTACAATAATCAGAGGTGTATGTTTCTAGTTGTTATATCAATAGGTTTGAGACGGCCAATATGCGATACCATGATTTAAACAGAAGTAATACTGTGCTAATTGTCACCGACTTCCTTGTCATTTTTATTGTATTTGCGTTTTGCTTGAGTTTTATGGAAGCGTATTATTCTGCTAGCTTGCCGAAAGTTGGAGGATATCTATACTTCATTCAGCTTTTTATCTTTTCATCAACGTTACAGATAGCCACACTTTCGGTAGGTCTATACAACGAAAAACTAAGGGCCACATTTCGGGGGGTTGCTATTAGAATTATTGTGGCTATAGCCCTTGCATATGTATTATCTACTTTTGTTAACATTATTACACCAATTCCATCTTTTCCTCTTTTGTTACGTGAACTACTATACTTTCTTGCCGGAACAGGGTTGTTAATCAGCCGTAATATTGCAGTATCAACTGACTATACTAATATTAACCGCAAGAAGGTTCTTGTGCTCGGGACTGGTGAGCGTGCGAGCCTGATAAACTCCTGTATGAAAAGAAGAGCTGACAGGGTGAATTTTAACTTGGTTGGCTATTGGCCAATGAATGGTGATAACCCTGATATTCGTTCGACAGTTCCAAAAATTGATGTGAACATCTCGTTAGATAAGTATGTCATTGATAACCAAATAGAAGAAATTGTTATTGGTGCGGATGAGAGACGCGGAAATCTGCCGACAGATCTGTTGTTTAACTGCAAACTTAATGGGGTTTTAATTACAGATATCATTGGCTTTATTGAGCGGGAAACTGGACAGATAGCGGTAAGTCACATCAACCCATCATGGGTTATATACAATACTCAGATATCAAGTGGCTATTTGACGAAATTTGGCAGCTGGTTTTTTAATTGTTTCATCTCTTTCTTTGTTTTACTTCTGAGTTGGCCTTTACTTATTATTGCAACACTGTTCATTAAACTTGAGGACGGTATATTCTCCCCTGTTCTGTATTCCCAACAACGAGTTGGTAAGCAGGGAAAAATTTTTTCAATTTATAAATTTCGTAGTATGCGGGTCAATGCCGAAGAGAATGGTGCGCAAATGGCAACTAAATCCGATCAGAGGATCACAAAAGCGGGTGCTTTTTTAAGGAAGTATCGGATTGATGAATTGCCGCAGCTATATAATGTCATAAAAGGGGATATGAGCTTTGTTGGTCCTAGACCAGAGCGACCTGAATTTTGCCAGAGCTTTGATAGCCATATTCCATTTTATAACCAGCGCCATGATGTAAAACCGGGGCTCACCGGGTGGGCTCAGTTGAAGTATCCCTATGGGGATAGTATTGATGATGCGATTGAAAAATTGAAATTTGACCTTTATTACATCAAGCATCGTAGTTTCATGCTCGATCTTCTGATCCTGATCAGAACATCAGAGATAATTCTGTTTGGGAGAGGACGGTAGGGTATGGCTAAGGCAGTAAAGGAAAGCCTGCAGGTAAACGCTCTGACAATTGATGTCGAAGATTATTTTCATGTCGCGGCATTTTCTTCGGTCATTACCCCCCCTCAATGGGGGAAGAAGTATCCTTTGCGAGTCGAAGCCAATACGCAGCGGGTATTGGCTATTCTCAATGAGCACGATATCAAGGCAACCTTTTTTGTCTTGGGCTGGGTCGCACAGCATTGCCCCGCAATTGTTCGGGCAATCGTTAATGAAGGTCATGAGGTGGCCAGCCACGGGTACTTTCACCAGCGGGCCGACAGACAATCCCGCCAAGCTTTTTATAATGATGTAGCAAGTAGTAAACAGCTTCTTGAAGATATAAGCGGCCAAGCTGTCTTTGGCTACCGTGCGCCGAGTTTTTCAATC
Organism: Photobacterium sp. HL06; assembly: GCF_059552575.1. Lineage (NCBI taxonomy): Bacteria > Pseudomonadati > Pseudomonadota > Gammaproteobacteria > Vibrionales > Vibrionaceae > Photobacterium > Photobacterium sp. HL06. Next base: position 1,307,860 of record NZ_CM183915.1, read on the forward strand.
AACATCAGTAACCCATGGGCCTTTGACGTATTGAAACAGCTGGGGTTTATTTATTCCAGCAGTACCTATCCGGTAAAACATGATTTATACGGGGCACCCGATTGGCCCCGGTTTAAATATGTACGTCAGGAAGGCCTGGTTGAAGTGCCAATCCCAACCTTTCAGAAGCTGGGTAGAAAAATCCCTATCGGGGGAGGAGGCTTTTTTCGACTCTATCCCTATTGGCTGAGCAAGTATCTTATTCGCACATTTATTGCTGAGACATCCCAGCCTTATAGCTTCTATTTTCACCCGTGGGAGCTCGATCCGCAGCAGCCGAAAATTATGGGCGCGCCTATAAAGTCGAAGTGCCGTCATTACTTGAACTTAACCAGTATGGAAGCAAAACTTCGCAGGCTTTTGAATGACTTTAGCTGGAGTACGATGTGCGATGTTTATCAACTAGATAGGTTTGAAAACGATGCAGGATATAACAATAAGGAAGTTATCAAGAAACAAGCACTCAGCATGGGACAGCTATGTTGACAATCACCAAGATGGTAGCTTTTTCCATCTATCGGGCTGGCTTGATGTAATTGATTCGGTCTTTGGGCATAAGCACCATTATATGCTGGCAGAGAATAATGAGCGTCTTGTTGGGGTGCTACCGCTCTTTGAGCAAAAAAGCTGGTTGTTTGGCCATACCTTGGTGTCTACACCATTTTGTGTTTATGGCGGCGCATTGGCCGATGATGTAAATATCAGGAAAAAGCTGGAGGCGGCAGCCTATAAGCTAGGGTGTGCGCTGAACGTCGATTATGTTGAACTACGTGATAAGAAAGATATCGAGTCTGAAGCTCCTTGGGTGAAGCACTGTCACCACACAGGCTTTCAATTGCCGCTGCCTGATGAAGCGAAAACTATCTTAACCTCGATAAAGCGCAAACAACGTGCTGTTATCCGGCAATCCCTGAAGAACAATCTTCGCTGGGATACATCTGACAATTTAGAGTTATGTTATGACATTTATGCTGAGAGTGTTCGGAATCTAGGAACGCCGGTATTTAGCTATCAGCTGTATTCCAAATTAAAAGAAAAGTTTGCCGGTAAGTGCGAGACGATGCTGATTTATGACAAAGACCAGCGGCCGGTATCAAGTGTACTGAGCTTTTACTATAAAGATCAGGTGATGCCCTATTATGGTGGAGGTAAGCATGAGGCCAGGGCATTGAAAAGCAATGATTTAATGTACTTTCAGCTGATGCATATTGCCCATAAAAAGGGAGCCTGCGTGTTTGACTTTGGACGCAGCAAGAATAATGCGGGAGCCTACCACTACAAAAAGCATTGGGGGATGGAACAACAACCGCTTAATTATAAAGTGGCACTGGTAAAAGCCAAGTCACTGCCTAACCTGTCACCTGACAACCCAAAGTATAAATATTTTATTAAAGCCTGGAAGAAACTCCCGCTTCCGCTTAGTCGCCGAATTGGCCCTATGTTGTCAAAGTATCTGGGGTAGTGGTATGAAAGAGCCGTTATTATATCTATGTCACCGTATCCCTTTTCCTCCCAATAAGGGTGACAAAATTGCCAACTACCATATTCTTAAGTATCTCAGCCGACACTTTGATGTGTACTTTGGGTGTTTTATTGATGACGAGTTTGATCTGCAGTATCAACCCCAGGTAGAGCAATTTTGCAAAGAGAGTCTGTTCATTCCTATTTCTCCTGCCTATTGCAAGATAAAGGGAGTTAGCGCGCTGTTTACTGGCAGGCCGATCACCCTTCCATACTATTCACGAAAAGAGATGCAGCAGTGGGTTGATACGATTATTGTGCGCCATCAGATTAAAAAGGCGTTTATTGTGTCTGGCTGCATGGCCCAGTACCTGCTTTCTAGTCGACATAATCCCCACACGGTGATGCATTTTGTTGATATTGACTCCGATAAATGGCGTCAGTATGCCGAAAAAAAACAGGGAATTATGCGGGCTGTCTATCAGAGGGAGCACCGAACGCTCGAAAGTTTTGAGAAACAAGTTGCCTCGACTTTTGATGTCAGCTGTTTTGTCACCAAAGCCGAAGCTGAGGCCTTTCGCGGCCTGATTGACAAACAGGTGCGGGATAGGATTAAGACGCTTGAGAATGGCTTGGATAGCCAGTATTTCTCACCGGCTTCTGTGGGTACGCTGGCCGAGAATTATTCCCTTTGTGATGAAAACTATGTTGTCTTTACCGGCGCAATGGATTATTGGGCCAACGAGGATGCTGTTGCCTGGTTTGCCAGTCATATCTGGCCGCAGGTATTGGGCAAGGTGCCTGAAGGTAAGTTTTATATTGTTGGTAGTTCACCGTCAGCAAAGGTTAAGGCGCTAGCAGAGATCCCGGGGATCACCGTCACCGGGCGTGTAGCAGATGTCCGCCCGTACCTACAGAATGCCAAAGCGGCAGTGGCTCCAATGCAAATTGCGCGAGGTGTCCAAAACAAAATTCTGGAAGCAATGGCGATGGCACGCCCCGTTATTGCGTCGTCGTTGGGGATGGAAGGATTAGACGGCTACCCTCTTTGCCATGTTGCAGTTTCCGACGATCCGGAAGGCATTATTGACTGGGTTATTGAGAAGCTTCAGGCCTCGCCGTCAGTTGCAACAGAATCTAGGGAGTGGATAGAGCAACACTATAGTTGGGATGCGCAGCTTTCTCCGTTGCTTGGATATTTGGGAGGCCGTCATGCCTAAGCCCAAGCGATTGCTATTTTTTCTGCCGATTGTGGCCTGGCTACTGGTGTTTTATCGCACAGGCATGGATATGGTGGGCGTTTGGGGGCAGTCAAAAACGTTTGAGCATTGTTTTCTTATTATTCCGATCAGCTTGTGGGTTGTATGGCACAAGAGGGATCACCTGAAATCACTTTCAGTATCTTATGCCTGGACGCCTGTTTTATTAATGATCTTCCCGGGAGCACTATGGCTATTAGGGCGCGCGGCAAATATAGCATTGTTTGAGCATACCGCCGCTGTTACCAGTATGCAGCTGCTGATCTGGGCCTTGCTTGGCAACACCATCACCAGACAGCTTTGGTTTCCGGTTCTTTACCTGCTTTTTTGTGTGCCGGTTGGTGAGGAAATCATTCCTTACCTGCAAGATGTTACGGCAGATCTGTCGGTGATACTGCTCAATGCCAGCAATATTCCGGTTTATCGCGACGGACTGTATCTCACGATTCCCAATGGCCAGTTTGTGGTGGCTGAAGCCTGTTCGGGGATCCGTTTTTTAATTTCCAGTATTGCCCTGGGAACCTTGTTCGCCTATTTACAATTCCACAAAGCATGGAAGCGAATTGCCTTTGTGGTTTTCTCTTTTGTATTTCCTATTGTCGCCAATGGTATAAGGGCATACGGGATCATCATGATTGGCTATTTGACCGATATGGAGTATGCAACGGGGGCGGATCACCTGGTGTATGGCTGGGTCTTCTTTAGCCTGGTGATGGTGGTGATCTTCCTAACAGCCAATGTGTTTGCCGATCCGCCCAAACCACATCGAACCCGCCCCGGCAGCACACATTATTCACCGCAATCAGCAGCAAAAGTCACTGGGGTGATCACTCTGATGCTGTTATTTCTTGGTACATGGGGGCAGGTGATCACACGGCAAAGCCCATTGGTGACAGAGCCTAGCGTGTTGCCCGCCAATACCATCAGTATCGCTGAGTCGAGATGGGGCATTCATTTTCCGGATGCCCAGCAAAGCGTATTGGTAGAAAGCAAGACTGGAGATGCCCTGTATTTTACCGCCCGTTTTGCCCTGCGTCAGCCACAAGGTGAGCTTATCAGCAGCGAAAACAGGCTGTATGACAAAGAAACATGGTCGGTCAAGCAAGCATCTGCTCTCGAGCTATCAGTTAATACCAGTGCTACAGAAATTACCTTGACTAACCGGTTGGGAAGTTCTCTGAAAGTGGTTTATTGGTATTGCATCAGTGACTACTGCTCGAGTAATCCGCTGTTGATCAAACTGTTCAAGGCGACGCACCTCTTGGCTGGTGGAGGAGGGTTTGCCGATGTCTATGCGGTGGCCAGTCCGCAACTCGATACCCAGCAAATTGAGCGCTATGCGCAGCACTGGCAAGACCTATCGCTTCGTTCAAGGTTATAGCTGGGCGCAGGGAAGTCGAATTATAGAAGCCATAACGGAGGCTGATAATGTGTGGGATTTCAGGGATTTTCAATTTGCGCCAGCCTTACCCTATTGATAGGCCCTTGCTTGAAAAGATCAACCAATTGCAGAGCCATCGCGGCCCCGACGATGAAGGGTATTATATCGACGAATATATTGGGCTGGCTCATCGCCGCTTGTCGATCATCGACCTTTCCGGGGGACATCAGCCGCTGTTTAATGAAGATAAATCGGTTGCTGTCGTATTCAACGGGGAAATTTATAATTTTCAAGAGCTAGCCGATGAGCTTGTCGGACTCGGCCACCATTTTACAACGGTTAGCGATACCGAAGTGATTGTCCATGCCTGGGAATCCTGGGGCGAAGACTGTATTAAACGGTTTCGGGGGATGTTTGCGTTTGCTGTGTGGGATAGCAATCAGAAAAAGTTGTTCATTGGCCGTGATCGGCTGGGCAAAAAGCCGCTCTTTTATACGGTGACACCGCACGGGCAGTTCCTTTTTGCCTCTGAGCTGAAAGTTTTGCTAGGACACCCTGATGTCGATACCACGCTCCGTGATGAAATGGCGGAAGAGTTCTTTATGTATGGCTATATTCCCGAGCCATTTAGTGCCTATCAACAGATTTTCAAGCTAAATCCCGGATACCATCTGACATTAAACCCTGGGAGTGATATTTCACCGAGGCAATACTGGGATTTGCACCCACCCAGCCAGGTACTGTCCTGGGATCAGACCCAGGAATCACTGATCGAAAAACTCCAGGAGGCAATACAGCTTCGTCTGGTTGCTGATGTTCCTCTCGGTGCCTTTCTCTCCGGCGGGGTCGACTCAAGTGCCGTGGTATCGTTAATGGCAACCTTAGCCCCCGAGCCTGTTCATACCTGTTCTATTGGCTTTAGTGAGCAGGCTTTCGATGAAAGTGAGTATGCCCAGCAGGTTGCCAACCGCTACCAAACCGATCACCGTCTGCAGATGGTTGATCCAAATGATATTAGCCTGATTGACACCTTGGCCGATATTTACGATGAGCCTTTTGCTGATAGCTCAGCGTTGCCAACCTTTCGTGTGTGCCAATTGGCCAGCCAGTCAGTAAAAGTGGCGCTGTCTGGGGATGGCGGCGATGAAGTCTTCGGTGGTTATCGTCGACATCGCATGCACCTGGCTGAGCAGCGGCTCAGAAACGCGCTTCCCCGGCCAATCAGGAAACCTCTCTTTGGCGCTCTGGGGCACTTGTACCCGAAGGCGGACTGGGCGCCTCGCCCATTGCGGGCCAAAACAACCTTTCAGTCGCTGGCGCTGGATGCCGTTGAAGGTTATGCCAACTCGATATCGAAGCTGCGTCAAGATGAGCGGCAAACCTTGTTTAGTGCGCAGTATCAGCAAAGACTGAATGGCTACAACGGCATTGAGATCCTCCGCCATCATGCCCGCTCTTTTACATCGGATGATCCTCTTAAGCAAATTCAATATCTTGATATGAAAACATGGTTAGTCGGCGACATTCTTACCAAGGTTGACCGAGCAAGCATGGCTAATTCACTAGAGGTCAGATCCCCGATGCTGGATCACGAATTTGTTGAATGGGCGTATTCGATCAACAGCAAGAACAACATCAGAAAGCGCGAGGGAAAATACGCCTTCAAGCGATCGCTTGAAAACTATGTCGACCATAACATTTTATACCGTCCCAAAATGGGGTTCAGTATGCCTATTTCAAGTTGGTTCAGAACCAGTCTCAAGGAGATGCTAACTCGGCATGTATTGTCGGCCAATATGTGTGACAGCGGTTTTTTTGACGTTGACTGGTTAAGAAAAATGGTTAGTGATCATCAGCATGGATACCGAGACCATGGTGCTTCATTGTGGTGTCTGCTGATGTTTTCTCAATTTATGGCGAGGCAGTAGCAATGAAAATCTTAACGATTTCGAGCCTGTTTCCTAATGCTGTGGACCCTAATCACGGTGTGTTTGTCGAAACTCGACTGAAACATTTGCAGCGCCGTTATCCTGATGCCGAGATCACGGTAATTGCACCGATCCCCTGGTTTCCTTTTAAATCACCGATTTTTGGCCGCTACAGCCAATATGCCAGGGCTCCTTACCAAGAACAGCGTTTTGGCATGACGGTCTACCATCCGCGTTATTTGGTTGTTCCAAAGCTTGGGATGACATTGACGCCAAAGACAATGGCAGTGAGCCTTTATCGGCAAATCAAGGCTCTTATGGCGGTGGGTTATGACTTCGACCTCATCGACGGACATTATTTTTATCCTGATGGCGTAGCGATTGCCGAGGTAGCCCGAAAGCTCAACAAGCCATTTACGGCAACAGCAAGAGGCACAGATATTAACCTCATTCCACAGTTTAAAATTCCGTGTCGGCAAATTCAGGATGTCTTTCGTGCCAGCGATCATAATCTTGCTGTTTGTGAAGCACTTCGGCAGGAAATGATCAGCCTGGGTGCCGAGCCGAAGAAGGTTTCAACCTCCCGTAATGGCGTTGATCTGGATCTCTTTTCATTTGCCGATGAGCAGCAGCAACAGCGACTACGACAACAGCTGCAATTACCTGCCGATGCACCGGTTTTACTTTCGGTAGGACAGCTTATTGAGCGTAAAGGCCATCATTTGGTTATAGAAGCTATGCAGGCACTTCCCGGTACGATTTTATTGATAGCCGGGGCGGGGCCAGGCGAATTTCGCCTCAAAAAGATGGCTGAGAAATTGCGGGTATCGGATCGAGTAACTTTTCTCGGTGGTCTTTCCCAACCAGAGCTTGCCCGCTACTTCCAGGCAAGCGATGTTTCTGTTTTGGCGTCAAGCCGTGAAGGATGGGCAAATGTGTTGCTGGAGTCTATGGCGTGCGGGACACCTGTAGTAGCGACTGATATCTGGGGGACACCCGAGGTGGTCAAAGAGCGGGCTGCAGGTGTACTAGTTAAGCGCGATAGCCGGGATATCGCCACCGCAATTGCTGAGTTCCTGCCCTCTTTGCCAGTGCGAGCGGAGACTCGGCGATATGCCGAATCGTTTTCTTGGGATGAAACCACAGAGCAGCTTTATCGGATATTCACCGATTTGATTAATCAAGACCAGCACGGTGAGCTTAAAGCCGATAAAGGTACGGAATCCGAGAAAAGTGATAAGGAGGCCGTGATATGAAAATACTCTATCATCACCGGGTCGCCTCTAGAGATGGACAATTTGTTCATATCGAAGCGATTATTGACTCGCTGAGGCAGCAAGGGCATGAGGTTGTTATCGTTTCCCCGAAGATAGCTGATGCGACTAAATTTGGCGATGATGGCGGTTGGATGTCGAAAGTTCGCCACAACTTACCAGGGTTTTTTAGTGAATTGCTTGAGTTTGGCTACAGTCTCTATGATTTTGTCGAACTTTTCCTAGCGATCAGAAGACACCGGCCTGATGTAATTTACGAGCGGTATAACTTATTTTTTCCGTCGGGAATTTGGGCCAAGCAGTTGTTCAAGATACCATTGATCCTTGAGGTCAACTCGCCGCTGTATAATGAACGTGGCGCCTATGGTGGGATCCACTTTCCCATGCTTGCCAAATGGTCAGAATTTTATACCTGGCGCAACGCGGATCATGTATTACCGGTTACGCAGGTACTGGCAGAGTATTTATATCACGCAGGTCTTAAGCCAAGTACAGTGACAGTAATTCCTAATGGGATTGATGCCAGGCAATTTAACTCCACAAATTATCATGCCAGATTGCCTGAATTTACCGGAAAAACCGTAATTGGTTTTGTCGGTTTTTGCCGGGAATGGCACCGTTTAGATTTAGTGATAGAAATTGTCGCCGAGATGGGTGATCCCAATCTGATGTTGCTGATTGTCGGCGTCGGCCCGGTATTGGATGATTTGCAAGACAAAGCCCGTCAGCTACACATTGGACATCAAGTTCATATTACCGGACTAGCCCGTCGGGAAGAGATGCCGAAATGGCTGGCGCAAGTGGATATTGCCCTGCAGCCAGCAGTTACTCCCTGGTGCTCACCATTAAAGCTTATTGAATATCTTGCGACAGGCAAGGCGGTGGTAGCACCTGATTTACCCAATATTCGAGAGCTTTTGACCCATGAATCGAACGCAATGCTATTTGAAGACGGTAATATTGACCAGATGCTTGAGACGATCAGGCGGCTGGTTACCGAGGATGACTTAACGGCCAGTTTGCAACGTAGGGCCCAGCAGACAATCGATAGCAGGCAATTAACGTGGGATCAAAATGCCACAAAAATACTAAAACTCTTTCAGCTTTTGCTGAAAGGGCAAGCCAGGTCGGCTGGGAAAGAGACGATTAAATCAGAGAAGATGAATACCGATGTAATTGAGTCTAAATAAGACAAAAGGATATTTGAGTATGGATAACACCGAACTTCTTCCTTTGATCATGGCTGGTGGCTCGGGATCCCGCTTGTGGCCGCTTTCACGCACTCTGTATCCGAAGCAGTTTTTATCCCTGATGGGTAAGGGTTCGATGTTGCAAGACACGATAAGCAGGCTAAATCACCTTCCTTGTCTTGCGCCGATGATTATCTGTAATGAAGAGCACCGGTTTGTTGTTGCCGAGCAGTTGAGACAGCGACAGCTCTCCCACAGTGGTATTTTGCTCGAGCCCGTGGGGCGCAATACAGCACCTGCAATTACGGTTGCGGCACTGCTTGCCTTGGAGCAACAGACAGATCCATTGTTGCTTGTTCTGGCAGCAGATCATGCAGTATTAAACCAGGCTGGCTTTACTACCGCTATCTCTCGGGCCATTCCTGTTGCTGAAACAGGAAAGCTCGTCACATTTGGTTGTCCTGCCTTAACGCCAGAAACGGGGTACGGTTATATCAACAAAGGTGAGGCAATCTCGGACGGCACCTATCACGTAAAAGCCTTTGTCGAGAAGCCGGATTCTGATACGGCCAAAGAGTACGTTCGTTCGGGTAATTATTTATGGAATAGCGGTATGTTCTTGTTCAAGGCCTCAGCTTTTATTCATGAGTTGGAAAAATACCACCCAGAGATATTGTCGCATTGCAAGGATGCCATTGAGGGGCGTTCCCTTGATTTGGACTTTATTCGGTTGGCAGAAGCACCTTTTCAAGCCTGTCCGAGCGACTCTATCGACTATGTCATGATGGAAAAATCGCACAATGTGGTCGTCGTCCCGATGGAGGCAGGCTGGAGTGATATCGGTTCGTGGAATGCGCTTTGGGATATCAGTGACAAGGATGGTAATGGCAATGTAATTACGGGGGACGTGCTTACCCAAAGTAGCCGCAATTGCTATATCAATGCCCAGCACCGCCTGGTATCGGCGGTGGGGGCCGATGATCTCATTATTGTTGAGACAAAAGATGCTGTCCTTGTTACCAACAAGAGCAATGTGCAAGAGGTCAAACATATTGTGTCGCAACTGCAGCAACAGGCGCGACATGAACACCTGCAACATCGGGAGGTATTTCGGCCCTGGGGCTCGCATGATGCAATCACTGAAGGTGAGCGTTATCACGTGAAAAAAGTGAGGGTTAAACCCGGCGAAAAAACGACCACTCAAATCCACTATAACAGGGCCGAGCATTGGATTGTGGTAACGGGAACGGCTAAGGTAACAAACGGCAGCAAGTGCTATCTGCTCTCTGAAAATGAATCCACCTATATACCAATTGGCTCCCCGCATTCGTTTGAAAATCCTGGAAAAATTATGCTCGAAATTATAGAGGTGAGAACCGGAAGCTATTTGGATGAAGATGACATTGAGCGTATTGATGCGCCGGGTGACTATTCATGAGTCGTCATAAATCAATCGTCAGCAAGGAAAGTGCAAGGGCTAAAATGACCTGTTTTAAGGCCTATGATGTGCGCGGTGAACTGGGGAACAATTTTGATGCAGGTATCGCCTACCGGATTGGCCGGGCGTTTGGTCAGCACCTAAAACTGAAAACGGTTGTTATCGGCGGTGATATCAGGTTGTCTACCAATGAGATCAAGCATGCCGTCGCTCAGGGGCTGCTTGATGCAGGCGTCAATGTTATAGACTTAGGATTGACCGGGACGGAAGAGATTTATTTTGCTGTCCAGCATCTCAAAGTAGGCGGTGGGCTTGAAGTTACGGCGAGCCATAACCCAGTTAACTATAACGGTATTAAATTTGTTGGTGGTGGAGGTAAACCGATCGGGAAAGAGTCCGGGCTGCACGAGATCAGGCAGATAGCAGAGAGTGGTGTATTCGATGAAAGCAAAGCAAAGGGCCGATATAGTTTCAATAACTTTGTTTCAGCCTATATTGATCATCTGCTTAGCTATATAAATCCCGAAGAAATAAAGCCGATGCGGATTGTCGCCAATGTTGGCAATGGCGCAGCAGGGCATATAGTGGATGCGCTGGAAAAACGGTTTGCTATGCTCGCGATACCAATTAAGTTGGTCAAAATACACCATGAGCCGGATGGGCACTTTCCCAACGGGGTGCCGAATCCGATGCTGTTAGAATGTCGGGAGGTGACATCGAGGGCTGTGCTTGAGCATCAGGCAGATTTGGGGGTGGCCTGGGATGGGGACTTCGATCGCTGTTTCTTTTTTGACGAAAAAGGGCAGTTTATCGAGAGCTACTATATTGTCGGTCTGCTAGCTGAAATGTTCCTATATAAGCACTCCGGGGCAACAATTATTCATGATCCGAGATTAAGCTGGAATACCATTGATATTGTTCAGTCTAGCGGTGGCCTGCCAGTACAGTCGAAGGCCGGGCATACAAATATCAAACAGGCAATGCGCGATAACAATGCCATTTACGGTGGTGAGATGAGTGGTCACCATTACTTTCGGGACTTTGCCTGTTGTGATAGCGGAATGATCCCGTGGCTACTTGTTGTTGAGTTGCTGAGTATTAAACAGGTGTCGTTGTCGCAGGTGGTGGATAAGCGGGTTAAGGCATTTCCATCATCCGGTGAAATCAATACTTCGCCTTCATCGCCGGAACAGGCGATATTACAGATTCGAAAATATTATCAGCCAGAAGCAAGATCAGTGGATGAGATGGATGGCATAAGCCTTGAATTTGACGATTGGCGGTTCAACCTACGTCAGTCAAATACCGAGAACTTGGTGAGATTAAATGTTGAATCGCGCAGGAGCGCTGATCTGGTTAAGCGAAAAACGAGTGAAATTGTTTCTTTGCTGATGGGAACGGATCGTTGACTGGTAAAGCTGTAATGCTTTTATACGGAGTTGTACTGATTGCAGAGAAAGGCTCAATATCTTGTAGGCCTGTTTGTTGCTCTCCTTGAAGTGGTTGGGCGTTGCCATAGAGTAGTTCGGAGGCTGAGCGTTATAACTCTCAGCCTCCGAACTGTCTTTTAGGGTTGCTATATAACTATAAGCTCACTGATTTTTATAATATACTCCGAGCAGATTATTTTCAGGGTATCTAACCCCGATAGTCTTAAATACTTTCCAAATCCAGAGTTCTATTAAATTCAACATCTTAAATTTATAAAATGATGACAAATCATCTAGGTAGTGGAAACTCTGCTCGCTAAATCCATGTTTGGTGAATAAACCTTTCAGCTCTTTTCTTGTGTTCATTTTGTAAGCAATAGGGAATGTGTCTCTTTCTTCTCCACCCCATAAAAACTTTTTGACTCTATAGTGAAAATGAAATGGTGTTAGTTTGGTAATAATGGGGACGGGGCTATGTTTGTTTATTGTATATATAACGACTATCCCGTTCGGCTCTAACAATTCATGTAGCTTTAATATAACGTCTTCAGGGTTTGTTATATGCTCTGCCACCATTCTGAAAGTGGCAAGGTTGAATTTTTCATCAGTATCAAAATCTTCAATCATGCACATTGATTTATCATGAGCATATGGGTTTTCTAGTACATTTTCACTTGGATCAACGGCAACTAACTTGCGACAGTTATTTGATAGCCTCTCGGATAAAGTATTGTTAAAAGGAAACAGTGCCCTACCTCCACCAACATCAATCCATTTAGTCTCTGCAGTGACTAAATTTCTGACCATAGCCTCATAAATATCTCCAGGAGAATAGTAGTTATATTTCAATCTTCTACGTGGTGACCACCCTGTTGTATCAGGTGAGCCATACTTGATTTTAAATATTTCATATAGCTCGCTTTCTGTTAATCCACCAATATTTTTCATCACCTATCCTTAGACGTATGCTATGCAAAGTGTTTCTTTAGGTTCCAAATACAACTCTAAGAGTAGGCTAAGTTTTCGCTCTTTTCCTATAATAAGGTAATTGATTTATTGAGATAATTCACCTCAAGTATTTACCACAACCTAGGTGTTGAAGGTTGATGTCTTAACTATGATTCGAAATACAAATATATTTTTATCTATTGTTAATTGTTAGAAGAAGGAGTGGAGATACAAAAGGAATATGAGACAAATAATATCCTAAAGAGGTAAAAGGATATGCTTAAAAAACTATTGGTTATTATTTTAATCAATGCCATTCCATTTTTTGCTTTTCTAACTAGTAACTTAAGTATTGACTGTTATTTATCATCAAAAGAGGTTGTTAATATCGAAGTGGACCAGGAAAGTCGTGCCATTGCTGGTGTGGAATGTGATATCGAAAGTAATGATGTGCAGCTTTATTTTGAAAATCAATAGATTACATGGTTTTTAACTTAGGGCTGTTAGCCGAGAATTACAACAAGCAAATTTAACTAAACAACTAGCGTTATTCAACTACTTACCCTTGATCATGCTTCCGATTGTGCTGTCATGATGCCGTTGTTGAAATTACCACTTACCTTCCTGCTTCTATAGACGTCGACACAACCTGTTCTATAGTTTATAAGTAGTTAGTTTGTGGGTGATTAAATGCATATAAAGTTAAGTAACATACAGCCTCCGCAGCGAGGTCAGTTGAAGTGCCAGGCTTGCGGTGATTTTTACAACTACCTCTTTTTGTCATCGGCAACTGTGGTTTACTGTCCGAACTCCAGCCCTTCTAAGTTAGATGAAATGGTGGACTCGATTGCTTTCTCTGCTGAAGGCGAATCATGTTTTTATTTTGGGTGTAGCAATGATGATTGAATATCATTGATAAATGTTTGAGGTATTCTAGGTTCATCAATGCTTCTTACCACCTTGACGGAGACTGATACGCGCTTTCAGCTCCGGCTGTGTCTCAAGCAGCGTGTCGAAATCATTTTTTTGCAAGACCAGCAGTTCGCAGTAGCTGGCTGCACTGACGTCAGCATTGCGAGGCTCTTCAGTCAGCAATGCCATCTCACCGAAGAAACTCCCTTGGCTGAGGCTCAATGGCTCTTGGCTACCCGTTATGACCTCAACAGTGCCTGCGGCAATAAAGTACATAGCATCTCCTTTCTCGCCCTTAGAGACTATTTTTTCTCCCGGTACGGTCATTCGCGGCCTGAGACACTTGGCGATTTTATTGATATCGGCGCTGCTTAGGCTTGTGAACAAAGGGACCTTGGCAATCAAGTTACTAAGATCCAGCCGCTTGCTGGCAGTTTCGGTGATACGTTGCTTCAGATATGGGTGAGCTAAAGTGATGCGCTGGAAATCATCCAGCTGCAGAACCAATAATTGGCAGTAGCTAATTGCGGTGATATTGGCGTTGCGGGGCTCTTGGGTTAACAGGGCGATTTCGCCGAAGAAATCGCCGCTACCAAGACGGACGGGTTGGTGCTTGGTTGCAGCCTCTACCGCACCGCTGGAAATAAAGTACATTGCGTTTCCCGGATCGCCTTTTGTAATAATACGTTCACCCGGGACGACAAGCTGGGGCATTAGTAGCGAGGCAATTTCGCTGATCCGGTGGGTGCCTAGGTCGGCGAAGAATGGCACCTTGGCGACTAGATTGGCAGGCTCCAATCCGAGATCCAGCTTCGGTTGGCGATCCATGATGCGGTTGCGTTTATCCAACTCCCGCACTAGATCATTGAACACCTCCTGGCTGATAATATTTTCGTTGAGCATTTGGTGATAGCTCGCTTCCTCAAGGCGTAAGGCAACGCGGACTAGATGGCGCTTTTGCAGTGTTTCGGCATATTCCGGATATTGTAGTCGAAGGGCGTCCAGTGCTTGCTGGGTCGCTTTCAGGCGTTTGGTTAGCAAGGGCTCTAGATCCTGGGTCAGGCTTTCACCAAACAATGGTGGAATTTTGTCATGGCTATAGTCAATAAGTGCGGCTACTGCGGTTTCATGAACATTCAGCACCTCAAAGCGGTTGGCAAGCTGGATCGCCAGAGGGCGGGTTAGCTTCATATGCCGTTGTAGCCACAGGGCTACCCGGAACAACAACCCGAATCTTAGTGCGTCCATATAGGCTTCCTGATAGCCATTTACTTTGCCAATTTTAAGTCCATCTTGTAGATCATCAGCATGGAATAACAAGGTGCGGGTGATCTTGGCCGAGTCCAGCCCGTCTGAGAAGCGCTTCAGGTACAGATGGCGTTCGTGGTTGGTCAGGGTACTTAATCCGACGCTGAGAGTAACCGTATCAGGTTGTTTCTCGCCTTTCGACATTGAGTGTTCGACGCGGCTTAAGCGCTGTTCATAGATATCGGCAACGCCGGTTGCAATGGTAGATTTGATGTTGTCTATCTGGGCGGCATTCTCGAGCCCTTCACGGATATGCTTTATTGACAGTGCCATCACCCGGTTGCGGATCAGCCGCTCTGTAGGTGGCAGTTGGTCGAGCCCGAAAAAACGCATCATCATCCCCATGGTCGGGGCATTGACAAAAAGGGTAAACAGAACAAAACCGGTGACCAGCGAGGCGACAAACGCCTTGATCTCAGGCGCGATCCCCGGCGTTTCGAGGATCACCAGTGCCAGTGCCAGCGAGACAGCGCCGCGTAACCCTCCCCATAACATGACAGTGCGAAAGGCGATGCTGATTTGTTGCCCCAGGCCGATTCGATTGAGCAGCGGCAGAACCAGATACAGCACAGCGGTTCGGGCCGAAAATGCGGCAATGGTTAGGGCTATCAACGAGAGAAATTGGCTGGCGGTAAATTCGACCAGAACTTTGGGTACTAGCAGACCCACTAAGAAAAAAATCAGTGAATTAGCCCAAAAAACCAGTTCTTCCCAGGTTTCGGTTAGGGTGTGCCAGGTATGAGGGGATATTTGGGTACGCCCGAATGAATTGATCACCAGGCCTGCAGTCACGACAGCCATTACGCCGGAGACATGCAGATAGTGCTCGGCAAGCAGGAAGCTCAGGTAGGCCAGGCAGATGGTGAGTGTTATCTCGACCAACGGCATGTTGCGTAGTCGTCCGATCAGAGAGGCGACGAGCCATGAAGCAATTAGCCCAACCAAGATCCCGCCCAGAAATACTTCGAGAAATTTTCCAGCCGCAGACATGGCGCTTGCTTCCGTACCGCCAATCAGAATTGCCACTAAAATCGTAAATAGCACGATCGCTGTGGCATCGTTAAACAGGCTTTCACCTTCAACCAGAATGGTCAGTCGCTTTGGGGCACCTAGGTTCTTGAAGATAGCAACAATAGCGACGGGATCCGTGGCAGATACGATGGCACCGATCAACAGGCAGGCAACCAGGCTGATATCCGACACACTCCAAACAAATACGCCGACCAGCATCGTGGAAATCAGCAACCCGAGTACCGCTAGCAGTAGGATTGGGCCGATATCGGTCATCAGGTGGCGGGCATTGATATTCAGTGCCGATTCAAAGATAAGCGCGGGTAGGAATACAAAAAAAACCACTTCGGAGGTAATGTCCAGTGCTTCGAGTGATGCCAGGAAGTCGCCTAATATCCCTGGGGGCTGAAGACCACTGGTTGCTAGTACAATTGCCCCCAGCAGGCTTCCAGCTACAGCCAGCAACACGGTGTAGGGAAAATTGATACGGTTGGCAATTGGCAGTAGCAGGCTGGCAATCGTCAGCAGGCCAACGAGCCCCAGCACCAGGAGAAATGTTTCATGCATGCCTTAGTCTCCGATTGTTTATTGTCTGCTTGGTGCTGAGAGCGACCGTGCAGATACTATATAAGTGCTACATACGTGCTATCGCCGCGTGCGATGGTACAAGTGATTCCGTTAGCCAACCTAGATCCACGGAGGCTGCCTAAATCGCTGCTCGGCATATTTGATCGGCCAGATTATTTTTGCCTGCCCTCCGAATAACTGAACCATCGGGAGGTAAAAGCCTTTCATAAAGTGGCCTGTCATGACCTCGTTGGCAGATAGCGCATGCGGCCCGGGGCCGGTCGAGAATTGGTAGTAATTCCAGATCCCCTTGTATGAGAGCTGGCTGAGGGTCGCTGTCAGTGCCTTGAAATCCAACGTATTTGCTGTATTGAGGGCCCTAATCGCCATCCGGGTATAGTCATAGTGCAGGCCGGCTGCCGGGATACTGGGGGCCTCGTTATATTTGGCTTTAAATCGCCTGACCCACCACCGTTGCCAAAGTGCGATAGGCATCGCTGAATCCATGGCGATCACAAAGTCCGAGGCATCACCTGTCATTGCGTGCCAGTTACTTAACCAGCGTAGCCCGTGCCCGAGTAACAAGGCTCTAACGCCACGTTTTTTGAACTGCCTGACGAAGTTGCTGACGGCGACATCACCGCTCGAGGTCATCGCTACCAGCGAGGCTTGCTCGGACTTGTATTTATTCAGCAACGGAGTGAACTCGGTTTCGTCCAATGCGGCCACATCGTAGGGCTGCGGATCAAACCCGACATCTTTCAGGCTGGTCATCAGGGCTTCACCCCAGCTTCGCCCGAAAGCACTGTCTTCCACCAAGATTGCGGCACGGTTATTAGCAGGCTGCCACAGTCCCTGATCCAGTAAGTACTTCAACGGCTCGCCGTATAGGCCGGCCAGCTTGGTGGGGGAGGGCCAGCCTTTAAACCAGCCTTGGTATCGCTGGGGGCTTTCGTTGATCTTGGCGGCTATATATTGTGAAGCCCCTAGGTGGCCGAGATGGATGGTGTTGAGATCCGCCTCGGCATCCATCAGCGCAAGTGCGACGGATGAGTGCCAGCCACCAATCATCAGTTTCACGTTCTGGTGGGTAATGGCATCGGTCGCTGCTTTGACGGCGCTGGCAGGGTTTGACTGGCTGTCTACCCAGATAATATCAATATCACGCAGCGTACCATCAATAGCAACGGGGATTTCACCGGCTGTTCGGGCATCTTCAAGTGCCATCAGGATCCCTTGTTTTATAGCATCTCCCGTACGTTTTGCCGGGCCGCTAAAGGGGCCGCAGGCTCCGATCATTAAGGGGCTATTGGTGTCTTGGGCGCGAAGGATCCCAGGAGCAAGCAAAGAAAGCGCTCCGGCCGCACCTATCACACTGGCGGTACGGAGAATACGCCGCCGGCTGAGTGGGCTTAATTGCGCTTGCAAGTCTCTTTTATTAACGTTCTGAGTCATTGCTTTTCCCTAGATAATAATTGGTGCCAAAGTGTTGCCTGCAGAATTTCTTGTTGATTTAGGCATTCGGCGCGATATCACCTATCTATTCAGGTTAGCTTAAGCGCTGACGGTTGCTGGAGGAGAACCAGTACGTAATTGAGAAAGGGAGATAATCAGGGAGTCTATACTGACTTTGATTGGAACACTTTTTGTTTTCAGGGGGATTCAATGGGGCTTTTGCAAAAGAGTCTGAAGGCCCGAATGACTGCTTACTTTTTGTTGGTGTCAGTACTGGTAGTGGTGGCGCTGGCGTCGGTGACTTATTTTCTTGCTGCAGAAACGCAAAAAGAGATGGCGATTGCGCAGTTTGATGTGACTGCTGAGCATAAAGAGTTCGAGATTGATCGCTATATTTCCGAGCAGGTTACGATTGTGAGGAACATTGCTGAACTTGATGAGCTGCGTAGCGCCGCTGATGCCTTATTAGCAGAAGAACCAGGAACCGCGTCATACAAGAGGGCTTATTTCAAGCTGGCTGAGGTACTGTTTCTGTCCACCTTTCTTGATTATGGTTCGGCAACAGCATCGGATCTGACTGAAATTTTCATGATGACCCAGGTTGGTGGCAGGGTTTTTTTCTCTACCCAACCGTCTGATGAGGGAGAATACCGGCTCAACAATCAGTATTTCACCCAAGGACGTCAGGGGACTGTTTTGCAGAAGGTATACCCGATACCGGGAACCGCCGTGCCTACTTTAACCGTGTCTACCCCGTTGCTTAGTCCGAAAGGAGAGCCGCTGGGTGTTCTGGCTGCTCATATCCGTTTGTCAGTGTTGGTTGAGATTGTCAGCCGTCGGACCGGATTGGGGGAAAGCGGTGAGGCCTACCTAATCGATGCCCATAACCGTTTTATTTCTGCCGAACGGTTCGGTGATGGAGTCTATCCTCGAGGGGTCCATAGTCAGGGTATTGAGGCAGCGCTGAAGGGAGAGAGCGGCGCAGGGCTCTATGACAACTATGCCAATGTACCCGTGATAGGCAGCTACCGCTGGCTTCCTAACCTGGGATTGGCATTGATCTCTGAAGTGAAAGCGTCGGTTGCTCTGGCACCCGCCAATCGGTTTGGTGGGATGATCCTGGGTGTTGGCTTGCTGGCGGTTGGCTTGTTGAGTGTGGGCATATATTTAATCGCCGCTCGGATCACAAAACCTATTTCGGCGGTGACAGATACCACGTTGAAAATCACCGCAGGGGATCTCACCCAGACTGCTCCTGTGCTGACTCAGGATGAAACAGGGTTATTGGCACAAAACTTCAACCATATGATCGGGCGGTTGAAAAACACCCTGGAAGATTTGGCCGAGGAGCAGGAAAGATCTGAGCACCTGTTATTGAATATTCTGCCAGCACCTATCGCAGAACGCCTGAAGCATGGCGAAGGTACTATTGCTGATAGTTATTCAGAGGTCACCATTTTGTTTGCAGATATTGTCAACTTCACACCACTGTCAGCGGAGCTGTCGGCGGCGGAAGTAGTGGGCTTGCTTAATGAGATCTTCTGTGAGTTCGACCGCTTGAGTGAACGTCGGGGATTGGAAAAAATTAAGACCATGGGAGATGCCTACATGGTCGGAGCCGGACTGCCTATTCCGCGCGATGATCATGCCGAGGTGGTTGCCGAGATGGCGCTCGACATGCTGGACGTGATTGCGTGTTTCAACCGTAAGCATGATAAAGAGCTGAGTATACGAATTGGGATCAATAGCGGGCCGGTGGTGGCCGGGGTGATTGGTACGAAAAAGTTTATCTATGACATCTGGGGTGATGCCGTCAACACGGCTTCCCGTATGGAATCACAGGGGTTGAAAGGGGGCATACAGATCACCGAAGCCACATACAGGCATTTACAAGGCCATTATGTGTTTACTGATCGCGGAATGATAGTCATCAAAGGAAAAGGAGAGATGCACACCTATATGCTGAAAGGGCGTAAGGAAGAAGCGATTAATTGAGAAGGAATGGGTATGAAGTTAATGACCGCCTTGCTGATCATGGCAGGCCTACTACTGAGTGGCTGTGATGATCGGCCTGCACAAAATAGAGAGCTTAGAATTGGCTTGATTGCACCGATAAGCGGGCAGATTTCGGAAGTGGGTCTGGCAACGGTCGAAGCTGCCAAGCTGGCGGTACAGGAAGTGAATAATAGCGGAGGCCTGATCATCGATAATAAGCAATATCAAGTAGCGTTGTTTATAGAAGACAATCAGGATAATCCCGAACAAACGGTAAGTGCCGCACTGAGGTTGATTAACCAGAAGAATGTCAGTGCCATTGTCGGCCCTCAGGCAAGCCGAAATGCGATCCCTGCAGCTAGGTATGCAGAATATGCCAAAATCCCGTTGATCAGCCCTTGGTCGACAAACCCGGAAACCACCCGGAATAAAAGTTGGGTCTATCGCGTTGCCTATGTTGATACGTTTCAAGGCCAGCTAATGGCGAAGTTTGCGTATGAAACGCTCGGATATAAAAAAGCAGCAGTGCTATATGATGTTTCCAGTGAATACAATCGCAATTTGGCTGAGGTGTTTCGTGCCGCCTTTAAGTCCGTGGGGGGCAGAGTCGTGGCTTTTGAGCTATATACCCGTGATGCGCCTGACGTGACAGAGCAATTGCGCCGTATTCAGGCTGCAACCCCTGAAGTACTATTTCTACCAAATTATTACAACGAGGTGCCGGGCCAAGCCCGCCTGGCAAGAAAGTTGGGTATCACTGCCCAATTGCTTGGCAGTGATACTTGGAGCCAAATTTCTAAAGCTGAGCGTGATGCGCTCGAGGGGGCTTTTTTCAGTACTCACTATGCGGTTGATAAAGCCGATGGCGAAGCGTTGAATTTCAGAGCGCGTTACCGTCAGGCCTATAACAAAGATCCGAGCGATGTGTCTGCGCTGACTTATGATGCTTTTGGAATGTTGTTTGAAGCGGCGAAACGTTATGGTGGTATAGAGCCGGAAGGCATTCGTGATGCGTTAAATACACTCGGAGGGTATGAAGGGATCACCGGGCGAATCGAGTTTCGTGATTCCGGTGATCCAATTAAAAGTGCAGTACTGCTTGAGGTTATAGAAGGCGAGTTTGTATTTAACCAGTGGGTCAAGCCGTAACGGCTGAGTGCACAAGTTGACAACAAAGTGACAAATATCATCAATAATTGCAGACATAACGCCACATCAACCTTCGCCATTATTTACTATCATGGACTTCACCTATTTGTACTTTCAGCTTGAAGATGGGAAGCACAAGAACTGTGTATTCACATTTGGATAACCGAAAAAGGATTTACGATGAAAGCTGCACTTTATTCCCTTGCTCTTCTGAGTATTTCAGTTTGTGCAAGTAGTGATAACAATGAAACGTTTTTTTCTCTTCAAGAAGTACAGCAAGCCAAACCGGTAGAGCTCGCTGATAGCTTCACGATCAGGGCTTCAGATGATCTGGCGTTGGCTGTTCGCTCTTATGTTCCACCAAGCCCTAAAGCCGTATTTATCTTTTATCATGGTGGTGGAGCTCATAGTGGTGTGCTATATAACCACTTAGCCATTGGCCTTAATAGTAAATATGATATCGCTGTTTATACTCCTGATCTTAGAGGGCATGGTGACTCTCAAGGTGACAGAGGTGATGCCCCCTCGAAACAACGGGTTTGGCAAGATATCAGCGATATGATTGATTATGTGAAATCCAAGCATCCTGGTAAAAAAGTATTTCTCGGCGGGCATTCTAGCGGTGCTGGATTAGTGCTGAATTACTCGTCATGGGAAGAACGAGTTTCTGTAGAGGGTTATAGTTTTCTCGCGCCTTATTTTGGCTATAAATCTGAAACAGACAAAGAAGGCAGCCATTATCAGTTTACTGAAGTTAAAACTTCCTCATTCATTATCAATAGTATAAGCGGTGGGTTTTTCTCTGGTCATGATAAAGCGGTAAAGTTTAGTTATCCTATTGATGTGCTAAATAAAAATCCCAAGTTGGTTGCCTTTAACACTGTAAATATGGCAAATGCTCTGACGCCAGATAACCCGCAAACACAGATATCATCGCTAGCAAGTTTCGGGGTCTGGATGGGACAAAAAGATGAAGCATTTGATGCTCAGAAGACAGTCGATTTTGTAAAACAATATCAGAGCAAGCAAGCAGACAGTGATATCTTGCTCGTGGACGATCAAAATCATTTCTCGATAATCCTTGTGGCTGATGATTTTGTCGGAGGCTGGTTAAACCACCGCCTTAGTGATTAATTGGGTATAAGGAGCAACGTGTGAGTGAGCAACAACCAGCCTCTGGCAGTTGCCTCTGTGGAAAAGTGACCATGAGGCTACATTCGCAAAGTTACATGTCGTGTCATGCCAGTGCTGTATATGCCGCAAATGGAGCCGTGGTCCATTACTATCTATTAATGGTGGATTGGACGTTGTGATTGGTGGTGATACGTTTGTAAGCTGTTTTTATTCTTTCCGATCAGTTGTATGCCACTCAATCAGTGACTGAATACCTGCAGCTTGGTATGCCCAACTTGAGGAGAATGCCTCAATGATAGATTTCTCGCTCTCAAAAGTTTTTAATATTAGTGCGATGCCCGAAACTGTATCTGATAGCTGTTTTCTGAAGGTGAATCGAAAAATTTCGTTATCAGCAATATCAGGACGAAAATTAGGCAGGTTCTTAATTGACTGCTCATACATGGAATCTATGTAGTTCTGCTGATAGTTATCGTATTCTGTTCCCATGGAGCCAGATAAAAGGATCACCATTTTCTTTCTATTTGCTATCCAAAATGCAAGAAGGCGCCCTGCTGCTGCTTCTTCCATTGAAGAGACTTCACTCCATTCACTAGTTTGGTTGAGAACTTCAACTCTCTGATGTGTTAACCTTTCCAACTCTTTCACAAATTCTGTTGTGATCACGGCATCAAAAATGGCCTTCTTTGTACTAAAATATCTGTACACATTTCCGGTAGCAATATTTGCGTCCCTAGCGATGTTGGCTATCGTTGTCTTTGAATATGAATTTTCTGCGAATAATATCTCAGCTGATGCCAAAATTCTCTGGCGAACACTTTCTTTTAATACCTGAGCCATGCTAGACGTATCCAATGTACTATTAGATGCTGAAATTATCACTTTTAGTTTATTATAACAAATAGGAGCTACAGCCAACCACTCTGTCTTGCTTTCTTAAATGCAGCAGCACGATTTGTTGTGTATAATTTGCTCATTGCAACAGAGATATAATTGCGAACTGTCCCTTCACCTAAACAGACCGCTCTTGCAATCTCTCTGTTTGACATGTTGCGGCCAACAAGTCTAAGCAGCCTCTTTTCAGTACTACTGAGCGGATCCTCATCTCTTAAAGCAGTAATGGCCAATTTGGAACCAATAGCTATCTCTCCTTTATCAACATCTTCAACAGCATTAACTAAGTCTTCAAAGGGAGAATACTTCGAGATATAACCATCGCCCCCTTCATCTAAAACTTTCTTTATGTGCCCACTTTGAGCGAACCTAGATAGAACAATTACTTTTGGTGAAACATGGTTACTCTTAAGTTTCTTCACTATCGATTCACCTTCATCGCAAAAAAACAATTCTGTAATAACTACATCGACCTCATTATTTTGTAGGAACAGAAGTGCACTTTCTGTGTCTGTACAAGTTTTCACAACCAAGAAATTATCATGACTATTCAGTGATTTAGCTAGAGAATCTGCGAGGATGTTATATTGTTCAACAATCATTAATTTAATCATGTTACTGCCCAACTGGATACAAACACTGTGTTTTAAGATGAGGTACTGATAGAGTACAATAATGAATTGTACATTCATTATTGCCTTTTTCAATTCTTTTGTCGATCTAAAGCTTTTATGGACAAGTAACCTCTCTAGCTCACATGCCACGTACTTTGCGCCATTCAATAATGGGAGATGAAAGAAGTTGAACTGCATTGATAAAGAGCGGATACACAAATCCGTGAATATACTTACGGAAATTAAATAGACCTATGTTACTGATATCTTTAAGTGACAAGCGCTGTTTTTCATTTACTGAGGTGGATGTAGTGCTCGAAGTGAGCACACTATCGGGCACTTCTGGTTATAGAGCCAAGAGAAAATCTGAGGCCGGCTCCTTACCTTTCGGGAGAGAAGAAACAAATTTGTTCTTTAATGTGATAGGAAAGTGCTACGAGCCAGTATCATCGTGGCGAACAACCAACCTTCTTGCAACGGTCAAACGTACTCACAGCACTGCTTGATCGTTTATTGCATCATTCCCACATAGTGCAGATAAATGGTGATAGTTATCGACTTAAGTCAAGAGTAAAAGGGCTATGGGGATGGTTTTAACCATGTTAGTAGTGAGCAAGAGTGAAATATTTAGCTTCATAGACTTTGAGATTAAAGAGCAAATTTCAATGTGCGGTAAGTATGTTTTCTTCAAAAAAAAAGCCACAGGCTGTGGCTCATCAAACGTAGATGAAAATTTATCACAGGTTATAAATAAAGGTTCAATTTTCGAGAAATAATCGATTAATTATCTCTGATAATAATCTAATCCTCATAAAGTAATGATTAAGAATATTAACAACAAGGGAATATTAATTTACTATCTCAGTGAAAAGAAGAGCATATTGAATCAAGCAACATGATGTCACTCTCCTAAATATAACATCTACCGCTTTATAGCGAGAGCTCTCTAATCGTCTGGTAACCGATCTGTTGGCTATTCTGTTTCTGTATCCACATTACGATTACAATGTGTTTCTCCATCTCCATCTCCATCTCCATCGGTGGTGGCCGTTTCTGTGAAAGGTTCACCATCGAGGAGGCGGTTGAACTCGTCAAATCCCATCGGGGAGAGGTCAGTACTATCCTTTAGTGACATGACGGCTCCTTAGTCGGACTGACTATTTCTTGTCATGGTTGTTAGGAGATGGACCTAAAGTTGACGGGCAAGTAGTTGATACAAATTTATTTTTTATTAACAAAACCAGTTTTCGATATGACTCGTGAATTTTTATATACCCAAATCTTTCTTTAAATGATCTGATAAGTAATTATGATATATGGCGTAGCTGTTAAATTTACCATAAAGAATTGAGTGCTTTGTTATATATCGAATCACGTTTAAATAAACAGTCTTCATTTGTGTATCCTACTTGACTAATTTAAGAATAGAAAGATAATGGTTTTCAACGCGCTAAACTAAGACTTTATTTATAGTCATCTTTGGTCAACCTTTATGGCTGAGTAGCAGATAGTCCAGCTCATAATTTTATGATCTGTTTGCATGTTGTACATTGATAGACGCCTTTATAGAAAAAACGCTGCCATAACTTTCTTTTTACTCTGAATACTGTTGAGTGATTACAAAACATTGTTGATCCCTATAAATTTAAATAATAATTATAATTTGAAGATAAATTTACTGCCAGACATCTGTTGCGTTGCTTCATAAAACTTGGTGCTAATATTTAAAGCTTTAATTTCTGCGTATTTTCTATTTCTAACTGTAGTAATCATCTTTGCTTTATCGTCACTCAAGAGATATTGTTCAATTGCCATTATGTTTATCTTTTCGACCTACACGTCAATCATAAAAACATACCCTATATCTTATGGTCACATTATCTATAAAGCTTTTGATAAATAACCTCCAATGTTTAAACAATGTTACACCCTTGGTTTATTTAAAATAAGTGAATTTTGTAATAAGGTCAATGTGACAAATGTCATTAATAAATGGATACATAACATAATATGAAAATGAATTGAGTGGAATTATCATCTTTCGCGTTTGTATTGAATGTTTCAAATGAAACAAAAACAAGTCGAGTATTTTCACTGTTACTTTAAGTGTTTGATTTTAAATCAACTTGTGTTTCATTTTATAGATGATTTTTCGTTGGTGATAATTGTGGATAATAGCTGACAATCTAAGACAATGTCAGATAGAAGTTGGTTTTTCTTGCCTGTAATATTACCCGTATTCGGCAGGGAGATAAGATATTTATTGTGTTACATTTTTGAATTGATAAGGATTGAAATGAATAAGGCTATAGCGGTACTTTCTATATTTCTCACTACAACTTGCCTTAATGTAGAAGCTTCTACAAGTAGGATTAGTGGTTTTTTGGGAACGAAAAAACTCGATGATAATCCTTGGAAACCATTCGATGAACAGCTTGAACTAGGCGCTATGCTGGATATTAAACCTGACAGTTGGCCTGTTAGTATCGCGACTGGTGTGTATTGGTCGGCTGATGCGCACGATGAACAAAATAGTAATCAGAGCTATACAGAGAATAATGGAACAACGACTGAACTACTTCTAGGGCTTAGGCGAACTTGGGATTTCTACGGAACTAATCTTCATCCCTACTATGTTGCCGGTTTAGCGTATATATCGGGAGAGAAAAAAGACTTTGGCCATACTCAGAAAGATTCGGCATTAGGGTACTGGCTGGGCACCGGTATTTACTGGACATTTACTCAGCATATTGATGTTGGCATTGAAGCTCGGTACTCAAAAGCAGAAGCTGAATTTTCAGGCAAGGAAGTTGAGCTAGGTGGTACTCATTTAGGTTTTACTTTTGGTTATAGCTGGTAAATGAAAACTGGAATGTTGAGTTAAGAGATTCATACAATAAAAGAATGGTCTATTTTGCACACTGTATTGAACTTTGAAAGTAAAACTAAGTCTTTTGACCTGTTTTTTGGTCGTATTAAATAGAAAGGAAAATGAAATAATGGGAAAGCTAACATATTCGGTTATATCGCTTTCGTTGCTTTATTCAGGAATGATATCGGCAGAGCTGGCTGAGACACAAGGTCTTAGTGGTGAAGTGTCAATTAACACTGGCTACATGTCGTCGACATCTAACTTCAATACAGACGGTGAGAAAGTTAAGACCGGTGAATTAAATACAGCTGGTAGCTCTGAAGGTGAAGTTGCATTCATTCCTTTTGGTAGTCTGCAATATACCTTTGGCGCAGGTTTAGATAAACAATTCTACATTGGTACTTCCCGGGATGATGTTGCAGTCGGCGATTTCGCCCTTGAGATCGGCTATAGCCAAGAGTTCGCCTATGGTACCGTAGTGAGTATTTCCTATGTCCCATCCATCATGGCTGGCGAAACTTGGGAAGATCCCTACCTGACGGGAACCGAAAGGAAAACTACCGATCAATCAACAGATGCATTCCGCTTCAAGCTCAGTACTATCGCAGGAACCGGTTTGTCTCTCGATCTGGCCTTCGCCACTACAGATATTGAAGAGGAGAAGTCAGGATCTGTTCTTTCGGCGACTGAGCAGAAGCTGCTTGATCGAAACGGCAACAGTATTTACATCAAAGCAGAATACAAATCTGAACTTGATCGAACATCTGCACTTGTGCCATCTATTACCTATATTTCGCATTTAGCAGATGGTGAAGCGATGGCTTTCTCTTCATATAGAGGGGAGCTTACTTATTATAAGTTAATAGAGCGCCATTTACTTGCCGTAACTGCCGGGTATGGCCATAGCGCGTATGATGCAACCAACCCACTCTTTAATAAAACTCGTTCTGATAACAGCTATGGTTTGTTTGTCGCTTATGAGTATAACTCGGTGTTTGGTTGGAACGACTGGTCCTTTGTTTCGTTTGCAGGATACGGCAAGAATGCCTCAAATATAGAATTCTATGATGAGAAGGGCTACTTAGCTTTAGTCGGCATGAACTACAAATTTTAATTTTGTGCCTAATAAACCGGCGAGCAACGTTTTTATTACCTGATACCACTTTGGCTGATTCTTAAAGTCTGATGGTTCCTTAATTGAGCAAGGGTACCAAGAAGCGATCGCTAGCCATTAATAAATACCAAGGAGTTGCTCTTGCCAATTTTATCTCAATTATCTGCCAAGTTGGCAGCTAAGCCCTATTTGCTTGCTGCCGCTCTGACATTACTTATTGTTGC
The DNA here is from genome assembly GCF_059552575.1 of Photobacterium sp. HL06. Taxonomy (NCBI): domain Bacteria; kingdom Pseudomonadati; phylum Pseudomonadota; class Gammaproteobacteria; order Vibrionales; family Vibrionaceae; genus Photobacterium; species Photobacterium sp. HL06. The sequence goes on from NZ_CM183915.1 coordinate 1,335,457, forward strand.
CTGGATGGCATCAGGCCAAATATCACAGGTTGAAGCAATAGGTGCTCCCGAGGTAGAAAAGCCTCTTAGAGCTTTTCCTAGTGTACGAACGAAAGAAATTAATACTGAGCTTGTTGCCCGAAATGTGATTCTGTATGGCCGTACTGAACCTGATCGCTCCGCTACTGTAGCGGCTGAGGTCGTCGGACAGGTCATTGAGGTTGTGGCGCAACGCGGCAGTGTTCTGAAGAAAGGCGATTTGATAGCTCGAATTGACAAGAATGATCTGCCTAAGCAGCTTGAGTACGCTCAGGATCGCCTCAAGCAAAGAGAGGTAGAATTCAATGGTATTCAGAAGCTTAATGCGAAAGGGTTTCAGGGGAAGGTTCGACTGGCTGAAGCTGAAGCATCACTCACACAAGCTCGCGCTGAATTGGCCAGATTACATCGTTTGCTCGGCAAAACTGAAATTAGATCGCCGCAGGCGGGGATACTCAACGAACGCTTCGTAGAAGAGGGGGATTTTGTTTCAGTAGGGACTGCAGTGGCACGCATTACTGATATTGATCCCTTGATCGTTAGGGCTGATGTAACCGAAAAAGATATTTATGCCATTTATCTAGGCCAGACAGCCACAGTTCGCTTGCTAAACGATCAGCTTGTCGATGGCAAGCTGCGGTATATCTCGCGAATTTCAGACGCCGAAACCAACACCTTTAAAATTGAAGTCAGTATACCTAATCCCGATTTTACCCTCTGGGCTGGAGTCAGTGCCGAGCTAAGTTTACCACTGGAAGAAACGCGGGCTATCAAGGTATCACCTTCGGTGATGGCACTGGATGAAACAGGCAATATTGGTGTTAAGACAGTAATCGATGGTGTGGTTAATTTCCATCCGATTGATCTCGTTAAAACAGAGAAAGACGGGGCGTGGCTTGGAGGTTTCACTGAGAATGCAGAGATCATTGTCCTTGGCCAAGGTTTTGTAAAGGTCGGAGATCGTGTCAAGGTCACCAAGGTGGGGAACTAAGCTATGTTGAATGTTATTGATGCCGCCCTCAGTCGGGGGCGTACCGTCGTTGTATTGCTGTTGCTGTTGCTCACGGCTGGTTCAGTTAGTTATTTCTCGATCCCTAAAGAATCTGATCCCGATATCCCTATTCCTTATGTCTATGTTGCCGTAGAACATAATGGAATTTCACCTGAAGATGCGGAGAGAATGCTGCTGCGTCCCTTGGAACAAGAATTACAGGGATTGGAGGGGCTGAAAGAGATGAAGGGCTCTGCCATAGAAGGGCATGCGTCAATATTCCTAGAATTTCAGCTGGATGTAGATCAGAAGCAGGCATTAGCCGATGTACGTGAAAAGACTGATCTAGCAAAAGGTAAACTCCCTGCCGGAACCGATGATCCGACAGTGCATGAGATCACTATGGCTGGCTGGGCTCCTGTTGTGACGGTGGTGTTATCTGGGTCTGCGCCCGAGCGCACGCTGATTATGATGGCTCGGGAATTACAGGATAAGCTAGAAACCTTACAGGCGGTATTGGAAGTTGATATCGGTGGTGACCGAGATGAAATGGTCGAGATTCTAGTCGACCCTTTGTTGATGGAAAGCTACAACCTTGATCAGGCAGCTATCTATAACTTACTGTCGCGAAACAACCGTTTGGTAGCCGCTGGAAATATGGACAATGGCAAAGGGCGCTTTCCTATTAAGGTGCCTTCTGTATTCGAGAGTATTTCTGATGTGCTTTCGTTGCCTGTCAAGGTCGATGGTGATCGGGTGATCACCTTTGGGGATATTGCCGAAATACGCCGTGTCTTTGCCGATCCTAACTCGTTTGCCCGGCTAAATGGAAAACCGGCCATTACGCTAGAGGTAAAAAAGCGAGCAGGAGAGAATGCGATTGAAACGGTCAATCAGGTTCGCGATATTGTAGCCGAAGAGTCAAAGCAGTGGCCCTCTAATGTCCAGGTGGACTTTACTGGCGATACGTCTGAAAACGTTAAAGACATGCTGGCAGATCTTCAGAACAACGTTGCCTCGGCAGTACTGCTGGTGGTGATTGTGATCATTGCCATTTTGGGGGTTCGTAGCGCTGCATTAGTGGGCATCTCTATCCCAGGCTCTTTTCTCACCGGCATTCTGGTTCTATCTGCTTTCGGTATGACGATGAACATGATGGTGCTATTTGGACTGATCATGGCTGTCGGTATGTTAGTTGACGGTGCGATTGTTGTGACAGAATTTGCCGATCGTGAGATGAGTGAAGGAGCACATAGAAAAGAGGCCTATCGTAAAGCGTCTAATCGTATGGCATGGCCGATTATCGCATCAACAGCAACGACATTAGCAGCATTTGCCCCATTGTTATTTTGGCCTGGGCTGATGGGTGAATTTATGAAGTATCTGCCGTTGACGCTGATATTTACCCTCAGTGCCTCATTGGTTATGGCATTAATTTTTGTTCCGACTCTCGGCACCATATTTGGTAAGCCGAGGTTGATTGCATCTACTGTAAAAGAGCCGTTTAGTGCTGCCGAGCAGGGTGAGCTAACAAAGTTCAACGGGTTCACTGGCTTGTATGTGAGAACGTTGAAAATCGCAATATACAGGCCTTGGCTGAGCCTTGGTGCCGCGCTGGTATTTTCTACCTTAGTATTCATGGCTTTCGGTATGTTTGGTAAGGGGGTTGAGTTCTTTCCTGAAACTGATACGGGGGCTTTCAATATAACGGTACGTTCGCAGGGCGATCTCTCTGTGTTCGAAAAAGACGCTGTAATGCAGGAAGTCGAGGCACAACTGTTGGGGATGGAAGAAATTGAAACCCTGTATGGCAAGACTGGGGGGGAAAATAAAGTTGGCCATATCCGTGGCAACCTGACGGACTGGCAAGGGCGTCGCAATATTGATGATATTACTACCGAGGTATTTAAACGTACGGAACATCTGGCCGGTATTAAGCTAGAGGTTCGTAAAGATGGTAACGGGCCACCATCAGGAAAACCGTTCCAGTTGGAGATCGGTTCGCGTTTCCCTGAGTTATTACAGCCAGCGTTGGAGAAAGTGAAAGCGGAACTGGAGCAGCATCCCGCGTTTACCAATATTACAGATAATGGTAACAAGCCCGGTATCGAGTGGCAGATTAAGGTTGACCGAGAGAAGGCGGCTCGTTTTGGCGCAGATGCCGCACTTGTCGGGGCCAATGTCCAGTTTGTGACAACAGGATTGAGGATTGGTAGTTTCCGGCCTGATGATGTCGATGATGAATTGGATATCAAGGTGAGGTTTCCCGAGGAATACCGCCATGTCGATAGCTTGCAGCAACTTAGGTTAAAGACATCGACCGGGCAGGTTCCTATCAGTAATTTTACTGAACTCAGGGCTGCCAACAAACAGGGGACAATCAATAAGGTTGATAGTCGTCAGGTGGTCACGCTTGAAGCGGATTTGGTACCCGGCTATAACCTGAATAATGTCCTGCCCGGACTGATGGAAAAAATGCCAACACTAGGATTGGATCACAGAGTGGCCCTGAAGCTAAGGGGAGAGAATGAAGATCAAAAGGAGTCTGAGATTTTCCTTATACAGGCTTTCGCTGTCGCCCTGGCTGTAATGGCTCTGATACTGATCACCCAGTTTAACTCCTTCTATCAGGCGTTCTTGATCCTCAGTGCGGTACTCTTTTCTACCGTTGGTGTTTTCCTGGGGTTATTACTTACTCAGCAAGCCTTTGGGGTTGTAATGGGAGGCCTTGGGGTTATTTCCCTTGCGGGCATCGTTGTTAATAATAATATCGTTCTCATTGATACCTTTAATGTACTGTGCAAGCAAGGGGTAGCACCGATGGAAGCGATCCTCAGAACTGGGGCAGAGCGCCTGCGGCCGGTGCTCATGACAACGGTAACGACGATTTTGGGATTGATGCCGATGGTACTAGAGATGAACCTCGATTTCTTTAACCGAAGCATTGAGTTCGGTGCTCCCATTTCAAAATTTTGGGTTCAGCTAGCGTCAGCTGTCGCCGGGGGACTTGCGTTTGCAACGGTGCTCACGTTGGTATTGACCCCTTGCCTGCTTGCACTCCGCCTAGACCGGAAAAGAAAGCAGCAACCTTTACCCCTAGAGGTCGATATTCAATTAAAAGAACCAAAGCTAAATATAGTAAGTGTGCCGTAAATATATTATTTGGCTTAACCTGCCATCATGGAGTATCAATGTTACATAATCCAAGCGATGTTTTGAGTGATCCCTTTGATGTACACATCATCGGTTCTGGTATTGGTGCGATGACAGCGGCACTACTGTTGGCAAAAGTTTATAACAAAAGGGTTTGCTTGCTCGAGCAACACTGGACGGCTGGCGGGCAAACCCAATCTTTTGAGCGCAAAGGGAACTATGTGTGGGATGTTGGCGTTCATTATGTTGGTGATTTGCAGGGCCAGGAGCTGGAAGGGATTATTTGTCGATATATCTCTAACAACCAACTCAAGTGGCGACGACTTGATAAGCACTACGACAGGATCCGGTTCCAAGATACCCAGTTTGACGTCGCACAGGATATGTGTACTTACCGCAGGGATCTTAAAAACAAATTTCCAAGTGAACACCAGGCTATTGATACCTATTTTAATGACATACATGATACTCAGGAATGGCTGCGGCGGGAGTTTGTCACTCAGTTAGTGCCATCTATAGGAATACCATTATTACTTGGCGTTAACTGGTTTGGTAAGGAAAAGGCGCAGCAGACTCTAGAAACGTACCTAGAGCAGAGGTTTACTTCCCCGGAACTTAAAAATTTGATTGCTGCCCGTTGGGGGGATTATGGTCTGCCACCTCAACAGAGTAGTTTTGCGATTCATGCATTAGTCTTGGGTAGTTATTTCAAGGGGGCTTATTATCCGGAGGGGGGGAGTAAGGCAATAGCCCAATGCTTGTTGCATGAACTTCGGGCTCATGGCGGGGAGTGTTTTACGAATGTGAAGGTTAACAAGATAGTCACTGAAGGCAAACAGGTGATAGCATTGGATCTGACCGAGCATTACCACACTCCGAAAGCTCAACCACGCCGCATATCGGTAAGTCAGGTAATATCCAATGCAGGTTCTTACAACACATACCGCAAGTTGCTCGACAAGCCACAGTTTGAGCAACTTGAATCACAGCCTCGAGGTACCAGCATGCTTTGCCTCTATCTGGCATTGAATAGAAATCCTGAGGAGCTGGGTTTTAAGAACAGTAATTATTGGATAATTCCCCATGAGGCCAATGACAAATTACTAAGTAGCGATCTCAATTATTATTTTCTCAATTTTCCATCAATGAAAGATAATAAGCAGGATCATCATGTTGCCGAAGTAATGTGTAACATCTCTCCAGATCTATTTAAGCAATGGGCAGGATCGGCATGGAAAAAAAGGGGCAAGGACTACCGACAACTCAAACAACACCTAACACAAGAAATGCTCGATGCTGTGTGTGAATATTATCCGCAATTACGCGGTGCCGTTTGTTACACAGAGTTAGCAACACCGTTGAGTCTAGAGTTTTTTACTCAGCACCCAGCTGGCAATATGTATGGGGTGCCTTTTTATCCTGGACGGGAACGCTTAGCCTACTGTAAGGCGAAAACGCCGTTTAAGAACCTCTACTTGAGTGGGCAAGATGTCGCTAGCCTTGGCGTTGTCGGAGCGATGATGGGCGGTGCGATGGGCGCTGTTGCAAGCCAAGGAAGTCTGGCTGTTCCGACACTGCTGTCAGTGCTAACGCGATTTGTGAAAAGCGGCCATTCTGAGAGCTAAGTATCGACGAACCTTTATCTCCTACAGCATTCGTATTCTGGATGTAATGAGGGATAGCTAGAATTTTGTCTTTAATTAATAGTTAATTTTGAGGAAGTTAGTTATATGGACTGTACTAACTGTAAATTTAAGAGAGTCAAACGTACCTTTTGGACCAAAATTTTATTTAATGAAGTCTACCGTTGTAGTCAATGTCGGAAGCTGAAATATGTGAGGAAACGTTTAATCTAGAATATAACCATATTATGATGCAGTTGGTTTAGCCAATTAGCCTCCCTCAATTTTTAATGGTAACATGATGGCGAGATAAAAGAACAACTAGCATCGTTGTTCTTTTATCCTATAGCTGAAGCCATATAAAATATAATTTCAGAGAGTTAATTATAAAAATCAGTGACCCATCAATAAACTATATCTATAGATAACTTGTTAGTTGTTTTGTCAGCAACAAAGGCTGCATCTTTATATGATGGAGGGCCCAGAGAACCTGTAACATTGTTGCTAAATCCGTATCCTTCTGTGGGTATTCCAAGGAAGTTGGTTTCCAAATCACCGTCAGTATTTTCATCATGGATGACAGCTATGGCATACTCTCCTATAGGTATAGCGTTAAAACGTGCTGATAGCTTTCCTGATGCTAAATTTGTGATAACAGTATTATATACAGCGCCTGAACCTGGGAATCCTTCTCCATTATTATGAAGTGCTATTAACACAACACCTGCAGTGTTCCTCAGGGCGTTAACTTCAACCTCTAGTTCTATTTTATAATCAATATTATCTAGATTTAATGCTTCATTTTGTTCTGAAGCGATACTCATACTTGTGAGAAAAAACAAACTTGAAATGATTGCGTTTTTCATTTTTATCCTCTATTTTCGGTGAAGTGAAAATGAATTTTTATTGATAATACTGTATTACTCTAAATTTGAAAATAATGCAAAGATATATTTCCTTTAATAAAGGTGGCTAGGTTAAACTTATTAAGTTGCGTTATACTAGTTCCGGTGTTTTAAAAAAATGACAAATGTCATGGTTTATTAGTGCTATAAGGCTCTTTTCAAAGGTTGAGAAATAAGATGTAATGTGTATGTTCATTAACCCTAGATATTCAGTTTTATTGGGGTTATACACAAGCTCTGTATGTGAGGTAATATGGAGATTTCATATAAGAACAAAGCACAGGAAATTTTAATTCAAGTTAAGAAAAAGTTTCTTGATGGGTATTGTGGATCTACATGCAACAAAGATAAGAGTGAACCCAAGTCTAAGTCATCGAAGAAATTGAAGCTGTAAGATTCAACTAAGATGTTAACTTCATTGTGAATGAACATACTTTCAAACGAGACAGTAATTGTTATTGAGTTTTCAGAAAACACATTATACCGAGTAATAGCAACTTGTCAGTTTTAAAACTCATTTAATATATTCAGGTGTAACGACAGTTCCCGACAATTCCGGATAAAACATGGCGGAATCAAAACACAACTTGATAGCAATGTTATCGACATATGATAAGTTTAAATGAATACCGCTAGGCGTGGTTAGATATATGAAACAAGCTCTTTTAATGCTTTCAGCCCTTGTTATTTCATCAGTGGCGACTATCCAGCTCATTGTTTTTCCAGCTTTTCAAGACATGGTGCTTTATCCTGCCCGACAGTTGGAACTTGAGGTTTTGGCTTCTGGCGCCATAGATTTGCTCAGTGAAGAATTAAAAGAGCTACCAACAGAACAACGAGCTGCATATCTCGATCAGGTACGAACTGAGTTTGGTTTTATTCTTGCAATACAGCCGTTTGATCGTCAGTATTTTTCATATGATGATCTAAAGACGTTGGAGATGGGGGGAACTCTAGGCGATCCACATACCGACTCGGTATATAAAAGTATCGACTCAGAAGAGTTACTGGTTTTTGTGAATACCGATGCTCAACCTGCGCATCTTGTCTCTAAGGCTCAACGCTATACGATGGGTACATTTTTTGTGCTTCAAAGCCGACTTAGTCAGGCGCCGGAAAGTGATTGGCCTGGCATTATTGAATCAGTCGGTACTGCCTTCAAATATCCTGTCTCACTTGTTGCAATCAATGAGCTGGATTATGAGGAGGAGAACATCGCAGGCTTAATAGCTGGCAAACTGATGAGTGTCTCAACAGAGTATTCAGAATTCATAGGTTATCCTGCCGATATGATCATGCAGCGTATTGGGAGTAGTAACAAAGCGATAGTGCTTGGCCCTGTGACGGATAGCTTGAAGACATCTATGAACTTTGTGTTTAGCTTGTATTATCTGATATTCGGGCTGTTTCTTCTTATCCCCATTGTAATATGGCTGCTGCCTGCATGGTGTTCCATGCGTGCACTTAAAGATGCCACCTCTTTATTTGGGCAAGGCCGATTTGAAACACGAGCTAAATTATATCGATTTAGTCAATTGAACCACTTATCTCAGACTTACAATACGATGGCCGAGAAAATTCAGCGCTTGATTTCATCCCATAAGAATTTAACTAATGCCGTTTCTCATGAGTTGCGTACCCCGATAGCTCGCATCGAATTTAATGTTGAATTACTTAGAAATAGCTCAAGCAATCCGTATCAGCTAAAGCAGCTTGATCATATTGAGTCATCGTTGAATGAGTTAAATTCCCTGGTTTCGGAGATGTTGACATATGCTCGATTTAACCGAGAAGCACCCAAACTTGAATTTGAAACGGCCGAGCTTAACCACTGGTTAGAACAGGAATTGAAGCCTTGGCGAACAAACAGCCTTGAGAAGGATATAGTCTTACTCGAAAGCGAGACTCGTACTGCTACCTTTGAGCGATTTTATATGAGCCGGGCTTTCAGCAATTTAGTACGTAATGCGATTGCTTACGGACGGTCAAGTATCCGAATCAGTCACCATGAAACCCCGACCGATTGGCAGCTATGGGTAGAAGATGACGGTGATGGAATTGAACTCGATGATCGTAAGAAAGTGTTTGCACCATTTTACCGTCAGGATGAAAGCCGTAATCGGCAGACAGGCGGAACAGGGCTTGGGCTATCCATCGTTCAGCAAATAATGGATTGGCATGAAGGAAATGCCATTGTGAGCTCTTCATCTCTTGGTGGGGCATGCTTTATCCTTAGTTGGCCAAAACAATCTCCGCTGTGGGTTAAAGGTTTGGAAGAAAATGAATAATAAAATACTGATTGTTGAAGATGATGCACCGCTTGCAGAGTCGATTTGTGAATATTTGGTTTTCGAAGGCTATCAGGTCGAAACGGTATCTAACGGAAATCAGGCTGTTAGTAAAATATTGAGTTGGAATCCTGAGCTTGTCATTCTTGATATTATGTTGCCGGAGAAGGATGGCTTAACGGTCTGTCGAGAAGTCAGACCATTTTATAACGGTTACATATTGATGTTTACTGCCAGAGAGGAGGAAATTGATCAGGTTGTGGGGCTTGAAATTGGAGCCGACGATTATTTGCTAAAACCAGTAAAACCTCGGTTATTGTTAGCGAAGATTAAGGCTTTTTTAAGGCGAGGTCATTCTGTCGAACCGCTGAATGCTATCCAGCAGTCAAATGACACACTTGTTTTTGGTATACTGCACATTGATATAGTCAAGAGAACCGTAACTCTAGATCGAGCCCATGTACAACTCACCGATGGAGAATACGATCTGTTGGTGCTACTCGCACACCATGCAGGACAGATCCTCTCTCGTGAGGAGATCATCGAAAAAACCAAGGGATACAGCTACGACGGCGTAGAGCGTAGTGTTGATAATTATATTAGCCAGCTTAGGAAGAAACTAGGTGATAATGGCCGAAACCCATTTAGGCTGAAAACAATTCGCTCGAAAGGATATTTATTTGTTCCAAGCGGATGGTGATTCAATTTGAAGATGTTATTGGTAGGGGGATTTGGATTTTAATCATGGCGCCAGCGTTGTTAATGATGAGAAAGCTACCATTACACTCTGTAACTCTGTGCCTCATTCCAATAATTCCCGAACCTTCATTATGACTAATTCCTATACCATTATCTTGAACGACTAAGACCAGATCTGTTTCTTCATTAACCAAAGAAATAGAAACATGACTCGCTCTAGAATGACGAATTATGTTTGTTACTATTTCTCTGAATATCAATGACAGCGCTGTTTCTAGTTTTGAGTTAATAGAGAGTTTATCAATTTTCATTGATGTCGTAATACCAGAGCTTTTGAGCATTTTCTCTCCATTGTTAATTTCAAAGATCAGTCCCTTAGAGCGATAGCCTAAAATAGCACTATTCACGTCTGATTTGGCTTTCTCGGCGATGGCTGCAATATCGAGAAGTTCAGATTGACATTTTTCAGGAGCAATAGAGCGTAGACGGATTGCTAGCTCCGACTTCATAACTATCATTGATAGAGAATGGCCAATTAGATCATGCAAGTCCCGAGAAATTCTTTCACGTTCAACAAGCGTTGCCATATATTTGAAGTTCTTATGTTGCTGTTTGAGTTTGAAGTAATCTAAGTTTGAACCGGCTCGATATTTACTGACGACAGTGAAAAGGGTAATTTCAAGTAAAATGAGCAATATCGAAACCCAATGGTAATCCAAGATAATAAGTTCTGCTGCCACAATGGTAATCATGATCGAGTACATTGTTAACAGTATATGTTTTTGAACGACCAGCCCTAGCATTATTGCTGAATATAGAAGAAACATTCCCCCCCAGAAGTTATATGTAGCCCCAACGACACCGATGATAAATACGGGTATTACATGTATCCAACGATATGACTTCTTAGTATGAAAAACATTAAGAAAGCAAAGTAAAAAAATCATTATTGCAGATATAGAAAAATACTTTTCTGTAGGTGATATTGGCCAAAACAAACAGTAGGCAATGTAAAAAGATAAATAGCATAGAGTTAAATACATCAGTCTGTATTCGTTGAATAAATCTTTGCTTGGAATAAGTCTTAAAATTGTCATGCTATTTATATTCCATTTTTGTTGTTAACTTCCGTAATGACGATATGTCTATTGTAAGTAGGATGAATTAGTTGATAGGAAAAACAACATTTAATCTTAATAAATCACTACAATGAAGAGTAAAATCCACGGGCTTGTTGTTTTCTTTAAGTGCGTCAATTTTTTTATGAATTTTTGAAGTTCTATCTATAATTCTATCGGTATTGAATGTGCATAAAATCCGATTGTGCGACGAAGAGATCTTTAATTTTATGTTTGAACATTCAGGAATAAATATTAGTATGTTAAATACATCTGATATTATCCCTGATAAATGTCTTTCTATTTCTGGTCTGATGGGGGGGATATCTAGGTTGATTTCCAGCTTTATACCATGTTCACTCAACAGAGTATCACTATCCTGAAGTGTTCTTTGAACTGTTCCTTGCCGATAATCTACTACGATTCGTCTGACTTTAGATAAGGTTTCCCGAGTTAGAGTTTGAATGCTCTTAATGTTTGCTTCTGCCTCGTCACTATGGCGATTAATACTCTTTATAGATTGATTACTTAACTCGTCAATGGTGTCAAAAAAACCTAGTAAATCATCACTAAGATCTTCAGCGACTCGTTCTCTTTCAGCTATTTTAGCCAGGTGATCGACTTTTGCTGCACCTAATACTAAGTCATTTTTTTGCTTTATCTGGTGAATATAAGCCGTTTCGATAATTAAAGTCGTAATAACACCTAAAACAAAAACAGCAATATAACCATTGAAGATATTCAAGTAAACCGCTTGTAATATGGCAGATAATATAATCAATGAGCAAGCTAGGAAGCGTAGATACCTTTTGTTGAGTCGTGTGACTGGTAAAACGGCACAAAAAAACATCGGAAATGTGTTGATGTTAAAATGAAATAGAGTCGATGAAATAATCAAAATTCCAAGACTATAAAACATGATTCCAAGGTCATTTGATCCTACTATTTTGTAAGCGAAATAGATGACTGAAATTATACAGTATGAATATAGTCCAAGCATGCCATCATTAGATGGCATTAATATTATACTTAGAATTAAAAGAAGGATTAAAGTGACCATTTCGCTGATATAAATCATTAATAATTTTTTGTCTAAATCCAGCGAACTAAGCATGCGTTATAACCATCCATTTTCTTTTGCAATTCTAAACGCGTCAACTCGATTTGATGCATTAAGCTTGCTCATTGAGATTGAGATATAATTTCTGACCGTTCCTTCACCTAAAAAAAGTGTGCTTGCAATTTCTTTATTGGATAGGTTATTTCCCACAAGCCTTAATATTTTTCTTTCCTTGTCTGTAAGGGGATCCTTATCAGTCAACGCAGCAATAGCTAGGCTTGATTCAACAACTGTTTCGCCTTGATGAACTCGCTGAATTGTATCCACTAATTCTTCGAAAGGGGAATCTTTCAATAAATAGCCTTTTACACCGCAATCCAGTGCTCTTTTCAAGTAGCCACTTCGTGAGAATGTAGTAACCACAATAACTTTAATGTTTGGGTAGTGTTGTTTAACGTCTTCGGCTAGTTCAAGCCCTGTCTTATTGGGCATTTCTAAGTCGGTAATTATAATATCGACAGGGTTGTCTTTTAGGCAGTTTATCGCCTCAACGCCATCCTTAGCTTTGCTTATGACAGAGAAATCATCATACATATCCAACAATGTTGCCATCGTGCCTAGTAACATTGTTTGGTCTTCAACCAGCATTATTCTTACCATTTTACTCTTCCTAAGAGTGAATATTTCACCTAACCGTATATAAGCTCGGTTGTATATATTTTGCTGTTATTTACGTTATCTGATGATAACAAATTTTCCATTCGTCATCACAATGTTAAATTTGAAGTGAATTCGGAGCATGAATAAAACAATGGATATCCACATCGCTCAAATACTGAGTTGTCATGTAGACGGAGACTGTTGCTATTGGCTATTTGACGACTCTTTGACTGTTCTAGGGCTCATAACACTCGACGGATGAAAACCTTCTGAAAATGTGACATTTATCGGTCAGCTGGAGTGTGCTTATATGAAAGGCGACTGTATACTTATACAGTATTTTGTTGTCTAAAGGGTATAAAGTGAAAAACTTTGTGGTGTTGTTATCTGATAAGAATAAAGAGCTTATGAACGAGGCTCTCATCAATGGGCATGTTGATTATCTGAGAACGAAATGGGATCAGGGCAGCCTGAAGTATTGTGGCCCTTGTACTGACGGCTCTGCGCTCATGGTATTGGAGTGTAAGACACGTGAACAAGCAGAAGATATCGTATCTAACGACCCATTTTATAAAGTGAGCTACTACCGGAATGTAGAAATTAGGGAAATACAGCCAGCCAATCCTGACAATAACTTTCTGTTAGAACAGGTGTAGTTTTTCCGCAAAGTTTTAATCTGGTATTGGGGGGGCTGATTTGTTCTACACTGCTACCAACCACTTGTGTTCCAGTAACTGTGATCAGTCTATCGCTTTGCCTAAGCCGGCAGCAGATATGATCAAATTTCTGAGTTGGGTCAGTTTGAATGTCTGATTCTAGCTGATTGATGTTATTCAGAAATTGCACCTTTCGTAATTGCTATTCACAATTAATCATTATACAAATCCCTCCATCTTTATCGGGATAGAGTAGTCAATTAAATCAGTCAATGATTAAGGTTGTCAGCGAATGAGTTTCATGGTTTTGCTTAACTCGAGTTGTTTGCAAGTAGTGTAAAACTACAGGTGTTTAAAATTCAATTTCAGGGAGATGGAATATCTCCCTCATCAACGCTAAATAAGTGTTCTTACTTTAACCGTAATAGCGCAGGCTCTTTGCCAGTAAATCGACAAATCCTTCCCGGTCAACATCGAACAATACGGTGGCATTGGCAGGCTGTCCGGACAGTTGGTAACGATCAACCACGGTCATGCCCTGAGTATATTTCCCCTCGGTTTCAATGCCGACCCAGCAGTCTTGTGTCGTGAACAGCTCAGGATTTAGCAGCCAGGCTATCGTGCATGGATCGTGGAGCGGAGCCCCTGCCAGTTCCCATTTCGGATCACGGTGGTAGATCATGAAAAAGTCCAGCAGATCGGCGACGACGTCGGAGACTGAATTACCGATGCTGCGGATATGTTCTATATCTCTATTCATAATGAGGGCGCGGTGGGTAACATCCAGCCCGCACATGGTGATCGGGATGCCGGAGCGGAAGACCACATCGGCTGCTTGCGGATCGACATAGATATTGAACTCGGCTGCCGGAGACCAGTTACCGGTTTCAGCCCCGCCGCCCATCAGCACAATACGTTCGATCTTGTCAGCCAGTTCTCGATGGGTTGCTAGCAGCAGGGCAATATTGGTGAGTGGCCCGGTTGGCACGAGCGTCACTGGCTTGTCGCTTTCCCGAAGGATGCGCGCCATCAGCTCAATAGCATGCTCCTTTACGGGCTCAAAACCAGGATCCGGAAGTTCTGGACCATCCAAGCCACTTTCACCATGTACATTGTCTGCAATGATCAGCTCACGGGCCAGTGGTTTTAGTGCGCCACCAGCAACAGGAATATCACTCCGTCCAAGTAGAGTCAGTATACGCAGGGCATTGTTGAGGGTTTTGTCCGGTGTCTGGTTGCCAGCGCTGGTTGTCACCGCTTTGATATCTAAAGATGGGGAGGCGCAGGCAAGAATTAAAGCGATGGCATCATCGTGACCAGGATCGCAGTCAAGGATTATTGGGCGGCTCATATGGGTACTCCATTGTTTTTATAATGAAGAATGTACCTTGTTAGCGTGGCTGAAAATGTGAGTCTGGTAGGGAAAAAGAGAAAGCTGAATGCGACAAGGTTACCAAAAATGAGAGGTTTTAAGCTTTATCTCTTGAAGAGAGAGATACTACCCTACTAGAAATGGTCACTATGCATCCATTGTGAAACATTCTTCCCCAATCATTAGTTTTTTGCGAGTCAGTATATGTTTTTATAATAAATTCAAATAGATAAATCCTACTCTCTGTAACTAATTTGTCACGAATGTAGAATATATTTCTCGGTCTTAATTATCTGATAACCCAAGGTAACGTTATGAAATCGAGTCACCTTTTTCTTCTTCTGTCATTGGCTAGCACCGGGGCTGCCGCATTTGAGCTGAATGTGCCTAAGTACAATGATGCTGGCAACCTGGTGTGGACTGGGCATCTTAGCCCAGATACCGACTCTGTTACTTCAGCTCTGCTGGCTGCCCATATCTATGGCGGCACAGCTGCTGTTCCGGATGTTATTAACCCTGAGAGCAAATTTGTGCTGGAGTATTGTCAGGTCGAACATCCAAAGTTGTTGAGTGACTTTAGCCAGTCTGCGGTTGGCTTGGTTGATTTTAACCAAAAAACACAATTACACCCGACGGTAGATGAAAGCAGTATCGTTGCCATTGTCGACCACCATGCTATAGGTGGCAGTCCTGTTAATATGCCACAAGTGGCGGCGATTGATATTCGTCCATGGGGCTCTGCCGCGACCATTCTTGCCGACCGTGCCGAGCGCCTGAATATTGAATTGCCGAAGCATTTGGCTTGTACGACATTGGCGGGGATCCTGTCAGATACCGTTGTTTTCCAATCTGCGACAACGACGCAATATGATCGCACCAATGCAGAAAAATTGGCGCAACAAGCTGGAATTGATGACTTGGATGCATTTGGCCAAAAGATGCTAGAAGCTAAGTCTGATCTTAGCCATGTCAGTGCTGCTGATGTTTTGACTATGGACTACAAGAACTTTGCCTATGCGGGCAAAAAAGTGGGTATAGGGGTGGCTGAAACCCTGACAGCCCAGCAGCTGCTTGACCGCCGTGATGAGTTTGTTGCTGCAATGAAGGCGTATAAAGAAAGTCAGCAACTTGATCATCTATTCTTCTCGGTGACAGATACAAAAAATAAACGTGCGAACCTTTTGTGGATTGATGAGGCCGATTCTTCTATTGCGGCATTAGCCTTTGAAGGCCAAACAGAGGCAGGCTGGCTGGTTCTAGACGGCGTGACATCACGTAAGCGCCAGATTGGCCCGGCTATACAAAGCGCTGTGGAAAGCTTGGAGTAATATGATCTTGGCCGCTTATCAGATAGCGGCCGAGTATTGCCAGACGCACTGATTGCTCAGGGTTCATCTTGGCCAAGCAGCAATGAAGGACAAGAGCCTAAGCCCTTGTCTTGATTAGCAGCAGGACAACATGGTGTTACCTGCTCAAGCGCCAAAGATGGCGTGCCGTTTCAGACCGAATCATGGCAGTTCTCCCAAGAGTTTTTGAAGTTCTTGAACTAGCTTCCTGCTGAGCAGTAACTTCTAGATATCATTCAAGCCCACTTTATCAGAGTGGGCTTTTATGTTCCGGTTAGTATTATCTATCTCTACACCATTGATTTGCTATAGTGATTTCAGAACCAACTTGCTGGGAAAGCGATAGTTATGATGAAAGCAATAGGATTAATGCTAAGCCATTTAGTTGTGCTGGCATTAGGTTTCGCTGCGGGGATTTATGCCTTGCCTATTCTGATAGCACCCGATAACCCTTCATCGAGTGAGGTACTGAAGGTCGCGCAGAGTGCACAATTTAGCGGTGAGTTTCGCCGTGATCTTATCGACAGTGATTTTCTCCATTGGGGAGAGGGGCAAGTATCAATTAGCCCTGATGTGATTTCGTTTCAGGGGGATCTTGCACCGGGGCCTGACTATAAACTGTATTTGTCACCACGGTTTGTTGAGACAGAAGCCGATTTCAACCGCTTGAAACCCAGCATGGTCAAAGTCGGTGAAGTTAAAACCTTTTCGAGTTTTATGGTGCCGTTGGAAAAGGGTATTGATACCACCCAGTACAATACCGTGATTGTCTGGTGTGAAACCTTTGGTCAGTTTATTACGGCCGCGCAGTATCAATAGGTGATTTTCGAAGCGGTGAGTAGTTAAGAAGAATATAGATATGAAAATTGAACATGTTGCAATGTGGGTCAAAGATCTTGAACAGATGAAATCGTTCTATCAGACGTATTTCAATGCCGCATCAAATGATAAATACATCAATGCAACCAAAGGTTTTTCGTCTTATTTTTTGAGCTTGATCCAGAAGGTAACCGCCTGGAAATTACAGCTTAACATTCTGGAGCGGTATCGAAAGACGGTTGAGAACAGCACCTTTTTAGGGTGTAAATTAATTGGCTATGAGACTTGGAGCGGCAATGGATATAAAAGCTGTTTTATTCGATATGGACGGGCTGATCTTCGATACCGAAGGGCTCTATAAAGTTAGCTGGCAGCATGCCGCGACTGAGCAAGGCTTTGTTTTGGATGATGAGTTCTACCGCGCTTTCATCGGGGTACAGGATGCAGAGTGTGAGCGCCGAGTTACTGACAAATTTGGTGACAAGCTTGATCTGGAGCGTTTTAAGCAAGTTCGCGACACTGACTTTCATGCCCGACGAGATAAAGGCGTTGATTATAAGCCCGGGTTTGACCTGTTGTTTGAGCAGTTGAAAACCAAGGGGCTCAAGTGCGCGCTGGTGACGTCTTCGGCACTAGCGGAAGTAAAGCACCACTTTGCGGGCTCTGAGTATTTGGCACAGTTTGATGTGGTGATCACCTCGGAAGATGTTAAAAACGGCAAGCCACATCCGGATTGCTACCGGATGGCATCTGAGCAACTGGATATTGCTCCTGCTGAGTGCCTAGTGTTGGAAGATTCCAATAACGGTATGCGGGCAGGCCTTGATGCAGGCTGCAAGGCGGTGATGATCCCTGATTTGCTGTTGCCTAGTGAGGATGTTGCCGAAAAGGCCCATGCGGTACTGGACAGCTTAGTGGATGTATCTCGTTTACTTTAGTTGAAAAACAATAAAGAACGCTAAAGTTGTCAATAAGAAAAATCAGAGTGTCAGCCTTGATGCCGAGCAAGTAGGCTGAGTTTGCGGATCTTTCTTTGGGCATGCGTATACGAGATGTGAAGAACATCCGCCAGCATGCGGGTGATTGTGGCCCGTTTCATTCCTGCATTCGACATGGATTCAAACAGTGCTTTAGTGATCTGATTGCGCCAGGCTTCCCGGGAGGGTAAGTGGTACCGGAGAAGCAGCGCGGAAAACTGTTTATGACTGATCGGCTTGCCGTGCCGGAATAGTTGATGCTTTTTAATGATCCGCTTGAGTTCGGTGGTCGATAGGGCCGGGTGGGTGAATGTGTTGGTATAGTCGGCATAAGATGCCAGAAATCGCTGGTCAAAATCTACTTGTTGTGTAGTCGTTGGCAGTCCCATAGCACATGAAATCCTTCTTATTCTCGTATTAACTATTAGTTTAGCCTCTTTCTACCAGACTCCGTCCTTCAATTGGTTCGGTTTTATCTCCCTTACAAATTGAGTAATTATTCCTGTCATGCCATGCTTCTGTATGGCCTTTGAGTATTTATAAAACGAGCGCCCAGCATGTTCGTGTAAATTTCAGTCCTTGCCATCTGTATGACCGAGAAAATCATGAACAGTCCTAATCTCGGGTTCTGCTTTATGCAATCATGTAGCAAGGGAATGTGTAAAAGTATGGGCTACTATGCACATGTTCTGAGAAAGTAGTGAGTTGAGTGACATTGCTGGAAGCACATCAATAAAATCAGCAAAAAGTGGCACTTACCATGGGAAAAATCGGAATTCATTTATTGTATTCCGATTTATCATAGTAAAAAGTGATCACCCAGGCCTTAAGTGAGTGGCATGGTCCGGCTGGGGAAGCTTTCCTTTAAAGCAACTAAGCAACTAAGCAACTAAGCAACTAAGCGACTTTGCACGTTTTATTTTCTGATGGATTGATAAACTCGGAGTGAAGAGCACATATCGCTGCTTTGTAATATTTGTCTTCCACAACAAACTGTACGTTAACATTACGCATGGAAGAGTGGGCCGCTATTGGTGAAATCTGCTTGTCTGTTAAGGAGAGTATGCCTTTGCTTAAAGCGGTATTGGTATTGATAGAGGCACCAATAATTGAAATCAGCGCGACCATGCAGCCTGTGATTGTCGAATTTGGATAGCGTTTCTCTGCTTTGTAGAGCAATTTGTTTAAGCTTTCTGTACCACCACTTAAATAGTAGGTAATAGAGTTGGCGTTCATCTCTTTACCTATTAATTTCACCCTGGCATCTGAGATGATTTCCATCATCTCGTAGCTTACATTATCTACCTTGCCAACCATGGCCTGGTCAAAAATGTGTAGGGCAAAGACTTTATTTTTGCCTGCAATAATTTCCACTCTTTCAGCGTCAGACTTGTAATTTTGTGAAATGAGTGTGCCCTGATGTTCGGGTTCAAAGGTGTTTTTGATACATAATTCAATGTTATTTTGGCGTAGTCCAGACGCTGCATTGGGGTGGATAGCTTCCATTCCCAAATTGGCCAGTTGATCGGCGACATCAAAGTTGGTATGTCCCATAGGAAAGACGCTTTCTGGGTTAACGATGCGCGGGTCGGCACTGCTTAGATGGTATTCCTTATGGATGATGGCCTGAGTAGCGTGAGTTAAACAAGCGATACGACTAAAGGTAATTTCGCTGTAGCCGCGATCATAGGTTTTCATCAATCCTTCATCACAATAGGCATAACCAGTGACTATAGGCAGTTCTTTAGTTACATCAATATCAGCAAATGCACGTTTGATGACTTCATCCAGGCTGCCATAGCTTTTGTCATCCCAACCGGATAAATCAACAAACTTGGCGTTAATACCAAGTTTTTTTAACTTCAGAACAGTGTTATAGGCACTGTGCGCCTCGCCGAGCGACGATAAAAATTCTCTTATTTGCGGCAAGTAATGACGCAAAGAGAATTGGCCGTACTGACAAGTTTCCATAATATTAGTGATACAGTTTACCGCATCAGTGATCCTTGACTTGATAAACTTATCTGCACGTCTGCGACTAAGGGGATCGGCAAACATATTTTCGTTGACGAGTAGCATGCGCATTTCTAAATCAGCGACAGCTTTTCGCCATGTTTCATCACGCTTGGCAATATACTGGTAAATGCCTGATTTTCCAGAACGCTTGCACTCTAGCAGCGAATCGGTGATACCGCCGAAAGCCGATACCACAAAAACGCGATTATAGGGAGATGTGGGGCGTAGTATAATGTTATCTAAGACAGCATCGAATGCTGACATTGATGTACCGCCGATTTTCTCTACGGTATAGCTCATGAGCGAATCCTTTACTCATTTTATTAAATCCGGATAAGAAGGGGCATTGACAGCCCCTTGAAAAGAAGATTATTCCACTAACGGGTATACTCCATTTTCGTCATGGACCTCTGCACCAGTAATCGGCGGGTTAAACACACAGGCCATTACCATTTCTTTGTCTTTATAGGCTCGTAAGTAATGTTCATCGTTGTTATCTAAGATATACAGTGTCCCTGGTTTAATTGGGTAGGTTTTATCGCCGATCACTTCGATCTCCCCCTCGCCTGAGATACAGTAAACTGACTCTAAGTGGTTTTGGTAATGAATATGTGTTTCTGTGTTGTCATAGATGGTGGTGATGTGGAATGAAAACCCCATCTTGTCGTCTTTTAATAGCATACGGATACTTTCCCAGTTGTCCGACACTACACGACGTTCGCTGTTTTTACACTCTTCTAGAGTTCTTACAATCATGCTTAATGCCCTTAAGACGCTTTCTTGATCAGTTTCGTGGCGACGATATCTGCTGCTTGCTCGAAAATATGCAATCCTTGTTCAAGCTCGGACTCACTAATAGTGAGTGGACAGAAGAATTTAACGACTTCGTCATCTGGGCCTGCAGTTTCAATGACCATGCCTTTTTCGAAACATGTTCTGGCAATGGCTGATGAAATTGAGCCGCTTGTGCACTCGATACCTTGCATCAGGCCTCGGCCTTTTCCACGGATAAATAATGAAGGGTAACGGCGCAGGGCGCGTTGAATTGCGGTGTTGACTTGGTTTGCACGTTGGCCAATATGCTGTTCAAGTTCATTATTTGTCCAGTAAGTTGTAATTGCTTTAGTGGCGGTAACAAAGGCATGGTTATTACCACGGAATGTACCGTTATGTTCACCTGGTTGCCATATATCGAGTTCAGGTTTGAATAGCACCAATGCCATTGGTAATCCGTAACCACTGATAGATTTGGACAAAGTAACGATGTCTGGTTTGATTCCGGCAGGTTCAAAGCTAAAAAAGGTGCCGGTACGGCCGCAGCCAGCCTGGATATCGTCGACGATCAGTAGGATTTTATGCTGCTGACAAATGGTGCTCAGTCGTTTTAACCATTCATTTGAAGCCGTATTCAGGCCGCCTTCGCCTTGTACCACTTCAACTAATACTGCTGCGGGCTTGTCTAAACCACTTGAGTTATCGTTTAGCATGGTTTCAAACAAAGCCAGACCATCAACACCAGCGTATCCTTCGTACGGAATACGTGAAGTGCCTGTCAGAGGTATGCCTGCACCGCCACGGTGATGTTGGTTTCCCGTTGCTGCCAGTGCGCCGGTTGTACAGCCGTGAAAGCCGTTAGTGAAAGTGATGATGTTTGTGCGACCAGTAACTTTTCGTGCAAGCTTCATCGCCGCTTCTACGGCATTTGTGCCAGTAGGGCCGGTGAACTGCACTTTATAATCAAGATTTCGGGGTTCGAATATGTGATTACGGAGTACGGTTAAAAATTCCGCCTTGGCTTGTGAATGCATATCCAGACCGTGGGTAATACCATCACGATCGATATAATCGAGTAGTGCTTGTTTTAGTACTGCATTGTTATGGCCGTAGTTCAACGAGCCGGCGCCAGCAAGAAAGTCGAGGTAACGTTTATCATCTTCTGTGTATAGCCAACCACCTTTTGCTGATGAAAACACAACAGGGAAGTTGTTTGCATATGATTGTACGTTTGATTCTTGCTTTTGGAAGATATCCATTTTAGGACCATTTATTCAATGAATTAATGAAATTTGACAAGAGGGATGTGATACAAGTATTCGGTATCGTGCTTGCCTTTAAAGTGTTTGTGCTCGTCCAGAAAAGTTGTCACTGAACCTTGGTTATCATTTGCCTTGTCTAGCTTCTTGAATAGGTTCCAAGAACCATGATTGTCTTTTGTGATAGTTGTTTCAACAGCCTTAACGTGTTCCAGGTTGTCGCGCATTAAAAGCTCTTTTAGCATATGAAATGCAAGCCCTTTCCCTCTGTGCTGGGGGGCTACGGCAACCTGCCAAATAAACAGCTCACTATTATTGTCCGGCTTGAGGTAGCTAGATATAAACCCTGCTATTTCATCATTGCATACTGCCATGATGCAGGTTTGTTTAAAGTGGGTAGATTGTAGAAAGTTGCAGTAAGACGAGTTCACATCCAAGGGAGGGCATGAAGCGATAAGCTTATGCACTTGGTCACCATCACTAATGTTTGGTGTTCTAAATACCCACTTGTTTTCTTCCTTGGCTAATGTTGTCGGGCATACAATCCAAGGTGCTGACGTAATCATTTTGTACCCATAATCCTTAGTGGTCTAAACAATTAACGTGTAATTATTACGCCTGATGGTGAATACATCAAGACAAATTATGGATAATATTTCGCGCTTATGCATTAAGTTATTTATTTTCAATGGCTTGATGGTGATAATGAGTGTGCTATCAAATGTTTCGTGTTGTAACTATTGGGGTAATATTTTTCAATCAACGCAAGACAAGACGCAGTGGAGATGGGAGTTCAAACGTGGTGACTGGGAGGTGGAAATGCTAACTTGTACTTTATTGTATTGCGGTGAGTCTTATTTCTATCTGGATGCAGATCTTAATGCCTACGAGGGTGGTCAGCGGGTCTATTCGCAGAATTGGAATCTTAAAATCAGGCGCGATCTGGTTTGATACAGCAACGTTTGTTAAGTACTAACGAGTTGTGCGGAACTTTCTTGCCAGTTAACCCAAGGATAACTCTATGTGAGCCCTTGGGTAACTGACAATTCGAATTGCTCAATGTGTTTTAAGCAATACACTTAAAGTTTGTTATATACCATTTTGCCTAGCGCGCTTCAGTAGAGATCTGAATAGGGTTAATGTTTTCTCGTGTACAGATATGTTCGGGCCGAGGAGTTTGTGTACAAAATGGTTTAATTACCTTGTTGCTTTGCGCGTTGTAAACAAAAAAGATATTGGATCTGGGGAAGGGGGTGATATTGTTGTTGGAACCATGCATTACATTACAATCAAATATGATGACACTGCCGGGCTTACTTGTTAGTGCGACGATTCCCCCCCGTTCCACCATCGCCTGGAGGCAGTTGTCAGAAGGTATGCCGCACTCCTGTTTTTGTAGCGATGCCAGGTGATGATTTTCTGGCGTCTCACCCTCACAGCTAACATATTGTCGGTGTGAGCCGGGAATTATCATCAAAGGCCCATTATCAGGGTAATTTTCGGTTAGCGTGATCGACATGCTTAAGGCCCGCATACGTGGCATACCATCTTCTACGTGCCAGGTCTCAAAATCTGAGTGCCAATAAAATTCTTTACCTCGAAACCCTGGTTTGTAGTTTAGTCTTGATTGGTGGATATAGATTTCATCTGCTAACAGGTACCTCGCAAGGCCAACTAGGCGCTCGTCTACTGAAAGCTGCTTGAAAATAGGGCTATTATCATGAACGCGGAAAATTGAACGTACATCACTGCTACCGGACTCAGTAATGGTTTCATTGGATTGTTGTATTATTTCATCGGCTCTAAGACGTTCTGATTCCTGTTGCAATAAGCAGATCTCTTCAGGCGAAAAAATATCATCCAAGACCACAAACCCTTGCTTTTCATATTGATCAATCACCAGAGGAGCAATCGGTGGTATTACACCTTTGGCTGCATAAACAACAGGATCCTTTCTTGGAATTATTGTTTCTTTTTTCCCATTACGAGAAGGGTAGACGTCAAATTCTGTCATTTGGTTATTGGCAGTTATATTATCCATAAGATTGATTTCACTCCGTAATTGATTTCGTTTCTAATTCATAAACCCCTTCAGCATTGTGAACTTCTTTTCCATTCAGAGGAGTGTTAAATACACAAGTCATTTTCATCGCCTTTAACGTGAGTAAAATGTGCTTGTCATGTTTATCCAAGATATAAATTGTGCCGGGCTTAATTAGTTTGTGGCCTAATTATTTTATGTTAACTAATATATCATATAAAATCACAACTTATTGTTTTTACTGTATGGTATAAATTTTTGCTATCGTTTAATTCTTTGAGTACTAAACATAGCACATAAAATGAGACTTGGTTGAATTGAAAAATATATTTAAAACGGTCAGGGTGAGGGTTTCTATTTGAAATGATTATTATTGTAATTTTTGTCTGGAATGCCTTTAATAAGGCATCTTCTTTTTAACTACTTTTGTTCATATCTGGCGGTCACCCTATGACGCTCGGTTTCTCCCAATTTCGAGAATTACGCAATAGGGACTTGTTCTGACAAAGTGAATTCAGCCAAAAAAAGGGGCAGGATTTTATCATTTGACCGTTATATAAACTATCAAATAATAAAAACCTGCCCAATTTTTATAAGCTGAATTCAGCTGGTAGTAATTGAAGAACTATCAGCTTAGTCAAATGCTTATTATGCTTGTGGAGGTGTACCTTCAGCGTTAGAAACAACAGCGTCGATTTGTACTAAAGCGTCCATTTCAATTTGAGAAACACCAACAACTGTGCGTGCTGGAAGGTCGCTTTGGAAGAATGTTGTGTAAACTTCGTTTACAGCATCAATATCTGCGATATCTTTAAGTTGGATATTGATTTTAACTACATCGTCCATCACGTGATTAACACTTTCCACGATTGCCTTGATGTTTTTCATGCATTGCTCAGCTTGCTCTTTTGCACCGCCAGCAACGATTGCATTTGTTTTCACGTCAACTGGTAGTTGAGCTGCAATGTGGTTGTAGTGAGAGAAAGCAACAGTTTGCGTGTGTAGTGCGCTTTGTGGTGCATTTTCAGTGTTGTTTGCACGAATTACGATGCCGTGACGATCTTCAACTTCCTGTGGTGGTGTACCGTCGCCGTGAGATACAGAAGCATCAATCTGCACTAGTGCACCCATAGGTAGCGCTGAAGCTGCAATAACTGAACGAGCTGGAACGTAAGCCACTGTGCGAGCAATAGCTGAATCAGGGAAGAACGTTGAGTACACTTCGTTTACTGCATCAACATCAGCTAGATCGTTTAGGTACATGTTGATTTTAACGATGTCATCGAAAGGAACATCGATGCTTTCTAGAATCGTTTTCATGTTCTTCAGACACTGAGCTGTTTGCTCTTTCACGCCGCCTTCAACAAGCGCACCCGTTTTAGGGTCAACTGGTAGCTGAGCAGAGATGTTGTTGTAGTGAGAGAAAGCTACAGTTTGTGTAGATACAGCACTTTGTGGTGCATTTTCAGTGTTGCGTGAAAGCTTGATAAGCGCACAAGGATCTTGTGGAGCAGTACCTTCACCGTTTGAGATAAGCGCATCCATTTGAACTAACGCATCGCTCATAGGTAGAGCTGCAACTTGAACCGTGGTACGTGTTGGAAGAAGGTTTTCAAAGAAAGTTGCGTAAACTTCGTCTACTGCTTCAACATCTTCGATGTTCTTAAGGAATACGTTGATTTTAACAACGTCGTCCATCACGTGGTCGATACTTTCAACGATCGCTTTAATGTTAGTTAAACACTGTTTAGCTTGTTCTTTTACATCACCAACGACGATTTCACCAGTTTTAGGGTCTACAGGTAATTGTGCAGAAAAGTTATTATAGTGAGAAAAAGCCACTGTTTGTGAAGATAGAGTGCTTTGAGGTGCATTTTCAGTGTTTCGAGAAACTTTGATGATCGTGCCGGTCATGTCGATGTTTATCCTTTTATGTAGTTATATAGTACAGAAGTATGTATTTATCTTTAATAGATTTTATTTGGAAGAATAATTAAAGTGATGCAATGGTAAGTTAAATTATTTAGGGTAAATGTGACACACATCAAAATATCATTTCACTAGAATACATAAATCAATAGGATAAATAGTCAATTTGCGAATAATTATCCGCAATTATGTTAATAATCTGGCGGCAATAACATTTTTTATGCGAATAATTCGTCAGTTGTGAATATAATCTCAGTGATTTAAATGCCAGATTTGCTGAATTTAGTCCAATTTTGATAAATTGATCACACAAATTCAAGAATAAGCTCCATTGGTGCATCATTTCTGTCGTTATAAATGCATAAATTCCCTGGGGTGTCTTACGGAGTTCCTCTTCTTCGTAATAAAGGTTTTCGACAGAGAAAAATATGACTTTAAAATCAATGACAAAGCTTATATATATCGAGTGGGGTGAAGCGTGGCCGCCTTATCCGTCACATGGACTCCCTAATGAAATTAACCTTTAACTTAACAGTAATTCAAAACGAATTTAACACTTTAACAAGGCTGGCACATTATGAATGAGAGGACTTTTTTAATTTTAGTAAATTAAACTATCTGTCGTACGATTGGTGATAGCGTATTTCCTTTAATTCCAATCGAACTATATAGAAATCTAACAGAATAAAAAATATAACAGGACGATCTAACAGGACAGGTACCATATAAAAGAAAGAACTTTCTTAGTTTCAGTAAATTAAACTATCAGTCGTACGGTTGGTGAGGGCGTATTTCCTTTAATTCTAATCGAACTATATTGGCTGTTGAAAACTGCAAAGAGATCGAGATGACAACAGCCAGAAGCCAGCAAATCTGTTTAGAAGCCACCCCTTATTATCATTGTGTTTCACGTTGTGTACGCTGCACTTTTCTGTATTCCGTTCAGGCTAATGGATTATATTGAGCTGGCCGACTGGACAAGCAGAGAGTTCCAGGAGGGTAAGTCAGGTATTAGCGAAAAGCTTCCGCCACTATTGGAAAGGCTTAGCCTACCGGGAAAAGAATGGCTGAAAGTCTGCACGCAACTGGAAAGAAAGCGTTCCTTGCTCGTGGGCAGCAAACACAGTTTCTGTTTGGCGAAACCTCAGCTTCAAAGAGGCCGAATGTGCGGGTATCAACTAAGCTAAGTGCCCCCTGGTTATCCTTCTTCATCAAGCACGGTATGTGTTGTGATTTGTCACGTCTTGAAAATATGAAAATCAGGTAACTCACAGAAAAATTGTGCCGACCAAGCTGAATAGCTTGCGTTAAGAGTTGGAGGTGTCAATTCAGGGAGTGGGTGGTAGAGATTGTTTTTGGGATGCCTGTCCTGTTAATTGTTGTTAATTGTTAGCGCTATCAGCTTTTCTGAGGATCTCTTCACGGCATAACTCTTAGTTGATAAAGTAAATCACATTGGTTTATATTGTTAACTAATTTGGGGCTTTTAAAGATCATTAATGGACAATTCAACGGGTAAGTATTTGTTTAAGCTGATTCAGAGTTATCGCTCTGAAATGCGTAGTGCAATTGATGCAAAATCATTAAATATCAATGCAATGCATATTCAATGTTTGAGGTTTATTGCGGAAACACCAGATTGTACGGCCAACTGTATCGTACAGGGGCTAGCACGTGATAAGTCGCAGATCTCTATCTTAATTAAGGACATGGTCAGCAAGGGCTGGGTTGAGCGAAAGCCGAATCAGATTGATAAACGCAGTAAAATATTGGTACTGACAGCAGCTGGCAAAGAGTTGGTAGGCAAGGTTTGTGAAGAGGAAGCAGTCGTTAGTCAGCGTATGCAAGAAGGACTGTCTGAGGAGGAGCTCGCTACATTTCAAGCAATAATCACAACCATGATTAAAAACCTGAAGTCATAAGCTTAAGGTGAATGTGACTGAAATGAGCACGCACATCGACTAAGCTCGTATTGATCATTTGCCTCGGGTTGAAGAAAATGCGTTTATCCGAGGCATAGGCTTTTAATGACTAGAGTATCTTGGAGTGTCTGCTCTGGTTCAAAGAGCTGTTCTTGCCGACGGTGTGCAAGCTCACATTGTTGTTTAACAATCCTTGTAGGCGCTTAAGTTCAGCCACATTTGCTCGTAATCTGCAGCGTCACGCTCGCCACTTTATTGAAAAGAAGGGAAACAACATTCACTAAACGGCACTAAACAATGGCCCGTTATTTAATCATGAAGGTAGCCATATACAGCTAGCTACATGATATTAATTGCCCTCCCTATTAAGAAAACATTACCTGATCAACGCTAAACTGTCATAAAGAGTGTTATGGCGCTATTAATATCATCTCAATCAAATTTTCTCGCCATTAATAAGCTATAAGGTTCATATTAAGTGCTACTTTATTGACCTAGAGTCATACTTTATGGGTACATTTCTGTTGTAAGATGTCTAGGTTTTGACACAGTCGCCATTACCTTGACGGCGTCTTGGCAGTTTTTCCATAGTTTGCCAGCTTGTTGTCATGACTCGGTTATTGCGTAAATTGGATTATGGCGTACCAATTTAATCATGGTGTATAGCGGCACCATTGCAGAGGTTAACTGAAATTAATTCTGTCTAATTTAAGTTAAGAGTAGTCAAGAGAAATACAATGAAAATAATAAGAAAGTTATTACAAGCAATCGGCCTCAAGAGTATCCAAGCACAGCTGTTGTTACTGAATATTGTGTTAGTTCTATCCGGCTTCAGTGCAATGGCAATCATTTATAACGGAATGGAAGCAGACGCATCGACAATTAATATTGCAGGGCGTCAACGCATGCTGTCGCAGCGGGTAGCCAAAGAAGCTCTGCTGGTACAGTCCGGGATGGGGCAGGAGGCAGGGGTCCATAAGACAATTGAGCTGTTTGAATCCTCAATGCAAATGTTACTGGATGGAGATAAAGCGCTGGGCATTTCACCGCCTATGACGTCTGAAATTACAGATCAGTTAAAGAAAGTGAATGCGCTATGGCGTAATTATCGGGAAGGTATTCAGATGTTACTGCTCGTTGCTGATAACGACCCGCGTAGTACGGAGCTGATAAGAGATCTCCATCAGCGATCTCCGGTTATCCTCAGCGAAATGAACCGGGCTGTGAAGATGATGGAGGGGGCCAGTAATGCCAGCGTGAAGAGCAAGATGCAGATCACTTTGGGTTTGATTTTTTTGTTGATGCTGCTTTCCGGGATCTTTTATCTCTATGTATACCTGTTCCTAATGACTCCATTGCTGCCGCTTCGCGAAGCATTGAAGATGTTTGCCAAAGGTGATCTGACTAAAGCGTTACCGTCAGATGATAATGGTGATGAAGTCGGGGCTCTCTATACCGATTACAACGAGGCTCGGAAAGGTTTTTCCAATATGTTGGGAAGTGTTATTAAATCTAGCGAGCAGCTCAGTGTTTCCAGTTTGCAGCTTAAAAAGGCTGCAATGGAGAATGCTGGCGGGATGGAGCAGCAATATCAGGAGATCGAGCTTCTCTCTACGGCAATGAATGAAATCACAGCCACCATTCAAGAGGTTGCCGGTAGTAGTGCTAATGCCTCGGAATATACCAATCGTGCCGAGAAGGAGGCTAACAGCGGACGTGATGTTATGGGAGAAGCAGCCACTGCGATAGGGGAGCTCAACCAACAGGTTCAGTCTGTGGGAGCCGTTATCAATACATTGAATGACGATAGCATGGGGATTAATAAAGTGCTGGATGTCATCAATGATATTGCAGATCAGACCAATCTATTGGCGTTAAATGCAGCGATAGAAGCAGCTCGAGCTGGTGAGGCAGGTCGCGGCTTTGCGGTTGTCGCCGATGAAGTTCGTGGGCTTGCAGCAAGAACCGCGAATTCTACCAGCGAAATTCAACAGATGGTTGAGAAGCTGCAAACCCAGGCACATCAGGCGGTACAGGCTATTAGTAGTGGTCAAAAACAGGCTGCTATTGGGGTTGATCATATGCAGCAGGCAGACAAGGCGCTGGAGCGGATCGTCGAAGCTGTCGCAGCTATTAATGAAATGAATGCCCATATAGCGACAGCGACAAGAGAAGAGAGTGACGTGGCCGATGACATGAACCAACGCATTGTTCATGTGGCTGATACCTCGCGCAAGACCCGTTATAACGCGACTAATAATCAGGAGCTTGCTGAGCATCTATCTGAGGTGGGTGAAGAACTACGTAATTATACGGTTCGTTTTCACATCTAGCGTCAGCGTGTCATTACCTGTGAGGCCTTGCGGCTTTAAGCTAGCTATATGTGCCATACAATAGAAAACCGTTTTGCCCTTTCCCCTTATTTAGGAGTGAGGCAAAACGGTTCATTTTATTTCTTCATCTTATGCCGGAATATCTTTAGCCACGCTGGCTAGCGTATCGATAATCACGTCGATGTGCTGCTTCTCGATGATTAGTGGCGGCGACAGCGCGATGGTGTTGCCCATACTACGTACCATTACCCCCTTGTCGTAGCATTGCTTCAAGATATCAAAACCAATCGGCTTACCGTCGGCAGGGGCGGCAAACTGTACCGCACCAATCAGGCCGTAGTTACGGATGTCGACAATAGATGGAATCCCTTTTAGCGAATGGAGGCCTTGTTGGAAGTATTGGCCGATTTCGCCGCTGGCACGCTCAAGCAAGCCTTCACGCTGGTAAATATCTAAGGTTGCAAGGCCCGCTGCACAGGCAACAGGGTGGCCGGAGTAGGTATAACCATGGAAGAACTCGACCGCTCCTTCTGGCGCACTGTTAACAACCGTCTGGTAGATTTCGTCTTTGGCAAATACGGCACCAAGCGGTACTACACCACTGGTGATCCCTTTGGCCGAGGTGATCAGATCAGGCACCACGTCGAATTCTTCTGAGGCAAAAGAAGAGCCCAAGCGTCCCCAGCCAGTAATGACCTCATCGAAGATCAGTACTACATCGTGCTTGCTACAGATCTCACGCAGGCGGCGTAGGTAGCCTTTTGGTGGCAGGATCACACCGCCGGCACCGGCAACAGGCTCGACAATCACTGCCGCCACGCTGTCGGCACCGTGGAACTGGATCAGTTGTTCCAGTTGCTCGGCTTTGTCTGCACCATGCTCGGGAAGTCCTTGGCTGAAGGCATTGTTGGCGATATCTAAAGTATGTGACAGGTGGTCAGTTGGCAGCAGTGGGCCAAAGCCCTTGCGGTTTGGGGTCAGGCCACCGACGGAAATGCCACCGAAGTTTACCCCGTGGTAACCGAGCTCGCGGCCGATAAACTTGAACTTGCCGGTATTGCCTTTGGCCTGCTGGTAGGCAAGGGCAATTTTCAATGCACTTTCTACTGCCTCTGAACCTGAGTTGGTGAAAAATACCTTGTTCAGCCCCGGAGGGGTGAAGGAAACCAGGCGCTCAGCAAACTCAAAACCGATATCGTGACCGAAGTTGAATGGTGAGCTGTAATCGAGCTCGGCCACCTGCTTGGCCATTGCCTCGCCAATTTCGCTGCGGCCGTGGCCTGCATTGACACACCACAGCCCAGCAGTGGCGTCGAGCAGCTGGGTACCGTTATCTGAATAACAGTACATGCCCTCGGCACGGTTGATGATCCGGGGATTGGCCTTAAAGTTGCGGTTAGCCGTAAACGGCATCCAGAACGCATCGTAGCTGACTTTCTTTTCCATGTGCTGGCTCTATGGTTGTGTTGGTATTGAGCTAAAGGTTAACGAGATGTTGCATTGTGGAAAATCACTGCAAATAAAAATAAAGGTTTATCTCCGTCAAACATTCCCTGAAGGGGGGGCTAACTCATCCTGCATGAAGCTGACGAAGGCGCGCGCGGCACTGGAAAGATAGTGGCTGGATTTCCAGCCGATCCCTAGGTGCAGTGGGATCGCTGGCTCAAAGGGAACCGTGACGAGATCCGGCTCATCCCGAAGGATGATTGGCAGGCAGGTACAAATGCCAATTTCCTTGCGAACCAGTGATTTTAGCAGCTCGATAAGATTGGTCTCGAAGCGAATATCTGGGGTGATTTTATGTTGCTGGCAGTAACTGCTGACTGCTTCGCGGAGAAAATACCCATTACGGAATAATACTAGCGGCTGCTGGCAAAACTGTTCGAGGGTAATGTTTGCTTGCTGGGCAAGCGGATGTGAGTAAGGGAGGCAGGCGACAATTTGCTCCTTAGCCAGGGTGATATGGCGGATCTGATCATGGATGCGATCAGATCGTATCAGTGCCAAATCCAGCTGGCCGTCGAGCAGCATTTTTTCCAGTGTCGCGGTGCCTGCTTCATGGATGTTGACCTGAATACCTGGGTAGGTCTGCTTAAATTGCGCCAGTGTATCTGGCAGATAGTAAGAGCCGAGCATGGCAGACACACCGAAGTTAATGACCCCGCTTTCCAGCCCCTTCAATTCCTGTAGTTCTTTTTGTGCCTGGTCAACATCTTCAAGAATACGTTTGGCATGGCGAAGCAGTACCTGGCCGTCTGCGGTCAGGCTCATCTTCCGCTCGGCACGGTTGATCAGCTTTAGCTCTAGCTGCTGTTCCAGTTTTTGGATACTGATACTCAATGCCGATTGGGCAATGCCGAGCTGATCGGCGGCTTTGGTAAAGTTACTGGTCTGCGCTAGCACGGTGAAATAGTGTAGCCGTTTGAGATCCATTTGCACTCCTTTGCGATGGTCTGTCCGTTGCTGTCTATCAATTAAATATATGGAAACTATATTTACCATATATTGTTAATATTATCCTGCTCTCGTTATAGTTTTGTTAATCCGATTGGCCGGCGATGCCAGACGGCAATCCAATAACAGTTAAGTCAACCTCACCGGGCCGGAGAGTCTGGTAAAGAGATAAAAGGAAGCTACCCATGAATATTGCTCCAGCAGTGAACGAGAAGATGACCCAGTACTCAGGTTTTATGCTTTCTCCATATCCGGCTAACCCGCGCTTGCAAGTGGTAACGCTGGACAAAAATACCTTGGATCGTTTTATTGATTTGAGCGCCAACTGGAGCCTGCAGTCGCTGGAGTACAAGCCGTTTTTGCGCTATGCCGTGGCTGATGCATTGGACAAGGCTTGTGATTACCAGCTAGGTGAATTGCTGGTCGCGACAATGGAAAGCCGTGAAACCGGTGCCTTCCTGCTTCAGGCAGACGAGCAAGCACAAGCTGCTTTTGAGGACACTGACGAGCAGCGTGATTTCTTCGTTAAGCTTTCAACGGCGGTATCTCACCTGATCGGTATCCCGAACTTTGACGCAATGTATGGCAAGTACTACGCCCGTTTCACGGTTAAAAATGACGACAACAGCGACAGCTACCTGCGTCAGGCCCACCGCCGTATGGAGCTGCACAATGACGGAACCTATGTGAATGAGCGTACCGATTTTGTCCTGATGATGAAAATGGACGAGAAGAACATGGAAATGGGCGATTCGTTGCTGCTTCATGTTGATGAGTGGCAGGATCTGGAGCGTTTTTATCACCACCCGATGGCGAAGCAAGACATTGTCTGGGGCGCGCCGCCAAGCAAAAACGTCGGTTATACCATCGAGCACCCGGTGTTCTTCGAAGAAGACGTTAACGGCAAACCTCACATGCTGTTTATCGACCAGTTCGCCCAGCCGCAGAACATGCAGCAGGGGCTCTACCTGCACCAGATGAGTGAGTCTCTGGAAACTGACACTAACTGTTTCAATGTTCGGGTGAAAGTCGGTGCAATGCTGGTGGTGCAAAACCACTGCTGGCTGCATGGCCGAGATAAGTTTGTTGCCCACGAAGGCCTTAAGCGCGAACTGCTGCGCCAGCGTGGCCACTTTACTCGCTAAGTAACCGTCAACTGCTGAGAAAAAATATAATGGAATAATACCAATCGGGATAAGTAAGTGTTCAGGTAATTGCGCAGGAAAAATCACCTAAGACAAGGAAGAATTTGCAGTAACTAGTGGTCCTAATTACAAAAATTCTAACGTAGTAATAGGTGGTTTTAACCAGCAAGAGTGATCAAGTACTTATGCTGATTGGTATAAGCCTCGCCGCAGCTATTGCGGCGAGCTGGTATCAATGGAGTGGTAATTAGTGAGTATGATTTACGATTACATCATCATCGGTGGTGGGATTGTCGGGGTATCAACGGCTTGGCAGCTGCAGCAGCGCAATCCTGGCAAATCGATTTTATTGATTGAGAAGGAGCCAGGTCTGTCACGCCATCAGACGGGCCATAACAGCGGAGTGATCCATGCCGGGGTGTATTATGCGCCGGGCAGCCTGAAGGCGGAATTTTGCAAGGCTGGCGTTGAAGCGACAATCCAGTTTTGTGCCAGGCATCAAATACCGGTAGAGAACTGCGGCAAGTTGTTGGTTGCGACCAGTGAGCTTGAACTGGAGCGGATGCAGGCACTGTACCAGCGCTGCGAAGACAATGATATTGAGGTTGAGTTGCTGGATCAGGCGGCATTAAAACAAAAAGAACCCAATATCGAGGGGCTAGGTGCCATTTTGGTCGATACCACCAGTATCGTGAACTACCGTTTGGTCACTGAGAAGATGGCCGAGGAGTTCAGGGAGCTAGGCGGTGATCTCATGCTGGGGACAGTGGTGAAAGGGCTGAGTGAAAGTGAAGAGCAAATCACAGTAACTGGCATAAAAAACACAGAAAAAGTGTCGTTATCATGTCGCTTTTTGATTGCTTGCTCGGGGCTGATGGCTGATAGGGTTACGCGAATGCTGGGGATCAATACTGATTTTCAGATCATCCCCTATCGGGGTGAATACTACCAGTTGCCGGAAAAATACAACCAGATCGTTAATCACCTGATCTACCCAATCCCTGATCCAGATTTGCCGTTTCTAGGTGTCCACCTAACAAGAATGATTGATGGCTCGGTAACCGTTGGCCCCAATGCGGTACAAGGCTGGAAACGTGAAGGTTACGGCAAAGTGAATGTCAGTTTTAAAGACATACGTGACATGGTCACTTTTGGTGGGTTCTGGAAGGTCACGGCCAAGCACCTAAAAACAGGGCTGATTGAAACGATGAACTCCTGGTGGAAACCCGGTTATCTCAAGCTGGTCAATAAATACTGCCCGAAGATTGAAGTCGGTGATCTGCAGCCGTATCCGGCCGGTATTCGTGCCCAGGCAGTATTGAAAGATGGTACATTGGTTCATGATTTTTTGTTTGCTGAAAGCCGCCGTAGCCTACATGTCTGTAATGCGCCTTCGCCTGCCGCGACGTCTGCTATCCCAATCGGGGATTATATCTGTAACAAGGTAACTGAGAAGCAGCAGCCTGATGAGGCTGTTGCCGCTATCTGATTGTTCATTCATCGCCTCATCCCCGCCATGGCGGGGATGAGGCATTAGATTAACCGCGGATCAGCTATCGCGATAAAAATCACGCAACGTCTTGATAAACAAAGAGCGCACCTTATTGACGGTACTGGTCTTTTTGGTAATTGCCATGATTTCCAGGGTATAGAAGCGCCTGTCCGGGGCAATGGCTTTCAGCTCGCCGGCATCGACATAGGGCTGGGCGTAGTTCTCTGGTAAGAAACCAATGAACTTTGATGACAGCAGTAAGGCTAACCGAGATTCATAATTATAGGCGGTGGCCTTGAGGTTCATGTTTGCCAGGTGCCCGTTGATATTTTCCTGGGTTTTCATCCCCGCATAGACCACCGGAAAGCCATCAATGATCTCGTCACTAAGCTCTTCCTTGCTAAGCTCGAACAGTGGGTTGTCGTGGCTGCAGTACAGGTAGCAGTGATCGGAATAGATATGCTGGTACTCCAGCCCATCAAGGCTGCGATGGTAGGGTATGAACCCGATATCGGCCTCCTCACTCATCACTAGCCTTTCTATTTCGGTCATCCTGGCCACTTCGGATGTGAGGTATACCTCGTTCGCCAGTTTCGAGAATTTCCTGAACACATCGGGGATCCGGGCACGGTTGTCCAGGCTGATGGTATCAC
The DNA here is from genome assembly GCF_059552575.1 of Photobacterium sp. HL06. Taxonomy (NCBI): domain Bacteria; kingdom Pseudomonadati; phylum Pseudomonadota; class Gammaproteobacteria; order Vibrionales; family Vibrionaceae; genus Photobacterium; species Photobacterium sp. HL06. The sequence continues at coordinate 1,371,159 of NZ_CM183915.1, forward strand.
TGAACAGGACGGTCAGGCTGCCGGATAACTGAGTATCGAGGTGGTTAATGGTATTACGAAAATCTTCCAGTTCGCCCAATAACTTAATGGTGGCATCGTAGACTACAGAGCCTTCCTCTGTGAGGGAAAAACCAGCGCGTCCGCGGCGGCACAGGGTGAGGTTGAGGCGGGATTCAAGGTTGGAGATATGAATACTGATGGTTGAACGGCTGATATTGAGCTCTGTTTCGGCTGCAGAAAAACCACCGCAATCGGCCACTGTTTTAAAAATCTTTAGCTGCTTGATTTCGTAATCCCCGATCTGTCCTATCGGGAGAGAGGCTCTTGTCATTGTTTTATGCCCATAAAACTTCAGGTTTATCAGTGAATATTTATTCACCAGCTGTAATTGTTAATATTCTGTATACGCATTATGAATGGATTTGAAACATCATTCTTTGAACCCTGTAATAGTTCTCAGCAGCGGATGGTTAAGTTATGGAAGATTTACGTTTGGTCCTATCACATGCCTATATAGATGGGCACTGGGTGGCGGCAGATAGAGGCGCTAGCATGCCAGTGGTTAATCCGGCTGATGGTTCGTTGATAACCGATGTTCCGAATATGGGAGCCAGTGAGGCCGAAGCTGCCGTTGTTGCTGCTGACAAGGCTTTTCAGAGCTGGCGGAAAACCACGGCCAAATATCGAGCGGGCTTGCTGAAGGCTTGGTTCGAGCTGATTGTCGAACACGCAGATGAACTGGCTAAATTGCTGACCACTGAGCAAGGCAAGCCGTATAAAGAAGCCTATGGCGAGGTAATGTACGGTGCGTCATTCATTGAGTGGTTTGCCGAAGAAGCTAAGCGTACTTACGGCGATCATATTCCTGCGGCTATGCCGGGTAACCGTTATCTCACCATCAAGCAGCCGGTGGGGGTCGTAACTGCGATTACTCCCTGGAATTTTCCGGTTGCGATGATCACCCGTAAGGTCGGTCCGGCACTGGCTGCGGGTTGTACCGTAGTCGTGAAGCCGGGCGAAGATACCCCCTTATGTGCATTGGCGATGGCCAAATTAGCCGAGCAGGCCGGGATCCCCAAAGGCGTGATCAATGTGGTGACAACGGCCAGGCCAGCAGAAGTGGGGCAGGTACTGTGTACCCATCCGCTGGTAAGGAAGGTGTCGTTCACCGGATCGACGCCAGTCGGTAAACATATTCTTCGTCAGGCTGCTGATACGGTAAAGAAAGTATCGATGGAGCTGGGTGGCAACGCACCGTTTATCGTTTTTGATGATGCCGATTTGGATAAGGCTGTTCAGGGGGCATTGATCTCCAAGTACCGCAATGCCGGGCAAACCTGTGTGTGTACCAACCGGCTTTATATTCATGATGCGGTTTATGATCAGTTTATGGCTCGCTATATCGAGGCGGTGGCTCACCTCAAACTCGGTGACGGCCTGGCGGAAGGCACCGAGATTGGTCCTTTGATCAACGCCAAAGCTGTCGCCAAGGTGGACGGGCTGGTGGCCGAGGCAATCAGCCAGGGGGCCAACCTAGTATTAGGCGGCGCGGTTTCTGATGTCGGTGAGCAGTATTACCAGCCAACTATCTTGGCGGATGTGACTGAGCAGATGGCTATTGCCCACCAGGAGCTATTTGGCCCGGTGACTACCGTATTCCGGTTCACTGACGAAGCTGACGTGATCCAGCGGGCGAATGATACGCCATATGGTCTTGCTGCCTATTTTTACTCTCGGGACAACAGCCGGATCTGGCGGGTAAGCGAGGCTTTGGAATACGGCATTATCGGCATCAATGAAGGTATTATCTCGACAGAAGTCGCCCCGTTCGGCGGCGTTAAGGAGTCGGGCTGCGGCCGTGAAGGCTCTAAGTATGGTATCGAAGACTATTTGGAAATTAAGTACCTTTGTTTGGGCATCGAACAATAATCGATAGTTGCCTGAGTATCGTTTTTCTTTTCAACCCTTAGCTTGTGTTTGTGTCGTACCTAATCGAACGTTTGTTCTAGTGGTGACGTGTTTGGCAATACCTTTTGGTATTGCCTTTTTTTTTGCCTGCAAATAGCCAAAATTGTTTATCTATATTTTGTTTTTAAAGGAGTTTTCTGGCCGATAAAGAAAGGTTTGAGGGGCTTAAAACTTTAGGTGGATAAATAGGAATTTAAAGGTTGTGAACAAATTGTAATGATTGATAACAACATGGCAACGGATGAAGTTAAGACGTCATGGCGCTTATCTCTGTTTGAACCGATGGATTTAAACAGGTGAAGGATAAAAATAACAAGGAGACAAATCCATGCTCAACACCCTACGTAAGTTGCGAAAGAAGAGTTTGAAGAAAACCCTGGCTGGTTACACGCTTGCGGTGTCTGCCACCCTGTCGATGGTGCCCGAGGCATTTTCAGCCGAACACAACTGGCGCTTTGTGAACCTGTACTCGAGGGGAACCGCCTACGGTGAAGTGTACAAGAGCTTTGCTGAAAACATTGAGGCCATGTCTGGCGGCCGTATTGCTGTCCAGGTGATGTATGCCGGTGAGGGTGTTGGTCAGACGGGGGTTTTGGGCTCGGTGAAATCAGGCCTGATGTCTATGGGTGCACCTTTCCAGCCGATGCATGCTGGTGAGTTTCCTCCTGGTGTGGTTGAAGTTGGCCTGCCGGGCATGACAGATGATGTGGGTGAGCTAAGTGCATTGTTCCATGAAAAAGGCTGGGGCGAAGTATTGGAAGAAGCCTATGCCAAGCAGAATCTTGTATGGCTGGAACCCTACATTCAGTTACCTGTTTATGTACTAACCAAAACCCCGATCAATTCAATCGATGATTTTAAGGGAATGAAGATCCGCGCACCGGGTGCTTACGGAAAATTCCTGCGCAAACTAGGCGCGTCACCAGCCTCGCTGTCTTGGAGCGAAATTTACACGAGCCTGGCAACAGGTGTTATTGATGGCTCGATCGGCAGTAACCTGATTGATCACCGCGATGGCAACCACGTGGAAGTCGCCAAGTATATGTACCGTTTGCCTATTGCAGGTGCTCAGGCGCTGCCAATTGTCGTGAACAAGAGTGCATGGAATAAGCTTCCGGCTGATCTACAGGCGATTGTGCGTGGTGCAAGTGCCCAGCACGCCCGCGAGCAGATGACCAAGTCACGTCTGTGGGAATCTCAGGCTGTGGCCGATATGCAAGCGAAGGGCATGAAGTGGAGCCCGCAGCCAAGCAAAGAAGATATCCAAAAATGGAATACGGCGGCTAACTCGCTATGGAGTGAGTATGCCAAGGCTGACAAATATAGCAGCCGCCTGGTTGAGATCCTTCAGCAGTAAACGAGTTAATAGCTGGTAAGGGGCGCAAGCCCCTTTTGTCTTTCTCCGGCTTCAAGGATGATGAATATGTTCAAGATGGCAATGAAGGGATATTGCCTTGGGGTAAATCGCCTGGTTTACCTGATTGGTTTTTCCGCCTCGGTACTGATGCCATTGTTGGCACTGACTGTGGCGTTTGAAGTGTTTTCCCGCTATGTGCTGGATAGCCCGACGATTTGGGCCTACGACGTGTCGCTGTTTTTGTTCGGCTATATTGCTGCACTTGGCGGCGCTTTGGCCCAGCAAAAGAAGGCCCACATCAATGTTGATGTTTTCTATCTGTCGGTCTCTGCCCGGCTTAAATCGCTATTCAATTTGTTCTCATACTCTTTGGCGATCTTCTTTCTTGCAGTAGTCCTGATGATGAGCTTTGGCAAATTTGAAGAAGCCATCGAGTTCAATTATCGCCGCCAGTCTGAATGGGCACCGACCATGGCACACTTCTGGATAATGATGATGGTGGCCTGTGGTTCGTTCATCCTCCAGTACACCAGTGATTTATTGCAGGATATCTACTTCTTGTTTACCGAACGCCAGTTGCTGGCACAACAGGAAGAAATTTGTGACAACCAGGCTGAATCGAATTATACGCCAGCAGGGATGGAGGACGTATGAGTATTGAAGTACTGACATTGCTGCTGATCGGCTGCATTTTGGCAAGTTTTGCTCTTGGGGCGCCGGTTGGGCTTGCATTGGGCGGGATCGCCATGGGAATGGGATACCTGACCTGGGGTGAAGGGATCTTCAACCTGATCCCGACAACCATTGAAAGCAATTTTTTCAGTTTTATTCTGCTGGCGATCCCATTGTATATCTACATGGGCCAACTGCTGACCCGTTCTGGGATCGGGGATGCGATGTTTAATGCCAGTCAGATGCTGATTGGCAAATTGCGAGGATCGCTGGCGATCAGTGTGATCGGCGTGTGTTCGATGATCGGTGCCATGGTCGGTATTATCGGTGCGGGCATCATGACCTCGGGCAGTATTGCGCTAAAACCGATGCTGGATCGCGGCTATGACAAGCGCCTGGCACTTGGGGTGATCATGGCCGGCGGTGGGCTGGGGATCCTGATCCCGCCAAGTATTCCGATGATTATGTATTCGGCCACCACCCAGAACTCGGTCGGTCGGATGTTCATTGCTGCTATCATCCCGGCGTTGATTTCAATTACCCTGCTGGTGGCCTACGTCATTATCAGCTGTAAACTAAAGCCATCGAAAGCGCCGTTGGGCACTGGTGAGGAAAGCCAGATGACCGGCAAGCAGAAGGTGCGCACTGCCCGTGATGGCCTGTTCTCGCTGCTGCTGATTGTTGCGGTTTTGGGCAGTATTATCACCGGCATTGCAACACCGACAGAGTCGGGGGCGATAGGGGTTGTTGGGGCTATTTTGCTGGCGGTGGTTTTCAAACGGTTCCGGTTTGAGATGTTCAAATCCTCCGGTTTTGAAACTGCGATGCTGGTTAGCGTCTCGATGTGGATCATCCTCGGAGCTTCTATTTTCAGTAATTTCCACATGCTAAGTGGTGTGCAGAATATGGTCGCTCAGCTAACCCAGGATCTGGGGCTGCCACCGCTGGGCATGATCATCTTGCTGCAAGTGATCATGCTACTGCTGGGTTTTATTATCGATGAGCTGATCATCGTACTGATGTGCGCACCGCTGTTTACACCGATTGTGGTCTCTTTGGGTTACGATCCTATCTGGTTCGGTATTCTGATGATCCTCAATATTGAAATTGCGGTCCAGACCCCGCCTTATGGTTTTGCGTTGTTCTACCTCAAAGGGATCGCACCACCCGGGGTTACCATGATGGATATTTACCGATCGATTGCACCGTTTATCCTGCTCAAGCTATGTGTCTTGATCCTCTGCATGTTATTCCCGGAAGTGGTGCTGTGGTTGCCGAACAAGATAATGGGAGCGTACTGATATGAGCCTTAGACATGTATTGATGCCCGTGGATCTGGCTTTTCCGGATGTGGTAGAAAAAGAAGTGGATATGGCACTTAAGCTGCTGGCCGATGACGGGGTGATTGACATGTTATTTGTCGATGATGTCAGGGTACACCACAGCATGGTACCGACGGTATCGGGCGATACTTTCTCGGGTAAACACGCCAATACCCGCTTTGCGGTACAGGCGATGCTAGAGCGCTTGGTGCCAGAACAACATCGAGGCAGTAGCATTATTCGTAATGGGGTGGTGTTTGATGAAGTGGTGGCACAGGCGAAGAAAAGTAACGCCGATGCCATTGTCATGGCGTCGGCCAAGCCGAAGTTTCGCTCTTACCTGCTAGGTTCAAATGCCGCCAAGGTAGTGCGTCATGCTCCGTGCTCGGTGTTTGTGGTGCGCTAGCCCTATAGAGGAAGCATGTTGAGAGCACAAGGGATCGCCAATGTGCTCTCGATATGATGACTCTATTAACAACATTAATATTCTAACTTGTTATAGTCTTTCTTAGAGCGCAAACTCATCCATATCCTGTTCATTTCGAGCTTAGATACTTGAAGTAATATAGTGATGAACGATGCTACCTTTGTTAGCGGGAGTGTAGTACTTCAAAGTTGGATTCTAGTGTTATCGTTAAATAAATTTAAATAAACCTTTACAATATTCAAGACTAAGGTATGATCCATCTCGCTCTGTTGTTCAGAGTTATTAATGAAACATCAAGTAAAGTAAAACCTTAGAATTTCTTCGTTATTGTTGTTATCCTCAGTGTTTCCCTTAGCTTCATCGTAACATTAAATAATTCAAGCTTTCAGCGCATCGCATTATCGCGATAATTTTATGAATTTAATATATAAGGGACACATCATGTCTAATAAAACAACTGGTCTAGTAAAGTGGTTTAACGAAGAGAAAGGTTTTGGTTTCATCACTCAAGACAACGGCGGCGCTGACGTATTCGTTCACTTCCGTGCAATCGCTTCAGAAGGTTTCAAAACACTAGCTGAAGGCCAGAAAGTATCTTTCGAAGTTGAGCAAGGCCAAAAAGGCCCTCAAGCTGCTAACGTAGTAGCGCTATAATTTCGTAAGTCGGCGTAAATGGTATCATTACCATTTACGTCACTTTTAAATCATCATTAATAATCTATTTATACCATATCTTAGAAAATATAAACATTTCAAACATCTGCTTTCTGTATTTGTCGTTACGTTCCTTATTTACTTCGTCATATTTATATAAATAAAAACTATTAAGCTTAAATATCAGTATATTAAGTCATCTTTAGGTCTAAACTTATTGTGGTTTTATCATACTGATAATAAATGTAAGGACACTTATGTCTCGTTCAATAGGTCGCAAACGATTTTGGTTTCAGCAATGTCGCCAAGAAAATAATACAACAAAAAAACAGAGGTAGTTGAATGATAGTGAACTTTAATATTTTTAAAGATAAAGCTTCTTGGAATGCATTGATTCATCAATTAAATGGCGATGTATTATTACGTCATGTTTTAGTTAAAGGCAATGTAGATAATATGGACCTTAAGTTTTCGTATTGTGAAAAATCATGTGAAGGCAATATTATAAATGACGATAATCAAGTCATTGGCAATTTTTCTATTTCCTTCTAATTTTGCACAGTATTTATGCGTTCAATTGTTTACTCGTCTAAATTGAACTTTCCCTTTAATTTTTTCGCTCATTTATTTTACGTCAAAGTAGTGAGATGTTTTTCCTTCTACTAAGTCTCGTTGTTGTTCCAGAATATCTTCTATAAATTCCTTACACACTCGTACTTTTGCTGTGGCTCTTAAATCAACGTGACTCAGCAGCCATAAGCCCCAAGTAGAAGGTGCTAAAGGCACGTCGAGGCGTCGTAAATTCGGTTCAAGATCCGCGACGAAACAAGGTAACCTTGCCAACCCCAAATGATTGTTAACGCAAGCGAGCAATGACGTCATTTCATCGACCTTCATGATGACGTTGGCATCGCTAAAATGCTCGTGAATCCATTCTGGTTTTCCTTCTTGATCGTGAAAAATAACAACGTCATGCACGTCCTTTTGCTTATTCAAATAATCGGTACTGCCATAAATGCCTTGGACTAAAGGCAATACTTTTTTTCCTACTAAATACTCGGGCGGTTTGTCGGTGAGGCGCAAAGCGATATCGGCCTGGCGTGCAGATAAATCTAACAATCCGGCAGAGCCCATTAAATGCAAATCAATACCGGGATAGTCGCGAGTAAATTCTCCTAATTGCGGGATCACTAAACGGCTCATCACATCGTAGGCGCCAGTTAGTTTAAGCGTTCCACATAGTTGGTGATCTAAACCAAACACCCGCCTGTCGATCGCTTGCACTTGTTCTTCCATTTTCAGGGCGTGTTCATACAGCCCCTCGCCTGCATGGGTCATGGCATAACCATCGCGTAAATGGTCAAATAAGCGAGTGCCTAAACGTTGTTCTAACGCGGCGATTCGTCTTGCCACAGTCGTATGTTTAACGGATAGCTCTCGCCCCGCGGCACTGACTGTACCTGTTCTGGCCAATGCCAGGAAAAACTTTAAATCATCCCAATTCATCTTTATCTGCCATTCCACCAATATGCCGCGAAAAGTGTATCAGTTTCCTATTGTGCATATTTGCACATCTACTGTGCTAAATCGACTATTCCAACCTTAATACGCACACCTTAATCTATCACTATCGAAACGGTTGGCAACTAGAAACATTAAGAGGTATGGCAGGCAACCCAGTCAAAGCCCTCTTAATCTCAACCACATTAAAACGAAACAGTTTTAGCTATTCAAAAGGGTTAAAGTATGTCTATTAAAACAATTGCACTATCTACATTACTATTGGCATCAGCATCAGCATCAACGGCGATGGCCGCTTCAGGAAATGACCATGATCATAACGTCAGTGATCGCTATGCGAGTGAACTTCGCCTGAAAGCCCTTGAAGCTGAGCCGGCTTATCAAGTAACAGCTACCCCGCAGCTGTTAGTAGACCGTGATGAGCCTGTATCAACACGCCGTGCCACTGAACTACGCAAGCAAGCACTGAATGACTCTGTACGAAATGCTGAACCATTCGTACAACGTGACCGTGATGAGCCTGTATCAACGCAACATGCTACGAAGTTACGCCTGAAAGCCTTTGAAGATAGCTCTATTGCTATGACGTTAGTTGGTCAAGCCGGTGCCCATACTCTGTAGTCAATTGCCTAATCGCTAGTTAGGAACTACTACTCATGTAGCTGGATGGGATAATTCGGTTTTATCCCGCCGACTGAGGTTGCAGCAACACGACGAAAGCGCCAGCGTGAGCGTTCAACAAATTTTGCACCGCCAGGGTGTAAGGAGAAACAGTGCATCCCATCATATCTGTAAAGGGCCTTTACAAGCGTTACGACACTGGCTTTACAGCGCTCAAGGACGTCGACTTGGATATCCAGCGCGGGGAAATTTTTGCGCTGCTTGGGCCTAACGGCGCAGGTAAGACAACACTTATCAGCGTGATCTGCGGTATCGTCAACGCCACTCAGGGCAAGGTGAGAGCTGACGGTCACGATATCATCACTGACTACCGTGCAGCTCGCAATAAAATTGGTTTGGTACCACAGGAACTTACCACGGATTCCTTTGAGAGCGTCTGGGACACAGTGAATTTCAGCCGTGGCTTATTCGGCAAAGCGGCCAATCCGGCCTATATCGAACAGCTACTGCGCCAGCTTTCGTTATGGGATAAAAGAAAAGCGCGGATCATGGAGCTGTCCGGGGGGATGAAACGGCGGGTAATGATTGCCAAGGCGCTGTCCCACGAGCCTGAGATCCTTTTCCTTGACGAGCCCACTGCTGGCGTTGATGTAGAGCTGCGCCGCGATATGTGGGAAATGGTGCGCGAAATGCAAAACCGGGGTGTGACCATTATTCTGACCACCCATTACATCGAAGAGGCGGAGGAAATGGCAGATCGAATCGGTGTGATCAACAAAGGTGAGCTTATCCTTGTGGAGGAAAAATCTGCCCTGATGGATAAGCTGGGCAAGAAACAATTGAAGCTTCATTTGCGAACCCCGCTCATTCAGCTGCCGGAGAGGCTGAGCAGTTATCAGCTGGAACTCGATGATGATGGCAATACGCTGACTTACACCTTTGATAGCCAGCTCGAACACACCGGCATTACCGATCTGTTGCGCACGCTAGACGAGCAAGGGATGGACATAAAGGATCTTCATTCCAGCGAAAGTTCCCTGGAAGAAATTTTCATTAATCTGGTGAGGGAGCAGGCATGAATATCCACGGTATCCGGGCTATCTACAAATTTGAAATGGCACGTACCAGGCGGACTCTGATGCAGAGCATCGCTTCGCCGGTATTATCTACTTCGCTCTACTTTATTGTTTTCGGAACCGCTATCGGATCTCGGATGGGTGAGATCGACGGTGTCAGTTACGGCGCTTTCATTATTCCCGGGCTGATCATGCTGTCGCTGTTGAGCGAAAGTATCTCCAACGCGTCCTTTGGGATCTTTTTTCCTAAATTTTCCGGCACCATTTACGAAGTGCTTTCGGCACCGGTTTCGCCGTTTGAAATAGTTGCCGGTTATGTGGGCGCAGCGGCAACCAAGTCGATACTGCTTGGCCTACTGATCCTTGCTACCGCCAGCTTTTTTGTCGACTATACAATCCTCCACCCTGGCTGGATGATAGCGTTTCTGGTACTGACCGCGATCACCTTTAGCCTGTGCGGGTTTATTATCGGTATCTGGGCAGACGACTTTCAAAAGCTGCAGGTTATCCCTTTGATGGTGATTACGCCGCTTACTTTTCTCGGTGGGGCTTTTTATTCTATCGATATGCTGCCAGAACCTTGGCAGACAGTAAGTCTGTTTAACCCGGTGGTATATCTTATCAGCGGCTTTCGTTGGGCATTTTACGGCGTGGCAGATGTGAATGTGGGTATCAGCCTAGGCATGACGTTGATGTTCCTGCTGCTGTGCCTTGGGGGCATTGCGTGGATTTTTCGTACTGGTTACCGGATTAAACCCTAGTTTTCTAACCCAACGAAATGGAAGGCATGAGATAGGGGCGTATTCTATGCGTCCCTATTTGGTTTGATTGTGTCGTTATTGGCCTCTTATTACCAGAAGTTCAAAAAAGACAACAAAGTTATCGTAAAAACCATAAAATGATGGTCATTGAAGTGAAGTGGGTAAGTTATGCCATCAGAACCTGGAACGAAAAGAAGAACCGAGCCAAAGCCAGCAGAGAAAATTGAACATCTTTATGAATATGCAATTTGGTGGTTAAACCAACGTGGCTACTCAGTGATGAAGCTGAAGGAAAAACTGACTCGAAAGACTAATAATAATGAATGGATTTCACTTGTCATTGATAAGTTATTAGAGCAAGGATATTTATCGGATCAAAGATACGCAGAAACGTTTGTTCAGTCGCGATGCCAGTCTTACGGACCGAAAACGTTAGCACAAAAGCTGAAACTTCAAGGTGTTGGTCAAGCTGACATCGAGCAGGCTCTCGGCCTCATTAATGACGCTGATACTGATGCTTTGATCACTCGTGTTGTAGCAAAATACTCAGGCAAAAAAAGTATCAGGGATATTACAATGCGACTTCGAGGTGAAGGTGTGGATGATGCTCGCATTCGCTTAGTTATGAGTACGACAGTCGATACTGAGCATGAATCTCAGCTTGCTGCTCGTTTGATCAATAAGCACGCTAAAAAAATGGGTCGCAGCGGATTGCTTCAGAAATTGCGTAGTGAAGGGATCAGCCAGGACACTATTGAAGCCATGCTCAGTGGTGAGACGGAAGAAGAAGTCACTGAAGATGATCAGCAAAAAGCATTAGCGCTATTAAATAGGAAATATAAGAAAAGTTTGACCGATTTTTCTGAAAAAAAGAAGGCGACCGCTTTCTTAGTACGTAAAGGCTTTAGCTTCTCTGAGGCGAATTATGCGATTGAGCATCATTTGGAATAGTGTCTCAACCAATGACTACTCCACAATTGTAGAGTAGTCATTCATTCATTAGTTGGTTTATGTTAGATGCAATTTGGCATTTTGCTCTATAACCACCCACAAGGAAAGCTATGTAGATAATGTAGTTGAAACCATTTGTGCAGATCTTTCTCTAAGTAGTTCCCTGAATGCTATTACTGCGGGGCTGACTTGTTTTCTGCTTGGGCAGATTAAGTGGAGTTCTACAGATGGAGACTGATAATCAGGTAAAAGTTGTACCAATTTCCCACTGCGTAAATCTGAAAAGACATCTATCTGAGATCTATATGCAATACCTTTCCCGCTAATAGCCCAGCGTCTAACAATATCTGTATCATTAGTTACTTTATTACTGCTAACTTTGATTCTGTAGCTTCCGGACGTACCCATATACTCCCAGTTGCTGAATAGGCGGCCATCTTTCCTGTGTAGCAAACAATTATGATGAAGTGTCATAGTTAATTTTGAGCTCTTACCTAATTAGCAAGGGACAAATTCTCCCTTGATAATTTTCTCCCAATAACAATCAAAGCAGCATATGTCAGTTCCGATTTTGGTATTAGAGGTTAAGCAAATACAGTTTTCACGCGATACCACAGTCGGCCATCAATAGCCGACAGACCTAGTGCAATCAGTAACATTCCGAGAAAATGAATGAACTCCAGAGACTCATTTAGAAACAGCGAACCAAGCAAAACTGCTGAAACCGAAACCAATAATGTATCGTTGCCCATCTACTATTCTCTGATAACACTCTCTATCTTCCATAATTTAATCATCAGACCAAACATCCTGAATAGATGGCCAGCCCCAAGCTGTAATGGATACCCCTTTTAGTATCCCTTCAAAACGCAGAGTCTGCCTGTGGTGAAACAGTGGTAATAACCAATGCTCGCCAATCATTGCCGTTGCAATAGGCTCTAACTCACGCATATATTCTGTCAAAGGGCTTTTCTGCCGGATATTGATTAACTCTGTATTCAACCATTTACTATTGTCAGGCGTTAAGCTCTGATGCAGAACCGGATTGGATAGCAACCAGCGAAATGCTGAGGTAGGGCGGTTGTCGTCCAAGTTTAGGCTAGTCAGTATAAGATCTTCGTCAAGACTGTTTGCGCCGGCCTTTTCGTGAAACTCTTCAAAGGAATAGAGATTGATCTGGCATTCTACCCCGACTAGCTCCAGTAGCTCAGTTATCGCTTCAGAACAGTCCATCAGCGCCTGATGTTTGAACACTGCAATGGTTAGTTTTTCTGGTAACGGCTGTTGCGCCGTTGGTGCGCCAAAGGTTTTTATCCAGCTTGGTAATAAGTTGCGCGCGGGGATAGCCTCTATCTGATTCTTCGTTTTGCTCAATTGCTTCATTAGATTATTGGTAGCCAAGATCTGGCTTAGATACTTACGTTGCAACATTTTGAGCTCAGCCTGATGGTTGAACAGCATAAACATGCAACCGTCTTCGATTCTGGTCTGCTGGCCATTTTCGGCTTCTTTATTTTCTCCATTGATGGAGAGGTAGTGCGAGCAAACAGAATGTTTTTCCTGTCCGATATCCGCCTGAAGTGTAGTCTTACCAAATGAATCGGCTTCTTGTGGAGATACTTGCCAGACTGTGGCAGTTTCAGTGATCGCACGGCATCCGTAATAGTTGTCGAATGCTTGTAGCTGTAATTGCTTGTCGGAGTGCTCCTGAACCTGAAATGCACCACTTCCCACAGGCATTGTTGGTGAAAAGAGCTGTGAAACTGGCTGGATCGAGTATCTTGCATCAGCAATTAGCCCAGCAAATCCTGGATCAGGCTGGTTTAGTTGAAACTCCATGCAGTAAGGATTAATGACGGAGATACTTGTTACGTGAAGCAGTTCATTCTGGTATCCCGGTAGTTCTTTTAATTTGGTAAAAAGCTCGACTATTTTTTCTGCACTGATTTCACTTCCATCATGAAACGAAAGCTGTGGGCGCAGATAGAAGCGCCAGCGATACTGCTCTTCGTTATAAGCCCAATGATGCGCTAACTGAGGAGTGACAATACCCTTCTCATTACACTTAGTCAGGCAACAATATACTTGGCGTAAAAAGAAGCGCTCACTGTTTCTTAGTGGGATGTGAGGCAGGAGGTCTGCAAAGGGACGACGGTAGGTTAGCTGAATATGCAGGTGTCCTTCTCGCCGGGTTGCGCCAGAGGTATTTTGCAGTAACTGCCCAAAGAGAGTTTGGTCATTGTCGATAAGTGCCAGAGCTTTTTCATACTTTCCTTCTGAGATCATCTGGCTGGCGAGCTTTGCCTTCAGCTCGTCCGGTCTGTATTTAAGATGGAGAATGGAGCGCTGATTACGGCCAACTTTTGGAGTCCACTCGAGCCACCCTACACCTTGCATCTCCTTTAATAGGGTGCGGCAGTGTCTGGCACTGGTAAACATGGCTTCCGCCACGTCGTGCAGAGCGATGAGGATTTCTTTTCTTACGCTAAGTCTGGCTATGCGTAGGTAGTAAAGAAGCAGTTTATCCTTAGACAAAATCAGTACCATTTCATAATTAATACTTCCTTATTTTAACCGTTAATGGCTCATAAATGGATGGTTTAAGTGAAATGCAGCTAAAAACAGGAAGTAAATAAGATTTTATTCCAAGTATATCTAATCCATATTTTGGCTAATAATTTAGATGTAGACGCAGATGAGGATGTGGTTATGTTAGAAGCTATCAAAAGAACCTTTCAGCAGAAAGCAGGCAACCCGGGTGAAACAACATTAGCTGTGTATTATCAATCTCGGCTGGCAGCCACTCGAAATGTGATTGAGGCAGAGGCGATTCTCTATATGTCTTCACTATTATCACTTTACGATTGGAATGCGCAGGATAACAAGGAGATAAAATGAAAATTGAACATATTGCGATTTGGTGTAACTGTCTGGAAAGCATGCGATTTTTTTATCAGCACTACTTTGATGCAAAGAGTAGTGAAAAATATGAAAACCAGTCTAAAAAATTTTCTTCCTACTTCCTGGCCCTTCCAGAGGGGGCCAGAATCGAGCTGATGAATATGGATTCATTTCAAATATTACCAGCGGATCCTTACATTCAGTTTACCGGACTGGCGCATATGGCATTTTCTGTTGGCTCCGAGGACAAAGTGAATAAGATGACTGAGAAATTTATCGCCGACGGTTACGAAGTCCTTGATGGCCCACGTTGGACGGGGGATGGTTACTACGAAAGTGTGATATTAGATCCGGAAGGGAACCGATTGGAAATTACTGTGTAAATGTCGATAGCTTGCTCTGTAGGGTTGCTGGTTTACTTTGACCGTGAAAACTTATTTAAAGCTGCCATTGAATTTGAAAATGAGGAATTTTCTCGCCACTGCCCTCTGAGCAGTCTGTACGTTAAATAACCTAAGCTTAATGAAATTATGAGTGAATTAGAAAAAATGATACTGGGTGAAATGTATGATCCTAGTAATGAAATCTTATCTGAGATGCGTAAGAAAGCTAGAACTCTTACTTATAAATATAATCAGACAACATAAATAATTAATCATGTCGAACCAGAGGTAAATTGGCTGGGTTGTAAAATATGGATAGTTAAATTTTTTGTTTGTTGCTCTATGTGGCCAAAAATAATATCTTTCCACAGATCAAAATATAAGTTTTGAATCGAAAACGGTTGGTGGTTATGTTGTTTGTCTGGCGACCACACAATAACCTATCCAACCGCTTTTCGTATCTGCTCTCTGAAAATGCGTGAAGAACTTTTTTTAGGGTTCAATGAGAAATAATTAATGTTGATGTTCTGGTAAATTATGGCTTTCGTATGCATCGGCAAATGAATGGTTTCGATCGCGATGTTCGGCTTCATCGTCGCGGATTTTCACAATGACATCTCGCAACATGGCATCTGACGGTAACTTGTAATAGTCGATGGCAATTTTCGGAGCGGCTACGTTTTCTACTTCACCGTCGTCAATTTTGCTCAGGTATTCAGTGTAGCTTTTACAGGCTTCTTCTTCAAAATAACCTACTACGCGGTGCGCAATCTTAGAAGACAGCACATAAATCAAGCTATACACCATAATGAAAGCGGCTTGGCCGAGCAGTACTAACGTTCGTTCAACCCAGCTAGGTTTGGCAATATCCAAGAATATCATCAGATGCATTCTCTCATTCTCTGCCTCATCCAGTAATTCACGGATCCATCCCTCATCATCTTTCATCCGGCGTAAGGCTTTTAGATGATTAAACATGCCTGCCACCATCCCTGGTACTGCGGCAATGGTTTCCAAAATCACTGCTCGTTTCGCGTATTTTGTTCCATAGAATATATTTAAAAGAAACTTGAGGCACTGCGTTATTTTATACGCAACGTGCTCAGAGAGTTTGGAAGCGGTTTTGTGTTTCAATTCAAAATCTGACATGTGCGGGCCTTTCTAGTCTTAAAATGGTAGTGATTTCATAGTGTTGATTAAATCGTAATATGTTATTAACTCAGTCGAAAAACGACTGGGTACAAGTCATATAAACGAATGCATTAGTTAGCAAATGCCTTAATTAACGGATCGGAATCACTACCATGTTTTTCACTAAATTATCTTCAGCTATTTAATACGTTTCTGTTGCCGTATTTAGAACAGGTAAATACGATGGTAATCAATGTCACCACAAGAGATACGATTAGTAACCGCTCTTAGCTACTTTCTCACCTTCACCCAGCGTATAAAGTAGATTTGTTAGTAAGCTAGACGCACCAAAACGGTAGTGCATGCTGTTATCAGCCCATCCGGCACCAAAAATGCTATCAACCATATCTAAGTATTTTTTCGCGTCTTCAGCAGTTTGTACGCCACCAGATGCCTTAAAGCCAACCGTTTTTTCAACACCCATGTCTTTGATAACTGACAACATGGTTTCGGCAGCTTCAGGGGTTGCATTAACTAGTACTTTACCAGTGGACGTTTTGATCATGTCAGCCCCTGCCTTGATTGAAATCTCAGATGCTTTTCTGATCAGATCATCAGTTTTCAGCTCACCAGATTCAATGATGACTTTCAGAGGGGTATCACCGCAGGCTGCTTTACATTGCTTAACAATCTCAAAGCCCACTTCTTCGTTTCCGGCCATCAGGGCACGGTATGGGAATGTTACATCTACTTCATCAGCACCGTACATGAGGGCAGCTTTAGTTTCGGCAACAGCAATGTCGATATCGTCGTTCCCGTGAGGGAAGTTAGTGACAGTTACAACACGAATATCTGGTGTACCTTGTAAACGTAATTGCTTTTTTGCGACAGGAATAAAACGTGGATAGATACAAACTGATGTCGTGTTACCTACAGCTGTTTTAGCATTCTTACACAACTCGATGATTTTTTCATCAGTGTCATCATCGTTTAAAGTAGTAAGATCCATTAATTTAAGTGCACGTAGTGCTGCAGTTTTTAAATCGCTCATAGATTTTTCCTGTTGTAACATTTTTCAATATATTTCAAACGCTTGGTACTTATTATCACTACTCTGTTAAATGCGCCTAACAGTTAATGTAGTGCTAAGTTAATAGGCTATCCAAGGCTTGAAATGATTTTCGGTTCAAACCGAAAGTGGGGTGATTATAAGAACAGGCTGGGATCTATAATAGATACAGAAATGGTTAATTTAGGTATAACAGATTGGCGTGTGTGCTATAGTGCAGGAGTAGGATATAGAAGGCGTTTTTTCGTTGGCAAAATATGACAAGCTCGTAGAGCAAATTCGTAATCAAATTCAAAATGAAATTTGGGGAGTGGGTGAAAAGCTCCCTTCGTTGCGAAAACAGACTGAAATCTCAGGCATGAGCCTAATGACGGTGCTGCATGCTTATCAGGTACTAGAAAGCCAAGGGTGGATCGTTTCTCATGCTCGATCAGGGTACTTTGTGGCACCAAAAATCCAATACTCGAGTCCGAAAAGTTCAGCTGAGACGGTTCAGACAGCTGAAGCTATCGATATTAATGATTTTATTTTTGATGTTTTGCAAGCGACCCGGACGCCGCATATCGTTGATTTTGGCTCTGTTTATCCCGATCCGAAACTGTATCCCCGACATCAAGTGAACAAATCTCTTATGACTGCGGCGCGTACTATGCCAACGTCGAGTGCGTTGGATAATCTGCCTCCAGGGAATAAAGATTTACGCCAGCTCATTGCTAAGCGCTATGCGGCACAAGGAATGAATGTGCACCCGGAAGAGATTGTAATCACGGCTGGTGCGCTAGAGGCGTTGAATTTGAGTCTTCAAGCAGTGACACAAGCTGGTGACTGGGTTGTGGTGGAGTCGCCTACCTTTTACGGAGCATTACAGTCTCTGCAAAGGCTTAATTTACGTGCGCTATCAGTCAGAACCCATCCTCGAGATGGGATTGATCTTGATTCACTTGAAAAGGCGCTGCAATCTCATCCGGTAAAAGCGTGTTGGTTGATGACTAATCACCAAAACCCTTTGGGTTGTACTTTCTCAAATGAAAAAAAGGAACGTTTGATTGAGTTACTGGCAGAGTACAATGTCTACCTGATTGAAGACGATGTATATAGTGAGCTGTATTTTGGTGGAAAAAAACCATTACCAGCAAAAGCATTTGATCAGCAAGGTATGACGATGCATTGCTCGTCTTTTTCTAAAACTCTGGTAGCTGGGTTCCGCATTGGTTGGGTGGCGGCAGGAAAAATGGCACTGCCTATCCAAAAACTCCAATTGATGAGCACATTGTCTGCCAGTGCTCCTATTCAACTTGCCCTTGCTAAATATCTATCTACTCGTAATTATGAAAACCATTTACGTCAATTGCGGAGGAAACTAGAACAACGTAAATTCGCAACTTGGCAGATGCTACGTTCTTATTTCCCTTCTAATGTGAATGTAAATTACTCAGAAGGTGGATATTTTTTATGGGTTGAATTGCCGGAGCATCTGGATGCGACAGAGCTATACCAGCGCGCATTGAAAGAAAATATTAGTATTGCTCCTGGGAAAATGTTCTCTGTGAGTAAACAGTTTAATCATTGTTTTCGGCTAAATTCGTCATTTGAATGCTCGGAGTCGGAAGAAAGAGCGATTAAACGATTAGCCGAGTTAATCCAAAACATGTTGGATCAATAAGCTGAACTTCAAAGTTCTATGGTCAGAATAATATCGATAACGATTTTTGAACGACTGACGGTAAGTGCAATCTGCACTTAACTCAGATTTTACCTACATAAACTTATCGAAGACTCAATGTTGGATTCAAAGCCCTAAGTGAATTATGTCCCTCAACAGCTTAAAGTGTTCACAGAGTCAGCCAATCTAGGGCTGACTCATACCTGCCTCATAGTGAGTTAACGTAATTACTCATTCATAGACTGTTAATATTTGTTTTGACCTAACTATTCTCATGAGCTTTCATGGCAAGTATGAAGCTCAAATATGTTTATCAGCTAATGATATAACCTATTATTTGATGGCCAAATTCAGCCCCCCTAAATGACTTACATGCCATTGCTTTTGACCAAATTCAGAAAATAAAAACGAAATATTTCAACACCTTGCGAATGGGTGAGGCTTATGTATAGCTGGAAGGCAGTTTTTCACCAAAGGGGGAGGTCAGCATGGCTTGCCTGATAACCGACCTCGTGTGACTCACTTAGCCTCATTAGATATAAAATATACTAATCTTTTTTCTGGCAGAGAAACAGTTTTTATCGACGCTGAAGAAGCTGTTCTCAATATTTTCTAACAATAAGGATACCTTACACGATGAGCATTCTAATGAGTCTAATTGGTATGGTCGTTCTTTTGGCCATAGCTGTACTCCTTTCTGACAACAGAAAGGCAATAAACCTTAGAACTGTTGGAGGTGCATTTGCTATCCAATTTGCACTCGGTGCATTCGTTCTTTATGTACCTTGGGGGAAAGACCTGTTAGGTGGTTTCTCTAACGGTGTTGCCAATGTTATCAATTACGGTAACGATGGTACGTCTTTTCTGTTCGGTGGTCTTGTTTCTGACAAGATGTTCGAAGTATTCGGTGGTGGCGGTTTTATCTTCGCATTCCGAGTTCTTCCAACACTAATCTTCTTTTCTGCATTGATCTCTGTGCTTTACTACATCGGTGTGATGCAGTGGGTAATCAAGATTCTTGGCGGTGCACTGGAGAAAGCACTGGGCACATCCCGCGCGGAATCTATGTCTGCGGCAGCTAACATTTTTGTAGGTCAGACAGAGGCACCTCTGGTTGTCCGCCCGTTCGTTTCTCGAATGACACAGTCTGAGCTGTTTGCGGTTATGTGTGGTGGTTTGGCTTCTGTTGCTGGTGGTGTATTGGCGGGTTACGCGTCTATGGGGGTGCCGCTAGAATACCTTGTAGCGGCATCTTTCATGGCTGCACCAGGTGGCCTGTTATTTGCCAAAATCATTAAGCCTGAAGCCGATAAGTTCAAAGACGATATCCCTGAACAAGAAATTGCTGGTGACGACGAGAAACCAGCTAACGTTATTGATGCAGCTGCTGGCGGTGCTTCTGCGGGTCTTAGCCTGGCGTTGAACGTTGGTGCAATGCTTATTGCATTTATCGGTCTTATCGCACTTATTAACGGTATTTTTAGTGGTATCGGCGGCTGGTTCGGTTATGAGCAGCTAAGCCTGGAGCTCATTCTTGGTTGGCTCTTGGCTCCTCTGGCTTTCTTAATTGGTGTTCCTTGGGAAGAAGCAACACTGGCTGGTTCATTTATTGGTCAGAAGACCATAGTGAACGAATTTGTCGCCTACGTTAACTTCGTTCCTTATCTTGGGGAGGATGGTAAGGTTGTACTTGCTACAGGTGAAGTCATGACCGAAAAGACAACTGCAATTATCTCATTTGCGCTCTGTGGGTTTGCCAACCTGTCGTCTATTGCGATTCTTCTTGGTGGTCTGGGGGGGATTGCACCTAACCGTCGTCATGATATCGCACGTATGGGCCTTAAGGCCGTGGCTGCTGGTACACTATCAAACTTGATGGCGGCGACGATCGCAGGATTTTGCATCAGCCTTGCTGGGTTATAATACTGTAGTCTATCCACTACTATCTCTTTACAAACTGAGCTACCGTAAAATCGAAGAGATACTAGAAGAACGAGGCATTATTATTGATCACTCGATGTTGAACCGATAGGTTATTAAGTGTTCACCATTGCTAGAATATTGAGCGCGTAAAATGAAGAAACCACAGTAGCCTTTTCCCAAAGGCTACTGGCCATCAAGGTGATGCGTTACGCTCGGCATTTTTGGTATGGAGTTCAGTGTGCTTTAGGGCACATTTTATGGCTGGTGTTTCCCGAATTAAACTAATGCCATCCAGCCCCAATAGATCAACAACTCTAACGTTCTTTTGAGATACTTCTATTCATACCTGTAGACTCCATTTTGAAAGTGACAGCCATTTGAGAAAAATGACTAACAGATCACTTTCACACGACCAACATCACCATTTTCTAAGCGGACTTTTATTCCGTGAGGATGATTTGGTGACTTCGTTAAAAGGTCTTTTACAATACCAGAGGTTAGTGTTCCGCTTCGTTGATCTTTTTTAAGGACAATTTTTACTTCTAATCCAGGGTGAATATTGGCTCGATTGGTTCCACTCATTCTCTCTACCTTATTGTTCAGTGTATCTTTGATTAAATACTTCTCAAATCAAGCTTTATCTACCAAATGACTAT
Organism: Photobacterium sp. HL06; assembly: GCF_059552575.1. Classification (NCBI taxonomy): domain Bacteria; kingdom Pseudomonadati; phylum Pseudomonadota; class Gammaproteobacteria; order Vibrionales; family Vibrionaceae; genus Photobacterium; species Photobacterium sp. HL06. The sequence goes on from NZ_CM183915.1 coordinate 1,392,215, forward strand.
ACCCAAGCAACTTCAAGGTGCTTGGGTATATAATCGCATCAGCAACTATCAACTGACACGATGTTTATCGATTTTTTGGTTATGAATTCCTCAACCAAACATCAGATTTGCCAAGTCCTTTCTTCTTACGTTTTTTCTTACCCGTGCCTTCAGGTTTTGCCATCGGCTTATTTGCCTCTAACATCTCTTGGGTAATGGTTTCATCGAGTTCATAGCCTTCTACCTGTTCACGTTCAAGGCGGATTTTGTTCTTCTTCTCGATAACTTTGAAATGATGAAAATCTTCATAATCAATCAGCGATAGGGCTAGGCCAACTTCACCAGCACGGCCACTTCGGCCAATGCGGTGCATGTAGTCTGATGGGCTTCTTGGTAGATCAAAGTTGATCACCACTGGCAATTTTTCGATATCTAAACCACGGGCTGCTATATCTGTCGCTATTAATACATCAATCTCACCTGACTTAAACGCTTCAAGTATACGAGTACGATAGCCTTGCCCTTTATCACCATGAAACACTTCGGCCTCAATGCCACGCTTATAAAGTTTATCGGCTAAGTGTTCACAGCTGTTCTTAGCATTTACGAAAACAAGTGCTTGTCGCCATTTATGCTGTTTGATCAAGTGCGCTAACACCGCTGTTTTCTCGCCCTTATTTACGTTAAAAACACGCTGTACTACGGTGCTGGCATCATCACTTTGTAGTTGTATTTCAACGGGGTCAGTAAGCAGCTCTTGAGTTAAAGCCTGTACTTGCTCAGGGAACGTCGCAGAAAACAATAGCGTCTGCTTCTGTTTTGGCAATTGACCCAACAATTCAGATAGCTCTTCAGTAAAGCCAAGGCTTAACATTCGATCGGCTTCATCAAGCACTAAGGTCTTTACCCTATCTAGCTTTATCGCATTACTTGAAATTAAATCGAGTAATCGGCCTGGCGTTGCAACCAAAATATCGGTGCCGCCACGTAGCGCAAGCATTTGAGTATTTACAGATACACCACCAAAAACAGCCACCGTTTTAATTGCACCGTTAAAGTGCACTGCGTATGACTTAATGCTGTCAGCAACCTGTTTAGCCAGTTCACGCGTTGGCACCAAAATAAGATCAGTAACATAGTTACCTCTGCTGCCCTTCGTATTCTCTTTGTGTTTTTGTGTGAAAAGATCCTGCAACATTGGCAGTGCAAAAGCCGCCGTTTTACCCGATCCTGTATTTGCACCTGCAATTAAGTCACGCCCCGCTAACACACTTGGAATAACTTGCGCTTGAATAGGTGTAGGCTGTTGATATTCCAGCTCTGTTAGTCGAGCTAACAAAGGTTGAATTAGGGCAAGTTCAGTGAAGCTGGCTGGCGTTGTGGCAGTTGTCATTGGGTAATAAAGGCTCTAGCTAGAATAGTGGCGAGCATCTTAGCGTATTTGAGCCCAGTGAAGTAGCACAATGTTAAGTCTAATCGTTCAGTGAAGGCCTATGGTTCATATATCGCAAAGACACAGCAAATGCATTATTCTTCTTTTGAAGAACGCTCTGAAATTTGTCCTCACTATAAATTTACTGGCTTCGACTAACTCTTTTTTTGTCCCACGTCAGCTTCTCTCGTGCTTCCAGCATTCCTCGAAGTCAATGAGCAAGTTCCAGAAACGTTCTGCCCTAATCGGAAGAGCGTTATCGTAGTTTCAACGCCGCTGACACGGGTCTACCCTATTCCTGCTTAGAGTCGTCACTCATACACATTCTGTTTATCTGGATTGGTATTACCCCAACATGACGCCCGTATTCCTTCCAACTGGCGTAATCATCTTTTCGGGCTGCCATCACAGAGTCTCCACTAAAGGGCTCCTATTAATTACGGCAACTGTAAACCTAGTGAGTTTCTTTAAATGTGCTCAGTGGTTATTTAGGCAGCGACTGCCGCTCTCGTCATCTGAAACTCGCGCAACTTGGAATACAGATATGTAACAACAATAGAGAAGAACAAATAGGACAAGGCAAAAACGATTGGCGAATTGATTATGTTTGCTTCAAGCCCCCACATTACGCCGATAATGGTGACCCCCATCTTAGCCATCATCCCCATTAACAACAACATCAGAGCCAGATGAGGGTATTGTGTCGAACAGCGGAAAGCCAGCCAGTAGCCGATGCCGACAGCAATTGACGCAATACCGAAGCCTGCCATAAACGAGTGAAAATGTTCACCAGATAGCACCCCACCTAAAGAAGAAAGTAAAAAAATCAGACCGAACTTCATCAACATTTCCCAATCGCAACCAAGACAAATCGCCCTTTCAATACGAATTACTGTTTACACAGTTATTTCCACATGTTTTGCTTAAAATTAATACTTTAGCTAGTCATTATGCCCATTCCGTTAAATTTGGTGCCTAACTAAACTCGTTACTAATAAGTTATATATGAATGGTATGATTATTCACTGGACTTGTGAAATGCTGAAAAAGAAGGCTTAGTTATTAAAGTGCATCAGGATAAATTCAATCTTTGTGAACAAGTTAATAGACAGGTTTTAATAAATTAGTTTACCCATACAGCCTTTTGCGATATGTAACCTTATTCGAACTCAATCAACCAAAATTGTTCTGAGTATGAAACTTTATTTCCATCTGGCATGAAAATGGCCAAACCAGCACTAAGCTTCAGCGAGTTCTCAGTGTGCTTCTTTATTCTTCACCAACACATAGCGAAGATTATTAATTGAGTGTTCAATCTGGGAGCTGGTATGCTGGAATCACAAAGTCCCTCGTTAATCACACCGCGGCCGATGTACGGACAAGCGTTGTCTTTGAGTGAGTATTGTCCCCTTTCTACTTAGATTGATTGTCATTCATAGCCTGTTCACTTAGATTTTCAGTACCTAAACTAACGCGGTGTTGACAGCCTACTCAAGTATCAGCATCTCTTACTTTCTCCTAATAACGAGCGTAGCTCAAAATTGGATGGGATTAATACAGTGATCCCTTATCTCATGCATTAAACAAAGCGTGCCATGATGGTAGAGTTGGTAGACAAAAGGGGGGTTATATCCCATGAATAATTGCACTGTAGTAGTCAGTAAGAATCACATCAGGCCAGCTTTATGCTGTTTTTTTTGTGCCTAAAACTCAGTAAATAGGTTTTCATTTATCTTTTCTCCGGTCAATCTATCTTCTGCTCTCGGTGTGATTTCTCTCTGCAACTCTGACTGTTATCAACTATTCAGCCAATTATTAATTCCAGGCTCAACAAAAGCAACAAACTGTTTGACCAGAGGATTACGTATGCCGTTGTCTGCCCATACAAAGTGGAATCCTGCCGTCTTTGCTTGCCATTTAGGTAGAACATGGATCAGAGTGCCGCTTTCGATTTCTTTCCGGACAAGGTATTCAGGCACAACGGCCAGCCCGAAACTGGCATGCAATATTTCACGCATTATGTTCGCACCTTTAACATGGATTCCTTGGCTGATGGATACCTTTTCCTCTTTTTCGCTGTGAAGCTGGTACAGCTTAACGGAATTCTGAATGACTTCTGTTCTTATCCATTGGTGCTCACTTAACTGGGAAGGCCTGCTAATACAGGAGTGCGAATGAATGTATTGCTCACTTGCGCAGATGATCCGTTTTATGTCGGTAACTTTCCTGGCCCGTAAGTTCGAGTCTTCCAGCCAGCCGATGCGAACGGCAAGATCGATCCCTTCTTCTATTAAGTTGTGTTTGCGGTTATCAAAGTCCACGTTGAGCTGGATCTTGGGAAATTGATGGCAAAACTGGGCAAGTAAGGAAGGCATTTCGCCTGTGGCCAGGATTGCAGGTAAAGCGATAGTTAAACTCCCGCTGGGTTCGTCTGAATCTGAGCACAGCGCATTAAAACCGCTGGAGGCTGCATTGGTCATTTCCAGGCAATAGGGGTAGAAGCGGCGACCGTAATCGGTCAGTGACAGTTTTCGGGTTGACCGGTACAGCAAGGGAGAGCCGAGGTGTGCTTCCAACTGGCTTAGATGATGGCTGACTACGGAAGGAGACATTGACAGTTTGATCGATGCCTGACGGAAAGAGCCTTCTTCAACAACACAGGCAAACACGGCCATAGATTTTAAAAACTCAATAATATTAGCAACCTATCTTTTATTTGTAATATTTTCAGAATAGAGAATTCGATTGTTTTGGATTCTTTAACTATAAGGGCTTTCTTATACTCAGTCACGAAAATAATGACGTATAGAAAGGAACAACATAATGAAACATAAGTATTTTGTAGCGGTGGTGATCATTGCAACGGCGTCTTCGGCAATGGCTGCCGAGCAAGAGGTCGACAATTCAATGGAAGGGCTATATGCAACTGGCGTATTTGGTTTCAACTATGGTGATACCGTTGCCGGCAGCCATAATCTTAAAGATTTTACTGATTACGGTAATGATTACGGGGAGAGTTACCAGCTGGGCCTGGGCTACCGAATTGACGAGAATTTCCGTGTTGAAGCGCGGGTCAGCCACCGTAATAATGATTCCAGTAATACGCGAATCGGCTTTAGCCCTCTGGCGGGAATGGACGTGACAGGTACGATTGATGGCGAATTATCAAGCACTTCAGTAACGATCGAAGGCTTCTATGATTTTGTTAACCAAACAGCTTTTACGCCATATCTAAAAGCCGGGCTCGGTTTTGCTCGCAACAGTTATGAGGCCTCTCTCTTTGTTAAAGAATTTAATGCCGGCTTTGATTATGATGAAGAGACATCGACAGAGTTTATTTGGAATGTTGGAGCTGGTGTGTCTTATCAACTGACTCAGAGCTCGGATCTATTTGCTGAATACCAGCTTCAAAGCTTGGGTGAGGTGAGAACTGCGGTAGATAGCAGTGGCGATACGATTGGTAATGATGATTATCTGATGCAGGAAGTCAATTTCGGTATTCGTTATCATTTCTAAATCCGTTAGTTACGCCTAACAGCGTTAACCTTCAAGAGCAGAATGAATGTGATGAGCAATTGAAATCTCAGGCAACTCATTCTTTTCTGCTCATTAGGTATTTATCGTTACTCAGTGGACTAAGTATTATGAAAAGAACAGTCAATTTGATTTTTATGGCTCTGCTGTTTATCTGCAATAGTGCTTTCGCCGGGAAAAAATATAGCGAACATTTGTTGGATGGCACCAAGATGGACTATTACTACCAAAATGGTGCAGGGATCCATTTGGAATTCTATAACGGGATGTTGAGGTATGAGTGGATAGCAGGACCGAGAAAAGGGAATAAAAACCACGCTCTTGCGTATAACTCACGTAAGATTGGCGATAAGGTGTATGTTATCAACTGGTTGGAAGAAGCCCATCCGGACTTTATGACTCTGATCTTTAACTTCAATAATAATGTTATGTACTCTTCAGGTATTCTCAGGTTTGGTTCTGAAAAACAATTTACTGTATTTGATGGCGGTATCATTGAGAACCTTACTTTGATAGAAAAATAATTACGTCTCAACTGCTAACAACAGAGTATAGGTAAAGGTTGGTCTTGGCACGCATAAATCATCGATAATTAAGTGTTGTTCAAATAAATGATCGAAGAGATACCGGTAGTGTTTTTACAAATCTAGTAGCAATGGCTGGACACCAAGCCTAATAAAATTTTTTATTTATTAAGTCTTAGTATCCATTTTCCTGAGTGAATGGTAGTTCAAAAATCCGGTCAACCTCTGCTCTAGTTCCACTGAACGAAAAAGTAGTTGTTTTAGTGCTAAATAGCTTGTGAAAGTTTCTGTGCCACAGCGTGTCAGCCCGAAAAAGCTGACTCGAAATACACCAAACCAAGTTAGAATAATTGCTGATTCATATCGTGTTAACAGTGATTTGGATTAGCTTTGATAATGTTGGTCAGGTACACCAAATCTCTACAATCTTCCGCCAAGATAAAACATTATCCCAAAAATCATGACTGAAACTTTCTTCAGTTTATCAGCCTATATTGGTAGAAATAATATCTGTATATCTATACTCAAATTTTAATGTTAATAGGTTTATCTTTGGGATTTCGTAATACATCGATAAATGCTTTGATTTTGGATAGGTTGAACATGTCTCTGTGTACCAGCGCCCATACTGGAAGGTGCCAGCGTAAGTTTGGTGAAATTTCTATCAGGTCAGAATCGTTATCGACAACCTCTTTTGGTAGAGCGCTAATACCGCTACCAGCTTCCAGTGCCCTTGCTGCGACTTGCAGGCTTGAACATAGGAATACAATGTTCTTCTCGGGAATATTGTTGTGAATCCACTCGTTCCATAGCAAATGCGGAGGCCTTTCCTTCATGGCGATAAATCTGTGCTGGGGTAACTCCTGTTCAGTCGGCACTCCCATTAGTTCGATGTAGTCTTTGTGGGCGCACAGTACTATCTCCACATCGGCAATGGGAAATACGATGTTGTCTGGCGTTGTAGGTTTTTCTCCGCTTCTAATTGCAATGTCGGCTTCGCCGTATTCAAGGTTGTAGTTTCGAATATCACCAATAAAATCAACACGCATGTTGGGGTAACGACACTGGTACTCTTTAATAAAAGGCATAAGCATGCCGGCGATATCAGTGATGGCGGTAATCGTAATTGTCCCTTCCAGTGCCTGTTCTTTACTCATTATTCGAGAGGTGAGCTGTGAGAAGTGGTTTTCGGTAACCTCTCCCAACCGCATGATTTCTAGCCCAGCCTCTGTGGGTATATACCCTTTGTCATTGCGTTGAAAAAGCACTACACCCAGCTCTTCTTCTAGGGTGTCAACATGTCGCATGACCGTAGATCTATGTACGCCCATGTCCTGAGCCGTAGCACTGAGGGTCTGGTATTGAGCTAGTTTGTACGCGGTTCTTATCTCATTCCATTTGTTCATTTTTTGGTCGTTGCATAAATGCACATCATTGTCGTATTTTCGCTCATTCACCACAAAAATAAAACACGTTAATTTAGTCCCATTGAATAGTACTGGGTGTAAAGAGTAGGGTAATTGATGATGAAAAAAGTCGATGTTTTAATCATAGGTGGCGGTTTTGCTGGTGTTTCTGCGGCTCAGGAATTAGGAAAAAATGGCGTAGAAACGTTGCTGGTTGATAAAAAGGACTACTTCGAAGTTACCTTTGCCACTCTGCGCAATGTGGCAGCTCCTGACATCACGAAAAATGACGCCAGGAAACAATACAAAAGCTTTTTGTCGGGATCGTTCATTCAAAGCGGAGTTACCGAACTTAAAAGTGGGGTTGCGACTTTAGAAGATGGCACATTGGTTGAGTTTAAGATCGCCATTATTGCATCAGGAACGCGTTATCCAACCATGCCTGTAGCTAAGTCAAACACGGCATTGGATTTAGAAACACGAAATGGTGAAATGCTTGGATACCATGACGAACTAAAATCCGCAGACAAAATACTCATTATCGGAGGCGGTGTTGTTGGCGTAGAGCTGGCTGGCGAAATTGCCTACACATTTCCTGAAAAGAAAACCGTATTGGCTCATAACACAGGTGCGCTATTAGACGGCTTTAAAGAAAAAACACGCAAAATTACACTCGAACAGTTGAAAAGCCTTGGTGTTGATGTTGAGTTTAATACCAGCTATCGCAATGTCGATGGGGCATACATCGATAAAAACACAGGAAAAACCAGTGATGCAGATTTCGTTTTTCAGGCAGTGGGCACGTTGCCGAACAGTGAATTTTTGCAATCCCATTTGCCTCATATCTTAGACAGTAAAGGATTCGTCAAAGTGAATGAGCAGTTGGAAGTCATTGGACAAAACAACTTATACGCGTTAGGTGATGTTGCTGATGTGGGTGAACCTAAGTTGGGTTATCTTGCTCAACAACAAGGTGAGTATGTCGCAAAGTCGATAGCCAAAAAACTGAAGAATAAAAAGGTGAAAGGGTATAAACGCAACCCGTTAATCGCGCTCATTCCAACAGGGCAAAAAAGCGGCGTTGCCGAACTCCCTTTTGTTGTGACGACGTTTAAACCGCTCATCACTATGAAGCAAAAAGACTTATTTATAAAGAAAGTGTACACTGCATTTGGGACTTCTACTGCCCCATAGTTATTACCTTGTCGAAACTGAAATTGTCGGCAAGGTACTTGGCGCATATGGATTCACGTTTCTATTTAACGATTAAAGTTAATGCGACTTTCGATAAAATTTAGAAGTGTAAGACCATCATCGATGACCTTACACTCCTGAGACGATTATTATTAACCTGAACCGTTACAGTTGCTTGATAGTCATCAGGTTCTAAACCTTGCGACTAAAGATGTTAGCTCAGTTGCCACTTCACCCAGACGCTCTGAGTTTATTTTCGCTTGGCTGGACATATCATTAACAGCAGAAGCATCTGTATGTATTTGATGGATGTGGCGGTTAATATCTTCAGCAACTTGATGCTGCTCTTCTGCTGCAGTTGCGATTTGAGTATTCATATCTCTGATCACTTCCACTGCACTGGAGATACCTTGGAAATTATCACGTACGGATGCAGTAATACCTACAGTTTCTTGTGAGGCCGTGAGACTGTATTTAACATGGGTCGAAGCTCCCTGTGTACGTACTTGCAAGCGTTGAAGTAATTCGTTGATCTCTTCTGTCGAGTCAGATGTACGTTTTGCCAGCACTCTTACTTCATCAGCAACTACGGCAAAACCTCTGCCTTGATCTCCCGCACGAGCAGCCTCAATGGCGGCATTTAGCGCAAGTAAGTTCGTTTGATCAGCAATTGCTCTGATGGTATCCAAAATAGCTGTAATACCTTGGCTATCTTGTTCAAGCTCGCCAATAGCTTCGGAAGATTGAGACAATAAATCAGCTAATTGATTTACGCTTCCTACCGCTTTATCAATATGAGCTTGCCCTTTACCGACTAACTGTTGTCCTTCTTCGGCAGCTCCCGCCGCCGCGCTACAAGAGTTTGCCACATCATTCGCTGTCGCTACCATTTCGTTGAAGGCTGTTGATACCATTTCCACAGCTTGGTTTTGGCTCTCGGCGGTATCTGCCATATTTTTTGATATTGAGATAGCTTGCTGTGAAGATTGCTCCATCTCTTGACCAGCATTTCCGATTTGAGCAACAAGGCTACGAATCGCTTCAAGGAACTGATTGAAGTACAACGCTAGCATACCTGTTTCGTCATTTGAGCGGACTTGCAGTGTGTTGGTTAAGTCACCCTCACCGGATGCTATTTCGCGTAGACCATGTGAAACGGCAAGCATCGGCTTGGCGATCCGGTTTGCCAATAGTGTTGCACCAACAATACAAAGGGCTGTTAGTAATATGACGATAAATACGATCAGTTGAGTTATGTTATTGCTGGAGCTCATTACCTCGTCTTGACTAATGAGACCAATAAATTTCCAACCTAACTTATTAGAATGAAAAATATTGGCCATATAGGTTTGACCATCGAGTTCAACCTCTACAAGACCAGAGTCTGTCTTTTCCAAGAGCTGATAGGCATCACCCAAGCTAGAAAGCTGTTTAAAGTTATTAGCTGGATACCCTGCATCAACTAGTACGTTGCCAGTATCTTCAACTAACATTAGGTAGCCTTTTTCACCAAGTTTGATTTGCTTGATGATATCGGTCAGGGTTTTGAGTGATACATCAATGGCAATAACCCCTCCATTGCTGCCACTTTGGGTCGTGTAGCTTAGTACAGTACTGAGAATTACGGCGTCATCCGGTTCCCAGTAATAAGCTTCCCCTCGAACAATATTTCCCGGGTTAGCCAACGCGGTTTTGTAAAAGGGGCGAGAGCGCGGATCATAATTCGGTGGATTCGATCCCACAGGCCATTGAATGAACCCACCATATTGGGTTCCCATGTAAATATAGGCATAGTCTGGGTGTGCGCGGCCTACACCATCGAACACTGAAAAAATATCACTTTCAATGCCGCCATTTTTATCAGGCATCATTGTGATACTGCCCTGTTCTATATAGTTGGTGATGGTGTTATTTGCTTGATACAAAGCAGAGTGCTTTGCCAGGTAGGTAATGTTTTCTTCAATACCTTTAAAATATAGTGAAATGGCATTATCTACCTGACGCATTTCATTACTACTGTTTTCAACAAAACCGTCGATAGCTTGGCTGCGAAGAAGATTAATAACAAATATGGAAACGATCAATACCGGTAATATGCTGGCAGCTATTAATGCCAGTAACAACTTCTTTTTTATATTCATATAGCTGTACTTTGATCCTATGATTTGAGGCTGGCAGCCATTCCAATAGAAAAACAGTATGTATAAATGTAGTTTGTCAGGTCTAGTGGAATATTATCCAAGAGGGGAGCAGTTAAAATTAGCTTTTATAACTGATGCTTCCTGCGGCAATCCCTGACGCCAAGCTTAAGACACTTTATTATTAGATGTGGATCATCAAGTAAAGTGATCCGGCTTAGCTTTATAAGGAAGCTAAACTATTTTTCTTGTCGGCCTACCTAAAGTAAGTCACTTATTCAGTTCAGTGACATGCGTATTGGTTAACTTTAATAAGATATCCCCTCCAACCTTATCGTTTAGAGGGGATAGTATTTTGTGGGTTCAAAATAATGACTTTTTGAAGCTAGAGCAGCATTTTTTGCATAATGGCTATGAGCTTCATATATTGTTATGCCTGGCCGTTAAGTGCTAGCATCCCTTCCCAAACAATTTGACGGTAACGATCGGCATTGGTATCACCCTCTGTGCTGAAAATCATTACTACGGCGTCTTGGTTAAGGCCAATTTCCTTGGCGATTTTCTGTCCTTCTGGGTGGTTAGCCAGCAGGTATAGAAGACCTGTTGTGATTGCACCTGATTCACCACTGGTAATAGCCTGATCACCTTTCAATGGATTACCCAAAAGACGCATGCCCGTTGCCGCGACATTGTCGTCAACGGAGATAAACAGATCGCTACAATCACGAAGGATTGGCCAGGTGACAGGATTCGGTTCACCACATGCCAGTCCGGCCATGATAGAGTTCAAGTCACCAGTCACATTAACCATGTTGCCATCTTCACTAGAACCTGAGCGGAAGATACAGTCAGCCGCGCTTGGCTCGGCAATGATGGTTTTAAAATTGTCAGCCCCTAGCTTGTCAGCCAAATAGCCCAGAACACCACCAGCCATTGCGCCAACGCCAGCTTGGAGCATTACGTGTGTTGGCAATCCTTCCGGCATCTTAGCAGCCTGCTCGATCGCTTCATCGGCCATGGTCATATAGCCTTGTGAGATCCAAGTCGGGATCTTATCGTAACCTTCCCAGGCGGTATCTTGTACCAGCATCCAGCCGTTTTCTTCTGCCGTCTTGTTGGCGAGGCGAACTGTATCATCGTAGTTGACGTCGGTAACGATACACTCGGCACCTAGCCCTTTGATTCGGTTGACACTGGTTTGCGCCGACCCTTTTGGCATGTAGACGACGGCTTTTTGACCCATTTCGCGGGCAGCCCAGGCAACACCTGTACCGTGGTTACCTGCAGTGGCAGTGGTAAAGACCAGTGGTTTTTCTAATTTCGAAGCAACGGTTTTCAGATCGATCTCAGAAATATCCATTTCCAGATGCTCAGCAAGAAGTCGACCCAGTGCATATGAACCACCGAGTACCTTGAATGCATTAAGGCCAAAACGGTGCGATTCGTCTTTTACCAGAATGGATTTGACGCCTAGCTTGGCCGCAAGCTGAGGTAATGAAACCAAAGGTGTTGGCTGGTATCCATCAATTTGACGATGAAATTCACGGGTACGTTGCGCTATTTCTGTTGTGAACAGAGAACAGGTTTTTCCGGTATAAAACTGGTTATTAGAGACTTTTAGCATAATCATCACTTCGAAAGGTCAGAACAGGGATGAGGCCATCATCAATACTGGACGGCCTTACTTCAATATTACTGGTTGATAAAAGCCACAGCTTCAACTTCAACGAGGGCATCTTTTGGTAGGCGTGCCGCCTCAACACAAGAACGAGCCGGTGCGTTCTCGGTACCGAATACTTCGGTATACACTTCATTGAACGCCGCGAAGTTTTCCATATCAGAAAGGAAGCAGGTTGTCTTTAGAACCGAATCCATTGATGCGCCGCTTTCTTCTAGTACTGCCTTTAGGTTTTCCAATGATTGGCGAGCTTGCTCTTTAATACCACCTTCGACAAACGCCATTGTTTTTGGGTCAAGTGGTAACTGGCCTGAAGTGAAAACCATATCTTTGAATGCAGCGCCTTGTGAATATGGGCCAATGGCTGCAGGGGCTAGATCCGTGTGAATTGTCTTTTTCATTGTCTACCTCTTTAGTGTCAGTTATTACGATTTAAATTCGCGGATATATTTATAAACAGCATGGCGAGTGATCCCGAGGCGTTCGGACACCAATGCTGTCGCTTCTTTTAATTCAAAAATGCCATTTTCCAGTAGTAGCTTGGTGATCGTCTTATTTTTACTTTTAAGATTCACAGACGGATCATTTTCAATTTCTTGTATCGCGTGGTTCAGCGCCTGCTCAATCACATCTGTTGCACTGGAACTAAAGTTTTCATTAACGGCCACACTGCTATGAGCCACATCTGGCATTAATGTTTTAATAATTTCAGGAAAAGGGTGGGATAAGTTCATATTGATACAGAACAGCCCAATTGGCTTACCGTTTTCGCCGGCTAATACACAGGTTGTTGATTTCAATAAGGAGCCATCTTTGCTGTTGGTGAAATAACATTTAGGCGTTACCTCTCCTGTTTGCTCAAAATCACGCAACATCTTCAAACCCATATCCGTGATCGGTGAGCCAACCTTACGGCCGGTATGGTGCCCGTTGACGATTTTCACTACTGATTTTTCAAAACTCTCAAATGAGTGAATGACGACCTCGCAATGAGGGCCAATAAAATCAGCAATCGTGTCGGCTAACCGAAAATTGGTAACCAAGAACTCTCTGTCTTTGTCGGTAAATTCAATATTGAACGATTTATATGCAGTCTTATTCATTTGAGGCCACTATTGTGAACTAATCATGATGTCATTGTGATACTCAAAGTTTAAAATTTCAACCTTAAAATCAACTTTATGTAACTATAAAACCACTTACCAATTGCTTATACAAGTACAAAGTTAACTAAAAGTCACCGCAAGCAAGAAAAGTGTGACTAAATTCAAAATAAATGTCCTGAGACAATGTCGCTGGTTAACAAAAGTTAACTGTGGGATTCTGGTCACATTATTTGACTGAATATTGGGTAATATTCAGCACCGTAAAGTGAATAATATTTAACTGTGTAGCGACTAATCATTTACCTCTGTGCTCTATAGCCAGTCGCTTCACAGTAATAACAATAAGGAAGAGGTTAAACATGACGAACTATCTACAACGCGGTTTTGAGCAGTCTGAATTTGAAAACAGAACTGTACGCGCTCAAAAAATCATGCATGAGATGAAACTCGATGCGATGATTTTTACCACTGAACCAAATGTGCGTTATTTCACGGGTTTCCACACCCAGTTCTGGCATAGCCCAACCCGTCCATGGTTTGTCGTGGTGCCTGCCGAAGGTAAGCCAATCGCGATTATTCCTGAAATTGGTGCCAGCGGTATGGCTGGTACCTGGGTTGAAAATATTATTACCTGGCCATCCCCGCGCCCTGAAGATGACGGTATCAGCCTTGTTGCCAGTGCATTGAATTCATTGCCATGCCGCTATGGTCGTGTTGGTGCAACGCTGGGGATTGAATCTCACTTGCGTATGCCTGTTAACAATTACTTGAAACTAACCACCATGGTTAAAAAAGACTTTGTTGATGTGTCATTAGCCATGCACGAGCTACGTCAGGTTAAGTCTCAGGCTGAAATTGAGAAGACTCGCGAAATCTGCCGAATTACCAATATTGGTTTTAATAAAATTCCTGACTATGCCCGTACTGGTATGACTGAGCGTGAAATCTGTAAGCAATTCCGTATCGACATGCTGCTAGAAGGCGCCGATGAGTGTCCGTACATCATTGCAGGATCGGGACCGGATGGTTATGACAGCATCATTATGGGACCGACAGATCGCATCATCGAAGAGGGCGATGTGCTGATCATTGATACCGGTGCGGTTCGCGATGGCTATTTCTCCGACTTTGACCGTAACTGGGCATTCGGCCATGCCAGCGAGGAGACCAAAGCAGCATACCGTGCAACCTATGAAGCTACCACCAAAGGTTTTGAAGCTGCCCGTCCTGGTGCAACAACCACAGACATCTACAACGCAATGTGGAAGGTATTAGAAGCTAATGGCGCGCTTGGCAACGATGTAGGTCGCCTGGGTCACGGCTTGGGTATGGAGCTGACTGAGCGTCCATCAAATACTGCTACCGATAACACTGTACTGAAACCCGGTATGGTCATGACCCTAGAGCCAGGCATGGTCTATGCGCCGGGTAAATCTATGGTTCACGAAGAAAACATCGTAATCACAGAAGATGGTGCAGAGTGGCTGAGTGAGCGCGCTGAACCTGAACTCATCGTAATCAAATAAATTCGCAGGAGAACTATTTATGTCAGCGAATAAACCACAACTCAAGCAAGGCCGAATGATATTTACCAGTACCATTGGCTTTATCCTACTTGTAGTCGCAGCAGGGATCTTATTCCCGGATCAGCTATATTCAGTCGGTATCGGAACAATGAACTATCTGACTGACACCTTTGGTTGGATATACATGGCAGGCTCATTTGCCTATGTAATGGTGATGTTCTTCTTTGCATTTAGTAAATATGGCAACATCAAGTTTGGCCCTGATGATGCGAAACCAGAATTCAGCACTTTCTCATGGATAGGTATGCTGTTCTCCGCGGGTATGGGTACAGTAATGCTTTACTGGGGTGTTGCAGAGCCTGTTTACCATTATATGAACCCACTCTCTACAACAGGTATCGATGCTCAAACTGCAGAAGCTGCAGAGTTCGCGATGAAGCAAAGCTTTATCCACCAAGGTATTCAAGCTTGGGCTGCGTTCTCAGTGGTTGGTCTTGTACTTGGCTATCTGATGTACCGTAAAAATGAGAATGGCTTAATCAGTAACATTCTTATTCCTTGGGGCCGTAATAAAGCGAATGGAACACTGGGTAAAGTCGTCAACTTAGTTTGTGTATTTGGTGCGATTGCAGGTATCTCGACTTCACTTGGTCAAAGTGGTTTGTCATTAGGTATCAGTTTCTCTTACCTGTTCGGCACGCCTGATGCGCCTTGGGTTATTTTCCTGCTGGTTGGGGTTATTGCCTTAATCACTATTCTATGTACCACGACGGGACTAGAAAAAGGTATCAAGATCCTTTCAGACTACAACGCATACCTATTGGTTGGTTTGATTGCCCTTGTTGCGATTGTTGGTCCAACGACCACTATGATCAACGTTTACTTTGATGCTATTGGTAACTACATAAACGACTTCTTTAAAGATGCGTTGATGCTGCCAACATTTGCAGCAGAAGAAGAAGCATCTTGGATTCGTGGCTGGCCAATCTACTACTATGCATGGGCGATTGCATGGGCACCGTTTGTTGGTCCATTCATTGCACGCGTATCTAAGGGGCGAACAGTACGTGAGTTCATTCTTGGTTCAATGCTTATCCCTTGTATTGGTATCTTCATCTGGGTAGCGTTCTTCGGAACTATCGGTATTCAGTCTGAGCCAGAAGTACTTAAAGCCGCTGCAGCGTCTTCAAAAGCTGCAACCTTTATTGTGCTGGAAGGCTTCCCTATGGGTACAGTGATTTCCATCGGGGTAGTGATTGCTCTGTTTACTTGCTTCATCACTTCACTAAACAGCTCTACATTTACACTAGCAAGTATGTGTGAAGATGGTTCAGAAAACCCAAGTAACAAGATGAAGATCATCTGGGTAATCGCTCAATCAGCAATGGCGCTTACATTGATGATGAGTAGTAAAACAGGTATCGATTTACTGCAAAGTATCAGCTTGATCTTCGCGCTTCCTCTGATGTTCGTACTGTTCCTGTGTATCTTCAGTACATTCAAAATGTTCAGAGCTGAGTTTGCGGAAGAAGAACCAGAGTTAGAAACTTCTGAAGACGCTGAGGTATTGATTGATACCAGCTCTCCGGCAGAACAAATTAGTTAAGTAATAATTGATTTGTAAACAAAGCCCCTTGTCCGAATAGGCAAGGGGCTAAATGAATAAGTAAAGCAGAGATATATAAATGAGTATTCAAGAGCAAGTTGTGAACTGGCGCCACCATATTCATAAGCACCCTGAGTTCGGTTTTGAAGAAGTATTAACTTCAGAAATGGTGGCACAAAAACTGGAAGAGTTTGGTATTGAAGTTCACCGTAACATCGGAAAAACAGGTGTTGTTGGCATTTTGAAATGCGGCGACAGTGATCGTTCGATTGGATTACGTGCCGACATGGATGCGCTTCATATAGAAGAACAGAACTGTTTTGCTCATGCGTCTGTTCATAAGGGTGTGATGCATGCGTGCGGTCACGACGGCCATACTGCGATGCTGCTGGGAGCGGCTCACGAGTTGGCAACGACACGGAATTTTGATGGTACGGTTTACTTTATTTTCCAGCCATGTGAAGAGCACGGCCTTGGCGCAAAAGCCATGATTGCAGATGGCCTGTTTACCAAATGGAAAATTGACTCGGTATATGCCATGCATAACCTTCCGGGGATCCCTGAAGGCCATTTCCATACGCGGCCTGGTTCTTTAATGGCAAGCGAAAGTAGCTTCGAAATTGATGTTATTGCTACTGGAGGCCATGCGGCTTTGCCTCATATGGGAACAGATCCAATTGTTGTTGGTGCGCAGATCGTTACAGCAATGCAGGCGATTGTTTCACGGAACTTAAGTGCCATTCATGAAACGGCGGTCATTTCCGTGACCGAATTTGCCACCAATGGTACGGTAAACGTTATTCCTTCACAGGTGAAAATTAAGGGCGACACCCGTAGTTTTACCGATGAAGCGTTGCATAAAATCGAAAAAGCCATTGAGCGTATTGTTGCGGGTCAGTGTATGTCGGCTGGGGTTGATTACAAATACAGCTTCAATAATACCTTCCTTTCTACCATTAATACGCCGGAAGAAACCCAGCATGCGGTTAAGGCGGCGGAAAAAGTTGCAGGTGAAGCTTGTGTGAATGGTAGCTGTGGACCATTCACCATCAGTGAAGATTTTTCTTTTATGCTGCGTGAAGTCAAAGGCTGTTACATTCTGGTCGGTAACGGCGAAGGCGAATGTGGTGGCACAGCACTTCATAATCCAAACTATGATTTTAATGACAACATTTTGATGAAAGGTGTGAGTTACTGGCAGGCGCTGGTAGAAGATCGGCTCTGCACAGAGTAGACAGCTAGATTAGTAGTAATTTATCCCATTAATAACGGCAGTGGCTTGTGAATTATCAGGTCGCTGTCAGTTTTCAAAGATATTAAGACTCAATGTGTAATACAAAACATCATGTCAACATAATAATAATGCACTTATTTATTGTTAAATTGTAATTATACTCCTGCGGAATATTGCCCGGCCATTTAATTCCCTCTCAAGCTATATAACCTGCTTATTACCTTTAATTTCATTGTTTTGATAACTATCTTCAATATTTTAATTGTCGTGACAACTTTGATTTTGCTCTCATATATACTTTTTGAAATATTGAAAGTAAGAGTAGTGATAGTCTATGATCAAGAACACAGTATTAATGCTAGCGGCATTATTGGTGCCGTTTTATAGCTTTGGTGAAGATGATATATCAATGTCTTTTGCCCACCTTGACTCTAAATCAGCGGGATGCGCTATCGGTGTGGTAAAAGGGGATAAACTAGTTTATGAAAACTATTTTGGGCAAGCGAACTTACGTTACCAGGTACCAATCGATAACAAAACGGTGCTAAACATTGGCTCGATAAGTAAGCATATTACCGCTTCTTTAGTCTTGATGTTTGAGAGCGAAGGAAAGCTCTCCCGTTCAGACACCTTGAAAAAATACTATCCAGATAGCCCTGATTGGTTTGAAGAGATCACTCTCTACCATCTCATTCATCATCGTAGTGGGTTGCCTGATTACATTAATGACTATAAAGCAGCTCCTAGCTTAAGTGGTAAGTTGGCCTCTTTCCCTGAACTGATGTCTGGGTTAATAATAGGTCAGCCAATACCGCGTAAGGTTATGGTCAAAACTGTCGTTGACTATATGGCAAGCTTAGAAGCCCCACCTTTGCCCGCTGGTGTTGTAACAAGATACAGTAATACCGGTTATTTAATGCTGGCAGATATTCTGGAAAAAGTCAGTGGTGTTTCCTTTGAGGATTTGGCAGAGAAAAGAATATTTACCCCTTTAGGAATGTCATCAACCACGATCACTAGTGTTAACGATACGGAAATTCCGTGGAGTGCAACAGGTTATATAGATAGTGGTTATAACCGTAGTGAATTGCGGAGTGCAGCGTCAAACATTATCACTGCGGGGGATGGCGGTATACTGACTACACTACCTGATTTTGCAAAGTGGGTGAGCCACTTGCTCAAACCTAAAGATAACCCGTCACTGTGGGCATCTTTTCTCAATGAAGATGATCCTGTATTTGGCCAAGCCCCAAACTTTTCGTCGCGTCTTGATCAATATGTAAATGGTCTTATTTTTATGCGTAATAATAAAAATAAGTTTTATATGCATGGTGGCCTTTCTATTGATGGGATGGAGAGTTATTTTTGGTTTTCACCTGATTTGAATATTGGCTATATCCAATTATGTAATTTTGATGGAGTAGTATCACCAGACAGAGATAAGGTTATTAAACTATTCGCTGACTCGTGATTATGATGAGTAATATGTGGCCTACCATATAGTGGGCTTTCTCGGTTTCAAGTGATGGGCATCTACCTGAGATATACCCTATCTGTCCGATGCTAATGCTTAATGGGTTGTCTTTTTTTAGTGCAACTGTGAGATACTCTCGGCCTGATTTATCGTTGCTATTGGAGCTCTGAGCGTGAAACAGTCCCTTATCCATATCGCCCTGGTCGTAAAAGACTATGATGAAGCCATTGAGTTCTATACCAACAAACTAAAGTTTGAATTGGTTGAAGATACCTACCAGCCAGAGCAGGACAAGCGTTGGGTAGTGGTTTCCCCGCCGGGATCAAATGGCGCGACCATCTTGCTGGCAAAAGCATCGAAATCCGAGCAGGAACCATTTATCGGTAATCAGAGCGGCGGCAGGGTGTTCCTTTTTCTTAGCACCGATGATTTCTGGCGTGATTACAATAGAATGAAGGCTGAAGGCATTAACTTTGTGCGTGAGCCCAAGGAGCAAGATTACGGCACGGTAGCGGTGTTTGAAGATTTGTATGGCAACCTGTGGGATTTGCTTGAGCTTGATCCAAGCCACCCGATGGCTGGGCGTTAACGGCTTTTTTGTTGGCTAAGGATGATTAGGGCTGCCTGTGGCAGCCCTTTATTATTGTAATGTAACTCATACCAATCAGCATAAGTGCTTGATCATTCTTGCGGGTTAAAATCACCTATTACTACGTCAGAATTTTTGTAATTAGAACCACTAGTTACTGCAAATTATTCCTTGTCTTAGGTGATTTTTCCTGCGCAATTATCTGAACACTTACTTATCCCGATTGGTATCAACCATGACGCTAGTTTGTGGAAATTGCGGCAATCAGTCTTTGATTACTGCCGCTGTCACGAGTAACTCAACTTTCAGCTCCGGACGTGCCAGCTTGGCTTCGCCACAGGCTCTGGCTGGCGCGAAGCCTTCCTCGAACCATTGGTCCCACACGGCATTCATTTCGTCAAAGTCACTCATGTCGGCCAGCCATACCGTGGTTTGCAGGACATGCTTTTTGTCACTACCAGCTTCGGTAAGCAGGGCTTCGACACGGCGCAGTGCTTCGCGGGTTTGTTCTGCGACACTGGTATCGGCGACACCAACCTGACCACACAGATAGATAGTGTCGTTGTGAATAACAACTTTACTCATTCGCTGGTTGGTGTACTGCCTCTGGATAGCTGTCATGCTTCCTGTTCCTCTTGTTGGTTGGTTACGTTTTGATTGGTTTTATATCGCTGAATAAATGAGTGGTTAGCCGGCGTTAGGCTTGCCAGCTCGCCAAGCTTCAGTGGCTTGATGGGATGACGGATCCGGTAGTAGCCCACATCGGCAGTCTTGGTCTGGGTCTCGTCGGCAATGATCTCTGCCACAGTCTGGCCGCAATAGCGTCCCTGACAAGGCCCCATGCCGCAACGGGTATAGGTTTTAATCTGGTTAATACCGTTGCTTTGGTTGCGGGCGTGGTGGCGGATTTCGCCAGCGGTGACTTCTTCACAGCGACAGACAATGGTTCTGTCTGGTGGTGTTAAGGCCTGCTGTGGTGGTGCATACAAGGTATCTAGGAAAGGCCGGATGGCGCTTTCGTGGATGATTTTTGCCCCGAATGCTTGGGTGCGTTTGTGCCGTTGCTCTTCGGTGATTTTGCCCAGCGCATACAGCGCCTCGGCAGCTACCAGATGGCCCTGGTATTCAGCCACCATGGCTCCCCCAATTCCGCTGCTGTCTCCGGCAACGGCAACGCCGGATAACGATGTATTGTTGTATTCATCCAGCCTCGGCCGCCAACATCGCTGAACCTGATCCCAGTCATGCTCAAGTTCCATGGCTCGGGTCAGCTGAACATTGGGGATCACACCAATATGGCTCAATATGGTGGAAGCCGGCAAGGTGATTTCCTTACCGCCGCTACGGAAGCTGAGCTGTTCAACCTTATCATCGCCGTGGGCACAGATATCGCTGGCATGGGTATAGTGCGCGACCCCGGCTTTTCGGATTTGCCCGAGCAGCTTGAGGCCTTTGGTGATGTATTTGTGTCCCTTGAGGGCATTTGCCAGATAGCGGCTGGCCTGAAGATATTGCTTCGGTGCTTGGGTGTCGACAATCGCAGCAGGTTTGGCTCCGGCATTGATCAGCTGAGCTGTAAGCAAATATAGCAACGGGCCAGTACCGACCATGACCGCATCCTTGGGCGCGATACCGGCTGTTTTCAGCAAGATCTGGCTAGCCCCGGCCGCCATAACGCCGGGCAATGTCCAGCCAGGAAACGGAAATGAGCGTTCAAGTGCACCCGTGGCCAGAATAATACGCTGGGCTTTGAGTTGGTCGGCCTTACCTCGACGGCTCCAGAAAACGGTTTTGTCCTGATCCACCCGCCAGATTGTCGCCTCGGTAATATGCTGTAGCTTGGCGGCTCCCAGTGCCTCTACCAAGGTGGCACCATGAAGGTAGTCAGGGCCGAATACATCACCAAGCGGGTGGCCATCGGCTTGGATAGCACGATAAATCTGGCCGCCCGGGCGGGCCTGCTCATCGAGCAGTACAACGCTGGCTCCGGCCTTGGCGCAGTCAATTGCGGCCGCCATTCCTGCTGGCCCTGCACCTATGATGCAGACATCAACATTGAGCATAATGATTCCTTATCTATTTAACTACGCTGGCGTTTGACATTGATGCCAGGCTCGACAGGGCGCATACAGGCCTGAACGTTGTGTTCCCCGTCAACCTCCACCCGGCATTCGAAGCAGCTTCCCATCATGCAAAAAGGTGCCCGGGCAGACTGGGATATGGGCGTCTCTCGGGTATGGGTGATCCCGGCGGCCAGCAAGGCGGCAGCGATGGTATCGCCTTCCTGCGCGGTAATTTCATTTCCTTCCCAATAGAAGCTAACTTCGCGGGAAGTGTCCTGTGAGGCGTTATTCAGCCTCAGAAAGTTCGAATCGGTCTTCACTGAATAGCTCCAAGTCAGGTGAATTGTCATCGTTTTCCAGCCAGTGCGGCAGTAGGTAGCTATGAGCGGCAGCAAGCGTGATACCGCTGTGGCAGCTGACCATATACGCGCCAGGGTGGCTGGATGATTGTTGGTAGATAGGCAGGCCGTCCGGCGAAATAATTCGCAGTGCGCCCCAGCTTCTGATCAGGCGGGTCTGGGCCAGGAACGGGTAGACGGCAATAGCCCGCTCGGCAATGGCGGCAGTAACGGCCATGGTTTCCTGATCATCTAATCCGGCATCTTCCTTAGAGTCACCAATCTGGATACCGCCTTCGTCGACTTGGCGGATAATGCCGGAAGGGCGGTTGATCATCGTCGGTAGTTTCTCGGTGATCAGTACCTGGCCTTTCTGAGGCTTGACCGGGGCCTTAAGGCCTATTTGCGGACCAAGCTCAGCCGCGCCTAATCCGGCTGCCAGGACAATTTTGTCACTGGTAACTGTCTTTCCTTCGCGTAGCTCGACGGTAAACCGGCCGTCCGCTAGCTGCTGGATTCGCTCAACATTGACTTGGGTGATAATCTCGCCACCTAGCGCCTTGATAGCTTTGTTGTAGGCCTTGAGCAATTTGAGCGGGTTAACATGGCCGTCTTCCGCGCCAAAGATCGCACCGACCACGTCCGGGCCGATTTGCGGCTCTTCTTGCTTGAGTTTGTTTTGGTCCCACACTTCATAGGGATGATCGGAACCTAGCACCTCACGAAGGTGTTCGTACTGGGCAACCCGGGCCTGCATCTCCGCTTCGGAGAAGTGGAAATCATAGCCGCCGTCTTGAACTAGGTTGATCGATTCTCCGCTGGCTTGCTCAAGCTCGTCGGCCAGCTCGCGCCACATGCCGACAGAGCGCCGAGTCCAGGCAGCATAGTGAGGCGCATCAAGGCCTTTGCATGAGAGCCAGACCAGGCCAAAGTTACCTCTTGATGCGCGGTGCGCACTGTCTCCACCGTCCAAGACTGTGACGTGGTGGCCAGCCTTGAGCAGTCCGTAAGCCACGGCGCAGCCCACCACGCCGCCGCCGATAACGACATATTCGGGTTTCATGTGAATTCTCTAAATTAGTTTAAATTTGGCAAGGGTCGGGGAATAAGCGTCATTCCCCGACGAAGTGGTTAGTTCAGGGCTTTATCCAGAATGTCCTGACTCCATTTTGCGCCGATATCATCTAAGATCTCTGGCCATACTGTGCTACGCACTTTTTCTGCTGTTTGTGCTAGCTGTTGCGGGCTAACTTTGATGATTTCAGCGCCGTTGTCGGCCAGTCTCTGCTCATTGGCGGCCTGATCGTTTTGCGCATTCAACCAGCGGCGGTTTTCGAAGTTGGCAGAAGCCGTTTTCAATGCTTGTTGCTCGCTGTCAGACAAGTCATCAAGACGCTCGCTGTTGATCATCAAATACCAGATCTCGAAGTGGGTATTGAGTGGGATATAGGTTTTGGTTACATCACGGAAAGAGGCGTAGTAACCTTCGGCGCCGGAACCAATCACGCCATCAACCACGCCGGTCTGAACGGCGGTGAACGCTTCTGAGAATGGCAGCGGAGAGCCAATATAGCCGACATTGTCTGCCAAGAGCTGGAAGCTCTTGATTGGTGGAACACGTAGCTTGATCCCTTTGCTGATATCTGGCTGACCTGGCGACTTGGCACCGCGATTGAGGGAGATGCCACCAAAGTAGACCGGATAAGCTGCCAGTAGGGTAATATCCTGCTTGGCAAACAGCTCTTCCATCGCTTCACGGACAGGTGCGCCGTCACCATAGATGTTTTGCGCTTCTTGCCAGTTGTTTGCCAGGTATGGCAGCAATCCTAGCTGCATCTTGCGGTCAGTTGCCGTCGAGGCCGGTTGCACCGCCATATCGATGGCACCTACCGAGATACGCTCCTGAACTAGCGTGTAGTCGCCAAGGGCGTTGGCAGCGTAAACACGAAGCTTCACATCACCGTCGGTAGCCGTTTTGATTTCTTCTCCTAGTTGTTTGATATCGTTATCAATCACGGTGCCCTGCGGGCGGACGTGGCTGATCTTCAGGGTAGCTGCCGATGCTGGCAACACGCTGAGCGCGGCCATTGCCAGAGTCACGACCTGAGCACACTTCTTAAGCTTTGTTGATGGAGTAAACATGCTTGTCAGTTTCATTGTAAATATCCTTATTAGTAACCAAACACAGTAGGGAGGAAGAGCGATAAATCAGACCAGAACGATGTCAGGACAACGACTGGCAGGTAGCCGAACAGAATCAGCATCATTGCCGGGCCAACGACTTCGGAGAACTTGACGTTACCGATGCGGGCACCGAGGTACAGGATTGAGGCGTATGGCGGTGTAACCCCGCCCATTGCCGTATTGACGCCCATAATGGCGGCAAACTGGATAGGGCTGATGCCGATAGCTGTCATCAGAGGTAGCAACAGTGGGGCGATCAGGATGATAGCGGTGATATCGTTCACGACCATGCCCACAAGAAATAGCAGGACGTTGATAAAGATAAGTAACAGGGCTTTGTTTTCGGTGATGCCGAAGATGCTATCCACCAGCTCCTGGGGCACGTTTTCAACCACAAATATCTGGCTTAGGATCAGGCTGAACAGGATCATAAACATGATAGAGCCGACAGCTGTGGCTGACTCTTTACCTGATGCCAGCAATGACTTCCAGCTCAGCCCTTTGTAGATCATAAACCCGACCGGGATTGCGTAGATCACTGCGACGGCCGCGGCTTCCGTTGGCGTCATAATGCCGCCGTAGATCCCGCCCAGAATGATGATCGGCATGAACAGCGCCGGAATAGCATGAACCGTGCGTGATGATGCTTCTTTGATTAGGCCCGACATGGATGGCTTGTCGTCCAACACTAGCGGGAACTTGCGCGCCATGATGAGGTTAATGACGGCAAAATTGAAGGTAACCAACAAACCGGGGCCAAGTGTCGCCAGGAAGCAAGCCAGGATCGAGGTATCGGTGACCCAGCCATACACAATCATGGTGACACTCGGTGGGATCAATAGGCCCAAAATTGATGAGTTGGCGATCAGTGCCGTTGCATAGGCACGTGGGTAGCCGCGCTTTTCCATCTCAGGAATAAGCAGCGGACCAATAGCGGCAATACCGGTCAGGCCACTGCCGGAGATCGCACCGATGATGGCACAACTTACCGAAGCAACAATGCCGAGTCCGCCACGGATATGGCCGACAAACACATTAACGAATCCGAGCAGGCTGGCGGCAATCCCGCTCTGGCTCATGATGGTACCGGCAAGGACAAACAAAGGGATCGCGAGCAGAATGGGGTTTGTCAGCTGGCCGGCTCCCCACATCATGTTGCCCTTCATGGAAATATCACCCATGTAGGTCATGATCATTAGCGCGCCGCCAAAACAGAAGGGCAGGGGAACCCCGATAGTGAGCAGCAGCACCAGGGCACCGACTGCGAATAATGCAACTTCAACCATAACTTTATGCCTTATTTACTGAGTAGGACGGAGACTTCAATTGGCGGACCAACCTGACGATGTGCAGCGCGATAAAGGCGGTTACCAAAACCAGCCCGATAAATAGCGAGCACTCGTGAAAGAAGGTTGGGATATACAGCGTCGGGCTTTCTTTCCACACCCGCAGGGCGTATTTGAAGTAGTCCCAGGCCCAATAGGTCAGCCATAGGGAAATCACGAAACTGATCACTTCACCGACTAGCGCAAGAATAGTGTGGCCACGCTCGGTTTTGATGAAGATTTCCAGTACGTTGGCACGAATTTGGGTGTCTTCCCTCGAGGCATTGACCGCTCCCAGCATATACAGCCACAGGGTCGGGATGACGATAGATTCCTCCAGCCCCATGATAGGGATTTCGAAGACATATCGGGTAATGACCTGGACGAATTGCGTCAGTGCTACTACGCCAATCAATCCGGTCAGTAGGTATCTGAATGTTTGCTCCACTGCACATTTCCTTATTGTTGCGTTTGTGAATACGTTGTTAATTTAAAGGTGACAGCCAATAGAAACAAATTTATTATTTCTCTAATTCGATAAATTTTTCTTATAGGATGAGTATGGATACCAATCTATCGATAAAGCAGCTGGAAACTTTTCGGGCCGTTATGCGCTCTGGCTCGGTATCTGTTGCCGCCCGAACCTTGTGCCGTACCCAGCCGGCAGTTAGCTCAATGATTGTCAGCCTCGAAAACGAGTTGGGTTTTAAGCTGTTCGAGCGCAACAAAGGACGCCTGGTCCCCAAGCCCGAAGCCTATTTTTTGTTGGAAGAGACTGAAGCGGTGTTGGAGCGCCTGACACGTTCGGCGCAGTTGATGGCGGAGGTGAAAAACCTGTCACGAGGCAATTTGCGAGTGGCCTGTATGCCTGCTGCGGCCTTGTTCTTTATGCCTCATGTTATTGCCGACTTTGTTAAAGATCGGCCGCAGGTCAATGTATCGATGATGATGCGTAGTTCGTCCATCGTGCATGATTGGGTGGCATCGCAACAATATGACATTGGCTATTCCGAGCTACCGAAAGAGCGGGATTCCATCAATGTGGAGCCCATTCGGCTTGAGGGTGTATGCGCGGTTCATCAGGATCATCCGCTGGCAAAGCTTCAGGTGATCACCCCGCAAGATTTGGACAATGTGCCGCTGGCGACCTTGTTTGCCCAGCATCCCATTAACGAGCTTGTAAAGTTTATGTTCGAGGAGAAAGACGCTCGCTATCATGCTCGGTTTGAACTACAGAACTATATTTCTGGTTTTGAGTTTGTCGAGCAGCAGCTGTGTTGCTGCATCTGCGATCCGATCAGTGCGGCTAGCTATAAGTTGTATAAGTCAGGACAGGGCAAGGTAGTGTTTCGTCCTTTTGCCCCGACGATAGCGTTTGATCACGCCATTATTACCCCAGCACATAAGCCGTTGTCACGGCTTGCCCAAGCGTTTGCCGAGAGTATCCGGGGTGGAGTTGATAAGTTCATTCAGATTGATTCATAGGGATAAATCAGTAGTACTTGATGGCGAAACTGATCGTTGGGACAGTAGAGATATCAAGCCTGCGATGGTGATCATGGTTTGAGTCGGATCTGAGTGATGTTCTGTGATCGCGACAGGATGCGAAATGCTAGCGGTCTGGCAATATAATTGAATAGATTCAGATAGCTAACGAGGCCAGGAATGCAGAAAATCGGAGACGATCTTTGGGTACACGATGATTCAATGAAACTAGCTGGCACCAAGCTCGGGCTGCGGATGACAGTGGCGAAGCTAGCGGATGGCGGATTGTGGATCCATTCGCCGACAGCACTCTCCCCTGAGTTGAAAGCTGACATTGACCAGCTAGGCACCGTCAAGTTTATTGTTGCTGCCAGTAATGCCCACAATAACTGGTTACAGGATTGGTGCGATGCCTACCCGGAAGCTGAAGCGTATGTCAGCGCCGGGATCCCGAGAAAAGTACCGCTGTCGAATTATCATATCCTGCAAGAGGGCTATGAAAACGCCTGGCCGGAAGATTTTGAGTGGGAAACAATGCCCGCCGTTCCTTTGTTCAACGAAACCGTGTTTTTGCACAAAAAGACTCGCTCGTTAATTGTCACCGATCTGATCCAGAATTATTCAGATAAAGTGCCAACGGGTTTTGCCGGTGTCATGACCAAATATGTCTTCCAGCCGATTGGCTTCAAGGGAACTTGTATTGCACCGCCGCTCAAAATGGGCTTCATGATCAAAGATAAGCCAAAGTTCACTGAGTTCATTCGCAATGTTCAGGGATGGGATTTTGAGCGGATCATCGTGACTCACGGCAATATCATTGAGGATAACGCGAAGTCAGTATTTACTGATCTCTGTGTTCGTTTTCTCAAGTAATGGTTATATGTACTAGCAAAATGCGGCTAATTACGCCGCATTTTTTCGTTGAGCTCAGCCTAGTTTTATTAACTTAAAGGAGCTGGTTAGCGCGAATAAAGTCACTCAGATCCTTCGCAATTGACTTGTGCTCCTGAGTGGTCGGATGCCAGATACAGCCTTCCAGCGGAGAGGCAAAAATATGGCTGTAGATACCTTTCTGCCCTTGAGAATTGAGAATTTCAATCGCTTCATTGGTTGCCGGAATGATGTAATCGTAAGGGTAGGCAGGGCGAGGCATCAAGATGACATCGGTGTTGTTATAGCGATACTTAAGATCACCGACAAACTCCACCATACGATCGACCCAGGCTGTTTTGACTTCCTCAATGTTGGCCCACGGCTCATGAGGTTGGGGATCTGTGCTGAAATCATTGGTACCGACTTCAACCACAATCAGATCCGGGTACTTGTCTTCAAAATCCAGTTTCTGACCGTAGATTGCACTAGCTTTGTCAGCATAGTAAGTCAGATCATGGTAAGACTGATTGCCGCTCCAGTTACGAATCAGCCCAAGCCCGGAGAAAGATAGCTGGGTGATACTGGCGTTCAGTTCTTGACCTGTCTGATAGGGAAAGGCTAAACGTGCGTTCGACGAGGAATAAATTTCTTCCCATGTGCAGTCCCGTTTGGTGGACTCACTACCAAATCCGGCACTGATGGAGTCGCCGATGAACAGAATATGTGGTTGATAGTTCCAGGCTCCTTCTAGGTAGCCATCGTGTTCAACGGAAACGATTTTGGTCATGGCTTCGTAGTTTTCAGTACGTTTTACCACTTCCACCAGTACTGTTTGTGGCTGTTCACTTTCAAACAATACGAAAGTCTGCTTCGTACCTCCCGAGTTGGTGATGATTTTATTGGTCAGCTGGCCATTGTTGAAAACATCAAAGTGGTCTCCGTTACCTATCATGTCAACCGTCAGTTTGCTGCCGACAAAGTGGGTTTTCAATGTGGTGCCAGGCCAGTTGATCTGAACCGTGCCGGCGTTGTAATCCTTCGAGTTACGCCCTTCATATTGCAGAGCATGATGCGTTGCCGGAACAGCCTGGGCGAATACGCATGCTGAGATGAAAAGTGAAGAAAGGCAACCTAGGGTTTTAAGCATGTTAAGTCCTTTTAATCGTGGGTTTAGATGGAACAACATTGCAGAGCTCACCAATATCCCCCTGAAAAGTGGCATACCACTTTTTTGACTTTTCGACATCAAAGACAACTGACTTGGTCAAAAGCTCTGTTCCAACGACACTAACTTATAACCCTCTTATATGACTGATAAAGGACGTAAAAGGATTTATGAGAATGAATGTTAAGAAGTTTGCGATACCTGTTAGATAGTGCTGTTGATAAATCAATCAGGATGCATTTTGTTATGAAGTGCCTCGAGATAAAATGATGGGGAAAATCCACGCAAAACACTGCTTTTAACTGGCAATCAGTTGTTAACTGAAGTTGAACCTAACGTCTCGAAACTGCTGTGATGTGTGTAAGTCAGTACAATTTATACTTACCGGCCAGAAATTCTGGTGGGTATTACTCTTCCTCCGGAACCAGTTGAATAATTACATGCTCCTCTCCTCGAATCCGGATTGTGAATTGATATTCCTGCTCTAATTGCAAAACCTGAACTTGCAGATAATCTTTGTTGTGCGTTGCAAAGGTCACCTTGTCGGAGCTAGTGCTAATAGCCGATAGATTTATTGGTGTTTGATTTCCGGCAAAAGTAGAAAGAAAGCTAAGCTTGGTTGCATCTTCATCAAACTGGAAGCGCCAGTGGTGTTGGGAAACCGTCAATTCTGCCATACCATAGAGCTCATTGTTTTCATCCAATGCAAAGCAGATCGGGTAAGCCCGAGGCCCTACCGGGGTCTTGAGAGCTTCGCCATGCCAGCAACCTTGCAATGAGCTGAGTAGGGCGTTGTCGGCTGAAATAGTGAATGGGGCTAGCACCGTACTGATCCCTACCGCTAATACGATCGAGAGCTTGTCAGTGAATAAACTCTTCATATTGGTATGTTGCGCCTAGCTGTAAGTAATAGTTTGATACTTCAAGTACAGGAAGAAATTGCCATTGGGTCAATTTGAAATAGTTCTGCGTGATATAACATGATGAGTTATTTATGAGGGTTATCCGCTTAGTTGCTTGATAAAATTGTCATTTCATTATGTAATGCGTGCGGCATTATTTTGAACGGTGTTTAATTTATGGTGGGGGAGATGAAAAAAATTGTATTGGTAGAGGATGATCTAAAGCTCTGTGAACTGCTGGCACACTATTTCAGGCTGCAGCAATTTGAGGTTGTGACTGTCTCCGACGGGCGTTTGGCTACAGATACGATTATTCAGCATCAGCCAGATCTTGTTGTACTTGATTTGATGCTTCCTGGCGTGGATGGACTGACGATTTGCCGGAACGTGAGGCCCATGGTTAACAGCAAGATCCTTATGCTGACTGCAAGCGACGATGATATTGACCATGTTGCCGGGCTGGAAATCGGTGCCGATGATTTCGTCAACAAACCCATCAAACCCAGAGTATTGCTAGCCCGTATTCGTATGTTACTGCGCCGTGGTGACGAGGATCTCGCAACAGCGGATTCTGGGGGTCTTGCAGATGGTGAAAAGATACCAGAGGAGCTTGTTTCAGAATGTCGGCATGGCGGTTTGAACCTAAATGGCCGCCGAAAGTCATGCATTCTCGATAGCGAAGCTGTATGCCTGACTGATAGCGAGTTCGATTTGTTGTGGCTGCTGGCTTGCCGTCCTGATGAAGTGCTATCCCGTGAGTTTTTGGTTAAAACTACCCGGGGTATTGAATATGACGGCCTTGATCGCACTATCGACAATAAAATCGTGTCGCTGCGTAAAAAGCTCAAAGACAATCCGGCACTGCCACGGAAAATAATTACCGTACGCGGCAAAGGGTACCTTTTTGTACCTGATAGGTGGTAGCAGCAGACCATGAAGCGATTGTATTGTGAATTTTTTATAAGCGTTGCGGTACTCTTTTTCTTGAGTGTTCTGGCCTATATCTATATTACCCAAGACTTTACGCCGGATTACGAAGAGATTGTCGAGGTCAGTCAGGTACATAGTTCGATGATGATCCTTGATGATGTCGCCAGAGTCCGAGGCCAACTCCCTGCCGATGAGTTGCTTGCCAATTATGCCAAAGAAAACCGGTTAGTAATGACTGCGTATCAATGGAGCAGTCCCGAGTTAGATGTTGAGATCATCGATAATTTAAAACAGCACGGCATTTTTTCTGATGATGACTACCGTTACTATGTCATCTATGGTGATAAGCAGCAGGTCTATCTACTTTCGCCTGATCAGGCTGAACCCATATGGGAAAAACTCGATTTTGAATCCGATTTGCTGTGGGCTGTTTTCTACACCACCTTTGCTGTCTATAGCGCTTTGATGCTGTTTATTTTATCTCGTCGGTTTCGCGCCCTGGAGCTGGCGACTCTGGCATTTGCTGAAGGGGACTTTGCTGTCAGGGCATCGGAAAAGGCAGGCGATCGGTTAGGGCGGCTTAATAGCAGTTTTAACCAGATGGCAGATAAGATTTCAGTGTTGATAACCAGCCACAAGCAGCTGACCAATGCGGTTGCCCATGAATTGCGTACGCCTATCTTTCGGGTCCAGTGCCAGCTTGAAATGCTGGAAGACTCCGGGCTATCACCAGAGCAGCAACATTATGCTGCTGGTATTCATGATGATATGACAGAGCTGGAGCAATTGATTGAAGAGCTTCTCTATTTTGCCAAGATGGAGCGGGCGGCTATTCCACTGAATCTGACATCTGACCATGTTTCTTCTTGGCTGGATAAGCTGGTAACGAGTTGCCAGAAAGATACTGATATCAATATTGCCTTAGATTGTGATCCCGAGAAGCAAGCCAGTGTGGATGTGCACCAGTTAACACGTGCAGTTTCGAATATCATCCGCAATGCTTCCCGCTATGCTGAGCAGCGTATTGATGTCAGTGTTTTTAGCAAGGAACAAGCGCTGTATATTCAAATCGATGATGACGGCATCGGGATCCCCAAAGCGGAAAGAGAACGAATTCTAGAACCATTTTACCGGGTAGGGACAGCAAGGGATCGGGAGTCCGGTGGGCATGGGCATGGGCTTGGTTTGGCTATCGTGGCGCAAATTGCCGCACGGCACCAAGGAAAGGTAGAGATTGGCTTAAGTGACTCTGGCGGGGCGCGTTTTACGCTTATCTTGCCGCAAGACTGTCAGTAGGCTAAAGCCACACACGCTTGCAACCTCATTGAATTTGGAAATCAGTACACTTCTACTTCAGCATACCTTTGCGACAAAACCGACTGTACTCACTATAGTTATTTAACGCGTAGGAATACTTCTGAAAATGATAGCGTTTGGCGTTATTGCTACCCTTAATTCAGGCTTATTCCTTACTGTCCGCTTTTGATTGATAAGTAAAATTTATCAATTGTCAAAAATAAAGCATTCGATTTATCACCATTTCCTGCGCATGATTTACCTGTGTTGAAACATTTTTGTTACATAACAGGTGAGGTATGTCAGCCAGATCATGGGCAGTAACTGGTTCAATTCCCTGGGAGATGGCCTGATTCCTGAAAACCAACAATGACCAACTCGTCTGCAGCCTGAATAAGAGGCGCTTTAGTCATATAAAAATAAGATCCCGAAGCAGGCAGTGGACCATGACGTTTTTGTGTATGCAAATCCGATAACGTTTGGAGACATAACATGTCCGACTTAACAAACACTGTAAAAGCAGAACATGTACCAAAACAGCAATCTACCACCGAAAAACTGGGGTTGGATAATCCCGCATTGTGGATGAGTGGCGGTTTCATTGCGTTATTTGTTGTACTGGCTCTTTACGACAATGTACTCCTGTCATCTATCGTCAATTCAGGATTCACCTGGGCAGTTAAGGTTTTTGGCCCTTACTGGCAAGTGCTGCTACTGCTTACTTTTCTGATCAGCCTGGGATTAGCTGCTGGCCGAACCGGGCATGTCAGACTTGGCGCGCTGGACAGGCCTGAAATTGATGCATTTCGTTGGATGGCCATAATTCTTTGTACCCTGCTGGCCGGTGGCGGGGTGTTCTGGGCTGCCGCAGAGCCGATTGCACATTTTGTCAGCCCACCACCGCTATATGGTGCTCAGGAAAATCTTCAGCAAGCCGCGGTTAATGCCCTGTCGCAATCATTCATGCACTGGGGGTTCCTGGCCTGGGCAATCCTTGGCAGCTTAACCTCCATCGTATTAATGCACCTGCATTATGATAAAGGCTTACCACTGCAGCCTCGTACCCTGCTTTACCCGATATTGGGTGAACGCGCACTTAACGGCTTGACCGGCGCATTCATTGATGCCTGCTGCATCATCGCGGTTGCTGCCGGTACGATCGGTCCAATTGGCTTCCTTGGTCTGCAAATCAGTTTTGCCCTCAATGCGTTATTTAGCATCCCAGACGGCTTTACCACTCAATTCATCGTTATTCTTTTTGCTATTGCTATCTATACCATTTCGGCATTGAGTGGGCTAAACCGCGGTATTCAGATCCTCAGCCGTTATAACGTGATCCTCGCGGTCGGCTTGATGGCGTATATCTTAGTCTTCGGCCCGACGAGCTTTCTCGTCAACAGCTACCTGCAGGGTGTTGGCACCATGCTGGATAACTTTATTCCTATGGCCACCTACCGTGGTGATGAAAGCTGGCTAAGCTGGTGGACCGTCTTTTTCTGGGGGTGGTTCCTCGGTTACGGCCCGATGATGGCAATCTTTATTGCCCGTATATCACGTGGCCGCACCATTCGCCAGCTGGTGATGGCAGTCAGTATTGCGGCTCCTATTATTACCTGCTTCTGGTTTACCGTGGTTGGAGGTTCGGGGGTTGCATTTGAAATCGCCGAACCGGGCTCTGTCAGCAAGGCCTTTGAAGGGTTCAACTTACCCGGGGCACTGCTGGCGATTACCCAGCAGTTGCCAATGCCAATGCTGATCTCCATTCTGTTTTTGATCCTGACCACTATCTTCATCGTGACCACAGGTGACTCGATGACCTACACCATCAGTGTTGTTGTCAGCGGTGATACAGAGCCCAATGCCATTATTCGTGTTTTCTGGGGGGTGATGATGGGGATCACCGCACTCATCCTGATCTCCTTGGGCTCAGGCGGTGTTTCGGCACTCCAGTCCTTTATCGTCATCACCGCTGTTCCCGTTTCTTTAATCTTGCTGCCATCACTTTGGAATGCACCGCAGATGGCAATAAAAATGGCGAAGGAACAAGGTTTATAACGAGCAGTTTATAACGATCAGTTTATAACAACCCATTTATAGCTACAGGCCGGGCAGCAACCGTTGCTGCCCATAATAATAACGAATGCCTATACTCAAATGATATTGAGATGGTGAGCAAAATGGATATGTACAACATTGTAAAGTCAACCTATTAGAGTGAATAAGCCCATGGCTAAACGGAAAAGAAATCAGGAAGATTATGGGGTGAGCTATATAGGTTCAGCCTGCAATGTAGACCATGAAAAAAGTGGTCAATGGCAGCATCAGCCCAGCTCACATTCCGCAGGCGTAGTGACATGTTCACGCCAGCAAATAAACGGTGCTCATGTAACCTTGTCAATTGATTCAGTGATAGTGGAAGAGCCGCTTCAAATTCGTCTGCTTTATGTTGATCTGCAAGGCAAAGAGCAGGACAGAGTCTACTTAGTGACAATGCGGACACCGGGCGATGATCACAACCTCGTCACCGGATTACTGTTGGCTGAAGGCATTATCAAATCCGCAAGTGATATTACTGGCATCAATGATCAATTGGACAGCGATGAAATCTCTGGTAATGAAATCCATGTTTCCTTAGCGCCAGATGTGGTTGTTGACTGGTCATTGATCAACAGAGATACCACATCATTTTCCAGTTGCGGGGTGTGTGGTAAAGCATCGATGCAATCATTAGAGCTGCGTGATATTCCCCAGTTAGACACCCGTGAACACTGGCTATCAGGCCATATTATTTCTTCCTTGGCCGATAAGTTGCGCCAATCCCAATCGATGTTTGCGATGACCGGCGGTGTGCATGGTTGTGGTTTGTTTGATGCCGAAGGGGAGTTGCTGCTCAGCTGCGAAGATGTTGGGCGGCATAACGCGTTGGATAAGCTGATGGGGAGCATGGCGCGAGAGCCAGATCTGCATCAGCGGGGGAAAGTTGTTCTACTTAGCGGCCGTATCAGCTTTGAGTTGGTTCAGAAAGCGCTGGTTTCAGGGATTTCGGTATTGGTTGCAGCCGGTGCGCCATCAAATCTCGCCATCAATATGGCCAAACGCTTCAATTTAACGCTCATTGGTTTTACTCATGGCGGCGGATTCAATGTCTACCATGGTGCTTTTCGCTTAAACCTGACCAAACAGTAAGAGAACGGTAATGACGATAAAAAAATATGACGGATCGGCGGGTGGTTGGGGTGCCTTGCTGAGTACGACCAAACATTTGGTAAAAAGCGAGAATGTTACTCGTAATATGCGTAACTTGCTGAAGACAAACCAAGACAAAGGGTTTGACTGTCCTGGCTGTGCGTGGGGGGAAGCTGAAGAGCGGGGACGCATCAGCTTCTGTGAAAATGGTGCCAAAGCCGTTAACTGGGAAGCAACCAGTCGGCGTGTGACACCGGCTTTTCTCCAGCAACATCCTGTGGGTTGGCTTGCCCAGCAAAGCGACTACTTTTTGGAGTATCAGGGCAGGCTTAGCCATCCAGTAAGATACAACCGCGAAACTGACTGTTATGAAGAGGTAAGCTGGCAGCAGGCATTTGCATTGATAGCCAAGCATTTGAATGCGCTTGAGCACCCGAGTCAGGCAGAATTCTATACCTCTGGCCGGGCGAGCAATGAGGCTGCATTTTTGTATCAACTCTTTGTCAGGAAGTTGGGGACCAATAACTTTCCGGATTGCTCAAATATGTGTCATGAAGCCAGTGGTATTGGGCTTAAGCAATCAATCGGCATCGGCAAAGGCACCGTCACGCTTGAAGATTTTGATCACGCCGATGCCATATTTGTTTTTGGTCAGAACCCTGGCACGAACCACCCGAGAATGCTGGATACGCTGCGTCATGCATCGCGTCGTGGTGCTGCTATTGTCACCTTTAATACGCTGAAAGAGAGAGGGTTAGAACGTTTTACCAATCCCCAGTCACCAGGAGAAATGCTAACCGGCGGCGCAACGCAGATCAGCCAGCGTTATTTCACGCCTAAACTGGGCGGTGATATGGCCGTTGTGCGTGGGATGGTAAAAGCACTCTATGCGATTGATAAATTAGAGCGCAAGGAAGGGCGAGCGTCGATATTTGATCAGCCGTTCATTCGCGAGCATACCCAAGGTGTTGAGGAGTATCTGAAAATCGTTGAGGCGACGCCATGGGAAGAGATCACCGAGCAAGCGGGATTGTTGCAGTCTGAAATTGAGCAGGCTGCTGATACATACCGGCAGGCGAATAACGTCATTATCACCTGGGCGATGGGCATTACGCAGCATAAGCACTCGGTGAAAACCATTCAGGAGATTGCTAACTTGCAATTGCTGTTTGGCCAATTGGGCAGGCGAGGTGCTGGCCTTTGTCCTGTTCGAGGGCACAGTAATGTACAGGGCGACCGTACCATGGGAATTGATGAAAAACCCAGTGCGGCATTCCTGGAAAGCTTATCCGATGCTTTTGACTTTAAGCCACCGGCTGAGCCCGGGCACAATACTGTCGGTGCGATTAAGGCAATGTTGGCGGGTGAGAGCAAGGTGTTTATCGGTTTGGGGGGCAACTTTGCGGCAGCCACCCCTGATACATCGTTAACCCAGCAGGCACTTTCCAATTGTATATTGACCGTGAATATTGCGACAAAGTTGAACCGTACCCATTTGATCCCAGGGCAAGAGGCATTGATTTTACCCTGCCTGGGGCGAACGGATGTTGATATGCAAGCCGCCGGGGCGCAGTGTATAACAGTCGAAGACTCGTTTAGCATGGTTCATGCATCTGCCGGTGTTGTAGAAAGTGAAACGGCTGAAATGCGCTCTGAGCCAGCGATTATCGCAGGGATCGCAGAAGCCACCCTTGGTAAGGAACCGGTGGACTGGAGCTGGTTAATTGAAGACTATGACAGAATTCGGGACTTAATCGCCAAGGTCATTCCGGGCTTTACTGGCGTTAATGACAAAATCAAACAGCCTGGCGGATTTTACCTAGGCAACAGCGCGGCAGAGCGCCGATGGCAAACACCATCGGAAAAAGCGCAATTTAAGCATCACACTTTACCGCAGCATTTGTTGCCTGCGAACCTGCGTGAGCTGAGTAAAGATCCGGTGTTTGTATTACAGACGATGCGATCGCATGATCAGTACAACACAACCATCTATGGTTTTGAAGACAGATACCGTGGGATTTCTGGTGAGCGCAAAGTCCTATTAATCAACATCAATGACATTACTGCACTAGGTATGAAAAACAATGATTTGGTTGATGTTGAGTCATTGTGGCCTGATGGTGTCGAGCGCAAGGTCTTTGGCTTTAAGCTAGTGGCCTACGACATCCCATCTGGCAATATCGCGGCGTATTTTCCTGAAACCAACCCACTGGTGGCGATTGATGGTAAGGGTGATCTGAGCGATACTCCGACATCCAAAGCCATTCCGATCATTTTAGTACCGAGCTCAGTGAAGGACGATAAGATCGACATCGTCAGCTCTTAATTGGATAGCAAATAACCCCCAGAAAGAGCAGGGCGTTCTTTCTGGGGGAAATGATTAAGCCAAAATATCAGCGAGTATTTCGACTCTGTATTGATGACAATTCTTTATTATCTTGTTCGGTGAGAAATTGCTCGAGCTTGCTGATCATCGCTGTAGAACCCGCAAAAAAAGGCATTCTTTGATGTAGTGATGTCGGTTTAATATCCATGATCCGGCTCGCCCCATTACAAGCGTTACCGCCTGCTTGCTCCATAATAAAAGCCATAGGGTTGCATTCATATAGTAGGCGGAGCTTACCGTTTGGATGAGCAGCGGTGCTTGGGTAAAGGTAAATCCCTCCCTTAAGGAGGTTACGGTGAAGATCTGAAATGAGTGACCCAATATAGCGTGACGTATACGGACGGTTCTCCTCGGGAACATCTTCCTGGCAGTATTTGATGTATTTCTTCACTCCGACAGGAAAGCGGATATAGTTGCCTTCGTTGGTTGAGTAGCAACTGCCATTTTCACTGATCTGAATATTTTCATGGGAAAGACAGAATACGCCCAGAGAAGGGTCATAGGTAAAACCATGAACCCCTTTTCCTGTGGTATAAACCAACATGGTTGAAGAGCCATAAATGACATATCCTGCGGCAATCTGGCAGTTGCCAGGCTGGAGAAAGTCATTTTCTGTCGCGGGGCTGCCAACTGGCGATAGGCGGCGATAGATAGAAAAGATAGTGCCGACGGATGCATTCACATCAATGTTTGAAGAGCCATCCAACGGGTCAATCAGGACAACATACTTGGCATTACGATTTTGCTCTTTACTGAAAACGACAACTTCATCTTCTTCTTCACTGGCAATTCCGCATACCTGGGCATGGGCTTCTAGTGCGGCCTTAAATTTGTCATTGGCGTAAAGGTCGAGTTTTTGCTGTTGCTCCCCCTGAATATTTTCCGTGCCTACCGCTCCTGTGATATCAATTAATCCCGCTTTATTGATTTCACGATTTACAATCTTGGCTGCCAATTTTATTGAGCCAAGTAGTGAAGAAAGATCGCCACTGGCATGGGGGAAGTCATTCTGCTTCTCGATGATGAACTCACCAAGTGTTTTAATGTCGGACATTTTCTATCCTTGATATCCTATTATTTTGTTTTTGGTAAACTAAAAACAACGTTCAAAATAATGATGTAACTCTTTTGTAGACAAGTTTAATTCCACAATTAACAGCGTGCTTATTCTTAATGGTATAGAGCTTAGCTGTAATATTGGTTGAAATTTATATTAACCAATACTCACTTGTTGAAACACATTTAATAGGTAATAAGAGTGTTTCGCCATGTGCACAAAACTATTTATTAAATACTCTGATTGTTTATCCCAATTTAAAATGGTTTGGGTAAATACGGCCTTAATTCAGCAATAGATACAAACTAAATCGTGGTGATATAAACGCTTTCGTGATTATTAAAGAGGAAGGGCACAGCTTTCGCTGTAACAATGTATGGCTTTGTATCGATAGCGACAAAGCCCCGCTATTTAAACAAAAATGGACAGATCGACAACCCCGAAGGCTTATCTGCTTGGGAGCAGTTTTACGCACTGGCGGCCTAATTGTATCTGAAAATCAGTGTGCTTGTACTTCAGCATAACTTTGCGACATACCACTTTTCGACACAACCAGAAACTAAAGAAAGCGCTTTCATTTTTGTGTTAAGCTAATTTTGTTTATAGAGCATAGGTTTGGTCAACTGCATAAAGATTCCTGTGAGATGTCGTTTAACTACGAAGGGCGGTAGCATGAGAAAAGTTATGGAGGCTTTGTTGGGGCTGTGTTGCAAACTGGAGTACTGAGTTATTATTGATCTGCCCCAACAAGATTGGGCACCAAGTTAAGCGACATTTTTCTGTTCAACCACAATGGGGCTAAACTACCCAAGATCACTGTGCCTTTTTGATGGTTAGGATATTGAATCCTACTTTCTTAGCCAAATGGCATTAAATGCCGCGATTGCTAAGGCGAGTCGTTAGCTATTGGGCATCTCTAGGTGGGTGAAGCGATTTAGAACGAAACAACCTATTAACATTTTCTGGCGCTGATTTTTTCCTGTGTAAGATGGGCGAGAACTGAACAACTCATCGGTTGAGCGTGGAGCGATGCACGGAGATCCCTCGTTCGACCAACATATCACTGAGGTTAGCGTAGCTCATCGGGGTAGAGCCATACCAACGAATGCTCCAGAGAATGATTTCAGGGGCAAAATGTTTCCATTTGAATTCGTTGGTCATTTAACGGTTCTCAGCTCTGCCTATATCACATCAGTCTCTCGCTTAGAGGCAGTTTTGCAACATTAAGCCCATATACATATAGGTGTTAGTGAGATCTATAACATTATTACTGATGTTTGCTATTTCGCAGTGATAAAGCGAGGCTTAAAGTAGGTGGAAGTGATTACCAGATTGAGCAATGGAATGATTGTGCCCGCCTGATTGCCAACTGAATTATCTACTATAATTCAGCGCGGTTGTCGGGTCTTGTAGAGCGTTTCGAGAAGCAGAAAAATGACAGCGCAATCGAGTCATTATCGAATATTTCGGGCGCAGTGGATGTAAGTGACTAGGGATATGTTAACTTCTCGACACATGACGCCATACAAAACAGCGCTAATACGCAGCTCTACATATCACTAGCCATGGGCTTAGTGAGCCTGGTCATCACTCTAGGCATTATGCTGGCAATCATTGACAGGTTTATTATCAAACCTGTTGGCGGACCGCCCAATGAGATTGCATCGCTCATGGCATCAATTGCCTCAGGTAACCTGAAAGCCGCTAACCAAAAAAACGATGGCCAGTCTGGCATCTACAAATCATCGCTTCAGCTGTCTCATGAGTTATCCAAACTGATTAAAAGCTCTTACGACATTTCTCAACATGTCTCTTCTGCTGCAGACGAGCTCAACCAGGCAATGAATAACACCCTCTCCAATGCCGGGCAGGAGCGAGAGCAGATAGCCACTGCCATTGAGGAGTTATCAAACACCTCCCTTGAGGCGAAAAATCGTGCTGAAAGAGCCGATGAGCAAACAAACAAAGCAAAAGAGAGCGTGAACTCAGGTCGAGCTAACCTTGAATCCAATATTGCTCTTAACGACAACATCAATACCTCTATAGACAATACAACCAGCTCTCTGAGTGAGCTACATGGTTTTGTAACAGAGATTGGTAAAGTGACTGACGTCATCAATGGCGTTTCAGAGCAAACCATTCTCTTAGCCCTCAATGTTGCTATTGAAGCGACCAGAGGTTTTGCGGTTGTGGCCGACGAAGTAAGTGAGCTGGCGTCTAAAACACAAGCCTCGACAACCAACATTCAACAAATCATCGACAAACTTCAGAAGAAGTCCGAGCTTGCCAATAAGAATATGCAAAAAATGTTGAGCTAATCACTGAGTCAGTGCAACTAGCTGATGGCATAAAGGCATCCTTTGAAGACATCTCAAGT
Source organism: Photobacterium sp. HL06 (assembly GCF_059552575.1). Lineage (NCBI taxonomy): Bacteria > Pseudomonadati > Pseudomonadota > Gammaproteobacteria > Vibrionales > Vibrionaceae > Photobacterium > Photobacterium sp. HL06. The sequence goes on from NZ_CM183915.1 coordinate 1,433,202, forward strand.
GCGGTAGCATCAATGTCCTAGTTCAACTCTCAAGTGGCAATAGCCTCTCAAGAGCAGCATGGCATCGCACAAGCGTTGTCAATTAACATTACTCAAACAAGCCAGCTCGATTCGCAGAATGTATCAGCCGTTAATCAATCCCTTGCCGCATCTGTAGCGCTAAAACAACAAACTCAATTACAGGAGAAAGCGCTAAATACATTCAGTCTATAACCTATCATGAATTTAAGCGCAAGCAAGCCGCAGGTTTAATCCCTAGTTAAACAGCTTTAGTCGCACGCAGCTGCTAGTCAATAACAATCACGAGGATCACTTATGTCCGACGAATGCATTAAATTTTCCGAATCAGATAATCTGATTTCAACGACCACACCTGATAGTCACATCACACACTGTAACGAAGACTTTTGTCAGGTGTCCGGTTTTACTGAAGCTGAGCTTTTAGACAAACCGCACAACACGATTAGACATCCGGATATGCCCAAAGCCGCGTTTGCGCAGCTTTGGGAATACATCCAATCAGGTAACAGCTGGATGGGGCTGGTGAAAAACAAATGCAAAGGCTCCGGTCACTACTGGGTATCCGCCTTTGTAACCCCCATCCCTGGCAAAGATGGCAAAGTCTACGAGTATCAATCGGTGCGAACTCAGCCCAGTGATGAGCAAATCAAACGCGCCACTTCACTGTATGCGAAACTCAAACAAGGGCCAGTGAAACCTCGCCGGATAAACTGGGTAAACCTTGCGCTGTGCATTATCCCCGTGCTGGCTCTGCTTATCCTCTTACAGAGCGCGCAGGCTCTCAATGGTGCTATTACAACAACGCTGTTTCTTGGGCTACTTGCTGTACAAACCGGCTTGCTATTACGCTTAAAAAACCGCCTAAACACGCTTAAGTCCAGTGCAAACAGACAATATTCAAACTCACTCATGGAGCATCCTTACACAGGTTACTGTGATGACCTCTCAGGTATTGAACTTGCCATGATGATGAAAGAAGCCGAACTCAGGGCGGCGACAGCCAGGGCAAACGAAACGTCCGACAACATTTTACTCAATGTGGAAACTGAGTTTGCTAACAGCAAACGTATAGACGAGGAGCTCAAAGAGCAAGATTTAGCAACAGATGCGATTGCCGTATCCGCAGAAGAGATGCTCGCATCAATTGATGAAGTTTCAGAGCAAGCCAAGCAGCGTACCGAATACGCATTAAGCGCAGAAAAAGCAGCCAAAGCGGGTGCCACAACCGTCGATACCGCTGTTGATGCGGTTCATACGCTGGGTGAGCAGTTATCCGACTCATCCGCCGCCCTGGAAAAGCTTCATACTGACGTTGAAAGCATCGAATCGATACTGAATATGATTCAGGAAATCGCCGAGCAAACTAATCTGCTGGCACTCAATGCCGCCATCGAAGCTGCCAGAGCCGGTGAGCAAGGGCGTGGTTTTGCGGTGGTGGCCGATGAAGTGCGCGCCCTGTCAGCTAAAACCAATGCCTCTGTTGAAGAAATTCGAGCCAGAATCAATGTACTCCAGGAGACCGCAACTAATACCGGTAACCTGATGAAAAACGGTATTACATCTTCAGAGAAAAGTGTCGAGCTGTCACTGCAAAGCAAGCAAGCAAGCTTTTGAGGCGATTGTTGCCGACCTCACTCACATTGGAGAACAAAGCGGCACAATCGCACATTCCATCGCTGAGCAAGTACAGGTAACAAAAGGAGTCACAGGGCACACTCATCGCATGAGAGATGCTACTAGACTGACCAAAACGCTCTCAAGCGATTCGGTCAACCGCACCAAACAGCTGGTTGCTGATTTAGAAAGTCTTCAACGCCTCGTCAAACAGTTCAGCGGAAGATAGGTCTGTATTCTGTCAGTTTGAGCTGCTACAGCTCAAACCCTGTCGTCAAATTAACGTTCACTTAGGTAAGGAGTCCCGATGCCTGTCCCTCTCATTGTTTTAATTTTTGTTGCATTTATGCCCTACGCCCTGGCAGGTTTGGGTGGATACATAAAAGTTAAGCAGCTAGGACATTTAGACAACCACCATCCACGCCTCCAGGCCAATGAACTAGTCGGCTCAGGAGCACGGGTAATCGCCGCGCAATCTAACGCCTGGGAAGCCCTGGCATTTTACTCAGCAACAATTGTAGCGGTTGTTGCCTCTGGCACTTCCTGGGCCGAACTTACAGTGCCATCACTGCTGTTTGGTGTAACCAGAGCGCTCCACCCATTTTTGTATATTACTAACTTCGCTACAGCACGAAGCATCAATGTTCTATTTGGTGTGGGATGTTGTGGCTACATGATGTCTCTTGTCCCACAAGGTTAGGCACCTGAATGCCCATGAATAGAAAGCAACAAAGCCGAAATTAGTACGTTTGTACTTCAACATAACTTTGCGATACAACCTATTAAACTTAGTGAGTAAGCTAAGAGAAGAATATCCAATATTCAAGGCCAAAACTATGCGTGTGGAATTTGTAAATCCTTTTTTATCTTCCTTTTTAAATGTATTGAAAACAATGGCAGAAATAGAGTTAAGGCCTCAAAAACCGCGCATCAAAACAGATGAAGTTGCTCGCGGTGACGTATCTGGCTTAATCGGTATGATAGGTCCAAAAACCAAAGGTTCAATGTCGGTTACTTTTGATAAACCCCTTGCACTTGAAGTCATGCAGCAAATGCTGGGTGAACGAGCTAATGGGATTAATGAGGAAGTGACGGATATGGTCGGTGAAATTACCAATATGGTAACAGGGGGAGCTAAGCGAGTTTTAGCCGATCAAGGATATGATTTTGACATGGCAACACCTGCAGTAGTCTCAGGAAAAAACCATACTATCACCCATAAATGTGATGGGCCGATCATTATCATGCCATTTGACTCCAAATATGGTAGAGCATTTATCGAAATTTGCTTCGATTAATAGTACCAAACATTTAGAGATAGATGCGTCGTACCGATATTGATACATGATGTATTTAATGTATCACATAGCTATCAGTTTTAGTTTCATATAGAGTGAAGGTTTAGCCTCGTGGGATCTATTTTCTCAGATAAACGTTACACAACAGAAGCATTGAAAACGGCCTCGAAGGTGAGTAAGCAAGTTGAATCTCGTTATGCCAAATGGCTGGTGAGCTTGCGATTTCTTGTTGATCAAAGCACTGTTGACCATGCCTTTAGCCGCCAGACAGAATTCTGCGATACTATAATTCTCAATGAGAAGGAACGGGTAACAGGTAACCAACGCTTATTGCTTGAGTGCGAGCGCAAGCGTGTGTTGGATAAACGCGTTGAAAGTTTAGTCAAGCAACAACAGTATAAGAAAAATGTAGATCTGATAACTAATACCGCCAGGCAAGTGATGGAAGAGCGCTTTGAAAAGAAGCCTATTGAACGCCTGTCTGGGATTCATGATGGCTTCGCACACTTTGCTTCATTTGCCTATTCCCCTACATTGAACTTCCAGAAACTAGGGGCTATGACGATTATGTATCATTCATTATCGAAGGACATTCTAGATTTAGTAAATAATCAAAAGTTCTGTGAGCAAATGGGAAAAGGGGAAAGGAATATTTCAGACGCTAAAACTGCCATTGGTTTTATTGGTATTGAGAATTGTCGTATGTTATTTCCGGTATTGATGATAAAACCCTTACTAAAATGGGCGGATAGCAGCACCAAGTTAATAACTCCCAAGGTATGGCAACATGCGATTATGATGGCCAATGTAACAAGACTTCGTCTAAAGGCCTCTGAATACAAAGAACCGGATGAAGGGGTGTTTCTGGGCGTTTTACGTAGCATCGCGTTATTTGTTGTTTGCAATCATTTCTTAAATTGCTTTGAGGAAGCTAAGGAGATTGTTACTCAAGATTTTCGCCAACGTGAATTGCGCGATGATTATTTTTCTTGCATGGATATCACTCCGAAAATGGGTTTTTTACCTGATATTATTCACAATTGGGAAAAGAAACTTACTCGTCGAATTGTTGATTATATTAACTGGGGGCCTCGTAACCTTCATTTGAAAAATGCCTTGCTGGAAGATATTGACGATGTACCAGTGCTAGATCGAGATGTACATGGTGCGGCTTTAGGGCAGGCCAGAGCATTTACCATTTATGATATGATGGAACGTAGTAAAGGGTTTGAACCTAAACACACGCCCTTTTGGCTGGCAAATATGCAACTTGATGGGAAAATTGTTGCTGATGTTCGGAAACAAAATCCTGGTAAGTTTGTTTTCCCTAGTTAAACCCGATTTCAGATAATAACTGCGGGTTCTGTCGCATCTTGGTGCTTAATAAATTGCCATCTTTACAATTGTCATCTGTTTTGACGAACGGATGACAAATCAACAGACCTATCAGAGATGATAGACCTGTTCCTTTATCTAACCATGAGCTCCCCGATGATCCTGAGTTTCGCCAACAAACAGTTCCCTCCCGCCACCATCCTGATGGCGGTCCGCTGGTATGCTAGCTACCGAGATATTGAAGAGCTGTTGGCAGAGCGCGGGGTTCAGGTGGATCATGCAACTATCCATCGCTGGGTATTGGAGTATGCCCCTCAGCCGGAAGCCGCGTTCCGTAATGGCAAGAAGCGTGCTGTTTCTGGTTCGTGGAAAATGGATGAGACCTATATCAAAGTCAAAGGCCGCTGGTACTACCTCTACCGGGCTGTCGATAAGTACGGTGACACCATCGATTTCATGTTGACTGAAAAACGGGATGAAGCCGCCGCTAGAAGCTTCTTTGATAAGGCGATAGGGTGTAGTGGCACACTAAATTTGGCCACCTGATTAGAGGTGATATCATCACCTCAGAAGTTAACAGGTGACACAATGACAAAACGTAGTAGAAGAACATTTAGCCCCGAGTTTAAACTTGAAGCCGCACAGTTGATTCTTGACCAGGACTACTCGGTAGCTGAAGCAGCTAAGGCCATGAATGTAGGCAAATCCACCATGGATAAGTGGGTTCGCCAACTAAAAGAAGAACGACAAGGAGTTTCACCTAAAGCTTCTCCGATGACGTCTGAGCAAATCGAGATCTGTGAGTTAAAAAAGAAACTGGCTCGCCTCGAAGAACATAATGAAATATTAAAAAAGGCTACTGCTCTCTTGATGTCCGACTCGCTGAACAATTCTCGCTAGTCGAGAAACTCAAGCAGAGCCACAGTGTAACTACACTTTGCGAAGTGTTCAGCATTTACCGAAGCAGTTACAAATATTGGTCTGGCCGCCCCAAGGTGATTAATCCTGACTACATTGAGTTGTGTGGCGAGGTTAAAGCCGCTCACCGCATCAGTAATGGCTCAGCGGGAGCCAGGACTATCGCGGATATTGTCACAGCAAAAGGAATACCACTGAGCCGGTGTCGTGCTGGTAAGCTCATGAAAAAGCTTGCTCTAGTGAGTTGTCAGTTGCCTAAACATGCCTACAAGAAAGCCACTAAAGAGCATGTTGAAGTACCTAATAAGTTAAACCGACAGTTCGCTGTGACAGTTCTACCGTTATCCGAGCAATAAAGGTTTACAGTAAGGTCGTAGATAAAGCCTAAATCAAGCACTTTATCTAACCTCATTAGCAAATGATCATCTGGAATAAAATCAGCCAAGTTGACCGGAAAAATCTGCTCTGACTGATAACTATGTCGCCCTTGCATGCATCTTGCCTCACGAGGAGTTCATACACCTAGTTGCAAAGCTTAGTGCAGTTGAGCAATTAAACTGGGCTTTTTCAACAGCCCGATTATATCAGTTCACGTAATCTCAGCGCGCGAGAGTTACATGATGCGACTCGTTCCCATTGGTTAGTGGAATCAATGCACTGGCAGTTGGATGTGGCGTTCAAGGAAGACGCTTGCCGAGTTCGAGTAGATGATCGAGCAGAGGCTTTTGCAAGAATCAGGCAGGTCTGCTTAAACCTTTTAAAGCAAGAAAAGAGCTTTAAAGGTGACATTACGCGCAAAAGGATGATGTGCGCAATGGATGAAAACTATTTAAGTCAGGTTCTTGGAAGCCTTTAATGGCGGGGATGTTCGTGCGATTTCCGTGGGTTTACCAGTAATCATTAAGCCCATTACTGGGTAGATCTGCATTCTCTGATTAGTTGCAACTACCCCTTTCATAATATTATACACATCTGTATTTATATTGGATATTTATATCTTTAGAGGAAGTCATCAATGACTAGATTACTTGAAAAACCTTGTACTTTATGCGGCAGGAACGATGTGAAAGTACACTGCTTTTCTGATCGATATATATGTGAGACATGTATTGACATTGCTTATCACATGGTTAGCAATTATGATATAAAGCCCAAAACTATAATAGAAGAAGCTCTTTTTTCAACTATATTTTTAATCGAAAAAGAGCTTGTCATTTTAAGGAAAGTTCTTATTGGTACAAATAAGTCTGAAGTTGATCATAATATTATGAAGGAAAATTTAAAACTTGTTGATGAGTTGAATTTTGAGTTGGATGGTGTTAACCCCATCTTGCTAGATACATTGGTTAAATTGAAACAGCAATATCATAAGACACTAGAAATGTATTTGTAGATGTTGCCGCTTTAATGCAGCCAGGACACGAAGGCAAGTTGTATGAAGTTACCGGACCAAGATTACTTGCTCTTCTAATCAACTTGGAACGTGACAGTTTCCAGCAGATTTTTTTACTATAGTAAACTTAGAACTGAGTAGTTTATTTGAGTGGGATTATTGCTCAGGTAACATATTGATCGACAGTCAGGGGAAAATAAAACTATTCGATTTCGGCTATATGTACCAGTTTGCTCCACTAAAGGATTTTAATAGCAACGGACAAGACGTACCGATTTTCCATGGTGTAGAACGCTTTGAGACCCGCTTCTTTTTCGATTATTTATTGAAAAATCCACTTAACTTATCGTCTCATGCTTTATTTGAGTTATATCGAATTGAAAAACAGTGTGCATTGGATGCTTATCAATACAAGCTGACAAAGCTGATTGAACTTAGGATTGATGAGTCCGTGCTCACCCGTCAACAGTCTATCAATAGTCGGTGGCAGCAGGCGCTTGCTAATGAGACAGCTTTGCAAGAATTGTACTTACTAGAAAGCTATCGATCGAATGTGCTGGATTTGTTAGATGACTTGCATGGCAAATCCTGCTCTCCTATTACAATCAAGAAAGCGAACTTAGTACTAAGTTTAATTGAAAATTATTTTGAGCCCTTACAGGTAGGCAATGCGTTCTTCTTCGGTGATGAAGAGTTGGACAAAAACGAGTTAATGACCAAGTATCGAAAGTTGCGTAAAGATGCTAAGCGTTATCAACATTGACAATGTGGTCATAATATAATGAACCATTCCTCTCCATAACGTACCGCGGTGCTATGATTATGGTGAAAATCGTTTTTTTTCAGAAATTGCAATGCAACGGTAAAAAAAGGTCATCGACAACCAATTATACAGTAGAGTTTTAAAAATCAGCGCCAGGAAATGAGCCATAATTTTAGCCATGCTGGTGTCCCATCATCCACCTAATCTAAATGTGGTTTATGAGAGCTGAGCTTTAGTGATAATCAAGCAACATTATTCAATCTTGCCTTAACTAATAATTTTAAACTACTCCCGAACTCGATACTAACATTGGAAATCAATATAAGACTACAATGAACAATATAAAATTAAACTCTTACACATCACTATTGAACAAGCTTGGAAGTATACAGGTTCGCTCTATGTTTGGTTTTTTTGGGATTTTTATTAATGATACTATGGTTGCTTTATTCGCTGAAAATACACTTTACGTACGCACTAGCACCACAACCAGGAAACACTATCAAAAACGATCGCTTAAGCCATACTCTTACATGAAAAATGGCCATCTTTTCACAACAAATTACTTCGAGTTACCTAAAGGTGTTGATAATCAACCAGAACTAATCATCAGCAAAGTAAACGAGGCGCTAATTGCGGTAAATAATGAGAAAGATACAAATCGCGACACCACAGTTGAAAGACTTAAAGACCTCCCAAACTTACAGATGAAACATGAACGTATGCTGAAAAAAATAGGAATCAACTCGACGGAAAAAATGAGGCAAGTAGGTGCATTAAAAACCTATATGATGTTACAAAAAGAATTCAACTCGGTACCGTTAGACATCACTCTTTTATGGATACTAGAAGGCGCAATAGCCGGCGTTCATTGGGCGACCATCTCCCCAAGTCGACGAAATGAACTATTAAAGGTTTTGTCGCAAGCTAGAGTGGTAGGTTATGATCTCCATCAACATTCTGATCTGAGCCAGCAGTTTTAGACACCGAGTTAAGCGAGTAAAATCACTTAACGAGGTAAACAATGACAAACACTAAAACACGTATCAAGCACACCGAAGAGTTTAAGGAACAGGCGCTTAAGCTTGCTGAAAGAACATCGGTTCCAGAGGCAGCACGACAACTCAATTTACATGCTTCCCAAATATACGGCTGGCGTAAGAACGCAAGGAAGGACTCCGCCAGTGAACGCGAGGCTGACCTTGCAGCCGAAAACGCTCGTCTGAAGCGCCTCCTCGCCGAGCAAGCGGAGGAGCTTGAAATAGTAAAAAAATCCGCCACCTACTTCGCGAAGCATCTAAAATAGCGAGCTTTGAGTTCATGCAAGTGCACCTTGAGCAGTTCTCCGTAATGAGAATGGCCAAGGTTCTTGCTGTATCGCGTAGTGGGTTTTACTACTGGCTAAAGCATCGCCATGAAATTAGTCAACGAGATAGAGCACGTACGCTGCGTGACATAACGGTCAAAAAGGCGTTCGAAGCTAGCAAAGGTCGTGACGGTGCAAGACGTATCCAGGTAGAACTGGCAGAGCAAGGCAGAGCAAGGCAGGCTCGGGGCGTGGTGTTATCGGCCTTTCATCTTCCTGTACTTCACCACCTTGATACCAGCGGCGGTAAGTCCGTAAATCGATCTCAGCTTCGTTACATGCATTTTCTAACCTACTGCCGTTCTGGCGAGCCTCATGGATTAGCGCAACCAGGCTTTGCCTTTCATCGGTCGAGGTTAGTCGTCCTCTGGTTCTTCCCCGTAAAAGGCTCTCAGCTTTTTTCTCAATACCAGTAAGGCAGCTGTTTCCGCTAAGGCTTTCTCTTTATGGCGAAGTTCTATCTTTAACTCTTTGATTTCCCGCTTATCCGCTTTGGCTTGCTTCTTCGCTTCAGCTTCTCGCTCCTTACTGGACATGAAGCCTTGCATACACTCGCCGCGCCATTCCTTAACCTGAGCAGGATAAAGTCCTTTTTCACGGCAGTACTGGCTCAGTTCATTCTCAGTCATGGAATAGGTTTCTGCTACAACTGCCAGTTTGGTTTGAGCTGACCACTGCTCGGAAGAAGTATTACTATCTGGCACAACGGCTCCTGATTCTATGAGTTGTTTTCGCCAATTGTACAGCGTGGCGTCACTGATGCCTTCTTCTTTTGCTACTTCCGCTATCGACCGAGAGTACGGAGGTAACAACTTCTTCAATATTGCTTCTTTTCTTTCCTGCGGATAACGAGACATTCTTTACTCTGCTACCGCCCCTAACTGGTTAAATTTTAACAGTGACATCTATCCTGCCAGAGGGGGGGAACAAGCATAACCTCAAGACGATATCAGATAGCATGAAAAGGCAGAGCCTGGTTGCAAAAGCTGCGCGTAAATTTAAGGTCACAACAGATAGTAAGCATTCCTTACCCGTTGCGCCTAACCTTCTGGAACAAGATTTTACTGCTGATGCACCGAATCAGAAGTGGGCTGGCGATATCACCTACTGTGTGCCCGGAGTTCAGGGCGAGCATGGATGCTGAAATTGAACCACAAGTCTATCTGAAATCTACAGGTGACAAGGCTGGAGCCGAGTCACTGTGGCTATGCTGGGTTGTGACAGCATATGAGCCTGAGCGGCAGTGATTTATCGATGCTGGTAAAGTGATGTAACCCGCTGACAACGGGGGAGTGAGACGAACTCGTTACGTCAAGATGCTCCTCTAGGTTGAGTATTGGACGGATGAAGAACATGAACTGATTAACCCGCATCTATGGGCTGAAATGTCGCCACTGCCTACACGAGTTAACAGGCAGTATGACGTAGTGTGAGTGAGACAAGTACGCTCAATCACACCAATTTGCAGAAGATATGTATGTTTCTGGCAATGGGTAGAAGTGCTAACACAAATCAACTTCTTAGCGTCATCACCTTACAGCACGATAAGGCTAAAGACTGCGATCAGCGTCCACCCCAATATGTTCGAGTTCAGGTAGGTAAACCGGGGAAGGTCTGTTTGAATGCCAAGGGAGCATGCCCCCGATGACAAACAGGCTGACGGAGTTCTCGTAGTAGTCCGAGATGGGGAAAGCCCATTACATGGCGCAGGAGAACAGTTTAATTAACTTGTGTCAGCAGATTAGTTGACTGTAATTAGGTGAAGACCTCTGATAATCAGCGAAATGCAACGCAAGCTAGCAACATGGACGGCAGACGATGAAAACCGCAGGGTAAATCGCCTGCTTCGTCTAATTTCTCATCCTGACTGGCTGTATCATGCGGCGGAGAGAACACTCTCTTCCAAAGGGGCCAAAACACCAGGCGTGGACGGTATCACTAAATACCACCTGAAAGAGAAATTGGGTGACTATCTTCGTGCACTTAGACTGGAGTTGCAGTCAGGTAATTACCAGCCTATGCCTGCACGACGCATCTATATCCCTAAAGCGAATGGGAAACAGCGCCCATTGGGGATCCCGACTTTGCGCGATCGCATAGTACAGCGAGCAATGCTAATGGCCATGGAGCCAATATGGGAGAATGACTTCCACTCATTATCCTACGGTTTCAGGCCAGAGCGCAGTGTTCACCATGCTATGCGCACAGTTAAGCTACAGCTTACCGATAATACTGAAACACGGGGCCGATGGGTGATCGAAGGTGACTTAGCCAGTTACTTTGACACTGTTCACCATCGACTGCTCATGAAGTGTGTACGTAAACGAATAAGCTGTAATGGGTTTAATACTCTGCTTTGGCGGTTTATCAAAGCGGGACATGTTGAACGCAACCTTTTCTGTGCGACAAGCGAAGGTGTTCCTCTGGGTGGTGTTATCTCCCCATTGCTATCGAATATCATGCTTAATGAGTTTGATCAGTATCTTAATCAGCGTTATTTGAGTAAGAAAGCACGCAAAGACCGATGGTACTGGAATCACAGCATTAAAATAGGGCGAAAACCAGCGTTGGAGAACAATCGGCAATGGCAGCCTGCCGTAGCCTATTGTCGCTATGCTGATGACTTCGTTGTTATTGTCAAAGGCACCAAGCTAGACGCTGAACACATTCGGGATGAATGCCGTTCTTTCCTTGAGGGAAAGCTACAACTCACACTGAATATGGAGAAAACCCATATTACCCATGTGAATGATGGCTTTGTCTTCCTGGGACACCGGATCATCCGAAAGCGCGGCCCTAAAGGCAATATGCGAGTGGTCTCCTCTATACCGAAGATTAAAGCAAAAGCGTTCATTTACTCTCTGATAAAAGAACTGTCCGGGGATTTCAGTTGCAGCAAGATAGACAAGGTGGAGAAGATTAATCAGAAACTCAGTGGCTGGTCACAGTTCTATCGCCACACTGACTTTACGGCTATGACATACAGACGAATAGACCGGGTCGTCTTTTGGAAATTAGCACGTTGGCTCACTCGCAAATACCGTTGCCGAATCAAAGCACTATTGATGAAGTGGTGTAAACGTCCCGAGCCGACAAAAGCTAAGACATGGGTATTATTTGGCAAAACCAACTTGGGGAATAAATGCGGCGTATCGTTGTTCCGCCTAGTGAGTAGTCCCAAGATGCCATTTCGGTGGCGACTGCCAGAGAGCAATCCCTATCTTAGGCAAGAAGTCAGAAATACGGTTACTTCCCGCTACGCTGATGTTGCTATGGCCGTTGGCCATAATTAAATGGAGAGCCGTATGCGCTGAAAGGGTGCGCCGTGGTACGCACTAAATAAATAGCCAACTAAGTTGGCCGGAGGTCAGAGGAAATGTCTCCGAGGTGAACAACTTACCCGAATTCGAAAGAATGAAGGGACAAGAGCATGTTTGTAAAGCGGGGAATAACAGAAAGTGTGTATGTTGTGGCCCTGCAACGCCTGAATGATATGGTTAAAGCTAAACTGCCTGAACCCTAATAGCCAGTGGTGGTGCGCACACTCTTCGGTAGCACACTTGTACGCCGAAGTTATCAACAGTCATCAGTTCACCTTACGCTGGTGATACCCTCTGGTTGATAAACGATGAATAATGAATTCATTTAAGGCTATGAGTGGGGAACCTAAGTCATTCTAGAGACGTTTATTGGTGACGGAACACGGGATTGCCTAACGGGCGAGAGCCCTATGGTGACGGAGTTTCAATAGTAGTCGAGGGAGTAACGCCCCTCCGGGGAGAACAGGAAAGCTGTTTACAGGGCAAAGTGGAACAGGTAATTGGATAAAGAGGCATTATGAGGTACGCGTGATGCGAAGCGCCGAAGTAATACTAGATATCATACATAAGCGTGGCCAACAGGCCTTACCGTTACAGAAGGTATATCGGCTACTGTATAATCGGGACTTTTACCTAAAAGCCTATGGCAAAATCTATCGAAATGATGGTGCCATGACTTCGGGTAGTACGGAAGAAACAGTAGACGGAATGTCTCTAGAGAAAATCGATTGTATTATTGATACTCTGAGGCAAGAACGATATAGATGGACACCTGTTAGAAGAGTCTATATTCCAAAGAAGAATGGAAAATCTAGGCCGTTAGGTTTACCAAGTTGGTCGGATAAATTACTTCAAGAAGTTATTCGATCAATTTTGGAAGCGTACTACGAGCCACAGTTTTCTGATTGTTCACATGGTTTTCGCCCAAGGCGTGGCTGTCATACTGCATTACGACGTGTTATGCAGAAAGGCAGAGGAACAAAATGGTTTATCGAGGGAGACATTAGCGCCTGCTATGATTCAATAGATCATGCCATATTATTGAATATTCTGCGTGAAAAGATTCACGATAATCGTTTAATTCGTCTAATCGAAAATCTGTTGGAAGCGGGGTATTTGGAGAATTGGAAGTTCAACGCCACATTCAGCGGTGTACCGCAAGGATCACTGGTTGGGCCGATACTTTCAAATATCATTCTCGGAAAACTGGACCAATATATCGAAGACCAAATCGTACCGGCATATACCTGTGGGCAACGAAGAAAAACAAACCCAAAATATCGCGCCATCACTCTGGCGGCATCCAAAGCTCGAAAAAATGGTGATAGGGATCTGGCAAAAACACTGAACCAACAGGCTCAGAAATTGCCGTCTAAAGATCCAAATGATCCAGACTATCGACGCCTTTGGTATGTCCGATACGCGGATGACTGGTTGTTGGGACTAAGTGGTCCCAAATCCGAATCAATGGAAATCAAGCAAAAAATTGCTCACTATTTAGAGCATGATCTGAAATTTCAGCTTAGTGACGAGAAAACCTTAATCACTCATGCGCGCAATGAAAGAGCAAAATTTTTAGGTTATGAGATCCACATCCTACATGCTGACGAAAAACATGACCACAGAGGTCAACGCAACATCAACGGTAGTGTAGGTCTTCGGGTGCCAAAAACAGTAGTTAAAAACCAAAGTGCCAAATACCGGCGCAGAGGTAATGCGATTCACTTAACTCAACGGGTCAATGATCATCCGTACAGTATTGTTAGACAGTATCAAGCAGAGTATTGCGGGATAGTGCAATACTATCAGATGGCATACAACCTCCACACTATGGGTTACTTAAAGAGGAATGCAGAGTTGTCACTCGTGAAGACTCTGGCAAAGAAGTACAAAACAACTTGCCCTAAAATTTACAAGAAGTACGGCACAACGCTGGAAACTGAAAATGGAACTTTCAAGGCATTAGAAGTTGTTGTTCCTCGCCCAGATAAACCACCATTAAAGGCGCACTTTGGTGCGGTCTCTTTAAAGTGGAATAGATGGGCATCGTTAAATGACTCTGTAATAGTGAATATATGGAACCAGAGAAGTGAAGTGGTTGAGCGCTTATTAGCTCAAAAATGTGAACTCTGTGAATCCACAGATCGCGTTGAAGTACACCATATACGCAAACTGGCTGACTTGGAGAAAAAGGGCTGCAAAGTTCGTCCCGAATGGATGAAAATAATGGCAGCGCGTCGGCGTAAAACATTAGTCGTTTGTGAAAGCTGCCACCAAAACATTCATACGGGTAGATATGATGGGAAAGCTCTAATGTAATCAATTACTGGAGAGCCTCGTGACACGGAAATCGGTCACGCGGGGTTCGGTGGGGGGCAATTGGAAAAGTGTCGTTGGTAACTCGCTGGTTGCCTACCCTACTGCACGTACGGTTCGGGGAGGAGAGGTAGAGAAATAGTACGACTACGCTCTGCCTCTTACTCTACTGATGACAAGTGAGGGCTGGCTTTATCTTGCTGTAATTATTGACTTGTACTCTCGACAGGTAGTCGGCTGGTCGATGGATAATCGTATGACAGCAAACTTAGTCGGAGATGCGTTGAAGATGGCACTGTTCCGTCGTGGACTGCCTGAAGAGGTCATCGTTCACAGTGATCGTGGCAGCCAATACTGCTCAAAAAGTTACCGCGAGATAATCAACTCTCATAATTTAAAACAAAGCATGAGTCGAAAAGGAAATTGCTGGGATAATGCTTGTGTGGAAAGCTTCTTCCACTCGCTAAAAGTTGAAGCTATCCAATACGAACCGATTATGACCAAAGAAATGATGCGGCAAACGGTATTTGAATATATTGAGGTTGATTACAACCGAACAAGAAGGCACAGTGCTCTTGGGTATCTAAGCCCCGTCGTATTTGAACAGAAGAATGTCGCTTAACTTAGTGTCCAATCTTGTTGGGGCAGATCACGCAAGCCTACATCCATCAGACTGAACAACGAATCGATAAAACC
The DNA here is from genome assembly GCF_059552575.1 of Photobacterium sp. HL06. Taxonomy (NCBI): domain Bacteria; kingdom Pseudomonadati; phylum Pseudomonadota; class Gammaproteobacteria; order Vibrionales; family Vibrionaceae; genus Photobacterium; species Photobacterium sp. HL06. The sequence goes on from NZ_CM183915.1 coordinate 1,448,242, forward strand.
TTCTAAAGCGTAGAGTGGTAAGTTGAAGAACCCTATCAATATCAGAGCCGTTTCAATCACAGAATCGCCGAACTCGTTGTTTCGACTTCTGCGCCAAGAAGGGGTATAGCAGTACCAGTTGGAGATAGCTACTTCTTCCATCAAAACGTCAACGACCCTCTGCTTATTGATGCTTAATTGTAGGCACTCCAGTTCGTGACTTTTCCCTCCGATTTTATCCATCCGCTTCAACCTTTGCTCTGTTCTCATGCCCATCTAAATGGGCACGAAAACCAAATTAGAACTTTGGGTATACTCTTGGTCTATATGGAGAAGTCGCTATACATCATGACCGACTTCATTTAAAGAAAATCCTGCCAATCTTCTAGCCCATAAGACTTCATTATCTCACCAATTTTCCCAGACGCCTTAAGCTCCTTCATCCGATTATCAAAGTAAGTCATCATCTCTTCTACTTTTGCAGCTTCATTTGCACTAGGCGTGAATGCCATAAAAATTTTGGCACTATTAACACAGCCAGATACTTTATAATCATCTGATAAACCGAGTTCATTTAGTTTATACATCGTCGAGTTATGAGTGAAAACGAATGCATCTATTCTATTTTTATCTAACTTTTTTATACTTTTATTGATATAGTTTTCACCATATGGTAGCGAGTCAAACTGGCTGGAGTTTTGTTTGATATAGTTATCTAATTCTTCAATAGATGTATCTGAAGCAATTCCAACTTTCATACCATTCAAAGATTCAGGACCACTATATGACCATGCGGAATCATTTTTTGTGATGAAGCACATCCTTTGGAGCCCAACCTCTTGCATAGGAAATTTCAGGCCAGGAGCTTCTTGCTTCGCAGGTGAAAGTAATGCGTGCGACTTTCCAGTTTCTACGTTATTGATCGCCCTGGACCATGGGAAAACACTCACATCCAGCGTATAAGGACTATCCCTAAAAACCTCTTTTACAGTATCCATTACGTAACCAGCTTTACCTCCACTACTACATAGCTGAGGACACCAGTCGATAGAACTCACTTTCAAAGTCTCTGCACTATGACTATGTGCCGAAACTAAAATCGAAGCTGCTACAAATAATTTTTTCTTCATATATATCCCTAATTAACTTTAAATCTTGACACATTAACTACAAGTTCACCGGCAGAAGTGTTTATTTCACTTGCGATGGACATTATTTCGTTTAACTGGTTTTTACTTTCAAATCCTGATCTCACAATCACTGTTGAACTCTTGCTTAGCTCCGTCGATATGACATTTTGCTCCTCTGCTGCTGATGAAATATTCTCTGTCATCATTCCAATATTGGTGATTCCGGATTGCATATTTTCAAGTAACTGTTCCGAGCTCTGAGCGTGGTCAACACACGTTCGACTTGCGTTGTAAGATTCAGCAATTAACGTTGTAACATCACTTGTACCATTTTTTAGATTCGTCAATGAGTTATGGATTTGCGTTGTACTCTCCTGAGTTCTGTTTGCCAACGCCCTGACTTCATCAGCTACAACGGCAAACCCACGCCCCTGCTCTCCAGCTCGTGCCGCTTCTATCGCAGCATTCAGGGCTAGTAAGTTGGTTTGCTCCGCTATATCTCCAATTATTGTAAGTAAGGTGTCTATTGACTCGACATCTGATTTTAGTACTTGGACAGCTTTGGACGCACTACTAAGCTGTTCCAAAAGTGAAACATTCAGGTTAACCATAGATTGAGTTGCCGAAGAAATGGCTGTTGCATCTTCAGTAGCAGTGGTAGCACAATCAGCTGTTTCTTTCACATTCTTGGCAATTTCGTTCACTGCTTCAGAAAATTGATTTGTGGCTGTATTCAGCAACTCTGTTTCTTCATGCTGCGCCACCAATAACTGATGACCTTTAGACGATGAATCCGTCAATTTGTCAGATAAAATCACTGAGCGCTCAACAGAACTCTTAATCTCGGAAACTAAGGTTTCAACTTGCCCAACAAATTGATTGAAGTACTTGGAAAGGAGACCAATTTCATCACTACTACTCAATGGAATTCTTTGGGTTAAATCAGCCTCGCCAGAAGCTATTTGTTTCATTCGTTCTGTAATAGCGCTTATGGGTTTAACCACCACGATAGTTAGCGTTAAATGGACAACAGCGACCATAACGAGTATGAGTATCAGCTCCTCTACTATTAAGGACACAATTAGACTGTGCAGTTCACTATTTATATATAAATCATCTTTATAAATAATTAGTGTACCAACAAATGTTGAATCACCATCGCTTTTATATTCTAGGTTATATTTTCTATAATCATCTTTCACACTAAGCTTTCGTTCATCTTCATCTTCTTCTAATATTATAATATTACTAATATATCTTGCCCTAGTCTCGGATTCTATTAGAGTCTGTATTAATTCTTCATCTAGATCCCAAATTGCTGTTGGCAAACTAACTTTTAGTCTATCAGATACTAATTCTATCTCTTCATTCTGCTCACTGAGTAATTGGTGTGACTTCATTAGGTACTCATAGAAACCAAAAATGGCTACTAAAAGTGAAATTGAAATCAACATCCATATTCCAATTTTTGTTGATACTGAATATTTCATCCTTATACCTTCCAACGTCCCTTTTCTGCTTATAACTTTACATTTGGCTCATGTTCTATCTTCATCATTCATTACGATAAATGACAAATCTTCCAATTGTTATGTCCTGCGGTCTCTCCGTTGCGTCCTTGTGTCTCGGAGGGTTTAATTATGTGATACTGTTACTTCGATAGCCTGCAAAACTACTTGCTAGGTTGTTAGTAATGATTCTCTTGACCAGACCTCTCCTAAGCAAAGAGTGGCTCAAACTTATTGTCACCAATGACAGGTGGGTGAAGCGTCTGAATTTATTACCATTTCCATTCTTATAACTTTTATATCTAGGGTATACCCAATCAACTTGAAGATGCAGGCTTGAGCAATCTTTAATGATCACTCCCATATGTTATTTGTATGTCTACTATTGTCTTGCCTCATTTGTTCACATACCATGTGAATAACATAAATAACTTTCACAGACCACGAAAGGGAATTAAATTGAACTTGTTTAGTCAAAACACTGTCTCTGTTGCAGCAGCAGTGGATCTAATTGAAGAGATTATTTCTATCGATTCAAATACTCTAGATTACGAATCGAACAAAAGACTTTCAAAAATATTATCACTGGACTTGAAGAGTCGAATAACTGAATCAGATTTTTTGCATATTTGGCATACCATCGATACTTTTCACCCAATGCCTGAAATAGGACTTATTCTAGGAAAAAAAATCATTCCTAGTTCCAAAGGTTTGCTTGCTAGCTGGGTTAGTCAGGCTAATTATATCGAAGAAGCACTGGATATATTCATTAAAAATATCTGTCTAATGAACTCGAGTGAACACTGGACGAAAACGATTAGCGGAACAACTTGCACGATAGCCTTAAACCTTGACCACAACAAGAGTTATCCAATAAAAGCAATTGAAAGAAGTATGAGTGCTATGGTGTCGTGGGCCAATGTGTTAAGTGGAAAAGATTTTCCCCTCATTCACGCAACCTTTAATTTCTCTAAACCAAGTTATATTCAGATGTATAAATCAATATTTGGGGAGAATCTACACTTCTCATCTGATTACAATACTTTGGTTTTTCCTTCAAAATATCTACAGATACCAATCATAACCAGTAGTCTATTACTAAAAAAAGTAGCAGAAAAAGAAGCCAAACAAGCTATCAATAAGCTTCAAGAACCTTTAACTAACTCCGCCAGAGTAAGAGCTCTTATTGTCAAGCAATTAGATACAGGGCAACTACCACTTGTGGATAACGTTAGTCAATACATGCATATCAGTAGGCAAACTCTACACCGTCGCTTGCAAGCTGAGGGGACTAGCTACAAAGTGATTGTTGACAGCATTCGCAAAGAGAAAGTAAAACACTCTCTAGATAATGGAGAATGCAGCATTACTGAGTTAAGCTACCAGCTTGGCTTTAAAGACACTAGTAGTTTTTACAAAGCTTTTAAGAGATGGTTTGGAGTCAGCCCGATAAGCTATAGCTCGTTATAAATGATGGCTTTGTCGCAAACTGGAGTCGTAGGTTATGATCTTCATCAACATTCATCACTTCCAATATCATGACCATCAAATTCACAGGCTGTCATTTTCCTTCCGAGATCATACTGCAGTCTGTTCGTTATTATCTTTCCTACAAACTGAGCTACCGTGAAATTGAAGAGATACTGGCAGAGCGTGGCATCATTGTTGATCACTCAACATTGAACCGGTGGGTACTCAAATTTTCGCCATTGCTGGAGCAGCGAGCGCGCAGAAGAAAGAAACCGGTGGCTTCCTCGTGGCGGATGGACGAAACGTATATCAACGTAAAAGGTCAGAAGTATTACTACCGGGCTGTTGATAAATATGGTGATGTGATTGATTTTCTCCTGCGTAATAAGCGGGATGAAAAGGCAGCGAGAGCCTTTTTCAACAAGGCCATCGGCCAACACGGACTACCAGAAAAGGTGGTGATTGACGGCAGCCATTCCAACGCATTAGCACTGCACAATATCAACGTTGAGCTTTGGCATAGCAGACGCATGCTGAGCCTTATTGAGATCCTTTCAATTAAGTATCTGAACAATATTGTTGAGCAAAGCCACCGCAGAGTGAAGGGTAAAATGAACCAGGCACTGGGCTGGAAATCTGACGAAGGCGCAAAGGCTACACTTGCTGGTGTCGAACTGTGGACGATGATTAAAAACGGGCAACTCGACAACCCTGAAGGCTTATCTGTTTGGGAGCAGTTTTACGCGCTAGCAACCTAATTGTATCTGAAAATCAGTACGCTTGCACTTCTAGAGAACTTTGCGACAAAGCCGCTTGACGTGCCCATTGAGGTTGAACCGGGCGCTTATGTGCTAATGTGGCACAAGCACTTTGAGCTAGACCTTAGCCACCGTTGGCTACGGGAGATGATTGCCGAGAGTGTTAACACCAGTGACGGCCAGTAGCTAGCTACGCATTTTGCACTAAAGCCCAGCATTACGACTTAGTGTATAGCGGTAACCGTGATTGGTAGTTTACTGCTTGTTTTTAGCAATGGGGCGATGGCGGTGATGTTCTCTTCCAGCCACTTCCATGCTGCATTTTTAGGGATCAGCACCGGCATTCTGTCGTGGTAGGGGCTGCAGATTTCATTGGCGGCGGTGGTGAGGGTAATCAGTTGTGGTACGTCTGCCGGAAACCAGATCCCTGCCATGTAAAATGGCCGTTCGTCGCTATGGCTAAACAGGTACTTCTGTTTGCGCGGTGCTCCCTCGTCATGCCATTCAAACCAGCCACTGCAGGGAATTAGGCAGCGGTGGTTCTGCATTGCATGGTGAAAGGTTTTTTTCTCGTTTACCGTTTCAGACTGGGCATTGATGATCTGCCGCTTGGCCCAGCTTGGCTGGATACCCCATTGGACATCTTGCTGTTGAACCGACCCTTGCACATAAATAATGGTTGATACGGTTTGGCTTGGTCGAAGATCCAGGTTTTCCTCGGCTTTAAAATCACACCCGATCTCGTCGCTGACCATTTTGTTGAACATCCCGCCTGACACACTGAATCGTCCGCACATGCTGAGTACCCCTTCTTCAGTTGGTGGCCGCTTGGTGCTTCCTGCCTGAGTTTTTTATAGTTTTTTAGGAACAAGCCTGCGTATAAAAAAGTATGAACGCTATAGAAAGATGTGCAAATGCAGTTATGAGAGAATGTGAAAGCCCGCTAGGCTGCGGGCTTGTTTTCATTGAACTAATTGCGACTTAATTGCCCTTACAGTACATCAATAGTGATGTCGTCAAAGCTGTAAAGTTCCCCACCGAACTCATTGATAAAGACTTCAGCATCGGTTTTCTTGCTAAAGCTGGCCAGTGTCTCGCCCATAGCGCCTTTTTTTTCTGAGCCTATAACAAACCAGGCCTCTCGTGCATCAATGAAGTAGCCATCTTCCGGATGCTCCCATGGGGTCTTGCTCATATCATGAACGAAGATTTCTTTAACCTGGCGCTTGTTCTCGGGCTGCAGGACAAAGCTGAATAAATCTCGGGTTGAGCAGAACTTGTTCACTGTATCTGATGACTTACTATAATTCTCCCCTTTAGGACCCGGGAAATTACTGATGATCATGCCGCACAGGTGGCACTCATCTGCCTGTTCTATAGCAACGGCTTGCCGAACCATGGCTTGTTCCGCTGACTCCTGTTCGCTGCAGGCTGCCACTCCCAATACAAGCATTAGGGCAACACTGATAGTCCTTAGAGGGTGTAAACTACGCATTTTTGTTTCCTTACTAATTGAATCGTTAATTATTTTCTTAATTTGAGTTATTGGTTCTTATAGCTTTTTCTTTTTGAATACCACTGAGGCAATTGCCAGCGGTGTGATCACCCAGCCGACCATCATTAGCAGCAGGGTTGTTGGCGAGCGGCTTTGGTCGATAGCGACAGCCAGCACGCCATTAACATCACCCGTATCTAATGCGGCAAGGTTAATAAGCCTGAACAAGTCAGCTGGATTGAACATCATCAGCTGTACCAAATGCTGCTGTGATAGCCCTTCTTCGACCCCAACCAAAATAGCCAGTAACGCCAAGTCAAAGACCAGGACAAAGAAAAACCAGATCATCAGGGCAATACCCGCCGCCTTGGATTTTTCTGATACCGCCAGGCTGATCACATAGGCAATCGCGATAAAACAGAGCCCCAAGAGGGTTGCCGTGAGAATAAACAGGCTGAATGCTGGGACGACAGCCACAAAGTCGGATTGTACTGCCAGTAAGAAAGCGGCACTGCCAAAGCCGAGGCAGGTGGCCAGGGTGATGATGGCACCCTGTCCTAAGAACTTCCCGAGTAACAGTTGGACATGGCTGATAGGGTAGGTCAGCAATAGCAGCAAAGTACCGGATTCCTGCTCGCCGACAAAGCTGTCATAACTTAACAGCAGTGCAATTAGCGGGATCAGAAATACCGCGAGGCTGGACAGGCTGGCAATGGTCGATGATAACGATGCCATGCCTAATTGTCCGGAAGCAACCGAGCCGTAATAGCTCAGCCCTAATGAGAGCACGGCAAAAATCAGGGTGATGGAAATTAACCAGCGGTTGCGCAGGCCATCCTGAAACTCTTTTATCGCGACAGCAAAAACAGGGTTCATGAGCTTACAGCCTCCGATTTATTGAGCATATTAGATGGGTTTGATGCGCCTGGTTGCTCTGGCGCTGTTGAGCTAAGGGTTGTGCCATCATTGAGATAGTATTGGTAGAGCTGGTTTAAGTTGGCTGGCTCGACATGTAGATCACCTAACTGATCATAGCTAAGCAGTTTACGCAGTACTGCCAGCTTATCGCCTTCGGGAACCAGCAACTGACTGTCACCAGCCCGATATTGACTGAGGGCTGGATCATCTTGAAGTACGTTGCCAAGCCCCCGGGTATAGATCGTAACAGGCAAACTGGCCTGTTCGCGCAATTGTGCCAGGGTTCCCATTGCCTGCTGCTGGCCACCTGACAAAATCATTGCCCTGTCGATATGCTGCTCCACCCCCGGCAGAATATGGGAGCACAGAATGATACTGGCACCGTTGCTCTTGAGGTTGTCTACCGTCTGGTAAAACTCTTTGGTCGCAATGGGATCAAGGCCGACAGTGGGTTCATCAAGCAATAGCAGTTTGGGCTCACCTAAAAAAGCCTGGGCCAGTCCCAGCCGCTGACGCATGCCTTTGGAGTAGGTTTTCACCTTGCGGTTCATCGCTGCGGTTAGTCCTACCTGTTCCAGCAAGGCGATGACCTGTTTTTTGCTCACCGATTTAAGCCGGGAGAAATAGGTCAGCACTTCCAGCCCGGTTAGGTGATCATAGAAACTGACGTTTTCTGGCAAATAGCCGATATTCCGCCTGCTGTGCCAGGCTTGCTGGGACTGCGGGTCGACACCGAAGATTTTCACATCACCGTGGCTGGCTTCGATAACGCCGAGGATGAGCTTCATCATTGTGGTCTTGCCAGCCCCATTGTGGCCAAACAGGCCGAGTACTTCACCAGCATCCAATTGCAAGTTGATATTTTTCAATGCTTCAACCTGCTGATAGTGCTTGCTCGTATTGCGCAATGAAACAATTGGAGAGGTCGCTTTGTTTGAAGAGGTCATAGTAATGCTGTTACCCCGCAGCTCGGTCGTTAGTAGGTCGCTTATTGTTTGTTGACAATGCGTTGTTCTCCGTTGCTGAAGGTACTGTCATCAATGGAAAGCTGTCTTTGACACCGGCAGGTTTTAGTACCGGAAATTGTTTTTGTATCCAACGCAACATCAAGATAGCCGGGCTATCGAGTAATACCTTGGCCTCCGGATACTGCCAAACTAATTTATCGATCCCGTCATTGGGCTCGAAAGGTGTATCCCCGCGGCCATCGTTGTCTAGATCCCAGCCAAGGTAGTTACTCCAGAAGTTACCGATGCCGTTTTGGCTCCACTCTTGCTCTCGGTTAGATACGTACTTTACCTGTACCGGGTTATTGATGAAGCTATTGCCGAACACTTTGACATTTTCAGAGCCGGCCGTGAGGTGAATACCGATTTCAGCGGTATCGATACTGTTGTAGCTGAGAGTGTTGTAGCCCGAGTTATAGACAAACAACCCTTTGCCGTCACGCCCCATGACTTTGTTTTCAGGCTTGGTCCAGACGTTCTTAATCCGGTTGTGGCTGATATCGGAATAGGTAATAAAGTTCATCAAGAAGCCGTAATCTTCGCTGTTGCGGCTTTCATTGCCATGCACCGTTAGCTTGCGGGAACTCATCAGTGCGTATCCTGCCCGGGTGTTATAGGCCAGGTTGTCCAGCACTTGGTTGCTGTGGGAGTACATATAATGGATCCCATAGCGAAGGTCATGCATGGTATTGTTTTTCAATACGTTGTGTTGGCTGGCAATGATGTACAGGCCATCACGGGTCTTGCTGACTGTATTGCCTGTGACTTCGACATCTTCAACTTTCGACAGTTGAATACCATTGCCCCTGTCGGCTGAACGTAGCTTGGGGTTGCCTTCAACCTCGTTGCCTTCAACCTTGATATGTTTTCCGCCCTGTAGCCAGATCCCGAAACCGTCGCCCTGTAGTTTGTTATTGCGAATGATCAGGTTGTTGGCTTTTTTATCAGAATAGATACCGGAATTTTGCGCGGTTAAATCACTGCCCCAATTAATGATGGTTAGATCTTCAATTAGGATGTTTGAGCTTTTTAGCCGCAGAGCATGCCCCTGTCCGCCCGCGTTGATGGTGGCGGTATTATTACCCGTCAGGGAGATGGCATGGCGAAGGATAAAGTTCCCTGAATATTCGCCGGCAGCCAACGAGACGACATCGCCATTTGAGGCAGAATCCAGCACTGCCTGCAAGTTGTCGTTGGTTGTCACCTGTAAGGTTTTAGCCAATGCGACGGGCTGGAAACAGAGCAGAGTGAGCAGAGCTATTATTGGTTTCATCATCGGCTGTTTAATTTCCTGCATAATCTTTAACGCATAGTCTTTGCATAGAGATGGTTCAAAAATAGTAAGGCTCGAAATAAGGAGGCTCCAGACTATAGATACATAGGGGATTATTGTGCTGATAAAGAGTGAGAATAAAGTGCCAGGCCGGCTGGCACTTTATCAGTTAGGTTATACCAATCAGCATAAGTATTTGAACACTTACTTATCCCGATTGGTATTGCAGTTCTTCCTATACCGGATTAGCGGGTTAGGCCTCAACCAGCATACGGCCACGCATTTCCATGTGTAGCGCGTGACAGAACCAGTTACAGTAGTACCACTGAACACCAGGTTTATTGGCAATAAAGGTAATGGATGCTGTTGCCTGAGGAGCAATTTCCATCTGAACGCCATGGTTAGTCATACAGAAACCGTGGGTTACGTCTTCCACCATGTCGAGGTTGGTGACAACCATAGTAACCTCATCACCCAGCTTGACCTTGAATTCATTGAGCCCGAAGTTCGGTGCAACCGATGTCATGTAAACACGCACTTTGTTGCCGTCACGAATCACCTTATTCTGGGTCATCACATCGACACCATCTTTTTTCGCCATGGCCACTGTTTCTGCGAAGATAGGATCATCACGTGTCCACAGTTTTTTAGGTTTGACCTTGCTACGGTGAACGATCATACAGTCATGCGGTTCGGCATAAGTCGGGCCGTCATGAACCAGTTTCATTTCATCGCCGGAGATATCAATCAGCTGATCATTTTCAGGACGTAGTGGACCGACTGGCAGGAAGCGGTCTTTGGAGAACTTACACAGAGATATTAGCCATTTGCCATCAGCATCTCGGGTTTCACCCTGAGACGTATGGTTGTGGCCAGGCTGGTAATGCACGTCTAGCTTCTGGCGGATGTAGTTAACTTTCTCGCCGTTATAAGCCTTGATGGCATCTTCAACATTCCACTTGGCAATCTGGCTATCAAGGAACAAAGTCGTGTAGGCATTGCCACGGTTATCAAAGGCAGTATGTAGAGGACCGAGGCCTAGCTCCGGCTCTGCAACGATTGTGTCACGCGGCTTGATTTTGTCGTCGAACAGAGCGTCTAGCTTATTGATTGCAATAACAGAAACTGTTGGCGAAAGTTTACCGTTAGCAACAAAGTACTTGCCGCTTGGCGATGTGTTCAGTCCATGCGGAGACTTAGGTACCGGAACGTAGCGTGTTAGGTCTGAACCTTTACGGCCATCAAGAACAGGAATATCATTGCCATTGTAAGTCTTGAACTTGCCTGCTTTCAGAGCTGCTTCACAGCGCGCCAGGTTGAAGATAACTACGTGGTCACGCTCTGCGGTGATCATCTCGCCCAGGTTCATCCCCATTTCAGAGTTATAGCAGGTTGAAGCGAAGTACTTACCGTCGTAGTCTGCATCTGTGTTATCGAGGTTACCATCGACCATCACCTGGAAAGCCACTTCCATCTTTTCGGCATCAATCACGTTAAACAGTGAACGGTAGGTGCTGACATCTTCAAGTGACGACTTGCCGTCATTGTTCATTGGAATTTCAAATTCGCCGTTACAGATCACGTACTTGGTTTCAGGCACCTTCTGAACACGTAAACCGTGGATAGCCTGAACATTCGGGATCGTGATCATTTTGTCTGTTTTCATCACATCACAACGGATACGGGCAACTCGGCTGTTGGCCTTGTCGTTAATGAAAACATACTTACCGTCGTATCTACCATCAGTCATACTCATATGAGGGTGGTGGGAATCCCCCGCCAGCATATCGACACTGTCGCCCTTGATACGCTTACTTTCGTTGGTTAGGCCCCATCCCGTTGCACTATCAACGTTAAATACAGGGATACGCATTAATTCACGCATCGATGGCAAACCCATAATACGCACTTCACCGGAATGGCCACCACTCCAGAAACCATAGTATTCATCTAGGTCACCAGGGTGAACAAACGGGCTATTACCGGCTTCTGCTGCCTTGGCTTGCGCCATTGAAGCAAACATTGCTGCTGACATTGGAGCAACCGCCGCGCCCAGACCGATAGCGGCAGTTTTACCGAAAAACTTACGTCGCTCTTCGTTTGGCAACGTTTCCTGGTTAGCTTGCTCTATCAGATCATTGTTTTTGTTATCACTCATGGTTGGCTCTCCATACCGTTATAAATTACGTGATCACTATTATTAATATGTGCAGTGCCACGTATATCAGGTGTTATGTATTTCTTCTTGTTTTCACGTTATTTCGTAACTATTCGATAGTTACTCGATATCTATTATTCGGCACTTACTCGGTAACAACGACTGGAATATCCTGCTGTTTGTCACGGCGTTTTTTACGTGCCAGTTTTTTCAGCGGCGGACATTTTTCTTCGTTGTAATAGGTGACCTGGCAGTCCAGGCAATAATGACATTCACGCATATTGATCACGCCATCGGGCTGGATTGCCTGGATTTCACACTCTTTCGCACATGTCTTACATGGGGTGCCACAGTCAGGACGACGTTTGAGCCAGTTAAACAGGCGTACGTTGTTGGTAACCGACAGTGCAGCACCCAGCGGGCATAGGTAACGACAGAACGTTTTTCGGTTAAACAGATTTAGCAAGATCAAGAATGCAGCCCAGGCGATAAACGGCCACTCACGATCAAACTTCAGTAAGAAGGTGGTTTTAAACGGTTCGATTTCGGCAAACTGCTCAGCCATTGCAAGCGAGTCGAGTGAGATGCCGAATAAACCCAGCAATATTATATACTTAATAGCCCACAAACGTTCATGCACGGCATACGGCAATTCGAACTGAGGGATTTTAAAGTGACGGGCAAATTGATTGACCAGCTCTTGCAAGGCGCCAAACGGGCACAGCCAGCCGCAGTACACAGCGCGGCCCCACAGCAAAATGGTAACTGCCGCAGCACACCACAGAATGAAGATAATCGGATCCAACAGGAATAAATCCCAGGAAAAATCGCTCATCAGTGCCTGTAAAAAGGTGAAGACATTCACCACAGACAGCTGTCCGCCCCATGACCAGCCGATAAACACCACTGTGACAGCCAGGAAGCCATGACGCAGGTTATGCATAAAGGTAGGGTGGCGAACCAGTATGTCCTGGAAGAACAAGATCATCAGTAATACGCCCAGCAGGATAAGGAGTATCACGACCTCGACCTGACGTTCTTTCCATACCTGTTGAGTCAGTGATAATTCTGGTTCTGGCACAATGGCTGGTGGGGTGTCGACATACTTTTCCAGCATGTCATAACGGCCCTTGAAGCTGGTAAAAATGCTGTCCACAGGGCCAGTCTGGCGCCTTACCAGCAGCTCAAGCTGCCAGCTTGCCCCCGGGTCAAGTTCGTGGTGCGCCTGTACCCGAAATACTGACATCTCCTTAAATCTTGGTGCGCCGTCTATGTAGAGATCGGTAATGCGGTTATGGTCGAGGTCACGAAATGAAACTTCATTATCACTCTGGTGGATTTGGATGCGATCGAAGATCCCGCCACGAACATAACCCGAGCCTTTAAACGAGTAACCGTTGCCCAGCACTGCCACAAGATGTTCACCCGGCTTTAGTGATTTCATTAACCATTCGTAGTCGGCATCACCGAACAGGTTTCGGCCGATAGTGGGCACGTCGGCAAGTGCAAAGTAGATTTCGGCAAACATCTCCTGTTTTTCATCAGCCGGGGCATTATCAATATGCTCGGCTACTGTGCCAACAAAGGCTTCATCAATTTTTGCATTGGTCAGATAGAGCTTTCGTATTGAGCCGTCACCCGTTAACTGGAGCCAGTCTGCTTTTTCAAACTGGTCTTGATGAATGGTTGAAGGTGGCTGGATGATAGTTTGTTGTTTCTTAATAATGCCGAGTGCCTGGGCCACTTTTGTCGCTGCTTTGGTCACAGCTACATTCATTACCATCACTGTTACTGTCGCACCGGACAGGCCGTCAACCGCGACATAACCCTCATTTTTATTGCCACCGACTTTGATTCTGTCTTTCACAGATAGCCCGGTGTACTGATCAGCAAATCCCCATAGTTTTGTCTCCGGAATACCCGCTAGAATAATTGGTTCATGGTGTTCGAGAACCTTGGCTGTCAGGTAGTTACCTTTCGGGTCGATAGCCACCAGCATATTGACCGGCTCGCCGGAATAGGCAGGAATGTTGGCGATGTCATTGGTTTCAAAGGCGTAGCCAATGATCTCTTGATCGTTATAGATACGCCAGACAGGGGGCTCCCCTTCCTTGTCTGCAATTTTTGTTGCACCGGGAAAAGTTTCTTTGATCAGGGGAATAGGATCTTTCGGTGGGCTAACAAACAGAGCGCTTGCCGGTGTGATACCTCCAACAAAGAGCGAAATGAGTAAGATCACACGAAAAATCATAGTACTGAATATGTTGGATGTTTTCACCAATGAACTCCCAGGTACTGCTTTACCTAAGTTACCACCTAAAGTCGCATATTAAATGCAACTTTGATGGGTGCACATGATTAAGATCAATTTCTTCATATGTTATTACATTTGTATAAACAAACTGTGACATGTCTTGCAGAGGTATTATTTGCAATGCGTGCAATTAATTACTCAGCTTATGGTTGAGTAGTGGCTGAGAAAGTGACGTAAGTGCTTTGTTGATGGTGATTAGTGATTCAGGGCACATTGTTATGAATATCAATGGCAGTTGCATATATCCATTTATAGCCAGAGTGTGGCACTCTATGCTCGATTATGGGATCAGGCTGCGAGCTGCGTTATTTTCGCTGTCTGGCTAAAGAAATTTTGTGTTCAACCGAAATAAAATGAGTTAAAGCAATGTGGATGATGATCCACTACCTGCTGTGTTGAACGGATATCAAAAGGAACCGTGGTGATCCGCTTTTTTCAATTCTTAATCGCTATCGCTTTGCTTGGGGTTGTCGGCTTTTTTGTATTACAAGATGCGCCTGAACCAGACAGTGGAGAGCCAAAGTACAAGTTTTTGACCGCTAAGTACCGGCCTGAAAGCGAGGAATACAAAAACCTGTACCTCCATTATTCAAGCTTGGAGAGCATTCCTATGCCTGTAGGTACTTGGGAAGCCTATAGTAGCAAAAATCATCACTTCATCTTGAAGGTCAATGAGAGTGGTGGCTTTGTTCTCTCGGTGAATCCCAATGCCAATGATCATTCTGAGGGGGCTGTTACAGGTGTGCTGAACATAACAGGCCAAGCTTTCAAGGCCCACCATGTTATCGGCTCGGCAAAACATGTTATTCCCAAGAGCGGCCACATTGTTGTGAAGCAATACACGCCGAATGAAGTGCAGGTTATCCATCCGCAATCCCTTGAGGTGATCAGTTTTAGCTTGATTGCAGGCTAGGAGAAAGCCCTCTTTAATAACGGGCAAGCTGAAGATAGTACCTCGTCAGCTTGCCAGTGCCACTAAGTGTATCAAGGCCACAATTCCCGTTAGGCGATTACGCATAGGTTGGTAACCCTCTGGTTTTTTTTCCTTTTCGACTTGACGAATTTTCATTTCAGCAAACCATACCGCAACAAAACCAAATAGCAGCACCAGTATGGAAGCCACGTAGTTTTCAGGAGCGTGCAGCAGGACGCCCCAGGCAATGAGGGAAAATAGGATGCTGAGGACCAGGGCATTACGGCTGAGTTTGTGTTTGATATGGTCGATTGCATTCCCCCACAATATCCCCGCAAGAAAGCTCAATATGACCGCACTATAGGCTATAAACACTTTTTGTGCACTCAAGCCAAATAGGGTTTTGTCGGCCCAGATACAGAGAATACTGATAATAAATGGTAGTAGGCCGAGGTAGGCGAGCCGGGCCATGATCTTGTCTGGTGATTGCTCCATGGGGTTCTCCCTGCAAAAGAAATGACATTGAAAAGAAAGGCGCTTTCAAAGCATAGCAGAGCTTTAACCCCCTCCCAGTAGTCCTCTTGAAAAGGGGGAGGAGCATTCTTTGGTCATGTTGAATCACGTGCTTATACTAACAATTCGCAGGCTTTTAGTTCCCTCCCCATTTTCCAAGGGGAGGGTTAGGTCTATACCTCGCTGGCAATAAACCCGCCAGTCTGATGCTCCCAGAGCTGGGCATAAATGCCATCATGCTCTATGAGCTCCTGGTGCGAGCCCTGTTCGACCACCTTACCCTGATCAAGCACAATCAAGCGATCCATTGCCGCAATCGTGGACAACCGGTGGGCAATAGCAATAACTGTTTTGCCTTCCATCAACTGGTACAAGCTTTCCTGAATAGCCGCTTCGACTTCAGAGTCGAGTGCCGATGTAGCTTCATCCAGAATGAGGATTGGAGCATTCTTTAGCAGCACCCGGGAAATCGCCACGCGCTGGCGCTGGCCGCCTGACAGTTTCACCCCGCGCTCACCTACTTGGGCATCGTAACCGGTGTTGCCGTGAGGGTCGGTCAGGGTCGAGATAAACTCGTGTGCATGGGCTTTTTGGGTAGCAGCCAGCAAGTCAGCTTCTGTGGCATCCGGGTTGCTGTACAGAATGTTGTCACGGATCGAACGATGCAACAGCGAAGTGTCCTGTGTTACCATGCCGATTTGTCCGCGCAGTGAGTTCTGGGTAACTTCAGCAATATTCTGGCCATCGATTTTGATTGTGCCGGATTCCACATCGTAAAAACGCATCAGCAGGTTGACCATGGTCGATTTACCAGCCCCTGAACGCCCAACCAAGCCAACTTTCTCACCGGGCTTGATGTTCAGGTTCAGCTTTTCAATCACCCCTTTGTCTTCACCATAATGGAAGCATACATCGTCAAACTGGATGCCGCCTTTGTGCACATCTAGCTTAGGTGCATTGGGTTTGTCTTCGATCGCCACAGGTTGTGCTAGCGTTTTCATGCCATCGACAACAGTACCGATATTCTCAAATAGGCCGCCGACTTCCCACATGATCCATTTAGACATCCCATTGATACGCAATGCCAGGCTGACTGCGATGGCAATTGCCCCAATGGTGATTGCCGCGTCCATCCAGAGCCAGATTGATAGGCCAGCAATAGCAAAAACCAACAAATAGTTAATGGCTTCAACCGAGATGTTGAAACCCGTCACCAGGCGCATCTGGCGATAAACTGTATCCATGAAGCCGCTCATGCCTTGTTCGGCATATTCAGTTTCGCGGTTGGTATGGGAGAACAGCTTGACGGTTGAAATATTGGTGTAGCTGTCTACGATACGGCCCGTCATCATCGAACGGGCATCGGCCTGTTCGGTTGCGATATGTTTGAGTTTTGGCACATAGCGTAGCTGGATACCTATGTAGGCAGCCAGCCAAACCAGCATCGGCAGCATCAGGCGTAAATCCGATTGGCCAATCATCACCACCATGGAGGTGAAATAGACGGAAATGTAGACCAGCACATCGAGCAGTTTCATCACCGTTTCCCGTACCGAAAGTGCCGTTTGCATCACTTTGGTCGCAATGCGGCCCGCAAATTCATCCTGGTAGAACGAAATACTCTGGCGCAGCAGGTAGCGGTGTGCCATCCAGCGGATAGACATCGGATAGTTGCCAAGCAGAGTTTGGTGGACTATCAGCGAATGCAGAATAATCAGCAGGGGAACAACAATGACAACCAGCAGCCCCATGCCCATCAGCTTGCCGCCTTCTTCTGCCCAAAACGTATCCGGATTATGGGTCGCTAGCCAATCGACCAGTTGCCCCATAAAGCCAAACAGGGAGACTTCGACAATGGCGATAAGCGCACTCAGAATGGACATTGCGATGAGTGGACGTTCAAATCCGCGGGTGTAGTAGCGGCAGAAAGCAAATAAGCCGTTAGGCGGTTGTTCGGGTTCATGTGGGGGAAACGCTGATGACAGCTTTTCAAAACGTTTGTACATAGAATGATGTTTCCAGTCGAGCTATTCAGTAACGGCTAAAGCCGGTCAATACGGTTGTTCGTCTTAGAGGTGGCGATTTTACAGTCAATAGCAGTTTGTAAAAGGCTAAAGTATTTGTTTTAGGTATGGTGGGGTTACTATATCAGAAGCGGTAGCGCGATATATGCCCGTGATGTATATCTATTGTACATTTTGATGATGTTAGGGGTAAGCCCCAATTCTACCTAGAGCTTGCCTAATTTTGCTTCCTAAATGTTGATAAGAGATATTGGAGAATAATGGTTGTGAAGATCGAACGTATTACTGCAGAGCAAACTCTTCCGGTCCGCCATCAGGTACTTTGGCCTGATCAGCCAATTACATTCTGCAGGGTGCCAGAAGATGATGAGGGGAAGCATTATGGTGGGCGTTCTTACAAAGGTGACATCCCTTATTTTAAGATGTCAGTAGATATCTAATAAAGCCATCAGTGCAATCTGATGGCAGTGTCATTTTCATCCTTCCAGTACCATTTGATTACGCCCGGCAGATTTTGCCTGGTATAGGCATGTATCGGCACGGCGGATCAGTTCATGAATATTGGCATCGGCATTAACGACACCAAGACTGATAGTGTATTGAATGGTGTTGCTTAGAATATTGAGCTTAGAGTTGGCAATCTCTTCTATCAGAGCCTTGAGGCGCTGGTGGAATACGTGCGATGAATTACCATAAAGCACACAGAATTCTTCGCCGCCAAATCGGGCTACCAGTGCATCCGGAAAAAAGTTATGTAGTGTATTGGCCAGCTCAATTAACACCATATCACCGATATGATGCCCGTAAGTGTCGTTAAGTGTTTTAAAGTAGTCAATATCTAGCAGGGCCAAACAGCGCGGCCCTTTATGATGCCGAACGAGCGAGTGATCAAAAAAGTAACGGCGGTTCCAAGTCTGGGTCAGGTAGTCTTGGTTCGCCAGGTGGTAGAGGCGTCGTTCAGAATCAAGAATGTTAAGGGTGCTGTGCAGGCGACAGTAAAATTCTTCTTGGTTGAATG
Organism: Photobacterium sp. HL06; assembly: GCF_059552575.1. Taxonomy (NCBI): domain Bacteria; kingdom Pseudomonadati; phylum Pseudomonadota; class Gammaproteobacteria; order Vibrionales; family Vibrionaceae; genus Photobacterium; species Photobacterium sp. HL06. The sequence continues at coordinate 1,466,720 of NZ_CM183915.1, forward strand.
GTTTTTTCAGGAAGTCGTTGGCTCCGGCTTTTAGGAACTTGGCGGTTAATGCGGCTTCGTCACTGGCTGACAGGCCTATTGCAGCAAGTTGTCCCGGCCGGTGGGTTTTACGCAGCTCTTTGATCAAGCTGACACCATCACGTTCCGGCATCGAATAGTCTGTGATCACCAAGGTAATATCCTTTTTCTCGTTGATCACCTCTAAGGCCTGAGCGCCATTGCAAGCCTCGACTACCGTCAGGTACTGGCGTTCCAGCAGGCTGCGTATATAGCGTCTGGCGGTTACAGAGTCGTCGACGACCAGTACTTTATGGCTACTATTATTTTCGAGCCGTTTAAGAATAGGAATAATTGACGAAATACAGGTTGGGCTGTCTTTCGGGATATAGTCGATCACCGTTTTGGCCAGCACTCTTTCCCGAGTCATATCATCCATTAAAGCGGTCAGTACGATTACTTTAATATCGACAGAGAGGCAAACATCAATTATTTCGCCGTCTTGTCCGTCTGGCAGGCAGTAGTCAAGAATAGCGCACAAAAAGTCGGTACTTTCATCGAGTACTTTTTCAGCTTCAGCAATATTATTCGTAAGAACAGGAGTGAAACCTGCTTTTCTTAGTTCAATTTCAATAATACGTCGAAAAGGTCGGCTATCTTCTACGACTAGTACTTTCTGTTCCATTTACCACAACCTTCGGGAGCGCAGCCTAATTGTTGAGCTGACTTGGCGGCGTATTATGATCCATTTTGTAAATAGATACAAATATCTGTATGCGTTTATAGCATTTGGCACCATCAACACTAGCGCTATTAACAAACCAGGAATGATAACTGTTTGTGAATCATGTTATAACCTTTTATTCTATAAGGGTTATATATCAAGATTAAAACTTGATTTGTAGTTGAATTATAAGAGTCTTTTGTATTTACAATCCAAATTTGACGCGCCTTAACCATTGCTTGAGTGTATGGCGATGTGGCATTTGTTGTTTGGTGTATATTCCTCTGAGGTAAATTGTGTTGGTAAGTGCAAAAGTTGCATTATTTGTTTGTGCTAAAGCATTTAGCCTGCCAATTAATAATGTTCGCTGATAAGAAGGTGAATGTTGAATTTATAAAGTATTTAGCGATAAAAAGATAAAGAAAAAATTGGTGAAAGAAGTTAATTTTAGATATTAAATAATAACTCTATCAGTAGTGGGATGGGGGCTCACTCACTTTGATTACAATAGAAAAAACAAGTGCGAGGTTATCAGTTAAATTTTTAGGCCGCTAAATTTGAATATGGTAGCTGTATTGTCTGTGCTAATTTACTCAATATGATATCTGCTGATAAATGGACATTTCAGAATGGCAAGCTATTTGGATGTTGCTTCTCATATATTAATCATCTGGGTGCTGGCGTCGATCACGCCGGGTGCCAATGTGCTGCTGACTATGAATACGGCACTGCGTTTTAAGCGCCAGTTAGCCGTTTGGTCTGCTATTGGTGTGAGTGCTGCCGTGATGGTTTGGGGCGCACTGGGGGCTTCCGGCGTGTTAATTATATTAAAGACATTTCCCTGGTTGTTTACCGCGATGAAGCTTTTGGGGGGCCTGTACCTGTTGTACCTCGGGGTATCGCGTATGCTTGCCGCCAGAAAGCAAAACATGCAGGGGATACAGACAGGAGAAGCAATCAGCCTTCTTTCTCCCTTGCAGCTATTTCGCCTATCATTTGTGACGAGCATCCTAAACCCTAAAACAGGGCTGTTTGTGGTTAGTTTGTTTTCTGTTGCGATGCCAGCTTCGATGACCGCAGAGTTAACGCTGATGAGTATGGCGTTGATGGGAGGGATCACGTTGGTCTGGCATTTGCTTCTGGTTGCTGTGTTCTCAACACCGCCAGCACAGCAGTTTTACCGCAAATCAGCCAACATGATTGACTACCTGACTGGTGGCTTGTTTACCCTCTTTGGGATAAAAATTATGGCAAGTTAACCGTTCTACTTGTGGTAATACGAAGAACCCTCACGCTATGAGGGTTCTCTGTTTCAGGGTAAATGATTTGAGGTCAGCCGCTACAGGGCAGTTCGTTTGTACTTCAAATATTCCGGTTCCCAGAAAGTAGCTTCGATTTTCTCGAGTAGTTGCTCGTCGGTGCGTTTTGGCGCTTTATTCTGCTCGACGGCTTTTTTAGCGACAGCTAACGCTATATGGCGCGAGACCTGCTGGATAGACTCTAATGGCGGCAGCAGAGCGCCTTGTCCATCTTGGGCAAGCGGCGAGCACTCAGCCAGGGCACGGCTACTTTCCATCAGCATTTCATTCGTCACCCGAGTAGCACCGCTAGCCAGCACGCCAAGGCCAATGCCCGGGAAAATGTAGCTATTGTTGCACTGGGCTATGGGGTAGCTGTTTCCATCAAATGCTACTGGATCAAACGGGCTGCCGGTTGCGATCAGTGCATCGCCTTCTGTCCAACGAATAATGTCGGATGGTGTCGCTTCAACCCGGCTGGTAGGGTTTGATAGCGGAAGCACGATTGGACGCTTGCAGTGGGCATGCATTTCCGTGATCACTTCCTGGCTAAATAGGCCGGGAACACCAGAGACCCCGATCAGAACCGTTGGTTTAGCATTGCTGACCACATCCATCAGGGAGATGCTATCGGTGTCATTCCATTGATCGACCGTGGTACTTTTCTGGGCCAGCTTCTGTTGGAAGCTGAGAAGGTTCTGCATGTTGTCGGTCAGCAGACCCCAGCGGTCAACCATAAATATCCGCTCACGGGCTTCGCTGTCGCTAAGCCCTTCGGCGGTCATCTGGGCAACAATGGCTTCGGCAATCCCGCACCCGGCAGAGCCTGCGCCGACAAAGGTGATTCGTTGCTCGGAAAGTTTTGAACCTGCCGCTTTACAGGCAGCAAGCAAGCTGCCTACGGTAACCGCGGCCGTTCCCTGAATGTCATCGTTAAAACAACACACTTTATCTTTATAGCGGTTAAGCAGCGGCATGGCGTTCTTCTGGGCGAAGTCTTCGAACTGGATCAGGGCATTTGGCCAGCGGCTCTTTACGGCCTGAATGACTTCTTCGACAAAATCATCATATTCCTGTCCGGTAACACGTGGGTGACGCCAGCCCATATACATAGGATCGGACAGTCGCTGGGTGTTGTTGGTGCCGACATCCAGTACGATAGGTAGCGTGTTGGCAGGGTTGATCCCCCCACAGGCGGTATACAGTGCCAGCTTACCAATAGGAATGCCCATACCACCAATTCCCTGATCTCCTAGGCCAAGGATCCGCTCGCCGTCGGTGATCACGATAATTTTTACGTCCTGACGGGCAGCGTTATTTAAAATATCAACCATATTGCCGCGCTCGGGATAGGCGAGGAACAGGCCGCGGCCTCGGCGGTAAATGTTCGAGAATTTCTCACAGGCAGCGCCAACTGTAGGGGTGTAGATGATCGGCATCATCTCCTCGATATGGTTGACGATCAACCGATAGTAGAGGGTCTCGTTGGTATCTTGGATGTTGCGCAGGTAAATGTGCTTATCGAGATCATTATTAAATGTCTGGTATTGGCTGTATGCGCGTTCTTCCTGCTCGGTAATGGATTCAATCGTTGCCGGCAGCAGGCCCATCAGGCTGAAGTTTTGTCTCTCCTCTGGCGAAAAAGCACTGCCTTTGTTGAGTAGGGCATTTTCTAGCAGGGTTGGGCCTGCATACGGAAGATATAGTGTTTTGTTGTTTTCGTACATGTAACCGTGAATCCTATTGTTCTTAAAAAAAGAGCTGTCCGAAAACAGCTCTTATTGTGATAACCAGTGATGAAAGTTTTGCTGGGTTAGATAGCCTCTTCTGCAGGTACTAACCCTTCTTCAACCTCTTCCGGCGCATCGGAAACCTTGTCAATCAGCAGGGCAATCACGCCATCACCTGTGACATTACAAGCGGTACCAAAGCTGTCCTGGGCCAGGTGGAGTACTATTTGCAGGGCAATCATCTCTTCGGTAAAACCAAGCATAGAACCGAGTAGGCCGACAGAGGCCATTACGGCACCACCCGGCGCACCTGGCGCAGCCACCATGGTGATACCCAACATGGCAATAAACGGTAGGGCTTCAAGTAGGCTAGGTACCGGGCCTGCACCCGTCATGATAATGACGGCGACAGCCACACTGGCGATACTGATCACCGAGCCAGACATATGGATGTTGGCGCACAGTGGCACAACGAAATTGGCAATGGAGTTTGATACGCCATTGCGTTTAGTCTGCTGCAGGGTTACCGGAACCGTTGCGGCAGAGGACATGGTGCCGACAGCGGTAAAGTATGCTGGCATCATGGTGCGTAGGATCTTTAGCGGCGACTGCTGCAGGGCAACACCAGCGGTTACAAACTGGAAGCTTAGCCAGAACCAATGCATGGCGATAACAGCAAGTAGCACTAGGCTGAAGGTTTGCAAGGTCGCAAATACCGTGCCTTTGATCGTCATATCGGCAAACACACCAGCGATATAAAATGGCAGAGCTGGGATCATGACTTTATTCAAAAACAGTTCGATGATGTCACGTCCCTGATCACTGACTTTCTTCAGCTGCTCGGCACCGGTATTGGAAATACCCAGGCCAAAAATGAAGGCTACAGTTAGTGCCGTCATGATGTTCATGATCGGTGGGATCTGAAGCGCTAAAAATGGGGTGAGAACAGTTTCGGCTTCAGGAAGATCTCCGGCACCACTGAGCAAAATAGGGAATAGGCTCTTGGCTACCATGAAGGCAAGAATACCGGCTCCTAGCGTCGATAAATAAGCCAGGCCAACGGTCTTTCCGAGTAATTTTCCAGAGTTTCTTGGTAGGCTTGCAATTCCACTGGTGACGTAAAACAAGATCAGTAGGGGGATGGTAAATTTAATTAGCTGACTCACTAAATACTTTATAGTGATCAGGGCTTGAACAATTATTTCTGGTGCAAACATACCCATCAGTATGCCTATTAATATTCCACACAATAACTTAATTATTAAGTTCATTTTATTGACCTTTAATTTATTAGGGTACGAGTTTCTTATAATAATATGTTGGCTTGTTTCTAATTGGGATTAAACGGTTAACATTGAATCTAATTGTACGCTCACTACCCATTTGTTAATGCAATGAGTGAGTGGTTCTTTATAATGTTACATATGGATAATATGGTTATCTGCTATGGATGTGAAATGCTGAAAAAAAAGGCTTGGTTATTAAAAAGCATCAGGATAAATTTAAAGATTGTGATCAACTTAATAGACAGATGTTAACGACTGATTGATCCTTACTGTCATCTGCTAATGGCCTATAATTATCTATGTAATAGCTGTTTTTTTATACAGAGTTATTTTTGGATGATGACTGCCGTAGAGTCAATATTATTGAGAAAGATAAATGAAAAACATAGAAACAAAATGGCTGCAAGATTTTCTTACCCTTGCTGAACTACAAAATTTCTCTCATGCAGCTGCTGTTCGTAATGTTACTCAACCGGCATTTAGCCGTCGTATAAAGTCGCTTGAAGCAGAGCTAGGTTTAGTGTTGATCGATCGGAGCAAAACGCCAATCGAGCTGACTCTCAATGGAAAGCAGTTTAAAACAACGGCACAATCCATTTTAAATCAGATAGATGAAGAGGTTAACCGTCTTGCTGGAAGCTCTTTTCATGGGCGGCATACTGTTCGGTTAAGCGCCGCGCATTCTGTGGCTATTAGTATCTTGCCTAAGTTACATTCGTGCCTGTTCAACTCGAAACTGAATACCAGTTTATCTGTTGACGCCAATGAAGTTGATGACGCTGTTGAATTGCTCATAGACGGGAAGTGCGATTTTTTATTCTCATTCTACGAAGACAGGCTGCAAATTGCGCCGTACCGTTCAATATACCTTGGCCGCAGTTATTTATACTGTGTCTCAGCGGTGGATGAAAGCGGAGAGTCGCTTTTTGATCTTGCAAAAAATGATGATGTTCCATGTCTGGATTATACTCCAGAAAGTTATATGGGAAGAGCACTACACCGAGCGAACGGAAAACTTACACCCAATACAGTTTGTTCATCTTCAATGACAGACTTCATTAAAGCACTCGTATTGCAAGGCAAGGGAATTAGTTGGCTGCCAGACTATGCAATAAAAGAGGAGTTAGCATCAGGTCAGTTGAAAATATTAACTGAAAGAGAACCGGTTCCTCTCGATCTGTATGTTTATCGCTACTATTCTAAATTGCATTCATCTTGTGAGGCAATGTGGAATGAGTTGAGCAAAGTGAGCCCTCTAAAAGAGTTGAGTGGCTAATTAAGAGGTTTATTTTCAATACTCCTTAATCATGAAAGCGTTTATTTACAACATGACCAATCGATAAAATTAGGAAGTGAATATAATAAAAGGGCTAATATCTAGCCCTTTTGTTTTTGGTGTTATTTACAATCTATATTAGTTATATAGTTTCGCTTTGTATTCTGGGTGCATGAGGTTTTGTACCGAGAAGATTTCTTCCAGTTGCTCTTCGTCCAGCAGCTTGCGTTCCAGTACTACATCTTTAACACTGCGACCCGTTTCTGCACAAATCTTACCGACAATATCGCCCTCATGGTGGCCGATGAATGGGTTTAGGTAAGTGACGATACCAATCGAGTTAAAGACAAAGTCTTCACACACTGTTTTGTTCACTGTGATCCCGCGGATACACTTATCAGCAAGGTTGATACAGGCGTTGTTCAGCAGTTGAATAGATTCAAAAATCGCCTGGCCAATCACTGGCTCCATCACATTAAGCTGAAGCTGGCCGGCTTCTGCAGCGAAAGTGACCGTTGTGTCGTTACCGATCACTTTGAAACAAACCTGGTTAACAACTTCAGGGATTACCGGGTTAACCTTGGCTGGCATAATTGATGAGCCAGCCTGCATTTCTGGCAGGTTCAGCTCGTTAAGGCCTGATCGTGGACCAGAAGACAGCAGGCGAAGGTCATTACATACCTTGGAAAGTTTAACGGCCAGGCGTTTTAGCGCAGCATGAACGGTGACATAGGCACCACAGTCAGAAGTAGCTTCAATCAAGTCTTCAGATGGTATGCAGTCGAGTCCAGTTGCTTCGGCAAGGTATTTTACCGCAAGCTCCTGATAGCCTTCAGCAGCGTTAAGTCCGGTACCGATAGCTGTTGCACCCAGGTTTACTTCCAGAAGCAGCGAGGCAGCATATTTCAGGTTTTTGATTTCTTCTTTTAGCAAGATGCTGAAAGCATGGAATTCCTGGCCCACAGTCATTGGTACGGCATCTTGTAGCTGGGTACGGCCCATTTTCAGGGTGTCCTGGAACTCATCGCTTTTCGCATCGAAGGCTGCCTGAAGATATTGAATCGAGCCGATCATTTTGATGATGCTGTTGTATACGGCTACACGGAATCCAGTTGGGTAGGCGCAGTTCGTCGACTGGCTCTTGTTCACATGATCGTTAGGGTTGATGATGTGGTACTCGCCCTTTTCGTGTCCTTTCAGTTCCAGGGCAACGTTGGCGATCACTTCATTGGCATTCATGTTGACAGATGTACCGGCACCACCCTGGTATACATCTGAGATGAACTGATCCATGCACTTGCCGGTATCGATGATCAAGTCGCAGGCTTCAACAATGTACTTGCCTACATCGCTAGGGATAGTGCCCAGTTCCATGTTGGCCTTGGCGGCCGCTTTTTTGGTAAACACCATACCGCGAACAAACTCAGGGACGTCAGAAATTCTCGTCGATGAGATAGAGAAGTTCTCATAGGCACGCAGTGAGTGGATCCCATAATAAGCAGATGCCGGAATTTCAAGTTCACCTAGTAGATCTTCTTCAATACGTACCTTGTTTGAATTGTCGAGCATAGCCTTTACCTTTATTGATAGTGAAATGACACCGACACAATGGTCTTTTTGTTATGCGAAGTGAAATGCTTAAAAGTAAGCAATGATGCTTTTATTGCATAGGGGAAATAATTGATTTTAATGGCGATGAGATTATCTGTTATTAGTGATTGTATTAACTTTTTAGATTGTTGCTAAATATTGAATGTTGATCACTCATTTTATTACGTGATTGATGTATGAGTTATATGTATTACAAATAATTGATTGATATAGTTAATATTAAAATTGTGATGTTTAACCTTATTAAAGCTTGCCACATTCTGTTGGGATAATGTTGGCTTTTGGGTTTGATTTTATCGCGTTGGCTCTGTTTGGTTAACGAGTGGTGAGTGAAAAGTATGCATTTGGTTGTAGAGTGTGATCATCCAGAATATTCTGTGACCTGGCCTAGAGTATGGTGATGCTGTTTTCGCATGACAGAATATATTTAGGCATTTCAAACACTATAGAAAGCTAAGTACAGTCCTCATAGATTCATTGGGTGAATGGTTTATGGTGAAGTAAGGGTGTGGGTTTTTGTGAATATTTAACTTGTTGACTTAACAGGATTTCATGATGTGTGTGTCATCGGTAATTCTAGTGATAGAAGATGAGTATAAATATTTTTCCATAAAAAAACATATAAAAACTTTGAAACGCATGCTGAATTATAATTATTGTTTCTTCATAAACATTCACTTTTTTTAGCTTTTATTTTAGCTAAAAAGCAGAGGTGACATGAAAATCAATCGCTTAATGATTTCATACTAATAAATTATTTTTTAAAGGGTTGAGTCTATCGATCTTTATCAGAGATAACAAACTTGCAGATGAAGTTTGTTAGCTGAGGGCTGTCTATACCTAATTACTTTGCAATTCAGTTTAATATTGATGTTGCAATATGAATATAAAACAAAAATGAAGGACTTATTATGCTGTTACTGGAAATTATTCTATTGTTGGGGTGTATTATACTTGCTGCCCGTTTGGGTGGTATAGGTGTTGGATTGGCAGGTGGTGTCGGGATGGTGATCGCCGTCTATATCATGGGGCTTTCTCCTGGTTCGATACCTGTTTCTGTTATTTTGATCATTATGTCGGTCATTCTTGCTTTATCGGTTATGCAGCAAGCAGGCGGAATGGGTTATATGGTTAAATGCGCTGAAAAGATGCTGCGCAATAACCCTAAATACATCAATATTCTTGCACCTGCTACCACTTTTACCTTAACAACTCTTGCTGGTACAGGTTACACCGCGATGTCGGTGCTCAATGTTATTCAGCAGGTCGCCAAAGATAATGGGGTGCGCCCAAGCCAGCCGTTAAGCTCTGCTGTTGTTGCCTCACAAATCGCAATTACGGCTTCGCCAATCTCAGGTGCGACGGCGGCGATGTATGTGGTGGTCGAGAAGATGGGAGTTAACTTCTTCGACGCCATCTGTGTGATTTTGCCAGCAGCACTTGTTGGCTCAGCAGTTGCTGCTTTTGTTGCCAGCAAGCAGGGGGTGGAACTGGCTGAAGATCCTATCTATCAAGAGCGCGTGAAAAAAGGCTTGGTAAACTTTAGCTCAGCCGAAGATAAAGATGCCGAGCCAACTCCGGAAGCCAAACGTTCAGTGATGCTTTTCCTAGGCGGTGTGGTCTTTATTGTTGCCATGCTGATGTTCAAATCTGTGATTGGTCACACCCTAGGCTCTAAAGATATTATCGTCATTACCATGTTGTTTATCTCTTTCGTGATGGCGATGACCTGCAAAGTACAGCTGACAGACATCAAACATGCACCAATATTTAGAGATGGTGCTGAATCTTTGATTGTTATTCTTGGCATTGTATGGCTTAGCTCTACCATCATCGGTGCCCATATTGGTGAAATTAAAGATGTTGCGGGCAGTGTGTTAAATGAGTATCCGGCATTGCTATCTGTCGTTTTCTTCGGAACCAGTGCCCTGCTGTTTAGCCAAGGTGCTACCAGTGCGCTACTCGTGCCAATTGCGGCCACTTTGGGTGTTGATGCCGGTACTATCCTGGCAAGCTTTGTTGCGGTTAGTGCGCTGTATATGACAAACATCTACCCAACGACTGCATTTGCGATTGCAACGGATGATACCGGCTCGTTCTTGAGCAGCCGCTGGAATGGCTCGTTGATCGTCAACCACCCGTTCTTCCTGCCAGGTATGCTGGGTATTGTTAGCGCCGTGCCTGTTGGTTTCTTCTTGTCAGGTATCTTGATCTAATTATTCATCCAATTCGAATATGGAAAAAGGCCAGGTGTTATTCACCTGGCCTTTTGTTTATGTTGGCGTATTAACAGAAGCTAAGAGTTGGCTTTATGCCGCCTCTTCACTGGTACGGGTATAGACTTCGCCAGTGTTGTTATAAACGTCTGTATCAAGCTCGTTTTCGCTGCGGCCAACTAAGATAGATACCATTAGGTCACCACATACGTTCACACTGGTACGTGCCATATCGAGGATACGGTCGATACCGGCGATGATTGCAAGACCTTCCATCGGCAAACCAACCGTTGTCAGTACTAGCGATAGCATGATCAGGCCGGCACCCGGTACGCCTGCGGTACCGATAGAAGCCAGGGTTGCAGTCATAATAATGGTCAGGTAATCAGCAAAGGCAAGGTCAATACCAAAGGCCTGGGCTACAAACAGTGCAGCTACACCTTGATAAAGAGCAGTACCGTCCATGTTGATGGTTGCGCCAAGCGGCAGTACGAAGCTGGAGATCCCTTTCGACACACCCATTTCTTCACGTGCGCACTTGATGGTTGCTGGCAGGGTACCCGAGCTGCTTGTTGTGGTGAAAGCTACCGCCGCTGGGTTTACCAGGCCTTTGATGTAAGGAACAGGGTTCAGGCGACCAACAAACTTAATCATGCCTGAGTAGAATATCAACACATGCAGCAGGCTACCGATATAGGCAACGGCAATGACTTTGAACAATGGCAGAAGAATATCTAGGCCGTATTTACCGGCTACCCAGGCCATTAGACCGAAGATACCGTAAGGAGCAAGCTTCATAACTAGTTCGGTCAGCTTGTACATCGCTTCGGCTAGGCTATCGAATACGGCAATAGCAGGTTTGGCTTTTTCGCCACACAAGTTAAGGGCAACACCCAGACCTAGGGCGAAGACAATGATTTGAAGGATGTTACCGGCTGCTAGTGCACTGATAGGGTTTTTAGGGACCAGATTAAGAATGGTTTGCACTAGGGTCGGCGCTTCTTTTCCATCAGCTGCAGCAGCGGTCGCAGCCATATTCAGGCCTTCTCCCGGAGTCAGCAAGGTCGCCAGGCCAAGGCCGATACTGATAGCAACGGCTGTAGTACCAAGATAGATCGCAACGGCCTTAACGCCGATACGGCCCATCTTACGGGTATCCTGCATCGAAGTGACACCCACTACGAGCGAGCAGAAAACCAGAGGGACAATTAGCATCTTGATGGCGTTGATAAACAGGGTGCCGATAGGTTTGAGCACTTCTGCATCAGGCCCGAGTATGCTTCCTGCAATCACACCCAGTACCATACCGACTAGAATTTTCTTCCACAGGGCGAGATTGCCCCAAAAGCCGCGTTGGCTTTGTTTAACTTGTGCTTGTTCCATGTTAGTTCCTTGTCCGTTGCTTATTCAATACCAACCTGGATAAGTAGATTGGTATAAGTGAAGTCGGGTTATTACCTGTATCTTCTTGTATGTAATACGTTTAATAAGCGGCTGAACGGGTGTTATCCCACTGTGCCTAGGTATTAATAGAGCAAGCTTGATGCCAATCTTGATAATTTGATTTATGTGATTGTTTTTAAAGGATAAATGTGGAGTATTAGGTAGTGGTGTTCTTTATAGAAGGGGTATAACCAAAGTAATAAGTTACTGATGTAAATGTTATGTTATCCATTTGTGATCAGTAACTTATCTTCTATCACCTAGGTTATAACTTTTCTTTTGGTTATAGGGGTTTAGGATTGGGCTTTTTTGATCCGCTTGCTTAAGGCAGGCTGTGAAATTCCTAATAACTTGGATGCCAGTGACTGGTTGCCCTGAGCCCGGAGCATGGCCTCATTCACCAGAAGATCGCCAACTTCCTGTAATGTTGGCAGCGGTCTGTCCGGATTGAACAGCATGACTTCAGTATGGGCCTCGGCTTCCGTGGCGGGTACGTCTTGATCAAGTACCTGGCGGAAAACATCCATAGAGAGCATCCGGGAGCGGTGCAGGCTCATTGCATCAAAGGCCAGTGCCCGCAGTTCCCGCACATTGCCGGGAAAGGCATAGTTGGCAAGCAGTACTGGCAGTTCTTTGGGGATGGTAGGTTTGTTTTTCCCGAGTTCGTCCGCAGCCTGCTGAAGAAAGTGCTCTAGCAGCTGCGGAATATCGCTACTTCGTTTGCGTAGGGGAGGGATGTCAACTCTGTGGGTTTTCAGGCGATAAAAGAGATCTTTGCGGAACTCGCCCTCTTTCTGCTTTTGGGCTAGATCTTGGTGAGTCGCCACGATCACTCGTGCCCGCAGGCGCTTGGGCCTGTCGCTGCCCAGCGGATAATATTCACCTTCTTGTAGCAAGCGCAACAGCTTAACCTGAGAGGCCTGGCTTAGGTCGCCAATCTCATCGAGAAATAGCGTCCCGCCTGCGGCCTGCTCGATAAGTCCGGCCCGGGCTTTGTCTGCACCGGTAAATGCTCCGCGGTGATGGCCAAACAGGGTGTCGGCGAAGACATTGTCATCTAGCCCGGCGACGTTGACAGTGATCAATGAGCCTGTGCGGTTGCTCAGGGTGTGAATGGCCTCGGCAATCAGCTCCTTGCCGACACCGCTTTCGCCGCAGATCATCACTGGCTGCCTGCTGGGTGCGACGGATTCGAGGTACTGAAATACTGAGCGCATTCCTTTGTCTTCGGTAATGATCGACGAAAAGGCTTCCGGGCGTTCCAGGGTATCGGTGAGGAACCGTCGGCGTAGCTCCTGGTTCTCATGGCGCATCTCCTGCATCAGGATAGCGCGCTTGATCCCCTCGATCAGGCGATCCTCTTCGGTGGTTTTGACAAAGTAGTCGTAGGCACCAAGCCGGATACAGTTCACGGCAGTTTCCAGCTGGTTCAGGCCGCTGATAATGATCACGCCGACTTCTGGGTATTCCTCGACAATTTGCTGGAGCAGATCTTCGCCGGAGACATTGGGCATGGTGAGATCAAGCAGCACCAAGCCGATATTTTCCCGGGCAATGATCCCCATTGCATCGCGGCTGTCCTGGCACTGGAAAATATGGTTAATTCCGCCCCGTCGCTCGAGAACGATACTGAGGCTGCGCAGGAAAGCAGCCTCGTCGTCGACTAGCAATACGCCGAAAGCGGGATAGCGATTAATATTCATTACGAAGTGGTTCCTTTAATGCGGGCAGCGAGAGTGTCACACAAGTCCCTTGCTTGAGTTTAGAATCGTAGGCCAAGGTGCCGCCATGTTCCTGGACAATGCCGAAGGAGACAGACAGCCCAAGACCAGTACCGCCTTGCTCTCGCTTGGTAGTGAAGAAAGGATCGCTCAGGTGGGGCAGGTGCTCGGGAGCAATCCCCCGTCCCTGATCGCAAATCTCGAACTTCAGCATGTTTTCTTGGGGTTGATAGAAGGTACGGATTGAAATGCCGTTCTCCGGGCTATCAATTGCCTGGCAGGCATTGATGATCAGGTTGATCACCACCTGTTCAATGCGCTGGGCGTTGCCTTCAAAGCAAGGCATCTTGTCGGCATACTCCACCTTGAAGTGGTGGGTAGATTTTGAGATCGTGTTATCGACCAACCGAACAGCAGTAGCCACTACATTATTGAGATCAACGGTTTCACTGAGCTCGGTCGGCTCCTGGCGGGCGAAATCTCGGAGATCATCAACAATTCTGCGGATCCTGTGGGTGCCTGCCAGCATATCATCGAGCATAGATGGGATCTCGTCGCGCATGCGACTGTACTCCAGCCCGCCGATAAGGAAATCACCGTGCTCCTGGTAATGATCTTCGAGGATGTCCTCGGCGTCATGATAAGCATCTTTAAGGATTGGCAGGTTAAGTAGCAGCAGACTGCTGGGATTATTGATCTCGTGGGCAACCCCGGAGACCAGAATACCCAGCGAGGTCATTTTATCTGCCTGGATCAGTTGCTGCTGTTGCAGCTGTTGTTCCTGGGTGCGCCGTGCTACCTCCCGGCTGAGTGCCCGGTTCCAGAACATGATGATGCTGAGGATCATCAGCAGCAAGGTAGCAATAAACGCCGCCGCCATCCCGATTTTTTTCCAGCTCATGCCTTGATTTTCCAGCGGGCCCAGCCATTTGTCATAAATAGCCTGCTGCCGCCCAGTATTTTTGAGGATTGCCAGCCCCTCGCTGAACTGGGCCAGTAACTCCTGCTTGCCTTTTAATACCGAATAGCCGTAATGCTGGGCGCTGAAAGGTTTGCCAGCCGGAATGATGTTGGATAGCTCAAGTACCTTGCCCGTGTATAGGCCGGGCAGGTTGGCCACCAGGGAGTAGTCATGCTGGCCGGATGCCAGCAACCTCAGCGCATCGGCATGGGTATCGACCAGGATAAGCTTGGCCCCGACGTTATTTTGCAGCAGGTAGTCATGCATGATGCCGCCGTTTTGCACGATCACTTCCTTGCCGCTTAACTCTCTGAGCTCCGAGATAGTCGGCGAGCCTTTTCTGGCGAATACTGACTGGTGCACAATGGCATGTGGTGGTGAGAAGTCGTAATCTTTTGCCCTGGCCTCGGAAAATACCATTCCCTGCAAAACATCAATATCACCAGTTTCCAGCTGCTTACGCATCTCGTCCCAACCCGCCAGCTGAATGTCTACGCGCATCCCCATCACTTCAGCAATTGCCCGCGTGAGCTCGGTGTTGTAGCCATCAGGCTCGCCGTTCTCGTTAAGGAACTCATAAGGCGGGTAGTTGTGATCACCACCAATCCGGACGGTATCGCCGTGTCCAGACGCTTCGGCAGGAACAAGACAAGCAGTCGCCAGCCATAGGAGAACCAACGTTAGGGATCTGGATATGGCCTTGGTTGAAATAAATATCATGCTGTTGTCCCTTAATGCTGAACAGATTACGTTTCTGGAGGACGCGTCGTCAGGTTGGTGGCTTTGTTATTGATATTTTATATATTTGTAGCTGATAGCCAAGATACATAACACTTGCGGCAAGGTAAATGCCGGAAGTGTATGCCGGGGGAAGGTGAGGGATATAAAGCTGAAGCCTGTTACGACCTTTTGATGAGAAGAATGTCGTGGGTGTTGCTGCTATCACATCCCATAAGTCCTCTCCAAATACCGCAAAATATCCTTAGATTCAAACATCTCAGTACTGGTATTGGGATCGACAAGATAGGGCACCTGCACATTACCGTGTTGTTTAAAAAATTCATCCCGCTTGGTATTTGGTAGTGGCTTGTAAGCTGTAAGGCTCCAATGAAAATTGGCGGGCCCCATATCTGAAAATTGTTGTTTACCTATGTTGATCAAGATATAGGTCAGCTCTAGCTCGCACAGTTTTTCGCGGACAGGGCGGGAAAACGGGCTGGATTCAAAGCTGTATAGGATCAGAGGGAGATCCGGCTGTTGAGATGGCTTCGCTTTTATGCCAGCGCCTAAACGCACGCCTGTAGCCAGTTTGGATGTCAGGGCGCTTCTGAGTTTTCCAAGGCATGCCTTGGGAGGTTGTGTCCCTTTGTATTGCCTGTACAGGTGGTGGATTATTTCCTCTGCCCCTTTGGCTATGTCCGGGCTGTTGGGATCAACCAGCATTGGTGGGCTGATACCATTGAACGCCGATTGGAGTTTGGCGATATTTTGCCCGTTGTCAGGACAGGGAGCGATGATCACATCTAAATTCAGTTCGGTCAGCACTTCACGTACAAGACGGCATTTTGAACAGCCTTCTTGATCAAACAAAATGAGAGGTTGTTCTGGTTGTACGGTGGATTTGCTGGCCACCGTTCCACGCCAGAACCGATAGGTCGAAGCCAGTGTTGATGTTGTGATATTCAGCCAATGAATCATGTGATCACCTGTCATCCCTATTGAGTCAGCTAGAGTGTATGTCTAGGACATGTAAAGCAGTTGCACTGAGTATTTAATCTAAAAAAGTCGAGCGTGGCTACTTTTTGTTCATACCTGACTTTGATTTAGTGAAGTTATGACGAAATTAGCTTGGTGAAGTTACTCTTCCATCCATTCCCAACGCCTTTGTACTTCTTGGACCTTCTGATTAAAAATAATATTACGAATATCAGCAACAAGTTCATCGATCATGGAGCCAAATTCTCCTTTTCTGCAGATAACGGCCAACTGCCGGGTGATCCCGGGAACAGGCAGTGGCTGGCATTGTAGCTTATCCAATAGCTCAAGTTGTCGGGCCAAGAATGTGGGCGTAGACAATGACCAACCAAGCCCTTCTGCCACCATTCCTAGCACGTTGTCGGCGCGATCGAGGGAGAACTGGCTTTGTGGTTTGTAGTTTCGCCACCTTAGCCAGTTGTTGGTTTGGGTGCCTGTTGGCGTCCAGTTCTCATAGGCGATGTAGGGCTTGTTTTTTGCTAGCCATTGAATGTCTTTCGGCTCCCAGCCAGCAGGTGTTACGACTACGTACTGCTCGCTCAGCAGTGGGAACATCGCGAGTTCCTGTGGGATATCCTGATTGGTCATGGTGATGATGATATCGGCCTTGCCCGATTGCAGTGATGCCAGCAGCTCCGGTGCAGTGCCTGTCATCTGGTGGATTTGGGCGACCTTGGGCTGGAGGTACTTGAGCAACTCGATACCGGCAACTTGGGTGACGGAATCGACCATCCCGATCCGAAGCTGTGGGAATTTGCCTTTTTCTATCGAGTGCATCCAGTCTTGTAGCCTCCTCGATTCCGTTAATAGTTTGCTTCCCTGCTGGTAAAGCTCCCTGCCGGATAGGGTCAGTTTTATCGGCCGCTTGCTCCTGTCCAGCAATTTACAGTCAAGTGCTTGCTCAAGGCTTTGGACTAGCTGTGATACAGCAGATTGGGTCTGGTTGAGGTGCTGGGCGGCTTGGCTGAACGAGCCCGTTTCTACCACCGTAATAAACGTTCTGAGTTGGCGAAGATCAAATGCAATTGTGTCCATATCAGGCTGCAGTATAAGTCAAACTAATACTCTTCATTATATTGTCCACTGCTATTCAAGTGCGGAGCTAGTTCAAACATTCCCTACAGAGCTTGCAATAAAATCCTAGGCAACAGAGAAAAATGCAGGATTGAATGATGAGAAAAGAAACTGATGTATTAGGCGAGATGATGTTACCGGATGAGGCTTACTACGGTATCCAGACTGTACGTGCCCGCGATAACTTTGCTGTTTCCGGCCGTACGGCGGTGGATGTTCCATATTATTTGTGGTCGGTGGCAGCGATCAAACAGGCGGCAGCCAAAGCCAACTGCCAAATTGGTGCGCTGGACGAGAAGTTGGCAGCGGCTATTGTCCAGGCCTCGCAGGAGGTGATGGAGCAGCGCTTTGATGATCAGTTCCCAATCGATATCTTCCAGGGCGGTGGCGGCACGTCGACAAACATGAATGCGAACGAGGTGATAGCCAACCGTGCTAACGAAATCCTTACCGGGCATAAAGGCTATGATGCCGTGCACCCCAATACCCATGTCAACATGGGGCAGTCGACCAATGATGTGATCCCGGCGGCAATGAAAATGACCTGCCGCCTTAACCTTCACCAGCTGCTCCAAGAAGTCGCAGCATTGGAAGCTATGCTGGAAGAGAAGATCCGGGCTTTTGATCATGTCGTGAAGCTGGCAAGAACCTGCTTGCAGGATGCAGTGCCCATCACACTTGGTCAGCAGTTCAGTGGTTATCTGCATCAGGTACGTCGTTTGCACCTGTCGCTCAAAGCTGCCAGCGAGCAGACCCTGGATTTGCCTTTGGGAGCAACCGCGGTCGGCACCGGACTGTCTACTCATGAAGGCTATCTGGAGCAGGTGTATGTCGAGCTTCGTGATATTACCGGTGAGCAGTTTGTGGCCGAGGAGAATTTCTTTGATGGGCTGCAAAATGGTGATGCCTATCTTGAGGTCGCTGCCCAGATCAAAAAGCTGGCGGCCTTCCTGTCTAAAATGGCGACGGATTTCCGTCTTCAAGGGAGCGGCCCGCGTGCCGGGTTCAACGAGTTGTTCCTGCCTGCAGTGCAGCCGGGCTCTTCGATTATGCCGGGCAAAATCAACCCGGTGATGCCGGAGCTGATCAACCAGATCGCCTATCAGGTGATTGGCAATGATGTTGCAATTACGATGGCCGTCGAAGGCGGTGAGCTGGATCTGAATGTCTGGGAGCCGGTGATCATTAAGGCGCTGTTTGAATCCTGTAATCTGCTGACCAACGCCATTCCGCTGTTTGTCGAGAAATGCCTGAGAGATCTGCTGCCCAACGAGCCTGTCTGCCGCGAATATGCCGAGAAGAGTACGGCGCTGGCAACCGTGATTGCGACGTTGTTTGGTTACAAGGTGGGAAGCCGCATTGCGACCACTGCGTTTGAGCAGAACCTCAGTGTTCGAGAAGTGGTACTGGCCGAGCAACTGTTAACCCCGTCGCAGGCAGATTACCTGCTGGATCCTATGGTGATGACTGATCCCAAGGCAAGTGCAGCCGCGGTGAAACGTTATCAGCAAGAGATGGCGGCAGCAGAGGAAGACAGCATTGGGGAGCCTGCATGATGTCTGAGCCCTTGTTAACGCAAATTGCACGCTGGTGCGTGAATCTTAGGTTGGAAGATGTGCCGGAAGACGTGCTCAACGTAGCTAAGACTGCCTTGACCGATTATGTCGCCGTTACGATTGCCGGAAGTGAGATGCCTGTTGCCACAAAGCTTCAGCAGTTTGCCAGTCAGCGAGCTGCGCAGGGAAATTGCAGCGTATTGGGTACCAGCCAGACAACCACGATGGCCTATGCCTGCTATGCCAATGGCGCAGCCTCCCATGCCCTTGATTTTGACGATGTTAGTTGGGCGACGATCGGTCATCCAACGGTGACGGTAGCCCCTGTTGCCTTCGCTGCTGCTGAGGAGTGCAAGCTTGGTGGTGAAAGTGTCTTGCTGGCCTATATCGCTGGTGTTGAGGCCCAGCACCAGATCGCAAGGTGGGTAATGCCACAGCTGTCGGAGCAAGGCTGGCATACCACTCCGGCAATCGGGGTCTTCGGGGCAACAGTGGCGGCAGGGATCCTGCTTGGGCTGGATGAATGCACACTGACCCATGCACTGGCCATCTCAGCGTCGTCGGCTTCTGGCGTGCGTGGCAACTTTGGTAGCCAGACAAAGGCGATGCATGCCGGGCTAGCAGCGTTTAACGGCGTCAATGCCGTCGAGCTGGCGATGCTGGGAGTAACTGGGCAGCCCAATGTGATTGAGGCGGCTGATGGCTTTGCTCAGTGCTTTACAAGTATAACTTCGCTTGAAGGGGCTGAAGTGACGCTCGGCAGGCAGTGGGATTTGCTGGAGAGCGGCTTGGTGTTCAAGCAATACCCGTGCTGTAGCGGCAGTCATCCTGCCATCGACTGCTGGGATGCATTGCTTAGCAAAAGACAGCTGGAAGCTGATGAGATTGAATACCTGCAGGTTGGCGCGAGTTTGCTTGGGCCTCGGGAGCTGGTGTGTGAATGCCCGAAAAATGCCATCGAGGCCAAGTTTTCGATGCAGTATGCACTGGCTGCTCGGCTGATCCATGGCGGGGTCGGATTGGCCGAGTTCACCGATGAGGCCGTGCGCGATCCCCGTGTTCAGGCGTTGATGCCTAGGATCCGGATGCGGGTTGACCCCGATCTCGAAAAGCTGGGTTTCATCGGCACAGCGCCGGTCAAAATCCGGGTGTACCTGAATAACGGTGAAACGCTAACGATTGAGAATGATCTTGCCAAAGGTAATCCGGAAAAACCGCTGTCACAGGCGGAAATCGAGAAGAAATTTACCGCTTGTGTTTTGCCCAAGATCGGCGAGAGCAAGTGTCAACTTTGGCTGAGAGTGTTAGCCAATTTCGAAGCTGCAACCTTTGCAGAACTCAACCAACTTCTTAGTTTATAACAGGAACTCCTGAGCGTATAACAGGAGAGGAGATATCCAATGATTATTATCCAAACGTGTCTGTTGTTAGGGGCCATTATTCTGGCGGCCCGCCTTGGCGGGATTGGTGTCGGGCTAGCCGGTGGCCTGGGAATGGCGATTGCCGTCTTTGGCCTTGGCCTGCCGCCAGGCAGTATTCCAGTATCGGTGATCCTGATCATTATGTCGGTGATCTTGGCATTGTCGGTGATGCAGCAGGCTGGTGGTATGAGCTACATGGTTAACTGCGCGGAGAAAATGCTGCGAAACCATCCCAAGTACATTAACATTCTGGCCCCGGCGACGACCTTCGTACTGACCACACTGGCTGGTACGGGCTATACGGCGATGTCAGTACTGAATGTTATCCAGCAGGTTGCCAAGGAAAACGGTGTGCGTCCAAGCCAGCCGTTGAGCTCTGCTGTCGTTGCCTCGCAAATCGCCATTACCGCTTCGCCAATTTCGGCTGCGACTGCTGCTATGTATGTGGTGGTTGAGCAAATGGGAGTGAGCTTTGGTACGGCACTGAGCGTGATCATGCCTTCTGCCCTGTTCGGGGTTGTTGTAGCCTCGTTTATTGCCAGCCGTCAGGGATGTGATCTAAAAGACGATCCGATCTTTAAGGAGCGAGTCGAAAAAGGATTGGTGAACTTCACACCGGAAGAGCAGAAAAAAATTGAGCCGACGATCGAGGCCAAGCGTTCGGTATGGTTGTTCCTCGGTGGTGTGATGTTCATTGTCGCCTTGCTTTTGTTCAAGCCGCTGCTGGGTCATACCTTGGGCTCTCGAGATATCATTGTCATCGTGATGCTGCTGACCAGCTTCATTATGGCAATGGTGTGCAAGGTGCAGCTTACTTCAATCAAGAAGGCGCCGATTTTTGCCGACGGGGCAGAAAGCCTGATTGTGATCCTCGGTATTGTGTGGCTGAGCTCGACTATCATCGGAGTCCACATCCCTGAGATCAAAACGCTTGCAGGTGATGTGCTTAGCGAATATCCGGCGCTGCTGGCCGTCGTATTCTTCGCGACTTCTGCATTGCTGTTCAGCCAGGGAGCAACCAGTGCCTTGTTGGTTCCGATTGCAGCATCACTCAATGTAGATCCGGCGACCATTCTGGCAAGCTTTGTTGCGGTGAGTGCGCTTTACATGACCAATATCTACCCGACAACGGCCTTTGCCATTGCAACGGATGATACGGGCTCTTTCCTGAGCAATAAGTGGAATGGTTCTTATATCGTCAACCACCCGTTCTTCCTGCCAGGCATGTTAGGTATTGTTGCTGCTGTGCCATTTGGCTTTGTTTTGGCTAATATCTTCGTCTAGTCAGTTCGCTAATCGACAGTGAATACCAAGCCCCTAGTCAAAAGGGGCTTCATTTTATCTCACGTAAACTATCTACTTTCTCTTGAATCACGCCTTTTACTCGCTCTGTTAGCCATTGCATTCGAGGGTGTTGGCTATCGCGCTTGCGGCTCATCATATCAATATCAAAATCCGGGATTGGAATAGGTGGCGCGAAATGATAAATAAAGCATGGCGAAATCTTTAATTTATGGCTGTAGACACAGTCATTAACCAAAGAGGTACGTCATGTCTCATCAGTTTAACCAGTACAGCAAGCTGCTGAACCGCTCACTTTCCCATGCTGTTGATTATCTGGAATCTTTGCCGGAAAGACCTATAGATAGCCAGATCAGTTCCCAATCACTGCGTCGGCAGATCGGCGGCAGTCTGCCGCAACAGCCGAGTAATCCGGAGCAGGTGCTGGATGAGCTGGTGGCCAATGTTGAAAACGGGCTGATCGGTTCGGGTGGTCCGCGCTATTTCGGTTATGCCATTGGTGGTTCCTTTCCGGTAGCTCTCGCTGCAGATTGGCTGGTAAGTGCCTGGGATCAGAACGTGCCATATTACGTTTCCAGCCCAGGCACTTCGGTTGTCGAGGAAACCGCGGCCGAGTGGATGTTGGAGTTGCTCGGCCTTCCCGATACGGCCGGGGTGGGTTTTACCTCCGGCGCTCAGGAAGCGATCTATACCGCACTGATAACGGCCCGTAATAGTCTGCTGCAAAAAGCGGGTTGGGATGTGGTGACTCAGGGACTGTATAACGCCCCGCGTATTCATGTTGTGGTGAGCGACCAGATCCATTCGACAATTAAGCGTGCGCTCTCGATGATTGGCATCGGTGTGAACGATATCCAGACCATTCCGACTGACAGCAACCTGAGAATTATCCCCGGATACCTGCAGGAGATCCTGGGCCGGTGCGATGGCCCGACACTGGTTTGTGCCCAGGCCGGCTGTATCGATTCCGGGGCATTCGACCCGTTCGAGGAGATTGCCGGCCATGTTCAGGCCCACTCTAATGCTTGGCTGCATGTCGATGGGGCGATTGGCCTGTGGTCGGCCGTGAGCGACAACCAGAAGCACCTGCTTAAGGGGATTGAGAAAGCGGACTCGTGGGATACCGACGGCCACAAGTGGTTCAACATGCCCTATGACAGCGGGATGGTAATTGTCCGTGATGCTTCCTTGCTGGCAACGGCCATGGGGGGCAACAGTATGGGTGACTACCTGACCGATGCGATTGCCAAGCCGGATCGCAATGCCATTAACTTCGGAATTTCGGCGTCGCGCCGGGCCCGCGGGGTACCTGTCTATGCCGCTATCAAGACGCTGGGCAAAGAGGGGATCCAGGCACATCTCGACAATTGCTGCTCGCTGGCACAGAGAATGGCTGACAGGCTGCGCAACGTCGACGGGATCACCATTCTCAATGATGTTGTGTCCAATCGCTTTTCGGCCCAGTTCGGCATCGGTGACGACGTGTTCCGAAATCGCCTGACCGAGCAGGTTGTCCACCAGTTGCAGCAAGATGGCTTCTGCTACCCGTCAACATCTGGCTACAAGGGGCTTAAGACCATGCTCTTTTCTGTACTGAATTGCCATACCTCGGCAGAGGATATTGACGCGACGGCGGAAAAAATCATCGAAATCTACCATTCCGAATTGGAAACGTGCCAGCTGGGCGAAGCGGCTGCACTGTGCGAATAACCTGGCAGATTGCCTGAATGACTATTGACAGGAAATTGATTATGAAAGTGCTACTAAAGAACGTTTCATTGTTTGACGGGGTTAATGAGCTGGTAAAGCCGGGGCGTTTTATCAGTGTTGAAAATGGGGTGATCACCGAGATTGCCTGTCAGGAAAATCTCGGGGTGGACTATGACCAGGTGATTGACGCGGCAGGCTATACGGTGATCCCGGGATTGATTGATGCCCACACCCATATTTCATTTTCAGGGACCTTCCAGGCTATGGATAACATGACATCGGAAGAGGTGGCGGTGCGCTCTACTGTGATAGCCCGCCAGATGCTGGAACGAGGCTTTACCACGGTCCGGGATGTCGGTAGTAACTGCTATGGCCTGAAACAGAGTATCGATAATAATTTTGTGCCTGGTCCGCGGATTTACCCGAGTTACGGTGCGATTTCACAAACCTGCGGTCATGCTGATTATAGGCAAAGCCGAACCCAGCGTTCCAACTTCAACCAGAGCCTGGAGGACTCGAGCTTTATGCGTCAAGGACATCTGGTGCTGGCTGACGGAGTGCCGGAGTGCCTGAAGCGGACCCGTGACCAAATCTTCATGGGCGCTTCTCAGATCAAGGTATTTGGCGGCGGCGGGGCGTCATCGCTGTTTGATCCGCTCGATACGATCCAGTACACCCGGGATGAGCTGCGGGCTATTGTAGAGACCGTGACCAATTACGGTTCCTATGTCTGCAGCCATATTCATGCCGGGCCAGCCATGAAGATTGCGGTTGAAGAAGGGGTGAAGTCTCTTGAGCATGCCACCTTTATGAATGATGATATTGCACGGATGTGCCTGGACAAGGAAGTGTGGATTGTTCCGCAATATGCGACGGCTGAGTTGATTGCCAATCGGATGATCCCGCTAGATAGCGAAATTCTCTACCAGAAGACCGAGCGTGTCGGCAAGGGCTTGCTCAAGCAGGCTGAGCTGGTCGAGAGATATAACCTCAAATGTGCATTCGGAACTGATTTGGTCGGAACGCCGGAAGTTCATGCTAAACAAAATTCAGAGTTTTCCGCGCGGAAGAAATTCTTCGGCTCTTTCCGCGGAATCAAGCAGGCGACGTCGGATACCGGAGAGTTGCTGAAACTGTCTGGATTGCTGGATCCGTATCCGGAGGGTGATATCGGCGTGATCCGTGAAGGGGCGTTTGCTGATATGCTTTTTGTCAGCGGCAACCCGGTTGAGGACTTGGATATTCTTGCCAACCCGGACAATATCAAGGTTGTGATAAAAGGCGGGGATATTTTCAAGGATACCCGCGCCCTGTAATCCAAACGCCTTGCCTGATTTGAAGCCGCCTCCCGTGAGGCGGTTTTTTGTTGCTGCTAGCCGCGGCTGAGTTTCTGTCGGGACAGGGGCAGTTGGCTCTATTATTAGCGGTGCAGTCAGCGAGCATTTTGCTCCTTGGGCCGGAAGCGCTTGCGGTAGTCCTTGGGCGGAAAGCCTGTCAGCTTTTTGAATGCTCGCGAGAAGTGGGCAATATCGGCATAGCCCAGCTCGGACGCGATATCGGTCAGTGAGTATTGCCGGTTCTCCATCAGCTGGCAGGCCGTTGCCAGCATGATGTTCTCCCTAATGTTTTTGAAGCTGGTGTTTTCCCCAGACAAGCGGCGCTGCAGGGTACGGGGACTGGTATTCATCAAATCAGCGGCCTGGTGAATAGACAGGGTATGCCGGGATAGGTAGGGGGCCAGGGCTAAATAGACAGTTTCGACATAGCTCATAGATTTTGGGGGATTGGTCATTTTGTCGTGTGGGGTGAAACGGGCTGGCAGGTTAAAGGGCATGGCCAGCATGTCGGTGGATAGTTCGACGGCGGCCAGGCTGCGGTTGGTATAGAGGACGGTTTGGGGGCTGTTTAGTATACCAGCCAGCTTGTCGGCATTAGGTGACTGTACGGCAATGCAGTTTGGCTGCCACCGGGTTTTGCTGGCAAAGCGGATAAATTCGATGAGGAACAGAATGGCAAAAACCTCTGCCCACAAGAAGCCTTCTGACATCTCTTTTGTCTTGTGGCGACAGAACCACGGCGTGCCGTTGAAGTATTCGAGACTGACTTTGGCGGTTGGGGAGTCGTGCCGCACCGCTGTTTGCATTTGCTCTATCGCTTCGCCTATTGTTTCCGGGTTACGTAGGTGTTTGAGCATTTTCGGAATAAAGTACTCCCGGATAGCGGTCTGGAGCAAATCGCCATAA
Source organism: Photobacterium sp. HL06 (assembly GCF_059552575.1). Lineage (NCBI taxonomy): Bacteria > Pseudomonadati > Pseudomonadota > Gammaproteobacteria > Vibrionales > Vibrionaceae > Photobacterium > Photobacterium sp. HL06. The sequence goes on from NZ_CM183915.1 coordinate 1,492,044, forward strand.
TGAACAGGATCGGCCTTTTCGGCCATCATAGCCAGCAGGTGTTTGATTGGGGTTTCCGGAATATATTCATGACGTGTCTGGAGGATGTCTTCGGGCAGTCCCGCTGTTTTGAGGAGTGGGTAGATATCAGCCTCGAAATGCTTGAGCATTTCAATCAGGGTAGCAGCGTGGGCGGTCTTTATCAGCGGGACCAGTTGACCTTGGTTCATTCCTTTAGCTCCGCGAGTGCAGTGATCAACAGATAGTATACTGGATCGGCGGACTGCATCCTTGCAGCCTGAGAGGGAAGGGGAGAATTATTCAGCTTGGTATCAGGCCTGAGTCATCTGTGGCTTCGGTGAGCTGCGGAAGATGCTGATAACGGCTTCGACAGTATAGTAGCCGCAGATAGCGGTAAAGCTCAGTACGCTGACGTTTTCTCCCATCGAGACTGAGGCACCAATCATTTCAAATAGCTCACCGCCAAATTTTCTGACATAGTCCAGCGCCCATTTGTACACCAGGTAGAGTTTGGTAAGAGTAATAAAGACCAGGTAAGCCTTGCCGTAGGGAGTAAGCAGAAATTGTTTGATTTTGGCCCAGATGTTTTTCATCTTAATTTCTCACTGTGATGTTGGTTTGTTTGTTGAACGAGATGAAGTATAAAAAATGAGCGGTTAGGTATTTATCATTTTGCGCCATGGCAATCATTCAATCTATTTCTTCTGATGGAGGTAATCGCCTATGAGCTTTTGGTTGCGGATCCCTGGTTCCCTTTCTGCCGTCCTGGTCGTGTTCGGCTCGGTGAGCTCCGGTAGCGGCAAAGAGATCAACACCACGCCAATTGATATTACTCATAACTTTAATCAATCCATTCGATTACATTGATGGCCTGAGAGCCATTACAATAGCAGCACAATCACCATGAAATGACTTTGTTTTGCCTTTATGGCTGAAACGAAGCAGGTTCATATCGCTTACCTCCAGCGACAGATAACAATTATGAAAAAATGCAATACAGCAAACTTAGAGCAACTTCGCCAGCTGGATCTAGCCCAGTTCAAGTCCAATAGCCAGACTATTAAACCCGGTGATGTCTTCGTCTGTCGCCAGGGGCCAAACTGGGACAGTCATCAATCTGTCGATGAGGCGACTCAGAAAGGCGCTATTGGAGTGATAGCCAACAAGCCACTCGAGCTTGATGTTCCCTGCCTGTTGACGCCGAGTTTTAGCAACAGTGTCAGTTTGATTAATCAGTATTACCAATACCCGCAGGATAAGCTGGTACAGATTGGCGTCACAGGGACGAACGGCAAAACTACGGTTGCCTATTGTCTTAATGCATTGCTGAACCGAATGTTCAAGTCTGCCTATACCGGTACGCTGGGTTGTCAGTTCAGTGATGAACAGGTTGAGTTGGATAATACTACGCCGGATGCGATTAGCCTGCTGAACCTGTTCCATGCCATGGAGCAATCGGGGGTGACTCACAATGTGATGGAGGTCAGCAGCCATGCGCTGTCACAAGACAGGGTGAGTATTGTCGATTTCGATGTGGTGGCGATCACCAATATTGGCAGTGATCATCTCGATTACCATAAGAGCCGGGATGAGTATATCCAGGCCAAACTTAGGTTGATTGATCGCCTGAAGCCCGGTGGTATTGCGGTGATTAACCTTGATGATGAGCTTGCGCTGGCGATGATTGAGCGCTGTCGCAGCAAAGCGAAGGTGATCACTTTTAGCATGTTTGATCCCGGGGCTGACATTTTTGCCTCTGATATCACGTCATCTTGCCATAGCGGTCAGTTCAAGCTGGCCTATCGGGAGCAGTCATTTCCGGTTACGACGGCTCTGCCATTTACGTTCAATATTGAAAATTCTCTCGTGATGTTGGCAACGTTGGCAGCAATGGATATTAACATGTCGACGGCAGTTGAGATGCTCGCCACCATGCAGCATGCCCCTGGTCGCTGCGAGGTCTACCCGCTACAAAATGGTGCGACGGCAATTATCGACTATGCCCATAACTACGATAGCCTGCTCAACTTGCTGGAGAATGTACAGCGTCACAGTAACGGGCGGATCTATACCGTGATTGGGGTTACGGGTGACCGTCTGGCTGACGCGGCCGCGATTGGCGAGCTGTGCAGTGAGCGCTCTGACCATGTATTTTTTACCACAGATAACCCGCTGGGTGTATGCCAGGATGCGTTGTTCGCTGCAATGAGCAGTAAGGTAACTACCGGTAACAGCAGTGCCAACCATGATCGCCAGAGTGTTATCGAGCTGGCCGTGTCGTGCTTGATGCCAGATGATGTGTTGCTGCTATGCGGCAAGGGGCCGGAGAAGTATCAATACATAAGTAGTAACAAGAATGATCCCCAGCCATATATTGGTGACTTTGCGGCTTTGATGTCAGCAGCAGGTCTGCCGGCACCTGAAAATCTCGAAGCGTTGCCAGCAGAAAATGTAGCTACAGCATTAAGTGGTGCATGTGCTTAGAAAAGTTTGGGTAATAGGCTCGTAGTGACCTGTGATACCCGGATATTGTCGAGTAATAACTGGGCATAGCAAGCGGGCTTGGCTAACACTTATGGAATCCACGCCGTTTTTTTTAATGACGGCCACGGATGCTGTCAGGACAAAGAACATGGCGACTGAAACAATAAGTACTCCGCTGCCTATGCGGAAAAATACCACCTATCTGAAGCTGCTCAGTGCCCAGGTCATCTCATTGATCGGCACTGGGATCAGCTCGGTGACTCTGGCTTTGCTGGCTTGGGAACTGGAAGCTGAAGATGCCAGTGCGGTGTTGGGCACGGCTTTTGCGCTGAAGATGATCGCTTACGTTGGTTTGGCACCGATGTTTGGTGCGATAGCCCACAAGCTGCCACGAAAGCAGTTTATGTTTGTGCTAGATATTATCCGGGCGGGCTTGATCCTTTGCCTGCCGTGGGTGACCCAAAGCTGGCAAATATATGTGCTGGTATTTGCAATCAATGCCTGTTCTGCTGGTTTTACCCCGTTGTTTCAATCCACATTGCCACAGGTATTGCCAGATAGGGAGCAGTACGTCCGCGCTTTGTCATATAGCCGTATGGCGTATGACTTGGAGCAAATCATTAGTCCTTTGCTGGCTGCGGTGTTGCTTATGCTGGTTGGTTTTCGTGACCTGTTTATTCTTGATGCGCTGACATTCCTGCTGTCCGGTGTACTGATCATCCGCTGTACTTTACCTGCTGTTATGCCAGTAGATCACGGCAAGGGAGTATGGAATAACCTTAAGTTTGGTATCCAGTCTTATTTGAGCACGCCTCGGCTTCGAGCACTATGGATGGCCTATCTTGCAGCTGCCGGAGCGAGTGCCATGGTGATTGTAAATACCGTGGTGTATATCAACCAGGTGCTTGATGGCGGTGACAGAGAAACAGCACTGGCAATGGCTGTGGTCGGGTTCGGCTCGATGATCGTCGCATTTAAACTGCCTGGTTGGCTGGAAAAGCGGAACATTCGGCCATTTATGATCGCTGGCGGTATCAGTATCGTTCTGGCGCTTTTTTTAGGCACCCTGACGCCTTCTTGGCCTGGTTTTATTGCTATTTGCTTATTGTTAGGAATAGGGATGTCGTGTATTCAAACCCCTGCCGGGGTCCTGGTGACTCATTCTTGTGAAGAGCCGGATGCTGCTGCTTATTTTGCAGCACACTTTTCTCTGTCTCATTTTTGGTGGTTCTTTACATATTTGCTGGCTGGGTGGAGCAGTGCATCTCTTGGTTTGCCGAAATCCTACCTTGTGATGGCGGTGCTTTGTTCGCTTAGCTTGCTCTTGGTGGCGATTTTGTTTCCTCATGAAGATTAGTTAATTGGCTTCTCACCCTTTTCTTGGCGGTTGCCCTCAACAGGCAATCGACTCGCCTTTACTTTGTCGACTCGGTTGCCATCAAGCGCCAGGATCTCGAACTGCCACCCTTGCCACTCGGTGATATTACCGATGTGTGGGAGGCCACTGATAAGCAGCATCATCATTCCGCTTAGGGTGTGGTATCTGCCCTTTTTTTCTTCGGGCATACTTTTTAGTTCCAGCATGTCTTTGAGCACCAGAGCCGGGATCAGTCCATCTAGTAGCCAGCTACCATCGTTATTTTGTACCGACCATAAATCTTCGGGATCACTGGTATTGAACTCGCCGACCAGTGCCTCGAACAAGTCCAGAGGGGTGACGATACCTTGAATATCGCCATATTCGTCGACCACAAAAGCCATAGGATCACCGGAGGCCCGGAACAGCTCCAGCAACTGGGTTCCGGTCCAGTTTTCGGGCACATATACAGCCGCTAGCAGAGAATCGGAAAACTGGTTGATGTTGCCGTCGAGCTGCTTCTGAAGTAGATGCTTGGCAGAAACTAGGCCTTGTACATTGTCGAATCCTCCACGGCAGACCGGAAAGTAGGAGTGTTCAGATCCGAGTAGCTTGTCAAGGTTAGCCTCCAGAGGGTGATTGGTGTCCAGATAGATAGTTTCGCTGCGCGGGGTCATCAGCGACACCACCTTGCGGTCATCGAAGCGGAACACATTGCGAACCATGTCGTGCTCTTGCTTTTCGATGATGCCATTTTGTTTTCCCTCGTCGAGTACTGCTTCAATATCGTCCTCGGTCAGATGAGTGCTGTCTGCCCCTTTTTTGCTAATTAGAGTAAGGATCATATCGGTAGATACTGTCAGCAGGAACACAAACGGTCGGGAGACTGCAGCCAGCAAAGAGATAGGGCGTGCCATCACCCTTGCTATGTGCTCGGCATTGAGCTGCGCGAGTCGTTTGGGTACAAGTTCGCCGATCACAATAGACGCGTAGGTAATGGCGATAACGACAATGGTTGTCGCAACTGTCGAGCTGGTTTTTTCGTTAAAGCCGAATTCATTCATGAAAGCGGCAAGCGGCTCTGCCAGCGCGGCCTGGCCAAAAATACCGTTTAAGATGCCGATGGCCGTAATGCCTATCTGAACGGTGGAGAGAAACTGGGTGGGTACCTGTCCGAGCTTGATGGCGCAGGCTGCGGATGTGTCCCCGTTTTCAGCAAGCTTTTGCAGGCGACTCTTGCGGGCTGTCACCAGGGCGATCTCAGACATGGCAAAAACACCATTGAGAAAAATAAGCATAATGAGTATGGCAATATCCATGCTTTTCTCCTGTTCTGCTTCTGTATATGCCCCAATCACTTCAAGGTACTTGTCACAGGGAGAGCTCTGGGCAGATAAGGCGTGGGATAGAAAACATATTGGTATTATTTACATTATGTTGTTTTATCGGGCAATAATGTTAGCTATCTAGAAGATTGGGAAAGATGCGGCGTATTGCAGGGGCTGAGTTAGGCAGAGCACACAAGAAAAAAGCCACATTAAGAAGCGGCTCTTTTCTTGTGTGTTTGCGCTTGTTGTTATTTTGCCGATCACTAAATCTTGAAAACCTTGCCGCATTGCGTGCAGCGGTGAATCGACTTGTAGACAAAGCGTTGCCAGAAATTCCGTTTTATACGAATTATATGAGCGCAGTGGCATTCCATATGCAATATCCTTGTAACGAACTAGTGCAATAAGTTTCTCAGTCGCATGCTGAATATTAGCTGAATATTACGTGTGGTGAGTGCTTATTCTCGGTGTAATTAATGATTTCTTACAAATAACAATGGGTTGAGTGGTGAGGCTGCCTACTCAAGATGCAATTTTGGTCTGAAATAAAAAATACAGGCCGGTATTGTAGGCATACCGGCCTGTTACGAAGAGCTTATTTAAACTAAATAACGTAGATCAGAAGAACCCTAATGGGTTGACATCATAGCTGACCAATAGGTTTTTGGTGTTTTGGTAATGATCAAGCATCATCTTGTGGGTTTCTCGGCCGATGCCGGACTTTTTGTAACCACCGAAAGCAGCATGTGCAGGGTAGGCGTGGTAACAGTTGATCCAAATACGACCGGCCTCAATATTGCGTCCCATCCGGTAGGCAAGGTTAGTATCACGCGTCCATACACCTGCACCCAGGCCATATTCGGTATCGTTGGCAATTTCCAATGCTTCAGCTTCATCCTTGAAGGTAGTGATGGCGATCACCGGGCCGAAAATCTCCTCCTGAAAGACGCGCATTTTGTTGTTGCCTTTGAGCATAGTCGGTGCAATGTAGTAGCCTTGCTCCAGCCCGTCGCTCTGCTGGACGGCATTACCGCCAACCAGTACTTCTGCCCCTTCATTGCGGCCGATTTCCAGGTAGCTCAGGATCTTATCAAACTGTTCTTTGGAAGCCTGTGCACCAACCTGGGTATCCGTATCCAGTGGATTGCCTTGCTTGATGTTTTGCGCGCGTTCTACAACTTTGGCAATGAACTCGTCGTAGATCGACTCATGGATTAGTACTCGTGAAGGGCAGGTACAAACTTCGCCCTGATTGAAGAAGGCCAGCAACATCCCCTCTATGCACTTGTCTAGGTAGGCATCTTCATGATCAAAGATATCGCCAAAGTAGATATTCGGTGATTTGCCGCCAAGCTCAACTGTCGATGGGATCAGGCTGTCGGCAGCACATTTCAGGATATGGTTACCCACTTCGGTTGAACCGGTAAAGGCCAGTTTTGCGATGCGGCTGCTGGTTGCCAGTGCCTGACCTGCTTCATGGCCATAACCGTTGACGACATTGATGACACCTGGCGGGATCAGATCACCGATAGTCTCCATCAACACCAGAATTGACGTTGGGGTTTGCTCGGCGGGTTTTAGTACTACACAACAGCCAGCCGCCATGGCCGGTGCCAGTTTCCATGCCGCCATCAGCATTGGGAAGTTCCATGGAATGATCTGGCCGACGACACCAATTGGTTCAGGGAAGTGATAGCTCGCAGTATTAACGTCCAGCTCGGCTGCCGAGCCTTCCTGAGCGCGGATACAGCCAGCAAAGTAACGGAAGTGATCGACAACCAGTGGCAGATCGGCAGCGAGCGTCTCGCGTACTGGCTTACCGTTTTCCCATGTTTCGGCAACAGCTAGCATTTCGATGTTCTGCTCGATACGATCGGCGATTTTCAGCAGAATGTTGGCACGCTCGGTGACACTGGTGGCAGCCCAGCTAGCCCGCACGTTATGGGCAGCATCCAGCGCCAGATTGATGTCGGCTTCCCCTGATTTAGCCACCTGACAGTAGGATTCGCCGTTAACAGGCGAAATGTTGTTGAAATACTCACCGCTGACAGGTTTTACCCATTCGCCGCCAATATAGTTATCGTATTGAGGCTTGAATGTAATAACAGCATTGTCGGTTCCTGGTTGTGCGTAGATCATAGGTCGTTCCTTCTTTGCTTCTGTTCATCAAATCGAGGCTGCTTCATCGCAGCTGATTGTTTTTAATAATGTTCTGTTGTGTTGCTCTTGTTGTTACTTTCGATTAGTACTAACGCAAACAGCAGGCCAGAATTACAGACTTGTTGTTAATAAAATGTAACGCTATGATTAATAAAATTTTATGTAAGAACATCTGCAATCACAGATAACAGCGCCATCTCGTTGAAATTGTTCAACTGTTACAAAATGGCACACCTGCACTGTGACAACATGGAACAGTTAATCTATGCACTCATTTGTTGATACCCCCCAACAGGACTGGCTGGAACAGTCTTGGTACCGTAGCCAGATGGCCGGGCTTGAAGAACAGCATGCTCCCGAGCATGTTCGGCTCGACCGAGAGCAGTTGGCACAGCGACAATACCGCGCAAAAAAATTAACCGCTGCAGTTGAACAGTTGGCCGTGCCTTTGTTCAACCAGATGTTTGCAGGTACCAATAGCCGCCTGTTACTGACTGATTCGGAAGGGGTGATTATCGGTGCATGGGGGCAATCACGGTTTGAACAACGCTTGACCAGTATTGCCCTGGAATCGGGTGTCTGCTGGCAAGAGAGCCTTAAGGGTACCAATGCCATTGGTACGGCCTTGGCCGATCAACGTTTTGTGGCAGTGATCGGTGATCAGCACTTTATCCGCAAGCATCGTTTCATCAGCTGTTCGGCAGGCCCGGTTTTTAGCCCGTCAGGTGATTTACTGGGGGTGCTGGATATTACCAGTGAGCAACAGGTGCACTCTGAGCAGACGCGCTTGTTGATTCAGAATATGGTACAGCTCATTGAAAACAGCCTGTTGTGCCAGGTGCCCAATGGCAAAATACGGGTTGATTTGGCATTTGATAAACAGTTGCTTACTAGTGGTTGGCAGGGCATTGTTATTGCAGACGAAGACGGGCATGTGGTGGCGCATAATGCTGTTGCTGCCCGTTTGCTGGATCAGCAAAAAATGCTGGGGTGCCATATTGATTCCTTGATGGATAATCCACTGCAAACAGTAAGCCGCTCGTTGGTGCCTTCCGGCGGGTTGGTGTTCAGTTGCCAGCCGATCCAGAAAGCCTCCCCAACGGTCAAAAAGTCTGCAGTCTATTCGCCGTCGTGTCCGCTCCATTATGGCGATAGCCGAATGGAGCAGGCGTGGCAACAGGCCTGTAAGTTGATCAATAAAGATGTCAGCTTGCTGATTTTGGGTGAAACCGGGGTCGGCAAGGGAGAGTTTGTCAAACAGCTACATAGTCATAGCCAGCGTCATGCCGGCCCGTTAGTGGCGGTGAATTGCGGGGCATTGCCGCAAGATTTGATTGAGTCTGAATTATTTGGCTATGCCCCGGGAGCGTTTACCGGTGCCAGTAAACAGGGGTACCAGGGCAAGGTACGCCAGGCAGACAAGGGCATTTTGTTCCTCGATGAGATTGCTGATATGCCGTTGGCGGCTCAGTGCCGATTACTGCATGTGCTGCAGGAAAAAGAAGTGGTGCCGATTGGTTGTAATCAGCCGACAAAAGTTGATATTCAAATAGTGGCCGCGACCCACAAAAATCTTGATGAGCTGGTGGCACAAGGATTGTTCCGGCAAGATCTGTATTATCGCTTGAACGGACTGATCCTGACATTGCCCGCGCTTCGCGAGCGTCAGGATAGCGAGGCTCTGATTGCGGCTATCCATAGTAAACACCGCAGCGGTGAGCAAGTAGTGTGTGATCACCTGATGAACTTGCTGACAGCTTATCACTGGCCGGGCAACATCCGTGAGCTGGACAATGTCTTGCGGGTGGCATCGCTACTATCAGACGATGCCGAGCAGCTTACGCTTGGCCACCTGCCACAGCATATCGCCGAACCATTATTAAAGCTGCCTGCAAAGCTTTCGTCAGAGGCCACAGAGGCAAAAGATCTCAGAACAACAATCTCTGATACCCTGCTTGAGACCTACCGTGCCAACAAAGGCAATATCAGCAAGACGGCAAGGATGTTGGGCGTCAGTCGAAATACCTTATATCGCAAGCTCAAGAAACTGGGGGTTAATTAATCAACCAAGTTGCTCACTCAAATAATCAACCAATAGCCGGACTTTAGGCGATAGGTGGCGGTTATGTGGGTATAGTGCCCAAATCCCGTCATCACTTTCGGTAAATTGGGTCAGCAGCGAAAGCAGCTGGCCGCTGTCGATATACTGTTGGACGTAGTAATCCGGCAACTGAACAATCCCGATCCCCTTCAGTGCCGCGTCGGTAAGGGCATGGCCGCTGTTACAGCGCAGGTTGCCTTTGACCCGGATATTGCGTGGCTTGCCATTTTCCTGGAAACGCCAGTAATCCAATGTGCCTTGCAGGCAGTTGTGCTGCTCTAGCTCAGACAATGAATAGGGTACGCCATAGGTAGTCAGGTACGCTTCAGACGCACAGACATATTGGGTACGCGAACCGAGTCGTTTAGCCATCATGCTGGAGTCCTCCAGCTTTCCGAGCCGGATTGCCAAGTCGAATCCTTCATCAATTAAGTCGATTTTTTGGTTGGACAGTTGCAATTGGACTTCCAGCTCCGGGTATTCCAGCGCAAAGTTGTTGATCAGCGGCGCGATAGTGCCTTCCCCGTAGGTGACGGGGGCAGTCACTTTCAGCCTTCCTCTTGGTGAGCTTTGCAGGTTGCTGATGGCCCGCTCTGCTTCTTCCAATCCGTCGAGAACCTGCCGGCAGTGTTGGTAATAAGTACGGCCAACATCGGTGACTGACACTTTGCGGGTGGTACGGTAAAACAGCTTGGCGGCAAGCCTTTTTTCTAACGCACTGATCTGGCGGCTGACCTGAGCCGTTGATATTCCTAACCTTTTTGAGGCCGCGGTAAAACTTTCAGCCTCAGCGACAGCGACAAATTCGCTTACACCTTCCCAGTTAAACATTGCTACTACCACGTAATAATTACCTGCGATTGGGTTGGATTATCGATTAAATGGCAATAAATGCAAGGGATTTACAGGCGATGAGCTGTCGATATAGTTTCTCTGTTTAAGGTTTGATTATTACCTATGTGTAAAAGTTATTTGTAATTTGTCAGGATTATCATCACCAGTGAAGTCAATATAATGCACCCCATCGAAACGGAACACACCGTTCGCAGATTATAAAAGACTGAAGATAGGAAAAAGAAATGACCGCACAAACACTTAAATCACGCGCTGCCGTTGCCTGGGGCCCAGGCCAACCACTGTCAATGGAAGAAGTTGATGTGATGCCGCCGCAAAAAGGTGAAGTACGCATTCGCATGATAGCAACGGGTGTTTGCCATACCGATGCATTCACACTATCTGGCGATGATCCTGAAGGTATCTTCCCTTGTATTCTTGGCCACGAGGGTGGCGGTATTGTTGAATCTATCGGTGAGGGTGTCACCAGTGTTCAGGTTGGTGATCACGTTATTCCGCTTTATACCCCAGAGTGTGGTGAGTGTAAGTACTGCAAATCTGGCAAAACCAACCTGTGCCAGAAAATTCGTGAAACACAGGGCAAAGGCCTAATGCCAGACGGTACAACCCGTTTCTCAAAAAATGGCGAGCCTATCTATCACTACATGGGTACGTCGACATTCTCTGAGTACACGGTACTGCCAGAGATCTCACTGGCGAAAGTAAACCCAGAAGCGCCACTTGAAGAGGTGTGCCTGCTTGGCTGTGGCGTAACCACGGGAATGGGCGCTGTGATGAACACGGCAAAAGTGGAAGAAGGCGCAACAGTGGCGGTATTCGGCCTGGGTGGTATTGGCCTGTCAGCCATTATCGGTGCTGCAATGGCGAAAGCGAGCCGTATTATTGCGATTGACATTAATGAAAGCAAGTTCGAACTGGCACGTAAGCTGGGTGCAACCGACTGCGTTAACCCAATGAATTTCGATAAGCCTATTCAGGACGTTATCGTTGAGATGACTGACGGTGGTGTTGATTATTCATTCGAATGTATCGGTAACATTAACGTGATGCGCTCTGCACTTGAGTGCTGCCATAAAGGCTGGGGTGAATCTGTGGTGATCGGTGTTGCCGGTGCCGGTCAGGAAATCTCAACCCGTCCGTTCCAGCTGGTAACGGGTCGTGTATGGCGAGGTTCTGCATTTGGTGGTGTGAAAGGCCGTTCTGAGCTTCCTGAATATGTAGAGCGTTATATGAAGGGTGAGTTCAAGCTTGATGACTTCATTACTCATACTATGGCACTTGAAGATGTTAACGAAGCCTTTGATCTGATGCATGAAGGTAAGAGCATCCGTACTGTACTTCACTTCGATAAGTAATTACTCGCTTATATTTCAGTTCCCTCGAATGAGGGGACTGAACCGTGCCGAGGGGCATTAAGATGACAATTGAAAATATCAGTGTAAACAAGAGCTTTGGCGGTTGGCACAAGCAATATAGCCATTACTCCAATACCTTGAACTGCACTATGCGGTTTGCCATTTTTCTGCCGCCTCAGGTAGCGTGCGGCAAGAAAGTCCCAGTGATCTATTGGCTCTCTGGCCTAACGTGCAGTGATGAAAACTTCATGCAGAAAGCTGGTGCACAACGCTTGGCAGCTGATCTTGGCGTTGCTATCGTGGCGCCGGATACCAGCCCCCGTGGTGACGATGTTGCCGATGATGACGGCTATGATCTGGGTCAGGGCGCGGGCTTTTACGTCAATGCTACTCAGGCTCCTTGGAACCGCCACTATCGCATGTATGACTATATGGTTGATGAGTTGCCACAGCTGATTGAGTCACACTTTCCGGTCAGCGAAAAGCGCTCAATTGCCGGCCACTCGATGGGCGGGCATGGTGCGTTGGTGATTGCGATGCGTAATCCCGAAAGGTATAAGTCGGTATCGGCATTCAGTCCGATCAGCCAGCCGGTGAACTGTTCCTGGGGACAGAAGGCCTTTATGGCTTATTTGGGGCAGGATCGAGAAAGGTGGGCTGATTACGATGTCAGCTTGCTAATGCGGAAAGCAAAACAGTATGTTCCTGCCCGGGTGGATCAGGGCGATGCCGATGAGTTTCTGGCCACGCAACTGATGCCCGAGGCTTTGTCTGAAGCAGCCCAAATTAACGGTTATCCGCTAGAGTTGCATCGGCACGAGGGTTATGACCATAGCTACTACTTTATTAGCAGCTTTATTGATCAGCACTTGCGTTTCCATGCGAAATACCTGAACAGCTAGTCTCTCGTTAATTTTGTTTTAATACTGCCTTTCCCGCCCGGCTTTTGCCCGGCGGGCTTTTTGCGTCTTTCCTTTTGTCTCTAACCTCAAAGCTTTCCCTCCTACTTTTTACCCACGCATATTAATGCAATTACTCTAATCCGTTAACTATCAACCACCTGTGGGTGTATATCTCTCGCTCGACCCATTCGCCGTATGAATAACAACCATTTGTTGGACAAAATAGTGCCCAGAGTCACAGACATGAAAGTGAGATATTGCTCGCAAAATCAAATCCGCTATATATGCGCGCGCACTTATAAGTAAATCCACAAATATAAAAATTAAGAATCACGGTGCCATTGCATCAAAATGCATTACCAAGGAAATATATGCACTTTAAATATTCATTATTAACCGCGTCGTTGGCTGCCGCATTAACCGTATCGGGTTGTGGTGGTGGAGAAGGCGGTAGCGAGCAACCCAAAAAGCCAAGCATTCCAGTTGGCGTTCCTCCAATTACCACTCCTGTTGTTGGTGGTGTTGTCATCACAACCATCGATGGTTATTTGAAAAATGCCTTGATCTGTTCCGATCTTAATGGCGATGGTGATTGTCAAGTTAACGAAATCATTACTGACATCAACGGTAATCTGGTTTTGACCAATGAAAAAGGTCTGCTGGATATCAAAGTCACGAAAGAAGTCGAGAACAACTTCAATAGCCATCCTGTTGTGGTAAAAATTCTTGAGCCCTATGCCGACTACAGTCAATTTGGTGTTCAGCCTGGTATTTATACCGTTGATATGGACCAACCCTATCAGGCCATGGGCAAGAGTGTTGTTTTCCGTGCACCAGCCGGGGCTAAAATTGCCAGCCCGATTACCGACCTAGTCGTTGCTGAAATGAGCAAGGGCAATGATAAAGCAGTCGCTGAAGCCAATGTCCAGGAAATGCTAAGTAGCTTGAAAGAGCCAGATAGTACTGCTGAAATTGACTTGTATGCCGATTATATCGAGGCAAAAACGGATACTGACGCTGATGACGCTGAAAAAGAGCTGGCCAGCAAGCTTCATAAAACAGCCCAGATTTTGACCGAGACCCATCACCAGACAAGTGATGAGATCGAGCTCGATGAGGTTATGGAAGATGTCGTGAGCAAAGTTGTCACCGAGGTCAACCAAACCAGTGAAGCCGACCTTAACAACCCTGACTATAAGCCGGTGGTTCCGGTTGAGAAGGATGAAGAAGGTAATGTGACCGTTGAGGCTCCGGTTGCCAACTATGTCGCCGTTGTTGATGACACTAAGCACGCACTACTTGTTGGAGAGCTTGAGAAACTTGAGCTAAATAACAAGGATGAATTTGCCCAAACAACTTCAGAAAGTGTAAAGGGGCTATTTAAAGACAGTGACTTGGATGAAGATACTTACCCTCGGGTGGACCTTACTACTGCTAGTGTAGAGTATCTGGCGGAGCATGGCATTTCAGTCACACTGAATGATAGTCAGCAGCTAGTGATCCGCAGTGATAAAGATGCTGAAGGTAATTCTATAGCCGAGGCAGGTGAGTACTATATCGAGCTGGCGTCAGAGGATATAGATGCAGATGGTGAGGTTGTTGGCCTAGTTAATACGTTGATTAAATTTAACGTAGCTGCTTTCCAGAGTGCGCCAGAATTAGATGCCTCTAAAGTCGAATTGCTTCAACAAGAAATCAATAAACTAGATCTTCATGAAGGTCAGTTTGTTGATGCCTTTATTAGTATTGAAAATCTGTTCACAGACAAGGATGGCGATTCGCTATCTTATACTGTTGCAGCAGGCAACACTGGCCTGCGTTATGAGCTTGTCAATTCAGATCTGAATATCTCTGGTACGCCTAATGTACCCGGTAGTTTTACCCTGACAATTACCGCTCGCGATGATGACAATAATCAGGTCGAAGCGAAAGTCACCCTGAAAATCGCTGAGAAACCGAGAAACCCGCTGTCGGATCTTCTTGTTGGCCTGAATCTGTATAGCTTCGAGGCTGAGGGAATCGAGCAAGGCAGCCCTAAGCTGAACTGCTGGGCAACTCGCCTGACGGATGATAACAAGGTTGTATATGCAGAGTCTTACAATGGCACCTGTCCGGGCGAAGGCGATATCGTTACACCAAAGGGCAGCTGGGAAATTGATGGTAACAACATCAAGGTGAGCCTCGACGAAGGTCTCACCGTGACTTGGATGCTAAACCATGATGCTTCCGGCGCTGCTACGCTACCACGGGTACACTTGAACGAAGTTACCCAGCAGGCAGCCATTGCCAAAGACGGTACTGACTATACGCTTGAGAGCGAAAACCAAAGCAAGCCAATTACTTTCTTTGTCGGCCAGCAAAGTGCCGAGGCATACTGGCAACAGTCAGAAGCCGAAGTCATCGTCAATGGCGAGCTAACCACAGTTGATGCACAAAGCAAGAGCCGTGCTGCAGTCATATACGAAGACGATTTCCTCGATGTTGATGTCTTCTTTAGTACAAGCTGTGAAAGCCTTGGTTTTGTTAAAGATGGGCACTCATCTGTTGATAATCCTAGCTATACGTTTGGCGAGAACATGGCCTATGAGTTCTATTTGCTGAACACCAAGTTTGAAAATGGCATGTATGGCCTACATCAGCAATCGGTACAAAGTA
Organism: Photobacterium sp. HL06; assembly: GCF_059552575.1. Classification (NCBI taxonomy): domain Bacteria; kingdom Pseudomonadati; phylum Pseudomonadota; class Gammaproteobacteria; order Vibrionales; family Vibrionaceae; genus Photobacterium; species Photobacterium sp. HL06. The sequence continues at coordinate 1,507,241 of NZ_CM183915.1, forward strand.
GTGTGGCTTTCGGGAACGACAGCAATACCGAGTGTGGTATCGATTTTGACTACCCAGGCTTCAGTTCTTCTCCGGCAGATATCAAACCGGGTGAGTCCGTCATGGTTTTCGCAGAGCCAACCAACAGGACGTCCAGCGAAGCGTTGATTATCAATACTCATGTTGTAGACCGTAACGAGAGCATTGAACCACAAGCCTCTTTATCGATTAATGCAACCGGTATCTATATTCCAATTGCTGAAGAGCTGGCTGTTGAGCGTTGGTATCGTGATGCACAAGGAAATATTCGGGCTGAACTGATCGAGTATTCCCCACTGAATGCAGAGTGGAATACAACACGACGTAATGATATTGAATTTACTGAATACGATGTCAAAGGTAATACGTTAGTTCAAGTCCTGGAATGGGAAATAAAATCCGGTAATACAGAGTATGATTCATTCACTGCCTGGACCGATGGCGGGCAGGTGATGAAAACTGTTTACGCAGGTGCAGAGAACACGACTGAGACCTACAGCTATGTCACATCTTTAGCGACAGCAAAAACAGCTGTGCTCAATAGCCGTGACACAATTATCACTGCAGCTGACGGGACCACGTTCGCGGTTTACAACCCTGTTACCCACATTGTAAAAGCCGCTGACGGGATCACTGTTATTGGTAGTTACGATTCAACTACTGGCAACATCACGACTGCTGCTGGGCAAGTTGTCTATCAACACGATCTTGCTACTGGGGTGATCACCGATGCGAGTGGCAAAGAAGTGGGAACTGTTAATGAGGACGGAACCATCGCTCCTCCTTCTGAACCGGATGAAGGTGAGAAGAGCGTACCTGTGGTTAACACAGAGCGACTGTCACAACTTCAGACAAGCATCGATGGCCTAGAGTTACAGGAAGGTCAATCTATCAATGCCTCCGTCAACTTTGCAGAACTGTTCACTGACGTGGACGGCGACAAGCTTACCTATACCGCTATTGATGGAAGTACAGGCCTTAGTTATGAGGTTCTAAACTCGGCACTAAATATTACAGGAACCCCTCAGATCTCGGGTAAGTTCACTCTAAAAATCGTTGCCAGTGATGATGATAGCAATCAGGTCGAGGCGTCAGTACAGCTCAATATCAAGGAGAAACCAGCAACCAGCAACACATTGACTGAGCTTCTTGTTGGTAAAGGTCTGTATCGTTTCGATATTAATGGGATCCGACAAGTTAATGGGCAGCTCAAGCCGAATTGCTGGATTACTCGATTCACAGAGGATAACAAGCTCTTTGTTGCGGACTCTGCTGATGGTACTTGTCCTATTGAGGATGGAACTCAATTAGAGATCAGTAGCTGGCAAGTCGATGGTGACAAGCTGGGCATTGGCGAAGATGGTACACCGCTATTGTCGCTAATACATGACGCATCTGGTGATACAAAGCTTCCCCGGGTGCATATGTATGAGAGTTACTCAAATGCCGTTATCGAGACGCTAGAAAGTGAGTATCAAAGCAAACCGTTTACGTTCTTTATCGGGAAGCAAAGTGCCGAGGCATACTGGCAACAGTCAACCGCCGAGGTGATCATCAACGATAAGCTAACTTCTGTTGAAGCTGAAAGTAAGAGCCGTGCGGCAGTTACGCATGAGAACGATATCTTGGATGTCGATGTCTTCTTTGATACAAGTTGTGAAAGCCTTGGCTTCGTTGCTGATAAACACTCATCCTTGGATAAGCCTAGCTATACGTTTGGCGACAACATGGCTTATGAGTTCTATTTGCTGAACGACAAGTTCGAAAATGGCATGTATAGCCTTCGCCAGCAATCAACACAAAATAGTGTGGCATTCGGAAATGACAGCAATACCGAATGTGGTGTCGATTTTGACTATCCTGGTATGAGTTCCTCTGTGGCAGATATCAAGCCGGGTGAATCTGTTGTGTTTTATGCAGAACCTGCCGATAACAGCGTCAGCGAAGAGTTCATCATCAACACCTCTGTGATCAGTCACAACGACACTATTGTTCCGAAAGCATCTTTAGCGATTGATACTACTGGCATCTATATCTCAATCCAGGAAGAGCTGGCAGTTGAACACTGGTATCGCGATGCAAACGGTCAGATCCAGGCAGAGTTGATTGAGTATTCTCCATTGACAGAATCGTGGAATACAGCGCCACGCAATGACGTTGAATTGACTGAATATGACATCAACGGTAAGTCGTTGGTTCAATACTGGGAGTGGGAATATACACAGTCAGGTGAAACGAAGTATTTCGCGTCTACTGTCTGGACTGATGACGGCCAGACAATTAAAGCGCTAAATGCAGGTGATGGGGAGACCGTCTGGAGTTACCCGTATGCTACCTCTTTAATGGCGGCACAGACCGAGTTGACCGAAGGCCTTAATAGCAAAGATAAAATTATCACTGACGCAGATGGAACCTCGATCGCAGTCTATAACCCTGTCACTTTCATTGTAAAAGCCCCAGATGGCAATACTGTGATTGGCAAATATGACCCACTTAGCGGCGAGGTGTTTGATGCAGCCGGGAAGCTGGTCTATCAGTATAACTTAGCGACAAGGGTAATTACCGATGCCAGCGGTAAAGAAGTCGGCTCCTTGAATGAAGACGGCACTATCACCCTTCCTTCTGACCCCGATGGTGGCGATGGAAATAATGGTGGTGATAATACCGGCATCATGACGCCTGACCAATTTATATCGCATGGCGATGTTACAGAAACAGAAACGATCACCGTTCAATCAACATCAGGTCCAACGGTTGTCACGATTAATAGCGATGTCACTGTATTTGGCAACCTAACGATTAAAGATTCACAATAATTTTAGATTTAAGGATTAAAACAATGAAAAAAACAATTCTATGTACAGTGATCGGTTCTGTTTTCTCACTGAATGCATCTGCTGCCATTCTTAATGTGCAAGGTGAAATTCAAGTTAATGGTACAACAGCGCTATCAACGGTAAATCTGAATGACTATATGGCGCCTTCTGGTACAGTGCAAACTTATACCTCTCATGGTTGTATCTATGCCTATAATGGTGAGTCTTCTGAACCAGATTGTGGCACTTTTACTAAAACAGTAACAATTACCACTGGTGACGGAAATTATTTTAGTGAAGACGAGGTTGTAAAAGATCACCATGGTGACCTCACATTCCGTAATACATTTACCCGCAATGGTACTCAACTTACCGATAATGGTGAAAGCCGCTCGAAAGGATATGAATATACACAGGAACCAGATAACTGGGTTAATGCTAGTGGAGAACCTATTATTATCAATGGTATGCCTGCGTATGAAGGAATGCAGTATCAAGAGTGCGATGATCAGGGATGTGGTGAGTTGTTAACTTGGTACCCAGATTTAGATAACGGTGATAAAAACTTGGGGGGTACCAAATATAAAAATACGGTTTCTGTCAATACATGGAACCAATCTTGGACTGGTGTTGAATTAACGGCACGAAACTATAATTCAATTGTTATGGGTGTTCCATCAGCATCACTTTGGGCAAATACAAATTTTAACAATACATCGGAACACTGGAGAGAAGTTGAAGGTGTGAGGGAGTCTGAAGATTACCCGGTAAATGATGACTCCTCGGACGGTGTATACAATGACACTTTCACTGTAGTTGGACAGATTGCCGAATATAATGGTCATAAAAATTGTATCGCCATTGAGAGAAAGGGTGATTACAAAATTCAGTGTGCCAATGTCGGAGTGGTGTATTTCACTGAAGGAAATAAGTGGGGCGGTGGCTTTAATAGTGGCTACAAGGAATGGATGTTGACTAAATAGTAAGGTTTATCTTTCATAACTAAAAAAGGCGACTTCTGAGTCGCCTTTTTTATATGCTGTCGATCGGACTGTTATCTGCCGGATTAATTCAAGCTTAGATAAAGCGAATCTTAACCGCCTGTAGCTTATTCGCCGAGTCATCCATAATGAACTCAACCAGGCTGCCAGAAACAGGCTGACAATTGCCATTCACATTGGCGACATCAAAGCGGATATCTCCACCTAGATCGCAAGTGATCAGGCCAGTTTTGTCTTTAGAGTTGAAGCTACGGATAATACCGGTTTGTGAAATCATAGTGCTTTCCTTATTTGCCCAAACAATGCTTTAAGAGCGTTATGCTTGTGGCTATCAAATTGAGTAGATAATTTTGTTCCGCGCACGTCAGGTGGCGGTTGTTATCGTTTTAACTCATTGACCTTTATCTATTTACCGCTACGAGATCACCCTACTCAATAGCGCATCACTGCATGGTCGATTGCAACGATACCAAATAATTATTTATCTGAACCAATCAGAGCGGTTCAGGCAATTTGGTATACACGACGGCAGTGGAAATAAATCATGTATATGATTTTTTTTGAGGTTCTTCTTTACAGCAGGCTTTGGCGAGAAGCTAGGAGTGTGAAGTGTTCTTCGAAAATCATTTTTCAGGTCTGAGTTGCAGACAACAAAACACTAAACATAAATTTGTCCGCTGTAAACATCTTTCTTGCAAATAAATGTGATGCAGATCGATGAATGTTATGGTTGGTGATAGTAAGGTGTTGATTTTATTGGTTTTTGACTGCGTCGAAGTGAATTCGATTTTTTATATTTAGCTTGAAACTATAAATCGATACCCTCTTTCAGACCGGATCACTCGCAAGATTCTTGCTCAATTTTTTCGAACAACACCTCTCAAAATAGGTTATGGAGTGTGAGCAGTGTCACACCTATGATGAATATCAACACGCAGACAGCCGCAATAAAGGGATTTTGTTGCGGCTGTTTCGTTATTAAGCGATTAGAATCTGTCATAGGCAGCAAGTACAACATTTATCGATGTCTCACTTTTAAACTTCCTGAGTGGTTTATTGGCCAAACGTCTGACTATACTGATTGCAAGTATTCACCCACCATCAAAGGAAGGATGACATGATGAGCACAACCTACTTGGTTACGCCAGACATCACACTCGTGTTGTCATCTTGGTACAATCAAGACTTCCGTCTATCCTACGATTTCCCGTCTGCATAAGCCTTTTAACGCATCTTGCGTTTTCTTGTGCTTGTTCATCAACAAGCCAACCCAATAACACTAACAGCGCAGCCTTTGGCTGAATATCGTCGTTGGTAATTTGTTGAACCCGTTATGGATTCTCACTACCTGTAAGAAGCACTGCAGAACATAACGGTTGCTTATGAGGCAATATCTATGAAACGTATTCCAGAACCTTTTCGCATCAAAATGGTTGAGTCGATCCGCATGACCAATGAAGACGATCGTCGCGAGGCTATCATCGAGGCAGGCTACAACCCGTTTATGTTAAAAAGCGAGGATGTCTATATTGACTTGCTGACTGACTCCGGCACAGGTGCCATGAGTGATGTGCAGTGGGCTGGCCTGATGATGGGAGATGAGTCCTATGCCGGAAGCCGAAACTACTTCAATCTGTGTGATGCTGTGCAGCATTTCTTCGGCTATAAACTGACCGTACCAGCACATCAGGGGCGTGGTGCCGAGCAGATCTTGTTTCCGTGTTTGATAGAGCGGATGAAAACCGTACGTGGTGGCGATAAACCGGTATTTATTTCCAACTACCATTTTGACACGACCGCAGGTCACATTGAACTCAACGGCGGCAAGGCGCTCAATGTACTGACCGAGAAAGCCTTTGATACCGACACCTATGAAGACTGGAAGGGCAATTTCGATCTCGATAAGCTCGAATCCACTATAGAGCATTACGGCTCGAAAAATATCGCTGCCATTATTACCACTGTGACCTGTAATAGTTCAGGTGGTCAGCCCGTGTCGATGGCAAACATGCGGGCGGTGTACGAGATTGCGAAGAAGAATGATATTCCGGTGGTCATTGACTCTGCCCGTTATTGTGAAAATGCCTACTTCATCAAGCAGCGCGAGTCGGGCTATGAGAACAGCTCGATCCTCGAGATCATCCGTGAGATGTACCAATATGGCGATATGTTGACGATGTCGGCAAAGAAAGATCCTATGGTCAATATCGGCGGCCTATGCTGTATTCGTGATCATGAAGAATTATTCCAGGCCGTTCGGACCCGTTGTGTACCGATGGAAGGCTTTGTGACCTATGGCGGCATGGCTGGGCGTGACATGGAAGCATTGGCACGCGGATTATATGAAGGTGCTGATGAAGACTTCCTGCACTACCGGATCAGCCAGGTTGAGTATCTTGGCGAGCGGCTCCGTGAAGGTGGTGTTCCTATCCAGTATCCGACGGGCGGCCATGCGGTGTTTGTCGATGCTAAGAAGATCCTGCCGCATATTCCGCCGGAGCAGTTCCCTGCCCATGCGTTGTGTAATGAGCTCTACCTTGAAGCGGGTGTTCGTGCCGTAGAAATTGGCTCGTTGTTGCTGGGTCGTGATCCAGAAACAGGCAAGCAGAAGGAAACGCCACTGGAGCTTATGCGTCTGACGATCCCGCGTCGGGTCTATACCAATGATCACATGGACTATATTGCTGATGCGTTGATTGCGGTATGTAAGCGTGCTCAAGAGATCAAAGGACTGACGTTTGAATACGAGCCGCCGGTATTGCGACACTTCACGGCCAAGCTCAAGCCGGTGGAGTAGGCCGTTAATCTTGAGTATGGCAAAGCGAGCACTGCGACTGCGTCATGCTTCAGGCTGACACCACAAGATAGGCAATGAAATCTAAGCCTCAGCTTATACCAATTGGGACAAGCTGGGGCTTTGTGTTATCAGGACAATCTGCTCTACGGAAAGTTGTCACATTTTTCCCGCCGCCTTTGGGGATAACTCACCCAGCCTGAGCACTATAAAGGTGCGTTTACAACTTATTCGCCCTATTTTGGGGCGTGTTGTTAGGCTAAAAAAGTGCATTTAATATTTGACTAACATCTGTGTTACATCTGTGCTGCACAGAACTCGTGCATCTATTTTCTTACTTATATCATTATAAACAATGGTTTAAGTTAAAGCGTAACCTTAAGTGCTATTTTGGAACCCAAGAATGGTTCACTGTGGCACAGAATCTGCTTATTCCACATTGCAAACATGATTTATCAACAAGGATGTGGAGACGTTTGTGGAAGACATCAACAGCGCTGTAGAAATACTGACCCAAAGCTCGAATACATTATTTATTTTACTGGGGGCGATCATGGTTTTGGCCATGCACGCCGGATTTGCCTTTCTGGAAGTGGGTACCGTTAGGCAGAAAAACCAGGTCAATGCTCTGGTCAAGATTATCGCCGACTTCGGCTTTTCTGCCATAGCTTATTTCTTTATCGGTTACTGGGTCGCCTATGATGTTACCTTTTTGTCCAGTGCCGATCAGCTCAGTGCCAACAATGGTTATGAGCTGGTGAAGTTCTTTTTCTTGATGACATTTGCTGCGGCTATCCCGGCGATTATCTCGGGGGGGATTGCAGAGCGTGCTCGTTTCTATCCTCTGTTAGTGGGCTCTTTCTTCACTGTCGGTTTGGTATATCCGTTCTTCGAGGGAATTATCTGGAACGGTAACTATGGATTCCAGGACTGGCTTGAAGCGTCATTTGGTGCGGCCTTCCATGACTTTGCCGGTTCGGTGGTTGTTCATGGAGTAGGCGGTTGGATCGCCCTGGTCGTCGTCGCTATGCTGGGGATCCGGAACGGCCGTTATCGTGGTGGCCGCCTTGTTGCTTTTGCTCCATCCAATATTCCGCTGTTGGCGCTGGGCGCATGGATCCTGACTGTTGGCTGGTTTGGGTTTAACGTGATGTCGGCACAGACGATGGATGGTATTAGCGGCTTGGTGGCGGTGAACAGCCTGATGGCGATGGTCGGCGGGATCATCACCTCGCTCTTCGTCGGAAAGAATGACCCGGGCTTTATCCATAATGGCCCGCTTGCTGGCTTGGTAGCGGTATGTGCGGGATCCGATCTGATGCACCCTGTGGGAGCATTGGTGACAGGCGCCGTTGCGGGGGCATTGTTCGTTTGGCTATTTACCTATGTTCAGAACCGACTCAAGCTTGATGATGTGCTGGGTGTATGGCCGCTGCACGGTGTGTGCGGTGCATGGGGCGGTATTGCCGCGGGTATTTTTGGTAGCGAAGCTTTTGGCGGTTTAGGTGGGGTTAGCCTTGCGAGCCAGTTCATTGGCACAATTGTAGGTATTGTGGTTGCCGTGGTGGGATCCGCAATTGTTTACGGCATTATTAAGAAGACCGTTGGACTACGTTTGACCGATGAAGAAGAGTATAACGGTGCCGATCTGTCTATCCACAAGATTGGTGCAATTAACGAAGATTAGACTTATTTCGTTATCTATACTGATTAACAACAAAAGGGCAGCATGGCTGCCCTTTTGTTATTTGTGATGGAGAAATGACGGTCAAACGGGTAGCCAGCTGATTGGTATTATTGACTGACCCTTAACATAGCGATGACGTGGTCCAGACAAAAGCCTGCTTATAATTGCACCGTGTTCGATACTTGAGTATATAGAGGAGTAGTTATGAACAAGACATTATTAGCCCTGATGCTGGCAGGCCTCGTTATAGTTGGCTGTGATCAAAAAGCTAGCCAAGAGCCTGCATCGCAAGAGCCACAGCAAACAGAAACGGCTGCAGGATCTCAGGAGTCAGTAGAACAGCTTCAATCTGTTGATACGGCGCATAATGCCCTCAATTCGCTTGATTGGAATGGCACCTATCTGGGCACTCTGCCTTGTGCTGATTGTGAGGGTGTTGAGACAAAACTCGAGATAAACTTCGATGGAACCTTTGTGCTGACTGAGAACTATCTTGGTAAAGAAGACAGCCAGTTTGTCTACCAAGGTAAATTCAATTGGAACGCTGCTGGCAACACGATAGCGGTGCCGAGTGAGAGTGAAGAAATCATACAGTTTTTTGTCGCAGAGAATCAGTTGTTCAGATTGGATGATAATGGCCAACGTGTAAGTGGTGAACTGGCCGAGCAGTACGTACTGAAAAAGCAATAAAAACTCCCATATAGTTTATCGATACCTGACTTTTCCAGATGGAAATAGTCAGGTATTCAATTTTTTATTACTATGTTTAAAAACTGTCATCAGAATAAATTAGAAACAACATTCTTATTTTCTAAATGTATGGTATTGATCTGTTATATTCGAAATAATGAATTCTTATTAGTCTTAAGTTCACATTTAATTATTAAAACTCGATCTTGGATCAATAACTAATAATTTCCATGTTTTTTATCGTTTTAAATTATTCATGGTTTATATCTATCTATGCAGGATGACACTGCATTTCCAATATAAAACTTACATGTCGGTGAATAATCTCGCCTTTCTGAGAGTATGCATATCATGAATAAAGATAATGCCGTGTATAACGTGATATTTTTCACAACTTTATAGCCACTGTTCTTTTACCCTCTTCGTTGTAATGCATACCCATCAAGTAGATACGATTAAAAAATAATACAAAGAGGGACATGTAATGAAAGGCAGTGATATGCGTAGTTCACCATTAGCCGTTGCAATATTTGCAGTAACAGCACTGGCTGGTTGTGATGATGATACAACTAATATTATTGAGCAACCGAGTATTATTGAACAACCAAAACAAAATCAGGATGTAGCGGCTGAAATGCGATCTGTTTTCTCCGCTTATCAAGATGCAATGGATATTTTGGATAATACAACATTCAGCCAGATAACGGATCAGATGGCATCTTCTCGTCAGGCTGTAGATAGGCTGTATTTGGACAAGCTTGAAGCTCTCGACCGAGATGCGTTATCGGATGAAGATAAAATCTATTTCGACACCTTCCGCTTTGACCGTAATATAGGCCTTCGCGGAACATCACTGCCAAATACACGGTTTGGTAACTTTGCTATTCCCATTACTCATTTTTATAACTATATCGAATGGAATGCCTGGACGGCGGGGGCGGTACAAGATAGCGCTGATGATTATCGTAGTCATGTTCAGGTTATACGAGAATTCACGTCATGGGTAAATAACCTGTACTCCCAGTATGCGATGGGACAGATTGAACGATCCCAACTGCCGAAAGTGCTGACGGCTAGATTGGTAAAAAGTACTGTCGATACGGTTGGCGCGGATAGTTACCAAATGTTGAAAGCCGGGCTGGATGATATAAAGGGACACAGCAGTGACTATAAAGCTGATTTCATCAATGAGTATCAGCGTGCAGTTGATGATGCTATCACTGCAACCGATGAGCTTTTGGTGTATCTGAATGGGGACTACATAGGTGCAGCGCGTGGTAGCGGTGAGAAAGGCGACTTGACGGATACTAATATTGGCTGGGGCGATCTGCCTAACGGTCAGGCGTGGTATCAGTGGCACTTGGACCGTAACAGTACCACAGGAAAATCAGCGATGGAGCTCAGCCAACTAGGTGAAGATCTGGTTGCCGATGCCAAGGCAGAAATGGAGCGTGTTGCTGAGTTGATTGTTGCTAAGTACGGTAAAGATATCACAGCAGACTGGCGTGGTGCGGATGGCAACGTTGTGAGCCGGACATTCCATATCGAAGGTATGGATGGCAATATAGATCTTGCTGAGTTTTTTGCTTACCTAAATAGCGAGAAGTTTTTCTATGGCCGTGATGGCCGGGTGATTACGGGCACACCGTATGCCGATGCCTGTACTTCGGCTTCGATACCGACTGCCTGTGAAGCCGCGCTGGTGGATTATTACAAGTTTAAAAATGATGCTAATGATGTTGTCGCTAAGTACTTCAAGCCTATAGCAACGGATTACAGTATTGTTCCTGTTCCGGCCAGTCGCGAGTTGTATGACGGGGTAGCTTCCTATGGCAATAATGAATTTAACCTAAATACCAACCCGGACTACAGCCTGCAAAAATGGAATGTCTCGACCTTGTTGCTGCATGAAGCAGCACCAGGCCACCATTTCCAAAGTGCCTATGCGATTGAGTACCCACCGGCGAATAAGCCTGAGTATATAGAGAACGTCTGGTATACCGCGTATGCCGAAGGCTGGGCACTATATACCGAATGGTTGGGTATGGAGATGAATATTTACGGCGAGCTTGATGCTAACGGCAAGCCGACTTTCGCTAATGCAACCGGTATGTGCAAACAGGATCTGGATTATAGCCAGTTCCAGGGTGGTATTTATAAAGATGCGGAAGAATGTAATGCTCTGCAGTATTTCGGCAGCTTGAACGAGGCGCAACTGCGGAATATGCGTCTGGCCGTTGATACCGGAATTCATGCCAAGGGCTGGAGTATCCAGCAGGCGCGTGATTACATGAGTGAAAACTCTGCATTGGGTGAAGGTGATATTGAATCAGAAAGCTTCCGCTATGCCGCGTATGTCGGTCAGGCTGTTTCTTATAAATCTGGCTACTTGGTGATCAAGGAGATGTTGACGAAGGCACAGTCTGAGCTGGGCAATGAGTTTGATTGGACTGAATTCCATGATCAGTTACTGAAATATGGCGATCAGCCAATGGAAGTCGTTCAGACCAGTATTGATAATTGGATCCAATCCCCAAAATAAAGTTGTCTGAATTGAGCAGCCTCTGGCTTTAGGGCCAGGGGCTTTGTTATTCCTGCTTTATTTCGATAATTCCCTTGATATATCCCCTCTACCATTTATCCCTTACAATGATCGGTAACTCCTACTTGACTGAAGAGCACCCGAGATCCCGATGAAGATAGATTTATCCAAAATGGTAACGGAAAGCCGCAATGCCGCGAGCCAGTACATCGATACTTTATCGACGCTAGACATGTTGAAAGTGATCAATGATGAAGATAAAAAAGTGGCATTGGCAGTGGAGCAAGCATTACCTGAAATTGCGCAGGCTGTAGATGTGATTGCAGCTGCATTTCGTCAGGGGGGGCGTTTGATTTATTCTGGTGCAGGCACTTCCGGTCGGTTAGGGATCCTTGATGCCAGTGAGTGCCCGCCAACCTATGGCACTAGGCCTGAACAAGTTGTTGGCCTGATTGCAGGTGGCCATCAGGCTATTCTCAAGGCTGTAGAAAATGCCGAAGATAACCGGGAGCTTGGCGCTGACGATTTGAAAGCGTTGGGCTTCAACCAGCATGATGTCTTGGTGGGGATTGCAGCGAGCGGACGTACTCCGTATGTATTGGGTGCAATGTACTATGCCAAATCTGTTGGTGCTGCGGTTGCTTGTATTAGCTGTAACCCGCAGAGCCCAATGACCGAAGCGGCCGATATCAGTATCACCCCGGTAGTGGGGCCTGAGGTCGTCACTGGCTCTTCGCGAATGAAGGCGGGCACGGCTCAGAAACTGGTGCTGAACATGCTGACAACGGGTGCGATGATCCGAACTGGCAAGGTGTATGGCAACCTGATGGTGGATGTCGAAGCGACCAATGCCAAGCTGGTGGAGCGGCAGAAGAATATCGTGGTTGAGGCCACAGATTGTAGTCGGGAAGAAGCTGAAATAGCACTAGTTGCCTGTAATGGACACTGCAAGACGGCCATTGTGATGATCCTCGCGGGTCTCGGTGCCGATGAAGCCCGAGAACTTTTGGATCAAAAGCAGGGGTTCATACGGGAGGCTATCAGAGCGGCGGATTAAGAATACGACAAGGTCACGATATAGTGGCCTCATGGTATCTATCACTTACCCATAATTTTCCTTTTTTGTCATAGCTATCTATAAAGCTAACACTAATACTCAGGCCATGTCACTTTAATGGTAAAAAGTATTATATTTTATTGACTTACACCTAGGTTAGGCTTGTAAGCTCATGCTGTTAGTTGATAGATGGAGCTCGTATGAGAAAGGTAGAATTAGGAAAAACAGGGCAGCTGGTCAGCCAAATGAGCCTTGGTTGTATGTGGATGGGCAGCCGTATAAATCAGGAAAATTCTTATAAACTGCTAGATTGCTACACTCAAGCCGGTGGACGTTTCCTTGATACTGCCAACTGCTATGCCTGGTGGGAGGGAAATGGCCGGGGTAACGACAGTGAGCTGTTATTGGGGCAGTGGATGAAAGCCAGAAACAATCGCAAAGATATCTTTCTGGCTACCAAAGTGGGGGCCAATCCGACAGATGCCGAAGCCGCAAAGCTTGATTTTCTAAACAATATTGAAGGCCTGTCAGAAAAAGCGATTCTTGCTGCCGTAGATAAAAGCCTGACAAATCTTCAAACCGATTATATCGACTTGCTCTATATCCATATCGATGATCGTAGTGTCCCGCTACAAGAAACCATGTCAGCATTAAATAAACTAGTCGATTCTGGTCGGGTGAGGCACATAGGTTGCAGCAATATGAAGCCCTGGCGGATTGAGCAATCAAGAGGTATAAGCCGAGCCAATGGGTGGGCAGAGTTTAGCTGCGTCCAGCAAAGTCATACGTACCTTAATCCACGTCGCGGGTTAAATATGGGCCTGAGTGAGTACGTGGATGATAACTTGCTTGATTATGCTAAAGATAATAAGGACTTGTCGATTTTGGCATATTCGCCATTGATGGGGGGCTATTACACTCATCCTGATAAACGTGAGGCCTACTGGCTAAAGCACTTATATGAAAATGCCGGTAACGAAACACGTATGAAGGCACTTTCTCAGGTTGCTGGAGAGTTAGGTGTGTCGGAAAATCAGATTGTTCTTGCCTGGATGCTGCAAAAAGAGGTGCCCGCTATCCCTGTAATTGGTGCTTCGCGGGTTGAACAACTAGAGCAAAACATAGAGGCTGGCGATCTAACATTGTCTACAGAACAAATTGCACTGCTTGAAAACAGTTAAGCTGGTAGTCTGATTGATGAGTTGGTCTAGGTATTATGCGAGAGACTTCCGCCTCTCGCTTTTAATGCTTCAACTCGGCCAAGAGCTTTAGGATCGAACCTCCACATCCGTCTTAGGGATACAGCAGCATGCCAGTACCTTACCTGCTTCCTTCTCTCCCGGTAGCAGTGCTGGTACATCCGGTTGTTCGACCTCGCCAGATTCCAGCGTCACTTTGCACGCGCCACAAAACCCGGCCCGGCAGCTATTTGATACCGATAGTCCGGCATTTTCTGCCTGCTCTAGCAATGTTTGCTGGTTATCGCCTTGGAACAGGTTGCCATCAACACTGATAGTAACTGCCTTTGTTTCTTCACTATTACCTCGGCTAGGGCCGAAAGCTTCCTGGTGGTAGCTCGATTCATCCAGCCCAGCTTCAGTTAGCAAGTGTTTGGCATCAGTCATGAAGGTGTCCGGCCCGCAGACAAAGACCTGGCGCTCCGTCATGGTCGGGATATGCTGAAGGTGTGACTCTGAAAGGCGTCCGGTTAGGCCTTTCCAATTCTCATCGGGACGGCTGAGAGCGATGTGCACTGTTAGTTGCGGATATTGTTCAGCAAGTTCTTTAAGCTCCTGCTGGTAGGGAATATCTGCCTGGCTTCGGCATTGGTGATAAAACACCACATCGCGTACCTGATCGTGATCGGCCAGGTAGCGCAACATCGATAGCATCGGGGTGATCCCACTGCCAGCAGAAAGCAGAAGCAACTTGTCGGTGTGCAAACCGAGGTGGAAGCTACCATCGGGTTTTTCAGCAACCAGGGTATCGCCGACCATCAGGTGATCATGGAGCCAGTTGGAGACTCGGCCGTCATCAATTCGTTTGACAGAAATAGCGTAGCGTCCCGGCCGTGATGGACTGGAAGAGAGCGTATAACGGCGGGCAATATACTCACCGTTAATTTCCACCTGAAGTGGCAGGTGTTGCCCCGGCTGATAGGCTGGCAGTGACTGCTGTTTGGTTGGTTCCAGCCAGAATGTACAAAAGTCGCGGGCAATGTCTTCACGTTCAACGCAGGTTAGTGTCAGGTTGAGCTCACTGCTGTCGGGATAAATTTCCTTGGGTTTGGATTCCAGTACCTCGATGGTGTCGCCAGCCTTGATCACACCTTCATTTAATGCCACCAGATTTTGGCCAAAGAAGACATCGCCGGAGGCATCGGAGCGGAATTTTGACAGGGTCGCCAAGGGCTCCTTCAGTTCGTTGAATAGACCTGTTTTTGGATCGACAGTAGTCAGAATACACCTGGCACAAGGTTTAACGGCTTCAAATTCGACCTCTCCGATACGGATACGTTTCCAGCCGTCCTCGGCAAACGCTTCGGTGCTAGAGACAACTAAATTGGTTCTGAACTGATCCATTGTGTGGTGCTGAGAGCTGCGTTCATTTAATGCCTCAAGCGAGGCCTCACTGATCACCAATAACGGGTAACCATCGGCAAAGCTGACATTTTGCTGGATCTTGGGACGAACGCGGTTGGATTGCTCGCCAGTGTAAAGTAGGCGAACTGATTCACCAATGATATGGCTAAACCAGGCATCGGCTTTCGATAAGGTGGTATAGGCACTGAAGTTATCATTCCATACCTGGGCGTTGGCCTCATTCATCGTAAAGTCGGCGTATTTCAGCACTAATGGTGACATATCGGGGAAGCTTAATGTCAGGCCATGGGGTTGCAGTGTGGCCGTCACTTTTACCAGCTCAGGGTACTTGCGCGCTGTGATCATACTGCCGTCTTTTTTTGCCACCATAAACCGACGATCGAAGCATAATCCTTGCTTTTCGACCCAGGCCTGAGATTGGCTTAGGCCTCCGATGGATTTGACGGGGAAGACGTGTATTTTCGAAAGAACGGGGGCTTGCGAAAGAGCCGGGGATCCGGTTGAGGCTGACTTGCTCACGATGACTGTCCTTGATGTTGTTATTTTCATGCGCTGTTGCAACGTATTTTACCAGAGCATATAAAAGAAAATGACTACAGACAGCGATCTTAATAGGTTTTATTAAATAAAAAGCGCCTCGAGAAAGAGAGGCGCTTGAGGATAGTCGTGAAGGCTGTTAATTAACTCTTTCCTATTAGCTATTGTCGGCCAGCAGGAACAAGTTGCTTGGATTGATGGTCAAATACGCATGGTCTGACAGGTTGGCATCGAACTGTGAGGAGTTAAGCTGCAACAATAGTTCCTGATCATGCCAGCGAACCGAGACTTCGTACATCGACCCCATATACACCACACTTTCAACGATACATTGCTGGCAAGGCTCACCTTCATGAGCCAGCAAGATAGCTTCCGGCCGGACGCCAACCTTGTAGCTACCCGGTGCCTTGCCATCAACAACGTTTGGATCGGCCGGGATCCGATAGCCGTTGATCTCAATATGCTGGCCGTCATAACTTCCCGAGAAAATGTTGGCATCACCCATGAAGTTCGCCATAAACATCGAGGCAGGTGTTTTGTACAGCTCATCAGGCGAGCCCTGCTGCATGATATCGCCGTCTTTCATTACGATGACCGTGTCGGAGACCGCAAAGGCCTCAGTTTGGTCATGGGTCACGTAAAGTGAAGTGATGTTGAACCTTTGCTGCAGTTCGCGGATCGTTTCCCGCATATTACGGCGTAAGTTGGCATCTAGGTTACTTAAGGGCTCATCAAACAGCAGGACCTTGGGCTTGAGTACAAGCGCACGTGCCAGTGCCACGCGTTGCTGCTGGCCACCGGAGATCTGGTCAACATAGCGATCGCCGAAGCCTTCCAAATCGACCAGTTTTAGTGCTTCGTCGACCCGTTGTTTGATTTCGGCAGCAGGCAGCTTGAGCATCTTCAGGCCGTAACCGACATTGTCGTGTAGCGACATGTGCGGGAACAGGGCATAGGACTGGAAGACCATGCAGATATCACGTTGTTGAATCGAGGTGTTGGTAACATCCTCACCGTCGATAAAGATCTGGCCGCTGGTTGGCTTTTCCAAGCCCGCAACCAAACGAAGTACCGTCGTTTTACCACAGCCGGAAGGGCCAAGCAGGGTGATCAGGCTGCCTTTTTTGATTTCAAGATCAAGGTTGCCAATTACCGTGTTGTCGCCAAAGCGTTTGCAGACATTTTTCAGTACTACAAAGTTGTCATTTGCCATGAGAGTTCTCTCCAGTTGTTATTCTTGGTTGTTGGCTTTTGAACGCGAGACACGGGCTTCGCCGACAAGGAAATCAAAAGTAAGGATGATGCCAAGCATCACGAAAATCAGAATCGAACCGTAGGCGATGGCAATACCGTATTCGCCGTCTTCGACTCGATTAAGGATGTATGAGGTCGCAACGCGGGTTTCCGGCGTGACCAGGAAGATGATTGCGCTGACGGTAGTCATTGCCCGGACAAAGCTGTAAATCAGGGTCGATAGGATCGCCGGGCGCAACAGCGGGATCAAGATATGGGTAATGGTCTTAAACGAGTTGGCGCGCAGGCTGAGCGAGGCTTCATCCAGTGACTTGTCGAGCTGTCCCAGGCCTGCCACACCAGCACGGATCCCGACTGGTACATTACGCATCACCATGGAGATCACCACGATAGCAGCGGTGCCTGTCAGGTAAACCGGGGCATCGTTGAAAGCCAGGATGTAAGAAACACCCGCCACTGTACCCGGGACGGCAAAACATAGCATGGTAGCAAATTCGATCACTTTCTTGCCGTGGAACTGCTGGCGTACCACGATGTAGGCAATCAACAGGCCGAATAGAGCCGTGATTGGTGCAGCGATCCCGGCATAGGTCATCGTGGTGATCAGTGATGGCCAGGCACCTTCGCCCATTCCCATACCGAACAGGTTGATATAGTTATCCAGCGTCAGGCTGTAATCCACACCCCAGTTTACGGTGAAGCTACCGTAAACGATGCTGCCGTAGAGCAGGATGTTGAACGCCATCCAGAAGTACAGCACACCTGATACACCGTGTTTCAATGATGTCGGTAGTGGCTGTACATCACCTCGGTAGGATTTACCGGAAATGGTGACGTAGGAGCGTTTACCAATCCACACATATTGGATCACGAAGATAGCCAGCGAGAACAGCAATAGCACTGCACCTAAGGTACTTGCTGAAGCGTAATCCAACTGAGCTCCTGCAATGTAGAAGTAAATCTGGGTGGCCAGTACGTCGAAACTACCGCCGAGTACCAGCGGGTTACTGAAATCGGCCAGCGACTGGACGAAGATGATCAGGAAGGAGTTAGCCAGTGCCGGTTTAAGCAGTGGCATGACGATTTTGAAGAAGGTCTGGTAGCGGTTGGCGCGCAGGGTATAGGACGCTTCTTCCAGTGATGGGTGCAGTGATTTCATCGCCCCGTCGAGGATCATGAAAGACATCGGCGCAAAGGCCAGTACCTGCGCCATCCAAATACCGGTAAAACCGTACAGCCAGTTGGTATGCTGCAAGCCAAACCAGTCGGCCATCAGCTCGGTGATATAGCCTGAACGGCCGAGCATCAGGGTAACCCCTAATCCGACTACAAAGGGGGGCGTGACGATAGGTAGGATAGAGAAAATACGGGCAATGAAGGCTGAGCGCTTGGCTATCCGGGTGGTGTAGATGGCAAAGACAAGGCCAAAGAAGGTGGCAGTAATACCTACCGATGTGCCAAGGGTAATCGAGTTAAGGATGATCTGAATAATCTGCGAGCGCGATAGGATCTCGACAAATTGCCACAACACGAAGTTACCCATGTCGTCTTTGAACATGGGAACAAAAATGGCGATGCTCGGGTAGATAATAAAAATAGTGATCAGCGAAACAATGCTGACGAGTGCACCGATAACAAAAACATCGCCGCCAAGATATTCCAGCCGGGCGAGTGCCAAGGTGAGAACACAGCCGAGAGCGATGAACAATATGATACTGGCATAGCCAAGGCCTTGCTCGGTGTACCAGGATGAGAGCAAGGTAAATAGCATACAGAAGCTGGCATAGCCGATATCGAGGTGATGGCGCTTCTTGGCGTATTTGTTTTGTGCCTTGAATGGACGGATCAAAAGCGCCAACGGCAGGGCGAACCACAGCCACGAAACATTCATGCTGCTCCAGCCCATCGCATCTTTGAATTCCTGCGAGGTAGATTCAAAGATCCCGTAATCCAGGGCAAAGGATGGCAGTAACACAAAAGCTCCGACTAACGCGATGATCCAGTAAAAAATAGGGTCACGTTGTTCTGAACTTTGGAGCTGCCTTGACGGGATGTCAGCTGCTAAGTCATTCATTATTAAGTACCAATTTTTGTTGTTGGTGTGGTTTGTTTGGTGTTGTTAGGTGTATTTTTTGTCAATTTCAGGGTGTAAAAAGCCCCAAGAAAATATCTTGCTTAATAAGCTGGTGGTAATGAGCAGCAGGAACTGCTGCTCATTGTTTGGGGTGTTAGTGAGGGTTACTCACCCATTTTGACGACGTTGACCCACTTGTTGATCAAACGCTTACGTTCGGCAGACGAACCATAGGTTTCCATGTCGTAGTTGATGAGCGATAGCTTTTTAGGATCCAGTGCGTTAGGCGACTGCTCAGCTTTGATGTTGGTGAGGATCTGGAACGATTTACCTTTCTGCCATGCTAGTTGCTGGCCTTCTTTTGATAGTACCCAGTCAACGAATAGCTTGGCGTTATCCATGTTGCGGGCACCTTTAATGATGCTGACACC
This sequence comes from Photobacterium sp. HL06, assembly GCF_059552575.1. Classification (NCBI taxonomy): domain Bacteria; kingdom Pseudomonadati; phylum Pseudomonadota; class Gammaproteobacteria; order Vibrionales; family Vibrionaceae; genus Photobacterium; species Photobacterium sp. HL06. The sequence continues at coordinate 1,526,745 of NZ_CM183915.1, forward strand.
GCCAATTTCATAGCCTGTACCTTCACAGGGTGAAATCAGCTCAAGTGGCGCGCCTTTTGACTGCTCCAGAGAGTAATCGTGAAGGAAGCCGATACCAATGGCGATTTCGCCGCGGGCAGAGTTGCGTGATGGGGTAACACCGGACTTGGTGTATTGGGAGATATTCTTATCAAGCTTTTTGAAGTAATCAAATGCCTTGTCTTCGTCCCACAGCTGGATGAAGGTCGCTAGCGCGGTATATGCGGTACCCGAGCTTTGCGGATCGGCGATCTGGATTTCTTCTTTGTATTCAGGTTTGGTCAGATCATTCCAGCAGCGTGGGATTTCCAGGCCTTTTTCAGCCAGGCGCTCTTTGTTCACCCCGAAGCCGAGGATACCCATATAGACAGCAGAGGAATAGTTGCCTTTACGCTTGGCTGGGTCTTTGAAGTCGGCCATGATGTTTTCTAGCTGAGGTGACTTATAAGCGTGGAGCAGATCCATTTCGCCAGCCTGTGATTGCGGGTCAAGCGTACCGCCGTACCAGACATCAGCGCGTGGGTTTTTCTTCTCGGCTTCGATCTTCGCTAGCGTACTGCCCGAGCCATTACGTACGAATGAGGTCTTCACATCATATTTGTCAGAAAAAGCTTTCGTCTCCGCTTCACACATTGCATTGGTAGCACTGCAGTAAACGACTAGGCGACCATCAGCCATGACCTGGGGAGCAGCCATTGCCGAACCAAGGATGCAGGCTGCAAGCAAGCTGCGTTTAGTATTTGCTTTCATTATTGTTTCCTCTGCTTTTGTTATACCAAGCAGGTTATCTTTCTGCTTGTTATGTAGTCTCAATGCCAGAGATCGTTGGTAGGATGCATTGAGCTGATCACCGCAACCCTGCGGTAAATATTTATTCGTCAGCAGATCCGCAATAACAAAAGGGAGAGCCCGAAATGTTAGTTCATTGTTGCTACAGAGCGCTGTTGTGCTTTAACAAAAGGCAAGATCAGCAGGCCAATAGAAGCCGCAGCCAAGGTAATTACGCTGAAGAAGCCTTCCCAGCTAAATTGTTCAATAATCAGTGATACCGGATAACTGGCCAGTGCCGCACCAAGGTAGCCAAATAGGCCGACAAACCCGGTTGCCGTGCCCGCCACATCTTTGTGAGAGCATTCGGCTGCCGCCATCCCGATCATCATTTGCGGGCCGAAGACGAAAAAGCCGATGGCAAAAAAGCATCCCGACAGTACGGCAAAACTGTCCATCGGAGTCAGCCATAGCGCGGCCACAGAAATAAATATCCCCAAGGCAAAAATCAGATTCATCGGTGCCCGGTTACCATGAAAGAAACGGTCAGATCCCCAGCCGCCAAATAGCGAGCCCAGAAAGCCGCCGACTTCAAACATCGACACCGCGGTATTGGCCGTCAGCAGATCAAAGCCATGGCGCTCGGTAAGATACAGATTGCCCCAGTCGTTGATGGCTATCCGCACCACATATACCAGCAGATATGAGCTGCACAGTAGCCAGATGTACTTGTTGCCGAGCACATAGGTTTTCAGGATCTGCCGAAAAGACAGCCCTTGACCTTCTCGCTCCTGTTGCAGCTCGAGCTCATCATTGCGCCATTGCCCGACCGTCGGTAACCCCATAGTGGTCGGCTTATCCCGCATGTGAAAGCACAGCATTAGGCCAATACCAATCCCTACAGTACCGGGAATAATAAAGCCGTAACGCCAGCCCCATGCGACGGTGGCATAGCCAATGATCAGCGGTACCATGGCACCACCTAAGTTGTGGCAAGTGTTCCAGATTGACCACCAGAAACCACGTTCGGAACGTGAGTACCAGGTGGTAAGCAGCTTGGCACATGGCGGCCAGCCCCAGCCCTGAAAGAAAGCATTAAATGTCCACAATATGGCGAACATGGTCAGGGACGAACTCAACCCGAAACAGATGTTGATAATACCTGTTGCTATCAAACCCAGCCCCATGAAATAGCTTGGGTTTGACTGATCACTCACCATACCGGATACAAATTTCGAGATCCCGTAGGTGATATAGAATAGGGTGCCGAGAAAGCCGATATCTGAATGCGTCAGGCCAAGATCTGCCAGCATAGCCGGCATGGCGAAGTTCAGGCTTTTGCGGGTGAAATAAAAAACGCCGTAACCGATATACATCGAAAACATCAGATGCAAACGCCAATGCCTGTACGTGGCATCAATTTGCTGCTTGTCCGATATAGTCTGCGCAGGTTGTTCTGATGTAAGAAACCCCATCATGGCGGCGCTATCTCCCTATTGCTGAATCGATAGTACGTAAAGGGTTACGGAAATGAATGAGACAGGTTTTTAAATCACTAGGAAAATTTCCTAGTTGGCCTCGGTTGTTGGCATTTTTGTGGGCAAGTTAACAATAAAACGCGTTCCCGGGCCGGATTGAATCGAGAGGTTCCCGCCCAATGCGCTAACCCGCTCTTCTATGCCCCTGAGTCCCTGGCCCTTGGTACGCCAGTTGTCTGGCAGGCCACAGCCGTTGTCGCGCAGTTCAAGGCAGAACATGGTGCCCGGCATCAGGCTGAGCTGGACTTCAGTGGCCTGTGAGTGCTTAGTGACATTGTTCAATAGCTCCTGGACGATGCGGTATAGGGTAACGGCGGTAATGTCATCGAGCTTATGGTTGGCAATACCGATATTGAACTGGAAATTGATGTGCCGTTCGGCAAATTTCATCTCGTGAGCCAATTGGCGTAGGGCATTCTCCAGACCGAGTTCGTCGAGGATTTGGGGGCGAAGCTGGGTTAATAATTGTCGGGTAGCGCCATGGATCCGCATTGATAATGAGTGGATGGCCTCGGCAATGTTCTTGGTGTTTTCTTCCTGGGTGGTGCGGTTGGCAAGCATCGCCTGAATTTGAATGGCGGTAATATTCTGGCCGATTTCGTCGTGTAGCTCTCTTGCGACGGATTTTCGTATATCTTCCTCGACCTGAATCAGCTGGCGGGCAAGGTGCTGCTTGTTATTGAGTTCTTGCGCCAGCTCTTGGTTTACCTGCTGGAGTCTCTGTGCCAGCAGATATTGGCGGCTGATAGCAATACCGAGCCCCAGTCCAACTAGCGCCTGGGTGGTAATAAATACCTTTAGCTCCTGATCGCTGGAGAATGATCCCGAGATCTGGCGCGCTGTGGTTAGCAAAATACTGTTCATCACCGAGGCCAGCACGCCACCTTGCCAGCCGTAGCGGTATGCCATAAAGATGTTGGGTAACAACATCACCAGCAGCACCAAAGGTTCCATCTGCTCAATGAAGGTGAGTTCGGCCATCAGGCCGACAGAGAAAAAAACGACTGTCCACAACAGGGCAGAAGGCCGAATGGTAATTTCCTGGTGGATCAGAGTTGGGCTCAGAGGTTCCCAGACTTTATTGAGATAGTCATAGAGCAGGTAAAAAAACGGCGTCAGCAAGATCCCACCGGTGATGGCGGAAATCGTACCGGAAAAGGCATAACCTGCCGGGAAAGCCAGTGGTTTGCTGAGCAGCAGTATCATTAAACCGATTGCCAAGCCATGCACCAATACCAACGCAACCAGAGTCAGTAATCGCTGCCAGTATGTTGTCAGCTGTTGCCAAATAGTGGCAAACGGGAAGGCAAGGAAATAACTGATGAACGGGCTGAGAAGCAATAACCAGTCGTGGGGATCGTTATCAAGCAATGACAACAGCCAGCCGCTGATGGCCAGCTCACTGAACAGGAATAAGGTCCAGAAGTGGCGGGGGGTGAGTACGACTACTGCCAGCTTGAGTCCGATAGGCAGAAATAAACCTGCGAGAAAGAGATCGGGCGAAAGGTAGCTGCTGATACTCCAGAGGCAGAACCAGCTGATATTAAAAATAACGAAGCTAAAGGCAAATGAAAAATATCGTCCGACGAATTGTTTTTCTTTTTTCATTACTCGACCAGTAGCTTGTGCTGCAGAGCGAAGCGGATCAGATCGACGTTATTGGACAAGCCGAGTTTGCTGAGAATATTGGCCCGATGAACATGGATGGTCTTATGGCTGATTGCCAGTTCCACCCCGACTTCTTTTACATCCATGCCTTTGATGAGGTGATTGAATACTTCCCGCTCCCGTTTGGTGAGTTCATCCAGGGCTTTGGGCTCTGCAGGGGCATTGCTGAGGTTGAACAGGGCATCGGCACACAGGTAGCGATCGCCCTGGGCAACGGTGCGGATGGCCGTTACAAGCTCCCCCGGACCGCAGCGTTTAGATAGATAACCACAGGCCCCAGCTTCAATTGCCTTGCTGACAAAAGACGCTGAATCATAAATGCTGAGGATAATGGCGCGGAAGTTGGGGTTGGTTTTTCTCAGACGTTCGAGCAGGCTCAAGCCGCTTTCATCCGGCATTGAAATATCAATCACCGCGACATCGACTGTTGTTCGTGACAGAGCGGAAAAAGCGTCTTTGGCAGAACTAAATTCCCCCTCCACTTCAATATCCGACTCTACGTTAAGGAGCTGGGCAAAACCGGAACGAACCATGATGTGGTCATCGACCAAAGCGACAGAAATCATTATTACATCCTTTGTTATTGGGGGAATCGTCGCAAATTGATTTAGTGCATTCAATCCACTCATAACGTGATGTGATGCCAGTCGCGAAATATATTTCAGAAGTGTGGGTATGTCGCGGCGTAAAGGTGAAATACACCCAATTTGCGTCTTCTCCGCCTGATAGCAGATTACCTGTAATTAATTAATACAAAACAATTTAAATGCACAGTGGTGACAGTGTAACCATATGCAATTTGTGGTAATTGTGAACTTGGTATTGTTGGTTTTTTGATCTATCTCAAAGAGGTATAACCTTTACTCCATAAGGGGTATGCCCTGGCCAAATATTAAGCATAAATTATTAATAGTCCCCACGAAATGTGCGTATATGAGTGGCTAGCTTGCATTTTGTCTATTCCAAAAATCTACATGCTAAACAGAGCTTTGCCACTAGAAATGCTTTTCTCCACTGAAATGGGAATGGGGCGTACCTGTTCTGGGAGGGTTCAATAAATGAACGATTACCATATCTGTAGCTTGGTTGTGTATGTATCGGCTGAGCATGCTGAATCAGTAAAGAAAACCATAGAGAGCCTTGAAGGGGCTGAAGTACCTGTAAGCAATGAAGTAGGAAAGATGGTAGTGGTGCTTGAGAGTGATAACAAAGACGGGTTGGCAGAGCGCTTCAATACAATCAAAACAATACCCGGCGTAATAACAGTCACTCTGGTGTACCACCAAATGGATGAGCAACCTGAGCTTAAGGAAGCAAAAAATGACAGTCAGTAGACGTAGTTTCTTAAAGGCCAATGCGGCAGCAGCGGCAGCGGCGGCGGCAGGCCTGACTTTGCCAGTGTCTATCGCCCAAGCTGCTGGTGAAGACAAGGATGTTAAGTGGGACAAGGCGCCTTGTCGGTTTTGTGGAACCGGCTGTAGTGTGCTGGTCGGTACGAAAAATGGCCGGGTAGTGGCATCACAGGGTGATCCGGATGCACCCGTTAATAAAGGTTTAAATTGCATCAAGGGCTACTTCCTGCCCAAGATTATGTACGGAAAGGATCGCTTAACCCAGCCTCTGTTGCGCAAAACTGATGGGGTTTATGACAAAGACGGTGAGTTCACGCCAGTAAGCTGGGATGAAGCCTTCGATGTGATGGCGGATAAATTCAAGCAGGCTTTAAAGGAAAAAGGGCCGACTTCTATAGGGATGTTTGGTTCAGGCCAGTGGACGGTATGGGAAGGCTATGCGGCAGCGAAGCTATACAAAGCCGGCTTCCGTTCCAACAATATCGATCCCAATGCCAGGCACTGCATGGCCTCTGCCGTTGTGGGCTTTGCCCGTACCTTCGGTATGGATGAGCCTATGGGGAGTTATGACGACCTGGAGCATGCCGATGCGTTTGTGCTCTGGGGCTCAAATATGGCTGAGATGCACCCTATTTTGTGGACTCGCCTTACCGACCGCAGGCTCTCTTCGGACAAAGTGAAAGTGGCCGTATTGTCGACCTTTACCCACCGAAGTTATGAGCTCGCCGATAACCCGATGATCTTTACTCCGCAAACGGACTTGGCGATCCTCAATTTCATTGCCCATTACATTATTTCTAATAATAAGGTAAATAAGGCATTCCTCGACAAGCACGTCAATATTCGTAAGGGTGAGACGGATATCGGTTATGGGCTGCGTCCGACCCATCCGCTGGAAAAAGCAGCCAAGAATCCGGGCAGCAAGAAATCGACGCCGATGAGCTTCGACGAGTACGCCAAGTTTGTTTCGACTTATACTGCTGAATATACGTCAGAACTGTCTGGGGTACCGGTTGATCAGCTCAATGAACTGGCAGAGCTCTATGCAGATCCTGATATTAAGGTTGTTTCCTACTGGACGATGGGCTTTAACCAGCACACTCGCGGTGTCTGGGCCAATAACCTGGTTTACAATATTCACTTGCTGACAGGGAAAATCTCCAAGCCAGGTTGTGGTCCCTTCTCGCTAACAGGGCAGCCATCGGCTTGTGGTACCGCGCGTGAAGTCGGCACCTTTGCCCACCGCCTACCAGCCGATATGGTAGTGATGAATCCTAAGCACCGTGAAATGTGTGAAACCAAGTGGAAGATCCCGGCCGGTACGATTCCACCGAAACCTGGTTACCATGCCGTTCTACAAGACCGGATGCTCAAAGATCGTAAACTCAATGCCTACTGGGTGATGTGTAATAACAATATGCAGGCCGGACCAAATATTAACGAAGAGCGTCTGCCCGGCTACCGGGATCCGGCTAACTTTATTGTGACCTCCGATCCGTACCCTACTGTCACGGCAATGGCATCAGACCTGATTTTACCTACTGCAATGTGGGTCGAAAAAGAAGGGGCCTACGGTAATGCCGAGCGCCGTACCCAGTTCTGGCGCCAGCAAATTTCACCACCGGGTGAAGCAAAATCAGACCTTTGGCAGCTGATGGAGTTTTCCAAACGCTTTAAGGTCGAGGAAGTCTGGCCGCAGGAATTGATTGCCAAAAAACCTGAGCTGAAAGGCAAGACATTGTTCGAGGTGCTGTACAAGAACGGCAATGTCGATGAGTTTAGTCTTGATGAGATCCCTGCCGATCAATTAAACGACGAGTCACGCGATTTTGGCTTCTATGTTCAAAAAGGGCTGTTTGAAGAATACGCCTACTTTGGCCGCGGTCATGCCCATGACTTGGCACCGTTTGATATGTACCACCAGGCTCGTGGCCTTCGCTGGCCTGTTGTTGATGGCAAGGAAACTGTATGGCGTTACGCCGAAGGTTATGATCCTTATGTCAACAAAGGCGAAGAGTTTGCCTTCTACGGTAAGCCGGACAAGAAAGCTGTGATCTTTGCCCTGCCGTATGAACCTGCCGCTGAATCGCCAGATGAAGAATACGATCTCTGGTTATCGACTGGCCGGGTGCTTGAGCATTGGCATACCGGTTCAATGACCCGTCGGGTGCCTGAACTCTATCGCTCGTTCCCTGATGCTGTGGTTTACATGCATCCGCTTGATGCGAAGAAACGCGGCCTGCGTCGGGGTGATGCTATCAAGATAATGTCACGCCGCGGGGAAGTACTGTCCCATATCGAAACCCGTGGCCGAAACAGGGTGCCGCAAGGGTTGGTATATATGCCTTTCTTTGATGCCGGGCAGCTAACCAACAAGCTAACACTGGATGCAACGGATCCACTTTCAAAAGAAACCGACTTCAAGAAATGTGCGGTGAAAGTGGTTAAAGCCTAATACCAATCTGGATAAGTAGATGGTCGATTTTTCATGAGGGGAAATTGCCAAGTACAAGGCGGAAATTACAGTAACTAGTGGTTCTAATTACAAAATTTGCAACACAGTAATTGGTAATTAAAGCCATGAAAAACGATTAGATACTTATTTAGATTGGTATAAATAACGGATACAGAACGATGAAGACTCCGCGCTTTAGAACTTCTGACAGTCGCCGGCGTTTCTTGCGAGACGCTATGCGGACAGCCGTCGGTGTCGGTACGGCAGCAACCGTACTGGGTTTGCAAACCAAGCAAAGCCAGGCGGATGTCGGTGTGCCGATCCGTCCGCCGGGGGCGCTAGATGAGCCTGATTTCCTTCAGGCTTGTTTGCGCTGTGGTTTGTGTGTACAGGCCTGCCCTTATGACACGTTGAAACTGGCAACACTTGTTTCGCCGGTAGCGGCTGGGACACCGTATTTTACGGCCCGGGATATACCGTGTGAGATGTGTGAAGACATTCCTTGTGTTGTGGCATGCCCAAGTGGCGCCCTTGATCCTGCGTTGCAGGACATTGATGACGCCAGAATGGGGACGGCAGTACTGATTGACCATGAAACGTGCCTGAACTGGCTGGGTTTGCGTTGCGATGTTTGTCACCGGGTTTGCCCGCTGATTGATGAGGCGATCACCTTAGAGCCTGTCCGCAACCAACGAACGGGCTATCACGCCAAGTTTATCCCAACCGTACATTCTGATGCGTGTACGGGGTGTGGTAAATGCGAGTTAGCCTGTGTGTTGGATGAAGCGGCGATCAAGGTGGTACCAACAGCGCTTGCCAAGGGACAAATGGGGCAGCATTACCGATTAGGCTGGGAAGAGAAGGCACGACAAGGTGAAAGCCTGATCCCTGAAGATCTGACGTTGCCAGTCCGAAAACCTGAGAACTCAGGGGGAGGTCTGTAATGGCAAAGCGCTTTGTGAAAAACCACGCAAAAGATGCCGGCAAGGCGGCAGTTAAAACGCTGGGCTGGTGGAAAGCACATCGCTTTTTTCTGCTGAGACGTAGCTGCCAGCTGCTGATTATCGGCTTGTTTATGGTAGGGCCAACTCTGGGAGTGCTGCGGGGCAACCTGTCATCAAGTTCCTTGTTCGACACCATACCTATGACAGATCCGCTGATCTTGCTGCAAACCATTGCTGCAGGTCACCTGCCTGAGCTGACTGCATTGCTGGGGGCACTGATTGTGGTGGTGTTCTATGCCGTGATTGGGCCGCGAGTATTTTGCGGCTGGGTCTGTCCGCTGAATATGGTGACGGATTTAGCAGCATGGCTGCGGCGGAAGCTTGGGCTTAAGGTCAGCTACAACTGGTCTCCCCGTATACGTTATTGGCTGTTGCCGGTTTTGCTGCTGGGCAGTGCTGTTTCTGGCACCGTGCTGTGGAGCTGGATTGATCCGGTTGCTGCATTGCACCGGGGGTTGATCTTCGGTATGGGCGCAAGCTGGATCCTGATTGTTCTGGTGTTTGTGCTGGATTTGCTTCTGGTTGAACACGGTTGGTGTGGGCATTTATGCCCGCTGGGGGCCGCTTACGGCGTGATTGGCCGCAAGAGCCTGCTCCGGGTAACCGCCACTAACCGTGAGGCATGCAATAAGTGTATGGATTGCTTCAATGTGTGCCCCGAGCCAGAAATACTGCGGCAGCCACTAAAAGAAGGTGATCGGCGGGTCATGAGCCAGGACTGTATCAGTTGCGGGCGCTGCATCGATGTCTGTTCCGAAAGGGTATTGGAATTTAAAACAAGAATTGGAGCCAAATATGAAGGGTAAGTTTGTTGTGCCTGCACTGCTTGCAGCATTTGTTAGCGTGACAGCATTCGCTGAGGTTACCTCGCTACGCGGCGATCAAGATATTGGCGATAGCAATGAGGTCGCTGCGATTAAGCAAGTACCGAAAAAGCAGGATCGCTTAGCACTTGATTATGTTAACCAGCCGCCGTTAATCCCACATTCGACCGATCAGGTACAGCTCAACCCGAGCAACAATGGTTGTTTGGAATGCCATGATGTGGACAAGTACCGCAAATCGGGCGCACCTCGAGTTAGTCCGACTCACTACATGGATCGTGACAACAAGATGTTGGGAGACGTGGCACCGCGTCGTTACTTCTGCTTGCAGTGCCATGTTACACAGGTCGATGCAACGCCATTGGTTGAAAATACCTTTCAGCCTGCTGGTAAATTTGGCCAATAGGAGGTTGTATGGGAATTAAGCTACCCGGCTTTATTCAGCGCTTCTGGATATGGTTCAGAAAACCGAGTCATTTCGCTATCGGAAGTATACTGACGGTAGGTATTGTGGTAGGGATCGTTTTCTGGGGCGGGTTTAATACCGCCATGGAAATGAGTAACCAGGAAGATTTCTGTATCAGCTGCCATGAAATGGAGAATAACGTTTACCAGGAATATGTCGGTACCATTCACTACAACAACCGCAGCGGCGTGAGGGCAACCTGCCCTGATTGCCATGTACCCAAAGAGTGGGTACCAAAGATGGTACGTAAGATCCAGGCCAGTAAAGAGCTGTATGCCAAGGCGTTTGGTATTGTCGATACCCCCAAGAAGTTTGAAGAGCATCGATTTGAGATGGCTTCACGCGAGTGGGAGAGAATGAAAGCCAATGATTCGCAGGAATGTCGAAACTGCCATAACTTCGAATATATGGACTTCACTACCCAGAAGCCAGTTGCTTCCAGGATCCACAATGATGCGGAAGATGAAGGTAAAACTTGCATCGACTGCCATAAGGGGATTGCGCATCAGTTACCGAAGGGGCATAAAATAGAAAAAGCAATTTAACTATATTGCCGATACTTGAAATGACAATCCCCAATTGAGTAATCAGTTGGGGATTTTTTTATATTTACTTAAACTAGTCAAGGGCATTGATCTAGATGAAGGCTGGAACGAGTGAGTAGTGATGATTATTACCAACACCTTTCTGGAGAAACAAAGCCAGAAACGTCACTTTTTCTGATTTTCATATTGTTCACAAACATATACCTAAGCAGTTAATGGTTACGACAGTACGTTTAATCGATGGATAAATTGTACGCTCTCTTGTGAGACTATAATAAAATAGACTGAATATTTATGATGACGATGATGTATAGTGGGCAATGGTTCACGTTAAAATACTTTATTAAAAGAGATAATTAATTAACATAGGGTTTAAATCCACTTTCAGAGCTAGCTCTAATAGTTATATTGAAGTTTAGCTATTTACAGGCTAGGTTTCAGAATAAAGGGTGTTAATTACCCTGTTGTTTTCATGTTTTTATAAAATAGCGTGTCAAATCTTTGGTATTTTACTAGTTATTAATTTCAGGATGGTCTTTAAATGGATTTTTTGCATGAATTTGTTTACTACGCTAAACAGTACCCCCGAGTAGTAATACAAGCCCATGACTTTCCAGACCATGATGCTATCTCATCCGCATTTGCCCTGAGCCATATCCTTGCTCAGCTTAACATCGAAACCGAGCTAGTATATAACGGCAGTATCGATCGCGTTTCGATCCATAAGATGATAAAGAGGTGCGGTATTCCGATAAAGCACTGGCAGGAGTCGGATCTGGTCCCCGAAGATATCATCATCACTGTGGATGGCTGTGTTGGTGAAAAAAACCTGCTTGATCTGCCTGGTAATGAAGTGGCAGTTATCGATCACCACCAGGTGGCTGTTCCTGATAACCTTTGGTTTAGCGATGTACGGCCAGGTTATGGATCTACAGCCACAATAATGGTGGAATATTTCGATACATTGGGCCTAGAAATGCCCCAATCTGTGGCAACTGCATTGCATATTGGTTTGAATATCGATACGGCAAATTTAACCAGGGGCTACTGTGCAGCAGACATTGCTGCCTTTTCATATTTGCACCAGGTAGCCGATTTTGATTGGGTGAACCGCATATGTTGTAACACACTGCAGGAGATGGATCTTGAGTATTTTAGAGCAGCTCTCAACAATATATTTATTGAAAGTCGGGTGGCATTTGTTTACCTGAAAGGAGATTGCTCAAAGAATATGCTGGGTATTTTGGGGGATTTCGTATTGTCTGTTGAAGAGATTGATGTCACTATTTTAGCCTTATCGACAGGCGGTAATATCCATGTATCACTGCGCTCGGAACATGCAGGCTGCAATGTGGCAGAACTGGTTAAAGAAACACTAAATAAGAAGGGAATCGGTTTTGGTGGCGGGCACGGGCATATGGCTGGTGGTGTGATTAGCTGTGAAAAATTCCTGAGAGAAGAGGACACCGAGTCACGGTTACGAACTATTTTCTTTGATCAGATCAATTGGAGTAGGCTGGCTGGTTAAACAACAATATAAAGAGTGCTCTAGTTTAAGAGCACTCATTCTGATTTGATTTTTCAAATCAATTAAATAACCTTTGTCTTATACAAATCTATTCTAGACGTAACCTTCTTGAGGTAATATTTAGTTTCATCATAAGGTAAGTTACTCAGTAATTTTTGATATACTTCATCTGCTGACATTTTATTGATAATTACAGCTGCACGATTGATATTACGGGAGCCATCCGGATTAAAAGCCTTAGCCACATTACCTGCTCCGGTGTTATATGCAGAAATAATGCAATATAATCGGCTTTCAGGGTTCTCAATTCGTTTCAAGTACTGAGTGTCAAGAATATTAAGGTAGGCCGTTCCGGTTTCAACATTGGTTTCTGGAATGTAGAGATCTGTTGAGCGCATTGGACTATCGATTTTGCGAAACTTCCTATTTACATCGTGACCAGCAGTTGTCGGGACTATTTGCATTAATCCATAGGCTGGTACCAGTGATTTAGCCTTCGGATCAAAACTCGATTCTGAATGCATTATCGCCATAATAAGCGAAGCAGGGACTTCCCACTCCTGGCTTTCTTTTTCAGCTAAACCAACGAACTTTTCAGCGCGTTTACTCAGGCTATTTTTCGGGAGGCTGACACGGTATTCCACCACTTTTTTCTTAGCCAGCTCAGAATTATCACGCTTATTTCGATTTTCTTTATATACTTGATTCAGATCGCTCATGCGCTTTTTGGCATTGGCTATCAAGGCTTTTTTCTGTGTATGGGTAGCTTCTTCTACCGCTGCTTCCAGCTGAGCTCCTCCTTCTCTGAATCGCTCGGCTTCTTTGTCAAGTTCATTCAACTGAGTATTCGTTTGAGTAATAATAAGTTGCTTTGCTTCTTTTTCATTTTTCTCACTAAACTCGACCGGTTTCGTGGCCACCTTACCTTGTGTCAACTCTGCTGTATTCTCAATACCCGCAGAAGTAAGCAACAAGGAATTCTTGTCTTCCATTACTTGGGAAAGTTTTTTTTCAAGCTGCTGCTGAGCAGCGTCTTCAGATACGGAAGCATCAACAAGCACGGCTACTCGCAGTTCATTATTTTCATAATCAACTACGGTCTTACTTTGCTTATCCTGTGAGTATTCAACCTTAGTTAGCGATTTTGAAATTTCACCTGTACCCCATTCGCCAATAACTGCCGCTCGATATTGGTCAAATTCTTCAAGGTAAGCGGTACGCCATCCTTGATACTCTGTAAGATAAGTTGCCATCCATTTAACAAACTCTTCTTGCTTCTGTTTTGGCGATTGATTTAATTGGGCAACCTCAGAATCAAGTTCAGAAAACAGATCTTTCTCAGCAAACGTAGACGTCGGCACTAACGCCAGAGCGATCATGACAGAAAGTACTTTTTTCATTAAATGTCCTTTTTACATATTGGCATAAAACCGAATATAACCGTAAACTTAATCCACCTGCCGAAGTCGTAGGATTAGCATTACACCTGATTGCATCAAAGAGATTAGTTAAATGCTGCATTCGGACGAAAGAAAGGCTGGCTAAGCAGCCTTTTGTTTTTCAGGTTACTGGGTACTTAGCGAGCTCAATACTGCTTTTAACTCTTCAGCGGCTTTTTCATTGCTGAATTTCTGCCACAGTTCTGACTCACGATCCCCGACGGTTGTAGCAATTTTAGATACATTTGCATCATAAGCTGCTTTATCCATACCAACGAGTGTGTACAAACCACCGACTGGACTCATTTGAGTGCGCAAAATACGGCTGTTGGCTAAAGTACGCGAAGTTACGTTTTTAGATACAGACTTAAACTGCTCGGTCGCTTCTTCGATTACGGCTTCATTGGTCGATTTAATGCTTGATTCGGCGGCCTGTTGGAACAAATTATTCACATTAGTTTCAAAGTTCTGTGCCAGACGCTTACGCGCATCGTTAGCAGCGATATCACGCATTATGCCCATACCTGCGACACTCTTCTTCGCATAACCGACGCCGCCTATTTCAACACCTTGTGGCATAACATCACAAATCCAACGTGGTGCTTCTGTTTCAGGAGCGTCGGGGTAGGTACAATTCATTAAAGTCACGTCTTCAATTGTTTGATGACTCTGACAACCAGCAAGAGCAGCAGTTACAGCTACAATCAGTAACGTTTTTTTCATCATTATTCCTTATCACTAAAATATTTTGTCTGCCGACTCGGTTACTGTATTACATAAATATTCGGTAAAATCATTGCCATCACAAACACCGTTAAAATCTGTTTTTGCGGTATCACCTTTTTGGACCTGTTTTGCAATTTCTTTATCAATAACTACCCATGAATACTTCGCCTTGATCGCGTCATTTGCATTATCAACTACATAACCATCACCGTATTGATGAGTTTCAATCTCAATATTGCCTTCACCATCGTCCACTTTTTCTCGTGATGTAAGTAGAACAGTCTGGTTAGGCTCAACATTACGCTTGGAACCAAGAGAGACTTTAATCATGTCAGCTGACTCGCAAGAGCGCATTTCCATCACAACACCAACAGGTGCCAATGCATTCTTAATTTTTTGATCGACGCGAGTGAGTGCATTTTTGGCTGCTGTTGTTAGCATGCTATTGTAGTCTTCTTTTGTATACGGGCAATTTGAGTTACGTGTATCACGGGATTGGCTATCATCACCATCAAGTTCAATCCTTGCTACTGTCTCCATCGATGGCATAGCAACAATTTTTGTTGTACCCGTTACTTCTGCTTTATAGCGGCAAGCGGCTGGCACATAGTGACTTTTTCCATCATCATCTTCCCAACTGTATGCCTCTCTAAATGAATGGTCAAAATTAGCGCCGCTTACATCAGTTATAAGTGCAAAGTCGGCAACCGGAACCTTTCCTGAATTATATTTTCCGGTCGATTCGGCAAGTCGGATCTCATTTTTTAGTTTTTTGGCAAGAGAGCGATCAACCACGTCAGTACCTGTTTTGCTTACCTCGTTTTCAATAAGTGAAGTAAGCTTCTTACTCATACGTGCCGACGCTATATCATCAAATTCAATTTCAGCAGGAAGAACGATAGCACTGTATTTTTCGGTATTCTTTCCAGGGACCTCACTAACAGGAATATTAACACGCGAGTTGGGGGGACACACCTCTTTCACTGCACAACCACTTAAAACTGCTGCTGAAAGTGCAGCCACTACAAATTGCTTTTTCATTAACCTAAGTCCTCTGACGATTAGTTTTATTATTTAATACCCAGCGCCTTCCACACTCCTTGTTCTTCAAGTTGTTGTGAGAAATGTCTGGCGGCCCCTTCCTGAGCCATTTTGTAGCTTGATACTGAATTGCCAGTGGCAATAAGCTCATGGCTTCCTAGTACACTTTTCGTCTTACTTTGGGTTAGCAAAGTGGCGCTGACTGTTGTGATGTAGGCTTCCATTAAATATTGTTGGCGCCAGTCAGTATCAAAAACTAATACGTGAGAGTATCGAGTCGCATTTGTGGAAGTGGTTGAAATACCTTCCTGACTCAATTGATTGGCAAGCATTTTAACCATCCACTTATCTTGCTTGCCACCTTTAATATAAATCACCGTAGATGCCTTCACTGCATCCACTTTTCTCTGTAACTCGTCGATGACAGGCATCCACCCCTGCTCAGGCTGCTCTGAAACTACAGCCAGCATTGTGGTCCGTGTTAAAGCGTTTGCACGTACCTGATCGATATTTCGGTTTTGTAACCACCAAACTAATGAGTCAGTTGATTTAAATGCTTGCAGCTGGCGATTTGCATCCGCTTCAATTTCTTTTAGCTCACGGCGTAGCTGAGCAGCAATGTCTGCTTTGGATATTTTAGCTTCTACATAATAGGTGTAATCATCAAGCTGCTCACTTTTTGTGAATTGAGCACCAGTAAGTATAACAGGGGCCGTTTTTGTTTTGACTTTCAAGTCATTAAAACTTTGGAAGTTTTCCCCATTATTAGTCTGCCGCAAAATATTGCGTGAGTAGCTTGATGACTCAACTTGTGTCCATAAACGTTGTGTAATCTGAGACAGCGCATTTTTTTGAGCTTGAATGATATTGCGCCCTTGACCTACAACAAAATAGTGTTGATTAGTTTCAACTTTAGGTTGTGTAGCCCATTCTGGAATAGTCGTTGACTGGCAGCCAGTTAAAGTTAAAGCCGCTCCTAGAAATAATGCTTTTTTCAAATTATATGTGGTCATCTTATCAACCCTTTGCGAAATAAGCGTTATATTCAAAACGGGTCAAATAACTTTCTGCCATTACTGAAGGAAAAAGTTCAGTGACTGCATACGCATTTGGCTGCTGCATTCGAACTGTCGTTAACTCTCCAGTCAAAGATTCCTGACCTTGGTTTAAGGCATGATTAAGTGACTTTAGACTGTTAACAGTTATTTGTGGAGTCTCACCATAATCAACAATACCAACCATCAACGTATAAAACATGGCATTACGGCCAAGCTCTTGGCTTTCTAAGTAATAATTAATATTGCCGCTATCTGTGAAGTAAGGGCCGGCCTGATCGAAAAGTTGAACAAGTGATATGTCATTAAGTTCACCATTGTAATATGGCAATGAAGCTTTGAAATCGTTGACAAGAGACACAACTGAAATACCAACAATACGATCGTATTTTACTGCCAGCGACATCAAGTATTTATCGTCTTTATAATACCGGAAGGTTACATCCGATTCTAATTTTGATTGTTTTATTGCTTGTGCCACACCAAGCTCTGACTCTGCATATTCAAGAGTATGACCAATGCTAATTTTACTTAATCGGGCATATTCTACTTCATTAGTCCAAATCGCCTTAATGCCTTCATAGGATGTGACCACGACTTCTTTAGTATCGTTCCACTGGCCAATTGACAACATAATCGCAACAACGGTAAGTGCAGTGCTCTGCACTTTCTGCCAAAAGCTGATTTCATCTCTTATTTCACAGAGTTCTTCGAGATCTGTTGTTTGGTTGCTTTCCATTTTGAGACATTGATCCAATATCAGAAGATTGGATAACATCTTAATCTATCAATTAGCCGCAAACATCAAGATAAAGTATGAAATGGCGCTCACATCACACTGTATGCATATGTATAGTGATGCTTATCACTAATATCTATAGGTTGCGATATGCTTGATAACCATTATGTAACATCCTTGCAGTAATGTTGTTCTGGTTATAACTCACTGTGACCAATTCCATGTTGGAAAACACCTCTGCAGGTACTGCCGATGCTGTTCCTTCAGTCAATAATACGGCTATGATTGCAGCCAGACGACTCCCGCCCTGCTACTTGTTCTTCAAGTAATCTGTCTACCCGTTGTCTACGGCTGAGACGATGCCGTTTTGGGAGCAGATAGGTTTTCATCGCCAAAACTTCTTTCGTAACGGCTATTTCTCCTTCTTGTCTATAACGTGACTTTCATTCATTAGCCCCTGCTTTTGGCTTATCCTCCAGTGCAAAGTAAATCTTGCTGACGCTGATTTCAGCGATGAGAATCACAAAGATAACGGCAAAGAATGCTACCACGCCATTGAGCGGTCCGCTGAACGCCACCTTGTCACCGAATAAAATATTGATAGCTTCCAGCATGATGATTTTTGAGCCAACCAAAATGATATAGGTAGAAAGGCCGCGATAGATCTTGGGAGCGACACCTTCTTTGCTTTTGAAGTAATTGGCAAGGCGATGCTCGGCAGCAATCGATAGCTTTAATAGCACTTGCAGCAAGATGGCAGCGGCAAGGGAGATAGTGAAAGATTTTATCGTGACATAGCCCCAGTATTCCTCGAACAAGTTCAGCACGGTTAGGTCAACTAAGACTGCGAGCGTGTAGCCGACGAATAGTCTCTGAGGAGTATTAAATCCATATTGACGCTGTGCGTTATTCCCTAAATTTTCACTTTGATCTGTCATAAAGGCTTCCGAGACGCGTGGATTTTTCAATAAATAAACTTGGCATGGACTAGAAGTTTTGTCCAATTCTTGAGGGAGCGGTTAATTGTTCATGACGTATAATATGTGCAAACGATTGCGTTCTCATGTGGTGATATTTGTGACAAGCGTTCCAACTATTGTGGGTATGATCAACTTATAGTGGTCAAGATTGCGCTATTTTAGCTTTGGATTGATGCTAATCAGGGATGTCGATTAACGCCTTTATACGGTGCATTTTCGGGTGTGCTTCGTTTTCATGAATGGCAGGCAGTAGGAGGGAAATTGGTATTCCCCTACCGAATGCTGTATTTTTAGGTGTCACTTTAGAGCAAAAGGTCTAAGTCTCCGTGGTGCCATGGATTTTCAAAATTGTATCAATCCAATATTATTTCCGGTTCAATACTAAAAAGGTGATGCGCCTGTGAGCCCAAACACTGCCTTTAACGAACAATTATTTATCGAATCCCACTACGGTGTCGTTATTCACCGGGATTTCAAGCCGCTTTATGCGGATGATAATTATGCGCGTTATTTTGGCTACCAGAGTGCTCAAGACATCCTCTCCCTACCGAGCCTATTGCAGCTGATTGCTCCGTATGAACAGCAAAATGCCATTCTTGCCAATGATGCAACCATGACAGGTAAGGCAAGGCCGGGCGTACGGACTTACAAGAATATTGACAATGAGGGCAATGAGCTCATTGTATTGACGGTTGATCACGTTATTGAATGGCAAGGACAAAAAGCCATGCAGGTAACGATTATTGATTTAAGCCAGCAAGTTGAAACTCAACGTAGGCTGCAAGCCAGTGAAGAGCGCTACCGTGAACTGGTTGATGGCTCTATCCAAGGCATTCTTGTTCACAAAAACTTCAAACCGCTATTCTGTAACCAGGCTTATGCACGAATGCTGGGCTTTGCCGATGAGCATGCTTTGATGGCTCAAAGCTCGATCCTTCCGCTTATTGGTTCTGAGCATCATCTCCAAGCACATAAAGATAACCATCAGTTGTTGATAGGGGATAAAAAGACAATAAAGACTGAAGCCAAAGGGGTTCGCAGTGATGGCTCGACGGTATGGTTGAGTCTATTATCAAGGCCCATTCAGTGGAATGGCGAGCAAGTAGTCCAGGTTACTGCGATGGATATTACCGAACAGCAAGTGCTACGTGAGCGGCTTGAGCACCGAGCTAACTACGATGGATTAACCAATCTACTCAATCGCCGTGCCGTCATGGAGCTACTGGAAAAGCAGTTTGATCATGACCAACGCTATGCTAATTCCTTGTGCTGTGTTTTGATAGATTTTGACAACTTTAAATCGGTCAATGACCAATACGGTCATCATGTCGGTGATGAGGTGCTCAAGCTCTTTGCTGCGACCTGTAAAAAAAGCATCAGAAAAAGTGACTTTATTGGTCGCTGGGGAGGCGAGGAGTTTGTGTTGGTCTTACCCAATACTGACGTTGAGCAAGCTGTGGCTATCGCCGAGCGCATTTGCGAGAGCATGACCAAACTGAGAGTAGCAGCAGAAAATGTGTACGTGGGCTTTTCTGTCAGTATGGGCGTGTCATTCCTGTCTAATGACATATCAAGTGTTGAACAATTGGTGTCTAAAGCCGATAAAGCGTTATACCAGGCTAAGTACCAGGGCAAGAATCGTGTTGTGATTGCGACAGAGGAAATGGCTGATTACATTTAGCAATCTCTTAGAAAACGTTCAATATAAAGGAAATGAAGGTGTTCATCGACTATGTAACGATAGTTGTTACAAAATCAATCAGATATGATATTGGTTTTAACTAAGTTCGGCATAACAAGCTATTAAAGTCATTATGCCGAGGTTATATCTTCAAGTTCAAGTTCAGGTTCAGGTTCAGGTTCGAATTTATGAACTATCCTTTGTTTTTATTCATAAATCTTTCCCTTGTCTTTATTAAAATACTTTGAGATTCACGTTTGATTTTATCCCTAATTAACTTTGAATCCTTACTCATACTTTTATAACCTTACCGCACTTACCACAACGATAAACTTCTTTATAGAATAAACGCTGCCAAAAATTACGTTTAATTCGTCTTACAGTGTTATGTGTACACTTCATGAATCAACCTAGCATTACTTTATTTTTAGAGTTAATACTCTAAAGTAGTATAACTAGTTTATCAGGGGGTTCTGTGACCTTCATCCAAAAATCCGATGAATGCTATGCGGCTGGTTTGCTATGTTGGTGGTGCAATTGCGCTCATATGAGTGACAAGTGTAGTAAGGGTTGCAGGATCTAAAAGAAGTACTGACTTTTTGCAATCAGCTTTCGTGACGCTCACACACCACTTCAATAGGGATCTCATTCAGGATATTATCGATAGGCTCCGGTTTGCCAATACCATATCCTTGCGCAAAATCTACTCCAATTATTTTTAACTGCTCTTTTATCGCATCATTCTCGACAAACTCAGCAATTGTTTTCATGCCCATGACATGGCCAATTTCATTGATTGATTTGACCATTGCGCCGTCAATCTGATTCTCCAATATATCTTTAACGAAAAGGCCATCTATTTTAAGCGTACTAACCGCTAAATTTTTGAGGTATGCAAACGATGATAAGCCACTGCCAAAATCATCTAAGGCAAACTGGCAGCCAAACTCTCGTAATGTATTTATAAATAAGGTTGCATCGCGTAGGTTGCTAATCGCGGCTGTTTCCGTGATTTCAAATTTGATCTTACTAGGGGCTAGGTTATTGCTTTCAATCTGCTGCATGATGTGACGAAGTAAATCGTTATCGCCTAGGGATGCACCTGATAAATTAATCGTTAGGTGATCTAAATCATCAAGCTGGGGCTGGTGTTTGTTTAACCATGAAAAGGTGTGATCGACGACCCAACGGTCAATCGGCTGAGATAAGTTATAGCGTTCTGCGGCAGGAAAAAAAGCACCGGGAGGAATAATATCGCCATCCTTAGTTCGCAGGCGTAATAGTACCTCATAAATGCGCTTATGAGGTAAATCTGATAAGGGCACAATGGGTTGTGCATACAGCTCGAACCGATTTTCGTTTAAGGCGTCTTTTATTTCATTAACCCAGCGGAATTCACCTTCTCGTTTAGCGAGCAGCGCATCATCAGAGTGATAGATATGGATCCTATTGCGGCCTAAATCTTTGGCGGCATAACAAGCCGAATCGGCATGGATCAGTACTTCTGTGGTATTCCCGGAGGTCTTGTTGACTTGAGTTAAACCAATACTTGCTCCAATACTGAATGTGTTTTTCATCCACATGAATTGAAATTTTTTCACTAATTCCAGTACAGTATTAGCCGCTTTCTCAGCCTGTTCTAGGTTGCAGTGCTTCATGAGAATAGCAAATTCATCACCACCAATTCTTGCTAAAGTATCTTGTGGTTGTATGGTTTTTTGTAATAACAAACTTAATTGACGCAATAATTCATCGCCAGCCACATGGCCACAAGTATCGTTAATAATTTTGAACTGATCGAGATCCAAGAAACAGACAGCATGTGTAGAATTTGTTTGTTGTGCATCATCGACTAGCCGGGCAAGTCTATTTTCAAATTCATACCGGTTGATCAACCCCGTAAGCATGTCGTGCGTAGCTTGGTATGATATTTTTTGCGATACAACTCTTACTTCTGTTACATCCTCTTGAATGCAAATGAAATGAGTAATAAGCCCTTTATTGTTTGAAATAGGTATTATATTAACTCGAGCCCAAAATAACTCGCCATTTTTCTTTTTATTATGTAGTTCTCCGCACCATTCATGACCTGACAGTATTGTATTCCATAACTCTTCATAGACACTTTTATCTGTGTCTCCAGATTTAAGGAGGTTAACGTTTTTTCCTATCGCTTCGTCATAGGAATAATCCGTAATTTTGGAGAACTTGGGATTAACATATTCAATAATACCATTAGTATCTGTAATGAATACGCTGTTAGGGCTACACTCTACCACCAGTGAAAGTTTATTAAGGTTGTCTGTACTCTGTTGTTTTTCAGTCGTATCATCATATACACCAACACCGCCCTCTATTTCACCACAGCTTGAATACAGGGGGACAAAATCAGCGTGGAGATACATGAATCTGTTACCGGTAATTGATGTGTAGGCACCGTCAAAAGAACTGAATTTTCCAGACAAAGACTGCTGAACGGCTTTGAGCATTTGGGGATCTTTAAGGTTTGTTAGCATGTTGAAGCCAATCAACGTATCCCTGCTGGCACCAATAATTTCCTCAAAACGTTTGTTCGTCTTAATCAATTGACCATGAGCGTCATAGTGAAAAATACCCACGGGAGAATGCTCAAGAATTGAGTTAAGTTTTGCCTCGCTTTGAACGAGCTCTGATGTTCGTTGCTCTATCCTTTTTTCCAAACGTTTAGCCAGACTGCGGGACTCTAAGGTGAGCACAAGAAACAGAGGGTAAACCAATAGTAAGAATAACGCTGAAATCACAAGCGTCTGGTACAAGTTTTCACTAAGAAGTGCTTCAATATGATTTATAGGAAGGTCGGCACCAGCGACATAAACTGTACCATCATCAGCATAGAGAGGAATAAAAATACTACGAAAACGTCCCCACTTATCGGTATATTCAAGAAAGCTTGTTTCGCCATTGCGAAATACTTGGTATACCAAAGGGTCCACATCATTATAGTGATCGAAAAAAAACGTTAGGTTTTCATGGCTCTTTAGTTCATGGTCGGATGCACTCGAGGAAGTAAAGAAAATTTTATCATCCTGCAATATCAGAGTATAAATGTAAGCGATTGTACTGTTACGTGTATATTCTGATAACTTCAAGGTGTTTTCTATATCCTGCTGCGCTGAGAGATCACTTTTTGCCATTTCCTTATTATGAAACTTATTTGGCAACAATAACGGAATGGTAAGAGCAGCAGTTTCAAGTTGCTGATCTAAAGCAGAATAAAGCTGTTTCTTTTCTTGATAGTAACTGAAAGCAGCAAAGGCAATGACCCAGGCCACGTAGAGCGTAATGGCGAAGTAAATTCGTTTATTATTTTTTATACGCGGCATTTAGGCAAGAGGAGTCAGATTGATAGTGGAGGATAAATATTGCTCTCCTTGTGATTGAATTGCAATAGGAAAGTGCCATTTCTGCCTATAAATACACCAAAACTGGTGTGGGCTAGTTGCACAAGTGCGTGCTGTGTCCACTTTAGGTGATATAGGCCAGCCTAGTATAGCTGACCAGGCAATCCAGTCTTTTGGATGTTTATAAAGGGCTAACAATAGACTTGGCTGGGTTACCAACAACCCTATCGCCAGGTGCAACATCTCGGGTAACCACAGCTCCTTCGCCCACAATCGCTTCTTTTCCAACTCTTACCCCTGGCAAGATTATCGCGCCACCACCGATCCAGACTCTATCTTCGATAACGACGGTTTTGGCTGTTTTCTCACCGGCTAAGCGCCGTCAGCATCCAACGCATGGGCTGCAGTATAAATCTGAACCCGAGGGCCAACATGACCCCAGAGCCAATTTCGACCCAACCGTTGTCCAAGATGATGGCATCACAATTGATATAACTTTTCTTTCCTAGGGATAGGTGGCAACCGTAACGGCCTTGCCTTGTAGTTTCTGTAATTCAGGATCCAGGCAATTGTAGGTTTTACCCGTTCTCATTTGAGTTAGTTCTGACATTGTATAGCTATATTTGAAACGCAGGATTTTACTTAAATATATTGCTAGATAGTGAGATCGAACTCATGGAAAAGTAAATATACTCAAAGTTATTTTCGGCTTGGTAAACTAGGAAGCTGTCGGGTTTATATGGGTGTTATTATTTTTATAGTGTACTTATGATAAAAAAAGCCCGCTTAAAAAGCGGGCTGATATCTAATGGAAGACTCCGGCTACTGTAACTTGAACTTATTAACCAGTATATCTAGCTGCGCATTAGCGGCCGCTAGGTTTTGGGTACTATCTACCGTTGCCTGTCCGTTTTGGGTCAACTCGAGAACCATATCGCGAATGTTGTTCATATTACGGCTGACTTCTTCGGTGACCGAGCTTTGCTCTTCTGAAGCGGTTGCAATCTGGGTACTGAGGTCGTTGATTTTGACAATAGACCCCGTCATCGTATCCAAACTATCTGTCACATTGGCGGTGTTAGCCGCTGTTCGCTCACAGCTTGTCTTGGTTACTTCCATTGCAGAAACAGCGTTGGTGGCATCTTGGCGTAGCTTGGTTAAGATCTCGTTGATTTCTGCCGTGCTGGCCTGAGTGCGTGCTGCTAGTGAACGTACTTCGTCGGCAACTACTGCAAAGCCACGTCCTTGCTCTCCGGCACGTGCTGCTTCGATTGCCGCATTCAGTGCCAGCAGGTTGGTCTGCTCGGCAATGTCACCAATCACGCCCAATACGCTAACAATTTGCTGGGTATTTTCGTTCATGGTGTTGATGCTTGATGAGGCGGCGTCTACTTCATCAACAAGGGCAATGACGCTATTCGAAGCTTCGAGGACGGTGTCTTTTGATACCATTGCCTCTTCATTGGCTTTCTGGGTATTGGCTGCGGTTTCCGTGGCGCTTTGGGCGACAGTATCAGCCGTTGAGCTCATTTCTGTAACGGCAGTAACCACCTGATCTGTTTCAGATGCATGGTTGATTAAGGCTTGGTTATTTCGCTCCGACTGTTCTGTCAGTTGGTTGATACTTTGTGTAATATGCGTAGAGGCTTGCGAAATATCCAACAGCATTGACTGGAGATAGCCGATAAAGTTATTGACTGACTGGCTGATATCGCCCAGTTCATCTTGGGAGGTAATATCAATTCGCGATGTTAGATCTGCTTCCCCGGTAGATAACGTATCAATTCGCTGCTTAAGAGTGACTAATCCTTTGATTATAGAATTAATGGCCCACCCAACAGCTAGAAGAGCGACGACCAGCAGGACAGTTGCAATCGTGATGCTCATATACACTTTGTGATCGAATATTTCTGCCGTGGCGCTGGTTAACCCTTTTTGGATACTGGTGATATCACTTTCATAAGCACCAGTGGCAATTGTCCATCCCCATTCAGGGAAAATCTTCCTGGCATAGGCAATCTTGTTTTCAGTTTTCTTGGTTGTCGGGTTTTCATAGGCAATTTTTACAAAAGCCTCTGGTTGACCGCTTAGCATGCCTGCAATCTTGCCTGTTGTGTCAGGAATAACGGTGCCGATAATCGAGGCCTTCGGGTGGGACAGGATTTTACCGTTTTTATCCTGTACCCAGAAGTAGCCATTCTGACCATATTTGCTTGAGCTGATTGTATCAAGGGCGGCCTGGATTTCATCATGTCGTAATGTACTGATGTACTCACCAGTAGCGATGACCAGATTGAGTGGCTTGAAGTAGAACGATGCTGTTAGCTTTTCTTCGATTTCTTTGGTTGCCGGGTTGCTAAAGTAGTAGCTGGTGAATCCAACAGTATTGTTTTTGGCAGCTGAAACGATGTTTCGGGCGTAGTAGTTTCCTTTGGTATCTTGCGAATCATAGGAGCTGGATCCGATAATCTTGGCATTGATCCCGTTGGCCTGGTTCACAATTGATGTCGCATCATAGGCAAAGAGGTAACGGCCACCGTTCCAGCGATACTGGTTGATAAAGGTGTAGATCGCCGCTTCGGCGTCTACGTTTGAAGTGCTGTTGTTATATATATTGTCAAAAGTGGTTTTAAAATCGGTGATCTCCGCTGCTAGCTCAGCTTTGATATTGTCGAGTTTGGTGTCTTCATAATATTCGGTAAGGGCTAAGGTAACGGTATCAACCTGACCTTTTAAGTTGTCATTTAATAATTTTTCAACTTTGTTACTTACGTTCTTCTCTTCTGTCTGTAGAACTGTTTTTTCGGTATCAATAAGACTTGTGATAAAAAAGCCCCCCATAATAAGCAACGGAAGGCATAGCATTGTTATAAGTTTGGCTTTTATTGTTAGTTTCACAATGTTAACTCTTTGATTTTATATGTATCAAGGTGGATGTATAGCTGAAGTGTATTATACAGGGTTTGTAATTGGTGTAATTATTTTGTCGTCAAGGAAATAGGAAATTGCACTCTTTATAATCAAAAATACCACATCAAATGCAACTTGTTGTTTATCTGTGGTGCTAGGAAAAATACCGGATAATAAATGCGAATTCAATTATGTATTAATACTTATGTGTTGAATCTGTCGTTATAAACTACCCGTTTGATTAGAGCATTGACTTAATTTAGTGTGGCGCAAAATAAATATATTGATAACAGTCATTCGCTTATTGCACTAAACGGGATTTAAAAACATCCTCAACACAATGCTCGCCGAAAATATTGGGCTGCTGTATCTCGAACGCTAAGTCTAAATGGCTATTTTGTTGAAATATGGCCATAAAGCATCGTGCAAGCTAATAACTTGCATGTATAATGCAACTTATGTTGTGGCGCAGGCCATTACCAGGTTCATGCATGAGGTGCAGTTTAATGGGTGTTGTTTCTTTTCTGTTGAGCAAAGTAGGTAAGCGCGGTGAGTCCGAACGCGATCAAATTGATGTTGCATTCAAACAACTTCAAGGTGAGTTGCAGCAAAAGTGTGAGTTGATAGAAAGCCAACAGGCGCAGCTTCTCGAACATAAAGAGGAGCTACAGAGCGCACTCGATACTAAGCAACACTTTGAGGCTGAATTATCCGCTTTGTATCAGAGAATGGGACGGATGCGTAAGTCTTTTGAGTGGCTGGATGAAAACTTGCTGCAAAGTAGCCAGGCAATCGGTACAGCCGTTGCTGTTTCTCATGATGCCAAAGAGCGGATTGAGAAGCTTGCGAGTGAACTAACTGCTCTGACAGAGCTTCAGGGGCAACAAATGTCGACCTTTGATGGGTTGCATGAAGAGATCAAGAAAACATCGGCGGTGATCAGTGATATCAGCAAAATTGCCGAGCAGACGAACTTGCTGTCTTTGAATGCTGCCATTGAAGCGGCCAGGGCCGGTGAACACGGCAGAGGGTTTGCGATTGTAGCCAATGAGGTACGTGCGCTGTCAGGTACGACGGGCGCATCAGCCAAGGATGCAGATGTATTCTTGTCTAGCTTGACTCAATGTTCTTCTCAGCTCGGCGATTTGAATCAAACTTTGTCTGGTCGGGTTGATCAAATTGCCAGTGATACCGCAACCACCATGAATAACCTGGGGACTCAACTTGAGCGTATCGGTGAGACCCAGACTGATCTGGAAGCGGCGAATTGGCGTTCTAAGCTTGAACTTGCAATGATTGATGAGACCTTTTTACGCAGTGATATCATCAAGTTCGCTAGTAGCCCAGATAAGCCAATTCCACCATCAGTGATCTCTTCTCGAGACTGCGGTATTGGCAAGTGGTACTACTCGGATAGCGTCAGGAAGGAATTTCAAGGCAATCGCTTATTTATGTCGCTGGAGGTACCTCATAAGCGAGTGCATGAGCATGCTGAAGCAGCGGTTGAGCGAGCTGTGCAAGGGGATGAGCAGGGAGCGCGAGAGCAGATCGCTCTGATGGAAGAGCAGTACCTTATCGTTGAAAAGACGCTGTTGAAACTAACGGGAGAGTTGGGGTAGTCGATGGCGGCAGTGCGGATAAGCGAGGTTCCTATTCCGTAAGTTCCGTATTTCGCTTACCCGCACAAATTTCTTAAGAGGGCTATTGAGCTAAAGGCAGGCTGGCACCGAGCAAGGCAAAGATACCACCGCAGCCTTGGTTGAAACGCTTGCCGCTGCGCTCTAGCCACGGTCGGACTTTGTAGGCCACCCGTGCAAGCAGGTACTCAACGGTAAACTCAACTACGGCAAATGTAGCGGCCATCACAACAAATTGAGGTAGCAGTGCCTGCGTTGGCTCGATGAACTGTGGCAAGAACGCGCCGAAAAATAGTAATACCTTAGGGTTCGAAAGGGCAGCAAGGCCGCCTTGCCTGAACAGGGCAAACTGACTTTTACTCGCCCTGTTTTCGATTGGGGCTAGGCTGATTGCTGGCGAGCGCCAGAGTTGGATCCCCAGCCAGATCAGATAAGCCCCACCCATCCATTTAAAGACCGTTAACACTTCAGAAGAAGCCAATAGAACGGCTCCAATACCAAACATAGACAGTGCGATTAACACAATAAAGCCAAGTACACCGCCACAGATAGTTGCGAGGGTTTTTCTATGGCCGTACATCGCGCCATGAGTAAGCGCTAACAGACCATTAGGCCCGGGTGCGAAAGATAATCCGATAACCGTGACCAGATAAATGAGCCAGGCCTCTAAAGTCATATGCGTTCCTATTTTTCACGTATTGGTTTGAAGCGATGGGCCAAGTATAAGGTGGAAAGCACCTATGTTCAGGGTGTTATTTGGCTGTTTTGAGGTAATATTTAGACATGCAAACAATGGATTTATCCTTATGTCGAAATCAGACACACTTCAACAACAGTTGCCGCCACATGGTTCGTCGCCTGACGTACGGTTTCTATTACTGCCGCTGCCTGAATTCAATATGCTGCCGTTTGGTGGTTTCCTCGATAAGCTGCGTTTTTCTGCGGACGAGGAGGATCACAGTCGGCAGCGGTATTGTATGTGGGAGATTGTTGGTGTTGATAAGGAACATATAACATCCAGTAGCGGCGTGCCTGTTGCCGTGCAGCGGACTATCGCTGACATTGATTTGGCGAGTTACGACTATTTGGTAGTGTTTGGCGGTCGCAGTGCGCGAAGTAGCCAGCAACTGATCGATCTTTACGGTGGCGTGTTGCGCCAGGCTGCGGCCAAAGGCGTCACCTTGGTGAGTATTGATAATGCCTGCTTTCTGTTTGCGGCTGCAGGCTTATTGCATGATCACAGCGTGGCGGTGCACTGGCGCCATATACAGGAGTTTCGAACGGCTTTTCCTCGAATAGATATCCGTACAGAGCAACTCTATTGCATCGATGGTAAAAGGATAAGCTGCGCCGGAGGCAGTGCGGCGGTTGATTTAGCTGTTGAATTGGTAGCGCGTCATTGTGGACGTACCAAGGCATTGAAAGGGTTGGCAGATATGTTGGTGGATGAAGCCCGGGATCAGCTTCACCAGCTTAAATCTCTGGATGAGGACATTAGGGCAAACAATGCGGCAGGGCGGCATGTCGGACGAGCAATAGGCCTGATGCGTCAGTTGCTGGCAGAGCAAAAAACGGTGGACGAGCTTGCCGGTATGCTGGGCATTAGCAGGCGTCAGCTCGATCGGCTGTTTAAGGAGCATTTAGGCCAAACGGCTCGTGAGTACTGGGCTGAGATGCGCTTGAAGCATGTTCACTGGCGAGTGATAAATTCTGATCATAGCTTGCAATACCTGGCCGACGAAGTTGGGATCCAAGATGTCAGCTACCTGTGCAAAGTTTTCCGCAAGCGCTTCGGCGTTAGCCCGAATACTTTGCGTAAATCAATCTCTTAGCTGTGACTCTGTTAACAATAATAAACTCAAAAGCTGATATCGTTGGCCTTTCTGATAGGAGGTCTGTGTCTGCTTTTAGTATGGCTGGTGGCTGGAATGCTGAATAGATAAAGGCACGACTCATTTTCTAGTTTTATGGATTATGAGGTATTTGATGACTGCTGTGTACTGGATGATTGGCACCCTACTGTCTTTTTCACTAATGGCAATTGGTGTGAGGGAGCTCGGGGATCGTATTTCACCATTTGAAATGCTTTTTTTTCGTAGCATGATTGGTCTTGCGGTGATCACCGCGATTGTTATGTACCGTCGTCAGTGGTCTTTGCTGAAAACAGAGAGGGCTTCTTTGCAAGTCGGCCGTAACCTCGTTAACTTTTTAGGCCAATATTGCTGGTTTGTCGGTATTACTTTGCTGCCACTGGCTGAAGTATTCGCGCTTGAATTTACGGTTCCTTTGTGGACATTATTGATTGCCTGCGTATTTCTTGGTGAGCAGTTGACCAAAGTGAAGTTAGCTTCTATGGCGATGGGATTGTTCGGCGTTATCATCATTATTCAGCCGAGTGTCGCTGTGTTTAACCCCGGATCCTTGATAGTCCTGCTGGCTGCGATCAGCTTTGCGGCGGCGTATGTCGCGACCAAGCCCCTTTCTCAAACCGAAATGCCCCTCACTATCTTGTTTTATATGTCTCTTATCCAGCTGCCGATTAGTTTGGCTTTCACCCTGATGGACTGGCAGACGCCGCAAGG
The DNA here is from genome assembly GCF_059552575.1 of Photobacterium sp. HL06. Lineage (NCBI taxonomy): Bacteria > Pseudomonadati > Pseudomonadota > Gammaproteobacteria > Vibrionales > Vibrionaceae > Photobacterium > Photobacterium sp. HL06. The sequence goes on from NZ_CM183915.1 coordinate 1,557,081, forward strand.
GGCTGATTGGCTGTATCTGCTGGTTGTCGGGCTTACCGGCTTATCAGCCCACTTTTGTATTGCCAAGGCGATGCAGCATGCCGATGCCAGTGTTGTGGTGACGCTCGATTTTCTCCGTCTGCCGTTGATTGCCGTGGTTGGTATGCTGTTCTATGGCGAAGCGATTGAGTTGGCTGTTTTGCTGGGAGGCTTGCTCATGGTGGTAGGTAATACCCTCAATGTCAGGGAAAGTAATAGGCAAGTACCAGTGGATAGCGAAGTAGTTGTAAATGGGTAGGAAATATTAATAACGTCCTTGTTATTATTCCTTCCTTTGGGTAAGTCTTTTCTCTAATTGATCTTCTTAATGATCTTGGCTGGCGAGCCGCCAACCATTGTATCTGGCGGGACATCTCTGGTAACCGTGGAGTTGGCCGCGACGACTGAGCGGGCGCCTATTGTGACACCTTGGCAAATCACCACCTGGCCGCCAATCCAGACATCGTTTTCGACAATGATGGGCTTGCAGGTGGTCTCCCAGCGGCGGCGGCTCTGGTAGTCCAGTGAATGGGTTGGAGTGTAGAACTGAGCGTTTGGCCCTATAAGCACATTATTACCAATTTTTATCTCGGTATTGTCGAGCATAGTGACCCCCATATTGAGGAAGGTATTGCTGCCGATATGAATAGTTTTGCCGAACTCGCACAGGAACGGTGGTGTGACTATGCTGCTTTCTCCAAAGGAGCCTAGTAGCTGCTGTAATAGGGCCGGTAACGCTTCACCAGGGTTATTGTTGATCTGTTGTTTCAGTGTCGAGGCACGCTCTCTGATTGCGGTGATTTCCGGATCCAGGCCGTTAAAATCTTCCCCGCTTACCATTTTTTCAAATTCGGTCATCGTATTACCTTCGCTGAGTCTACCAATATGATGCTGATTGGATATAAGTGTAATCTGAAGAGCGGAGCAGGTATTGATAACCCTCAAGGGAATGTGATTTGGGAGCTAATAGTGTCGAGCTGATACTGGTCGGGTAACTTTGAGTAAAGAGCCTCTAGAGAGGCTCTTTTTTAACACTACAGCGTTGTTTGAGTAGTATAGCGATCAAGGCGAATATGCAGTTATCGTTTTATAGCGGGAACTGTTAACAACACATTACTTCAAAACATAGGTTGATTGTAATTCTGAAATAGCTTGTTCCAATGAATCCAAAAGGAAGAGTGTCTTTCTTGCGTTTCCGGAAGCTACGGCACTTTTTAACTTATTGTTAATGACTCTGATTTTCTTCTTGCATAGATTTCTTTCTATGAGGCATTGAGATGTTTCATGCTTGTGGTCATGTATTTTATCTAGTAAGTCCATTTCTATATGTAGCCAACGATTAAATATCACTCAAGGCGATTGTTTTCTATCTGTTTCTCAGTTGAGAATTGACAATAATGCTTGTTATTGATTCTTACTGGAACGTTAATATTTGTAGTACTTGTTTATTCACATAAGTAAGAAATTATGAAATGTATTTTATTCTTTCCTGGATATTCGATTGTAAGCAGTTTGAATAATTTCAATTGTTATAACTTAACAATTGAACCGCAATTTTTGCAGCGATACACAGCTTTGAAAAAGAGCCGTTGCCAAATGTTTCTTTTGACCAGGCAAACGAAAGGTTGGTTGCAGCAATGCATTAATAGCCTATTGATTAGTATTTAGTATGGATGAGGGTGGTATTATGCATCAACCTACCGGCTTTTGTGTGATATTGCTCCCAGATTTTTATATAAAAGTGAGTGCTCATAGGTAATAATGCAGGGGGGCATACTGTTTGCATTGATAATTGTGCTTTGATGTATGGGTTTCTTCTGTTCTTTCATGTTGTTTAGGCTACTTTACCGGAACATTATTTTGCATTGATAACCATTTTGGACAAAAGGTATTAATAATAGTCGCGAGAACAATCAAGCCAATTCCTACAATTTTTGCCCCTGCCAGTTGCTGGTCAAAGAAGCTGATTTGCCAAATTACCGCAAACATCAGGTTAGTAAATATGAGCGGTGCGAGCTGGGATCCTGAATGGGCAAGGCGGTAGGCTTTTGCCCGGAACATCTGGGTACTGACTATGCTGACTGTCAGCAAAATAAGCAGAGGAAAAGCCAGGTTGTGCAGGCTGGTGGCAGAGGTTTGTAGGATGGCAAAGTCATTGTGGCCGATATCAACCAGTGCCAGCGGGAGAACAACAATACCGGCAATGAAGAAGCACCAGCCATTGAGGGCGGCTGCCGGCAAGTTGCCCTTGCTGCTTTTGAATAAGGTGATCTGAGAGCAGGCGTTGAAGAATCCCGCAGCCAGGCCAATTAGTAGCTCTGGTCGAATATCCATACCGGCTGGACTGCCAGCCTGGAGGAGTACACCAATAAACGTTAATACCAAATTAAACAGGGTAAGGGCCTGAATAGGTGTTTTTAGTAACAGTTTTTCTAACAAAGGCATGAATAGCGGCCCTGTGCTAAACAGCACTACACTTTCCACTAGTGTGAGGTTATTCAGTGCTATCAGAAAACACATCTGACTGCCGACAACGCAGAGTGAGCGTATAAATATGGTTCGCCAGTTATTACGATCCGGTACTATCCACCCCGTTATTTTCAACATCGTAAGCATGAGCAGGGCTGGAAGGAAAAAGCGCAAGAATCCCAACACTTCTGTGCTGAAACTATCACTGAGCAATTTAGCCATCAAGCCGTTCAATGATAGGCTGAAGGTGGATGCAAGCATGAAAATAACGGGTCGTAAGTCGGTGGTCATTCTGTCCCTCCACAGGACTTGCCTGAGCGATTGGCTGAATAAATGTCAAAAATCGGTATCAAACGGCATGGTGATACTGTGGTTGCTCAGTCAGGGGTTATAAATAGTCTAGTCAGCTTGCACCCGACGAAAAAGCGAATAATACTAACCTAAACTGTTAGAAAAACTTACATATGAGAAAGTTAATCCCACTCAAGTCTATTTATGCTTTTGTCGCGGTGGCCGAAACCGGGAGTATGACCGAGGCGGCCGATGTACTGAGTGTCAGCCACTCGGCAGTGAGCCAGGCTATTAAGGCATTGGAAGGCCAGTTAAACCTGCCATTGTTTCGGCGTGTCGGGCGTCGGGTCGAGCTCAATCATGAGGGGCGCAAGTATTACCGCAAGGTTGCCCCGGCGCTGACACAGATTGTCGAGGCCAGTGAATCGTTAGCCCGAGAAGGGCAGGGTAATCGACTGACACTGAACATGGTTAATTCGCTGGCCCTGCATTGGTGGATCCCGCGGGTTCCTGACTTCCAGCAACTTGCCCCGCATATTGATATTCGTATTTCCAATCTTATTCAAGTATTCGACCTCGATCGTGAAGGCGTTGATGTTGCTCTGCTTCATGGCAAACCAGACGAGTGGCAGAACTATTACTGTGAAAAGCTGGGGGATGATGAGCTGATCATGGTGTGCAGCCCCCATCTGCTTGATCAGAGTGCCCTGTTGGCACCAGAGTTGTTGCTGTCCCGATATCCGGCAATTTACGCAGCAAACCCCCGGCGAAAAAATGACTGGCAGGTGTGGTGTCAGGCTAATCAGATGTCAGTACCGAGCCAGCAGAAGAACCTCACTTTTACGGCATCGATTCAGGCTGTGCAGGCGACCATCCGACGGCTTGGGGTGCTTATTACCCATAAGCAATTTGTTCGTGATGATATTAAACACGGTATGCTGGTACAAATCGGTGAGCCTGTGCCCAATCCTTATCAGGATTTCTACTTTGTCTGTACGCTGGAAAAACTGAAACTGGAGAGCGTAATGACGTTGCGTAATTGGCTCAAAAGTGAATTTGCCAAGCCTTAAATGCAGAAAATGGTTGCTGATGCATAGCTTTCGCTAATGGTCTGCCTTTGCCTGATTTTCAGCATGATTAGTTTGTTGCTGTGCTAGAAATACAAACCTTACCAAGTGTGATCATACGTGGATTTTTGTATGCAGAGAGCCAATATCATCGGGCTAAAATGGATGCTTATCTTCATAATATCGACAGTTTGGTATTAGTAATATATGGGATCAGCATGACCGAGAAAGAAAAGATGATCTCAGGCCTGATGTATCAGGCCTGGGACCCAGAATTGCTCGAAGAGCGCCAGAAAGCCAAAGAGCTATGCTTCAAGATTAACCACCTCAGCCCTGCACAGGGGAAAGAGCGTCGGGAGCTGATCAGCGAGCTGCTGGGGAAAGAGAGCGATGCCTGTATCGAGTCACCATTTAATTGCGACTACGGGTACAACATTAAGATTGGTAAAGGCTTTTACGCTAACCATGGCTGTACCATCCTTGATTGTGCCCCGATCCACATTGGCGATAACTGCCTGCTGGCACCGGGAGTGGTGATTTCAACGGCTGGGCACCCGTTAGATCCGGTCGAGCGGGCTTCCGGCGAGGAATTTGCCAAGAGTATAACCATAGGTAACGATGTCTGGTTTGGTGCGAATGTGACTGTCTGCCCGGGCGTGACGATTGGTGACAATGTGGTAGTGGGGGCCGGGAGCGTAGTCAACAAAGACTTGCCAGCCAATACAGTGTGTGTCGGGGCGCCGGCGAAACCGATAAAAGAAATAACGCCTAAGCAATAGTATGTTCATTATTAGCGATTATCTGACAGGCAGTCGTTGCGAATGGTGAGCGATTGCTTTGATCACTCACCGTTCAGGCCCGTTTTAAGCTACACAACTTCCAGTACTTCCTGAAGCGGCTTACGTAGTTTTTGTGTCCAATTTCCTTCTGCCCTATAGCCGACAGTAACAAGCATCACAGGGACGACAGACTGAGATAGTTTGAACTCTGTTTTTACAGCGTCAGGATCAAACCCACCGACAACACCGGTAGCGAGCCCTAGCTCGTTGGCTGCGAACATTAGGCTCATTGTCGCCAGAGAGGCTGAGCGAATTGCTTCATCTCTTCTTAGTTGCGAGTTGTCCTGGTGGGATCCTGTTACCATGCCGACCCACAGATTTTTGATCTCTTCAGAGATAATTCCCTCGCTTACTGATGGTTGGAGGGTGTGGTCTAACTTCTTGTAACCATCAAGATCGCCGCAAACGATATAGGTGACGGAGGCGTCTTTGACTTGTTGTTGGCCATAGGCTGCCTCGCACAATTTCGCTTTCTGGCTATCTGAGCGAACAGCAATGAATCTCCAGTTCTGCATATTAAATGCAGATGGTGAATAGGTTGCTAGCCTGACTAATTCAGAAATGGTGTGTTTACTTACATCCTTTGTCGGGTCAAATTTTCCAGTAGTTGAGCGGTTTTCCAAATAATTTTGTATAGTTGCTGGTTTCATTATTAAATCTCCATGAATTCTAAATGTTTGGTGATGAAATTGGCTCTGGTGTTTTATTCTGAGTGTTTGTTTTGTTAACAATAAATAAGATTGATATCAGGACAATAATGACGCCAGATGTTTGTTTTAGCTCTAAGCTTTGGCCCAGGAATAACCAACCAAGAATTATTGCTGTTACCGGACTGAGTAAGCCTAAAGATGATACAGATGTTGATGGTAACTTCTTAATGCCTCTAAACCACAAAGCATATGCGAGTAGGGCACCGAAAGAGCTTAAATAAAAATAACCAATTATATTATCGAATGTGATTTCTACTACGGGGCTATCAAAGGCAATGGAAAATGGAACAAGGCATATTCCACCGAGTAGTAATTGCCACCCTGTGAACGACATAATATGCATTTCCGAGCCCCATCGTTTTGATAGAAAAGTGCCAAACGACATTGAGACTGTGCCAATGAAAGCAGCGAGTAAACCAATCTGATCCCACAACGCCCCCTTATTGAGGAATATTGCCGACATCCCGATGACGGCAATGAGACCGCAGGCTAAGACACTTAGCTTGGGCTTGGTATGATCAATCAACCAAATGATAGCCATGATCATGATAGGCTGTAGTGCACCAACAACGGCGGCAATCCCACCGGGTAACCGGTAGGCCGCAACGAAAAGCAGCCCCTGGAATATGCCAATGTTAAGTATGGATAAAAGGAAGATTTTAAATCCATTGTCTCGATTTAATTTGGCGGGAAAAAGTAGCAATAAAACTAAACCTGCAGGAACTGCACGAATAACAGCAGCCGTAAATGGCTGGTTTTCCGGAAGTAACTCTGTCGTTACGATATAGGTTGAGCCCCAAATTACGGGTGCAAGCGCGGTCAGTAATATATTTCGTATACTGTCTAACATAGTTAATGCCTGTTATCTTGAACTAAGTTAACTCTGACAGGTAATTATGGGTTGATCAATGTTACTGGCTTTAAATAAACATCGCTATTTATTATGATGATTATAAGGTTTGGTTATGTGTTGATTATGGGGTTTAAATAATAATAGTAAAGGCCTACTTCTATTATCTAGTGTTCAGGCCATTAAAGTTTAATTATTGTAGTAATGTTTTAAGCTCTATGAGTAAATCGGCATCTTTATTCTTAGGGTGGTAAGTATACTGGAGTAGTAGCTCACGAGTAGCGTAGTCTTCGAGATTAATTCTCGACATTGTCTTTTCATCGATAGCGCTTTCGGGTAGCCAGGCATAGCCGATACCGTGGCTAACGAGATTAGCTGAACTTGAGATATTACTTGTTGCTATTTGATGTTTGCCAGGAAGTAACCCGGTTGAGAGGTTGGATCTTGAGCCGAGATCGGTCAGGAGTATCTGGCAATATTCTGTTAAGTCTTGCAGTTCTACGCTTTCCATTGCTGTCAGAGGGTGTGAATGAGCAGCAACCAGGTATTTACTGACAGAGGCAATCGGCGTTGAGGTATGCCCTGCGAGAGTCAGCGAAGAGATAATAGCGCAAACTCGGTTATCCTCTAGCATTTCTTTGGCGAGTGACAGGGTCGATTCGTAGACTTTAAGGTTAATGTTAGGGTGATACCGGGTAAAAACCTCGAGGGCATGGGCCAAGCGGTGTTGGGGGAATAGGGTATCAATTGCGAGTGAAAGCGTTCTATTTGCCTGCTCACTAGGCTGGCAGGCTGTTTGTTCGAGTAAGTTAGCCTCGGCAAGGAAGGTTTTGACTAATGGCAAGAGTTGAAGCGCAAAAGGGCTGGGAACGGCTCGTCTTCCTTCCAGAGTAAATAATTTTTTCCCGGTAATAGCTTCAAGATTTTTTATCGTCGAGCTTAACGCGGGCTGCGATTTGAACAGCATTTTTGACGCATTGGAAAAACTGCCCGTTTCGATGATCGCTGCAAACACACGCCACTGATCGATGGTCGTTTTGTTAAACATGGTTCAATTATCCTTAATGTGATCCATAGGCAGTATTCAGTGATAGATAACAAAAAGCAACCGAGATAATGATTGAGAATGCAAGACTGGGTTTTGAAATAAGTGGCAAATATTAGTGTTATGGATGAACGTGAATAAGCCTGAAAACTATGAGGATATCCTTCATGAAGGATGTCCTCATAGTTTTTACTATTGTTAGAAGTGGTATGCAAAGCCAATAGACATGAGATCTACATCTTGATCATCAAGCATATAACGCTCGTATTCGGCACGAATTGAAAGTTTATCGAATCTGTAAGCGGCACCTGCACCATACATTATATCGCTTCCATCGGCAGCGTTGATAGACACGTCATCTGAAAGCTCTATCGTAGAGTCCCATGCATGGAAACCCAATTTACCAAACAGCTCAAAATTCTTTGATAGAGGTATTAAGCCGACAAACGAAGCACCGAGGCTATCGGATTCAATGGCAATTTCTTCAGTGCTTGATGACATTGATATTTCACCAAGGTTTGTATAAAAAACTTCGAGAGCTACATACTCACTGGCGCGGTAACCGCCAAAAAACTTGAAGCCAGTGTCTGAGTCATCAAGTTCCACACCCACATCAGAGGCTGCTTCTTCAAGTTCTGATGAAAATACATCGTTATAGGTGGCTTGTCCGAATGAGCCACCGATGTATCCGTTGCCTGCGTTTGCTAAGGCTGGAAAGAGTGCTGTAATGATCCCTAGACCAATAAGTGTTTTTTTCATTTTTATTTTCCAATACAACAAAGATTAACGCGGTGAATGATAGAGTTTAAACTGTTGGTTATAAATGGTTTTTTGCCTTTTTTTACCTTTTTTTTGATGGGCGTCATGAGTTTTTATTATTTTATTACACTGTAGCATGCTGTTTTTTCTTATTTATCTTGGTGTTTTATTATGTATGTTATAGGTATGTAAATTGCAGAGTGTTAATAATTAGATTTGTTATTATTGGCGATTAGAACGTATGGTGAGTAATACTTTTGATGCCAATTAGTAATTTAAATATGGTGTTAAAGTGTAAAGGGAATAAAAGGTAGGCCTACCCGGACGGTGTTGCCTAAGAAAAACAAACCGATGTGCGCTTGTTTGATCCAAGACGCTGATACTAATTATATCCTTATTGATGTAACAGCCCGTGAATACGGGCTGTTATTAGCGACACAACTACGGTGTTCTTAAAACGATCATGGGTTCATCTCATATTGGTCTTTTGTCACATACACATAATTATCTAACACCCGTTGATAGCGTTCATCGTCAACTGTTGGGCGCTTGATCATACGATCACAGATTTTCTGCTGGATCAGTGTTGCGCTAGATTTCGCACCGAGCTGCAGAGCAAATTTTGAGAAATCCCGGATAATAAAGTCAAAGATCTGTTCAACCATATCATCATCGAGATCCATCATTTGGGCTTTTTCCAAAATTAGCTGCCCGTACACCACTAGTGTGAACAGCTCGCCTAAATTCAACAGAAAATCGAAGTCTTTGGTCTGCTCTTTGGTGGGTTTACCCACGAGCAATAGGATCTTCAACAGGCGGATCTGCTTTTTAAACAGGTTGACGTTGAGTAAGTCCACTTTGCCGTAGACCTCGCGATAATCATGGAATTGCGTTTTACCCAGTCCCTTGGTTGCCCCCTGATTAAACAAAAAGTCATCATTGGTTGCTTGATCCATTTGCGGGATTTCCGGGAACTTACCTGGCTTAAAGAAGTAGTTGCCCATAAATTTGAGTATCAACGCCATATTGACGTGAACGGTACCTTCCAACTTAGGTAAGGCGCGAATATCCTTTACCGCCATTTCGAAGTACATGTTTTTCTCAAAACCTTTGGCGGCGATTACATCCCATAGCAGGTTCATTACCTCTTCACCCTGGGTGGTCACCTTCATTTTTACCATTGGGGTGAATAACAGATAACGCCGATCGTCAGGTTCTGCCGCGCGCATATAATCGATCGCTCGTTGGGCAAATAGTTTCATTGCGGTGAGGCGGGCATAGGCCTCGGTAAATAACAGCTTGATATGAACAAAGTCTGTCACATAGTGATCGAATAGACGTCGCTGAGAGGCATGGTTAATAGCTTCATAGAAGGAGTGGGTACAGATGCCGATGGATGCCCAGCCAAGGTTGAATTTACCGATATTGACGGTATTGAGCGCCATATCCCAGGCATCCCGTCCTTTTGCCAGAATGTCCTCTTCGCGGATCGGGTAGTCATTGAGGCGGTATTCGGCCACATAGTTTTGCGAATTAACAACATTTTGGACTAACTCGTAGTTTTCATGCTGAGAGTCCACGACAAAGAACACGTATTCGTCGGTATCTGTTAATTTACCAAAGGTGGAAACCAGTGCGGCCTTGTTGCCATTCCCGATATAGTACTTGCTACCGTTAGCTCGGTAAGTGCCATCGTCTTGCGGTGTCAGATACATGTCACTGGCGTAGATATCAGCGCCATGTTCTTTTTCTGATAAACCAAAAGCAAAAATGCCACCGTCTTTCAGTAAATTGACTGCTCGTTGTTTTACTTTCTCATTGTTGCTGATCCAGATTGGCCCGAGGCCTAAAATGCTAACCTGCCAGGTATACCAGTGAGCCAGCCCATAAAATCCTAGTACTTCGTTTAGCGCACAGTTGCGGAACGTATCCCATCGGGCATCTTTATCGCCGTAAGTATCAGGAGTAAGCAAGGTCGCAAAGAGTTGTTCTTTCTTCACGAACTCTAAAAAGTCCGCATACCAAAGCCGTTCATGATCGTCATGTTTAAGTTTGGCTTTTCCTCGTTGCTCAAAGAAGGCAATGGTGTTTTTAATCAACTTTTGCGAGGCTTCGTCCAACTGCTCGTAATTATCGGTCTTTGGGTTAAGTAATACCCCTTTCGTCATGGCCGTGGAATGACGCAGAGTAGGTTGTTTTTTGAATAAGAAATTTTTTGGCAGGTTTAACATTTTCATTGAAACTCCCTCAATAGCCGTAAAGATATTGCGCCCTAAAAAACGTTAACGTTACAACGTGTTAACCAAGCTTAACATTAGGCTAAAAAACGACCTTTTCACATGAGTAATTACTCTAGTGTGGAGGGGGTCACATTAAACTCAGTAATAATGGCTTTCAGTGTGCGAGGTCTTTCGATTGATTGCTTGATCATAAGTGCCATATTTCATATTAGTAATTGGCTTTCAAACAGATAACATCACTTATCTTGTTCATGTTTCGCCGTTCTTACCGAGAGAATGTTACAAGTCAATGGGTAACCAGTGGCATATATTAAGGCACATTATCATGACCTTATCGCCGAGAGGGGTAGTAGCCTGCTGTTGTTCGATAAATGATCTAGAGGTGAATAATATTTAAAATATCCCTATATAAAGGGGCTTTATTAAATATTATTCAGTTGGCCCTCTCATTCTGTATGTGATAGCGCTTTTTAGTTGCATTCGCTTGATGAATGTCTATTTTGGCACAGCTTTCATCGACCGATTAGGAATGAACCGTATTATTAGAATATTCAGTAGACAGCAATCCGTTCCTAACATTGGCGTTAAATGTTACAGGTGTAACGAAATTGTTGGGTTGGAACTATGTGTTCAGTTCTTAAGATTTTGATACGTTTTTTCATAAACTAATTAATTATATTTATTATTAAATTAATTAACACAAACTATTTTCAATTAGCTTCCATTACTCTCCGCCAAATGAAGGGAGAGCGGGCGGCTAGTTAACATTTTATTTGTCACTTTGTGAAATCAAGAAAAAGTTATAGGTCAATATAATGAAGTTAATTATAAAGCTACTGTGTGGAATAGTTGCAGGTATCCTGCTGGGGATGTTTGCCCCAGATATAGTCATTAGAAGTCTGATTACGGCAAAGGTATTTATTAGCCAGCTTATCAAGTTTACCATTCCTTTGTTAATACTATTTTATGTAACCAGTGGCATTGCAAATCTACCTAAAAACTCAGGAAAACTACTGGGAAAAACGGTCGGTTTGGCTTATTTATCCACGTTAGGAGCCGGTATTTTTGCGTTCACTATCGCAGAGAGCCTGTTCCCTGCTTTGCTTAGTGGAGCCGGAGAAATGCCTGAGGCGAAAACCGTTCTCGCACCATTTCTTGAGCTTAAAATCCCACCGGTAATGAACATTATGACGGCATTAACCATTGCCTTTATGTTCGGTTTGGGGATCTCAAGCACAGGCGCAGAGCACCTGAAAAAAGTCAGCGATCAGGGCCGCGATATTATTGAGCTGTTTTTGAATAAAGTGATCATTCCGGCACTGCCATTTTATATCGCTGGCGTATTTGCTGATATGACCGTAAAAGGCACTGTATTTGCGACCCTACATACGTTCAGTTTGGTGTTGCTTGCCGTTATTGCGATGCACTGGTTCTGGCTGTCGGTCCAGTTCGTTACCGCAGGCATGGCTCTACAGCAATCTCCGCTTAAATTGCTGCGTACTATGATGCCGGCCTACTTAACCGCTATTGGTACAATGTCCTCCGCTGCAACCATTCCGGTCACAATGCAGCAAACTAAACGCAATGGTGTATCAAATACCATTGCCAATTTCGTTGTTCCATTGTGCGCCAATATCCATATGTCAGGCTCGGTGATCAGTATCGCCAGTGTGGCTGTTGCCGTTATCATCATGACGGGGGCAGGCGCGGTACCTAGCCTGATCGAAGCTTTGCCGTTTATCGCTATGCTGGGTGTTACTATGGTTGCCGCGCCGGGTGCGCCGGGTGGTGCAGTCATGGCTTCTGTCGGCTTGCTGGGCTCAATGCTTGGCTTTACCGAAGAAATGATAGCCCTGCAAATTGTACTGCACTTGGCCCAGGATAGTTTTGGCACTGCCTGCAATGTGACTGGCGATGGCGTGATTGCTTTGCTTATTGACAAGCTTTCAGGTGCACAAGGTGAGGTACAGGAAGAGTTGGTGCCGGTAGAAGACGCAATCTAACTTATTCTTATTTTCTTAAGCTAATAGAGAAGGCAAGGAAGCCTTCGATTTAACCAGACAACCATCCCTTTCTGTATCACATTCCTTTCAGTATCAATAGCTACCTGCTCTTGACTAGTTAGCAGCCTTGAACACTTCAGTGTCAGGATAAAACGCATACCAGGCAAACCAATACAACATGGTTGAGGCTAGCGGTTTTCCACTTGGATCGGTGATCCAGGCCGACTGGTTTTGACTATCCCAATGAATGTTCAGCTTTTGTCCATCAAATTGATAACCGAACTTTCCTTGATCATGCTTCCGCAATTCTGACAGGGGAAAAGCGATTTGTTTCTGTTTTCCTTTGTATCCCAATACCGTTTCCTTGGTCGCATAACTTGATGGTGCCTGGTTGGCTACCGGGAAATACAGGCGAGGAGTACGGCTATAGCCTGCATAAGGGTCTTGCGAATAACTTCGGTAATAACCTGTTTTGGTTGATAGAACCAGAGTATCTGGATTATCTGATAGCCATTGTTTCCAGCGGGTCAGTTTCAGTGGGTATTGGGTTAATGACATGCCCGAAGAAGCCCCGCTGATGGCTTTGCCTCGAATTTGCGACCACAGTGATTCCGTTTGGTGATCATACATGAGGACGTCGGAATTATAGAGCAGGCCTGAAACACCAAAAGTCAGTGTTTGGTTACCTTGCTGGGTAAGAAAAGCCATCCCCGATCCACATAGCGGGCAATAGCTGATCACAAATTTTTGACTATCCATACTGTCGTTAACGACTTCATGCCAGTTGAGAATTTTGATGGGGTAGGCTTTGCTCTTGCCGTTCATTGTAAGGCCCAGCACAGTATCGTGGTTTTTTAAGAACCGTACTTTGCTTGCATCAATAAAATGCGGGTTGAGAATGGCGGGTATGCCATCTCTACCCGGACCGCCTGAAAGGATTTGCTCGGTAGGAACGGTAAGGCGATCAAGATTAAAGCCGTTAAGCGATGCAGCATGCATACTTAACGGCAGAGTGAAGATAAGTCCGTAGAAAAGTGTGAACAACAGCTTCATTATTCCCCCTTATCGCGCTTCTAAGATACAGACCGTGGCTTGATGGAGATCTTTCAATAAACTGTAGGGTAATTTTTGTCGTTTATCGCTCCGTATTGGTATAGAACCGCTGCCGGTATTGCTCTGGTGTGCACTGGGCATGCCGTTTGAATAAGGTGATAAAAGGGGAAGCCTGATGATAGCCCAAGGTTAGGGCTATTTCCTTTACTGACATGCCCTTGCGTAATAAATGTAACGAGTAAATAAACTTACGGCGCTGCCGCCATTCGGTGAAACTCATTCCTAGCTTGTCCTGGCAGTGTCTCGCTAGGGTCCGCTCCGTCGTATGGAGTTGGTTCGCCCAGTCTTTGATCGTTTTGGGTGTCGTTGGGTTCAGTTCCAGTTCCTGTAAAATAGGTTTAAGCAGCTTGTCATCGCTATTGGGCAAGAATTGATCGTGCTCCTTGGCTTTTAAGACCTGATCCAGCAGGACTTTTACCAACCGCAAATCTTGCTCCGACTCCGGTACGGCAATGCGTCTGTCTTTCAGATCGCCAATGATTGCCTCCATGATAGGGCTGACTTCGAGCAAGCAGGCATAGCGGGGAAGAGCATCGGCCAGTGGTGATACGATATTCATCGAACAGTAATTTAAGCTGCGCCGCATATAGCTTTCGTGCTCGATACCTGCGGGCACCCAAACCGCATATTGTGACGGTGACAGAAAGCGCTTCTCATCGGTAGTGAGCTCGAGAATACCACCATTGATCAGTTGCAGCTGGCCCCACGAGTGGCTATGCCTCGGAGTGGTGGTATTGGGAAGAAATACTTCGTGACCAAAGAAAATCTCTCCTGGGGGATTATTGTTATCAAATAATGGCTGGTAGATTTTCTTCATCTTAAGTTTGTTTCTATACAGGGTGGAAGTAGCTAAGTTAATCAGCGATTCGTAGCTTGGCAAGGATTTATCTTTATTGTGCCTACCAAAATATACAGGCGTAACAGTTCTTCAGTTTTGATGGGGGCTATAGCGAAGGCTAGACTTATCAGATCATTCTACTTTCACGCATCAAGCTTATTTTGTTGGCGAGGAGGAGCACCTTATGACGGTTCAGGTTAAAAAATTCTATCACCAGGATACATCCACCCTGAGCTATATTGTGTTTGATTGTGTCGGTGGCCATGCTGTTGTGATCGATAGTGCCTTAGATTTTGCCGTGAACTCTGGCAAGGTGAGGACTTGCTTTGCTGATCAGATCATTGCCTTTATTCGAAACAAAGACCTGATGTTGGACTGGGTATTAGAAACCCATGCGCACGCTGATCACCTCTCGGCGGCAAGTTACATAAAGGATCAGCTTGGCGGGAAGATTGCGGTGGGTAAAGGGATTATAGAGGTTCAAAGTGCGTTTAAGGATCTACTCTCTATCCCTGATGAAGACTTGGTTGATGGCCGTGATGGTTTTGACCACTTGTTTGATGACAACGAGAACTTTTCGTTTGGCACTGTAACGGGTCAGGTGCTAGCAACACCGGGCCATACAACTGATAGCGTTACTTATGTGATTGAGGGAAATGCTTTTGTTGGTGATACCCTGTTTATGCCTGATTTTGGTTCGGCGCGCTGTGATTTTCCCGGAGGGGATGCGGCACAGCTGTACGAGAGCATCCGGCGGATCTATGACTTGCCAGATGAGACTAAATTATGGGTTTGCCATGACTACCAGCCAGGTGGCCGTGCTCTAGCTTGTTTAACGTCCGTTGCAGAAAGTAAAGCTGAGAATATTCACCTCAACCACTGTGTGACAAAAGATGAGTTTATTAAGTTTCGGCGAGAAAGGGATAGTCAGCTCGATGCCCCGAAACTGCTGTACCCTTCGGTACAGGTGAATATTAGGGCTGGGCAGCTCCCTGAGCGATTTTTCAAAATCCCCGTTAGGTTCTCGTGAACTGAATATAGAGATTGTTCGACTTACGTGTCGCTGTTGGGGGATAAATAAGGGTGAGGCTTCCCACCCTTATTTTGTTGATGTATGGCTAGTGACTGAACTGATCCAGTAGTTCCTGTTGTTGTTTTGATTGCTCCTGAATGGACTGGCTCATGTTATGTGTATCGGTTGCACTTTGGTTAAGTGCGGCAGTGGCTGTGAGAAGTGCATCGGAGTTGCGGTTGATTTCTTCGGTTGCTGAACTCTGTTGCTCGGCAGCGCTGGCAATTTGAAGTGTCATGCCAGAGATTTGCTCAATGGCGCCGTTGATTTTATTTAGTGAATCTCTGGCAAGTTCAGCCTCTTCAACGGTATTTTGGGCTCTAGTGCGACTGGTCTCAATCACGTCGACTGTCTCGTTGGTTTTTTCGCGAAGTATACCTATCATGGTGTTAATCTCGCTGGTGGCGTCCTGAGTCCGAGAAGCAAGGCTTCGAACTTCATCTGCCACTACGGCAAAGCCACGTCCTTGTTCCCCAGCTCTGGCAGCCTCTATGGCAGCATTCAGTGCTAGCAGGTTTGTTTGATCGGCTATGGCGCTGATAACACTAGTAATGGATTCAATTCCCTCACTGTGCTCGGCAAGAACATTGACTGTCTGGCGGGCTTGCTCAAGTTGTTCCGACAGGGCATTGATCGCGACTGCGGTATTATGCACGATGTCACAGCCCTCAGATGCAGCGTCATTGGCATCTTCTGTGTAGTGCGCCACTTGTTGGGCGTTGTTGGCAACGTCGCTAGAGGTTGTTGCCATCTCATTGATAGATGCCGCGAGTTGATCAATTTCTTGGCGTTGGTTTGAGATATGGCAGGCTGCGTCGCCAGCGGTTGTCTTGGCCGACAGGCTGGTGTCGCGCAAGCTGCCGCCGATAGCCTGAATTTCGATAATCAGTTTTTGCAGTGAGTCCATGAAGTGATTGAAGTTATCGGCTAAATCTTGAAATTCATCGCCGCTGCGGGTGTGGATGCGCTGGCCGAGGTTTGCTTTGCCACTGGCTATCTGGCGCATGGCATCGCTAATTAATTGCATTGGTTTAAGCAGCCGTGCAATGACCATCTGGTAAAAGATAAAACAAAGCGCTGCCGTACCGAGTGTAAAGCCAATAATGAGATTTTGCATTTGGCTGACGGATGCATAGGCGGCTGAAGAGTCCATCACCATGCCGACTTTCCAGCCTGCCCCTTTGATATTGACTGGTGCAAAAGAGAGCAGTTTATCTTCGCCGGCTATTTGGGCAACCTGAAGTTTGTTCTCCATTGCAGGCGTTTGTCCAAAAAGATCAGAAAGCGGCTTGCCATTATAATCGGGGTTTGGATGGCTAATGATCATCCCGTCACTTCCTACGAGGTAGGCATAACCGTTGTTGCCTAAGGAGTGGTGATTAAGGATTGTCAGCAGAGCATCTAATTCAATTTTACCGTTGACGACCCCATCAATGCCACGGGAGTCGGTAATCGGTGCCCCTATTGCGATCATCAGTTTCTGTGTTTTGGTATCGAGATACGGCCTTTTGATATTAATGTCGCCTTTTGCTCTGGCTTCCTTGTACCAAGAGCGCTTTCGTGCGTCGTAATCCTTTTTATTGAAAGGATGGTTAATAATAAGATTTGGTCGATCTTCGAGGCCTACATAGGCTACTGAAAACTCCTCCTTGAGCAGTGGTAGGTCGATGAGCTTTTGAATATCCTGATCATTAGCTGCCTGCGAAATGCCTTGCCGTAGCATTCGAACTTGCTTCTCTTTACCCTGTAACCAGGTGCCAATGTGGTTGGCCATGGAAGCTGAGTACGTTTCCATACGGTGGGTGACATTCTCGGTAATATCTTTGTATGAGTTGTAATAAAGAACAGCTGACAGTGCAGCAATGGCACCTGTCGCAATTAATGTGCTTGAAATAACCAGTTTATGGGAAAACTTCATTGTTCAAAATCCTGATCAGAAGTAGCTATTAACAATTAGCGTAATAAAATCATCTCGGAGATATTCAATAATGGTTCTGAGCATTCATTAACCATAACCACTGAAGTTGTAACGGCTGAAGTGTGTTGTTGCCATACATGAAAAGTGTATTCATAAAATGGAGTGACCTTATTTCTATCGATTACAATAGAAAACAAGGAATATAGCTTAAAGCAAACAACAGCGTACTTTGGGTTTAACTTAATGACTGCTTGAACATATGGCTTTATTTTGACTAATCTCTCACTAATATATGACTACTTTATTCGATGTTATGCATATGTTCTGTGGCAAAGATCTCGCTTTCTCTGTGTTTTTAGGAGGTTGAAGCTCAGAATTTGAAGTTAAGTATAAAATGGTTGTACCCGGGTAGTTTGATAATGAGAAGCCAGCTTCTGAAGTTGTGACTCCATCACTGACAACGCTTTGCCCCCCTACATGTAATGATTCATATTCTTCTTGCCGCTATGAAAGCATGCAGCTAGCTTAACCAACTGATTTAGTTTAATTCCTTAGTCAAAAAGTGCAGTTGATCGGCGACAGGATAATCATTTAAGGTCATCTGACAGCGGTAGCCATGTTTTTCATAAAAGGGTTTTGCCTGAAAGCTGAACGTATCAACCAGTACAGAACTGCAACCATTTTGTTTTGCATGCTCCTCCAGTGTTGCTAATAACCCAGAGCCAATACCCTGGTGTTTGATACTCTGATCAACCCATAAAAATTTGATTAACAGCCAATGCCCCCAGATCCGCCCTGTGATACCGCCAACTTTGGCCCCATCCGCCGCATAGGAAAAACATGCAACTTCGTTATCACTAATATCACCAAGAAACGGTAGGTTGTGATGCCTCAGCCCCTGACGTATTTCGAAGATATCCTCATCGCTGGGGTTCTCTGTAATGATAAATTCCATTTTATGCCTCAGTTACGGTTAGCTTGAATAAAGAGTTATTGACAGAATACAATAAAAGACCTTAATTCAAATAGCTAATATTTTTAACAGTCTTGAGAAGGTGATAAATCATATATCAACACAAATTATACTTATTGGGCAGGTTGATCATAAAATAGCAATATATTTTTGTCGTTTAGTATCCGCATTAGAAATAACCTTATAAAAGCTGCTCTTTATTAGCTTGATATGATAAACACTATTACAATCTGAGCCTTGAATAATCACTAATTGTTGAATGTTTTCTGGCTCTGATGGTTTGTAAGCCGGCTGCTGTTGACTCTGCCCCATAGGACATACTTTAAGGTGTATGCCTTTATATGCTTACAAGGTCAACAATGAATAATCAAAAACGTCATTTCCTCGTCATCGCTGCTGCATCTAGAGGAGCAAGGATTTTTATCAAAAATGCTTTGATGCAGGGGCATGATGTAACCGCTATGTGCCGGGCACAAAGTGATCAAGATGCTTTGAGTCGAATGAGCAAAATTCTAACGGAAACAAAACTAACTGCGGGAAATATGACTTTGGCACAAAATAAGGGAGTTCTGAAAGCAACCAATATCAGCATACTAAGCGCTGAATCATACAAAACTATCCTTACTAATGACTCTTCAATCAATGCTATTTGCTGCTTTGTTGGTGTAACCAAAGTAAGAGATATGCTTAATTCACAGTATTCAATTTATACAGATACCATTGGGGCAGTTGTCGAGGGGATGAAGCAAAGCCGGTGGGTAGAGACATTCTATCATGGCTCTGTAGGCACAGAAGGTCTTCCTGGCGCATCCGTGACAGCTTGGCCTGCTAACTACAATGTAATAGCTAATATACTACCTGTTATTTTTCCTGTTTATAGAAATGTCACCGAGAGTGAAGCTATTCTCGCTCAAGCAGCCACTGAAGGGCTAGAGTTTGTGATTTTTCGACCTGCTGCACTCAAAGACAGTCCAGCGAAAAGGCACTATGGCTATAGTTTTGATACAACAGGATTAGACAAAGCAGATCTTCCACTTAAACATGCCAAGATCAGCATCAGTAGAGAGGACGTAGCAGAAGAAATTTTACGAGTAACAACGCTACCAGAGCTGGAACGAAAAGAATGGCATGGGCATGGTGTGTATCTTGTCGATATGAAAAAAAGCTATACCATCCACTAATTATAAAGAGACTGGGTAGTTAATTGTGTACTGTGCAGGGGAATGTGTTCCTCTGCACAATGCTAAATCTAAGGTTTGTGGACTTTATTTATTGCTTATTAGCAAGTGATTGCGCAATAGTTCTAAAAGCGGCTATAGCATATTCCATGCTCTCATAGCCGTTATCCATAAAGCCGATGTCAGCACTGTTTTTCACAATAACCACATCAATCTTTCGGTTTATGTAAATGTATTGACCGTAAATGCCCATAGCTAGAAACTCTTCATCCGCGTCTTCAGGTATCCACCACTGGTAGCCATAACCCCAACGTGTATCAGCATTATCTCTTTTACCTGGTATTAAATGGGGGGCATCAGGTGTAATACTGTCTTCAATCCACTGAGCGGGAATAATTTGTTCCCCATTTAACCGGCCGAAATCACGATAAAGTTTACCCATACGAAGATAATCACGGCTTATCAGGTTTAATCCTCCCAGTACCATAGGCTCACCTGTGCTGTCGGTAATATATATGGCATCACGTTCAGTATCTAATTTCGACCAAAGTTGTTCATTGAAGTAATCGATAATCTCCATACCTGTTGCTGCTCGCAACACCATGCCTAACACATGAGTATCAATACTCACATAAGACATATAAGTACCTTGTTCTCGAAAGCTCGTTAGCGACGCTGCAAATTCATCAAAGCTACCACCCAACGCCATAATCCGACCAAATCGATTTATATCACTGTTAAAATCACCATAATCTTCATTGAAAAAGATACCACTGGACATTTGTAGTACGTTTTTAATACTGACACCGTCGTAGCCAGAACCGATTAAGCTCGGTACATACTTTGTGACTGGCTCATTTAAATCTGTAATCAAACCGTCTTTTACTGCGACACCAAAAATTGCACTGAGAAACGACTTGGCCATTGACCAAGAAATTCGTTGATCAAACTCACCGGTGCCTTGGTAATATTGTTCAAAAGTAATGTTATTACCTTTCATAACCACTAAAGCTGTTGTACTTGAGCGTGTTAGCCAACGCTGCATGTCAAACATTGTATCTTGATAGACAAACTGCTGAGGAAGGGGAAAAGGTTGTTGGCCTAGCTTATCAACAGTCCCTGAGCGTTTAATGGTTTTTGCCGGAGCAAGTTGCTTCATATTGGAGAAGTTGTTGACGATCACATCATGATCGAATAAGCGAACTGTATGATAAAGCTGCAATAACTCATTTTTATAAAAACCTGCAACGCTCAAAGCGAGGAGCAAGACTACGGATGTATAGCCAATCAGTTTTTTCACCGTTAATCCCTTAAGTTAATTTAATATGTTATCCCTTTTGTACTGAGTCTAGCAGCCTTGAGTTTACCTATAATCCAGTTGTTTAGCTTTTCTCCAAGAGCATCTATGTATATATGCTTCGCATACCCGGCGTATCAGTCATCTAGTTCAATATTACTGAGCTGGTAAAATGTATTTCTCCCCAAGAGTGAGCTTGATATCTTTCTCCCAGCACTCCGCCATATAGTTAATAAACTGACGCACAACTGGCAGCTGGTAACTCCTTGACAAATACACCGCCCAAAGGGAACTGTTTGGAATGGTATAGTCGGTTAACAAGGGAGTAAGCTGGCCACGGCATATAAGGGGATTGGCTAAATCACAAGGTAAGCGCACAATGCCTTTGCCGCGAATGGCTAATTTGGAAAGCGTACCTAAGTCATTCGCTTTCATATTGCCTTTAACATCCACCGAGTAATGCTGGTTATCTTGAATAAAGTTCCACCTTGTTGCCCCCAAATGAATGAAACAGTTATGTTCACGCAGATCATTGGGCACATTTGGTATCGAGTGCTGCTGTAGGTAAGCGGGAGAGGCGCAAACTACCGAATCGATCACCATCAACTTTCTGGCAATCAAATTCTCATCAGGTTGGTTCGTAAAGCGCAGAGCAATATCAATACGCTCGTCAACGAGCTGAGAAAAGCTATCCGACGCCAGGATCTCAATCGTCACATCAGGATTATTCTCGGTAAACTCCTCAACCACGTCAAGCAGTAAGCCTTGCGCCAACCCTATCGGTGATGCAATTCGAATGGTTCCCGATAAATGCTGGGACTGGTGCAATGCGTTGACTTCGAGTTCAGCCGTCTCGTGCAGGATCTGTTCACAACGTCTTAATGTCTCTTCTCCCGCTATCGTTAGGCTGACTTTACGAGTCGTCCGATGTAACAGTCTCTGTTGTAGCCACGACTCTATCTCCTGAACATGCCGTGAGACTTGCAAGCGACTAAGCTCAAGTTGCTCGGCAGCTTTCGTAAAACTAGCTGAATTTGCCACTTCAACAAAGCTGCGCATTGCCGTTAGTCGATCCATATCGCCCTCATTAGTAACTTGTATTGATACAATCTACATCAATAATTGATATTTATCGCAAAATAGTCATCTATTAGACTGCAATTGTCGTCGAGAGACAGATTAATTATGAGGAGAGGCAAGATGAAAATTGCAGTATTAGGTGCTTCAGGCTGGATCGGTAATCACATCGTTAGCGAAGCTAAAGCACGAGGTCATGAAGTGGTGGCCCTGGTTCGTGATACCAACAAAATAGAAGATCCAAGCCTTGAAGTACGTCAGTTTGACCTGCTCGATAGCAATGCAGACTTGGCTCAAGCAACCAAAGGCGTTGATGCTGTGATTTCTGCCATCGGTGGGCGCTCTGCCGGTAATCACGAGATTGTAAGAAATACTGCTCAAAAGCTACTGGCTGAACTGCCGACAGCTGGGATCAACCGACTTCTTTGGGTTGGTGGCGCGGGTTCACTAGAAGTTGCACCAGGCGTTGAGCTGGTGACTGTCCCTGAATTCCCAGCAGAATATAAAGATGAAGCTGGCGCAATGGGAGAAGCACTAGATGTGTTCCGGACGTCAAATAGCGAACTTAATTGGACATTTATCTGCCCGGCTGCAGAGATTTTCCCAGGAGAAAAACAGGCACTATACCGCATTGGTGGCGAGCAGCTGCTAGTCGACGATAAGGGAGCTAGCCGAATTTCCGTGAGTGACTATGCCGTTGCGATGATTGATGAGCTTGAAGCAGGGAAATACCCAAGTCAGCGTATTGGTGTGGCTTACTAAATCTTGCCCATATTCTCAGCCACATCACTATTTTGTTATGTAGCTGAATTGTTTAAAAAAGCCTCCCCAGAAGGGAGGCCGAGCTTATAGCGAGAGTTACAAAAGAAGCTCAAAATGAGACCGGCAGTTTCGTCAAAATTGAATAAAGAATGGCAGTATTAACGTCATCAAAAAAAATCCCGCGACCCAGAGCAAGGCCAAGAAGATGAAAATCCCACCTGCCTGAATCAACAAACGCCTAATGCCGCTAATGTTCTTCATGATGGCTAACCTTGAACCAGATGGCATATAGAGCCGGCAGGAACAATAAAGTCAGAACGGTGCCAATTGCCGTACCACCAATGAGAGTGAAAGCCATAGACCCCCAAAATATTGAATGGGTTAGCGGTATAAAGGCTAATACGGCAGCTAGAGCTGTAAGAATGACGGGGCGAGAGCGCTGTACTGTCGCTTCTATGACTGATTCATATTGAGTCATACCGGATTCTAGATTGTCTTTGATTTGCTGGATTAAGATCAGTGTGTTTCGCATCAGAATGCCTGACAAACCAATCAAACCAAGAATGGCATTGAAACCGAAAGGCTGATCGAACAGTAGCAATGTAGGAACAGCGCCAATCAACCCTAGAGGTGCCGTAAGGTAAACCATTGTCATCGCAGAAAATGAACGAACCTGAATGATTATCACCAGTAGAGTCAGCAGTAGCATGATAGGGAAGACCGGTAATAGCGCCTTATTAGCCTTCTTTGACTCTTCTATAATCCCGCCTTCTTCAATTGAATAGCCCGATGGCAGATTATTGATTATCGGAATCAACGCATTTTGTATCTCGGATGACACCTGATTGGGTTGCACACCTTTCGCAACATCACCTCGCACAGTGATGGAGGGAATACGGTTTCTGCGCTTAAGCACGGGGTCTTCAGACGCAATTTCGACCTGGCCAACCTGGCTTAAAGGGATGATCTTTCCGCTTGAATTAACCAGGTTAAAGTCCTGGAACAGGCTTGGATCGAAGCGTTCGTCGCCGGAGCTGCGAGCAAAAATACCTACGTTACGAATATTTTCGCGCATCGTGGTAACTGTGATCCCGCTAACCAAAAACTGTAGCTGTTCAGAAACTTCTGCTGATGACATGCCAATCTGACGCAGACGCTCATGATTAATAACAAAATGCGCTTTTGGCTGACGCTCGCCCCAATCATGATTCACGCTGCGCATGTTCTGATTGGCGCGCATAACATTAGCAACTTGCCCCACAATCTGACGAAGCGTATCGGTATCAGGGCCCATGACGCGGAATTCAACTGGATATGGGGTGTATGGCCCGAACACCAACTGAGAAACACGCACTTGGGCTTCTGATGCCAGTCCCTGCTGGATTTCTTGCCGTAGCCTTAGCATCAGGCGATCTCTGGCCTCTTGATCTGGCGTTAATACGACAATCTTAGAAAATGCTGGATCGGGTAGTTCTGGGTTGTAAGAGAAGAAGAAACGCGGAGCACCTTGTCCAACATAAGAGGTGACAACTTCAGCCTCCGGTTGCTCTTTTAGCCAAGACTCAACTATCATGGTTGCTGCATCTGTCAGGCCAATCGAAGAGCCTTCTTGCATTTGAAGCTCGACGAGCACTTCTGGCCTGTCAGAGTTAGGAAAGAACTGCTGTTGAACAAAACTCATTCCAAAGCCAGAAAGCATAAACAGACTGAAAACAATACCTGCGACAGAGAACTTGCGTTTGACGGTCCATTTCACTAACCGGCGGAACCTTTCATAATTTGGCGTAGAATAAATCGCATCATGCCCCCCTGATACCTTTTTGATATTTGGCAACAGTTTTACGCCCATATACGGTGTAAATACAACGGCAACAAACCATGAAGCAATCAGAGCGAAGCCGACTACCCAGAAGATGTTTCCTGCATATTCGCCAGCTGTCGAACGGGCAAAGCCGACAGGCATAAGGCCGATGACGGTAATAATTGTTCCAGAAAGCATCGGGGCTGCTGTGTGGCTCCATGAATAGGCGGCTGCTTTGGCCCTATCCATACCTTCTTCCATTTTTACGACCATTGTTTCAATCGCGATAATGGCGTCATCAACTAAAAGGCCTAATGCTAAAATCAGTGCTCCCAAGGTTATACGATCAAATACGCGGTCAGTGATGAGCATGATGACAAACACGATTGCTAACGTAAGCGGAACGGCCGCTACAACAACAATTCCGACTCGCCACCCCATACTTATCAAGCTCACCAACATGACGACTGAGATAGCCGCCACGAATTTGAGCATGAACTCATCTACCGCATTGTCGATGTTGACGGCTTGATCTGTTATTTTGCTAAATGTCATACCGATAGGCAGTTCGCCGGTTATTATATTCGCTTCATGGCTTAAGGATTCGCCAAGCTCAAGACCGTTCCAGCCATCACGCATGATGACCCCAAGAACAATGGCAGGCTCGCCTTCGTGACGAATGGTAAAGGTAGCGGGATCTTCATATCCTCTCTCAACGGTTGCCACATCTTTAAGCTTGAATGTTCGACCATTACCTGAAATTGCCGTATTACGTATTTCATCAACATCGTCAAAGGAGCCATCAAGGCGAACAAACACCCTTGGGCCATCGGTTTCGATTGAACCTGAGGGAGTTAGCCTGTTTTCATTTTGTAGGGCAGAAAAAATAGCTTTAGGGCTTACACCTAAGTTAGTGAGATGGGCATACGAAAATTCAACAAAAATGCGTTCAGGTTGCTCGCCTAAAATATTGACTTTTTTCACACCCGGTACATGCAGCATTTGCTGTCTAAGCTCTTCCGCTTTGCGCGAGAGGTGACGCATAGGAAGTTCTGGTGCTTTTAACGCATAAAGCGCGAAAGTGACATCGGAGTATTCATCATTAACGAATGGACCCATAACGCCACGCGGTAATGTTCTTGCCTCATCACCAAGCTTCTTTCTGGCTTGGTAGAATTGCTTGTCTAGTTCTTCTGGCGGCATTGAGGATTTCAAGATAAGCGTCATCAAGGCCATGCCGGGCCTGGTGATGGTTCTGACATGATCATACCATTGCAGTTCTTGTAGCCTCTTTTCCAGCGGCTCAGCAACTAAATTCTGCATCTCTTCCGCAGTAGCGCCAGGCCATACTGTAGTAACCGTCAGAACTTTAATCGTAAACGCAGGATCTTCTGCCCGCCCGAGTTTTAAGAAGGCGAAGGTACCAGATAATATAACGGCGATAATGAGAAACAACGTAATTGATTTCTCTCGTACAGCTAAAGCCGAAAGATTAAATCCACTCATAGTGCCACCTTCTGACTACCAGCGACACGAACAACTTTACCGTCGTGTAAACGGTGAACGCCCATTGCCGCGATTAGTTCACCGGCTTTAAA
The DNA here is from genome assembly GCF_059552575.1 of Photobacterium sp. HL06. NCBI lineage: Bacteria > Pseudomonadati > Pseudomonadota > Gammaproteobacteria > Vibrionales > Vibrionaceae > Photobacterium > Photobacterium sp. HL06. Next base: position 1,582,999 of record NZ_CM183915.1, read on the forward strand.
ATCACCACGGATACTGGCTGTCTCAGCGGAAATTCGACTGATTTCCACCCGGCGTAAATTTACTGTGGAGCTTTCTTCGTCAAGTACCCAGACAGCACTGCCTTGGCCATCGTCATACAAAGCACCGATCGGCACCAAGACGTTATCCTGATCGGCCGGAAGACTCAGGGTAATACTCACGGTCGATCCCAAAGGAGGTTCATTACCGCTTTCCAAGACATAGCGAGCTTGATAGGTTCGAGTCACTGAATCGGCAGAATTGGATAACTCTCGAAGATAGGTTCGGGCAGAGGGGATCTCAGAATTAAAGAAATTGGCTGTCGCTTCAGAGCCCAATGCTGGGCGCAACGTTTCTGGCAGAGCAACTACCGCCTCTCTCAGGCCGTCTTTAGCGAGCTTCACAACAAGCTGACCGGCCGATACGACTTGCCCAGGCTCTCCATGAGTACTGACCACAATACCATCAGCATCGGCGACTAGCTCAGAGTACTTGTTGGCATTTTCTACTACAGATGCATTGGCTTCAGCCATTGCCAGTTGAGCTTTTGCGCTGCGCAAGGCGGCTAAAGCGTGATCATAAGATTGTGCCGATACCGACCCCTTCTTAACTAGGCCGCGCATCCTTTTTTCATCTGTTTGGGCTTTGAATAAATTGGCTTTTGCTGCATCCACGGCCTTGCGGGAGGCGATGACTTGCAAATCAAGGTCTTCAGTGTCCAGCCGCATCAAGGCTTGGCCTTTTTTCACATGCTGACCGGAATTCACTAAGCGTTCTGTGATTTTGCCTGAGACCCGAAAGCCTAAGTCACTTTGAACCCTAGCTTCTACGGTGCCTGTAAATGTTCGCTGTTGGCTGGTATCGGGCTTAACCGCGACAAACTGTACCAGTGATGGCTGCAACCTGGGATCTGTCCCGGTTTCAGCCTCTGCACCACAGCCAGTTAGTACCAGCGTCCCAACAGCGAATAATATGAGTAAACGTAACATAACAACAAAACTCCTTAGTCTAGGAGTTTTATTATTGGTTACAAGTTACAAAAAATCAAACTTGTAACCTGTGTTTTTTTATATAAGTTATACCGAGAGGCTTCGAAGCACCATGTTGGTCAGGGCAGCGAGGCTTTCTTCCAGCATTTCCGGTTCTTTTTGTTCAAGCAGTAATGGGTTTGAAATCGGGATCATTGCGTCAACGATACCTCGGCAAACTTCATCGAGAGGGGCTTTGCGATCAAATACACCTTCTTCTCGACCATCAACAATGATTTGTTCAATCACAGAAAAGAGTACGGCTTGGTGATTGGTATTGGCGCACCAGTTATTGGCACTGCTCAAGGCTGCTATTTCATGCAGTTTTCGCTCTTCGAAAAACAGCTCTAAGCTCTTTTCCATCAGTGTTTTAAAGGTTAGTCTCAGTCGAGTTGTTGCGCTCGATTCCAACTTAGATATTGCTATTAGCTCATCATCTATTTTGCCTAGTGTTTCAGCGCAGACGGCTTCGGCAATATCTTGCTTAGATGAGAAAAATTTGTAGATGTAGGCATTAGACACGCCAATCAACTTAGCGATATCACCAACGGACGTTTTGCTGTATCCATAGTGGCGAAAATGCTCCTTGGCCGTGTTGATGATTTGTTCTCTGCGTTCATGGCCTTCAGGGCCTCGTTGCGGAAGCGGGACTTTTTTTGCAGGATTCATAGATACCCTAACCTTGGTTACAAAATTCAATATTTGAAACTATCATAGTGTAATTTTAGGGAGGGATCTATTTATTGGCACTCGCCTGTGTTGCTGTGATCCACTTTCAGCGGACAACGGTTTTGGAACAGGCTTGTGACTTGACAGGTAAATGCATATGCATGTATTCTTTTCGTATGAACGATAATATGACTGATAGTATGGCGGGCGAACAGCTGCCTTGTTTGAACCTGAACCATAGAAAAGCGACACGGGTGCTAAACCGTATCTACGACGAACACTTGTCGCGAGCTGGGGTGAATGTTGGCCAGTTCAGCATTTTGCGCGCGGTCTCAACGTTGGGTGAAACCACTAACAAAGAGCTGCAGTCACTGCTGGCCATGGATCAAACCACGTTAACCCGAAACCTAAAACCACTGTTGCGTGATGGACTGCTTCTGGCGACCCCGGGAGAAGATCGTCGTCAGCGTATACTCACGTTAAGTGAGCATGGGCAAGCTGTCTATCGTGATGCCAAAGTTCACTGGCAGCAAGCACAACAAAAGATCTATCAACACCTGGGGCCGGAGCGCTGCCAGCAACTATTGGAGCTGAGCCAGGCAATCGTGAGTTTGAATAAATAGTATTGCCTCTTATTAGGCATGCACTAGGACCAACGCTCTTTACAGACTGAGATGCTGTGAAGAGCATTTCGATTGTTCAGTTTTTTTAACTTAAAGCATGCATATACATATATAGGAAAATAGGAAAATAGGAAAATAGGGAAATACTATGACATACGATGACAACATTAAACGTAGCTCTTGGGCTCTGGTGACAGGTGCATCAGGAGGGATTGGGTTGGCTTATGCCGAGGAACTGGCAAAGAACAAACAGCCGGTTATTTTGGTTGCCAGAAATGAAGACAAACTCATAGAGCTCAGTAAACAATTAAACCAGCAATATGGTGTGGAGACCAAAGTCATTGCTGCCGATCTTTCCTCTTCGCAAGGTATACAAAAGCTTATCAGTGAGACTGATGAGCTGAAGGTGGACGTGTTAATTAATAATGCCGGAAAGGAAGAGTCCGGGCATTTTTTGTCATTACCCATTGATGAGATGCTCAGCTCGATTGCATTAAACTGTTCAGCACCATTACTGCTTACTCACCACTTCGCCAACAAAATGGCGAGGCAGGGAGGCGGTAACATTCTCTTCATTTCCTCTATTGTTGCCTTTCAAGGTGTGCCTTTGATTGCGAATTATGCTGCAACAAAGTCTTACCTATTAACCTTTGCTGAAGGTATTGCGTTAGAGCTGGAATCGCAAGGAGTCAACATTTCCATTGCCGCTCCGGGTTTTACCAAAAGCAACCTGGCACCGCATCAAAAATTTTGAAGATACCCCGTTCAAACCATTAGAAGCTGAGTTTGTCGCCCGTTACACCTTAAAGAAACTCGGTAAACAACGACTGATCATTCCTGGCTTCATTAATAAAGTTCTATTCTATTCCGGAAAATACCTGCTACCTCGTCGGAGAAATTCTAAGTCTTTCGGCAAGGTATTTAGTTTGGTACTCAGGGATAAACTGGCGATTAAAAATCCGACAAAGGTGAAAGCATGACAGCTAATTTAACTCTGTATGTGAACCCGGTGACCGTCAATAGCCTAAAAATGCTTTTGCTCTGTAACGCATTAGGTATCAAACCTGATTACAAACGCATTGAATTGCATCGAGGAGAACAACAGTCAGAACCGTTCCTTCAGCTTAACCCTGAAGGAAAGGTCCCTGTATTGGTTGAGGGTGATTTCGTCCTCAATGAATCTAATGCGATATTGCAATACCTCGCGAATAAGTACCAGTCACCACTTTGGCCGAGTGACATGAGGGCTCAAGGCGAAGTTCTGAAATGGCTTTTCTGGCAGGCGAGTTATTGGAATGCTGCAGTTGGCATTTTTGGCCATCGCCGTGTGGTTTTACCTCATTGGGGGTTTGAGGTTCGGCAGAAGCTGTCGTCGAAAGAGATGGAACAATTTCATCTCGCCCTGAGTAGGGTTGATCAGATTTTAACGAGCAAACAGGCGCTTGTCGGAAATGACTTTAGCATCGCTGATATTAGCCTTGGAAGTTATCTTTTCTTTACCGAAGAAGCCCAAATTCCCCTTGAGGAATACACCAATGTCTGCCGTTGGTTGGATCAGCTGCGTGAAATGCCTTGGTGGCAGAAAACCCGACAGATGCTATTGGAAATTCTAAATGAACAGGTGCATGAGGAGTAATTGGTTACCGTAGAAACCTGTTTCTGGAGGCCTGCGATTAATGATGATTTAGCCATCAAATATTAAAACAGAGCAATGAAATATGTTCTGGATGCCTTGATAAGGCCAAAAGTGAAGTAAGAGGTTTATATTATGAGACGCGTTGTAGTTACTGGTTTAGGTATTGTTTCTAGTATCGGAAACAATCAAGAAGACGTTTTCCAGTCGTTAAAAAACGGTAAATCAGGCATTAAGTTCAAACAAGAATATAAAGATATGGGGTTGCGCAGCCACCTGGCTGCGAGCATTGATATTGATATCAAGGAGCATATCGACCGTAAGCTGTTACGCTTTATGGGGGATGCGGCGGCCTACGCCTATATTGCGTTGACTGAAGCAATTAAGGATGCTGGCTTGATTGAGGATCAGGTATCCAACGTCCGCACCGGCCTGATTATGGGATCGGGTGGCGCATCATCTTCCAACCTAGTGGAAGCTGCTGATATCTTGCGAAGCAAGGGGGTAAAGCGTATTGGTCCCTACCGTGTAACGCAGACCATGGGCAGCACAATTTCTGCCTGCTTGGCGACACCATTTAAGATCAAGGGCGTCAATTACTCCATTTCGTCAGCCTGTGCCACCAGTGCTCATTGCATTGGATCGGCAATGGAGCAGATCCAGTTGGGCAAACAAGATGTCGTTTTCGCGGGTGGTGGAGAAGAAGAACATTGGACGCTATCTTGCTTATTTGACGCGATGGGCGCTTTATCTACGCGTAATGATTCACCTGATACCGCCTCCAGGGCCTATGACGCTAACCGAGATGGTTTTGTTATTGCTGGTGGCGCTGGCGTGTTGGTGTTAGAAGAGTTGGAGCACGCTAAAGCGCGCGGTGCGACCATTTATGCAGAACTTGTTGGCTATGGGGCAACCTCTGATGGCTACAATATGGTCGCACCCAGCGGCGAGGGCGCAGTACGGTGTATGCAGCAGGCATTAGCCATGGTTAATGGGGATGTTGACTATATCAATGCTCACGGCACTAGTACGCCAGCCGGTGATTTACCTGAGCTACGAGCCATAAGAGAAGTATTTTCTGAACAGGCCCCAAAAATCAGTTCAACCAAGTCATTAACGGGGCACAGCCAAGGCGCAGCCGGTGTGCATGAAGCAATTTATTCACTCATCATGATGAAGAATAACTTTGTCTGTGCTTCTGCCAATATAGAAGAACTAGACGCTGAAGCGGCTAATTTGCCCATCGTTCAAGAGAGTATTGAACACATCAAGTTAGACAGAGTAATGTCCAATAGTTTTGGGTTTGGCGGTACCAATGCATCGCTGATCTTCCAACGCCTTAATGTTTCATAGACCGGAAATAAATCAATATAAGCTGCTTAAACATGACTCACAACGTGTGGTATTTTCCATTCCAATTGAGTTTAGTGTTTAAGGTATAATGCAGTGGTTTAGTCATCGCGTTGCTCACAGCTTAATAGGGCGTGAGCGGATAAACTTTATTGGGCTCGGGCATTTTAATAGGCAGTAAAAATTGAAAGTTTTAATCACAGGTACAGCGGGTAGGATTGGGCGTGCTATCTACATTAACCTAATGAAGAAACACGAAGTCGTTGGGGTAGATAGAACGCCATGCTCGACAGCGGACTATGTTGGAGATATCCGTGATACAGCTTTATTGGCGAAAGCTTTAGAAGGTGTTGAGGTCATTATTCATACCGCAGCCCTGCATGCTCCCCATGTTGGGTTGGTGTCAGACCATGAATTTGAAGAAATAAATATCAAAGCCACGGAGCAGCTAGCCTTATTTGGCGTAAAAAAGGGGGTTAAACATTTTGTATTCACCAGTACCACAGCCCTTTATGGTTTTGCATCAACCCCAGAGGGTATAGCGGGTTGGGTTAATGAAACCGTGACTCCAAGCCCTAAAACGATTTACCACAAGTCAAAGATTAAGGCTGAACAGTTACTAGAAAATATCTCAAACGTATTCAACTTACCTGTTACTGTGCTTCAAATGTCTCGCTGTTTCCCAGAGCCTGCAGACTTAATGGCTGTGTATCGTTTAACGCGTGGTATTGATGCTCGAGATGTCGCGAGTGCTCATGCTTGCGCAGTAGAAAAGCGACTGTCAGGGTTTAGACGTTATATCATTTCCGGAGCAACGCCATTTAATAAAGCATGTTGTGACCAGCTGTATCGAAATGCTGATGATGGTATACGAGAGTATGCCCCAGACCTAGCTGAAGACTTTGCAAACAGAGGATGGTGTTTGCCTAAAACCCTCGACCGAGTTTATGACTCAGCGTTGGCACAACAAGAACTAGGCTGGAGACCTAAATACGGTTATAAAAGTGTATTAAGCCTGCTAGACAATGAATTCGCGGAGGTTCTTCCGGTAATGAGTCGCAGCTAGCAAAGCCTTCAAGGAGGAATACACAATCAAAGCGTATATACAGAACGTATTTACTGGCCGGGAAGCAAAGGGCAATCCTGCAGCTGTCTTGGAGTTCAATGCCTGGCTTTCTGATGAAAAATTGAAACAGTTATCTCGAGAGTTAGCCCAATCAGTTACATCTTTTATTGTTGCTCGTCAGAATCACTATGAAATTCGTTGGTTTGCCGGTGAGGTGGAAATTAATCTGTGTGGTCATGGTAGTTTAGCGGCCGCAGCGACCATTTTTGCTAAAGAGCCTGATCATGGCCCAGTTGTCACACTGGCTAATCCGCATGGCACAATAACAATAACCAAGTGTACTAGCGCCTATACAATGACGATGCCAAGTTGGGAGCCCAAGCGTAATTCAGAGTTGCAAAAGTACAGCAAGTTGCTAGCTCTGGATCCCGTAGATATTTTTGGCACCAGGGATCTAGTGCTGGTTCTGGACAGTGAAGAGCAAGTTCGTCGCTATACTCCTGACTTTGATGCCATTAAAAATATTAGCGATTACCACGCAGTGATTATTACTGCTCAGCAAGGAGCCAATGGCTATGTACTAAGGTATTTCGCTCCTGGTATTGGCATTGATGAAGACATTGCAACGGGTTCGGCTCAATGTTCATTGGTTCCATATTGGTCGCAACAGTTATCGGAAATATCATTGGCAGTTACTCAATTATCACATCAAGGTGGATATTTCCTCGTGACAAAATGCTCAAATGGCCATATCGAACTGACTGTGAATGTTGAGCTACAGCAAGTAATTAAACTTGGCGTTGAACAAGAAATCTAACAGTCAATCAAGCTGCAGTCGTGCGTTATATACCTGCTGTGTTAGGTTGGTTGCTTTTTAATCATGTAATCGGTTGTTAGATTAGGTATCAGGTGGGGATAACGACCGCAGGTCAGGAGTCATAGGTAAAAGGCAGCTTGTATTGTAAAATAGAATTTCATTCAATTGAGTAAAAACAGAAACCATGACAGACGCTATACAACTATTAATGAACATTCGCAGCTTGCGCGCTTTTACTCGTGAATCAATGACACTGGAGCAGCTACAAGAAGCATTGGCAAAACTGACTCAGATTGTCAATGAGCGGACAGCAGAAGAAGAACAAGCTAAAGCAGCAAATAAAGATCATGAAGAAAAATTAGAAGCATATCGTCAAATGTTACTGTCTGACGGTATTGACCCAGAAGAACTGTTAGCTACGGAGGTTAAAACACCCAAGAAACCTCGCGAAGCGCGTCCAGCTAAATATAAGTTCATCAATGAGAAAGGTGAAGAGAAAACATGGACAGGTCAAGGCCGTACACCACGTGATTTAAAGAAAGCCCTTGATGAGGGTGCCAACTTAGACGATTTTCTTATTTAGCGATAATCCAATTCAAAGCCGCGGCTACACACGCGGCTTTTTTCCTATCATAGAGCGGATGTGCTCGTGTAACGGCAATATACGAAAAAGGCCGTATGCCACCTAAATAACCACCGCTGAAATACCAAATAAAGCCATATGATAGAAAGACAGTAGGCCGGTCAACACGATACCTATCGCGATAGCTGCAATATCTACCCACCAGGCAGAGTGGCCCTGATAGGTCGCTGCACCACGTGTGAATACGGAAATCAGGTCAAACACGGCATAGGCGATAAAGCTGCCAAACAACAAAAGGGATGCCAAATCACCATTAATCAAAATATGCCCGCAGGCCCATAGCAAAACGCCCAGTAGCATAGGGTGTTTTATAAGTCGACGTAAGTTACAAGGCACCTGTGAAATAACGATCAGGGTAATGCCTATAGCGACTAACAAGTAAGTCAGGTGACGTAATCCAGGCACTTCAGAATAAATGTGAATATAAGGCGCTGTGGCTTTGCCGTAGATGATCAGTCCCAGCCCGGTTGCTGCAACCAGCGAGAACAGGCCTTTATAACCGTTTTCACCCAGACGTAATTGTAACTTTTCACGCTGTTGGGGAAAGCAGGGTAGCAAATGGGCAGCAAAAAATACCAGTAGTCCGGTGATCATTGACAACATATTCAACTCCTTTTGATGTTGATTTTAAAACCAACAATATTGATTATAAGAGCCTAAATAATATCTCATTTGGACCCAATCAATTACAAGTTTCTTACGTTGTTTTGTATGAAAATAGCAGCTGCTGTGCCTGTAACATAATTACTGGACACAGCCTAATATCAGCTATTCTTGGCCTAATTTCTAGGCTAGTCGTGAAGGTATTTGTTTCTGTAATCTGACGCTTTCGCAACAATGATTAATGGAAATATTGGTGCGATCAAACCCAGTGTGAATACTATTTTTTCTTCCGCGAGCAACAAAAACATACTTGTTATGATGATCGATACCAGAAGCACTACAACGAACATGTGTTTTTTTTGATTTTTCTGAGAAAAGAGAGCGTATTTTCTGATCATGGGCAGTAAATAAGTAAATAAGTAAATAAGTAAATAAAGAGAAGAAGTTAAGACTTAAGCGATTAGATCAAGGTATATCAAGCCGTACCAAAAATTTGATAGGGATTTTGATATTATGTGCTGCTTCCGTGCAGCTTTATTTTTTTCCTACTCTACACGTCATGTAGATGATTCACTATGTGTATTAGAGCGCACTTTTAAATTGATGTAAATAATATGTATGTTATTAAGTGTGATGAATCACTCAAGGCTGCGAAATGACCAGCCTCTTGATCACATCTTGCGCGACCCCCTGAGATGACCCATGCCAAATACTGCGTTCAGTCTTGTATACAAAATCTTTCTGTTTGACCTCGACAGCCAGAGCTCCCTCTTTGAATGCCTTATGATCGTCATTGGCAATACAGCGCCAAGCGGTGTAAACAATCTTATAAGTTTGCTTACACTCAGGAGGGAGGGGGAATGACAGCTTACCTAATAACGCCCCCCCAAGAGTGTTAGAATTACCGGTCCCCACATCGTCTCGCTCACGATTATCAGGACGACTTAACCTTATACCAATCAGCATCATTGTGTTGATTGATGATACTCAACCAGTTGTTGATCCTTGTCAATAAATCGCCACTCTTCAATCAATTACGACTCTAAATTCTGCCTATAGTTATTCCAGCGTTGTGGGTAGTGACGGAAACCCGCTTGTTATACCCACTGTACCCTGGTTTTAACAAGATGAAATGGAGTTGAGTCTATGAACAAAAAGGATGGTTTGAGCCTATCGAGGCGACAGCTGCTGTTGGGGACCGGCAGTCTGGCTCTGGTTTCTTTGTTTGCCGCAACGCCGATCATGATGGCGATGGCCAAGGCCGGCATGGTATATGAGCCAGGCAGTGGAAAGTGGATAGGGACCACCTGCAATGGCTGTACCTCGTTCTGTGCCAAGCAGGTTTACATTCAGGATGGCCGTGCCCTTCACATCCGTGGCAACGAATATTCCAAGGTACATGGTACCGCCAGTTGTCCGCGCCAGTACCTGGCTTTGCAAGAGCTTTATGATCCGGATCGGGTGCGCACCCCGATGCTGCGCACCAATCCAGAAAAAGGCCGGGGCATCGATCCTAAATTTAAGCCCATCAGCTGGGATGAAGCAATCAAGTTGATGGCAGATCGCCTGATGGCGCTTCGTGAGCGCAACGAAACTCATCGTTATGTAACCCTTCGCGGGCGTTACTCCTACCTGAGTGATCTGCTTATCAAGAATTTTACCCAAGTTCTGGGTTCTCCTAACGCTATCACCCACAGTGCTCTTTGCGCAGAGGCGGATAAGCTGGGCAGCTTTTTTACCGAGGGTGACTGGGGATACCGCCAATATGATATCAAAGATACTCGTTATATCCTTTCGTTCGGCGTGGATCCTCTGAGTGCCAACCGGCAGGTTTCCTACTATTGCAGCCAGTGGGGCAATACTCTGGATCATGCCCAGGTTGCTATTGTCGATCCGCGTTTTTCTGCCTCCGCAGCCAAGGCCGATGAGTGGCTGCCGGTCGTGCCGGGGCAGGACGCGGCTCTCGGTTTAGCTTTAGCCCATCAGCTCTTGGTCGATGGCGGCTGGCACCGACCTTTTATCGGAGATTTCAAAGATGGTCAGAATCATTTTGTCGCTGGCCAAGAGGTAGATCCTGCGACCTTCGAGGAGCTGCACTCCCATGGGTTGGTACGTTGGTGGAACCTTGAACTGAAAGAACATAAGCCGGAGTGGGCTGCTGAGCTGTGCGGCATAGAGGCGGCACAGATCCGTCGCCTAGCTGCAAAACTGGCTGACGCGGCACCACGGGTACAGATCTGGCGGGCTCGCGGGGCTCAGATGCAACACCGTGGTGGCTATACCGCCATGGCCTTGCATGCGTTGAATGGCCTGCTCGGTGCCATTGACCAGGAAGGTGGCGTGCTTAAGTGGGCCTCGGTACCGCTGGGGAAAATACCTTCTTCTAAGGAATACGCGGACGAAATCGGTCAGCAAGGCCTCAAGAAAGAGAAGATAGACCGCCGTGGTCGGCTTGAGTTTCCGGCGCTCAAGAAGGGCAAGAGTGGCGGAGGTGTGGTCACCAACGCAGTGGCCGAGAGCATCTTGACCGAAGACCCTTACCTTCCGGATTTCGTACTCGGTTATTTCAACAACTTCACTTTCTCGGCTCCGGGTGGTCAGCTGTGGGAAGAAGCGTTGAAGAAGGTCCCCTTTGTAGCTCACATCACGACCAATATCAGCGAATTCAGCTGGTATGCCGATCTGCTCCTACCGGCGCCACACTTCATGTTTGAGCGCTGGGGTATTCAGAAAACTGCAGGTAATCGCCACACCCAAGTCTCGATTAGCCAGCCGATGATCAAGCGTCTGGGGCTGTCTGTCGAGGATGAGTGTGGTATCCCTTGGCTGATAGCAGAAGAACTGGCCCGACGCGGATTCAAGGATCCGATGCGCTATCTGATAACGGAATTCAAGGATCCGGAAACCGGCAAGGAGCCAACCAATGCCGATGAAGTGGCACTGTATGCAACCAAAATCCTGACACAGAAGCTTTGGGATCCGCTCCAATACAAGGAAGGGGATCGCTTTAGTAGCTGGCAGGAGTTTCAGGATAAGGGGGTGTGGAACTCTAAGCCCTATCCGTTCCGCAAGCGCTGGAGCCACATGAAGACGGCTACCAAGAAGTTTGAGTTCTACAGCGAAACCATGAAGGTGGCTCTGGAGAAACACGCCAAGAAGTATCATACCGACGTGGATCGGGTGATGGAGGTCACGGGTTACTTAGCTCGTGGTGAACAGGCTTTCGTGCCGCACTACGAGCCTCCGTTCCGGTATGGGGATGAGAAGGCGTTCCCCATGTTGTTCGTCGACCACAAGTCACGTCTGAGCCGGGAAGGCCGATCGGCCAATACGTCCTGGTACCAGCAAAATCTAGATATTGATCCAGGGGTTCGCAAGAATGCGGACGTCGCCAAATTAAACCCGATAGATGCGAAAATGCTGAGTATTGAGGATGGAGATACCATCCGCATCACTTCGATACAAGGCAGTATTGTCTGTAAAGCGGCTCTGTTTGAGGGCGTGCGCCCCGGAACAGTCGCCAAGGCGTTTGGCCAGGGACACTGGGCCTATGGCCGAATCGCTTCCCGGCAGTTCGGCAAGACACCATTCGGTGGCAACAACAATGAACTTCTGCCACCAGTCTATGAGCAATTGTCTGGATCCTCGGCCTTCTACGGCCAGATTGGTGTCCGGGTTGAGAAGGTATAGGAGGCTAGACGATGCGATATGGAATGGTAATCGATCAACAGAAATGCGTGGGTTGTGCAGGTTGTATCTTCGCCTGTAAGGCGGAGAATCATACTCTGCCCGAAATCAACTGGTGCGACAAGATCATCACGATCAGTGGTAAGTATCCGGACGTTAGTTTCGAATATATATCTACCATGTGCAATCACTGTGATGACGCCCCTTGTGTCAAGGGTTGTCCGACCCAGGCGATGCACAAGGGAGAGGGAGGACTGACCCTCCATGATCCGGACAAGTGCATCGGCTGCAAGGCCTGCATGGTGAACTGCCCTTATGGGGTGATCAGCTTCAACTGGGATCGACCGCATAAGAGGTGGCAGGATAACACCGGATTGGCTGCAGGTACCTTCACGCCGATCAGCATGTTGGAGGAAGCGGGTGGTGAAGGTAGTCCCCATAGTAATCCGGAGGGTGCCAACAGCTATCCGCTGGTGCGCGCGCGCGGCACAGTGGAGAAGTGTAACTTCTGCGATCACCGACTCAAGGCGGGGCAGAATCCGGTCTGTGTGGACGCTTGCCCGTCACAAGCACGCGTGATAGGCGATCTGGATGATCCCGACAGCCAGGTGTCACGGCTGATCAGGAAGTACGATGGACAGCCACTCAGACCGGAACTGGGGACTGGCGCTAAGGTCTATTATATCCGTCGCTACACTCCACAACATCGCTCATAGGAGATCAGCACCATGAAAACCGACAATTTCAATATGTTGTTTCTGGCACTGTCCGCCGCCGGGCTGCTGTTCGGAGGCTACTTTGCCGTTGAGGAGTGGTTCATTGGCCCCTCCTTTGCGGCCAACGATGGCCTGGTATGGACTTTGCCACTGGTGACTTACATCTTTTTGGCGCTGGCCAGCACCGGGATATCTATCCTCCTGACGTGTGGCGAATTACTTGGCAACGAGACCCTCAAGGCCCACAAGTCCTTGTTGTTAATTACTGCCTTGTCGCTGCTGATTGGTGCCTTCGCGGCCTTGGCCACTGAGTTGGGATCATTGTTCCACGTCTTCTGGCTGGTTCTGACTCCCAACCTCAAATCCCCCATTTGGTGGATGGGAACGCTCTACGCTATCGAGTTGATGCTGCTTGGCATCAAGTTCTACGCTATGCTGAGCGAACGCACCTTCAGCTTTGAACGTTGGCTTTCTGCGGGCACTCTGTGCGTGGCGGTAGCGGCTTCCTTGGTATTGGGCAGCGTATTCGGGACGGTGATCGGGCGGATAGGCTTCCATGGCGTGGATGCATCCATTCTCACCTTCCTCTGTGCCCTGGCCAGCGGACTGAGTTTGGCACCGCTACTACTGATTCCGGAGAAACGTACTGTACTGTTACTGCCTGGACGGTTAGTGCTCGGTATTCTTGCTCTGTTGTTGGCGGTCAACTACGTCTATTTAGCTCGCGGCAGCATCCTGGCAGAGCAGCCTTGGGTCGCACTCTGGATGCCGCTGCTGCTTTTGGTGGCGTTGATAACTTACCAGACGAAGCCGGCAATAAGCGCGATGGTTGCCTTACCGACCCTGTTGTTGGTAGAACTGGCCTTTGTCACTCAAGGACAACTGCAGGTTCTGGGGCCCAAGCAGACTTGGTTGGGTGCAATGCAAAGCTACCAGCCCAATCTGGCTGAGGTGGGGATTCTCATCTTTGGCTGTTCGGTCGCCTATCTCTGCTTCTTTGTGTTCAAGCAGGCGATAGCCCGATTTGGTGAACAGATACCCTCGGATCGCTAAGTTCTCTGTTTGTGTATCGCCATAAACCTTTGCTGAAACCCCCAATAGCCCGGCCGATATGGTCGGGCTATTGGGGGAGGCAGACAAGCTGGACTTGATGTGTGACCTCTACGGTTGACCTTTTGTATGACCTCCTGTGTTTTGATACAAGTATGCTGCTGTTTAGCCCGAAGCGCTGTGGGTATTAATCCTCTCTGCATCGTCATGGTTGTCACCCCATTAATTACAGCGAGTTACCTTGTTATCAGCAGCCTAGCAGTATTTTCCCTCACGCCTACTTTGGCTAACCGGGCACTAAATGGTATCCTTCCTGCCCAGTTTTAGCGTTGTGCTCGGAAAAGTAATGAATTTTAATCGTATTGTCTGCTTTGACCTCGAAATGTGTTGTTGGAATGATGATCGGGAGTCGAGAACCGGAGAAATCATCGAGATCGGTGTCGCCGAGTTGGATCTGACAACCGGTGAGATTGTTCGGCGGGCACAGCACTATGTAAAGCCAGTACATGATGAAGTGTCACCGTTTTGCACTGAGCTGACAGGTATCAAGCCGGAAGTCATCGAGAAAAACGGAAAGCCTTTGGCAACGATCCTGAAGTCAATTGAGCAGAAGTTTGGTGGTCGCCATAAAATTTATGCTGCCTGGGGCCGAGATGACTTAATTTTGCGGGCTGAGTGCAAAGAGAAGGACATTAAGGTGCCTTTTAATGAGTATTTAAACTTGGCCACATTGTTCCGTTTGCAGCGTCACGTAAACAACAAGCGTTGCGGTCAGCGTGCGGCAATGGATATGGCAGGTGTTGAGTGGGAAGGTCGTCAGCATTCTGGCTATGTTGATGCTTACAACTTGGCACGCCTGGCTAAGACGATGTTCATTCCACCAAATGAATAACGGTTAATGGTATTTTCTAAAGTCGCGTAATGCGGCTTTTTTATTGTTTTCTATAACTTAATTTTGTAGATAATCATCTGCTTAATTGGACTTTATGCTGTAGTATTCATATCGGTTTTGTCAGGCTGGATGAAAAGGCATGGAGATTGAGTTTACCGAGTGTAACATCCCCATTCGAAATGAACGTACACAGGACTTGTTTCCGCGTTGCGATATCATGAATGAAAAAAGAGATCATGATGAATTGAGGTGCTGGTGGAATGTTCCGTTTGTCGATGAACTCAGTTATATCGAAACGGGATTAATTGGTGTATATGTTCTTGATGGTGCGACGTGGGATTGTCCAAGACGAATATCGGAACATCAGACTGTTAGCGAAGCGTCTACGGCGGCACGCTTTTATATTAGTCATTCTCCGATATTCCGATTTTTTAATGAACCATACCAGCCCGTAGCAAAGGTGGGGCATCTATTGGAAATGAGCTCGTTGATCAATGGTAAGCTTGGCAGGCCAACTGAACAGGAATTGTTTGATTTTATGTTTAGCTGGTTGCCTGAAGTAGCTTGTGAGCCAATGGAGCAATGAGGAGTACCGCCATAGTTCACTAGTGGCGGTATTTATTAACCTGATTAAGCCATGCGGACATTCATTGTGATCTCGGCGCGAAATACGAGGTTGCCTGCCGTATCTTTGACTTCAACAGGGACTTTTTTATCCCCTTCTGTATCCCACTCTATTCCCTCTCCTAAGGCAACGGCTGTTAAATCGGTGGTGGCTTTCTTTAAATATTCCACCGTCATTCCAACAGGGATCCAGCGGCTTTTAATGGGTACAGATACATCCGTCATCATTCCACCAGCAAGTTCGGCCATGTTGCACATTGCTATCGCATGGACTGTGTTGATGTGGTTGGTGACTTTCCGGCGTTTTTTGATCGCAACTTCAGCATAACCGGGTTTGAGCTCACGGATCTGTGGCTTGATTGAGGAAAAGTACGGCGCCATTCGACAGACAATGAAAGTAAAAAGCTGGCGGCCAAAGGGCAGACTGGATAAGCGCTGATAAATCTTGAGGTTTTTACGCACTGAAAATTCCTTTTTCCAATTAATGCTGGTCAGACCACGGTACAGTGTGGTGGTATGAAAATCAATCAAGCTGTTTATTTTCCTGTGAGTATGATCACTCTTTCTTATCAGGAATGATTATTATAAGTATATTTTACTGGCTTATGTTTTCGTTAAAATTCAATGGCTTGTTGGTGTGCGGCTTGTAAAGGTCGTGCGAGATTCTTGCACGATATATAAGTGTTTCTCACTAATGTCTGACAATAGAATCATGATGTCTTTTTAGAGATATTTATATCTAAAATGACCTGCCAGAATATGTGCAACATGAATAACTTTTCATTCAAATAAATAATCGTAAACGCATTTTAAAGGCAGACCATGTTCTATTTATTTCCTTTATTGACAGTTTCAATCTGGGCAGGGAACGCCATTGTAAACAAGCTCTCGATCAGTGTGATCGATCCGGGCGCGATTTCATTCTATCGCTGGTTTGTTGCCATGTTGGTACTCTCACCATTTGTCTTGGGCTCGGTATGGCGCAACTGGTCAGTGATCCGCCCTCACATACCAAAGCTGGCTTTTTTGGCATTGCTTGGCATGGTGTTAAACCAATCTCTGGGTTATTTTGCCGCTGAAACGACCACGGCCACTAATATGGCATTAATCATTTCCTTGGTACCGCTCATTAGTATGTTTCTCAGCGTGCCCCTGCTGGGGCAACGGTTGCTGCCGTTGGCAATTATTGGGGCAACCTTATCGCTGGCAGGGCTGGCCTTGATGCTTAGCCATGGTGATATTAGCAATCTTGTAGCAAGAGGGATCACTGAAGGCGATGGGCTATTGTTATTGGCGGCGTTTGTCTATGCATTGTATTGTGTGCTGCTGAAACGCTGGCAGATGCCTCTTAGTACCTGGCAATCTGTCTATATACAGGGGGTGATTGCTGTAGTGATGCTGATCCCGCTGCTAGCCAGCAGCGAACGGGTCGCGATCTCCTCGGAATCTTTACCTTTGATAATGTATGCCGCAATCCCGGCATCAGTGATTGCACCCTGGTGCTGGTTGCAAGGGATCCAGCGCCTGGGAGCTGATCGTACTGCAATGTTTATGAACCTGATGCCTGTGTTCACGGCGGGTATCGCGAGTGTGATGCTTAATGAGCAGCTAGCGGCGTATCATTATGTCGGTGGTGGTATGGTGCTGGCCGGGGTGGTTCTGGCACAGCGTAAACCTAAGGCGATACCACAACAATTGGTAACGGCATAAGCTGATTGGGTTTCAGTGCAAAACAGACAGCGGCAATGACTTTTGGTTATTGCCGCTTTTTTATTGTGTAGCTCTTAGCTATCAGGCATTGGCAGAATTTACGATTTTTTCACTTATTGTATTTCTTGTCATGGCGAACGAGGTCATGGCGATGGTATTGCCGGGGCTGCATTGCCTGAGAAACCGTCAAACATTTATAACGGCATCACATCTCCTTTTGAGTTTGAAAGCGAGTTATTCAGTACAGTTTTAAATGGCAATGAAGGAATGCCAGCCTGGGGGGCGGTACTGTCTAGAAGTGATATAAAAGATATCTTTGGCTATGTCATTGAAGTAAATAGTAGTAAGTAATGTATTGATTGATGGGATGAGCATAAATGGGCACCTTGTCATTTATGCCATCCCACATTTTCCTATCAAGGCTAATCTTTCGAGCCCAGCATAATGACCGCAGCGAGAGCCAAAAAGGCACTCATCATCAAGAAGGCATCGTTATAGGCCATAATGGCAGCATCACGCTGCATGGTTGCCATTAAAGACGCCTGCGCTTGCAACATGGCGGTTCCGGTATCACTACCGGCCTGCACAAAGTAATTGCTTTGCTGCAATAGTTGTTGCCAGGCGTTGGTGCTGATACTAGGCACAGATTCTTTTATGTGGGCCAAGTGCTCCCGGGTTTTGTTGTCTAGCATGGTGGCGATGATCGCGATGCTGAAAGCGCCGCCAAGGTTGCGCATAACATTGGTGAGTGTCGATGCATCCGGTGTATCTTCTTTGCTGATCCCCTGCATTGCCACTAGCGATAGCGGCACCATGATAAACGGGCTGCCGATGGCACGCAGCAGCATTGAGAAAATCAGCTGTTGGCCGCCAAAATCAATGCTCATATGGGTATTAACAAAGCAGCTTAGCCCGAACATCACAAAGCCAAATGTCACCAAATACTTAGGTTTGATGATATTGGTTAGCTTTGGCACCAGCGGAAAAATAAGTAGCTGCGGAAAGCCCATCCACATTAGCACTTCGCCGATCTCTAAGGCGTTGTATTGCTGGATCTGGGTCAGATAGAGCGGCAGGACATAAATAGAACCTAGCAGCGCCATCCCAAGGATCAGATAGGCCAGGCATGACATGGCAAACTGCCCATTCTTCAGCAGCCGCAGATTAACCAGCGGCTTTTTGTGCTGCAGCTCATTGATCACAAAATACACCAGGCTGACAGCTGAGATGATTGCCAGGGTGACAATGAAATCAGAGCTGAACCACTCTTCGCGGTTACCGTCTTCCAATACTACTTCCAGGCAACCCAAACCCAGTGCCATCGTAATGATGCCAACCCAATCGGCTTTCAACAGGCTCTGAATATTCAGTGGCTCGTCATCCAGACCATAGCGCACCATGGCGATCAGCAAAATTGCAGGTGGGATGTTGATATAAAAAATGTAGTGCCACGACAGGTTTTCCGTCAGCCAGCCCCCCAAGGTTGGGCCAATGGATGGGGCAAAAGTGGCGGTAACACCGAACATGGCCATCCCGATTGCACGTTTATGAACTGGCAGCAGCTGGACCACCAGGGAAAAAGCCAGCGGGATCAATGCACCGCCACTGAACCCTTGCAGTGCCCGGAACAGGATCATCGAGGTCATATTCCATGATATCGAACATAATAGCGATGATAGGGTAAAGATCACTGTCGTCCAGGTAAGGTAACGGCGCTTACCCAGTGCCATTGAAAGCCATCCACTCAAAGGGATGGCAATCATTTCGGCCACCAAGTAAGAGGTTGAAATCCAAGAGCTCTCATCCAGTGTTGCCGAGAGCGCACCCTGAATATCTTTCAGGGAGGAGTTGGTGATCTGGATATCTAAAATAGCCATGAATGCGCCGATCAGGCCACCGATCAAGGCTATCCAATTACGACGAGGCACTTCATCTTGAGTTTGGGCTACCGGCTTGGTGTGTGGTGCCGCTGCCGGATCCCCGGCGGTGACTGACGTACTCATTGGATTAACCTCGGGTATCGACAGTGGCAACAACAGACAGGCCAGGGATCAAACGCCCTTGAAGCTGGGCAGGTTCGGCGATAGTGATTTTGACCGGTACGCGCTGGACAATTTTGGTGAAGTTCCCGGTCGCATTCTCTGGTGGCAATAGTGCAAATTTAGCCCCTGTTGCTGGCGAGAAACTATCGACGATACCTTCCAGCGGTTGACCTGGAAATGCATCTAGCTCGACTTTCACTTTTTGGCCCTGATGGATCCCTGCCAGCTGGGTTTCTTTGAAGTTGGCCTCAATCCAAACATTCGATGTAGGTACCAGGCTCATCAGCGGCATGCCTGGCTGTACATACAAACCAATCCGCAGGCTGCGTTTGCCGACGATACCATCAACAGGCGCATAGATGTTGGTGTAACTCAGGTTGAGATCCGCCTGTTCAAGTTGGACATTGGCTTCGGCAACGGACGCTTCTGCCTGTACGATCTGGCTGGCAATGACGGCCAGTTGATCTTTGGCGGCCTGGTAGCTAGCGGTCGCTTCGTCGAGCTGGGCTTTGGTCACTTTCAGGTGAGAGGTGGCACTGTCCAGTTCGTCTTGCGAGGAGTAATTGCGCTTCAATAGGCTATGTGTGCGGGTGACTTGTTGTTGGGCCCGTTCATACTCAGCATTGGCCGATGCGATTTGGCTTTCAGACTGGCGGATCATGGTTTTTTGCAATTGCTGCTGTGCTGTCAGGTTATCGATCGCGGCCTGGCTGACGGCAAGGTTTGCCTCGGCCTTGTCACGGGCAGCGATAAAATCACGGTCATCAATTTTGGCTAGCAGTTGTCCTGCTTTAACTGTTTGGTTATCAATGACAAACGACTCGGTGATATAGCCGGATACCTTGGGGCTGATATTGGTGATATCGCCTTGTAGGTAGGCATTGTCTGTCGATTCAAAGTATTGTCCATAGCTAAACCAGTACCCGCCGGCACCAAGACCTAAGGCCAGCATGATTAAGGTTGCGATCAGCGGCGCTTTGTTCTTTTTGGTTTGTGGGGTATCAGTCATGAGGGCCTCTTCTGATTATTTGGAATACTGAGATTTTTTTGTGTTACAAAGTGTAAGTGAAAAAGATTGGTTGATTGGATAGGAAAAAAAGGAAACACTGTTGCAGATTTTTAACCAATAGGTGGCGAAATGGATCTCAATACCATTGCTATTTTTTCTCAAATTGTTGAATGTGGAAGTTTTACTCAAGCTGCAGAGGCTCTGGATCTGACAAAATCGACGGTTAGCCGGAAAGTGGCCGAGTTAGAGCAACACCTAGGTGTGCGTTTGATCACACGTTCAACCCGTAACCTGGCTCTTACTCCTGAAGGAGAGGCTTTCTACCAGTCCTGTATGCAGATGCTGGAAATCATGGAGCAGGCTGAACTTGAAGTGACAGCCAATCAAGATTTGATCCGTGGGAGACTGAATGTCGTTATGCCTGTTGAGTTGGGCCAGCAGGTGTTTGGGTCTTACATTAATGACTTCATTAAGTTGTATCCAAACGTCACGATCCACCTTGAGCTGACAAACCGTGAGGTCGATATTATAGGGGAGGGTATCGATCTGTATGCTCAGGTTGGTGAAGTGTCTGATTCCAGTATGGTCGCGCGGCCGTTTTATTCCTCTCGTCGGGTGATGGCTGCCAGCCCACACTACCTTGCACAATATGGCCAGGTTACAGCTCCCGAAGACCTAAAAGCTCCCCACCATCAGGTGAAGATTTACAATAAGGCGGTTAAGTTACCCAATTGGCACTTGATACAAGCCGATAACGACGTGATTGTTGATTTACCTTATCGGCTCAGGGTTAACACGATTACGTCTTCCCTGATGGCTTGTTTGGATGGCTTGGGTATTGCGCTGCTGCCTGAGTTTCTCTGTCGTGAACATTTTGCCAGCGGCAAACTGGTGCGATTATTACCAGACTGGGAGATGCCGGAGGCAACGATTAGTTTTGTCTATCCACAGCGTCAGCTGCTTCCTAAGCGGCTGAGAATATTTATTGATTATTTGATTGAGCGTTTCGAACAGCGTGATACGGCGAGCCTGATGAGAGAAAAGCTATAGGTAGGAAATGTAGGTATTAAGGCCGAGAACTATCCATGTTCCAAGCCACAAAAGAAACGACAACGGTGGACTTTACAATGTAAATCAAAAACGATGACGGTAACCAAGGGTGAAAGCAATATCGGTACTGTTGTCCATATTGACGACATTTTCTATCACCGAAAACTCGATGGCACTGTGTTTCATGTGATAGCGATAGCCGAGCAGGATTTCATGTGAAGGCTCGGAAAGATCCGAAGCGGCATCGGTAGCCCCTTCATAGATATGATACTCGGCAAGCAGGCGGTGTTTTTCCCTTAGTTGGTATTGATAGCCAGCGCCGGCTGCAAACGCAACCGTGTTATAGGGAACATCTCCAAGTACCTCGTCGTTGCGTCGGTATGATAGTCCAAACAGGCTATAGAACGTATGTTTCTTGTTGCGATAACTGTAGTTGAGCTGGACGGCTTGTTCGAAGTTACTGGTGGCAAACGGGCCGCTAGGCACATAGTTATAGTACAGCGAGCCGCCGAGCGATAAGCCATGGTGGGCGTTTTCGAAAAGCTGGTAACTGGTATAGAAAGTCACAGCGCTGCTTAGTGTTTCCCCGCTGAAGTCGTGAATTTCAACACCGTACTGCGGAACGGAGATATCAAAGGAGTGATCATCGACTTCGTCCCGGCCATTAGCGCCTATGCCAAAGAGATCATGGAAAGAGTTAGTCAGGTTGTCCAGGTGGTTATTGGCGGCAAATCGCCAAGTATAATCCAGCTCGACTACCCATTTGTTATTGATCTGCCACAGGCCGCCTATGGAGAGTGCATTCTGGTAATAGTCAGCACTGTATTCGTCTGTTTTAGCAAAGACGCTGGCAATGGTTCCAGTCGTGTACAGCTCGACCGTTCCGGGCTGATAGCTAAAGCCATTGCGCATCAACGGCGTTAGGCTATTCGATTGTATGGGGGATTGGGCGTAGGTCTTTAACGGACCATAATCATCAAAGCGGCTAACGCTATCTGCTATCGCATAGCTAGAAGAGCAGAGTGCTGCCACCCCTGACAAGGTATATACCGTGATACTGCGTGTATTCATCACAATGCCGTTTGGTGTTGGTTATTATTTTAGTTATGAATGGTTTGATGGGTATCTTGTATAACCTAGCTTGCCTGACCGCTTTCTGAACCAGCCTGAATTAGTGATGAAATTGTTACTTTTACTGATGAGCGGGGCGGATTGATTCCTTGGTAATTAACCTTGAGTGTAGTGAACAGGTAAAGAGGTTGGTTGCTCAGTTGTGCAACCCTTTCTCAAACTCGAGAAGGCATGGAATGAGTGTGTCACTATCCAGATAGGGGCGTACGGAGCCGCAGTCACACGGCTCCATACCAGTTATGAGAATGGCTGGGTTATGGAATGAGAAGGGTTGGTTTTGCTTCGTAGGAGAGGGCAAAATCAATCTCCCAGCTCATACCGTTCATATTGAGGCGGCCATCAGGAAGTCCGTCTAACCCAGGCTGGCCGGTATCAGCCACTTCCCACTGCTGGGTACGAGGGGAGGTTAGGTTGCTAAAATTGTCGCCTTGGCTGCCGTCGTCCAAGGTATAGATATAGCGCTTGTCATTAAATCTGGCTGCACCATACACCCTGACGCTATGCCCCCCCATCCACTCGCCGTTAATGTCATACCAGCTGAACAATATAGAGACGGCCCGACCTTGAACTAGCTCGTTGAACATCCATTCCCAGGTGGGGTTTAGCCCTTCCCGTTGGGAGGTATTGTCGCCCATCAGTACGAGGCCGTTATCACAACCCGCACCGCTGCCTAGTGTGATTTCACCACTACCTTGGTGACGGAATTCAGAGGCATCAAAGGTACCTGATACGTCGTCAGCCAGATAACCAAATAGCCCTTGGACCAGTCCGCAAAACGAGGTATAGCTACCGGTATCAAGGTTGATTACACCAACCCGCCGGCCGTAGCGATCGATATTGGCAACTAGGCTGTTCTCTGGCTCCGGTACCCAGATTATTACATCGCCTGCAGAGCTGACTTTCCCTATACCACGAATATGAGGCTGCGGCACACGCCAGGCAAGAGGGAGGTTGTCATACCTGTCTTCCAGGTACTGCAGGGCATTGGCATGGGCCATCGGTATACACTGGTTACGACCAGCATCTAAGTTAGGTTGGTCAGATTGAAAAACCTGAATAGGAAACAGTATGTCACTGGGCAGTGTCGGCGCCGGGATCACTGGCTGCGGTGGCCGGCCCAATGCCAGTAAGCTGGGGATCGTTGAAGATACAGGGCTAATACGGCCATCAACATGGCCTGCTCCTTCGGCATTAACAATGGTGTTGGCTACGATGAAGCTTCTTGGCACGAAGCGGTTTGCCAGCAGGGCAATATCTTCAATTGTTGGTAATGGCTGAGGTGAAAAGAGCACGGTTGCGCGCAGCCGGTCTATTCTGCCCTGGCCGTCTTGCCCTGGACGTAGGTCGAAGTAAATAGTCGAATCGGGCTGGGCTGAGTTTCTTTTCTTGGAGCCATCTCTGAGGTAAGAGGAATGAAAATTATATTGTAAATCTAGCCAATCAGTAACAGGCTTTAAATTGATTGAAGTGCGGTCGCTGATAGCTGACTGTCCTGCCGGGACAAAGTGATTATCGATAATCCAATCAGCGATGTTTCCGGAGCTTTCGGTATAGATAAAGACGTTGATATAGCCGGGGCCAAGAGGCTTGCCACTACTGTTTCTCAGTTGACTTGGCCTGACCCGGAGCTGACCCCAGTCGCTATTGGTGATAGTTCCTATTTCGAGTTCAAAGGTAACCTGTTCGAAGTTGATCGCGCCGGAGCTGGCATAAAGCTGAGTGACAGGTAGCTGATCAACAGAAGGGGAGTGATTATACGCTGCGCTCACTAATGTGGGGGCAAATAGTGGTAACAATAAGATAAATATTACACCCTGGATGATTTTCATGGCCGTACTCTCTGAATCAATCAGTACTTCTGGTAAAAAGCCCAGAAGCCATACAATGTTTGTATAAACCGTTTTCAGAACGGAGCACATTCCTTTGAAAAAGCTCTAATGAGTATAGTTAGGCTGGCTTGCCGACAATTTGTGATCCCGAAAAATACCCAGTAGGGAGTAGCGAACACTTCTGCGAAATAGCTACGGGCGCAAGAACAGGTCTTCTAACACAAAGGCGTCATCAAAGTGCCTTTCACCAATAAAGGCAATGGCATGGTGGCCGACTTGACGCATTGTCCCCGGCGATTTAACACCAAATGGCCATAAATACAGGCTTTCTAATCGTTGGCTGGCCATCAACATACCTTGTTCATCAAATAGGCTTTTGTTCTGTCCTGTCGGGGTTGGCAGGCTACGTAACTGGTTATCATTGAGTGTGGCTAACTGGCGGGCCTGCGTGTTGTGATGGTTCCAGTCTACCCCCTTAATCATATGCTCACCGTTAGACAAGGTGATGCGTAACGAGTTTGCATTTCGCCTTGGGCTCACATGCATACTAATCGGGGCTTCAATCTCGGTGTTCCTTACTGCAAATTTCAGCTGCTGATTTAGGGCGAACACCATATGGTAGCAGCCGCAGTGATGAATACTGTCGAGAATGTAGGGCTGCCCTTGATGGTCTAAAGTCAGCCGGAACAGAACCCCATCGAATTGTCCTGCATAGGGATCCCAAGCAGATTTGGCCGTTCGGTTAGCAAACCAGAGGCTGTAGTTAAGCTGGAGTAAAATCTGGCCATGGAACCGGGTAAAGCTATGACTAACATAGAGGGTAGGCTTATTGGTTATCACACTAGGTTGGCCATTTTGGCGGTACTCTAACTGTCCTGGTTTATCGTCTAGCGATACCGATTCAATGAGAAATCTCGGTGCATGAAAATCGGATAAGCGGGTTATTTGCTCATCTGTCAGCAACGGCCAGCCCAGGTTGGATTTTCCCTTTGCCTGTTTGAACCAGGTGCGTATTTCTTGTTGGATAAGTGCTGGTTTGTCGGCCGTCTCATAGGTGACGCTATAGTCATGCAACGGCTCGATAAAATCACTGATCATCCGTTTTTTCTCTGAGTCGATGGCGGGGGTAGCCAGTGGTTTGCTAATGGGATACAGGCCGACTACACGTTGCCAGCTTTGATAGTCAGAAGGGATCACAGGAGGAAATTGCCGTAGCTGACGCCAGAAATTATCGTCATTGAGTCCTGCATGGGTGAGCTGCTGGGCACAGTTCTCCTGGCTTTCAAATTTTACCGGGTGTTTGTCGGGTAAGTTCTGATATTCAACTTTTCGCTGAATTGCGGCCTGCTGGGCGACATAATCTAGCCACTGTGCTTTGCTTTGGGGCGAATTCAGGTTTTGTAGCAGCGATAGGCTAAAACGATCAAAGGCCAGGTGAGGATAGCGGGGCACCCACAAGAGTTGTGCATCTTGTATTCCTTGTTGCTGCACGGTCCGCTTGAAATCAACCAGCTGGAATGCACAATTTTGTAATGATGGCGGGTAATGTTCAAGCTGATTTGAGACTGTTTTGGGTATTGGCTCGGGCAGGTTAGTGCACGAAACGATAGCAAAACAGGTGACGAGTAGAGCCAATAAACGCATAGAGTGAACCTAAAGACTTATCTCTGTATTAGTTTAACCATGGTACAGCTCTATTGGCATCATTGTTGTGTGCGGCAGTTCATATTAAGGGTAAAAAAGCCGGGGTCTGGCCGTAAAAATCGATCTCAGTGACAGCTTTGCCAGTTGTATTGTCGAAAATACCCAAGCTTTCAAATTCGTCGTCATAGCTGACTTCTGGCCATAGACTGTTTCCTTGCTAGGTAGGCGAGGGTCAGAAAGAGCTTGCTTGACTTCTTGGGGCAAAAAAGACGATAACATTCAGCTAAAGGCTACTTATAACTGGGAATACCTTGATGCTTGATTATATCGAACCTGTATTTCGTCCCCCTTCTGAGTGGAAATCACTGATACTGCAAGTGACCAATGGCTGTAGCCATAATCGCTGTACGTTCTGCGATATGTATACCCAGCCGCAGAAGAAATTTCGCCCGAAAAAACCAGATGTGATCGAGCTGGAGTTGCAAGCTATTGCTGCATCGGGTGCTCGCGTACACCGGGTTTTTCTTGCCGATGGTGATGCAATGACATTGCCGTTTCACCGTTTGAAGCAAATCTGCGAGTTGATTAACCGTTACTTGCCCGGAGTGCAGCGGATATCCAGTTACTGCCTGCCACGCAACCTGACCAATAAGACCACCGAGCAGCTAGCAGAATTGCGCCAGTTGGGGCTAAGCCTGATGTATGTCGGCTGTGAAAGTGGTGACGACGAGGTCTTGGAAAAAGTGCAGAAGGGCGAGACGTTTGAATCCTCGCTGGTGGCCTTGAATAAGATCAAAGCCGCTGGCATGAAAAGTTCGGTAATGATCCTCAATGGCCTAGGTGGGCCGGGATTGAGCAAACAGCATGCCCTCCAATCTGCTCGGCTGATGAATGCAGCGCAGCCTGACTACCTATCGACGCTGGTAGTGTCGTTCCCGCTTGGCGAGGAACGTTTTGCCGCAGGATTTAATGGCCAGTTTCGCCAGTTGACTCAGCCAGAGCTATTTCAGGAAATGCAGTGGTTGTTAGAGAGCCTGGAGCTGGAAAAAACGGTGTTTCGCTCCGATCATGCGTCGAACTACTTGGTTTTGAAAGGTATCTTAGGGCGTGACAAAGACAAGTTGTTGCAGCAGGTTAATCTGGCGATTAACCACCCGGATGTGATGCCCTTGCGTCAGGAGTGGCAGCGCGGCCTGTAGTCGTCAAAAAAGAGTTAAACAAAAAACGATTGGTACTGCTTAGGTGTCACCGCGACTCGTTTTTTGAAATGCCGCTGGAAGTGAGCCTGATCGGCAAAACCGAGCTGAGTTGAGGTATCTGCCAATGTATTGCCGTCTTTTAGCAAGGCCCTGGCCTTTTTGATCCTGGCATCGAGCTGTAGGGCATGGGGCGATAAACCATATGTTTGGTTAAACTTGCGAATAAGATGATAACGGCTCAGGCCAGCCTCTTTTGCTAACTCATCCAATGCCAGGTTGCTATCGAGTTGGTCCAATAGCATTTCTCGTACCCGGTTAACATGCGGTATAGGGAGTTTTTCCCGTCCGGAGCTGGCACTTGATGCCTGCCCGAAGCAGCTTTCCAGATAGAGGATCAACTGGCTTTCGGCAACAAGTGGATCCGGCTCGCTAATGAGTGCCTCATACAGGGTGTTGAACTGCTGGTACAACCTGGGAGTCGTTTCGTAGAGGTTTTCAAAGGGGTGGTAGTCGGTGCCTTCACTGCCACGCATTTCGGCCTGAAGCTGCCCAATCCAGCCGGTATCCACAAATAACATCCTGTAAGACCATTTTCCAGCATCCGGGTTGCAGGAATGAATATCCCCGGGATTTATCGTGACAGTGTGGGTGCTGGCTATGCGGTTTGTCTTTTTCTGATTGATATATTGGGCCGAGCCATTATCAATCACACCGAAAGAAAACTCATCATGGGAGTGGGAGTGATAACAAGCAGATGATTGAGAGGCTTGCCGGATCTCAACCCAGGGCAAACTTTCACATTGTGTCAGAAAAACAGTGTCATCTTGTTTCATACTTCTTTCCCTAGTACCCCAACAACATACTCATGACCGTTCCACTCAATAGTGTTCCCATCATGATATTAAAGGTGGTTTGCCTTCTGGCTGTTGATAGGTAACGTCCAATGTAATCTCCCGTTGCTGCCCATACCGAAATCCCCACGAAGCAGGCTACAAATGAGATGGCAGTTAAGCTGAATAAATATAGCATTGTAGGGGAGTGATTTAATACAAATAGGCTCACGCCTGACATAGCCACTAGCCATGCTTTGGGGTTTAGCAGTTGTGATAAAGCACCTTCAGTAAAGGTCGGCGGAGTTGTATTCTTTTCGCAGGCTTGGCTTCCTATGCCTGTGGCGGTGGCAATTTTGAAACCCATGTAAAGTAAGAACGTTCCTCCAAGCAGCTTAAGAGCCCAAATGATATCGGGCAGGATTGTTGAGACTTGCTCCAGTCCTAGCCCGCATAGGCAGACAATCAGTGCATAAGCGAGTGTCGCTCCGGATACATGGGAGAGTGCCTTCTGGTAGCCAAACTGAGCGCCTGTACTGGCCGCTATGATATTAACAGGGCCTGGTGAAACCGCACCGACCAAGGCAAAGACTAGCATTGAGAATAAAGCTGACAACATAATGTGCACCGATGATGAGAAAGAGCCCATTAGATTAAGTCGAGACGGGTAAATGGTATTGAACGAAATTGCGCTAGTGGTTACCGGTTAGGTTTTCCAGTCACGGAATCGTGGGTCTTATATCTCTTATCTCGACGACACTTCACTCGCACACTGCTTCCCCTTGCTGTTTCTAGTACAATCAAAATAGGCAAATACAGTCGAATACTTGAACAAAATGCAACTTTTAGAGAGATGAGAAGTGATGACGTCTAATGTTTGGATCAAGGCTGGTATAGTGATTATATATGGTTCATCTATAGATGCATCTCCTCATCGTCACCATGCGATTCAGCTAGCTTGGCCTAGAAGTGGCTATAGCTGCAAACTAGATAATGATGAAATATCGACACCTGTCATTATTGATTCTAACATCGAGCATCAGCTACAAATTGATGAAGGTTGGATCTTGTTGGTCGAGCCCACTAGCGAATTAGGAGTGGCATTATCCAAGAAGTTGGCGGGGCAACCTTCAAAAGTCTTCAAAGCTCCTTCACCCACTTTTAAACATATAGAACACACTGATGATCTGACTGTATTACTTTCCCCATTATTTGAAGGTTTAGATCTTTCAAACCGATTTCCTCTCATCAATGAAAGTCAGATCACGGATCATCGCATTAAGAAGTTACTGCATGAACTTAACCAATGCTTAGATGGGAAGTGCCTTAAACCTAGCAATTGGCGGGCATCTGATGTTGCTCAAAAACTTGCTCTATCGGAAAGCCGTTTTCTTCACTTATTTAGCAAAGAGCTTGGCATTCCTTGGCGACCATACCTGCTGTGGTGCCGAATGATTTGTGCTGTAAGAGCAATACTAAATGGAGAGGCTGCGACAGATGCCGCTCACATGGCAGGGTTTTCTGATAGCGCGCATTTAAGTCGAACTTTTCGAAAGACATTTGGAATGACGATTCGCCAAGCAAACGCTATTTTTCTAAAACGTTAGCCAGTTTATTCAAGTTTTGCTACGGAGCATTGGTTACTCTTTTCATGTATTCGATGAAAGGAGTTTCCCATGAGCGAGCTATCAAAAGATTATCTACAAGAAACATCAATGTTGGATTTCATGCATCCACATATCCAAAGCCTGGTTGAGAAAAAAGAGTGGAAAAAACTGTCTCAGTACGACGCTATTGGTGCAATTTACAATTATGTCCGTGATGAAATCCATTTTGGTTATAACGCAGATGACCGTTTAGCAGCCAGCCAAGTATTAAGAGATGGTTACGGGCAATGTAACACCAAAGGAACGTTATTAATGGCGCTACTTCGCGCTGTAGGTATTGCTACACGTTTTCACGGCTTTACCATTTATAACGAGTTACAGCGGGGGGCAATTCCTAACTACTTATTTATGTTCGCGCCAGATCGCATCATCCATAGCTGGGTGGAAGTTTACCAAGGTGGAAGGTGGGTCAACTTGGAAGGCTATATCTTAGATGCCGATTACTTAAAGCAAGTTCAAAGTCGATTTGCCGAACAAAGTGAATCGTTTTCAGGCTACGCAATTGCAACCAAGTGCTTGTCTAATCCTAATGTTGACTGGAAAGGGCAAGATACCTATATACAAAGTGAAGGGATTGCTGATGACTTTGGCGTATTCACTCAGCCAGAAGATTTTTACTCAAGCCACGGTAGTAACCTTTCAGGCCTTAAAAAAAATCTGTTTCGCTATGTGCTTCGCCATTTAATGAACTTAAATGTGAATAAAATCCGCTCAAATGGCGTCGGTAAAAAGGTTAAAGCTAGAACATAAAATCTTGTTTAATATTTATGCTAGGTATTAAGCTTTCATAAACCAATCTGTCAGCTAAGAATCAGGATGTGACCTAAGCAGACAGGTGTTTTCGCAGATCCTATCAAGAAATTGCCCCAAAGCAATTTACGTTTCAATATCGATACACATTCTTGCTTACCTTTTCGGAATATTTTTACTAATGCAGTAATATTATGCGCGTTTATAACTGTCTCATTGAGGAAGGGGATTGATGTTACTGGTGAGATCATCACTATAAAAAAAAGAGCTCCCTTTTTCTTTGATTAATTGTACTGATATTAATCAAAGGAGGTAACTCTCTTATTATCTAATTGAAGCAACAGATCTAGTCTGACAAGTTGCACATCAATTAATAATGGTTGTTATTTCATCTGGAATAATAACACTTTATTGTATGCAGTCACCATTAATAGGTCTTGGTGCTTGCCGCCAATTTCGAGGTTACTGATATGGCCTGCATCGATTGTAATGTAGTCAAGCTGGTGACCCTCTTTGTCGAAAACACCGATACCGCCTGGCCCGGCTATATAAACATTACCTTTCTGATCAACCTCAACTCCGTCAGCCATGGGCTCTGTTGCAGAAGGTGCATTAACCTTAGCAAAAGGGGTCTTATTGCTAATTGCTTGACCGTTTACGTTAAAACGGTATACCCAGCCATCCGAGGTATCAGCAACGTATAAGTATGATTCGTCAGGAGAGAATGCAATACCATTGGGTAATTTCAGATCCCCGGAAACCATTTGAAATACGCCATCTAAGTAACGATAAATGCCTCTGACTGGTTGCTCTTCTTCCGCTTTTTGCGGGCCATATCCTTGAATGCCGAACGGAGGATCGGTAAACCAAACACTTCCATCGCTTTTGACAGTCACGTCATTCGGGCTATTTAAAGGTTTACCGTTGTATGTTGCAGCAGCGATCACTTTTTCGCCGTTATCTTGTACGTATGACAGTTTTCTGTCATGACGTGCCGCCCAAAGATTTCCCTTTGGATCGATAGCGAGACCATTAGCATAGCCAGAGTTTTCATCAAAGACGCTCAGTGTGCCTTTCAAGTCATATGAATATGTCTTGTTGTTTGGTATATCGCTAAATAGGAAGCGCTGGTGCTTCGCCTCCCACACAGGACCTTCAACAAACCCGAAAGAATCACCGACAAGGATCGGATCGTCTTTCACAACCGAGCCAGCTGAAGCGTTAATGGAGAAGGCCGTTAAAGCGGCCATAAACATGACTTTTTTCATCTTAAATTCCTCTTGCTAACTCAGTTGCCTGCGGAAGGCCTTAATTGTCTGTCCTGATTCAGTGCCTAATGCAGAGCGGATATAGGATTTGGCGACATCCTTTGCATCGATAGCGTGGAATCCAGGGAAATAATCACCGTATATATCCAGTGATTCGGTGACTACAGTTGGGCTTACAACATTGATGCGTATACCTCGTGGCAACTCGTTCGATACCGCTTTGGCGAAATGTTGTATTGCACCGTTGAGTGTTGCTGCACTTGTTCCATAGGCAATTGGATAATCAGCCATAATGCCGCTTGTCAAAGTGATGCTGCCGTTATCATTCAGGTATTCGGCACCAATTTGGGTTAAGTTCACTTGCCCCATAAGACGGCTGTTAATGCCAACATCCCATTCTTCACGTGATAGATTGGCAAAAGCGTTGAAGGCGACATCACCAGTAGCACAGATGATTGCGTCCAGCTGGCCTATTGAATCAAGTGCCGATCGGATTGAGGCGGGGTTGGTAATGTTAATCTGCACATCGCCACTTCCTTTGCCTGCTTTAACAATTTCGTGTGTTGTAGCTAACGCTTCGACAACTTCACGACCAATTGTGCCTGATGCACCAATTACGAGAATTTTCATCGTTCACTCCTTTCTGTTTACATTTTGTATATTAGTTGGTTGTGTTTGTCGAAAAAACAACAGAAAATGAGCTCATTGTTTACTAAATGGTGCCAATTGATGAATCTAACTTATTTGCAGACCTTCTTTGTGGTAGCCGAAGAACGTAGTTTCACTAAAGCCGCAGAGGTACTCGATGTGTCTAAAGGCCTGGTGTCTCGCCATGTTCAGAGGCTTGAGGAGGCATTGAACTCCCGGTTGTTCCATCGGACTACCCGTTCGATCAACCTTACCGAAGTGGGGGAAGAGTTATATACAAAAGCGAAGCAAATTCAGTTACTGGCCACCGAGGCGAAAGGATATTACGCAGGAAGTCAGTGGTGACCTGAAAATTACAGCGCCAATTGAGTTTGGCCGAGCGCTTTGTCGGCATGTGATCCCATCTTTTAGAAAGCAATACCCGAAGGTAGATTTAGTCCTAGATTTTGGCCCCATAAAGAAGAAAATTGAGTCGGGGGATTTTGATGTTGCTTTTAGGGCTTATGATGAATTACCAAACGATGTTATTGCCAAAGATCTGGGCTTCATCCGAAATGTACTGGTTTGCAGCGCTGATTACGCAAAAGGGAATAGACTGGCTGCTATCGAAGATATTCATCAATGCACTTTCATTATTAACAGTCAAAATGAGCGCTGGAATCAACTGGAACTGATCAGTGAAAAACAAAAGTATAATGTTGAAGTGACAGGGAACCTTCACTCAAATACTTATAATTCAATATTAGAGTTAGCGAGAAAGGGGATGGGGGTCGCAAGCTTGCCGTATTATCAAGTTGAAGATCATCTCGAGAATGGTGAACTTGTTCATGTTTTCCCTGAATGGTCAGTGAAAGCTCATAAACTGAGTCTCATATATGCACAAAGGCGAGTAACACCCAAGAAGCTGGTTACTTTTAATCTTGTGGTAACACGATGGCTGACGTCTAACAACTTATACATGATATGAGATTGGATATTTATATAGATTGTGTCCACGGTATTTAGTAGGTAGGTGAGA
Organism: Photobacterium sp. HL06; assembly: GCF_059552575.1. Lineage (NCBI taxonomy): Bacteria > Pseudomonadati > Pseudomonadota > Gammaproteobacteria > Vibrionales > Vibrionaceae > Photobacterium > Photobacterium sp. HL06. The sequence continues at coordinate 1,616,193 of NZ_CM183915.1, forward strand.
AGTTCAGAACCTGCAATAGTTCAATAAACGCTTTCTTTCAGAGGTGAGCTGAAGTGAATAATAAGAGCCAAGGCTTCTGGGGGTAACATATTGGGAAGATGAACACCCTAGAAATCATGCGGTCGCGAACCAACGAATTCATGGCTGTAATCAACAGTGGAAATCCCTCGTTGTCGATGAGATTATGATGCATAAGTAGCAAAATCTGAATTGATCAACAAAGCCGATTGTAGCAGATAGTTCAGTCATAGCCTTATCATGCTTATATTTTGAGGGGGCATTCAGTTCCTTAGAAACTATCTATAATAAAAGTCAAATAGTTATATTAACTTGTGTTTCTTGTTCAAAAATATGGCCAAAGAAAGTATCAAAATTGAAACGAACTCTCTTACCTATATAATTGGATGAAATCTTATTGTCTATAACTCGTGAGCTTACTTCTTCTTTAGCAATCTTAAATTTTAGCAACTGAACACCATTATATTCATCCAATGAAGTTAACAGTCCGTTGCAAATATTAAATTCGTCAGTGTCATCAGCAAGAGATATAAATTCTGGTCGAATGCCGAACTGTACTTTATGGTTAATAAAGGTATTTAACTTTTCTTGATGAGATTCAGGTATAAATAAGTGAGTGCCATCCTCAAGCTCAATAATGATGTCATGATCAATCCGTCGAATTGTTGAAGAAATTAGATTAATATTTTCCATAGTCATTTCATCGTTCTCTTCAATAGCGGCCTTGCGGCCGCTACGATGTTAGGGTTTTGCTGATATCAATTCAGACTCTAAATCACCAAAGGGGGTGAATTAACGCGTTACTGCTTCGAGTTTCCATATGTTATTGGCGTAGTCTCGAATACTACGGTCTGAGCTGAACTTGCTCATCAATGCTGTATTTAGAATTGCTTTGCGTGCCCAGTTTTTCTGGTCACGGTATTCAGCATCGATTTTCTCGTGAGTTTTCACGTAGTCGTCAAAGTCAGCCAGTACCAGGTATGGGTCACCGCCGTCCAGCAGGTTGTGGCGAATTGCCGCTAGCTGGCCAGGGTTGCCTGGTGTGAACTCATCAGTTTCCAATAGATCCAGTGCTGCGCGCAGTAAGCTATCAGCTTGGTAATAACAGTAAGGGTCGTAGCCCTCTTGTTTTAGTTTTTGCACTTCATCAACCTGCAAGCCGAAGATGAAGATATTTTCATCGCCAACTTCTTCGCGCATTTCCACGTTTGCGCCATCCATGGTACCGATTGTCAGGGCACCGTTCAGGGCAAACTTCATGTTACCGGTACCAGATGCTTCTTTACCCGCAGTAGAGATTTGCTCGGATACATCGGCAGCAGGGAACAGGATTTCTGCAAGGCTTACGCGATAGTCAGGAATAAATACAACCTTCAGCTTACCGCCAAGACGAGGGTCATTGTTCACCTTGTCAGCAATCTTGTTGATAGCGAAGATGATGTCTTTCGCCAGTGCGTAACCTGGTGCTGCTTTCGCGCCAAAGAAGAACACACGAGGATGCATATCGAATGTCGGATCATTGATCAGGCGGTGGTACAGCGACAGAATGTGAAGCATGTTCAGGTGCTGACGCTTGTACTCGTGCAGACGCTTGATTTGGATGTCGAAGATAGCATTGGTATCCAGCTCGATACCCATGTTCTCTTCAACCCAGTCAGCCAAACGCTGCTTGTTTTCTTTTTTCACTGCCATGTAGCGCTTCTGGAACGCCTTGTCGTCTGCGAATTTCTCAAGACCGGCAACCTTATCCAGATCTTTTGGCCAGTCACCACCCACTTTCTCGCTGATCAGTGCAGAAAGACCAGGGTTACAGTATTTGATCCAACGACGTGGGGTTACACCATTCGTTACGTTCTGTAGACGACCTGGGTACAGTTCGTTGAATTCAGGGAACAGGTCGCGCTTAACCAGTTCAGAGTGAAGAGCCGCGACACCGTTAACGGCATACGTACTTACAACACATAGGTTAGCCATGCGAACCATACGTTGCGGGCCTTCCTCAATGATAGATAGCTTGCGCTTCACTTCATTGTTGCCTGGCCATGTCTCTTCCACCAACGTCATGAAGCGATGGTTAATTTCGAAGATGATTTCCATGTGGCGTGGCAACATCTGAGAAATCAGTGCTTCACTCCACGTTTCCAATGCTTCTGGAAGTAGCGTGTGGTTAGTGTAGGCAAATGTCTTAGAAGAAATTTCCCACGCAGCATCCCAACCTAGCTTGTATTCATCAATCAGAATACGCATCAGCTCAGGGATGGCGATAGTTGGGTGAGTATCGTTAAGCTGAATAGTTTCCAGTTTCGCCAGATCTTCAATCTTGTTACCTGCACCGATATGACGGCGTAGGATATCGGCTACAGAACATGCACAGTGGAAGTACTGCTGCATCAGACGCAGGGCTTTACCCTGATCATGGTTGTCATTCGGGTAAAGAACCTTAGTAACGTTACCAGCTTCAAGTGCTGAGTACTGAGCGCCAACATAGTCACCGTCGTTGAAACGCGCCAGGTTGAAAGGTGCATTAGAACGGCATTCCCACAGGCGAAGCGGGTACACGCTTTTGTTGTCATAACCGACAATCGGCAGATCCCAGGCTACGCCTTCTACGGTCATGGCTGGAACCCAGCGACGGCATTCATGGCCGTTTTCATCGGTATAAGTTTCAACATGACCGTACAGGTTTACAGTTTGGTTCAGTTCAGGGCGAACCACTTCCCAAGGATAGCCTTCAAGGCCACGCCATGCGTCAGGGGCTTCTACCTGATGGCCATCTTCAAATGATTGACGGAACAGACCGTACTCATAATGCAGGCCGTAACCTACAGCAGGGTATTCTTGTGCCGCTAGAGAGTCCATAAAACATGCCGCCAGACGGCCAAGACCACCATTGCCAAGGGCTGGATCACGCTCTTCTTCAAGCAGGTCAGTCAGGCTGTGGCCCATTTCTTTCATTGCATCAGCAACGTCCTCATACAGACCCATGCTGATCAGGTTGTTGCCTGTCAGACGACCAATCAAAAATTCAAGAGACAGGTAGTTAACGCTACGCACTTTCTCTTCAGCCAGCTGCTGTTCCGTTTCTAGCAAATTACCGGTTGTAATTTCAGCCAATGCACGCCCCATTGCCAGATACCAGCTGCGTGATGTCGCTGTTGCAGACGTATTCGCGTAAGTCGTAGTAAGGTGCTTTTCTACAGCCGCTTTGAAAGCTGTCTTATCAAATTGTTGTGTCTGACTATTGGTAGTCATGGTTCAATATCTCTCTAGGATTATTTCCAACTGGTGACCATGTTGCCTTCGTTTAGCTGGTGAAACATCCTCCTGGCTAAGGGAGGATTAGGAGTAAGTGGGAGGGGCGTAGTTACCCAATCTTCATCCCAAATGTGATCTCCAGCAAAGTATTGAGGTGTAGAAAGCTAACTTTTAAGCCTAATTTGCAACTTGATTCACATAAGTTAAATTGAATTACATGCGCAACAATAGGCTTAATTTTTAGGTATGAGAAAGCATAGAATTGCTGATTTCAGTAGTAATGAACTTGGATTTATATACTAAATGCAACACTCAAAACTAAAACAGTAAGCTGTTATAACCCTTGTATTTTCCTCCCGCCAAGATTACAAAATCACATGTGGCAGATAGCGTGACATGTCCTGGGTGACGCGTGAAGTATCTTCCCGAATAGAGATCCCACCGGCTTTGTCATTTACCAGCCAGCTGCCAATCAAGGTGTAATAATCGTTGAACTTCGGCAGCGGATGGTAAGCCTGGTAGATCACGCCTTCATCGCCATAAGGGCCATCAACCCGCAATGTCTGCTGGCCGTTCTGGACAATTGCGATATTGGCCCCTTCACGGGCGAATATCGGCTTGATGACATAATCGTTGAGGTTGCCGAGTTCCCGGTCATCAGGAAAATAGGCGGGTAGCAGGTTGGGGTGGCCTTTGAATTTTTGCCACAGCAGCGGCAGCAATGCCTTATTGCTAAGCACTGATTTCCACATCGGCTCCAGCCAGTTGACCTTGGCATCGGTGAGGTGCTGTCCGTATTCTTCCCGGAACATAAACTCCCATGGATAGAGCTTGAACATCCAGCGGATCGGGCGATCTTTCATATCGGTAAACTCGCCCTTGCCGTTTAGGCCAATATCTTCAACATGGACAAAAGCGGTCGAAAGCCCGGCTTCCTTGGCGCAGTCTTGCATGTATTGCACGGTGCCACGGTCTTCTTCGGTATCTTTGCAGCAGGAAAAATGCAGCGTCTGGCCTGGTTGTCGGCTTGCCAGCTCCTGAAAGCGTCCCATCAGCAGTTCCTGGAGCAAGTTGAACTGATCGACATCACGCCTTAGCGAGCCGTTGTTGACCATATCTTCCAGCCACAGCCATTGCCAAAAGCCGGTTTCATAGAGTGAAGTAGGGGTGTCGGCATTGTTCTCGTACAGTTTGGCGTGCCCTTTACCGTCATAGGCAAAGTCTAATCGGGAATAGAGCGAGGGCTCTTTGCGCTGCCAGGAGTCGAGCACGTTTTGCCACATTGCCTCGGGAATTTGGAAGCGTCGTAACCAGTATTCATCGTTAACAACGGTATCTACGATCTCGAGGCACATCTGGTGGATTTCCTCGGTGGGATCTTCCAGATCCCGCTCGATCTGATCGAGGGTAAATTGATAGTAGGCGGTTTCATCCCAATAGGGCTGATCGTACATGCTATGGAAGCCGAACCCGTATTCTTTGGCCAGATCCCGCCAGTGTGGCCGCTCTTTACTGTCAATTCGAAGCACAGTCCTATCCTTATCCTGCTGTTCCTTAGGCAATAACCTTCAGTGTACATGGCTTGGAATTGATAGGCTGCGGCTCAAATAGCAGAATTGGGATTCAGCACTGCCTTCATTTCATTTAACCAACCCGTGCGAATAGGTTCATGCATACACACCCAGATAGCCTGGTTGCAATGATAGGGACATCCCGATGACTTTATTGTTACCAACTGGGTGCCTGTGACTAGGTATTCAGGCAGGTAGGCCAGATATTGTCCACTTTCAATCAGTGCCATCAAGGCTGATATGTTATCGACCCGGGCCCCTGTACGGCGTGGAAAAGCTTCTTCATGCCAGCCATCCGGGCTTAGGCGGCTTCCGGTATCGCCATAGATCATCCGTGATGGGATCACAAAAGGGTATTCCAGGATATTTTCAATGGGAACTCTTTCACCGTTTTGCTGTGCGAGCGGATGTTGCGGGCTTGCTGCTATCACGAAGTGGCTTTCGGCTAGACAGATGCTGCTGATCCCAGCAGATTGCGGCGCATCGCCCGTGGTGCTGATCAACGCCATATCGACCTGGTTGCGTTTTAGTCTCTCTAGCCCTTCATCCTGGAATGTCTCTAGCGTGAAATCACCATAACGTTGGTAGAGAGGAGCGAGCAAAGGGGCGATATATCTAGCCTGCAGTACCTCTGGGCCACTGAGCCTGACATGCAGACGCTGGGGCAGGCCAAGCTCTGTCTCTATGGTCTCGTTGATCGCCAACAGCTGAAGTGCTCGGGCATGAAGCTGCTCACCGGCGGTGGTTAATTGCCAACGGGTGCCAGTTCGCAGAAACAGCTCTTGTTTGTAGTACTGTTCAATGCGGCGGACGGATTTAGATAAGGTGCCGGGCTGCATATCGAGCGTCAAGGCTGCTTCCCTCAGGCTGGGCTGGCTGGCAACGATGACAAATAACTTAAGATCATCTAGCTTCATCTGTGTCCTGGTCTGTTTCTATTTTGGAAACGGCAATTGAAAATATGTTTCTTTATATTGCGGGTGAAGTCAATACAATTCCTGCTATGAAAATATAAGGATGATATGTCATGACAGTGTCCCGTTTTACCCCACTGATTCTCGATCAAAAAACCAGACTCAAGAATCGTTTGGTGTTGCCGCCAATGGCATCTCAGACGGCAGATATTAATGGGTTGGTGACCACAGAGACACTGAAGCACTATGCCCGATTGTCGCTGTCAGGAGCCGGCTTGCTGATGGTGGAGTACAGCTTTGTATCACTTGATGGCCGCAGTGAGCCCAACCAGCTGGGGGTGCATGATGACAGATGTATCGTCGGACTTGCTAAGTTGGTTAACGTGCTTAAGCAGGGAGGTGCCAAGGCCGGTATTCAGCTGACACATTGTGGTGGCAAAACAACGCCAGACGTGACATCGGATATGATGGGGCCATCAGGGATCACTGTGCCGGCTTATGACCGGGATCTGGTTGCGCCAAGGGCGATGACGCGACGTGATATTACTAACTGGGAACAAGCATTCATGAGGGCTGCCGGGCGGGCTGCTGAAGCGGGATTTGATTTTGTAGAGCTGCACTGTGCCCATGGCTATGGCCTGAACCAATGGCTGTCACCGCTTACCAACCGGCGTGATGATCGCTATGGAGGATGCTTGGAAAACCGCGCGCTTATCGTGCTGAATATTGTGCGGGGTATTCGTCAGTTTTACCCAAATCTGAAAATCATGGTTCGAGTGCCTGGGCAAGATGGCTATCCGAAAGGGTTGAGCCAAAAAGAGATGGCACTGGTTTGCCAGTGGTTGGCTGATGCAGGTGCTACGATCATTGATGTTTCTTCGGGGATTGGTGGATGGAAGCGTCCAAAAGAGCGACGTGGCGAGGGGTACTTGGTTGACGAAGCCGCTTTCCTTAAGCCTAAGTTGAATGTGCCTGTGATCGGGGTCGGTGGTATCGAGACGGCTGAATATATGGAAAAGGCACTAAGCAGTGGCTGGTTAGATCTGGTTGCTGTTGGGCGGGCTATTTTAAACGATCCAGCCGCTTTTGAGCGGGAGCAGATGCAGCAAGTAGAGCTGTTGGCTGAAGCATCATAGATATGCACTGTTAGCGAGCATATTTGCTTGGAGAAAGTAGAAGAAGGCCTCTTCAATGGTTGGTTAGTGATGGATGGAAGAGGCCCTTTGTACCAATAGCGGACGCTAGCTACGCGTAATTGTTCGGTACTAACATCCCGAAGGAATGCAAGGTGAAGTGTATTTGATAGGTTTAGAGTAAAAAACCTAATTGAGTGCTTTTTAAACAGTATTATTGATATGGTTGTAATTCTTACCGAACTTAAGAAAATGCCAGTCGGTTTGGCTGGCATTTTATCGCTTGGTTGGCTGTGGTATGCGCTAGCGGAAGAACAGCTGGCTAAACGGGTTGAGCAGGGTTGCAAGCCCGGAAGTGAAATGCAGCGGTGCATCCAATAGTGTTAGGCACAAGCAATCCTGATCAGCACGGGTTTTAGGTGAGTGCTGGTGTTGGGATGTCTGGAGAATAAAATCGCCTGGCTTGTACGTTGCGTGCTCATCCATAAACTCTCCCGCAAGAACCAGGGTAATTTCTTGGCCTTGGTGAGTGTGCTGCGGCAAAGAACTATCACAATCCATATAGATGAAGTTCATTTTGCTGTGGCCACTTGTTGCTACATGGGCCCGTTTGATATTGCCTGGCAAGCGGCTCCAGGGGCCGATTTTGTCTTCATGCCGTTGTAATGCCCGGGGCAGCCGAAATGCTTTGTTATTGACTTCAATATGCGCGTCAACGGCTTCTTCAATCTTATTCTGAGGCGTTTGCTGTTGACTGAGAATGTTCTCAAGCATGTCATTGAGTTCATTCGATAAGGGCTCTGATGGGGTCAATGCCAGCTCTCTGGCTTGGGTATCTTCAAGCTCTGCAACACGTTGGCGGCAATGGCTGCAAAATTCTAAGTGTGCGCTCATCATGATGCTTGAAGCAGGATCCAGATCACCTGCCGAATAGCATGTCAGGGCGTTATCGGTTGGGTGGAAACGGATATTAGTCATCCAAAGCCTCCTTCATTTTTTGCAGTGCTAACCGAAGCCGGCTTTTCACAGTGCCGAGCGGCACACCTAATGCTTCAGCAACATCTTGATGCGACGATCCTTGTAAACAAATAAGTCTAACGACTTCGGCCTGGGCTGGCGGTAACGTTTTTACAAGCTCCTCAAGCTCTTGGCTGACAATCGAGTGGAACTCTTTGGGCAAACGGTCTGGGTCTTGCTCTTCGCTAAGTGTTGGCCAAAGGTCGTCTCCCTGGATCCAGTCGTTTTGATGTTTTGATTTACGTAACAGGTCAAATTTAACGTTACGCGCAACAGAGTAGATCCATGTAAGCGCTGCACCTTTAGACTCATCATAAAGGTGGGCTTTCAACCAGATCTTTAGCATGGTTTCCTGAACTACTTCCATTGCCATCGCTTCATCCCTCAACTGTTTGCGCGAATAGTTGAGTAATTTGGGAGCTACCAGAACAAATAATTTCTCATAGCTCTGCTTACATCGCGAATTAGCAATATCGAACAACAGGGCTGCCACATCAGTTGTTGGCAAGGCTTCGTTGAACATAGGCTCCTTGGTCTTCTCGGAGTGAGCACATCGACTAATTTTTATCATCGTTCTACTGCAAGCATGGGATCCATACCTGTTTAACGCAATAGCCCGGCGTAAAGATCACTTTGTCGGATCAATCTTTTTAGATACCGCAGGCAGGGGCGGGGGTTTGGGTGTTTCAATAGCCGTTGCTTGATATCTATCGGCAGTGGCAGTAACTCTAACCAGCGCCAGCATAGCCAGCCGGGATCTGATATCGATACTAATTCACTGATACTTAGGGGCGGCTGGTGGTTACTTTCTAATAGCCATTGTTTTAGCCGAACCACGAGCAGATCATTTTCAGACAGCTTCTGGTTGCCTTTCCATAGAGGAAAAAGGCTTGCCTTTAGATATCGGCCAGTCCCTTCCTTTGGTTCGTTATCTACCATGCCCCAATGGGCAAGCTCAATGTCGACCCGGATTTGGGCATTGGACAGCCAGTCAACAGCTATGATGCGCGCAAGCACGACAATGTCGCCCTTATCTGCGGCAGTGTCTCCGTCACTATCTTGCATGATGAGCCAAAGTCCTTTAAGGCGGATTGCCTCACGGATTGTGTCGCTAAACATTAGCCCGCTTCCCCGAAGTTGCCCATGGCCTTGAGGGAGTAAGTGATCGGTAGTCGCCCAAAAAGGGAGTAAACGTGATTGAGAGCTGCCCTGGTGCACATCGTTCTCCAGCTATTCGTTTTCTCTCAATACGCAGGAATTGCGACTTTAGATGACTGAAATAAAAATATCAGTGGAATGATTGACCTACAGACTAATGGGGGAATAAACCAAGATATTGATGATCGAATTGATCTTCGTAGCCGTAAATTATCTCGACCAACAAAAAACAGGAAGAGGATATTCGGATGAAAGCCAATTCGTTAGCGTTAATGTTCGGTTCGGCAATATTATTATCGGGCTGTTTTCACGAAGATGAACCGCAGCTCCGAGTTACGCATGCCAGTAGCGATGCACCCTTGGTAGCCATTACGCTAAATGGCAAAGTGGTTGAAGGGCTAGAAGAGGTTGATTATCAGGTTGCAAGTGGATTTTTTAACTTAGAATCCGGTACCTATGATGTCGGTGTAAAAGCTTTACTCCCTGGCGGGGAAAGTGTTGAAGTTATTGGGGCTAATCTGGATTTTGCGCCGGATATGCAATATGACATCATTGCCCTGAATAATGCAGCCAGCATTGAGCCTGTGGTACTCAGCAGAGAAACCATTGCGCCAGGTGCCGATGAAGTACGCATTGACGTGCTGCATGGCCACCCAGATGTGCCGGGAGTCGATATCTACCTGGCAACCGATGACAGTATTGATAGTGTGGAGCCTGCGGTTAGTGGGCTTGAATTTAAAATAGATAGTCCGGATTTGCCTGTCACAATCCCCGCAGGCACCTACCGAATTCGAGTCACCTTGAGTGGTGACAAAGCGGTTGCCTTCGACAGTGGTGAGCTTGAGTTGGCTGGCGGTAGTGACTTGATGATCACCGCGGTACCGAATGTCAGTGGAGGGGCTGTTTCACCGGTCAATCTTTTGGTTGCTAACGGAGAAGGCGCTGCAGTACTTCGAAGTACCACCGAAAAAGCCGCCGTGAGAATTGTACATGCCGTCGATGATGCCCCCGAGGTGGATGTGCTGGCATTTGATACGCCTGTTGATGGCTTGACCATGATTGCCTTTCGTGAGTTTCGCAGCCTGGATCTTGATCCCGACACCTACGACTTGAGTGTTGCCGCGTCGATAGACAACAGCTTGGTTGTTATTGATGCCCCGGATACAACTTTTGAGGCCGGAACAACGACGAGCATCTATGCGGTAGGGAAATTGAATAGCATCACTGACTCGACGATTGAACCGTTGGTGATCGCAGAGGATCTCCGCTCTATCGCCTTATTCAGCCAAGTTCGCGTTGTACATGCCAGTCCGACAGCCGCGGGGTTAGGCCTAGTCGATATTCATGCTTCGGCCGATGGGGTATTTGATGAGACGACAGCCGTTCTAAAAGGCGTTGATTTCAAAGACACAGCCAAATTGAATGTGCCTGCAGGCACCTATTTCCTCGCAGTGATTCTGGCCAGTGATGACACCTTTACACCTGCTGTAGAAGCCATGGCCGTGGTCGAAGACGGTGGGGTATATTCGGTTGTTGCGACGGATGATTTTGCAGGCGGCTTAGTACTGAATGTCGATAATACTGCGCCGTAATTAACTGAACTCTGTATTGAGAGAGAGCCAACTTTTGCCAGCCGACAGGCTGGCTTTTTTCGAATAACGATAAGTGACCCCAAATCATGTTCGGTTTCACTACCTCCCGTTATCCCACCCCCTGTATCATCATAACTTCCAGCTCCAACCTGAAAATGCACCGGTTTGCATGTCAAACAAAAGAACGAAACTGCTCGCTGAGTACCCGTACTCGAACAAGGAATGTTAAGTGGATAAGAAAAAATTACTTAGGGTATATGCTGGTCAACAAGGCTTTCATTGGACAATAGTGGGTATTGCGATCCCCGTTTTGGTCTTGATTTTTCAGTCTAGAGGATTGAACCTTCAGGAAATTGGCTATGTTATGGCTGTATGGGTTGGAAGCACTGCCGTTTTGGAAATTCCGTTAGGTGGTGTCGCTGATAAATTCGGCCGGAAAAGAGTTTATTTACTTTCTTTAGTGGTAAATGTTCTTGGTTGTATTGCTCTGTATCTTGCTTCTGATCTATTGCTGTTAATGGCTTCAGCCATCCTGCTAGGCGCTTCTCGTGCTATCTATTCTGGTACATTGGACGCGTGGTTTTACGATAGTTTTAGCAAAGCACAAGGTCAGCTAACCTATCATCAAGCGATTTCAATAATTAATGTTGTCGTTACAGTAGGGCTGGCTTTAGGTTCGCTCATTGGTGGCTGGTTGCCAAACTACTTTGGTGACGTTTCATTATACTTGGGCAGTATTTATGACTTAAATATTTTCACGATTGGTGTAGCTAACATATTTTTGTTTGTTGTTACTCTTTTCATCATTCATGAACCTAAAGTTGTACACCATGAATTGTCGGATATTCACTCCTTAGGCATTATTGCTCATAGCCTTGAGGTTTTCCGTGAGTCTTTGACTCATGGTGTGCTTAAAAGGCTAATGCAGACTATGTTTGTTTATGGGCTGGTATTGAGCAGTATTGAAAACTTCTGGCAGCCTTTTCTTTCTGACATTATCGAGAATACAGACTATGGTGTTGCTGTTTTCGGTGTAATTTCAGCTCTGTATTTTCTAATGGATAGTTTGGCGTCTTTGCTCTCGGTTCCTCTTGTTAGATTGCTTGGCGGCTCCCACAAACTACTGTTGTCTATAACACGTGCATTGTCTGGGTTGGGCTTAATCGGCCTTGCTTTTGCTGACAGTATCTATTCTTTCGGCTTGTATTATCTGGCTTTCTTCTTCTTGTTTACAATAGGTAACAATTCTGAAAGGGTATTGCTCAACGACAATACCCAGGAAAATCATCGCTCCACGATGCTGTCAGTCAGCTCATTTATTTGCACGAGTGGAGCACTGATTGCTTCTTTATTATTAGGTTATGTTTCTGAACAATATGGTATTAAGATTAACTGGATAATGTGTGGTGTGTTACTTGCTCTTACCTCGGTGTTATTTGTATCTATACCAGATAAAAAAATAGTGGCAGCTGGATAATTGGTTATGCGATATCCTGTGATGTTGATGGTGTTATTAATGATTAAATAGCGTTCTTATGAGTAAGGAAGCTTAAAAAATGAGAACTGAATCAATATTTGAGTAAAACCTCTATGATATTCATTGCGCATGGCTTGCACATGATTACTTAGTCCAAATAGGACAAATAAAGGTTTTACACTATGACTAACTATAAGAAAAAAAGATTAACAGGTATGGCGTTAAATGCGATTTTGATGGTTGTCTGCTTTATTTTCTTACAAATGGATTTACTGGGTTTGATTCCTATGATTGTAATGGCCTGCTGTGCGATTGCGATATTTGGTAATGCCATGTTCTACTTCTTTAATTATGATGAAGAAGCAGCGGATTTAGACGAAGTAGGAAAAACAGTCGCACGATCGGGAGTCGATGGGTTAGCTGAGCTTCGGAAAAAGTAGTTGTATTTAGAAAAGGCCACTTAAGGTGAAGTGGCCTTTGCCGTTTTTTAAAATTTAAACTTACTAACCAGGTTAGATAGATGCTCGGCTTTTAGTTTAAGCTGACTGCAATCTCTAGCGGTTTGTTCAACCATGGCATCGCTTTGATGGGCAATCTCCGCAATGCTGGCAACATGGGGAGATATCTCATTAACTACATTGGACTGCTGGTTCGTTGCAGAGGCAATCTGCATATTGATCGCATTCATTTCACTGACATTGGCTGAGATTGCTGTGAGTTGCTGCTCGGAGTGCGAGGCCTCCGTTTGGCATGTTTTTCCTAGTTCTGAACTTGTCGCTATAGCGCTGACAACCGCTTCGGTACGCTTTTGCAGCTTCTCAATGATTACACGGATTTCTTCTGTCGACTCTTTGCTTCTTGACGCCAAGGTTCTGACTTCATCCGCCACGACGGCAAACCCCCGGCCTTGCTCTCCGGCTCGTGCGGCCTCAATGGCAGCATTTAACGCCAGTAGGTTAGTTTGCTCAGATACACCGCTAATTACATCCAAAACGGTATCAATGGAATTCGCATCCTGGGCCAACTGGGCCACGACTTCGTTAGAGTTACTCAGTTGTATATTCATGTTCTCGACGCTTTCATAGGTAGCTGTTACCGATTGATGGCCTGTCTGAATCGCGTCGGTGGCTGATTTTGCACTGGTGGCGGCATCATTGGCACTTTGAGCCACTTCATCAGAGCTTGCCCCCATTTCGTGTATGGCGGTGGCAACTTGTTCTATTTTGCTTGTCTGATGTTTGATTTCCTGCTCCATAGAGCTGGCAAGCTGATCGACATTTTGAATGGACGATGAAATTTCTTTGCCCGTATCAGAAACATTCTGGAGCAATTCACTGAGGTATTGCACAAATTGATTGTATCCCTTGGCAATTTGTCCAACTTCGTCACGCCGAGAATCATCCAGCCTTTGGGTTAGATCCCCTCCTCCTTTACCAATGTCTTCTAACAGCTGAGCAACCTGAACAAAGGGTGATAGAAGTTTATTGATGGACCAGGCGGCGATTGGGATAAAGATAGCAGCGATAACCAAGGCCATAATGATCATGTTGAAGCTGAAGTCATCGAGGTAGGCTAATACTTCCTGCTGTGGTACTTGGCTGATCAGGGTCCAGCCAATGCTTGGCATTGCCTTGGCCCCTACGACCTGAGGTTTACCACCAAGTTCAAACTCGCGTACTGTGGACTCCTTGGTTCCTAGTAATGATTTGAAGTCACTCATTCCTAGATCTGAAAGAGACTTTCCAACGAGCTGCTTTTGGGGGTGCACTTTGATCGTACCTTGGTCGTCAACCAAGAAAACAATACCGCTTTCACCAATACGATATTGGCTGATGAGTCGGGTAATACTATCGAGCGTTAGTCCAATACCAGCCACACCAACACGGCGGCCGTTGTTCATGACGGCATAGTTTACAAACATGGTAGGGATACCCGTGGCACCCTCGGTATCAATAGACAGTTCAAACGGTTTGTCTGTTTTCATGAACTGATGGAACCACTGATCAGTTTGGTTAGTAGCGCTTATCGTTTTAAGGATACCAGCAGGGACATAATAGGTATTGTCTTTGGCGGATATGAAGTAAGAGGTGATGGCATTAAACTCAGTTTTTACATCAGTAAGATACGATGAAATTTCTTGTTGTGAAGCGTTGCCGGAATATTGGGAGAATAGGGGGGATAAGGCAATAACTTGAGAAGCGGAGACAGGGACTTGTAGCTGAGCATTCAAATCATTACTCACCTCACCCAATACCGCGGGCAACTCGCGATGAAACGTTTTGTCGATGAGAATATTCCAACTCGAATTATAGGAATAGGTTCCCATCGCAGTAATAACCGTTAAAGCAGCAAATACTGTAGCCAGTATTGCTTTGTTTCTAATCGTGAGATTCACCGTTATACCCCTTTTAATAACTTAATAGTATGACTATTCCTTAAGCATGCTATAAATAAAAATCTAATTACTAAATTAATGCTTTATAAGGGAGAGCATTTAAGTTTGGTTTCATGGCGATAAGAGACCAAAACATGAAGCTGATATAGTTATTCCCTAATAACGTCAGTTAGCATTATTTTTAGTATCGTTATTGCGAGGATACATCACGAAATTGTTCGAAACTGAGACAATATCAACACATTTATCAAAAGTAATTGAATGCTGCTCAGCCTTAAGGGCACGGCAGGGCAATAACAGTTTTGCTGAGAACTTTGTGTTATCTCAACGGCCAGAACATAGTTTTTCTGACCGTTAATATGTGAACTGATCTAGAGGGGCATCGCTATTAGAAGAGAAATAGTGCCAGATACAGTATTTTTCTTCCTGTTAGTTTTCTTTCAGGTAGGCACTTAAAAACTGAGCTACAGCCATTTCTATTGCAATGTCCTTTTCCTGTTGGCTGGCAGGTGGAATATGGGCCAGTAGTTGGGGCCAAAAGACAATGGATTTTAATGAGGCAATAAACTGCTCAGAGGCAACTTCCGGGTGGTCGACATCGAGTTTACCGGCTTGTATGCCGGCTTTAATCCAGTTTGTGAGGCCTTGGCAGCCTTCTAGCTGCTGAAATTTTTGCACCATAAGCGAAGCTAAGTCGCTTGAACGCATACATTCAGAGAACACTACCCTGGCTAAAGATAGAAAATTTGGGCAGCAGAGAAGCTCAACCTCCTTTTTGGCAATGGTGGTGAGTTGCGCCTTAACTGAGCTTTCAGAGTCGAAGGGGATCTGGCTGATCACCCGTACATTTGAGAACAAGCGTTCAACAATGGCACTGAACAAACTTTCCTTGGTGGGATAATACTTATATAGCGTTCGCTTTGAGACTTCGGCCTTTTTCGAAATGGCTTCCATACTCGCTTGTTCCAGTCCTTTATCGGTAAAAATATCTATTGCAGCAAGAATAATATTTTCTTGTTTTATTTCAGCGACTTTAACCATTTCAGCACCAATGATGAACTAAAAAGTAAACGAGTGTGTTTACTTTTCAAGAGTTCCAGATATGATTGAAAGTATACACCATCGTTTACTTTTGAGGCTAGCTAAGAAATGAACACAATACTAAAAACATCTATGGTCGCAGTATTGGCAGCGCTTGGGGTTGCAGTCAGCAGCAACGAAAATGTTGATGGCGATTACGTTCGGAGTGAGGACCTGAGGCAAGAACGTATCGCGAGTTCTCCACAATTCGTTGATGGAAAAGTGGTTTCTAATCTGCCAAAAGTAAACGCTGAAGAGGGCATGCTGACTACGATGTGGAAGTTTTTCATGCAGCGAGATCGGTATAAGCCTCAGAACCCCCTTCAGTTTCAGGCTGTCGATACCCAGCAGCTTGCTAAGCCCAGCCAATCGCTCAGGGTGACTTGGCTGGGACACTCTTCGTTGTTTGTTGAGGTGGATAATACTCGCCTGCTGATCGACCCAGTATTTGAGTATGCCGCCCCTTCATTTTTCTCTCGTTGGTTTGAGCGGAATGTCGATGCGCCAGTAAGCCGAGAGGAGCTGCCTGTACCTGATGTGATCCTAATTTCCCACGACCACTACGATCATCTGGAAGAAAATACCGCTCGATACTATGCCAATAAGGGCGTCAAGTTCTTTGTCCCTCTGGGGGTTGGCCGCCACCTTGAAAAGTGGGGAGTGAAACCATCAAATATTCAGGAGTTTGACTGGTGGGAAAGCCAGCAGCTCAACAGCGTAACTATTACCTCGGCACCGGCGAATCATAACTCGGGGCGTGGCTTGTTTGATTCCAGCAAGACCTTGTGGTCATCATGGGCGATCCAGGCTGATGCGGGCAGTGTCTTCTTCAGCGGTGACTCAGCCTACGGTGAGCATTTTAAACAAATTGGTGAGCGTTTAGGTCCGTTTGATTTATCGTTCATTGAAGTGGCAGCCAACGTGAAAGAAGGAAAAGGCTATCCTGTCGAAGGTTGGGGACATATGCAGGCTGCCCATACCATGCAGGCGCACCTGGATGTCAGGGCTGAGAAGTTGTTTCCGGTGCATTGGTCGACCTATGAGCTCTTTCTTCATCGTTGGGACGAGCCTGTCAATGATCTGATTGCCGAAGCTGAGGTGCATAATGCAGATTTAGTTACACCTTTAGTTGGTGAGTCACTGGACTTTTCACAGCCGATACGCACTACATACTGGTGGCAAGATAAGCTTGAATGGCTGGATTATTCACAATTAGCGCAAGTTCAACCTTAATATTTGAGCTAGGAGTCAGCTCCTTTATGTAGTAGGGGCTGGCTGCTGTCGTGTATTTGTATTTTTCAACCAAAACCTTCGCATCACTCTGCTGTAATGTGGCAAAATAGTGATTATTCAGGTTTACCTGATAATTATATAAAAATAACACGAATGAGCCCCTTTAATGAGTGATGTTGCATATATGTTGTTGCCAACTGTAACTGTGAGCAACGGCACTATTACAGCTTGTAATGAAGTATTTACAGACGTAATTGGTTTTACCCTGCATAAAATTGTGGGTATGAAATTACAAGATATACTGTCTATCATTGATGACCACAAGCATACTAGGCTTAGTGTTGAGCAACTGCTTTCACATTGCGGTAAAAGCAAGCAAGGTATGCTCGTATCGGCAACAATTACAGATAAACATCATTATAAATTACCCGTCAAAGTTCATTGTCAGTGTTGTGAGAGAGCAAAAGATACGTATACGCTGTCTTTTCGTGTATTGGAAAATAAATCTATTGATCCTATTACAGGCCTGCCTAATGGCTGGGCTATACGTTCTAAAGGAGATTATCTACTTAGTTTGCCCGATATTGATAAAAACAATTTGGCGCTGATTATTTTAAGTGTGGATAATTTTTCGACCACAAACTTTCGTTATGGCTTTGATGTGGGTGATAACTTTTTACTTGTATTGGGTAAAAAGCTACAACAAACCGTAAAAAATGATGGCCTGGTTGTGCGCTATTCTAACGCAAAGTTTGGAGTATTAGTTGAAGACGGTAATGGACTGTCAACTGAAGTATTTCATGCGCATGTCACTGAACTTTGCCAAAGGCTGTGTCAAATAGCGGCTAAACCCTTGGAATTAGATCAGGGCCTTAGGGTGGGTAAATCTTTTAGTATTGGGGCCAGTTCAGAAAGTGCCGCTTATGAAAGCTATCATGCTATGGAAGTTGCGGCTGAAACAGCAATGCGTGAAGCTAAAAAATACAGTGTGTCTAAATACTGTTTTGCTTCGGTAGAGACAACAGGCGATTTGATTCATAACAAACTTATTATTGATGAGTTTCCTCATGCGATAGAGCAGAATCAGATAAAAATCCATTATCAACCCCAATATGAACTGAGTAGCGGTAAGCTTATTGGCTTCGAAGCATTATCTCGTTGGACCCATAAAGAGCTTGGTAACATTACACCTGATGTGTTTGTCGGTATTGCTGAAGAGATAGGTTTACACTTTGAGTTTGACCTATGGGTATTTAATCAAGTGTGCTCGCAAATTGTTGAATGGCAACAACAAGGCCTAAAGACACCTAGAATAGCAATAAATATCTCATTTAAGACTCTAGAGATGACGACATTCATTTCTCGTATCACTGATATCATCGAGTCATCAAAGTGTCCAACTTCGCTCATTGAAATAGAAATCACTGAAACGGCGAGTGCCAAAAACATCAAAACATTAAGCGATAATATTGCTCAGACTAAAAAGCTGGGTATTCATATTGCTGTGGATGATTTTGGTACGGGCTATTCATCATTAAACTTAATTCGTACTTATCGCCATTCGTTAGATAAATTAAAACTTGACCGTACACTTATTGAAAATATTTGCAATACGACATTAGACAGAGAGTTTACTCGGCATATTATCGATTTAAGTACAGTGCTCGACGTTAAGGTACTTGCAGAAGGGGTTGAAACCCTTGAACAAAGAAACCTATTGACCCAGCTAGGTTGCGATTATGCTCAAGGGTATTATTTTAACAGGCCTCTTACTAAACAAGATACGGAACAGTTAATACGTGATGGGATGCGTGAAGTAGTTGCAACATGTTAATTATCTGACTTATGAACTCTGTAATGATAACTAACAACAACCAAAGCTTGGTAGTCTATTTTACCAGGGAGCCTTGATATCTCCTGAACTGTTACGAAACTGTCGTCAATACGGACAGACCTGACATCAAGACGCGACGGTGATATAAGTAATGTACGATGTAATTCATATGGACTTTGTTGAGTAATACTGGACATTATCTTATGCCCGCTTTGATACGCACTCTCTTTGCTTTCTACAAGCTCAGATCTTAACGTTGAAGTACCACTTTGATATCTATAGTTACCTAACGTATTGAAGTGCTCTGCCATTGATTGTGAACTTAATAGAATAAAGGCAGGGATAAGGGTAACAAGTGCTTTTTTCATTGCATTGATCCTCTGCGATATTTTCATCCTGATTCATGCCTACTATTAATTTTAACCTGAAAATTAATAGTTGCTGTAAGTGTACTAACCATATGAATTGCAGGGGGCTGGACACAATGATAGACTCATTCGTCAAATTGCTTCGTATAATCCCAATGATATGGTTTGGGAGTTTCTACCAAGAGCCTTAAACTCTTGATTATGAAGTCTGTAACTTTATGAACCAATACAATAAAGGTAGAGACTCATGAACTACTTCAACTTGCCTAAGATCGATCTGCATTGCCACCTAGATGGAAGTGTCCGCCCGCAAACAATCATTGATCTTGCACACCAACAAAACTTACCACTGCCAAGTGAAGACATTAGTGAAATCAAATCACTGATGGTTGCGCCTGAGACTTGTCAAAACCTGGATGAGTACCTGAAGCGATTCGAGTTGCCGCTTTCTGTGATGCAAACCGAAGAAGGCATCGAGCGTATCTCATTTGAGGTGTTCGAAGATGCAGCCAAAGAAAACGTGAAGTATTTGGAAATGCGTTTTGGTCCTTTGCTTCATCTGCAAAAAGGCCTAACTCTCGACCAGATCATTGGTAGTGCCGTTAAAGGTATGAAGAAAGCCGAGCAGTTATACGACATCAAAGGTAACTATATCCTGTCGATTTTAAGAACTATGCCTAAAGACAGAATTATCGAAGTTCTTGATGCCGGAGCAAAATATCTGAATGACGGCGTTGTTGCATTCGATTTGGCTGGTAGCGAACTATCTGGGTTCTGCCATGAGTTTGTGCCATATGCCAAATATGCCCTAGATAAGGGCTACCGAGTGACTATCCATGCCGGTGAGCAGGGTGATGGCCAGAACGTACATGATGCAGTTTCACTGCTTGGTGCCGAGCGTATCGGACATGGTATCCATATTAAGGGCCATGCGGAAGCTTACGACCTAGTGAAAAGTGAAGCCATTGCCTTGGAAACCTGCCCTAGCAGCAATATCCAGACTAAAGCCGTGGACAACCTTAGCAGCCACCCGATTAAAGCCTTCCACAAAGATGGTGTACTAATCACTATCAATACTGACAACCGGACGGTTTCCAACACCACCATGACGGATGAAGTTCGTAAAGTGGTTGAGGAATTCAACCTAAGTCGTGAAGATTACTTTGAGATCTATAAAGTAAGTGTTGAGCACTCCTTTGCTTCTGAGTCAGTAAAACAGCATCTACTTCAGTTTGCTGAATAATCCTTATCGCGTTATTTCCTATCGTTGAGGGCTGTCAGTCCTCAATAGGGAAACATCAGCTTTACTCGCAGGTTTATTATTAGGCCTGCGAGTCATCCCTTTTCTAGTCTGTAATATTCCAATCTAAATAAGTATCTAACTACTTTCATAGCTATATCCCCCTTTGTGTACTTAGATTGGCATTAGGCTGGTCAAATGAACGATATTCAGGCCGAAAACGCTATCGCCGAAAAATAGGAGATGACATTGGAAGATGTGAAATTACAAGGCGTGCTGGACTTTCTTCGTGCTGCCGAGCAGCTCAAAAATACGTTGCGTAGTGCCCATACATCTCAAGGAAGAAAAGAGAGTACGGCGGAACATACCTGGCGGCTATGTCTGATGATCATGCTGTTTGAGGCTGAGTTTCCCGAAATGGATATCAGTAAATTGCTCAAGATGTGCATTATCCATGACTTGGGCGAGGCGATAAGTGGTGATATTCCCGCTGTCGACCAAGTGGCCGGAGAAAATAAAGCATTAAAGGAAAGGCTGGATTTACAACTGCTGATAGCACCGCTATCTGATGATCTTAAGGTAATGATCCTGGCGTTATGGGATGAGTATGAGTTAGCACAAACACCAGAGGCGAAACTGGCTAAGGCGATGGATAAGCTGGAAACATTGCTCCAGCATAGCCAGGGAGATAATCCTGATGACTTTGATTATGGTTTCAATCTGAGTTACGGCAAAAAATACACAGATAGTTATGATCTGACTGCCAAAATTCGAGCTCTGATAGATGTGGAAACCAAACAGCTAGCCGGGAAGCGCTGAGCCACTATTTCTGCAATGGATTGTCGACAATATATTGGATTAGTGCTTTTAGTGCCGCAAGCTCTTTTGGATGATTGGGCTATTTAATTCTGTGATTGTTTAGTGGGTTTGACAATGAATGGTTCCTTACCCATTATGAGGTTCATCTTTGGTATTTTGACGGGCTCTTTGTATGACTATCTCTGCGCATTATTCTGGTGTGAACATGCTAAACCAGGCTCAAAGTATGGCGACATCGGCTGCGAAAGAGATTCAGCAGTCAAGCCTGATCTCACCGAATGCAGTTGAACAAGCCCCAGAGGTGAAAGGAGCAGTCCCAATCGGTACAAATAATCCAATCGATGCCAGTGTCGATTTAATTCAGGCCCAGACATACAACCAGGCGGGAGCCAATGTGATCCGCCGGGCTGATGAAATGGCTGGGACACTGTTAAACATGAAAGTCTAGATAATCCTCTGGCAACTATTGCTATTACTTTCTCGCGGTAATGCTGCGGTAGGCCATATCAGTCAGGTAGTCGTTGAGCCTGTGTGACGGCCTCTTCGGCATCGGTATGGCTCACTGCCCTAAGTACTGCTGCATGCAACGATGAGGCTTCCGTTAGGTCCGAAGTATCATTTTTGTAGGCAAACCAAAACCGGCGTGATAGCCCTTGCAGTGGTGCCATCGCAAGCTGTAGATATTCATTACTTGCTGCTTTTACCAGCAAGGTGTGGATCTGCTTTAACAGCCCAGCATATGTGAAGTCATCTTTGTTATTGGCACACTCTTCCAAGCTCGACGCTAGCTCAAGCATCTGCTGCTTTTCTTGTACCGTCGCACGAGATGCGGCGTAGCTAACACAAAGCGCTTCGATATCTCGGCGCACTTCCAAGATTTTTAGTTGGCTTTCTAACGAAATCGCAGGAATTTGGATCCCGCGGCGTGGATGGATCTCAGCCATTCTTTCATAAGAGAGTCTCTGTAGCGCTTCTCTTACGGGTGTCCTTCCCAGCCCAAGGCTTTCGACCAATTGCTTTTCGCTCTATGCTTCTATTTCTCACCCACACATCGCGAAGATTATTAGTTGAGTGTTCAATCTGGGGACTGGTATGCTGGAACGACAAAGTCCCTCGGTAATCACATCAGTACACATTATTTACTGTCCGATCACCAAACATATATAAATTTCACTTCTCATTAGTCAGAACTGAGATGCCCAATCTACTGCTATTGTGACTGAAACAGAGGAATAGGCTAATTGCCTGCTTTCCCATACATAACAAGAATATTATATAGGCTAGGTTGGAGTGTTTATCATGAATACTTCCATGTGTATGCTATTGGCCGTCGTTCTAACGTCGGTTGTTTCATGTCGCGATAATACCGGTGATGGCAGTGTTGCTGACGGGGCAAATGCTGTTGCGAGTGGTGGTAATGAAAGCGAGGCAGAATTGCCAGGGGAAACATCCCCGGGATCTCCGCCTCAAAATCTGCCGCCAGAAGAGGAGGAACCTGCGCCCCGTGTTGATATTGACGGGCTGCCTTTGCCTGATTTAGCGGTTAGCCATAACTATGAAGGGTACCTGGAAGCCCGGCCTAGGTATTACACTTCAACGACGTCGCCATTTGGTAATGTCCGCTCGCAGGATAATACGCCTTTCTTGAATAAGGTTAGCAATGCGGGTGCAACTTTGGGCAGAGTGCTGTTTTACGATGTCAGGCTTTCCGCCAATAGTACTATTTCCTGTGCTTCCTGCCATATTCAAAAACATGGGTTTACCGATCCGGCGCAGTTCAGTATTGGGTTTGACGGTGGACAAACCGGGCGTCATTCAATGAGCCTGACCAATGCAACTTACTATACCCCGAAGAGCTTTTTCTGGGATGAGCGGGCCGCGACGCTTGAAGAGCAGGTATTGATGCCCATTGAGGATCCGGTCGAGATGGGGATGAACCTGTTTGATTTGGAAGTGAAACTGGCGGAGACAAGTTTTTACCCGGGGTTGTTCGAGCAGGCGTTTGGTGATGAAGCTATTACCAGCCAACGTATCTCTGAAGCGATGGCGCAATTTATTCGCTCTATGGTTTCATACCAGTCGAAATATGATCAGGCGTTTACTGCCGGGGAGTGGAACGATCCGGATTTTGCTGCGGTGTTTACCGAGCAGGAGATGTTGGGCCATCAACTTTTTTCGGGCTTCCCTTTAGGGAGTCAGGCATCTATTGGCTGTGTTGAGTGCCACCAAACCTCGGCACACACAATGGATCGTTCGCATATTAACGGCCTGGATGCCGATACCAGTGGGGATCAGGGAGCCGGAGGAGGGTTCTTTAAATCACCGTCACTGCGAAATATTGCGGTAGGTGCACCGTATATGCATGATGGCCGACTCAAAAGCCTGATGGAAGTGGTTGAATTTTATAATAGCGGTGTACAGCCGCACCCGAATTTAAGCCCAGATCTGAGGCATAACGGAAGCCCGACAGGCTCGCCGGTGAGGTTGAACCTGGATCAGGAAGAGAAAGAAGCGCTGGTGGCTTTTTTACAGACCCTGACGGATGAGACTTTTCTCACCAATCCTATCTTTAGCGATCCGTTTGCACAGTAACCAAAGAAGGGAAGGGGAATACGGGAAAAGGGAGACAATAAGCCAGTTCAAACAGTCGTTGAGCTGGCTTATTAAGGAGATGCTCTAACCACCCCAGCTTTTGCTACCACTGGATGATTTACTCCAGCTAGATTTTGCTGAAACGGTAGAGCCAAAGCCGCCGCGTGAAATGGTCCGGCTCACCGCAGGTTTAGGCTTCATCTGATCTTTTGATATCCGGACTTTGCTTTTCTTGTAACTGCTGCGGCCATAATCGTAGCCGTCAGCGGTTGTCCAGCGATCATAGAAGATGCTGCCCGGATAGTATGAGCGGAACATTGGCTGGGAATAATAGCCGCGGTCTCTGTCCATCATCCGGCCAAACATAAACCCGGCCATCGCTGGCATGAACCAATTATTATTGGGTGATTGCATACAGGCATTGGCCCCAAATTCAGCAATACAATCATTTTCGGTGCGGTATTTGGGTGCAGTCCGCTCAGCTTCTTCTAATGCGTACTGATAGGCTGCCCGACATTCCTGACTGTAGTTGGGGTTGTCATCGATACAGTCATCCAAGCCTTGATAGATAGTGGCCTCGTTGCTGTTGTCACTACACCCGGAAAGGAAGGCACCGGCAAAGGCAACTGAAATGGGTTTGACCGAGAAAGTACGCCAGTTCTTGCGCATACTTGCGAGCACGACCTGCTTACTTCGTTTCATCGTGGCAACTCCTAGTAAGTCATGCAGGCGGCGTTGAGCAGGCCAACCGATACTGAGGTCGCAGCCATCACAATACCCGCAGGGATCTCGCCAGCCTCAATGCGTTCAACAATCTTGGGCATAAAGCCAAAGCGCACGATATAGAAGGCAATGAGCTGGGCAAACAAGGCCACAATCCCCCAGAGGGCAAAGTCGATCAGGTTGACAGAGTTGCTGGCAGCGCCAGCGATAGCCAAACAGTAACCAATAATTGAGCCTGACAGGCCAATGGCTGCAGCAACATTCTGGCCTTCTTTAACTAGCTTCCACTCGTCATGCGGGGTGAAGCGGACATAGACAACCTTGAACAGCATCAAAAAGGCGATTGATAGTGAGAAGTAGAGTAAAAAGGCACCGAGGCCAGCGAGTGAATTTGTAAAAACTTCCATGTGAATTCCTAATAATTAGAGTATTACAAACTAGCCAATGAGCTTGAAGTCTGTAGGAGAAAGATTGATGCCCGTGCTGGTGACCAAGCTACGCTCAGCACGGTCATGAATGATTTTTTCTTCGCCAGCAACAAAAACGGACTCAAAAATGTCATTACCGATCTCGCGTTCATAAATCATGACAAATTGATCAGTCTCGCTTATGGATCCATTTTCAAGCCAGGTTTTTTCCGTCATTACAACAGGTCGGGTGTTTTCCCATACTTTTTCAAAGGTATGGCCTTCTAGTTCCCAGGAGGGCTGGACGAGTTGGTTATCCAGTAAATGATTCCACTCTGAGTCGGAATCAATCGGTTTGGTATCGTAAAAATAATAGAGCTTTACTTCGCTAATGTCGGCATCGCTTTGGCCGTGGGCCAGTACCTGGATAAAGCCGTCATCATCGGTGTAATAGCGCAGGATCCGAGTTTGTTCATCAAGCTGAACTTCACCTACTGCTTTGATGAGCTGAGTGCGTGATGCACCTTCAATCACCAGATCTGGTTCAATAAGGCGAAGCTTTAAATCATCTAATTCGAAGGCGCCACCTAGTCTCAATCCCAATATTTCCGGGGATTGAGGGAGTGACGTTTTTGGTGCTTTTTTCTTTTTAAACCAATCAAACATAATGGCTCCTGAGCTGTAACAGCTGTCTGCTCAATGGCTGATTTCGCTGGTTAATTAGGTTCTAGTTTTGCCATTTAAAATCAATGACACGCTCATCTGAGATATAAAATAGCTTACTGCCGGGAGGCACTTCGCGCTGTAGCGATGGGTTTAGCTCGACGCCATCACCGCTATCAATTGCGATCAAGGTGGCATCATATTGCTGCTTGAAGGTCGCGAATAGTGCTTCGATTGTTGTAATGGCAGCACTGGCAGGATAGGTGACAGAATATTGCGTCATCCCTTGGGTTGTACTGAGTAGCTCATGGTGTAACTCACTAGAACCCGGGTCGACGGCTGCTTTTGCGAGCATTTCTACCGCTACCGAGGGAATACATTCGGCGTTTGGGCAGTGCTGTTTTAATAGTTGGCTCAACGCTTCGTCATTAAAGTAAGCCAGTAGGTGGGCATCGGGATTCTTGCTGGCGCAATACAGGGCGGCCGACAACGTAATATCGTCTTCCGGGTTGTCGATGAGGATACAATTCGCGCTCTCTATACCTGCCCGTGCCATGCCTTCATTGTCAGTAAAACTGGTAACACGAACAAACTCCACTTCGCCTGGTAGCGGATTTTCGATTTCAGGGCGGACACACAAAACGATCGGACGGTGGCCCTTTTCTTCGTGCTGCAGCATTTTGATCAGGTGCAAGGTTCGCTGCTCGTTCCAACCCAAGACTAAAATATGATTGTTCACATTGAGACTCCGTTTTCCCAACAGGCTACTTTTCCAGTAGTAAATAAAGAAGCTGGCGACACGCCCGACCCCCAAAGCAAATAATCCGAGGCCTCCAGGGATCACAAATAGGGAGGCGACCCATTTACCCATTGTCGTTGTCGGGGACATATCACCGTAACCGACAGTTGAAGCGGTCACAAATAGGTAATAGATAAAATCGGTAAACGAGCGGGTGAGATCGCCTTCACCTGCAAACGTTAATAACAACCAGCTTATTACACTGTAGCCAAGCAGGGTAATCAGAAGGTTTCGTCCATTCAACTGGGTGAAGTTCCGTACGGCCCATCGTTGAAAGAGAATCCACAGTGACATGACTACCTCCGCTTGCCTAAGTGCGGGCTGTATTTAAGTAATAAAACCAAAGTGACAGCCTTATTTGCCTAAAATACGGGCCAGCTCGTCTTCTGCTGACGATTTGCTACCTGGTGTGATACCTGCTTCGGCAAGTTTTTTGTCTAGGCTGCTGCCTGATTGCTCTTCTGCCATTTCTGCGGCCGCTTCAAGCTGGGCTGACTTTTCTGCCTGGCGTTGCTTGATGCGCTCAAGTGATTCAACAGCAGTATGCATTTTGGCATTGGCACCGACGTTGGTGGCCGATACGGCTGATTGGGCCTTCTGTACTGCTTCATTGGCCTTAACAACGTCGACCTGCTGTTCTAGCTGGCGAAGTTTGTCCTTGGCCTGTGCAATGTTGGTCCGCATGCTTTGTTCTGACGCGATAAATTGGTCGAGGTAAGTCTGTTCAGCCTGCTGCTCATTACGCAGGGTTGCGACTTTTTGCGCACACTCAAGCGCCAGGTCTTGCTGGCCTTTGTCCATTGCGCCCCGGGCGTGGCCTTCGTATTCTTCAATACCGTTATTAATCGCATCGACTTTCTGTTGTGACATCTTACGTTTGGCAACAATGCTCACCAATGCTTCATCAGAGCGGCGTAGCTCTTGCTTGGCTTCACGGATTTCTTGGTCAAGGATACGCAGTGCCTGGTTGTCAGCGACGCTTTCGGCTGCTTCGTTTGCACCGCCCTTAATGGCAGTAAAGAGTTTTTTCCATACACTCATGATGTGCTCTCCGTTAGGTGATCCTGGTACAGGTCGATAAAGGCTTCGACGTTACGAAATAGGGTAGCGACTTCAATCAGGACGCTCTCAGCTTTGGATTGGGAAGAAAGAGAACCAAAAGCGACATAGTAGCTGTCACCATCAATTTCATTAATACCAATGGTAGAGAGCGGGAACATCTTGTGTGTACGCAAGATCAAATTGTTCAGTGCAGGAACATCACTGACCTGCTGGTGCGGGAAAAGCAGAACTTCTACCAGAATTTGTTCGCCGGCAACGGCAAGATACGCGTCGATATTATCTTCATTGCTGATGACAAGTGTCTGGTCATGCTCTTTGACTTGCCAGCCATCATGGCCAGACAGTACAGGAAGGAGATCTGTTAATTGCCACGTCATAGTCATACCTTATTGATAAAGTGAGTCGGGCTGAAGAAAAAACGTACTCTTATTATGAGTTTAAACTCATGAATTACCATCACTCATTAAAGGATTTATTGCTGTTTTGTGAGCCGATGTGAGGTTTTATTAGGCTGCCTTGCGGCTGGAAAGGCGAGTTACCGTCACTGTTTACGGTTGATATAAGGCGGTTTATGAAAGGAAGTCTGCTCAGGGGCGGTGGTGGCAGTCAGTGAAAAAACAGCAAAAAAAAGCCGGGCTAGAAGCCCGGCAATTCAGTGGATAAGAGGTGCAATACATAGCAACACCTCTATTATTTTGTCTCTAACGAACGATTGGCGATTAAGCCAGTAGTTCTTTTGCTGTGCTTACAACATTTTCAGTTGTGAAGCCGAACATCTTGAATAGCTCGCCTGCTGGTGCAGATTCACCGAAGGTAGTCATACCGATGATACGACCGCCGAAACCAACGTACTTGTACCAGAAGTCAGCGATGCCCGCTTCAACAGCAACACGTGCAGTCACATCAGATGGTAGTACCGCTTCACGGTAAGCTGCATCTTGCTTGTCGAACAGGTCTGTTGCTGGCATAGAAACAACGCGAACCTTACGGCCTTCAGCTGTTAGCTGTGCGTATGCTTCTGTTGCTAGCTCAACTTCAGAACCGGTAGCGATCAGGATTAGCTCTGGCTTGCCTTCACAATCTTTCAGGATGTAGCCACCCTTCGCGATGTCAGCAACCTGTGCTGCTGTACGCTCTTGCTGTGCTAGGTTCTGGCGCGAGAAGATCAGCGATGTTGGGCCATCTTTGCGCTCGATTGCAAATTTCCAAGCGACTGCAGATTCAACCTGGTCACATGGGCGCCATGTGCTCATGTTAGGCGTTAGACGCAGCGATGAAACCTGCTCTACTGGCTGGTGAGTAGGGCCATCTTCACCCAGACCGATTGAGTCGTGAGTGTAAACCTGGATGTTCTGCACTTTCATCAGTGCAGCCATACGCATTGCATTACGTGCGTATTCCATGAACATTAGGAAAGTTGCGCCGTATGGTACGAAACCACCGTGTAGGGCAATACCGTTCATGATAGCCGTCATACCGAATTCACGTACACCGTAGTGGATGTAGTTACCTGTGAAGTCGTTTGCTTCTAGCGACTTAGAACCAGACCACATAGTCAGGTTAGAAGGTGCAAGGTCAGCAGAGCCGCCCATAAACTCAGGTAGCATCTGACCAAACGCTTCTAGTGCGTTTTGAGATGCTTTACGTGATGCGATGTTAGCTGGGTTTGCTTGAAGATCAGCAATGATTGCATTGGCTTTTTCTTCCCACTCAGCAGGAAGGTCGCCAGCGGTACGACGCTTGAATTCAGCTGCTAGCTCAGGGTGAGCTGCTGCGTATGCCGCAAACTTCTCGTCCCATGCAGCTTCTTTTGCTGCGCCTGCTTCTTTCGCGTCCCACTCAGCGGCTACGTCTGCAGGGATTTCGAAAGGACCGTGGTTCCAGCCTAGGAATTCACGTGCTGCTGCGATTTCTTCAGCGCCTAGTGGGGCACCGTGACAGTCGTGAGAACCAGCTTTGTTTGGTGAACCAAAACCGATGATAGTTTTGCAGCAGATTAGTGTCGGCTTGCCAGTTTCAGCTTTCGCTGCTTCGATAGCCGCGTTGATTGCTTCTGGATCGTGACCGTCTACTGCTGGGATAACGTGCCAGCCGTAAGCTTCGAAACGCTTAGGTGTGTCGTCAGAGAACCAACCTTCAACTTCACCATCGATAGAGATACCGTTGTCATCCCAGAAAGCAACCAGCTTGCCAAGACCTAGCGTACCAGCCAGTGAACATGCTTCGTGAGAGATACCTTCCATCATACAGCCGTCACCCAGGAACGAGTAGGTGTAGTGGTCAACGATGTCGTGGCCGTCGCGGTTGAACTGGTCAGCCATTGCTTTTTCAGCAATCGCCATACCAACAGCGTTTGTAATACCCTGGCCTAGAGGACCAGTAGTGGTTTCAACACCTGGTGCATAACCGTATTCTGGGTGACCTGGTGTTTTCGAGTGAAGCTGACGGAAGTTCTTCAGATCATCGATAGATAGTTCGTAACCTGTTAGGTGAAGCAGAGAGTAGATCAGCATTGAACCGTGGCCGTTCGATAGGATGAAACGGTCGCGATCAGCCCACTCTGGGTTTTGTGGGTTGTGGTTCATGTGGCTACGCCATAGTACTTCAGCGATATCTGCCATACCCATAGGTGCACCTGGGTGACCTGAATTTGCCTGCTGTACACCGTCCATGCTTAGGGCACGGATTGCATTTGCTAACATTTTACGTTCCATATTGGTTTCCACTATAGAATTTATTTGAATCAGAAAAGGAAGAAAGCGGCTGATTGGCCGCTTTCTGAAATATTGTTAAGGCTTACAGACGCTCTGCAATCATTGTCTCAAGCTTGCCCTGGTCAACCGCGAAGTTACGGATACCGTCAGCCAGTTTTTCTACGGCCATTGGGTCTTGGTTGTGATCCCATAGGAATTCTGCGTGTGTCATAGCCGCTGGACGCTCTTTGATTTCAACGTCTGCAGATAGCTTCTGAACCACTTCGCCTTCAGCGTCGCTTAGTTCTTGTAGCAGCTGCGGGCTGATAGTCAGGCGGTCACAACCAGCAAGTTCTAGGATTTCGCCCGTGTTACGGAAGCTTGCGCCCATAACAACAGTGTTGTAGCCGTGTTCTTTGTAGTAGTTGTAGATACCTGTTACAGAAACTACACCTGGATCTTCTTGAGCTTCGAAGTCACGACCTTCTTTCGCTTTGTACCAGTCCATGATGCGACCAACGAAAGGAGAAATCAGGAATACACCAGCTTCAGCACAAGCACGCGCCTGAGCAAATGAGAATAGAAGAGTAAGGTTACAGTTGATGCCTTCTTTTTCTAGCACTTCAGCTGCACGGATACCTTCCCAAGTAGAAGCCAGTTTGATCAGGATACGGTCGTTAGTGATACCAGCATCGTTGTACATTTTAATTAGCTGGCGAGCTTTTGTGATGCTGCCTTCAGTGTCGTAAGAAAGACGAGCGTCAACTTCAGTAGAGATACGGCCTGGTACAACTTTTAGGATTTCTTTACCGATGTTTACTGCAAGCATGTCGCAAGTGTCTTGAACCTGCTGTGCTTTGTCGTCGCTCTGAGTTTTAGCATAAGCGATTGATGCATCAATAAGAGGAGCATACTCAGCAATCTGTGCAGCTTTCAGGATCAGAGATGGGTTAGTAGTCGCATCTTCAGGCTGATACTTACTGATAGCCTCAATGTCGCCAGTGTCAGCAACAACAGTTGTTAGCGCGCGCAGTTGTTCCAGTTTAGTGCTCATATCTTTCGACCTTCAAAGTGTTAGGGCTTGTCTGATTGCTAGCTAAAGTGTAGCCAGAAAAGGTATTTTTACCTGTAATTAACCCAAATGTTTCAAACCAAAAACACAGCCTGTGAACATATGGATCATCAAAGAACAATTGATGTGATGATAATTAGCTTTTTGATGCAAATTGTCAATCAGCAACGATGTTAAATTGTGTTTAGATCGCATTTTTATATGAACTTTAGATTATTTTGAGAGTTTGGGGTGAGGTTTTTTAGCTTTGACGGATTGGTGTTTATGGTTATGGGGTGAGCATATGATCTGGTGTGTGAGCTTTTGCTCGCCGTGTGGGCATAAAAATCACATTGATTCCGCCAGTGAATAGCGTTCATCGATACATGTCTATGATGCGCATACGCATCGGAACAGGGTGGTTATGTTGAGTGAATAGTAGATCGAGGGGCATCAACGAAAAGAGCGCACTGTGCGCTCTTTGTCATAATTATCGGTTATAGCCAGGCTAATGTATCTAATACTAGGAATTTGCCAATGGCCAGATTGAGTATGAACACCAGCCAGCCCATTGCCCCGGCGAAAAAGCCCCAGCGTTGCCAGTTGTTTTTCGCTTTAAGGGCAAACGCGCCGCAAAGTATGTAGGCCACAACACTCATCAGTTTTACCGATAACCAGGGGGCGGCAGGTGTAAACGGAACAAAGCCTGTGATACCAATCAGGGCAATACCACTGGTTAGCAACAGGGAATCATTCACATGCGGTATGACTTTCAGTATCTGGTTATCAGCCCAAATGGATTGGCGACAGACTAAACCATATCGAAGTAAAAATAACCCGATACTGATCATCACGGTAATGACATGAAATGTTTTTATAGCTAAATACATAACGTTCTTACTCTTAGAAATCAGCCCTGGCTGCCTGATATCCTGAGTCTGATATCTACGCGGCCAGGGCTGAAAGAGGTTACAGAATAGCGGGGGTCATCCATCCCATCTCAACAGACAGCTGAACTAATAGCTGTGGTAGGCTGGTTAGGAAGGCACTTCCTAGGTAGATGCCAGAGATGGCCAGCAATACCTTAAGTCCTGATAGGATGTGATAACTCATCGTGCCAGCACCTCTGTGTCTTTACCTAAACCTTTCTTGATTGCTGGAATGATAAGCTTAGCAAGGAAGATGCCTAAGAAGATCCCGCCTGCACCGAACATCATATCGCCAGGTACGCGTAGCCAAACCAGAGTTTCAACAAGTTGACTGTGCATAACTTCCGGCGAACGTGCAAACCAGTATCCGTTCTCGATGACCGCAAAGAACTGAACCAGACCGACAGGCAGAAGCGACATGGCTATCATCGCAATCAGACCAATGTTCATTGACCAGAATGACCACTTAAGCCATTTGTCATCCCAGCCTTTGGCCTCACCGAACAGACCGCGCAGGCAGAACAGCATCAGGCCGATACCCAGCATGCCATAGACGCCCATGAAGGCACCGTGGGCATGGGTTGCTGTGGTGTTCAGACCCTGAATGAAGTACAGCGCGACAGGTGGGTTGATTAGGAAACCAAGTACGCCAGCACCGAACAGGTTCCAGAATGCCGTGGCGACAAAGAACATGATTGCCCATTTGTAGCGTGTCATCCAAGGCGTTGCATTACGCATGCGGTAGCTTTCGACGGCTTCAAAACCAATGAGTGCCAGCGGTACGACTTCCAGTGCAGAGAAGATTGCACCCCAGGCGATTACCGATGTCGGTGTGCCGGTGAAGTATATGTGGTGCAGGGTACCAATCAGGCCACCGGTCAGGAATACTACGGTGGCGAACAGAACCGCACTGTTGGCTGTTGCAGCACGTACTAGGCCTAGGCGAACGAACATCAATGCAATAACAGAAGTAGCAAAGGTTTCGAAGAAGCCTTCAACCCATAGGTGTACTACCCACCAGCGCCAGTATTCAGCAATTGCCAGGTTAGTGTGCTTGCCTTGGAACAGACCAGCACCATAGAACAGGCCGATAGCCACACAGGATGCATACAGGACCCAGATAACAGCGCGCATCTCACCTTGTTGTGAAAGGGCAGGGCGAATAGCACGTGTAACCAGTGCTAGCCAAATCAGTAGGCCAACGAGTAACAGAACTTGCCACAGGCGGCCAAGGTCAATGTATTCCTGTCCTTGGTGACCAAGGATATAGCTGGTATCAAGATCCAAGTACTGTTGAACGGCCAGCCACTCACCAGTCATTGAGCCAAGCACCACAACAACTAGTGCTACCCAAAGGACATTAACGCCCAGGCGCTGGAACTTAGGTTCATAGCCGGATAGTGCCGGAGCAATGTAAAGGCCTGTACCCAACCATGCTGTTGCGATCCAGAATACCGCTAGCTGGGTATGCCAGGTACGTGTTACAGAATATGGCAGAATTTCTGATAATGGGATCCCGTAGAAATCTTGTCCTTCGACCCCATAGTGAGCGGTAATACCGCCGAGGAAAACTTGCAGCAGGAATAGGCCAACTGCAGTAAAGAAGTACTTACCTACTGCCTTTTGCGAGGCTGTTGGTTTGCCATCGAACAGTGGGTCATATTTTGGTGGTGTTGGCAGTGGCTCATGTTTTAGGGCTGCATGGTACCAGGCCAGTGCGCCAACACCTGCGATAAGAACCACAACACTCAAGATAGACCAGACAATATTGCTCGATGTCGGTGTGTTACCCACTACCGGATCATATGGCCAGTTATTGGTATAGGTATAGTTTTGATCAACACGTTCTGTGGTTGCAGCCCATGCACTCCAGAAGAAGAACGCTGTTAGCTGTTCACGACGCTCGGCAGTTGATATCGTACCTTCTTTCATTGCGTAGTCTTTACGCAATGGCTGATAGGCAGGATCATCACCAAACAGGCCAATGTAGTGTTGCTGCAACATGGAAATCGCGTCAGAGCGTAGTTGAGAAATGGTGATGACACCGGTTTCCACGTTGTAGTTGTTAGGGCGCAAGTCATCGCGCAGCTGTTGCTCTAGCGCTGCCTGCTGACTCTTTGAAAGCTGAGGGAACGGCTTGTTAAACTCATCCCTTGCTTTGAGCTCTAGCCAGTTATTCGCCTCGCGGTGCAACCAGTCAGCCGTCCAGTCAGGTGCAACGTAAGAACCGTGCCCCCATATTGAACCAAGCTGGTGGCCACCCATTGAACGCCATACCAGCTGGCCGCGCTGGATGTCATTTTCCGTAAAGATAACGTCACCAGCCTTGTTCACAACCTGGGTTGGGATCGGCGGTGCCTCTCGATAAATGTCGCTTCCGATGCTGAGCAGAACTGAAAATGAAGCTAAGCACACAATGAGAAGCGATATGATTGATAACTTTTGTTTAGTCATATCTGATTACTCGAAATAGTTGTTTTAATATCGAGACTATATACCCAAGTATCATGCCAAAAGTTAACCTATTGAAATTTAAGAATTATAGCTTAGATTGGTGTCAATTTGACACTGCTAAGGTAGTGTCATTTATACACACTGGTGTCGTTATGACATTGTTGGTATTAAGTGGCGATTTACTGACTGCCTTTCCAGTGGTTATTTTGTCGGAATTATTAATAGCTAAAAAACACTATGTTAGAAGTTGCATCTGATTCAGTCCTTGAGGTTTTCACGATTAGTGTCATAGTGACATCGTATTTTTGACACCCCTGTTTAATACCTGCGGAGATGACAGACATGGTTTTGCCTACGCGTGACTTTACCCATATCGCCCTGGATCTGACGACCAGTATTTCCAACCAGGATCGCTTTCAGCGTTTACTTAACACTATTCGTCAAACCTTAAATTGCGATGCGTCAGCATTGCTAGCGTTTCAGGGGCAGCAATTTACACCTCTGGCTATCGACGGCCTGGTGCCTGATGTTCTTGGCCGCCGCTTTACGATTAATGAGCACCCGAGGCTTGAAGCTATTGCTCGTGCCGGTGATATTGTCCGGTTTCCTGCCGATAGTGAGTTGCCCGACCCATTTGATGGGTTGATTCCCAACCATGAGGATGAGTTGAAGGTCCATGCCTGCATCGGCTTACCACTTTGGGCGGATGATAACCTGATCGGGGCACTAACCATCGACAGTTTTGATACCTCGTCATTCACTGAGTTTAGTGATCAGGATCTGCGGACAATCAGTGCTCTGGCTGCCGTGTCGCTGAATAATGCACTGATGATGGAACAACTGGAAAAAGTGGCGACTGAAAGCCCTGCCCAGCGGCCGTCTATCAAGATCAGCGATAGTGACAATATTGAAATGATTGGTCAGTCGGCACCAATGCTAGCGCTTAAAAATGAGATTGAGGTGGTTGCCAAGTCGGATCTGAACGTATTGATCTTGGGCGAAACAGGTGTCGGCAAGGAATTGGTGGCCAAAGATATTCATCGTAATTCAAGCCGGGCAGAGCAGTCTCTCGTCTATCTAAACTGTGCGGCCTTACCAGAGTCAGTTGCCGAGAGCGAGCTGTTTGGCCATGTGAAAGGTGCCTTTACCGGTGCTATCAGTAATCGTAGCGGGAAATTTGAAATAGCCAATGATGGGACACTGTTTCTCGATGAGATTGGTGAGCTGCCGCTTTCCCTTCAGGCCAAACTGCTTCGGGTATTGCAATATGGTGACTTGCAGCGAATTGGTGATGACCGCAGCCTGAAAGTCAATGTTCGAATCATCGCCGCCACCAATAAAGATCTCAAACAAGAAGTGATTGAAGGCAGGTTCCGTGCCGATCTCTACCACCGCCTCAGCGTATTCCCGCTTCATGTTTCCCCGCTACGGGAGCGCGGCGATGACATCGCTCTGCTGGCCGGGTATTTTATTGAAAAGTGCCGGGCTAAATTGGGCCTGCAGACCCTACGGTTAAGCCAGGCAAGCCTGACGACACTTTCTCAATACGGCTGGCCCGGTAATATCCGAGAGCTGGAGCATTGTATTCACCGCGCAGCGATCCTTGCCCGCTCGGAGTATGGTGCAGAGGCACCTCAGATCCGCCCTCATCATTTTAATTTTGACGGTAGTCGCCAAGGAACGGCCAAGCACACCGGCCATCCGGTAATGCCTGTTTTTACGGGTGAGAACTTACGGGATGCGACAGACTCGTTTCAAGCTCGCTATATCCAGCAGGCGCTGGAAGCAAACAGCAATAACTGGGCTGCGACAGCACGGCAGCTTGGTATTGATAGCGGTAACCTGCATCGCTTAGCTAAAAGGTTGGGTTTGAAATAACAGTAATACAGAACAGCCCCCCGGAAGACGGTGATCTTCCGGGGGGAGTCAGCGATAAGCTATCTACTTACTTTACAGCGTTGCACCGATTGATAGAACAATACAGTTTAGCGCGACAAAGAAAGCCACTAACGGAGCAATGAACTTCAGCCAGGTGATATAAGGAATACGTGCTATTGCTAGTCCGCCCATCAATACGCCATAGGTTGGAGTGATAAACAGGACAGTGCCGATCCCGCTCATGAAGGCGGTAACCACAAGCTCGCGGCCAGTATTGGCAAAATCACCCAGTGGCGCCAGGATAGGCATGCTCATTACCGCCAGGCCAGAGGTTGAAGGTACGATGAAGGAAAGCAGCATTTCAATCCAATAAACGGTGTTAATGAACAAGACAGAGCTTTTGCCCGCCACAATCCCTTCGGCATAGTTAAGAATGGTATCGGTGATATTGCCTGCTTCCATGACCACCACAATGCCGCGTGCAACACCAACAATTAATGCCACCCCAATAAGATCTGCAGCCCCGGCGACGAATGAGTTGATCAGGTCGTCTTCGCTTAGGCGGCCGACAATACCGCAGAGTATGCCCATGAAGATAAATAGCGTCGCCATTTCAGCCATCCACCAACCGAGCACAGAAACACCGTAGATCATGATACCGAACGTCAGGATAAACAGTACCAGTACTGCTTGTTGCGGGCCGGTCAGTACTGGCAGGCTATCGGTTACATCTTTGTCGCCCAGGAAGTGTTTTTCGTGGTCATCACGAAGGTGGGCAAGCAGTGATGAATCCGGATTATTCTGGATCTTCTTGGCGTAGCGCATGACATAGCCGATACCGACGATAAGGGCGATAGCCAGGATAGCAAAGCGCAACTCAACACCGCTGAGGAAATCGACACTTGCCGCGTTTGAGGCAATAACAGTACCAAACGGATTGATGGTCGAGCCTAGGGTACCGATACCGGTTCCCACGAAGATAACGGCTACGGCAACCAGGGGATCAAAACGAGCGGTCATGAAAATTGGGATCAGCAGGCCGTAGAAGGCAAGGGATTCCTCGGCCATGCCGTAGGATGTTCCGCCCAAGGCAAATAGGAACATCAGGATTGGGATCATGTAGATCTCTTTGCCTTTCAGGCGGACCATGATCCGGGCAATACCGGTATCAATTGCACCGGTTTTGGTGACGATACCCAAAAAGCCACCGACCATCAGGACAAAAAGGCTGACATCAATGGCACCGATGACCCCGC
This sequence comes from Photobacterium sp. HL06, assembly GCF_059552575.1. Taxonomy (NCBI): domain Bacteria; kingdom Pseudomonadati; phylum Pseudomonadota; class Gammaproteobacteria; order Vibrionales; family Vibrionaceae; genus Photobacterium; species Photobacterium sp. HL06. The sequence continues at coordinate 1,653,804 of NZ_CM183915.1, forward strand.
TGACTGGATCATAAAAGCCGGAGATCGGCGCCATCAAGGTGTCAAAGAAGCCCTGTGGCGAGGATTCAATGACATGGAATGAGCCTGGCAATGGTACTTCCCGGCCGAGTTGTTCATTCATTTCACGGGTGTATTTACCTGCTGGCAGTACGTAGGTCAGCATGGCAAAGAACGAAATTAAAAGGAATAAGATCGTAAATGTATTGGGAAACTTTTTAATTTTTAACATAGTGTATCCTCAGCGAGATGACTTGCACTCACCTGCATTAACGAAGGGCTTGATTTAGATAAAGCGTTTTGTAATGTATTCAGAGGTCATGCACTGCAAGACACCGCCGTAAGACAGGTCAAATTCAACCAAGTTACCAATTTGGTAGTCGAGCTCGCAGTCATTGATATCGAGAATAAGGTGATCACTACTACCGCCAATGACGATGATGTTAGGGTCTTTCGGGGTGATTTGGCTGATGTCGACATCTTGCTTGCCGATAGCGCAAATAGCGCGTTTGCGCAGCCCGCGATCAATAAACTCAGGTGTGTTGCCGAAAGCATCAAGTGCGGTGGAATTTACCGGAACCGAGGGTTTTACTTTGATCTCAACGATTTCAGCTGTGAGGTCAAAGGTATCTTGGCGGGTATTGGGGATCGGGTCATCGTTTAATCCAATCCCCATCAGAAGTGAAGCCCCTAATCTTAGCTGGTTGATCCCTTGCGGAAGCTCGCCGTTGAGCATCAATGGCAACCCGGCAGAGCTTGCCCCCGAGATATACTTCAGCGTGATGCTGAATTCAGATTCAATCTGCCTGGCGAGTGTAACCAGCTTATTTTGATTGTCTGTGGTTGGTTCTACGCCGCCATAACAGGCGAGGTTGGTGCCGAGGCCGACAAGGTCGATACCGGGTAGCGTCACTGCCTTGCGAGCAAGGGCAAGCGTCTCTTCCTCATAAAACCCTCCTTCTCGAAGATCGCCTAAGTCATGCATGAGGATAACCTGATGGGTTTTGTGCTGTTTGACTGCTTCAGTCGACAGGGCATCTAGGGTGGTCATTTCGGAGTTTAGGGATATATCGGCATATTGGATAACCTCGCTGATCTCACTGAGCGCCGGCAGGCGAAGAAGCAGGGTTTGAGCCTTGAGGTGACGGATTTTTTTTAAATTTCCGATGCGTGAATCGGCAAGAAGTTGGATACCGCCATTTAAGATGGCTTGTCCAACGTCCGGGTTGGCGCAGGCCAGTTTGGTAACCCCGGCAGGCGATACGCCTTGGGCTTGGCACGCTGTAACCATATGTTGGGTATTTTGGGTGATCGTATCTAAATGAATATTAATACATGGATAAGTGCTCATATATTTACCTCTAGGTAATATTGTTCTTTAGAAACATTGAGCGCTTTTTATTGATAAAGATAAATAATGAGTTTTGTATGGTTACTTTGTAGTAATTCGATGTAATAAAATAAGTGAAATAATATCCACGGAATAAATAATTATATCCCGTGGATTAACGTAAATAACGCTTTATTGCATTAAACAGATAGAGGTACCGGTGATTCTTTATTCAGGTGGGCCGTAGAGATAGCATGCATTAATTGGGTAGCCGCTAATGAAAGCTCTTTTGATTCAAGGGTCGTTAAATGAAATTCAGCAAAGTATTCAAGAGAAGGGGCGTTGACTTTGATCATCTCTCCCCGTTGCTCCCAAATCGATGCATAGTGATCTGGTAGGTAACCGACAAAATTGCCAGACAATAATAGGTGGGCGGTTGCCTCCATATTGGTGCTGCTTGCCAGGTGAAGCAGGTTTTTAGTGTTGCTAAGTGGTGTGATTTTGTGGGAAAGCCCTCGCTCAACCACAGGAAACTGAAGCAGGTTTTCAGCAGTGATCTCACCTGAAATAGAGAGTATCGGATGGTCTGGTGCACAATACAGGCACTGTTTCTCTCCAAATAAATAGGTATATTTTAATCCGTCTTTGGGTACCTCAGAGGATGTGATCCCCAGTTCGGCCTTTCCATCAAGTATCATCATCTCAATTTGGTAGGAATCCCAAATATCGGTGTCGATGGTAACCTTCGGGTGGTCATTGCAAAAGAGCCTGATCGCCTGCTGGATTTTACATTGTGGGTTGGTAGCCAGGTTATCGGTAAGGGCCAGTTTGATATGGCCATGAGAGACATTTCTGATGCCATCGAGTTGATCTTCAAAATACGCAATATCATTAAACAGCGTCTGGCAAAGCTGGTAGACCTTGTTGCCATCATGGGTCAGGCGAAAACCTCTTCGTCCCCGGTGGCACAACGTCATGCCGAGTCGGGTTTCCAGATCGTTCATTCGTGTACTAATTGTCGACTGGTGCATGTTTAATTTAAATTGTGCCGCGGAAAAGCCTCCGGAATCAACAATGGTCACAAATAAGTGAAGGAGTTTAATGTCAAAGTCATTTATTTTTCGCATCTCGTTATCTCTTTTTTATTTTATTTTATTCTTTATAGGGATGATGTTCTGAGATGTATCGCACTGGATTAAATTTTGATGCTTACTGATTGAAGCGTCAATAATAGGTGGCTGTAGATAGATGGAAACAGAATGCAGGGTAAGTCATCAGTGTAATAAAGGCGTCATTTTTATAACGGAAATAAAAAGGACGCCTTCTTGAGTTAGTCGGTGAGTGCAACCTGCTGGTGAATTTCCTCAATAAGCACCTTCAATAACTCATCGAGCCGCGATAGCTCAGTTTCAGTGGGGTGTTCACCAGCCTTGACCTTCTTTTCAACTACCATAGCAGCCTGGCGAACATGAACGGCACTAATGCTACCTGATGCGCCTTTTAATGAGTGGCTGAGCAGGATCGCTGAATCATAGTCTTCTTGTGCCAGTGCATGTCTAAGCTTCTCTATGTCCTGGCCGTGCTCTTCAGCAAACATCAGCAAAAACTGCATAATAATGTCGTGATCTTGCTCCATCATTTCGAGCAGGGCATTGAGTTCGATTTGCTGGAAACTAACAGGATTAAGCTTATTTTCACTGTCGTCTTCTTGAACAATGGTATCAAGAGTGAGTATTGCTTCTGGTTCGTTATCAGGCGCCTTCTCTGCCTCCTGGGCTGCTCGCAGTAAAGCCATATGGGTGATTTTGTTCTTAAAGCGCTGGAGAGCATCGAGCAGTTTCTGTTCATCCAATGGTTTTGTGATCACACAATCTACGCCAGCAATAATCATATTTTTTTGCGTTTCTTCAAACACATCTGCAGTGCAGGCAAAGATAGGGATCTGGCTGATTGGGGATTGCAATGCCCGGATCCGAGTTGTCGCCTCGATACCGTCCATAACTGGCATATGGTTATCCATCAGAATGACATCGAAATATTCATGTTCAAGAATAGCGAGGGCTTCGGCCCCATTGTCGGCAACACATGTTTGAAATCCGCGTTGTTTGAGGAAAGAGTCGATAATCAGGACATTGAGGTTGTTGTCTTCGACGATCAGTACCCTGAGGTTAGCAAACGCGCTGTGATCGAACTCTACGTTTTCCTGCTCAGGCAGCATGTACTGCCCCTGATGGATGCAAAGGGTTACGGTGAAGGTTGAACCAGCACCTGGTATGCTACTGAGACTGATATTACCATTCATGAGCTCCGCCAGTTGCTTAACAATGCTGAGTCCGAGCCCTGTCCCACCAAAGCGGCGGCTGGTAGAGGCTTCTGCCTGGGCAAAAGGATCAAAGATATACTGGATTCGTTCAGGATCGATACCGATACCCGTGTCTTGGGTGATAATCGTCAGGATCTTCTCGCCGGGATTCGCCCCATTTTCCATCTTCAGAGTAACCAGCACCTTGCCCCGCTCCGTGAACTTGATGGCGTTATTAATCAGGTTAAATAGGATTTGGCGGATCCTGGCTTTATCGGCATAAAACCAGTCATTGTGATTGAATTCACAATGGATATCGAAGCCAACCCCTTTCTCTTTTGCTAGTGAGTAGTAAGTACTTTCGATGGTGCCAACCAGATCGGTGAAGCAGAAATTGGTCGGATCCAGCTTAAGCTGTCCTTGCTCAATTTTTGAAAAGTCGAGAATATCGTTGAGCAGTGACATCATATGTTTACCGGAATCGAGCAGGGTACGCAGGTGGTGCTCCTGTTCCTGGGTCAGCTTGGTTTTCAACAATAGCTGCGATAAACCGAGCATTCCGTTCATCGGGGTCCGGATCTCATGGGAAAGGTTGGCGAGAAATGCCGATTTTGCACGATCTGCTGCTTCTGCTTTGTGCAGTGCCCGGTTAAGCCGTTCGGTATCATAAGTAATTTTAGTTGCTCCTTGATTAAGGGCATCATGGAGTACCTGGAATTCATGTGGGCCGTCAAAGTGATCGCTGCGGGCGTAGTTGCCGAGTTTAAACTGGGCTGCAAACCGGGATAATTTTGCCAGCGGTATGGTGATCCGCTTTGTGAGGGCGAAAGACAGTATCACGACAATGCCGGCAGTAAGAAAGAGGGCCAGCATGAAGTAGCGGTGCAGGTAGTCGACAGCGTGGGTTACTGTATGCTGCGGGGTTATCGACACCAGCGACCAAAGAGGTTGGTTATCATTTCCTTTCGTATCAAGACGGGTGACTGTGGCAATCAGCGTTTCATCATAGCGGTCGGCATAGCGCATGATTTGGCTATTAGAAGAAAGATCGTTTGCGGCACCTTGCTTATATTCCTGCTGAAAGCTATCGAAGGCTTGGAGTGAGTGGCCTTGATTCGCACCCGACAGGATCACACTCCCTTTTTGATCGATAAGAATGACGTAGTCGGTATCACTAATACGCTCGCCGAGAAATGTCAGCTGGCGGTTGAGTTCGCTTAGCTCGTATTTAACCACCAGGAGCTGTTCAGGCTGTGGTTGTTGGCCTGGATGCCGTTGTTTAACCGAAGTGATGAGGAAGAGATACGGATTGCTCTCTAACTGTTGCGGCTGCGAGATGTAAACCTTGTTTTTTGACGTTGTGAGCTTGTTAGCAACGTTGTTTAGCGGGGGAACATCGGCTTGTTCGAGTTCCTCTGCCAAGGCTTTAATGGTTCGGGACTGGGATGATTCTACAAGGTTGTAGCTTGTTTGTTCACGTTCAAGCAGATAAATCGCGGAAAAAGCCGTATCTATGCTCGTGAGCTCTGATAGGTAGTGGCTGAGAAACCCCTCGCCAGCTTGCATGGAGTGGGGCTCTAGTTCAAATATGGGGGAATTGGCTAGGTTTTTTATACTTAGAATACGCTTGGTAATAATGTCATCAATATTCTGTGCGGCCAGCTCGGTCCGGCTGCTTAACCCTTTTGATATTTGGGAGAGGGCAACGGTTGACAGCTTTTCACTACTCACCCAGCTATAAATAAATGCCGGAATTATACCGACAAACAACATGCTGGAAAGCAAAATTGGCTTGATTCTATTTGGGACTATCCTTATCAAACTACACCCCGATATTCTTGTTCAGTCACTATTTCTTGCGCGGCCAGTCGATTCCGCCATGGAATCCAATACTAACATTATGTCTTTAGAGCTGTATTGTACATGTAGTCGGGGATTAACATTGGCAAATTGTGAAACAAACGCTTTTTTTGAATCATGCTAATACTGTCATGGCGACATTGTAGATTTGGAAGGGAGTGAGAGTAACAAAGCAAGATAAAAAGCTGCAGCTTGCTGGTTCTGACTTCATCGTTGATTCGATAATCAGTAGCAGTCACCGATATTGCGGCAGCAAGGATTGGGCTGAAAATAACAGCAAGAAAATAAACAATCCTATTCTACGTATTGGCATACAATATGCTTTACTGGACTATATTTTGGTGGTTTTGATATATTTTAAAAATAATTAACATGATGTTCAATAAAACTAATGGATTTTAAATATCATATTGCCAATGTTTCATTACTCGAGTTATATATCATTAATAAATGTAATTTCATTCTTTGTTAAATAATAACTTGGACAGGGTTTACTTAAATGTTGTGTAATGTGATTTGAGTTAAAGCGTTGTTTTATAAGGGGTGATTTTTGTTTTGTAACACAAATAAAGGTGGGATAATATTTGTATTGTTCGTTTGATATAAAAAGGGAATTATGAATAAGTCAATACCTATATTAACACCACTGCGTGGTATTGCTGCACTTTGTGTGGTGTTTTTTCATGCGCGCCTTGTTATCTTTCCGCAATGGAAAGAGCCAGTAGGTGAATATACCCAGTTTATTGAGAATAGTTATTTGTGGGTTGATTTGTTTTTTATTCTCAGCGGGTTTGTCATGATGCATATTTATCAGCAAACTTTCTCTAAAGGGATCACCTTTTCTAGCTGGCGTCAGTTTATGTGGCTCAGGTTTTCAAGGATATACCCCTTGTTCCTCGTCACATTATTGGTATTGGTACTGTGGGAAACGATCAAATCTTCGGCTGGAATCGGTTTTTACGGTGGCGCATTATTTGAAAGCTGGGGCGTATCTGGGATCCCTGCCTTTGCTGGCCCGTTTAACCGCGCAGAAGCCTTGCTGCCAAATGCGCTGATGCTCCAGGGGGTATTGGAAAAGGATCTATCATGGAATATCTCATCGTGGTCGCTGAGTGTTGAGTGGCTTAGCTATATGGTATTTCCTTTCTTGGTGCCTGTTTTGGCTGCGCGGAAGCAAATGACGCTGTGGGTTCCTGTGGTATTTCTTTTGCTTCTGATGGGAATTAACGCACATCATGGCTCGTTGGATGTTACCGGAGGCTTCCTTGCCTACCTACGAGCAATAGCAAGCTTCGCCTTGGGATCATGGATGTGTACCATCATCGTTTCTCAAGCTAGGAAGAAGCTGTTAAATAATGATGGCCTGCTTTTGCTCGTATTCTCGGCCAGCTTGTGGATGTTGCATTTACCAAAGACCTCTCCTCACAATGTGATCACTGTGGTTGTGTTTGCCCTGTTGGTGTTTGTTGCAGCCCAGCAGACAGAACGCAAAACGCCTGTATTTAAGTTGCTTGATAACAGGGTAACCCGTTTTCTTGGGGATATTTCCTATTCGCTATACCTGTGGCATGCCGTATTGATGTTGGCGGGTATCGAAATCATCCACCTTGCCATGCCTGAGTTGCTGGCATGGTGGAATACACAAACTGAGTGGTGGGTTGGCCTTACCGGAGCTGCAGTTTTCATTGCTGTGACGATTGGTGTCTCAACGCTGAGTTATTATTACCTTGAGCGCCCGGCCATGAAGTTGCTTAGGAATAAATTCAAACGCCAACAGGTGTCGGCCTCGGTTGTGTCCTGATTTACGGAGCCAATGCAGAACTGTTTGCGCGGTGATGTTTCGTTCCAGAAAACGGATCGAATATGGTGATTGCTCAGTCCTCTGTGCGACATGATTTAAGATAGCTGATCAGATCGTGCAGTTTGGACTGAGTTCCTTTTGTTAATGATTCCGGTATGGTCCCAGTGTGTTCCCAGGATGGTTCAGAAACGGTTCCATTAATGAAAGGAACCGTTCAAGTTTTACAGGCTGCCAATTAGTTGAGCAGTTGTTCCAATGTCAGTGGTGCCGATGTTAAGCCCATCTGCTGGGCTGGCGTCAGGCCGGAACGGTCTTGACGGCAAAGGTTATGCCAGGCTCGGTAAATATCGAGCAGCGGCAACAAGCCTGCCGGGCGTAACTTTCTACGGGGCTCGTCAACCAGTTGCGCGAACTGATCATGGAACCGGTTTTGGTAATCACTGATCGCATCGTGCGAGGCCAGCTCCAGCCATTTTTGTTCATTGCCTTTTTCACCACCTAAGTGGCAGATCCCTTTACTGATGTCGTCATGTCGGGTAAATGCCCAGCGATCTCGCCACCAGCCCATGAGAACGATATCAACTCGACCTGCAGATTGACCATGCTCCCAGTTGTTATCTGCTTCGACGTAGACAGGGTGAACTGTTTTCTCTTTTATCCGTTTCATAAAAACAGAGATGCAGGCAGAGCGTAATAGCGTTTCCTGTGGCATAAAGATCGAAAGCGATTCGTTGTACTCCAGCATTTGTGCAAGGTGGAGGTAATGGGCATACACCGTATATTGTGGTCGGATCAAACAGCCTTTAGTCGGATAGTTGATCCGTGGCATGCTAGTGAGTGGATCCTCAAGATTGGGGCGAGACATAATTTCACGGTATTTGGTATCGACCCGGGCAAGGATCCCTTGCGGAGTAGGTGGTGGAACTTCGACCAGCCTTGCTCCTGGTGCGGACATAAAGCGGGTGCCATCCACATACGGGTCATGGTGCTCGGTTGGGTTTTCAACATCGTTTTGCTGGTAGTTCACATGTTGGCCTACCACGTAACCGGATGTAGCTTCACAGCTGGCAATCCAGTTGACACCGTTGCTGCTGTGCGGCTGAAGAGGAATCAAATCAGATGCGAGCGACAAGGTTTGCGCATGTTTAAATAAACGTGCATCGAACATGGAAAGCTGGCGGCGGCAACGGCTGGCAATATGAGACAGCTGATCGTAAAAGGACTTAGGGTTCATGCTCAGGCGGCGGCAGATATCCCTTACCGAATAACCGGTAAAAAGCAGAGCCAGGAGTTTTTGTTGGATCTGATTTTTGCCATTGAAACCCGACCAACGGTCAACAAACGTTGCTTGGCAGCATTTACAGCGATATCGCTGGCGGTCACCACTGTAACCAAAGGCATGATATAGATGACGATGAGTGAGAACCGCGAGCCCGAGGTTTTCACAGTCAGGGTTGCTGCAGGCAGGCAGGCCGCTGCTTTGCATTAGCTTAAGGCGGGAAACTTCTTCCACGACATCATGATTGTTCAGGATTGGCGGGAAGGCTCCGCATTCGCGGCAGACTAGGGTCGGTCGCTTGGGGTTGGTGCGCTGCAGCACATAGTGATGCTTGTCCTCGGAACCAAAATTGCAACAACCGACTGTTTTACAGTGGTTAAGCTGAAGTTGACCGCTAGCAGGAGGCAATAGGGAATCATTGCTATCGGAGTGAAGTTTTTTCATCATATCAGCCTAACCTTATCCTTGTGCCTGAGCAATATGTGTGGTGATCCATACAGCCACACACAGAAGGGGTAGGGAAGGGTACTGAATAAAAGGAGCGAGCCTTTTATTCAGTACAAAATTAGATGCGATGATTTTGCAGGTATATTACTTAGTACGCCTGAGAGATGCCTTACTGGCAACACTCAGTTCAAATTGTGTAAGACGCCACATTTTACAAAATTTTTGAGCCGCGACTAAATGGTATACTTGCATCCTCGTCAGCACTAATTGTCCCTAGTTTTCACTAATACCAATATAATCAAAATGTTAATAACATTAGTATTAGCGCTAGCTAGTGGAAAAGAGGCCAGTGCATCGGGGCGCACCAGCCACTAAAGTTGTTAGATGTTAATCGCTGTTTCTAGCGCAACATTCATCATCTGAGCGAATGACTTCTGACGGTCTTCAGAGCTTAGTTTCTCGCCACGTTTGATATGGTCAGAAACAGTCAGAATAGTCAGTGCTTTTGCACCTAGCTCAGCAGCAACACCGTAGATACCAGCTGCTTCCATATCCACACCCAGCATGCCTAGCTTTTCCATTTTGTCGAAAAGATCAGCTTCAGGGCTGTAGAACAGATCCGCAGAGAATACGTTACCAACACGAACTGGTACATTTTGCAGGCGTGCCTGGTGGACAGATGTTTCCAGTAGGTGGAAATCAGCAATCGCTGCAAAGTCATGGTCGTTGAAGCGGATACGGTTAACTTTAGAGTCTGTTGAAGCACCCATACCGATGATGACATCCATCAGTTTTACGTCATCATGTACGGCACCACAGCTACCGACACGGATAACATTCTTCACACCGAAATCTTTGATCAGCTCGTGAACGTAGATAGAGCATGATGGGATACCCATACCATGGCCCATTACAGAGACTTTCTTGCCTTTGTAGGTACCGGTATAACCGAACATGTTGCGAACGTCACATACTAGCTTTGCATCATCCAGGAAGTTTTCTGCAATGAATTGTGCGCGTAGTGGGTCACCTGGCATTAGGACTGTTTCTGCAAAATCACCAAGTTCAGCATTGATATGTGGGGTAGCCATAGCTTACTCCTAGGTATTTGATAAAAAGAATACGGGGGACTTAAGAGAAAAAACGTTCAACAATATTTTGGTATGCAATACCACCAAGGTAAACACCTACGATACCCATAATGCCTGGCAGAACAGGTGGAGCTGGTAGTGGCAGTTTGATGGCAGAAAAAAATACGCCAACAATTAACCCTGCAAAAACAGCAAGCAGAATCTCGTTCATGTGTTTACCCTCTATGTGTTGCATATGTTTGTGACGGCTTGTGAGGCTGCTCTTAATTGGCGCCTTTTACATTGTTGCCGTTTGATGGAGCTAGTGTAAGGAAGCTGCTCCTTTATTCTCGCGATCTTGATCACATTTTACCTCCCTATTATCCAAAAATAGCACCTTGATTACCAATTCTGTTGAAAATGGGAGGGAAACCGTTTGCCTGGACAGACCAGGCATTCAGGCTATAAATTCATGTTTCATGTTGGTATTTGTTATTTTTCAGCAGGTTGAACCTGGTTTGGTGCTTGAGTATGCGATTGAAAAGCTAGTGTAATGAGAGATGTAAATATGTGATCTTGTAATGGATTTCATAGGGTGTAAAAACAAAAATGGGGCAATAAAGGTGTTTATATCTTGTTGAACTAGGGGGTGTTATTGAACTGAAATATGAAGAATAGCGGCTAGTCGACCACCTCGTAACTTGCTTTTCTTTTTCCAATCTATGGGTGGACGCGTTGAGTAAAAAATAAAATGTGATTTTGAGGTGAGTATCAGCACGGAATTGAGCTAACGTACTGGTATTTAGGTATCTTCTCGGTTAACCATAATAGATAATAAAGAACAATGTCATCATCGTTCGATTTTACAGCGCATATTTTAGACGAGGGAATGTAACCATGAAGAAAAGTTTGCTAGCAGCCGTGTTGGCACTAACAGCTTTACCTGCGAGTGCTGATATTTTTGGGTTGTCCGTGGGAGCAACGTTAGGGGCCGCCCAATTAGATTATGATGGGCAGAGTGAATACGGCTATGAATACGGTGTGAATGCAACCTACCGGCTAAATGATTTCTTCAGTGTAAATGCTGGTGTGGTTCAAGGGAGCGGCGAAGTGGACTCTGATTTATCCGAGGCCCAAAATGATATTGATTATACTGCTATTCCCGTTACGCTACGTGGCGATATCCCGCTTTTGATTGGTAGCCTGTACGCCAAAGCCGGTACCAACTATTACGATGTTGATATTGAAAGATCAGGTGTGAAGCAAAATGATGACGGTTGGGCGTTTACCGGTGGAGCTGGGTTTGTCTTGACCCTGTTGCCATTGATTGACGTAAGTATCGGGTATGAGTACCGCGATATGGGTGATGTTGAAAATAACGCGGTTGTATTAGGCGTTGATCTCAACATATAACCCCAATGACTATTCATCGGGTCATGGTAAAAAAGCTGCATTGCGCAGCTTTTTTGCTTTCTATACCGGTCTATAGAGTAATAGTTATAACTTATACGGCTTGAACTGATTTATAGCTTGTCGGTTAAGATAAATTGTTGATCACTGCTTACGACAATGTCATGTTTCAAAAAGTTTTTACCCAGGATCATACTGTATTGAAAACGGCTACGATCGCGCAGGTTAACTGCCAGCTCCTTTTCAATATCGCCTAGTTTAACCTTCATTTTAACCACTGGTCGAACATTGGCCCGTTCACCCTCGCGGGCTCTGATCCGCATCTCATCAATCACTTCACGGCTGAATGTTTGTTTAACTCCGTCGCTATTGCTATAGGTAAAGTTGACCCAGTTGCGACCATCTTTAGTAAAGTACTCAATGTCAGTAGCATGCATTGAGCTAACGTCGGCACCGGTATCAAGCTTTACCGCGAAGGACATATCTTCAACGTTCGCTTGTTCAATATAACCCGCTTTAACTGGCGGTTGTTTATCTATTAGGTTATCGGTGCGGGTGTTGACCAGCAATGAGCCATGAACAAGGTTTGGACTAACGAGAAACCTTGTTTCCTTTCCATCTTTATCGTCTGACGTTTCCAGAGCCACTTCCTTAATCAGCAACGAAGAGGGTAGCTGGATCTCAGTGTTAATGATTGGCCGGACTTGATCACCAACTTTGATCTTTCGTTGGATATTTTTCGTTAATACATGCTGCTTGCCTTCAGCATCAAGAACTTCAAATTGTACAAGGCGATTTTTGTCTGATGTAGTCTCATTGAGGCTGGTGACTGCCAGTAGTGGTGTCTTAATGGTGACTGATGGTTCGGCAGTGATCTTAACACCATCTATTGTGAACTGCTCTTGTGTGCTCATCATGAAGGAGATCCCTTCGTCCGACAACGTGCTAAAGCGGGGTAATGGCTCATCACCCAGGTAGCTCTTACTTAAATTGACGATGAAATATTGATTAAGCGCTTCTTTACCGAGGCGAAGCTGGCTACTGCTGCTTGAGCGGTCGCGTAAATAGACAAGGATATACTCATGGAATCTATTGCCCTCAGCATCAACGGAGCCAAGTTGGATCGGTATGTAAACCAGCGGGCGTTTTGAATCGCTAAAATTAAGCACCCGAACCAGTGGCAGTGTCATTTCTTGGCGTTGCTTATTGTTACCTTCAAGGATGAAACTAACTTGCTGTGCTTGTTCGTCAACCTTGATATCCAAGGCATGAAGGCTGCTATAACGATTTGCGAAGGACAGGCTGACATCAATAGGTAATGTGCCAACCGTCGCGCGCTCTTTTCGACCGATTACCCTCGCTTGGCTGTGCTCCTGGAGATAGTTATAGCTGGCATCTACCCAGGCAGTGTCGCGCAGAAAGGTTTTGCCAATCAGGATAGGGTAGGAAAAACGGCTGCGGTCTGACAGGTTGACTTCAGTTCGGACTGTTTGGTCAGCTATCTTAAGATCAAGCTCTACGACGGGGCGGTGCAGATGCCCTTCGCCCCGGCGTTTAATCAATGCCAGGCGAAATAGTGGCAAGGTCATAGAAACTTTTTCACCACTATAGGGGTGCACTAAGTCAAAGCTCACCATAATATCGGTTTTGTCTTCACGGTCTCTGAGCTTCGTTGTGGTCAGTGCGTCGAATTCGTCGGCAATGGCTTTGAGTAGCTCTTCACCCTCAAGGCCTGTGAAGATTGGATCTTGTGCTGTGATAGTAATATTGTCAGCATGTATGGAGGTAGAGTCCGCACCAGTATCGATTTTGGCGGGGATCCCAATACCGTCAAGGCCTTTTATGGTTGGAAAATACACTTTTTCAGTTCGTCCTAGAACCATCTTACCGTCAATCGTTGTGCGTTCTGAAAGCACCTCTCCGTTAGGGGCGGAACTGGCAAAACTCGAGAAGGCAGTGAAAAAAGATAAACACAATAGAGTGAATATTCGAAGGTAAACCATAATTGTCCTGTAACAATGAAACCTAATTGTTGTATTTGGATATATAGTACTTCTTGCCATTATTTAGCGCGTCGCTTTATGGATAATATTCAGTATATGTTCAGTATTTTTTGATGGTAAATATGACGAAATATTTCTTAGTGAGCCTGTATTTTGATGAAAAATAATTAATGTGTTGTTTTTACAGGATTTGTTGATTGGCGGAAGTATATGCATTTAATTGTTAGTTTAACCCCTGCTTCTAGTGATTTTATTCAGCTTAAATTCAGGCTTAATTAAATTGGAGTGTATTTGGTTAAAACTCGAAACTGATCAATGTTGCTGAGCATATATTCAATTATAATGTACTTAATAATAATGGGTACAAATCGAAGGGTAGAATATGTCAAACTATGAGCATTATCAGGCAACAGTCGCAAGAGTTAATGCTGCTATCCTCCGTAAGCTTACACGTCCATGGCAGGTTCAGTATCAGGCTGTCGATGAGACCTCAAATATACAACAAGATGAACAGCAATTATTATTAGTGGCACCAAGTGGAGCCATTTGCCAACGGCTCACCCTACCGAAAGTAATGGCTGAGTCATTCTGGGCAGACAATGAGTCTGTTAGTAATTTGGTGACTGAATATGTTGTACGGGGTGCTGCGCGACTTGCCCCGCTTCGCCAACCGTCTTATCGCAATAACTTCCCCCATTGGCTGGAACACTGCCTTCAGCAACTACATTATTTAATCTCTTCCAAAGAACAGCTGCTGCAGGTTGTGTCAGATCCTCACTACCCCTATCCGAGCAAAGTTAATATAGAAGGGAGTTATTTGCCTTGCTGGGTGTGGTATCAGGAAGAAACACAACGCGCGGTATCTGTTATAGATCGGCGTACCGGCCAATTTAGCAAGCCAAGAATTATCGAATCTAGCCAGTTGGTAGACAGCGAAAAATGGTTTGGTGCCCAGGTTATAGATTCCGCTGAAGAATCGATCGAAACGGTTACCTATTATGTGACTGAACAGGTTAAAGCTCAGAAGGTGCTCGATGAGAGCGAACCGACATTGAGCGATGCTCTGCATAACCCCTGTACATCGACATTAAGTCCGCTGCTTAGCGTTGCTTTGATGATGGGGATCTTGGCTGGCTTCTTTATCATTTTGAAAGTGTACCTTGGATTCTGATTATGATGCCATTATTGCCAAGATCATGGCTATAGCATGGTAGGGCTTTAGGGAATCTGACGTCAATTAGCGAGTGTATTCGGTGGGTTAATCATTGGTATGAAGTGAAAAATCAGCTAATATCGGCGCTGTGTTTTACCGCTGGTGCTGGGTTATGCATAATTTAACGCTTTTATCTCAAGCTGAAAAGAATCGAATTGAATTGGACAAGCAGGCGGCCTATGCCGTGTGGCAGGTAAAGAATGCCAAGAAAGGGTATGAGGTATTTGCTGAGCTGAGTAACAATATTGATGATGACGACGACCGAGAGTTCTTTAACCACGCTGTGAGTAAATATAAAGCTCAGATGGGTGTTGCATAATTCAAAGGCTTGATAGGAAAGCTGCCAGTGGCAGCTTTTTTTGATCATGGGTACGAAACAGGTTGCCTTCGAATTAGATTCATAAGGTGAACCGCATCTCCTGCGCTTGATACCAATATTGACCAATACGTCAATACTAACCGCGAAGTTCATGATTCTGAGGCATAATGCGCGCCTTTTCCTGTGCGGTCTGGTATCTTAGGTAAAGACATAACCGGATGGGAACCGCTGATCTCTGACTTCAGTAACCTTGATATTCTGGTTTAACGATTTGGTAATACACCGGTGTCCGTTAGCGCAGGCAGAGTGCTCAGTAGCACTTGTTGGCAAGTTGAGGCAGCCCGGTACAAAAGGAAGACGAAATGAGTGCGAGCAAGAAG
Source organism: Photobacterium sp. HL06 (assembly GCF_059552575.1). Taxonomy (NCBI): domain Bacteria; kingdom Pseudomonadati; phylum Pseudomonadota; class Gammaproteobacteria; order Vibrionales; family Vibrionaceae; genus Photobacterium; species Photobacterium sp. HL06. The sequence goes on from NZ_CM183915.1 coordinate 1,669,215, forward strand.
GTCCTTGTTGTTGATGACGATCAGGAGATTCGCGAGCTACTGGATGAATACCTGACGAAAGCAGGTTTTACGGTAACAACAGCCGCCGAAGGCGAAGAAATGAAACGACGGTTGGCGCTGGGTTACCCCGATCTCATTTTACTGGATGTCATGATGCCCGGTGATGATGGTTTTACCCTGTGTCAGCACATTCGCAAAACTTCCGATGTACCTATTATCATGTTAACGGCAGTTTCAGATGAAATGGACCAAATCATTGGCCTTGAGCTGGGGGCGGATGACTATATTGCTAAACCTTTTAGCCCTCGCCAGCTTATGGCGCGGATCAAAGCGCTGATGCGCAGGGTGCAGCCAACAGAAACACAGCAGGCACCTCCTGCTACCCCAAAAGCTATCCGGTTTGCCAACTGGCGTTTGGAGACCGCATCTCAGCGCTTGTTTGATTTGGAAAAAGGCAAAGAGTATGAATTGTCCGGTAGTGATTTTACGCTACTGATGCTATTTCTCACCCGTCCGAACGAAGTGCTGGATCGCGACACAATTTCTTTTGCAACCCGTGGCCGTGAAGCGCACCCTTCAGAACGCGGTATCGATGTGCAGCTTAGCCGTTTACGCCAACGTCTGGGTGACAAAGGCACACAGCAAAGGTTGATTAAGACCAGCCGTGGTAATGGCTATTCCTTTAATGCTGAAGTCACTTACGAAGAATAATTTTGCACTGATGTGACAGCAGAAGGCATCGTAACATGAATTGGAAAAAATGGTGGCCGAAGTCCCTTTTGGCACGCACCTTATGGTTTACCTTATTGGCGGTATTTCTGGCCCAGCTGATCGCCACCATAATTTGGTATGGACAGTCGAAACAGCGGGATTTGGAAGGGCTGGAGTCAGCCTCTTCCAGTATGGCCACCATGTTCGCATCGACGGTGACCTTCTTTCAGTCACTCCCTCTTGAGTACCGTCATATCGTATTGGATCAATTACGGAACATGGGGGGAACCCGTTTTTTTGTTTCGTTCAATGAAGAAGAAATTCTCATTGATCCTATCCCTTCCTCGCAGATGAAAAATACCGCAGTCAGGGTGTTTGAAGAAGTCTTGAGTGAAAAGCTGCCGCGGTTAGATGTTATTCGTGTCGAGTTCTCTCGCCCTGAAACCCTGCACGTCCTCAAGAATGATATTTTGTTGAGCGATTTACCGCGCTCATGGGCGCATTACACCCTAAGCCTGGAACCCTTTAATCCGCCGATCTTGGTAGTACAGTTAGAGCTGGCAACCAATGAATGGCTGTATATTGCGGCTTTGCTACCTTCACCATATGTGACATTGGAAGATGAGATCATCACCAAACAGCAGGTTATTTTCCTGCTCTTTATCACAGCACTGCTGCTGGTCTTTACCTACTTTATGATCCGCCGCCAAACCAAGCCGTTAAAGCGCCTAGCTAATGCGGCCAATGCATTGAGCCTTGATATCTATCAGCCTCCGCTAGTGGAAGAGGGAGCCAGTGAGCTGGTGACGGCGACACAAGCATTTAATCGAATGCAACTACGCCTGCGGCGCTATATTGACGATCGGGAGCACCTGTTTTCAGCTATTTCGCATGATCTGAAAACGCCAATAACTCGGTTAAGGCTGCGGGTCGAGCTTATCGATGATGAAGCGAAGATTGAAAAGTTTAACCATGACCTCGATGAGCTGGAAATGATGGTTAAAGGCGCACTGCAAACGGTGAAAGATACCGATCTTCATGAAAACCTAACCCAGGTTGATTTATCAGAAATGCTGTGCAGTATTGCCGAGAGGCATAACACCAAGCAGACAAGAGTTCACATTCCCAATACTAAAATCGCGCCAATGACTGGTAAGCCGTTGGCACTGAAGCGTTGTCTGAGTAACTTGATCGACAATGGGGTGAAGTACGGGCATGAAGTCAGTGTGATTGTCTCAGATGAGTCTGATGCCCTGGTATTGATCATTAAAGACAAGGGCGAAGGTATTCCGGAAGAAATGCTGGAGACAGTATTTGAACCTTATTTCCGCATTGCTAAAGATGATGAGGGACATGGCCTGGGTATGGGGATTGCCCGTAATATTATTCATGCTCACGGTGGCGATATGACCATTCATAATGCCAAAGAGGGTGGGTTGGAAGTCAAAGTCTATATTCCACGCCTGTTGGAAGAGTAGCGAGCCTTTTTTGTCGTAAGAGCGAAATGATGAAGATAAAACAGACACTTTCAGCAATAACCCTAACCCTAATGACTACCGCAGTACATGCCGGCGAAGTTGAAGTGTTGCACTGGTGGACATCTGGCGGTGAAGCCAAATCAGTATCGGTGCTGAAAGGAATGATGGAAGAGCAAGGCAATAGCTGGAAAGATTTTGCTATTGCAGGTGGTGGTGGCGAAAGTGCGATGACCGTACTTAAAACCCGCGCCGTGTCAGGTAACCCACCGTCGGCGGCACAAATTAAAGGTCATGATATCCAGGAATGGGGTCGGCTGGGTTTTCTCACTGACCTGAGCGATGTCGCTAATGCCGAGAACTGGGACAGTGTATTGCCCGAGGTCGTCACCAAGGTGATGAAATACGATGGTGATTATGTGGCCGTGCCAGTTAACGTCCACCGTGTTAACTGGCTGTGGGTCAACCCCGATGTCCTGAAAAAATCAGGAGCATCAGTACCGACTACCCTGAAAGAATTTTTTGCCGTCGCCGACAAAGTTAAATCTGCAGGCTATATCCCGTTAGCGCATGGTGGCCAGCCGTGGCAAGATATCACGTTGTTTGAAGCGGTTGCGCTTGCCGTATTGGGTGCGTCAGATTATCAAAAAGCCTTTGTCGATCTGGATATGGATGTGCTGTCAGGCAAGAAAATGACAGATGTGTTCGTTCAGTTCAAAAAGATGCGTGATTATATCGATCCTCAATTCCGGGGGAGAAATTGGTATTCAGCCACGTCAATGGTCATCAACGGCGAAGCTGCCATGCAAATCATGGGTGACTGGGCAAAAGGGGAGTTTGCCGCGGCCGGTAAAACCCCGGGGAAAGACTATCTTTGCGTTGCGGCGCCGGGCACCCAGGGGCAGTTTACCTACAACATTGATAGTTTTGCATTCTTCAAGCTAAGTGAGGAAGAAAACCGGCAGGCACAAAAGGATTTAGCGCGAACCATTCTTGATAAAGATTTCCAGGAAATATTCAACTTGAACAAAGGATCTATTCCTGTGCGTCTTGATATGGACATGAGCAAATTCGACAAGTGCGCGCTAGATTCTATGGCAACGTTCAAGTCGACATCGACTAACGGTGGGCTTGTTCCAAGCGTATCGCAGGGGCTGGCTACGACAAGCTATGTTCAGGCGGCCATCTTTGATGTGGTGACCAATTTTTTCAATGCTAAATCACCGGATCCCGATAAGGCAGCCAGCAAGCTGGCTCGGGCCGTTAAATCCGCGATGTGATCTATTCCGGCCCCGGACTCCTGGGGCCAAATGTTACTACTTGTCTCTTTCCCTTTACGACGGTTCTCAAACGTTTCTATATACTTAATACCAAACGGGATGAGTATTACTATTTTGCGCTTCGCTGGAGGGGACATTGAGAATGAAGCTACTATTTCTAGTTCGCCATGCAAAGTCTTCCTGGGACGATCCGACGCTCGATGACCATGAGCGGCCTTTGAATGATCGAGGCATGAAAAATGCGCCAGAGATGGTACACCGCCTTAACGCCTGGCAAACCGGCCCTCAGCTTATTGTTTCCAGCTCGGCCCTAAGGGCAGCCCAGACCGCTTATGTCTTCTCGAAGGGGCTTGCCAGCCGGCCAAAACTTGAAACCCGGCCCGAATTGTATACCGACTCGGCATTCGAACTGCTGGACATAATCAAGAATAGTATCGCGCAGGTCGACCGTCTGATGGTGGTGTGCCATAACCCGGCCATCAATGATTTGGTCAACATGCTGGGACTGAGCATTGATAATATACCAACCTGTGGTGTGGTCGTGTTTGGCTTTGAAGTCGACTGCTGGCAGGCCATTGTCAGTGAGCAGGCAGCGACAATTTATTATGACTATCCGAAGCGTAAAAAGGTCTCAATTGTGCTTGGTGAGGATTAAATCAACCAATTGGTGAGATCTTCATCATTTGATTGATAATAATATCAATGATGCTTTACAACTTAGGCAGCGCTCTGTATTATCCGCCGCACAAAGGAGAGATGGCTGAGTGGTTGAAAGCACCGGTCTTGAAAACCGGCATACGTTTGTAGCGTATCTAGGGTTCAAATCCCTATCTCTCCGCCACATTCAAAAAAACCGCTGAAGTTTCAGCGGTTTTTTTATATCTAAATTAGGCACTGAAGAGGTAGGGTGCAGAACCCTTGAGTGGGGTTCACCTGAGCGAAGCGAAAGCACATCGGCTTTGCCGATAGCCCAAAGGGCGCGAGCTTGCGAGCAGTAAATCCCTATCTCTCCGCCACATTCTAAAGCCCTAGCAGAAATGCTGGGGCTTTTTCGCATTGTAAAGTAGGATTCAAATCCTCTAATACCCAAAACGCTCCGCCACATTCAAAAAAGCCAGACTGCGCGTCCCGGCTTAATTGCTAAGCAACTGATCCAAAGTCAGAGGTAATGAGGTTAGTCTCATTTTCTGAGCGGGTGTTTGACCCAAACGATCTTGGCAACATAAGTTATACCAGGCTCTGTGAATATCTAGTAAAGGCAATAGACTAGCTGGATCTAGCTTATGTTTAGAGTCATCAAGAAGATGAGAAAACTGGTTGTGAAAATGCCTTTGGTATTTTGATGCTTCTCTGTGTGTCGCGACTTCTAGTAGTTTTCGCTCATTGTTGGTTCTCCCATTTAGGTGGCAGACCCCTTTACTTGCTTCACCATTTTGAACGATAGCCCATCGTTCAAGCCAGCTTCCCAGTAAGACAGTACTTATATTTTGAGTCGCTTTAGTACCGTGTTTCCAGCAATGATCTTCAGTTACATAAACGAGGTCGATGGTTTTATTGCTGATTTTATTTTGAAATACCGAAAGACAGGCTGATCTTAATAAGCCCTCTTGAGGCATATATATCGCAAGATATTCGTTGTCTACCAACATCTGTTCTAGACGAAGAAAATGAGCATAGACGGCATACTGCGGGCGGATTATACCGCCATTTAAAGGGTAATACTCTGGGATAAGATCGGAAATTGGCTCTTCAACGTTAGAGCGCGCCATGAGTTTATTATGAGTAGCATTAATTCTAGCTAAAATACCTTGGTGGGAAATATCTTGTGTTGCTTGAGATAGAGCCTTGTCGACTGGGGTCATAAAGAGATTGTCAGGTGTGTAAGCGCAATGATGCACGGATGAGGTTGTGGGAGTAACTTCGCTGTAGTTTAAGTGCTGTCCAACAACATAACCCGAGTTTGCTTCGCAAGTAGCGACCCAAAGGATGCCATTTTGATAGTTCGGTTGGAATGGTTTTATATCAGAGGAAAAAGTAAGCGATTTGGAATACTGATTAAAAAAAGTGGTATCAAACATCGATAACTGACGTCGGCAAAGACTAGCAATATGAGATAGCTGGCTGTAAAAATATTTTGTGCTTATATTTAGTCGCTGGCAAACTTCAACGACTGAATAGCCGATTAAAACCAATGCCAAAAGCTCTCGTTGGAGAGGATGATTTTGATTGTGGCTAGATAATTGATCCGTGAAGGTTACTTGGCAGTACTTGCATCGATACCGCTTGTGTTCTCCGTTGTGTCCAAAGGAGTGGTATAGATCTCTGTGAGAGAAAACGAGTTTCCCTAAGTTTTCGCAATCCGGATTGCAACAAGCTGGTAAACCAAGGCTTTGAACAGCTTTTAAACGAGAAAGCTCTTTTAGTACCCCGTGGTTATTAAGTAAGGAAAGAAAAGCCCCACACTCTCCACAAACCAGCTCTGATCTATCTTGAAAAGACCGTTTTAATACATAGTAGTGTATCTCATCTGTCGAATTATAATTTCCGCAACTTACTGTTTTACAAAAGTTAAGTTGTAAACCATTCGCCGCTGGTGGCAGTTTCTCTTTAGACATGAGTAAGTCCTTTTATACTTGGCAAACTGGATCACAAAACTAGTAAGCTAGTACTTGTTTAGAGGCCTTTTTATATCAGGATTGAGAACGTCAGTCTCGAGAGCTAAATCACAAATCAGCCCATGAGTTAACGTTTTTATAACATCGGTTACGTTATATGTGGATAACGTGAAGATGGACGGTGTGTTTGTTAGGTGTTAGGTTTCGTAACAAATGCTTTAAAAAGGCGAGTAAATTACCTGATTTAAGGCTTTATAGGGGTGTTTAGACTTATATTTGTGAATCAAAGGGGGGAGTGGTTCTGATGGTGAGAGGTGTAATCAATTACATAACATATTGGCTACCAAATAATAAAGCACCAATTAAAAAAGGTGCTTTTATTTGGCTAATTACTTTTACCAGTTAGGAATATAATCTTTAAGATCCTGCATGGCTGCAGCTCCGACATAAGATACAGCTGCAAGCTGCTCCATATCAAGAATCGGTCGTGCATTAACAATATTGTTTGCAGCGGTCGCATTCATTGCAGCATCAATATCTAGCTCTTCGAAAGAAGCATTGTTAACGATATCCAGCACACTGGCAACTTCTTCCCCAGTAAACGAAATACCTTCCCATGTACCACCTTCAGGCAATGGTTCGGCGTCACAATTTCCTTGTCCGCCAGCCTCACAGAAACGACGGCTGAACTCACCTTCAAACTGAGCAGCAACATTGGCGTCATGTATTACAAGGACGTTCTCATCGTTTCCAAAGGCTGCTGCACCAGATACGTTGTGAGAACCTGTTATTACAATATCGTCAATAATCCAGTATTTGTGGTGAAATTTATCACCGCCATCGAGGTTAGCTATTCGTACATCTGCAGGCGTACTCCATGGATTGTTTGGCGCCCCTGTGTAACTGTCAGTTTCATATTCTCCTTTTGTGTTAACTTTTTCAGTGCCTTGCATATCCATGAATTCACTGTAATAACGACTAAAGAAACTAGGATCTCCAATACCTTGGATTTCAACTCCGGCAATATGTCGATCTTGCATCTTATCTGCGACATCCTGTGCGCTGAATACAAATTGAGCAGTATGAATTCGTGTATTTGCGGCAGACACATAGTTCTCAAGGTTTGCCAGCGTTGATGTGCTGTACAGAGTTGATGACTGTGGTGTGAACTGTACGTCTAAGCGAATATTCTCGTTGTCGGTATAGGCTGTTTCAATCTGATGATCAACCTTTCCCAAACCAAACAAAGAATCTTGAGCCCCACCAGGCCCATCTCCCCACATTTGTAAAAACTGGGTTGTATAAATAGATGCAAGTTGAGAAGACTGAACTGTTACCAGGTGATTGGCGTTACCATCACTAGTTAGATTACCTGATGAATCGAGATCGCCATGTATACCGCTTTGTGTGAAATTGCTTGAAGCAACCAAAACTTGCTTGTTATCAACAACTATAAACTTATTATGTTGAATCTTAGAACCTGCACTTCCATTTTCTGTGTCATCTATCCAAGGAACACCACCAGCATTAAAAATATTAATCGCTTCTTCGTTTTCTCCGGCAATATTATCTTCATCGGTGATAAACCGTACTGTTACACCTCGATTCTTTGCTGAGACAAGTGCATTTGCAATACCCGGCAAATCTAAATCATATACGGCAAGATCAATAGATGTTTGTGCACTATTAATAAAGTCAGTAATGACTGTTTCAAGATTGGCTTGTTTAGCTGGAGCATTAACTGGGTGGTTAAAGTAAACATCAATATCACCAGCATACGTAAAAGATGCTGATGTGAGTAGCGATGTGACAATTAGGTTTCTAAGTAGCATGTAATACCCTCATTAATTTTGTTTGTATTTATCTCTGTTCTTTTGTGAAGCAATAAAAAGCTCGCATAAAGAGAGGGTAATAAAAAGTAATTATTAATAAGGTTATCAAATGTGTGATGAGATTATATTTGATTTATTCAAAATGTGTTGAAATCGTGATTGGACTCAAAATTAAAGTTTATATCAGCGTATTTATATTAAACAGATTTCATTTTATTATATGACGTGATGTTGATATAGTGATATTTTTTGTGATGCCCCTTTGATTATCAACAGTATGTGTTAAAATTGTGATGAAATTTAATGAAACATCTGTGTTCACCAATCTTAATTATGAACTCTAGTGCTTAGTGTGTATTTTATGAAATAAACTTATAGTTAATTGTCGAAATTTACTTAGAACCGATACCCTCGTATTGATATCGATAGCCTAGCCTTTTATAAATATTATATTTATTTGGAAAAGATAGAGGTAGGATGAAAATCTAAGCTGGAGGGGGATGACTAGCTGTAATCTTTAATTGACTGGTGACTGGTGACTGGTGACTGGTGACTGGTGACTGGTGACTGGTGACTGGTGACTGGTGACTGGTGACTGGTGACTTGAGACTGACTCTGCGCAGTTTAGGAGTGCAATGTTCGAAGAGAGTCAAAACAGCTTTCATGATGGTTGCGTATCGCTTCAATTAAACTCCATGGAAAAAACTCAACCACAAAGGAGTATCTTTAATGCATCAAATATTCTTGCTTGACTATAATCACAGTAGAAATATTCGTGTTTAATTTTGAATTAAGTCAATTTATCAATATTATTATCTATTATGTTGATTGTTTCTCACACATATGACCTCATCCCCAATGAGTGTTTAACAATCAATTATCAAAATTGTGACTAAAACTCTTTCAAAGTAACATCAAGTGATTACAATTGCATAATATCTATTTGCATATTGAGGTTACTGTGGCAACACTCAAGGATACTGTTAGGCAACTTCACAAAAAATTGTTGAACTCTGGATTAGGTGAGCTAAGCCGAATATCGATTGCTTTGCTTGATGATGATCATATCCGCACTTATGTTGATTCAACGGTAGGGAGTGTTCCTCTAAGCCACCATAGTAAAAAGCTTAATTCATCACAGTCATTAAGCCAGTTAGTTAAGCATAGGAAAGCGAGAGTCGTTGATGACTACTCATGCTATCTGACGAACAGTAATGATGGCGCTAATACATGGCTGATAGAAAACAAACTATTCTCTTCCTACACCATTCCTGTTTTCTTCCGTGGAGATTTTCTTGGCTTTATCTTTTTTAACTCCCATAGAAAATCATACTTTGATGATTTAACATTAGGCCTGTTAAGTGATGCTATAAAAGAGATACAAGAAGAGATTTTTCACGAACGGATACTCTTTGATCAAATTTCCTCTTTGAGTCGATTTGCAGAAAAAGCCTCTGAAATCAGAGATAAAGAGACAGCAAGACATTGTGCACGTTTGGTTGAGCTAACTCGTATTATTTCATCTCATGTCGCCAAATATGTAAAAATAAAAGACCGTGATATTTATTACCTCACCCGATTTTCGCCTTTGCATGACATTGGTAAGATAGGAGTGGCTGATAAGATCCTGCTAAAGAGAGGCCCTTTGACATCTGATGAGTATGCAGTAATGAAGTTACATGTTGATCATGGTTTAGAGATGATCAACTCTGTTTGTGATAATAAGATCAGGCAGCATGATGCCTATAAAATGATCTGCAATATCATCGGTGCTCATCATGAAATGATAGACGGAACGGGGTACCCGTATGGTTTAAAGGCGGATGAAATTACTATTTTCGCTCGAATTATTACTGTTGCAGATATTTTTGATGCATTGACGAGTGAGCGACCTTATAAGAAAGCTTGGCCTATTGATCAAGCTTTGTGTGAAATACAAAAGATGGCAGATGATAATAAACTCGATCATCTCTGTGTAGAAGCCCTTACTCGTTATTTTGAGAATGCTGGTGAAATTGGTGTTTCCGCTTTGCCATCAGAACATTGTACTATTTCTGCCTAATTATTTTCTGTATTTAATATAAATAGAATCAGGATATTAAAGCGATTATATCATGAAGTTGATATAGCCGCTTTGTATTTTAATTAGCTGTGTTGAGCAATAGATAGAAATAACTAATGAAGGTTGAGAACGTGAACAGCTTATAGATAAAAGTTCCATTTTTTACTGCGGTCGAGATAGGGGGGTAATGGACTTGAAGCTGCGAAAACCCACTGGCCGTGTTCCCACTTGGCAACAAATTTTATTAATTCATCTACGTGTTTACCTGTGCCACGAAGGACTTTTCCGCCGCAATCCGGGCAGGGTTTTAAATCAGATTGGGCTGAAGCCATGGCTGTACGATGGCACTTTGAACAAACTGTGACTGCCTTGTGTTGGCCAAAATGGCAGTGTGCATTGGGTTTTATTTGTTTAACGATGTCTTTTGAGTGGATGCAACGAACAGCCGCTTGATTGTTTTTTTTAATTTTGTTCGATGTGGCAGAGCTGTTTTTTTTACTCTTTTTCTCAGTACGACCAAATAATTTTGATAACATATTGCATCCCTAGCATAGTAAGTATGTTAACCCCTCACATCAGCCTAAGAGTTTGTAACTTAAGCGTTATTCTCTCTCAATCATATAAGTTGGACCTATAAGCATTTTATTGTACGACTAGGCTAGAGGTCTTTATCTATAGGGCTATCATTGTTGGTTTAAAAGTGTATCAATAATGCATGATACGCTGCAATTGATTATCATATTTTTAACTTAAAAATAACCTTTCGTGAGTGAGGTGCTCATTTAGTGCTGTTAATTTTTATCGTTTTATGATGAGTGCTGTTAGCGATCAGGTTTATTCGGAAGTTGGTTTGTCGGTTTGCGGTAGGTTGTAGGGCTGTGGTTTGTGCTTGACGATATTATGATATGGTCGCCCCAGCTGGCATGCTGGGGCTTTGGATTATTTGCAGTCTTTTCTAAAGATCTCGTCAGCCCATTGCGGGTTATCAACAAACGGGTTCCGGTTACCCTGGATGTCTTGAATTTTCCCGTTTCGGCTATATTCAAATTCATCAACCGGATCGAAGGCGTTCCACTCAAGAAGTGCACAAACGTTACCCAGCGCATTTCCGTTATTGGTTACCGATGGTACCAGCTCCAAGTCAGGTGTTTTTGAGTCAAAGCCTTCGTAGCGTGTTGCCATATAAAACATCATACGTGCCACATCACCTTTTACCTCGTCGCGAGGCTCGAACGAATTAGCATCGACCAGGTTACCTGCTTCTGGGGACTCTTTGGTTGGTCTGCCGCCTTCGTCAAACTCCAAGTTGCCGCGTTCACCATTGATTGATTTGTCTGTTGGCCTTAGGTGATGGATATCGGTGTAGCCAAATGCACCCTTGTCGTTAAACCCGCCATTAGATTTCGGGTAAGTATGCTCCCGGTTCCACAGATCACCGTCATTGCTGCCATTATCTTTGGCTAGTTTGCTTTGCGAGCGGCCTGTGTACATCAGAACCACATTACCTGGGTTCAACGGATCTTCATCGGTAACCATCAATGCCTTCCATACATCCATGGCTTCTGGCGATGAATTGTCGGTATAAGGCAGCTTCTTATGACCTGTTGAGATGATGGTATTAAGTTTGGCTTTTAGCTGATCACCAGTGAAGCCAATCGCAGCGTCATAGTAGCCATCGGGGTTGTTGATATCCTCGGAAGGAGGCGTGACTTCTGCTTGGCATGACAGGGAAAAAGGCGCAACAACATGCGGGTCATGGGCTTGAATATAGGCAGCATTAGCACCGGAAGATGCCATCGCAAGTAGTGCAATTAGTTTAATTTTCATTATTTTCTCGATACAAAAGGGAGGCATTTACCTCCCTTTGATAAGGCAATCAGTTATTTCTGTATCTTACGACGCAGGAAGCCAAGGCCCAGCAGGGACATCAGGCCAAACAGGCCAATAGAACCACCGTGGCCACTTTGTGGGTTACGCTTGAACGAAGGAACTTCTGGGTCTGTATCTGTACCGAACTTCAGGTCGATAATAGCCGGATCATGATCAGAGGCACGGTACGGATCAGCATAGCGGCGTGAACACACACCATTTAGGCAATTGTTCTTGTCGGCGTATTGAAATAGCGTTGATTCACCAGCATTGATGTTCCAGTCAGTGGCATCGACGAATTTGCTCTTTAGCTCTGGAGAGATAAGGATGTAGTCCAGCGTTCCGACTTCATCGTTGTATGAGTAGCTGTATGAGTGCGGGTGGTTAATCGTAACGGCATTGATATAACCGTAAGCGTTATCAATCACTGCGCCATCGGCACCATGCAGCGGGTTGCCAGAAGATGCATCACCGCCGATAAATGTGTCACGGGCAGCCTTAATGACATGGTCTTCCGGCGCATTATCACGGTTAGTCAGCACCATGATTGGATCTTCGTTGCCGTAAGAGTTCAAGTCACCCAGAATCAGTTTGTAGCCATCAATGCCTTGTAGAGTTTCCCCTAGGTGGTACGCGGCAGAGACACGGAAGTTTTCACATGAGCCTTGCTTGTCAGAGTCTTTATTTGCCTGGCCGCCTTCTTCGACAGGCGCGGCATCTTCCCAGCAAGTCGAACCCTTAGATTTCAGGTGGTTGACTGAAACGGTAATCTTCTCTTTGGTGCCGTTGATCAGGAATGTTGGGGTAATTGCGTCACGCTGGTAGTTTTTACCGTCTTCTTTACCTGTTGCTGGAGCATGCTGCTGTGGCATTTCGATCAGGCGGTAAGTATCAAGGGTTACTTTGTTCGCTCTGAAGATCACCTGGTTTGCAATGGCGTCAGAGCCGACAAACTGGTCGCCTTCATTGCCGACAACATAAGCATAGTGATCTTTAGGATCGTCGATGAGGTTGTTGATCTTGGCAACCAGGTGGGCAACTGCCGAGTCATCGCCAAAACCGTTGTTTTCGATTTCCATCAGACCGACAATATCGGCATTGATAGCAACAATAGCATTGGCAATCTTATTACCTTGAAGCTCAAACTCTTCTGATGATAGGGCTCCGCGGTTTTGCCCTGTCGGGTTCGGTGCGCCATTTCCATAAAGTGAGGTGAAGTAGTTGAGTACGTTGAACGTCGCAATACGCAGATCGCCGCCTTCTTTTAGCACAGGCGCGTCGGTTCGGTCTGAGGTTTCACGGGCGAAGTTGTCTTTAGTTACCGTATTGGTGACATAGAAACGGAAATCACTGTAGGAATAACCAATTACGCCTTCGAAGCCATCAAGTACATCGCCGATGCGAATATAGTCATCGGTTGTACCTGTGCCATTATCCGAGCCAAAGTCTGGGTACCATGGCACATGGGTACCTTTCGATACTTTTTCGAAAGACTCAACAACAATACGCTTGTCTTGGTTGCAATCGGCCTGGCGTTCCGGGGCGGTATCAATAACACCGTCGTGAATGACAGGTGCATTGTTCTGGTTAGGATGAAGGTTAACCTGGCCGTTAGACACCACCATGTTATTGCGCTTCGGGCCGTAGTCAAAACCATAGGTGCGGGTAACACGCATGTCGGATTCTTTTTGGAATGCGACCAGCATGCCTTCATGGCGTTCTAGGGTGAAGTCAAAATCTTCGTCGGTATCAAGTGCGACAACTGTTATTGGCGCTATAGTACCGGAACCAATATTTTCGACCAGGTTAGGTTGGATTTTGGTCCAGCCATAGTCTTCTTTAACCTTACCGGTGACATCAACTTTATCGCCGACAGTAAGGCCATCAACTTTACCGGAGACGAAGATACCGTCAGAAGTGCTTGGATCACCATCACCGTTTTCGTCTTGGATAAAGAATCCGACAGGTAGATCACTGCCAAGTGCAGTGGTCTGGATAGCGGTCACGATGCCTTCTATGATGAAAGTTTCGTCTGAAATGAATTTTCCATTGGCCGGATCAGTGTATGGGGAGGCCCAAGAGTTCCCCTGAAGGCCCATAATTGTTTCCGGCGTTGCGTCAGCTGGTGGGGTTGTCCCGTTATCATCGCCAATAATACCAAGATGGTTATAGTCAGTTTTGGCATGGTGTGACCATTGGTCTTGATTCCAGGTAGCTGACGGATTATTCGCTTCACGGCGCATATCTGTATCTTCAGCAAACTTCACCTTTCCCGGTTCGCCGATGTGATCGATGATCTTACCGTTGCTATTTTTTAGCGCTATCTGGTCATCGCCATTAAAGCCGATTTTTGATGATACTAATTGAGCTTTCGACTTTAGTTCGTCACTAGCCTGTGAATAAGCAATGACGATTGTTTTCTGAGGATCCAAGGTGCCTGATAGGGGGGTAATATCACTGTAGTCATCGTTACCGTTGATATCTTTAGTGATGCTGAAGCCATCCAAAGATATCGGATTTGCACCAACGTTTGCGATTTCCAACGCCTTTTCATTACCATTTTCAATGTATTCTGAAATGATGAGTTCGGCCTGAGCGCCGAAGGACATTGCGGCACCGATTGATGCTGCCAAGATTGTTCTTTTCATTATTGTCTTCTCGAGTTACTACTCTACTTTCTATAGAGCAGCAAAGGTAATAGTGAATTGTTTCAATTAGTTGACAAGGTAACTTGTTCGCTCAAAGCATCGCCACTGTTTTGACGCTGTAGCCTATTTGGCCAAAACACAGCCACTCTGGGAGTAATGAGATGTGAATTACGAAGGCAGGCACATCTTTATTAGGGCTGTTATGAAAAGAGCCTCACAATGCAGTAGAGGCTCTTTATTATTAGGCGAAATGATTCAATTTTTGATTAGAACCAGAAGTATGTTTTCGCGTAACCGTATGTACCTGCGTCAGTACCTGTTGCGATTTCAGCAGAAAGCTTAACGTTCTTGGCATACTGGTAGTTCATACCGATAGTGCCCCAAGAGTCGTCATTCTTGCTGTTTTCTGCATCGATATGAGAGAAGGTTGCAACGGCTTGTAGCTGCTCAGTAATATCGTAAGAACTAGATGCTACGAAAGTGTTGGTGTCTTTGCCTTTTCCTTCGCGATCAGAAACGGAGAACAGGCCACCAAGACCAATTTTGCCAATCTTTGTTTCACCGTGTAGAGAGTAGATCTCGCCACGGTCTTCAACGGTTTCAGCTCCAGCAATGATGGTGAACTGCTCAGAGAAGTAGCCCACATAACCGTTGTACACTTCACCGAAGCGAGAATCTGTTGTGTAAGAGCCTTTGTCTTTGTATACAGGGTTACCGTTCTTATCAAGAACTAGCTTGCCGTCTTTATCGAATACAGGGCGGATATCTTCTTCGTAGTCGTTGCCTTCCATCGAGTAAGAGATGCCAACCTTGATGTTGTTGAACTGACCGCGGTATTTGATGGTGTTGTCCTGGTCGCCTGCTTCAGAAACGCCAGCTGCTTCGTTAACCGAGAAGTCACCAAGTGAATCATAATGATCGTAAGCAGTATCGGTACGGCCTAATTCAATTGAATGGCCTTTAGCAAGGTTGTAACCAACATAGACTTTGTCCATCACTAGCTGGAAGTTGTTGTCTTCAGTCCAAGGTGTACGTTCAGCATCAAGTTCAAACTTACCGAAGAAATCACCCGTTTGGCCTTTGATACCGATTGTTGCGAAAGAATCATCAACATATTTTGTGCCGTGGTTTACACCGTCAGGCGTATCATTAGCAATCCAACCACCGACTTCTGCGCCACCGTAAACTTTAATATTATCGCCGTTGTCGTTCTGATATACCGTGGCAGCATGTGCTGTGCCAGAAAGAAGAGTAGTTAATGCGACTGCTAAAATTGTTTTGTTCATTATTATTTCCTAATTGGGTGCTATTTAAAAGCGCGCTCACTCTAAACGTTTGCGTGTTGATAGCAATATTTACATGTATAAATTTGTTATTAATATTTCCGCTGTGTGATCTTTATCACGCAAACGCTTGCTAATATATTTGTTATTAATTTAAATAACGAACTGTTATTTGTTTCATGAATATAACTTTAATAAAAAAATCCCCGCACTTGCGGGGATGAAATAAAAAGGATATTCAAACAATAAACATGAAATAGGAAAAAAATCTACAATTAGCGATTTATCAGTAGCGATAGATCGTGAGTGCAACTTACACTTAAAATCGTAATTTCAATATGTTGCTTATGCTTTTGGTGTGTTTTTTGCTGTCTAGATCACTGTTTTTATTTGTTTTGGTTGTTTTTGACGCTTGTTAGTGGTCGTACTTTGATCGAGTTGGCTGAGGGGGGAATATGACTAATGGTTAATGATGTATTAATTACTACCATTCTGGTTGCTAATTGTTCTCAATTAATAGGGGTGAGTTGGGTAGTTAGCATCTATGTTTAACATAAAATATCTATAAGATATTTTTATATAACCTATGCTTTTATTATTTATTTTGGTTTATTTATCGATTTATTTTTCAGAGTAGGGGTATTCTTGTGTGGAATGATATGGGTTTATGAGTTTTTGTTAATAATGACACTTATGGTTTAATGGTTTTTCGGTTGTTTAGGTTATTAATATGAGGTCGGCAATGCCTAAACAGAAACAATAACTGTTGGTGGAGCCCTATATGCTAATCTTACTAGTGAATAACAATACAAGGAAAAGCCATGAGAGTTCTTTTGCTAGTGTTACCTTTATTCATTCTGGGGTGCTCGACGCCTGCGATTTATGAAAACTCCTATCAACCCGAACCAGACCAAATGCACGAAAAGCGAGACAAGCGATCCGTTTCTGAACATTATTAGTTGAGCTGGAGGGGGCGATTTCCATGCGCCTTCTCCGGATTTACGGGCATAAAGCTTATCCTATACTGATTAATAGTAGCCTGCTGTAACAAGGTAAAAGGCGCATAGACAATGCCAGTGCTAACTGTTTATCCACCGACCAAACACCAGCCCCATCCAGTCAAAGTCTGGACTGATGACATTGACTCACAGACAGCGGAGCAGTTAAGGCGCACGGCGTCTTTGCCTTTTATCTATCACCATGTTGCCGGAATGCCGGATGTCCACCTGGGCAAAGGAGCAACGATTGGCAGTGTTATTTCAACGGTGAAAGCCATTATACCAGCAGCGGTCGGCGTTGATATTGGTTGCGGTATCAATGCCACTCGCTTGTCGCTGACAGCGTCTGATTTGCCGGAAAACCTGAAAGAGCTTCGCCATGCTATCGAGTCGGTGATCCCTATTGGCCCTGGTCAAGAGCATCAAACGGCCAAGATCAGGGGGGATTCTCCGTTGGCTAAGGGGCTGGACGACATACTTCATCTCAACCCTGAATTGAGAAAAATGATCAAGCCTGGGCGCTGGGCCCATCAGGCCGGAACATTGGGTGGGGGAAACCATTTTTTCGAACTGTGCCTCGATGAGGTCGATAATCTCTGGGTGATGCTCCACTCGGGAAGCCGTGGCATAGGCAATGCGATTGGCCGCCATTTTATCGCGCAGGCAAAGCGGGATATGGAGCACCATCATATCCATTTGCCAGATGCCGATTTGGCTTATTTTCAAGAGGGGGCAAAACACTATCATGGCTATATAGAAGCCGTGAACTGGGCTCAGGAATATGCCCGTATCAATCGTGAGCTGATGATGAAAGCGGCCCTGCGGATTTTAGCGCGCTATCTGCCATCATTTTCAGTAACGCAAGAAGCAATTAACTGTCACCATAACTATATCGAACATGAAGAACACTTTGGCCGTGAGGTCTGGGTCACCCGTAAAGGGGCTATCCGAGCAAGGGTCGGTGATCTGGGGGTGATCCCGGGAAGCATGGGAACCAGCTCCTATATCGTTCGCGGGTTAGGTAACCCGGATTCATTCTTTAGCTGTAGCCATGGCGCAGGCCGCAGGCTTTCCCGCACCCAAGCCAAGAAACAATACACAGTACAGGATTTGATTGCACAGACTGCCGGGGTTGAATGTCGCAAGGATAAAGGGGTGATCGATGAAATTCCCGAAGCATACAAAGATATCGATACGGTGATGAAAAACCAGAGTGACCTGGTCGAGATCGTCCATACCTTGCGCCAGATTGTAAATATCAAGGGTTAATTATACTTAAAGCAGTAGGTTGATTAATTAATCAACCACCAAAGGTATAGCAGATCTGACTATGGTATCTCCGGCAGTACAACTCACCTACGCCCAAGGCGTGGAACAACTAAGCCAAGCACTGTTACGAAAGACCGAACGGGTATTGCTGTTTGGCCCGACAGGGGCAGGAAAAAGTCACTTGGCTGCAGAGCTGGCCAGGCGACTCCAGGCAGAAAAACGATCTTGTGTTTGCCTCAGCGCGGATCCCGGCTCGCCGAAATTCGGTATTCCTGCAGCCATCAACTTTGGCGCTTGGAATAGTAATAGCTGGCAGCTTCAAGACTTTGAAGCCTTGTGCAGCCTTGATGCCGCGCGTTTTCGTTTGCCGTTGGCTGAGGCAGTGAGTCGCTTGCTGTTAAGAGTTTCCATCCAGCACCCTTTAATCATCGATGCCCCCGGTATGACAAGAGGAGTTGCTGCGGCGGAACTGCTTACCACACTGGTCAACTTAACGGCAGCTACCTTGCTGGTAGTGCTAGATAATCAAGACGGTTCAATAACGCTTGAGCCGGAAATTGCCAGTCTTCATTTGCCTGTAATACGGGTTTTAATGTCTGATGAGGCCCATCCGCCCAGCCGGTTTGAGCGTTTATCATGGCGAACTCAACTTTGGGATCGTTACATGGAGGGTGCCGAGGAAACGGTATTGTCACTCGAAGAAATAGCATTGCTTGGTACACCACCTCCTATTGACCTCCCGGAAAAATGGTGTGGCAGGCTGATCAGTCTGGGCGATGCTGATGGTGTGATCACTATGGGAGAAGTCCTTGAATTGCAGGATCAGCAGTTGCGGTTACGATGCCACATTTTGAAGCGCACTCCTTCCCAGCTGTTACTACGTGATGCCTGGCACTTACCTGGTCAGAAGCTGGTAACGGTTAATCACTATAAAAAATTAAAATCCGCTTCCACATCATTTTCAGGATCTTCTTTGGTTTACCCTTCTGATCATAAAGAGACGGCCTGCAGCACTCAGATCCGCAGGAGAGATGTAACCGCCGAGCTGGTTAACAGTCTTTTTGAAGATCCTCTTTTATTGATAAAGACCAACTGGAGTCGGCGTTGCCTTCTTTTTGATCTTGGAAACACCTCAAGGTTGCCAATGCGCCATACCCATAATGTCAGTCATATTTTCATTACTCATGCTCATTTTGACCATATTGGCGGGTTCATGGGGCTGCTTAGGGTGCGATTGGGAACGCCTGCATCTTGTACTTTGTATGGCCCGCCTGGGCTAGCCAGTCATATTGCCGGTATGCTAAGTGGCATTCTATGGGATCGGATTGGTGACAACGGCCCCGAATTTAATATCGCCGAGCTGCACGGAGAGCAGTTGCGATGCTATCGCCTGAAAGCAGGGCAGAAAGCAATGATTGCTCTGCCCGACAAGGCCGTTAAGGACGGCATCATTTATCAAGAGGAACGTTTTTTGATACGCGCCGTCGAATTGGATCACGGCACGCCTGTGCTGGCTTATGCCTATGAGCCCGTTGCGGCTATTGTCGTTTGTGAAAAGGCGCTTTCAGAATTTCAGTTACCGCCCGGTCGCTGGCTGGGAAAACTTAAATATACCTACATGGCTGGTGAGTATTCATGTTTGATTGAGTTACCTAATGGCGACAACCAGACGGTTGGAGTGCTGGCAAGCCGTTTGCTGCGTAAACAGGCTGGTAAGAAATTGGTGTACGCCACTGATCTGGCAGATACTGCCGAAAATAGAGAAAAGCTCATCACCCTGGCTCGCCATGCAGACACATTCATTTGTGAAGCTGCTTTTTCCAGGGATGATCATTTTCGGGGGGTTATCAATGGCCACCTGACTACCACTGCGTGCGGTGAAATCGCGGCAGCTGCCGAAGTTGAACAGCTCATGCCTTTCCACTTTTCCCGTCGTTATGAAGGGGATCCTGAAAAGCTCTTTCGTGAAATTGAAGAAGTCTTCCCTCGCATAGTCAGAATTTCCTGAGCATGAGTTGACCTGAACTATTCGGTCTATCAGTAAGTGATTTGATGCAGAAATCGGTCAACGTTCAAAGATGACCAAATGGTAATGTACCGGTCAGTTAGCGATAAGGTTAGTCGGCTTTACTTTTGAATGTAGGGAGTGTCCCTTACTGAAAAAGTACATTGGAGTAACCGTAATGACCAGGAACAAGAACATGTTACCGATTTGCTCTGTCACCGTGGCTAGCTTCATGTTTGCTTCGTTGGCACCGCAGGCGTTGGCTTATGGCAATAACGAGCCTCCGTTTGATGAGGCCAGTATTTTCTTTGAGCTAAATGATACGGATGGGGATTTAGGTATTCATGCTTTGATTGATGGTGATCCCTGGAAGAAACTTACCATCGAAGATCCGCGAGACCGCAATATGCTCAAGATTAAAGTCAAGGGGCGCCTGCGCAACCAAGGTCTTACCGAATTATTCTTTGAGAGTGCCGAGCCTTCCTTTGATGAGTTGTTACCGGCAGACTTTTTCGAGCGTTTTCCTGCTGGTGAGTATGATATCGAAGGGGTAACGCTTGAAGGAGAAGACCTTGAAAGTACCGTTATACTAAGCCATGTCATGCCAGCACCTGCCGACAATATGATGGTAGCCGGACAAATGGCGGCGGAAGATTGCGATGCCGATGAGCTTCCAAGCGTGGAAGGGGGAGAATCTGTCGTCATCAGCTGGGATCCCGTTAATAGTTCACACCCTGATATCGGTGAATGGGGCGATGTTGAGGTTGTGAAGTACCAGGCTGTTGTTGAACGGGAAGAGCCAACCTTACTGATATTTAGTGTCGACCTTCCACCGTCAGTCACCCAAATAGAAGTGCCTGCCAGTTTTATCGCTCTTGGTGATGAATTTAAGTTTGAGGTGCTGGTGAGAGAAGCTAGCGGTAATCAGACGGCAGTCGAAAGCTGCTTTGAAGTCGAATAGCGATATACCGAAACCACCCAAGTAGCTTGGGTATATACACACATGGACTCCATTAAGCCGAATTATTCGCTACTCGCCTTATGGAGCCTTTTTCATTGGGGGCAACCTCCTTGCTCAGAAGACTACTATTAATATGAACTATGACTAGTATTAGCTAAGAGAGTTGCCTCCTTTTCTGGTAGCGCCTTTTCGAGTGGAAGCCCGTTTGCATCAATATTGAAATGGGAAGTCGCGAGGCCAGTGGATGATGAAAATTTTACTGATAGAAGATGACCTGACAATTGCCGACTTTGTCTGTAATGGCATGAAAGAAGCCGGCTATGTGGTTGATCATAGTAGTAACGGTGAGAGTGGCTTGAGTATGGCCAGAAGTGGGCAATATGACGCTGGTATTATTGATATTATGCTGCCCGGACTTGATGGCCTTTCGGTGATTGAATGCTTACGTAGAGATAGGATCCCCCTGCCAATTATTATCCTAAGTGCTAAGCGAACGATTGATGATCGTGTTAGGGGATTGCAGAAAGGAGGGGATGATTATCTGACCAAGCCTTTCTCTTTCAGCGAACTGCTGGCGCGGGTTCAAGCCTTAATCCGCAGAGCACATAATGGCCTGGAGCCGACTACATTATCGGTCGAACAATTGACGATTGACCTGTTGGCGCGTACCGCGGTCAGGGCAGGGAAAAAAATTAACCTGCAACCGAAAGAGTTCGCACTGTTAGAGTACTTAATGCGAAATGCTGGGCACCTAGTTTCAAAAACAATGATCATGGAACGCGTTTGGGACTATAATTTTGATCCTCATACCAATGTGGTCGAAGCCCGTATCAGTAAGCTCAGGGAAAAAGTGGACAAGGGCTTTGATAAACCTCTGATCCACACAGTTAGAGGTTTCGGTTATGTTCTTAAAATACAAGATGCTTAAATTTCCTCGCACGCTGACATTTCGCCTGACCCTTTGGTATGCATTGGCATTTACATTTTTCTGGGCCTCTGCTTTTTTAGTGATTTACCTGTCTTTCAATAGCATTCTCGACAACCGGGTCGACGAGGATTTGCAAGAAGATATCTATGAATTCAAACAGCTTTTCGAGGCCGAAGGGATGACGGGGGTCGAGCGAGAAGTGGCCAGTGAAGTCAAACCCGGTGATGAAGAGGATATCTTTATTCAGCTGTTTAATCCCGCCGGAAAGCCGATCCTTTCAACTGATCTCAGCGCCTGGCAGGTACTGGATAATAATCCTCAACGCCTTCAACAAATGGCTATAAACGGCGAACTTGAACTAGAGACCGTAATAAGACCTGATCAGGAATATGATGCGCGAATTGTATATGGCCTGATAGCCCCAAACCTCCTTCTCCAGATTGGCGAATCATTGGAAGAAAAAGAGGATATTATGGAAATCATGCTAGCGGTGCTGCTGGCGTTGTTTATCATTGTTATTCCTCTTACCTCCCTTGTTGGTTGGTTCATGGCCAGGCAGGGGGTGAAGGGAATTGAGCAAATCAGCCGGACAGCCCGTGAGATAGAGCTGGGCGATCTTGGTCAGCGAGTGTCGGTGGCAGCTCGGGGGGATGAAGTCCAGCAACTTGCAGATACCTTCAATGCCATGCTGGATCGCATTAACGTGCTGATTTCAGAAATGCGAGAGCTGACTGATAATGTAGCCCATGACTTGCGTAGCCCCTTGGCCCGTATTCGGGTGATTTCAGAGCAGTCGCTGACCAAAAGCAGAACGGCTGATGAGCACCGCATCGCGGCTGAAAATACTATCGAAGAGTGCGATCGGTTGCTGCAAATGATCAATGCAACCCTTGATTTGGCCGAGCTAGAAGCCGGTGCCGCCCAGCTGACAAAAAGTGAGATCGATATAGCGCAGCTGACCAGTGATGCCTGCGAGCTGTTTCAGCCAGTGGCAGAAGAGAAAGATATCGATCTGTCATTTAACCTGGCTCCTGCTGAACCTGTTTGGGGAAATATCCAGAGCCTGCAGCGTATGTTGGCTAACTTGCTGGATAATGCTATTAAATATACCCCGCCAAAGGGAAAGGTGCGGGTCGACTTAGCGAGTTCGAAAAAAGACATCACCCTTTCAGTCATCGATACTGGTTTTGGTATTCCAGAGGCGGATCAGGGCCATATCTTCAAGCGCTTTTTCCGAGGTGACCAAAGCCGCCAAAATGACGGCTGTGGAGTAGGGCTGAGCTTTGCTCTTGCGGTTGCCCGGGCACACGGGGGCGACATAAACTTTTCCAGCGAGCCTGGCAAAGGCAGCCAATTTAATATTATTCTGCCCTCGAGCGGTTGATGCAAAGCTTCTAGGCCAGGGATTTGAAGGAAAGAGCGTTACCTAAATGCGTTCAATCACCATGGCAATACCCTGGCCGACTCCAACACACATGGTGCACAGTGCCAGCTTGCCGTTAGTACGTTGTAGCTGATACATGGCGGTTGTTGCCAGCCGGGCACCACTCATACCTAGCGGGTGGCCTAATGCGATAGCCCCGCCTTGAGGATTAATTCTCGGATCATCGTCTGCCAGCCCTAGCTCCCTGGTACAGGTGAGAGCCTGCGCGGCAAAGGCTTCGTTAAATTCTAATATATCGAAATCATTGAGTGTCATACCGAGTCGGTCAAGCAGCTTTCTTGTTGCGGGCACCGGGCCTAACCCCATGATCCGGGGAGGGACGCCAGCGACGGCCATACCTAGCACTTTGGCTTTAGGTACTAAATTATGTTTTTTTAGCCCCGTTTCCGATGCCAGGAGAAGAGCCGCAGCGCCATCATTGATCCCAGAAGCATTGCCAGCCGTTACCGTGCCGTCATTAAAAAGAGGGTTCAGCTGGGCAAGCTTTTCGAGGCTGGTGGAGCGCAGGTGCTCATCCCTGTCGACGATCATCGGTGGGCCTTTTCGGCTCGGAATAGTGACGGGGATAATTTCTTCACCCAGCCTTCCGTCTTCTTGCGCAGCAGCGGCCTTTTGCTGGCTCATCAATGCAAACCGATCTTGGGCATCACGGCTGATCCCATATTGCGATGCCAGGTTTTCAGCCGTTTGGGGCATCGCATCGGTACCATATTGCTTATCGAGTTCGGGGTTAATAAAACGCCAGCCCATGGTGGTATCAAATAGCTCCGTCGAACGGGAAAAAGCATTGGTGGCCTTGGCTATGACAAACGGCGCGCGCGACATGCTTTCAATGCCTCCGGCGATGACTAAATCAGCTTCGCCAGATCGGATTGAACGGGCAGCATCACCGACTGCATTAAGGCCAGAACCGCACAAGCGATTGACGGTACAGCCCGGTACTTGCTGTGGCAATCCGGCCAGCAACCCAGCCATCCTGGCAACGTTGCGGTTGTCTTCACCAGATTGGTTGGCACACCCTAGCAACAAATCGTCAGTTGCCTGCCAATCGACCTGCGCATTGCGAGCCATTAATGCCTTGATTGGCAACGCAGCCAGGTCATCGGCCCTAACTGAAGACAGCGTACCGCCATACCGGCCGATTGCTGTACGTATCGCATCACAGATATAGACATCACTCATAGTTTTAATCCCTTAATACTTTGCAGTGTTAAACAGAGGCTTGATCTGGCGGAAACCGTCTAGCAGCACTTCGCTGAATATGTTGATCTCTTTCTCGGTCATGGCCGTAGACAAGGTACCCGAGCAGGTATTGATCATCATGAATCCGTGATTGAACAGGTGATCGAGCAAAGCGGTGCGGATCCTAATTTCTTCTGGATCGGCATAGGCGGATCGGTAGTTGGTCGGGGGCTGCGGTTTCATGTGGATCCGAAACATCGAGCCATTGCCCGTGACGCAAGCCGGAACATCGGCAATCGCAATGGCTTCGGCAATCTGCTGGCGCAGTTTATCGCTGAGCGTATTTAAGTTAGAAACTGCTTCCTCATCAAATAGCTGCATCGCTGTCAGGCCTGCAATCATAGTGATAGGGTTGGCAGAGAATGTCCCCGAATGCGGGAAGAGCAGCTTATCAGCCAGCGGGTTCATCACCTCCATGACCTCTTTGCGTCCAGCTAGCGCACCAACCGGAAAGCCACCACCAATCATCTTGCCCATTGCGGTTAAATCCGGCTGGACCGCGTAGTTTTCCTGGGTGCCGCCGTAGTTACCACGAAAGGTGATCACTTCATCGAATACCAGTAGAGCGCCGTTTTTCTTGGTCCAGTCTCTAAGTGCCTTCACAAACTCTTCTGATGCCGGGATCAGGCCCACGCGATGGGGTAACAGATCAACCAGTACACAAGCTAGTTCGTCGGCGTGTTGATCCAAAATAGCAATGGCCTTTTCGGGATCGTTGAACGGGATCACGACCACATCGTTTAAGGCCGAAGCGGGGGTGCCGTGGGCAACGGGGACACTGGCCGGATTATCTTCTTCTCCCCAGTTTGTCGGACTGGCGGTTTGGCTGACTTCGGCGTAATCATAAAGGCCATGATAAGCACCTTCGACTTTGGCGATTTTGGCGCGCCCGGTAAACGCTCTTGCTGCTTTGAGGCTGCTCATTACCGCTTCTGTTCCAGAGTTAACGAAGCGGATCATTTCGAAGCCTTTATTCCGGCTGCAAAGATGTTCGGCATACTGGATTTCGGTTTCGGTAGCCAGGGTAAATGCGGTGCCTTTTTGTAGTTGTTCGGTGACGGCTGTCACTATGTGTGGGTGAGCATGGCCGTGGATCAAGGCTGCCATATTGTTGGCAAAGTCGACCCGTTGAACCCCTTCAATGTCGGTGACAAAGCAGCCCTGACCGCTCTCGGCATAAAGGGGATGAGGCTGGCGTAACACTGTATTGCGGCTGCAACCGCCGGGCATGACGTTGAGTGCCCGGTGATAAAGGGCTGCACTGCGCGTTGACGATGGTATTTGTTTTTGTTGTTCCATGGTTCAATTCCGGCTTACTTGAGGGTACATGTTGCAGGAGGAAGTCCCTCTGCCTGTTTAGCTGCATTTGTTTGGGTAGCAGCAGAGCCATTGAGTTGCTTGCTTAGATGGTCGCTAAGCAGAAGCTCACAGCCAGTGCGCTGCTGGACGTAGTCAAAATCAACGCCCGGTGCCAGCTCCAGTACTTCAAAGCCCTGCGACGTGACAGCAATGACGGCGAGATCGGTATAGATTCGGCTGACAACTTTCTGGCCTGTGAGCGGGTAGCTACAGTGATCCACCAATTTTGGCTCGCCGTTTTTGGTAGTGTGCTGGGTGATAACAAAGATAGTTTTGACGCCCGCAACCAGATCCATTGCTCCACCAACTGCCGGGATCGCATCTGCTGCTCCTGTCGACCAGTTTGCCAAATCACCTTGCCGTGCGACTTGCATCGCGCCCAGCACACAAATATCAATGTGTTGGCCCCGGATCATGGCAAAGCTGTCGGCATGGTGGAAATACGCCGCGCCGGGTATGGCAGTGACTGGCTTTTTACCTGCATTGATCAGCTCGCAGTCTTCATTGCCTTGCTCGGGTGCAACGCCCATTCCCAGCAAGCCGTTTTCAGTGTGGTAGATCACTTCGCGTCCCTCGGGAACGAAGCGGGCGACTTTTTCTGGGATACCAATACCCAAGTTGACGTAGGCCCCATCTGGAATATCAAGTGCCGCCCGCTGCGCCATCTGATCACGGGACCAGCCTATAGTTTGTGGTGTGGTATTCATGGGTAGCATCTCCCCTCGGCAACAAGTCTGGATTCATGGGCAGGATCGGAAACCGTTATAATACGATCTACAAAGATCCCGGGGGTGATGATCGCTTCAGGATCAATATCGCCAGCCTCGACCTGCGAGCCTGTCTGAACAATCGTTGTCTTAGCCGCCATCGCCATGATAGGGGCAAAATTACGGGCGGTTTTGTTATAGACCAAGTTGCCATAGCGATCGGCTTGCTGGCATTTGATCAGGGCAAAGTCTGCGGTAAGGCCTGTTTCAAGAACATATTCACGATTATCGAATACTCGATGTTCTTTGCCGTCGGCGAGCGGTGTGCCAACCGAGGTGGCGGTATAGAAGGCAGGGATCCCAGCGCCTCCGGCTCTGATCCGCTCGGCAAGCGTACCTTGGGGAACCAACTCTAGTTCAATCTCTCCTGCGCGATACAGATCTGGGAAGACGGTGGAGTTGGCGGTGCGGGGGAAAGAGCAGATCATCTTACCGACCTGGCCGTTTTCGATTAATGCTGCCAGGCCGACATGGCCACTGCCGGTATTGTTGTTGACGACGGTGAGGTTGCGGGCACCGTGATCGATAAGTGCATGGATCAGCTCTATCGGGCTTCCTGCTTCTCCGAACCCGCCAATCATCACAGTTGCGCCATCAAAAATGTCAGCGACGGCTTGGGCAGGGGAAGCGATATGTTTATTTATCATATGAACAACGCCTTGTTTGATTATTCGTGGTTAGCTTCCAATAGCCACTGCTAAGCAGTGGCTATTTTGAAAGCAAAATACGTTTATTGCCTCAACCAGTGCATCAAGCGAGTCGCTGGCGAAGGGCATTGGCGAGTTCAAATTCGATATTTTGTAGCTCGTCTTCGAAGAAGAACTTATCGGTATCGAGCGGGGTCAGGAAGTCGACCTTGTTTTCTTGTTCGTCATACTTGGCATGGAAGACGCGGTCCATCCATTTCATATTGCGGGCTTCGGTAAACTTCAGCGCAAAGCATTTCTCGCCATTGATGATGGACGTGCCGAGAATGGCCAGTTTGCCTGCCGAGATCGTCATTGAGATATGGCGCGAAGGACGGTTTATCGACGATAGCGAGCGATAGATCAGGTTGAATATTTTTTCAACCTCGGCCAGAGGCGCAGTGTAGTAATGGTGTTCACCCGTCGGGCGGGCACAATACATCGAGTGGAACCCAACAGACATCATGCCCAGGATGTTGGCAAGATCGATCCAGTTTTGCGCCGAGCGATCAATATCAATTTCACCGTTCTCATCAGCAAACAGGCTGATATGGTTCATCATCGGGCTCTGGCTACGGATATTAACGCCATGATTTTGCAAGCGGCGAATGGCGGCAATCGTCGTTGGGTTCAGCAGCTCCCGCGGGGTTGAAAAGTGTGCCATCCAGGCTAGCTGAATACCGTTATCACGCAGGGTGTCAAACAGCTCGAGCATCGCATCGTATTTATGGCTCAGGATCATCTCCGGGTGGAAGGTGAGTGAGCGGGTGGCAAGGCGAACATTTTTAACATGGAGCAACGAAGGATCTTCAATGAGCGGCATGACGTACTGCTTGAGGCGGTTAACGGGCATATAGCCACCGTCACCACCAGTGATCAACAGATCGGTTACTTCTGTATGTTGTCTCAGGTATTGGTGAATTTGCTGGATGTCTTTTTGGATAAACATGTCTTCATCACCACGCACTTGTGCATGACGGAAGCAATAGGTACAGAACGAGAAGCAGTTTTGGGTGGTTTTATCGAAGATCAGCTGGCATTGCGGGTATTTGTGCTGGCTGCCGTCAAGGAATTCTATTTCCCCCTGATCGTTTTCAAACCAAGGTTTGTTGAGCTGCTGGTTACCGTCATGTGGATTGGTTTTTTCCATATAATCCAGCGCAACCTGAGTGCGTTTCTCTTTACTTTCTGCTTGCAGGTAGGCTTGGGTTGTTTGCTGGTTAATCATACCCGGCTGCGGGAAGACTAGCTGAAAGACTGAATCAGTAGCATAGTTATCCCAGTTAATACTGTTGAGGGTATGACGGGTGGCGAGGAAACGGTAAACCTCGACAAAGAGCTCTCTTTCTTCGATATCCCCCAGGTTGATCCCATTTTTGTGGAGGATGCTGACGACTTCACGGAAGCCGGATAGTCCGGTGTAGTGCTCTTTGTCGACAAATAACATAGGACGGGTTTCCAGCAAACCGGAATGCTGGGGGTAAGAGGCATGTAGCCTGCTGAGAAGCCCTGCTGGTAGGAGGTTCTCTTGCTGGATGATGGCTGATGTTGACTCGTCATAGCCATAGCGCTCCATCGCCGCGAGGACATTATCAGGAGTGACAACGAGGTGTTTTTTTATTTCCGAAGGTGTGGTTACAGCAATCTGCTCAGCCGTATTTTGTGTGCTCATGTGCTTGTCCTATGTCGGTCCGTCCTTTGATGGTTATTACCTTAGGAGATGTAGGTGATTATGAGAAATATGAAATTTTTATGCTGGATATAGAAAATCCCTATAGCTCAGAAGAGTTTTGAATGTTGCCCGTATAGCTAAAGCGGCGTAGGATTGTTGTGTAATTGTTAATGCAAAAGGGTTTTGGTGGTTCTTTTTTGGGTTAACGAGGCTAGTGAGCTAGGGAATTAGCAATGGAATTGCGCGCTTTAAAGTATTTTCAGGCAGTGTACGAACAGGGCAGTGTGAGTGGGGCCGCCCGCAAGTGTTTTGTCTCCCAACCGTCAATCACGGCCGCGATCAAGCAGTTGGAACACACGCTTGATACCAGCCTGTTTGTTAGGCATGCCCGCGGTGTGCTGCCCACGCCAGCAGCCGACAAGCTCTATCCGTTGGCACGAGAAATGAGTGCGAGCGAAAAAAACATTTTGAACCTGTTCGGTGATGGTCCTACGCCAGTTCCTCTCAGGTTGGGGCTGATGCGCTCTCTCGGGGCCCAGCGGATGAGCTATTTGCTGACAGAGCTGACAGAGAGAATTGATAACCTGGAGCTCACCTTAGTGGATCCGGATGAGCCTTGTGATGCCAGAATTATTTTGCAGCAATCGGCGACGAAAAACGAAAACTTTGTACCGATTTGGCAGGATGACTATCGGCTTGCTATACCTGAGTCTTGGCCCATGGCGGCTAAACCGGTGTTCAAGATTGAAGACTTGGATGGCCTGCCTTTCATAAACCGTAGCCCATGTGATGTGCTGGAAAGAGTGAAGCTGGCAATGGCTGTGGCTGGTGTGCACTTTCAGCTACGGGCCAATATTCGGACAATTGAATACGCCTGGCCTCTGGTGAGTGCCGGAGTCGGGGCTGCTTTGTTACCTGACTGGCGTGAGATCTGCGAGGCGGATGGTATAGCTTTACGGCAGATTGATAAGCTCGATCTCAGCAAGTCTATCGGTTTGGCCTTTAGAGCCAGCAAAATTGATGATCCGATAATTTCGTCGGTTATCGAGGTTTGTAATTCTGCCAGTTCAAACTGATAGTTGGCCCAATTAGTCATTCTGATTAATTGAAAGGGTGATCTTTATTCCTTTTATTATTGAGTTAATCAATACCCTTTCATCATAACTGTTTCACTTTATTTGGCTATCTATACCTTTTCGTGATTAATCACTATCTTTGGATGATTAATCCACATGGATTATTTATTATTAACTGAATTAACATTATATTAACCTTTTATTGGTTGAAAACGGATGTACTACCTATGAAATTCTCTATCGCCAGAAAGCTAAGGATAAGCTTTTTGTTGATCACCGCCCTGTTTCTTTGTGCTGCGGTTATCCTCTATCAACAAATCAAGCAGGTCGAAGAGAATTCGCACTCACTTCTGAATGACGATCTCCCTACAGTGGATGCCAGCCGCTCTCTCCAGCAGTCCGCACAGTCGTCACTTTTAGTATTACGGGCCTATATGCTGCAAGGCGGGGATGAAGGATCTGCACAAGCTCTGAAGCAACAACTCACCGACACATTTGCGCATGTTGACAGCCAATTGGCAGAAATTAAGCGCCATTTAACCGAAGTGCAATTCAACAAGGTAAGCCAAGGTTGGCTTACGTTGATGGAGAGTGAGCAAGCTATCGTCGATATCAGCCACACGCAGGAAAACCTGCCTGCTCACGCACTGATGCTAAACGAGGCTGCCCCTATTGCGGAAGTGGCTCTTGATCAGCTGCAAGGCTTGATCAATGAGGAAGAAAACAACTCGTTTGGTGGCGAAAGAAAAAGGCTCATGAAGCTCTATGCAGACAGTTATACCTCGCTCTCTAACGCACTCGGTGTACTGCGTGATTATCTGTTTGATGGTAACCAAGATCACCTAGATAAATATAAAGGCTTCATGCAGCGACATGATAAATCTGTTGCTGAGGTGAATAGTCATCTTGCTTTGCTCAGCGAAAGCCACTTGAGCCTGTGGCAGATCTTTGAGGAGATGCAGAAGATGTATCTTCCGCTTGCTGAACAGGTTATTTCCCTGCGCCAATCACCGGAATGGAACAAAGCCAATTACATAATGGCGCAGCAAACAGGGCCAGCGGCAGCACAATTTACCCGTATTCTTGATGGGATTGTCGTAGCTCAGCAGGACAAGGCACAGCAAGGTGGTGTCGCCATTAATGAGAGTGTTTCGCGGGTTATTACCACCTTGGTTGTTATTGCCGTTATTGCCAGTGTGTGTTCGCTGCTGGTTGCAACCTGGCTTGGCCGGAGTATCGGCTCAAGGCTGACTCTTGTTGCCCAGCGGGCTGAAGAAATCTCCCACGGTAATTTTTCAGGGCAAGCACTGACAAATAATGGGGATGATGAAATTGCCACCCTGGTTGATGCTGTGAACCGAATGACAGCATCGCTATCAGCACTGGTTACTGGCGTTACAGATAAGGCCAAAGACGTTGATTCAAGCATGAATCGGTTGTTGGCCAACAACAGTAACACTGCCAATGAAGCCACCAAGCAAGCAGAGAAAATTAGCTCGATGGCAACGGCGATCGAAGAAATGTCGGTCACAGCCAGTGAAACGGCACAGAATACCCAAGCGGCTTCAGACGATTTGCAGCACTCATCATCTTTGTTGACCAACGGTGAAAAAGCGCTGGAACAAAATCAGCAAACGGTTGATGAGTTGAATGTACTGATTGGCCAAGCCAGTGAGATGGTACAGCACCTAAGCGATGAGAGTGACCGAATCGAGCGGGTGACAGAGGTTATTGAAAGCGTTGCTGAACAAACTAACTTGTTGGCACTCAATGCCGCCATTGAAGCAGCTAGGGCGGGTGAGCAAGGCCGGGGGTTTGCTGTTGTGGCCGATGAAGTTCGCCTGTTGGCCCAGCGTACGACGGAGTCTACTACTGAAATCAATGCGATTGTTGATGCCATTCAAAGCTCGACCGAACAAGTCGTCACGGTGATCAGTAATAGTCAGTCACTGGTTAAAGCGGGAACCGAGCACACGGCTAAGGCCAATACCATGCTACAAGATACGATTCACTATATGGATGATGTTGCCAAGAAAGTCAGTGATATGACGGTTGCTACCGAGCAGCAGTCTGGCGTATCTCAGTCTTTAGCTGATTTAGTCCACCAACTGTCTGACTCGGCAGGTGATGTTTCTAATAACTGTGACAGTGCAAACAAGACATCCCAGGATATCAAAGCGCAGGTGGATGACCTTAACCAAGAAATGAGAAAGTTCTCTGTGTAGCAATGGCGGTACTTGCCATGAAGCGAGATTAAGCTAAATCCTCAAAAAACGCCCTCCAATTGAGGGCGTAATTATAAAATAATGTGTTGTTGTTCAAGGTTTAACCATACAGGCTGGAATTGAAAGAATCTGCTTTACAACCTTAACGTAGCTCCGTATTATTCGCCGCACAACGGAGAGATGGCTGAGTGGTTGAAAGCACCGGTCTTGAAAACCGGCATACGTTTGTAGCGTATCTAGGGTTCAAATCCCTATCTCTCCGCCAAATTAAAAACAAAAAAAGCCGTTGATTATCAACGGCTTTTTTTGCTTCTGCACTTCGAACATGTCGCACCAGGATAAATCGGTGGGACAGATGTACTTACTCAAAGAAACCAGCGCGCCTACTATTTTCGCATCGCGATGCCTAGGGCTCGAGTCCGTTCAGTGTACCCTAGGCAGATAAAAGCCTGTTGACAAAAATCGATGTGAGGCTATCGCCCGAACTTTATATCGCATAATAACTTGGGCATTAATAATCCCAGACGATTACCTTGCTACCTGTCAATCATCGTATAAACCAAGCACCTTGGTCATTTGATTGTACTCCCGTTCAATCCGTTTTTTCGCTAACTCTCTACGGGCTTCAATAGGCGCTTTGTGAGAGATGGCATCTGCCTTTTTTTCCAGGAGAGCGAATTGGTTCTGTTTCCATTGCTCTAAAGATTGCTCTATTTGACTACGACTAAGTGTGCTTTTAATACTTTCTGCACTAACATGGCCAAGTGCAGATTGAGCTTGCGCTGGAATAGCTAATAGAGAACTAGAAAAAGCTAGAGCGATAATGGTTGCTTTCATAGTGGTTTCCTTGCGCATACATATTTCGTTGATTCGGATCGGGCATCTCAGATGAACCTGATCACCTGCCCCTGCCTGTATCAGCTTAGTTGTTGCCTTAATAATTAGTTCAACGTTTATACGCTGCTCAGGTTAACTTACTTAGTCTGCCGGTATAATCCGTCCTCTTATCATCCCAAACTCGGCGATGGTATCAATCTTGCCCATCACATGAAGATTATCTGTATTAATCGGGTAAAAGATCTCGAATTTCGTCTAGTCGGGCTAGAATGGCCTGTTTTTGGTAGTCGATTTCTTTCTTGGTAGCGGTGCTTTGTCGTGCTAATAAGCGAACAGGTACTGTTTTCTGCATTTTGTTGATTGATTGATCTTTATTTTCCAGAGATAGCTTTACTGCCTGTTTACCGATTTCGACAAAGTCTTGTTCTACCGTAGAAAGGGGAGGAGTAAAGAAGGCACTGTCTCTTATTCCATCAAATCCCATTACAGAAACTTGATCGGGCACATAAATGTTTAACTCATTGAGCGCACAAAGTACGCCAAGCGCCATTTGATCGCTTGCTACCAAGACCGCATCGAACAGTACTTGGCGTGCGACAAAATCTCGAATAGCCATGTACCCACTGCTTGCTTCCCAATTTCCTTCAAATTGACCAAGAATGCTCGCATCACTCACTTCGAGCGAATTGACCCAATTAAGGTAACGGATTTGTGAGGCGGTGGACTCGTTTGGCCCAGTGACCAATACAAATTTCTTTCTCCCTAAACCTATTAGATGTTGAGCGGCCAATTTAGCGCCATCTGCATGGGCACCGCAAACATAATGTACTTTGGCAGTATCAGGCACATCGATAAACATTAAATGCAAATGCTGATATTGCTCAACAAGCGATTCCGCGGTTTGACTGTCAAGGGGAACATTCAGAATGATTGAATCGGCTTGTTGTGAAATCAGTTCTCGAATCGCTTCACGGACATTATCTAAGTGATTGCTTTCGACAACAGACAGGGCGGTTGCATAGCCCATATCGTGTGCTTGGGAGCGTATGCCGTTGATAATCAATGCTACGCCGTGCAATGAGATATCGAGTGATACGATACCTATAATTTTGGACTTTGCTCGGCTGAGCATCTGAGCACCTTTGTTAGGAATATAGCCCAGTTGCTTTATGGCATTGTTCACTTTTTTACGAGTGCTTTCTGCAACATTGTCCGCACCGTTAGTGACTCTTGATACGGTTTGGGTAGAAACACCTGCAAGTTTTGCGACATCTTTAAAGGTGACAGTCATAAATGATTACATCATGTTTTCGATTGGCGTGATTGTAGATCTATTCCAAATTTTTTTCTGGGAAGTGGGTCAGAAAATGTAGTGATAACATTAATATTTGTTCTCGAAAACAAATCGATCTACCTCACATAGGTCTCATAATAAGTAGTCATCGATCACATAAATACGGCTTCTTTCTCGTTTGTTTGCTGTTCTTAAACACAATTAAGCCATTACCTGTTTACGCAAACATTGAGAGATCACTATGAATCAATTTATCCATCTCAAAAGTAAAAACCACAGTTTGATCATTAAAGTTGACCGTGTGCCAGAGATCCTTCACTGGGGAGCTCAGATCACTCAGTTAGATGACGATCTTCTGTTGTCTACAGAGCGTCCTATTTCACAAGCACGTTTGGATGTCGATGTTCCATTGTCATTATGTCCAGAATTGGGCAGTGGACACTTCAATGCCCCAGGTATTGAAGGGCATAGAGATGGCAAGGATTGGGCTCCTGTCTTTGAGGTTAAGACTCATCACGTATTTGACAATCAAGTTTCCTTTAAATTAGCTGACGATATTGCTGGTTTGGAACTCGACATAGAGTTGAAACTAGATTTTGAGACAGATGTTGTTCAAAAGCGTTTAACAATCATAAATAGAGGTGAGGGGGTTTATAACCTAGAGAAACTCTCCTCTACGCTTCCCCTACCTAATCATGCCAATGAGTTGATGACATTCCATGGTCGTTGGTGTCGAGAATTCCAAACGCAGCGTCAACGGTTTGAGCATGGCGGGTTCATGCAGGAAAACCGTCGTGGCCGTACTTCTCATGAAAACTTTCCGGGATTGTTTGTAGGTACCAACAGTTTTAGTGAGCAACAGGGGCATGTTTGGGGCTTCCACCTGGGGTGGAGTGGTAATCATCAATTACGTGCAGACGTAAGAAGTGATGGTAGACGTTTTGTCCAAGCTGGCGAGTTGTTACTGGCTGGTGAAAAACGTTTGGAGCAAGGGGATTCTTATCAAACGCCATGGATTTACGGCTGTTATAGTGCACAGGGTTTGAATGGTATTTCTGATCGTTTTCATCATTTTGTTCGTGAGAACATTCTCAGTTTCCCGGTGAGCAAGCCGCGCCCAGTTCACCTTAATACCTGGGAAGGGATCTATTTTGACCACAAGCCAGAATACATCATGCAGATGGCAACCGAAGCGGCTGAAATGGGCGTTGAGCGTTTTATTATTGATGATGGCTGGTTCATTGGCCGTAATGGAGAACGTGCAGCGTTAGGTGATTGGTATTTGGATGAAGAGAAATACCCTGATGGGCTAGAACCTGTGATCGCTCATGTCAATGAGAAGGGGATGGAGTTTGGTCTTTGGGTTGAACCTGAAATGGTGAGCCAAGATTCTGACCTTTACCGGAACCATCCAGAATGGGTGCTTAGTTTACAAGGTTATCACCAGCCATCAGGCCGTTGGCAATATGTACTGGATTTGCAAAACCCTGACTGTTTCCAATATTTGTTTGAACGCTTAAATGACTTACTGGTGTGCTACAAGATCAGTTACTTAAAGTGGGATATGAACCGTGAGCTGGTACAACCTGGTCACAATGGTAAGCCTGCTGTTCATGGCCAAACTCAAGCGCTCTATAAACTGTTTGACCAACTATTGGCTGCTCATCCGGCAGTTGAAATTGAATCATGCTCTTCAGGTGGTGGGCGGATTGACTTTGAAATTCTTAAACGCACTCATCGCTTCTGGGCATCTGATTGTAACGATGCATTGGAGCGCCAAACCATTCAGCGTGGCATGAGTTATTTTTTCCCACCGGAAGTCATGGGTGCCCATATTGGCCCGGCAGAGTGCCACTCAACCAATCGACGCCATCACATTAATATGCGTGGTGTTACTGCGCTTGGTGGGCATATGGGGGTAGAGCTCGACCCGGTAAAAGAATCAAAAGAAGAAAAACAAGCGTTTGCTCACTACATTGAGTTACACAAACAATATCGTTCTCTGCTTCACTCCGGCCGTTCATTCCGTATCGATCCTGCTGATTTGAATCAACGCATTTATGGTGTGCACAGTGAAGACGAAATGTTGATTACGGTATGTCAACTTGCCATGCCTGATCATGCGTTGCCATCACCGCTTCGTATCAGCTGTGTTGATACCGAGTCCCGCTACCAGGTCAAGTTGGTGGAAATGCCGCAAACGAGTTTTCAGTTAATGAAACAACGTCCTCAGTGGTTGGATAAAACGCTGACTCTAAGTGGTGACAACCTAAAAGAAATTGGATTGACATTACCGATTCTAGATCCGGAATCGGCGTTGATTGTTCATCTTAAAAAAATCTGAAGCTAGGTCAGTTTACTTCTAGCTACACATTAAAAGGGTGGCAAAGGTGTTGCCACCCAGTGGATTGACGAAGGGATATGCCGATGACAGTACTACTATTAACCATCAGTCTGCGGGGAAGTTGAATGGAATCGTTGCTGTGTTGAGTTGGTAGTGTAGTTAGACAAATATGGCTCTCTTGTGAGCTAGTCTAGCTGCGACTAAAGGGTCACAAAAAGAGCCATTTCCCTATTATTAAACCGTTCTGTAATTAATAATATCTACTTTACGATTCTGTTATTTATTTAAATAAAAAACTTAGAACCAGATTTCGAACTCGTAGCCTAGGCGGAACTCAGAGTCGTCACCGTCATCATTGATACCTTGACCGCCGGTTAATTCGTCGTCTACACCTAAGTATGTCAGTGTAATGCGGCTAACAGGGCGAGCCCAGTATCCTGCGTCCATTTGGAATGATGGTCCCACTGCCAGCTTGTATTTAATACCGTCAGCTGCATCATCACCGCCTTCATTGTTAAAGTCTGATACAGCACCTTCTGCGACCCAGGCAAAGCCTTGGCTAATTGTTTTGTGTAGACGTACCGCGACAGTTAAGTGGGTTTCAGTATTGTCCCAAGCATCGGCCTCAAATGATTCATATAAGAATACAGGGTTTATATCAAGGCCTTGGCTTGGGCTAAATAGACCATCGAGTGCAATTTTATAAGCGGTATCATCTTCATTAGCGCTTAACGATTCGTTCCAGCCCAAGTGGTCTTCAGTTACGCCTTTACCATATTGGGCTACTATCTTCGAATAGCCATCGGCCAGACCGTAGTAGGAGTCAAAACCGTAGTTCACTGTCAACTGAACCGATGATTCCGCAACACCTTGAGCCTCAAGATCGACGTCATTGAAGTCAGCGACATCAATGTACATAAGTTCGGCTTCCAGTTTTCCTTGTCGGACCCTGGCAGCAAGTGCATGGCTTGCGACATCACCATGCCAATTCCAAGTCGTTTCGGCACCAGAGTCATTTTGTAAGAACTGGATATCAAAGTTTTTGGACTCATAGCCGATACCTGTTCCCATCAGACGACGCCACTTATAGTCTAAAATATGGAAGTCAGCTTCTTGCTTGCGACTACCCACCCAGATGTTGGAGCCTTCGGGCATGAAATCAAAACCGCCCATCTTTAAATAGTTGCGGTCATTTTCCCAGTCACCCGAATCACCGTAACCATCACTACTATTTTGATCAGACGCCCCACTTTTATGCATGTCGCCATCCCAGCGGTTAAATTCGAGGTGATAGTATGCCCAAAGGCCGTTATCAAAATCGAGGTCTTTAGTAAATGCAGCGGCAATATAGGTGTCAAACTCGTTGCCGAAACGCCCCAGGTGATGTTCGTCTAGCTTGTTAACATTCTGTCCACTGGCATTCAAACCACCACCTGTACGCATGTAACCAGTAAAATTAAACAGGTCATTTGATACTGCAGACTCTGCTTGTGAAGTTAAAGGCATTACAAGAAGTGCTAAGGAAAGGGAAGATGCTACTTTTTTCAGTTTCATGAAACGTCTCCATATTATGATTTTTTATGTATGGGTCCTAACTCATTCAGGATCCTAACATTGCCATGGAAGCGTTTACATTCTTTCTGTTGTTTTTTTGTTCGGTTTATTAATTAAGATCCTAATTCTAAGTGATTGGTCACAATATTATCATTTATGTGGTAATAATTTGCCTTTTGAACATATTTATTTATAAGATTGAAGTGAAAACGATTTCACTTAAGGCTTTAATGGAAGGGCAAAAAAAAAGCTCAAAGAAACAGTGCTTTGAGCTTCATGAGAAATGGAAACAAACTTATATTATTAATGTTATTAGCGCTGTAAAGCGATATAACCTTAATAAAAAGCTATCAATGAGATGGTTTGAGTTAGGACCTCAAAGATGACGTTTCATTTATGATCATGTAAGACATAAGAATACGTTAGCCATTGCCAACAATTCAAGATTTACCGTGATCGAAACGCATTGAGGTCCTAATCAAGGTTGCCACATTAGTGGCAACCTGTTTGGCCAAGCTAACAATCGAGTGATTGCACCTTAATTTTTGAAGGTTCTCGCGCGAACTCTCTCTAGGCGTTTTAGGATTTTATCTAAGCGATCGGGGTGAACCATGAACTCCTGGAAGGCCTTCATTCCTTCCTTAGCCATGGCCGGATTGGTATCACGGTCATAGAACTGTGCGGTACCGTCGGCCTTATTGAGCATTGCAATCCCCTTATTCAGGTACTGATTGTCATGAACTTGTGCCTTGTTATTGGTAGGGATCTGAAGCAGTGCCTTGTTGATCGCCGTCTGGTTCTCTGGTCTTGCCATGAAGGCAAGGAATTTGCGGGCTTCGTCTTTATTTTTTGCCTTGCTAGGGATATGGATAGTATCCATCGGAGCATCTTCAGCCATACCCACATCAGGATTGATCGTCGGGAACTGCATAAAGGCCATCTTGTCACTCATCTCCTCTGGGAAATTAGGAACAATAAAATTGCCGATTAGATACATCGCGGCCTCTCCTCTATACAGGAAAGGCTGGGCTTCCTGCCAGGAGTAACCTGCGTGATTTTCAAGGAAATAACCATTATCGATCAGCTGTTTCCACGTTTTGAATGTGTTCTTAACCCGTTCGTCGGTATAGGCAATTTTCCCGGCCATTAAATCATTATGGAACTGTAGGCCATTAACCCGAAGGTTTATGTAGTCGAACCAGCCTGCTGCTGTCCATAAGTACTTGGTACCAATAGTGATTGGTGTAACGTTATTGGATTTTAGCTTTTCGGAAGCGGCCAGGAATTGATCCCAGGTCTTGGGCTCTGCAATGCCAAATTTATCGAAAATATCCTTACGGTAGTAGATACCCCATTGATAATAAGTAAATGGTACTCCCCACTGCTTGTCATCAATAGTCATTGCAGGTGTTGCGCTCGCAAAATCCTGATACATATTATTCTCGGCCCAGAGATTACTGACATCTTCTAGCAGGCCGCGATCAACAAATGCTTTCATGCGGTTACCGGCATACCAAAACACGACATCCGGCGGGGAAGTAACCAGCCAGTTACGGATAGTTGTTTTGTAGCCCTCTTTGTCATACAGGTTATATTTAACCGTAATATCCGGGTTTTCTTGTTCAAACTGCTTAATGATGTTCTCGAAAGCAGCTTTTGGTGCTGGATCAGCCTGATCAGAATTTATAACCAACTCTGCAGCATAAGCGGTAGATGCCATCGACACCGCTAAAGCAGTAGTGGTGATGAGTTTTTGTATTTTTTTCATCATATGTCCTTACGGGTAGGGTAGTTATTACACTTCACTCAATCAACGAATCAGGTATTTATCCTTTGGTTGCGCCGAGGGTAAGCCCAGCAATAAAGTGCTTTTGCATTGCGAAGAACAGTGCAACAGGGGGAAGTGCTGCAACAACAGCGCCAGCAGAGATGAGGTTCCAAGATGCTAGCCATTGGCCTCGCAGAGCACTGAGGCCAGCAGTAACTGGGCGAACCTCATCACTTTGAACGAGCACAAGTGCCCAAAAGTAATCGTTCCAAATAAAGGTGAAAACGAGTACAGAGAGTGCAGCGAGCGCAGGACGTACTAAGGGTAAAATGATATGCCAGAATATTTTAAATTCACTGACACCTTCCACTCGTGCCGCTTCTATTAGCTCATTTGGTAAACCAACGATGAAGTTGCGCATGAATAGCGTACAAAAACCAGTTTGAAATGCGATGTGGAACATAATCAAACCAAGGTGGGTATCGTACAAACCTGCACTTATGGTCAAATCCCTAACTGGGATCATTAGTATCTGGAACGGAACAAAATTACCTGCAATGAAAGTAGCCAATAGCCAAATGTTAGCTTTGAACTGATATTTAGCGAGTGCAAAACCAGCCAGTGTCGATAATGCAACAGCCCCCATAACTGCAGGCAAAGTAATAATTAACGAACTAAGTAGGTATTGGCCCATATCAGTACTTTGGAAAACCATTAGATAGTTATCCATCAGATTAAAGCTGGATGGCCACCCCCAGTAGTTACCTTGGTTTATATCTTCAATAGAACGAACTGATGTCATCAATACGGCGATTAAGGGCATTAGCCAGAGTATAATCGTAAAGGGTAATGCCGCACGATAAGTAATATTTACAAAACGTGAAGACTTGTTTATTGGTTGCGGGAACATTACTTTTCACTCCTTAACATGCGTGTTAAGAAAAAGGCGATATATGCCGCCATGATGAGGAATAAAACAACGGCCACAGCCGCGCCATACCCCATGCGATAGTTAAAGATGGACTCTTCATACATCATGTATGCTAGTACTGTCGAGCTGCCCCATGGTCCGCCTGCTGTCATCGTCGCCACTAAGTCGAAAGAGCGAAGGGCCCCAATAACAGTAACAACAACAGCAATGAAGGTCGCAGGTGAAAGCTGTGGCAAAATAATGTGTCTCAATAGTTTGAAACCTTTTGCATTATCAAGTCTTGCTGCTTCAATGAGTTCAGGGTTTAGATTATTTAAGCCGGTTAAATATAGGATCATGCAATAGGCAATTTGCGGCCATAATCCGGCTGCAATAATCCCAAACGTGACGTATTCTTCGTTTGATAACAATGCAATAGGCTCGCTACCAAAGAATATAAGAATACTATTTAATAACCCTAAACTAGGATCATAAAACCAGGTAAATACGAGTCCGATAATAACCTGAGAAATGACAAACGGGAAAAAGAACAGTGCTTTTACGAGCCTGATCCCTTTAACTTCCTGGTTAAGAAACAAAGCAATTGCCAAGCCCAAAGGAGGGGCTAGCATGAAAAGTAAAAGCCATAACATATTGTTAGTAAGGGCTTGGTAGAAAACCTCAGAGTCAAATAGCTCAATATAGTTATCAAGTCCTACCCATACTTTGTCACCCATGCCATCCCAGCTATATAGGCTGAGAGTAAAGCTTTCTATAATCGGATATAAGACATATAGAGCAAATAGCATTAGTGCGGGGGCCATGAAAACCCATGGTACTAAGGATATTGGAATAACTCTTTTATTCTGCTTGTTAGAGTTATCTGCTCTATCCATCATTGTTTCTGGTGGAGAAGTTTGAGTCATAGTGTACTCCGGTTCCATTCTTAGCGGAGATGCCTGCTACTGTAAGTATACTTATCTTTACTGTTTCACTTGTTCTAGGCGCTGTTCTAGTAGCCGATTAACTGACATTGAATGATAAAAGTCATTTCATGCTAATTAAGATAGCGACATCTATGATAGGAAAATGTGCGCAAGTAAACGTTTCCACGGATTTTTAAGGTTGGATGTACAAAATGTGATGGTGATCTTACTGTTTTGTATTGAACTTGTGATTGCTCTGTGTGAATTGGTAACTATGCGTATGTTTGGATTTTGATATTAACTGTATGTTTTTATTTGTATTACATACTGTTGGTGATTTTTTTGGCAGCAGCGTTATGGGGAGGGGGGAGTATCTGCTGGATCACAAAAGCTTAAC
Organism: Photobacterium sp. HL06; assembly: GCF_059552575.1. NCBI lineage: Bacteria > Pseudomonadati > Pseudomonadota > Gammaproteobacteria > Vibrionales > Vibrionaceae > Photobacterium > Photobacterium sp. HL06. Next base: position 1,711,652 of record NZ_CM183915.1, read on the forward strand.
CTTTATGAGTAAATTGCGCTGGTAACGTTTACTTTTTTTTGAGCTTGTCATAATCTGTTTAATGTTCTAGTTGTTCTCCTAATAGCCTATAAAACTGACGTCCGACAATCATAAGGATGTAACAATGGCAGATATAGCACTAAGCCGTGCGGTAAAGCGCTTTGGTAAAATAGAGACGATTCATGGCATCGATCTTCAGATTGATGATGGTGAATTTACTGTATTTGTTGGCCCATCTGGCTGTGGTAAGTCAACGCTTCTGAGGTTGATTGCAGGGCTTGAAGACATTACCGAGGGTGACATCCATATTGGCGGGCGAAACGTCAATAATGTCGAACCTGCAGATCGTGGTGTGGCTATGGTCTTTCAGTCCTATGCGCTGTACCCGCATATGACTGTTGAGGAAAATATGGGCTTCGGGTTGAAAATGGCTGGCGAACCAGCCGGAAAAATCCGTGATCGAGTGAGGCATGCCAGTGACATTTTGCAACTTGATCAGCTGCTAAAGCGAAAGCCTAAGGAACTTTCAGGTGGCCAGCGCCAGAGGGTAGCCATTGGACGCGCAATTGTCCGTGACCCTGAAGTGTTCTTATTTGATGAACCGTTATCGAATTTGGATGCCGAACTACGTGTCGAGATGCGTATTCAAATAGCTAAACTGCATAAGCAACTTGCTAACACTATGGTTTATGTCACCCATGATCAGGTTGAAGCCATGACGCTGGCAGATAAGATAGTGGTGCTGCGAGATGGTCGCGTTGAGCAGGTGGGATCACCACTTGAGTTGTATTATCGCCCTGCAAATGAATTTGTAGCGGGTTTCATCGGTTCACCAAAAATGAATTTTATTCCGGTGGTAGTGATAGCGAAAGATAGCACGCAGGTAACACTGAGTCTGCCTGACGGACAATTACTAGAGTTAGATGCAAAAACTAACGGAATAAATGTTGGCCAAAAATTGAAACTGGGTATTCGGCCTGAACATATTCTTACTAATGGAGAAGGAGATTCGGCACTGAGTATCGAGTTTAATTCTGAAGTGGTTGAGCGTTTGGGTAATAGCACTTATTTATTTGGAAGTTATGCTAATTTGGATAATTTCAAAATCCATATCCCTAGCGATAAGGCAATAGTGACAGGTAATGTGCTGCCAGTGAATATGGAGAGTAAAAACCTGCATCTTTTCGACGAAGCAGGCCTGTCAATAAGAGAATATTCTAATATTGAAATACCCTCACAAATTTGTGCCTGAGGAAGAGGTTATAACTTGAACGAGCTGCATAGCTGTACTGGCTATGCAGCCTATGTTCAATTTTAATACTAATCCAAATAATTATTTGGCAATTGTTCCTCATGGAAAACGACTATCTAGTTATTTAGATAGGTTTACACGATATTTAAAAATAAGTAGCAATAAAAAAAGTCTTCTCGGTATTTGCAATACAACTTTGCTGTATATGAAGGGCTGTCCTGTGAAAGCGTAACTTTGCTTGCTTGGTTTGTCGGTTGTTATTTATTCATTACTCCATGTGACAATTGAGTGAGCACTGGCGCTTTCATTTCACTGAGCATGTATCTGCTGGGTAGCTCCTTTCCGAGATGTTATTGAGTTTATATACCGTATCTTTATCGAACAGCGACTACTCTATGCTTGCGGTGAAACGATTACACCAATTTGGTGGTTTGTTAACATGATCTATCGTATTACCTCGGATTTATAACGTTATTCATTGAATTTGCCATGTTTACTCTGATAGATTTGCTGTGTGATTGTGGAAACGTTTACACTAACTGTGGGTTTGATCACGGAATCATCGCCAGTTTGGCTGTTACACTCGCTGTCAGTTAGAGGTGGTTGGTTCTTCTCTGGTCGGTACGTTAGCCGCCAACCAACCGGCAATCAGAATTGGGAGAGAAATCGTGAAGGTATTAGTCACTGGAGGAATGGGGTACATCGGCAGCCACACTTGTGTGCAGATGATAGAAGCCGGTTTAGAGCCCGTTATTCTGGATAACCTGTGCAACAGTAAAGAAGCTGTTCTAGGACGCATTAATCAGCTGACTGGTGTGACACCAGTCTTCTATCAAGGTGACATTCGTGACCGTGAAATTCTCGATCAGATTTTCAGCGAACAGAACATTCATTCTGTCATCCATTTTGCTGGTTTGAAAGCGGTTGGCGAGTCTGTTGAAAAGCCGCTTGAATACTACGATAACAACGTACACGGCACCTTAATGCTAATGGATGCAATGAAGAGCGCAGGCGTTAATAGCTTGGTCTTTAGTTCTTCAGCAACCGTTTATGGCGATCCGGCTGACGTACCCATTAACGAAAATACACCAACAGGTAATGTGACTAACCCTTATGGCCGTAGCAAATACATGGTCGAAGAATGCCTGCGTGATATCCAGTATGCAGCACCAGAAATGAGCATCACCCTACTGCGTTATTTCAACCCTGTAGGCGCGCACCCATCGGGCATTATGGGTGAAGACCCACAAGGTATTCCAAACAACCTAATGCCGTTTATCGCGCAAGTTGCAGTAGGACGCCGTGAGTTCCTATCGGTATTTGGTAACGACTACCCAACACCTGACGGTACTGGTGTGCGTGATTACATCCACGTGATGGACTTGGCTGACGGCCACATTGCGGCATTGAATGCGGTGGGGCAGAAAGGTGGTCTTCACATATACAACCTAGGCACCGGCAAGGGCAGCAGCGTACTTGAGATGGTCGATGCGTTTAGCGAGGCATGCGGTCATGACATTGCTTACAATCTATGTCCGCGTCGCCCTGGTGATATCGCAGAATGTTGGGCTGATACATCAAAAGCAGCACAAGAGCTAAGTTGGAAAACGAAGTTGGATGTGAAAGCCATGGCACAAGATACATGGCGCTGGCAGTCAAACAACCCGAACGGTTACTAAACAGATTGTAAACCGGGAAGGTAAGGCTTACCCCGCTTTTTCCCGGCTTAACCCAAAATTAAATCGCTCGTCGTTGAGCAACTAAATATTGAGAGCCCTATGTTTGATAATACATTCAACCCGGTTGATCACCCACATCGTCGCTATAACCCACTAACTGATCAGTACATCCTTGTTTCTCCTCACCGTGCTAAGCGTCCTTGGCAGGGGGCAGATGAGACACCAGAAGTCGCGGATGATACCAAATACGATAGCGGTTGTTTCCTGTGTCCGACGAATACTCGGGTATCTGGCGATAAGAACCCAGACTACCAAGGTACGTATGTATTCAACAATGACCATGCAGCACTAACGGTTGATACACCGGATGCTCCAGAGTCAGGCAACCCGCTATTTCGTTGCGAAAGTGCACGTGGCCTTAGCCGCGTGATTTGCTTCTCGCCGGATCACAGCAAAACGCTCCCAGAGCTACCAGTGACAGCTATCCGCAGCGTTATCGATACCTGGAACGATCAAATTGAAGAGCTTGGCCAAGAGTACATCTGGGTTCAGGCCTTCGAAAACAAAGGTGCTACTATGGGCTGTTCACAGCCTCACCCACACGGTCAGATCTGGGCAAACAGTTTCTTGCCAAATGAAATTGCGAGCAAAGACGTTAATCTACGTGCTTATTACAAAGAAAACGGCACCAACCTGCTAGTTGACTACGCGAAAGCAGAAATGGAAGACGGTTCTCGCACCGTTGTTGAAACCGAGCACTGGATCGCTGTTGTTCCTTACTGGGCGGCTTGGCCTTTTGAAACTATGCTGATGCCGAAGACACACATCCGTCGCATAAATGATCTGACTGACGAGCAGCGTGACGACCTGGCACTTGCTATCAAGAAGCTAACTAGCCGTTACGACAACCTATTTAAATGTTCATTCCCGTATTCAATGGGCTGGCACTATGCGCCGTTCTTCAAAGAAGGCGACACATCAACTGACCATTGGCAACTACATGCATTGTTCTACCCGCCACTACTTCGCTCTGCGACTGTGCGTAAATTTATGGTGGGCTACGAAATGCTGGCAGAAAGCCAGCGCGACCTGACTGCTGAACAGGCAGCAGACAAGTTACGCACACTAAGCGACATTCATTTTCGTGAACAATAAGCAGAAATTAGCAGGAATAAAAAAATGACCAATCCAAAATTACAAGCACTAATCGATGCAGTAAACACTTCTTTTGCTGATGTACTCGGCTACAAAGCAACGCACATTATTCAAGCTCCGGGTCGTGTAAACCTGATCGGTGAGCACACAGACTACAACGACGGTTTCGTTCTACCATGTGCGATTGACTACCAGACAATCGTTGCTGCTGCACGTCGTGACGACAACATCGTTCGTGTTGTTTCTGTTGATTATGCTAACGAGACAAAAGAATTCGATCTGACTGAAGAGATTACTTTTGACAATGACTGCATGTGGATCAACTACATCAAGGGGGTAGTGAAGTGCCTACGTGGTCGTGGTTACGAGTTCAGCGGTGCTGATATCTCTGTCAGCGGTAATGTACCACAGGGGGCGGGCCTCAGTTCTTCTGCTGCGCTTGAAGTGGTTATTGGCCAGACATTCAAAAGTCTGTACAACTTGTCTATCTCTCAGCTGGAGATCGCCCTAAATGGCCAGCAAGCTGAAAACGAATTTGTTGGTTGTAACTGCGGCATCATGGATCAGTTAATTTCTGCTGAAGGTGAAGAAAACCACGCGCTGCTTATCGACTGCCGTTCACTCGAAACCAAAGCGGTTTCAATGCCAGAAGACATGGCAGTTGTGATCATCAACTCTAATAAGAAGCGCGGCTTGGTCGACAGTGAATACAACACCCGCCGTGAGCAGTGTGAAGAAGCGGCGCGCATCTTCGAGGTGAAAGCTTTGCGTGACGTGAATATCGAAAAGTTCAATGCCCGTGTGGCAGAGCTGGACGAAATGGTTGCTAAACGTGCTCGCCACGTGATTACTGAAAACGACCGCACAGAAGAAGCCGCTATTGCGCTAAGCAATGGTGACATGAAGCGTATGGGCGAGCTGATGGCTGAATCCCATGCATCTATGCGCGATGATTTTGAAATCACAGTGCCTGAAATCGACTTTATTGTAGAAACAGTAAAAAAAGTGATCGGCGAGCAGGGCGGTGTCCGTATGACTGGCGGCGGCTTCGGTGGCTGTGTGGTTTCAATTATGCCACCAGCGCTAGTTGATGACGTGAAAGCGGTAATCGAAGCGACATACGAAGCAGAAACAGGCCTCAAAGAAACGATTTATGTCTGCAAAGCCATGGCGGGCGCCGGTGTGGTTAACGTATTAAGTGCGGTAGCGGCTTAGGCCAAGTGAGGTGTTACCATGGCGGTAGAAAATAACTTGAAGGAAACCATGACAGCGGAGGTGGCCTATGACGGTCGCCCTGCCGAGGTGTTTAGCCTTACCAATGCACAAGGCATGACAGTCACTTTTATGGATATCGGGGCAACCTGGTTGAGCTGTCAGGTGATGGTGGAGGGCAAGGCCAGGGAAGTGCTGCTGGGTGTTAGCTCAATGGTACAACATCAACAGCAAATGGCCTATCTTGGTGCCACGGTTGGTCGTTATGCCAACCGTATAAAAGCTGGGCAGTTCAGTTATCAAGAGCAGGATTACCAGCTGAAAACTAACCAGGCAGGTAACTGTCTGCATGGTGGTCCTAATGGCTTTGATCAGCGTCGTTGGCAAGTTGAGCAAGCTGAACCACAAGCATTGGTATTTTCATTACAGTCGGTAGACGGGGATCAGGGTTTTCCTGGCAACCTCACCACCCGGGTATGCTATGAACTATCCGATGACAATGAGGTGACTATCCGTTATTTCGCCACGGTTGATAAGCCTTGTCCGGTAAACTTAACCAACCATGCCTATTTTAATTTAATGGGGGCCGAAGCGGGTTATGATTGCCTATCTCATCAGTTACAAGTGAATGCGGCATACTATTTGCCAACCGATAATCGAGGTATTCCGCAGGATGGGTTGAAGCCTGTTGCTAATACAGGGTTTGATTTTACGGCAAGCAAAACGATCGGCAGGGACTTTTTGGTTGATGGGGATCAGAAACGGGTATCCGGTTATGATCACTCCTTCTTGCTCAATGATGAATGTCAAGGTGGTGAAGGGATAGCTGCCCGGTCGATTTCGCCGGATCGTAAGCTTATGTTGGAGGTTGTGACGACAAAACCAGCAGTACAACTCTATATAGGGAGTTTTCTAGTCGGTTGTCCCAATCGTTCTGGTAGTGAATATGCTAATTTGGCAGGTTTTGCGCTTGAAACGCAGTTTTTGCCCGACTCGCCGAATCATCCTGAGTGGCCACAGCCATCATGCATTTTGCAACCTGAGCAAAGCTATCAGCATAGTACCGTTTATCGGTTTGTAACAGCTTAAGTCAATTTCCCCGAGGACTTAACTGATAATAAAAAAGCCCCAGCTGTTTTGTTTCAGCTGGGGCTTTTTTATCGGCTCAATACCCAAAGAGTAAGTAGTGCCGCCTAAATATTCAATTAGCTGTCAATTTTACTTACTGACAGGCGACGAACTAGGGTAGGCACAAACATGCGTGTCTCACTTTCAACGCTGCCACCTTTTGCCAGTCGCAGAGAAAGCAGGGCGGCTTGTTCAGCCATCATCTGAATTGGGTATCGTACTGTTGTCAGTTTGGGGTGCAAGTACTTGGCAATGAGACCATCATCAAAGCCGATTAACGACATTTGGTCAGGTGCGCTGATCCCGTTTTCATCCAATACTGAAAGTGCACCGGCAGCCATATAGTCGTTGTATGCCGCTACTGCAGTAATTGGTAAATTCTTCGCAAGCAAGTTTGTCATCGCACTCTCACCGCCTTGCTCATCAGGGCTGGCAACTTCGATATAACTCTCCGAGCTGGTAAGGCCATGTGCATGCAGCGCATCAAGATAGCCAGCTTTACGTTGCTCGACATCTTCAATGTTATGGTTCGAGCAAACATAGCCAATATTTTGGTGGCCGTGGCGAATTAAATACTCGGTGGCAAGGTATGAACCCTTATGGTTATCAAGTGCGATACATCGTTCAGCGATTTCAGGAATATATCGGTTAATTAACACCATCCCAGGTACTTCTTGAGCAAAGGCAATCAGCTCTTCGTTACTTAGCCCTTTACTATGGATCACTAAAGACTCACAACGGCTATTGATGAGTAGCTCAATGGCTTCTCGCTCGGTATTGGCATGATGATACCCATTACCGATCAGAAGATGCTTGCCATTGTGGCGGGCTACACCGTCGACAGCTTTAACCAGGGCACCGAAAAAAGGATCGGAGACATCACCCACCAGTATTCCCATGGTATTGGTCGATTGACTGACCAAGGCGCGTGCATTGGCATTCGGACGATAACCCAGTTTGCGCATAGCCTGATTGACAGCATCTATCGCCTTTAGGCTGGCTTTGGGAGACTTGTTGATGACTCTTGAAACAGTCGCAACGGATACTCCAGCCTCTTTTGCTACATCTTTTATGGTTGCCATAAATTACCTCTATATTGCCAGCGACGCCATTAAACAATGGTTGTGAAAATAAGGCAAATCGAGATTACATTATTGAAGGGTTTGTAGGTTTTAATCTCTTACTAATCATATCACAACGACGTGTAAACGTTATCATATCGTACTGACTAATAAAACTCTAAAACTATCATATGACTGGGGCTTGTGATGAATGACAGGGTTACTCTGTTTTTTAATGGCTTGTTTCAATAGAAATACTGTCTTTACTTTGAATCAGAATGGTCAGAAAAATGTGATCAATTCGTAGTTTTTCATCAAATTATCGTTAGTAGGGTAAACGTTTCCATTAGTGTTGCTTTGATCACAGATCATTTGGCTAACACATACTAAGCTTACTCTCAGTGTAAAGGAGAAAGGGGTTTATAACTTAGTAAATAATAGTCGAGATTTATTCTCGTTTTTTATTGCCAAATTGTGTAAACGTTTCCACTTTATGTGTTTAAGCTTCATCAATAACATGAAACAGCTCTACAAATAAGGAATTAACCATGGATTCAGCAATTCAGCTAACAGTGTTTATCGCACTGACAGCGCTGGTCGGCTATTTAACATATCGCAAGTGTGCCGAGGCCGGTCCGCGTGGCGATGGAACAAAAGATTACTTTCTGGCTGGCGGCGGCTTGTCTTGGGTATTTATCGCCGGTTCTATTACATTAACTAACTTAAGTACTGACCAGTTGGTGGGTATGAACGGTAACCAAATGGGGCTACTTGCCATTTGGGAACTATGTGGCTTTATCGGCTTGTTAATTCTGGCTAAAGTCTTTGTACCGATTTACTACAAGTATAATTGTACAACGACGACGGAATTACTTGAGCGACGCTATAACAGTAAGCACATTCGTGCGACGGTGGGTAGCCTATTCTTGCTTGGTAACATTTTCATCTACCTGCCAGCAATGTTGTACGGTGGTGCGCTATTTATGCAGACCATGTTCAATGTTGAGATTGGTCTGATGCCTATCGCCATTATGTTTGCTGTTGTCGGTTCAGCTTATGCAATCTTCGGTGGTTTGCGTGCTGTTGCCGTATCGGATACCTTCAGTGGCGTAGGCTTATTGGTTATGGCGTTGCTGATTGTATTCCTTTCGCTAAGTGCGATTAACTTTGATTTCTCAGGTATTCCTGCAGAGCGTCTAACACTGATCGGTGGCCCAGACTCGCCTGTGCCATGGCCAACACTGTTTACCGGTATGTTGTTTATCCAGATCTTCTACTGGAGCACAAACCAGACCATTACTCAGCGTGCAATGGCTGCTAAGAATGTTAAAGAAGCACAGAAAGGTGTACTAGCCGCAGCCACTATTCGTATCCTTATTGTTCCGGCAATTGTGGTTATCCCTGGTATTGTCTCTTACAAATTGTACGGTCAAATTGGTGATGCGGCATACGGTCGTATTGTTGGTGACCTACTGCCTAGCTGGCTATCTGGTGCTTTTGCAGCCGTAATGGCGGCAGCGGTATTAACCAGCTTTAACTCTGTACTGAACTCATCAGCTGCACTTTATGTGTGTGACATTCACCAGAAATACTTCAATGAAACACCGAATGTAAAACGCCTGAGTACTATCGTATCAATCAGCTTTGTACTGCTTGCAGTGTTCCTTGTTCCAGCTTTTGCAACCGCAGATAGCCTGATTAACTTGCTGCAGCAGCTAAATGGCCTATTGAGTATGCCAATTCTGTCTGCCTTCATTACTGGTCTGTTGTTCCGTAATGTTCGCGCAGAAGCTGTGATTATGGCCGTGGTCTTTGGTACTGCTCTATATGGCTTCTTTACCTTTGGCTGGACGCCAATTCACTACATTCACTTAATGTTTGTCACTCTGATTGCTTGTGTAATCTTTGCTCTGGGTGTGAACAAGTTTGTATTCAAGAATAAGGCTGAGCTTGTATACGGTAAGAATAAAGAGCTGGAGACGGCAACTGAAACAAATTAATCAGTTAGACATTGGCTATTGTTTCTAAAGTCTACTATTGAATCGGGCGCTTCTTCGGAAGTGCCCGTCTTTCGCAAGATGAAGCGAGTAAAAGGTTGCGATATGAACGGCGAACTTTTTCACCTCCAAAGTAAAGCCATCAGCCTAATCATCAAGCCCCAGTCTATGCCGGAAATTGTATATTGGGGCAAATGCCTTCAGAGCCTGGCCGTAGGTATTATTTCTGCTGGTGACCGGTGAGACATTCAATGAAGTGGGCTTAACGATGACTGCGTTAGATCCTGAATATGTAATACTGCTGCATGTTCAGGCGCTGTAATAATAAAAAGTCAGGTGGTAGTTAGCCGCCTCAGGATGAAAGATAAAATATGACAACATTTGCTGAAGTTCTTACACGTAGAGACTGGGAAAATCCACAGTCGGTTCAGGTTAACCGCATTGCCGCGCATAGCCCTTTATTTGGCTTTAGCTCACAGGATGAAGCATTAACCAACCAATCATCGCAGCGTGTACTGCTAAACGGTGATTGGCAGTTCCAGCTGTTTGCAGCACCGGAAGATGTGCCGGCCGACTTTGTTGAAAATACGTTTGATGCCAGCGGTTGGGACACGATTGCAGTTCCTTCAAACTGGCAGTTGCAGGGCTTTGATAAAGCGATTTATGCCAATATAAAGTACCCGTTTGATGTCAATCCGCCTTTTGTGCCGAAAGAGAACCCAACGGGGTGCTACCGTACATCATTTGCAATGACAGCAGAGCAAATGCAGCAGCAAAACCGAATTATTTTTGACGGGGTTAACTCGGCTTTCTACTTGTGGTGTAACGGTCATTGGGTGGGCTATTCACAAGATAGCCGCCTACCGGCAGAGTTTGATCTTTCCCCGTACCTGGTTGAAGGCAGTAATACCCTGGCGGTAATGGTATTGCGTTGGAGTGACGGCAGTTATTTAGAAGATCAGGACATGTGGTGGCTCAGCGGTATTTTCCGTGATGTAACCCTGCTAACCAAGCCCGTACACCAAATCAAAGATGTGTTTATTACCCCTAACCTTGATGCCTGTTACCGAGACGGCTGGCTTGATGTTAAAACCCGTTTTGCCGGGCCTGAATCGTATCAGGTTCAGATCCAATTGTTTGATGGACAAACTGCCGTTTCAGAGCCATTGACAGCGAAACCTAATGATCGGGTTGTCGATGAAAAAGGCGGTTGGAGCGATGTCTGTTTCCATCGTCTTGACGTGCGGGAGCCTAAAAAATGGAGTGCCGAAGTTCCGACTCTTTATCGCTGCGTCGTTAGCTTGTTGAATGAAAATGGCGTTGTGGTTGATATTGAAGCTTATGATGTTGGTTTTAGAGTCGTAGAAATACGTAGCGGGCAGCTGTGCTTAAATGGGCAACCTTTGCTGATCCGCGGGGCCAACCGTCATGAACACCATCCTGAGCATGGTCATGCTGTGACTGAAGCCGATATGATCTGCGATATCAAGCTGATGAAGCAATATAACTTCAATGCGGTACGGACTGCCCATTATCCGAACCATCCTCGTTGGTATGAGTTGTGTGATGAGCTGGGGCTATATGTTTGTGATGAAGCCAATATCGAAACTCATGGTATGTTCCCGATGGGACGGCTGGCTTCCGATCCAAGCTGGACGCATGCATTCATGACTCGTCTGACCCAGATGATAGAGCGTGATAAGAACCATCCTTCTGTGATTATCTGGTCGCTGGGTAATGAGTCTGGTCATGGAAGCACGCACAACGCCATGCATGCCTGGGCCAAAGATTTTGACCCTTCGCGCCCGGTGCAATATGAGGGTGGCGGGGCTGATACGTCTGCTACAGATATCATTTGCCCTATGTATTCACGTGTTGATCAGGATCAGCCATTTGATGCGGTACCAAAATGGGCCATTAAAAATTGGATTTCCCGTCCGGATGAAAACCGTCCCTTGATTCTATGCGAATATGCCCATGCGATGGGTAACAGTCTGGGAAGCTTTGACAAATACTGGCAAGCCTTCCGCGAATTTCCTCGCCTGCAAGGTGGGTTTATCTGGGACTGGGTTGATCAGGGAATAAGCAAATGGGATGAGCAGGGCCAGCACTACTGGGCTTATGGCGGCGATTTTGGGGATGAGCAAAATGATCGTCAGTTCTGCATCAATGGCTTGGTATTCCCAGACAGGACACCGCATCCTGGGCTGGAAGAGGTCAAATATGCCCAGCAGTTCTTCCAGTTTAATGTAGTGGAAGCAGCAGAATCATTTATCACTGTTGAAGTGCAAAGCGAGTGGCTTTTCCGTACCACGGATAATGAGCTGCTGCGATGGAGTATCTTAGAAGACGGGAAAGTGGTAACAACCGGCGAGCAAGTGGTGTCAATTGCACCGCAAGGTAAGTACAGCATCACGATAGATACCGTTTTTGAGCGCCAGGCTGGTAAGGCGTACCACCTCAATCTGGATGTGGTAACCAAAACGGCTTGCGCCTGGGCCGATGCCGGCCACAATATGGCAACAGCGCAGTTCCCGCTTGCGAATAAGCGCTCTTTGTTTGCACCGAAGCAATCAACAGTAAGTGCGCCAGAGCTTGTAACCAATGATCAAAGTATGAGTGTTTTAGGGCAGGGTTTTCAGCTCGACTTTGATTTGCAAACAGGTTTGCTAACCAAGTGGCTGGTGGAAGGGAAAGAGCAGCAGGTGTCAGGCTTGGTTGATAACTTCTTTCGGGCACCGTTGGATAACGATATCGGAACCAGTGAAGCTGACAATGTGGATCCTAATGCCTGGGTATCTCGCTGGCAAGTTGCCGGACTTGGTGAATGGCAACAAGAGTGCGTAGAGTGCCGGGCAGAGAGCTTATCTGACAGTGTAATGGTGACGGCTATCTTTGCTTATCACCATGACGGCGAGCTAGTGACGACTTCACAGTGGCAGTACCGGATCACGGCAAACGGCACTGTTACCCTCGATGTCGATGTACAGGTGAGCGAATCCTTACCTGAGTTGCCTCGAATCGGTTTGGAGTTTGCAGTACCAGAAGCAGCACAGCAAGCACCTGTTGAATGGTTTGGTCGGGGACCGTTTGAAAACTATCCCGACCGCAAGTCAGCAGCAAGGATGGGGCACTATGTTCTGCCGGTAGATGGGCTGTATACCCCTTATATCTACCCAAGCGAAAACGGTCTGCGCTGTGATACTCGCTGGCTGAAAGTGGGAGAGCTTCAAGTATCTGGAGATTTCCAGTTTGCAGTTAGCCGCTATAGTCAGTCCCAGTTGACAGAAGCACGTCATACCAACGAGCTGACTGCGGGCTCTCAGTTATATGTCAGGGTTGATCATAAACATATGGGAGTCGGTGGTGATGATTCATGGAGTCCGAGTGTCCATCCGGAGTTCCTTCTGAACGATCAGCGTTACCGCTATCAGCTGGTATTCTCACACCCTGAGAACAAGTAAGTTAGCCCGTACGACACTGTACTAGTCAAAGCCCGTCACAATTGTGACGGGTTTAATACCAAGCTGGATAAGTAGAACTGCTGGTTATCCAAGTTGGTATTAACTTTCACATCAATTGGTTTTCCCATGCCGCAAACGCTATTACCTAATATTCTTGATTTCATCTCCCAGATTGATCCCTTTGATAAATTGCCATCTATGCTGCAAAGGAAGATTGCGACTTCTATCAAAATTACCTATCTGGGACGGGGGGAGCAGATACACTTTAATGCCGATATAGCTGAACGGTATCTCTATATTGTCAGAACCGGTTCAATGGAGCAGCGTCAACCCAATGGTGTCCTGAGGGCTAAACTGGGAGCCGAAGATTTGTTTGGCTTCACCCTGTTGGAGTCAGAAACCCAAGCGGAAAGCCGTTATAGCGCTACTGCAATAGAAAACACCTTGCTGTATTTGGTTCCTCATTCTCAGCTTAAGCAACTACTTTTGGAGCATCCTGAATTTTCAGAGCATTTTGCTTCTCAAGCACAGGTACGTCTGCAATCTGCACTGAATGTGGTTTGGTCTGAGAACGAAAAGGGACTGTTTGTAAAAACAGTTGCTGAAGTGGCAAGAGGAAAAGTTGCAGTCGTTTCTTCCTGTCGTTCTATTCGGGACGTTGCACAGGCGATGCGAAAGGCCCACTCATCAACTGCTGTGGTGATGGAAGCAGAGCAAATCGCGGGAGTGATCACCGACAGGGATATGACTAAGCGGGTTGTGGCGAAAGGCATTGAGACCAAACTGCCTGTATCCCAAGTGATGACGGCATCACCGTACACGATAGAACCTGAAGAGCTTATTTTAAAGGCGGTATCATTAATGATGCAGCATAATATTCGAAGCTTGCCTGTTGTTAGCAATAATAAAGTTCTTGGATTGTTAACGACGTCTAATTTGGTTCAAAATCACCGGGTACAGGCTATTTTTTTGATAGAGAAAATCAAAGATGCCGACAGCATTGAAACATTATCTCGGTTAACATCTGAGCGTCAGGCTATTTTTGAAGCTCTGGTCGAAGGCAAAGTAAGATCGGAAATTATTGGCCAGGTGATGGCTATGATTATGGATGCCTATAATCGCCGCTTGATTCAGTTAGCCGAAGAAAAACTGGGGCCGCCACCCTGTGAGTATGCCTGGGTGGTTGCAGGCTCGCACGCAAGAAATGAAGTACATATGTTATCTGATCAGGATAATGCCATTATTCTTTCCGATACGGCGACGGCCAGTGACAGAATGTACTTTAACCACTTGGCTATGTATGTTTGCAATGGCCTAGACGCATGTGGGTATCCTCTGTGTACAGGCAAATATATGGCAGCTTCTCCAAAATGGTGCCAGCCATTAAGAATATGGAAGGAGTATTATCGCAAGTGGGTAGCTAATCCTGAATACGAAATGTTGCTCAATGCCATTGTGTTTATGGAGGTTCGCGTAATTTATGGTGAAACGGAACTTTCTAACCGGCTGCAAGCATATTTACACCAGCAAATAGCGACGAATGGGCCGTTTATTGGCTCCTTAGTAAGGGGCACGGTATCGGTCAATCCGCCTTTGAGTATTTTCAATAATCTGGTAGTAGAGAAAAGCGGAGATAATAGTAATACACTCAATATTAAGAAATATGCGATCAACCTGATCGTTGATCTTGCCAGAATTTATAGCTTGTCAGAAGGTTGCCAGTTAACAGGCACTGAAGAGCGGCTTCGTTATGTGTTTGAAAGACAAGTCATTGCCGAAGATAGCTTCCAAGACATTATTGGTGCATACCGTTTTATTACTCAAGTACGCTTTACTCACCAGTTTGAAGCCCTGAAGCAGGGAAAAGAGCCTAACAACCATATTGCGCCAGATGCGTTTGGTAGTTTTGAACGCAAACACCTGAAGGATGCCTTCAGGATAATCTCTAATTTTCAAGACCTTGCTAAACTACGGTTTAATGGGGAGTGAGAACATTGGAAAAATTTTTGCGTTACTTTCATCCATTGAGCACTATAGATCGAGAAAGAGAGAAAAGACTCAATCAGGGTGATTTGCCCGAAAACTTAACGGCATTACTTGCTCAGCCCTATCCTGAGTATGGTGCTAACCTCAAAGATCTTGAGTATTTAGTGCTGGATTTTGAAACAACCGGGTTTGACCCTAAAACTGACGATATTCTGAGTGTGGGGTACTTGAATATCAAGAAGTCAAAGCTGGATATGAATACGGCAGTACATACCTACATCCAGGGGGCTGAAGGGGTTAAAGCAGAAACGGCAGTTATCAATCATATTGTTCCGCAAATGTTGGTCAACGGACAATCACTCGATGATGCAATGATGCAGTTATTTCAATGTATGAAAGGTAAAATCTTAATTGCCCATGGCTCGACGATAGAAAAGAGATTTATTGATCACTATTTGTTCACTCGCTATAAAATAAAGCCTCTTCCTCTTCTCTGGATTGATACGCTGTTACTGGAAAAATCATTAACAGTTAACAAGAACTACCAGCAGAGCGAAGATTACCGGTTAGCCGCCGTAAGAGCACGGCATGGACTGCCTGAATACTCAAACCACGGAGCACTTATTGATGCCGTCGCTACTGGCGAGCTTTTCTTCGCGTTAATTAACCACCTCTTTTCTCATTCCGCCCCCCGGTTGGGAAGCGTTTTTCATTATTAATAATTAACTTGAAGTGGAATGAGCTCTTGCTTCATCAAGCTCGATGGTAACGTTTTCATTTTCATTTGATTTCTCTCATCTACCACAAGGCGGCGATGAATGCATTACTGAAATATCAGGTGCGCATACTGAAATGTGGGATGCGTGCCATCCGTTATTATCTCTATGATTGGTTTTGTGGTTAAATATTGTGATGTTGAATTTGTAAACGTTTCCATATTTAGTGCTTGGGTCACAGTTTCTAGGTGATTTTTAGTAGATTATAAGCGCAGCTAAATTAATAACTTTAAAGAAAGGCTTATGATGTCTGATTCTGCAATTACATTGAAAACAAAACTCTCCTATGGCCTAGGGGCTTTAGGTAAAGATTTTGCCTGTGCTCCTATTTATATTTTCTTGATGTTCTATTTTACGGATGTTGCAGGTCTTTCTGCCGCATTCGTTGGTACCATCTTCCTTGCTGCCCGTATTATCGATGCTATTACCGATCCTATGATGGGGGTGATTGTCGACAACACCCGCTCTAAGTTCGGTAAATTCCGTCCTTGGATTGTTATCGGTACGCTACTAAATGCCATAGTACTTGTTGGTCTTTTTAGTACGCATATGTTTGAAGGTACCGCGTTATATGTTTATGCAGCGGCTGCTTACATCTTGTGGGGTTTGACCTACACCATTATGGATATTCCGTACTGGTCGATGATTCCTGCACTATCAAGCTCACGTCAGGAGCGTGAAAAGCTCGTAGTTTGGCCACGTCTGTTCGCGAGCCTAGCATGGTTTATTACCGGTACTTATGGTCTACATATTGTGGGGGAGCTAGGAAATGGTAATCAGGGTGAAGGCTTCTTCAACGTAGCAATGTTGATCGCTGTTCTGTTTGTAATGAGTGCATTCCTGATTGCGCGTAATGTAAAAGAGAAAGCAGCTCCAGCGACTGGCGCTGCAGCAGAGAAATTCAGCTTTAAAGACGTATTGGTTATTATCGGTAAGAATGACCAGCTAAAAGCATTGATTGGTACCGTACTTTCTTTCCAGATTGCTAACCTTCTTGTAGGTGGCTTTGCTATCTACTACTTCTCTTACGCTTTAGGCAATGCAGACCTGTTCCCTGTTTACATGATGGTTGCAGGCGCTGCTGAAGTGGCGGGTGTATTCTTGTTCCCACGAATCGCTACGCTATTGCCTCGTAAGCACCTATGGCTGGTTGCTTGTGGCTTCCCGATTCTGTCTTGCTTAGTGCTTCTGGTAATGGGTTTTGTTGCACCCGGTAGTGCACTATTTATTGGCCTGGCCGGTGCGGCTATTAAATTTGGTGTAGGTATTGCGAACGCACTTCAAACAGTAATGCTGGCAGACGTCGTAGACTACGGTGAGTACAAAACCGGTCGCCGCAGTGAGAGCGTTATCTTTTCAGTGCAGACTATGTTGGTGAAGTTCGCTGGTGCCGCTGGTGGCTTTATCGTTGGTATTGGTCTGACAGTTGTAGGCTATGTTCCAAACGTCGAACAGTCTGCAGAAACAATCATGGGGCTGGAATTCATGATGCTAGGTCTACCAGCAATTCTGATGGCAGTGAGTGGCTTTGTTTATCAGCGTTACTACTACCTGCATGAAGGCTTCAATAAAGAACAAGTAGAGGCTGAGCTAGAGCTAGCGCAGGCATAACCACAACCGGACAAATGGCCTCATATTGTTTATGGAGCCATTCTTTATTATGAATATCCATTTCTGGATAGCAATCGAAAAATAATTTCCATCTAAAATAACTAACACAAACTAAGCGGCAGAATATGAATACTCAAATCCTCTCAATTACAGGAAAAGAAACAGAACTCATTGTCAAAGTCTGCGAGTACGTTGAGATTTTGTATTGGGGCAGCATTATCAATACCAAATCAGAGGGTGCTGAGTATTCATTATCAAGGCCTGTACCTTATGGTCGCTTAGATACCGATATCCCAATGACGCTGCACCCAGAGCTTGGCCGTGGGTTATTCAGTAGCCCTGCTTTGGAAGGGCATCGCAACGGTAAAGACTGGGCGCCTGTGTTTCAAACAACAAATGTGAAACAGAGCAGCAAAGAGCTCACAATATACAGTGAAGATAAAGCCGCTGGATTGCAGTTGGTGACTGAATTACGGTTGGATGAGTGCGATGTTATTAAGCTTAGACATAAATTGATTAATACCGCGGATGGTATTTATTCAGTTAACCGCCTTGCCAATACGTTGCCACTGCCTGAACGCGCAAATGAACTGTTGACCTATTACGGACGATGGGTAAACGAATTTCAACAAACCCGTATGAGATTGACTCAAGGCGGCTACCAGCAAGAGAACCGCCGAGGCCGTACCTCGCACGAACATTATCCGGCACTCATTGCCGGTACCCAACATTTTAATGAAACTCACGGCGACGTTTGGGGCTTCCATTTAGCATGGAGCGGGAACCACCGTATGAGGGTGGATGTTAAAGCCGATGGGCGTCGGTTCATGCAAGCCGAAGCTATCTATCTGCCGGGTGAAATAGCACTGGAAAAAGAGGAAAGTGTTGCTACGCCTTGGCTTTATGCCACACACAGTGAATGTGGCTTAAATACGATGAGCCAGCATTTCCACCAACATGTGAGAAGCAACATTCTTAAAGACCGGCTGACAAAGAAAGTGCGTCCTATCCATCTCAATACCTGGGAAGGGATCTACTTCGACCATGATCCACAATATATTATGGATATGGCGGCCGAGTCGGCAAAGATGGGGGTAGAGCGCTTCATTATTGATGATGGCTGGTTTAAAGGAAGAAACGGCGATAAAGCTGGCCTTGGTGATTGGTATTTGGACAAGAGCAAATATGCCAAGGGACTTAAAGGTGTCATTGAACATGTGAATGCCCTTGGCATGGAATTTGGCCTCTGGTTTGAGCCTGAAATGATAAACAAGGATTCAGACCTATACCGTAGTCACCCCGACTGGCTGCTAGCCATGGACAATTATGAACAACCAACAGGCAGAAACCAGTACGCTATCGATCTGCAAAATGAAGATGCATTTAACTACCTTTTTGAACGTCTGGATTACTTTCTGACGGAATACAACATCAGTTACATTAAGTGGGATATGAACCGGGAAATTGTTCAGCCTGGTCATGATGGTTATGCGGCAGGTCATAAGCAGGTTGAGATGTACTACTGGCTGGTAGATAAACTGGCAGCAAAGCATCCAGATGTAGAAATTGAATCCTGTGCTGCAGGTGGAGGACGAATTGATTATGAAGTACTTAAACGTACGCACCGCTTCTGGGCCTCTGACAATAACGATGCGCTAGAGCGCCAACAGATTCAAAGAGGAATGAGTTATTTCTTTCCCCCGGAAGTGATGGGTAGCCATATTGGTGCTAAGCATTGCCATTGCACCCGAAGAACACACGACATAAATTTCCGCGGTTTAACAGCCTTGTTTGGTCATATGGGGATTGAGCTTGATCCGGTGAAAGAGTCTGAAACCGAGAAGCAAGGGTTTATGAAGTATATTCAGCTTCATAAGCAGTTACGCCCGCTATTGCACAGTGGAGATTCGATCCGTTTTCCAACTGATGACGATGCTCACCTTGCCCATGCTGTCATTGCCAAGGCACAGGATAAAGCGGTAGTTATGGTGGCGCAGTTGTCCATGCCGACTAACTCATTAAGTAGCACATTGCGTATTCCTGGGCTGAACAAGGATAAGCTATATAGTGTTGCCTTGTTAGATCACCCGGAGAATTTCTATGACATCGTTAACCAGCAGCCTTTCTGGACGAAAGAGCCGGTTGTTGCTTCGGGGGAATGGTTGAGGAAAGCAGGCGTTGCAATGCCAATCCTAGATCCGGAGAGCGCAATACTGATTGAACTTAAAGAAGTTTAATGTAGACGTTATAGCTTTGCTCGACGTCCATTAATATGTTCTTGAGCTGGGCGGTATTAAATATCTAAGGGCTTATTATTAATAATAAGCCCGCTATCAGCTTATATTCCTGTAAATCAAGCCCGTAATTTTCCTATTGCTTGTAGTATGCAGTAGTTAAATTGTGCTATTAAAAATAAAGTTCAGAGGTACTTATGAGTCTTGGTGCTCGGTTAGTAAAATTGCTCGTCATTTGCGCTTTGTTTTCTCCTGTCTCTTTGAGTGCCTCTGAAACTATAAATGTAGTTTCTATCAATAGTGGTACCCAAAAAACCATTGCTTCTGCGTTGTTCCGACAGTATGAAGCCAGCCACCCTGAAGTTAAAATAAACTTGGTTTTTTTACCGGATCAAGAGTTTAAAAGTCAGCTTCCTCATTGGCTGCAGGGTGAACAAGCAAAATACGACTTAATATTCTGGCAAGGTGGTAACCGATTATTCCGTTTTGTAAATAAAGGCCAGATAATGCCTCTAAATGAATTGTTGGGTAGTGAAACCCTAAAACAGTCATTTACAAAGGGAAGTTTAGGCGCAGTTACCTATAACAAAAACATATATGCCGTTCCGACTTCGTATTATCAGTGGGGTATATATTATCGTAAGTCTATTTTTTCAAAGTACGGACTGCAGCCTCCCAAAACCTGGGATGACTTATTGCGGGTTGGAACTCAACTAAAGCGAAATAATATTACACCATTTGCATTAGGAAATTCGGGGAAGTGGCCTGCTGCGGCATGGTTTGATTACTTGAACTTGCGTATTAATGGGCTGGCGTTTCACCGTGAACTGCTCCAAGGCAAACACTCCTTCTTTGACGAGCGGGTTGAAAAGGTTTTCTTATACTGGAAAGAGTTGATTGAGAGCGGTTTTTTTATTTCCTATCAAGATGTTGTTGACTGGAATGAAGTCTTACCCTTTATTTATCACCGTTATGCAGCAATGATACTTATCGGAAACTTTGTCTCTGGTGAGTTTCCCAAATCACTCGTGCAAGACTTTGATTTCATTCCGTTCCCAATCATAAATAGCTCAGTTCCTTTGTACGAAGATGCGCCTCTCGATGTGTTAATGGTCCCTAGTAATACCACTATCACCAAGAACATTAAGAACCTGGTAAGTTACGTTGCATCAGAGCAATTTCAGTCTGAATATAATCAAGGTATGGGGATGATATCACCTCATCTAGAAGCGAGGTTATCCGATGGTGCATTTATCAGGGATGGCGCTACGTTGTTAAAAAAAGCATCAGGGATGGCTCAGTTCTTTGATCGCGACACACAAAATGAATTTGTTGCTCCCGCGCTTGATGTATTCGCCACATTCTTAACATCTGGTGATGTAAATACTGCGCTACAACAGCTAGAGCAACTGAGAAACCAACACCTTAAGTCGGATTACTAGGGGCAAGAATTTTAATGAAAATCAGACAGAAGTTAAATTTAGCCGTGTTAATAGCTATTACTATTACCTTAGTAGCTTCGACGTTGGTATCAATATATATGAACCAACAAAAGTTGGTAGAACAAGTACATCATGATGCTGAAAGTAGTGTAAAAAGGCTCGGTATTACGCTCTCAAGTCCACTTTGGAAGGTTGATCTCGATACAGCAAAAAAAATTGTTGAGTCTGAGTTGGGTACCAACGATTTAATGGCTGTGGATGTAATGGGGAGTGATCAAAAACCGCTCTTTTCTTTTACTCTCAATCATGAAAATGGCCAAATTGTTGAACAAGCCTTTAATGGAGGTAGTTACCTCACTATAGCTGAAAAGGTATATTTTGAAATACAGGACGAGCCATTTGAAGCAGGCTCTGTACGTCTTCATTTTACAGACGCTAGAATTAAAGAAACTTTGATAGGGGAGATCTACAGTAGTATCGTGCAAGTGGTCATTTTGGTTATGATCATGCTAATATCCCTTCGAACACTGATCAATAGAATCATTATTGATCCATTGAATAGTATAAAAAATCGCATCTTTGATATTGCACAAGGTGAAGGTGATCTCACTCAACGTGTTATTGTGCAGGGCAACGATGAATTGAGCGAGCTAGGTAAGGGGATCAACCAGTTTATTGATAATGTTCACGCGATAATCACAGAGCTGAGTGATGTTGTCAAAATAATGGACAATACAACACAGCAAGGAAATGATACGACAAGACAGCTCAATAAGTATGTGGCACTACTTAGTGACGAAGTTCATCAAATAGCAAACTCGATGAATGAAATTAGCCAGACATCAAGGGATGTCTCTTCTCAAACCAGTGAGCTCGCAACCATTCTTGGTAACACAAATCAGGTTGCGATTGATGGTACAGAGTTTATCAATTCAGCATCAGACATGACGAGTGCACTAGCAGAGTCCGTACATACATCAAGTCATCAGATGGAAGAGCTGGACAACCACACCCAACAAATTGGTTCTGTCGTCACTGTCATCAAAAATATCGCCGAGCAAACAAACCTCCTCGCACTTAATGCTGCGATTGAAGCTGCGCGAGCGGGCGAACATGGCAGAGGTTTCGCCGTGGTGTCTGACGAGGTAAGATCGCTTGCTCATAAAACGCAAAGTTCTATTAGTGAAATTGTCAGCATTGTTGAGCATTTGCAGCAGTTATCTAAGGTTACATATTCAGCAATGGATAACAGTTTAAGCAAGGCCGAAACGAGTGTCACTTCTGTGAAGAGCGCGGGCGACTCTTTTGTGAATATTAGCCAATCGGTCCGACAAAATTTGACCAGTTCAGATATGATCGCAACAGCAGCGGAAGAGCAGTCTCAGACACTTGATATGATTGGAAAGAACATCCAAGAGATCATCCGTATTAATGATGATACTCAAAAAGTATCGTCAAATAATGCCAATTTAAATGCAGATATCGTTGCATCAAGTCAAAAGTTGGCCGCTTTAGTTGCTAAATTTAAAATCTGACTAATTATTTTTTGTTTTAACAGGAAAAGCTGTACATCCGAACAATGAAATACTCGAGAGCTTGCAAGATTTTGCAAGCGGTAACGTTGATTTGACTCAGCGCCTTGCTGCCACATTTAGAAAGCCCAGCAGAAATGCTGGGCTTTTTTCATGCTGTTTTTTAATTAACCATTAGCAAATTGCTGTAGTGGAACTCGTTCTGCTAACAGGCGCTTGTAAATCTGATTACCAATCACACCGCCGACCATTCCGGCAAAGGCCGCTGCGACCACTGCCATAAATAAAGTTAGTGGATCGTTGAAAGCGATGGAAGCCAGTAGTCCCGGGATTGGGGCTGCACTACCTGGAGCGTCGTTGACTATGCCAAAGTACGCGGCAAAGGTTCCCGCCAGTGCGCCACCGAGGAAGTTCGACATAAAGACAGGAACAGGGTTACGGGTGACAATATGTGCTTGTGTAAGCGGTTCAAGCATAACGCTAATGGTATTACTGGATTTTCCTAGTTTAAGGGTATGGAAAATATAACCGTTGGTGAATGAGCCACCGACACAGGCAATGGCCGCAATGCCCATTGGTAAGCCGGTTAAGCCAAGCATGGCTGTTAATGCCATCGAGCTAAGAGGGGAGGTGCAGACCATTTTGATCAATCCGCCAAGCAAAAAGCCCATCGCAAGCGGTGATAGTAATGTTGCATCAGTGATCATATTTGCCAGGGTGCCCATCAGCATATCGAGCCCAGGACTGATGAAAATACCCAGTAGTCTTGCTAGTGGTGCCAAGGTCAACACACCGACGATGACATCGACACCTTCGGGTAAGTATTTCTTAAACAGTGGTGTTGCGAATGAGAATAGGTAGCCGGCAATAAAACCTTCTAGGATCCCGAGGTTGGCCATCGCTAAACCTGTGACGATCGCAAATACGGGTTGTACGCCCATTCGCAGCATCACTAAGGTTGCAGCAGCAACCCCGCCCATGCCACCGACCATGTTGCCAAATTCAGCAAGATACTCGATGCCAAGCAGGTTTCCCATCACATATTTATGGATAGCTTCGACCAGAAATGTTGCGATTGCGGCATCGGCTAGGCCACTCATGGCTGCACTGCCATTTGGGGCCTTAAAACTAAATAGAGAAAACAGACACAAAGCTGCTAATAAGGCAGCAACGCCTAAAACAATTTCCATATTATTTCCTTAAGTTTATTTATCACGATCGCAACACCTCGTTTCGAGGTTGTTACCTATTCAATGATTTTGCATAAATAATTTAACATGACTGCCCTGTGTGATTTTTGAGCTGTTTCACGTTCCACTATATTCGCCATTTGTATCTGTTTGGGGATTATGTTTCTTATAATGATCGGGATAAAACGAGGAAAGACACTTCAGTTCCGTTCGATAGTGCTGAAATTGAGTTTATCTGTGAAGTCGATGAGCAATGGTCATTTGTCCTGAACAAGAAGAGCCAAACCTGGATTTGGTATGCTCGGGAGCTAGGGATAGAGGATAATCACCCATACTTTTGAACATCGCAGTGAGGAAACGATTTAGGCTTTATTGGTGTCAATAAAGCCATTTAAAATCAAATCCTTATGTTGTGGTTGTCGCAGGGGGATTCATCAAGCCCCCTGCCGAAAATTATTTACCTGACGTATAGAGTGGCAGAATCTGACATTACACATTTCAATCTCTGAACATAGCGGAGTGGCCTGCATCGGATTCCAGTACCTCGATGGTCTTTTGCATGGTCTGCTCGACAAGCGACAGTAGGAGGCTAACTTTTTGCGACTGAAATTGACGATCGTGATAGGCCGCATAGATAGGGGTAGCACTTTGGTAACGCTCGTTGAGCAGGGGTTGTAAAATGCCTTGCTTGACCAGTGGATTGGCCAGCATTTTGGGTAGTTGTGCTATGCCCAGCCCCGCTTGTGTCAGGCGAAGTGCTAACTCCGGTGAATCGACAGTACATTTCGGTGACAGAACAAGGCGTTTTTGCTCTACTCCATCGCTAAACTGCCAGTGCGGAGAGGTGCTAGGTTGATAGCTAAGGAAAATGCAGTCATGCGTTATGAGCTGTTCCGGGGTCTTGGGCTCGTCAACGTACTTGAGGTAATCAGGACTGGCGTAATAGCCGGTTTGGAATGTCGCAACCTGCTTGGCTATTAAGGTTGAGTCTTGAAGTTCGCCGGGATTGAGTAACAGGTCGAAGCGGCGTTCCGACACCTCATTCGGGTTAGATTCAAAGGATCGAAGATCCATCTCTATCTGTGGATGGTCGCGGCAGAAGCTCGTGATTTCCTTAGTGAAAAAATAATGGAGCATGATCGGGGCAAAAACTCGCAATCGGCCTGATGCATGCTGTTTTTGATGGCTTAACATCAGCTTGGTATTTTCCACATCCTGCAAGATCTGCAATGCGCGTTCATGGAACTTTTCACCAAGCTCTGTCAGAGTGAAGTGGCATGTTGTGCGATGAATTAAACGCACACCTAAGCTGTTTTCGAGTTCACGGATCCGCCGGCTTAAGGTGGATTTGGGAATACCGCAGTATTCCGCTGTCCTGGAAAAACTACCGTGCTCTATCACCTTAATAAACAGCTGCGTATCGTCGAGGTTCAATGAGCTCATGGTTAAAACATTCCGTAAACATTTGGTCGCTAGAGTTTACATTTGGTGTGGGAATGTTTTCTGTGTCGGATCAAAATTCAGTGGAAATCTGTTGTGCTAATAAATTAAATGCGAAGTCTAATGTGCAACCTGTTTAATTTATTTTCGCCTTATTATAGAAAAGAGTGGGTTTAGCTTCATTTGCCCCATTCTGGCAGATGGCTATTGGTGTTCTCGATAGTAGGCTGTTCATACCAGTCTGGTTCAGTTTGTATTCAGATAACAACGGCGATACTCAGTGCTAATCGATCTGTTTGGCGATCAACCTCTCATTTGCAAAAAGAGGGAATGAGCCAGTAACCGCTTGCTGGTAATCACTGTTCCATAATATGGAACAGCATAAACGCATCTTGATCCCCTCAGGAATGCAGAAGCCTTGAAGATCTTAAGCAGACAAACCACCTTCCGCTAACACATTTATTTCCCCTCTTGTTCCATATAATGAAAAACGGCTTACCATTTTTTGTAACTACTCCTTAAGAGGGAGGCAAGCTAGGCTAGCGACAGTTCTTGTTAACCACAGCTGTTATAAGGGTATTTAATGGCTGTTATGAGGTGAATGAAATGAATCGTCATAGCTTATCTTGTTACTTGGGGGGAGGAGCGTTATTGCTGGCTCCTGTACTGGCAGAGGCCGGCGGTGGTATCCACACCCTGGTTGCTGTTACAGAATACACCGCAACCGCTGGCGCGGGCCATGCCACAGATACCGGGGCTACCGCCTCTTACAATAATCCCGCTGGCTTGGGATTGTTTCAAGGCAGGGAGCTATATGCAGGTGTGACGGTACTTGAGGACTCGCTGCACTTTTACGATGAAGGTTCCACTGGTCCTGATGCTGATGTGCGATCTCGGGATATTGACTACTCCGCTGGACTATCGGTTATCCCGTCACTCTTCTACGCTTCGTCTATTAACGACAACTTGGCTTATGGCATCTCCATGGCCCCCTTGGCTGGTGGTGAGTCAGACTTTGGCTCTGGCTGGGTCGGCTCCAACTATATCAACAAGATTGATGTCAAGATTGCCGGTTTATCCGTTGCATTGGGCCACCGTATTAACGATTCCTGGTCTCTGGGCGGGTCGCTAGGGGTGGCTTACCTTACCTGGAACCTGGATAATGAAGTACCAGCTAACGTTGCACCCAACTCGACAAACTCATTTGAACTCGAAGATTTCAAGCCGTATTGGCAGTTAGGTGTTATGTATCTGCCGACAGATACTACTCGGATGGGCTTACGTTATCTGTCAAGTGTGGATTTTGAGCCTAGCGGTGATAACAACATGGTTCTGGACGGTCAGAAGGTAACAACCGATGCCAAGCTGACAGGCTTCAATTTGCCAAATATGCTGTCGTTCAGTATCGAGCACCAGCTGACTGAGCGCTTGTCACTGTTGGCAGATATCAAATGGAATGAGTGGTCGAGGATGGAGGAAAACACCCTGACCATGGGTGATACGCAGATCGTGATCGATAGAAACTGGCGCAACACCTGGGGAGGTGCCGTAGGCGTTGCCTACCAGCATAGTGAAGCGCTTAGCCTTAAGGCGGGTATCAGTTATGATGAATCGCCAGTGTCGACAAAAGACCATAAGGTGGATCCGCCAATGGATCGTCAGGTGCGTTATGCCCTCGGTATGGGTTACGCTCCGGCCAATCAGAACTGGAGTCTTGATTTGAGCTATCAGTACCTGGATCTTGGTGATGTGGCAGTCAATCAGGCAATCCCTGATGAGTCAGCGCCAGTGTATGTTGTTAAGGGGAGCAGTGAAGCACACTGCCATATAGTCAATCTGGGGCTTGGCTACCGCTTTTAATGATAAGTCCTTTATTTAGTACATAACAAGTACCAACCATAGCAGAATATGACGCTTATAATTAAGGTATTAAATTATATAATTTAACTTTCCGTACTGGCTATTACACTATTTTATCCCACATTAAGCGGAGATTCAGCAATTTAAGCTATTCTCATAATCAAAGGTTTATGATAAACCGCTGCTAATTGTTTATATGTTGTTGTTTTTAGCTGAGCAAAATGCTCAGCTTTTTTTTGCCTGTAATCTAACAAAAGATATTGCTTTGGCTTACTAATCTTATGCTGAATTATGTGAATCAACGGTATGACGGGTACAACAACCATTGGTTCGTCGCAGGAGAGTGAAATCCATACATCATGCTGATCCGAAGTCTCTCTATAACTTGATCGGTGAAAACCCTAGGTGCGTTTGATATTTATCAGGATGTAACACTCATTAGTACGATTTAAGTGTTGCAATCATCTTTCCCTCTGAAATAGGATACAGTACCCATATGTACCGATCGGTACATCGTGGTTAAATTGGGATCACGAACATGTTGATTCAGTGCGACGTGCCGGTCAACAAGGTCGTCGGTTTGAAATTGTTGCCAATGATGTACGCGTATTGAGCCTGCGTACTCATGTTTCGATTAAGGATATTCAGGTGGTGATTAAAATGCTACAGCAAATTATAGCCAAGCAGGATGTTATGAATAGCAACCTGCAGCAAGAGATCAGCCGTTTTAAGTTGAACTCTTAGAGTGAAATAAAGGTTAGCTATCGCTGTAGTTATACAATTATTCATCCTGATATAGGAAAAATAATAATGAAACTCCTCGGATTTAAAAAAACATTAATTATAACAATAATATTGTTAGTTACTGTCTGCTTACTCATCTCTAATTGGTTTTCTTTTACTCGCCTCAGAGATAACACTATTGAGAGCATTAATACTCAGTCAATGTCTATTGTGAGATACGAAGCCAATAAACTTGAAACCTGGTTTCATGGAAAAGTTCGCGCAATTGACTCATTGGCTAGCCACTATAAAGCCGGACAACCTGCTAGTCGCTATATCGAAACAGCCAAAGTGACTAAAGATGCCAGTGATCTAGCTGCTGTGGTTTTCGGTTTTGATGATGGTCGTGCGTATTCAACCATAACAGCTGGTGCCTGGGTCAATGGTATTGCAGATCCTGACCAATATGATCCTCGCTCTCGTCCTTGGTATCAACCGGCAAAAGCGATCAGTGGTGTAGAGGTAACTGATTTTTATACTGCTAAAACTACAGGAAAACTGGTTATCTCTGTTGTAAAGAGCTTTGGAGATGGTGTGGTTATGGGAAATATTGAACTGGACATACTGGCTGATACCGTCAGAAATGTTAATTTCCCAGGTGCGGTGACTGCAATTTTAGACGGGACAGGAAAAGCAGTAGCATCTAACTCATCAGCACTCGCAGTAGGAGCTCGTTTTACTGATGTTGGAATGGCAGATGTGCAGCGTGCCATGCTATCTCAAGACGAGAGCACCTTACCGTATACGCTTAATGGCGTTGATAAATTATCTTTCACTAAAGCAATAAAGCTTGTTAATGGCAAGAAAGGGTACCTATTTATTGGGATTGATAAATCTATTGCCTATGCATCTGTCGATGAAGCGCTAACCGATGCAGTTATTGCCTCACTGGTTATGCTTACCGTTGGAATTCTGTTAGTCATCACTATTTTAAATGTGCTTTATCGTCCCATTCTCACACTTAAAGAAGTGGTACTCGATTTATCCAAAGGAAACGGCGACCTCACTCGACGACTGCCTGTAGCGAACAATGATGATCTGGGCCAAATCTCAGAATGCATCAACATCTTTACTGGCAACTTACAATCTTTGATGTTGGAAGTATCGCAGTCTTCAGAGCATATCTCTCGTAGTGTCGAGCAACTTAAAAAACAAACAGATGAAAATAACGAGGTACTAACAGCCCATACTACAGAGACAGAACAAATTGTTGCCGCGATTGAGGAAATGAGTGCCACTGCGAATGATGTCGCGAATAATGCATCAGAAGCGTCTCAATTTACCCAAAATACAAACACACAAGTTTCTGAATCGAAAGCTAAGGTGACCGAAGCTACAAATACGACTTCGCAATTATTAGAGGAAGTTGATAACACTTCAGCCCAGATCTCAGAAATTGACAAAGATACCTTGGAAATCACCAATGTGCTGAAAGTCATCGGTGAAATCGCCGATCAAACAAATCTACTTGCGTTGAACGCTGCCATAGAAGCCGCTCGTGCTGGAGAATATGGTAGAGGTTTTGCTGTCGTTGCTGATGAAGTTAGAGCGCTTGCGGCCAGAACGCAAACTAGCACTGCAGAGATTGAGCAAACGTTGGAAAAATTACGTAATGGATCAAATGCGGCAATTGCCGCCATGGGCCCCACGAAATCAATATGCGAAAAAGTTGCAGAAAACTCCATTGAGGTGGCAAAGGATCTGGATACAGTGAATCAAGCCGTGACTCACATTAATGACTTAAGTGCGCAAATTGCTACCGCCGCCGAGCAGCAGAGTTCTGTTACAGGTGAGATCACCCGTAATACGAGCGCGATTCGTGAAATCGTTGGCGAGATATCTGCAAACGGTGGAGCGATAACAAGTGAAACCCTTAACCTTGCTGCTGCGAATAGTCAGCTTAAATCTGTTGTAGGTAAATTCAGGTTGCAGTAGGCCTGTTTACCTGCAGAGAAAAATACCCACGAGATGGTTATTTGAGCTACACCAATCTAGAAGCAATATCTAATGCAAGGCCTCTACATAAGAGGCCTACATATTAGTAAAACCAAGGTCACAACGTATGCTAGAAATGAAAATGCCGCTCACCTTAAGTGAGCGGCATTAACCATAGTTGGCGCTTTTTACTTAGGGAAAGAGGTATTACTGTTGTTTCTTGGCCTGCTCTTCTGCCATCAGTGCTGTCCAGGCTTCAGAGCCATAAAGAGGCACAGTTGACATAGAGTGTTTGTAGCTGCCCTGTGTTTCTTTGGTTGAGTAAGACAGATACATCAATGTCTTGCTCTTACTATCGTAAATGCGGCGAATTTTCAACGTCTTGAACAAGAAGCTTTTCGAGGCTTTGAAGATCACTTCACCATTTTTAGAACGATCGACATCGGCCATCATCGCCATCGTGATCGGCCCAGTCTGGCGGCAGGAGATCCCCATATCTGACGGATCGGCAAAGTCGAGATCGGCTTTAATATGGCTGATATGACACGTAACGCCATCAATTTCAGGATCGTTGAAAGTTTGGATCTTAATGTCTTTGGTGGTAAATAAGCCCAGGCTAACATCACCAACCTCATCATCGGAACAGCCTGTTAGCAACGTTGTTACTGCAAGTAAGCCTGCGATTAACGGCATTTTTTTCATTCTTCTTCTCCATGTCGAAGGACTTTGGCTGGGCTAATGGTATAAAGTGCAGCCGGATATTCATGTAATGATACCAAGTTCATTGAATTAACCAATGAAAAACGCCCAATTATCTAGATACTTCCAGCTGCATTTTTTATTTATGCCGACATTAACAACTTGGTACCAGAGCACGTTTTTAGTGCACCATCAAGGATGGTCAAAGTGATTACTTTGCTGGTTTGGGATGGCTGCCAATCTGCCATAGCTTCTCTGCATGTGATCCTATCAACCAGAAGCTGAGGGCCAAAACGGCAAAGAATACGGTTTTATGGAAGGACTCCCAAAAGTATTCAAAGTACCGTGTGTATAGATTGATCAGAAGGAAAGTGATCCCGAAACTACGGCATAAGGTGTTGTCTGATCTAATACCAGTATAGAGAATGACGATACAAGCAATTCCGGCAATGAAAGACCAGTGTAACAATTCAATCTGCCTTACTTTCGACCAGCTAGCCAGATCTTCATAGTTGCCGAAAATGGACAACAACCATAAAGCCGTCAATAAATATAACAAGCCGACAAATAGGGTCGGTTCCTTTAAGTGGCTGTACTGTGGTTTGTGTGTAGCGCCTAGGCTCAAGGCGCTAACGAACAGCCCAACAAACACAAAGCGGAACGGTAGGTTCATGCCAAGGAAATAACCACTTGTGCCAGCTAAATAGCTTGTTTGGGACAGAACCCAAGCCCCGAAACTCAACAAGGCAAAGAGCCAGATAAGCACAGAGGATAGCCGGAGGCCAAGTACGGTATAAATGACGGTGAGTAGCAGTAGCAAAAAGGCATCATGAGTGGTACTGAGAAGCGCGGTTTCACTGAGAAAGCCAATAGAAACAGCTGTCATGAATACACCAAAAAAGAATGTTGCTTCGTTGCTGATATTTTTTACTGGGTATTTTTCACGACGGCGAATACCGGCCCGGTAAAAGAGCACTGCAATACCAGCACTGATTACGGAAAGAATGCTTGCCGGGGTATCGATAATTTGGGCTAGCAAATCCATTAAGTAGTCATCGGCGAGCAATACACCAATTGAGATGATGAAGCAGGTGATGGCAATCCAGAATGAGTACACCGCCAGTAGTTTCCAGTCAAAGCCAACTACTTGATAACTATTGCGAAGCTCATTGGCCTGTTCGTCAGAGATGAGCTGTTCTTTCTCCCAGCGGCTGATGGCCGAATTCAGGACTTTTGCTTTTTGTTTGCTTAATTTCATGTTAACCATTGGTTTGGTACTTTTTGTGAATCAAAAAGGCGCTAACAAGCGCCTTTAAAAGAGAAAATCACCCAGTCTTACTGGGGAGGTTCTGAATCCGTGACCGCTTCAGGCATGAACGTTAGGATATGCTGCTTGGAGGTCAGTGTCAGAATATTATTTTCGAGTGCGATGCTATTCCACTTTTGTAGTGACTTGGTCATGATGGATTCGACGGACGCTTGATCATCTTGAATACATGCCATTTTAGTCGAGCCCATCGCGGTTATCCGGAGCTTACTCTCTTCTGTGACCTCGACCTGACCGAAAAAGCGATTACAGCCGCTAAAGCCAGAAACTTTTAACTCCGCATCAATTGCCATACCTGGTGTGGTTCTTGGTTCTTCAATATTGACATCTTTGCCGTCAATCTTTGTCAGAACCCAGTTATTTTGAAGATCCTGCTTTGAAAAACCTGTTTGCACTTCAGCCTCACAACCAACCAAAAAAAAAGTACTAAGAATCCCTGCTAGCAGCCACTTTTTCATAGGAATTACCTCATCACCACGATAAAAGCCCCGTGTGCTAATAATAGTATACCCACCTTACGGGGCGACTTGTTTGGGGCGAGTAAAATAGTTTAGATATTGCTCCTGGCAAAATAGTTCACATTGTCAGCACGAAAATGGAAATTTCCATCGTTTCAGGTTGGCAAGCCTGAAGGGCTAAACCTTTATCACTTTGAATTGAAGTATGTATTTTGCTATTAAAAGAAATTTGTTATTTCCATAAGTATTAACGTAACCAATATTATACGTCATACCAATTGAACAGGCGGCGAAATTCCCTCAGCAAGAATGAGTGTAATAATATTAAGTACAATCTCCCAGTTTTTAATTTTTCGTATGTCATTTTTTGAGTTTTAACCACAAAGTTACCCTAATAAATAGTCAGAATTACGTGGAAAGTTGTAGTTATCTGTTGTTATCACCTTTGTTGGCCATATTTTTATGGCTGTGCTGATCTGAGTTCAAGCTAAGTGATTAAGGTAGCCAGCTACTGCAGAGTGTTAACAAGTCGATACCTTAATTGGGATAAAAAACTATGACAAGGGTAAAATCCAGCCTCCGAAACAAGTCCCTTGATGGATTCAGAGGGCTACTACTGGTCATCATGGCCACCAATCATATCGAAAGTGCATTGCTTACTCCTTTTACGCGGCAGCCATTCGGCTTCGTATCCGCATTCGAATCTTTTATCCTGTTGTCGGGTATTGTTGCGGCTATGGCTTATGGACGCTACGTCGGTCAACCTGCAGAGTTAAAGCGGCGAGTATGGAAAAGGGTCGCTATTCTCTATACAGCAACCCTAGTAGGTGTTTTTACGGTGACCGCTATGCTCCATTTACGGTGGTTTGAGCAACTCTGGTATTACGACTGGGGTAACTATTTTCTGTTAGAGAACTATTTGCAGTACCCGTTTGAAGCTTTAACCATGTCGGTATTGCAAATACACCAGATGGGGTACCTAGATATTTTGGTTGCCTACATGGTTCCGATGCTCTTTTTACCCTGGGCGTTAATACTGCTGAAGCAAGACAAATGGTGGGTGGTTGCTGGTATCAGTGTCGCTGTATGGCTAATGGCTCAAGTGCTGACTGATGCCGCGTTAATGCCCATCTATCATTGGTTCCAGCCCGAAATGAAGATGGATGCGGGCTATTTAGATGTTTTTGCATGGCAGCTGTTGTTTTATACGGGTGTCATTATCGGCTATCAATATGAATTTAATCAGCTGAAATTGACTGACAATCGCAGCGTGACTGTGGTTGTTTTAGTGCTGGCATTACTGTATTTCGTTGCTTATCGTTTTGACTTGGCAAGCCAGGTGGAAAACAGTTTTATTCAGGCCCAGCTAAGCTGGCAAGATGTGGGGTTAATACGCTACACCAATACTTTGCTACTGGCCTATCTGGTGTCGAAGTTAATCCAGTCACGGTTTCCGCTTTTTAGCTTTAAGCCTCTTGTGTTTCTTGGTCAACATTCGTTACAAGTATTTATCTATCATGCTGTCGCTATTTATTTCTTTTTACCTTGGATGTATCAGCAGAATGAAAGTTATACGTGGTGGGGCGACTTGTTGCTAACCGCTTTATTTATAACCAGTTTGTATATTCCGGCTGGTTTACACCATGTTTATCGGCAGCGTAACGCTTCGAGGACGCTGCTCTCAACGCGTTGATGTTCCTAAATCAGCCTGCTTTGGTATTGCAAGCTATTGCGGCAGTACTTGCAGGCTGCTTTAAGCATATTCATGCGAATCGATTGTTATTGTTCTCTTAATGGTAGTGTTGCCAGGCACTCGCGGCAGAGACAATTTGGTGATTCAATCCCTGAGGTATCTCTCTTGGCTAGTTCAAAGCACCAACAGGTCGATTTTCCGGCGCTGATATCGCAAAAGGCAGGTTTGCCGCATAGGCTGCAGGTATGCGTTGAACGCTCCCCTTGGATCTTATCGATTGTATCGCTCTGTTTTACTTCATTCATATGTCGCCACTCAGTGATTTCAGCCATGGTACGGAAACAACCGCTACAGATCCCTTCGTTGTTCTTACATTTTGCGACACAAGGCGTTTTCACGGTGTTATGCTCTGTACTGCTCTTTGGGAGCAGTACAGTAGCATTATGCCCAAGTATAGCCAAGTCAGCGTCTACGCCAGATGGTCATTTCCGACAGGCTATGCTGGAATTTTCGTTTGGTTTCGCGGATCACAAAGGGAATTTCTTTCACCGCGATCAATTCAAAATTGGGAAACAAGGTTTCTGTCAGGCCGTCTAAGGTTGTGAAGTTTTCCCCGTGTATTTTAATCCCGCCAAGCCAGTCGGCTTTGTCTGTGTATTCTTCTAACCAGGTGTAGGGAGAGGCAATAACCAGATATCCACCATCATTAATACGCTGGTGAATTGTCGACAGAAAAAGTTTGGGATCGCCAAGCCTGTCGATCAGGTTTGACGCATATACCAGATCATACCCGCTAAACTGTGGCTTCAGGTTACAGGCATCGCCTTGGACAAAATTGACCTTATTGACGACATCGCCATAATTTAATTGAGTCAAAGTAACACTCTTGAACTCGACCAAGTCCCCTTCGGTACGGATGGTATAACGCTTCTCACCCTGTTCCGTCAGAGTGTATGCCTGCTGAATAAAGCGAGCCGAGAAATCTATGCCGTCGACATGATCGAATGTTTTGGCTAGTTCGAACGAAGCCCGGCCGACTGAGCAGCCAATATCCAGTGCTTTGGCAGTGTGGCTGAGCTGGATTTCATGAAGACTCTGTTTTACCCCGTTGAGGCAAAAATTAGGGACTGAAAAATACTCGTCACCGTAGTGAAACTCGAGATATTGGGAGATCAGCTCATCAGTTTCATAGATGTTCAGCGAGGTCATACTATCAGGATCTTGATCGGACTCGACATAGCGGAATCCGGCATGTTGGTAAAAGTGACGGCGGAATGCGTAGCGTGAAGATTGAATCGACTCATTACCGGTAGAGATCCATGAGCCCCCTTTGATCAGGTTATGTTTGCCATCAAAAGTGGGCGTCGAGAAATCATCATAAAGAGGGTGAACTTTAAACCCCTGAAAGCCATCGATACTGGTTTCCGTCCACTGCCAGACATTTCCCACAATGTCGCAAAAGCCTTCATGTTCGAATCGGTCAACCGGGCAGGAAGATGCATAGTATTCCAACTCGATATTACCGGGAGCTTCATGCCAGGTAGGGGAGTCTTGTGGAATGTTGTTACGCAATAAATACCATTCGGGTTCGGTCAGCAGGCGAATGTTGGTTTGTTTTTGTTCAGCTTTCCAATTACAAAAAGCTTTGGCTTCCAACTGGTTGACTTCAACAGGCCAATTTAACGGTATGGGAATCTCTTCAGTAAGGTTACGCTGTAACCATTTCCCGTTGCGATATTGCCAGAAACGTGGTTTAGTCGCCTGGGTAAACTCAAGCCATGCCTTGCCTTCCTCGTTCCAAAAACGGGGTTTCATATAACCATCATCTTTCACAAATTCCATAAACTCTTGGTTAGAAACCAGATATTTGGATGCTTTAAAATCGGATATTGTGAATGTTTGCTGGCCAAACTCGTTGTCCCAACCGTAGGTATTGTCCTCCTCGTGCTTGCCTAGTGTGATAGTATCGCCGCAAATTGATAACAGCTGGTTGCTGGCAGGCAGTCCGACATCAGTGCAAGGTTGCCAGTCAGGGTGTGGGCTGATATCACAAAGAGGGAGCTGGCGAATAATGACAGAGGAGGTTTCGAGGTGAATACGCTCATGCTCAATCCCCATTAAAATAACCCAGCCTGGATCTGTGTGTGAGATGGGTAGGTTCACTGGTATGGTATCGATCACCGCGTTGACTAACTGGTTGACATTGTTTCGATACTCTTTCACCTCGGTCACCGAGGGCCACTCATAATGCCTTTCATCAAGATCATCCCATGACATTTCATCGACGCCGATGGCAAACATCGACTCAAAATGCTTGTTGATCCGGCTATCAATGTACTTGCCGAGTTTGAGCTTGTTGATGTAGAAGACAGCAGTATGACCGAAATAGAAAATTAGAGGGTGGCGAAGCGGTTCGGGCTTGCTGAAATATGCAGCTTCGTTGCTGATCACCTCAAAGAGAGACTCATACAGTGCCCAGGTATGGTTAAAGGCTTCTTTAAGCTCCTGACGCTTGGTATTTTCGCAGTGGCCTGACAGTAACAGTGTGCGCGTTGCTTTAGTCAGTTTGCTATCCATTGAGACATATCCTTCATAAATCGTATCTTTAAACGTAGTCAGTGACGAAATGGTTCACAAAGAAGTTCTGTTTCACTTTTGCATCACTTTAACTTCTAAGGGCGGATGGCGAACTGCTAGGCGTTTGCATGTATGATCGAAAAAACAGAGTGGTTAGTGATTGATATTGATAAATTTTGCCATACTGAGTAATGAGAGTAGAACAGTGGTTGTCTGGACAGGGATATAGAGTGATATGAGAAAATGGACAGTACCTACTTGGATATTAGTTGCTACTGGATTGCTGCTAAATATTATATCGGCATTGATGACTAATTTTTATATAGATGATGCAACGCGTCAGGCTAATGAGCTTATTCAGAAGCAGCAAAGCAATGACAAGCTGATTAGTCTTACCTGGCAACAGGTTGAAACAGTCGAAAGAAAAAGAGAGTATGCGTTGCAATTGATTTCATCTAGTGAGTTTCATAAGCAACCTATTGCTAAAGAAATTAGTCTCCAAGTAATTAATGAATTGAATTACTGGTTGGAAGATACCATAGACAACTTGTCACTTATTAACATTCCTGATCTAATGCTCGCACTGGATACAGTGCAATTTGAGCAGAGAGAAAAAATCAATCAGTTATATTTGGAAAACTTAGGTTTGATTGAAATACACTCAGATAAAATGAAATCAATCTCTCAGTTAAGAAATCTGGCTTTATTCTTACAAATTATTGGGTTGGCATTGGTA
This sequence comes from Photobacterium sp. HL06, assembly GCF_059552575.1. Lineage (NCBI taxonomy): Bacteria > Pseudomonadati > Pseudomonadota > Gammaproteobacteria > Vibrionales > Vibrionaceae > Photobacterium > Photobacterium sp. HL06. Next base: position 1,748,879 of record NZ_CM183915.1, read on the forward strand.
CTGGCAAGAGATTTAAACCGACGTGATTATCGGGAAGATGAGATTTAAGGCCCTGCTGTAGGGGCAGGGCCTTTATAGTATTCGCTATTTGTTAGTAGAGTGGAAAGCAAAGCGTGAGGATTCACGACCACTTTCAGTTTTCGCTTTATATTTGATAGAACGTGAGTTTTCCAGGGTTAGTGGAATAAATACACGACCTTTTTCGTCAGTTTGGTATGATTTCTTTTGTTGTGGTACATTTGCAACAGAAACCGATGCATTGGCAGCAGGTTGTCCGTTTTCTGTAACTGTAATCCATGCACCATTATGCGTATCAGCAACACGGATATCAGCAAATGCTGAAGACGACATAACGATCACAGCGGTAGCAGTTAGTACTTTCAAGCTAGACATAATCTTCACCTCATTAGTCTGTGGCATCAGCCATTTTGTTATATGTGCATAGTGTCCACATTCAAAATATAAGACCTGCCATCAATATATATATTTCAAAAAATCGTATCATTTTTCGTTTTTATTGTTATTACAGTAGGTTATAGCTAGTTATTAGTATCCAGTTGTAGCTGTAGGGTAAAATAAGTGCCACTACGTGCTGGATATATGTAGTATTCCTCTTTGTAGCTCATCAATTTCATTATAGTCCGAACCGGAAAATACACATTAGATTTTTGATTGATACAATACTCAACACTTTGTTTCTTTATGTGTTATTTTTTATAGCTTATCTTTATATAAGCTAATCTCAAACGTTGTATTTTTATAATGATAAGAAACCACATTTATTTCATTGTTATTATTAAGTGTTATAAAACAGGTGTATTCCGCTTTTCTTTTATAAAATAAATTTAGTTTTGCCTTCTATCTATTACATTAAGGACAGGATTTCTGTTATTTTTACGGTTATCTGTTAATAAGCTATTTATATTGGTGATAACGTCAACTATTCGGCTTGCTTTTAATTGATTACCACAAGTTCTGTTGTTTTTAAAATGGCTGTTCCATATGCAATTACTGTGATTGTTCCGCCATGTTATAACTTAAGAGAATAATATAACTTATTGTTTTTCTTGATTAATTCTTGAGTGCATGGGATGTTTATTGAACAGGAACCAAATGGAGAGTGATGATGGAAGTAATTGTGCGCCATGTAGAAAGCAGAGATATTGAAGCCATAACAAACTTATATGCTGGGAAAAATGCTTACAGCGGTACACTCCAGCTTCCATTTCCATCACAAGCGATGTGGGAAAAGCGACTGTCTGATATTCCAGATAACGTGTACAGTTTGCTGGCTGAAAAAGACGGTGTAGTTGTCGGGCAAGCAGGAATGGAGGTGATCACCAGGCCAAGGCGTAAACATGTGGCCCATTTCGGTATGGCGGTACATGATGACTATCAAGGGCTGGGGGTTGGCAGCAAACTACTGTCGGCGATTGTTGACCTGGCTGATAACTGGTTAAACGTTAACCGGATTGAGCTGACGGTTTATACGGATAACCAAGTGGCTATTGCCCTCTATGAAAAGTATGGCTTTGGTATTGAAGGGGAAGCCAGAAATTATGCTTTTCGCAATGGCGAGTATGTGAATGCGTACCACATGGCTCGTATCAAGGACTAAGCAGCTAGGAAATGGCAGAGGATTAGGCCTCTGCCAGTGCTTTGAGCTCATAATATTCTAAATTTTCGGTGATCATGTTTACCCTTGTTGCGTCGTTTTTTGTCATAACATGTTCCATGCCGATCTTTTGCAAGATTTTCCCTGATGAAGAATCTCGGCTTAAGTGCTGGCCATAGATCATTTCCAGATCCATGCGCTTGAAGCCAAACTCCGTTATGCGTTTTGCCGCTTCAGTGCAATAGCCTTTTCCCCAAAAAGGGACGCCAATCCAATAACCAAGCTGTGCGGTTCGATCGGCAATATTGTGTAGTCCGACACAGCCTATTAGCTGATAATTAGATTTCAGCGTGATGGCATAGATAGCAGACTGCTGGCTATGCCAGCTAGCAAGGTGTTTGCCTATCCACTGACCAGCAATACCATCTGTATATGGGTGAGGAATGTTGATCGTGCCATTAGCAATAAGCTCATTGCCAGCAAGGGTTTGTACTTTGGTAGTGTCTGATAACTGGAAAGGTCTTAATATGAGCCTTTCAGTGGTCAGTAACGGTTGATGTCTCATTGGCCTGTCCTAACGTATTGGTAATACATATCAAAGCCGCTTTATTAAATCGTTTTCATAATATTTGTGCAATCGATTAGATCAAATAACTGAACGAATATCGACAGCATCAATTCTTTTTTGGTTGAGCCTATCAAGCATTTTTGATGCCAAGATGTCATAGTGATTACAGTTATGATCTTGATGCGAAAAGGTTCTCCGGGGATTTCCTAAGGATCAATGACGGGTTTCGTACTCGTAGCCGATGGGGGAGAACGATTGGCAGATCTCAAAGTCGCGACACCTGCCGTAGACGACGAATAGTGCTAAAAGACGGTTCCTATGCTAACTGGAGATACGACGTTCAGGCACGTTTCCACTCAGATTCACCGTACTGAGCAATATTGAAGAGTGCCTTTTTGATATCTTTTTCAAGTAGCAGTTTTATCAGCCACCCTGTTCCTCGGATACGTGGTGAGAACTTGATCCGATAATGAATCAGGCTTTGGTTGGCATTCAAGCTCTTAAAGCGAATCCAGCCGCCATGCTCATCGACAGGCCCTCCCTGGATGACTTTATAATGGAGGTGTTCATTTTCTTTATAGTCGATGATTTGTTCTTGAAAAGTAAATGGCCCGGCAATAACTTTTCTAACCGCACCAATGCCATTCATTTCAGGCTTTCCATGCTTAACGAGTGAATACTCGGCGTCAAAGAAGCGTCCAAGGTTTTCATGGTCAGAAAGTAACTGAAACAGTACTTTCTTGGGCACATCAGCGGTCTGCTCTAAAGTGATGGTGTGTATACCCATGTTTCTGACCTCTTGTCAAGATGTAATGCTAATGTTAACAAAAAGTACAGGCGTGTCAACGAGTAGTTGAGTGCTACTTAGATGCGGTTGAAAGCGGGTATGTACAGCAGTGATAGTATCAAGTGTGTTATCTGTTGCTAGCGGGCCGTTTCGTTTGGTCGGAATAATTTGCTATTTACCCGAGTGTATATTTCTTTGCGATTTAATTAGTTACGTGATTGAACTCGTGACAGGAAAGAGAGGCTTTGTTCAAAAAAAGACAACGGTCACAAAAATAATGCAAGATAGTAGTTGCAAAACAAATCATTGGCTCTTATATTAAATTGGTTGATATAAATCGGATGGTGAAAATTATTTAAGAAAGTGGACTGCCTTACTCCGTTAAATAAGGTCGCTTCTAGTATCACATCTACGAGATATCACACTGTTCTTTAACCCCTGAGCTTTTTATTGAACCTAATCGTAATTGGTTGTTCTATTTTAGAAAGTTGATTTGCCAGGGAGTACTGAAGTTTTATTGTGACCTAACTGTCATAAGGATGTCATGATTCGTTAGGTATAGTAAAGCTGATTAGATGAGTAAGACGGTATTAATAAGAGAGATATCAACCTTACTCGTTTTTGGAAAAAATGAGAGGTATAAAAATGGCTAATAGAAACCGCAGACAATGGTTCTATCATCAGTCGCAAACGACAAATGAGAAAGGGAAATCAAAGTAATAGATTAAGCGCAACTGCGCTAAGCTATTGATTTTCATGGGCTATAAGATGTAAAAACATGCCAGAGGCACAAGAAGTACATGGAGTGTTTCTGGCAAATATCCCTTCCTAATCAGCCTTGTTACCAATCTTTATAGTAACCTTTTAAGTACTGATGATTTATTATTGCTTTTATCAAAAAAAGCAAACGTTTGCCTTTTGGTGTTATTCACTGATTAAAGTCGAGAGATATTTGACTCTTTATTGATAATAAGACCAATATGTAAGCCTGTTTGGAAGGATATTAAATTTCAAGGAAGTAAATTGTATTATTGGCACTCTTAATAGGATAACTCGGCTAAAGACTCGTTCGTCTATATTGAAAAGTTATTTAAAAATGGTACCCCCGACTGTGATTTGTTCAGGGAATACGTTGATGGGGGCGCCACCCAGATAGATATTGCCTTTAACCACTAAAAACTTTGGTAGCTCTGTAATGGCTGTGTTGGCTAGATATAGATTACCGCCTACATACAGATAAGGCGGAAGCTGTGTGATCCTGGTTCCCATGAGGCTTAGATCTCCCCTTACCTGTAAACCATTATTTAGGTAAGTGATCTGCGAGTGGGCAAGATTAATATAGCCGTATACGACTATTTGAAGAGGGAGCCGCTTGATAGCGCTGTAGGCCAAGTTGAGGTTTCCTTTGACGGTCAACTTACGAGGCAAGCGCTCTATCTTACTATATTCAAGGTTAAGGTTGCCTTTGACTGTCATCGGGTCGGGTAGCTCTACGTTTTTCGCATAGCGTAATGAGACATTGCCATAAGTGTCAGTGTAGTTAAGTAACTTAAGCTCTGAGACATACTGATTGGCGAGAGCGTGTGGTGAAAAGAGTACAGTGAATAATATGCTGGCTATACCTATTGCCCGATGTCGGTGAAGGGTAAACGTTAACGCCTGTTTCCGAGCATTTGCCATTGTGATCAGCCTTTTATTAGTATTTGCAAATTATGCCTTGCTATTGGTAATAGTCAATTCTCGGCATCTGCTTCAGGCCTTTTATGGCTACCAGATCCCAGTGCAACAGAAGCTGAATCCCTTCGATGCATCGATTCCTCTACTATCCCACTCCTAATGCTGTATGAAATTTGAATGTCAGCCAAGCTATCGACAGGGTGGCAGAAATAAATACACAATCCCTTACAATTGCTCACTTCATGCCCGTTTAAATCTAGATCACAAAAAAAAACCGCTTTTGGGTTGTTAATGTGATCTGCATCTCTATATACTCCGCTTCCGGCCAGAACCATCGAGTTCAGCCACCTTAGTTACAAGCTGTCACCATGGATATGTGAACGACCCACGGAGTTGGACCGGCGATATTTTAGCTTGTTATCAAGGTGACTTGTATGTTGTACATGTGGGCGGACAAACACGCATTTCCTGAGCATTTTTGTTCAGAACCCTCCTATTTCGCTTTCTCCCCGAAAGCTAGTGTTCCCCTATTGCAGCAGGCAGTAACACCTTCATATTTCGGCATCCCATTTATTAGAAGCAGCAGGACGAAATAATGCAGTTGTTAATTAGTATGGCCGGTATTTTAGTGCTGGTAGTATGCGCTTGGGCGCTATCTGAAAACCGTAAAGCGATAAACTGGCGCACTGTCGGTGGAGCGTTGTTCTTACAGGCAAGTTTTGCCGCTTTGGTACTTTACGTACCGGTTGGGCAAATGATGCTGGGGGCCATGAGCAGTGGTGTTGCCAGCGTGTTGGGTTTTGCTGATGAAGGGATTAAATTCTTGTTCGGCGACCTAGCTACTTCCGGTTTCATTTTTGCTATCCGTGTTCTTCCCCTCGTTATTTTCATTAGTGCCCTGATTTCTCTTCTTTATTACCTAGGTGCGATGCAGTGGATCATTAAAGTGATCGGTGGTGGTATCCAGAAAGCGCTGGGTACAAGCCGTGCTGAATCACTGGTTGCCACAGGTAATATTTTCCTTTCTCAGGGTGAATCTCCACTATTGGTAAAACCATTTCTGCCACAAATGACCCGTTCGGAGCTATTTGCAGTGATGACCGGCGGTATGGCCTCGGTTGCCGGTAGTGTGCTTGGTGGTTACGCGGGCTTGGGTGTTGATCTGAAATACCTTATCGCGGCTAGCTTTATGGCAGCGCCAGGTAGCCTGTTGATGGCAAAAATTCTTGTGCCAGAGCAAGGTGTTGCGGTTGAGCAAACTGATATCGAAATGGCTAAGAGTGATCACAGCAATGCGATCGACGCATTGGCTGCTGGTGCGATGAACGGCATGAAAGTGGCTGTGGCAATAGGTACTATGCTGATTGCATTTGTAAGTGTAATTGCAATGGCAAACGCTGGCCTTGAAATGGTTGGTGAGTGGTTTGGTATGCAGAACCTGACTATGCAGAGCATTCTAGGTTACCTGTTCTCACCTCTGGCATTCATCATTGGCGTACCTGCTAGCGAAATGCTTCAGGCAGGTGCTTTCATTGGCCAGAAAATGATCCTGAATGAATTTGTTGCTTTCCTTGATTTTGTGAATGTTAAAGAGGCGCTTTCTTCACAAAGCCAGGTGATCATTACCTTTGCACTGTGTGGTTTTGCCAACATTGGTTCTATCGCTATTCAGATCGGTTCTATCGGTGTGATGGCACCAGAGCGTCGTGGCGATGTAGCAAGCCTGGGTATTAAAGCGGTACTTGCTGCGACCCTAGCCAACCTGATGAGTGCAGCATTGGCGGGCATCTTTGTTAGCCTGTAAGCAATAACGTTTGATTTGAAACCGCCATCTTCATGGCGGTTTTTTTATATCTAATTACATATAAAACATTGTTTTATTGTGGTAAGGTCTTAAGCAGTAAATTTAAGCGAGTGAGTGAAGATGCGATACTTGGCAAGAGGGGTAGTGGTATGTATTTGTGTGGTATCCACATACCTTAATGCGGAGACATTTTTGAATGATTCTGCTTTGCTGGATCAGACGCTAGAGAGTGCACAGGCTACAGTGCAGGAAAAGACAAGAGCAGAGGTTGATGACGTTTATGAGGCGCCACTCGAGCGTTCATCGGCGGAAGAGCGGGTCGATCCAGGTTTTACACCTAGCCATGAGGTGATGCGTGAAACAGAACAGAAACGCGAAGCCAATGACCGATTATGGCAGTCCATCTTTAGTTTATTCTAAAAGTTGGACATAGATACTAATCTCAATAGTTGGTTGGTATCTATGCCTCTCGTGTAGTTAGGCTCTCAACAAATGAATAGTTGGGGGAAATTACTTATCAAACTGCTTGATTAAAACAGACGTATCAGCCCGGTTTAAACCACGTTTTTGCAGCTCAGCATACTTCCCATCAACCTGTTTTGCCAGCGGCAACTCTACTCCTAGCTTTTCTGCGGCTTCAAAGCAGATCCCAAGATCTTTTCGCATCCAGTCAATAGCAAAGCCAAAGTCGAACTTATCTTCAGCCATTGTGACTGCACGGTTTTCCAGCTGCCAAGAGCCTGCTGCACCGTGTTTAAGTACATCCGTCATTTTCTCAATATCAAGGCCTGCTGATTTGGCAAGGGTGATTGCTTCAGACAGCCCTTGCAGGACTCCGGCAATACAGATTTGGTTTGCCATTTTGGTGATCTGGCCATAGCCCACACCCCCCATCAAGGTTGTTGCTTTGGCAAAGCAATCGATGATTGGTTTTGCTGCGTCAAACACTTCACTTTGGCCGCCGACCATCACTGTCAGGCAGCCATTAACTGCGCCTGCTTCACCGCCTGATACTGGTGCATCGAGGAAGGTGGCATCTACTTCTGCTGCAGCGAGGGCAATTTCACGAGCCACTTCTGCCGATGCAGTGGTGTTATCGATTAAGATAGTCCCCGGCTTGGCAGTTGACAGGATACCATCTTCACCTTTGTAAACCTGGCGGACGTCTTTATCGTTCCCTACACAGGTAAAAACAAGGTCAGCGTTTTGTGCTGCAGCTGCTGGTGTTAGTGCGACGGATCCTTGATATTGTGTAACCCACTTTTCAGCGGTAGCGGTGGTACGGTTATAGACAGTGACATGGTGGCCGGCATTGGCCAGGTGACCTGCCATTGGGAAGCCCATGGTTCCAAGCCCGATAAATGCGATGTTTTTTGTAGTCATTGTTTAGCTTCCCTGTATAGCGATATGTGGATGAAATATAACGATCAATAAATTTACATTCAATGAGAAATTGCTCATATCACTGATGACGGATTTTCAGGTTTGCATCTTTTTATAGCAATGCCCCGTATCAAGAAGTGTTGCAGGAGGTTTAATTGCTTGTTCTAAAGATTGTTACTGGCATAACCGCCTAAATTAAAAATGTGATCCAGTGCAAATATTCTCTTGTGCATTGGGTACTATCACCATATGATGCTTTTGATTCTTATTGATGATGTTGAGTATATGCTGGCGACTTTAATCCGAGTGCTGATGTTAGTGGTTTGTCTTGGGGTAACCTCGTTTGCTCATGCTGAGACCGATCATGCAGGCACCGAGTTATCATTGCCAGCCAGTGTCTCCCTGCATATTGGTGAGTCTGCCAAGTTTGACTTATTGTTTGCCCAGGCTCATTCGAGTGCTAATAGTGATCAGCTGCTGGTTGATAGAGGAGCACTGATCTGGGATTTTCCTCAACAAGCCACACCTAAGCCTCAAAAGCAGCACTCTACAGAAAGTCGTCAATATGATCCTGCATTAAACAACTCTTCACGAATGGCTAATTTGCTACGCCATGATCCTGAAGAGGTCCAGCCATTTTATCAATTGGCAATCGAATTGCCTGTCGACCCAGTGCCCTGCCTGGTGAAAGGCTATCGTGTTGATTTCAGCGAAAGCTTGAATTGGATGTTAAATACGAGCCCGCCTTCTTGCCGGATATCTGGCTGGAAGGAGAGTAATCTCACCTATATCACCTACCATCACCGTTTTCTCCGTACCTGAGAAAGCATCATGCTTTATTGCTGGCTATAGCAACAAAGGGTGACCGCTTTGGATTTTATTACCCAGCGCTTGGAGCTTTCGGCTATTGCCGTCTGAATTTCTAGCTGTCTGGTTCCGACTGAGTCTAATGTCAACTTATCGCAGGTGCTTCGTTACCTGATCTCGATAGTATGATGTTCTGATCTCAGTAAATAATCCCATCAACATCAGAGAGCTATTTCTGGTGGAGAAAATGGTGCATTTATAATGAGAAAACCGAACAAACAACGACTGCTTAATCACTATCCGGCCTGGAAGTATGTGGTGCTGGTGGTTTCAGTATTTATCATGCTGCTAAGTGCCATCCCAACATGGTACGGGGAGGATGCAGCTGTACAGATTGCAACCAAGGATATGCAAATACCCTCTGCTTTGGTGTTGCAGCAGCAACTTTCAGACAGGGGGATTGAGGTTAAGCGCATTAACCAGCAAGCAGATAAAACGATCGTCGTACTTGATGATGATAGTAAACAAACAACAGCAAGAGCCGTTCTGGCGGATCTAATTAACGATAAAGCTAATAGCAAGTCCCAACTAACATTGGCCTTGGAGCCTGCAGCTCCATTGTGGCTGCAGAGCATGGGATTTTCACCGATTAAGCTTGGCTTGGATTTACGTGGAGGTGTCCAGTTTTTGCTGGATGTTGATATGGATCAGGTGTTCAAGGCCCAGGGTGAACAACTGCGTGATGAGCTTCGTCTGCAATTTCGCCAACAAGGGATCCGGGGAGCGCGTATTGACGCCTCGGGGGTTGATGCACTGAGTGTACGTTTGCCTGACTCGAAGGCAAACAGTGCGGTTAGAAAGTTCATCCGTAGCAATTATCCGCAGTGGCAGGTGACAAACAGTGTAGGTGCTGGTGTGAAACTGACACTGAAAGATGATGAAAAAACAGCACTACGAAACCTGACTGTTCAGCAGAACCTACAAACAATGCGCAGCCGAATTGAAGAGCTGGGCATTACCGAAGCGCTGGTTCAGCGGCAGGGTGAAAACCGTATTCGTATTGAGTTGCCGGGAGTTCAGGATCCGGCGGCGGCGAAGAATGTGATTGGTGCGACAGCCAGCCTGGCTTTCTATCCGGTGAAAGAGCCAGGAACCGGCAGCACCATGGAAATGAAAGGCAAAGATGGCCGTCCGGTACGGGTTTCGCGTAAGCCGATCCTGGGTGGTGACCATATTGTCGATGCCCGTGCCAGCTTTGGCGAAATGGGGATGGCTGAAGTGAACATTTCGCTCGATCATGCCGGTGGAAAAATCATGTCTGATTTCTCCCGCCACAATATTGGCAAAGCGATGGCGACAGCTTTCAGCGAATACAGCCGGGATAGTGCAGGGAATACCAAACAAACGAGTGAAATCATCAGTGTTGCCACGATCCAGAGCCAGCTGGGAAATCGTTTTAGGATCACAGGTGCCGGCTCAATCCAAGATGCCCAAGAACTAGCATTATTACTTCGTGCAGGCTCATTGACTGCGCCAGTTACTATTGTCGAAGAGCGTACGATTGGTCCGACATTGGGGGCAGAGAATATCGAAAATGGATTTGCAGCGCTTGGTTTGGGGCTGGGGATGACCTTACTGTTTATGGCTGCCTGGTACCGTCGACTTGGTTGGGTGGCAAATGTTGCACTGATCATGAACATGGTGGTGCTATTTGGTTTGATGGCTCTGATCCCAGGCGCGGTACTGACGTTGCCGGGAATTGCCGGGTTGGTTTTGACGGTTGGTATGGCCGTTGATACCAACGTACTCATTTTTGAGCGTATCAAAGACAAACTCAAGGAAGGGCGCAGTTTTGCCCAGGCAATTGACCTGGGCTTCAGCAGTGCCTTTAGCACTATATTTGATGCCAACTTCACCACGATGATCACTGCCGTGGTTCTGTACGCCATCGGTAATGGTCCGATCCAGGGTTTTGCTTTGACATTGGGACTGGGGTTATTGACCAGTATGTTTACCGGTATTTTTGCCTCCCGCGCCATCATTAATTTGATGTGGGGACGTGATACAAGTCGTGAAGTGAGGGTTTAAAGCCATGCTTATTAATATGAAAAATGCAACCAAGTGGCGCCACTTCACCAGCACAGTCTCTATTTTATTAATGGTGGTATCGATCTTTATGGTCGCGACCCGAGGATTGAACTGGGGACTGGATTTTACTGGCGGGGTAGTCAGCGAAGTACAGCTTGACCCGTGCATAACTAGCAGCGAAATAGAACCACTGTTAAAGGCCGGGCTCAACCAGGAAGTCAGCGTGGTCTCTTCTGGTGAGCAGGGACGCTGGGTATTACGCTACGCAGTGCCAGAAAATGCAGAGCAAGCACCAACAATTGAGCACCTCCTGCTCCCTTTGGCAACAAAGGTTAATGTACTGAATACCAGTATCGTTGGCCCGCAGGTGGGTCAGGAGTTGGCCGAGCAGGGAGGTTTGGCGTTACTGGTGGCGGTGTTATGTATATTGGGATATCTCAGCTATCGCTTTGAGTGGCGACTGGCATCGGGAGCGCTGTTTGCGCTTGCTCATGATGTGATTTTTGTACTGGGATTTTTTGCTGCGACACAGATGGAGTTTAATTTAACCGTGCTGGCTGCCGTCATGGCTATCTTAGGCTACTCGCTCAATGACTCGATCATTATTGCCGATCGGATCCGGGAGATATTAATCGCTAAGCCGGGCAAGCCAATAGATGAAATTAACAACGAAGCGATTGCCGCGACATTCTCACGTACCTTAGTGACATCCGGTACAACATTGATGACGGTCGGTGCCTTGTGGTTACTGGGTGGAGGGCCTTTGGAAGGCTTTGCGATCGCACTGTTTATCGGCATTATCACAGGTACCTGGTCATCCATTTCGGTGGGGACGTCATTGCCGGAACGGTTTGGTTTACGGGCTGAGCATTATATGCCTAAGCCTACAACTGATGAGCCATAGGTAGTAACCAGTAAATTAAGGCCGCCTTAAGCGGCCTTGTATCTATTACTAGGCACTAGAGTGTATAAAAGTAGAGATTTGTTGAAATTTTTTGTGATTTTTTACTTTTTAGCATGCAAAAAGCGAATAACTTGTCGATAATTATTTCTATATTTGTTTGCAAGTTGAGGGTTTGGTCACAAATGTGCCTGGTTGGGCAGTGATAAAGGTAGATATTAACAGGTATTAATATTGCATTTATCAATAGTGAGCGTGAAGAGTACAACTTAATACACTGATAAATGACAAGGGCGACATTATGTATGATACAGAAATGAAGCTAAACCATCAGATTGTCCAATTTGTAGAAACGCAATTGCACGAGCTGCTACCGCCTCAATCCAAACAGGTGCTACCGGCGGTGAATAACGAGCAGAATATGCACGCAGCAATGCTGTCGATATTGGTTCAGTATCTTTCAGGATTGAAAGCCATCAACTGTCTTCTTAGCAAAGGGTTTGTTGCCCAGACCCGCGGTATTTTTCAGACTCTGGGTGATGACTATGAAGACATCATATTTCTCAGCCTGCCTAGCCAAGATGGCCAGATCACACCGCTGCACCAGGAGTATTTAAAAAGTGCCGCCGGTGATGAATGCCATGGTTGCTACAGTCCCGTTTCACGCTGTGAAATCCGCAATATGATCAAGCGCGCGAAGAATATTAATCATAATGTGTTCCAGCTGTACCCGAAGAAGCAGGCATTGCAAGTGCTTCGGCCTCATGGGGGAAAACCATGCTCAGTTGATGTGGCTATCGATCTTCACCGCCATTTTGCCTATAAGGCAATTCTATTAGCGGTGCTCACTGCCAAGGTTGCAGAAAATGTGGAAATCATGCGTGCATGCCTGAATTACCGAGCCCATCTGGAAATGATTGATCCGCGTACCGTGGAGTTTAACCCTTCGGCCTACCGACACCATCATAGTGAGATCAGTGCGGCTCCTCGTTATGCTGCTGCAAGGTAAAGAAAACGCAACGGCTACCCAAGGCTTGATCAATTGTGTTAACGTCATAGCATGCTGTTAAAAAGGAAATTTGGGTAGATCATGGGAAAGAAAGAGTTAGATACAAAGATTGTCACAGCCGGGCGCTCGAAAAAATGGACGCAACATTTAGTTAATCCACCGGTTAGCCGGGCTTCGACGATTGTTTTTAATTCCGTCGAAGAGATGAGGCATGCAACGGCGAACCGAGCCAATAAAGAGCTGTTTTATGGCCGTCGTGGTACCAATACACATTTTGCTTTCCAAGATGCGATGGTTGAGCTGGAGGGGGGAGTAGGTTGCGCACTTTACCCATGCGGTACTGCGGCCATTTCTAATGCGATCCTGTCGTTTGTGAAAACCGGCGATCACATCTTAATGGTCGATGGTGCGTATGAGCCAACTCGTGATTTTTGTGACAAGATACTGGATAAAATGGGCGTAGAGACAACCTATTATGATCCGATGATCGGTGAAGGGATCCGGGATTTGATCCGCCCGAATACCACTGTACTTTTCCTTGAATCACCGTGTTCTATTACGATGGAAGTACAGGATGTACCGACCTTGGCGCGCGTTGCCCATGAGCATGATTTAGTCGTGATGCTGGATAATACCTGGGCGTCGCCAATTAACTTCCAGCCATTTGACCATGGTGTAGATATTTCGATTCAGGCAGCAACAAAATATATCGTTGGCCACTCCGATGTGATGCTCGGCACCGCAACAGCCAATGAGCGTTGCTGGGATCAGCTTCGTGAAAGTAGCTACCTGATGGGGCAGTGTACGTCACCGGATGATGTCTATCTTGCAATGCGGGGTTTGCGAACACTAGGAGTGCGGTTAAAGCAGCATGAGCAAAATAGCTTGAAAGTGGCGAAGTGGTTGGCTGAGCGCGAAGAGGTCGATCATGTTCGCCATCCAGCACTAGAAAGCTGTGAAGGGCATGAGTTTTACAAACGTGACTTTAAAGGCTGCAACGGTTTATTCTCGTTGGTGCTGAACCGAGGAAACACAGAGGCCTTAACGGCACTGCTTGACGGTATGGAGCATTTCAGTATGGGATATTCGTGGGGTGGGTTTGAAAGCTTGATTCTGGCGAATGAAAATATTAACTCGATACGTTCAGCTAAGAAAAAAGACTTTGCCGGACCGATGCTGCGCCTGCATATCGGATTGGAAGATAGTGATGATTTAATCCGTGATTTGGAAGAAGGTTTTGAGCGCTTTAATGCTGTGTTAAACAAGTAGTTTGGTGTTTACACTTCCATAGACAGGCCGCAATTGCGGCCTGTTTGCGTAATATACCCAAGTAACCTCAAGGTGCTCATTTCAGCGAGAAATTATAGGCTTTTAGACAAGGCGCTGATTTGTAGACATAGTCGCTCTACGTTAAAAATCTGCAACGTAGAATAAGAGCCTATAAAACTCGCCCTTCGGGAGTGATTCAGCATATTCACTTCTGTGTCAAATGCGTTTGAAAGGACTAGCCATTCCTACACGCACTTTCCTTGAATTGAATGCGCTGAGCTCACTCTGAAACCTGCATCTTGAGGTCACTTGGGTATAAGCACCTTAGGTGTGTCCTATTTCATGGCGTAACTGTTCCAGGAATCCTTTCATGTAGGCGGTACGCTTATGAGCTTCTTTTTTCCCTGCATCTGTATTCATTGTTTTTTCTAGTTCAAATAGCTTGTTATAGAAGTGATCAACACAGAAGGCTTTGTCGTCATACTCGCGAGATTGGCAAAACGGATCGGTATCTGAATAGAGACGGGCGTTAAAGGTGCTGCTAACCTGGATACAGCGGGCAATGCCTATTGCGCCGAGTGCATCAATACGGTCGGCATCTTGGACAATGGCTGCCTCCAAAGTTCTTACAGGAATATTCGCGCTGTAGCTGTGAGCTTCTATCGCATGGCTTATCTCGTCAAGGTAAGTCTCAGGATAGCCAATCTCACGTAAGAAGCGGATTGCCTCAATGGCTGCCAGTTTAGATCCTTGATGGCGCCTGGGGTGGTTTTTAGGTAACGAAATACAATCGTGAAGCCAGGCGGCGGGAATAACAACAGCCAATTTGGCCTGCTCCGTTGTAGCAAATGATTTTGCTGCTGTGACTACACGTTCAATATGGCTGAGATCATGTGCGGGATCTGTGGTCATTTGTTTCAGGATATAGCTTTTGAGTTGGCGTTCGAGTTGGTCTAGTTGTTGTTCAGTCACAGTTGTAACCTTAAATAAGTCAATGAGATTTCGAGTTTTTGTCTAGACTAATACTACATGCATATGCAAAAGTAATTAAGCGATCTAAATGGTATCTATCGTAGATGCTGGCTTTGGTACTAAGCTAACTGAGGACACGGAATGAAGATGACTTATAGATTGGCGGTAGTCGTAATACTGGCATTTGGTGCAATAGGTTGCAGTAGTTCTGATTATGAAAACTATCGGTTGTTTCCTGAAGAGTATGTCAATGAAGTCGAATATGACAGCATTTATTATTATGGTTATAACCAGGGATGTGAAAGTGCTTTGAATGTGAAGGGCATGCCTGATATGGATTATCTGAAAGATAGCACCCTAGATAATAGCGATACCCGGTTTAATGAGGGATGGGATGCAGGCAATACTGCTTGTAAAGACGGTATACGCAGAATTATGCCTTCATTGATTATTACGGCGAATTCATCCGGAACTAAATATTGAATTAAAAGTAGTGTAAATAAACGCTAACCTTAAAGATCTGCCTGTTAACGTTTTTCTACTGATATTCTTTATAGGGTATTGATTATAATAAAAAAACAGACCCAAGGGTCTGTTTTTTATTATGCTCAATATTCCTATCGGCAATGACGAAATAAACCTAGCCTGATTTTTTTCTTGATCATTGTTGTTACCGATATTTATATCTTGCAACTGATGCTTACGCAGCAGTAGGTCTTGTCAGTGAATGTACTTGGCCTTCGTGGAAGGCTACAGGTACAACCGCATGGACTTCAGGAAGCAGTAGAAATGCATCATCTTTTGCATCATTATTCATTTCAACAACAATTTGCAGATGTTGCTCTATCGCTTTATAAAGGTTCGGTGTACGTAGCTTATTACCTTGATTGCCAAACTGACTATAGTGACCTTTACTGGAGTATACCCAGATATTGAAAGGGTCTTTTCCCCTTTCAAGCTGCTCGATAAAATCGGCAATATGTCTCATAAAAGTCCTTTTTGTAAATATCAATATCTATGTATTGATGGTTCTATTATGGAATGAAGACAGGATTTTTCAATTTAAAATCAGTGGTTTTCTTCAGTTTATGTGATCTTTGTTGTGTTTTCATTGAAATTTATAAAGCGGAGATATTAAATTTCATATCTTCAGTGATAGGGAGCAAATAAAACCTTGTCTTAATATATAAAATAATAATAAAGATTAAGCGTTGTTTCATATTAAGGTGGTCCGTTTCAATATATTTCATATTAAGTTGATTGAGTATGGGTGTATTAATATGGTTGAATGATTGGTTGAGTGTTTGTTATCAAATTGAGGCGTATGTATGCACTGTTTTTGAATTCAACACCACATACGATTTGTTTGCTGTAATAGCTTGAAGAAAATATGCTGAAATTAGTGATAACAACAACAGCTTCAGCGTTGAATATACGTGCATGGTATATGCATCAACCCCTCAGTGTTTTACTCGGCTTCAAAATAATAATGGGCTGTGGCTGCGGCATCATATCCATTGTCCTATACAACTCCATCTGCTGGTTACGAAATTGCTGTGCTGCAGGATCTTCTGACGATCGGGAGCTCGAGGGTGATGTACAACCAAATAGGCATAAAGCAAAGGCTAAAGTGAGCAGGAATTTATACATAATAAGCACTCATTTGCATGGCGCTATCAGACAAGAAAATCGTAAACTTCAGCCAGAACGGCATGGGAGGATTTAGATGAGAATAGGCCAGCTACACCTATTAAGTTTAACTTATCGGGGAAAATCACACTAACAAACTAAGCGCATTCTGGGGAAGCGGTCTCCCCCTGCGTATAGAATGGCAAACCCTCGCATTGAAACATGATTGAAACATGATTGAAACTGCTAAATCACCCGACAATTGCCGCATGGCTACTTGTTGGAGTTAATGTCATCACAAACTGTGCTTTGTAACTTGATGCTATATTGGTTAAGCCACTGCTCATATTTGCCGTTTTGACACAGCAAACTCAACGCTTGATCAAATTTGTCCCGTAGTTCAGCATCTTTAAAGCTGGCTTTAAAGATGGTAACGGGGGGGAATAAATTGTGAAATGTTACCTTATCCATTGAATGGCCCATTTTCTTGCTGAGGTAAGTGAAAATACTCTGGTCAATCACGATGACATTACCTTCGCCATGCCAAAACATTTGCACCTGTTCAATCTGATCAGCGATTTCGATGTAGTTTTTTCGGTGTGGTGACTGAGGGGAAAACAAGCGCTTAAACTCAACGCCTAAATCCAGATAGGCATTCTGCCAAGTTAAAACCGGGTGATCTCTCAAATCTGCCACCCGCTCAATTTTCCATTCACTGGATTTTTTACTGATGGCCACGTTGGCAAAAGTGATAAGGTTATGCGAGTAAAATACCCCGCTGTCGTCAACCAACACACCAACTGAAACATCCGCCCGCTTTTGCTGTACAGCTGTCTGAAGCTCGCCATATGGCATCTGTACAAAATGTACGGTGTAATCGGCTAAGGCCGCAGATACGATATCTACCTGCAAGCCACTAGTGGCATTACCCATCACATAGGGGGGCATATCTAATGAAATGGCAACAGAGAGATCTGGTTTGGCCGCGAAGGATTGAGTATTGAACTGTATTACAGCCAATAGCATCAACATCTTAATGACGAGAATAGTTTTGCTATTTACAGCAAATACGTAGGTAAGCTTATGAAAAGTAAACATGATCTTAACTGCCTCACGGTAGGGTAAACTGGTGCAGCTCTTATCAAGTTTAACAGCTGTTATGTTGGGGGGCTTATTTTATGCTTGCTAGCAAAAAGCCATGAATAGCCCGCCAGAATAGTTCATGAAACCATTACTATTCAGGTATCATAATTATCTGTTTCATAATGAGTTGGAAAGATGTCAGAGACACCAGTAAAAGTCATACAGAAAGCCACATGGGTTGGCTCGATAGCCAACGTCGGCTTGGCCATTTTAAAGATCACGGTGGGCAAGATAACGGGAAGCCAGGCACTGGTGGCTGATGGAGTCCATAGTTTTTCAGATTTGGTGACAGATACAGCCATTCTTATAGGATCAAGATATTGGACTGCCCCTGCAGATAAAGGGCATCCCTATGGCCACGGGCGCTTTGAGACGTTAACCAATATCTTTATTGGCGTACTGTTAGCTTTTGTTGGCCTCGGGATTGGTTGGGATTCAATTAATTCTCTGGGCCATGAATCAACGACTACACCGGGGTTGTTAGCGTTTGCTGCGGCGATGGCTTCAATTTTGGTTAAAGAAGTATTATATCGCTGGACGGTAGTACAGGCGAAGACAATCAATAGCCGGGCGTTGCATGCCAATGCCTGGCACCACCGCTCTGATGCACTGAGTTCTCTGCCGGTTGCAGTGGCTGTGGTGGCGAATTTCTTTATACCCGACCTCCATTATTTGGATCAGGTGGCTGCGCTACTTGTTACTGCGATGATATTGAAAGCGGCATTTGAAATATTATGGCCGGCACTGCAGGAGCTGACAGAAGCGGAAGCTGATAGCGAGATTGAAAATAAGATCCAGAGCTATGCTGAAGCTGATCCGGACATACGTGAGGTCCATGCTATCCGTAGCCGCCGTACAGGCAGCACCATTTTGCTAGATTTTCATCTGCTGGTGGAACCAACAATGAGTGTTGATCGGGCTCATACAATTAGTGAGAATTTCAAATCTCATATTCTCGACCAAATTGATGAGGTTGTTGATGTGATTATTCACATTGAACCCGATACCTGTGCAGAGCGGGTAATCAACCCTTGTTGCGAAGACAAAAAATGCGACTAGGCACAACTGAATAGATTAAACACCTGCTATATGCAGGTGTTTTTTTATCATAGAGTAATAGTATTTTTTTATCGCTGTCTCAATAATGAGATGGCGTCTTAGTGGTGATTTTCACTAGGCTATTAACTAAGTCACTTATCAATTACTCACCTGGTATGTGTCGGTGAGGGTGTCGGTTCCGATGAGGGGTAAGTTATGCCGTTAGTTCGAATCAAATCATTGCCGTTTGAGCAGGAAGTTCGTATTCCGCAGGTTATCAGCGCGTTGTCGCAGGCTGTATCTGATGCAGCCAATATAGAGCAGCACCATATTATGGTGACATGGGAATATCTTGCCCAGTCACATTATGTCCATGATGGTAAAGTTACAGATACCCAGCCTGTTAACACCCACCCATTACTCGTTGACTTGATTGCCCCCAATTTTAATACGGAAAAGCAGATAGCCTCGATGCTGGAATTGATTGCCCATACGATTGCTGAGCAGATCCCTATTGCTAAAAGTAATATTTTTATTAACTTTACACCCGCTTATAGCGATGGTGTTTACGATGAAGGGCATGTGGTTGAGTGGGATATGTAGTGCTTTTTGATAGAAAGATGCTCAATTCATGGCCTCTAAGTCTGATCTGGCACACAGAATTGAAAAAAGTCAGCCATTGTAGGGTTGGCTTTTTTGTTTTAGTAAGTGAGTAAATATGTATTTAGGTTTTTGTTTTTCTCTGCGGTAATGGATTTATCAGGCAACAGGTAAGAAAGAATGGCTTGATGGCTGTAGCCTAGAGTGAAAGCTTTCACACAAGGGCTCAGTTTTGACCAAAGAGAGAGATGAATAGTCATGCTCTGAATTAGTGTTTATATCTAGTGAATATCACTCGACTGGTTTATTGTGCCACCCTTGTTGTAATTGTAAATGCTTTGTTATCTTTAAGGGATGGAACACAAACATGGAATGTCTATGAAAGCACTTGAAGCAAACTTTGATGGATTGGTAGGGCCAACTCATAACTACAGTGGGCTGTCATTTGGTAATGTTGCCTCAGCAAAAAGCCAGGCTGCACCATCGAACCCTAAGCTGGCTGCCAAGCAAGGTCTCGCAAAAATGAAAGCCCTGTCGGATATGGGGATGGTTCAGGGGGTGTTGGCACCGCAGGAGCGCCCTGATGTGAAGACGCTGCGCCAGCTTGGCTTTACCGGTAGTGACAAAACTGTAATTGAACAAGCGGCGAAACAGGCACCGAAGGTGCTGGCGGCTTGTTGTTCGGCTTCAAGCATGTGGACGGCTAATGCAGCAACGGTTTCGCCATCGGCAGATACGGCTGATGGGAAAATCCATTTCACACCTGCCAACTTAACCAATAAGTTCCATCGCTCGATTGAGCACGAGGTAACAGGACGTATCCTGAAAGCGACCTTTGCTGATCCTGCGCATTTTGTTCACCATCCGGCATTACCGGCGGTTGAGCACTTTGGTGATGAAGGGGCAGCGAACCATACTCGTTTTTGCCATCAGTATGGTGAGCAGGGGATTGAGTTTTTTGTTTATGGTCGCCATGCTTTCGATAGTCGTTATCCGGCACCTAAAAAGTTCCCGGCCCGACACACATTTGAAGCCTGTGAGGCCGTTGCTCGTTTGCACAGGCTTGAGAGCGATAAGGTTGTGATTGCGCAGCAAAATCCTGCGGTAATTGATCAGGGTGTATTCCATAACGATGTTATTGCGGTCGGTAACAAAGATATTCTGTTCTGTCACGATCAGGCATTTTTGAATCAGCAAGGTGTTTATGATGAGCTGACCAAAAAAATGTCGGATGATTTTAAAGTCATCGAGGTGCCAACCAGTGCGGTGTCTGTCGATGATGCTGTGACAAGCTACCTGTTCAACTCCCAGTTGCTTGCATTGCCTTCAGGCGAAACCTTGCTGGTACTGCCTGAAGAGTGCCGTAATAACCCGAATGTCTGGGCTTATATTGAACAGATGCTGGCAGACAAACGTGGTATCGACAAAGTCCAGATTTTCGATCTGAAGCAGAGTATGGCCAATGGTGGTGGTCCGGCTTGTTTGCGTTTACGGGTTGTACTGAACGAGCAAGAGCAGCAAGCTGTGAATCCGGCAACCTTGATGAACGAGGTATTGTTTAATCGCCTAAATCAATGGGTTGATACGCACTATCGCGATAGCCTGGTAGAAGCTGATTTAGCCGATCCGCTGCTCCTTGATGAGTCTCGCACTGCGTTAGATGAACTGACTCAAATCCTCTCCCTCGGCGCGGTTTACCCTTTCCAGCGCTAAGTTAGCTAAAAAGCGGTACATCAGTACCGCTTGCTTTTTGAACTGTCGCCCAGTGTCTATATGACCGGAAAATGTTTGTTACTGCCTGATAGTAATAACAACTCTTTAATCTTGAGATGCCTAAAATGCTATTTCTTTTGCAAAATCAATCCTGTATTGCAAGGTTGACCCGTTGATGTTTATAACCTATTGATTTTATTAACACTGTAGATTGGCATAGCATGTGATTCCCTCAGCCAAGGTATTTACTTTGGAGGAAGGGAATGAAAACTACGCTATTTTTCACTATTTGCTTTATTCTGACAGGATGTGGTGGTGAATCTTCATCGTCGTTACCAGACTTACCACAAAGCACGCTACTCGCCGACAACAAAGCACCTCTCAATGCATTATTTCAGCAATACCGGATCAGAGAGTTTGAACTCGATCCAGGTGAGTTTGGACTTGCTGGAGATAGGTTGTTCCTGAAAGTATATTTGCCTTCAGGCAATGTGTTGTATCTCGGACAAATCAATAAGCTGGGGGCTTTTCAGCTTCCTCTCTCTTTACCAAATAATGAAGCAGTGGTGAAGTTTGATCTTTTTAGTGATTTTGAAGGAGATAAAAGCATTTCAAGGGAGATGCAGCTATGAGCAGGTGTATGACAGGTATACTGTTGCTGGCGGTACTAGTGATCCCATTAGCGAACGCAGAGGTACTATCCGTACAACTGAAAGATACTATTAAACAGGGTAGTGGAAGTATTGATCTATTTAGGGCTAAGCAACAGAAGAATAATTTATCTGCTGTTGATCTTGAAGCGATGAGAACAGAGCATGGCGGCTCACTGGTATTTGCCGTTGATGTGAATGAGGCTGCAAGCGGATCTGAGAAGGCCGCTTGCCAGGGGGTGGCGATTGAGTCAGTGGCTTTAACGATTGTTGTGGGTGGAAACAGCTTTATCTTTAGCGACTATTCTACGCCAACTGAGTCAATGCTTGCCAAGAGCGGCACGACAGAGCGATCGAGTTACTATACCTTGATTGGTCAAACTGGCTCATCACTGATCACACCGAGTAGCAGTAGTGATTTAAGTGGAACCTCCTACGATGCGTTGCTCACTATACCGGTGAACATTGCCTTGGACAGTGCGACTGCCGCGACGTTAGATGTCACTTTGTTGGAGACAAATACTTCATTGGGCGATCCTGAGGCATTTTACGATTTTTCGGCTGGTTTTGAGGACCTTGCACTTGTTAGCGCAGAAGATTCCAGTTTTCTGGCTGATTTGGCCCCGGGCCAGAGTGAGGCGCCACTGGTGATAACTCAAGGTCAGGTACAAAATCCTATTGATTCATGGGTCTATTATCCTTCCTCAATTGAATATTATATTGCAGCCTACGAGGATAACTACCCGGCCAAGAGTGACTATGATTTTAATGACCTGGTTGTCGGTTACCGAGTTGGTCTTGGTATGGAGGCTGATAAAGTCAGCTCCTTAATTATCTACGGCTATATTATTGCCAGGGGATCAGGCTTTACTCATGATTGGTATTTACATATTGGGTTACCTGACGGGGCATCTGGAGCAGGGACTGTGAATTTGTTTAAAGCCGATTCTGTTGAGCAGGAGAGCGGTTACCCGAAAACTATCTCTCAGTCGGGCAGTTTTGACCAGCGTATACTGCAGGGGACCAAGTCATTGATGCAAATACCTGGTCTTGAGTTTGCTAATACTGAATCAGGAGTATCTTTAATCAAAGGGCAAAAATTCAGTGTTGCGTTTGATTTCAAGGCTCCATTGAACCTTGCCGATGTTGCTCTTCCTCCCTATGACCCATATTTACATGTCACCAATACTGGTTATGAAATTCATCTACCCGAGTATGCCTCTAGACTGGGGGGATCAGTAAACAATGCTGAAGGTGTTGGAGGGTTTAAAAATGAACAAGGTTATCCTTTTGCTGTCATCATTCCTGAAGATTGGGAGCCGCCGCTAGAGCATGTTGATCTTGGCGAAGCTTATAGTACCTTTTTGGGTTATGTATCCAGTTCAGGTGATCAGAATACGTCCTGGTATATGACGCCTTCAACGAGCAAAATTAAGGGGATTGGTAAAGCATTTTGGAAGTGGGACTGATTCAGCTTCATTAGCAACCTAAAGTGGTCGCTTTTTAACCCGAGTAACGGCCACATAGGCTTGACCTGTTTCTCGTTGCCCAGTGATAATATAACTATCTATTTAATTAGTCGGCATCGCCCTTTTAATGGCATTGCCGGTTGTTATCATTGTTTAATGAAACTGTGCCCGCGACGGAGTCAAAATGGCAAAGCTAACGTTACAAGAGCAGATGCTGAAAGCTGGTCTTATCGATAAAAAGAAACTGAAAAAGGCAGGGAAGACATCTAAAAAATCCCGGACTCAGGCCAAAGAAGCCAAAGCGGCTGTTGAAGCAAACCGTACGGCTCAACTAGCTCAGGATCAAGAACTAAACCGTCAAAAGCAGGCTGAAGCTGAGAAGAAAGCCATTGCCTCGCAGGTGAAGCAGCTTGTAGAGATGAATAAGATTGACTGCAAAGACGGTGAGATTGGCTACAACTTCACTGATGGTACGCTGGTTAAAAAAGTGTATGTCGACAAATCTATTCAAGATCAGCTGGTGAGTGGCCGCTTGGCGATTGCCCGTTACCTTGATAGCTACGCGATAGTTCCTGGTGTAGTTGCGGATAAAATTAGCCAGCGTGATGAAGCAACGATTATCGTTAATAATACTGCTACCGAGCAGGAAATGGATGAAGATGATCCGTATGCGGACTTCAAGATCCCTGACGATCTGATGTGGTAATAGTATTGCGTTTAGTCTATATCGGAGTGCCAGACGGCACTCCGATTTTGTTTGTATAACCCCTTTTTCTCCCTCCTATACGCCAGCCGATCCCCTAAGTTTGCTATTCAAGTTACTTACACCGATATCTTTTTCTAATTATGTAATGCTGCATACGCGCTAGTTAGTGGTTTGTAAGGCATTTTTGCAC
This sequence comes from Photobacterium sp. HL06, assembly GCF_059552575.1. Lineage (NCBI taxonomy): Bacteria > Pseudomonadati > Pseudomonadota > Gammaproteobacteria > Vibrionales > Vibrionaceae > Photobacterium > Photobacterium sp. HL06. The sequence goes on from NZ_CM183915.1 coordinate 1,772,897, forward strand.
AGATAGTGCCTGCAAAATTGTGGAGAACGGTATTCCCTCTATACTTCATTCATTGGTTTCGCTTTTTAGCCAAGCGTAATTATCGGCCTGTGAAACATAAACACAGGTTGTTTTTTGAGCGTTTGGTGTTTTTGAAATAGGATATAGAAACAAGTCAATGCGAATGAATATCATTTGTAGTAGATTGTAAATGTAATCAACGTCGTAGGAACATCAATAATGAAGACAGAAATTTCTCGTTGGTTAGCGCGAGACCCTGACCCGAAAACTCGTGATGAGTTACAACAGCTTATCGATTCGAATGCTGAATCGGAACTAGCAGAACGTTTTTCTGGGCGGCTAGCGTTTGGTACAGCAGGGCTACGCGGTATCGTGGGAGCCGGACCTAACCGGATGAACCGCTTGGTCATTCAGGAAACAGCAATGGGGCTTGGTAAGTATTTGCTGGCAACAGAACAAGATGCGGCTGATCGTGGCGTTATTATTGGATTTGATGGTCGCCCTGACTCTAAACGCTTTGCGCATGAAACCGCATCAGCCCTAGCGGCGCAGGGCATAAAAGTGTATATGACCACCCATGTTGCACCGACACCGATGGTTGCGTTTGGCGTTAAGCACTTTGATGCCGCAGCTGGTGTTGTTGTGACGGCAAGCCATAACCCGCCAGCCTACAATGGATTTAAAGTGTACTGGGGCAATGGCGCGCAGATTATCCCACCTCATGATTCAGGTATCGCAGCGCAAATTGATATCGCTACCCAGCAGGAAGTTGAGTTGCTTGACTTGGAGCTGGCCAAACAGCAAGGCCTGTTGTTTTGGTTAAGTGAGTCGTTTTACGATACCTATCGGCAGACCATGAATAAAAGTAAGTTGCTGTCAAATCATACCCAGCCGGGTGGGATCAGTTTAGCCTATACGGCCATGCATGGCGTTGGGGCTAATATGGCAGAAGCGCTGTTAGCCGATGCTGGTTTTACCAAGGTGTACAGTGTTGCCGAGCAGCGAGAGCCTGACGGGCGTTTTCCAACCGTAAACTTCCCGAACCCGGAGGAACCGGGGGCGATGGATATGGTGATTGCCGAAGCAAGCAAACACAGTGCGACACTGGCATGTGCCAATGATCCTGACGCCGATCGCTTTGCGGTTGCCGTTAGAACAGAAGAGGGCGGATATCAGATGCTGACCGGTGATCAGGTCGGTGTGCTGCTCGGGCATTATCTGTTGACCCATGCTGAACCTGGACAAAACTTGGTTGGGGCAACAATCGTGTCTTCCAGCTTATTAAAGCAGGTAGCCAAATCTGTTGAAGCGAGGTATTACCAAACATTGACTGGCTTCAAGTGGCTGACGAATGTTGCGATGCAGAAGCAGACAGAAGAAAACCGTTTTCTATTTGCTTATGAGGAAGCGCTTGGTTATACCGTAGGCAGTGAAGTATGGGATAAGGATGGTTTGTCAGCCCTGGTGGCCTTTGCCCAGTTGACAGCTGAGCTGGCTGCCAACGGAAAAAGTATCTGGGATCAGCTGGAGGCTATTTATCGAGAGCATGGTTTATACCTGAACGCGCAGAAGAGTATTGCCTTGCAACCAGGATCGCCACCGATTGGTGATACCCTAAGAGCGTCTCCCCCAGAGACAATTGCTGGCCGCCATGTCGTTGTAACCGATGATTTGAAAACATCGCAAAAGATAGCGGCAGATGGCACAGTTAAACCGATTGATCTGCCTGTCAGTGATGTGCTGATTTATTATCTTGATGATGATTCGAGAGTAGTCGTACGTCCATCAGGTACTGAGCCGAAGCTAAAATGCTATTATGAAGTCGTTGAGGCAATGAGCCACGAAGATACGTTGGAACATGCGCAGCAACGTGCAGAAGCATCGATGGAAGAGTTGATCCGTCACCATCAAAACTCATTGGCTGGCTGATAGTTTGTACTTGAAATGGAAACCGCCGGATAAGTCATTATTCGGCGGTCTTTTGGCTTTATGAGGGCTATTGCTGTTTTTTTTGCTCACTCAGCTCAGCATATTTGTGCAGTAGCTCTGTGAGAACCTTTACCCAACCAAAGGCGTCATCAGGTGATTTTTCCAGGATCTGCTCTACCTGCTCACAGTGTTGCTCTAGTGAAACGGCTTCTTCAAGGTTGAAAGACATAGCATAGAAGTGCCATAGGATCAGGCGGATCATTCGCTCGGCATTTTGCTGCGCGTTGTCGGATTCAGAGAAAGCCACTTTGACTTCACCGAGTGCGATGGCTGTCATTCGTAGCATGGCATCAAATTGCGCTGATTTCAGACGTTCTTCGCTATCAACTTCTTCCTGCTCGAAGGTGTATAGCTCCTGCATCACGTCTTCAGGAACCATACGGCCAATCACTCTCACACTGAACTCTTCCAGCTCGTGGCGTGGCATTGTCAGCAGGCAGTCAAGTTTGTAATCGCGTTCCATTTTCTTTCTCGGCAGTAAGCTAAAACAGGGCGCGTATTCTGAGTGATTTTGCGGTGAAATTCCAGGTTATACCAACCTAAATAAATATCTGATCATTTTTCATGGTTAAAATCACCAACTACCGCGTTGGAAATTTTATAATTAGAGCAACTAGTTACTGCAATTCCCGCCTTGTATTTGGCAATTTTCCCTCATGAAAAATCGACCATCTACTTATCCAGGTTGGTATTATTTCAATTCCCCGGTTTGAGTGCTGAGCGACTCTTTGACAATGGGATGACATCTTCGCAGGGTATTTTGAGTATTGTCTGCGCCGAACTCATATCCGAGGACAAACAATTACCCAGTAATTGACTGTACAGAACATAATGGCAACGTCAGATAAACAACCGCGACAAGACACAGAACAACAGTCGCCAAATATACCGGGTCAACATACCCAATCGACCACGTCTTCTTCATCACCTTCTTCAGATATATCTCCCCAAAACTCTCCAGCGAAGAGACGTAAGTGGCTTAAGCATAGCTGCTTGGTGGGTGTTTTACTGCTTGGCGCCGGTATGGTGTGGATGGGGAATACCCTAAACCACATGGTGACGGAGAAATTCGAAGGACAATTATGGCAGCTGCCTTCGGTCGTTTATGCCCGAGAGTTAACACTTCAGCCGGGGGCTATGATCCGGTACGAAGATCTGGTGAACGAGCTCGAGGTGCTGAAGTATCGCAAAGTCGATCGCCCGAAAAAAAGTGGTGAATATTCAACCAGCCGCTTGAAAGTCGAGTTTATTCGTCGTCCGTTTGAATTTAGAGATGGTGTCCAGCAGCAGAGGCATGTGATTGTCGAGTTTGGTTACTCTAAGGTCAAGCGGGTTTCTGAAGCCGGAACAGGGCGTGAATTAGGTATTTTCAGTGTCGAGCCAAAGTTACTCGGGATGCTGGAAGCAAAAACCGATGAGCAACGGATCTATCGACCGAAAGATGAAATGCCCCAGCCGCTGATAGACGCGCTGATAGTGACGGAAGACCGGGATTTTTACCAGCATGATGGGGTGTCACCTGTGGCGATCGCACGTGCCTTTGTTGCTAACCTAAAAGCAGGGCGTACGGTTCAAGGGGGAAGTACCCTAACCCAACAGCTGGCTAAAAATATGTTTCTGACTAGCGAGCGTAGTTTATGGCGTAAGGTTAAAGAAGCCTATATGGCGTTGATCATTGATTATCGCTATAGCAAAGATCAGATTTTGGATGCCTATCTTAACCAGATCTACCTAGCCCAAAGTGGATCAGATGCCGTTCATGGTTTTGCGTTAGGATCACGATTCTATTTTGGCTTGCCACTGTCGGAACTGCGGGTTGATCAACAGGCCTTGCTGGTGGGGCTGGTGAAAGGGCCTTCCTATTATAACCCGTGGCGATATCCGGAGCGTGCCAAGCGACGTCGGGACTTAGTTTTACAATTGATGATGGAAAATGGTGAACTTGAAGAGGCGGACTACCAAGTAGCCATTGAAAAGCCACTGGATTTGCAGGAAAAAGGGCAAATAGCCCATCGTCAGCCAGCATACTTTGGCCAGCTGCAGCGCGAGCTTAAGCAGTATGTCGATAATTACCAGCCTGGTCAGGGATTGCGCCTGTTTACTACTTTAGATCCCGATTCGCAGGCCAAAGCTGAACAAGCGGTTCGCCATATGATCCCTCAGCTGGAAAAACGAGCGGGTAACGAGTTGGAAACAGCTGTCGTTATAGCCGATCGTCTCACTGGTGAAATTCGTGCCATGGTGGGAGGAAGCCGTCCGGGCTTTGATGGCTTCAATCGAGCCATTGATGCCAAGCGGCCAATTGGCTCGGTGGTAAAACCCGCGATCTATCTGGCAGCCCTAGAGCAGCCAGGGCGTTTTTCATTGGCGACAAGCCTGCAGGATCGCCCATTAACGTTGAAAGGACAGAATGGCGAAAATTGGTCACCACGTAATTATGATCGCAAGTACCGTGGTCAGGTACCGTTATACCTTTCGCTAGCAAAATCCTACAATATTCCCACGGTGAACCTCGGTATGGCGGTGGGATTGGATCAGGTTATCGATACAATGGAGAGGCTGGGGGTCGATCGTAACGAGATCCCCAAGTTACCGTCGATGTTGCTGGGGGCTTTTACCCTCACCCCTGTCGAAGTCACGCAGATGTACCAGACGATTGCCAGTGGCGGACGAAAAAGTGAACTGACTGCGCTTAGTGCGGTGGTTGATAGTAACGGCAACGTGCTTTACCAAAGTTTGCCGACATCTGCTCAGGCTGTGTCCGAGCAAGCCTCTTGGCTAACCCTGTATGGAATGCAGAAGGTAGTGACAATGGGGACAGGTCGTTATCTGAACTCAATGTTACCTTCTTCACGTTTGGCAGGTAAAACCGGTACCTCTGACAAGGGGCGTGATAGCTGGTATGTCGGGGTTGATGGCCGGGAAGTTGTTACTGTTTGGATGGGACGAGATGACAATAAAAGTGCCAAACTGACAGGCTCTTCAGGGCCACTACGACTATATGCTGACTATATTCAGCGACGCGATCCCGAGCCATTGGTCTTGCGTACGCCACCGCAGGTGACAGATTTCACGTATCACCAAAATCAAAGGGGAAGACTGGATCAAAGCTGTATCGGTTCGACAAAGTTACCGGTGTGGGATCCGAACGGAACCTTGAAAAAGGGATGTGTGAAGAATGTAGAGAAATTCTTCAAGCGAGTCTTTAATTGGTGATGAGGTGCCTCAATTTGCTATGCAATTAGCAAGTTGAGGCACATCCCATTAGGTGTCTTACTTTTTTGTATCATAATATCAAAGTGTTACACGATGTTTCTATTATTGGTCTGCTTATTGCGATATAAACTTTGAGCGAGTAATAGGAGCAGATGATGAGTATTGTTGCAGGGATTTTTACCCCAAAATGGACACCTGAGTTAATTCATATTCAGGCACAAATTGATCGTCATATTTCTCGGAACCCGACTGACCACCGCCATCGTTTCACCGATAATCACTTGTTTTTCTGTCAGGTAGATTACCAGTGTTATGGTGGTGCCGCCTGGGGTGAGGATGAGGCGAGTTTTATTTCAGTCATCGGCCATACGCTCTTATCTGCTTCTATTACCCATGATCTGAATACTTTACTTACTGCCGAAGATTGGGGGGCCACTCTTGGGCAGGCTCAGGGGACCTTTTGCGCTTTCCAATATCAAAAAGGCCAAAATCAATTACAGGTATATTGCGATACACTGTCATTGCGGCCGTACTATGTCATGTCCTACAAGGGCGCGGTGATTTTTAGCTCTTGCTTGCGGATCTTTCCCCAGCTAGGCATACCGTTGGACAATAACTTTGAAGCCATCACAGAACTTGCAACCTTAGGCTATACCTTGGGCGATAAGACCCAGTACCAGCAGGTGTGTGTGGCAAGGCCTGGTGAGATGATGACCATTTCACTCGATGGAATGAAGCGTCAACGGTACTTTCGCTGGGCAGATGCGCCGATCAGCGAGTGCTCATTGAATGAGGGGGTTGAGCGGCTGGATCGTGCGTTTAAACAGGCTGTGGGCCTCTACCTCGGCGCGGACAGGTATGCAGTCAGTACGTTATCTGGCGGCTTGGACTCACGCCTAATTGCGACTGAACTGAAACAGCAGGGAGCTGAGCTGGAATGTCTGAACTTTTCCCGCGATGCCAGTCTCGATGCGCAGCTAAGCCAACAATATGCCGAATATCATCAAATCCCTTTTCATAGTATACAAGTCACCGATACTCAGGCGTTGACGATTGAGCAGCGACTGGGTATTCATTGGAAAGCCGAGGATTTTCCCTATTACGCTGATGTTGAGCGGCCTCGCTTGTTTTGGTCGGGAAACGGCGGCAGTGTCTGTGTTGGGCAAATATACACCAATGATGCAATTGTCGCGGCTTGCGAGCAAGGCTCTCCGGAATGTGTAGTTGATTGTTATCTTAAACAGCAGATGGCCTATATTCCCCATCGCCTTGTAAAGCAGGGAGCGGATTTACAGCAAAAGCTAAAGGAGAATTTACTGGAAGCGCTGGCTGAATACGCGCATCTTCCGCTATTGAAGGCATTTCAGTTATTTCTCTGGGAGAACGATCAACACCAGCATATAACCTTACCTTTTGAAGAGGTTGATAGATACCGTTTGGATTTCTGTTTGCCTTTTTACAGTAAGGCGGTGCTTGAAGCGATGTTTTCAATGAAAACTGAATGGGCGCTCAAGCATGGTATTTATATGAAGTGGCTTGAGAACTATTACCCTCAGGCGCTAGTCACACCTTGGCAAACTTACCCCGGTCATATTCCCTGCCCACACCCCACGAATGGACAGCTTTCGAATCAATGGCAATTTCGTACTCCGCTTAGTACCAAGTTCACCTTGATAAAAGAAGGCTTGAATACACTGTTTGGTTCTAATCGTGCTATTTACAATCGGTATTATCTTGGCGCCCAATGCGCCTTGACGGCGTTGGGGCTCTACGACTGTACACCCAGCCTCAGGCTGGTTAAAAGGATGAACCAGCATATGGTCTGATATCGATTCAATAGGGAGAAACTGGCATTACGTTGGATTTCAGATAGAATGCACGGCTTGTTATTGTGCAGAAGTAGATGAACTGAGCCATGCGATTACTGAAATCAACTGTTCACCCTGATATTGAAAAGCTGGAAGGCCGTATTTTTCACCGTAAGGCGGCTCGCGGTATCATCCTGGATGGTGAGAATATCCTGATGTTATATACTGCCCGCTATCATGACTATACTCTGCCAGGAGGCGGTATAGATGAGGGCGAGGATGCTATTCAAGGCCTGATCCGTGAGCTCGAGGAAGAAACGGGCGCGCGCAATATCCGAAATATTTCAGCATTTGGTATGTATGAAGAATTTCGGCCTTGGTATAAGGCAGAGCACGACATCATGCACATGGAATCTTATTGCTATGTATGTACGATAGATGCTGAATTGGGCGATACACAATTTGAAGACTATGAAATCAATAACGGCATGAAACCTGTTTGGCTTAATATTTATGATGCTATTGCCCACAACGAAGAAACGATCGCAAATAGTGAGAAAAAGGGCATGTCGATTGAGCGTGAAACCTTTTTGCTGAAGCAGATTGCTGCAGAGCTTCTGTCTAGCTGTATGAACCAGAAAGCGTCATAATTTGACCTGATCCCTTCAACTCCCTGCTTTTGCTTAATATGAGGAGGCTTAAGCCTCCTTCTATTGAGTATGTAATAACCCTACGCTGGCTGCTTAAGAAAACCTTACCTTTTTTAGTCATCGTTAGCCGTTCAACATCACGGGTGAACCTTTCATGCCCAGCGTAATTGATACCCATGTGATTACCGTATCGATAGATAGCTTATAACTATAAGCAATTGCCAATCATTTGATAAAAGCATTAATGTCAACTAAATGCCTATGCATCTGAGTAGAGCTTACTCATACTTTGAGCAAGTTCAAATTCTAATAATATTGTTAGTTCGGATGTATGTTTCTTCATCTATTGCTGCCTAATATGTGATTAGTCACATAAAAGTTATTTTTTTGATAATAAAGTCAATAGGCTAGAAAGATGGGAATAGAATTTCAATCATACATAGGTAGTTTTATTGACCGGCTACCCAAGCTTCCTTGTGCTGCTGAAGGAAATGTTTCGCTTAATACACCGGTAGGGAGTTGCCTTGACCGATTTGGCAATGTCTGGCTTGCTGATACGGCACATAACAGGATCCTTGTCTTTGACAGTGAGCTCAACGAAATATTAGCTCAGTTTGGTACGACAGGGGATGGGCCCCAGCAATTCAATATGCCTTTTCGCCTTCTGCCGCACCCGAGTAAAAACTGGGTGTATGTGAGCGATATCGGCAATCAGCGCCTCCATATCTTGCAATATGATGAAAACCTATCTATTCAATCAATTCACTGTTTTGGTAATGAGCAAGAGGTCGACCTGAAAGGTCCAAATGGTATCGTTTTTTATCAAGGTGAACTTTGTGTCGCCGATGAGTTTTATGAAGGGCAAGGAGGGGCCAGCCGGCTGGCCATCTTCTCGGAAACCGGTGAGTATTTACGGTCAATACATCAGATTGAGGGGAGGGGTGAGCCTATTCACCTGTTGTGGCCACAAGGGTTAAGTATCGACTCAAAAGGCCTCCTCTATGTTGCCAACACTGGTTTTGCTACGGTAGTTCGCTGTGATTGGCATGGCAATGGTGCCCCTTTTGCGAGTAATGATAAATGCTATATCGATGGGCTGGAACTGGCGCGTGATGTTTCCGTTATACAAAACCGGATCCTCATACCGGGTGCTGAACCCAACGCCATATCGGTGTACAACATGGATGGTATTCAGCAAGGCACATTGGATGGCTTCTTTGCTCCTATTCAGATCACCCCAATGAAAGAAAAAAATCGGCTGTTGATCACCGAGCCGATTCTAGCCTCAGTCCAAGTTCACCAAACTCACTTACCTTCACTCCGGAATCAATCGAAGCGTGCTACTAAGGTCATTAAAAGCATTGGTGACGAAAGAGATAACCCGGGACAGTTTCATTTTGTAACGGCCGTCACTGGCGAGGTTATCCCTAATAATCAACAAGGCTACCAGCAAAAATACCCGATTGTTGAAAACTGGATCTCTCATCAGTTCACTTTGCAAGAAACACTGTTTAAAGCGATGCAGCCAACAGGCATGCCTTCGTGGCTAAGTTTGGCTGTAGCAGCACAAACAGAATGGGTGCAGCGTTGGCAGCAAACTTGGCTGAGAGTGATTTTGAATGATCGGTTTGACGATCCTAAAGATTTACTCTGGATGGTTGATGCAGGGAACTACCAGCTTCAGGCAAGTGAAAATGGTCACAAGAATTCGGCCTCCCCAGTTAGCCTGCCACTGTTACCGGGCTCTCTGGGTATTGCTGGCTACACCCCTAAATCACCGTTGCCAGGCCAGGTTGACTACGAAATACCCATGATTGTGGTTGGTAACTACCTAAGTGGTATTGTCACAGTGTTTCAATATGACGATCGCATTGGAGAACTGGTTCCCTATACCTTTTTTGGTGGTCTAGGCGCTGAGCCTTGGCAGCTCAACAAACCTCAAGGCATCGCTATAGATCCGGCTACCAATGACATTCTCATTGCAGATTCCGGCAATAACCGTATTGCCCGTTGGCGTATTAATTCGGTGGGTGTTGCAAGTTTGGTGGAGGTGTTTGGCAAGCTTGGTACGGGGCATGGTGAGTTTCATACACCGACAGATATTGCTGTCACTCCTGATGGCAGCTGTTATATCACGGATCAGAATAATAATCGCATTGAGGTTTACGGTTCAGATAATCAGTGGAAGTGGAGTTTTGGTCAAGAAGGTTATGGGGTAAATAGTGACCATTTCTTGTTACCGACCAGCATTGATTATGACTCGGACTATTTATTTATATCTGATTTGGTGAACCGGGCGGTTAAGGTGTTCGACATTGAGGGGAATTTTGTCGATAGCTTTAGTGGCTTTGGTGCAGATCCTGAAAAAGGACAGCTGTGGATGCCATACCTGTTGCATGTCAAAAATAGCAAAGTCTATTTACCAGACTGCGCATTGAATCGAATCAATGTTTACCAATTTAAAAAGAACAACAAGTTGGAAGAGGTTTCAGGATGAAGAATGTGTTTAAGCGAGCACAGAGCAAGCGGCTGGATCATCAAGTAAAGAATCCGACACATACCGTTTGTGAACAATCCCGGCAACATTCACAGCAGTTGATGGCGCGATTTGAGGAAGTTGTGAATCACTATGCCGCTGAAGAAGACTTTGATGTTAATGCCTGCAAACAAAAATTACAGGAATTGCATCAGCATCACCATCAGTGCTTTCGCAATCAACGTCTTACAGGGCCAAATGAACGATAGGGATAGCAGAAGGGATTATTGTTATGAATAGTAAGTTGTCAAGAATGACTATCGCAGCTCGTGTCTGGACGATCCTCGCGCTATTTGCCATTGGCTTAGTCGCCAGCACATTGATTAACTCGGCAAAAACACGTGACCATATGCGCGAAAATTATGAGAGAGGGGTTGCTACTTTGGTCGAAAGCGCGGTGGGCATTGTCGATCATTATTATGGTTTGAGTGTGTCAGGAGCGCTTACAGGTGAGCAGGCCAAGCAGGCTGCACTACAGGCTATAACTGCGATGCGCTTCGATAACGGAAATTATATTTTCGTGGGGGATGACCAAGGTGTCCAGTTGGCTAGTGGGGTCCCGGCACTTGTTGGAAAAAATATTATGGGTTTGAAAGACCCTAATGGCATGCCTTTTGTCCAGGAAATGTATAAGAAAGGGCGCAATGGAGGAGGCTTTGTCGACTATGTATGGCAAAACAGCAGTAATAAAGATCAGCTAGATCCGAAAACCAGTTATGTTATGGAGTTTGGTCCATGGAAATGGTTAGTTGGTAGCGGAATGAATATGGAATCCTTGCAAGCGGACACCCGTCGCTCAGAGATCATTGCCATGACCAATGCTGCCATGATCCTAGCTGTTCTCTCTCTGATCATTTCGTTTTTTATTCGCTCTATCACCTCGCCACTGAAACGTACAGTAAGAGCCATGGAAGCGCTCTCTAAAGGTGAGGGGGACTTGACCCAAAGGCTCGAAGAAGAAGGGACGAGTGAACTTATTGATCTTGCCAGGCACTTTAATCAATTTGTCGCCTCTATTCAAAGTATTATGCAAAACATCAGTGCTGCGGGTTTGCAAGTATCTGCATCGGCAAACCAGATGTCATCATCAATCAATACTGTAGATGAGAATTTAAATCAGCAACAGAATGATGTGGAGCAACTTGCTGCGGCAATGACGCAAATGTTAGCGACAGTCGAGGAAGTGGGTAGAAGAACGGTTGAGGCTAATGATGCTAGTATTTCTGCGTCAAAAGAGACGAAGGGCAGTAAAGAAATCATCAATCGAAACATCTCAGAGGCTAATTTACTGGCAGCAGATATTGGTAGTGCCAGTGACGTGGTTGCCCAGCTAGCTGCAGACAGCCGTAATGTCGATACGGTGCTAGAGGTGATTCGAGGCATTGCAGAACAAACTAATCTTTTGGCGCTTAATGCGGCGATTGAGGCAGCCCGTGCAGGAGAGGCAGGAAGAGGGTTTGCTGTGGTTGCAGACGAAGTTAGGACTCTTTCTCAGCGAACTCAGGAATCGACGCTAGAGATACAGAAGATTGTTGAGAAGCTTCAGGCAGGGGCGGAAAATGCCGTCAAGGTAATGAGCAAAGGGGCTGATAAAGCGGATAATGCGTCTAAGATTTCAGCCTCTGCCGGTGATGCCTTAACGGGCATTAATGAGGAAGTTCAAACCATTCAGGAAATGAACCAACACATAGCAACAGCGACAGAGCAGCAAAGCCTTACGGTAAACGATATCAATAGAAATGTGGTGAGCTTAAAAGACATGTCATTGTCTGTTTCACAAGAATCAGCACAAATGGCGAGTGCGAGTGATAATTTGAGCAAAGTGTCAGCAAATCTTATCGGGATGATCAACCGGTTTAAGCTCGGCTAGCATTGTTATTGGTATAGCTACAGCTACAGTGATAAACGCCTGCTTATGCAGGCGTTTTTCTTACTTTTTTAAAGCCGATAGTAAGCGCAACCAAAATAGATGACCTATAGTGATGAAATCAGACTATTAACTAGGGTAATTAGAATGCGCTTTTGCTTTAATTTTTTATTCGCTGGGCTGTTGCTCCTTGGACTCAATGCGAATGTCTTTGCTGGCTGGAAGCTGGATAATAACCACTCTAATGTAAACTTCTTATCAGTAAAAAATGATTCAGTGATAGAGCAGCACTACTTTAGGAACATTAGTGGTTCGGTTTCTGAAGAGGGTAAAGTAAAAGTTGTTATCGATCTTTCAAGTGTCGATACCCAGATCTCGATACGTGACGAACGGATGAAAAAGGAGCTGTTTGAAGTAGAGGGATTTCCGCTTGCTACATTGACGGCTCAAGTTGATCCGGCGATGGTAAGTGAAATAACACCGGGTAAAACTCAGCCTGCTGATGTTGAGTTTACACTTGACCTTCATGGTATGAAGCAAACATTAGCGGCGAAATTGCAGGTAACTGGTTTAGAAAACGGTGGTTTGTTGGTTTCGACAACCTGGCCGGTAGAGGTCAAATCGTCACTTTTCGGGCTGGATAAAGGCATTAAGGTGCTGCAGGAAATTGCCAAGTTGAACTCAATTTTATTGAGTGTCCCTGTAAATGCCCAGCTGATATTTGTTCAATAAGATGCTGGAATAGTACCAAACTGGATAGTCATCTGGCCTTTCAGCATTTTGATTGGGTTAGATAATTGTTCAATTTGGTGTCGAATGAGCTGGCAACTGCCAGCTTTATTTATATACCCAAGCTACTTCAAGATGCTGAATCACTCCCAAAGGGCGAGTTGGCTGGGCTGGTATGCTTTGTTGCTGCTTTTTAACGTAGAGCCACTATGTTTTCAAATCAGCGCCTTGCCTACGCGGCCCGACCTACCAGTCCAGCCATTCTCGCTGAAACGAGCATCTTGAGGTAGTTTGGGTATATGTGCTTTATACGATATTGTTAGCTTTCATAATGTCTAAGGACGACTTAATACCGCTTAAAGGAATAAGTATGAATACGGTTAGTTTTAGGAATACCCTCATTACACCGAGCAAAATTGTCTGTATCGGCCGTAACTATGTGGCGCATGTTCATGAGCTAGGGAATGAGATCCCGGACGAGATGGTGATATTTGTTAAGCCAAATTCGGCGGTAAGTAACACCTTATCTGCTGCTCACCGGGGTGACGAACTACATTATGAAAGCGAGATAGCCTACCTGTATAAAGATGGGCGTTTTGTTGCTGCAGCTCTTGGGCTGGATTTAACGAAGAGGGGTGTTCAGAGCGAGTTGAAAAGTAAATCACTACCCTGGGAGCGAAGCAAGGCCTTTGATGGCTCGGCCGTCTTTAGCCCGTTCGTGCCAATTTCGGATGTTGGTTTGCCGTTAGGGTTGGCACTGTCGATTGATGGGGAGTTGATTCAGCAAGGTGACACGTCGTTGATGATGTATAAGCCAGAGCAGATCCTTGAGGAAATACAAACCTTTATGCAACTGGAAGATGGCGATATTGTAATGACCGGAACGCCGGCAGGCGTTGGAAAAATACGCCAGGGATCTGAATTTGTTGGCGCCCTGATCTGTGATGGGCAAGAATTAGTCCGTCAACGTTGGTTAGCTGAGTAGCTTGGCCACGGCGATGGGTTATTGCTTGAATATGATGGGGTGATCAACGATCCTTAAGGACGAGGAGAACACCATGTTTCAAAAAGAACACTTAATCAAAGTTGCTAACGTCAAGATGCCGTTTGGCAAATATAGCGGCAGGGTGCTGATAGACTTGCCTGAAGAATATTTATTGTGGTTTCAGAAAAAAGGCTTCCCGGAGGGAGAGCTGGGAATACTGATGGCGCTTACGCTTGAGTTTAAAATAGAAGGCCTTGAATCGGTGATCAGGCCGTTGAAACAGGACTAGTTTCAATCGTCGGCGTCTCGGGCAACGCATCGAGCTTTAGAAAGGGGAGAACATCCCCTTTCCCTTTGGCCTATTTGCTTAGGTAAGCATAGCCTGTCGTAAATGCTGCTTCCTGGAACTGACGCAGGCCAGTATCACGGAAGTCGATAGCCAGTGGGTTACGCTTTAGTTTTTGCTTAATGTCACTGCTTGACATGAAATCAACGTTAACACCGTCGATTAGCTGAATGGCCGCTTCTAGTTTGAAGCCTACAGCGCTACCTGCAAATTTTCCGCGTGTTTCGCGAGTACGGATAACGACGCTGTCAACTTGATAATCGTCAAGTAGCTTTTTAAATGCGAACTGGAAATCTTTCATCTCAACATTGTCGAGAGAGTCTTTCATAATGAACTTTTGAGTTCGGCACTGAGGGATGTCAAACAACCCATTGGTTTGTGTAAGAAGGCAAATCACAGCCTCGTTGCTTCTTAACTCAACAGCACAAATTTTCATGTAAACACCTAAATTTCTAATTAGCGGTATATTGTAGGCTAAAACTTTGGCCTATGTCAGATTTTTAGCAATAATCTTTTATTAACTGGCGAGTCGATGATCAATTGCTGGTTGATAACTTTCAATTTTGTCGGCACAAAGTGGCTATATCTTTTAGTTGTTAAGGATAGATTTGCCCGGTTAGCTCCTGCTGGGTCAGGAATAAGCGCATATCAAATTCGAGCTGGTGATAATCAGGTTCCATATGGCAGCACAACTGATAAAAAGCCTTGTTATGCTCTTTTTCTCTTAGGTGAGCGAGCTCATGGACGACAATCATTCGCAAAAATGGTAAGGGAGCATGCTTGAAAATCGATGAAACTCGAATTTCATGTTTAGCCTTGAGCTTATTGCCTTGCACGCGTGATACAAAAGAGTGGAGACCAAGTGCATGGTTGATGACGTGTATCTTTTTGTCGTAGATCACTTTGCTGACAGGTGCCGATTTTTTTAGGTATTGGGATTTTATCTCCTGCACAAAGTCATATAGTGCTTTTTCTGTTTTGATATCATGGCAATGGGGATACTTTTTTAGCAAAAAAGCTTCAAGTTTCTGTGAACGGATCAATGACTGTACCTGATCGGTTAATGATGCTGGGTAACCTTGAAGGTATTTAAGCTCTTGCATGATTGGTATATTCAGTAATATCGATGGTGCAGTTAATAAGTAGTGGGATTCTATAGAGCTTATAGTGGGTTGGCAAATTATTACACTGGCTGAGTTATTATTTTTAAATATCAATATTTTAACTTTCATTTTAGTTGTATAAAAAGGATATTGGCTGGAAGGATGTTCATTTCGTTGCTATTAACTGTCTATGGCTATTATACAATGAGTAACAATAAGTTTGTTTAGCGGAGGGAAGTGCAATATGTACCTGAAATTACCACCACCTGTATTGTTGCTGTTGACACTTGGCGGTATGTATTTGTTTTCAATTCACTGGCCGGTATGGCACTTTTCATTTTGGGGCCAGCCAATGGTGGCATTGCTTTTTTGTTTGTTTGGTACGCTGGTCGGCCTTGCCGGGATAGTGTCTTTTGCCAAAGCCCGGACAACGGTTAACCCGCATAATCCACATAAAGCTTCTTGTTTGGTGACCTCAGGCGTATATCGCTTCTCGCGAAACCCAATGTATTTGGGATTAGTGATGTTGTTGATAGCGGCTTTTATCTACTTATCAGCACTCTCTAGCTTGATCATGATCCCGCTGTTTATCTTCTACATGAACAACTTCCAAATTGGCCCCGAGGAAGATGTGCTCGAAGCTCTATTCGGCGAGGAGTATCGCCAGTATTGCGATCAAGTCCGTCGTTGGTGTTAAGTTATTATTTTGAGGCGGGAATATAGCCTAGAGGCTGCTGCCAATGATTGCCAGGCCAATGGGAGAAAGGTTTTCTCCCAATGACCTGTTTTATAGCAAATTAAGTAAAAACATTCCCCTCAGACAGGTGTAAATTAACCTTATAAGCAAAAGGGAAATAATCCCAGTATCCTGCACTCCACCTGTTTTCTGAAGGTAATAACAATGAAAAAGCACCTCTGGTCTGGTTTTATTGATACGGTTAAAAAAGAAGTTGTTCCGGCATTAGGGTGTACTGAGCCCGTTTCTGTTGCGCTAGCTGCGGCAATTGCGACACGCCACCTGAAAGGCAAACCAAGTCGGATTGATGCATTTGTTTCACCTAACCTGATGAAGAACGGGATGGGGGTCGGCGTACCTGGCACTGGGATGGTTGGCTTGCCGATTGCTGCTGCAGTAGGCGCTCTGGCAGGTGTACCTGACGCAGGACTTGAAGTATTAAAAGGTATTACCCCGGCAGATGTTGAGAAAGCGAAGTTGATGTTGGATCAGCAGCAGGTGAATGTAGGTGTTGCCCAAGTGTCAAATATCCTGTTTGCTAAGGTCACAGTCAGTGATGAAACTGATGAGGTAACAGTCATTATTGCTGATGGCCATACCAATGTGGTTTCTATCGATGTTAATGGCAAGGCGGTTTTTATCATTGACCCGCAGCCGGCAACAGATGTTGTTGATAACCAGCCTGAGAATATTTTCACAGAGGCCACTGCACAGGATATTTACCAGTTTGCGTTGCATGTTCCCATTGAGGATATCGAGTTTATTGTTGAGTCACTAGAGCTTAATGATGCTCTGTCGCAAGAGGGCTTGACGGGTCAGTATGGTTTGCAAATCGGAGCGACATTCCAGCGTAATGTTGAGCGAGGTCTACTGTCCGAAGGGTTACTGACTAATATTCTTTGCCGTACGTCTGCAGCTTCAGATGCCCGAATGGACGGGGCAATGAAACCTGCGATGAGTAATTCAGGTTCTGGAAACCAAGGGATAGCTGCTACGATGCCGGTAGTGGTGGTTGCTGAACATGTAAAAGCCGATGCTGAAACAACGGCACGTGCTTTGATGATGTCCCACTTGATGGCTATTTATATTAAGAGTTACCAGAATAAACTGTCGGCACTTTGCGGAGCGACAACGGCTTCCATGGGCGCCGTGGCGGGAATGACCTGGTTGCTTGGTGGCCGTTTTGATCAGATCAGTGCGGCGATTTGCAGTATGATCGGCGATATTACCGGCATCATCTGTGATGGTGCAAAAACCAGCTGTGCGATGAAAGTCTCGTCATCGGCCAGTGCCGCGGTGAAGGCCGCTCTGATGGCGCTCGATGGTATTCGGGTAACAGGCAATGAAGGCATTGTGGCAGATGATGTCGATACATCCATTCGCAACATGTCGGCATTGGCCAATGGTGCGATGACCCAGACTGATGTACAGATCCTGGATATCATGGTTCACAAGTGATCCCTTGACTTGCTGTGAGCAAAGAGCGCCTATTGGCGCTCTTTGTGGATCAGAAACGGGATGACTCTACTGCGGCAGGAAATTATCAGGTTAGTGCGTTGCTGCCGATCAGCAGTTAATGACCGAAAAGCGTGCATCGGGTGTGAGCGCAGACATACGTTCGATAAAATCCAGGCGAATCTTCGTGTACTGATATTCCGTTTTGAATACCAGCCATTCGGATTTATCCGGGTGGGTTTCAGTGGTTATGCATTTGCCTTCGACTGAACTCTCATCACGTAAATCAAGCTTTACCTGATAGTGGTAAATACAAGCCATTTCAAAACAGTCATGAAGGGCACAGTCGATAGGTTGATAACGATGGCTCATCGTCAGATCCTCCTAGCAACGTGTTCATAATAGAATAGACAACATTAAGACTGTTGTCTTAGTAATGAGCAACGTCGCAGTATTGAGATATGAATGATAAGGCCGGAAACCGGCCTTGTCGGTGCTAGCGTGTCGCTATGTGTTAGCTTGCGAGGGCCTCTGGCTGTAGATATTGCTGCCAAGCTTCTTGGTAGAGGTTTTTAGATACGGCGCGTAGTTGGGCAATTTGAGCCTGTTCAAACTCAGAGAGGGAGCGGTTTTCTTGCAAGCCTACTCGTTCGATAGTTTGAATTTGTTCATAAATTTTATGCTCTTCACCATTTTTCACGGTAGATATCGCATCCAGATGGAGCTGGACTTCAGCAATCAGCTGGCTTTCAGGTAACCGGACAAGCATTTTTAAATCACGGTAGCCTGAGTCGGTCGGTGACTTAAATCGGTTTTTGACCGCCACTACAGTGACTTCCTTATTGAGCAGCTCAAAGGCCTGAACCAGGCTAGGTATATCAGCGGCAACCAGAGAACCTCGCGCTAAATCGGTAATTTGGCGGGTGTTGCCCTGCAGCTCTGTTTCTACTTTGGCTTTCGCACGTTGTTCTGATTTAACGCCGGGCAAAATTGCCTGCGTGCTGGTGATCAGGCTTATTTCACGAATAACGGTATCTAGTTCTTGCTGCGCAAATGATGCCGCAAGATATAGCTGATCAAAGTCTGAATAGGGCTGAGCAATACCAGTATCTTTCCAGCTATCAATGCTATAGAGGCCACTCAGGCTACGCTGGAAGGATTTTTTACTGGCTTCTGAGCGATTGGAAGGTATCTCGTAGTCTGATTCTGAATAGCTTGCAATAGGGGCAGCCATAGCAGGGCCGCGACCAAGTACAAATAGAAGAACAAAGCAGGTACGAAGTACAGATTTAAGATCCATTAAACAACTCCTGTGATGCTGATTGGTACTGCCTTTCGGCTTCAGCAATATACGTAAAACGGTAATTTTCAAACCAGTGGTTTGGTAAAAGTGACGTATCAGGTTGTTGAGAGCTTCTCTTTCAGGACTGTAGAATAACAAAGTAATCTGAACTGAAGATGAACTTACTGGGAGATGGTTTTTTTATGGTTCCAGCCCGACAATAATACTGTTCGGGCTGGGTTTATTGGTTGGATTAGCTGGCAATAGCCTCTGGCTGCAGGTATTGATGCCATGCAGACTGATACATTGCAAGAGATTGGTGTCTTAGCGATCTGAGTTGGGCGACTTCGATATCATTTAATTTACGCTGCTCAGCGCTTGCCTGACGTTCTATCGTTTGAATTTGTTCATATATATCGTGCTCAGCACCATTTTTGATATCAGAAATGACCTCTAGATGTAATTGGATCTCAGCAATGTGCTGGGTTTCAGGTAGGCGTACTAGCAGCTTGAGATCACGGTAGCCTGAAGGGGCAGGGTGTTTGAAGCGGTTTTTTACTTCTAAAATGGTGACATCTTTATTCAATAGTTCAAAGGATTGCACTAGGCTTCCGATGTCACTGGAAACGAGGGAGCCGCGTGCTAAGTCTGTGAGAAGCTCTGTTTGGCCCTCAAGTTCAGTTGATATTTTATGTTGAGCCCTGGCTTTTGATTTTAGCCCGGGTAATACCGGTCGTGCCGCTGATAGCAGGCTGACTTGGTTGATCACATCTTCAAGCTCACTTTGGGCAGAGGCTGCCTGGTTGTAGAGTGTATCGAAGTCAGCATGGGGCTGGGTCAGGGTTGGAGAACGGTAACTTGGGATTGAATAAAGGCCACTAAGAGAACGCTGGAATGTTTCTTTGGAGCCCTGGGTGGGGGAGGGGTTTTCAATATCAGAATTGTTGTATTCAGTTAACGAGGCTGAAGCAACAGGGCTTCGGCCAAGCACAAACATCAGAACAAAACATGTTCTCAATAAGGATTTTGCAACCATTAAAACTCCTTGTATCACCACTATGGGAAAGTGGTTACGGCATCTTCTTATCCGCTCAGTTAAGATATCTGTCCAGGGGGCGGGTTTTCAAGGACAGTGACCGCAAAATTGATGCTTCACTTTTTCAGGTTGTGATTGGCTTCCCAAACTGGGTTAAATTCTGGTTTGGCGTCAGGCTGAGCATGTTCGATTTGTAACAAAAGAGGGTGGCATTGGCTGATACGGTACCGGAAGTGATAGACTGATGGCGTATCACGTATTAATGAGTGGGTGTTTATTGTGCAACAAGAGTTATTAATTACATTTGCCATTGTTTGGCTGGGACTGTCCGTAGGTAGTTTTATGCTCTTTCAGCGAGGTTCTGATGTTGAACGTAAGCGTAAATTGTGGCCGGTGTATACCATTTCCAGTAATGTTGTCATTGGTGCTGTGATTGTCTATATGCAACCGCCTATGCCAATGATGCTGGGTTTGCTAGCTTTTATGGTCCCTTTGACCTGGTTTACTATCCGTTCAACTAAATTCTGCGCAGCTTGCGGTAAAGCAACCCGAGCCCCATTTTTCATGAAGCCGTCAGAAAAATGCTCACATTGCCAGAAGCCACTTTAAGATTCAGCGCTGATAGCATGAGGGGCATTAGCCCTTCATGCTATGAAGCCAGCACTACTTTTCAGATAAAACCTTGCCTGTAAACTGAATACCCTGCCATCCGTACTTCATAAAATTCCGGATATTTTTGTGATCGTCACCGTCAGGATTCTGCAACACCTCCTCTCGATAGAAGCGGCCAAAACACGCTAACGTCTCAGCTTCAGAGAGTTGGTGTAACTGAGCAAAGGCGAAGATCCGGCACGATCCCTCGTTGCTACCAGCAGTATTGGCGAGAGTTTCATTTCCCAGCCCGTTGGTGAAGGCGGTAGGTGTGTAGCGATAGTGTCGATTGATAGTGTCGATCACAGCGTCAAAGCCAACTTGTTCAGGGAACTGCTTGAGGTTGTTCAGTAGCGCTTCCATGGCGGTGCATCTCCATCTAGTGATAAAGGCTGAATAATTGAGAATAGACGACAAATGACTATGTGGCAGATCCTATTCCTATGGTAAGTGAAAGGGCCGATGCAGCCCTTCCTACTATATAGCTGGTACGAGATGAACTAGCGTTGGTTTTACTTACGAGCTTGCTGCTTAAGTTCAAAATCCAGTTCATCAGGAAAAACAACTAAACCATCTTCATCCTGATTAGGGAAAATAACCACCGCCAGCTCATCATCTTCAAGGCCATGAGTCCAACGGCTGTGCCATTTGTTCAGCGAAATAGCCTCTGCTTTACACGATTCCCATTCACCAGTAGCCCATGATTCAGCAAATTCTTTGTTGGGCCATACCGGGACACAATCCTCGTCGTCTGTGTTTAACATGACGCAGCCATGTTCATCCGTCAGAATCCAGATTTGACGGTTAGAAACAACTTCTTTAACTAAGTACTTATATCGCTTTTCAGCATCATAGCCTTGAATCGTCTCAATCTGGGATGAGTCTAATGGGTTGGACATGTATTTATTCCTGTTACTGCTTATTTTAAGCGTTATAGCATAGAGGAAAATTAGACTTTAGTCATTGAAACTGAATCCCCGTATCATATGAACCGGGGATTTAGTGTGGCAAGGGCTATTTAAGCGTGTATGGTATGCGGACTGATAGCTGAAAATCAGGTGCGTCAGCGGTAATACCTGCAGTAGCACCGACGTTAATTGTCGTATCTCTGTCAATGGCATAGTTGGCACCAAATGATAGCGAGTCGAGCTGCAACAGCTTAGCATCGTTGGCCGTTGAGCCGTTGATCTTGGACTTTAGGATTGTTTTATGGCTCAAGCCGATACTGAACGAAAACTTTGGGTTCACAGCAAAACCCATCCCGGCACTAAACCCAATGGTATCGCCTAAGTCTATCGTATCGACACGGATGTTTTCGCCCTCATCGTCATCTGGTATGGTAATGTCAACTTCAACATCATCCTTAATATTCCAAATATAGCTAAAATTCATAAATATGACGGCGGGATCGATTGGCATGATCATGGTGATACCGGGTTCGATACTGGGAAAGCCCGACCCCGTCGGTAATTCTTCAAAGTCATTCAAGCTATTGATCGGTACATCATATGGCGACTTGCCCGTGGTACTCTTAAAGCGTAGGCTACCGATCCAGTACGGTGCATCTTTCATATTTATCTGATACTTGAAAGCAGCTTCTATATCGCCGATATCATTGCCATCGACAGTACGTAGCGTCGCCTGGTTTGAGCCACTGTTTAAGTCACGTTCTGAGATAGAATCAGTCCGGTATACCCATGGAATACGCGCTTCGACTTCTAATCTGTTGGTGATCCCGTAACGGCCAGTAAGTCCAAAGGTTATAGTGGTACGATCAATATCACTAGCACGGATCAACCCTACGATGAGAGAGGGCAAAACGGTGTAGCCAACCACCGAGACCGAGTTTGATGAGTTTTGAGTATAAGAAAGAGAGGTATCCAGAACGAAGGAGCCTTTAGGTGTGAGTACACCGGGTTGTTCTAGAATATCTGCAACGGTTTGGACACGTTTCGGTTTTTCACTCTTGTTCGGTGCTGCTGACTCTTCCGCTGCGACTGTTACTGAAAATAAAGCAAGAAGCGCAATGAAGCGTTTATGATTGAAAATACTCACGATTTCCTCACTTACTTAACGTATGTATGCCCCTAAGAGTTCTTTATATAGTCGTATGTTTATCCTCATACGAGCTAATAAGAAAAGCGTAGTATAGGTGAGAATGGCGTGTCACCTGAGATTCTCAAATAAGTGTCTTAGCCATGAGATAGTAGTGAGACGTTATTATTAAAAAGAACAGTGAGAATTTATCTCAAAAATAAAAATATCACATTCTAAATATGAGATTTTATATTAACTATAAGGCAATATAATTTAAAGGGATTAAAGCTGAAATCTTATTTGTAAATAGCGTTTAATTTATCAAAAATAATACAATAGTGCTAGTGGCGAAAACTATGATTAAGTTATCTCGCGAAAGCATGCGAGTGATTATAAAAAATAACAACTCAATATATTTGGAGTAGGATCATGCGTAAAACACATATCGCACTATTAGTAGCAGTTGTTAGTTCTCCAGTAGCATTAGCAAATGACCCATATGATTATAATTATGACCCGTACTATCAAGATACCAGTCCAAGCGATGAGGCTGGTAATAGCAAGACTATTACAGATTCATTTAATAAAGATATCGATAAAACGCTAACAGTAGACGTTGATAAAAATGTTCAGATCAAAGAAACATATAACGATGATAGCGACTTCATGTTACTGCATGATGTAAATAATAAGGATATTTACAAACACACCGATAACAGCACATATAGCAACAGCGAAGAAATCACTATCGATATTGAAGAGAACTACTATATGGCAACCTCTTACTTAGATGGTTCAGTAACATATAGTGAAGTTACCTACGGTGGTGCATGCTGTGATCATGGTTACGGTTACCACAACGGCTATGGCAACCCACAGATGACATTGAATGTAACTCAAAGCAATACAATGCAAGATGCCTTTACAGGTGCTTCAGGTATCAATATCGCTGGTCAAAACGCGGGTAACAACTCGTTGGTTCAGCAAAGTGCTAGTACTAATGCAATGTTAACCGGTCAATAACACATAACTGAGGGTTGTATGACAGCCCTCAGGAGGAAGTCATGAAATATTTAACACTGATAGCAGTTGCTCTTATCTCCAGTGGAGTTGTTGCAGATGAGTTGGATATTCTAGCAAACTCTGATGCTTTAAGTGATGATATGATGACTCAGTCTCGTGGTGGTCAATATGAGCTGAAGATTGATAACATTCAAGCAAATTCAGATATGTATGGCGATGTTGCAGGTAATGGGGCTTATAATAACACAACAGGTGATAATATTATTGATGCTGGTTCATTTAGTAATGCATCTGGTGTGTTAAATGTAGTCCAAAACACTGGTAACAATGTGTTAATTCAGAATGCGACCGTGGTTAACCTGACATTGAAGTAGATTGTTAGTCTATCTATGCTGACATATGAAATATATGTCAGCGACCAATAAAATCTAAATTAGAATAACATTGGGTTTCGCAGGACACAGTAACAATACTTCTTTTGTTATATGGTTATATTATTGCAAGTAGTACTACTTTATGAGCAATAACGAATATGACATAAATGCACGGATATTAAAATAAAAACTTATATTTTTGGAGTAATATCATGCGTAAAACAAATATTATGCTGATTGCAGCACTAGTGGCTTCACCATTAGCACTTGCTGATGGTTATGACAGCGGCTATGGATACGGATACGGTCATGATGGTGATATTACCATCGAAGGTAGCGGTAATTTAGATGTTACCAAAGATAAATCATTCACCTATGAAAAAGATCTTTATGTCAACAAAGAAGTTAATAAAGACAACGATGTCTTAATACTTAAAGATGTTGGGAATGTGTATAAGAATATCGAAGAATATAATCAAGTATATGAGAATTCATATGAGAAAGAACTCGATTTTGAGCTCAATAAATACCTTGCTGAATCCAAGCTATACGGTCATGTGATGGATGCTGAGGTAACGTATGGCGGAGCGTGCTGTAAAAGGAATCCTACTGATATAACAGTGGTGCAAACCAACGATATGAACCGATCATTTGGTGGTGCTTCCGGTATTAATGTTGCAGGTCAGAACGTAGGTAATAACTCGCTAGTACAACAAACATCAAGCACAAATGCAGCGCTTGTTGGCTCAGGTGGGGGCGTTGTTAGCCCTGGTGGTGATTATTAAGCTAGATAAAAGGGCCTTCATGGCCCTTTCATTAAATTTTTTTAACAACTATTTAGTTAATATTTTTGTGTTTGGCAATGATGCTATGTTTTATTTGTCTGAGAACAGACTTATAGTCGTAATACGGCCACAAAATCAAAGCGGTATAGATTATGAAAATATCGATATTGTTTACTATCGGCCTGATAGCAAGTAGTAATATTTATGCACTTGACTACTTTCCAACTAGAGGTGCATATAATGTTGAGGTAAAAACTTACCAAGAGCAGTTATTTGGTGATGTTTATCGACAGCAATACGACTTTAGTTGTGGTTCTGCTGCGGTCGCTTCTTTGATTACTTATCATTACGGCGTTGAAACATCAGAAGATACTGTTTTTAAGTATATGTTCAAGCATGGCAATAAAGAGAAAATTGAAAAGCAGGGTTTTTCAATGTTGGATATGAAAAACTACCTAATTTCTATTGGGTTAGATGCCAACGGCTATAATCTCCCACTTGAAAAATTCAGTAAGATACGAATACCTGCGATTACTATTGTCAACTTTGATGGTTATATGCACTTCGTTGTAATAAAGGGGATAAATAGTAGTCAAGTTATTCTAGGCGATCCTTCCCGCGGTACAGTCGTGATGCCAATAGAAGACTTTAAAAGCTATTATAAGGGATCTGTTTTATTGGTTAAAAATTATGCAGGAAAAGGCCGTGAGAGCTTTATAACTGCTGAAAACTATAATGTCTATATGCCATCGCCATCATCAGAAGCGATAGCAAGAGATTCACTTGCAACGTTTAGTATCACACTTCCGGGTGCAAATGATTATTAGAGGCTAGTATGAAAACATTAACTCGTATATTCGTCGCTACGACGATAGGAGGTGTCGCTATTATAGCTAATGCTTCCATTAACTTTCCTGCTATAGATGAACTTGGTTTAACGTCATTATCTGATAGCGAGATGTCTTCCATACGAGGTGGTTTTGTCTCGATAAATGATAGTATTATTAATATTGGATTGAGCGTAAGTACAGCTATTAATGGTGAGACGGTTTTCTCTACTCAAATTGCGGATCTTACTATTAATAATGGTCAGTTGGTTAGTCAGGTTGATGGGACGACAGTAGAATATGGAGATCCTCTAAAGTTTATCTCCATAGGTGATAACAATACTAATAATTTAGTTCGGAATGGGGATAGTGTAGGCTTTGTTATCCAGAACTCAGAGGATGGTACGACGATCAACACCCTGACAACGATGGATATTGAGGCAGATGTCAAGGGATATATTCAAGAGTCTATATATCGCAATCGTTTAGATAACTCTATTCTATACAATGGGTATTAGTAGGTATTAAACTGTGTTCATAGTAAAATTTTGTCATTCCAGCAGGTACAGCATAAATGCTGTACCTTTTTTGTTGTTCATAACTTTATCTATCCTAATAAGCATACTTTTTACTGTTGTTTTTGATTCTAATAAATTATTGATTAATATTGACAATTTTTGATGTTTTTTATTAGTAATATCTTTCCAAGACTATTCTTACATCTGATACCCTGCAAATCTGCCGTTTATTGCCTATATTTTTAAGACATCAATAATAATATGTACATTGAAAGAAGGTGACTTCGATGGTGGCTCAATGTCAAAATAAATCAATTAATGGTCGACTTGTTGCAATTGGATGTAACTACGAACCTTGGATTGCGCTTCTTGAACAATCTGGTTGGAAAACCCACTGCTGCTATGACCTACGGACGGCTGACTCAATCCTGGAGGAGTTCAGCCCTTGTATCTGTATTGTTGATTTAAGCAATAATGACTTTAGCTTAAATAGCATTTCTTTAAGGGCAAATAAAACCAAGCAAGTAAAATGGATTGCGATAATTAAGAAAGAGCAGTTGAAGACGGATGCTATCTGCCAGTTTATTAATAACTTCTGTGTTGACTATTTTTCTGTTCCTATTCCAGGTAGCCATCTACTTGATACGGTTGGGCACCAGTTGGGTATGCTCGATATTGAGGCAACGTCATGGGTTGAGATCACTTCGCAGCATGATATGGGGCTATTTGGGGAATCTAAGTCAGTCAAACAGCTACGAGATATGGTTCGTCGAGTTGCTTTAACTGAAGTGAATGTTTTTTTGACTGGTGAAAATGGCACAGGTAAAGAGCTGATTGCCAAATCAATTCATAATTTATCTAAACGTAAGAATGCTCCTTTCGTTACGGTGAACTGTGGCTCTCTCGCTAGAGATGATGAAAAAATATCATTTTTAGACGGTACTTATACCCAGGAAGATGGCTCCCAGTTTAATGGAACTGTTTTATTGGATAATGTTGAAGAATTATCCAAAGAACTTCAGGATGAGCTTCTGTCTTACTTACAGATCCCTGCGGGAGATTCGCTTGATGATGATCTATCGTCAGATGTGCGTATTATCGCGTCATCAAGTGCCGATCTTGAAGTGGCTGTAGCGAATGGGGAGTTTAGCAAGGAACTGTTCTATCGGTTAAATGTGTTCCATATTAAAGTGCCAACGTTGAGAGAGCGTGGCTCGGATATCTTCTTGTTGGCTGAAACTTTTTTGACCAAGTTTGCCAGAGAGTACAGCACAATGGCTGCAACATTCTCGGAAGATTCTAAGCAATTGTTGCTACGTTATAGTTGGCCTGGAAATGTCAGGGAGTTGATTAATCAAGTTAAACGCGCAGCGTTACTTGCAGAAGGTAATGAGGTACGCGCCGAACATTTTGACCTACCAAGCAAGGCAAATCTTAAACAAAGTCTGAGGAACATTAAAGACGAGGCTGAAAAGGATGTATTGGTGGCTGTACTTGAAACACATCGAGGCCAGGTGGCATCTGCAGCTAAAGACCTTGGCGTTTCACGGGCGACCATGTACCGTTTGCTGAATAAGCACAATATAGTGCCTGATGTCAGGCATTACAATAACGGCTACATACGTGAATGAGAATAAATTGTACTAAAAAAGCCCGATAAGTCGGGCTTTTTTTTGTCAATTGAGGCTAAATCTCACGATAGTAAGTAGTACTAGCTTAGTACAATGATGTCATTAGCAAGCTCGTCGTCACAATCAACAGAGAGATAAAGCGTATCAGGCTGCTCAACCATGAGCTCATCTTCGGTTGGCGCAACAAACGTATACTGGTTTAAAGCGTCCATATTCATCCTATTTTACTGCACACTATATGTGCTCTTGGTCTTTATCTATAGTGCGAACAGTACAAACATTAAATGACATTAGTATGAAAGGGAGATCAAGATCCCATCAGCAAAACTGTGTTGGCGAATATTTCACCAATTAAGTGTGGGGGGATGTGAAGCACCAGCGGGCAGATGAGTACAGTGTATTGTCTAACATTCAGTTGCATAAGAACCGAACAAGTGACTGTTGAGTGTATTATCACTTCTAGGCTAAAGGGGATCTTGTATATCGAATTTGATGAAAAAAGATGCCGTTGATTGTTCAATTTGCAAGGAGTATTTTTCTAAAAAAGTGCTCTGGAAGACAATAAATTTGTTGACAAAAAGGCTCAGAAAAAAGCTTACATTTAATTTTTTGTACTAGCTCAAATTCATCGGTTGTTCCCTGTACTGTCCTTGATAAAAACTGATTTAGATCAATGTTTGTTTTGCGGAATTCTCGCCTAATACACCACATCTTGTATTCCCTAGATCACTAAGCACTATATTTTGTGTTTATGTGACAGTGTCATTTTCGTAGGAGCCCCGTGTGAAACCTGTTGTGATTAAGCGTGATGGATGCCGATTACCGTTTAATACTAAGCGTATTAAAGAAGCGGTACTTAGCGCTGCAGAGTCAGTTGAAGCTATGGATGAAGCGTACGCAGCATCAGTAGCTGACGGTGTGCTTTCTCAGTTTATGTCTGCAGAGGAAGTGGACATTCACGCTATTCAGGACGCGGTTGAAAATCACCTGATGGTAGGTCCGCATAAGAATGTTGCTCGTGCTTATATTGAGTATCGTCATGACCGTGATATCGAGCGTGAAAAGAAAAGCGCATTGAGTGCGGAAATTTCAGGGTTGGTTGAGCAGAGCAATGCTGATCTCCTCAATGAAAATGCGAACAAAGATTCGAAAGTGATCCCGACTCAACGTGATTTGCTGGCAGGTATTGTTTCGAAGCATTATGCGAAAAACCATATGTTGCCTCGCGATATTGTTCATGCACACGAGACGGGTCAAATTCACTACCATGACTTGGACTATTCTCCATTTTTTCCAATGTTCAATTGTATGATTGTTGATTTGGAGAATATGCTTACCAAAGGTTTTCGTATGGGCAATGCGGAAATTGACACTCCTAAATCCATTCAAACCGCGACAGCCGTAACTGCACAGATTGTTGCTCAAGTGGCTAGCCACACTTACGGCGGAACAACACTAAACCGCCTAGACGAGGTGCTGGCTCCATATGTGACTGCAAGCTTTAAGAAGCACTTGAAAACAGGCATGCTTTGGGAGGTGCCTAATGCGGAAGATTACGCGAAGAAACTGACCGAGAAAGAAGTTTTTGATGCGTTCCAGTCACTTGAATACGAGATTAATACGCTATTTTCAAGCAACGGCCATTATGTAGTAAAGAACTTTATTAAACTTCTATGTGTGTGTGCGTACTACCTCTCTCAAGAAAACTTTTCACTTGCACTACAAGCCTCTAAACTAGCGGGTTCAATGACACTACAGAATTCATTTCACCTAGCTGAACTGGCTGTTTTTTCACGAGAGCACTCTCGTGAGGTTGCGAAAAAGCAAAACCTTCAAAAACAAGCCTTTCAAATTGCAGCTTAAAAACTATAACTATAAGGAGAAATGAACATGATTATGAAGCAACACGAATCAGCAGTTGTGGTTAAACGTGACGGTGCAAAAGCAACCTTTAACGCACAACTAATTAAGAATGCTGTTCAATCAGCAGCAGAAAGCATCAACTGCCCTAAGCGCGAACTTGGCGATATTGTTGCCGCTAACGTATGCGAGAAGATGAATGGCAGAGCCGAGATTGAGATTTGTGAGATCCAGTCTCTAGTAGAAAAAGAACTAATGCATGTCGATGAAGATGTAGCTCGTGCTTACATTGAGTATCGTCATGACCGTGATATACAACGTGAAAAAGCAAGTGCATTAAGTGCTGAAATTTCTGGCTTGGTAGATCAAAGCAACGCTGACCTACTGAATGAAAATGCAAATAAGGATGGCAAGGTAATTCCTACACAGCGCGATCTTCTTGCAGGTATTATCTCTAAGCACTATGCAAAGCACCACATGCTACCGCGTGACATTGTTCAAGCACATGAGAATGGTGAGATCCATTACCATGATCTGGATTACTCTCCATTCTTCCCGATGTTCAACTGCATGATTGTAGATCTAGAGAACATGCTGAAGAACGGTTTCCGCATGGGTAATGCAGAAATCGACACACCTAAGTCAATCCAAACAGCAACAGCTGTTACTGCCCAAATAGTAGCGCAAGTAGCTAGCCATACTTATGGTGGCACTACATTGAACCGTCTAGATGAGGTACTAGCACCTTACGTTACAGTAAGTCATGAGAAGCACCTTGCTACGGCAAAAGAGTGGGATGTACCAAATCCTGAGGCTTATGCACGTAAACTTACAGAAAAGGAAGTTTACGATGCATTCCAATCTCTTGAGTACGAGATCAATACGCTTTTCAGTTCCAATGGGCAAACTCCATTTTTGAGCGTAAACCTTGGTCTAGGCACTAGCTGGGAGTCTAAACTCATTCAAAAGTCTATTTTTCAGAATAGAATCAAAGGTTTGGGTAAGAACAAGAAGACAGCTGTTTTCCCTAAGCTGCTGTTCACAATCAAAGATGGTATCAACCTTAAGAAAGAAGATCCAAACTACGATATTAAGGAACTTGCCCTTGAATGTGCTTCAAAGCGCATGTACCCAGACATTCTAAACTACGACAAAGTAGTGGAAGTTACTGGTTCATTTAAGGCTCCAATGGGCTGCCGTAGCTTCCTAGGTCGCTATGTGGATGAAAATGGTAATGAGGTACATGAAGGGCGTAACAACCTAGGCGTAGTTAGCCTTAACCTACCACGTATCGCTATCGAGGCTAATGGTGACGAGGCTAAGTTCTACGAAATCTTGGAAGAGCGTTCTGAACTTGTTCGTCGCGCACTTGAGACTCGTATTGATCGCCTTCGTGGTGTCAAAGCTCGTGTTGCACCAATCCTATATACAGAAGGTGCTCTGGGTGTTCGTCTGAACCCTGATGATGAAGTTCTAGACATCTTCAAGAATGGTCGTGCCTCAATCTCGATGGGCTACATTGGTATTCACGAGACTATCAACGCACTATATGCCAAAGATGGTGAGCATATTTTCGATAACGAAGTTCTGCGCCAGAAAGGTATCGAGATCGTTAAGTTCCTGAAGAACAAAGTTGATGGCTGGAAAGAGCATAGTGGCTGGGGCTACAGCTTATACAGCACGCCTTCTGAAAACTTGTGTACTCGATTCTGCTCACTAGATACTAAAGAGTTCGGTGTACTAGATAGCGTTACGGATAAAGGTTACTACACGAACAGTTTCCACCTTGATGTGCAGAAGAAAGTTAATCCATACGACAAGATCGACTTCGAGATGCCATACCCTGAACTAGCGAGTGGTGGCTTCATCTGTTACGGCGAGTTCCCTAACATGCAGCGCAATATCGAAGCTCTAGAGAATGTATGGGACTACAGCTACGACCGAGTTCCTTATTACGGCACAAACACTCCAATTGATGAGTGTTACGAGTGTGGCTTCTCAGGTGAGTTCGAGTGTACGAGCAAAGGCTTCACTTGTCCGAAATGTGGAAACCATGATCCTAAAAAGGTATCAGTTACACGCCGTGTTTGTGGATACTTGGGTTCTCCTGACGCTCGACCATTTAACTCTGGTAAGCAAGAAGAAGTTATTCGACGTGTTAAACACATGTAGAGACTAATGAATTACCATAAATATCAGCAAGTTGATGTTGTTAATGGTGAAGGTACACGTTGCACCCTGTTTGTCGCAGGGTGCGAACATAACTGCCGAGGCTGCTACAACAAATCAACGTTAAATCCTAATTCTGGTCACCTATTTACCCAAGAGATGGAAGACCAGATAATCAAAGACCTTAAAGATACGCGCATTAAGAGGCGCGGATTATCACTATCAGGTGGTGACCCTCTACACCCTGCAAACACCGCGAGCATATATAAACTGGTGGTTAGAGTGAAAGAGGAATGTCCTGATAAAGATATTTGGATGTGGACTGGTTATATCATCGATGAACTGTCTTCAGAGCAAAGATCCATAGTAGAGCATATAGATGTTCTAATTGATGGTAAGTTTGAGCAAGATAAGTACGATCCTGAATTACTATGGCGTGGAAGCTCTAATCAGATCATACATAGGTTCAGTATATAGAGTCCCGAGTACGTAATAGGACACAAATGTGCTTGGACTTACCGTGTAGGCAGGTCTCTGAACATTTGCGCGTTTGATATATATATAATTCCGTTCCCTAAGTTCTACAGGCAATGCTAATTTCAGTTCGTCCATAGTTCGCTGAAGGGTGTAGTGTTTTTCGTGAACGTAGGTAAGATCGTACATGGATTACATCATTGCAGAACTGACAGCAACTAATCAAAACGTTAAAAACATTGTCTGATAGTCTCGAAAATACAAAAGCGCAGCGAGACAAAGCTCAATGAATCACTTGTAGCTGCGGCAAAAAATGTTACTTCGAAAGAAGGTAAAGAAAAAGAAGAAGCACTTGATAGGTAAGAAAAATATACCTAATATTAAAGGGCTACAATAACCTTGTCACTAACCCCAAAGATGTTGCAGCATCGCTGGGGGCTGAGCTGGGAGTTTGGCGACTCCCAGCATTCGGCACTTTATTTTTTGCTCACCTGTTAACACAAGTACTCTAAACGTGTGTCAACAAGCCTTAGTAGCAATTATCTGTGATATCAGCTCATCACTGACACCTTTATCAAACTGACTCACTAGATAACGATTCGGAAATGACTTAAAGCGTTCATCGGATGCAATATCTCCGCATACAAACCACTCAGCTTCCAGTGCATTAGCGTGGGCGAACATGCGCCTGACTGGATCATGATCATCCGGCCTCACCTTCGACGTTACATCCACATATGGTGCTAATTGGAGATCAGGGAATACATTGTGCCTAACAAGCAAATCTCTAGTGTAATTATTGCCAGTTGGATATAGAAGAAGGCCAGCTTCGAATGCGGCGGCGGCTAGTTTTTGCGCACCTAACCTATCGGGTTCAACATTTAGTAGAAAGGTGTCTGTGGAGCAAAATGGCTTTTGCGACTTAAACGAATCAAACACATCCTCGTGTTTGTTCAAGTAGTCAATTGAATACAGTAGCGCATGTAGATCGAGATATAGAATTCTCAATGGTATCTCCTTAAGTCAAGGTAATAAGATAATTGCTTAAAGGATTTGATTTAAGATGTAGTGGCTCATACACGCTCTGACACTTCCGAGAAGACGACTTACAGATCGTACAATATGACATAACCTGTAATTGGACACAAACGAGCAGATTCTATTCGAGCTAGTAAAGCATTGGACATTTATGCGTTTGATATATAAATCTAATTCCATTCCCTCAATTCGACAAGTAATGCAAATCCCGATCTGAATGCTACTTTAATGCTAATTTCAGTTCATCTATGGTTCGCTGAACGGTGTAGTGCTTTTCGGGAACGTAGGAAAGATCGTACATGGATTACATCATTGATATGGACATATCGTTGTAGAGATTGACCTTTAGAGTGTTTTTTGTGAGCGTAGGTGCTAAGTGATTGTATTAAATGCTTTTATGTAACCACTAAGGCTGCCGCCAACTCAGGGATGGACATTTGCACGTCTGAAATATAACTCTAATTCCACTCCCTCAATTCGACAAGTAATGCAAATCCCGATCTGGATACTACTTTAATGCTAATTCCGATCATCAAGTGATAGTGCATGCTAATTCCGATCATCAAGTGATAGTGCATGCTAATTCCGATCATCAAGTGATAGTGATGCTAATTCCGATCATCAAGTGATAGTGCATGCTAATTTCAGTTCATCTATGGTTCGCTGAACGGTGTGGTGCTTTTCGGGAACATAGGAAAGATCGTACATGGATTACATCATTGATATGGACATATCGTTGTAGAGGTTGATCTTTAGAGTGTTTTTTGTGAACTTAGGTGCTAAGTGATTGTATTAAATGCTTTTATGTAACCACTAAGGCTGCCGCCAACTTAGAAATGGACATGAATAATTCAGAGGCTACGGTCTGTAGTCAATTTCTCAGATAACTTTAGCTATCCCAAAATACAGTAGCCACCATTTTTTTTGGTGGAGGGGGAGATTTCGATAAAAGAGATCACTTCAAATTCATCTATTTTTGAAATAGCTACGTAGACTTTCATTTTTGAGCCTAGTTACATAGACGTACTTATAACTAATGTTACATCACATCAAGTGGACATTAAGGTATTAAGAAGAATACCTTAATGTCCACTTAGTTAGTAATGACTAGCCAAATGCTTGGCCTTGTTAGCACTTCTTCTAGTAACGGATAGGGGTAGTTACGCATTTCACATAGTTACGTATTTCAGCTGTAACACGTCTCTGGACAGAAATGTGCCAGTGAGTTTGCTAATTTAGCAAATCATCAATAACTAAAGGTATGGAAAGCCGCTTAGCTTAGTGTTCAGTATTGATGGTTCAGATCATAATCTAGTTATTTATTTAGAAACGTCAGAAAGGGATCTCTTCTGGGTCAAATACTACTTCTCTCAGGATTTCAATTGTTTCTTTATAAACTTCTTCAGGACTTCTTTCGTCATCGTAGCCCGAACCAGCGTTCATAGCTGGCTTCTCTAATGATTCGACAGCTCTATTAATAGCATCCTCTAACTTTTGTCTATCTGAATCAATCTCTAGCCTTGCTGATTCTAAGGATTCCTTCATTTCTTGAGTTGAATGAAGTTGAGCCAACACCTTAGCCATACCATTTTGTACTTTCTCAACTTCATCATTTAGTTCTTTTCTTTCCTGATCCCAGCTCTCTAACTCTTTATCACGTAACTTAATCTGGTGTTCCTGTGTAGATTCAAGTTTATTCCTAGCATCTTTAACATCATGCTTCTTACGTGATTCACCAAGAGTATTAAGAACTAACCAATCTAAACCTAGTTGTAAGGCAGGTATAAGGAGTATGTAACCAAGAGATACAATTGCAGGTAGGAACAGCCCATACCACCAACCAACTTGTAGACTTTTAGCTAGTGCAACCTTATTGGGTAAGGTTTCAAATGTGAATTGAAGTACAACTGAGTGATTGACCACTAACCAAGAGAAGATGAAAGTAGCTATCAAAGGTGTTTTTAGTCGTTCAACAACTGTATCACTAATCGCTTTACCTACTGCTTTATGCACACTACTTTCCTAATCCAAACCAACAAGCAGCATACAATAGCATATCAAATCCCAAAATTCGCACACATAAACGCTACCATTATTTCATCGAGTTTAGTGAAACAACCTGAACGTCTCCCTCCTCTTTAACCATCAGCTAAACAACAGCTAAATAGTGTAGTGGCAGGCTGAATTTGGTCATTTAGATAGAGGCGTAATCTGACTTTACTTCCGTATTTTTGGAATCACTAAATGTAGGTCAAATTATACTTCAGTGAACTGAGTTGCTAATCGGTAATAGCTCATAATGGGGCAGAGGTGTGTTACATCACCCGTCAACACACCTCTGGACAAAAGTGAGTTAGCTTTTGGATGTCGATTACATCTTTAACAGCAGAAACCACTATGATTTTACAGTTACTCACATCTTTTCATATAAACATGAACTAGTAGCTTAACCAAACCTCTTGTCTAGTGTTAGTATATGATTACATTGGATTTAAGAGGTTGAATTGATGAACTCACTTGATGACTTTCCGGAGTCAACAACAGCTGATAAAAGTAGCGCTGGATTTGATTATCAGTACTACTATTTTCTCTGGAAGGTATTATCACTAAAGCATGGTCAAAGTGTAGGATTAGAGTGTAAAGATGATGTACACACAGATCTAGATAATGACATTCAAGTACTCTATCAATTGAAGCATACCGTAAAAACCTCCAATGTTACCAATAAACCAGCGAACTTAACCGACTTAGATTCAGATTTATGGAAAACACTATCTAACTGGGTTGATGTAATCAAATATGCCAAAGCAGGTCGAACTCACCCATCTATCCAATTAAAGTTTTTAAAAATCACGAATTTCGTTCTTGCCTCAAATAAATCAAATAGTGGGAGTAACAGCTTTATTAAGTTAGTTGAAAAAGCTAAAAATGGAGAATTAACACTATCTGAAGTAGCTAATGAAGTAAAAAACCTGACTAGTGAATCGAAGTCTGATGATATAAAAAATTACACCGACAACATTATTTCATTAGACTCTAGCGTATTGTTAGATTTTCTAAAGAAAATTGAGTTCGAACTAGAAGAAAACGATATAATACGTAGATGTCATGAAGCAATTTTATCATGTATGATAGATAAACGGCACGTTGAAAACGTGTTCAAACTCGTTGACTCATCAATTAGGGAAGATAATTTCATTAATATCAAAAAGGGAATTAAGTGCGTAGTTTCCTTTGATGATTTCTACCGAAAATATAGAAAACACTTTCAAAACCATCAAAATGAAGGTTTGGTATTATATGATTTTAATGAAGTAATACCTGACAGAATAGAAGATTTCACATTCATAAAACAATTGATTGATATTGGTGATATAAGCGAGTCTGATACTGACGAAATTGTAGAGTTTGCTACATATATGATATCTGCTAAGAAAAACCTTAACTCTTGGTTAGAAAATGGTGAGTTAACAAACATACAATTGAATAAAGAAAGGTCACAATCTGTATTAGAATGGAAAAACAAATGGCGGAAGACATACCGCCCACAACTCAATGAAGAAGAACATTCAAAGTTAGCTATCGAATTGGTAGATAAGTTAAGAGAGTCACCACTAAATTTCAACTCACTACCTAAAGACCTAACTTTCTCTAATGGATTTTTATACTACTTATCTGACCTACCAGAAATAGGTTGGAGAAAAGATTGGAGCAAGTATAAAAAATGAACAACCAAATAAACCTTGGGAACTGTGTATTAGCTATTCAATCGGTTCTACAAGAAACCAAAAGTGTTAGTCTAGATAAAGTGCTTTTGATATATCCTATGGTATATCAAAAATCTCTTTTGAATATTATTTCTAGGAAATCCAACACTTCTAAATCATTTGAGCAGTTAATAATTAACCATCCAGATTTATTCTCAGATTTCGATAGTATCTATTACAGCAATCTTTCACTATCAATAAATTCAATTCAGTATTTACATGAAATGGAATACATCAATATCAATGAAGGCGTAATTACAGTAAATAAGGAAATTGAATTTAACAAAAAAATGGGGTCTGTTGTCGAGAAATACTACAAGTCAGCTAACTGTATAGCTAAAATTTTAAGTATGCCATCTGAATATTTATACTTAAACCTAAGGATTAATCTATGAACTACTACATTAAAAAGCTAATCATTTGGTTTAAAAATGGCACTACTAGAGAGCT
Organism: Photobacterium sp. HL06; assembly: GCF_059552575.1. Lineage (NCBI taxonomy): Bacteria > Pseudomonadati > Pseudomonadota > Gammaproteobacteria > Vibrionales > Vibrionaceae > Photobacterium > Photobacterium sp. HL06. Next base: position 1,810,239 of record NZ_CM183915.1, read on the forward strand.
GACCTTTCAACCAAACAAAGTCAACATTATCACAGGAACCAGTAATACTGGTAAAACTGCAATTATAGATATTATTGATTATTGCTTTTTCGCATCGGAAAGCAAAATATCACAAGATATAATTAATGATAACGTATCTTGGTACGGATTAGTTCTAAGTCATAATGGTTCAGATTTTACATTTGCCAGAAAGTCACCATACTTTTCAAAAGTTTCAAATGAGTTTTACTTTACCGAACTAGACTCAAATGACATTACTCCCTACCAGAATTCAAATGAAGGTACTCTAAAGAAGTACTTTAATTCGATTTTCAACATAACAGAAAACACCAAAGTAGAATATGGAGGAAAATATCACAGTAAAGACTCAAAGATATCTATCAGGTATTTTCAGATGTTTAATACAATATCTGGTAATATCATAGAAAATGACTCAGGTGTATTCTTTGATAAACAGAACAAAGAAAGATACAGAGAAGCGCTACCTAGAATATTTGATCTGTCTGTTGGCATTGAAACAGTCGAGAATATTTTAAAAAGGGAAACTATTGATGCACTTGAGAGTAGAATCAAACGATTAGAACGAAAAAATAACCGTTTAAGTAACCAGTCTAAAGATTTTATCGAAGAGCAATCAAAATTAATTTCTCTTTCTAAAGAGTACTCTCTTATAGATCCAAGTCTTGACCCTAAAGAGTCTTGGAATCAAATAATAAACTTAGATATTAATACCATTCTTTCCGAAGGTAATGATGGGGAAAGAGACAAAATCGAGAAAGATTACTTTTCTACAATAAAAAAAATAAAAAACCTGAAAAGGTTTAGTAGTCAGTACTCACAATACAAAGAATCACTAAAAAAATTAGAAAGCAATATAAAACCAATAGAGTATCTTAAAGGTATTGATAGCGAATTAATTAAAACATCTATTTATGGTGACATAATCTCTCATTTATCGGATCAAGTAACTAAGATAAAACAAGAAAGAAAAGGTAAAACACCACTATCAATACAAGTCGACGAACAAATTTCAAAACTTGAAAAGAAAGAAAAAACTTTTAGTGAGCAACTTAATCACTACAAGAAAAATCACGACCATGAGTATACTTCATCAAAAGAGAAGTACTATTATCTTGGCCAAATAACTACTAAAGCAAAAATCTATAAAGACAAACCTCAAGATGAAAATTTAGTTGATATTTCAAATATACAAAATGAAATTGAATCTATTTCTATAGAGGATACAACAGAACGCAAGCAGCTTACATGTAAAGCTATCGAGGATATCATTTCTGACTATATGACAATTGTAGGTGACTCTCTTGTTAACTATAGCAACTATAAACCATCATTTGACTATAAAAATAAACAACTTTCATTAAGAAAACCGAAATCAACGTATATTGAGAATGTCGGGAGTAGCTCTAATCATATGTTTCTACAACTGTTCTTCTCGCTTTCGTTACATGAAACAATCATGCAGAATGAAGTAAAGTTTGTAGCACCATATTTAATAATTGATCAACCTAGCAGACCATATTATGGTGACGAAAAAGAGAAGGAAAAAAGCCTCAGTAGTAGTGATCAGTCTAAGATAAAAAGTGCATTTAAGCTACTAGATAGCTTTGTAGGCGATGCGATCGATAATGGTAAAAACTTCCAGATGATAGTATTAGAGCATACTCCTAAAGAACTGACTTCAGAATTCAAAAATACTCATATTGTGGAAGAATTCAGAAACGGGAATGCTCTAGTAAACAAGGAGAATATAATTTCCACATCTAATTAAAATTGTGTGCAAGTATCTATCTCTGGTATTCTTGTGGGATATTAGAACTTACACACGTAGATTAGGGGTACAGATATCTAGTACCCCTCTACACTAGATTTATTTCTAATTTATCGGACATACTTTATGTAGTGATAATTAAAGGTAAAGATAACCTCCCTTCTTCCTGTTTTTTGTTGCATAGTAAATGTAATGGATTAATAAATTTATCCATTTAATTAGAATTAAAGGCATTATAGAAAGTAAGGCTAAATTTCCGTTGGCGTTGTTCGTACTTTATTGCGCAAGCTCATAATGGGGCATAACTCAGTTAGAACATTCTGTCAGATCTGATTAAACCTTGATTTGCAAAGTGTCAGACTGCCCCCTGACTAATCTAGATGATGGTAGAACTGTAAGCCGCAGAGGCGCCCTTTTTGTGAAGATACGTTTTAGGGCGTAATAGCCGACTACCAATTCAGTGGGCCGTAGTAGCTAAAACGTCGCCACATAACTAGCGTATTAACAGTAGTGTGCGCTTCTAGATATGTTAGGGTCTAGCAGGAGGCGCAAGCGCGTATCACTGCCAGTTATACTCTGTAACCAGCTTCGCTGGGTCTCGGGCGGATTTCAGGGGTGCGCAACCCCGTGATTTTCTTTCCGCCCTTATCCCTGCGGGGCTGTCATCACATGTGTCTAGCTATGCGGCTGACGAAACATACTGTGATAGCTCAGCGTCAAGGTTGAACCCCGAACAAATTCTCATGTATGCGGGTTTGCTGTTGATTGCCTTTGTTAATGTTCTCATATCTCCAATAAAAATGGAGGCAGTTTTTGAGCGTGTTAGTGCAGTATAAATCATGCTGTTCTCCACAAATGATGTGGAGGTAGACCTAGGCAAGAGAACGATAGTGTAGGCAAACTCTGAGCCTTGAGTTTTATGAATTGTGATACCGTAAGAATGTACTAACCCAGTATCAAAACATGCACTTTCATCGATATAGACTGTCTTTTCAGCAAACTTGCAGACTAACTTTTTTTGTATGTCTTCACCTGCCTCTTCTTGCTCGTAGACAATATCAGTGACAGTTGCCATATCACCGTTGTACAGGTCAAGTGGTGCGAAGTTCTTTGTGACAATAACACGATCACCCTTGGTAAACCCCCATAAAGGTTCTGAAACACCACAGTCTCGTTCATTTGTTATGAAGTGGTCGTTAATGCTGATGGTAGATAGGGGGTTATCTGCATTGGAATAAGGTGTAATTACCTGAGACCTATCTAATCCCAATTTTTTGGATAGTGAATATGCATTTGAAATTATTTGAGAATCATTAACTTGTAGGTAGTACACGCCAGCTTGACCCGAAAATGAACTTAGGTCGGTTAGGGCACTCAGTGGATCGATTGAAAACCCACATGTTCTGTCATCCCACTCAGCTTTCATACTGTGGCCGATAGTTCGTACTAGCGTCGCCACATCTCTAATCGGATTGCCAGCTCCCTGTCTGTGGACACTTCTAAGTTCGCTGTACGGCACTGTATCAGGTTTTAATGCCCCTAGGCTCACAAGGTGCTGCCAAACCACGCCAAACCCCACAGGAGCGATTTGAGCAATGTCTCCTACCATTGAAATGCTGTATTTCATCGAATGGTTATCAAAAAGGGATATGAACTCTACTACCAGTGATAGATCTAGCATTGAGGATTCGTCAAATACAATCAGTGGATTGTCGTTTAGTTGTATCGCATCCTTGATATTGGGGTTTTCAATAGTTAGCTCGACTTGACGAATTAATCCTCGGACAGTGTAACAACAGACCTCGTCCTCTCCATTACCGAATAGGCTAGTGTTTGACTTTCGGATGACACACATTCGCTCCAGTTCATCATGGACGCGTTTTTTGGCTATCCCCGCAACCGCTACAAAATATGTTGGTCGGCCTAGGCGGTTACAGACGTATTTAACACATGCCATGGCCGTACTTTTACCAGTACCTCCTTCCCCTTGAGCGATTGAAAGGTCATTGGTCAAGGCGTTGAAGGCGAGCTTTTTCTGTTCTTCGGTAAGATTGAACCCGTTCATTTTTAATGAGTATTCATCAAACTCATTTATTAGGGAGATGATACGTCCACTGGGTGATTTAGCGTCCTTAGAGGAAACTATTTTTGTTGCCATTGATCTCTCGACGATACTCTCAATATTCGCTAGACCGACACCCTGATAGTCGCCTCTACTCGTTCTGCACAGGGCAACTAGCGAAAGGCCCGTATCAATTGCAATATCAACCAAATTCTCACCAATCAACGACGATAGTGCCACCCTAAACCTATCGTCATTGATAGCTGTGTGGTTTTGCCTAAGTGCACGATATACCACGCAATCAATTGCTCCAATTAACCTGACAGGAGAGTCCTCTGGAATACTAATTTCCTTCGACTTTCTGAGTCGTTCAGCCACGCCCCATGCATTGTTAAATCGGTTACCCATACGGATAGGAGCATATGGATTACTGGTTAATAAACTCTTTGTAGAGCGACCCAATAGCCTGATCAGTCTGTGTGCCGTCCGTTTGTCATAACCAGCCTTTTCGATGAACTCAATAGACTCAAATTCAGCCTGCACATTTTGATAGGCTGTTAGGAACGCCAGTCCCCGCTCAGTGCTGTTAAATGCATCTACAAGGGCGGCTAGGTTGTTGTTTTTTAGTTCATTCAGGAATTGCCTTGCTGATCCAGCTCGCTCGATAGCTTTTTTAATACGAGATTCTCCACATCCGATACCTCGGAACTCTGGATGCCTGAGGAATAGCTTCTTAGTCAGGGTTGGCAACTCATACTGACGCAATGCACGCTCGAAGAGTCTAAGGTCGTTCTCGATATCATCAAATGCGGCTAAAATTAACTTACCTGATGTAGCCGAATATTGTGGGCGATAATTAATCAGTACTTTTTGGTTTGCACATGAAAACAGCCATACTTCAGCCTCACAAGGCTGCTTGTAGGCATAATCTTTCCTAATAAAAACAGACAATCGTTTGTTGGATGCAGCGCAATTACCGTAAACAATATAGGCGTTCAGTAAGACACGTACACTTGTAACCAGTAGTCTAAACTCGATCAAATGTTCGTCCCCCGCTGAGGATAGAGTTTCTAACCTGCTCTGCATGACACCTCATATGGTCGTCAACAGATTGTTCTGAGGCAGCCAAGCTCAGTTCCAGCCTATGTATCTGGGCATCCTTGTCCCTCAACTGCTGCTCCAGTGTTTGTATGCGAGCATTTAGCGTTACGATTAGATCGCTTTGTTCGTTTATATCACTAGCCTGACTCGCAACTAAATCGTCTCTCTTTTTATCTATGATAGATCTTGGTTGAGAGTCCTCAACACCAATGTTGTGTATATCCCTAGGGAGCGCTTCCCTAATCACCGTGTTCTTGTAGAGAGTTGCGCGATCCTTGAATGCACACCACCTCGCCAATTCACTAACATTGATTCCTAGTTCATTTGTTCCACGTATGTCTCTCGGAAACTTGAGCTCCTTTTCGCGCATCTGACTAATAACCTGCTTGTAGCATTCGATGTATAACGCAGATTTGGCAGTACCTCGCAGGTTCTCCTGTTCAGGTGTCAATTTAATAGGTTCTATTTCCATGTTTATCTCTACTTCAGTGGAGCAGGTGTGGTGCGCTCTAGCCATGCTAGGTATGGCTGGCTTTGTTCAGAACTGACTAGGGTTTCACCAAAATGCTCGATGCGCCCATCTGGCATCAGTTCTAAACCCAAATCCTCGCTATCAAGGAGGCGAGCGAGCCCTCGACACAACTTCTCGACATTAATTTCAGCATCTCTGAACTCAGATGCATCATGTAGCGTCAGCTGTGAGTTAGATGCATTAGAAATAGCAAGTTCTGCCTGTTTTAGGTTAGTTTTCAGTTTATTTATCTCAGCATTGAGAAGCCCAATTCTAGACTCATACCGCGCCTTTTGATGTACCCAGTTTTTAGGTTGAGCTTGCGCTAGGGACTCTAGTTTGGTGGTGCTGGGTGCGATTTTTAGCAAGGCAGTCTCAAGGTATCCTCGGTAGTATCCACCCTTGTCCTCGCTTTTTAGTAGAGTGGAATAACCAATCCCTGTGTCTCGCTCAATTTTTTTTGCCAACTGATCCATACTAGAAATACCTGCCTTGAGGCTAGGAGTTGCGATGTATGTATCTAGAGTTTTAGTAACCAACTCGATTCGTCCCTTGAGCGATTCTGTCCTTTTATTTTTAACCATTAGATAATGCCTTCATCACATTGTTTTGTAAGGGGCTAGTGATTAGAGGTTGATAGTCTGATAAATCACCCTCAATCACCTCCAGAATTTGCTCCTTGGTAATAATCTTCGCGTCCAACATGCTCATGATTGGGGACATGATATGTCGAGGGTCTAAGGAGTTATTTACGAAACAGGCATCAACGGCTCTCATGATCTCTTCACTAGCTTTCCTAGAATCATTTACGATTTTATTCTCAATTTTGGCTACAGTTTTTTGAATCTCAGGGCTGTTCAGTGACGGTACGTCACTGATACTAGTCATGTGGTTTAGCAACAACTCAGGCACAGACATCCTGAATGTCTCGCATGAAATTGTTTCTGATAGTAGGCGTGGTGCAGGAACAACAAACTTATTAGTATTCTTTTTGCCCAATAACCTTACCCTCGTCTGTTCCACAATCCGTAGAGCTGCCTGCCAACCCAATAGTTCACTCTTCAATACAGATTGTTCGCGTTTGATTTGGGCTACCTCAATCTTATGAACAGTCTCATCACCTACCTTGTTTCGGTTTAGGTCAATTAGTGACGTTACGTTACTCTTCAAATCCAACTCTAGTCGTTGAACCATCCGTGAAATAGAAATCAGGTTATCTATATGACAGATCTTAATTCGACAAACACCACATCGTTGATAACCACCATTTTCAGCAATAATTTCTGAAGGGCATTCCATGTTGTGCACACAGATATGGGTTGATGAAAATGCGATCATAGACATAGGAGTGGAGGTAACAAGATCCATACCAGTGGGATTAATGATTTCATTACCCTCATCGTCAACAGTAACAATTGGAATCGATGTGAAACCGTAAATACACATTGTTTCGTTGGGACGCTGTTTGAACGATTCCTTAACTTGAGCCTGTGAAACATCATTGGTGTGCATAGGTGCGATTTCATCAGTATTTTTGTTACCACGTACTAACATCAGGTTAGCTCTGCGGTATTCTCCGACCTTGCGTGCTCGATCTTCCTCGGTCTCTTTTTTGTAATAGACGGTTGTGGTCACGTCCATATGACCGATATTCACACTAACCGTCTCTAGGGGTATGTAGCCAACTCTGTGGCTGACATAGGTGGTTCGAGTCGAGTGAGGAGATAGTAACGCCAATAATTTCACGCGATGCCCCTCAGCATCAAACCCCAGTTTTTGATTCTTTCCCTGAACCTTAGCTCTTAAAACGAACTCATTATCAGCCGTGATTGTTCTCTCTACCGTTTGTGATGTCATAGAGTCCTTAGCCGATAAAGGAACCATTTTTACAAATTCGCATTCTTCCATCACATCATTGAAAGAAAAATTGATGACGCGCTGTGAAATACCTAGGAATGTTTTCCAAACATTAGCCCAAACTGATTCTGTAAACGGCTGTCCTGATGCGTTGCGAAACAGAACATCGATTTCTAGACCTGTATCATTATAAGGAACAAGGTGGTTAATATCTGTTCTCAAATTTTGGAAGTCCCTTTCAGCTCGAAGCATCATTATGACGTCGATATGAGAACTCGCTTTCCAAGGTTTACGTCGACTTTTATCAGTGCTGACTAATAGTTGAACAATACCGTCCACATTTTCCGCTTCTACAAATTGATCAAAAAAGCGTTTGTCTAGGAAACGAATATGTTTGTGCCGTATTCCCTGTTCAAGGGCTACGATAATACCCCTGATTGGTCCAATCAGGGGAGCAACTAGCTGTTTCACCTTCGTGTCTATGGTTCCATGATTAGTCATCGAAAATGGGTTCTCGATAATTTTCGAGGGTTTATCCATTCGAACGTAGGAGTACTTGAGTTCATTATCGACGTACCAAACTATTGGAGAAAACCCTGCACAATCATGAGAGTAAATCGCTCGTTTAAATGCCTTGCTATGGTTCTCACCCACACGTATTACGTCATGGTAATGCTCCAACGGTACTGCCCAGTGGAATACATTAGCAATTGGTTTATCCTCTACCACATCACCGTTTAACGGAGAATTATGTAGTTGATAATTCAATATGCCAACAGGAGTAGCGATTTTTGCTCCTATTTCAATCAGTCTGTATTGGTTGTCAGGTTGGCATGAAAAGGCGGGTCTAAAACCGAGCAGTTCATAGTCATAACCTTCGAGTACCCGCTCTTGCAGGTACGCACCAAACTTCTCTAGGGCGTAGGCCACCTGCAAGGCTACTGAGTATTCGTCTCGTGTAAATACCCTTTTCACCGACTCGGTCAAAGAGCCGAGCTTGATACCTCGCTGGGATTTGTGCCATGCGTTAGTGAACTCCATTGGCAATAGGAGCTTACCTCCCGAGCCAACGTGTTCGTTATTAAAACGAAAATTAACCTCGACTGAGTCAATAGCCGCTTTTACCCATGTAGCAACTCCGACTGACTTGTGCAGTAAAAAATCACCGAGTGTACGAGGCCATTGATCAGTATCTTTGTCTTGATTGGAAAAGGAACGAATTACGAATGTCTCTCTATCCAACTCCTTAAATCTCGTAGGTGTAGTGATACCCTCGGCCTCTGCCTGTTCTGGAAACATCTCGCACCAGCAGGATACATACGCTAAATACTGGTAAATCACATTCCAACCCCATTTACCGCCGCGGAAGGAAGTTTTTAAAAGAGATTTTAGGTGATTATCCTTGTACGCGTTCCATGCAGTGTAGTCAGGCTCTTCAATTACTCCACGACTGTAAAATTCTTGAGTTGCTTGATAATCATTGTCAGCGAAGAACTGGAAAAGAGCCTCCTCATCCTGCTCATACATAACCTCGTCAAAATTAAATTGTGCTGCTGACTGGAGTTGGAGTAGCTCAGATTTATAGGCATTAGTAATGGAGCGAGTATGACCAGCTAATGCATCCTTCTTGTGACAACCCAATTTTGTTGCGGCTCTTCTGAACTCCTCGAACGAAGATTTAGCGCCTTTAAATGGCATGACGTTATCTGATAGCTCCTTCAGCAGTACAGCATCAGACGGTCGCTTGGCGTCATAGGTATCGTACAGGCAGAAAAGCCGTGTTAGTTCGTCATAGGAGCTTATATTAACGTCTTTAGGGGAATAGAGTGTGCTACAGTAGAGAATACTAGACACATTATCGTAACAACTCCCACCTTCACGCTCCAGACAGAGTACCTCTAATGCTGTAGCATTCTGAATGTCACAAATTAATTGCGTAAACTCTGCTTGAAGTTTTTCGCAGTACGACTCAGAAGCGCCGAACATCGGGGGGCGAGAGGGGTGATTCGTAGATTTAAATTTCGTAAACTCTTCAAGTCTTTTTGAACCTAGCTCCAAACTGGCAGTAATTGGCAGCACCACCAATCCCTCTCTCCACAGTTTGATTAGGATTAATCTGGAGTATAGGATCACAGATTGGTAGGCACCTTTACTGATTTGCTCGGGCATAATTCCTATTGATAGGAATAACTCTTCTGTTTGCCTAACGAACTCCACTGCTCCATGATAACCTCTATGGTCAGGTTTTCGTGCATTACTCTTTCTGGTGGCAAAGTTGGAAGCACTAGCTGCTTGAGATGCGATAGTAAGCAGTGTTTCTGTGTCCGAGATATTTTCTGCTATTTCACATATGACACATCGTACGTCAGCCCTCCCTGTACTAATGTTCGAACTACGATCTAAGACTTCCATCTCAGGAATAGAGAACTTTTTCTCTATACCTACGTTAGAGAAGAAACTAGAGATCTGCGCCTTTAGTTGTAAGGCAATTTCGGTACAACGCGTATCAGCATCGCCTTTACCAGAAGGGTAATAAAGATAGTTTGTTGTGTTGAAGATCATTATTTGTGTGCCTCTAGTCTCATTAGCATTCCTTCTATCTTTTTAGCTTGTGCTAGAAGTTTGTTTTTTTCTTTCAATAGTTTAGCTTGTTGATCATTTAGGTTTAGACGTGTGATGTCACGAGATAACTTATGCTCCTGACTCAGTTTCTCTGAGTTATCTCGTTTGTATTTTATGGTACTTGTGTAGTTGACATGGCCTATCAGACTACTGACGTCTGTCATGTCATAACCAAATAGCAACTCTCCATTCTCGGTTAGACGAGGACATTCATAGCGCAGGTAGAAAACTAATGCATGCCGAGCAAAATGTGGCCCGTGGAGTAAATCCTCTGAGATACCAACTTCCCTTAAGGCTTTTTTGAAACGTGTAACGATATTGGAGTGGCTACGTTTATCATCGGCACGTTGAGTTAGTAGGAATGGTCGTCCCTTGTTGGTGTTCTTTTCATACGTGAACAAAAAGTCATGGCTATAGTCAGTGATCATGGTCAACAGGAGTTTATCCAGTGACTTCCAAAATATCTCCTCTGCTATACCAAACAGGTTCACCTCATCGTGTAAGGTGTTGCGACCTTTCCAGCCAGAGCACAATTTAATCTCTTCCGAGGTTAGACCTCGTTTTGATATCTTTGGGGTTAGGAAAATCCTACGTTGTGTGAAATCAATATGTCCCAATTGCAACAGCAGTGCCTCGCTGATTCTTAACCCACTCGCGAATAGTAGAGCGTATAGGGTACGGTCACGATCTGACAGGGATTCCTGATTGAGGAACTGTTCAATCTGTTCCTGTGTTATGGCGACCTTATCTCGAACTGGTGAATCATCGGAAGGCAGGCGTGAAAATATTTGATTCGTTTCTCCACGTATATTGTGCGCCCCCAGAATTGCCCCTAGAGCGGTATGATTCTGCCAATATAACTTTTGTGCCTGAGTTATCTCGGTGGAATTCCAAACCTGCTCAAACAGTGGTTGATACTCGGATTCTGATGGTGAAACTCCCATAGCACGGCAGAGTCTGGTATGCGCTGCTCTGCCATGGCGCTCGGAGATCTTGATGTAGTGCTCAACTGCATTTAAATGCACATTAACTGCATTATTTCCAAGTTTGGGGCGGTAGCCCTCCATAAGCTCTCTGATCGTCTCAATCACATGAGTGGCGTTATGAGGCAATTCTTTTTGGATGTACGCTGGATAGCTCGTGACGATCTTATGTGCACGATGCAGTATTAGGGGAGTATCAGAACCCATGACTCCAGCCTCATGAAGAAAATCCAAAAATTTAATTACAGCAGGTCGATAGGTGTTGAGTGTGTTTGCACTCAAGTTTTTCTTCTTAGTGGTGGTATCTGTCAGCCGAACTATTTCTTCCTCGTAAGCTCGGAACTCCTCTATCTCAGTACCATCGTTAATCCTGTAGAGGTGATGGGATGTTGTTTCGATCACCTTTGAATTAACAGTTGTGGTCTGCCGTACGGTTTCGTATCTGATATTCTTTAACTTCATGAGAGTAGGTGCGGCCTTGTAATTTGTATGTTTTCTACAATAAGCTCTTGTTATTTAAGGGGCAAGAGCTTATGGAGAATTCATGTATTTTGTGAGAGCTGACCGTTATAATACATAACGGACAGACCCCATTTTTATCGATCGGTATTGGTCTAGGTACGTCGTGGGAATCTAAGCTGATTCAAAAAGCAATTTTTGAAAACCGTATCGCTGGCCTTGGTAAGAATAAAAAGACAGCCGTATTCCCTAAATTGTTATTTGCAATTAAGGACGGTATCAACCATAAACCAAGCGATCCTAATTACGACATCAAGCAGCTTGCTCTTGAATGCGCTTCAAAGCGTATGTACCCAGATATTCTTAACTATGACAAGGTCGTTGAAGTGACGGGCTCATTTAAAGCGCCTATGGGATGTCGTAGCTTCCTTGGCCAGTACATTGATGAGAACGGTCGAGAGATCCATGAAGGTCGTAATAACCTTGGTGTTGTTAGCTTGAACTTACCGCGCATTGCTATCGAAGCGGATGGTGATGAAGCTAAGTTTTTTGAAATTCTTGATAAACGCGTGCAGCTAGTTCGCAAAGCGCTTGATACCCGCATCGACCGCCTTCGTGGTGTAAAAGCACGCGTCGCCCCAATTCTGTATACAGAAGGTGCACTTGGTATTCGTTTAAATGCTGATGATGAAGTATTAGACATTTTCAAAAATGGCCGTGCCTCTATTTCTATGGGTTATATTGGGATCCATGAAACCATTAATGCGCTTTATGCAGACAACGATGAGCACATTTACGATAGTGAAGAGCTTCGTGAAAAAGGCATCGCAATTGTCAAACGCTTAAAAGATGCTGTTGATTCGTGGAAACTAGAAACTGGGTGGGGCTACAGTTTGTACAGTACACCTTCAGAAAACTTATGTACTCGTTTTTGTTCATTGGATACAAAAGAGTATGGGGTGATTGATAATGTTACTGATAAGGGCTACTACACTAATAGTTTCCATCTTGATGTTGAAAAAACGGTAAATCCTTACGATAAGATTGACTTTGAAATGCCATATCCTGCATTAGCAAGTGGTGGTTTTATCTGTTACGGCGAATACCCAAATATTCAGCACAATGTTGAAGCACTAGAGAATGTATGGGACTACTCATATTCACGTGTTCCATACTACGGTACTAACACTCCAATTGATGAATGTTATGAGTGTGGTTTCTCCGGTGAGTTTGACTGCACCAGTAAAGGCTTTACCTGCCCGAAGTGCGGCAATCATGATCCTAAGAAAGTATCTGTAACCCGTCGAGTGTGTGGTTATCTAGGTTCTCCTGATGCTCGACCATTTAACTCGGGTAAACAGGAAGAAGTGAAACGCCGCGTGAAACATATGTAAGTTGTTTTAACGACGCGCTGCCTGCTCGTTTTGTTATGACAAATTTAGAAGTGCCTTCATTGGCACTTCTTGTTTTTGATGAGAAAGAAGATGAACTACCTCAATTATTATCCTGTGGATGTCGTAAATGGTCCGGGAACACGTTGTACGCTCTTTGTCTCAGGCTGTGAGCATCAGTGCCGTGGGTGCTATAACCAAAATACTTGGCGATTAGATAGTGGGCACCCTTTTACCCAGGAAATGGAAGATCAGATTATCCAGGACCTGAACGACACTCGGATTAAACGACGTGGGCTGTCACTGTCTGGTGGGGATCCATTGCATCCGGCAAATCTTGGCGCGGTTTTAAAGCTGGTCCGGCGTGTGCGTGAAGAGTGCGAAGGGAAAGATATTTGGCTATGGAGCGGGTATTTACTGGGTGAACTTACGAGTGCTCAGCGTGAAGTCGTAGAAATGATCGATGTGTTAGTCGATGGAAAATTTGTGCAGGCACAGCATGATCCGTCGTTAGTTTGGCGTGGGAGTGCCAATCAGGTTATTCACTATTTTCAATCAAATGAGCTTGAATGTTAATTTTTTGTGATCGAGCTGGCGCGAAATCGGTGAGTTATCCACTGTTTCTGTGCATAACTTTGGGAAAAGGGAGTGCATTAAAATTCTGACGCTGGTCTCTCACTCGTTTCTTCTCTTAGGCTGACTTGTTGATTGTTGCCAACTACAGTGACAATTGAGGACAGTGAGGCCTTTTGACCTGAGTTTTCTCGTTCACTATATAGCTGTGTAATGAGCAAATACCGGTATGATTCCATGGTTTTTCATTGGTTAATGAAATATTGCTCCAGTGGCTTGTTTTGCATTGATGTAAGCTCTTTAACATTAATTATCACTATGGCTAATATTGCTAAGTAAAACAAGTAATCAAAGATAATGAGTATTATTGTTCGATAACACAACAACTTTAATTATTTATATCGATATTGCCTTAATTTAGTGTGAGAAGGTAATCTATTTGATATTATTCAGTGGAGGGAATTTAGCAGTTGATTTATTTGTATGGATGATAAGCTTCTATCTTTGATAGGAATATTGAATAGTGTCGCTACCTTTGCCTACTAGTGATACGTATTGATGATTATGTTTATGAATTTGACTTCTTTCTTATCCCGGCTTTCTGCTAATCAATATTTGGTTGCAGTTAGTAACGTTTTTATAATGGCATTGCCAATATCACTCATCGCTACGTTCTGCAATCTTATCTCAATGTTATGCGATACGTTTGGTTATGGCGGTGCAAGTGCGGCACTAGGTTATGTTGGTCAAATTACAGGACATATGTTTCCTATTTTGCTCAATATATTCTTGGCAACATATATCTCCTCAGTAAAACGCATACCTAAAGCTGCATCGATTTCGAGTTCATTGGTCGCATTTTTTATTATTTCTCATCAGTGGAATTTAATTTCACCTGTAATACCGATGCCTAATAACTTTGCGTTGTCCCTCATTTCTGCCTATGCAACTTGCCTGGTTTTAGCGCGACTCAAGCGGTTTCGGTCATTTAATATCGAAAAATTCAATAGTATCGTTGACAATTCAGCGAACATGATTGTGACTTGCGCGTTGGCGATAGGCAGTGTTGTTAGTGTGTGCTATCTCATTAAACTAACGCTCAGAGCCACTGTTTTTGAATTACCATTTGTTCTTGAGCTCGATCTAACATCATTTGGCGATGGCTTGGTTTATGAGTTTATACGAGGCTTGCTTTGGTCTATCGGTATCAATGGGCATAATATTTTACATATGTTCAAAACAGAATTGTACGATATTACCGTTGCCAATATGGCGGATTGGCAAAATTTTGGAGCTGATCTAAATATTATCAGTACTAATTTCTATGATTTCTTTACGGGGATGGGGGGAAGCGGCAATACCATTAGCTTAGTATTGTGTATGTTGTTCTTCTCTCGAAACCGAGGGTATAAGCTATTAGCGAAAGCAGTACTGGTTCTGAGCTTATTCAATATCAACGAACCTGTTCTATATGGTGTGCCGGTGATTTTTAATCCGGTGATGGTTATCCCTTTCTTGCTGGTTCCACTGATTTGCTTTGTCATTTCATATTGTACAATTTCATTGGGGATCATTCCTCCACTGAGTGAAATTCAGAGCTGGATAACACCACCTTTGGTGAGTGGGTACCTAGCAACCGGCGGAGAGGTGTCTGGAGCGATCCTACAGTTGGTATTGATCATTATAGGTATGGCTGTCTACTATCCATTTTTTAAGTTCATGGATAAGCGAAGTCTGGGTGTCGACCTGTCAGTGATGTTCAACAACAGTTTTTTCACCGCTGATGAAATTGAGACAAGAACGAAGTTAACAAGCTTTATACCTTCGATTCAAAGCAACCTGGAAGCACAGAAAGAGGTTGAGTATCTGCAGTCCAATGGTGAATTTGTACTTTATTATCAGCCCCAGGTCGATATAACTAACCATAAGGTTGTTGCGCTTGAAGTCTTGTTGCGGCATAAAACACGCCAGGGCAGCATTCAGCCGCCAACATTCTTACATTCGTTTAATCAACTGGGGCTAATGCCTGAACTTGACTTCTGGGTTTTTGAGCGAGCAATAAAGACGGCTGAAGCTTTTGCAAGCAGCCGAGACTTTCGCGTTTCGATCAATATATCGCCAGATACTGTTCTAACAAAGGGGTTTGTTAAATCGGTCAGCCGTATCATTGATGAGAGTGCATTGAGTTTTCATCAAGTTGAAATAGAAATTACCGAGCATTTGTTGGTTCAGGATGAGGTAAAAACCGCGAGCATTATTACTGAATTACAAGCTTTGGGGATCTCGATTGCACTGGATGATTTTGGTACCGGGTATTCTTCTTTGGCTTACCTTTCGCATTTTGACTTCGATAAGATCAAGATTGATCGAACGCTGGTGGTGAATTTAGACAGTGAGCGTGGCAGGAGCTTATTTGGCATTGTTATCCAGCTTGGGCGAATTACCAATGCCCAGATAGTCGTAGAAGGTGTGGAGTCGGAGGACGAGCTACAGTTTATCGCAGGGCAGGGAGTACGTTATGTACAGGGTTATTATATTTATCGCCCTATGCCAATTGAGGATGTGCTTTCTGAGGGGTTACTCCAGCCTCAAGCTCAGCCGTCGATGTAGTATATTCTGCGCGAAGTGTCACAGGGTGAGGGCAGGATTGATTCTTCGCTTTGGTGTTGATTGCAGCAGCCCTCTTCCATCATCAAGCGAGTTAGGGTAAATTCCCATCCTGTTTATTTGCTGTTGGAGGCGTTATGTCACGCACCATTATCTATACCTACAAGAAACAAGAGAAGCAATTGGTGTTCTCTTATGATCAATACCGTTCGATTCATGAAGCTGTAGCTGCAGCTGAAGGTATTGACCTGACTGCGTTTTTGAAAATGGAACAGCAAGTTGAAGCTGTCTCTTCAGGCTCTAAAGCGGTTAGAGACTATCGCGATAACCATTTTAAAAAGCTAGGCTTTGGTAAAATCACCTTGGCCAAGAAAGAACACCGCGGCATCGGTGAAAAGTAGTACCGCTTAATTTCTCCCTGCGGCGCTATGTATGGGTGCTGGATTGAGCCTCAGCACCCAGAATTATCCTGCCTTGAACGTCTACGCCATCCTACATAGATTAAGTACCCACTTAACCCTGCTAGCAGGTGCTTGATACTGTGGCCACTGATCACGCCTAATACAGAATAGAGCTGTTCGTCATTGGATTCCGCCCATTTGGCTAGGACGTAGGCAAGCAGTGCATATAAGTAGTAGCCGCCATGGCTGAACCGCGGCTTGAACAGCCATATGATGATAGGTAAATGAATGACAGGGATGAGCTGCACCAGCACGTAGGCGGATAAGTCACCTCGGCCGCTGATAGTATCACTGGTATACCAGTAAATGACCGAGAGTATGCCGTATACTGCAGCTGGGTAAAAGAGGTGTTGACCTAGACGGATCGAGACATATTCGCTTAGAACGATACTGTAAAGGGCAATGAATGTCACCGTGATGGGAATGCGATCCAGCATCAGGGTAAAGGCATTTGGGGCAAGGTGGTAATAGCTGGAGCAGAGAAATGCGGCAATGAGACCACTAAAGAAAATGAAATAAATCTTGCTGATTTTGGGCTCAAGAGCGAGAGTAGGAAAGGATGTAAGTCGTTTCAACCCTAAGATACCAACCAGTAAAAAAGGTAAGTTAGAAATAACATTGCAGAAGTTTGGGATCCCCAACCAAACACGTTGATCGGCATAATCATAAAAATTACGGCTTTGTCTGATGGGAGAGAAATAAAAGGCAAGTGCTGCCAGAATGATGGCAATGAGAATAAGTAGCCAGATCCGATCCCCCCTCTCTGTTCTTGCCATGGTGTACGCCTCAATTGCAAGCTCGTAGAGATCAGGAACAGACCTCCCCATCATTTAGCTTGTTACAATAACCAAAGCGTAAACGGAAGATTTGTCAAATAGCTATTGGTCGACGTTGAATTCTGAATTGGGGCTTGTGCATTCTTCTTTCATTATCTCGAGACCTAACCGAAAGCACTCTCGCCAGGCTTGTTCGACATCAGGTGAATAATAGGGATCGCATTGGCTGACGGTTTCCAATAAGCAGTTAAGCCAAGTTTCATAATCAAGCGGGCTGACGCCAACGCCTTCTGGGCCATGCCGCTTTCCGAAGAACCGAACAGAGTCTCGTGCTCCAGCTGACGTTGGCGCCAGCAATATAATTACGATGGACGCTTTCAGCATTTTTATTTGCTTTTGCATGTCGACACTGGCAAACATCTGGCGGAACTTAGCCTCTTTCAGGCAAAATCGTTCATAGAATATCTCGAAGAAACGAGGGTGTTGATTGCATCTCGCGTAGCTGTCGTTAAAGACTTCATGGACACCCATCTCTACCCCTTTGAAATTGATAATACTTTTAAGTATTCATTCCCCTATATAATACGAGTATGCAGCCAAATGTCACATAAGCAACTAAATTTATATTAAGTGTGAAAGTCGTTGGGTTGGGGCTTAGATAGCGAGAGCCCTTATTATTGAACGATAGTAGGCAAAACCAGTATTGTCCTAGAGCTCATTGTATTTCTTTGCGCTTCCAAAACACTTATCAATAGGATATTTTTGTTCATTCTTAGCCAGCTTCTTCTGACATGCTGCCATAATGTCTATATCACATTTGTCTGCCAGCCTTAGCAAATACATCAGTACATCTGCGATCTCTTCCTCAAGGTGTTCTTTTTTGGCTGCTGGTAAGTGTTCACTCTGCTCTGGCGTTAACCATTGGAATATTTCAGTGAGCTCACCCACTTCACCACTCAATGCCATCGCAAGGTTTTTGGGTGAGTGAAATTGCTCCCAATTTCGTTTTATGGCGAACTGCGCCAGTTGGTGTTGGAGTTGTTTAATTTCCGAAGTCATATCAGTCTCTTTCTTGGCACTGTTTGGGCTGATCAATCATAGCATTGTGCTAGCACTGTATTGCTATGATTATTTCAGCTTCTTATACGCCGGTATGTTCAGCGTGGAAGAACTTCTTTCGATACACACCCTGTAATGCTTCCAGGGTACACAGAAACAGGCCCAGCCAGATCAAGCCGAAGCTGACTGCTTTGATTTCATCGAAGATCTCTCCGAATAGGAATATGGCGAGCAGAAATTGTAGAGTAGGTTCAATGTATTGCATTAATCCAACCATTGTCAGGCTAGTCCGGCTAATGGCTAATGCAAAGAAAATAAGCGGAGCAAGTGTAACAGGCGCCGAACCGATATATAACAGTAGCGTGGTTAAGTCGGATGATAGGGCGATACTATTTCCAGACAGGCCTTGTACCGTCATAAAAGCTAATGCCAGGGGGGCAAGGATAGCCGCTTCTAGGGTCACTGATGTCATAGCATCATAGCGGGTATATTTTTTACACAGGCCGTAGAGCGCAAAAAAGCTACCCATGACCAGTGAAATCCAGGGCAACTCACCATAGTGCCAAACTTGATATCCAATGCCTGCGATGGCAAGTATTACAGCGGCTGACTGCGCGTGTGACAGCCGCTCTTTGAGAAAGATGACACCGAGCGCAATGGCAAACAACGGGTTAATGAAAAAACCCAGGCTGGCGGCGAGCACCTGGTCATGGGTGAGAGCCCAGGTGAAGGCATACCAGGAAATGCACATAATTAAGCTGGCGATAGCTGTTGCTACGAGTGAGCGCTTATCTGCCCATAGTGTTTGCATCGAAGGGAAAGGCCGACGTAGAAGCCCTATGGCGATCAGCATTACGGGTACCGAGAAGATAATCCGCAGAGCAAGTAGCTCGTTTATATCTGCTTCAGGTAGGAATTGGTAATAAAGTGGCAAAATGCCCCATAGTACAAATGAAAAAGCGGCCAACGCATTTCCGGCACGGTGAGATTGCATACAGGCGTTCCAACAGTATAAAGGTAATGGGCGAGTATTTCTGGCGCTATTTTGTCACTTAACCTGAGTGGGATAAAGGAATTTATATGACAAATAAATACGATGAATATGAGAGGTGAAAACTAACACTACTTAGAATCATTGCTGCAGGAATTATTTTTTCATCGCAATAACGGTATGGACTAACCAGGCTCTTTTTTCGCCGGTGAGCTGGGCGGAGTATTCGTATTTTTCTTTCCAGGAGACAATATAAAATGAATCAAACAGCTGCTCTAGATCGCTTTTTGAGTGAATGAGAACCGGCAGGTTTTCGTCGTTGCTGGATTCGTCAATGCCAAGAAAGTGACCGCAGAACACGCCACCGCTGCATAAGCTTTCCACAATTTTTGGCCACAGCTGATAAAACTCATTGCTGGAGCAAAAAAACAAGCAGGCACTGGCGTTGATCAGATGGGCTCGGGGAAATGAATAGTCAGCAAAACTGCTAAGTTGTACATCTAAGCTAGGGTTTGAAGCAGCGAGAGGGTGCTCAGACAGTGTTTCAAGGCTCTTCATATCGATATCAAATGCATAGACTCGATAATCTTGTTCGAGAAGATATAGCGTATCTCTACCTGTACCGCAGCCACAGTCAACGGCAACACGGCCCTTTGTTATGTTACCCAGAAACTGATGGGCTTCAATAAGGTGAGCGCGTGGAGGTAACAACTTTTGGTTACTAAGGTAATCCAGCCAATCAACAGTTGCCATGCATGTACCCTCTCTGACCTCAGATCGCACAAACTAACAAAGTATAACGATAGTAAAGTGTCATAATTACTCAATTATTAGAATATAGATTAATGGATTTGATCTGGCCGCCTGTATTTACCGTGTTGATAAGAATTTAATGACGCCAACAGTCAGAAATTTGGTATTATTAACAGGCATCAGGAGCTTAACACTATGTTGAGTCCGTCACCTGTTGCGACTGTAAGCCAGCAGGCCAACGATAAGAGAGAATAGAATGACTAAGCTAACCGCAGATGTTCAAGCGAACTGTGATCTGTTTGTTACCGAAACAAAAGAAACCCAAGTGATTTGGGGGCTATGTAACGAAGAGGGTGACTGGTTATCTGTTGCATCTAGTGAGTTTGAAGACTCTGAAGTAATGCCTTTTTGGTCGAATGAGCAGGATGCGAAATTGCATTGTGCTGATGAGTGGGAAGAGTTTACCGCAACAATGATTCCTTTGGACGTCTTTGTTGAAGACTGGATGATCACCCTGGCAGAAGATGGCGTGCTGGTTGGTTTGAACTGGAATGAGCAGCTTGAAGGTTTAGAGCATGAGCCTTCAGATGTAGCAAAGTTATACCTGTAACGATCTAGCGACGTAGCATCAGGTTACACTAAGCGAAAGCGATAAGCCGTATCTTATTGATACGGCTTTATTGTATCTGGCCCGCACCACTTGTTTTGGCATTGAATTCTTATTAACAGAGATATCGGCTATATTTACAGAGAGTCGTCAAACATGAGGGTATGGTTATGGTACTTTCTGAATGTCGCCAAATGATGGCAGAACATACGATTGTAGAGGCGCGGCTAGTGCATGATTTTTTAAGTGCTGGCTGGGGTATTAACTTTAGAGATGCAGAGGGGAATGATTACCCTATGACCGATACTTACGGCATTCCATGCAGCTATGACTCTTTGAAACAGGCTGAAGACATGGTGCATCAAGTCGGTGATTGCCCTATTACAATTGATAGCTTGTTCCGGTTTGCCGAGCGCTAGCGATTAAGGTTAACTGGAAGGTTAATAGGCGCGTCAAGGAGGAGATTAACGAAGAAAAAAACATTGCACTAAAAAGTACGATCGTGCTAAAAATAATAAGTCGTAGAATATTGAGATGAAAAATGAGCAAAGGCCGCATTACCCGCGAACATATTTTAAAGACAGCCTTTGATTTGGCCAGTCAAGACGGCTTGGATAGCTTGACTATCGGCCAGCTGGCAAAGGCATCAGGGATGTCAAAAAGCGGCCTATTTTCTCATTTCAATTCAAAAGAAAATTTGCAGGTTGCGGTACTGGAATATACCGGTGAGTATTTTGCGCATCGTGTCATCCAACCAGCACGGATTGCAGAACCCGAAAGTATTGAGAAGAAACTTCGGTTATTGCTGAAAAACTGGTTAGATTGGAACCAGTCTTTCCAAGGTAGCTGTATGTTTCTGGATGCCTGGAAGGACGGCAGCGAAACCGATGATCCTGTGCAGCTGGCACTGATGGCAATGACACGCCGTTGGCTGGACTATTTATGTCGTCAGGTAGAAAAGGCAAAGCAAAACGGTGAGTTAAAACCGGAATTGGACACTTGGCAATTTGTTTATCGATTGTACGGTGTGTATCTGAGTTCGCATTTATTTCGTTCCTTGTCACTGGAAACCGCAGAACACCAGCGTTTTTGGTTAGGTATCGAAGATCTTATGAATGAGTCGCGCGTTCAGTAACAGCAATTGTTGGGTTTTCTTATACATTAAAAAAGCACGATCGTTCTTTTTGGAGGTTCAATGAGTAGCAAGATATATTTTAAGCAGGGTAAAGGGGTTAATTTGCGTCGGGGGATGATTAATTTGACCACACGCCTGCATCATATCGTTGCCCCTCGCCATGCAAGGAAAGTGGCGAAGAATCTGCTTCTGACCCCTGAGCGTAGTAAGCGTAAGGTCGCTGAGCCGATTGGATTGATCCGGCGTCAGGTTGATACAACCGAAGGCAAACTGATGACTTACCAGTTAGGTGAAGGGCCGACCTGGATCCTTGGTCATGGCTGGTCGGGGTCATCAAGCCAGTTTTATTCGCTGATGGAGCATATCGCCGCTGCAGGTTATACCGCACTGGCGTTTGACAACCCGGCCCATGGGGAGAGTGAGGGGCGGTATGGCCACTTGCCTGGCTTTGTTAAGGCCTTTGACGAAATGATGGACCAGCAAGATTGTGTTGCCGGTGTTGTCGCGCACAGTATGGGAGGGGCGATGGTGCTGGAAAGCAGGCACTCACATCTGGAAAATAAGCCGATCTTGTTGGTGGCACCGGTGTTGAATTACACTGAGAACTTGGTCAACACTGTAAAGCGGTCTGGCTACTCAATGAAACTGTTTGATGAAGTCGTTGGTGAGATTGCTGAAACCTATCATTATTCTCTGGATTCGATTGATCCGTTGGCACGGCTGAAAGCGCATGCTAGAGCGACAGTGATTGTGCATGACAAGGACGATCGTTTTGCCTCATTTGAGCATTCTGAACAGGCGGGTGAGCTTGAACATGTCAGGCTGCTCGCGACAGAAGGCCTCGGGCATGGACGAATTTTGAATAGTGATCCCCTGAGGCGGGCGTTTGACTCACTGATCTGCCAATAAAAAAAGAGCATCTATGATGCTCTTTTTTATACTTGCGCAACCACCTGATTAGTTTGAATTAACCTGCAGCTGCTCTCGCTCGAGCTCCAGGCGTTCAACCTCTGCATCTAGTTCGGTTATTTTGTCTTGCATCAGTTTATGGCAATAGTCAGCCAATTTTCGGGCGTCCTGTTTGTCATACTGAGAAATATCAATAGGCTCTAACATTTCACAGATGACAATACCGTTATCGCGGCGATTAAGTGAAATTTTATTGTGGGTTGAACTGACACACATCGGAACAATCGGTACCCCGGCTTCAATGGCCATGCGGAAAGCCCCTGTCTTGAAAGGTAGCAGGCCTCGTCCTTTGCTTCGTGTACCTTCCGGGTACATCCAGACCGACAGGTTGCGTCGGTGAATCGCTTCTGCAACCTGCTGAATGGTCCCCCGAGCTTTTGATTTATTCTCGCGGTCAATCAGTATGTTACCTGTGATCCAGTATAGCTGGCCAAAGAAAGGGACCCACAGTAGGCTTTTTTTGCCGATTGAGACCGTGCGCGGCTCAAGCATACCTGGGGAGGTGACAAAATCGAATATATTTTGATGGTTGGAAATATAGACACTGTTTCCGGTATTCGCTACGTTTTCTTTGCCTCGATGAATCAGTTCCAGCCCAACCAGCTTATGTAGCTGGTTAAACCAGCGGCAGAAAAAGCGCACGTGTTTCGGATCACGAGGGCTAAAAAGGCAGTAGGCCAAGGCAAAAAGCGTGGTAAAAATAATGAATATCGCCGCTAGTATTAGGCGGATAAGAGAAAGCACAGTCACTCCTTGTATTACTAGTACTCTGTCTGACGTCATTGGTTTACCTTACTGAAGAGGTCAGAGGAGCGGTAAGAACAGTTTCACAAAAATACAACAAATAGGCCTAAAGATAAATAAATCTGACAGGCAATCAGGACATTTTACATCAATCAGCATAATAATAATCTAATCAAGTCAATTAATTATGATGGCTTGTTGCCACATGAACTATTTGGTTTAACTTCAATTAGCTCAATCGTCATTACCAGCCAACACATTGAGGTGAAGTGATCTTGTTGATCGCTAGAAGTGCCATTGTCCATTTCTTTACCCATAAAATTATGGCTTAGCATGTAAACATACAACGTCAGTGTGAAGTCAATCGCATGCGTTTACATTCATCCAGATAAAGCTGGAAACCATTGATAATTAAAGAGATAAATAAGCATGATTTTAGTGCCGCTTGACCGAAACTGACCTGAAAGTATGCGATCAGCGGTGTGAAATCTCTTCTGTTGTGTGGAGTTTTAGAGGCGAGTGTATGCTCCGCCTCTTTTTTTTGCCTGTCGCTGGTGATTAAAGAACCTTAACCATGTTATAGCGCTCGAACGGTATATTGTTTCTAAGTGATATTTCCTTTTCTATCAGCTCAAACCCTAATTGCTCGAATAGGCCTTTTGATACTTTGCTGGCGGTCACACTCAGGCTTGTTTGTTTTTTTGCCAAGGCAATAGCTTCAAGTGCTGTATAGATCTGTTTTCCCAGCCCACGGCGGGAATACTCAGGTAAAACATACAGCAGTGTTAGATGGTTAGCCGGGTGAAGTTGCCCAAAAGCGATAGGTTGGTTTTTCTCATCAACGGCAACCAGCGTATGGCCTTGGCTAACGAGTGCTTCAAACTCATCAAAATGTGAGCGGGGGTAATCAGCCCAGATTGAGACTTGCTCAGGGGAGTAAGCATGCTGGCCGAGCTTGGATGCGGCTTGATGATAGATGTCAGCAATGGCGTTAATATCATCGCTGATAAATACCCTGAGTGGATAGATATTCATTGGGCTAAACCTTCCTTGATTTGGGTTGATAGACAATTTGGTTGTTTTTATAGCAAGTAATGTCAGGATTCGATAGCGCCTCTGTTCAAAACTGTGGATTGGTATAATCTATAGTGAAACTAAGAAAGAACAGATTGCAAAGGCAAAGCTGACGATAATTTTGCCAGTGAGTTCATTGGATTCTGTTGAAAACTAAGAATATTTGCGCTGTGAATCATATTTCTATTTTTTTGCCTGTGAGTTTATTGATAGTAGCTCTTTCAGGTTGTTCGTCCACACCTGTTGTGGATGAGGCGGCCCCTGAGCCTAAAAGTGTTGATTTGGCCAATCGCCACCAGGCAAAACAACTGCCGGTTAAACTCCCGCCGCCGCCATCATTTAACATGGTCTATAAGTCTTGGAAAGGAACCCCATACCGGCTTGGGGGAAGTAGCAAACGCGGAATAGACTGTTCGGCTTTTGTACAAGTTGGTTATTCCAGCGTGCTCAATCAATGGTTGCCAAGAACAACGGGCGAGCAGGCTAGAATGGGCAAGTGGATCCCCCTCGCTCAAGCGAAAGAAGGTGATTTGGTGTTTTTTAAAACGGGACGAAGCCTGAGGCATGTCGGGATCTATCTCGGTAATTCCGAGTTTCTGCACGCATCAACATCTCAGGGTGTCACTATTTCAAGGCTGAATAATCCATATTGGCGGCGAGTCTTCTGGCAGGTGCGAAGAATACAAATCTAATAACGGATATTTTTCCGTCTTTACACTCTAAATTGCGCCCACGATCTCGCAAAAATGGCCAACCCCTCCCATACTTTTGCTGTAGGAATAATTTCCTGGAGGTGAACATGGCCATGGCACTTAAAGTAGGGCAATTCCTCAATAGTCACAATGTGGATTTCAGCCTTACCCAACACCGTCATACCGACACATCTTTCAGTTCTGCTATCTCTGCGCATGTACCAACTTCGCAGGTGGCGAAAGCCGTTATGCTCAAAGATCAGAATGGTGAATACCTAATGGCTGTTGTTCCATCGAACCGGCGGGTTATGATTGACAAAATTGGCCGAATGATGGGCAAACAGTACTTCTTGATCGGTGAGCATGAACTGCCACAGATTTTTCAGGATTGCGATCCTGGGGCAGTTCCTTCGCTAGGACAAGCTTATAAGGTTAGTATGTTGGTAGACGATCTTTTGCTTGAGCAAGATGAACTCTATATAGAATCAGGGGATCATGAAAACCTGATCCATTTGGACAACAAGCAGTTCCACAAAGTGATGCATGATATTCCGCATCAAAATATTAGTGGTTATCGCATGATGTTTTCTCAGGAGCATGAAGGTAGGCACTGGGACTGGGAATGAGGGTTAGAATAGGGTAGATGAAACACCCGGCGTAAAATAAAAACACCCGCATGATCATCAAATCATGCGGGTGTTTGGTTTTATCGGGAAGGTGACTGGCCTAGGCGAATAGTATTCTTAGCCATAATCCAGGTGGTGTACTGACACCGATAGTAATAGAGGTGATTTCTCCATCCTTTACAATCATGATGGTGGGGGTAGCACTGATCCCCCACTCTCGGCCGAGTCTACCTTGATTGTCATTAAGTACCCTAAATGAATAATCATGGTTTGCCATATAGGCATTGAGTCGCCTGTTATCCCCGGAGGAGAGGGCTACGGTGACCACTTCATACTGGTCACTGGTACTCATCCAATTGACTGTCGGGGAAACAAATTTACAGGCAGGACACCAAGTGGCCCAAAAATAAATCATCACGGGCTTTTTATGGCTAAGTGCGATCAAATCGATGTCTTCGCCCTCAATGGTTTGGGTTATGAGCGCGGGAATCTTGCCTTCAGGCATATCCTGGCTGCGCCAATAGTCCATCATCGTGCTGAAGATGACTAATACGATGGCGATCACCATACCTTCTTTAAGCCAGTATTTGGCCCCCCGCCGCTTCTTGGCAGGTTTTTCGGTATCTGTTGTCGGAGTTTGCTTCTTCATCTCTTACTCCTGGCCGCCAGCTGCCTTGATAGCCTGTATCACCTCACTGCTACTTAGAATAACAGGTAGGGGGATCCCTTGTGGTGCATTCGGGCCATAGACAATATTGAACGGGACGCCAAAACGCCCGTTGGACTGAAGGTAGCCAGTCACGTAGTCTGAAGGTTTGGTCCAGTCACCTCGCATCAATACAGTACTTTTTTCTGCAAGCTTTGAATAAATGGGCTCTTGTAGCAATACGCCGATTTTGTTGGCTTTACAGGTTATACACCAATCCGCTGTTACATCGACAAATACGGTTTTTCCCTCGCTGACGGCCTGCGTGATCTGATCGGTATCTAACGGTTGCCAACTGTGATCTGCTGGTAGAGGTGTTGCCCATTGCTCGGCAGTAACACTGCCTATGATCAATCCTCCAGCGCTGCCAAATACCAGTAATGCAGCAGCCATAATGACAGGCTTATGGCCTTTGATTTTGCCTAGCCGCCACAGTAGGGCAATAGCGAGGATACTTCCGGTGACGATCACCAGCAAAGTGCTGAAAAAGTTAGTCATCAGGCTAAGTAGCCACAGACTCGTTGCCAACATCATAAAGCCAAATACAGTCTTTAGCTTGTTCATCCACAGGCCTGGTTTTGGCATGAGTCTGGCTAGTGAAGGGAAGGCGGCTATGACCAGCCAAGGGGCAGCCATACCAACGGCCAAGGCAGTAAAGATAGCAACAAGAGTGACGAAGTCGGCACCCAAGGCGAACGCGACAGCGGTACCGAGGAAAGGGGCGCTGCAGGGCGTGGCCAATAAGGTGGCAAACATTCCCTGGACAAAGTGGCCCAGATAGGAATCATCCCCACGAGTGGCGAGCCAGGTGTTTGTATTGCTGGAAAGACGGAACTCGAACAGGCCAAACATGTTGGCAGCAAACAGGCCAGTGATCAGCACCATTGTACCGATGAAGTAAGGGCTTTGAAATTGTACTCCCCAACCGAGTGCCTGACCAGACAGCTTAAGTGCAATCAAAAAGCCGGCTAAGAGCCAGAAAGAGGTGAGAATGCCAGCCGCTGAAGCAAGGAACTGGGTCCGGATTTGGCGTTTTTGTAATTTTTCAGCAGCAATCACACTACTGAGTTTCATCCCCAGTACCGGAAGTACACAAGGCATGATGTTGAGTATTAGCCCGCCAAGCAGGGCAATGGCAATAATCTCCAGTAGGTTAGAATCAGTCGCTGCTGGGATTGGCAAGTCAGTTACAACTCCTGTTAGCTCGACCGCGATATCGCTGTCACTGATCGTGGCATTTAGGGTTTGGTTGAGTAAATCAGGTGTACCAAACCAGCTACTGACTTTCATTTGTGCGATGAACTGGTTGCCTTCAACATGGATTGTCGGCGTGTTAAAAGATGAGTCTTTGGCTTGCTGCGAATCACCGTCGATAAAGATATCTGGTTGTTTCCAGCCCTGCGGGTTTGTGGCAACGATAGAAAGGGTTTGGTTGCTTCTATCCCAGGATATTTGATCAACAGAGATGGCTGAGGATTGTTTAGGCACATGGCTCATGCCCTGGTTGTACAGGTGCATGGCTTCTTCAGAAGCACTCAGGGTTGCTGGGTTGAAATCCAGGGTGAGCTCATAATCTGTCAACACACAGATATTGGTGCATGATGACATTGTTAACTTGCCCGACAAAAAGACAGGCTTGTTGATGTTTTCGACATGCAGGGTCATCGGGAATACGATGCGCTTCTTGTACCCCAGAGTTTCAACACCGAGAAATTCATAACGCTTCGGCATTGGCCAGTGCCAGTCGACACCTGTTAGGTTATTCGACAGGGACCAATCGATACTGGGTGCTACGCCACTTTCACCAGGGCTGCGCCAGTAGGTTTTCCAGCCAGTATCAAGCTTGACTTCAAGTAGTGCTTCAACCGTGTTCGCCTGCGGGTCGTGTTGCCCTGTTAGCATATATCTTACTTCAACTGGCGGGTGCTGTGGGTTCAAGATCCAGCCGGTACTGTATTCGGTTGCAAGTGCCGATAATGGTACTAAAGAAGCGGCAAGCGCGGCGATTAGGGCCAAGCTTGCAAGCAATGAGGAAAGTTGTTTTTTCAATGTATGTACTCCAATAAACCTTAGACAAATTAGTGCCGGTAGGATCCGGCCGAGAGAGCCACAGGTTTTATTCTCGGAATACACATAACGTCAGGTGGCGCCGCCGGGTTGGGGGAATGGGTTCTGTCAGTATTGGAACCAGGAATGGAGTCCCGATATAAAGAGCAATCAGCAGGAACAGAATGCTAAAACTGAGCAGAGCATGCTCCAGGGATTGCTGGTGAAGCTGCAGCAGATGATCTGTTAAGTCACATTTTTTCTCTGCGATAGGGAAAGAAGTCGATAAATCATCAGGTGATTCAATGCTGATCGGCGAATTTAGCGGGCACGACGAAACGATGCCTGTGTTTTGTCCAGCGCAGACAAAAATCACTAGCATGACCAACCATAATGACCACTTAGCACTTTGGTGACGGTTCACCCTGCGATCCATCTTGCTCTCCTACATTGCAGTGAAAGCTATGACCGTTGAAGGCGGTAATAGTTTCAACCCAGGCACATTTTCTTCGTTTTACTATCTAACTTCAAGTTGGTGCTGCGCTTATTGCTAGTGATATTTTTATCTCCAGGCCTGTATGTTTTAGCATTATTGTCATAAACGACTATTATTATTCGGTTAATGTAGGCAATGATGTCTGATTGATATGCAGTATTGTTGCCGGTGTTTAATTAATCAGTAGCATTTATATACTCTGGATATGTTTCAGGAAACGAGCATGGCAAAGTTAGATCAAAAATTTAGCAAAGAGTCTAAGTTCAAAAACAAATTCGATCTGGAAGATGACTTTCGAGACTACAACCAGCAGCCCAAGAAGAAAAAACGCCGAAATGTCAGACAGCGTGATGAGTACTCAGCGTATGATAATAACCTTTGATTCTAAAGAATAGACGGTTGGTATTGGTTTGATATTACCTGCAAAGGGCATTCAATGAGAATGCTCTTTTGAAATTAAGCACCCCAAACTCGGAGGAGATTGAACTGTTTGTTACCCACAAGAGTGGGCATGAGTATGGAATTATGGTTGATGGCAAAAAGGCTATGAGGGTTATATAGTCGCTTGGGTGTGTATGGGGTAGTCGCTAGCTTGGATCAATATTTTCTGTCAAGTTTGATGTATACTGCCACCAGTTAACTAAGAGTAATGTAAGAGTTGTAACATGCTAGATAACCTAAACATCCCTGAAGGTATTGAGAAAGAGCCTGAACTTCCTATCCCATCAATCGAAGACCAAAAGCGTATTGTTGAAGAGCTGAAGCGGTTGGAAGAAGCTGGTGAACTGACGCCAGAGCTACTGGAAGAATATATGACAGGTAAGCGGTCATTAGAAAAAGATAGTTAAATTAACTGTTTAGCGACCGAGAACCTATGAGCGGCACATTTGCAAAAATGTGTCGTTTTTATTTTTCTTTTATAAAGTAGGGCAATATAACTGATATATACATCCCATTTCTTCTATTGGTATAAATAAAAGCCGTCAAATCCACCTACACTCACCGCCATAAAAATGACGAAACCCGCGATTGTTAGTTACAGTAATGTCAAATTTGGTGATTTAGGCAAGGAATGGTGATGAAAATACTGTTTGATCTTAAAGGGATAAATAACCGCTTTAAAATTGTCAAAAAAAATCAGCGCTATTACATCTTTTCAAGAAAATATTTCCTTTTTTGGATTAGCGACGGTCATGTTTACGTTTCCAGACAGGAAGCGAAGCATTCACTGCCTTTAGTAACATGAAGCTTGCAGTCGCGGTGGCATTCAATGGGTTGATATGTCCCCGGCGATGAGAGAGCCGGGGAAGGTTGTTGTATATCTGGAGTAGGGATTTTAGCTTAAAGCGGGCTGGTGGTTTTTAATTGCCCTGGTTGTGAATGCTAGATATAGAACTACCAAGCTACAAGGAGCTAACCAACTCAGGTGACTGTTGTAGAGAGGAAGCCATTGTAAGAGCATTCGATCAAGCGAGTTGTTCATTGCCCCCAATACCGAGATAGTATCAACGCAACCAAAGGTAAATGCAGTCAGTACCAGGTACTTCAATTTTGCATTATGTGTGAGTGACAGTGAAGCCGCAAAGACTAGGGCAATGGCGATTGGGCATAACACAAGGATCAGTGGCAAACTGAATGCAATGAGCTGCTCAAGCCCGAAGTTAGCCACGATAGCGGTTAAGCCTGTAACAATTGTTGCTCCTTTGGTAAAAGAGAGCTGATACGTGCTTTCAAAATATTTGGCATTGGCATTGGTTAGGCCGATGACTGTTGTTAGGCAAGCCGTAAGGGTAATGGCAGCAAGTAAAAGCTGACCAACAGGGCCTAATATCGCAGCAGCATAAAGTGTAAGAATTGTCCCGCCATTACTTGCGGCTGCAGCAATTGCAGATGAGCTGGCCCCAAGGTAACCCATTGCAAGATAACAGGTAGACATCAATAGAACATAGATACTGGCAACGATATAGCTGTAGTACTTTATATCAGCCTTGCTTGTTATTCCTTTCGCTTTGATTGCCTGAATGATCACCCAGCCGAATGCGACGGCTGCTATGGCATCTAAAGTCATATAACCTTCCAGTAGTCCACTGACTAGAGGCGATTGTTGGTAATTCATTGTTGCTTGGGTGGTTGAACCCTGCGGGTTGAAAATCGCCGTGATGACGAGGACACCTAGCATGATTATTAAGGTTGGAGTCATGAATTTACCGATAATGTCTACAAGCTTCCCCGGTTTGATTGCTAACAGCAGACTGAGGGCGCAGAAGCCGATAGAGAAGGCAAATAGATGGCTCTCGCCAACAAAAGGCTTGAGGCCCATTTCATAGGCAACTGTGACGGCTCTCGGTAAAACAAAAGCGGGACCTAACGTGATAAAGACTGTTAACCAAAACGTTTTTTCAAGCCACGAAGGGAGTGATTGGGTTAGTTTATTTACGGCGGAAAGGCGCCCTAGTATAACAATCGTCAATGCCGGAAGCCCGACGGCTGAGATCAGAAAACCTGCCATTGCGGTTAACCAGTTTTCACCAGCTTGCTGGGCCATCATCGGGGGGAAAATAAGATTACCTGCACCTAAAAATAGTGCAAAGGTTGTAAAACCAATCGCTGTAATATCTCTTTTTCTCAAGGGAACCACCTTCATCTAATGAGTCAGCAGGGTGGTTAGAAAAGAGAGGAAAGGTGCTCTGTTTTCGCCAGCCATACTGACGAAAAGCAAAGCCGTCAGCGTCAGGAAATGACGACGACGACAGAGACAAGCGTGTAAGCAGCTACGCAAGTCGTTACTTGCGGGCAATCTGTCATATCTTCAGCGACTTGGTTGCGCATACTTCACACCGGGAGTTAATTTAATTGCCATTAACTTAATAGCAGCATGATCGACTGTAAAGCGTTATTTTTCTCTATCATTGATAAAATAGTACATCGAAGGTTGTATTGTTTAGTTGGTCTTTGGCTAACACAATGATTTTAAATATTATTGCAGATATGGAAGTGTTAAAGGCAGTACAATGTTCGGTGCTGCCTATTGAACTGAGTGAGCGTAATTTATCCGTTTAACAGTATATTTAGCTCATTGAGCGTGGTGACTTCATAGTTAGGCTCGATCCCTTCTGGGGCTTGCACGCCATGGCTATTCAGCCAGCATGTATGGATCCCGGCATTCATTCCACCAAGAATATCTGAGTGAGGGTTATCCCCAACCATCAGTACGTCGTCTTTCTCCGGGTGCCCCATTTGCGAAAAAGCAAAGTCAAAGATGCCACAATCTGGTTTAGCGACACCGACTTGTTCAGAGATGATCAGTGTCGAGAAATAATCTTGGAAACCGGTACGTTCAAGTCGAACTTGTTGAAGCTCGGTAAAGCCATTGGTGATGATACCAAGCTTTGCTCGGTCTTGAAGATTATGCAATAACTCTTTTGCTCCCGGTAATGGCGCGCAGATATCGGCCATCGCTGTCAGGAAGGCACTGTTGATAAACTGAGTGGTGACTTTTAGCTTTTCCGCCCAAGGTTGAAAACGAATGTTCTGCAGTTGCTCTGCAGTGATAACTCCATCTTGGTAATCAACCCAAAGTGGCTTGTTCACTTTTTGATATTCCGCGTAGTCACACTGAGTAAATTCAATACCAAGGCGAGAAAACATTAAATTCAGCCCTTGATAGGCATCAAAGTGAAACAGGGTTTCATCAGCATCAAAGAGAATCCATTTATACTTCATTCATTATCGTCCGGGGTTAAGTCTATTCACGTGAGGTGATAGCCTGAAAAATCTTTAATAACATATACATTCTATCTCTCTTAGCTGCATTAATGCTAGTTGGATATGCAGTTGAAGGCTCAGATTAGTGTTGGAGAGTAAGCTTGAGGGAGCTTTCAACCTCTATAGCCTAGCTACCCATGAATAGGTAAATATGCTTATTTGGCATATCTGGCTTGTTATTCTGTTTAATTAACTATACTTGGTGGTAGAGAAAGAAAGACATGGAGAACACCGTAAATCTGCAGTTGTTTCTTTTATTTGATGCTAAGGAGTGTAATGAATGGTTGATGAAATACAGTTCTACGAGCCAGACGAAAGCCACGGATTCTTATCAAACTTCGCACCTAGTCCAATTTTATTAAGTGATATTGTGTGGCCAACAAGTGAGCATTATTATCAAGCTCAGAAGTTTGTTGAACCTGAAATTCAACAGCAGATTTTAAATTCAGCAACGCCAGACGAAGCGTTTAGTTTAAGTCGTCAATATGCAGATAGAGTCAAAGATGATTGGATGGAAGTACGTAGTGCTGTCATGCGTTTTATTGTGTTCGAAAAGTTTCGTCAAAACCCTCGATTAGCGCATTTGCTTGTTAGTACTGGTGATAGGGTGTTAAAGGAGCACTCCCATAAGGATAATTACTGGGGGGACGGTGGTGATGGTAGTGGAAAGAATGAGTTAGGTAAGATCCTGATGGATGTACGGGATTACTTTGCTAATAAAGAGCCCTTCAATCTTGTCCACTTTGTTGACAGTGCAAAGCTTCCAACCCAGTGGGGTACATTTCAGATGTACGGCTTTATTGAGCAGGCCACAGGCAAAGAGCACTTAGCTCTGGTTTATGGTGAACTGGATCCGGATTCACCGCCTTTGATCCGCTTGCACTCAGAGTGCCTGACAGGTGATGCGTTATTTAGTGCACGTTGTGACTGTGGTTTTCAGTTATCCAGAGCGATGGAAAATATCGTTAATGCAGGGAGTGGTGTATTATTCTATTTGCGTCAAGAAGGACGCGGAATAGGTTTAATTAATAAGATTAGAGCCTATCACCTGCAAGATGACGGTGCCGACACAGTAGAAGCGAATGAACGGCTTGGCTTTGCCGCGGATATGCGCGATTATTCTTTTTGCCGGGGAATGTTAAGTTTTTTAAATATTAAGTCGGTCAGGCTAATGACTAATAATCCACGTAAAGTAAAAGCCTTAACTAATGCCGGGATTAATATTGTTAAGAGAGAGCCTTTGCAAGAAGGGAATAATCCGCACAATGAAAACTATCTAAAAACAAAAGCCTCAAAGCTTGGTCACATGTTTGATTCTGAGTTTATTAAGTAATACTGTTTTCCCCATTAATAAAAATGCAGCTTTAGCTGCATTTTTTAGGGTTTTCAGCTATCACAGTAGTGATAGCTGGTTCATTAACATTCAAAGTATGATATTAAAAATAATTGCTTACTATGTTATCAATAACGCCAGATGTTTTTAATTCCTTAAGTTTTGTGTTGATAAAACCTTGTACTTTAGTATCCATGTTTGGATCAAACGCCAAGTAAATAGGGTAGTCAGGAATAACGGAACTGAACGATTTAATATCATACTGGGAGAGCTCTTGATTTTGCTGCGACAGATTATACTTTACTCGAGACTCCATCTCTACAAATGCAGTATCACCCGGTAATTTCTTAATAACACGAAATGCCGCACTATAATCCTTAACCCTAAGCTCCTCGACACTTCCTTCTTTGAAGTATGGCGTTAGTTGAGGATAGTCAAAACCATGAAGCAGTACTACGACCCTGTCATTCATGTCTTGCATTGAATTGAAATCAAACGAATTCTTATGGCTGCTTACTAACACATGCTTCACGTTGTAAATGGGAGTGTCGGATAAGTTTTCTGCTTGCACTCCTCCCCAGTTGGGGCTGCCGTATGTGATCCAATTGGATTTTCCACCCGCTTCAAGCAGTGAGATCATCCTATTGAAAGGATAGGTATGATAGTCAATTTCATACTGGCTGCCTTTAAATATCGCTCGTACGATGTCAGTGACAATACCACTATGTTTATCATTGCCATTTTCAATTTGAAACGGACTCGCTTGTTTGGCGATGACGTAATAGTTTACGGTATCTGCATTGATTGAAAAGCTTGAGCAAGCTAACGTTACTGCGGTTGAAAGAGAAAAAAGTTTATTCATTTTGTGTCCTTACCTTAACTATCCAGTTGAAGAGGCTATTATTATGTTAGTAGAAGAAGGATAAGATGCGAGTTTAAGGATGAATAAAACGTATCAGGAAATAAAGCCTAAACGAAGAATGGGTATAGCGAGGCAAATACTATTTTCAATTTTGTTAATTAGCTCACTTTTTACCTTGCTGTCGACTTGCCTGAACCTTTACCTTGACTATAAGGAAGATTTGGCAAGCATAGAAGAAAGATTTGTCCAAATAGAAGAAAGTTACTTATCCAGCCTAGTTTCCAGCTTGTGGGTTGAGGACCGTGAACAGCTGGCAACCCAAGCTGAAGGCATTATGCACTTACCCGGGCTTCATTACCTGGAGATTAAAGACAGTGATGGCATTATTATAAGAATCGGCTCTGAGTTGCCTAAACACATGTACCAGAAAACATGGGACATGGTGTATAAGCTGGGTCATAAAGAGTTTAACCTGGCTACGTTAACGGTTCAGTCAGATTTATATGTCGTCTATCAGGGATTAATAGATAAGTTTGTTATTTTGTTGCTGAGCCAGGCCATTCAAACCTTTATTATCGCTATTTTTATCATACTCATTATGTATCGATTGGTTGTTCAACCACTGACACAGATGTCTAAGACGGTCAATGAGTTTGATTCGGATAAGGTGCCAAGAGCAATTCACCTTCAAGAACGCTGGTATGACGATGAAATCTCGATACTGTCACAAAGCTATAATCACTCTGTCGATCAAATTCGGGATCACTACTGTCAGCTTGAAGAGGCTAGAGAATATGCAGAAGAAGCTAACCGCAAAAAGAGTGAATTTTTGGCGAATATGAGCCATGAAATTCGTACTCCGATGAATGGCATCATCGGCTTGTCTAGCTTGATGAGAGAGATGGATATGCCTGAAGATCAAAAAGAGTATGTGAATATGCTCAACACATCATCGCTATCTCTTTTGGATCTAATCAACGATATTTTAGATTTTTCAAAGATTGAAGCCGGACGATTAGAGCTTGAACATAACCTGTTGAATTTGTTTGAGTTGAATAAAGAGGTTGAATCGGTTTTTTTAGTGAAGGCGGCAGAAAAAAGCTTATCCTTTCAATGCTCTATCGATAGGAGTATCAGCCCTATGTTGCTTGGTGATGCAACTAAACTTCGTCAAGTACTGAATAATCTGGTAAGCAATGCCATCAAATTCACAGAAAGCGGTTACGTCCACCTCCATGTACAGCGAGAAGATGAGGATCATCAGTCGATAAGAGTACAGTTTGAGGTTTCTGATAGTGGTATCGGAGTGCCAAAGGAGATGCATGACGCCATTTTTGACAAGTTCCAGCAAGCCGACGGCAGTACCACACGAAAATATGGTGGTACCGGACTCGGATTAGCTATTTGCCGAGAGATTATTCTCCTTATGGGCGGAGAATTACAATTAAGTAGTGAACCCGGAAAAGGTAGTACGTTCTCCTTCGTTCTTTCCTTGGAAAAAAATATTCTCCCTGCTGCTTCTAGCAGTGACAATAAGTTATTATCTGAGCTTTCTGTACTGCTCGTTGATGACAGTATGCTCAACATGAGGATCACTTCGGCACAGCTGAGTAATTTCGGCGCAAAGTCGACGTGCTGTGAAAATGCTACCCATGCTGCAGACTTTGTCCTTCAAGCTATTCATCGAAAAGAGCCGTATGATCTAATCGTTATAGATAAAATCATGCCGGAAGTGAATGGGTTTGAGTTGGCTAAACAACTCAAAATTCAGTTTGCGGAACGCTGCCCTAGGATGATGATGATCTCTGCTGGTCCGGAAGTTGGTGATGAAGATAAGGCGAAAAAATCCGGAATCCGGTCTTATTTGGCAAGGCCGTATAAAGAAAGTAATTTGAAATGGACTGTTCAACAAGTCGTTCGTACAAGCGACATTGGTATTGCAGAAGTGGATGATGACTTGATTGCAATGCCTGGCGGGCAACAACTGATCCAGCCTAAGCAGACAATGCCTGAGGCGTACTTTCATTTAGTGAAGCAGACATCCCGTTTTAAGGCTTCAAACAACGAAAATGTGGCATCAAAAGGCCAACCATCGTCGGAATTGATAGCTTCGCAACAGACAAATTGTAGCAGAGATCAAGCTAAAGTTTTGGTGGTTGAGGACACAGTCGTAAATCAGAAAGTAGCCCAAATGATGTTAGAGAAACTGGGAGTTACAGTTGTTATCGCTGATAATGGCCAAACGGCAATATCAAAATTTCGAGAAGCGAGTTTTGATCTTATTTTTATGGATTGCCAAATGCCGGTGCTTGATGGTTTTAAAGCAACAGAAGCGATTCGTAATTTAGAGTCTGAGGGCCAGCACACACCAATAATTGCGCTGACGGCGAATGTCGTCAAAGAAGAAAAGGATAAATGCTTTGCCTCAGGTATGGATGATTTTGTATCTAAGCCAGTTAGTCAGAAAATGCTGGCACAAATGTTAGAGAGATATTTGCCGTCATCTTGACCTTGTACCGCTGTGATGAAGGTAATTTCAATCCAATATGGGAACGATATTTAACTCGCTCCCATCTGCTGTTGTCAGGCAGGTTTCTGAGATAAGGTGTAGCTAGCATTCTGGTTGTACAGGTTGACGATGACAGTCAGGGTATCTTTGCGGGTATCCTCGGAAATATCTTGAATGACGTAGAAGTCTGAGTCTTTGTTCTTTAAATTCATATCAACGAGTCGCAGTAAGCTATCATCTATGTCACCTTGAATTTCTACCGTCTCAATGAGCTTAAATTGCCCGTATTCTATCTCCGTAGGAGATATCAGTTCAGGTGAAGCCAGTGAGCAAGTTGAGGCTCCGGCCAAGAACAGGGTAAAGATAGCGCGCTTAATCATAGGTCATCATTTTATATTATCAGGCAGTGGCTTTACTCTGCCATGATTGGAACTTTTATTGTCAGGAATACGTCAAATTAGAGTGTGCAGATGCTATCTGTTAGCGATGATTTTCATAAAGTTTTTCCAAAGCGACGGATAGTCCGTTTTCAGTGACGATCCTGATGTGCTCTTTGCTCAATTGCCTAACATTTGTGGCACCGCAGGAGTGGGCAATAAGGCCAATACCATAATGAATATATTTGTTGTAGTTAGCCACCCTCAGGGTTTTGTCTGCTACATTTAGTCCCTGCTGTAGCCTTTTATTATGCGTAGTAATGCCAGTCGGACAAGTATCCTTGTTGCATTGTAGCGCTTGAATACAGCCCAAAGCGAACATGTGCCCCCGTGC
The DNA here is from genome assembly GCF_059552575.1 of Photobacterium sp. HL06. Lineage (NCBI taxonomy): Bacteria > Pseudomonadati > Pseudomonadota > Gammaproteobacteria > Vibrionales > Vibrionaceae > Photobacterium > Photobacterium sp. HL06. The sequence continues at coordinate 1,848,569 of NZ_CM183915.1, forward strand.
GGAAACTACAAAATCAGCACCGAGGGCAATAGCCCAGGCCACTTTAGACGGGGTAATGAGCTTGCCCGAAGCAATGATCTTAATACGGCCCTTTAACTGTCTTTCTTCTAGCAAGGCAACCACGAGGGGCAAGCTTTCTTTTAATGGTAACCCGACGTAGTCCATCAAGGGTTGAGGTGCCGCTCCCGTCCCACCATCTGCGCTGTCAATCGTGATAAAGTCAGGTGCACTTTCTGCTCCTCGGTGCTCGATTTCATCGAGTAGCTGGTTAAACCAGCGCAGAGAACCCATCACGGCTTTAAAGCCTACAGGTTTGCCTGTCACTTCTCGTATCAGGTCGATTTTGTCGAGCAGATCACCGACAGAACGAATATCTCTGTGTCCATTGGGGCTAATTGAATCTTCACCTTCCGGAATACCGCGAATTCGGGCGATCTCTGCCGTGACTTTTTTCCCGGGTAACATTCCGCCTTTGCCTGGCTTTGCACCTTGGCTAATTTTGATCTCAAACATTTTTACTTCTGGGTGGGAAGCGACTTCACGTAACTTGTCTTCGCTTAGCTCACCGTGTTCATCACGTACCCCATATTTTGCAGTGCCAATCTGGAATACCAAATCTGCCTTCCCTTCCAGGTGATATGGGCTTAGGCCCCCCTCACCGGTATTCATCCAGCAACCGGCAATACGCGCACCGTTAGAAAGCGCTCTGACCGCAGGCTTTGAAATTGCACCAAAGCTCATTCCCGAAATATTGAAAATAGAGCTGGTGGTATAGGGGTGGCGACAGTTTTCACCAATGGTGATGGCGGCAGGAGTCACGGCATCCTCCGCTAACGTGGGAAAAGCACAATTCATGAACATAATCGTGCCAGCTGGATCCAAGCTGCGGGTGGAGCCAAACGCGATAGTACGGTCGACATTTTTAGCCGCCTTATATACCCAACTGCGCTCTGCACGGTTGAAGGGCATTTCTTCGCGATCCATGGCAAAGAAATATTGCCTGAAGAACTCGCCTTGTTTTTCAAACAGGTAACGGAATCGACCAATGACAGGGTAGTTATGGCGAATGGCTTGCTTATGTTGCCTGATATCGACGATATACATGTAGATAACAAGAAGAACCCCAAGCCCGATAATAAAAATGAACAGGCCGGACAAAAAGTCGATACTCAGTAGAATAAAATCACCCATACCTCACCTCATTGCGAGTTACCGTCACTATTCAGCAGATTCACAACAAAACCGCAGGTTTTTACCGTAGCCCTGTTACTGACAATAATAAACGTAGCTGAATTATGGCTGTTGGTATAAAGAACGAGCTAGTGAGAGATAATTTCAACCCAAGGTGGGGGAGCGGGCACTCAGGGTGCCCTAACGATTAGAAAATTTCTGAGTGAATGTCAAAATTAAGCGACGGGACTGCTCCTCTCGGCGCCACGCAGCATGGCATGAATCAGCTCATTGGCTTCAAATTTAGTGAGCGCTTCATGAGCGCCAACTTGATGAGCCTGGGAGACGCTGATTTCACTGGAAAGCGACGTATGAAGAATAATATAGGCATGGTTTAAGTTCTGGCTATTTTGAACTTCAAAAGCCAGTTCATAACCGTCGAGACCTGGCATCTCAATATCACTGACCAGAATATCAAAAGGGCTGCCTACATCCGCAGCATGTTGAAGCATGCTTAGTGCATCATGGCCGTTCGTCGCAATGAAATAAGGGATGCTTATGCTTTCGAGAGCTTGAGATAGCTGGCGGCGGGCAACCGCAGAATCATCAACCAGTAAAATTTTTAGCGGTCGAAGGGTTTCACGTTGAACATCAGTCAGAACCGGATGCAAACTATCTGGGCTATCAGGAAAAACTTTTGATAGTAGTAGTTCAACATCGAGCAGCTGAATGAGCTTGTCGTCGACTTTCATTACACCTGTGACAAAGACGTTATCACCTAATGCACTTGGTGGCGCATCAATGTTGTGCCAATTGCATTCCGTGATTTTATTGATGCCCCGCACTAAAAAACCCACGAGCATACGTCGGCAATCGGTAATGATGATGTAACAGTCTTTCAACTCATCTTTGCTAAGTGGCGGATAGCCCACCGCTTTCGCCATATCTATCACAGGTAGTGTATCCCCACGAAGATTGGCAGCCCCTAAAACAGTCGGGTGTGAATGTGGAATAGCCGTCAAAGGCGTATAAGGAACAATTTCTTTTACCTTCAGCGTTCCAATGGCAAATGATTGGAGCGATGTTAGTTGAAAAAGCAGCATCCCTTGAGATTGATTAGTCGCAGTTTTGATCATTCTTCAATCCCTGTTTGCGCGAATAGAAAAGACTCAAGATATATCCCACATAGTAGCTTTTTATTGAGATAAGAGGAATTGATGTTACTGGCTTAGCTGTAAATTCTTGAATTTTGTGAACTCTGGTGAGAGTTGACCATAGTAAATGGAGACTTCAAAGGATTTCATTCTATAAAAAATTGGGTATCTGGCCAACGTACACTATTTCAACTTATTTCTTGCCGTGAATGTTGGGGAGCTGTGTAGCTATAACATTGGTGATGATACGACCTAATTGGAATGAAAGTTCGGTGAAAGGCATAGGTGTTGCATCTTTTTCACTTATTTCCTTGAACTGCCATTAAAAAAAAATAAACTTTTTCGCGAAACAAAAAAACTTCACTAAGAATTATTACGCACTTGATGTGACAACGTTTCAGAGACTGAGAAACGGGTACCTAAATGATTTTAATAACAATGACGTGGAGTAAAATATGAAAAAGGGATTTCACCTGGGCAAAATAGCCGGCACTGTTGCCGCTATGCTGGTAACAGGGATAGTAACTACGGCTCAGGCGGCTCCGACACATAATAAAAATGTGATCGGTTACATCACTCAATGGGAAGCCTGGAAAGGGACGAACGAAGGCTTTAGCATAAAAGGCGAAGCAACCCACCTGAATGTTAATATGGATATCTATTCTATCCTGAACTTTTCTTTTTTCGGGGTCGCTAAAGATGGATCGCTGCATAGTGGCGATCTACGGAACAAGAGTATATATCAACCAACCGCTGTTCAGGAGCCTGGTCCGCTACTACACCCAGATGTCTATTCTAGTTGGGATCTTCACATTCTTTGGGGAGAGCTGGAATATATCCATCAATACCCAGTGGATGAGCCATGGAATGCTGAGAATCTACGTAAAGTACGGGAGCAGGGCTTTGTTAAAAGTGGCAGCGGTTGGTTACATGAGCCAACAGGAATAACGGGTCAGTTCCCGATCCCGCTTAAAAAAGCGGGTGGAGCCCCAGGCCTAATCGATCTAGCTAATCAGAAAGGTGTCAAGGTGATGGCCTCACTTGGCGGCTGGAGCATGTCGAAACACTTTCCTGAAATGGCGGCTGACCCGGTTAAAAAAGCCCGTTTTCTGGCTGATGTTGATAAGCTGATGGCGCTGGGCTTTGACGGTATTGATATTGATTGGGAGTATCCGGGAACTGGTGGTATGAACTTTGACGGAACCCCTGCAGATTACGGTAATTTTGAGCTGTTGATGGAAGATATCCGTAAGCGTATTGGACCAAACAAGCTCTTAACTGCTGCATTCTCGGCATCGACGGCAAAACTGGAAGGTTATAATTGGCCACGCCTTGTTGCGTCAATGGACTACTTTAACATGATGACCTATGACCTCAACGGAGGATGGTCGAATGTTGCCGGTCACAATGCACCACTTTATCCATATCCTGAAGAAGAGTTTACTGGGTTGAACTTGGATTTCCTGCGTACTTGGATGGCAGCCAAGGGTATTCCATCAGAAAAAATCAACTTCGGCGCAGCATTTTATGGCCGGGGAGTACAGACGATAGAAGCAACTGCGTATGTTGGAGCCCCCACAGACAAACGTACTGTGAATTTTAGTGTCGATGGGCCGACAAACTCAGCCGTCGATATGGATAACTGGAAAATTTTCGAAGGCCAGCCGAACTATAACTACATTGTTAAGACGCCGGGCTGGGAACATAAGTGGGATGCATCGGCAGAAGTACCGTATGCCGTGAAAGGGAAGTACTTCCTTAGTTATGACGATGTACCTTCTATCAAGAAAAAAGCGCAATACATTGTTGATAATAACCTTGGTGGTGTAATTGTTTGGCAAGTACATGGTGATATCAAATGTGAAGGTACCTTTATCAGCCATGGCACCAAGCTAAAAGAGTGTACCAAACTAAGCTCGCCTTTGGCCGAAGCCATTGACAGTGTCTTCAGTGCTGGCACAGTGCCAAATAATGCACCGGTACTGACGGTGCCAGCAACGCAGGCAGCCAACGCCGGGCAGGTAATTAGCTTTGTTGTTTCTGCGACGGATGCCGATGCCGGTGACAAGCTGATCTTTAGCGCCACAAATGCAACCGTTGTCGATAATGGCGACGGCAGTGCAACAGTAACCTATCAGGCACCAAACACGGCGACCAACCTGCAAGAAGTAGTAACTGTTAAGGTGACAGATGGTCGTAAGAGCGTGGTAAAAGACGTGGTTGTGAATGTCAAAGGAAGCGGAAATGCTGGTAATACAGCTCCAGTTCTGACAGCACCAGCAACCGCAACGGTAGCCAGTAGCCAGCAAGTGGTGATTGCTGTCTCGGCTGACGACGCTGATGGAGATTCGCTAACTTATACCGTATCCAGCGGAACCGTGGCCAGCACAGCGACGGGAGCTAATATTACGTTTACAGCACCTGCGGTATCCGCTGATACCGTTGTCAATCTTGTTGTTACCGTATCAGATGGCCAAGCGGAAGCGAGTGCAACAGTTGCTGTGACTGTAACAGCTGAAGGAAGTACAACTTGGGATCCTAGTGCGGTTTACGTTGGTGGTGACATTGTTACCTACAACGGTGTGAAGTATAAAGCTAAGTGGTGGACAAGAGGTGAACAGCCAGATCAAAGCGATGTTTGGCAACAGATCTGATTTACGGTCTAGCAGCCATTAGACGCTTACAGCCCTGCCATGAGCAGGGCTGTTTTCTCTGGAGAGCAGGAGCAAGACAAATGTCAAAGGCGGCACTATATTTATAATGTCACTTGGGTGTTTGGGCATTTGATGAAGGTGGGCGGTTATGGAATTACGTAATAAGTCAGGAGAGATTGCCAAACTTGCTGATAATCTGACATTGAAAGAAATTGTTGATATGGGATTTTCATTAGATATTTGTGATGAGAGCTATGATCCTAATGAGCACTGGACGGTGAGTAATAAGGCTAAGAAGGGCAGGGAAGGAGAGTATCCTTCTGATAAGTAGTCACGAATATGGTTATCTAGATAAAAGCTGACTGTAAGTCAGCTTTTATTCATTTTGTTCCTTTAAGCATGAAAGAACTGCGACTATGTGGTTGTTAATTAAACGATTGATCGTGCTTGTTGTGATGCGTGTCACGCTTCAGAATTCAGTGCTTTCTTTCGTCGTCCAATCTGACATTATAACCCCAGTTCGATGCAAAACCTCTTGGTAGCATTACCAGAGACCAAAAAAAAGCGGGCATCGTATAATGGCTATTACCTCAGCCTTCCAAGCTGATGATGCGGGTTCGATTCCCGCTGCCCGCTCCAAGTTTCCTTTCTAGCAATAACTAATCTATCTACTTGAAAATAATGCGCTTAATGGCGTTTTTGTTGTTTCTATCGTTTAGAAAATTCAGGTATGAAGCAAAAGAATTATCCATTATTGTCTAATGGATATTTTGCTCACCTGCTGGCAAGGTAGCTTCGGAATTTACGGCTAGTCTCATCCCTGAAGCACCTCATTTGTATCCCTCCGTATAGCTTTATACATGTCAGGGGGGAGTATATGAAAGTAGTTGTTGTTTGTTGGGTATTTACCTCAAGTTTGCTGCTACTAGGTTGTGCAAACAATTCATTTTATTACCCTTCGGTAGCGAGAGGATTCAACCCTGATGTACGCTGGATGCAATCCGAGTCTGGAAATGAGATAGCCTATCTATGGGTACCTTCGGCAAGCGCACTGAGCAAAGGCATTATCATTCATTTTCATGGTAATAATGGCCACATGGAAACAACACGGGAGAAGGTCGATTGGCTTGCGGAGTACGGCTATCATGTATTTGTGTTTGATTATTCTGGTTTTGGGTACTCTTCCGGAGAGGCCAATGATAAATCAATTTATCGAGATGCGATTTCAGTGCTCGACTATAGCGATAAATTAAAGGCGAATACGGGCCTACCGGTATTTATTGTAGCGACATCTACCGGGGGCAATATTTTCTTGCGAGCATGGGCCGATCACCCGGTTGCCATCGAAGGGATGATTATTGACTCCTCGTTCATGAGTTATGTTGAAGAAGCAGAGTTCATATTGGAAAAAGGCTTTTTGGGCGGGTTGTACTCTTGGTTTGCCAATGTTGTAATACGTGATGACTATGCTGCTAAGTCGGTGATGAGTCGTTTACCCAGTACGAAAGCATTAGTGATCCATTGTGTCAGTGATAGCGTGGTGCCAATTGAGTCGGGAAAGGCGATTTATAGCCAGCTTGATGGTGATAAACGTTTTTGGCCGATTGATGGTTGTTCCCATGCCAGATCAATGACTCGAGAATCTCCCGATACTCAACGCCGAATTGTAAATTGGCTGGAAGATGCCACTCCAAAAATTGAAGTGGCACGATCAAGACTAGATTTCAGCTTGCCTGAATAGAATGGTTTACTTAGCTGCCTTGAGTTCTAGCAGAGTATGGCCAAGGCCAATGTCATCCGTACGAGTTATAACCTCTAGGCCAGCTTCAGCAACGAGTTCCAGGAAGTCATCACTACGATAAAAACGACTGTTGCCGTTAGCTAGGCAGGTAAAATAGAGAGAAGTTGCATTTAAACTATATGTCGCAGCATCGTAACGCTGGGCATCCCAAAACAGTTCAAGGATATAGACCGTTGCATCTTCAGACATAGATTCACGCACGCGACGTAGAATGTTAAGGATCTCCATCGGTGAAAAGCAATCCAAGAACTGGCTCATCCACCACACATCAGCTCCTTCAGGCAGTGTTTGCTCTGGATCAAGCATGTTGGCAGGAAAACCGTTAATACGATCGGCAAAACCTTGTTGCTCGGCATGGGTCATGGCCATATCGATCTGCTGAGGAAGGTCAATAATTGTGACTTCAACGTCAGGATCGTGGTTACAACATTGTAGTGCCCACTTTCCTGTATTTCCGCCGATATCAAATAGCTTTTTGGGCTTGTTAGCAAAAATACGCTCTAGCAAGAAAGGAAACGAGCGGTCAGAATAAAAGTGGTCAAAATTAAACCAGCTTTCTTTTGCTTTTTCAGGTAATCGAGAGAGGCCTTCATAGATAGTTGGCCAGTCACCTAACTCTTTTAAGCCAGCAGGTGTGCCTTCTTTAATAGCTTCTGTCAAATGCATCATGGCGGCATAACAGACATCAGCTGTGAAGTCTAAATTAGCACGAGTCATTCCGTCATTGACAAGGAAGTAGCCCAAGTTAGCAAGGATGTAGTTAGGTTTGTTCCAGGTGACAATATGGGCACTTAAGGCCATATCAAGCAAGACTTTGACACCATATTCAGATACGCCAGTTTCTACTGATATTTGCTTGGCGTTCAAGCCGTCTTTTCCAGCATTGTCCAGTGCAGATAATATGCCTAAGTCACGTAATGTGCGCGCTGTATGAAATACCACAGGTGCAAAGGCTAATTTTTGAGCTTCCGTTTTTGCTTCCAGAGCATTAAGTGGATCATTTTGATATGAAGTCACAAGAAATTCCAACTACTGTAATGATGATGAGTATAATCCATTATTGATCCAAGTCCGTTAGATCTGATTTGACTGTATTTTGTATTAAAATAACTGACCGTTTCAAGCATTGTTCACATAAATAGCGATAAAATACAGATAATTTATAAAGACACTTGAAGAAAAAGAAAGAAAGGCTCAGTTAGAGGGGACGTAGCGAAAGGCCATTCAAATTTTAGAAGGGTATTTCATTGAGTGCTTCCACGAGTAATTCTTATGATCTCTGACTGCAAAGATAAGTGCTTATAGATGATTATTTGGCTTTTCTTATTATTATCCCCCATTTGTTTTGATTTGTTAACACCTGTCATTTTTTTGACTGATCTCATGGAGAATACAGGATGAACTTCATATGCGGCAATTCTCTGTGAATCGAGTAAGGTGTTTATATCTTTATGTTTTATAAGACCATTGGCGATGCCGTAAACATGGAAGGCTTGTAAATTAAATGTGATTTTGTTTATTGCTTGGTTGGGTTTGTGTAGGTTGTATTGTAGGTGTTTTATTTCTTTTATTAATGGTGTGCGGGTATTAATAATCTCTATCCCGTATAAATATCCTTAAATTGTTTACATAATTTTATATTAATATAAACGACATTATAAGACTTGATTTCTCTTCCGTTGGTTGCTTTTCATACAGGTAGAGGGGGGCCTTCTCAGAAAATCTGATTGTTTTCTAAAAATCGTCAAATAACTTATATCCAAATGTTCAAATAAATATTATCCTAGGCTAGTACAGGGAAATGAGTTATCAGGAACAAATCTAACAACTATAAGTTAGGCTCTAGACAACATGAACAAGATACACTTTGATATTGAATGCTGGCAGGCTCTTTCTCCTGGCTTGATTAGTTTTGATGAATGGAAAACTTGGTTAGCAAAGGGGCTGCAATGGCCAGAAACATTACCGCCAGTGCCTGTAACTGAAATTCCTGCAATGCAACGCCGACGACTGAGTTCATTGAGTAAGCTTGCAATGCAAACCGCGATATCATTAGCCAAGCATCATGAGATTGATTTTATCATTTTCTCAAGCCGACATGGTGAGCTGCATCGTACCGCGAAATTACTGACGGAAATTCTACACGGTGAAGATGCTTCTCCTATCGCATTCTCTCAATCCGTACATAATACGGCAGCTGGCCTTTTTACCATTGCAACGAAAAAAGCAATTCCGGTGACTTCATTAGCTGCTGGTGAACATTCGTTGCATTCGGCATTAATCGAAGCATCTGCTTATCTCTCCGAAAATCCGCAGCACCGCATTCTGATTGTTGACTTTGATGAGCCCTTACCTGACCCCTATGAAGAATTTGAACTTAGGAAGCATCATCCCTTTGCTTTGGGAATGATTGTAACCAACGGCAAGCAATATCAGCTCAGTTGGCACGCCGAGAAAACAACAGAGAAGCTGGCACCAAAGTTGCCACAAACATTAGATGTGATTGCTAACTTGGTTAGTGACCACCAATCATGGACGGTCGCAGGACAGCGAATAAATTGGCACTGGAAGTGTTAACGAATGGAACAAAAGTCAACTTTTTCGGCTATAAAGCAACGTATCAATAAAGCCTGGCGAATAGCAGCGACAGGTTTATGTTTCTCAATCTTTGGAATTGGTGCATTGTGCCTGACATTCATTGTCTTTCCACTTATCACGAGAGCTGTGAAAGATCCTAGCCAGCGTGAGAGGCGGGTACAGTTAATTATTCAGCGCTCTTTTGCTGTTTTTTGTCGCACCATGCGCTTTTGGGGAGCGATTGACTATGAATTTGTCGGTGCAAGCATCTTGCAGCAGGATCGAAACTGTTTAATTGTCGCGAATCATCCGAGCCTGATTGATTATGTACTGATTGGCTCTTGCTTGCCACAGTGTGACTGCCTGGTTAAAGCGGCAATATGGCATAACCCATTTATGAAAGGTATCGTAAAAGCGGCTGGCTATATCCCCAACCGCGATCCAGAAAGCTTGTTGGATGCCTGTAGTCAGCGGCTTGATAATGGCAATGTCTTGTTGGTCTTTCCTGAAGGAACGCGAACCACGCCAGGTATTGAATCAAAGCTGCAGCGTGGCGCAGCCCAGATTGCTGTCCGTACTCAAACCGATTTACGCATGATCCATATAACAGTTGAGCCTAGTTTTCTGACGAAACAGGCTAAGTGGTATCAAGTCCCTGATACAAAACCAATTTTTCGGGTTGAGGTGAAAGAAAAAATCGAGATACAAGAATTTCTTCGCGATGACAACTCACCCACCTCTGCCGCAAGGCAGCTTAACCGCCATTTGGCAGACGTTATTTTTCCAGCTCAGGAAAAGTATGAAAACTCAATATAAATAAGTAGGTTATAAGTGGAATCATTACATAACGAACTAAAAGCGTTAATTATTGAAGCGCTGAATCTTGAAGATATCACAATCGACGATATTGAAACACAAGCCCCACTTTTTGGCGATGGCTTGGGGCTGGACTCAATTGATGCGTTAGAGCTGGGTTTGGCGATCAAGAAAAACTACAACATTGTGATTGATGCTGACGATACAAATACCCGTGAGTACTTCGCCTCAGTGGCTAACTTAGCCAACTTTATTTCTCTTAACAAAGCCTAAGATACGGGACATGTGAGCTTATGACTGAAGTTAATCGTAACGAAGTATTTGAACAAGTACGCGATGCGTTGGTGGAACTGTTTGAACTTGACGCAGGGGATATTACTCCGGAAGCCAATCTGTATCAGGAGCTTGACCTAGATAGTATCGACGCTGTTGATCTGGTTGTACATTTGCAGAATGTAACCGGTAAGAAAATTAAGCCTGAAGAATTCAAAGCTGTTCGTACTGTTGATGATGTTGTTGATGCGGTAGCTGCTCTGTTGCAGGAAGCTTAATGCGGTTACTTACCGCTATATCGGCGATTGGCTTGTTAGCTTACCCATTTGCGGTCTTTTTTGGGATCAGCCAATGGGGGCTAGGAACAGTCGCTGGTTTTCTAGCTGTATTGTTCCTGCTCCGGCTGGTTAGCGGTGGGCAAGCGCGTTTACGTGAGTTGAAGTACATTGCCTGGATCAGTGGGGGAGCAGGGATCACGCTGATTTTGCTAGGTAGTGTTTTTCGTGAACACGGCTGGCTGACCTTTTATCCGGTGATTGTGAATGCTCTGATGTTTGGCTTGTTTATGTCTAGCTTGTGGCAGAAACAGACAATCATCGAGCGGTTTGCCCGTCTTCAGGATCCTGAATTGGCTCCGAGTGGCGTGGTTTATACGCGCAAGGTCACCAAGATCTGGTGTGGTTTTTTCATTCTTAATGGAACAATTGCCCTGGTTACCTGCTTTATGCCGTTATCGGTATGGACGCTATATAACGGTTTGATTAGCTATATGCTTGCAGGCCTGTTGTTTGCTGGCGAATGGTTGATACGTCAATGGTTGTTGAGAAAGGAAATGGATGTCACTCGCTGAGTAAGGCGGTGATGAAAGGCAGATATGAATACCCCGGTTGAAGAAAGAACAATTTATCCAGAAATGCCATTTAGTTCACTGTCTGAGTTGATGATTTCTCTTCGTCAGGAGGAACTGGTTGTCGCTCGCCATGCTGATTCGTTGACTTATTGGGTAAAGTTCAGGGCTGATGTTCTGGCTTTGGCTCAAACGCTGCAAACGAGTCCTTTTTCAAAGTGGGCGCTGTGTTTCGATGACAGTTACTACTTTGCTGTTGCCTTTATGGCCGCAGCACATGCAGGCAAGCAAATTATCCTTCCGGGTAACCATCAGCCGGCAGCCTTGGCGGAGTTGGTATGTCATTTCGATGCTGTTCTTCATGACCGCAGCGCACTGAGTGAATTTGACAGCCCGCAGCTGCTGTTACCACAGGAACCTGATTCTGCCCCAGCTACTGGGTCGGCCGTTAGTTTTGCAAAAACGCCAGTGACATATGAACTTACAGAGTTAGGGCTGAGTGATGTAACAATTACCTTGTTTACCTCGGGTTCGAGCGGCCAACCGAAAGCGATCATAAAAACGCTGGACCGGATTGATGCTGAAATTGCTCAGCTCGAGCATACATGGGGCAAGCAACTGCGAGACTCACTCGTGGTCAGTTCCGTCTCTCATCAGCATATCTATGGCTTGTTGTTTCGCGTGTTGTGGCCGCTCTGCGCTGGGCGTGCTTTTGACCGGATAGATCTGAGCTACCCCGAGCAGGTTATGGCGCAGGCGGATCCAAATACGACCTTGATCACAAGCCCCGCTTTGCTCAAACGTCTTAGTCATGAGCCAGTGACCCAGCCCTACCGTGCCGTATTTTCTTCTGGCGGTCCTTTGACAGAAGCCGCGGCTCGCAAAAGCCTCGAGTTATTTGAGCAGTTGCCTATCGAAGTGTTTGGCAGCACGGAAACGGGGGGAGTTGGCTTCCGGCAGCAGCACCAAGCGAGTACCCCATGGCAGCTATTTGACGTAATCGATATGGCGCTTAATGCCGAAGGGTGTTTGCGTTTGTGTTCGCCTTTTATCGATTCCGATAGTTGGTATCAGACGAGTGATCAGTGCCAGATCCTCGGTAGCCGCCAGTTTATGCTGCTGGGGCGTACCGACCGGGTGGTGAAAGTTGAAGAAAAACGAATTTCACTGACGGAAGTCGAACAGCGCCTCTGCCAGTTGAGCTGGGTTGATGAGGCTGCAGTGCTTACTTTAGATAGTACCAATCGATTGATTATTGCCGCCGTGATCACCTTAACAGGCGAAGGACAGCAGCATATGGAAGCCATTGGCAAAGGTCAGTTCTGGCTGGCATTGCGACAGCAGCTACGGCAGTGGTTGGAGCCTGTCGGTATTCCTCGCCGCTTTCGTATAGTGGATGAGATACCGCTGAACAGCCAAGGAAAGCGACTTGTTAGGGATTTGGAACAGTTTTTCAAATAACGTCTGACAGCGTAACAATAACAACTAACTTAATGGCAGAATGACAGTGAATAAACGCAAGCCGACCATTATTGCTCAACAACTCAATGACAGTAGTGCAGTGCTCACGCTGAAAGTAGATGCCGACATTATCGATTTTCAGGGGCACTTTCCTTCCTACCCGCTGTTGCCGGGCGTAACGCAAATCGACTGGGCGGTTTACTACGGTAAAACGCTTTTGGATGCCCATAGCGAATTTGGCGGAATGGAAGTGATTAAATTCCAGGAGCCGATCCTACCAGGCAGTGTCATCGAGCTGTCCCTGACCTGGTTTGCAGAAAAAGCCAAGCTGCACTTTAGCTATTCCTCTGTCAACGAGGGGGAGTCAGAACCCGTCACTCACTCTTCGGGACGGATAAAACTGGGCGTGGCACGATGACAACATTTCACCCCTGTTTTCTTATTCCCTGTTACAACCACGGTCGAACCGTGCCGGCTGTACTTGATTCGCTGGCAAGCTATGGGTATCCCGTGATTATTGTGGATGACGGCAGTGATCCGGCAACAAAGGAAATACTGGCTGAGCAAGCTCAGCGTACCAATGTAACCATTGTCACCTTACCTGAAAATCAGGGTAAAGGTGGTGCAGTGATTGCCGGGATATATGAAGCTTTCAAGCAGAGCTATACCCATGCTATTCAGATTGATGCTGACGGACAGCATGATCTTAATGCGCTGCCAAAGCTCATTGCCGAGTCATCGACTCACTTGACCTCATTGGTATCCGGTCAGCCGGTATATGATGAGTCAGTACCGAAATCACGACTTTATGGCCGCTACGCTACTCATATTTGGGTCTGGATTGAAACGTTGTCGTTTGCAATCAAAGATAGTATGTGCGGTTTTCGCTCGTACCCGATTGGCCGCATGATAAAAGTGCTGGAGCGCAATAAGCTCGGTACACGAATGGATTTTGATACTGAAATCATGGTTCGCATGTACTGGGATGGTTGTGACATTCGTTTCGTTGATACCAAAGTTATCTATCCTGATGGTGGAATTTCCCATTTTGATGCCCTGTGGGACAACATCAAAATCAGCGGCATGCATACCCGTCTGTTCTTTGGCATGCTGCCGCGTATTCCATCTTTGCTAAAGCGCGGACCCGGCCAAGAACATCATTGGTCATCCCATGCCGAGCGTGGAACAATTATTGGCATCAAAACCCTTCTCTATGTGTATACCCTTTTGGGGCGCAGGGCTTTTAACCAGATCTTGAAGCTTGTTATTGCCTACTATCACAAGACCGGGAAGTTATCCCGCTTGGCATCAGAAGATTTTCTTGAACGCCTGAGCCGATATGCTGGTGAGCAAGGGGTATCTCTGCCAACTAATCTGAGTAGTTACCGGCATTTATTGTCGTTTGGCCATACCATGCTGGATAAGCTAGCGGCATGGAAGGGCGATTTTTCATTCGATAACCTGACTGTTCATGGTCAGGAACATTTTGATGGGATCACTGCCGAAAAACGCGGCATCATCATTCTGGGTTCGCATTTAGGGAACCTTGAGCTTTGCCGTGCGTTAAGTCGTAACTATGACAACGTGAAGATCAACGCTTTGGTCTTTACTGAGCATGCCGAACGGTTTAATGCCGTGATGAAAGCGGTAAACCCAGACTCGGAGCTTAACTTGATCCAAGTTAGCAAGCTCGGACCTGACACCGCGATCTTGCTGCAGCAGAAGATCGAGCTGGGAGAGTGGGTCGTCATCGTCGGTGACCGTACCTCCGTAACGCAAGAGCAGCGTGTGGTATGGACAGATTTCTTGGGCCAACCAGCCCCATTCCCTCTGGGACCATTCATGCTTTGCTCGGTATTGAAAGCACCAGTATATCTGCTGTTTGGCTTGCGAGATGATAGCCAGTCAACACCGCATTTCGATGTGTATTTCGAACCATTCAGTGAACAAATCAAATTACCTCGCGGGCAAAGGGAAGAAGCCCTTAAAGCCGTCGTAAGCCAATATGCCAGACGCCTTGAAAATTACACCCTCCAGGCTCCCCTACAGTGGTTTAACTTCTTTAACTTCTGGCAGCTAAGTGGAAATAAAGATGCAAAAGAATATGCAACAAACCGTTAAATTTGGTGCCGACAGGCTGACCATTGAAGATGTAATGGCCGTGGCAAACGGCGCCTCGGCAGCGATGAATGATAGCCCTGAGTATCAGGCTAAGATCGACCGCGGTGTCGCTTTTCTTGAACGCCTGTTGAAAGAAGAAGGCGTTATCTATGGTGTAACAACGGGGTATGGCGATTCCTGTACGGTGGCAATTCCGCCGGAGCTGGTTGATGAACTGCCCCTTCACCTGACTCGTTTTCATGGTTGCGGCTTAGGTGAAAACCTCAATCACCAGCAGGCTCGTGCCGTACTGGCGACGCGTTTGTGTTCGTTATCGCAAGGGGTTTCGGGTGTCTCTCATGATTTGCTCAATCAGATTGTTACGCTGATCAACCATGATATTTCGCCACGAATTCCTCAGGAAGGTTCGGTAGGCGCAAGTGGTGACTTGACGCCGTTATCTTATCTGGCGGCGGCATTGATTGGCGAGCGTGAAGTTATTTATAACGATGAAATCCGCGCCACAAAAGACGTATTCGCCGAATTGAATATCTCGCCGATCAAGCTGAAGCCGAAAGAAGGTTTGGCGCTGATGAACGGAACGTCGGTGATGACGGCACTGGCTTGTATTGCCTATAAGCGTGCAGAGTACCTTGCGCAGCTGGCCACAAGAATTACCGCGATGGTATCGGTTGGTATGCAGGGCAATGATTTCCACTTCGATGAAGCCTTGTTTGCCGTGAAGCCACATCCGGGGCAGCAGCAGATCGCCAGTTGGCTGCGTTCAGATCTTCAGGCTGAACGTCCGCCTCGCAACAGTGACCGTCTGCAAGACCGATACTCGCTGCGTTGTGCACCTCATGTGATTGGGGCATTGCAAGACAGTCTGCCGTGGCTGCGCCAGTTGATTGAGAACGAGCTTAACAGTGCCAATGATAACCCTATTATTGATGGCGATAACGAACGCGTATTGCACGGCGGCCATTTCTACGGCGGTCACATCGCGATGGCAATGGATACATTGAAAACAGCCATTGCCAATATTGCAGATTTGCTGGATCGACAAATGGCCCAGTTGATGGATTACAAGTTCAACAATGGCCTGCCGTTTAACCTGACGGGTGCTGAGGGTGAACGCAAACCAATTAATCACGGCTTCAAGGCGGTACAGATTGGTATTTCGGCCTGGACCGCGGAAGCGCTGAAACACACCATGCCAGCGAGTGTGTTCTCTCGTTCTACTGAGTGCCATAACCAAGATAAAGTCAGTATGGGGACTATTGCTGCCCGTGATTGCTTGCGTGTTCTTGAGCTGACGGAGCAGGTGACGGCAGCTTCGCTGCTGGCGGCAACTCAGGCGCTCGAGATCCGCAAGAACCACAATGAGCTTGATGAGCAGCACATGAGCTTGGCATTGAAAACGATGAACGAGCTGATACTCAGCGAGTTCCGTTTTGTTGAAGAAGATCGTCCGTTGGAGCAAGACCTGCGTCACTTTATGAAGCGGATCCAGCAACAACACTGGACACTGTATTAAAGGGCAGATGATGACAGACAAGATGCCGGCGCTGAGTTCAGAAGTCACCTTGGTGACTTCTTTTCAGGACGCGGATCCGATGGGGGTTGTTTACCACGGCAATTACTTTCGATTCTTTGAGGAAGCACGTCGTGTGCTGATGGAAAAGATCCAGTATAGCTACCGTGAGATGCAGGCTTCTGGCTATATGTGGCCAATTATCGATACCCGGGTCAAGTACGTGAAGCCGATCCCTTATAACCATGAAATCCGGGTGGTCGCAACACTGACCGAGTGGGAAAATCGCCTGCGTGTCGATTACGTGATCTACGATGCCCAAAGCGGTGAGCGAATGACCAAAGCCCATACCATGCAAGTGGCTGTGGGGGTTGATGACGGTGAAATGTGTTTTGTTTCGCCGACAGTATTTACCGACAAAATCGAGACGTGGTATGCCATCACACACTAATCATCGTTTTGCCCGGTTAAGGGCTTTAATCAGTAAGGTCTCCTGTGGTTGTGGCCTAGTGCTGGCGGGGGCTTTTTCCGCTGCCGTCAGTGCAATGACCTTGCCGGAACTGCAGCAGCAACTGTCTACACAGTCTCTGGTTCGTGGTGACTTTGAGCAGGTGCGTAAGATGGAAATGTTCAGTGCGCCCCTTCAGTCAGCCGGTCATTTCTTATTGGCCCAGAAGCAAGGGTTACAGTGGCAGCAAACCAACCCTTTTCCAGTGTCTCTCATTCTGACCAAGAATAAACTGAGCCAGCAATTTGGTGATAATGCTCCCCAGGTTGTGGCAGCCGATGAAAACCCGATGGTGTTTTATTTCAGCCATGTGTTTCTGTCTCTTTTTAAAGGAGATACAAGCCAGTTGACTGAGCAGTTTGATATTGCCTTGGTAGATACCGATCAGGAAAGCCGGTGGAAGTTAGTACTGACACCGAAATCGGCACCATTAAATGCCGTGTTTCAAACAATCCGCCTGTCTGGTGATGAGTTCATTGAACAGCTGACGCTGACAGAGATCCGTGGCGACGTTACTGATATCACTTTTACTAATCAACGTACAGCACCAGTAGAGCTAACCATAGAAGAACAACGTGCCTTCCAACTCTAAACTTGCAACATTCTGGCTGCTTATCATGCTGACTGTCGTTGGTGTGCTGGGCGGGCAGTTGTTAACGCGTCAGCAAGCGACAATAGAAACCAATATTCTCGCCTTGCTACCTGAGAGCCAGCAGGATCCTGCGGCGGAGGCCGCATTTGCCCAGGTTGCTGCCAGCATGAGCGACAAAGTCCTGTTTGTGATTGGCAGCCAGAACAAGTCCGAGCTTTTTTCGGCCGCCGAACAGTTTTCCCAAGAGCTTACCTCCGTTGGGATGTTCAATGAAATAACGGCTAAATTTAGTCAGTCTCAGCAGCGGGCTTGGGGGCAGCTGTATTTTCCGAAACGGGCACAGTTATTGACACAAGAGCAAAAATTAAGATTACAGAATGAACCACAGCAGCAAACACAACGGGTACTGCAGGCATTATATAACCCATTCTCGGGGGTAACAGGGCAGGAGTTGCAAGCTGATCCTTTTTTGTTGTTCAGGGATTATTTATCTCAGCTGAGTAACCACTCAGGAAATGTGACATTGCAAAATGGCTATTTAACGACAAGTTACCAGGGGAAAGACTATGTGTTGATCACCGCTGATCTGGCAGGATCCGCCTATAGTTTATCCTTGCAAGATAAAATTCCGTTATTAGCTGAACTTGAAGCTTCTATCCGTGATAGCTACGGAGTAGAAGTGCTGCATACCGGGGTCATTTTCTATGCTGCGCATGGGACTGACAGTGCGAAAGGGGAGATCAGCACAATTGGTTTAGGATCATTAGTTGGTGTGATCACTTTGCTGCTGGTGGTTTATCGCAGTCCATTACCGCTTGCCCTGGCCCTTTTGTCTATTTGCTGTGGTTTGTTGACCGCATTTGTGGTGACGGCTACTGTTTTTGGCAAGGTCCACCTATTTAGTTTGGTGTTTGGAGCGAGTTTAGTTGGGGTATCGATTGATTATGCTTTTCATTTTTTGACTGAGCGCCTTGCAGCTGGCAAGAATTGGGATGCCCGTCAGGGTCTGAAGCATATCTTTGCTGCCATTTCACTTGGGTTGGCGATGAGCCTGATTGGTTACTTGTGCATGATGATTGCGCCGTTTCCCGGCCTGCAGCAGTTATCTCTGTTTTCGGCTGCCGGTCTGACTGCGGCATATGCGACGGTAGTCTGTTGGTATCCTGTTCTAGCCGCCCGGCCGGGTAAGTCGGTGGTGATACCGATGACGGGGATCATGACTGTTTGGCTGCGCGGATGGATGAAACCTTCTGTGCGAATGGGGGTGCCAGCGCTATGCTTGGTTATCGCAGCTGTCGGTCTATGCCGAGCCAGCTATAACGATGATATTCGCCAGCTGCAGGCACTCCCTGCCAATTTGAAGCAGCAGGAAGATACGATCAAAGCGATCACCGGTGTCAGTGGTAGCCAGCAAATGCTGTTGGTAAAGGCTGCCAATGAACAGGCATTGCTAGTGCAGCTAGAGCAGGTTGGCGGCAAGTTGGAGCAGCTTGCTCAACAGGGCGTTCTGGATGGGTACCAGAGTATTCATCAGTATGTGCCATCTGAGCAGGCGCAGGCACAGAACTATCAACTGATAGAGCAACTCTATCGGCAGCAGGGCCATGCGTTGGCTCAGCAGCTAACGTTGAACGGCGATATTGTGCTTGAACAAAAATTTTCCCCGCTGGCAGTCGATGATTTTGTTCGTTCACCTGTATCTGCACCATTACGTTTCCTTTGGCTAGGCAGCCTTAATGGGCAGCAATCATCTGTAATTTTACTTAAAGGTGTTAGAGAAGCAGAAATAATTCAGATGTTTGCCGCAGAAAGTAACGCCGTGAGTTATCTTGATAAAGCAGAAGAGGTATCTTCAATTTTTGCTGAGTATCGACAACGTATTACTGAATTATTACTCGCAGCGGTAGGGGGTATTCTTACGATACTAAGTTGGCGTTACGGGCTGGGGAAAGCCTTTCGGGTGATTGCACCACCGGCCATTGCCTGCTGTGTTGGCATTGCCGTTACAGGCTTCTTAGGTACTCCATTGAATTTATTTAATCTACTCGGGTTGTTTTTAATTCTGGGTATTGGGATTGATTACACCTTGTTCTTTGCTGAGCAGTCGAAGGCCCATAGTACCTTGTTGGCAATTAGCTTATCGGCGGTGACAACTATTTTGTCATTTGGGCTACTGGCATTGAGCGAAACCCAAGCCATTCATAGCTTCGGTATCACAGTATTAACCGGGATATTAACAGCCTGGCTGCTTGCTCCTCTCTCATTGTGTGGTAAGACGGCAGATTCAATAAGGTTCGCAGATGAAATACGTCGTTAATATGATTGAACAGTTGAAATTATCGCTATGCGTAGGGTGCCTGCTGGTAGCCATTACGGGGTGCGTCACGACTTCTTTACCTCAACAGCCATTGCTGAACCAGGTCGAGATCACCCCCGGGGTGCGAGTCGTGCTGCCTGAGCCTGCCGGATTAGGCAGCTCATTGATAGCCAGCCAGTTGATTTCTGCGCAGTGGCAAGATCAAACCAGTCAACTGCCAGTTCAGTTAGAAGTGAGCCCTGATAAAGTTGTGCTAGCAGGGTTTTCGTCTTGGGGCGCGCGAATTTTGAGCCTGACTTACCAAAATCAGGCAATTGAAACACAGGTGTTGCCTGGGCTGGGTGAAACCTTGCCCAAGCCTGAGCAGGTGCTGTTCAACCTAATGTTGACGTTATGGCCAGTAGAGTCATGGGAACCGTTGTTAATGGCCTCAGGTTGGCAGATAAAAGAATCGTCACAGTATCGACAGCTTATTGATGGCAAAGGGAATGTTGTGATTGAAATTCATTATAAGGCCATGCCTCATCTTGACGGGGAAATCCTGTTCTCTAATAAAAAGTTGGGATACGTTATCTCAATCAGAACCTTAAATTACAGCCGATAAAGAAAAGTGCGAAGAATCGCGATGACTATAAAAATATCGAAATATACTTCTACCCCGGTTTATATCCACGGGTGTGGTTTTAACTCAGCACTGGGTATTATTCATAGGGATATTCATACTCGGCTGCAGCAGGGCAAGTCTCCTGACATGCTGCCTGTTTCCGGTTGGCTAAACAATGGTGCCGATACGGTGGTGGGTAAAGTCACTGCTGAGTTGCCTAATCTTCCTGAAAGTCTTATCCGCCATAACACATTCAATAACCGTTTAGCCCTTTCTGCTTTAAGGCAAATTGAAGAGTCTGTTCAGCGTGCAATCGCAAAATATGGTCGTGATCGTGTTGCGGTGATTGTGGGTACCAGTACTTCAGGTATTGCTGACGGTGAAACAGCATTAGCGAACCGCCTAGAAACCGGCAATTTTCCAGATAATTACCACTACAGAGTTCAGGAAGTGGGTAATATTGGTGAGTTCGTCGCAGACTATTTTTCGATTGAAGGGCCGGTATATACCTTGTCGACAGCCTGTTCATCAAGCGGCCGGGTTTTTTTGTCCGCCCGTCGATTGCTTAAGGCTGGAATCGTTGATGCTGTTGTGGTTGGCGGCTCAGATTCATTATGTCGCCTGACGCTCAATGGCTTTAACGGGCTGGATGCACTTTCTGACAGCTTATGTAACCCTTTCAGTGAAAACCGCAAGGGGATCAACATCGGAGAAGCCGCAGCGTTCATGCTATTGTCGCTGACATCTGATGATTCAGACTCACCATTGGACATCCCTTCTATTGCTTTGCTCGGTGCGGGTGACAGTTCTGATGCGCACCATATCTCGGCACCGCATCCAGAAGGCAAAGGTGCCGAGGAGGCGATGTGTAAAGCATTGAATGACGCCGGATTAACGCCTGAGTGCATTGGTTATATCAATGCGCACGGTACTGCAACACCTCTTAATGATGAAATGGAAGCAAAGGCCATCCATCGGGTATTTGGTGAACAGACGCCAGTTAGCTCGACTAAGCCATTCACAGGACATACGCTAGGTGCTGCCAGTGCGGTGGAAGCGGCTATTTGTTGGCATGTCTTGCGTTACCAGCTTGATCTACCAGCACAGATTAATGACGGTCACATTGCCGAATCACTGGCTCCAGTGAAATTGGTCGAGCCGGGTACCCAGCTGAGCAAACCCACTATTTTGAGTAACTCTTTTGCTTTTGGCGGCAACAACATCAGTCTTATTTTTGGATACGCGCATGACTAATATTCCTCATTTACATCAGCTGTTGCCACATGATATGCCGATGGCGTTGGTCGATGAATTGGTTGAAGTTGGCGAGACACACATTCATTGCCGTGTGACGCCGGGTGAGAATAGCTTATTTTTTGATGCCGAGGCTCGGACGACTCCGGGTTATGTTGGCGTTGAGTTTATGGCGCAATCTGTTGCCGGTTGGTCAGGCTATCATGCCTGGACGCGGGGAGAGTTATCACCCATTGGCTTTTTACTCGGCTGCCGACGATATCAGGCAGACTGCAGTGCATTCAAAGAAAACGAGGTGCTCGATATTCATGCCGAGCAAGTGATGGAAAATAACGGTATGGCCGTTTTTTCCTGCCGTATTGAACATCATGGGCTGGTACTCGCAACCAGTCAGCTTAATGTTTACGTACCTTCACAACAAAAATTAGATCAAATGCTTAATAGGAACCCTTCATGAGTCGACAAGTTTTAGTTACCGGGGCAAGCAAAGGCATAGGACGTGCTGTCGCCACGCAACTTGCCAAAGATGGGTTTACCATCGTCGTCCATTATATGAGTGATCACGCGGGTGCTGAATTAACGTTGGCAGATATCAAAAGTGCCGGTGGAAACGGGCGCCTTATCCAGTTTGATATTAGTGACCGTCAGCAATGCCGTGAACGATTGGAAGCCGATATCGCAGAACATGGCGCCTATTATGGTGTTGTTAGCAATGCAGGTATTACTCGTGATACGGCATTTCCGGCAATGACGGAAGAAGAGTGGGACGGGGTAATACACACCAACCTAGATAGTTTCTATAACGTATTACACCCGTGTGTGATGCCGATGGTGAAGCTTCGCAAAGGTGGCCGGATAGTTACCCTTGCTTCAGTCTCAGGGATTATGGGCAATCGGGGCCAGACCAATTATAGCGCTGCGAAAGCCGGAGTGATCGGGGCGACAAAATCCCTGGCCTTGGAGTTGGCTAAGCGCAAAATTACGGTTAATTGTGTGGCTCCGGGGCTAATAGATACCGGCATGGTTGACGAACATGTTAAGGAACATGCGCTGCCACAGGTACCACTTCGCCGAATGGGGGAGCCGCCAGAGGTTGCTGGTTTGGTAAGTTATTTGATGTCAGACATTGCGGGTTACGTGACTCGCCAAGTAATTTCAGTGAATGGGGGATTGGTATGAGTCGTCGTGTAGTTGTCACTGGAATGTCGGGGGTTACTGCCTTTGGTAATGATTGGCAGAGCATTGAACCCAGGCTGCGTGCTTGCGAGAATGCATCATTGTACATGCCGAGCTATGAGCAATATAACGGTTTGAATACCAAGCTGGCAGCACCAATAGAAGATTTTACCTTACCGAAACATTATACCCGCAAGAAAATACGTGGCATGGGGCGGGTTTCTCAGCTGTCGACATTGGCCAGTGAGAACGCACTGAATCAAAGTGGGCTGATTGGCAGCGATGTGCTGACTAATGGCCAGACAGGTATCGCCTACGGCTCTTCTACGGGGAGTACGCCGGCGATTGGTGCGTTTGGCGTGATGCTGAATGAGAAAGACACCAAGGCCATTACTGCCACCACTTATGTCCAGATGATGCCACATACAACTGCAGTGAATGTTGGTTTATTCTTTGGTTTGCGTGGTCGTGTTATCCCAACCAGCAGTGCGTGTACATCGGGCAGCCAGGCGATCGGCTATGCCTATGAGGCGATTAAGCATGGTTATCAAACTGCCATGGTCGCGGGTGGGGCGGAAGAGCTGTGTCCGACTGAATCGGCGGTATTTGATACACTGTTTGCCACTAGTCTGAAAAATGATGCACCGAAATCAACACCGCGCCCTTATGATACTGAACGTGATGGTCTGGTCATCGGTGAAGGGGCCGGCACTTTAGTACTGGAAGAGTATGAGCATGCCGTAGCCCGAGGGGCGACAATTTATGCCGAGCTTGTTGGCTTTGCCAGCAATTGTGATGCCGCCCATGTTACACAGCCGCAAATGGAAACGATGCAGCTGTGTATGGAAATGGCACTGAAGGATGCTAATCTGCCTCCACAGGCGATTGATTATATTTCTGCCCATGGCACTGCAACGGAAAAAGGGGATATTGCCGAGAGTAACGCTACAGCGAATATTTTTGGTGACAATGCCCCAATCAGCTCGCTGAAAAGCTACCTTGGTCATACTCTAGGTGCGTGCGGGGCGATTGAAGCCTGGCTCAGCCTTGAGATGATGCATTCTGGTTGGTTCAACCCGACACTGAACCTCGACAATATTGATATTCGCTGTGGGAATTTGGACTATATTCGAGGTGAAGGCCGAGAAATAGACTGCCAGTACTTAATGAGCAATAACTTCGCTTTTGGCGGTATTAATACGTCATTAATCTTCAAGCGCTGGCAGGATTAAACGCTGCGGTGTGAGTAGATGAAAAAGCACCCCGCAATTATTTGCGGGGCATTTTTTCGTGAGTTGCCAGTCCGAAATTACCTTCTCTGCTGGGATGTGGCAATGATGCAATTGACTTTGCTCTATAGGGTTACTCAGAGAGTAGTTCGCGTTGAATATCCTTATTTAGATTTGCCACCCATCCGTTGTATTTTCTGTGGATAGTCCCGTCTTCTTCATCGTATTTCATGTTCTTGCTATCACGGTAGGTAATATCATAGCCGCTATTGTGCAGCGAAATATTCACCGCAACATAATGTGACCGGACGTGGATATCGGCAATAAGCTGGCTCTTGGAGTCTTTTGTTATATTCCAACCACGTTTGATGGCAGCTTTGGTGATGCTTTTAATAAGCTGTTCGGTCGTCATCGATGTATGGGTAGGTTGATCCAATACGGGGTCGGCTTTTGCAGCATAGGTCGCTGCTGAAAAACTCAGAAACAATGTCAGTATAAAATAAACAAGCGCTTTCATTTTCATAGTATTACCTTAATAAGAAAAAGGTGTTGTAGTGATATTGTTGTCGCTAAAACTATAGTAATAGGGCGAGCAAATCGAGATACCTAGCATGTATACTTATTTACAATAGTGTCAACAATGTGCACTCCGTCTACTAATGTTATTCTTTAAGCTGTTGACAAAGCAATATTATATTAATGACGGCTAATGAAATTTCAATCATAGTCACGTATTTACAACCAGCCTATGGCCATTACAGAAACTGGAGTACTGGTTTGCTATTGTCATTAACGTGTAGCATCAATAATAGGTAGAAACATCAGTACGATCCTATGGGGATGATAAAGAATAATATGTGCCGATTTATTAGGTTTGTTATTGCATTAATGATTAGTGTCGGAAGCTGTGCCAGTGGAGCTGTTGAGATTGCTATTTCCGCGGGTAAGGCACCACAGCCAGGAGAAAGTTATAACAATTCTTTGTTGGCACTAGATGCCATAATTATTGATTGGGAACGTAGCTCGGTACAAACTTTGAGCTTTGGTACGAGTGCAACCTATTTGAAGTCTGATATTGAGAATAATGCTGATGATTTGATTGCCTTGAGTGTATTTCCTGAACTCAAGTTGTTTGCAGAACATTTTGACCGACGCTGGTTTTTTCAAGTTAGAGCTTTAGGACCAACATGGCTGAGTGAAAAGCAGTTTGGTGAACGAGAACAGGCTATGCATTTTGCTTTTCTTGCACAAGTCGGTGGTGGGGTGTACTTAGGGGCTCAGAATCAAGGCTATATCAATGTGTATTACCGACATTTTAGTAATGCAAACTTGAAAAAACCAAATAATGGTTTTGATGTGCCATTTAACCTTTCTCTAGGGTATCGTTTTTAACGTTTGGATTTGATTTACCTCTTAACAGCATTGTTTCTACGGTTGTGATAAGTGCCTCGCAATTCGATATTACACTCAGGCGTTAAGTGTACTGATTATGTATAAAAGACTAATTCTGTTTCTATAAGAGTATTGATGTGCCTCAAATGCAATCTAGCTGGTTAAGTATTTTCAAACCAAACCCTCAAGCAAAATTACGTATTATATGCATTCCTTATGCGGGTGGAAGTAGCCGAATTTTTGGGAACTGGCCCGAAGGGCTAAACGGTGATGTCGAGCTTGTTGCATTACAAGCCCCTGGGCGGTTGTCTCGCCTGCAAGAAGAACCTTTTCGTGACATGGAATTGCTTGTTGATGATTTAATGCAAGTGTTACCTTCTATCTTAGACAAACCCTATATTATTTTGGGGCATAGCCTTGGAAGCCGGATAGGTTTTGAAGTTATGTTACGCTGCCACTCCCAAGGACTCCGTCTGCCCGAGCATTTTATTGCATCTGGTAGCCGAGGCCCGCATATGCCTTGCTTGGAAGAGCAAAGCTATCACCTACCTGACGATGAATTTATCGTTAAATTGCGGGAGATGGAAGGTACACCGGAAGAGTTGCTAAATTCTACAGAGCTAATGGCACTGCTTCTACCGATGATAAAATCGGATTTTCAGATCGCTGAAACGTACTTATTTAATGGCAATGTCTCTTTCGATATTCCTTTGTCTGTTTTTGGTGGCCGTGATGACGATAAGGCCGATTTAGAAGCTCTGGAAAGTTGGCAACAGCATTTTGCTCAACCTGTCGATATTAGCCTGTTTCCTGGGGGACACTTTTTTATAGATTCTCACCAGGGAGTGGTTGTTGAAAAGGTCAATCAGATTGCGCTTGATGTTGTTGGTAATTTATTCCAACAAAGAGCTGTAATCGGATAGAGAAGGGCAGCCATATGGCCTGTCTCTTATACACAAGTCCCCCGCCTCATGGCGGGGGACTTTTTTTGAACTCTTTTTCTTTATTGCGATCCGATCTTACACAATATGAGTAAAGGTCATCATCATGATAGAGAATTCTACTTTAGAATGGGCTCAACAAACCTTTTCGCATGCCAAGCTTGGCGATTCTAGACGTACACAACGACTAGTCCAATTAGCCAGTGATATGGCATCTAATGTTGGAGTGTCTATTGTGCAAGCCTGCCCTAATCCTGCTTCTGTTGAAGGGGCTTATCGCCTCATTCGTAACCCTGATGTTGAAGCCAATGCGATAGCTGAAGCCGGTTTTGCGGCAACAGCTAACGAGGCTGAAGCGCATGACTTACTACTTGCCCTTGAAGACTCCACGGCCCTAACCTACACGCATAAAAGCCTCTCTAATGAACTTGGTCACGTGAACTCGGGAAATCGAACTCGGGGGATGCTGGCTCACTCTGTTCTGCTGTTTGCACCACGAGAGCAAAAGGTTGTGGGACTGATCGAACAACAGCGGTGGACGAGGGATATTGCAACTAGAGGCCGGAGGCATAAATTCGCCAAGCGACCGTATGAAGAGAAAGAGACCTTCAAGTGGCAACAGGCATCAACCGCAATGTCTGAACGTTTAAGTAACCTCCAAGCCCGGGTCATCTCAGTGTGTGATAGAGAGTCAGACGTTTACGAATACTTGCATTACAAGCTTAATAGCCAGCAGCGTTTTGTTGTGCGCTCGACCTATAGTCGCTGCATTGAAGAGAGTGGTTATAAGCTCCATGAGTATGCAAAGGAACTATCCTCATCGGGGCTGCGAACTATCCAAATTGCTCAACGAGGTGGCCGCAAAGCGCGTAAAGCGACATTAGATGTACGCTTTGCCCCTATTACGATTAAGGTTCCAGCCAATAAATGTGGCAAGTCGCTTTCTCTGTATTACGTTGGTTGTAAAGAGCAAGGTGATAGCAACGAGAAACTGGAGTGGCACTTACTGACCTCAGAGCCAGTGACAACCACAGCGCAAGCCCAAGAGATAATCAGTTACTACGAACAGCGCTGGTTGGTTGAAGAATTCCACAAGGCGTGGAAAAGCGATGGAACCGATGTCGAAGCACTACAACTTCAGTCAAAGGATAATCTGGAAAGAGTCGCAGTCATTCAAGCGTTTATCGCTATCCGCTTGTTACAACTTAGAGCTGATAGCCGCAAGCAAGAAAACAGTAGCTGCGAGTCTGTCCTGCCCGGAATATGCTGGAAATTATTGTGGGTCAAACAAGAAAATAAGCCCTTACCATCGACAGCCCCAGACCTAAAGTGGGCTCGAATTACACTAGCAAAGCTCGGCGGATGGTATGACAGCAAACGAACAGGGCGGCCCGGTTGGGCCGCCCTGTGGCGAGGCTGGTATAAATTAGCAGCCATTCAAGAAGGATACCTTATGGCCCAATCTTTTATCTCTGGTGAGATGTGATCAAGAGACAGGCCATATGGCTGCCCTTGTTCGAATAGTTAACAGTGATTCTAAACGTCTTCGTCACCAAAACCGAAGTCATCACCACCACCGAAGAAACTATCATCACCGCCCAAGCTGCCTTCATCCGAAGGGGCATTGGCAAAGCTATCATCGAATCCGGCGTCACCAAACCCAGCATCTCCAAAGCCTGAGTCACCGAATCCGGCATCACCAAAACCGCCGCTGTTTTCGGTGTATTCCGACGCAAAGCCCGTTGAGTCATCTAGGAAGCCGCCAGCACTTTCTTCTGCAGAGGCCAAACCTTCATCCATTGCCGCTTCAGGGGCGGCGTCTGTTGCTGCCATCGCGTCAGCAGCAGGTTCATCATTGTTGAATAGGGCGTTGCTGATCATGTTACCAGCTACCATACCAACGGCAACGCTTGCTGCTGTTTGCATAAAGCTACCAAACGCACTTGGTTGGTGGGTCGGCTGCGGCGGCTGAGGGGCTGGTCGGTTGCCACCCATCATCTTGCTGAGCGCGCCGCGATTTGACTCTGACTTATGGTGTTCGACGCATTTCTCAAGGTATTCGTTTTTCTGCTTCATTTCCTTGAGTGCCATTTCCTGTACCAGAACGGCCTGGGTGAGTTTGTAGATAGCATCTTGTTGGGAACCGATTTCATCACCAATCAGTTGCTCGGCTTCAGAGTCCTTGGTTTTCTTCGGGCTCTGTTTTAGTTTGTTGGCGACATTTTGAATCAGTTCTTTTTCTTGTGGTGTCATTTTCTTTACCTTCTCTTCAACGTGATAACGCTGTTGTTATGACTATCATCCTAGCTCAGAGGGCATATTTCAATCTGTTACTATACGTAACTATCTTTGCACTCCGTATTTGCAGTATGTAGAAGCAAAAAAAATCCGGCAAGAGCCGGATTTTAAGAAAAGGTCAGTCTTGTTGCTGTTACAGTCGAACACCTTCGACATGCAGCTCAAGATCGGCGTAGCTCGACTCGCCCATTACCTGAATACCGAAGTCTTTCAGCTCAATGCGGGTCGTACCAGAAAAACCTGCGCGGTAGCCGCCCCACGGGTCTTCTCCCTCGCCAACAAACTGGGCATCAATGGCAATAG
Source organism: Photobacterium sp. HL06 (assembly GCF_059552575.1). Taxonomy (NCBI): domain Bacteria; kingdom Pseudomonadati; phylum Pseudomonadota; class Gammaproteobacteria; order Vibrionales; family Vibrionaceae; genus Photobacterium; species Photobacterium sp. HL06. The sequence continues at coordinate 1,877,570 of NZ_CM183915.1, forward strand.
GTTTGGTTTGGCCATGAAGGGTAAGGTCGCCGCTGATGGTCATTTCACCATTGCCTTTAGGTTCGACTTTGGTACTGGTAAAGGTGGCTGTTGAGTATTTTTTCACATCAAGGAAATCATCGCTGCGTACGTGCTTGTCACGCTCGGCATGGTTGGTGTCAAAACTGCTGGTGTCAACATTCACGGTAACCTTTGATGCTGAAATATTCATTGGATCGTAGCTAAAGTTACCGTCAAAGGTATTAAAGCGCCCCTGAATCCAGCTATAGCCGAGGTGTTTGATTTTCAGGTTAATTGACGCATGAGCGCCTTTTGTGTCAATGGCATAGTCTGCTGCTGAAGCAATAGACGGGATAGAGAATGCCGTTAGCAGACCTAGAGCCAGTAGCTGTTTTTTCATGTTTACTTTACTCCCAACATTTTTTTTAACGTATTGTCTTTGTTTATATAGTGATGCTTTAAAGCAGCAAGTGCATGTAGCGCAGCCAGCCCGATCAGGCCGAATGCAAGGTAATAGTGGATCTCTCCGGCAATATCTGCCTGGTTTAAGAACAGTTCGCCAGCTGCCGGTATCGAGAACCAGTTGAAGACATCAATTGCCCGGCCATCGGCAGTCGAGATCAGGTAACCTGAGAAAAAGAGCCCAAATAGCATGAGATAGATAGCCCAATGAGCGAGTTTTGCCCCCAATATTTCCCAGCCGGCACCTTCAATGGCAGGATGACCCTTGAGGTGTTTCCAAGTCAGGCGGAATAGGGTCACAAAGGCCAAGCAGAGGCCCACTGATTTGTGCCAGTGGGGAGCAGGCTTGTACCATTGTGAATAGTAGTTCAGATCAACCATCCATAACCCAATAGCAAACAAGCCGATGATCACGACTGCAGATAGCCAGTGAATAGTGATAGAGAGCCAATCATATTTTTTCGGTGCATTGTTCATTGCGGCAAATCAATCTGTTCCAATGTTGAATAGCTTTATTCTAGTTTTTATTCCGCGAAACATAAGTCGCGGCAGTTGAACAACAACATCAAATAATTTGAATGAACTAATTTAAGAGAGGCTTAAAGGCTGAGATTATTGCGGGGGGCGAGCAGCTCCAGCAGGGGGAAATGCATAGGAGCCGCTCTGTATATGTTGTCTAACTAACTGTTTATTTTGTAATTATAGGCTAACAGTTAGGTGGTGAGGCGTTGTGAGTACCGAAACGGATGTCATGTCTTTTGTAGCATGGGCAATACCAGGCTGAATATCACTATGGCCGGAAAATAATATTTGGATGACTTGCATGCCAGCATTTTTTGCACTCTTTATTCCTGATATGGCATCTTCGAAGACTAAACATTGCGAAGGTTCGACTTCCAATTGTTTGGCGCCTAAAAGATAAGACTCTGGGGCAGGTTTGCCATCGATGACATCATCGGCTGTGACAAGCACATCAGGAACGGGAAGGCCAGTGGCTGCTAGCTTGGCAAGTGCTAGCTCTTTCGTGCTCATGGTGACGATCCCCCATGGCAACCCTTCTAACGAATTAAGCAAGGGCTCAGCACCAGGTATGATTGTTACCCCACTGGCATGTTGGATTTCCAGTTTCAGTAATTTTTCATTTTCCTCTCGTGCATCGAGTTCAGGTTTGAATTTGGGAATGATTTCGATGCCTCGACAGCCGTGTACTTCTGCTAGCAGTTTTTCCCGATTGATACCATGTTGTTCTGCCCAGGTTGTCCAAACGGCTTCGACACAAGATGTTGAGTCGACAAGGGTGCCATCTAAATCAAAGAGAATTGCTTGAACATCAATCATAATACCTCCAAAACCAGCACAAGCATGCATCTCATCATTCCTTCTACGCATGTTAGCGCATTGAAGTGCCGATTTACAACTGGAGTTTTGGTTTTAAATCAGTAAAATCATGTAAAAACATGCAGAGGCCAGCAAAATGTTACTAGAAGAACGGCAAAACAGGATTCTAGAGATGCTACGCTCGCAGGGCAGAGTGTATGCGGCCGAGTTAAGTCAGCAGCTAGGTGTCTCTGAAGATACCGTCAGGCGTGATTTGAACAGCCTATCCCAGCAAGGGTTGCTTCGTCGGGTACATGGTGGCGCATTGCCTTGTCAGCATGATTTGATCGATTATCGTGATCGTAAAGATGATATTGACCCAACGAAACAAGCGATTGCCCATGAAGCGCTGTCTTTTATTAAGCCAGGGCAAACTGTGTTGATTGATTCTGGCTCTACTTGCTTGCATATAGCCCAGAATTTGCCGACCCATTTTCCATTTACGGTGGTGACACCAAGCCCGCTGATTGCTACCCAGCTTATCTCACATGAGAATATCGAGCTGATCCTGGTAGGTGGGCGAGTGTTTAAGCCTGCGGTTATGTCAGTCGGGGCAGCAACCAATGCGATGTTGCAGGAGATACACTTTGACCTTTGTTTCCTTGGTATATTTGCCTTGCATACCAGTGCCGGGTTAATGATCAATAACCTGGAAGAAGCACAGACATTGAAAGTGATGATTGCACAGTCTGAGCAGGTTGTGGGACTTGCTGAAGCCAGCAAGTTGGATAAAGTGGGCACTCACTTTATCGCGTCGTGCGATAAACTGTCGGCACTTGTGACCAGTGCTGACGCAAGTGACGCTGTCCTGGCAGAGTTGGCAGAAGCCGGTGTCGAAATCATTAAGGCGAAATGATGGATATTTTCAGGGGGAATAGGTAAGCCCTAACCTAGAGCTTACCTTAGTAAGTTGCGTCATGGTTTAGATGTTTAGCGCAAAATATTATTCTCATGGCGCCAGTCCATGATAGTCCAATCCTGCATCTGGGCATGGAGAGCCAGTGCTGGGTCGGGATTGACAGCGAACGGACGGTCTACGGCATCGAGCATAGGCAAATCATTGATTGAGTCGCTATAGCCGTAACTGCCTTTGAACTGGATATCCTGATCGGCGAGCCATGCTTTCATTCTAACCACCTTTCCTTGTTGATAGCTGAGTGTACCTGTTGTGTTTCCGGTGAATATGCCATTAATCTGCTCTAGGTTAATGGCAATGGCATCATCAGCCCCGAGCATATCGGCAATAGGCTTTACTAGGTGTTCGCCTGTCGCTGAAATCAGTACAATCTTGTCACCACGCTGTTTATGCCATTCTATTCGGGCAATGGCGTCAGTATATAAAGCGGGTTTAATTTTTTGTTCAATGAACTCAGCAACCAGCTGAGCCAGCGTATTGCTATCCATGCCAACGATAGGCTTCAACGTCGCCTGCATATAGGCATTCATGTCCAGCGTGCCTTTTGCATAGGCTTTCATTAACGCTTGTTCTTCTGCAAGCAGCGATTGAGATGCAAGACCCTTCGCAACAATAAACTCGCTCCAGAGGCTAGCAGAGTCAGCGGCAATAAGGGTTTCATCAAGATCGAATATCGCCAGAAATGGCTTGCTGTTCATAGCCTGATTCATGTGTGCCAAACTACTTTCCTTCAGTCGTTTCATTAGTTATTTGTCTATAAAGCGTGAGCATAGATAAGGAATATGACAGTTACCTTTCATTCTGGTGTATTTTTAAAGGCAGGAGATACATGGCCTATTGCATCGGCTATCATAACTAGCTGAAGTTCAAGTGTTGTCTCAATTATGAGACGCATTAAGTTCAGAGAAATCTGTATAGTCCAGAGAAAAATATGTGAGCTGCTTTCTAACTTCTCGAACAGTTGCTGTGAAAGCAGGCAGGAATAATTATGTTTACCTTTATAACCTCGGCAAGTACGGATAGTCAGTGGCTAAAATATTAAGAACAAGGGATGAGCTTGAACGGTACCTGATTCAATCCGGTGCTGGGAGCTATAGCGCCATCTATGAGGGCTATATCATGAAGAGCGCTTTCCAGCCGATTGTCTGTTCTTCAGGGGAGCTGTTTGGTTATGAAGCCTTGCTGCGCATTTATAACAGCGATGGCCAGTTGTTAAAAACCGGTCCTTTTTTTAGTACTGACTACATGGATACCAATGACCGAATCAATCTTGATCGTTTAGCTCGGGTCATACATCTACGCAATTTTGCGCATTTTGTATCCAAAGGATCATTGTTTTTGAATATTACCCCAATCGCTGCGTTAGATACCGCAGGCCAACAGCTTGGTTATCACTCGCTTATCGCAAGGGTCAAGGAGCTTGGTTTATCGATTGGTCGGATTTATTTTGAAATCCTGGAGCACGCTTGTGCCAACGACAAAATGCTGGTGGACTCGCTGCAGAGTATGCAGCGCCATGGGTTCCGTATTGCTATCGATGATTATGGTGTTGACGCGTCATCAGAAAGCCGCGTGAGGAATGTTAACCCGGATATTATTAAAGTTGATCGTAGCTTGCTGGCTGATTTCATGGCGGGTAAACCTGAGGAATTGCAAGCTGTTATCCGGCTGGCTCATGAGATGAATGCCAAGGTGTTGATTGAAGGGATTGAAAACTATCGCGATTTTGTGACAGTAAAAGAGCTGGGGGTCGACTACATGCAAGGTTACTACATTGGTCGACCAGAGCTCGTTCACAACCTTCCTCGTCAGTTTGAGCCTGTTTGAGGGACATCGTGAATGGTTAACAGCGTTGCTGAACTTCTCATTTTCTGCTCAGCCAGCAGAAAATGAGAAAAATGAAACAGGGGTTAATGGGCAACGCCACCCTGGGTTAATTTTTCTGGGTTGAGAAGCGATTCTAGCTCAGAGCGGCTTAGCTCTGTCTCTTCTTCCGCGACATCGATAATTGGCCTTTGCTCTTTATAGGCTTTCTTGGCAATCTCAGCCGCTTTCAAATAACCAATAACAGGGTTAAGTGCAGTCACCAAGATTGGGTTTTTAGCCAATGCGAGCTGCAAATTATCTTCACGAACAGTAAAGCTGCCAATAGCTTTATCCGCCAGTAGTGTTGATGCATTGGCTAGCAGTTCGATACTTTGGATGAGGTTGAGAGCTATCACCGGCAACATGACATTGAGCTGGAAATTGCCAGATTGTCCTCCCAAGGTAATTGTCGCATCATTGCCAATGACTTGTGCTGCCACCATTGCCGCGGCCTCTGGCACAACGGGGTTAACTTTGCCTGGCATGATAGAAGATCCGGGTTGCAGTGCTTCTAGTTCTATTTCCCCTAACCCGGCAAGCGGGCCGGAATTCATCCAGCGCAAATCATTGGATATTTTCATCATGGCGACAGCGGTTGTTTTGAGTTGTCCCGATAGGGAGACAATGGCATCCTGGCTGCTTAGGTTGTAGAAGAAATTGTCGCTCGAAGAGAAGCTGATTTCGGTAGATACGGAGATATTGTTAGCAAACATCGCCGCAAACTCTGGCTCTGCATTGATCCCTGTTCCAACCGCCGTTCCGCCTTGCGCTAGCGCTGTTACATTTTCTAGCGCATGGGTTATACCAAGTTGTGCTTTTTCCAGTTGAGTTTTCCAGCCCTGAAGTTCCTGGCCGAGTGTAACTGGCATCGCATCCATCAAATGGGTACGGCCTGTTTTCACTACATGGCCAACTAACTCTGTTTTCTTTTCTATGGTGTCGATAAGGTGGTTTAGTGCGGGAAACAGCTGGAAATGACAGGCAAGGGCAGCGCTGACCTGGATGGCGGTTGGAATGACGTCATTACTGCTTTGACCCATGTTGACATGGTCATTGGGGCTGACTGTTTTTCCGCACTTTTGAGTGGCCAGGGTTGCGATCACTTCGTTGGCATTCATGTTCGAGCTGGTCCCAGAACCCGTTTGGAACACATCAATGGGGAACTGGGTTAAATGTTTACCGTCAATGATTTCCTGGCAGCTATCGATAATGGCATGTGCGATATCATGTTCCAGTAGCTTGAGATCCAGGTTACTGCGGGCGGCTGCCTGTTTGACAAAAGCAAGTGCCTGAATGAACTGTTTAGGCATGGTGATACCACTGATCGGAAAATTGTCGACAGCACGTTGGGTTTGGGCTTGATAGAGAGCATCTTGTGGGACGTGAACATCTCCCATACTATCTTTTTCTATACGATAACGAGAATTCATGATGATAATCCTTAGAGTCCGGAGTTATTGTGTATGTGCAAGAGATCTCGCTGTAGAGACTGGAGCTGCTTTTCGCCCTCGGCCGATTGGCCGTAGTATTTTTTTAATGCCAATAAGGGACAGTGCAGGTGATCGATGCATATGCGTCGAAAAATGCGTGAATGTCCTTTATGGTTAACCGCGTCAATAAGGTGGAAAAACACTCGACGCAAGAAAAGCTCTTGTAATAACGGATTATGATTTGGTGAGTGGCGGCAATAGAATGAGGCGAGATTAAGCCCTGACTGGATAAAATCGATAATAATATCAGGCTCAAAACCGGGCACGACAGGGTGAGTTAGAAATCGCTCTTCTGCTTTGAAGTACATACTGTAGAGCAATGCTTGTTTTTCCATCTGACGTTCCTAACCCTTTCTCAATATCTGTATTGATAATTATTATCATTTACGTGATTGGTATGCAAGGTCAGCGTACAGTGCATGTTTAAGTTTATACTATTTTGCTTTTTTCTTTACTCGGCGTCTCAGGGATGTCCAGCATGTTAATCGTCAGGGTTCTCACTATTTGCCCATGCTATTAACTTCTCCGTTGTTATGCTGTGAAGAAGAGGTATTCAGCTAGCAAGAGCATTTTACGTGACCTGATTCACAATCATCTTCTGTTGGCGGTGATGGATATTTTGCTTGCTCTGGTATGATGACGCTATTACGTACTTTTTGTGGGAAGTTGTATGAAAGTATTAAGAGGTATTTCGCCATGGATGTTTCTAGGAGGCTTGCTGGCTGTTACGCCGGTTTTGGCAGATCCCGTTGAAGCGACAACTTCTAGTGCGTTGACAGTGCCTAAGGCAATGAGGCTGTTACAAAGCCAGGGCTATCATGATTTCAGAAAGATCAAAGTTGAGCGGGATGAAAATGAAATTGAAGTAGAAGCTCGTGATAAAAGTGGCCGCCAGGTTGAACTTGAGATCGATCTCTATACAGGAAAGGTTATCGATATTGATAATGATTAGGTTGATAGCGCCAGACTACCAACCTATTAACTCTCCCTTTTTGCTAGGTCCTGACTAACATTGCACAGGACTTAGCAGGAAGCTCCAGCTGGTAATAACCCGCCTCTTTGTTTTCAGTGCTATTCTTGCTTTTTGCCGTCAACCTTAATTGGACGCCTTCCATTTCAAGCAAATCAACATATTGCCCTTGTGGCAGTTGTACTTCCTTTGTCGTTGTCCCTTTGTTGATAACAACAATACCGGTATCACCACGGCTAAACATTAGATGATCGTCACTATGTTCAAAACTGTGCATTGACTGACAATGTGCCAGGTTATGGAACTGGATCATTTTGGCCAGCAGCGGGTCATGCCAGCTATCAAGCCATCGGGGCTGCCCATCGTCATTGACGATCCCGCTGGTATCCAAGTCCGAATAAATCAGCGGAACCCCACCGTCGCGACCTAGCAGGTAACAGTATGCGAGCCGCTCATTGTACTCAGACATGACTTGATCGAGAAAAACATCGTTGTTTGGGATGTCATGGGTTGTGGCAAAGGTAATAGCCCTATCGAAAGCAAGTGCCTGACCAACAGAATAGGGGTTGATGAGCTCCGACATAGAATGGTCTTTTTCAAACACATTGAACAGTGAGTGGAACAAAGGAAAATCATATGCACCTAGCTTTGTATCTTCGAGGTAAGGTTTAAGAAATAGCTCATATTCTTTTTTAGAAGCACCGCCATTAGTAATAATCTCACCGAAAATGTGGGTTCCTTCACTGATATCCTTATCCCAAACCTGTTGAATGTGTTCAAGGGTCATGTGTTTTGCTGCATCTATCCGAAAACCGCTTATACCTAAGAGCTTTAGTGCTTTGAGGTAGTGTTGTTGTATTTTTACAACATTTTCACTGCATTTGAGTGTCGGCAAGCCCGGATCTTCACGTCCGCTGCTGATTCGACCATGTTGAACTTGCCATGGATCTGTCCAATCTTGGATCGGAAACGCTTTAACAAAGTCATGTTCGGTAAAAACGGGGCGAGACAAATCACCAAATAATTTCATTGATTCGAAATATTCTTCTTTGTCTTCATATTCCTGCAAAATGCTGGTGTTAGGGTAATCAAGATCACTACGCAGATCGGACTCATTGGCCATGTGATTGAACACGATATCGGCATAAACCAGTATGTCATGTTGTCTTAATGTTTCTGTCATCCGTTTGAAATCAGCGGTATCACCGAGTTGATTGTCAATAACCCGGTAGTCTTGTGGCTGGTATCTTTGCCACCATGGGGTGCCTGTTTCCGATTTTTCTGACTTCATTGGCGGCGAAACTAATACAGCCCTGAAGCCAGTCTTGGCAATGGCTTCTGCATGTTCAGTGATACGGCTGTAAGGCCAGTCAAAGGCATGAAGTATTACATTGGTTGCCTTTGACGATCGATTAATTGAAACGTTCGTCGTCATCGTTTTTTCATCCATAAATGAAACTATGGAAAGTCTACTGGCTGAGGATGAAAAAGTATTCAGCTTTTCAAAGCCTAAGGTGGTATGAGGTTGGGGGAGTAGGGGCGTTTAGCCAGTAAACTCGGGCGGTTTGGAAAATATGACAATTATATAAAATGTTGCATTTGATAATTTGCCTCAATAAATAAAGCGGGCGATGAGCTGTCAGTGATGTGAAAGGCGTAGTTGTCATACCAATAATTGTGAACAATGTAATAAATTTTTATATTTGTAACTTATTAATCAACTTTCAGTGCAAAAGCATTCTCAACAAGCATGGAAGTATGATATATATGTGCTTAATTGCTTACTAACAAGGAGGTACACCATGGCTGGTGTTTTAGGAATGATTTTGGCAGGTGGAGAAGGCTCGCGTCTGCGCCCTCTAACAGATACACGTACTAAGCCTGCTGTGCCATTTGGTGGTAGTTACCGCCTTATTGATTTCGCATTAAATAACTTTCTTAATGCCGATCTCATGAAGATTTATGTGCTGACGCAGTTCAAATCTCAGTCACTGTATGTACATATGAAAAAGGGCTGGAATGTTTCTGGTATTACGGGGCGTTTTATCGACCCTATTCCGGCTCAGATGCGGATGGGTAAGCGCTGGTATGATGGCACAGCAGATGCTATCTATCAGAATCTGCGTTTCATTGAGCTTGAAGAGCCTGATCAGGTTTGTATTTTCGGCAGTGACCATATTTACAAAATGGATGTTAAGCAGATGCTTGATTTCCACTTAGAGAAAAAAGCCGATCTCACCGTGTCTGCATTGCGTATGCCATTGGGTGAAGCGAGTGCCTTTGGGGTTATTGAAGTTGATGAAAGCGGCTGCATGGTCGGTTTTGAAGAAAAGCCTGCAAACCCGAAAGCTATACCGGGTGATCCGGAGCATGCGCTGGTTTCAATGGGGAACTATATCTTTGAGACTGGTGTACTGAGCAAAGAGCTCGAGGAAGATGCAACCAACGAGCAGTCGAGCCATGACTTCGGTAAAGATATTATTCCTAAGCTATTCCCGCTGGGTAAGGTGTTTGTGTATGACTTCACCACCAATGTTATTCCAGGAGAGAAGAGCACAGGCTACTGGCGCGATGTAGGTACGATTGAGTCTTACTGGCAGGCACATATGGATTTGCTGTCTGAAGACGCGCCGTTCTCGCTGTATAACCGTCAATGGCAGCTACACACCTTTTATCCGCCATTGCCGCCAGCGACTGTGCTTGATAGCGAGGATTGCAAAGTTGATATCAATAACTGCATGATTTCGGCCGGTAGTTATATCCGTGGCGCGAAAGTGTATAAGTCGGTATTAGGCTTCCGTACGAATGTTGACCATTGCACCACGATCAGTGAGTCTGTGATTTTAGGTGACGTGAAGATAGGTGCGGGCTGTTCAATACGCCGTGCTATTATCGATAAAAATGTTCAAATCGCACCTGGTACGATCATCGGTGAAAACATCGAAGAAGATAAGCAGAAATACCATGTGTCAGACGAAGGAATTGTCGTGATACCAAAAGGAGCAAAAATTGGTTACTAGTAAAAAACCGACGTCAGGAAAGCAACTTAAGATTTTATTTGTTGCCTCTGAAGTAGAAGGTTTGGTCAAAACCGGAGGGTTGGCGGATGTTGCTAAATCGCTCCCTTCGGCGTTGAAAGAAATGGGCCATGATGTGCGTATTGTGATGCCACTTTACCAGAAAGTAGCTGGTGCTGAGCAGGCTCAATCACTGCTTGAAACCGAGCTTTATGTCGCATCGCAACCAGCGCCTGTGAACTACCAGGTGAAACAGCTGGAAAGTGGCAGTGTCACCGTCTATGCGGTTGATGCGCCTCAGTATTTTGCGCGCCCTGAGCTGTACGCAGAGAATAATCAGGCCTATACCGACAACGGTGAAAGGTTTGCGTTTTTCAGTGCGGCATCGTTGGATTTGTGTGAAAAGCTGGGTTTTCAGCCCGATATTGTTCATTGCAATGATTGGCATACTGGGCTGGTTCCCTTCCTGCTTCGTACGCGTTATGTCGACGATACGTTTTTTGCCCAGACAAAAAGTGTGCTCACGATTCACAATGCCGTGTTTAAGGGCGTATTTAATTACGACCAGTACAGCTTGATCCCAGAGTTGATCCAGCGTCGCTATATCAATGCGGAGATTGATCCGTCGCACGTTAGTATGCTGAAAGCAGGTGTGGCGTATGCCGATAAGGTGAATGCAGTCAGTCCGAACTATGCGTCAGAGCTGTTAACACATTTAGGGTCGCATGGTATGGAAGCTGATTTTCAGTCTCGCGCCAGCGATCTGTACGGTATTGTCAACGGCTGTGATTATCAAGATTGGAACCCTGAAACGGATCCGTTTATCAAACAGAGCTTTAAAGCCAATAAAATCAGCCTTGCCCGTGGTAAGAAAGCTTGCAAGCGTGATCTGCAACAGCAAGTTGGTTTGCCTGTTGAAGATGTGCCCCTCTATGGCATGGTGTGTCGCTTAACGGAACAGAAAGGTATTCATTACCTGATCCCGGTTCTGAAAGACTTTCTGATGAATGATGTTCAGGTTGCGATTGTTGGTACGGGCGATCCTAAGCTGGCAGCAGCGCTTCGGGAAATTAGTGACACTCATAAAGAGAAGTTTGCTTTTGTCGAAGCATATAGCAATCCGCTTGCTCATTGCATTGAGGCGGGTGCCGACTTCTTTATGATGCCGTCTGAGTTTGAGCCATGCGGCCTGAACCAGATGTATAGCCTTGCATACGGTACATTGCCAATTGTCCGTGGTGTTGGTGGCCTTAAAGATACCGTGATTGATTATGATCAGACGCCTCAAGTTGCGACGGGCTTTATTTTTGATGCTCCGACCCCGGAAGCATTCCTGATCAAACTTCAGCGCAGCTTGCTGCTTTATTGTCAGAAGCCGCAAGAATTTAAGCGCCTGCAACAAAATGCGATGGCCTGTAAGTTTGAGTGGAAAGAGTCGGCTGAGCAGTATGTCAGTATGTACCTTGGGCAGGAGCAAGGCTTGGTAGCCACTGTATCGAGTTCAGAATCGTCGCTGGAATCGTAGGTCTGTTTTATAGCCCCTTTACGATGATGGTATAAGTATCAGCTAGTATTTCTTTCTTATTTAAAGCCCTCACCTTGAGGGCTTTTTTAATGCCGCTATAAAAGCACGTCATCTTTAACTCATTCATATTAAAACTAAAAATAAGAAACTAAGAGTATAAAAATTGTCGCACAAATGCGATAATTCGCATCGAAAATAAAGTATCACTGTGTTCAATAACTCTCTGTAAAAACTAACGAAAGGTTATCGATGTTTAATTTGACACTCAGGCAGAAACTGGCCAGCTCAGCCAGTATCGCCATCATCCTTGGCGGCATGCTTGTTACTGCACTCTCTTTTATGTCTTCATTAGGCCGGTTGGATGACGATCTCAACGATCGGCTACGTGGTGTTGCATCGGCTTATAATAATTATGTCTCAGACTGGGTCGATGGAAAGGCCGCCGCTTTGTCGGCTCTGCCGACCAATATTACGGCTGAATCACTCCCTGAACACCTCAGCCAGGTTCGAGATTCTGCCAGTTTCGATAACGTATTTCTGGCATTTACTGATGGCACGCAGGTGAATGCCAATCATGTTCAGCTTCCCGTTGGCAATAATGATCCACGCCAATGGCATTGGTATCAAAATGCCATAGGGCAAAATGGCCGGGTAACAGTTGAAAACCCAACCACCGCAGCTGCCACTGGAGCCAGCGTTGTCTCTATGGGCAAAGCGCTGACTATCTTCGGCCAGCAGGCAGTATTGGGTGCCGATGTTGAAATTGCCGATATTATCAAGCAGCTTGATGAAGTTGTTTTGCCTGGCCAGGGCTATATGTTTATAGCTAATGCCGAAGGTAACATTTTTGCTCATGCCGATACGTCTTTGCTGAACAAGCCGGTGAATGCTAAAGATCGTGATCTGACTAATTCGCTCCTTAACAAACTGGCTCGTGGAGGGCATATTGAAAAAGAGGTGATTAATGGTCATGAAAGCTATGTGTTCGTTGCACCAATTGCCGGTAAAAACCTCAATACGGTGGTTGTTATTGATTATGAGTCAGTAGTTTCGCCTCTATACAGCGCGCTATATGAGCAAATGCTGACAACATTGCTGGTGGTGGTTGTGTGTGTATTCATGTTCAACCTGCTATGCAGCTATTTATTCAGGCCGCTGCAGCTGGTGTCGAATGCCTTGGCAATGATTGCCCAGGGCGGGGGCGATTTAACTCAGCGAATTGAACTTGATAGCAATGATGAAGTCGGAGAGCTAGCAACCAATTTCAACCAGTTTGTGGCAAGCCTGCAGAGGCTGATTGGGCACATTCGTACCCAAGGGATGGATCTTAGTGAGGCATCGATTGCGAGCGAGCAACGTGCAGATAAGTCGGCTCATGATCTACAGCGTCAGCAAGATGAAATAACCATGGTTGCGACGGCGGTAACTGAGATGGCCTCGGCCACTCAAGAAATCGCATCTCATGCAGAGCAGACTGCACAAGCAGCCCAAGACTCAACATCGCATACCAATAGTGGACGTGAATTGGTGGTTCAGAGCAAAGTGTCTATTAATAACCTGGCAACAGAGGTGAACGAAGCAACTGGCGTGATCAGTGAGCTTAATGACCATGCGCAGGGTATTAACAGTATTCTGTCAACTATTCAGGGTATTGCAGAACAAACAAACCTACTAGCATTGAATGCGGCAATTGAAGCTGCCCGCGCGGGTGAACAGGGGCGAGGCTTTGCGGTTGTCGCAGACGAAGTCCGCGTATTATCTCAGCGAACCCATACATCGACGGAAGAAATCCAGAGCATGATTGCTACTTTGCAGCAAACGACAGCCAAAGCGGTAAATCTGATGGAAACAAGCTCGCAGTTGGCACAGTGTTCGGTGGAAGATGCCGATCAGGCAACAGTGGCTTTAGAGCAAATTAATGATTCTGTGGCTCTGATCAGCGATATGGCGACACAAATTGCAACTGCTGCCGAAGAGCAAACCCATGTTACTGATGAAATTACTCAAAATACGACCACGATTAAAGACGTGACCGATCAGCTGGCTGATGATGCTAGAAGTGCTCGTCAGCAGGCTGAACACCTCAGTACTCAGGCAGCAAGTTTGAACGATAAAGTGGCGACGTTTGTTGTGTAAAACAGCGTTGTTTTACCGCCGCTGATCAACTTAGTTCAGAAAGCCCATGGTGCCGTCATTCAGTGCCGTGGGCTTTTGGTATGTGTGTGGTAGGTCGAACTGGCATAACACAGTTTGAAGTTATACCTAAGCCTGCTGTGCACTGATGATCAACTGGTGTTTGATATCACTAACGTGTTCGACAAGCACCTCATTTAGGTGGTAGATCCCGACAGTACCGGTTTGCCCCGATTGATCTAACGGCAGTGGAACAATATTAGATCGTGAAAAGTAATCTGCCATACTCATCGGATAGGGCATGATTGCCGTTGTTGAGCTAAGGAGATCAATACTGGCAGTCAGTGAGTTAATTTCATAAACAATCCGTTCTGATACCTTTTTCCGTTCCCTTTCTAACTGCTTAGGTTGTGGGTTTTCAATAAGGTGCTGGTAGGTTTCTGAATCCGGTGTCACCTGCAGCAAAGGATATAGTTCCGTATCTGCATCCTGTTTTTTATTGACCAGCAGGGGGTGCGATTGATGCACAAACATGGCTTCTTTATCCTGAAGAAGCGGAATGAAAGTGACATTGCAGCGACGTGATAAGCCAACAATCTCATGACCGACGAATAGGTCAATCTGACCATGAACCAGCATATCCATTAGTTTAAGGTGGTTGCCAAATTCAAGCTGGACTGAGATAGAAGGGTTATTGGTACTGTAGTGCTGTAGTGCTTGTTTAACAAACACTTCCCACCAGGCATCGCCGGTACCCATTTTGATCTTTTCGGTCTTCCTTTCTTTTAGATCAGCCATTTTGTGAAGTAATGCATCATGGCGGCGTTGTAGCTCAAGTGCTTGCTCTTGCAGTAGTTGCCCGTACTCAGTCAATTCAACCCCTTTGGACTTGCGAATAAATAAAGGGACATCGAAATTCGCTTCCAGCTTCTTCATGGTATTAGTTAGGGTTGGTTGGCTCAGGCCCAGTTGGTTGGCCGCAAGGCTGATATTCTTAAGTTCGGCGACGACAAGAAACTGTTTGTAGCTTTTATCCATATGACGATGACTTTTCAGGCTGAGAAGATTGGCGACAAGTCTCACATTTATTGATCTTGGTGGGAATCCTGATCCGCTGAAAAATGTGATCCTTTTCTCTTAAAATGGTCATGATATAGAAAATACCTATATCATGAGTGGTTCAAGTTATTTTTAAGTGGAGAAACTTAGGAATATGATATCGGTATTAAAGATATCACTGTTCAACTGAAGCTTGTTTAAGGAGCCTCTGTCCATGAAAGTAACGCCAAAGTGGTGGCACGATGCTGTTGTCTACCAGGTATATCCACGCAGTTTTTGTGATTCCAATAATGATGGCATGGGTGATCTGCAAGGTATCATCAGTAAGCTAGACTACCTCAAAACCTTAGGGGTTAATGTGGTTTGGCTATCCCCTGTGTACCGTTCGCCAATGGATGACAACGGCTATGATATTTCTGACTATCAAGATATTGCCGCGGAATTTGGCTCGATGGAAGATATGCAGCAGTTACTTGCAGAGGCCAAGCAACGCGATATCCGCATCATTATGGATTTGGTTGTAAACCATACATCCGATGAACATCCTTGGTTTACCGAAGCCCGGAAGTCGAAAGATAACCCATACCGGGACTACTATATCTGGCGTCAGCCTAAAGATGATGGTTCGGCTCCGGATGAACAAGGGTCAATCTTTGGTGGCAGTGCCTGGCAGTTTGATGAACTGACTGGTGAATATTACTTCCATTTGTTTTCAAAAAGGCAGCCTGATCTGAACTGGGAAAACCCGAAAGTTCAGCAGGAAGTGCATAAAATGATGAACTGGTGGATCGATCAGGGCATTGGTGGTTTCCGTCTGGATGTCATTGACCTGATTGGCAAGGAAATAGATAAGGGCATTACCGGTAACGGTCCAAGGCTACATCCGCTGCTGCAGGAGATGAACCGAGCAACCTACGGGAGTAAAGATCTGCTTACCGTCGGTGAAACGTGGGGGGCTACCCCTGAAATCGCCAAGTTATTTAGCGATCCGGCGCGTGATGAATTCTCGATGGTGTTCCAGTTTGAGCATATTACCCTGACTTGGGAAAATGGTGACAAGTGGAATCCAATTGATCTTAATCTGCCCGAGTTCAAGAAAGTGCTGACCAAATGGCAGGTTGAACTGGCAGAAGAAGGATGGAACTCACTGTTTTGGAATAACCATGATTTGCCGCGTGTTGTCTCTAAGTACGGTGACGAAGGCCAATTCCGGGTTGAATCGGCCAAAATGCTGGCAACCACCCTGCACATGATGAAGGGCACACCGTATATTTATCAGGGCGAAGAGATTGGCATGACCAATGTCGCGTTTGATAGCATTGATGATTACCGTGATATTGAAACGCTGAACTTCTATAAAGAGCGGACGGAAAATGGCGTATCTCCAGAATCAATGTTGGCAGCCGTTCATGAAAATAGCCGGGATAATGCCCGGACACCAATGCAATGGAGTACTGCACTAAATGCAGGCTTCTCGCAGGCCCAGCCTTGGCTACAGGTAAACCCTAATTATCCTGAGATCAATGTTGAGTCAGCACTGGAAGATCAAGGTTCAATTTTCTACCACTACCAGAAACTGATCCAGTTGCGTAAGTCTTTGCCAGTGATTGTACACGGAGCTTTTGAACCGGTATTTGAAGACCATGAGCAGGTATTTGGATATATTCGCTCAGATGAACAGCAGCGCCTGTTTGTGCTGAGTAACTTTACCGGTGAAGTGGTTACTGTCTCCGTTCCGGAATCATTACAGACCGATCAAGCCGAATGTATTATTTACAACTATGAACCACATCAACAGCTGAATGATACAGTAACACTTAAGCCTTATGAGTCTTTCACGCTATTGCTTTAAGCGCCCGCCTATAGTGATTGTTATTCACGGTTAACGTTATTCGCTGTTTTGGCTCTGTTCAATAGTTGTTTGGACAGAGCCTTTTTTATGAGTAAAGGAAACATGATGCATTATAGGTATGAAGGCAATGATGTTATCTTTGATATCCCAGTACAAGGAAGCCATATTTATTTAATAGGGACATTTAGCAATTGGGAAAAACGTCAAAAGTTTAAGTTCTCAAAATCTGAGGGTAGGTTACATCTAAGAATTACTCGTCAGGTAGTGAATAAAATTGGTAATTCTGGTTATATAGAATATTATTTTTGGGATGAGGGAAAACAACAACCGATCCCCTACGACAATACTCACCCAGCGGGGTATCGCTTCAATAATCAATATAATGGCAGCTACAATTATTTATTGCTTCCGGAAGATATCGCTGAGCTAGAGCTGCATAACATTATTCGACAGAGCGAGAGTTCGTTCCGAATTAAAACGGCATTAGATGAATTTCAATCAGATTGGGAACTTGCTAACTTCAGAGAGGTGCAGGGTGGCAAGTTGGCGAAACATAGCTTATATCGTTCTTATCATCCGGTAGTTCCCTCTAGGTACAACCACCCGCAACTCAAAGATATTGAAACTGAGCGTCAGTACACGGCTATGCAGCTGATTGAGCAGAACAATATCCGTACTGTCATCAACCTTTCAGAAACGGCCCAAGAGTTGGCTGACTTCCTTGAGTACGCCTCGTCGAGTTATTACAAAACGCTATGGCGGCAAGGGCAGGTTATAAATGTCCCTGTTGCTTATGAAACGGTGTATTTCATGTCTGACAGGAATGTGAGTTTCAACCCTGAGGAGCTGGGTTTTCAAGCCGCTATCCGGACGGTGATAAAGCATATTGCCACTAATCCAGCACCATACCATGTGCACTGCCGATTAGGCTCTGATCGAACGGGAGTGATTATCGCGTTTCTGCAGTTGTTTATGGGGGCTGATAAGGCCCAGATTGAGCGCAATTATCTGCAAACGAATGAGATGGCTATCGGAGAGTTCCGAAGTTTTCGTTTGCTTGAGCATGCGATAATCCGGGCGTTGGGGCAGGGCTGTTTTGAAAATAGCCACCAGATTGTTACAGAGTACCTCCTTTCATTGGGCTTGGCTCCGGCTGTTATTAAACAGGCTTACCGACACCTGGCGGATAGTTAGGACCTGTAAAAACAAGCCCGGCAATGCGTTTGCCGGGCTTGTTTAGTTATGAGTGAATCGGGGGCTGGCTACTCTCGGCAGAGAATGGTAATTGACTTGGCGCTCTGCATATACGTCGCCTGGGTTTGCCGGCTACCAATAACAGATTCTGATGTGTCACAGACAATGCTCCACTTGCTGCCCGCTGGTAATCGGTAGCGGGTAGGGATGTTTGAGCTATTGATTAGGAACATCAGTTCTTTGCCGTTTTTATAGAGCCCGAGATACAGGGCAAAGGCTTCAAGACCCTGCCAGTCTTCAGCTGTCATTATCTGGCCGTTTGAACGCTGCCAATAGATACGATGGTGGCCGCGATCAGGGCCACTAAAAGCACGTATAAATGGGCTCATGATACGCTTTCTGGCTTCAATCATATCGGCCAGCCAGGTTTTGAAGTTGCTGTCAGCGTTTGATAGTTCCCAGTTGGCCCAACTGATCTCATTATCTTGGCAGTAGGCATTGTTATTACCGCCTTGTGTATGAGACAAGAGGTCGACAGCAAGTAAGTGAGGAATACCAAAACTGAATAGCAGGGTTGTCATTAGGTTACGTTTTTGGCGCTCTCGCTTATACCGTACTGACAGGTTGTCTGTCTCACCTTCTACACCGTGGTTAAACGAGCGGTTATCGCCGTGACCGTCACGGTTGTTTTCGCCGTTGGCATGGTTGTGCTTATGGTTGTAAGACACTAAATCCCGCAGGGTAAAGCCATCATGGTAGGAAACAAAATTGACTGGAAGCTTATCTGGCCAGCCACCTGCACTGAACAGATCACGAGAGCCCATCAGCCGGGTTGCAAATTCCTTGACGTTATTTTTGTCACTTAACCAATAACTTTTGACGGTATCGCGGAATTTATCATTGCACTCGTTCCATCCACGAGGAAAATGCCCAAGTTGGTAACCGTCAGGGCCGACATCCCAAGGCTCTGCGATTAGCTTCACTTTTTGTAAAACCGGATCTTGGGCGATGGCCTTGAAGAAGGCACTTTGGGGATCAAACCTGTGTCCATCACGTCCTAGTGTGGCGGCCAAATCGAAGCGGAAGCCATCAATTTGATAATGGCTTACCCAGTGTCGAAGCGTATCCAATACTAAATTCAGGCTTGGCTGATAGGTAAGGTCAACCGTATTGCCACAACCTGTGTAGTTAAGGTAGTCCTTATTGCTATCGAGGAGGTAGTATTTTTTATCCAGACATTTTAAATGGAATTGTGGGCCGCCTTCTCCACCTTCTGCGGTATGGTTAAACACGATATCCATAATGACTTCAATGCCGTGTTTGTGTAGCTCTCTCACCATGGCTTTCATTTCTGAAACGGCATCATTTATCGCATAACGCGGCTCAGGAGCCATAAAGCATAGGCTGTTGTAGCCCCAGAAATTGACTTTATCCATTTTGAGCAAGTGCGGTTCAGACATACAGGAAGTGACTGGCAGCAACTGAAGGCTGGTGATCCCTTGCTCTTTATAGAATTCAATGGCTTTGGGGTGGCAGAGCCCGAGGTAGGTACCCCTATGTTGTTCTTCTATATGAGGGTGAAGCTGGGTAAAGCCTTTAACATGGGTTTCACACAATATTGTTTCTTCGTAAGGGACTTGCGGGGGAAGAGTGTCTTGCCAGTCAAACTGATGGTCGGTAACGACAGATTTGGCAAACTCCCAGCTTTGTTCAGCACTGAATGGCTCTACATAAAAAGGTGTCTTACTGAGCGCTTGTGCGTATGGGTCGAGAACGAGCCTTTCTTTACCTTTGTCATTTAACTGGTAGCCGTACAGTTGTCCGGCTTTAATGCCAGGAACAAACGTGTAACGCATCCCCATGTATTGTTGGTCGAGCTCAATGGTTGTTTTTTTATTTTCATCATTGAACAAGACTAATTTTATTTCTTTGTTCTCTGGGCAGTAAATAGAAAAATTACAACCTTGATCACATAATGTAGCCCCTAAAGGAAATGGTTGAGCTAATTTAGCGAACATTTTGTACATCTCTTTGCTTATTTCACATATTTATATGCCCTATTAAATCGGGAAAATTCCACCAGTCAAGAAATGATTTTTTTGATAAAAGTAAAAATTAAATTCAGTAACTAAATATTTCACCATTATTTGTATTAAGTGACTGGCATCTTACTTTTCTTTTGTGTTTCGTATTTTTATTACAGCTTTACGCCTGATCTTCGTGAGGCGCATCACGAAACACCTCTACACCCTAATTACTACGCCCCTCTACTCCTCCCTACTACCCCCGGTATTAGGATGATGTGAAAGACTGAATGAAAGCTGAATATGAGTCCCGAAAAGGTTGCTTGATGACAGCCAGCACAATAATTAAAAGGGACATTCCTATGAAACACAAGTTAGTACCTGTAGCAGCGGCTTTACTAACCGCACTAGCTTCCGCCAACGTAGCAGCTGAATCAGCAACAGATGTGATTACTGATGGCTGGGAAGTACACGGCTACGGCTCTATGAACTACCGCCTAATCGACGGTAACACTGATGCTACAACTTTTAGTAAAGGTGACTACCACGTAGCAGGTTCTTCTGCGACAAGTGAAAGTACGAACCAAGTTGAATTTGTGATTAAGAAGCACACGGAATACGGTAACGGCACTTGGTCTAACTTCAATGTTCGTTCTGAATTCGGTAATGGTAACTCTTACGCTTACTCATCGTCTGGTAACCAGAAAAACAACACTGATTCTCAGTTTGAAATTAAAGAAGCTTTTGTTGAAATCGGTGCTCTGCCATACCTTGGCGATGACTCTGTAGTTTGGGCTGGTCAACGTTTTCTAAACCGTTCTGCGGGTATCCTTTCTGGCGAATTCTGGAAGCAGTCATCTGGTGTTGGTGCTGGTTTCGAAACTAAGCTAGCTGGTCACAAATTTGGTATCGCAGCAGTCTCTGCAGACCCTAAAAATACTGTAAATGACACAAGTCTTGAGCGTAAGACTCGTACATCTGTAGATTTCTACTACTACGGTGTAGATGTTGGTATCGGTAGTCTAGATTTCGATGCGAAATTGATGACGCAAGACAAAAATGACTCAAGTGCTGCAGACGAAGCTGAATCAGGTGTTGGCCTTTCTGTAACGCTTAACACTAGCTACTACGGCTTAGACGGTTGGTCGCAAACGGGGATCGCTTACGGTACAGGTATGGCTACAAACCGTGGTGTTAACTTCGGTGAGTGGAACGACACATTCCTAGAAGATGACAAGTCTCTATTCATCACATCTTACGGTGTATGGAATGTATCTGACAATCTTCAGCTAGGTACAGAATTCACGCATTGGGAAATGATTGAAATTGGTGCTTGGGGCCTAGACGATGGTGGTTCGCGTACCATGTTTGCAGCTCGTCCATCATACAAGATTAACGACAACTTCCGCTTTGAAGTAACTGCATCTTACTCTATGGAGAAAGCAGAGCAATGGCACGATGAAGATGGTTCTTGGGTATTCGTAGAAGCGGCACCAATCTTCACTGTTAACGCTGACTACTTCGGTCGTCCACAAATCAAGCCATACGTTGCTTACATGACTGCGTTAGAAGATAACGTGGGTAACAAGGGCATTGACGGCGAGAAAGATGAAACCGTGTTCGGTGTTCACGCTGAAATCTGGTTCTAAGCTAATCAGTGTTAAAGGCAGCCCAAGGGCTGCCTTTTTGAGTATATATCTATTGGTTTCTGCTGTAGATTGAATCGGATGTGAATAGATATATGCCCGAAAAGTGTTGTAAAGGGATGGGAGATCAAAAATGAAAATAATTAAAACCACACTTGCTGCTTTGCTTGCTGCAAGTTTGATTGGCTGTGTTTCGACTCCTTCTACAGAGGCAGTGAAAGACGTAACGGTAACAGCCCCGGCTTGTTGCAATGCTTTCAGTGAGTTCTCCTGGGTTCCGATGCAAGGAAATGAAATTGATGTTGTAATTGATGGCTACTCACAGGTGGGTCAGTTTGCTGAAGGGAAAAGCTACTTTGCGGCGTTTGCTTTACCTAATAATGTTGAGCGCATGCGCATTGATTTAAAAAGCTGGATGAAATCAACGGGGGTGTTTGCACCCAAGGTTGTTTTGTTAGATCCACAATTTGAAGTAGTGAAAACCATCGAGCTTGATGAGTTTGACGTTAAATTGTCTGATATGTTTAGGCTTTCGAGCTATCAGCATCGTTTTGAGATGGAAAGGGAAACAACACCTTATATGGTGGTATATTCACCTTTGGACTATCGAGAAGGTGAGATTGAAATCCCTCACCCAGAGCGTATTCGAGCAGAGGAGCTTGGCCTAGCTCGCCCGATGGTGATTGATCCGGTGATCCAGCATCAGAAGTTTGGTTCGCTAGAGTTAGACCTGAAGCCACTAAACCTGCGTTCATACCGCGCGGATGAAGCCGTTGCCTCTGTGCCCGTTTCTCAAGCCACAGCGGCTGTTGTGGCACCAGTACCTGTTGCTGCTGCGGTGTCGACACAAGCACCTACCGTAGAAAAGGCAGCTACTGCCACAACTGCACCAATGCTGCCTGAAACCGAGGCTTTCTATAATGCCCAAATCAAGGCTGCTGTTGAAAAGAATGATATGCACAAAGCACTTCAGTTGCTAGAAGAAGCGAAACGTGCGGGCTCAAGCTCCGCTGAAGCTACCTTTGTTCAATTAATCAAAAAGTAAACACTATACGGGCAGATACTCATCTGCCCGTTCTTATCTCTTTCAATTTCTTGTTATAAAGCCTTCTGAGTTCACTATTTATGACTGAATTAACTAAATCAAATGTACCTGGAAAGTATGTTGTCTATCAGGTATTCACCCGTTTGTTCGGCAATACCAAGACCACCAATAAGCCATGGGGTACGTTGGAAGAAAATGGTGTCGGTAAGTTTAACGATTTTACTGACAAAGCATTAAGTGAGATCAAGCAACTGGGTGTGAGCCATATTTGGTACACCGGCGTGCCGCATCATGCTTTGGTAAGAGACTATCGTGAGTTCGGGATCGAGGCGGATCACCCCAGTGTAGTAAAAGGGCGGGCAGGATCGCCCTATGCGGTGAAAGATTACTATAACGTTAACCCTGATCTGGCCGTTGATCCTGCAAACCGTTTAGAAGAGTTTAAAGCGCTTATCGAACGCAGTCACCGCCATGGGCTGAAGGTCATTATTGACATTGTGCCAAATCATGTTGCCCGGCGTTACCAGGGGCTGACAAACCCTGCCGGTGTCGAGGACTTTGGTGCGTCCGATGATCTGACGGTTGAATACCACCGTGACAATAACTTTTACTATATCCCAGGAGAAGCATTTAAAGTACCGGAAGCCGAAAATGATTACCTGCCGCTCGGCGGGGAGCGACATTCCGATCTAGATACTCCCTATCAGGAGTTTCCGGCGAAATGGACGGGCAATGGTTCGCGCCTGGCTCAGCCACAGTTTGATGACTGGTATGAAACAGTTAAAGTGAACTATGGCATTAAGCCGGACGGCAGCAAAGATTTTGATGAACTTCCGCAAGGTTTTGATAGGCAAGATCACATGGCTCACTTTGAGTTTTGGCAAGGCAAATCAGTGCCGGATTCTTGGGTGAAGTTCCGCGACATTGCCTTGTACTGGCTTGATCTAGGGGTTGATGGGTTCCGTTATGACATGGCTGAAATGGTACCGGTCGAGTTCTGGAGCTATATGAACTCATCGATCAAGCAGGCAAATCCAGATGCATTTTTGATGGCAGAGGTTTATCAACCTGATTTGTATAGAGACTATATCCATTTGGGAAAAATGGACTACTTATACGATAAGGTAGACTTGTATGACACACTGAAACTGGTGATGCAGGGGCGTGGTTCTACCAATGCTATTGTTGAAGTTCAGCAGCAATTGACGGACATTGAACACCATATGCTGCACTTTTTGGATAACCATGACGAGCAGCGAGTTGCGAGTCCAGAGTTTGCGGGTGATGCCAAGAAAGGTAAACCTGCCATGTTGGTATCTACGACCCTCAGTACCTCACCAACTATGGTTTACTTTGGTCAGGAGGTGGGCGAGGCAGGTGCCGATGATGCTGGCTTTGGCCTGAGCTCTCGAACGACCATTTTTGATTATTATGGTGTGCCTAACCATCAACGTTGGATGAACGACGGTGAGTTTGATGGCGGATCACTGACCGATGAGGAGCGTGATCTTCGTGATTTCTACCAGCGCTTGCTGACTTTTTCATTAAGCAGTCCTGCCGTGGTGGGGGAATATCAAGAAATCCACAGCTATAACCGTGAACACAGTGCTAGCTATAATGATCAGCTGTTTTGCTTTAGCCGTTTTGACCAAAAGCAGAAGCTACTGATTGTGGCCAATTTTGCCGATAAAGATCAGGGTAGGGTTCAGATTAAACTCCCTGCCTCGTTGGTTGATTGTTGGCAGTTGGTGGATGGGGAATATTGGCTTGCTGAGCAGTTATACGGCCAACAAGTTGTAAAACTGTCTGTTACCAACGGGGAAGGTGAATTGCATCTGATGCTTTCGCCACTGGCATCACTGGTTCTTCAGTTGGATTAAAACCGCAAGACAAGCATATATGCAGAATAAAGCCGCTAACTTTAGCGGCTTTATTGCATTCTCAGACTGTTCTGTACCGAGATTATTTTTTGGATGGATAAGGGTCACTAGTCGGAAAATACGGTGTGCACCATCCACGGTCTTCGATGTACCAAGTGCAGTGTCCCGAAGCCATCGCCACGTTGGCAAAGAATAAGCTGATGGCAATAAGTAGAGCTTTCAACTTCATCATTCTTCTCCTGATCAAAGTGAGCATTGCATACATATAGAACACATTCTTTTGTGATTTATTGCACAAAAGCCTTCCGATTGGATTTAATTTTAGTCGTAAAATATTTTTTCTGATGTCATTTTTCTGATTTTCTATAATCAGGAAAAGTCACGGTTTGTGTTTGTTTGCTGGCTTATATTATGTGAATGTTTGTTTTTATCGGCGTTTGATATGTTTTTTGCTTATGTGAGGTTTTTATTAACAAATTATTTCAATAAGCCATGTATCATTTGACCTGATAGCCTAAGAAATATTACTGTTAAATGGTAAATGAAAGCTATTTTGGTTGGTTTGTGCTGTTTTTTTTGTGCTTAGAAGTGCAAGCGCACTAATTTCACCATTTCTAATGGTTAACTATATTTTGTCTCGACTATTCATCAGCTCAGCATTTCTAGCTTGAGCTCAACGGGAAGGTTAGGAGTTGTGTATTGAGTAGTGAACTAATAATGCTTGGTATGGCTATCTTGGTTGCGATTGGCATCTTGCTTCATCAGCCGTCGAAAACAATAGGTGTGCCTTCGTTGCTGATTTTTATGGGTGTCGGCCTAATGTTCGGTAATGGTGAGTTTGATTTTGTCTACGATGATCTTGAGCTGACGTCTTTCATTGGTTCTATGGCATTGAATGTCATTGTGTTTGTCGGCGGTCTAAATACCTCAAAATCGAGTATTGCCATTGCATATAAAGAAGGCGGGATGCTATCTACCGCAGGAGTGCTGCTAACAACAGCTATCTTGGGAGGGCTCCTATACTTCATTCTTGATTTTGATCTTCTGACTTGTATGTTGTTTGCAGCGGTAGTGTCGTCAACTGATGCCGCAGCCGTCTTTTCGATTTTGGAATCCAAAAAACTCAAGCTAAAAGAGAGCACAGATACCGTGCTTGAGTTTGAATCGGCGACCAATGATCCCGTGGCATTGCTATTGGTGGTGATCCTTACTGGCATGTTGGTGAGTAGCGGGCAGCCGATGGGAGCCGCTGATATCGGAATGGAGCTGGCGCAGCAGATTGTTGTAGGGCTGTTGTTTGGTTATCTAGTGGGTGTTAGTGGCGTAAAGTTGTTGAACTGCATCAAGCTTGAAGAATATGGCTTGATCCCTGTGTTCATTCTAGCTTGCTTTATCATAGCAGCTTACGGTAGCCATATACTGGGCGGTAATATTCTCATCGCTTCTTATGTGTCAGGCGCCGTGATCGGCAATATGCTACAGCGTGGAAAGGAAGTGAGTAAACACTTTTTTAATAGCTTATCTTGGCTAGCTCAAGCATTGATGTTTATCATTCTCGGTTTACAGTTTTTTCCCAAAGCGTTACTTGGTGACCTATGGGTAGCGATTATTCCGGCTTTGGTGTTGATGTTTGTTGCCCGTCCTCTGGCGGTATTTATCAGTTACCTGCCTTTTAGAGGGGTGAGCACTAAGAAGAAGGTATTCATTTCGGCGATTGGTTTGAAAGGGGCAACACCGATTGTCTTTGCACTGATCCCAGCGTCGGCTGGCGTGCAGGGCGCACAGTTGATGATGCATATGGTATTTTTTATCGTGTTGATTTCCGTTATAGCCCAAGGTTGGGCGATAGAACCGTTGTCTAATAAGCTGGGCTTGAACCAGAAAGATTAGCTTCTATTGTGACTGGGTTTGAAACGGTCATGGATATTACGGCGAAGGTTTTCCTTCGCCGTTTTTGTTTTGGGCCAACATAATGTGTTCAGTTTCACATAGTTGAGTAAAACAGACAGGGGGCGTAGGGCGGGGGATGATGCTCATCAGCCTAGGGGGGGGGAGAATGCGTCTGTTCATAAAAATTACAATGGAAATCAACTATGAAACGTGTTCTGAAAACTCTGACCCTTTGTTCTCTAACAACAGCACTGGCTTTTCCTATGGCAGCTTCGGCTATGCAGGAAGGTGAAATTCTTATTTGGATTAATGGCGATAAAGGCTATGACGGCCTGGCTGAAGTGGGTCGCCAGTTTGAAGAAGACACCGGTGTTAAAGTTAATGTTCAGTACCCTGAATCTCTAGAAGCAAAATTCCAGCAAGTTGCTGCGACAGGCGGCGGTCCGGATATTATTTTCTGGGCGCATGACCGCTTTGGTGGTTATGCAAAATCAGGTTTACTAGCAGAAGTTAAGCCATCGGAAGAGTTTAAGCAGAAGTTAGTTGATTTCAGCTGGGATGCGGTGACTTATGAAGGTAAGTTAGTGGGTTACCCTGTTGCTGTTGAGTCTCCATCTCTTATCTACAACAAAGATCTATTGCCTGAAGCACCTAAAACATGGGAAGAACTGTATGCTATCGAGAAGCAAATGCAGGCGAAAGGCAAGAAAGCCATCATGTGGGATGTGAAGAATGCTTACTTTACGTGGCCAATGATTTCGGCTAACGGTGGCTATGCCTTCAAGAAGACGGCAACCGGTTTTGATGCTAAACAAGTTGGCGTGAACAGCGAAGCTGGCATCGCTGGTTTGAGTTTCTTGCTTGATCTGGCGAAAAAAGATGTTATCTCTCCAGATATGGATTATGCAGTGTCAGAATCCGAATTTAACAAAGGCAATGTTGCGATGACTATTAACGGTCCATGGTCATGGGGCAACCTTGAAAAATCAAAAATTAACTACGGTGTAGCGGTACTGCCTACATTAAATGGTGGGGCATCGAACCCATTCGTTGGTGTCTTGAGTGCTGGTATAAACTCTGCTAGTCCAAACCAAGATCTGTCGGTTGAATTCCTTGAGAATTACCTACTCACTAATGAAGGTCTGAAGATGGTCAACGACGATAAACCGCTGGGTGCTGTAACCCTGAAATCATTCCAGAATATCTTGTCGAAAGACAGCCGAATTGCGGCAACCATGACCAATGCTGAAAATGGTGAAATCATGCCTAATATTCCTGAAATGACGGCGTATTGGTTTGCCGAAGGTGCTGCAATTGAAAATGCGCTGCTAGGTCGCCAAACAGTAAAAGAAGCGCTAGATACAGCTGTTTCTCAAATTAAAAAATAAGCAGGTTGTGAGCCTATAACAGGCTGTAACCATCGATTCAATGCGCAGGCCTGGTCTGCGCATTGTGCTTTCTGAATGACCTATTTTGGCGTTGAATATAAAGCAGATTGCTATATCTCTTACTGATAAGGAACACAAGTGAACGGGTTAGCGAAAGCTCCATATAATGAGCAGTTATACGTTAAAGGTACCTTTAATGGATGGGGGGATGATACCCCAATGTCTTATCTTGGCGACGGGGATTATCAGGCGGTAATTTGCCTTTCGGCTGATCAGCATAGTTTTAAGATCTCTGATCAGCAGGGTAGCGAGCAACTAACGTTTTCTGCGGATAAGTATAAAGCAGTATCGTGTGCGGAGGATCAGGCCCAGCCTCTGATCTCTGCGAAGGGTATTGGCAATGATTTGACGTTCTTGGCACCGGAAACGGGGTTGTATACGATCTCAATGAGTGTTGTTGATGGTTCGCCATCATTGATGATCTCTCGAGGTGGTGAGAATGCCGAGTCTGAGCCTAGCCGTGATCTCGTTCAGGCTGAGTTTTCTATTCAGTCGGTAACACGACAGTTACATGCTAAAGCAGAACCCATACTTGCACCCCAAACGCTGTTCGAACAACTTGCAATCAAAGTTAACCAAAGCGCACCGTTTGTATTTGGCGATAATGTCGACGGTTACTATGAAGGTGTAACACACGGCTATGTTGCTGCAGGTAAATACCGCCATAAGCAGGGTTGGTACCTAGGGACTTTTGCTTCGTTTGTTGATGGTATAATCAATGACAGAAATAGTGCCCCTGAAGCTGATATTCTGCCATATGGTGCGACGCACAAGTATGCCAACCGTGCGACAGATACATTTATGCTGTTTTCCCAACAGCGATCAGCAGCGTTAACCGTCACATCAGAGCAGGCCAAGACACTGGCGATTGTGCCTCAGCTTAACCTGGCAATTAATTCCTCGTCTGTATCGACTTTCGATAATGGGGTGGTGTATGCGATTGATCCGTCTTTACGGCAGGAAAAAACGCCATCATTTATCGCGCTTTGTGCCAATAAGTCTTTTCGCTTTAAAGAAGCCACTTTCACCGAACTGCCGGCGCTGAATGATGTGATGCATCTTAGCGGCAACCATGTCAAACCGGTGATTGAAACACTTCAGCCTGAAACCAGTATTACGCTTTATCTTGCTTTTGCGGAGACAGAAGCCGAAGCAATCGCACAGGCGAACCAATTGCTGGAAGTCGATGGTTACACCCAACACCTTCAGCAAACGTACGATATGCTGACTCAGTCCTATTTATGGACTTCCGATCTTGAATACAACCGGGCGCTGATGTGGGCAAAGGCCTCAGGCAAGGTGTTTGTTTCGCATGAATTCGGTATGGGGATCTGGGCTGGCTTGCCTTGGTTTAAAGATTGCTGGGGGCGCGATTCCTTTATTGCGCTGCCAGGTATCACACTTGTCAACGGTGACTTCGGTGATGCCAAAACCATCATTGATAACTTTGCTTCGATGCAGCTCACGGACAAGCAGAGCCTTAATTACGGCCGGATCCCGAATCGGGTCACCAGCCTGACCAATATCATCTATAACACTACCGACGGCACGCCCTGGATGGTCAGAGAAGTATGGGACTATTTGCGTTATAGCGGCGATTTCGAGTATGCAAAATCCATTTACCCGGTGGTACAAACCTATATTGATGGAATCGAGAGGAATTACCTGGACCAGTATGGCCTGATGACTCACCGAGACCCTGATACCTGGATGGATGCTAAGTTGGAAGGGAAGTTGCCGTGGTCTGCCCGGGGGAACCGTGCCAATGACATTCAGGCGTTATGGTATACCAGTTTGAAAGTGGCAGTCGAATTGGCTCGGCTTAACGGTGATGCGAAGGGCGAGAATCATTATCAGGCCTTGGCTGATAACGTGCAATCGAGTTTTCAGTCACTGTTCTGGGATGAACAACAGGGGATGTTGGCAGATCGCCTCCGAGAAGATAATAGCCGTGATTTGCAAGTGCGTCCCAATCAGTTGATGACATTGACTGTGCCCTTTGACAAAGGGTTAGTCGATACCGAAGTCGGTGCCCAAGTGGTGCAAAAGGCGGTTAGCGAGTTGCTGTTTCCGTGGGGGATCACTTCGTTGTCACAGCATGATCCTGACTTCCATCCGTATCATGCCAACCGGGAGGAGTACCATAAGGATGCGGCTTACCATAATGGTACCATTTGGGGGTGGAATGCGGGCTTTACCGTATCAAGCCTGATCCAATATGGGTATGCAGATTTTGCCTATAAACTAACGAAGAACTTATCGGAGCAAATTCTCTCAATCGGCCACCGCGGAGCAATGAGTGAGAACCTGGATGCCTTCCTCGATGTTGAGGGTAAACTGACAACGACAGGTACCTATGCGCAGGCATGGTCGGTGTCTGAGTTTACCCGTAACGGCTATCAGGATTACCTTGGTTTTTCGCCGAATTTGCTAGCTGGTAAAGTGACGCTTTCGCCTTGCCTGCCTGCACAATGGCAGTCATTCCATGCGGTATTGCGATTTGGTCAAGCCAATGCGCTTAATGTGTCTTTTGAAGGCCACCTAGATGGTGCTGAGGTGTACCACCTAGAGTATCAGCAAACCGCAGGGGAAACGCTTGAACTGGTTCTGACGGCTAATGATAAAACCAAGTATCTGCTACAGGTTGGATCTAATATGTTACCGGCAACAGTGAAATTTAACCCGCTTTGCGCCGAAGCTGAACTTAACGGCAAGAGTGTGGCGCTAACCTGTATTCAGCGTAGCCATCAGGCTCTGATTGGTCATTTGGAATTTGCCAAACCCGAAGTCGATATTGCTTTTCCGGTGCTGCAAGAAAGCCATGTGCTGCAACAGCGTGTCGAGGCGAGTGGATTAGCCAAGGCTATTGATTAGAGCTGGACGAAAAACTCAATAAGCCAATGAAAACGCTGCTCTGTGAGCAGCGTTTTTGTTGGTTGTTGCTATGTGAATGCTAGGCATATTGCATATCTTGAGTGATAGCGCGGGATGAGCAACAAGGTGTTATCAAGCTAGGTATAGTTTTACCTTTCATTCATCAGTCACTATTTTTCCTTCTATCGAGTAGGGGTCGCTGTCATCATAGAGGTGCTTATCACCCCTTAGTTTTATCACCTTCGCTTCAAGCGATTTAGCCTCCTGATAGTTACCTTCCTGATAAGCCAAATAGATCTGTTGTTCGATATCTTCGATTCTGTCATGGCTGCTCATGTAATGATCCTCCATCAAAGATATTTATAGGTATACGCCGATTGGATGGTGCTGGTATCCGAATCAATGACCACCTGCAAGATTAAGTTTAGGAGGGATGGTGGCCAACCTCCACCTTATTACAAAGCTATAAATGGGTTAACAGCAGTAAAACTGTTTTACCATTTCAGGGTATCGTCTTGCCCAGGCACTTTCACTGTGCACGGCATCGTTGTCTACCCGCAAGCTGCAGCTTATTTTGTTGCTCTTGGCCTGAAGTTGCTGGTGGATGCGCTTGGCACCATCAAGATAGAGAAAGGGAAAATCGGGGATTGAATGATCACTGGTTTCAGCGGTGCCGATATCCATGTAGATATTAAGAGGATATGTGATAGAAGTCTGGTTAAGATAGTCACTGATTGGAGTTTCTGCGAACCAGAAGGCAGGAGAAAATATTCCCACGTTGCCAAAGACTGCTTGGTATCGAAGGGAGCTATATAGACTAATTAAGCCGCCCATTGAGCTGCCGGCAATGGTGGTGAATTCACGCTCTAACTGGGTTCGATAATGCTGATCGATATACGGTTTTAGGGTCTCGGCAATAAAGGCGCTGTAGGCTTCACCTTCTCCCCCCATAGTTTGTTTAATATCACTCCAATCACTGAGTTCCGGCGGGGGATTAAATGGCCATGGAGAGTATTCGTCCATCCGTCCCAAGCCATTCTTAAGAGGGCTGTTATCGACGGCGACAAGAATAACACCATCGGTTTGGCCCTGGCTCTGCATGTCGTCGAGATGCTCTGCGGCTTGCCAGCTCATTCCTGAAATACAGAGTGCCGGCTCGAAAACATTCTGGCCATCATGCATATAAATAACGGGATACGTTTTGTTGCTGGTGTGGTAGTCCGAGGGTAAGTAGATCCGAATGAGGCGCTGTCGACCTAGCTGGGGGATCTCAAAATCAGGTATCAGAATCATTCGGTCTGGATCATAGTTTTTGATACGGGCATCAAGCGTCATGTTTGGTTCCAGGTACAGAAGAGGAAAATACGTACAAAAAAAGCGCTGTCAGGTAACTGAGCAGCGCTTCCGTTATAGGGGGGAAATAGGAGGCTGGCTTATACGCCAGGCTCTTTAAATAGACGGCGGCAAGCTCGGCCGTCGCTATGGAATAAATGGCAGCGATGAGCCGGGATACCGAATTTGAAGCTATCTCCAGCTTCAACTTCTAGTGTATCAGGACGACGATAGATGAAGTCAGCGTCCATGTGTTCAAGGTGTAGATAAGCCTGAGTTTCATAGCCGAGTTTCTCGACAACTTGTACTTTGCCTTCGACACAAGCATCACCGTCTTCAGCTGTTACCAAGTGCTCTGGGCGAATACCCAGTGACATACGATCGCCTTTATTCACGGTTGTGCCGTCAACAGGGATCCAGAATGCATTTCCGTCAGCCATTTGAACCATGACTCGTTCATCTTCAACCTGCTCGATGAACACACTCATGAAGTTCATTTTTGGTGAGCCGATGAAGCCAGCGACGAAACGGTTTTGTGGGTAGTGGTATAGCTCAAGTGGCTTACCAACCTGAGAAACGTAACCGCCATCTAGAACGACAATTTTCTCAGCCATAGTCATTGCTTCGACCTGATCATGCGTTACGTAGACCATAGTGCAGCCGAGTTGCTTATGAAGCTTGGCAATTTCAATGCGCATCTGAACACGCAGTGCGGCATCAAGGTTAGATAGCGGTTCATCAAGCAGGAATACGTTAGGCTGGGATACTAACGTACGACCGATAGCTACACGCTGACGCTGGCCACCAGAAAGTGCTTTAGGCTGGCGATCGAGCAGGTGACCGAGCTGAAGGATATCTGCAGCGTGATCAACACGCTTTTTGATCTCATTCTTGTCTGCTTTTGCCAGCTTCATGCCAAAAGACATGTTGTCGAACAGATTTAAGTGCGGGTAAAGAGCATATGACTGGAACACCATGCCAACACCACGTTCAGAAGGTGGAACGTCATTCATACGTTCTTCGCCGATGTATAGGTCACCTGATGTGATATCTTCCAAGCCTGCGATGCAACGAAGAAGAGTCGATTTACCACAGCCTGATGGCCCTACAAATACAACGAATTCGCCTTCAGCAATATCGAGATCAACGTTCTTGGAAATCAGGTTATCTCCATATGCTTTACATACATTTCGTAAAGTGACACTCGCCATCGAGCCTATTCCTCTAAGTTTGTTGTTGCCTGCAAGGCATCAATTATACGGCATAGTATTCATGCCAGGCCTCACGGGTAAAGAATTTTTAGGTGTAGAGAAGAAAAAAATGGGTAGCGTTAATATCACCCAGGCAGTGGAATGAATGGCTACCCTGACCAAATCCGCCTTACTTACTTCCCCAAGAAGTAAAGCGGTGCTGTCGTTTCCAATAAATGTGGTTACTAAAAAGTCAAAACTGCGTAATGCAGAACAGTAAAAGCTTCTTCATCTACCCCATTGGGTATGTTGCTAATCTTACGTCACTGTCACCGTAATACATCATCCTTGAAAAGAATTTAAAAGGGGGATGAAGGGGGGAGGAGTGCTTGGATCACACTTTGATATTCCTGTTGCTGATGTGTTCTTTTAATCACAGTACTATGTGCGCTGTATCACAATCATGTGTCGTTTTTAGATCTGCGTCACTAAGCTGAACGACGCAGATCACGCTTTTAACTCTTAGGGATAGGGGGCGTAGGGCTCAGGATGATGCCGAGTGTTCATTACTGATGGATGATACAGACTGCAAATTGTGCTGCAGAGGAATTTCTGGAGCGCAACATATAACAATCATGAAGGATGTTAAAAATGAAGAAAGTCCTCAGCACTGTAGCTTTATGTACCCTTGCAGCCCTTGGCTCACTTAACGCACACGCCGCGATTGAAGAAGGTCAACTTACTATCTGGATCAATGGCGATAAAGGCTATAACGGCCTAGCAGAAGTGGGTAAGCAGTTTGAAGAAGACACGGGTGTAAAAGTCACTGTTGCTTTCCCTGATGGCCTATCTGAGAAATTCCCTCAGACAGCGGCTGCTGGTGATGGTCCAGATATCGTATTCTGGGCACACGACCGCTTTGGCGGCTACGCAAAATCAGGTCTACTGGCAGAAGTTAAGCCATCTAAAGAGCTAAAAGACAAAATTATTGATTTTACCTGGGATGCCGTGCAGTACGACGGTAAGTACATTGGTTATCCTGTTGCGGTTGAAGCACTTTCTCTGATTTATAACAAGGATCTTGTTCCACACCCACCTAAGAACTGGGAAGACGTTGAAGCGCTAGATAAAAAGCTTCAGAAAGATGGCAAGAAAGCTATCATGTGGAACCTAAAAGAACCGTATTTCACATGGCCATTACTGTCTGCTGACGGTGGCTACGCGTTCAAGTTCACCGCTGAAGGCTACGATGTGAAAGATGTTGGTGTGAACAGCGCTGGCGCGAAACGCGGCATGAACTTCATCAAGACTCTTGTTGATAAGAAAGTGATCTCGCCAGATATGGACTACAGCGTCTCTGAAGCTGAGTTCAACAAAGGTAATGTAGCGATGACTATCAACGGCCCATGGTCTTGGGGCAACGTTGAGAAGTCTGGCATCAACTACGGTGTTGCTGTTCTACCTAAGCTGAATGGCAGCCCTTCTAAGCCATTCGTCGGTATCCTGACTGCGGGTATTAGCTCTGCATCACCAAACCAAGATCTAGCCGTTGAATTCATTGAAAACTACCTACTGACTGACGAAGGTCTGGGTAAGGTTAACGATGATAAGCCACTTGGCGCGGTAGCTCTGAAATCATTCCAGAAGACACTAGACAAAGATGCACGCATTGCTGCCACTATGGATAACGCAATGAACGGTGAAATCATGCCTAACGTTCCTCAGATGGCAGCATTCTGGTACGCACAGGGTAATGCAATCAAGAATGTCGTTGATGGTCGTCAGGACATTGATGGTGCGCTAGATGAAGCCGCTGGTCACATGCTTAAGTAATACTTTTTACGGGGAGGGGTAACCTTCCCCATTTTATTGTCATTTTTTGCTAGCAAGGAGCTGAGATGCAGTCAGTTCAAGGTGCCGGACTTTTGGATGCACAACAAGAAAGTCCTAAATTTAATTATCGTAAGTGGCTGAAATGGTCGCTACTAGGCATGATCGGTGTTGTTAATGGTTATGCTACCGTATTGATGTATGCACAAGGTGAAATACCTTTTGCTCTTCTTACCGTTGTTCTAACAGCACTTGCTCTTTATATTTTCGGAAGTAAAAAAACTTACGCTCATCGTTACATCTTCCCTGGCGTTGCAGGGATGCTTATTTTCATTATTTTCCCATTGGTTTATACCATTGGACTGGCGTTTACCAACTACAGTGCCTCGAACCAGCTATCACTGGAGAGAGCACAGTCAGTGTTGGAGCAGCGTAGTTTCCAGTCGGGTGAAAGCTATGGTTTTGATCTCTACAAAGTAGAGAATGGCCACCAGCTGATTATTAAAGCGGATGGTGACCTACTAGCCTCTGATGTTTTCGACATTGCCAATACAACTTCGGATGCAATGAGCCTTCGTAAGGTTGACAGTGTTCAGGGTGACAAAGAGAAGATCAAAACGATTGTTAAGAACCGTGCGAACTTGACGAAAGTTGAGCTAGTGATGCCTGGTGGTCATGAAATTCGAATGAGTGGCCTACGTAAGTTTGCGGCTGATACGCCTCTGTTTACGCTTCAGGAAGACGGCCTGAGTATGATGAATAATCAAACTCAGCAGCTATACAAACCGAATATGGATGTTGGTTTCTACCAACCTGTCGACGCAGACGGTAACTTTGTTGATAAACCTATCTCTCCGGGATTTGCCGTGAGTGTTGGTACGGCTAACTTCGAACGAGTGATGACCGATGATGGTATTAAAGAACCTTTTATCGGTATCTTTATCTGGACTGTGGTTTTTGCCTTTTTAGCGGTCGCGTTAACACTGGCATTGGGTATGGTACTAGCGTGTCTCGTTCAGTGGGAGCCATTAAAAGGTAGCAGCATTTATCGCGTACTTCTCATTCTCCCTTACGCGGTACCAGCGTTTATTTCTATCTTGATATTCAAAGGCTTGTTTAACCAGAGCTTTGGTGAAATCAACTTGTTTCTTGAAGCCATATTCGGTATTAAACCATCGTGGTTCTCTGACCCAATCATGGCGCGTGTAATGGTTGTGTTGGTGAATACCTGGTTAGGTTTCCCTTACATGATGATTCTGTGTATGGGTCTACTGAAGTCTATTCCGTCTGATTTATACGAAGCGTCGGCTATTGATGGTGCGGGGCCGATTCAGAACTTCTTCACAATCACGCTTCCAATGTTGATCAAGCCGTTGACACCATTGCTTATTGCTAGCTTTGCATTCAACTTCAACAACTTTGTAATGATTCAGCTATTGACTGCGGGCGGCCCGAACATGGTGGGTACCTCAGAACCTGCTGGTTACACTGACTTGCTAGTAAGCTATACCTACCGTATCGCTTTCGAGGGTGGCGGTGGTCAAGACTTTGGTCTTGCTGGTGCAATCGCAACAATTATTTTCTTATTGGTGGGTGGTATGGCACTACTTAATCTTAGATTCACTAAGCTTGCACAAGACTAAGGAGAGACGTTATGGCTATGGTTCCATCAAAATCATTGAAATATAGAGTTTGGGCAACACATATCGGCTTGTGTCTTTTCTTATCAATGATTATCTTTCCGCTGTTAATGATTATTGCGATTTCATTCCGTGAAGGTAACTTCGCTGGTGGTGAGATAATTCCAACGAATCCAACATTGGATCACTGGCGTTTAGCTCTCGGCTTTGCTGTTACTAATAATGATGGCAGTATAACGCCACCACCATTCCCAGTTTTACTATGGCTATGGAACACGGTAAAAGTTGCAGGTATTACATCAATTATCATTGTTGCACTATCGACAACCAGTGCTTATGCGTTTGCCCGTATGCGCTTTAAAGGTAAAACCACAATCCTTAAAGGGATGATGATTTTCCAAATGTTCCCTGCAGTACTTGCACTGGTTGCTCTATATGCATTGTTTGACCGTTTAGGCCAATACATTCCATTTATGGGGCTGAATACGCATGGTGGTTTGATCTTTTCTTACTTGGGGGGGATCGCACTTCACGTATGGACCATTAAAGGTTACTTTGAAACGATTGATGTTTCACTGGAAGAAGCAGCAGCACTTGATGGTGCAACACCGTGGCAAGCATTCCGCTTTGTTCTGCTCCCATTATCAGTGCCAATTCTCGCGGTTGTTTTCATCCTGTCGTTCATCGGTCTGGTAGGAGAAGTACCAGTGGCATCGTTGCTATTAACGGATGTGAATAATTACACTCTAGCAGTCGGTATGCAGCAATATCTATACCCTCAGAACTATCTATGGGGCGATTTTGCGGCGGCAGCGGTACTATCAGCAGTACCTATTACTATCGTGTTCTTGCTTGCTCAGAGATTCCTGGTAGGTGGTTTGACTGCTGGTGGTGTGAAAGGTTAAGTAAACACACTGCTAAACAGAAAGGCTTGTCGATATGGCAAGCCTTTTTTAATGGGCAGAATATAAATACCTGGTCATTATCAGGGTTAAAATTACCAACTACAGCGATGAATGTTACCTGCATATAAAACACATAATCCTCAGAAATAAGCTTCTATAGACGTTTCTTGTTACGGCGTGCTGAATAGCACTTGATCGATACTGGAAGTCACTCTGAGGGGAATAGAATAATCGTTTGCCAACTGCTTTTTTTGTTTTAAAGCGATACATTGGCTGCTACTATGATTCCTATAAGGGATTTATTCTTCAGCCTTGATGAAACCACCCAGAGTGATTGGTTTTGATACTCTGGCTGAAAGGTTCCGCCGGAAGCTTGATTATCAACTGGGCTTTTGGCCATTAGATAAAATAACAATAAGGCCCATTCACTTATGGTGGGCTACTCCCAAGTACAGACCTTAACGCTGGTTTGGCCGCCGATCTGTTAGGGCTGCCTGTACTTAAACCTTATATTGGCGTTGCTGCATAGCTGGGCTTACTCTTCTGCTAGCAATAGGTGAAGATAAGTTTAATTGGTAACCAAAACCCGGTGATTTCACCGGGTTTTTTGTTTCTATCTTTGTTGGGGAGATTAATGAGTGGTCGCAATGTGTAGGTATGCTTTACTGACTCAAGCGATTCCGGCCAGATTTTTTGGCTTTGTACAGGGCTTCATCGGCCGCTTTCAGTACCGCGGCAGGGTTGTGGTCGGGGAAGCTGTCAGCAATACCTATGCTAACAGTCACTTTGACGGTTTCCTCTTTGGGTAATTGAGTGCGCATTTTGGCGCCTTTCTTATCGTTTAAAGGGCGGTCATCATACTGGCGGATACTCATCTCGTAATTGGCGATACCTTCCCTCAGCTGCTCAAGGTGTTCGATACACTGGCTATTTTCTTTACCTTTAAACAAGATGGTGAATTCCTCACCGCCATAACGAAAGACCTCAGCACCGCCTCTTACTTCTTGCATAAACTGGGCAACGAGCTTTAATACATCATCACCGGTTTTATGCCCGTATGTATCATTGAATTTCTTAAAGTGATCAACATCTAGCATTGCTAGGGTGTAGGTTCGGCCAAGATGTTTCAGCTCAGTTTCTAAGGCGCGGCGGCCGGGAATACCTGTTAACTGATCGACATACGCCAGCTCATGACTGCAGGTGATGAGGTTGAGCAAAAGCAGTACTGCGGCCACTGAAAATGCCGTAGAAGAAATGAAATCTTGGTGAAATGCACAGAAGGTGACACCGGCAAATAGCAGGCTAGTAAAGACTGCTTGATCATAGCCCTGATTACGCTTGAGTATTGCTGAACCGCAAGCCAGGCCAATACCAAGATAGAGCAGAATAAGTAATACCGGTAGGGGAGACAATTCAGGGAAAGCATAAAGATAGCTATCCCATAGATAGCCCAGATCTTTGTCTTCGAAGTGGTTTACAACCAAGACACCCCAGGCAAGCTGGCATCCGAGAAAGATTAAATAGCCAGTACCAAAGCGGGAAAACAGTCGTCGCTCAGGGAGAAGGTGAACCTGTAGTAGGTTCAACGGCAGTAGGGTTGCTAGCAAGACATAGATTATCCGGGTTTGATTATCAGAAAGCGGAGATTGCAGGTAGTTCTGAATAATGTAGAACGTCACCATCATCAGCAGGGCTGTTAGTGCCGTCTTGCCTTGACTGAATGGTTGGCTGAGCAGAATAACCAGGCTTAATAAGATGTAAGGCAGTACCAGCAATAGGCCACGGTAGGGGGCAAAGGTCGCCAAAACCGGCTCTAATGATATTATCATCACCACAGCGAGTAATAGCGGTAATCCGAAGCGAACTCCAGCGCTTCTAAATATTGCAAATGAAATTGATGGCATTACAACTTATTTCTCTATTCATGGCGCATCATTACGAATCTAGTGCATATTTCATCATTTGGTCAGAAAGACTGGCTCAGCGAACAAGTAACAGGATATGACCCTTTAAAGCTCTTTGAAGGGAGTATCTATCTACTCCCTTAATTTTATTTATCGTTAGTAACGCGGATTACTTGATAAGAAAAGGAAATAATTTTTTTATTTGTTCAGGTGACAAATTTTCCACACATTCAATATTCCGCCCTGGGATACCTTCGGGATCCGGGTAGTGCTTCAGCGCTTTTTCCATGCTGGCTTCACGGATCAAATGGAAGATAGGAAACGGAGAACGGTTGGTCAGGTTTTCGGCATCATTCGGCTGTGTGCCATAGAAGCAGTAGTCCGGATGAAAGCTTGCGATTTGATAGGTACCTTCTTTGCCCATTTGGATGATCAGGGCATCGACGAGATCAAGGAACTGGTTGTAGTCATCAAATGCCGCAAATAGGTTTGGCGCAACGACAAGTGTGGTCTCCAGCTCTTCAACGGAAGTTTCATCAAGCTGTTTAATTTCCTGGTAAATCTCTTCCAGTAGTTGCTCTTCGGCTGTTGCTTCACAGACATGGATTTTAATTTGTTTATTGCGATTTGGTTTGGCTGCGAACGGGCATAGGTTCAACCCGATGACAACGTCTTCTAACCATTGTTGAACTTGTTGAATAACGTCTGATTTTACTGCGTCTGACATTGCTGACTCGATGTACTACTTGAAATAATTATTGTTCTAAGAGTAACAATATTGAGCCAGAAAGAAAGCGAAAGGAAAGGTGGAGATAAAAAAAGGGCCAGCAATGGCTGACCCTTGATAATATTCGAACAAAGCAAATTACGCTTTTTCTTCCGTTGGCTGGCTGGCAGCAGCTCCTTCCGCGGTAGGGGCTGGGAACTCTTTTACTGGCTTGGCAACTAGCTGACGTGTAGTAGCACGGATTTCCGCTAGCTTAACCTCAAAAGAATCGCCTAATTGATACTCTTTGACTTTATCAATGTTGACGATGCCAAGATCACCGTTACATTCGATGCGTTGCTTATTATCTAAGATCAACGGGCCAGGAATAAATGCAGCCGCCCCATTTTCCAATAGGCGTACGCGCATACCGGCACGGTTGATGTCGAAAATTTCAGCGGTGAAGATTGTCTCTTCTTTTACGGCATCTTTCAGCAGGCGAATATATAGCCAGTCGGCAACATCACGTTCTGCCATACGGTGATGACGACGGTGGGTAGCGATCTCTTCGCCCACTGTTTCATCTGGGGTCTGTGTTGGTTCATTACCAGAAATAACGGCTTTCAGAAGACGGTGGTTAATCATGTCACCGTATTTACGGATCGGCGATGTCCACGTTGCGTATACATCAAGGCCCATCGCGTAATGAGGAGCTGGCGACTTGCCAACTTCACTATATGCCTGGAACTTGCGTAGGCGGTTGTCTAGGTAAGTGGTTTCCTGAGTGTTCAACCAACGGCGTAGGGCACTGAAGCCTTCCAGAGAAGTTAGTTGCTCTTTTTCAAATGGTGCTTCCGCGTTTTGCAGGAAGTCCATTGCTGTATCTAGCTTTTCTGGGTTGAAACCATTGTGGTAGTTGAATACACCCATTCCGAACTTATCTTGCAGTACGCGTCCGGCACAGATGTTTGCCGTGATCATCGCTTCTTCGATCATACGGTTCGCCGTACGGCGGGGATCCGAATGGATTGCGATAACGTCGTTATCTTCGCTAAGCTCGAAGCGGTAATCAGGGCGGTCTGGGAATACTACCGCATTGTTAGCTCGCCAGTCGCTACGCGCATTGGCAAACCCTAGCAACGCATTAACTTGCCCGGCGATTACATCGTTTGGTGCCCAGTTGTCACATTGGCCATTTTCAAGCAGGTCAGAGACATTGTCATAAGCCAAGCGTGCCTGTGATTTAATCCAGGCTGCGAAGAAGTTAATATCGTCTTGGATAACACCGTTTTTATCGACGGTGACTCGGCAACAGATGGTAGGACGTTTTTCATCTTCGATCAGCGAGCAAAGTTCATCACTTAGCTCACGTGGAAGCATCGGAATGTTTCGGCCTGGCAGGTAGATGGTAAAGCCACGCTGGCGTGCCTCATCATCCATTTTGTCACCCACAGCAATGTAAGATGTTGGATCGGCAATAGCAATGGTGATTTCAAAGCTGCCGTCATCATTGGCTACGGTATAGATAGCATCATCCATATCTTTGGTGGATTCACCATCGATAGTGATGAAAGGCAGATCGGTGAGATCCTGACGCTCAAGGCCTTCATCCAACATGTTCCAGCTTTCTTGAGGTGCTGGCTCTGCATTCGGTAGCTCATGACGGGCTAAAGTTACCCACCATGGTGCAATTTTGTCGTTGCTGTCTGTGATTTTTTCTTTGATTTCACAGAAGAAGGTTTTGTTGTCGCCAACTAATGGGTGGCGAGTCATGTTCGCAACAACCCAGTCGCCTTCTTTCAATAGCTCTGGATTAAGGCCTTTTACGGCACGAGCTTTTACTGCATCTTTAAGTTGTGGATGATCTGGAACAACATGCAGGCGATCGCGAATGAGTTTTACACGACCAATGAAGCGATTTACGAACTGTTCAACCAGTTCCTGAGGCTCAGCAACTTCACGCTCTTTCTCTGTACGAATCACAGCAACGACACGGTCACCGTGCATTACTTTTTTCATATAGGTTGGCGGAATGAAGAAGCTTTCTTTGTTGTCGGTTTCCAGGAACCCAAAGCCACGGTCTGTTGCTTTGATATTACCTTCCTTCTTAGGAAGGGTTTCCTGAATTTGTTTTTTAAGCTGTGCTAATAATGGATTGTCTTGAAACATTATGCCCGGTCTCAGATTGTGAACCGACACACTATAAGGCCTTCATGCACTAAAACCAAGCTCTATACCCACTAGAGAGCCTTCAAATTACCTATTCATCGCTATGTCTCAGACTGCTTCGGGCTCGATTTGTAGTCACGATGAGTACCCAGTGGGCCGTCAGTACGTTTATACGAAGAGCCCAATGCAACTAACAGACTGAAATTTGGGACAAAAGTGACAGCTTTACCTACATATAACAACTAATAAACTGATGCTTTATCTGTTCGCCCTGTTTTCGGTTGTAAGGGGTCACACTCTCAGAAATAGTGGTTACTACAACTACAAGTTTCTGGTAAACAAGATAATTATCATTGATAAAAAAGATGTGCTCAGCACACAGGTCAGTTCTGGAGGTTAGGTAAAAGATGGTTGCATGTTTGAAAGATGAATTTAATCGGTTAGTAGATTTGTTGGCGCGCCAGGCAAACATGGAGCGTTGGTGTCACTGCTTGTTATCAGTTTTAAGAAAGGAATTAAAACTGAGTTACATTACTTTAATGGTGGAACAAAACCATGAGACAAGGGTGTTATCGAGTTTGGTCTCGGATGATTTCAAATACTATAGCAACACACTCACTTTAGATGACTATAACGGTGTACCAACAGGCCTACTAGAGCAAGCCAAAAAAGGTGGCCAGTATGTCAGGGCGTATGTTGATAAACCTTATAAAGCGATTTGGCGAGGAGGCGATGATGCTTGGTGCCAATTGCTTTTGCCAATAACAATGCATAACTCTAATGTCGGTTATATTTACGCTGAGACTCAAAATCCTGTCTATTTTGAAGCAAACTTTGAGCAGGTTGAAAACCTGTTACTGTTGTTGGCATCTGATATTAGCGCCAGGGTGTTAAGACAAGAAGTTATTGATCACCATTTAACAAGGCGCAGTGTGGAAGCTGAGCTGGAGATCCGCAATCACTCGATAAACGAATATTTGTCTTTATTGAGAAACCTCCATGAGGTGACGCTGAATTTGTCAAAAGCGAGTGATCTTGATCAGCTTTACCGCAATGCCGTCTTTCTTGGGCGGACACACCTCGGTATTGATCGGATGGCAATATTCTTAACTGATTTTGAAAAGAATAAAATGCAAGGCACTTACGGTACCGATCCGCAAGGTAACCTGGTGCAGCGTACTGAATTTACGAGCACGATCCCTGATCACCCGTTGGTGCATGAGGCGCTGAGCCGGAAAGATCATGTTGTCGTTAAAGAAAATGCCCCTCTCTACTATGGGACTAACCAAGTAGGAACGGGATGGAATGCGATGATTGCGATGTGGAATGGTAATGAGTGTATTGGCTGGCTTGCGGCAGATAATCTGATAAACCAACGTATGCTCACCGATCACCAGAAAGAGATCCTCAAATTATTTGGCGCCGCCTTGGGTCAGCAAATCGTTATCAAGCGGAACCACGATCAGCTGACTAGTTTGAATGCCGAGTTGGAAGAGCATGTCCTGAAGAGAACCCGAGAGCTGCAAGAAACTAACCGCGCGCTAGGAGATGCCAACCAGCGCCTAGAGTTGTGGTCGATGCAGGATGGACTGACCGGAGTCGCTAACCGTCGCTTCTTTGATCTGACCTTAGATCGCTATTGGCAAAAAGCGAAGATAAAGCAGGTGCCACTCAGTTTGATTATGATCGATGTGGACCACTTTAAGGCATTTAATGATACATATGGTCACCTGGAAGGAGATAATTGTTTAAAGAAAATAGCCAGCGCGCTGGAAAAAATAGTGAAACCGTATCAAAAGTCACTCTTTACCCGGTATGGAGGTGAAGAATTTGCCTGCTTATTACCAAAAGTAGATGCGCAAACCGCGGCGTCAATCGCGACAGAGCTGCAGGCTTGTATTTGCCAGTTGGCGCTAACCCATGAAACAGTTGAGGAAGGGAAGGTAACGATCAGCCTAGGTTGTCAGACAATAATTCCAAATGTCGATGCTGGCTTAGAAAAGTTAATCGAAGGGGCTGATAGGGCTCTTTATATGGCAAAGAAGTATGGAAGAAATCAGTATTATCAATGGGATGATCAAAAGAAACAGCCTAAATAATGTGAAACATGTTCAAGTGACAAGCTTATTGTTTAATAAATAGGTGTTTGAAAGTTAATTTGTGACAACGCTCAATTTTTTCTGGCATTTTATCGAGTAATGGCGCACAATGCGCGCCTCAAAGTCGAGGCCCATGCTTGTGGTTGCTGTTGCAGAACTCTTAAAGCAGAAGGGGCCCCGTTTTACTTTAGATTACATATTGGGATCCCAATGCAAGAATCTGTTACAGAATTTCGCCAGTTAGATCTGGCCGACACACTACTA
Source organism: Photobacterium sp. HL06 (assembly GCF_059552575.1). NCBI lineage: Bacteria > Pseudomonadati > Pseudomonadota > Gammaproteobacteria > Vibrionales > Vibrionaceae > Photobacterium > Photobacterium sp. HL06. The sequence goes on from NZ_CM183915.1 coordinate 1,922,277, forward strand.
TCCGCACTTGACTCAATGGGCTTCGTTGCGCCTACCCCTATCCAGGCGGCGTCTATTCCTCTACTGCTTACAGGTGCAGATGCACTTGGTAAGGCACAGACTGGTACTGGTAAAACGGCTGCGTTTTCACTACCTGTTCTGAACAAAGTAGACCTTTCTCAGCATAAGCCTCAGGCTATCGTTATGGCTCCAACACGTGAGCTAGCGATTCAGGTTGCTGCAGAAATCAAAGTTCTTGGTCAAAATATCAAGGGACTTAAAGTTTTAGAAATCTACGGTGGTGCCTCTATCGTTGATCAAATGCGTGCACTTAAAAATGGTGCACACATTGTTGTTGGTACTCCTGGTCGTGTTAAAGACCTTATTTCACGTGATCGTTTGCACCTTGATGAAGTTGGTACGTTTGTACTAGATGAAGCAGATGAAATGCTGAAAATGGGCTTCGTTGACGATGTAACGTGGATCATGGAACAAGCGCCAGCATCTGCACAGCGCGTATTGTTCTCGGCAACTATGCCTCCAATCGTTAAGCAAATCGTTGACCGTTTCCTACGTAACCCTGAGCGCATTGACGTTGCTGGCGAAAACCGCACGGTTTCTCAAGTAGAGCAGCAGTTCTGGGTTGTTAAAGGTGTAGAGAAAGACGAAGCAATGAGCCGTCTTCTTGAAACTGAAGAAACTGATGCGTCAATCGTATTCGTACGTACGCGTCAAGATACCGAGCGTCTAGCTGATTGGTTATCGTCTCGTGGCTTTAAAGCTGCTGCACTTCACGGTGATATTCCTCAGTCTCTACGTGAGCGTACTGTTGATCACATCAAACGTGGTGTTATCGATATTCTAGTTGCAACTGACGTTGTTGCTCGTGGTCTTGATGTGCCACGTATTACACACGTATTCAACTACGATATCCCATTCGATGTAGAATCATACATCCACCGTATCGGCCGTACAGGTCGTGCTGGACGTACAGGTAAAGCGATCCTATTGGTTCGTACTAACCAAATTCGTATGCTTCGCACTATCGAGCGTGTAACGAAGTCTCGCATGGAAGAGATTCAGCTTCCAAACCGTGATCTTGTTGCTGCATCGCGTTTGAACCGTCTTGGTGAAGAATTAGCGGCTCAAAAAGAGCAAACAAATGTTGAAGCATTTGTTGAGCTTGTTGAAAAGCTACAAGAATCTATCGAAGTAGATGCGGCAACACTTGCTGCAATGCTGCTTCAACGCCAGCAGGGTAACCGTCCATTGTTCTACAAAGGCCCGGACCCAATGATCGCTGCTATCGAGCGTGAAAAGCAACGTCGTGAGCGTCGTGGTAACGACCGTGAGCGTGGTGGTGAGCGCGGTGAACGTCGCGAGCGTCGTTCATACAGCAACGCTGACTGGGATACTTACCAGCTGCAGGTTGGTCGTGAGCAAGGTGTTCAGGTTAAAGATATCGTTGGTGCAATTGCAAACGAACTTGGCCTAAGCAAAGAGTTCATCGGTGCAATTAAACTTGCTCCATCACATACTTTTGTTCAACTTCCTAAGAAGATGACAGCAGAAGTTGCGGCACAGCTAAAGAAATTGCGCATCCGTCAGAACGATGTAAAAGCTGTTGTTGTTGAAGGTGAAGTACTTCGTGAGCACCGTGGTGGTAACCGCGATGGTAACCGCGATGGTAACCGTGGTGGCTACCGTGGCAACCGCGATGGCAACCGTGAAGGTGGTCGTGGTCGTCGTGACGGCGAGCGTCGTTTCGACCGCAACCGTGGCGGTGACAACCGTGGTAGTTACCGTGGTGAACGTAACCATGGTTCAGACCGTCCACGTCGTGAAAGCAAGCCTCGTCAAGACGCTTAATCACTGCGTAATATAAAAAACCGGGCATGGCCCGGTTTTTTTGTATCTAAATTATAGCGCTAGCTTTGATGTTGATTGATAATTAGTGCTGGAAATCAGTGTGATATAGCACCCAATGCCACTATTGTTTGTTGTTTATAAAATGAGTGATGGCAGTGTATGTTTGCTCACACTCTTTTTTTGCCAGATCCTCCAGGTTGAGATAGGCGTGGGGCATATTGTCCAGGTGAAGGTGCTGGCAGGGCACGTCTGCTAACTTCAAGCGTTCTAAGTAGCTGATACCGTCGTCCTTTAGGGGACAAAAGCCCGCAGTAACAATTAAGGTCTTAGGGTGGCTATCGGTGATGTTACCAAATAGAGGGGAAACCTGCTTCCGATCTTCGTTATGCTGTAGGTACTGATTGAAGTACCATTCGATTTTGTTCGTTTCTAATATATACCCCTTACCATTATCAATAAGCGAGTCTGCCGCAAAAGTGTAATCAAGGCTTGGATAGATCAAAATAAGCTTTTCTATTATCGGTGGAGTATTTGTTGTCTCTTGAATAACGGTTGCTGCCATTGCAGCACCAGCTGAATCACCGATTAACGTTATATGTTCAAGGTAACTAACTTTTAATTTATCTAGCGTGGCGTAAAGGTTTTTTAAACTACTCGTGGCATCTTGAATGCCGGCCGGGTAAGGGTGCTCGGGAGCTAGGCGGTAATCGATACTGACTACGATACATTGGCAGCAGTCAGCCAGTTTCCGGCAAATGGGATCGTAGACATCAATATTGCCACACATATGCCCGCCACCATGAATAAACAGGATGACAGGTAAAGGCAAATCCAACATAGGTTGATATACACGGCAAGGAATAGCCGTGTGACTGATAGTGGAATCTGTAATGTTTGCTATAGGTGGGATATCCGTAACGAACTGTATGGTAATGTTCGCCAGCCCCAAGCGTGCCAGTTCAGGAGTTGGTTTGATGCCGGCCTGTTCTGATTGGGCTACTATGAGGTTAAATTGTGTTAGCCAGGTCTGAAGCAGGGGGGGGAGCGTAGGCATCATGGTTTCCTTGTCTGTTGGCCCCTTCAATTTCAGCAACGCGTTTGATGAGGTAATCCTTGAAGTTTGCACAACGGGCCGGCATATATTTACGAGGCTTGAAGTATAGGTTGAGCTCAAACTCGCTACTGACATAGTTCTTTAAGACGGGGATTAAGTTGCCTTTGGCGATATCTGAATCGATCAGGCTATATGGGAGATATGCAACCCCACCACTGGCCAGTGCAATATTCTTAAGGATTTCACTGTCATCAGCTTCTACGGTTTGCGCAATTTCGACGGAGTTAGATTCACCGTTGAGCTCAAAAATCCACTTGTTTCCGCCAACTAAGGTGGTGGCATATAGGCAGAGGTGCTGCTTGAGATCATCTGGGACAATCGGCTCACCGAATTGCTTAATGTAGTCTGGTGAACAGCAGGCTGTGAGCGGCTCCCGCAGCAGTGAACGTTTTACCAGTAAACTGTCTTTGTCTTGAAAGCCGCGATAGGTTGCATTAGCCCTGATAGCAAAGTCAACGTCATGCACATGGTCGACTTCAAAGGCTGTTTCAATTACCACAAAGTTAATGGATGGGTGCGCCTGAAGGTACTCACCGATGATCTGGCTTAAATAGTGCTTGGCAAATAAAGGTGTACTTGCGATTTTTATGGTGCCTTTATCTTCATTGCTCATATTCTGAACTTCATTGAAAATATCGTCTATTTCTGTATGAATCAGGCTAAAGCGATCATAGAGACGCTGACCAGCCTGGGTGGGACTGATCTTCCTTGTCGTTCGTTTTAGCAAGCTTACTCCCATATTTTCTTCCAGCTCGTTAAGCCAGCGGCTAGCAGCTGAAGCCGATATACCATTTTGTTTGGCAGCGACACTGATAGAGCCTGAACGTATGACATGAAGAAAAAAGACAACCTTGTCGAGCATTTTCTACCCTGATTAATTATTAGCCACTCTCAATTTATAGCAAACAACCACCTTGAAAACCAATGAAATAGCGGTTACACGAATGTTATGGTGGCTTTTTCCCTATTACGCAAATGTGATTTGCAACAATGTTGGTAATAATTTTGCATAGTTCATCTAAGATATGTAGACATGAAGTGAGTTAGTGATGATTTGTGTTTCCCAGCACACTAATCGTGGTTCACTTTTTGGTATTTATACCGTTGATTGGTATTAAGGATGAGGGAAATGATGCTAAAAGACAAAATCTGTATTGTTACCGGCGGAGCACAGGGAATTGGGCGCTGTATTGTAGAAACCTTTGCAAAAAATGATGCGAAAATGGTGTTTGCCTGTGATATGAATGCTGCGGTGATGGCTGATCTGGAATCGCAGTTTGCCAATGTTCGCGCTGTCGAGCTGAATGTCTGTGACCGCTCAAGTATTGCCCACTTTGTGGAGCAAGTTAAAATTGAGTTTGGTCGAATTGATGTGTTGGTAAATAACGCAGGGGTTACCCGCGATAACCTGATTGAAAAAATGACAGAAGATGAGTGGGACCTGGTTTCTGATGTTAACCTAAAGGGTGTATTCAATATGACCCAGGCTGTCGCCCCTGTCATGATGGAGTATGGTTCAGGTTCAATTGTTTCCATGTCTTCTGTTGTAGGTACTGATGGGAATATAGGGCAAAGCAACTATGCTGCGACCAAGGGCGGTGTTATTGCTATGACCAAAGGCTGGTCGAAAGAGTTTTCTCGAAAGGGAGCCAAAATTCGCGCGAATTGCATAGCCCCTGGTTTTATTGAAACCCCGATGACCGTCAACCTGCCCACCAAATTGTTGGATTTCATGAAGGGCAAAACGTCGTTACAGCGGATGGGAAAACCAGAAGATATTGCAGAAGGCGCTTTGTTCCTGGCTAGCGACCGTTCATCATTTATTACTGGGCAGACTTTGAAGATTGATGGTGGCTTGGTCATTTAAGCGAAATCGTAGCTGTTTTAGAAGCCATCAGGTGCAGTACCTGGTGGCTTTTTGATGGTGGGGGGAGACGTATTACCATTTCATCATTGGGGCAGGGTTGAGAGGTTCCTTTTTAATCTGCTTCCATATAAGTTGCATCAAGCGCTTGTGAAAGCCCGCATTGGGCAGTGCCTCTTTAACTTCATCGATGAAAGACTTAGATACGCCGTTCTTGATCAAGCCTAACGAGAAGTCGACCAGATCAGCACGCCGGAACCATTCAACTAAAGGGTAGCGTTCATCTTTAAACGGCCTTACTTTATGGTGTTCATTGATAATGAGTTCGATCTCCTCTGTCCAGTCTTCCAGACCGTTAGCCTTGAGGTACTCTCGAGCCTGTTTTAGCGATGGGGGAAGGTAATCCACGGTGTTGTCACTCCAGATCCCAATATCGTGAAATGCAGCGGCAATAATGAGTTTTTTGCGCTCTTCTTTACTCGGAATGGTTAAATAAAAACAGAAATTCAGCATTCTGGTGACATGGTTTTTATAGCCAACGTAATCATCACCTATTATAGGCTTCCAGGGCTCTAAAATTTCATCGAGTAATGGGATTTGAGTTTCGACTGGCATCGGATCTCCTTCAGCTTATTGGTGAATGTGAATAGATAAGCTAATTATTGGCCACGTTAGGACTTTTCACTAAAGTAAAACGGGTATTAGAGAAGGTAAAGCTGATGTAGCCAGCTTTGCTTACTTTAAAGCGCGATTGTTACTGAACCCTGTGAGGCTGTACGGGGCAAGCTGTATCGACTTGAATGTGTGGTAAAAATTGTACGCACAAGAGCATTTTTTCGACAGATGGGTTTGAAGATAAGCTGCTGTTAACATCTCTATCAATAGGTGTTTGATCACAGGAAGTATTGAGCGCAGTGCAACGAAGTTTGACAAAGTGGGGGGGATACCAATTGATTGCCCGGCAGCATGAAATAAATGACAAAAATACTATACAAAGCAATAAATACTGGTAGTATTGTCCTCGGCCTGTAATCAGACCTATTTATATGAAATACAAAATTATGCTATTAGAACGCTTCTCTACATCTGCTTTACCAGTTAGTGTCATGAAGTTTCCTTTCATAATTATTCCTCACATAAGTAATTCTTTTCCCGGCTATACACGCATTATGCGAATTATTTGTTAAAAAATTAGGATATAATCATGTCTAAATCAACTGGTATCGTTAAGTGGTTCAACGAAGAGAAAGGTTTCGGTTTCATCACTCAAGACAACGGCGGTGCTGACGTATTCGTTCACTTCCGTGCTATTGCTTCTGAAGGTTTCAAGACTCTTGCAGAAGGTCAAAAAGTTGCATTCGAAACTGAGCAAGGCCAGAAAGGTCTTCAGGCAGCTAACGTAGTTAAGCTGTAATTCGAAGATTTATCTTTGAATGAGAAAATGCTGGCCTAGGCCAGCATTTTTTATACCTAGAAAATCTTGTCATTATTTGTGCAAACGAACGCTAACTAGCAATTGTTTTACAGGTGAGTTGGCTACCTTGCTATTGAGCCATAGAAACTGACAGTTACTGCGTCTTCAACGCTGTATAGAGCCATTCATAAATTTCATCCCAAGATGTGGATCCGCCATCCAGCAAGCGTCCTAACATTCCACCTAGCAACATATGATAAATCTGCTTTGCTTTCGTATCTCCCACATAGAGAGTGATGAGCCCTAAGTATCTTTTTTCCGCTAATTGCATTTGCTCATTTTCGCGAACTTGTACGTTATTCATCCCCCGAGTGAAGTCCAGCACTAGCCCTAGCTCACCCGCAAATCGCTGCTCGATTATTTGCATGAGCGATAGTAACGCTTTTATGCGTTCTTCTAGTGGCGCATCTAAAGGCGGTGCTGATGATTCCATTTCTTTTTGAGTTATCGTCATCAGGCTGGCGGAAAACAATGCATCTTTGCTCGGAAAGTAATGGTAAAGCGCACTTTTTGATATGCCGAGTTCTTGAGCAAGCTGCCTCATCCCAAGGTTTGAGTAGCCATGTTGTAAGAATAGGTGTGCAGCTTGCTTTGCAAGCGATTGCTTATACTGATTGTGATCAACGATTTTAGGCATAGTCACTCCTTTTTAGTCCAGTCGGACTATAACCCCTTGTTGAAGTGTGGGCAAGGTGATAGCTTAATAGTCCACTTGGTCTAAAAAGGATGTGTTCTTTCTGAACCAATATATAGTCAGTCTGAATGTCGTGACTGAAGAGTACTGAAATCGCTGGGAAAGGAGTAAACGATGACAATTAATTGGAATTACCCAAAGCCACGGGCAGGTATGGCAGGCACAATCGATCAGCTTTTTGGCCCAGGGGCAACACGCGCAGAGGTATGTCTTCAAACGATAATACCCGTAGTCGCGGTAATCGCTTCTTTGTTATACGCAGCCTGGATAGATACTGGTTGGTCCTTGCTTCAACAAATTGTGTGTGCGCTTCTTGCTTTTGACATTATGGGTGGCATTGTGACTAACGCGACTTCAAGTGCAAAGCGTTGGTTTCATCGAGCAGGGCGGGGAGCAAAGCAACATATGTGTTTTGTTCTGGTACATTTAGTCCACCTTACTGTTATCTCCTGGCTTTTTCTCTCTTTCGATTTACTCTGGATTGTAATTACGGGTGTATACCTTGTGGTCGCCGCACTTTGTATCACAAGCTCAGCGCTATATTTGGAAAGGCCTATCGCGATGATTTTTTATGCAGGTTCGTTGCTGATAATTATCTATGGATTAGAGGCACCCATTGGCCTTGAGTGGTTCCTGCCGTTGTTTTATATCAAGTTGCTATTAAGCCATCTCCCCAAAGAAGAACCGTATCGTCCTGTTGGAGAGTTGTAATACTGTTTTAAAAAGACAAATTCCGGACTGACGCCCGGAATTTAATATTGATATGTTTTACCGATAATTATCTTAGTGACTTTACACTGTCACGTTCAACAAGGGTGGGTTCAAGTTGAATGACTTGGTTGGTCTCGCGTTTGCTCTGAATTTTATCCAGCAGGGTATCGACGGCCTGCTGGCCGAGCCGGTGCTTAGACTGGTGTATCGTCGTCAGGGATGGCGTAATGTATTTTGCCAGTTTGATATCATCGTAGCCGACAATAGACAGATCATCCGGAACGGATATCCCTTTTTTGTGTGCGATATTGATCACTCCCATCGCCATCATGTCGTTACAGACAAATAGGGCAGTAGGAAGTGGGCCTCGTTCATAGATTTTATTAAAGGCGATCTCGCCGCCTTCACATTCAAAACTGCCAGAAGCAATCCAGCTTTTGTTGATTTCCAGGCCGGCCTCTTCCATCGCCTGGACAAAGCCTGACAGGCGTTGCTGGGCTGGAAGTTTATCCAAGGGGCCAGTCAAGCAACCGATTTGTTTATGGCCCTGTTCAATGAGGTGGCGGGTTGCCAGATACCCACCGTGATGGGAGTTATCTTGAATTTTGTCACTTGGAAAATCAATGGGTCCCCAGTCCATCACCACGGTCGGGACCGGTTGGTGGCGGGCAAAAAGATCGAATTCTTTTTCTTCTACTTCACTGCACATCAGCAGTAGGCCATCGACACGTTTTTGAAGCAGGGTGTCAAGGTTCGAGTGCATACGTTCGACATCACCTTCGGTATTACACAGGATCAGGTTGTAACCTTGTTGGTAGCATCGGCGTTCGACGCCTTTTACTACCTCACCAAAGAAGGGGTTAGTCGATGTCGTCACTAGCATGCCAAAAGTGCGAGTGTGATTCACTTTAAGGCTGCGGGCAAGGGCTGATGGTGCGTAGTTTAATTCTTCTACTGCAGCCTGCACCCGGACTGAAATATCCTCACTGACGAAGCGAGTCTTATTCAGTACGTGGCTGACCGTGGAGGTGGATACCCCGGCATGTTTTGCAACATCTTTAATTGTCGCCATTGAGTTCTCCCTGACACATACCAGAATTCTGGTATTAGCCTATATACCTTGAGCATAGCTATATAGGCGATAAACTGATTAGTGCTCTATCAGAAAGCGTTCCACTTCTCTGCGGTGTGGAATGGAAGTCTGAGCACCCATACGTGTAACTGAAATTGCAGCAGCGGCATGAGCAAAACGAATCGCTTTTTCCAATACTCGACCTTCCTGCATCGCGGTAAGTAATGCACCGTTAAAGGTATCACCGGCAGCTGTGGTGTCTTTAGCATCAACGCGGAAACCAAGTACTTGCTGGCCTTCACCGCTCTGGCTGATCCACACACCTTGGCTGCCGAGAGTGATCATTACCTGCTTGATACCTTTGGCATGCAGTACATCAGCCGCTTTTTGTGCTGAGGCCATATCTTCAACTTTTACACCCGTCAGCAGTTCTGCTTCAGTTTCGTTTGGTGTAATCATATCAACAAGTTGCAATAAGTCATCTGATAATGACTGAGCAGGGGCAGGGTTGAGAACGACACGTGTACCGGACTGCTTGGCGACCTTGGCTGCTGCTTCAATTGTTTCGATAGGGGTTTCAAGCTGCATTAGCAGGGTGTCGGCATTCTCAATCAAGTGATGATGAGGTTCAATGCGTGCCGGGCTGAGGCAAGCATTGGCCTCAGCTGAAATACAAATGCTGTTTTCGCCCGTTGCGGCAACTTGGATCATCGCAATGCCCGTCGGCACACCTTCTTCGATCATTACTGCTTCGGTGTTCATACCTTCTTTAGCAAATACTTCGCGCATCTCATGGCCAAAGCTGTCATCGCCAACGCTTGCGATGAAAGCAATATCAGCGCCAAGGCGAGCTGCAGCAACTGCCTGATTCGCCCCTTTACCACCAGGAATAACACAATAGCTGTGGCCATGTAACGTTTCCCCTGGACGCGGGAAAGAAGCTACTTGCAATACATGGTCAGCATTGACGCTACCAAGAACAACTAATTTATTCATATCGGGACCTTTATAACTTTACGTTTGCCGTTTTTATCTGGCCAAAATGTATGGGTTAGCATGACGTTTTGTGAACGGCTGCTAAACGATGCATTTTGGTTAAAGGAAGCGGGAAGCGTGGGCGCTTTGCTTCGTGAGGCGAGGAAGAAGCGAAAACTATTGACTGTGGATTAAACTATCAAAGATTGTTCTCGCTTCTCGCTTCTCGCTTCTTGCTATTACTCAGTAACCACTTTCAGTGGAACTGGGATGCTCGCTTCAACCTGCTCGCCTTTTAGCATCTTGTCAGCAGTTTCAACACCTAGCGCACCGATTAGATCAGGCTGCTGGGCGATTGTTGCACCTAGCTTACCGCGTTTAACGGCAGCAATACCGTCGTCTGTGCCATCGAAGCCAACGATTAGTACGTCCTTGCCTGATGCTTGAACTGCACGTAATGCACCTAGTGCCATTTCATCGTTCTGTGCAAATACCGCCTGAACGTCTGGGTTAGCGGCCAGCATGTTTTCCATTACGTTAAGGCCTTTGGTGCGGTCGAAGTCTGCTGGCTGGCTTGCTAGCAGGTTCATATCGTTATCTTCAACAGCTTTCATGAAACCTTGACCACGCTCACGGGCCGCAGAGGTACCAGCGATACCTTCTAGCTGGATAACGCGTGCTTTTTCACCCACTTTTTCCATGATGTATTTACCCGCCATTTCACCACCTGCAACGTTATCAGAAGCAATGTGGCTGACAACTTCACCACGGCTTGCACCACGGTCTAGCGTCAGGACAGGGATATTAGAGCGGTTAGCCATGCGAATCGCGTTAGAAACTGCATCGGAATCTGTTGGGTTGATTAGAATTGCCTTCACACCACGAACTGTAAGATCTTCGATGTTAGAAAGCTCTTTGCTCGGGTCGTTTTGTGAATCAAGAACAATCAGCTTATAGCCTAGCTCATGTGCTTTTGCCTCTGCACCTTCCTTCATGGTGACGAAGAATGGGTTATTTAGCGTTGAAACAACCATTGCCATGGTGTCTTGCGCGGCAGCTGTTGTGCTGAATGAAGCGGACAATACAGCGGCAGAGATTAGGGTTGCTAACTTTTTCATTCTGTTTTCCTTTCTACATATGTCGGGTTGGTTGCGGGCAGAGGGGGACTGCCCGCGTTGCTAGTAATTACCTAGCTACAGAGGGTTACTTATTTTTGTTATCTACCAAGACAGCAAGCAAAATTACGACTGCTTTTGCAATCATTTGGTAGTAGGATGATACGTCCAATAGGTTTAGTGCGTTGTTCAGGAAGCCGATGATTAGAGCACCAATCAGGGTACCCATGATTCGACCTTTACCACCTGCCAGGCTGGTGCCGCCAAGCACTACCGCAGCAATCGCATCCAGCTCGTATCCCATACCAGCAGTAGGCTGTGCCGAAGATAGACGAGAGGTGACGATAATGCCTGCCAAGGCTGCTAACAGGCCGCAGATTGCATAGACGCCAATCTTGACGCGATCTACATTGATACCTGAAAGACGAGTTGCTGATTCGTTACCGCCAAGTGCATAGATATAGCGACCGAAGCGAGTATGGTTCAGTAGGTACCAAACTGCTGCGAAGACAATAACCATCAGCCAGATTGGAACTGGAATGCCCATTGCGTAGCCAGTACCAAACCATGCAAAGCTGTCTGCTACGTCAGTGAAACCAGTAGAAATTGGTCGACCGTCGGTGTAAACCATAGTGACACCACGAAGTAGGGTCATGGTTACCAAGGTTGCGATGAAGGCCTGCACTTTACCCTTGGCAATAATCACACCACTGATAGCACCCAGGGCTGCACCAGCGAGTAGGGCGGTTGGTACAGCAATGAGTACCGGAATTTCCAGTCCGATCATTGTTGCTGCGAAGGCGCCACACAAGGCCAGTACTGAACCGACACTCAGGTCGATACCAGCAGTCAGGATAACCAGTGTCATACCCACAGCGATAATGGCATTCACCGAGGTCTGACGCAGGATGTTCAAAACATTGTCGACGGTAAAGAAGTTCGGGTTAAGGAAAGACACCACTACGATCAGGAATACCAACGCGATCAGTGATTTCTGTTCAATTAGCCATTCTTTGGTAAATAGCTTATTGCTACCGGTTTCTTGTGTTTTGGTCATAGCGTTGGTGCTCATGCTGCTACCTCGTTGATTTGTTTACCTACAGCGCAGGCTAGTAGTTTTTCTTGATCGGCATCAGAGGCCATAAACTCACCGCTGATATGTCCTTCATGCATAACCATAATACGGTCACTCATACCGAGTACTTCAGGCATCTCTGAAGACACCAGGATGATACTCATACCCTCGGCTTTGAATTTGTTGATTAGTTGATAGATTTCTTTTTTCGCACCAACATCGACACCACGGGTTGGCTCATCAAGGATCAGCACTTTGGGTCTGGTCATCAGGCCTTTGGCGATAGCCACTTTTTGCTGGTTACCACCCGACAGGTTGCCAATGATTTGGTTACGGGTCGGTGTTTTAATATTGAATAGGCGAATAAAATCTTCGACGGCAGTGACTTCATCAAAATGATTGAGCTGAACACCTTTCGAAAGCTGATCCAGTGAGCAGATCGACATATTTTCTTTTACCGATAAACCCAGGATCAGGCCGTCACCTTTGCGGTCTTCCGAGATATAGGCGATGCCGTTGGCCAGACCGTCCTGCGGGCTGATTGGGTTAATGGTTTTGCCATCAAGAATGACATTACCGGATTTGCGGGTGAGGGCACCGTAAATCACTTTCATCAGTTCGGTACGACCAGCGCCCATCAGGCCGGAGACGCCCAGAATTTCACCGCGGTCTAAGGTAAAGCTCACGTTGTTCACACCAGGGCCACAGAGGTTTTTAACTTCCAGGCAAGTTGTGCCGTGCTGAACATCAATTCGAGGGTACTGCTCGTCAAGGCGGCGGCCCACCATCATTTCAATCAGGATATCTTCATCGATATCGGCAACCTGGCGTTCGCCAATGAACTTACCGTCACGAAGTACCGTAATACCGTCACAGATTTCGAAAATTTCTTTTAAGCGGTGTGAGATATAAACAATCCCGCAGCCTTCATCACGTAGTTCGTTAATGACCTTGAATAGAGATTCGGTTTCGGTGTCTGTCAGGGCATCTGTTGGTTCATCCATAATGATGACCTGAGATTTGAACGACAATGCTTTGGCGATTTCAACCATTTGTTGTTCACCTAGGCTTAGCTCACCCAGTAACTGGCGAGAGCTATGCTTGACATTCAGGCGCTTGAGCAGGGCATCGGCCTCACGGTACATCTCAGACCATTTGATCCCACCAAAAGCATTGGTTTTTTCACGGCCAAGGAAGATGTTCTCGGCGATAGTCAGTTCAGGGATCAGGTTAAGCTCCTGGTGGATAATGCTAATGCCTGCTTCCTGAGAGTGACGAGGGCCGTTAAAATTGACTTGTTCGCCCTGGTAGCGGATTTCACCCGCATCCATGGCATAGATACCGGTGAGTGCCTTCATCAAGGTCGACTTACCTGCACCATTTTCACCCATCAAAGCCATTACTTTGCCTGGGTAGACATTCAGGCAAGCATTGTCGAGTGCTTTCACACCCGGGAACGCTTTCTCAATGCTTTTTAATTCTAATATTGGCTGTTCCATGTTAGTTCCTTGCAACTAAGCAGAAGAGTAGGGTGTTAGAACACTACGCCGGCCTGGAAAATCACATTGGCGTAAGGTGTACACTCGCCGGTGCGGATCACCGCTTTGCTGTTTTGGGTGTGTACTTTGAATGCCTCGTGGCTGACATAGGAGATGTTGATTGATTTGCCGCACAGCACCTCTTCGTTGCGGATGAGTTCAATTAGAGCCTGATGATGGTCTGGACTCACCTGCTGAAATTCTTCGGCCACCACAACCCCTTCAATCTGCATTTCGCCAAGTACTGCTTTCACGGTATCAACAAAAGTGGGTACGCCAGGAATAAGTGCAAGATCGATACGTTGTGTTTCATCAGGAATGGGTAGCCCAGCATCACAGATAGTGACTTCGTCGGTATGACCTAATGTCGCGACGATGTAAGACAATTCAGCATTGATGAGTGCGCTTTTTTTCATGGGTTGCACCTTATTAATTCATGGTGGTGATGCGTTGTTATAGCCTGCCTTGGCTTTTCTTTCCGTGCTGTTTTTTTATACATCGAAACGTTTACGCAAACGTTTCGATGGCTGTAAATGTAAAAGCAAACGTTTCGATGTGCATTAGTTTAGATAGCAAAGTGTGACTTGGGTCAGAACAAATATGCTTTTTGTGAATAAAAAGAGGAGTCGATCACACCCAAAAGATGTCATTTCATATTCATGACGTATGGTTTTGGGGTGCTGTTTAGTTCAGTGAATGGCTTGTGTCAGGTTTCTGTAATTTATTGCAAATTGTGCCGGAAAGCTTTGAATTGAGAGCAGAAAAAGACTTATCATTTAGTCCTGCATATATTCTACTGAGGTATGATGCTCGATATGTCACTTTCGGCAGTGAACTTCTTACCACTAACGCTATTAGTCGCACCTGTATCGTTTTTCTTGTTATGGCTGGCGTTGAAAAAGAAGAAAGTTTGGCTGATTAGGCTGTCTCTTGTTGGCTTGGTTTTAGCCGCCTTGCTACTGGTGCTCTTCCAGTATCTGGATTTTAAGCATTTTGAAGATTGCCTATTGCAAGGTGCTAGTTACAGTGCTTTCCGCGGTGCGTGTATTCAGTTCAATTAGCGTAACGTCGCGATGATGACCTGAGCAGAGGAGAAGCATGCCAGTGCATGTTTCCCTAGGCCTAAGTTCCCAAAATCGTTTTCATCTTTATTGACCAGTGCGCAAACCTCATCACTTCTATCAAGCTTTATTGATACTTCAGCAGAACTATCACCATATTGAATATCCTGCACGATGCCTTGCAGCTGGTTATCCAGTTGGGGATCATTCGGAGGTGTACTGCAAATTTGAACCGCAGGCCCTTTCACTAAGGCAACAACATCTTTGCCAACAGCCAGCTGTAATCGCATCGTGCTACCATGGGTGATTGTGGCGATAATTTGTTGCCCACTTTGCAGCCTGATGAAAATTCTGTCATGCAGGGCATGGTTCTCAATATCGCAGATAGTACCGAAGAATTGATTACGCGCACTGGTTTGCAACGAAAATTTTGCCATAACACCAAGCAGGCTATGAAGTGGGGCATCTTTGTCATTAAGCGCCTTGAGCCCCATATTCTGAATTGTGTCTAGCAGATCATACATTTGGATAATACGCTCACCGAAATGGGTGAGTGAAGCACCACCGCCACCTTTCCCGCCTTTCTCGCTGGTGATCAGCGGTGACTCAGAACGATTATTCATATCTTTGATGGCATCATAGGCTGCCTTATAGCTGATCCCAGCTTGTTTGGCCCCCTTACTGATAGAGCCTGTTTGCTGGACTGCTTTTAGTAGCGCAACACGGCGAGGATTGGCAAAAACCTTTCCGTTTTCAGACAGGGTGAGCAGAGCGTCGAAATCCATCATTAAAGAGCCTATGCGGTCGAAAACTAGAACTAAATCATGAGTGTAACGACATGATTGACGTAGAGTATAGCGAATTATTCTATCGAGCATAAGTTAGGACGCTACGATGTTAGATCAAACCAAACAAACACTACTTTTTATTCTCAATGACGCCCCTTATGGTTCAGAGCGATCTTTTAATGCGCTTCGACTGGCGATTAACCTTAATGAGCAAGAAGGCACAGAGGCGTCGATTAAAATCTTTCTGATGTCTGATTCGGTAAGTTGCGCTCTACCTAGGCAGTTTCCGGGAGAGGGCTATAACATCCAACAGATGCTAGAGATCCTGCTATCGCAGGGATCCGAAGTCCTGTTGTGCCGGACATGTTGTAATGCTCGAGGGCTGACGGACTTGCCGTTAATTGAAGGAGTGAAGATTGGCACGCTGGATGACTTGTCTCGATGGACGTTAGAGGCGGATAAGGTGGTGACGTTCTAAGGCTTTGCTCCGAAAGGCGTGAAAAAGCGAGAGCTGTTGACTCTCGCTTTTTTTCGGGGGCTATAGTGTTTGGATGTAGAACGTTTTATAGGCTCGGTACAGTTCGTAAATATCGAACTTGGAGGAAAGTTCAAACGGCGAGTGCATAGAAAGCAGTGCGGCCCCTGCATCAATAGTGTTGATGCCATAGTGAGCGAGATATTTTGCGACTGTACCACCGCCACCTTCGTCGACTTTGCCAAGTAAGCCTGTTTGCCAAGTGATCTCATGGTCGTCGAAGATACGACGCAGAGATGCCACATATTCAGCATCGGCGTCGTTAGAGCCAGCTTTACCACCATGTCCTGTGTATTTGGTCAGTACCAAGCCATAGCCAAGTTTGGAGGCGTTCTGCGCATCATGCACAGACTCAAACAGCGGGTTAAGGCCAGCGTTGACATCAGAAGACAAGGCATAGGATTGCCACAGACAGCGACGTAGCATTTGATCGTTGTATTGCCCGCCTGCCTGACGAATGAGTAGTTCACCGGTGAAATATTCGAGATAACGCGATTCTAGGCCGGTGGCACCAGAAGAACCAATTTCTTCTTTATCAACCAGGAAGCAGACAGCCGTTTGCTCCGGAGTCTGAATATCTAATATGGCTTCGAGTGAGGTATAGGCACAGATGCGATCATCCTGGCCGTAAGCACCAACCAGCCCCTGATCAATACCGACATCACGGGCATCGCCAGCAGGAACCAGCATTAACTCGGCAGAGATAAAATCGGGTTCGGAGATGTCATATTTCTCATGGAGCTTGGTGAGAATATGATGTTTGACTTTGTCTTTGATTTTATCGTCTTCGAAAGCCATCGGTATAGAGCCAACAATGATCTGTAGCTCTTCCCCTTTGAGCACCTCGGCGGCATTACGCTCGCGTTGAACCTTTTTATCTAGGTGTGGGAGCAAATCCGGAATGGTGAATACGGGATCTTGAGGGTCTTCACCGATAACAATATCAACACTACGTCCTGACTTGGTGACGACAACACCATGCAATGCGAGGGGGCGTGAAGCCCATTGGTATTTTTTAATGCCACCATAATAGTGAGTACGCATCAGAGCGAGCTCATTTTTTTCGTACATCGGGTTAGGCTTTAGATCCAAACGCGGTGAGTCGATATGAGAAACAACAAAGCGGATCCCTTCACTGATCGGGCGTTTGCCAACAACCGTTAGCACAACATTCTTATTGCGGTTGATGAAATAGACTTTATCCCCCGCCGCTAATTGCTCGAATTCTTCAATAGGGCGGAAGCCATGTTGCTTGGCTTCTGCTATTGATGTTTTCACGCACTGGCGCTCGGTTTTTCCGGCATTAAGAAAATGTTTATAGTCTTCACAGAAATGATTGATCTCATTAATCCGGTTATTATCAAGATTGAGCCAACCATTAGTGTATTGCAGCGTATCCATTGCGTAACTCCAAATGTCGATGTGAACTTTTGCTGCGGAGATTACCACTCTATCAAATTAGTTTTTTGTGAGCGTTATCGTCTTATTCATCAAAACACATCGGGGTGTTCTTGCTATTGGTGGTTTTTTGGGGGGCTTTACGGTTGAGTTGTTGTTGTTTTTGATAGAGGCAACTAAAAAAGTAATCTAAATGATTGTTTAGTTAACTTTAAGGCCGGTAGTTATTGTCAATTCTGATTTCTTAACGCAAGAAATAGATGACAAGTAAATAATTTTAAACCGTATTTCACAGATAAAACATAATAATTTATATCTGAAAATTAGTATCGGGATAAGTATCTTTCATATGTGCAATTGGTGCAGTATATTTTTTAACACTACCCATTAGTTTTTCTAATGTTGTTGTGTGTTTGTTAGTCTTGGTTAAATTTATAAAACTCTGGCAATTAAAGTGTCACAATGCGCAAGAAACAGGACAATTGACACTATAGGGGTATGGTATTTCTTATGGTGTAACGTGTTTTCTTGTTTTTATTTCTTTTTGTAATTAACGCCTGCTTTGTTATTCCTTGTTTATATGAATGAGTATGATCTATGTATCATTAGCAGTTCTATTTCAGTGTTTTATCCTGTAATTGGGTCTTGCTCACAAAAAAACAAACATTACTAATTATAATCGGATTCAAGTTGTTAAGGATAAGAGGTTATCTCTTATATAAAGGCAAACCAAAAACAATTTATTACTTATATAGAGAGTTATTTCTTTAACTGTTTAATTTCAAATGCTGAGAGTCATAGTTGTCATCTCGCATTGCTCGTATTAGCCGAAGGGCTATTAAGCCTATGTCGGAAAACTGATTTATTTTGATGTGCCATGTATCCGTAACATTTTCTGAAAGTGAAGTGGTCACTACGGGTTGTTTGGAATAGATGGCATGTGGTGGTGAAAATAAAAATCGGTGAAAAATATGTCAGAACTTTACGATGTCATCATTATTGGTGGCGGCTCGGGCGGTATGTCAGCAGGTGTTTATGCGGCTCGCGGCAAAATGAAAACGCTAATTATTGAAGAGAAGCGTAATACTGGCGGTCAGGCAGCAACAACCAGTGAAATGGAGAACTATCCGGGTATCCTTGAAGCAACGGGCCCACAGTTAATGGATATGTTCCGTGCCCACTGTAATAAGTTTGGTGTCGAGTTCGCTAAAGGCCTAGTGACTGAAATCACAATCGCTGAAGATGGCTTCATTAAAACCCTGAAGACCAACAAAGGCGAAGAGTACCAGGCTAAAAGCATTATCGTAGCGACAGGTGCGACACCTCGAATCTTAGGTATTCAAGGCGAATCTGAATTCCGGGGTAAGGGCGTTTCTTATTGCGCAACGTGTGATGCGGACTTCTATGAAGAGTTAGATGTTGTGGTGGTTGGCTCTGGTAACACAGCGGTTGAAGAGTCTGTTTTCCTGACCAAGTTTGTTAATAAAGTCACCATGATTGTTCTGCATGAGCAAGGTGTACTGGATGCGGACCGTACCGCACAAGAGCAGGCTTTCGCTAACGACAAGATAGAGTTTGTCTGGAACTCAGTGGTAGAAGAAATCTGCGGTGATGAGTTGGTCGGTGGCGTTAAGCTGAAAAACTTGAAAACCGGTGAGATCACCGAGCAATCAGCAGACGGCGTATTTATGTTCGTCGGAACTGTGCCAAAAACTGATTTCATTAAAGATTTGGTCGCACTGACGCCGCAGGGCTATGTACTAACAAACGAGAAGCAGGAAACCAATGTTCCGGGTATCTTCGCAGTCGGTGATGTGACGGATAAGTTTTTGCGCCAAGTGGTAACAGCAGCCGGTGATGGTGCGGTGGCAGCAGTAGCGGCGGATCGCTATATCGAAGAAGAAGAGAACTGGCGTAAGTCTGTCGCCGAGTTTGGTGGAACGGCAATGGTGGCATTCTGGAACCCGCTCAGCAAAGAGAGCCTGGATGTTATCAACCAGCTGGAACAGAACTGCAAAGATAATCCCGATCAGCGTGTTGTCACCATTGATACCTATAAGAGCCAGAACATTGCCAACCGCTTCGATGTTACCGAAGTGCCCGTAGTAATCCGATTTGACGCTGGGCAGGAAGCCAAGCGAGTAGATGTGAAGGATATCGCTGAGTTAGAAACTCTGTATTAAGGGAAAAGCAATGATCGAATTGAACAAAGAAAATTTCGATGCAGAAGTCAACGTTGACGGTGTTGTTTTGGTGGATTTCTGGAGCGAAAACTGCGGCCGTTGTATTGAGTTAATGCCTGATGTGATGGAGCTTGCTGAAAAATATGGCGACGACATCAAGTTCTGCAAACTGAATATTCAGGGCAACCGCCGTTTGGCTATGGCACAGAAAGTGATGGGCTTACCTTCATTTGTGTTCTACAAGAACGGTGAAAAAGTGGAACACCTTTCTGGCGAAGAGCTGGAGATGGAAGATGTTGCACAGCGAGTTGAAAGCTACATTGGCGTAGACGCTTAAAGAATTTGTATTGAATAGGTAATTTAACCTGTTGAACAAATATTAAAAATGATGCTTTGAATAGAAGCTGAGTTTTTAAATTACCCCATGTTGTACCAGGCAACTGGCAGCAACATAACCTTAGTAATCTGTACCCTTGGAGTGAACAATGCTCAAAGATAAGAAAGTTATTATCTTGGGAGACAGAGACGGTGTACCAGGACAGGCAATTGAAGCTTGTATCAAGTCTGCTGGCGCACATGTTCTTTTCTCTACAACTGAGTGTTTCGTCTGAACCAGCGCAGGTGCTATGGATCTGGAAAACCAAAAGAGGATTAAAGGTTTTGCTGACGAGGTCGGTGCAGAAAATCTGCTTATCGTTCTCGGCGGTGCTGAAGCGGAAGCTTCAGGCCTAGCATGTGAAACCGTGACTAACGGCGATCCTACTTTTGCCGGACCATTAGCCGGAGTCCAGTTAGGACTCTCTTGTTATCATGTGGTTGAGCCGGAAATTAAAGACAATGTGGACTCTGCTGTCTATGACGAGCAGATAAGCATGATGGAAATGGTACTTGATGTCGATGCCATCGTTGCAGAGGTCAAAGAGTATCGTGAGCAATTCGGAAAGTATGTTTAATCGGGAGAAAGATTGTGTTCGCTAATAAAACAGTGATCATTCTTGGAGACCGCGATGGCGTACCTGGTCAGGCTATTGAAGCTTGTATAAATACCACAGGTGCTCACGTTGCTTTCTCTACAACAGAATGTTTCGTCTGAACAAGCGCTGGCGCAATGGATCTTGAGAACCAAAAGCGGATTAAAACCCTTGCTGAGGAAAAAGGCGCAGAGAATCTCGTAGTGATTCTTGGCGGCGCAGAAGCTGAAGCTTCTGGCCTGGCATGTGAAACCGTCACCACCGGCGATCCGACTTTTGCAGGACCATTGGCGGGAGTCCAGTTAGGACTTTCTTGTTATCACGTGGTTGAAGACGAAGTAAAAGAAGCCGTCGATCCGGCAGTCTATGACGAGCAGGTCGGAATGATGGAAATGGTACTTGATGTCGATGCGATTAAAGCGGAAATGCAACAATACCGCAGCGAAACTGCATTAGCATAAGTATATCTCAATGCTGGTTCGGATCTGTTGTTAACAGGCAGGTTCGAACCTACTATCCGGCTCGGATGCAGGAGTAACAATGGGATACGCAGTAATCAAAGGTGTGAGCTATGTGCTCGCCCATACCCCAGATGTGTTGATTCAACATGGTTCGGTACAGGTGCAGTCTCGGGCAAAAGACCCATCAGACAGCTACTTGCAGCAGTTAAAAGACCACCTTCGCCCATTTGAAGACGTGGTTTCTTACCCAGCTAACCAATGTTATATCGGTAACCTGACCCCACAACAGTTGGCAGATATTCCCCAGCCATGGTTTGAGAATAAAGAACATACTTCTCACCAAGGTAAGTTTGGTGAAATCTATAGCCAAGAAAGTTTCTATGCCATGTTGAACCACGTAGACGTGTTCAACCTGGTTCATCTTACTCAAGAATTTATAGATACCTATCAACCAACCGTTGGCCAGCACGCCCTATATGGCGATGTCGACTTGCTAGCTGGCCATCAGATCATCACCAAAGATGAAATCCTGGCGCTGGTTGAGCATCATCAGGCGGAAGTGCTGATGATGAACGGTGAATTGGTCGGCTGTGTGAAAGCCGCCCACGATGAAGATGAAAACCTATCCGCCCATATCATGCTTGAAAACTTATGTACTAAAGCATCGGGCGTGATGGCGGCAATGCACCTGAAACAGCAGGGCGTTGAGCTAGATAAGGTTGATTACCTCATCGAGTGTTCTGAAGAAGCGTGCGGTGATATTAACCAACGCGGTGGCGGTAACTTTGCCAAGGCAATTGGTGAGGTCATTGGCTGTAACAGTGCAACGGGCTCGGATGTACGTGGTTTCTGTGCGGCCCCCGCCCATGCCATGACACTGGCTGCTGCTCTTGTTAAATCAGGCGTATTCAAAAATGTGATGGTTGTCGCCGGCGGCGCGGTAGCAAAGCTGGGTATGAACGGCCGAGATCATGTTAAGAACAACATGCCGGTACTGGAAGATTGTCTGGCTGGCTTTGCATGTATGGTGACAGAAAACGACGGTATCAGCCCTGAAATCAATACTGATATCGTTGGTCGCCATCAGATCGGTACCGGCTCCTCTCCACAGGCTGTGATGACAGCACTGATTGCTAAACCGCTGAAAGATGCGGGTATGGCGATGACAGATATTGATAAATACTCTGTCGAGATGCAAAACCCTGAAATCACCAAACCAGCAGGCGCGGGTAACGTACCTGAGTCGAACTACAAAATGATTGCGGCACTGGCGGTGAAAGAAGGCCAGCTAGAGCGTACTCAGCTACCAGCATTTGTGGCAGAACACGGTATGACAGGTTTTGCGCCGACCCAAGGGCATATCCCGTCAGGCGTACCTTTCCTCGGCTTTGGGCGCGAAATGATTGTCAACGGTGATATCAACAACTTCATGATGGTCGGTAAAGGCAGCTTGTTCCTAGGCCGTATGACCAACCTGTTTGATGGCTTGAGCTTTGTAGTTCAGAAAAACAGCGGCAAGCAGGAAGAAGTGTTTGATGAGGCTCAGGTCAAGCAGGTTGTTGCCCAGGCAATGCGTGATGTGGCTGAGAACTTGCTTAATCGTGAACAGCGCGAGCAGTAATCGGAGGTTGCTATGGGTAACATCAATCAACAACTGTCCGACACCTTCAATGCAATGGCTGACGGCCTGCTTAGCGGCCAGTTCGGCAAAAAGATCCGTATCGCCCTGACACTGGTCGGCAGCGAACACGGCCCTCAGGAGCTACTTCGTGGTGCTGAGCTGGTGGCTCGCCAGTATAGCGATATCGAGCCAGTACTGATTGGCTGTGACGACCCTGAATGTGGTTTCGAATGCTATCCGGCGGCGGATCTGCATGAATGTCACAAGGTGATGGAAGCGCTGTTTACTGACAAGAAAATTGATGGTTGCGTGACCTTGCACTATGCCTTCCCGCTAGGGGTGAGCACCATGGGTAAAGTGGTGACACCTGGGATTGGCCGCGAAATGATCATCGCCTCGACAACAGGCACCACTGATACCAACCGCCAGGCAGCCTTGCTGAAAAATACCATCTACGGTATTGCTCTGGCAAAAGCCAGCGGTATCGAAAAGCCGACGGTGGGGGTGTTGAATATCGACGGTGCGGCATTATGCGAGCGCAGCCTACGCGAATTGGCCGATGCTGGCTATGACATTCACTTTGCCCAGTCGGGCCGTGCCGACGGTGGTATTGCCATGCGAGGCAATGACCTGCTGCAAGGTACCCCGGATGTCATGGTGACAGACAGCCTGACCGGTAACCTACTAATGAAGATGTTCTCCTCGTTCACCACTGGTGGTAGCTACGAAGCTTCGGGCTTCGGCTACGGTCCGGGGTTGGGTGAGGGCGCTTCCGACAAGCTGGTAAATATCATTTCTAGAGCCTCTGGCGCACCCGTTGTAGCAGGTGCTATGAGATTGTGTGCAGATGCAGCAAAAGGAAATGTTATGAAGCGTGTCGACGAAGAGTGGGAAGCTGCATCACTCGCCGGTCTAAATAGCGTTCTGGCCAAGTACCGACAGCCGAAGCAACCAGTGGAAGCAAAGGCCGAAGTAGCAACGCCACCTGAGAAAGTAACAGATGCAGAGATTGGCGGTATCGACATTCTAGAGATTGAGGATGCGTGCCAGGCTCTGTGGAAAGCCAACATTTTTGCCCGCACCGGGATGGGCTGTACCGGCCCGATAGTGTTGGTTGCAAGAGATGATTTGGAACAGGCTCGAGCACAGTTAACCGAAACGAAATATATCGGCTAATAGTGGCTTTTGTCTAAAGATGTTCCAGTCAATCTACTTCGATGACTTGAGAAATTACGCGAGCGCGAAATCGGCAGCAATGAGAGTAGCGCTCTTACCGTCCGTTACTAAGGATATAGAGATGACAGAAACAGTAGTGCGTCTTACGCAGATGACCAAAAAAGCTGGGTGAGCGGCGAAAATTGGCCCTAAGGCCATGGCGCAGGTTCTGCAGTCCATTTCACCCCTATTTCCCGAACAAGCGTATCCCGATCTGATGGTTGGGTTGACGGTAAGTGACGATGCTGCCGTCTATAAAATCACTGATGATGTTGCTGTTATCCAGACATTGGACTTTTTTACTCCAATCGTGGATGACCCGTACGACTTTGGCGCTATTGCTGCTGCAAATGCACTCAGCGATGTCTACGCCATGGGGGGACAAGTAACATTGGCAATGAACATATTTTGTGTTCCGAGTGATCTTCCCCAAGAGATCGTTGGCCAAATCCTCAAAGGCGGCGCGGAGAAAGTCCGTGAGGCTGGTGCGGTATTGGTTGGCGGCCACACCGTCGAAGATGATGAACCGAAATTCGGTTTGTCGGTAATGGGTACGATCCATCCTTCTAAAGTGCAAACCAAGGCCGCTGTCGACAGTGGCGATATCTTGGTACTGACCAAGCCAATTGGTACTGGCTTAATTTCAACCGCAGCAAAACGGGGTAAGGCGAGTCAGCAGGCCATTTCGGCCTCAACCGACAGCATGAAAAAGCTTAACCGTAAAGCTGCAGAAATTTTCGCCCGTTATCCGGTGAAAGCCTGTACCGATGTGACTGGTTATTCACTTCTCGGCCATGCCTTGGAAATGGCTGAAAAAAGCGATGTCTGTATGCACTTTAACGCGACCCAGGTGCCTTTCTTAATTGAAGCTGAAGATTACGCAGCTCAGGGACTCTTTCCCGGTGGGGCCAAGCGTAATCTGGATGCCTACCAAGATGAGATTGAATTTGCACCGGATCTCGATGAAAGCTGGCAGCGCAAGCTCTGCTGTCCGGAAACCTCCGGTGGCTTGCTGGCAGCGGTACCCAAAGATTGTCTGGACGCTTTATTAACTGAATTTAGCAATAGTGAAGAACCATGTTGGGTTGTCGGGTACGCCGAGGAAGGAGCCGGCATAAAAGTCAGCTAGTTAACGCTCACCTCATTGTTATTAGGCTCAATATCTGCATCAAAAGTGCTCATTTATGTCCATAAACTGCGTGCTTTCTCTTTGCTCTTGAGTCTAATACCTTCGAGGAGAACGTTAGACTTTTTAAAGGATTACCCATCCCAATTGACGCTTGTTTGGAGATATAAATGAAACTCGAACTAGGCAATATTCATGTTCGCGATTTGGCTTTCGGGCCAGTGAGCGAAGTAAAAGAAAATACCGTGGTGATTGAACAGCAAGCACTTTTGAACCATCTGTGCGAACTGGATCACCGTATCCGCTCGATTGAACTATCAATCGCAAAACCAGGCGATAGCATCCGTATCATGCCGGTCAAAGATGCTATTGAACCTCGAGTGAAAGTTAACGGTGGTGGAGATATCTTCCCCGGACGTCACCTAGGTGAAGAAGCTATGGTAGGTGAAGGCCGTACGCATGTGCTGAAAGGCATGGCGGTGATCACTACCGGTGAGGTTGTTGGTTTCCAGGAAGGTATCCTGGATATGAGCGGCCCAGGTGCGGAGTACACACCATTCTCTTCAACCATGAACCTGGTAATTCAGTGTGAAGTGGATGAGTCATGCAACCAGTACGATCACGAAGGTGTACTTCGCTTGGTTGGCCTGGAAGCGGGTCGCTGGATTGGTAAGCTGGCTGCTGATGTTGAGCCAGACGAAATTCAAACTTACGAAACGAAACCGTTGCTAGAGCAGGCGGCTGAGTATCCTAACCTGCCTAAAGTGGGTTATGTTTACATGCTGCAAAGCCAAGGCCTATTGCACGATAGTTACTATTACGGCGTTGATGTAAAAGGCATGCTTCCTACACTGATGTACCCAACAGAAGTGATGGACGGTGCAATTATCAGTGGTAACTGTGTGTCTGCCTGTGACAAGAACACCAGTTATGTTCACCAGAACAGCCCGGTTATCTACGATCTTTACCGCCACCATGGTTCGAAGTACAACTTCATGGGCGTTATCGTGACCAACGAAAACGTTACCCTGCGTGATAAAGAACGTTCATCTAACTTTGTTGTTAAGCTTGCTAAGCAAATGGGCTGGGATGCAGCGATTGTCAGTGAAGAAGGCTTTGGTAACCCAGATGCTGACCTGATGATGAACTGTGCCAAGCTAGAAGCTGCCGGTATTCAGACTGTCTTGCTGACCGATGAATACGCAGGCCAAAACGGTGAAAGCCAGTCGCTTGCAGATTCGCATAAGAGTGCTGATGCAGTAGTGACTAATGGTAACGCCAACCAGCTAGTGACACTGCCTGCAATGGATAAAGTGATCGGTCATGACCGCTATGCGGATATGGTTGCCGGTGGTTTCCAAGGCAGCTTGCATGAAGATGGCTCTATCACGGTTGAAATACAGGCTATTCTTAGCGCGACCAGTGAACTTGGCTACCATCACCTCACCACTAAAGCAAGCTAAGCGAGGATACTCACATGACATTGAAAGTAGTTTATTACTTGAACCAATTCTTCGCCCAGAAAGGTGGTGAAGAGATGGCCCACATTCCGATGGAAGTGGTAGAAGGTACCGTTGGTGTTGGTTCACAAGTGAACACGATGCTTCAGGACAAGGCTGAGATCACGCACACTATTATTTGTGGTGATTCCTACTTCAACGAAAATGAAAGCTTGTGCTGCCATGGATTACAAGAAATCCTAGCTCAGCTGAAACCGGATCTGATTGTTGCGGGTCCTGCTTTCAACGCCGGCCGTTATGGTATGGCTTGTGGTACGGTGGCAAAAGTTGCGCACGAAATGGGCATTACTACCATTTCGGGTATGTACCCAGAAAACCCTGGTTATGAACTGTTCCGTCAATATGCTTACATGATTGAAACGGGTAACAGTGCAGCAAGCATGCGTAAAGCTATTCCTGCGATGGTTAAGCTGATTAATCGCTATGTTGAAACTGATGGTGAAGTTGGTTCACCAGAAGAAGCGGGTTATATGGCTCGTGGCATCCGCGTGAATTTCTTCGCAGAAAAACGTGGTGCAGAGCGTGCAGTTGACTTGCTGATTGCGAAACTGGCAGGGCCTGAGTTCACGACTGAATACCCAATGCCTGCGTTTGACCGTGTTGACCCACAGCCGCCGGTTGCAATGATGAGCACGGCTAAGATTGCGCTAGTGACATCAGGTGGTGTTGTTCCTAAGGGTAACCCTGACCATATCGAATCCTCAAGTGCATCTAAGTATGGCGAGTACAGCATTCGTGGTTTGGAAACCTTGACGGAAGAGACCCATGAAACAGCACACGGCGGATATGACCCAGTTGCTTGTAACCAGGACCCTAACCGAGTTCTTCCAGTTGACGTGTTGCGAGACATGGAGCGAGAAGGTGTTATCGGAAGCCTGCATGACACGTTCTACACCACGGTCGGTAACGGTACGGCGGTCGCGAAGGCGAAAGAATACGGCGCAGAGATTGCGATGAAACTACAGAAGGCTGGGGTGACAGCAGCTATATTTACTTCCACTTGAGGCACTTGTACTCGTTGCGGCGCAACGATGCTTAAAGAAATCGAGAAAGTAATGCCTGTCGTTCACGTTTTAACTGTCGTGCCTATCTCTAAAACGGTCGGTGCAAACCGTATCATTCCTGCGATTGCGATCCCTCATCCACTGGGTGATCCAAAGATGCAGCCAAAAGAAGAGAAGTACGCACGCCGTCAGCTAGTTGAAAAAGCACTAAGTGCACTTCAGACTGAGATTGATGAGCAGACTGTGTTCTAAATATAAAAATATTGAATAAGAAGCACTAAAGCCAGCCGGTTTACCGGCTGGCTTTTTTAGTCTCTGCGTTCCGAAACTGAAAGATGTGGATTATCCACCAATAGAGTTTATACCCAAGCTACTTCAAGATGCAGGATTCAGAGTGATATCAGCATGTCCAGTTTAAGGAAAATGGCGGCAGGAATGGTGGCCCCTTTCGACGTTATTTGACATAGAAATGGGCTTGCTGAATCACTCCCAAAGGGCGAGTTGGCTGGGCTGGTATGCTTTGTTGCTGCTTTTTAACGTAGAGCCACTATGTTTTCAAATCAGCGCCTTGCCTACGCGGCCCGACCTACCAGTCCAGCCATTCTCGCTGAAACGAGCATCTTGAGGTAGTTTGGGTATATCCGTGATTGCCAAGTGTGGTTGATCGTTCATGAACATAGAAGGTTCAATACCAAAGACGGTTCTTCCCCTTGTACGAAGAAGTAACGGGATCAAGATAGTTGATAAAGGGGGAAGTTAGATGGGGTTGGTGATTCCGATGTGAAATCTTGGGAGAAGTCGCTTTGGGGAGATCCCCGCTTTCGCGGGGATGACTAGACGAGAGTTATGGTTGATGGAGGTTAGTTAAGCCCCTTGAAACCAAGTGAATCGAGACAGGATTTGATCAGCTGCAGATCAATGAAACTGAAGTCAGTTCTTTGTTTTTCAGGGAACTGTACGTCAATGTCTTCACTGGTGAGAGTCAGGTGTTTGGGGTTGGCTTGGCAGAGTACCTGATAGCGTTCAATTGCTTGTTCGATGGTACTGAGTGCCTCCATATCCAGCTCGTCATGGTTGTTGAATACAATAATACTTCGGTAGGGGGTTTCATGAGGTTTTACACTGCCAGCAAGCGGATGGGAGATAAGCTTGCCGCCAAGGTGTATTTTGTCTCTGGTTAGCATCAATACATCTTGAATGTGATTTCGTTGAGTATATTTTATTGACGTATTTAATTCTGCGATGCTTGGATTATTAGTAATGATCTCAAGTTTATCGTATCTCATGTTTAAATCCCTAAAATAACCATAATAGAAGCAGGAGTATCGTGCTTGTGGTTATAAAGTGTTCAGTTGGTGATTGTAATTATATTAAAAATAAAGAGGTTAATTGATGGCAGATATCTTGTTTTTGTTATTTTCAAAGCAATATTAGGATAACTAATGACTATCATAAACTCATTAATGGTCAATGTAAAAAAGTTGTGATTTGGCTGTTTTATTTATAGGTGAATTAACGTGTTACTAGCGATATATGACAATAAAAAATGTTAGCTAGCTAACCAATTAGGAAAGAACTTATAACTATGTTTATCTTTGCTGAAAAGGTCACAGAATGCCAACCAAGCACTTTTAAATCATAATCTTATTAGGTAAATTAAACCCATCGAAACGCGGAAGTGGATGGGGTCTGGTGGCCCTCCCGGTCTTCAAAATCGACGTGAGCTGAATAGGCTTTGGCAGGTTCGATTCCTGCTCCTTCCGCCAACTCAATTTTCTATACTTACTTTAGTTTTTTATTAAGTGTTTATAGAAAATTGATTTTAAAACATGGTAATAGTGAAATGTTATGCATGTTTTATTCAGGATGGGAAGAATGTCGGTGGCAATATTAATCACCACTAATTTAATAGATTAGTTTTCATTTTGTTCTTGTCTCTGAACTCTTCCTTAACGTCCTCACTTCAAATAATCCTGAATAGACAATCAACATTCAAATTTACTTAATGATATACGATCATCTATTTTAATTTATTATTGGGGCTTTATCATGGCAATAAGCACCTTATCATCTATCCCACAAATAGAAAAAATCCTTCAGCAAGCTTTTCTTTCTCCCTATATTGAGCGGCTTAGTCGTCCAGTCGTGACAGATATTGTCCGTGAGCAAGTACAAGCCTACAAAAAAAAACACTTAAAAGATCCAGAGGGTATCCTGTTTTCTCTGGAGCAGCTTTATCACTATATTGAGCAAGCGTGCTGGCTAATGAACCAGCAGCGACTACAGCGGGTTGTGAATGGGACTGGTGTGATTGTCCATACTAACCTGGGACGTTCGCCGATTGATGCCGAGTTGTGGCAAAGCGTCAGCGAGGTAAATACTCACTACAACAACCTAGAAATCGATCTGCACACCGGTAAGCGCGGTAAGCGCAAAGGTATGTTGCAGCAGTTGATGCAGTATTTGGTTAAAGGTGAGGACACGTTAGTTGTCAATAACAATGCATCTTCAATTTACCTGATGTTGCACGAATTGGCCAAAGGCAAAGAAGTGATTGTTTCCCGCGGCGAGCAGATCCAGATTGGTGGCGGATTCCGGATCCCCGATATCTTGGCACTTTCCGGCGCTAAATTGGTGGAAGTTGGCACGACTAATATTACAACGGCCCAGGACTATCTCGATGCGGTGACTGAAAATACCGCCATGGTATTGATTGTTCATACTTCGAACTTCAAGATCCGTGGTTTTACTGAATCAGCAGATATCAAAGATCTGGCGCGCGATTTACCGGATCATGTCGTACTGGCCGTTGATCAGGGATCGGGTACAACTACCGAAAATATGCCCGATGAACCTACCGTTGCCAGTTATATTCAGGCTGGCGCCGATATTGTTTGTTTCTCGGGCGATAAGATACTGGGCGGCCCACAGGCCGGGTTGATAACCGGTAAGCAACAGTTGATCCGGCAGCTTGAAAAAAATCCAATGATGCGAGCATTCAGGCCAAGCCGAATTGTCTATTCGTTGCTTGAAGAGCTGGTGATACGCAAGCTGAACCAGCTTGAAAGTGGTCGAGGAGTCGCTGAAAGCAAGAGCTCGCTTACTGAATCGGAACTTGAAAGCAGAGCTAAGCAGTTAGCCGAAGGTTTTGGTGAGCAAGTACGAATAGTGCGTTCAGAGATGACAGTCGGCGGCGGTTCGCTGCCGGATCAAAATGATCCTTCATGGTCAGTTGAGATCTTACCGGAAAATGGTCGATACAAACGTTCGGCAGAAAAACTGCTTCAAGTCATGCGTAACTGGCCCTTACCTGTGATTGGCGTGATTAAGCACGACAAAGTACAACTAAATCTCGCCACGATTAATGAATCTGAGATCCCTTATCTACGCAGCCAGTTGGCGGAGGTGTTGCAATGAGTTATGTCGTAGGTACTGCAGGCCATGTTGATCATGGTAAGTCTGCATTGATCAAAGCACTGACTGGGATTGATACCGCGCATCTGCCTCAAGAAAAGAAGCGAGGGATGACAATTGATCTTGGTTTTGCCTATTTTAAGCACCAAGATGGCAGACCTGTTGGTGTGATCGATGTGCCCGGTCACGAGCGGTTCATTCGTAACATGGTAGCAGGGGTGTGGAGCCTCGACATGGTGCTGTTTGTCGTTGCTGCTGATGAAGGGTGGATGCAGATGTCGACCGATCACTTGAAAGTGATTGCATCAATGGGGATCGAGAACGTGACTCTGGTGATCTCTAAATCAGATTTGGTCGATGATGAGATGCTGGCACTGGTCGAGGAAGAAGCGCTCGAGCAGTTTTTGGACATTGCTGGCTTTATTCCTGACTCCGTGGTGGTTTCAGCCCATCAACAAAAGGGGATTGATGGACTACGCCAACATATTTGCCGAAAACTGGATAGCCATTCGAATGAAGGTCGTCAACAGGATGCCCTTCAGCGTCAAGCCCATTTATACATTGACCGCGTGTTCACGGTTAACGGTGTGGGTACCACAGTAACAGGCAGCTTGTGTGGCGGTGAGTTTCATGTCGGGCAGAAGTTAACGCTTCAACCCTCTGGCAGGGAAGTACAGGTAAAAAGTTTGCAGTCTTATCACCAAAATATTGATACTGCAGTGCCTGTCTCGAGAGTTGCGATTGCCCTGAAAGGTGTGAAGAAAAAAGAGGTTGAACGTGGCTTTTGCCTAATGAGCTCCAAGGAAGCGGGTTTTGTCACCGATGAGTTGATAGTGAGGTTAGACAGCCTCCTCTTTGAAAACAAATGTCGTAATAACAGTGAAGTCGAGATTGCTTTTGGTACCTTTAATACCCTTGCCAAGATCTTTGTGTTTAAAGGCACAAACCTGGCACGCTTACGGTTGAAAGAACCTGCCTGTTGTTTTTGGAACCAGCGAGCGTTGTTGATCCAGCATGGTGGTAGCCGGATCCTGAATTGTGGGGCTGTTGTTTGGGGAGGCGCTGTTGTTAAGCAGCACCGTAATAAACTGTATGACCTACTAATGGCAATGCCAGATCACCCCGCATGGGAAGATTATGTCACGATTAACATGTCGTTGTATGGTTATGCTAAGCGTAGTGACCATCAACTTGATGAAGTTGGTTATAAAGTCTGTGGGGATTGGCTGTTCACCGAAGATTGCTACAACTCATCTCATCAGCAGATAGAATCAATCCTCAAACAGGAGCAAATTGATCTGTCAGCCAATGAGCTAAGCGGTAAGCTTCAATTGCCGATTACTGTTTTGTCAGCCTTGCTACAGCAGCTCGTTGAGGAAGGAAAGCTGAAGCAAAGCGGAGAGCTGTTTTCACTGGGTAATGGGCGTAGTGAAGCCCAGCTATCGCCAACGGCGAAGCAAATCCTTGAGCGAATGATCCAGGCTGAAAAGCAAGGCTATGAAGCAGATAAAGAGAAAATCCCAGGTGCTCAGAAAGAGCTACGAAATCTGGTAAGGCTGGGCTTTGTTGTTCCGCTCGAAGGTAAGATTTATTATGAAAAAGCTCTTTATGATGATTTGGTCAATGACATTATCGAGGGGCGTGAAGTCAACGAGTTGTTTAAGATTTCGGATGCCAGAGACAGAACAGGTCTTTCTCGTAAGTATATGATCCCGGTGCTTAACCGTATGGAATCTGACGGCTGGATCAAGCGAGTTGAAAATGACCGCCAAGTGTTAAGGGCTGCTGAAGCCGTAGTAGCATAGTAATCGTTTCAAAAGTGTTAGATAAAGAAGCCTCGCAGTGAGGCTTCTCTTTTCAAATAAACTGACTTACTTCGTTAGGTCAAAATCCATCCAGACAAGGCGGTGGTCAGAAGAGACTGACTTACCATGTACATTGCCTTTACTGTCAGGCAGGTTTTCATCGTAGACAAGGTGGTAGCCGTTCTCGTCAAGCGAAGGCCAGAATACGCCTGAATCAAGAGCTTCCAGATTCGATGATGGGATCACATAATCAAGGCGAAGGCCGCTGGTGCTGGTAATATTTTGAGGGTGAGGTGTATCTTGGTTTCGCTTACAGATGTTTGCGTTTAAGCAATACTCACCGCCATTACTCTTTGGTGCATAAGCATTGAGAGATGCCTCAGTATTGACCATCGAGTGCGATAATAGGCCATTGATTGACGTTAAAATACCGTCCCCTTTGATTGGATCGGCATTCAAATCGCCTGCAACAACAAATTTACTGCCAGCAGCAAGCCCCCCCTGGAAGCCATTATCATCGTACATATAGCTATTGGAATCGATATAATCATTCCAGAATTTTATCTCGGCCCGGTTACGCTCTTTGTTGTGATTGGCTGCGTTATCAAAAATCGGTGGTGCAGGGTGAGAAACCAGGAAGTGGATCACCTGCTCACCACCTGGGGTTGGGATAATTACCGGAACATCAGCATGGTTTTTAGATGAAAGAGGAAATTGTTCCCAAGCATCTTGGCTATACCAGTTATCGTCACATTTACGGTTAGCAGGAATAGGTTTGTCTTTGGGATCGTTACATTCCGTAATTATTAGGTTTTTTTCACCCGGCATATCTTTCCATTTGAAGTTCTGGAAAGTACGGGTATTGCTTTCGTCAATTTCGAACTGTGAGAATACTGCAAACGCATACTGCCCATGATAAAAACCAAAGCCCCATGCATCATCCCCTGTATCTGTTTTGCCGTTCTTTAGATCAAGGTCGAAGCCACTTGGTTTGCCAGTGTTTGTGGCAAAATTTTTGCTGTATTGATAGTGAATAGATTTAACTTGGCTATTTTGCGCATGGGATAGGTAGTTATCATGAAAGCCATTGAGTGCCTCCATGTCTTCACCGTTGCCTTTGTTGTTGAATTCAGCCAATAGAAAAACATTAGGGCGGGTGCGCTGGATAGTCTCAGCCACATTACGGATCTGAATAATATTTTTTGCTGTTTTTTGCTGAGCTTCTTCAAGCACTCCTTGATGGTATGCAACAAGGTAATTGTCTTGCTGTTGGCGGCTTAGCGTCATTTCGGCCACCAAATCTTCATAAGATGCGCGATCAAATGAGAGGTTATAGGTCGCAAAGCGGGCTTCTGTATAGTTCTTTGCAGAGTCGTTGTCGTTACAGCCGGTTAACGCAGCTAGAGCAATGGATGCTGCAATAACATTACGAGCAAATTTCATTTTACTTATCCGTTATGGGTGAAAACCGCGCGCATCCTACTTATTTTTGAAAAAGTAAAACTAAGCCACAGTACTCAGTGTGATCTAGGTCACGTATTGTTGTGTGGTTTGTTTGCATCTTCCCCATAACGGTAAATTAGCAATCGTTTGGTTGTTTATGAATTGAACGGGCAAACGATTATCTGATGGTGATGATGCAGGGTTTATGTATTTGTGAGGCTTATTAATTAATTGATAATGCAATATTTTGCTGCGAGTTTATTAGGCTATGTAAAATCTTTGTCAGATATGCGCTAGATGGGAACTATTGGCTATAGGAATGCTGTGAGGGTGGGTATCCTTCTCGCAGGATTATTATTATGAGTTTTATCAATGCAAAAATTAGTTGTTGCCAGTGTAGTCAGTCTGGCGTTAGTAGGGTGTGGTTCTGGTTCATCAGGTAGTAGTAGCAATACTGGGAAATTCAGCTTAGCCTTCTCCGACGCGCCAGTCGATAATCTGAAAAAAGTCTGCGTTGCCTTTGACAAAATTACGGTACACCACACAAACGGTAGTGAATCTAGCTGGGGAACGACTTCCTTTGCCGCGGATCAAAGCTCTGATGACTGTATTCCTGATGGGTACTCAATTCCGCTTGATGCGGATGGGAATCCAGAATTTATGGTCATTAATTTAATGGCGTACCAAGGTGAACAGTCTTTGCAGGTACTAAGTGATGAGCAGATGGAAGCGGGTAACTATACTCAGATGCGCTTATCGGTGCTTGAAAGCGGAGACTATACCGATGGAACGCCATATTCGCATGTTGTGACTGATACGAATGATACTCAGGGAATACGTGTCCCTAGTGGTGAGTTAAAGCTTGATGGTTTTGATGTACAGGCTGATGCAACACAGGCCTATACTCTTGAATTCGACCTTCGTAAAAGCATGGTTCAAAATGCGAACGGTTATCAGCTGAAGCCTCGTGGTGTTCGCTTGGTAAATAATGAAGATGTGGCGACGATTTCCGGTGACGTTGAGCTGGGAGGCGGCGCGTGCGGAAATATTATCGATGATGCGTTCGTTTATATTTACAGTGCGCCGACAGGCGGAGTGCATGAGGATCTGGGATCCGCTAACGAACCTTATACGACGACAGGGGTTGATCCAATATCCGGTCAGTTTGAAGTGGGTTATGTGCCGTTAGGGAATTATGACGTTGTATTGGTGTGTAATGGCAGCGAGGATGATCCTGAAAAATCCGGGGATCAACTGACTATTGATTCCAGCTTTGTTGATGAAGTGTTGACTGCTTCTGGTCGAACATTCCGGTTCTAATCATTATAAAAACCCGCTGTAACAGCGGGTTTTCTTTTTAACAATTACCATTAAATCAACTAATTATTCTCCGAATATCACATTTTTCATCCAACTATGGGCGTAGAATCTTTCGTTATCTCCTGACGGAGCCAATGTCAGCCCTCCTATTCTCTGTCATCGCCACAGAAAACAAACGAGGACTGATTGTCGAAAATGAGACTGGAGGGATACCATGACGATAGGCAAATACCTGCGTTGGAAAGATGAAGATGGCAATGAATTCAGACCTGTTTCTTTGACTGGTACTGAGCTACTCAACGACCGGACACTCAACAAAAGTACAGCTTTTACCTATGAGGAAAGAGAAGCTTTTCAGCTGAGTGGCTTGTTACCCCCGCGTGTGCAGACATTTGACGATCAGTTGAACCGGGTTTATGACGGTTTTAGAAATGCATCCACCGATATTGAAAAATACCTTTTCCTACGAGCGCTTCAAGATCGAAATGAAACTTTGTTTTATGCCTTGTTGTCTCGTCATATCGAAGAGATGACGCCGATCATCTATACCCCGACTGTCGGTAAAGCTTGTCAGGAGTTCAGTCACCGTTACCAGAAAGCACGTGGCTTATATATCACTGAAGACAATGTCGAAAATATGGGTGAACAGGCCCGCCATTTTACCGGTAAAGATATTAAGATCATCGTTGTTACGGACAGCCAAGGCATTCTGGGGCTGGGTGACCAAGGTGTTGGTGGGATGGGGATCCCGATTGGTAAGCTATCGCTTTATACACTGGGTGCAGGCATTCATCCTGCACATTGTCTACCAATAGCGCTCGATGTAGGGACAGATAACCAGGATCTGCTGGATGACCCTATGTACCTAGGCGTGCCTCGCAAGCGGATGCGTGGTGAAGAGTACAAAACATTCATCAAGGAGTTTGTTCGTCAGGTGAAACGCCACTTCCCGAAAGCAGTGCTGCAGTGGGAGGATTTCAGTAAATCGAATGCCTTCGATAACCTGTCTGATTACGAAGATTTCTTACCTTCCTTTAATGATGATATTCAGGGCACAGGCTCGGTGGTACTTGCCGGTATTTTGGGCGCAGCCAAAATCAAAGGTGAGTCATTAGTTGATCAAACCTATGTGGTATACGGGGCTGGCGCGGGTGGTGTCGGGGTTGCTGACCAGATCTATGCTGGCTTGTTAAAAGAAGGCTGCTCTCATACGGCTGCCCGAGATAAGATTTTCATCCTTGATTCCCAGGGATTGGTATTTGATGACCGTGATGGGCTGGATGAGTATAAGAAGCGCTATGCCAAGCCACGTTCGTTGGCGGAAGGCTGGCACACCGAAGTGCTTGGCAAGGTGTCGTTGACTGAGCTGATCAACAACCACCCGGTCACAGTTCTTCTTGGTACAAGCGGTATTGGCGGTGCCTTCAAAGAAGAACATGTTCAAAAAATGATGGAGTATACCAAGCGCCCAATGGTATTCCCGCTGTCGAACCCGACTGCGAACTGCGAAGCACTACCGGAAGATATCTATCAGTGGAGTGATGGTCAGGCTATCGTGGCAACTGGCAGTCCGTTTGGTAATGTCAGTTACAATGGTTATGAATACCGGATTGGGCAAGGCAATAACGTCTTTATCTTCCCTGGGGTAGGGTTAGCCGCTATTGTTTCTCGTTCGAAGAAGATCACTTTGGATATGTTCACCATGGCTTCATACGCTCTGGCGGAGTGTGTGTCTGAGGAAGATCTGGCTGCGGGCTGCGTATATCCTCGGATCAGTGAGCTGAAAGAAGTATCACTGCGCGTTGCTACCAGTATTTTGAGCAATATGCAGGCGACAGATCCAAATAGCATCCTGCGCGGTAAAGATGTTGAACAAGAACTGGCTGAACATATGTGGGAGCCGGTCTACCTGCCTTATCGCCGAGTGTAATCATCACTTAAATTTGTCACTTAAAGCCCAGCAATCATGCTGGGCTTTGCATTTTACGCCAAAGCGATACGCGGTTTGTTGGTGCTGGGTATTTATTTTCGTACAATTCTTCATTGATAATTTATAATGTTGATTGAATACCTTATCGTTACAGGCTTGCTTTTCTTTTCATGCTAACTATCTCCAACACCGTTCAACTGGCCGACTGGGAAATTGAAATTACGGCAATTCGTGCTCAGGGCGCGGGTGGTCAGAATGTCAATAAGGTTTCCAGTGCCATTCATCTACGTTTTGACGTCAAACGCTCATCATTACCTGTCTTTTATAAAGAGCGCTTGCTTAAATTATCCGATCACCGGATCACCAAAGATGGGGTGATCATCATTAAAGCGCAGCAATATCGAACCCAAGAGCAAAACAAAGAAGATGCACTATTACGATTAAAAGAATTGATCCAAGAGTCAGTGGTGCAGCAGAAAGCTCGTCGGGCAACAAAACCCACAAAAGGGTCACAACGTCGCCGAATGGACAAGAAAACACAACGAGGGCAGACGAAATCGATGCGAGGAAAGGTGAAGTTTTGAGCCGGTTAACACTTTCACTCATTTCTCAGTGAAAGATGGCACATTAGCGTTTAGTTTCACTTCTAACATGATGATGTATAAAGGTGATATGGATGTCTGAGAAGAAAACCTGCCAGTTGCTCCAGCTTTATTTTCGTGAATCAGAACGCGTTAGATTACTGGATTTGGATGCATTGCCAGAGTTAGATTCAGCCGAGCAAGCTAATATGCATGAGTGGCTTGCGTTTAAGCGGAATTTTTCACTGGATGAGGTTTTTTCACAACACTGGATAAAGACCTGCAGTGCTGGCTATATCACTGAATTGATTTTGTACCCTGATGGTTCACTCGATGAATTTACGTTATTTAATCGGCATCGAAGTACTGGCAACTGGGTGCTGAATGATGGTGTCATTGACATTGAAATAAGCAAGGGCGAAAACCAGTATCACTGTAGTGTGTTTGCGAACAGGAATATCAATATTCACTCGGCGATTGAGTACAAAAATGGCGAGCTGCATTCTTACTTGAAACTGGCACAAACCCGACCTGTCGAAAATTAGTGGGTTTTCACTGGCAAAAAAAGAGTGAAACTGGTATTCATTTCAGTATATTGAAATGAATACCTAAGAATGACAAGTGAGAGCCAGGCCTGTGAATACAAGGACGAATACAATTAATTCGGTTGCTGTTGTTGGCGGCACACACGGAAACGAATTCAGTGGGATCTACCTGCTTCGTAAATGGCAACAGAATCCACAGCTGATTTCCCGGGATACCTTTTCGACCCAAACTGTTTTTGCCAACCCGAAAGCCTTTGAGGAAAACAAGCGCTACCTTGACTGTGATTTAAACCGTCAGTTTAGCCTCGGTGAACTGAATAACCCTGAACTGGCGAACTACGAGCAGAGTAGGGCGAAAGCGATTAATCTCCAGATTGGCCCGAAAGGTAATGCCAAGACGGACTTCATTATCGATCTGCATAATACCACCAGTAATATGGGGCCATCGCTGATAATGCTCCAGTCTGACGCGTTTAACCGCAAAATGGGGGCGTATGTAAAGTCTAAAATGCCCGATGCAGTGATCGTGTTGGAAGATCAGGCTTCTGTCGAGGAGCATTACTTTCTGAGTTCGATTACCAAGCAAGGGGTGATTGTTGAGGTTGGCCCGCAGTCACAGTCGGTGATCCGCCAGGATGTACTGGACTGGATGGAAGAGATGACTCAGCATATCTTGGACTATGTCGAGTTGCATAACACCGATTCTCTTCCAGAGCTTCCTACAAGTTATGAAGCTTTTAAATATGAAGAAACCCTGAAGCTACCAGAAGATGAGAATGGTGAGCGTATTGGGATGGTGCATCGAAACGTCCAGGATGCAGATTTCAAACCTCTGCGATCGGGTGATCCGGTTTTCACCTTGTTTGATGGCAAAGAAATTTGCTGGATAGGGGATTATGAAGCCTATCCACACTTCATCAATGAAGCGGCGTATTACGATAATAACCTTGCGATGTCGCTGGCAAAGAAAGTGGTTGTCGAGGTATAACGCGGTAGGTTGATATTCCAGCCATAATATAGGGCAGTTACCCAGTACGGGAGCTGCTCTTTTTTGTGTCGATCGTTATAGCAAAACACTCACAATGAGGTGAATGGATTAGGTCTATGCAGCAAAGTCGAAAAATACCTGCCAAAGTCATTATCGTCACAGTGCTTGCCATGCTGGCGTTTGCCGGGAACTCCTTGCTCAATCGGGTTGCCCTTCTAAGTACTGATATTGATGCAGCAAGTTTTACCTCTGTTCGTTTGATTTCTGGGGCCGTTATATTGTGGTTGATCACACACCTAAAACCCAGCCAGGAACGATCAGAAGGAAGTTGGCTGTCTGCGCTTGCCCTGTTTGTGTATGCTGCGGGGTTTTCCTTTGCCTATATAAGCCTGCCTGCTGCCACTGGGGCGCTGCTACTTTTTGCTGCCGTCCAAACAACTATGCTGGGTTATGGGCTCTGGCAGGGTGAGCGCCTGTCTGCTATTCAATGGTTGGGCTTTATTCTCGCAATATGCGGGCTTGTTGGTTTATTGTTACCAGGCTTGTCGGCACCCCCATTGATTGGTTCAATATTAATGTTGTCGGCAGGTATTGCATGGGGGATCTACTCGTTGCGAGGTAAAGGTGTTGTGGATCCAGTTCTGGCAACGACGGGTAATTTTCTTCGCGCTGTACCATTTACCTTGGTATTGAGTATTGTGATGTTCGGCAGTCTGACCCTTGATGCTACTGGTATGGGGTATGCGATCCTCTCGGGTGCCTTAGCCTCGGGAATTGGCTATGTGATGTGGTATAGCGTACTTCCCGCTCTGCAGGCGACGACGGCTGCTACCGTACAGTTAAGCGTTCCTGTGATTGCTGCAATTGGCGGGGTGCTTTTTCTTGGAGAGGCGATTTCGCTGCGCCTCGTCTTGGCTTCAGCTGCGATTCTTGGTGGCATTGCACTGGTGCTACGTCAAAAAGGGCAGTGAGATCGTAATGATAAAAAGCAGCTCATAACAAGCTGCTTTTTAATAGGTAATATTGATTGGCTTACTCGATTAAAGCGCTGTTTCCAAAATCGCTCGGCTGTCAGCAATAGTAATAGTGCCGTGCTCGCCCAGTGTTTTCATACCGTGTTTTTCCAGGCTGGTGATTAGGGTATCAATCGATGACGCATCAAGATTGATATCAGTCAGGCTGGTTGGTACTTCCATTTGCTTGAAGAAAGCAATGGTTTGGGTAATAGCCGCATCGATACGTTCTTCAACGGAGCCTTCGGTTATACCAAAAATACGCTCGCCGTATTGAAGCAGTTTGGCTTCTTTGTCTGTACGTCGTTCCTGCATAACAGCCGGTAGAACGATACTCAAGGTACGGGCATGGTCGATACCGAAGTTACCGGTCAGCTCATGGCCAATCATGTGGGAGGCCCAGTCTTGTGGGACTCCAACACCAATAAGACCATTGAGCGCTTGCGTGGCCGACCACATGATGTTGGAACGTACATCGATATCATCTGGTGTTGCCAGCGCTTTAGGGCCTTCTTCAACCAGAGTCAGCAGCAGCCCTTCAGCGAAGCGGTCTTGTACCTTGGCGTTTGTCGGGTAAGTTAGGTATTGCTCCATAACGTGAACGAAAGCATCAACGACACCATTTGCTACCTGGCGCGGTGATAGGCTTAGGGTTGTTTTTGGATCGAGTACTGCAAACGAAGGACGAACCAGAGGTGACATGAAAGCCAACTTGTCTTTGCCGCGAGAGACAACAGCGCCCATATTGTTTTCAGAACCCGTTGCCGGTAACGTCAATACACATGCAAGTGGCAGGGCTGCTGATACTGTCTCATTGTTGGCGAGAATGTTCCATGGGTCTTCACCTTGGTAGCTTGCAGCTGCTGCGATGAATTTCGTACCGTCGATAACTGAACCGCCGCCAACAGCTAGTAGGTAGTCAAAGCCTTCTGATTTGATCTTCTCTACTGCTTTCATCAGTGTGTCGTACTGTGGGTTTGGTTCAACGCCTGCGAACTCGCCCCACTGGTGATCAGCTAGCGCAGTCGCTACCTGCTCGTAGACACCATTGCTTTTAATCGATCCGCCACCATAGATAACCAGAACCTTTTTTTCTTTCGGAATATCGTTGGCGATGGCTGCGATCTGGCCTTCACCAAAATGAATACAGGTAGGATTTTGATAAGTGAACTTATTCATCATTGTGCTCCGGTGAGAGTATTGCGTAGCAATCCGGCTGGGAGACTTCTGATCCCAGTCAGTCTAAATTGAAATTAGGCGCCGTACTGCTGATGTTTGATACCGGCTAGTCTATGTGACATCAGACCTCTGGTTAATACACGATCCTATTTAAAGCTTGCCTAATTCTACTTTTAAAGTTGAAATGCTTGTATTCACGACCTCGATGGGGATGATGTTACTATCGGGAGGAAGCATGAAAGATACAGTGAATTTGGCCACTTCGGTATGTGAGAAGTACGGCCTGGATAAACAATCGGGGCTGGTGGAGACTCATATTCCTGGGGTGAGGCTGTTTAGGATCACTAAATATCATAGAGTTACCCCTCAGATGTATCAGCAGGGTGTGGTTGTGATTTTTCAGGGAAATAAAGTGGGGCATCTGAATGACTATCGCTTCGAATACGATACCAACCATTGTCTGATTGTGGCAACACCATATCCGATTGCCTGTGAGACCTTTGCTTCTGAGGACTCGCCGTTGATCGGCATTGATATTGAGTTTGATCTTACCGTGATCCAGCAGCTTGTTGAGATGTTGGAGCAATATGGTGGAATAGATGTATTTAAGGCGGATCCGAATGGCCGTGGAGTGGCAGCCGCA
Organism: Photobacterium sp. HL06; assembly: GCF_059552575.1. NCBI lineage: Bacteria > Pseudomonadati > Pseudomonadota > Gammaproteobacteria > Vibrionales > Vibrionaceae > Photobacterium > Photobacterium sp. HL06. The sequence continues at coordinate 1,964,501 of NZ_CM183915.1, forward strand.
CGGATCACGCCTGCCATAACAAGCTGCATGTCGCGCTTGCTACAGGTACTGCATAACCCTCTTGATTCAACCGTGTTGGGCCCGCAGATATTGCGTGAGTTTTTCTACCTGTTATTACAGGGCCAGCAAGGGTATTTACTTGCCCAATACTGTAAGCAAGACAGTGCATTGTCACGAGTGTCTAAAGTTATCACCCATGTGCAGGCTCATTATGAGCAGAAGCTAGCTATCGATGATCTTGCCGATATGGCAGGAATGAGCGTTTCAGCTTTTCACCGTGCCTTTAAACAAGTCGTGACCGATCCGCCCCTGCAATACATTAAGAAAATCCGCCTGAATAAAGCGAAAACCCTGATGGTGCAAGACGGCATGCCAGCAAATGTTGCTGCCATAAAAGTCGGCTATGAAAGTGCTACGCAATTTAGCCGTGAATTTAAGCGGTATTTTGGGCTGCCGCCGAGCAAAGCCGCTGAAATCGGCTTTTTTCAGTAAAGGCTATTATATTTTATGTTGTATTAGGTTGGTGTGTATTGGTTTGATTTTTTCCTACAATGGTGCAGTGGATGCACCATTGTAGGGTGTATTAATAGTGTCGATAATCATAATTTTTTAAAATTCTGTTGTTAGCTTGAAAGCCAGTAAATATTCTGATTACCCCCTTTATTTCTAATCATAAACACTATAGTCCGCTGTCATTATTTGATGATTTTTGGCGTGATACTTGCCTTGTATTAATAACATACTTTGCACGTAACATCTTTGGCGCCCCTCCTGGCGCCATTTTTTTATTTGTCATAAGAAGGATGAATAGGGTAAAACGATGCATCTTGAGGCCCCTTGGGTATTAAGCTATGAGCCGAGTGGAATTTGCGCCCCTTAGGGGTCGGGCTCTTAACCGTGCAGCCTGCCTCTTTTTCGCTCACGTTTTTTGCTGTATTGATGCTGGCCACCGTCACATTTGATGGTTTTATGGCGACGCCTCTCTGGGCAGATATCGTGCAGTGGGTTTTATACTCCCAGCCGTTGCGATCACTGCTGGTCGCTTTGCAGCCCCTGTTCGGTGATGCCCCTACTGTTATAACCTCCCTCGGAATGGTACTTTTTTCGCTGTTGTTTGTTGGGGTCTACTTACTCTTTTGTGCCTTGATGAAATGGGCGGTGGGGAGTGTCATCATTAATCCCAGCATTGGCGATGTAGCGGGTAATTTTGTACTGACCCTGATCCCCATCGCGCTGGCCTACCACTTGGCACACTATCTGTCGTACCTACTGATTGTCGGGCAGTACATGATCCCATTGATCTCCGACCCTTTTGGCTATGGCTGGGATCTATTCGGCACCAAGCTTTATTTTATCGATATTGGCATCATCAACGCACGCCTAGTGTGGATCATCTCAGTGGTTGCGATTGTTGTTGGCCATATCTTTGCAGTCTTTCTCGCTCATGTGATGGCACAGCGGATGTTCCGCGAGCCTAGTTTGGTGTTGCGTAGCCAGATCCCCCTGTTGGTATTGATGGTGAGTTATACCATGGTCAGCTTATGGATATTGGCCCAGCCTATCGTCGAATGATCATTTTTCCTGTGCAATTTTCTGAACATTTACTTATCCAGATTGGTATTAGATATCCAGTGCTAGCTTCTTCGTTTTCGCGCGAGAGACACATGGGCACATTAATTGTTGCTCGTCACGTTCATGGCTAGAGAGAGCAGAATCACGGTGTTCAACTTCCCCTGCTGTAACTTTTATCGCACAGGATTTACAGTTTCCGGCCTTGCAGCTGTATGGCGCATCAATGCCTTCCTCTATCATTGCATCTAGGATGCTCTGGTCAGGGGCGACTTGGATTATCACCCCGGAACGAGCCAGTTCGACTTGAACCGGTTTTGCATTTTCAGATATCCCAGCTTCAAAGCGTTCAAAACGCACGCGGTCTGCATCAATACCTGTGGTTTTGGCTGCGGTAATTACGTTATCGATAAGGCGTGACGGGCCACAGACGTAGATCACGGCATCTGCCGGAGCTGAATTCAGGAGGCCTTCAACGTTAAGGCGCTTGTCATCAGCTGAGCTGTACACTGTAATACGTTCGCCAAATTCTCGCTGTAGTCGATCGCGGTAGGGCATGTCGTTTAGACTTCGGCCTGCATAATGTAGCTGCAAAGCCGTGCCTCGTGACGCGAGTGTCTGAGCCATTGCTTTGATCGGGGTGATCCCAATGCCGCCAGCGATCAGCACTGCTGGGCGGTTGTCGCTGTGCAGGACAAAATGATTGGCTGGCAGCGGAGTGCGAATGGTTGTACCCAGCTGGTAGCTATTATGCACGGCCTGGGAGCCGCCGCTACCTTCTTCTTCCTTAAGGACGGCAATCTCGTAGGCATCCCGGCGAGCAGGATTGGAGGCTATGGAGTAATAGCGTGTAGTGATCTCGCCATTTTTAAGTTGGACTGGCACTTGCAGGTGAGAGCCGGCTTCAAACGGTGGCAGATCACCGCCATCTGGATCGCGTAGCTCATAAGCTCGTACTCGTGGGGCCAGCTGTCGAATACCACTGATCACCAGTTCGAGTTCGCCCTCACCAAGAACGTCCGGTTGGCTATTATTGCTGATGTTAGAACTTGCCGCTTTTAGCCGCTGGTTTTCTTCGACCAGGGGGACAATTAACGCGTCTACCTCGGCTTCGGTGAAACGTGGAGTAATATGTTGCGGACAGTTCCAGTCGAAGGCTTCGATGTTGATAATAAAGCCACGCTCAATACGAGCACGATAATGATCATCTTCTAGCAGGGCGAGTGTCTCGGGATCATCTTGCCCAATAATACGAACCCGGCCGAGCATTTTTAGGCGGGTACGGTTTGGGTAATCCATAAAAAATAGCGAGACCCGGTCATCGTTCAGGAAGTTGCCTGTACTTACGTACTGTCGGTTGCCGGAATAATCAGCAAAGCCGATGGTGCGAGCATCTAGTACTTTCATAAATCCTGCAGGACCGCCTCGGTGCTGTACGTAAGGCCAGCCAGTTTCACTAACACTGGCCATGTAGAAGCTATCGCGGGCATTAATAAACGCAGCTTCACGTTCGCTGAGCAGGTTGTTGTAATCAGGCCCTTCGTCCATCTGCGTGTAACCTTCACGGCTGCCATTAGCAGCCTGGATTTCACGAACTGTCTGAGTAAATGCGATTTCAGCAAATTTGTGTCCCATGGTTCAGTCCTCGCAGGAGTTGTCATTAATGCTGGAAAAGAGGGCGCCGCGTGAGGTAAGCCTGTTGCGGCGCAATTGTTATTTAGGATGCCTGGCGGAGCTCCACTTTCGGAAAGTCGATATCAATACGGCTTGCCTTGCCTAGGATATTGGTCAGAACATTCATGCCGACATGAGTGATGATTTCAACGATGTCAGACTCGCTGTATCCGGCGTTGCGAACAGCCTGAAGCTCTGCTGAGGTGACTTCACCGTTATGCTCAGCCAGGGCACGAGCAAATTTCACAGCGGCAGCGGCTTTTGCATCCTGACTGGTGCCTGCTCGGTTGGCTTCAATTTCGGCGCTATTGAGACCGGCCTTGAGGCCAATGGCAGAATGGGCCGAGACGCAGTACTGACATTCGTTTTGCTGTGCTACTGCCAGGGCAATCCGCTCGCGAGTTTGTGCATCTAGGCTGCCTTCGCCAGCAATACCATGGAGACCAAGGAATGCACGTAGGGCTGCTGGTGAGTTAGCAAATACTTTGAGAAAGTTGGGCACCATGCCTAGTTGCGCTTGAATGGCATCCAGAAGCTCAAGTTGTTCGTTGTTTGCGTTGTTGCGCTCGATTACGTTAATGCGGCTCATGTCAGTTTCCTCACGTTTGTTTGGGGCTTGATGCGTCTTGCATCGTGTGAGTTAACTATGGGTGATTCCGTTAAATTAAAGAATAATCTAAAATTACAATTCATTATTTCGTTTAGTGGAATTATATATGGATCGCTTTCACCAGATGCAGGTGTTTCAGGCTGTGGCTGAGGAAGAAGGTTTTGCTTCGGCAGCCCGGCGCCTGAAGATGTCCCCGCCCGCTGTTACCCGCGCCGTGGCAGCGCTTGAAGATCGCCTTGGGGTTAAGTTGCTGAGCCGTACAACGCGTTATGTACGTGCCACCGAGGCGGGTCAACGTTATCTGGAAGATGCCCGCCGTTTATTGGCTGAGGTTGAAGCGGCCGATGAAGCAGCAGCCGGTATTAATGCTGAACCTAGAGGGCATCTTGCCGTTACAGCCCCTGTGCTGTTTGGTCGGATGTTTGTGATGCCGGGAATCGTTGAGTATTTGAAATGTTATCCAGAAATGGAAGTGGATGCTTTGTTCCTTGACCGGGTTGTGAGTTTGGTAGAAGAAGGCTTGGATGTGGGCGTGCGTATCGGTGATCTGCCGGATTCAAGCATGCGTGCCCTGAAAGTGGGGGAGGTACGTATGGTACTGGTTGCGTCGCCTGAATATCTAGAGCGTCATGGGGTACCTACCGAACCCCATGAGCTACAACAGTGCTCTGTTATCGCCTCAAGTGCCGGTAACTTTGCGGTGGGGTGGCGTTTTAAATATCCCGTTGGTGAGCAGTCGGTGCGGATAAAACCGCGTTTAACGGTAACAACTAATGATGCTGCTATAGAAGCTTCGCTAGAAGGGCTGGGGATCACCCGGGTGCTTTCGTACCAGGTTGCAGACCAGTTGGCTGATGGCCGTTTACAAGTGCTGCTACCTGAGTTTGAACTGCCTCCTCGGCCAGTACATATTGTCCACAGGGAAGGGCGTTATGCATCCGCTAAGGTGCGGGCTTTTATCGATTTGCTCGCACAGCGGTTGCGGAATGAACCGGCACTTATTTGTTGATTTTGTTACAAAGGCTTGGTCTGGATCGGGTCGTCTAGTATCCTACGTCGCCGCACTAGCGGCCGAATTGTTTCACACTCACCTAGTAAAGGAAAAAGTAATGGCACAGAAATTTTATGTTGTATGGGTTGGGCGTGAAACAGGCGTATTCACAAACTGGGACCAGACTAAACAGTTAGTCGATAAGTACCCAAAGGCAAGGTATAAGTCTTTCAAAACGAGAGAAGAAGCTGAGAAAGCATACAGTTCTGGTTTTAAGTCCACGAAATCAAACAATTCTGGTCAAGCGGCAAAGAAGAGAGTGGGAGCAACGTCTGCGAAGAAATCGGAGGCGCCAGCGGTTATCAAACCAGAGCCGTCAGACTTTGATGTGAATATTTATTGCGATGGAGCCTGTGATCCTAACCCGGGCAAAGCGGGCTCTGGCATTGCTGTATACAGTGATGATCGCCTGACCGAACTTTGGTACGGCTTGTATAATCCCAACGGTACAAATAATACCGCGGAGTTGAATGCCCTTTATCAGGCACTGCTTATCGCCAAGGAGAATCTAGACAAAGGCAAAACGGTCCAGGTATTGAGTGATTCTAAATATTCTATTAACTGCATTTCTGTGTGGGCATTTAACTGGAAGAAAAAAGGTTGGATGCGCAAAGAAAAGGGAGATATCAAAAACCTGGAAGTGATTCAGGCATCGCACGAGCTATACCTCTCCCTTAAAGACACAATGACGTTATCTCATGTCAAAGGTCATGCCGGAATCGAAGGAAATGAGCTAGCCGACCGGATGTCTGTACTGGCTGTTGACCGGCAAGATAGGGATTTTTGTCGCTATACTGAGGCTTTGGATATTGATGCAATACTTGCTTTAAGGGCAGGTTAACCTTTCCATTTCTGATAATGGTGTATGGAGCTGACTTACAACTTAATTAATTGTTAATCGGCGCCAGTGGAAAGTCATCTCGACAGCTTGTTCTGTTCACACAGTCTGTTGTTTGGGATTCTATTTATTGATCTGCTGTCTGTTTTTTCAAATAAGTGATTCACAACCGCGTCGCTGTTATTCATTATGGGTTTAGTTGCTTATTGCTATTCCAGTAAGTAAAAGCGACTTATTTTCTCATTAGAAAGCAGAGGCGGAGCTCATAACCATGGTTATACAGGTATTCAAAAAGCGACTGCAGCACCTGCATGCTTCAGACATTCGAGGTGTTGGTCAATTAGCGACTCAAGCCACTATGAGTGTGACCCGTATTGCCGAGGGTGTGCACCAGTCGGTTTGGAGTACGTTGGGGATGCCTGGCGGTAACGAGCCGGGCCGAACAAGAGGCATTACCGGGCTGGTTTACAAGAGTATCTACACGGTTACGCAGATGGTGGGTAACGGTGTCGATATGGTACTTGAAAAACAGCACCCTTTGCTGGAATCCCTGGATAAAGAAAAGCCTGAAACACCAGAGCGTGTAGCCGTGCTGTCGGCACTGAATGGTGTGATGGGCGATCGCCTGGTGATGAATAATAACCAATTTGCGACTCCGATGACGTTTTACTATCAGCGGGAAGCATTGAATTGGCAGGCTTTCCCTCCAATGCCTGAAGCAACGAGCAAGGTGCTGTTGATGATCCATGGTTTGTGTATGAATGACATGCAATGGAGTACCGAGCATGACGGTAACGAGGTTGATCATGGTCAGGCACTGTCTTCTGCACTCGGTTATACACCCATCTATTTACGTTATAACTCCGGATTGCATATTTCTACCAATGGACGAGAGTTAGCTGACCAACTAGAGCGGTTAGTTGACAGTTGGCCGACTCCGATTGAAGAGCTGACAGTTGTTGCCCATAGCATGGGGGGCTTACTAACACGTAGTGCTGTGATTTATGGCAAGCAGCAGACTTTGCAGTGGCCAGCATTGTTGAAAAATATTGTGTTCCTGGGGACACCGCACCACGGGGCTCCATTAGAGCGTGCTGGCAATAAACTCGATGTGATATTGGGCTGTACCCCTTACACGGCTCCTTTCTCGCTACTTAGCAAGCTTCGTAGCTCGGGTATTACTGATTTGCGTTATGGCCACGTGGTTGATGAAGACTGGCAAGGTACTGACCGCTTCGAAAGTAAAGCCGATGAGCGGCAATTGAGCCCTTTACCTGAAGATATAGCGTGTTACACAGTGGCGGCGACGATGGCCACTAAGCGTAGTCTCTTAGCTGAGCGTTTAATTGGTGATGGTCTGGTTCCCTTGCGCAGTGCTCTTGGGCTGCATGATGAGGATGATCGCGGCTTGGTGTTTGCAGACACATCACAGCAGGTTTTTTATCAAATGAATCATATGGAACTGCTCAGTAGTCCTGAGGTTACTCGCCAGTTGGTGGAGTGGCTGGGGGAAGGTTAATCGCTCTGATAGCATCCGACAGAAATCAGTATGAACGGAATATTGTATGGGTCTACACTCAAGAGAACATCACTGCGATCGAGCTTAACGTCGTGGAGGTAACGCATGAGTGCGGGTTATTGGGCAGGTTGGAAGTGGTATCTGAAAATGACCATATTTGCCTTGCTGTGTTGGGCTTATATACCGTTGGTCTTCGCTGACTCTGCTGATGCACGTTGTGATATTTACCCGTCTGGTTCGGACAAGCCTTCTGCCCAGTATTTTTGCGTTTTTTCTCAGCGTCAGGGTTATATTACTATCGATCGTGCTGACGGTGTCTACTATGACTTCACCCCGATTGGAGATGATCCCGGCAATTATAGAGATAGCCAGGGGCAGCCCGTATATCGACAATCAGGTCTAGGTCAGAAAGGACTTATTTTCCAGCTTAAAGAAGAGTCTGTGTATGTGTATTGGGATACCTCGGGACTAGAGTAAAGCCGCAAGTCCTTTGATAAAAAGCGAGATAATAGCTATTTCGCTTTTTTTGGGGCTAGAAAATACTCACGCTGGCTGTTTTTTAGAAAAATACCGCCGATTTAGATAGAGTGTATCGGCGGCATTTGGCGTTATGATAATTTCCTGTTACTCAATTTGCCCTCGTATTTCTCCTGGTGGGTTGGCTGGGGTGTGAACATTAATATAATGTCCACCGCTCAGCAGTTGGGTGGCAGTGTCATCATCAATTTCGGTGTCATCTGGCGTCATCCAAGCGGCAACATCGTCCATGTCTTGAACTAGGCCAACCACCACATCGCCGTTCTCGCCTGCAGCCCCTTCGTGGACATGGGCAGCTACGGCATCATCAACCCCAGAAGTTACAACTCTAGCCTGGAGTATATTGGTCTTCTCATTGAAGGTGGCGTAACCACTACCGAAGGCTTCTGTCTCTACAGGTGGAACCTCCTGCGTACTATCTAGTGGAAAGGTAAATAAAGTGAAGTCCGAGGTTAGTACTTGCCCTCGAATTTCGCCCGGTGGGTTGGCCGGAGTATGGACATTGACATAGTGACCGCCGCTGAGAAGCAGTTCGACGACATCGCTACCCAAAGTGGTCCCTTCCGGGCTGGTCCATTTTGTTGCGTCTTCTTGGTCTTGCTCAAGAGTGACCACGACATCTCCATTCTGTCCGATAAAACCTTCGTGAAGATGGGCTGCAACGGCGTCATCAGCGCCTGTTGTCAGTACTTTGAGATCCACTTCTTCGGTTGAGCTGTTATAGGTCAAATAGCCATAGCCACTGGCTTGAGTATTGACGGCAGGTACTTCTTGCTCACCATCTAATGAGAAGGTAATTATTGTGAAGTCATTACTCAGGATCTGGCCGCGTATCTCCCCGGGAGGGTTAGCAGGGGTATGGACGTTAACATAGTGTCCACCACTAATCAGGCGTAGAGCGGTTGCTTCATCCAAAATAGTTTCTTCTGGGGTCATCCATACTGAAGGGGAGTCTCCCTGAACCAGAGCAACGACGACATCACCGTTCTCACCAATAAAGCCTTCGTGGATATGTGCAGCTGAAGCATCCTCCGCATTTTCTGTGTTGACGGTCAACTCAACGGCGAAGGTTTCGGTATTGACGGCAGCATAACCGTGGCCTGAGGCGTCAGAGTCAACAGGTGGCACTTCCTGTGAACCATCGAGGCTGAAGGTGACGACTACGATATTGCTGTCGACAATCTGCCCCCTGACTTCGCCCGAAGGATTATCAAGAGTATGTACATTGATATACCACTGGCCAGCGAAGAGTTCATCAGCTTGTTCTTGGGTGATTTCCGTCGCAGCGACCGACATCGTGCCATCACCATTATCGACAAACTCAAAAGCGACAGGGCCATTGGCACCAATACCACCTTGGTGGATGTGCGCAGCCTGTACATCGGGTACCATACTGATATCTAGCTCGGCACTGAGTGTAAATGTAGTTTCATCCTCCATATCTGGAGGTGTATTTCCGTCTTTGTCCTTATCTCTATATTGGCTTTTCTTTTTAGAGTCCAAGTCTAAATCTAGATCCAAATCTAAATCTTGATCATGGTTTTTATCATCACCACTGCCTACCAATAGCGTTACTATGGCTGTCGCCTGTGACTCTGTGACAACTGGCGGGACTTCCTGATTACCAGAGAGGCTAACGTCGAAAGTTAGTTCCTCCTCCTGGCAGCCAAGCAGAGGAAACAAGGCTACTATGGCAATAAAACAGAAGTTTTTACTCATTATTAACTCCTAATGGCGGTATTAATACCAAAAGGAGTGTAGTCAGAGTGGGGGTTCTCAGTATTGATTCTAAGTCTTACTACTGAGCTTAGTATCTTGGTTGTGAGTGGTTAGCCAAAACATGAGAGTAAAGACAAATGTTTATCATTCTGACTGTTGAGTATCTTTTTTCGTACTGGTGATAAAGTAATTGGTAGAGGGTGTTGGCTTCGAATTATTAGCTGAATGTTTGTTCATAACCGATAGTAACATTTCATTTTGAACCTTTATCGAGGTCGAACGTGAGCTTGTCAACGAAGCCTTGTCGGTGGCTGGAAGAATATGTGTCAATTTTTTGTTGGGTAGGGAGTAAGCAGAAGTGTGAGGTACAATAAACACTGTCTTTATGGTATTGCGGATGTGATATACGCCACGTTTCCTATAGAAATGTTATATCATTGTTGGTATAAGTATTCTTTCTCTTTATTCGTACGTTTCTCTCGGGTATGTTCTGCCTTGCACTGGCGTGTCAATTATTTGGCTTCATATACAATTAGAGATAACTTATGTTTGTTTCAAAAAAACGACATCAAGAAGAGCTTCAAACTTTAAAAAACGAACATTTGATGCAAGTTGAAGAACTCAATTTTCAGTTAAAATCCATACAACAAGAACTCATTATTGCGAAAAAAGAGCAAACCGAACAGGCATCACATATAGCATTATCATCAGAGTTATCTGAGCATCAGCACCAAGGCAATGAGTTACTTGATGATATACGGGGAAGCTTAATTGCAAGTGCTGAACAGCTTCAATCTGAAGAACAGGAGTTGTCAGCCTTAACTGAGATATTTAGCCAGACACGAGATGCGGTCGAGCGCCTAAATAGTCGAACAAGTATGATTGTTCAGCAAGCTGAGCATAGCCGGGAACTGGTTACTCAGTTGGATGATTCTACTGCTGGTATTAATAAATTCCTTGAAGTTATCAGGAGCATATCCGATCAGACTAATCTATTGGCGTTGAATGCAGCGATAGAGGCAGCCCGAGCGGGTGAGTCGGGAAGAGGGTTTGCTGTCGTCGCTGATGAAGTGCGAAGCTTAGCGGCGACGAGTACAGAAGCTAGCAGTAATATTGATACTTTGGTAACTCAGGTTAAATCTCTAACGGAAGGCCTTAAGCGAGCGAACGAAGAGAACCTGACAAGTGTTGATGAAGTATCATGCAGTAACCTTCAAATTAGCACGGTGATCGAACAGGTGCTCTCAAGCAGTACCAATATGCGTAAAGTCATTGAGTCGACGTCGGTGCGAGCTTTTCTTGAAACAGTTAAACTAGATCATACTGTTTGGAAGAACAATATCTATGCTCGAATTGCATCGGGTAATTTCGGCAAGGTGAACTGTCATACTGAATGCCGTTTGGGTAAGTGGTATTTCGAAGGCGCAGGTTATGAGCATTACCGGCATCTTGATGTTTTTGCTGCTATCGATCAGCCGCATAAAGAGGTTCATGATATGGGACAGCAAGCCTTGAATGCCAAAGAGGTTGGTGATCTCGACTTATTGCTAACATCAACGGCGAAAATGGAAAGAGCCAGTAAAAAGGTCGTTGAGTTCATTGATGAACTTATTTGCCAGACGACAGCCATTAATTGAGATGATTTCTAGCCTTATTGTTTTCGTTGTGTGTGAGCTTTGTTAGCAGGCCGGAAATATAATAATTTCCTGCTGTCTTTCCATATCGGAAAGACAGCAGGCGCTAAGCTCGTTAATTTAGCCTTGATGATATTTTGTGATTGGCCTTTCTGATGAGTTTGTAAGCTCTTCATCGGGCCAAGGCAGAGAACGTTGCTTATTTTTTTCTATTTTAGCTAGCCAAATTAGTGGAACCACAATCAAAGCTGTTCCTATAAGCATGGCCATATCCGGTACTTCATCGAACCACAGCAAGCCCACTCCAACCGCACCAAGTAGGCCACTGTATTCTGCGCTGGCGATTTTATTACTTTCTGCCGAGCGGTAGGCAACGACGCAGATCCCCGCATAGATGAGAATCAAAGTACTAGATCCTGCTGCTGTAAGTAGAGGTTTCCAGTCCCAGGCTCGGCCTTCCCATAATGCCAACCCGAGTGATGCGGGGATGCCTGCAAGGTTTGTCAGCAATAATGTCTGTGCAACAGTCTGATGCTTGGGAAGTTTTCGGATTAGTAAGTTATTGCCCGCAATGGTAAATGCCACAATGAGTGCCGCTAGCGCTGCCCAGTCGATTTCTGTCGGCCTGATGATGATCAGAACACCCAAAAAACCGAATATTCCGGCAGCGATGGAGTGCCGGGTCAGCTTTTCTTGAAATAGTAACATTGCTAATGGCAGCATCATTAAAGGTGCTGCGTAGAAGATTGCATTCGCTGTTGCCAGTGGCATAGTGCTGATCGCGAATACCATGAATACTGCACCTACCAGCCAAATATGCGCACGCAGGGCATGCCATTTTAGTCCGTCCCTAAAACTTTCCTTACTTGCACCAAGACAAAATGGCATCAGAATAGCGACAGCAGTTAGCTGACGAAAAAAGACAAATTGAAAAACAGCGACATCATTATCCAGTGTTTTGATAAGAGCATCGGAAAAAACGGCAACCAAGTTACCGACAATGAGAAGGCTCATTGCCAACCCAACAGACATTTTAGGCATTATGCTGCTCCTGTCGAAGACTGAAGCTTGTTCAGTAGTGAGAGTGTTAGTGTGATTGACAAAGCATAAAGCATGATTTGAGATGATGTATAATGATATATATTTTCTTAGTATGAGTTTAACTAGTAATGAAGCTACCCCCGCTTCGGGCTGTGCAATGCTTTGAGGCGGTAGCCCGGCTAAATAGCTTTTCAAATGCGGCAGAGACCCTCAATGTGACTCAAAGTGCGGTGAGTCATCAGGTGCGATTGCTTGAAGACTACCTTGGTGAATCGCTGTTTGTCCGCCAGGGACGGTTATTATCGTTGACCCCATTAGGTGAGCAATATTTTGAGGCGGTGAGCCAATCGTTGCAAAATATCTCACATGCTAGCCAGCATATTCGAGAAGGTGAAAGCGGGAAGATCCGTTTGGCTCTATATAGCTCATTAGCCGTGAAATGGTTGATCCCCAGGCTTGAAAGCTTGAGGCAGCTACACCCGGAAATAGCATTGACCTTGAATATGGTCGCTGATGAACCAGAGATGAGTGATCAGGTTGCAGATTGCTTTATTACCGTTGTTCAGCCTAAACATAATTATGTCGGGGATTTTTTGTATACCGAAAAGCTGTATCCGGTCTGTAGCGGTAAGTTATGGCAGCAAATCCAAGATCAGCCCTTGCCAGAAGCATTATGGCAGCACCCGTTGCTGTCGGTTGAAGCAATCTTCAGGGAGAGAGGAAAGGATTGGCAGGTATGGTGCCAACGTGGTGGTTTCGAGTTGCCAGAGACGGCTAATATGAGTTATTTCAGCCATATGTTATTAGCAGTAGAAGCAGCCCGTTATGATCAAGGTATTACCTTCCTCAATAATTACCTGATGACAGAGCAGGATAGGCAGCAGGATTTAGTACGTATTCCGATGCATGACCTACCAACGGGTGATAGTTTTTATTTCGTTTATAAAAAAACACGGGCCAACCAGCCAGAAATTGTAAAGCTGGGACGATGGCTGAAGCAGCAATGTTATGAGCAGGATATTGATTAGCTTAAGTTGAAGTGAACGGCAGATCCTTGAAATGGGATATGGTAATAAAAAGCCTCCGCCTGGAGGCTTTCAATCATTATTTTTTAGATTTTGCATTGTTCAAAATTTCTTTGATACGTTTGTTCGATACACGTTTAGCCATAAATAAACTCCTTTTCAAAGATTACATACACCACAGGACTTAATAAGGGCCTTAAGCTGGGAATTGCTAGTGACACTGTCACTTTTCGAGCTCTAGCTTTTTAAGTGGTTCATTCCCTTGGTTCAATAGAGCTCATGGCCTGAAATTTAATATACTGAATTGACAGTCTTTGTGAACCTTGGAGGAGGGGATTTCAGGTATAATGACATTGTCAAAAAGTGGTACAAATTAGTGATTTGTATGCGCTAATGTGCACATTTGTTGTGGTTGATTTTGTAAAACAAGTGATTGGTGGATTTTTCACTAGCATTGTTTCATATCATTGTTGTTTCATCCTTATTCTTGAAATGTGAAGTTGCCCGTATTTTCAGCTCTGCGTCAAAAGGAGAAAGTCTATTTATTCAAAGCAAACTGTCAGCTCTGATGTTTTTAAACTCTCTGTGATTATTGTCTGTTCAAACAGGTACTTGTTGTGAAAATCACTCTTTACAGGATCTATTTCGAACCGTATTATTCGCCGCACTTACGGAGAGATGGCTGAGTGGTTGAAAGCACCGGTCTTGAAAACCGGCATACGTTTGTAGCGTATCTAGGGTTCAAATCCCTATCTCTCCGCCAATACATGAAAGCCTCGTCGAATGACGAGGCTTTTTTCGTTTATAACGCTCCCGAGAGTCCTTCGGCCTCTTGGTCTCGGAGCTAGGCGCCCCCGTTCGAGTCCCGTTGGAATGCCAGTCTAGCCGTTCCGTTAATATAAGAAAGCCTGTCAGCTGACAGGCTCTCTTACTGACGTTAGCCGTTAACTTGCTTTACTGACTTGTCCCTCACGTAACTGCTGCAGGACCTTGGCTTTTGGGCCATCGGCAATGATGCTGCCTTGCTCTAACACAATCAAACGGTCGACAATATCCAGCATGCTACTCTTATGAGTGATCAAGATTAAGGTCTCATCCTTGCTCATGTTACTCAGTTGCTGTTTGATATACATCTCTGAGCGATTATCCATACTGCTAGTTGGTTCATCCATTAACAGAACTGGAGGGCGCCCGACTAAAGCCCTGGCGATGGCAACCGCCTGGCGTTGCCCGCCGGAAAGGGTACTGCCACCTTCGCCGACTTGGCGCTCTAGCCCGGCAGCATCATGCTGAGTAAAGCTAGTTACACCAGCCCGGTTTGCTGCATCGAGAATTTCACGGTCATCAGTCAGCGGTCGACCAAGGGTAATATTGTCACGAATAGAACCGTAGAACAGCATAATGTCTTGCGGTACACAGCCAATATTGCGTCTGACGTCAATATGGTGCAACTGTGAAATGTCGGTATCATCAATACGCACAGAGCCAGCCGTTGGTTGATAAAGCCCCATAATCAGCCGCTCAATGGTGGTTTTTCCTGAGCCGATACGACCAATGATCGCGACTTTTTCACCTGGATTGATGGTAAGGCTGACGTTGCGTAATGCTGCAACCTCAGTGTCAGGATATTTGAAATCTACCTTGTCTAGCTCAATTTTGCCTTTGATCAGAGGTCGGTGAATATAGCGTTTACCTTCTTCTTGCTCGGAAGGCATAGCCATTAATTGCTCAATGATCCCCATCGCTGATTTAGCCTGGTTATAGCGGGTTGAAAGCAATGACAGTTGTACCAGGGGGCCGACAGCACGGCCGCTGAGCATGGTAGCGGCGATCAGTCCACCCATAGTCAGTTCCCCATCGGCGATGAGATAAACGCCGAAGACAATCATCGAAACAGAGACCAATTGCTGCATAAAACCGGCGGCGTTCTGTACTGAGTCGGTTAGGCGACGCGATTTAATTCCCCAATTAGCCATATGGGCTACGGCTTCTTCCCAACGATGCTGGAATTGGCTTTGGGCACCAAAGAGCTTGACGGTTTCCAGCCCGTTCAGGCTTTCAATCAAGTTGGCATGCTTCTGCGATGATAAGCGAGAGCCTTCTTCAATTGTTCGACGCAGCGGACGTTGGACCAAGAAGCTGTGTATGATCAGAATAAACACCGCAAATAGGGGAACCAGAGCAAGCGGTCCGGCAACCAGCCAAATGATCGCTAAAAATAAGATAGCAAATGGTAAGTCAATCAACGCAGAGACGGTGGCAGAAGTAAAAAACTCCCGGATAGACTCAAATTCCTGCATATGCCGGGCAAAGGCACCGACCGAAGGCGGGCGCGCCTCCATTCTGATACCCATAACTTTGGCAAAAATTTTGGATGAAATAAGCAGATCTGATTTCTTCCCAGCTAGGTCAATAAAAAAGCTGCGCAGTAGCTTGAGCAACAGGTCGAAAACAAAGACTACCGTAATACCGGTTGCGAGTACCCAGAGTGAGTTGAAGGCTAGGTTGGGGACAATTTTGTCATACACCAAGCGGGTAAATAATGGACTGGCAATAGCGAAGATATTGATCAGGATTGAGGCGATCAGTACATCACGGTAAATAGCTCGAGATTCCCACAAAGTGCTCCAGAACCAGTGCCCCTCTCGGGTTTTAAGAATTTCAGGCGAGCGCTCATCGTAGCGAAACTGTTTCTTGAATAGAAAAACCTGCCCGGTGAATTGGGTCTCTAACTCTTTTAGTGGTACCCGTTGCTGCATGAGATCAGCTTGGGGTAATACGATTTCTGCTTCTTGGCTCTCTTCATCAATGCTGAGCAATACACAAGCATCACCGCCTTTGAGAATTAATATAGCAGGAAGCAACAGCGGAGAGATCGCCGTTAATTCCAGCTTGCTGTTTTTGGTGTTCAGCCCGGCTCTTTCTGCAGCACGAGGTAATAATAACGGGGAGAGTTTCCCGTCAGACAGGGGCAAACCGGCTAATAGGGCATCGGGTGAATTAGCCAGGCCGTAATAACGGCTGATATATACCAAAGCGTGCAATAACGGATCTTTCATCATTATTTTTCGTCGCTACCCTTATTATCAAAAATAAACCCTTGGAAGCCGCTTACAAAGCTTTCGGCCAAGGTTTTCAACTGGCTTTCGGTTTCTACTCGGGTTGCAATAGTGGTGATGTTTAAGTTATGTGCCGTACGCGAAATTGAGGTCAACACGCCGGTTTTGGTTTCATCATCTAACTCGTTGGTGTAGGCAAAATCGATCTTAACGTAGTCCGGCCTGAACTCATTGAGGTAGTCTAGTGAACGGAAATGGCGGCCATAGTTATCAACGCCGAACTGAAATTTGTTCTGGTGGATGGTCTCACATAGCAGGCCAATATGGTCCGGATTACGTACAAAGGCGGCTTCTGGTAGCTCAAACATGATACGAGATGACAGTTCGCTATTATTTTGCATCATATTGCCAAGCCAACGTATAAAGGAAGCATTGGTAATACTGCTCTGGGTCAGGTTTATTGTCAGCGGGCCAAGAGTAGGCTCCTGTTTTAACCTGTTTACCATTTGGTTGATCACATGGCGATCTAACGTGTCACCAATATCAAGCTGCTCGATTGCCCCTAGGAATTGCCCCGCACTGTAATAATGGCCATCCTTTTCAATAGCGGCAAAGACTTCATGGTGAAGGATGGTTCCGTCCTGTTTTGCAGCCTTCTGGAACTTAAAGCTGAATAGCTCGTTGGCAATAGCTTCGAGCAGCAGGGATTTCCATTGCTGTTTGCCTAAGCTGACACCGAAGTTTTTCTGTTCTATCAGAGCAATGGGCTGTGCTGGGTTTTGTGCGGCTTGGGTAAGGGCATTGTCAGCCTGCGCTAGCATAGTGCCTACGTTCAAGCCATGATGGTTCATGACAAGACCAACGTTTGCCTGAAGGGTGGCTTCGCCCATTGGATCGGCCTGTAATTCGCTAATGATATGCAACATACTTAGCCCAATTACTTGCAGCTCGTCTGCACTGACATTGGGAGCGAGCAGGGCAAACTCGGCTTGTGAAAGGCGGGCGAGGGTAACTTCTGTACTGTTCACTGTTGCCAACAAACCCTGGGCCAGGGCTGATACCATTTTGTCGCCGGCTTCATAGCCCTGGTTGTCATAACACTCGGTGATTAAATCTACTTTTAGCAGAGCCATCCCGCCAGTCGAGGATTCAGCCAGCCAGGATTCGAGCTGATTAATATAGTAGCTACGGTTACCCAGGCCTGATACTGGATCTTGATAGGCACGCTCTCTCAGCTTGTCAGCTTCCTGTGCCTGCTCTTTAAAGTAAACTTCCAGTTGAGAACTCATGTGGTTAATGGCCAGCACCACGGTTTTAAGATCCCTGGTTGTAGGGACTGGCAGGGGCTTACCAAATTGGTTTTTGGCAACTTCTTCGGCTCGACGAGTAATAAATGTCAATGGCTTAAGTGAGTAGTTCAACAGCAGAGACATAATGACAGCAGTGATGAAGAACATTGCTGCGAAGCCGCTTACTAGCTGTACTGTCGCTTTCCAGAGCTGCTGGTAAGCAAAACCTGGGTGGCCGGTTATTTTAACTTCTGCAAGTTGTAGCCAGCCACTGGTCAGCATTCGTTCGTCAGTGATACTGCTGAAAAAATTGAGCGAGACAAACCAATCGGGTACACCATCAATTTGAGTAGGGTACTGGCGAAGGATGACTGCATTATCACTTAGCATAGTCAGCTTCACTTCGCTATAAAACCCGCCGTCAAACAGCGCGTTAATCACCGACTCGGCAGCCACTTTGTCATCAGCTTCCAGGTAAGGGGATAGCGCCAGCCCCATAGAGTTGATCGTGTTGTTGATCTCTGTGGCCTGCTGGTTTTTTAAAAAGTTGCGCGTAGTACTAAATTCAACAAAGAATACTGATGTGATCAGTATAAAAAAAACTGCCAACATCCATGTGAGTAGTCGTTTATATAGCGTCATAGTGGTTACCCATCATAATTTTTGATCGGTTTATTAAGTTTGTTAGTGTTGGAGCGTTGTCTTAGATCATTCCATAAGCTGAGTCGGGAAGACTTGCCAGCTAGGGTGCCTTGTCCACGCCCTTTCATTAGCCAAAGCCGGTTACCGTTAAAACTGTATATCGGCAAAAGATCCGTTCTCTTCGAGGCTTTTTTGATTTCGCCATCAAGGTTATCCAGTAGTAAAGGCTCTGAGGTGGGGGTTGGGTAATAGGCTACAACCATGTGAAATTGGTTGAGCTCTATGGCCTTGACATAGACCAGTCGAAGTTTGCTGTCTTCAATTCCCAGCTCCCTGAGTGAGAAATACTTCGCAATGCTGAAGTCTTCACAATCACCCGCATTGCTACCCAGAAACTCCAGAGGAGTTGCCCAGTAGTCTTTTTGTCCCCACAGTTCACTGTCATCGACAAAATAAAGCTGGTTAAAAAAACGGTTTACTTGCTCGAGCTTATCGACTTCATTGTGACGGGCCGTATCAACGATAAGGTTGCGCCATGCTGACACACGCAGTCCGGCTCTAGGGCCATATACCTGGGTCACCTGTTCAATCTGTTTGCTTTCACTTTCTGTCAGTGCAAGTACACTGACAGAAAGAAGAAGGCATGAGCAGAGCATCCACCAAGTTTTCACTTAATGTCAGCCTGGTGGCTCAGTTGTTGCGGTGAGTAAAAATAGTCCATTCTCTCTCAACATCTCCCTTAAATCCGACGACCGTTCCGACAACACGGCGGCTCAGTGAGAAAGCTCTTTCAGTGCTGGCGCTGTTAACTGGGTCACTGTCACCGTGGCCAACAATAGTCAATCTGCTTGCTGCAACACCTAAGTTGATCAAGGATTGTCTGATTGCTTCGGCTCGCAGCTGGGATAGTTCAATATTTCGTGCCGCATTGCCCACCTTACTAGCATGCCCTTGTAACTCAAGCCCGGTTTCTTGGTATTGTTTCAGAAAATCAGCCATAAGAACAATATCAGGTCGGTATTGTGGCTGGATTTCTGCTGAGTTATTAGCAAATAAGACCCGCAGCGAGTGCGTTTCAGTACTACTGATGTGTCTTGGGCAGCCGTCATTATCCACGACAGCCAATGAGGCGGTCGCTTCACATTTGTCCCTAGCGTTTATTACGCCATCACTGTCATCATCGCGTAAGTCAGCCTGTTGCTCTGCAAGGGGGGGGAGTTCTACCTCAGTAGAGAATCCTACCTGGTTCGAGCAGCCTGAGATCAATAGGCTTAGGAGCAAGCTATGCCAGAGTTTCATTGTTAACCTCATCCTTATTTATCAAACACAGACTGTTGCCACTCTTGCGGCATATCGACCCGAAGAGCTGCCAATAGTCGGCCGGTAGAGTTCAGGATCCGGTACTGTGCTTGAACCTCGGAAAAATAGGCTTCAACATAGGATTTACGGGCCTCAAACAGCTCATTCTCGGTATTGAGCAAATCTAGCAAGGTGCGCTTGCCAATTCTAAATTGTTTCTCGTAGACAATGACAGTTTCTGCCGCTGCGTCGACATGGGCTTGGAGAAATTCTTTTTGCTCTAAGGTGAGGTTCAGGGCGCTCCATGATAGGCGGGTCCCTTCTTCAAGCATCCGCAGGGCGCGATCACGAATATCTCGGGATTTATTAATCTGATAAGCGGCTTGGCGACTTTCAGCCGTGTCGGCTCCCCCGTTGAACAGGTTATACCTCATGCGCAGCATTGCGCTAAGCTCGTCTGTTGAACCTTCAGAACCGTCAGCATCTTCGGTCCAGGTTTGTGTCGCTTCGAAAGTAAAGGTGGGATAAAAATTCCCTTTACGTTGCGCATATTGGGCTTGGGCGGCCTCAATATCGAGAGAGGAAACCAAAACAACCGGGTTTTCTTTCAATGCAACCTTCAGCGCGTTTTCCAGGGAGTTTGGTAGAAAGAGTTGGTCAACCTCCGGTTTGACTAAATCTCGGGGTAGCTCGCCTACCACTCGTAGAAACTCTGTTTGTGAATCGAGCAAGTTATTCTGCGCTGCCCGCAAGTTACTTTGCGAACGGGCAACACGGGCTTTTACTTGGGCCAGATCGGCAGTTGAGCCTATGCCTGAACTTGTGCGCTTTTGAATATCTTGATAAATGCGCATATGGACATTGAGGTTGCTTTCTGTCAGCGCCATCACCTCTTCGGCCTGCAACGATTTGAGGTAGACTTCGATGACTCGGAGAGTTTTGTCCTGGGCATCGGCAATGAGCTGGTAGCGCTGGGCCTCAGCCTCAGCTTGTGAGCGCTCGATGTTATACAGGCTCGCAGAGCCATCCCAGATCAACTGCTTGAAGCTTAGTGTGGCATCTTTACGAGTAAAGCTGTCACCACTGGTGTTTTTGGGATCGTTATCGAAGCTTTCATGACCGACCCCTGCTTCAAGGTCAAGCGAAGGGTAATAGCCGCCCTTTGCTGCATTGATACTTTGCTGCCGACTTCTGAACTCATTGAATGAGCTCCTAATATCAGGGTTAGAACTTAGCGTTATGGCAACGGCTTGTTCCAGTGACTGGGCATAAGTCATTGGTATAGCTGTTATACCGGCAAGCAAGGTGAAAAGTGTCCAGTTAAAGCGAGTTTTCATATTCTTTTCATCTCTCACTATTCTCTAAGCGCTGAATGCCGGGCTTGCAAAACTGGTTTGAGCAAGTAATCAAGCACAGTACGTTTGCCGGTTATGATATCAGCAGAAGCTGTCATTCCTGGAATAATCGGTAGCGCATTTGCGCCTTCTCCTAAGTTATTTTGCTCGGTGCGTACTCTAACCAGATAGAAACTGTTGCCCTCTTCATCTTGGATGGTGTCTGCACTGATGTGCTCTAGTGTGCCGTGTAAACCGCCATAGACAGTAAAGTCATAAGCTGTGAATTTGATTACCGCTTGCAACCCCGGACGTAAAAAAGCGATATCTTGCGGGGCAATCTTGGCCTCAATTAATAGGTTATCTTCACTGGGTACAATTTCGATGAGATCCATACCCGGCTGGATAACACCGCCTACTGTATTAACGTGGATCTTTTTGATGGTGCCTGTTACTGGTGAGACAACCACTGTGCGGTTGACTCGGTCTTTAAGCCCAACCTGGCTTTCTTGGATTGCAGAAAGTCGATCGCCATTTTCATTAAGTTGTGCCTGTTGTTCAGAACGAAATTTCAGTGCTATATCAATCCGTTTAAAAATACTTTCCTGGATTGCAGCAGTGAGTACTGGCGTTTTCAATTCGGTAGAGGTGAGCTCACGCTTGGTATCATTGACCTGGCGCTGTATTTTGAGTAGTTCGATCCGCGGCACTACGCCTTCATCCGCCAATGGCTCAGTGATCGTTAATTCTTTTTGAGCAATTTCGTAACTGCGGCGTAGGTTTTTGATCCTGGCATTGGCTTCAATCAATTCTCGTTCTTTTTGGTTGATCTGTTGTCCGGTTAGTGACAGCTGGTTTTTCAGATTGCTTAAGGCATCGGCATATTCTGCATGCTGTCGCCTTACCAGGTTGGAGTACCGCTCGGCAAATTCCGGAGTAAAAGTGAGTTGATCGGTTAGAGCTGTAATACTGTTGCGCCAATCTTGCTCTGTCCCTTTATTATTGTCATTGACCCGAATACTGGCCAAAAGGGCATTAAGACGCGTTGAATCAGCCAGCAGGCTGGCTAACTCTTGCTCTTTCTCCCTGAAATCGGAGCGGAAGCGGGTGTCGTCAATAAGCAGTAATTGTTGCCCTTTACTTACTAGGCTACCTTCCTTGACCAATACTTCTTTGACTAGGCCGCCCTCAAGATTTTGCACAACCTGCAGTTGTGAAGATGGGATGACCTTGCCGATACCGACCGTCACTTTATCTATTTCTGCCCAAGAAGCCCAAACCATCGCACATACAAAGAAAAGAGCCATAACCCAAAGCATGATGCTGGCACTTTTCGGCGCCCTGAGTAATAAGGCTGCCGTTTTGTCATCAATGTAGTCGAGATGCTGAGTGCCCGGTGAAGGCGTCTGCGTGTTCTCTTTCGGAGCCTGATTCATTTTTGTATCTTATTTTCTAATGGCCATATTAGCGATGCGCTAGGATAGAGGATTGTACTGTTAAATTGAAATTATTTCCCTGTAACGGCGTCAATTATTTGACTTGATCCCCTCTTTTTACCTGCGCATATAAAACTTACAAAGTACTCAATAAGTTAGAAAAACGGTAATTGCATTGAAACAGGGAGTCAGTTCCTCTTATTCATTACAATATCTATTGATGATTGTGTTATATCATCCCTGCAGATAGGTATCTACACAAATTTAACAGAAAGTCCTTTAAAATCCTGAGCTTCTAGTAACTTACCTGAGTGAAAATGTAATGCCGTCTCGCTGGTTCTTTACATCCATTCTCTGTGGTTAAGCTCAGAGTAAACTATCAGATGTTGCTTGAATTAGCTGTGACCACTGGCAGCGTTAAGGGTATTGACGATAGGTTGGTTTTGGGGATGGATTTGTACTGAAACGGCTGGACTAATCTGTTATGTAAACCGGAGCCAAACGGCTGGTTTATGGCTTATTTTTAATTTTTTGTGACCTGTATATTGTTTGGGTGTATTTTCTTGTCAATTCATTGGCGAGACTAATAATTTTTTGACTATTTTGATAATAGAAATGGTAATATATACGATCATTTATGTTATAGATTAAGCAGTTTCGCTAGGCTAAATCAGAAAAGGGTGCATCATGGCTGAAGTAGCTAACAACAAAAATATTACAAATAACTTATCAGGCCAGCAAGTAATCATCGATATGGATGGAAAGCTTAATGCTTTTCAGGCTGATGTACCGCTTAAGCCTGGTGAAATTGCCTTTGATGTGGTTGACGGTAAACCTAGTGTTAAGGTTAAGCAGGCCGCAACCGATAATAACGATGACTTGCTAGATATTAGCGATGATATTGCCCAGATTTTTGAAGCCTTAGAGCAAGGCGAGGATCCCACCTTACTAAGCGAAGAGTTTGCTACCGCCGCAGGTGAAATCCAAGGCTCCAGCCTAATCACATCGGGAGAGATCTCTCGCGATGGTGAATCAACCCTAGCGGAAGCCGGTTTCGACACCCAACCCCTCGAAGAACTTGGCCTGACCGAAGCCCAAAGTTTAGCTATCGTGCGGCAGTATAGTGCGGTGGTTAGTACAGCAGATGACACTAATACAAATAGCACCAGTGTAGATACCTCAGCGGATGCGGACAGTAATTTTACTGTGACTGTGGCTCAAAGTGATGAAGTCACAAATGCTGGTGAAGCTGCCGACGTAAGCGTGACGCTAAGTGGCGTTGATACGGATGCTGCGAGCGTTAGAGTGACATTTACTGATGGTAACTCTGCAAATGATGTGGTTGTTGATGCGATAAAAGATGCAAATGGCAGTTGGGTGGTTGTGGATGCAAATCTAAGTGGCCTGACTGACGGAAACATCACCGTGACTGCGTTGGTGACCGACAACACGGGCAACACCAAAGAAGTGACCGATACGCTGGTTCTTGATACGTCCGCTGACGCAGGTACTGTGACCGTTGAGAGTATTACAGCAGATGATGTGATCAACGCAGCCGAAAGCGGACAGACTATTGCAGTAAGTGGCAGCGCGACAGGTGGCGACATCAGCGAAGGCGATGTGGTGAGCCTGACGGTTAACGGTACCGACTACACCACTACAGTCGGCGCTGATGGCAGTTGGAGCGTGGATGTAGCGGGCAGCGACCTGGCCGCGGATACCGAGTTTGATGTGACCGTGGCCTCAAGCGATGCGGCGGGCAACACCGTTGAAAGCAAAGCAGCCTCAACCCATACCGTCGACACAACGGCGGATGCGGGTACCGTAACTGTTTCAAGCATCACCGCCGATGATGTGATCAACGCAGCTGAAAGCGGACAAACCATTGCAGTAACTGGCACGGCGACAGGCGGCGACATCAGCGAAGGCGATGTGGTGAGCCTGACTGTTAACGGCACCGACTACACCACCACTGTGGGCGCTGACGGCAGCTGGACCGTAGATGTAGCGGGCAGCGACCTGGCCAACGATACCGAGTTTGATGTGACCGTGGCATCGACAGATGCGGCGGGCAACACTGTTGAAAGCAAAGCGACGTCAACCCATACCGTCGACACAACGGCCGATGCAGGCACCGTAACTGTTTCAAATATCACCACCGATGACGTGATCAACGCGACAGAAAGCGCACAAACCATTGCTGTAAGTGGCAGCGCGACAGGCGGCGATATTAGTGAAGGCGATGTGGTGAGCCTGACCGTTAACGGTACTGGCTACACCACTACAGTCGGTGCTGACGGCAGTTGGACCGTGGATGTGGCAGGCAGCGACCTTGCAGCGGACACTGAGTTTGATGTGACCGTGGCCTCTAGCGATGCGGCGGGCAACAGCGTTGAAAGCAAAGCAACCTCAACCCATGCCGTAGACACAACGGCGGATGCAGGCACCGTAACTGTTTCAAATATCACCACCGATGACGTGATCAACGCGACAGAAAGCGGACAAGCCATTGCTGTAAGTGGCAGCGCGACAGGTGGCGACATCAGCGAAGGCGATGTGGTGAGCCTGACGGTTAATGGTACCGACTACACCACTACAGTCGGCGCTGACGGCAGCTGGACCGTAGATGTCGCGGGCAGTGACCTGGCAGCCGACACCGAGTTTGATGTGACCGTGGCATCGACAGATGCGGCGGGCAATACGGTTGAGAGCAAAGCGACGTCAACCCATACCGTAGACACAACGGCAGATGCGGGCACCGTGACGGTAGCGAGCATCACCGCCGATGATGTGATCAACGCAGCTGAAAGCGGACAAACCATTGCAGTAACTGGCACGGCGACAGGCGGCGACATCAGCGAAGGCGATGTGGTGAGCCTGACTGTTAACGGCACCGACTACACCACCACTGTGGGCGCTGACGGCAGCTGGACCGTAGATGTAGCGGGCAGCGACCTGGCCAACGATACCGAGTTTGATGTGACCGTGGCATCGACAGATGCGGCGGGCAACAGCGTTGAAAGCAAAGCGACCTCAACCCATACGGTAGATAGCTCTGCAGATGCAGGTACTGTGACAGTCGCGAACATCACTGCGGATGACGTGATCAACGCAGCCGAAAGCGGACAGACTATTGCAGTAAGCGGCAGCGCGACAGGCGGCGACATCAGCGAAGGCGATGTGGTGAGCCTGACCGTTAACGGCACTGACTACAGCACCACAGTCGGCGCTGATGGTAGTTGGTCTGTGAATGTAGCGGGCAGCGACCTGGCTGCTGATACCGAGTTCGATGTGGTCGTGGCCTCAAGCGATGCGGCGGGCAACAGCGTTGAAAGCAAAGCAACCTCAACCCATACCGTCGATACAACAGCGGATGCAGGCACTGTGACAGTCGCGAACATCACGGCGGATGACGTGATCAACGCGACAGAAAGCGCACAAACTATTGCAGTGGCCGGTACGGCAACAGGCGGTGACATCAGTGAAGGCGATGTGGTCACCATGACTGTTAACGGTACCGACTACACCACCACGGTAAATGCCGATGGCAGCTGGACTGTGGATGTAGCGGGTAGCGATCTGGTCGCTGATACCGAATTTGATGTGACCGTGGCCTCAAGCGATGCGGCGGGCAACACCGTTGAAAGCAAAGCAGCCTCAACCCATACCGTCGACACAACGGCGGATGCGGGTACCGTAACTGTTTCAAGTATCACCGCCGATGACGTGATCAACGCAGCCGAAAGCGGACAGACTATTGCAGTAAGTGGCAGCGCGACAGGTGGCGACATCAGCGAAGGCGATATAGTGAGCCTGACGGTTAACGGTACCGACTACACCACTACAGTCGGCGCTGATGGCAGTTGGAGCGTGGATGTAGCGGGCAGCGACCTGGCCGCGGATACCGAGTTTGATGTGACCGTGGCCTCTAGCGATGCGGCGGGCAATACCGTTGAAAGCAAAGCAACCTCAACCCATACCGTAGATAGCTCTGCCGATGCAGGCACCGTGACGGTGGCGAACATCACAGCGGATGACGTGATCAACGCGACAGAAAGTGGACAAACCATTGCTGTAAGTGGCAGCGCGACAGGCGGCGACATCAGCCAAGGCGATGTGGTGAGCCTGACTGTCAATGGTACGGACTACACCACCACCGTCGGCGCTGATGGTAGCTGGACCGTGGATGTGGCAGGCAGTGACCTGGCCACAGATACCGAGTTTGATGTGACCGTGGCATCGACCGATGCGGCGGGCAACACCGTAACCAGCAAAGCAACCTCAACCCATACGGTCGACACAACGGCCGATGCGGGCACTGTGACGGTGGCGAATATTACTGCCGATGACGTGGTCAACGCGACAGAAAGTGGACAAACCATTGCTGTAAGTGGCAGCGCGACAGGCGGCGATATCAGCGAAGGCGATGTGGTGAACCTGACCGTCAATGGTACCGACTACACCACCACCGTCAGTGCTGACGGCAGCTGGACCGTAGATGTAGCAGGCAGCGACCTGGCCAACGATACCGAGTTTGATGTGACCGTGGCCTCTAGCGATGCGGCGGGTAACAGCGTTGAAAGCAAAGCGACGTCAACCCATACCGTCGACACAACAGCGGATGCGGGTACCGTAACTGTTTCAAGTATCACCGCCGATGACGTGATCAACGCGACAGAAAGCGGACAGACGATTGCAGTAAGTGGCAGTGCGACAGGTGGCGACATCAGCGAAGGCGATGTGGTGAGCCTGACCGTTAATGGTACAGACTACACCACCACTGTCGGCGCTGACGGCAGCTGGACCGTGGATGTGGCGGGCAGCGATCTGGCCGCAGATACCGAGTTTGATGTGACCGTGGCCTCAAGCGATGCGGCGGGCAACACTGTTGAAAGCAAAGCAACCTCAACCCATACGGTAGATACATCGGCCGATGCGGGCACCGTGACGGTGGCGAGTATCACCGCCGATGATGTGATCAACGCGACAGAAAGCGGACAAACCATCGCGGTGACAGGTACGGCGACAGGCGGCGACATCAGCGAAGGCGATGTGGTGAGCCTGACGGTTAATGGTACCGACTACACCACCACGGTAAATGCCGACGGCAGCTGGGCCGTGGATGTGACGGGCAGCGACCTGGCCGCTGATACTGAGTTTGATGTGACCGTGGCCTCAAGCGATGCGGCGGGCAACAGCGTTGAAAGCAAAGCAACCTCAACCCATACCGTAGACACAACGGCCGATGCAGGCACCGTAACAGTCGCTAACATCACCACCGATGACGTGATCAATGCATCCGAAAGCGGACAAACCATTGCAGTAACCGGCACAGCGACAGGCGGCGACATCAGCGAAGGCGATGTGGTGAGCCTGACTGTCAATGGTACTGACTACACCACCACTGTCGGCGCTGACGGCAGCTGGACCGTGGATGTGACGGGCAGCGACCTGGCCGCAGATACCGAGTTTGACGTGACCGTGGCCTCAAGCGATGCGGCGGGCAACACTGTTGAAAGCAAAGCAACCTCAACCCATACGGTAGACACAACGGCGGATGCAGGCACCGTAACGGTAGCGAACATCACCACCGATGACGTGATCAACGCGACAGAAAGCGGACAAACTATCGCAGTAAGCGGCAGCGCAACAGGCGGCGACATCAGCGAAGGTGATGTGGTGAGCCTGACGGTTAATGGTACCGACTACACCACTACAGTCAGCGCTGACGGCAGCTGGACCGTAGATGTAGCGGGCAGCGACCTGGCGGCCGATACCGAGTTTGATGTGACCGTGGCCTCGAGCGATGCGGCAGGTAATACCGTTGAAAGCAAAGCAACCTCAACCCACACGGTAGATACGAATGCGGACGCGGGTACTGTGACGGTAGCGAGCATCACCACCGATGACGTGATCAATGCAGCCGAAAGCGGACAAACCATTGCAGTAACTGGCACGGCGACAGGTGGCGACATCAGCGAAGGCGATGTGGTGAGCCTGACGGTTAACGGTACCGACTACACCACTACAGTCGGCGCTGACGGCAGCTGGAGCGTGGATGTAGCGGGTAGCGATCTGGCGGCTGATACCGAGTTTGATGTGACCGTGGCATCGACCGATGCGGCAGGTAATACCGTTGAAAGCAAAGCAACCTCAACCCACACGGTAGATACGAATGCGGACGCGGGTACTGTGACGGTAGCGAGCATCACCACCGATGACGTGATCAATGCAGCCGAAAGCGGACAAACCATTGCAGTAACTGGCACGGCGACAGGTGGCGACATCAGCGAAGGCGATGTGGTGAGCCTGACCGTTAACGGCACCGACTACACCACCATTGTGGGCGCTGACGGCAGCTGGACCGTAGATGTCGCGGGCAGTGACCTGGCCAACGATACCGAGTTTAATGTGACCGTGGCATCGACAGATGCGGTGGGCAACACCGTTGAAAGCAAAGCAGCCTCAACCCATACCGTAGACACAACGGCGGATGCAGGCACCGTGACGGTGGCGAACATCACTGCGGATGACGTGATCAACGCAGCCGAAAGCGGACAGACTATTGCAGTAAGTGGCAGCGCGACAGGCGGCGACATCAGCGAAGGCGATGTGGTGAGCCTGACTGTCAATGGCACTGACTACACCACCACGGTAAATGCCGACGGCAGCTGGACCGTGGATGTAGCAGGCTCCGACCTGGCCGCTGATACCGAGTTTGATGTGACCGTGGCATCGACAGATGCGGCGGGCAACACTGTTGAAAGCAAAGCAACGTCAACCCATACGGTAGATAGCTCTGCGGATGCAGGCACCGTGACGGTGGCGAACATCACTGCGGATGACGTGATCAACGCAGCCGAAAGCGGACAGACTATTGCAGTAAGTGGCAGCGCGACAGGCGGCGACATCAGCGAAGGCGATGTGGTGAGCCTGACTGTCAATGGCACTGACTACACCACCACGGTAAATGCCGACGGCAGCTGGACCGTGGATGTAGCAGGCTCCGACCTGGCCGCTGATACCGAGTTTGATGTGACCGTGGCATCGACAGATGCGGCGGGCAACACTGTTGAAAGCAAAGCAACGTCAACCCATACGGTAGATAGCTCTGCGGATGCAGGCACCGTGACGGTGGCGAACATCACTGCGGATGACGTGATCAACGCAGCCGAAAGCGGACAGACTATTGCAGTAAGTGGCAGCGCGACAGGCGGCGACATCAGCGAAGGCGATGTGGTGAGCCTGACTGTCAATGGCACTGACTACACCACCACGGTAAATGCCGACGGCAGCTGGACCGTGGATGTAGCAGGCTCCGACCTGGCCAACGATACCGAGTTTGATGTGACCGTGGCCTCTAGCGATGCGGCGGGCAACAGTGTTGAAAGCAAAGCAACCTCAACCCATACCGTCGACACAACAGCGGATGTAGGCACCGTAACAGTCGCGAATATCACCGCCGATGATGTGATCAACGCGACAGAAAGCGGACAAACTATCGCAGTAAGCGGCAGCGCGACAGGCGGCGACATCAGCGAAGGCGATGTGGTCACCATGACTGTTAACGGTACCGACTACACCACCACTGTGGGTGCTGACGGCAGCTGGACTGTGGATGTAGCGGGTAGCGACCTGGCCGCAGATACCGAATTTGATGTGACCGTGGCCTCAAGCGATGCGGCGGGCAACACTGTTGAAAGCAAAGCAACCTCAACCCATACGGTTGATACACAAGTCGGCAAGCCAAGCATCACGCTAGAAAGCACAGGTGATGATGAGATCTACAACGCGGCCGAGTTGGGCGAAGATGGCACAGTGACCGCGACGGTGAGCTTGCCAGACGACTTCAACGCCGAGACAGACACGTTGACCATCAATGGTGTTGAGCACGTACTGACCGAAACCGAAATCGCAAACAAAGCGGTCGAAGTCGAAGTGGCGCCAGAAGGCACAGTGACAGCACAGATCACCGATGGCGCGGGTAACACCTCAACTGAAGCGAGCGCGACAGCGGCGAGTGCGGACACCGAAGTGAACGCACCAAGCATCACGCTAGAAAGCACAGGTGATGATGAGATCTACAACGCGGCCGAGTTGGGCGAAGATGGCACAGTGACCGCGACGGTGAGCTTGCCAGACGACTTCAACGCCGAGACAGACACGTTGACCATCAATGGTGTTGAGCACGTACTGACCGAAACCGAAATCGCAAACAAAGCGGTCGAAGTCGAAGTGGCGCCAGAAGGCACAGTGACAGCACAGATCACCGATGGCGCGGGTAACACCTCAACTGAAGCGAGCGCGACAGCGGCGAGTGCGGACACCGAAGTGAACGCACCAAGCATCACGCTAGAAAGCACAGGTGATGATGAGATCTACAACGCGGCCGAGTTGGGCGAAGATGGCACAGTGACCGCGACGGTGAGCTTGCCAGACGACTTCAACGCCGAGACAGACACGTTGACCATCAATGGTGTTGAGCACGTACTGACCGAAACCGAAATCGCAAACAAAGCGGTCGAAGTCGAAGTGGCGCCAGAAGGCACAGTGACAGCACAGATCACCGATGGCGCGGGTAACACCTCAACTGAAGCGAGCGCGACAGCGGCGAGTGCGGACACCGAAGTGAACGCACCAAGCATCACGCTAGAAAGCACAGGTGATGATGAGATCTACAACGCGGCCGAGTTGGGCGAAGATGGCACAGTGACCGCGACGGTGAGCTTGCCAGACGACTTCAACGCCGAGACAGACACGTTGACCATCAATGGTGTTGAGCACGTACTGACCGAAACCGAAATCGCAAACAAAGCGGTCGAAGTCGAAGTGGCGCCAGAAGGCACAGTGACAGCACAGATCACCGATGGCGCGGGTAACACCTCAACTGAAGCGAGCGCGACAGCGGCGAGTGCGGACACCGAAGTGAACGCACCAAGCATCACGCTAGAAAGCACAGGTGATGATGAGATCTACAACGCGGCCGAGTTGGGCGAAGATGGCACAGTGACCGCGACGGTGAGCTTGCCAGACGACTTCAACGCCGAGACAGACACGTTGACCATCAATGGTGTTGAGCACGTACTGACCGAAACCGAAATCGCAAACAAAGCGGTCGAAGTCGAAGTGGCGCCAGAAGGCACAGTGACAGCACAGATCACCGATGGCGCGGGTAACACCTCAACTGAAGCGAGCGCGACAGCGGCGAGTGCGGACACCGAAGTGAACGCACCAAGCATCACGCTAGAAAGCACAGGTGATGATGAGATCTACAACGCGGCCGAGTTGGGCGAAGATGGCACAGTGACCGCGACGGTGAGCTTGCCAGACGACTTCAACGCCGAGACAGACACGTTGACCATCAATGGTGTTGAGCACGTACTGACCGAAACCGAAATCGCAAACAAAGCGGTCGAAGTCGAAGTGGCGCCAGAAGGCACAGTGACAGCACAGATCACCGATGGCGCGGGTAACACCTCAACTGAAGCGAGCGCGACAGCGGCGAGTGCGGACACCGAAGTGAACGCACCAAGCATCACGCTAGAAAGCACAGGTGATGATGAGATCTACAACGCGGCCGAGTTGGGCGAAGATGGCACAGTGACCGCGACGGTGAGCTTGCCAGACGACTTCAACGCCGAGACAGACACGTTGACCATCAATGGTGTTGAGCACGTACTGACCGAAACCGAAATCGCAAACAAAGCGGTCGAAGTCGAAGTGGCGCCAGAAGGCACAGTGACAGCACAGATCACCGATGGCGCGGGTAACACCTCAACTGAAGCGAGCGCGACAGCGGCGAGTGCGGACACCGAAGTGAACGCACCAAGCATCACGCTAGAAAGCACAGGTGATGATGAGATCTACAACGCGGCCGAGTTGGGCGAAGATGGCACAGTGACCGCGACGGTGAGCTTGCCAGACGACTTCAACGCCGAGACAGACACGTTGACCATCAATGGTGTTGAGCACGTACTGACCGAAACCGAAATCGCAAACAAAGCGGTCGAAGTCGAAGTGGCGCCAGAAGGCACAGTGACAGCACAGATCACCGATGGCGCGGGTAACACCTCAACTGAAGCGAGCGCGACAGCGGCGAGTGCGGACACCGAAGTGAACGCACCAAGCATCACGCTAGAAAGCACAGGTGATGATGAGATCTACAACGCGGCCGAGTTGGGCGAAGATGGCACAGTGACCGCGACGGTGAGCTTGCCAGACGACTTCAACGCCGAGACAGACACGTTGACCATCAATGGTGTTGAGCACGTACTGACCGAAACCGAAATCGCAAACAAAGCGGTCGAAGTCGAAGTGGCGCCAGAAGGCACAGTGACAGCACAGATCACCGATGGCGCGGGTAACACCTCAACTGAAGCGAGCGCGACAGCGGCGAGTGCGGACACCGAAGTGAACGCACCAAGCATCACGCTAGAAAGCACAGGTGATGATGAGATCTACAACGCGGCCGAGTTGGGCGAAGATGGCACAGTGACCGCGACGGTGAGCTTGCCAGACGACTTCAACGCCGAGACAGACACGTTGACCATCAATGGTGTTGAGCACGTACTGACCGAAACCGAAATCGCAAACAAAGCGGTCGAAGTCGAAGTGGCGCCAGAAGGCACAGTGACAGCACAGATCACCGATGGCGCGGGTAACACCTCAACTGAAGCGAGCGCGACAGCGGCGAGTGCGGACACCGAAGTGAACGCACCAAGCATCACGCTAGAAAGCACAGGTGATGATGAGATCTACAACGCGGCCGAGTTGGGCGAAGATGGCACAGTGACCGCGACGGTGAGCTTGCCAGACGACTTCAACGCCGAGACAGACACGTTGACCATCAATGGTGTTGAGCACGTACTGACCGAAACCGAAATCGCAAACAAAGCGGTCGAAGTCGAAGTGGCGCCAGAAGGCACAGTGACAGCACAGATCACCGATGGCGCGGGTAACACCTCAACTGAAGCGAGCGCGACAGCGGCGAGTGCGGACACCGAAGTGAACGCACCAAGCATCACGCTAGAAAGCACAGGTGATGATGAGATCTACAACGCGGCCGAGTTGGGCGAAGATGGCACAGTGACCGCGACGGTGAGCTTGCCAGACGACTTCAACGCCGAGACAGACACGTTGACCATCAATGGTGTTGAGCACGTACTGACCGAAACCGAAATCGCAAACAAAGCGGTCGAAGTCGAAGTGGCGCCAGAAGGCACAGTGACAGCACAGATCACCGATGGCGCGGGTAACACCTCAACTGAAGCGAGCGCGACAGCGGCGAGTGCGGACACCGAAGTGAACGCACCAAGCATCACGCTAGAAAGCACAGGTGATGATGAGATCTACAACGCGGCCGAGTTGGGCGAAGATGGCACAGTGACCGCGACGGTGAGCTTGCCAGACGACTTCAACGCCGAGACAGACACGTTGACCATCAATGGTGTTGAGCACGTACTGACCGAAACCGAAATCGCAAACAAAGCGGTCGAAGTCGAAGTGGCGCCAGAAGGCACAGTGACAGCACAGATCACCGATGGCGCGGGTAACACCTCAACTGAAGCGAGCGCGACAGCGGCGAGTGCGGACACCGAAGTGAACGCACCAAGCATCACGCTAGAAAGCACAGGTGATGATGAGATCTACAACGCGGCCGAGTTGGGCGAAGATGGCACAGTGACCGCGACGGTGAGCTTGCCAGACGACTTCAACGCCGAGACAGACACGTTGACCATCAATGGTGTTGAGCACGTACTGACCGAAACCGAAATCGCAAACAAAGCGGTCGAAGTCGAAGTGGCGCCAGAAGGCACAGTGACAGCACAGATCACCGATGGCGCGGGTAACACCTCAACTGAAGCGAGCGCGACAGCGGCGAGTGCGGACACCGAAGTGAACGCACCAAGCATCACGCTAGAAAGCACAGGTGATGATGAGATCTACAACGCGGCCGAGTTGGGCGAAGATGGCACAGTGACCGCGACGGTGAGCTTGCCAGACGACTTCAACGCCGAGACAGACACGTTGACCATCAATGGTGTTGAGCACGTACTGACCGAAACCGAAATCGCAAACAAAGCGGTCGAAGTCGAAGTGGCGCCAGAAGGCACAGTGACAGCACAGATCACCGATGGCGCGGGTAACACCTCAACTGAAGCGAGCGCGACAGCGGCGAGTGCGGACACCGAAGTGAACGCACCAAGCATCACGCTAGAAAGCACAGGTGATGATGAGATCTACAACGCGGCCGAGTTGGGCGAAGATGGCACAGTGACCGCGACGGTGAGCTTGCCAGACGACTTCAACGCCGAGACAGACACGTTGACCATCAATGGTGTTGAGCACGTACTGACCGAAACCGAAATCGCAAACAAAGCGGTCGAAGTCGAAGTGGCGCCAGAAGGCACAGTGACAGCACAGATCACCGATGGCGCGGGTAACACCTCAACTGAAGCGAGCGCGACAGCGGCGAGTGCGGACACCGAAGTGAACGCACCAAGCATCACGCTAGAAAGCACAGGTGATGATGAGATCTACAACGCGGCCGAGTTGGGCGAAGATGGCACAGTGACCGCGACGGTGAGCTTGCCAGACGACTTCAACGCCGAGACAGACACGTTGACCATCAATGGTGTTGAGCACGTACTGACCGAAACCGAAATCGCAAACAAAGCGGTCGAAGTCGAAGTGGCGCCAGAAGGCACAGTGACAGCACAGATCACCGATGGCGCGGGTAACACCTCAACTGAAGCGAGCGCGACAGCGGCGAGTGCGGACACCGAAGTGAACGCACCAAGCATCACGCTAGAAAGCACAGGTGATGATGAGATCTACAACGCGGCCGAGTTGGGCGAAGATGGCACAGTGACCGCGACGGTGAGCTTGCCAGACGACTTCAACGCCGAGACAGACACGTTGACCATCAATGGTGTTGAGCACGTACTGACCGAAACCGAAATCGCAAACAAAGCGGTCGAAGTCGAAGTGGCGCCAGAAGGCACAGTGACAGCACAGATCACCGATGGCGCGGGTAACACCTCAACTGAAGCGAGCGCGACAGCGGCGAGTGCGGACACCGAAGTGAACGCACCAAGCATCACGCTAGAAAGCACAGGTGATGATGAGATCTACAACGCGGCCGAGTTGGGCGAAGATGGCACAGTGACCGCGACGGTGAGCTTGCCAGACGACTTCAACGCCGAGACAGACACGTTGACCATCAATGGTGTTGAGCACGTACTGACCGAAACCGAAATCGCAAACAAAGCGGTCGAAGTCGAAGTGGCGCCAGAAGGCACAGTGACAGCACAGATCACCGATGGCGCGGGTAACACCTCAACTGAAGCGAGCGCGACAGCGGCGAGTGCGGACACCGAAGTGAACGCACCAAGCATCACGCTAGAAAGCACAGGTGATGATGAGATCTACAACGCGGCCGAGTTGGGCGAAGATGGCACAGTGACCGCGACGGTGAGCTTGCCAGACGACTTCAACGCCGAGACAGACACGTTGACCATCAATGGTGTTGAGCACGTACTGACCGAAACCGAAATCGCAAACAAAGCGGTCGAAGTCGAAGTGGCGCCAGAAGGCACAGTGACAGCACAGATCACCGATGGCGCGGGTAACACCTCAACTGAAGCGAGCGCGACAGCGGCGAGTGCGGACACCGAAGTGAACGCACCAAGCATCACGCTAGAAAGCACAGGTGATGATGAGATCTACAACGCGGCCGAGTTGGGCGAAGATGGCACAGTGACCGCGACGGTGAGCTTGCCAGACGACTTCAACGCCGAGACAGACACGTTGACCATCAATGGTGTTGAGCACGTACTGACCGAAACCGAAATCGCAAACAAAGCGGTCGAAGTCGAAGTGGCGCCAGAAGGCACAGTGACAGCACAGATCACCGATGGCGCGGGTAACACCTCAACTGAAGCGAGCGCGACAGCGGCGAGTGCGGACACCGAAGTGAACGCACCAAGCATCACGCTAGAAAGCACAGGTGATGATGAGATCTACAACGCGGCCGAGTTGGGCGAAGATGGCACAGTGACCGCGACGGTGAGCTTGCCAGACGACTTCAACGCCGAGACAGACACGTTGACCATCAATGGTGTTGAGCACGTACTGACCGAAACCGAAATCGCAAACAAAGCGGTCGAAGTCGAAGTGGCGCCAGAAGGCACAGTGACAGCACAGATCACCGATGGCGCGGGTAACACCTCAACTGAAGCGAGCGCGACAGCGGCGAGTGCGGACACCGAAGTGAACGCACCAAGCATCACGCTAGAAAGCACAGGTGATGATGAGATCTACAACGCGGCCGAGTTGGGCGAAGATGGCACAGTGACCGCGACGGTGAGCTTGCCAGACGACTTCAACGCCGAGACAGACACGTTGACCATCAATGGTGTTGAGCACGTACTGACCGAAACCGAAATCGCAAACAAAGCGGTCGAAGTCGAAGTGGCGCCAGAAGGCACAGTGACAGCACAGATCACCGATGGCGCGGGTAACACCTCAACTGAAGCGAGCGCGACAGCGGCGAGTGCGGACACCGAAGTGAACGCACCAAGCATCACGCTAGAAAGCACAGGTGATGATGAGATCTACAACGCGGCCGAGTTGGGCGAAGATGGCACAGTGACCGCGACGGTGAGCTTGCCAGACGACTTCAACGCCGAGACAGACACGTTGACCATCAATGGTGTTGAGCACGTACTGACCGAAACCGAAATCGCAAACAAAGCGGTCGAAGTCGAAGTGGCGCCAGAAGGCACAGTGACAGCACAGATCACCGATGGCGCGGGTAACACCTCAACTGAAGCGAGCGCGACAGCGGCGAGTGCGGACACCGAAGTGAACGCACCAAGCATCACGCTAGAAAGCACAGGTGATGATGAGATCTACAACGCGGCCGAGTTGGGCGAAGATGGCACAGTGACCGCGACGGTGAGCTTGCCAGACGACTTCAACGCCGAGACAGACACGTTGACCATCAATGGTGTTGAGCACGTACTGACCGAAACCGAAATCGCAAACAAAGCGGTCGAAGTCGAAGTGGCGCCAGAAGGCACAGTGACAGCACAGATCACCGATGGCGCGGGTAACACCTCAACTGAAGCGAGCGCGACAGCGGCGAGTGCGGACACCGAAGTGAACGCACCAAGCATCACGCTAGAAAGCACAGGTGATGATGAGATCTACAACGCGGCCGAGTTGGGCGAAGATGGCACAGTGACCGCGACGGTGAGCTTGCCAGACGACTTCAACGCCGAGACAGACACGTTGACCATCAATGGTGTTGAGCACGTACTGACCGAAACCGAAATCGCAAACAAAGCGGTCGAAGTCGAAGTGGCGCCAGAAGGCACAGTGACAGCACAGATCACCGATGGCGCGGGTAACACCTCAACTGAAGCGAGCGCGACAGCGGCGAGTGCGGACACCGAAGTGAACGCACCAAGCATCACGCTAGAAAGCACAGGTGATGATGAGATCTACAACGCGGCCGAGTTGGGCGAAGATGGCACAGTGACCGCGACGGTGAGCTTGCCAGACGACTTCAACGCCGAGACAGACACGTTGACCATCAATGGTGTTGAGCACGTACTGACCGAAACCGAAATCGCAAACAAAGCGGTCGAAGTCGAAGTGGCGCCAGAAGGCACAGTGACAGCACAGATCACCGATGGCGCGGGTAACACCTCAACTGAAGCGAGCGCGACAGCGGCGAGTGCGGACACCGAAGTGAACGCACCAAGCATCACGCTAGAAAGCACAGGTGATGATGAGATCTACAACGCGGCCGAGTTGGGCGAAGATGGCACAGTGACCGCGACGGTGAGCTTGCCAGACGACTTCAACGCCGAGACAGACACGTTGACCATCAATGGTGTTGAGCACGTACTGACCGAAACCGAAATCGCAAACAAAGCGGTCGAAGTCGAAGTGGCGCCAGAAGGCACAGTGACAGCACAGATCACCGATGGCGCGGGTAACACCTCAACTGAAGCGAGCGCGACAGCGGCGAGTGCGGACACCGAAGTGAACGCACCAAGCATCACGCTAGAAAGCACAGGTGATGATGAGATCTACAACGCGGCCGAGTTGGGCGAAGATGGCACAGTGACCGCGACGGTGAGCTTGCCAGACGACTTCAACGCCGAGACAGACACGTTGACCATCAATGGTGTTGAGCACGTACTGACCGAAACCGAAATCGCAAACAAAGCGGTCGAAGTCGAAGTGGCGCCAGAAGGCACAGTGACAGCACAGATCACCGATGGCGCGGGTAACACCTCAACTGAAGCGAGCGCGACAGCGGCGAGTGCGGACACCGAAGTGAACGCACCAAGCATCACGCTAGAAAGCACAGGTGATGATGAGATCTACAACGCGGCCGAGTTGGGCGAAGATGGCACAGTGACCGCGACGGTGAGCTTGCCAGACGACTTCAACGCCGAGACAGACACGTTGACCATCAATGGTGTTGAGCACGTACTGACCGAAACCGAAATCGCAAACAAAGCGGTCGAAGTCGAAGTGGCGCCAGAAGGCACAGTGACAGCACAGATCACCGATGGCGCGGGTAACACCTCAACTGAAGCGAGCGCGACAGCGGCGAGTGCGGACACCGAAGTGAACGCACCAAGCATCACGCTAGAAAGCACAGGTGATGATGAGATCTACAACGCGGCCGAGTTGGGCGAAGATGGCACAGTGACCGCGACGGTGAGCTTGCCAGACGACTTCAACGCCGAGACAGACACGTTGACCATCAATGGTGTTGAGCACGTACTGACCGAAACCGAAATCGCAAACAAAGCGGTCGAAGTCGAAGTGGCGCCAGAAGGCACAGTGACAGCACAGATCACCGATGGCGCGGGTAACACCTCAACTGAAGCGAGCGCGACAGCGGCGAGTGCGGACACCGAAGTGAACGCACCAAGCATCACGCTAGAAAGCACAGGTGATGATGAGATCTACAACGCGGCCGAGTTGGGCGAAGATGGCACAGTGACCGCGACGGTGAGCTTGCCAGACGACTTCAACGCCGAGACAGACACGTTGACCATCAATGGTGTTGAGCACGTACTGACCGAAACCGAAATCGCAAACAAAGCGGTCGAAGTCGAAGTGGCGCCAGAAGGCACAGTGACAGCACAGATCACCGATGGCGCGGGTAACACCTCAACTGAAGCGAGCGCGACAGCGGCGAGTGCGGACACCGAAGTGAACGCACCAAGCATCACGCTAGAAAGCACAGGTGATGATGAGATCTACAACGCGGCCGAGTTGGGCGAAGATGGCACAGTGACCGCGACGGTGAGCTTGCCAGACGACTTCAACGCCGAGACAGACACGTTGACCATCAATGGTGTTGAGCACGTACTGACCGAAACCGAAATCGCAAACAAAGCGGTCGAAGTCGAAGTGGCGCCAGAAGGCACAGTGACAGCACAGATCACCGATGGCGCGGGTAACACCTCAACTGAAGCGAGCGCGACAGCGGCGAGTGCGGACACCGAAGTGAACGCACCAAGCATCACGCTAGAAAGCACAGGTGATGATGAGATCTACAACGCGGCCGAGTTGGGCGAAGATGGCACAGTGACCGCGACGGTGAGCTTGCCAGACGACTTCAACGCCGAGACAGACACGTTGACCATCAATGGTGTTGAGCACGTACTGACCGAAACCGAAATCGCAAACAAAGCGGTCGAAGTCGAAGTGGCGCCAGAAGGCACAGTGACAGCACAGATCACCGATGGCGCGGGTAACACCTCAACTGAAGCGAGCGCGACAGCGGCGAGTGCGGACACCGAAGTGAACGCACCAAGCATCACGCTAGAAAGCACAGGTGATGATGAGATCTACAACGCGGCCGAGTTGGGCGAAGATGGCACAGTGACCGCGACGGTGAGCTTGCCAGACGACTTCAACGCCGAGACAGACACGTTGACCATCAATGGTGTTGAGCACGTACTGACCGAAACCGAAATCGCAAACAAAGCGGTCGAAGTCGAAGTGGCGCCAGAAGGCACAGTGACAGCACAGATCACCGATGGCGCGGGTAACACCTCAACTGAAGCGAGCGCGACAGCGGCGAGTGCGGACACCGAAGTGAACGCACCAAGCATCACGCTAGAAAGCACAGGTGATGATGAGATCTACAACGCGGCCGAGTTGGGCGAAGATGGCACAGTGACCGCGACGGTGAGCTTGCCAGACGACTTCAACGCCGAGACAGACACGTTGACCATCAATGGTGTTGAGCACGTACTGACCGAAACCGAAATCGCAAACAAAGCGGTCGAAGTCGAAGTGGCGCCAGAAGGCACAGTGACAGCACAGATCACCGATGGCGCGGGTAACACCTCAACTGAAGCGAGCGCGACAGCGGCGAGTGCGGACACCGAAGTGAACGCACCAAGCATCACGCTAGAAAGCACAGGTGATGATGAGATCTACAACGCGGCCGAGTTGGGCGAAGATGGCACAGTGACCGCGACGGTGAGCTTGCCAGACGACTTCAACGCCGAGACAGACACGTTGACCATCAATGGTGTTGAGCACGTACTGACCGAAACCGAAATCGCAAACAAAGCGGTCGAAGTCGAAGTGGCGCCAGAAGGCACAGTGACAGCACAGATCACCGATGGCGCGGGTAACACCTCAACTGAAGCGAGCGCGACAGCGGCGAGTGCGGACACCGAAGTGAACGCACCAAGCATCACGCTAGAAAGCACAGGTGATGATGAGATCTACAACGCGGCCGAGTTGGGCGAAGATGGCACAGTGACCGCGACGGTGAGCTTGCCAGACGACTTCAACGCCGAGACAGACACGTTGACCATCAATGGTGTTGAGCACGTACTGACCGAAACCGAAATCGCAAACAAAGCGGTCGAAGTCGAAGTGGCGCCAGAAGGCACAGTGACAGCACAGATCACCGATGGCGCGGGTAACACCTCAACTGAAGCGAGCGCGACAGCGGCGAGTGCGGACACCGAAGTGAACGCACCAAGCATCACGCTAGAAAGCACAGGTGATGATGAGATCTACAACGCGGCCGAGTTGGGCGAAGATGGCACAGTGACCGCGACGGTGAGCTTGCCAGACGACTTCAACGCCGAGACAGACACGTTGACCATCAATGGTGTTGAGCACGTACTGACCGAAACCGAAATCGCAAACAAAGCGGTCGAAGTCGAAGTGGCGCCAGAAGGCACAGTGACAGCACAGATCACCGATGGCGCGGGTAACACCTCAACTGAAGCGAGCGCGACAGCGGCGAGTGCGGACACCGAAGTGAACGCACCAAGCATCACGCTAGAAAGCACAGGTGATGATGAGATCTACAACGCGGCCGAGTTGGGCGAAGATGGCACAGTGACCGCGACGGTGAGCTTGCCAGACGACTTCAACGCCGAGACAGACACGTTGACCATCAATGGTGTTGAGCACGTACTGACCGAAACCGAAATCGCAAACAAAGCGGTCGAAGTCGAAGTGGCGCCAGAAGGCACAGTGACAGCACAGATCACCGATGGCGCGGGTAACACCTCAACTGAAGCGAGCGCGACAGCGGCGAGTGCGGACACCGAAGTGAACGCACCAAGCATCACGCTAGAAAGCACAGGTGATGATGAGATCTACAACGCGGCCGAGTTGGGCGAAGATGGCACAGTGACCGCGACGGTGAGCTTGCCAGACGACTTCAACGCCGAGACAGACACGTTGACCATCAATGGTGTTGAGCACGTACTGACCGAAACCGAAATCGCAAACAAAGCGGTCGAAGTCGAAGTGGCGCCAGAAGGCACAGTGACAGCACAGATCACCGATGGCGCGGGTAACACCTCAACTGAAGCGAGCGCGACAGCGGCGAGTGCGGACACCGAAGTGAACGCACCAAGCATCACGCTAGAAAGCACAGGTGATGATGAGATCTACAACGCGGCCGAGTTGGGCGAAGATGGCACAGTGACCGCGACGGTGAGCTTGCCAGACGACTTCAACGCCGAGACAGACACGTTGACCATCAATGGTGTTGAGCACGTACTGACCGAAACCGAAATCGCAAACAAAGCGGTCGAAGTCGAAGTGGCGCCAGAAGGCACAGTGACAGCACAGATCACCGATGGCGCGGGTAACACCTCAACTGAAGCGAGCGCGACAGCGGCGAGTGCGGACACCGAAGTGAACGCACCAAGCATCACGCTAGAAAGCACAGGTGATGATGAGATCTACAACGCGGCCGAGTTGGGCGAAGATGGCACAGTGACCGCGACGGTGAGCTTGCCAGACGACTTCAACGCCGAGACAGACACGTTGACCATCAATGGTGTTGAGCACGTACTGACCGAAACCGAAATCGCAAACAAAGCGGTCGAAGTCGAAGTGGCGCCAGAAGGCACAGTGACAGCACAGATCACCGATGGCGCGGGTAACACCTCAACTGAAGCGAGCGCGACAGCGGCGAGTGCGGACACCGAAGTGAACGCACCAAGCATCACGCTAGAAAGCACAGGTGATGATGAGATCTACAACGCGGCCGAGTTGGGCGAAGATGGCACAGTGACCGCGACGGTGAGCTTGCCAGACGACTTCAACGCCGAGACAGACACGTTGACCATCAATGGTGTTGAGCACGTACTGACCGAAACCGAAATCGCAAACAAAGCGGTCGAAGTCGAAGTGGCGCCAGAAGGCACAGTGACAGCACAGATCACCGATGGCGCGGGTAACACCTCAACTGAAGCGAGCGCGACAGCGGCGAGTGCGGACACCGAAGTGAACGCACCAAGCATCACGCTAGAAAGCACAGGTGATGATGAGATCTACAACGCGGCCGAGTTGGGCGAAGATGGCACAGTGACCGCGACGGTGAGCTTGCCAGACGACTTCAACGCCGAGACAGACACGTTGACCATCAATGGTGTTGAGCACGTACTGACCGAAACCGAAATCGCAAAC
The DNA here is from genome assembly GCF_059552575.1 of Photobacterium sp. HL06. Classification (NCBI taxonomy): domain Bacteria; kingdom Pseudomonadati; phylum Pseudomonadota; class Gammaproteobacteria; order Vibrionales; family Vibrionaceae; genus Photobacterium; species Photobacterium sp. HL06. The sequence goes on from NZ_CM183915.1 coordinate 2,007,765, forward strand.
AAAGCGGTCGAAGTCGAAGTGGCGCCAGAAGGCACAGTGACAGCACAGATCACCGATGGCGCGGGTAACACCTCAACTGAAGCGAGCGCGACAGCGGCGAGTGCGGACACCGAAGTGAACGCACCAAGCATCACGCTAGAAAGCACAGGTGATGATGAGATCTACAACGCGGCCGAGTTGGGCGAAGATGGCACAGTGACCGCGACGGTGAGCTTGCCAGACGACTTCAACGCCGAGACAGACACGTTGACCATCAATGGTGTTGAGCACGTACTGACCGAAACCGAAATCGCAAACAAAGCGGTCGAAGTCGAAGTGGCGCCAGAAGGCACAGTGACAGCACAGATCACCGATGGCGCGGGTAACACCTCAACTGAAGCGAGCGCGACAGCGGCGAGTGCGGACACCGAAGTGAACGCACCAAGCATCACGCTAGAAAGCACAGGTGATGATGAGATCTACAACGCGGCCGAGTTGGGCGAAGATGGCACAGTGACCGCGACGGTGAGCTTGCCAGACGACTTCAACGCCGAGACAGACACGTTGACCATCAATGGTGTTGAGCACGTACTGACCGAAACCGAAATCGCAAACAAAGCGGTCGAAGTCGAAGTGGCGCCAGAAGGCACAGTGACAGCACAGATCACCGATGGCGCGGGTAACACCTCAACTGAAGCGAGCGCGACAGCGGCGAGTGCGGACACCGAAGTGAACGCACCAAGCATCACGCTAGAAAGCACAGGTGATGATGAGATCTACAACGCGGCCGAGTTGGGCGAAGATGGCACAGTGACCGCGACGGTGAGCTTGCCAGACGACTTCAACGCCGAGACAGACACGTTGACCATCAATGGTGTTGAGCACGTACTGACCGAAACCGAAATCGCAAACAAAGCGGTCGAAGTCGAAGTGGCGCCAGAAGGCACAGTGACAGCACAGATCACCGATGGCGCGGGTAACACCTCAACTGAAGCGAGCGCGACAGCGGCGAGTGCGGACACCGAAGTGAACGCACCAAGCATCACGCTAGAAAGCACAGGTGATGATGAGATCTACAACGCGGCCGAGTTGGGCGAAGATGGCACAGTGACCGCGACGGTGAGCTTGCCAGACGACTTCAACGCCGAGACAGACACGTTGACCATCAATGGTGTTGAGCACGTACTGACCGAAACCGAAATCGCAAACAAAGCGGTCGAAGTCGAAGTGGCGCCAGAAGGCACAGTGACAGCACAGATCACCGATGGCGCGGGTAACACCTCAACTGAAGCGAGCGCGACAGCGGCGAGTGCGGACACCGAAGTGAACGCACCAAGCATCACGCTAGAAAGCACAGGTGATGATGAGATCTACAACGCGGCCGAGTTGGGCGAAGATGGCACAGTGACCGCGACGGTGAGCTTGCCAGACGACTTCAACGCCGAGACAGACACGTTGACCATCAATGGTGTTGAGCACGTACTGACCGAAACCGAAATCGCAAACAAAGCGGTCGAAGTCGAAGTGGCGCCAGAAGGCACAGTGACAGCACAGATCACCGATGGCGCGGGTAACACCTCAACTGAAGCGAGCGCGACAGCGGCGAGTGCGGACACCGAAGTGAACGCACCAAGCATCACGCTAGAAAGCACAGGTGATGATGAGATCTACAACGCGGCCGAGTTGGGCGAAGATGGCACAGTGACCGCGACGGTGAGCTTGCCAGACGACTTCAACGCCGAGACAGACACGTTGACCATCAATGGTGTTGAGCACGTACTGACCGAAACCGAAATCGCAAACAAAGCGGTCGAAGTCGAAGTGGCGCCAGAAGGCACAGTGACAGCACAGATCACCGATGGCGCGGGTAACACCTCAACTGAAGCGAGCGCGACAGCGGCGAGTGCGGACACCGAAGTGAACGCACCAAGCATCACGCTAGAAAGCACAGGTGATGATGAGATCTACAACGCGGCCGAGTTGGGCGAAGATGGCACAGTGACCGCGACGGTGAGCTTGCCAGACGACTTCAACGCCGAGACAGACACGTTGACCATCAATGGTGTTGAGCACGTACTGACCGAAACCGAAATCGCAAACAAAGCGGTCGAAGTCGAAGTGGCGCCAGAAGGCACAGTGACAGCACAGATCACCGATGGCGCGGGTAACACCTCAACTGAAGCGAGCGCGACAGCGGCGAGTGCGGACACCGAAGTGAACGCACCAAGCATCACGCTAGAAAGCACAGGTGATGATGAGATCTACAACGCGGCCGAGTTGGGCGAAGATGGCACAGTGACCGCGACGGTGAGCTTGCCAGACGACTTCAACGCCGAGACAGACACGTTGACCATCAATGGTGTTGAGCACGTACTGACCGAAACCGAAATCGCAAACAAAGCGGTCGAAGTCGAAGTGGCGCCAGAAGGCACAGTGACAGCACAGATCACCGATGGCGCGGGTAACACCTCAACTGAAGCGAGCGCGACAGCGGCGAGTGCGGACACCGAAGTGAACGCACCAAGCATCACGCTAGAAAGCACAGGTGATGATGAGATCTACAACGCGGCCGAGTTGGGCGAAGATGGCACAGTGACCGCGACGGTGAGCTTGCCAGACGACTTCAACGCCGAGACAGACACGTTGACCATCAATGGTGTTGAGCACGTACTGACCGAAACCGAAATCGCAAACAAAGCGGTCGAAGTCGAAGTGGCGCCAGAAGGCACAGTGACAGCACAGATCACCGATGGCGCGGGTAACACCTCAACTGAAGCGAGCGCGACAGCGGCGAGTGCGGACACCGAAGTGAACGCACCAAGCATCACGCTAGAAAGCACAGGTGATGATGAGATCTACAACGCGGCCGAGTTGGGCGAAGATGGCACAGTGACCGCGACGGTGAGCTTGCCAGACGACTTCAACGCCGAGACAGACACGTTGACCATCAATGGTGTTGAGCACGTACTGACCGAAACCGAAATCGCAAACAAAGCGGTCGAAGTCGAAGTGGCGCCAGAAGGCACAGTGACAGCACAGATCACCGATGGCGCGGGTAACACCTCAACTGAAGCGAGCGCGACAGCGGCGAGTGCGGACACCGAAGTGAACGCACCAAGCATCACGCTAGAAAGCACAGGTGATGATGAGATCTACAACGCGGCCGAGTTGGGCGAAGATGGCACAGTGACCGCGACGGTGAGCTTGCCAGACGACTTCAACGCCGAGACAGACACGTTGACCATCAATGGTGTTGAGCACGTACTGACCGAAACCGAAATCGCAAACAAAGCGGTCGAAGTCGAAGTGGCGCCAGAAGGCACAGTGACAGCACAGATCACCGATGGCGCGGGTAACACCTCAACTGAAGCGAGCGCGACAGCGGCGAGTGCGGACACCGAAGTGAACGCACCAAGCATCACGCTAGAAAGCACAGGTGATGATGAGATCTACAACGCGGCCGAGTTGGGCGAAGATGGCACAGTGACCGCGACGGTGAGCTTGCCAGACGACTTCAACGCCGAGACAGACACGTTGACCATCAATGGTGTTGAGCACGTACTGACCGAAACCGAAATCGCAAACAAAGCGGTCGAAGTCGAAGTGGCGCCAGAAGGCACAGTGACAGCACAGATCACCGATGGCGCGGGTAACACCTCAACTGAAGCGAGCGCGACAGCGGCGAGTGCGGACACCGAAGTGAACGCACCAAGCATCACGCTAGAAAGCACAGGTGATGATGAGATCTACAACGCGGCCGAGTTGGGCGAAGATGGCACAGTGACCGCGACGGTGAGCTTGCCAGACGACTTCAACGCCGAGACAGACACGTTGACCATCAATGGTGTTGAGCACGTACTGACCGAAACCGAAATCGCAAACAAAGCGGTCGAAGTCGAAGTGGCGCCAGAAGGCACAGTGACAGCACAGATCACCGATGGCGCGGGTAACACCTCAACTGAAGCGAGCGCGACAGCGGCGAGTGCGGACACCGAAGTGAACGCACCAAGCATCACGCTAGAAAGCACAGGTGATGATGAGATCTACAACGCGGCCGAGTTGGGCGAAGATGGCACAGTGACCGCGACGGTGAGCTTGCCAGACGACTTCAACGCCGAGACAGACACGTTGACCATCAATGGTGTTGAGCACGTACTGACCGAAACCGAAATCGCAAACAAAGCGGTCGAAGTCGAAGTGGCGCCAGAAGGCACAGTGACAGCACAGATCACCGATGGCGCGGGTAACACCTCAACTGAAGCGAGCGCGACAGCGGCGAGTGCGGACACCGAAGTGAACGCACCAAGCATCACGCTAGAAAGCACAGGTGATGATGAGATCTACAACGCGGCCGAGTTGGGCGAAGATGGCACAGTGACCGCGACGGTGAGCTTGCCAGACGACTTCAACGCCGAGACAGACACGTTGACCATCAATGGTGTTGAGCACGTACTGACCGAAACCGAAATCGCAAACAAAGCGGTCGAAGTCGAAGTGGCGCCAGAAGGCACAGTGACAGCACAGATCACCGATGGCGCGGGTAACACCTCAACTGAAGCGAGCGCGACAGCGGCGAGTGCGGACACCGAAGTGAACGCACCAAGCATCACGCTAGAAAGCACAGGTGATGATGAGATCTACAACGCGGCCGAGTTGGGCGAAGATGGCACAGTGACCGCGACGGTGAGCTTGCCAGACGACTTCAACGCCGAGACAGACACGTTGACCATCAATGGTGTTGAGCACGTACTGACCGAAACCGAAATCGCAAACAAAGCGGTCGAAGTCGAAGTGGCGCCAGAAGGCACAGTGACAGCACAGATCACCGATGGCGCGGGTAACACCTCAACTGAAGCGAGCGCGACAGCGGCGAGTGCGGACACCGAAGTGAACGCACCAAGCATCACGCTAGAAAGCACAGGTGATGATGAGATCTACAACGCGGCCGAGTTGGGCGAAGATGGCACAGTGACCGCGACGGTGAGCTTGCCAGACGACTTCAACGCCGAGACAGACACGTTGACCATCAATGGTGTTGAGCACGTACTGACCGAAACCGAAATCGCAAACAAAGCGGTCGAAGTCGAAGTGGCGCCAGAAGGCACAGTGACAGCACAGATCACCGATGGCGCGGGTAACACCTCAACTGAAGCGAGCGCGACAGCGGCGAGTGCGGACACCGAAGTGAACGCACCAAGCATCACGCTAGAAAGCACAGGTGATGATGAGATCTACAACGCGGCCGAGTTGGGCGAAGATGGCACAGTGACCGCGACGGTGAGCTTGCCAGACGACTTCAACGCCGAGACAGACACGTTGACCATCAATGGTGTTGAGCACGTACTGACCGAAACCGAAATCGCAAACAAAGCGGTCGAAGTCGAAGTGGCGCCAGAAGGCACAGTGACAGCACAGATCACCGATGGCGCGGGTAACACCTCAACTGAAGCGAGCGCGACAGCGGCGAGTGCGGACACCGAAGTGAACGCACCAAGCATCACGCTAGAAAGCACAGGTGATGATGAGATCTACAACGCGGCCGAGTTGGGCGAAGATGGCACAGTGACCGCGACGGTGAGCTTGCCAGACGACTTCAACGCCGAGACAGACACGTTGACCATCAATGGTGTTGAGCACGTACTGACCGAAACCGAAATCGCAAACAAAGCGGTCGAAGTCGAAGTGGCGCCAGAAGGCACAGTGACAGCACAGATCACCGATGGCGCGGGTAACACCTCAACTGAAGCGAGCGCGACAGCGGCGAGTGCGGACACCGAAGTGAACGCACCAAGCATCACGCTAGAAAGCACAGGTGATGATGAGATCTACAACGCGGCCGAGTTGGGCGAAGATGGCACAGTGACCGCGACGGTGAGCTTGCCAGACGACTTCAACGCCGAGACAGACACGTTGACCATCAATGGTGTTGAGCACGTACTGACCGAAACCGAAATCGCAAACAAAGCGGTCGAAGTCGAAGTGGCGCCAGAAGGCACAGTGACAGCACAGATCACCGATGGCGCGGGTAACACCTCAACTGAAGCGAGCGCGACAGCGGCGAGTGCGGACACCGAAGTGAACGCACCAAGCATCACGCTAGAAAGCACAGGTGATGATGAGATCTACAACGCGGCCGAGTTGGGCGAAGATGGCACAGTGACCGCGACGGTGAGCTTGCCAGACGACTTCAACGCCGAGACAGACACGTTGACCATCAATGGTGTTGAGCACGTACTGACCGAAACCGAAATCGCAAACAAAGCGGTCGAAGTCGAAGTGGCGCCAGAAGGCACAGTGACAGCACAGATCACCGATGGCGCGGGTAACACCTCAACTGAAGCGAGCGCGACAGCGGCGAGTGCGGACACCGAAGTGAACGCACCAAGCATCACGCTAGAAAGCACAGGTGATGATGAGATCTACAACGCGGCCGAGTTGGGCGAAGATGGCACAGTGACCGCGACGGTGAGCTTGCCAGACGACTTCAACGCCGAGACAGACACGTTGACCATCAATGGTGTTGAGCACGTACTGACCGAAACCGAAATCGCAAACAAAGCGGTCGAAGTCGAAGTGGCGCCAGAAGGCACAGTGACAGCACAGATCACCGATGGCGCGGGTAACACCTCAACTGAAGCGAGCGCGACAGCGGCGAGTGCGGACACCGAAGTGAACGCACCAAGCATCACGCTAGAAAGCACAGGTGATGATGAGATCTACAACGCGGCCGAGTTGGGCGAAGATGGCACAGTGACCGCGACGGTGAGCTTGCCAGACGACTTCAACGCCGAGACAGACACGTTGACCATCAATGGTGTTGAGCACGTACTGACCGAAACCGAAATCGCAAACAAAGCGGTCGAAGTCGAAGTGGCGCCAGAAGGCACAGTGACAGCACAGATCACCGATGGCGCGGGTAACACCTCAACTGAAGCGAGCGCGACAGCGGCGAGTGCGGACACCGAAGTGAACGCACCAAGCATCACGCTAGAAAGCACAGGTGATGATGAGATCTACAACGCGGCCGAGTTGGGCGAAGATGGCACAGTGACCGCGACGGTGAGCTTGCCAGACGACTTCAACGCCGAGACAGACACGTTGACCATCAATGGTGTTGAGCACGTACTGACCGAAACCGAAATCGCAAACAAAGCGGTCGAAGTCGAAGTGGCGCCAGAAGGCACAGTGACAGCACAGATCACCGATGGCGCGGGTAACACCTCAACTGAAGCGAGCGCGACAGCGGCGAGTGCGGACACCGAAGTGAACGCACCAAGCATCACGCTAGAAAGCACAGGTGATGATGAGATCTACAACGCGGCCGAGTTGGGCGAAGATGGCACAGTGACCGCGACGGTGAGCTTGCCAGACGACTTCAACGCCGAGACAGACACGTTGACCATCAATGGTGTTGAGCACGTACTGACCGAAACCGAAATCGCAAACAAAGCGGTCGAAGTCGAAGTGGCGCCAGAAGGCACAGTGACAGCACAGATCACCGATGGCGCGGGTAACACCTCAACTGAAGCGAGCGCGACAGCGGCGAGTGCGGACACCGAAGTGAACGCACCAAGCATCACGCTAGAAAGCACAGGTGATGATGAGATCTACAACGCGGCCGAGTTGGGCGAAGATGGCACAGTGACCGCGACGGTGAGCTTGCCAGACGACTTCAACGCCGAGACAGACACGTTGACCATCAATGGTGTTGAGCACGTACTGACCGAAACCGAAATCGCAAACAAAGCGGTCGAAGTCGAAGTGGCGCCAGAAGGCACAGTGACAGCACAGATCACCGATGGCGCGGGTAACACCTCAACTGAAGCGAGCGCGACAGCGGCGAGTGCGGACACCGAAGTGAACGCACCAAGCATCACGCTAGAAAGCACAGGTGATGATGAGATCTACAACGCGGCCGAGTTGGGCGAAGATGGCACAGTGACCGCGACGGTGAGCTTGCCAGACGACTTCAACGCCGAGACAGACACGTTGACCATCAATGGTGTTGAGCACGTACTGACCGAAACCGAAATCGCAAACAAAGCGGTCGAAGTCGAAGTGGCGCCAGAAGGCACAGTGACAGCACAGATCACCGATGGCGCGGGTAACACCTCAACTGAAGCGAGCGCGACAGCGGCGAGTGCGGACACCGAAGTGAACGCACCAAGCATCACGCTAGAAAGCACAGGTGATGATGAGATCTACAACGCGGCCGAGTTGGGCGAAGATGGCACAGTGACCGCGACGGTGAGCTTGCCAGACGACTTCAACGCCGAGACAGACACGTTGACCATCAATGGTGTTGAGCACGTACTGACCGAAACCGAAATCGCAAACAAAGCGGTCGAAGTCGAAGTGGCGCCAGAAGGCACAGTGACAGCACAGATCACCGATGGCGCGGGTAACACCTCAACTGAAGCGAGCGCGACAGCGGCGAGTGCGGACACCGAAGTGAACGCACCAAGCATCACGCTAGAAAGCACAGGTGATGATGAGATCTACAACGCGGCCGAGTTGGGCGAAGATGGCACAGTGACCGCGACGGTGAGCTTGCCAGACGACTTCAACGCCGAGACAGACACGTTGACCATCAATGGTGTTGAGCACGTACTGACCGAAACCGAAATCGCAAACAAAGCGGTCGAAGTCGAAGTGGCGCCAGAAGGCACAGTGACAGCACAGATCACCGATGGCGCGGGTAACACCTCAACTGAAGCGAGCGCGACAGCGGCGAGTGCGGACACCGAAGTGAACGCACCAAGCATCACGCTAGAAAGCACAGGTGATGATGAGATCTACAACGCGGCCGAGTTGGGCGAAGATGGCACAGTGACCGCGACGGTGAGCTTGCCAGACGACTTCAACGCCGAGACAGACACGTTGACCATCAATGGTGTTGAGCACGTACTGACCGAAACCGAAATCGCAAACAAAGCGGTCGAAGTCGAAGTGGCGCCAGAAGGCACAGTGACAGCACAGATCACCGATGGCGCGGGTAACACCTCAACTGAAGCGAGCGCGACAGCGGCGAGTGCGGACACCGAAGTGAACGCACCAAGCATCACGCTAGAAAGCACAGGTGATGATGAGATCTACAACGCGGCCGAGTTGGGCGAAGATGGCACAGTGACCGCGACGGTGAGCTTGCCAGACGACTTCAACGCCGAGACAGACACGTTGACCATCAATGGTGTTGAGCACGTACTGACCGAAACCGAAATCGCAAACAAAGCGGTCGAAGTCGAAGTGGCGCCAGAAGGCACAGTGACAGCACAGATCACCGATGGCGCGGGTAACACCTCAACTGAAGCGAGCGCGACAGCGGCGAGTGCGGACACCGAAGTGAACGCACCAAGCATCACGCTAGAAAGCACAGGTGATGATGAGATCTACAACGCGGCCGAGTTGGGCGAAGATGGCACAGTGACCGCGACGGTGAGCTTGCCAGACGACTTCAACGCCGAGACAGACACGTTGACCATCAATGGTGTTGAGCACGTACTGACCGAAACCGAAATCGCAAACAAAGCGGTCGAAGTCGAAGTGGCGCCAGAAGGCACAGTGACAGCACAGATCACCGATGGCGCGGGTAACACCTCAACTGAAGCGAGCGCGACAGCGGCGAGTGCGGACACCGAAGTGAACGCACCAAGCATCACGCTAGAAAGCACAGGTGATGATGAGATCTACAACGCGGCCGAGTTGGGCGAAGATGGCACAGTGACCGCGACGGTGAGCTTGCCAGACGACTTCAACGCCGAGACAGACACGTTGACCATCAATGGTGTTGAGCACGTACTGACCGAAACCGAAATCGCAAACAAAGCGGTCGAAGTCGAAGTGGCGCCAGAAGGCACAGTGACAGCACAGATCACCGATGGCGCGGGTAACACCTCAACTGAAGCGAGCGCGACAGCGGCGAGTGCGGACACCGAAGTGAACGCACCAAGCATCACGCTAGAAAGCACAGGTGATGATGAGATCTACAACGCGGCCGAGTTGGGCGAAGATGGCACAGTGACCGCGACGGTGAGCTTGCCAGACGACTTCAACGCCGAGACAGACACGTTGACCATCAATGGTGTTGAGCACGTACTGACCGAAACCGAAATCGCAAACAAAGCGGTCGAAGTCGAAGTGGCGCCAGAAGGCACAGTGACAGCACAGATCACCGATGGCGCGGGTAACACCTCAACTGAAGCGAGCGCGACAGCGGCGAGTGCGGACACCGAAGTGAACGCACCAAGCATCACGCTAGAAAGCACAGGTGATGATGAGATCTACAACGCGGCCGAGTTGGGCGAAGATGGCACAGTGACCGCGACGGTGAGCTTGCCAGACGACTTCAACGCCGAGACAGACACGTTGACCATCAATGGTGTTGAGCACGTACTGACCGAAACCGAAATCGCAAACAAAGCGGTCGAAGTCGAAGTGGCGCCAGAAGGCACAGTGACAGCACAGATCACCGATGGCGCGGGTAACACCTCAACTGAAGCGAGCGCGACAGCGGCGAGTGCGGACACCGAAGCCCCAACCGCATCAAACGATCCCGGCCAACCAGCCAGCGGTCTATCAGGTGAGTACTATGGCTATGATGACAATGGTACGAACAACTTATCCTCAATAGAGCAAGTCAAAAATTATGTAAATGCTAATGAGGCAGAAATTACATTTACCTCATCACAAGTTAATTACGGCTATACGGATTCAAATGGTAACGGCCGTCATGACTTTGGAAACGAAGAAACTACAATGGATGGTAATTTAGCTGACGGCGTGCCAAATGGGGGTGGAGTTCCTTCTCATCTTGAAAACTTCTTAGGTACGAAAGATGCTGCCTCTATTGAAGGAGAAAGCACCACTGAAGCAACGGATGGCATTATTAAGCTTTCTGGTAATTTGAATGTCGATACCGCAGGAACCTATAACTTGCGAGTACATCATGATGATGGCTTCACTATCATTATTGATGGTGAAGCGGTTGCAAGCTATAACGGTAATGTTTCACCACATGAAACTTCTTTGAATCTTCAACTGGATGCAGGTCAACATACTGTTGAAATTTACTATTGGGATCAGGGCGGCGCTTACCTCTTTGATTTGCAGCTAAACGACAGCCAAGGTCAAAACATTTGGATTGAAGAGAATTTGTCACATTCTGCTGATTCGGCTATTCAAACGGATGAAGATACATCGGTTGTAATTGATGTGCTGTCTAATGATACGGATCAGAATGGGGATATCGACCCAGCATCAGTTGCCATAAAGGGGCAACCATCTAATGGTACTGTCACTGTCAACGCTGATGGAACGGTAACTTATGAGCCAAATGCGGACTTCAGCGGTACTGATACTTTCACTTATACAGTTAAAGATACTGCAGGTAACGAATCGAATACTGCGACGGTTACTATTAATGTAGACCCAGAAAGTGATAACCCAGTACTAGCTGTTGTTGAAGCTCAAGGTAATGAAGACACTGCTATAGCACTAGATATCAGTGCAGCACTGGCTGATGAGAGTGAAACCTTATCTATTCAGGTGAGCGGAATTCCAGCGGGTGCTGTTCTTGCTAATGATAATGGCACACTTACGGTTACTGATGGTGTTGCTTCGCTCTCTGCATCAGATTTAAGTGGTCTTACGATTACACCGCCAGCAAATAGTGACGTTGATTTTAATTTGACAGTTGTGGCGTCCAGTACTGAGCCTGGTACTAATCAGGTATCAACTGTGGAGTCTGTTTTGCCTGTTTCTGTTAGTGCGGTGGCCGATCAACCGAGCCTATCAGTTAATGTTGATATCGATAATACGACAGGTAGCTCTTCTACAGTATTTAGTTCGAGCTTCGGTCAAGTAGGTTCCACTTCTTTTGTTCAGTCTGCTGATGGTTGGAGTACAACTTCCGATGCAATAGAGCTTCGTACCGGTAGTGGGGATGGGGCCTATATCGAATTAAACGACGATCGTATAGATAACTACTCAGATGCTACCAATATTTATCGTTCGATTGACACTGTTGAAGGAGCTGTATACACATTAACCTTCGATTCTTCGCCTCGTCCGGGTTATAGCGCCGACGTTTGTAAGTTTACGGTTAGTGTAGGTGAGTCAGGAGAACCTCTAACGGTACTTGATACAATATCAGCAGATGGCAGTGGTAATACAGGCAACAACTGGACTGGGCACACCGTTACTTTCATAGGTACTGGGCAGCCAATGGTCGTTTCCTTTGATGCTGCTGGCTCTTCACAAAACTGGGGGCGCGGCATGTTCCTTGATAATGTTGAGCTTGTGGAGGAAGTAAATAACGTCGTAGCACTCAATATTGATGCGGCACTTATAGATACTGATGGCAGTGAAAACTTAGCTATATCTGTGGAAGGACTACCTGCGGGCGCATCATTATCAGCCGGAACCGAAAATAATGGTGTTTGGACGTTAACGCAAGCTCAGTTAACTGGCCTAACAATATCCTTGTTACCTAACACAGATACATTTGATTTGAAGGTAACAGCGACATCAACTGAGTCTCAAGACGCCGCTGTTGGAAGTGAAACAAGTTCTATCTCGGTTATTGTTAATGTACCTGTATCAGCTAACGAAGCGCCTGAGTCTAATGATGCCTCATTCACATCGGAAGCAGGAGAAAGCTATGTTGAGTTTAGCCTAGCAGACAAAGCTACCGATACAGAAGATGATGCCTCTGACATCGATAACAAGCTGACCCAAGTGAAGATCACTGAACTTCCTGAACATGGAATTTTGTTTGTGGTTAACGCTGATGGAAGCAGAACCGAACTGGCCGAAGGTGATGTTATTGCTGATACTAGTAAGGTTTTGTTTGAGCCGAATTCTGACTTTGCAGTAGGCGTTGAGTTTGATGCAGAAACTGATTTTGACAATAGCAATGGACAAGTAACTACCTTTACTACTACTGACGGTATTACTGTTTCTGGCGGTACTTTTACGGGTAATGCGCCAGATGAAGACAGCACTTTAACTGCCGGACAGCTTTATTACGATGGTGCAACAGGAGAGAAAGGACTCGGCGTAAACAGTGAGGAGATCGACGTTACTAATAAAGAGTATATTTCTGTTGATTTTGGTGATAACCGTTTGCTTCAAAGTGCCGAGGTATCTATTGGAAGTCTTTGGGGGAATTATGCAGACAACAGCTATGCAGATGCAGAAGTAAATATACTCGTATTGAAAAATGGTTTAGTTGTAGATCGCTTCAGTTTCGATGATCTTTATGATGGAAGCGGTGAGTTTACGGCTTCTATTAGTGCGGAAGGTGGTTTTGATGAGATCCGCGTGTTTACCACTTCACCAACGGATACTAATTCAAATATTGTTTTGCAAGGTGTGGTTGCGACTGATGCAGAGCTTGTTGATAGCTTTAACTATGTTGCGATTGATTCTGATGGTGCCGAATCTGACAGTGCTACAGTAACCTTGACGGTATCAGATTTTGCACCAATTGCCGGCGATGTAAACGTAGGTAGCGCTAATGAGGACACTCCAACAGCAATTAACCTACAGGCTTTGATTGAAGCTTCTTCAGATTTGGACGGGAATACACTTCACGTTTCCAGCATCACGGTCAATGAACAATACGGCACGATTGATGTTGTTCGTAACGAACAAGGGCACATTACATCCGCGACCTTTACACCTAGTGATGACTACAGTGGTGGTGCGTTCTTATCTTACACTGTCAGTGATGGTGTTACTGAGAGTGAGCCTGCGATAGCGGTTATCAATGTGGTTGCCGTTGTCGATGAACCATCATTGACAGTGAGCCTGGGAGATCCGACGGTAACAGAAGTGAGCGTGCCCGTAAATAACCCAGTTGAGACTGACTGGGATCAGTTGACTAGCTATGATAAGCAAACTGGTACGATATGGAATGATCAGGGGAAGTGGAAGCTTAAGGGTGACAATGATAAGGATGCTATCGATGGACTTGGTGGCAACGATAAGCTCTATGGGTATGGTGGTGATGATGCCCTCTTCGGTGGGACTGGCCAAGACCATCTTTTTGGTGACGCTGGCAACGATACCCTTGTTGGTGGGAGTGGTAACGATAAGTTAAATGGTGGTACAGGGTTCGATACTGCTGTATTTAGCGGAAACTTTAGAGATTATAGTAAGGTCGAGTTGGACAAGGTTCATGGCTTGGATGGCAACGATAAGCTGGTGAGCATTGAACGCCTTCAGTTTGACGATGGTACTTATGTTCTGAAAAACGGGGAGTGGGTCGAAGAAACATCGTCACAGTCTTTTAATGATTATCCGTTAAATATTACTGTCAGTACTACAGACTCTGATGGTAGTGAATCAATTCAATCTGTTACTTTGTTTGGTTTGCCCGCTGATGCCATTATTTATGAAAATGGTATCAAGATCGGAACACACAACTCAGAGGATAATTCTTGGACAATCACTGGAGATTGGTCAGGTAAAGAGCAATCCGTTGATTTAACTAACCTGACTGTTCGTGTTCCTGCTGATGCTGGTGACTTCCAATTGACTGCCAAGGCTGAATCGCAAGAGAGCAATCCTGCCGGTATTGGTGATGATACCAATAACACCCTTACAGGAACTGCGGGTAACGACACTATGCTAGGTTATGGCGGTGACGATACTTTACTTGGCGGTGATGGAGTTGATGCTATTCTAGGTGGGATCGGCAATGACATCCTAGTTGGCGGCGCAGGTGACGATATCCTCTATGGTGGCAGCGGTGCGGATACCTTCAAATTCACCACTGAAGATGCAGGTAGCTTAGATACCATCAAAGACTTTGATGCCAGCGAGGGCGATATCATCGACCTTAGTGATTTGCTTGACAGCGATGGCAGCAAGTCGAAAGATGAGCTTGAAACCCTTTTGAGTGCATTTGAAGATGATCAAGGCAATACTCACCTTCAGGTTAATGTCGATGGTAGTTCTGATGATTCCGCCGATCAGGAGATTGTGTTGGAAGGAACAAGTTTCAGTGACATCACAGGAGCTAGCAACAGTAGCGCCAATGACGTGATTAACCATCTGTTTAATAACAACCTAATCGACTTAGATAAATAAACATCATAGATTGCCAACTAAAACCCTCGCCTCTGCGAGGGTTTTTTATTGGTAACGGGTTATCAACGCAAGATCAGTTCAAATCGCGCTGGACTCTTTGCTTGTAGATAACATGAAGTCAATCGCATGGCTAAAAAATAAGATATATTTCTCTGGCTAAATATAAGCATACTATTGCATTGTTTTTGATAGTGAATATTTCTTGAATTAATGGCAGGTATCAGGGGCGTAGCGACGTGAAAGGGAAAATGGATATGGACATCCAACATGTAGAAGACGTCATTCAACCGGAAACACGGCTCTGTTCATTGTCTGGATTACTGGCTTCTCCCCGGCGAGAAGAGCTCGAGGTGGCCTGTCATGCGGAAGAGGCTGTTAATTGGGCTCAGTTCAGAACGGATGTTCAGGTTTTAGTTCGGTTACTACAAACTAGCCCTCATATGAATTGGGCACTGTGTTTCGATGATAGCTATTATTTTGCTGTCGCTTTTATGGC
The DNA here is from genome assembly GCF_059552575.1 of Photobacterium sp. HL06. Lineage (NCBI taxonomy): Bacteria > Pseudomonadati > Pseudomonadota > Gammaproteobacteria > Vibrionales > Vibrionaceae > Photobacterium > Photobacterium sp. HL06. The sequence continues at coordinate 2,023,333 of NZ_CM183915.1, forward strand.
TGCATCACATGCGGGTAAGCACATCATTTTACCGGGAAATCATCAGGCAGCCGCGTTGGACGAGTTGGCGTGCCATTTTGATGCTGTCCTTCATGACCGAAGTGAATTGTGTGACTTTGAGCGTCCGCAGCTGATTTTGCCACAAAGTATTGATCTAGAGCCAACGGCAGAAGAGATTGGTAACTCACTAGTAAATGGCACTTTACCTGACTTAACCGGAATATTGCTTAAGGATGTGGCAATAACCTTGTTTACATCGGGATCGAGTGGTAAACCGAAAGCGATCGCCAAAACTTTGGATTTGCTCGATGCTGAAATTAACCAGCTTGAGAAAACGTGGGGAGAGCAGTTACGAGGTTCATCAGTTATCAGTACCGTTTCTCATCAGCATATCTATGGGCTGATTTTCCGGATTCTGTGGCCACTATGCGCAGGAAGAGTGTTTGACCGAATCGATTTGAGTTATCCCGAGCAGGTTATGGCACAGGCTGGTCGCAATGTCACTTTGATCACAAGCCCGGCGTTGCTCAAACGACTCAGTAATGAGCCAGCATCACGGCCCTATCGCGCCGTATTTTCCTCTGGGGGGCCTTTGAGTGAAGCGGCTGCCCGGCAAAGCTATGAGCTATTTGGCCAGTGGCCGGTTGAAGTGTTTGGCAGTACGGAAACTGGCGGTATTGGTTTCCGGCAACAGCATCTGGCAAGTACACCTTGGCAACTATTTGATGTTATCGATGTGGTGCTGAATCCTGAAGGGTGCCTGCGTCTATGCTCGCCCTTCATCGATCCTAAGGGCTGGTATCAGACGAGCGATCAGTGTCAGCTTCTCGGTGACCGTCAGTTTAGGTTGATGGGGCGTACAGATAGGGTCGTAAAAGTTGAAGAAAAACGGATTTCGCTGACGGAAGTTGAGCAGCGCCTGTGCCTGTTAAGCTGGATCGATGAAGCAGCCGTTCTTACATTGGATGATACCAATCGAGTGATCATTGCTGCCGTAATCACTTTGACGGGCGAGGGGCGGCAACATATGGAAGCAATCGGTAAAGGTAAATTTTGGTTAGCACTGCGGCAGCAGCTACGGCGTTGGCTAGAACCTGTTGGTATTCCCCGTCGCTTTCGTAGCGTTGAAGAGATACCGCTTAACAGCCAGGGCAAACGGCTCGCTAGGGAACTCGAACAATTGTTTAATTAATCTTTGGTAGCGTAACAGCAGTGAATAATCAGTTAACCACTTTAGTTAGCACGTTTTTTTCGATTTAGAGGTTTATCCCGCCCCATATATTCCTTAAACTTGCATTTAATCTGATTGAATTGCTGGCTGATAGGTATCAGCCAGCAATGATGAACATGACAAGCAAGGCATTAGCCTGAGGGATAACAAATGACAAAAGCTAAAATTGGTATTGTGACGGTCAGTGACCGCGCTAGTGCAGGTGTATACGACGATATTTCTGGTAAGGCGATCATCGAGACATTGAACGATTACCTGACTTCTGAATGGGAGCCTGTTTACGAAGTGATCCCTGATGAGCAGGATGTTATCGAAGCCACTTTGATCAAAATGGCTGACGAACAAAACTGTAGCCTTATCGTGACTACAGGTGGTACTGGCCCGGCAAAACGAGATGTAACCCCAGAGGCAACAGAAGCGGTTTGTGATCGCATGATGCCTGGTTTCGGTGAACTGATGCGCGCTGAGTCATTGAAGTTTGTTCCTACGGCGATTTTGTCTCGTCAGACGGCAGGCCTACGTGCTGATAGCCTGATCGTAAACTTACCGGGTAAACCAAAGTCTATTCGTGAATGTTTGGACGCTGTTTTCCCTGCTATACCTTACTGTATTGATCTGATGGAAGGTCCTTACTTCGAGTGTAATGAAGAAGTGATTAAACCTTTCCGTCCGAAAAAGAAGTAGTAGCTAAATGAAGATGCTGGTAGTCGCTATGACTACCAGCATTTTAGGAGGAGTCTGTTGTGAAAGTTAAAGCTCTTGTTGTTGCATTGAGTCTGGCGGCAATGCCAGCTCATGCTAGTTGGGAAAAACTGAAAGAGACAGCTTCGGATATTGGTAGTAAGGTCAGCGAAAGCTCAAAAGAAGCCTGGGATAGCGTGTCAAAATTCTCGAAGGAAACCTGGGATTCTGTGTCTGACTGGGGGGAAGAGGCGTTCAATACTGCCGGTGAGTGGACTGATGCTTCTATCGAGAAGGGCAAAGAGTGGCTTGATGCCGGTGAAGCCAAACTGGATGAAATGCTAGAACCTGAAACACCAGAGCAAGCACGCTTGGCACTGAATACCATGTCTGATACTGCCTTGGTACGTCTGTTTAATGAACATCCATCTGCCAAATTATTGTTTGATAATGCTTATGGCTATGCAGTTTTTGATTCACGTAAATTTTCCTTGATGTTGCATACCAATCAGGGGGCAGGGGTTGCTGTAAATCGCAAGACAGGCAAGCGGACTTACATGAAAATGTTTGGTGCGGGCTTAGCCGCTGGCATTGGCGGCAAGTTTTACCAGCAGGTGATTTTGTTTGAAGATCAGAATACCTTCGATAGCTTTGTGAGCGATGGTTGGGAAGCAACATCTGAAATGGGCGCTGTTGCTGGTACAGAAAGTGCTGAGCTTACGGCCAAATACAATGGTGGCATGGCGATTTACCAAATTGATGAAAAAGGCTTATTGCTCGATGCCAACATCTCTGGTTCAAAATATTGGATCGATACAGAACTGACCCAGTAATACCACCTACGCAATGCTGCGTTATATCCTGGCAAGTTGCTCTGTGCTTAAATCACAATGAATGTATAGGCGGTTTGCCAGCTAGGGTGCCTTTTATTTTATAACATCAACAACATCCAATTCTAAATCTAACCCCTTAAGTTGTGATCTTTCCTCTTTAAAGCGAAACGATTAACTACACTAACTAATATTTAACCACTCAGATGTGCTCTACAGCTTGTAGGGAGCTAAAAGAGGGGCCTTTATGGAAAGTTTCATTCACTCGCTGCCAAAAGTCGAACTGCATATTCATATTGAAGGCACGTTAGAGCCGGAAATGTTGTTTGAGCTGGCAAAGCGAAATCAGGTGGGCTTGCCTTACAAAAGTGTAGAAGAAATTCGTGCTGCCTATGATTTTAGTGACTTGCAGTCATTTTTAGATTTATATGCAAAGGGCTGTTTGGTGCTTAAAACCGAACAGGATTTTTATGATTTGACTTGGGCTTACCTCGAGCGGTGTAAGAACGAGCACGTGGTGCATACCGAGATCTTTTTTGATCCACAGATCCATACCCAATCAGGGATTGAATTTGGCACTGTAGTGAATGGGATTTGCCGGGCATTGGAAGCGGGACGTTCAGAGCTAGGGATCAGTAGCCATTTAATCATGTGCTTTCAGCGGCATCTATCACAAGACTCTGCACTGGAAACCTTGCGGCAGGCAATGCCTTACAAAGACAAGATTATTGCTGTCGGCCTCGATGGTGCAGAGCTAGGATACCCGCCAGAGAATTTTTCCCTGGTTTTTGAGAAAGCAAAAGAAGCAGGTTTTCTTGCTGTTGCCCATGCGGGTGAAGACGGGCCATCCGATAACATCTGGAGTGTTATCGAAGATCTATTGGTTTCAAGGATCGATCACGGCGTCAGGTGTACTGATGATGACAAGTTGGTACAGCATCTTATCGCTTCTCGCATCCCCTTGACGGTTTGCCCGCTTTCGAATGTAGCCTTCAAGGTGTTCAAGGATATGTCAGGGCAGAACATTGTTCGATTACTTGAAAGGGGGGTGTGCGTTACTATCAATTCTGATGATCCTGCCTATTTAGGCGGTTATATGGTGGCTAATTTCATGGCTGTTGCGAATGCGTTTAATCTATCAAAACCTGAAATGGCCAAGTTTAGCTGGAATGCCATTGAAGCCAGTTTTTTGCAGCCGGATGAAAAAGCAGTGCTCAAGCAGAGGCTACAGCATTATTTGGATATGCATTTTAAGCCGATTATTTAAAAAGCCTATCAGGTTATTGATAGGCTCGGAAAAATAGGTACGAATATATTTATTAAGACATTACTGCTGTGCTAAGGCTGTGTGTTTCATTCATGTTTAAGCTATCAAAAATAGCTTTGATATTACTTGCCGAATAAACGTTTCAAAAGATTTTTGACTGTTACGAATAAAGGTGTTGGATTCGCTTTATTGTGCGCACAATCAATACCTATGTAATAGGCTTGCATGAAGCGGGTTCGGAGCTGTTTTATCTCTTCTGTTTGTGAAGCGTCAGGCTGGTTTATATTAAGTAGCTCAGCTGTTTCCTCGGCATGATCGTTAGCATAGCTAAAATCAATACCTGTAAACCCTTGGGCCATAAACCAGAGCAGAGAAATGACGATCAGTTCGTCCTGATTTAAGGCGGTAAATTTTTTCGCATGTTCTGTGCCGACTTTATCGCTGAACATTGCTTTTAGTTCAGAGATTTTTGGCTCAGTAGCTTGATAGGCGTCGAATGCTTGCTGGTGTGATTGCGTTAATAGGCCCAGCACCAAATCTTGAGTCGGTTTATCTGCCCGATGCAGGCACACAGAATCAAAGAACGGTGAGCTGATACTGAGAAATTGCTCAAGCAATGTTAGCTCTTGTTGAGAGAGGGGGAGTGCATTAAGCCCCATTTTTTCGAGTTCTTTGCGAAATTCAGCCATGATGTTGAGGGATAAAGATAAACTTGGAGGCAGTATACGAAAATTGCCGTTTAGATCCACCGCTAAAATTACCGATGAATAGAGTAATAATTCTAATATGATTTGGTACATTGAAAGGTCTACCATGAATCTAGATAGTTTTCGACAATGGAGAATGATGATGGCAATGTTTTATGACCTTTCTGCAAGTACAATCCGTGGCGAGCAAATTTCAATGAATGACTTTGCTGGGAAAGTCGTGTTAGTCGTGAATACTGCCAGTGAGTGTGGTTTTACGCCCCAGTATCAAGGCTTACAGGACCTATACGCAAAGTATAAAGATCAGGGTCTGATCATTTTAGGGTTTCCATGTAACCAGTTTGGTGGTCAGGAGCCGGGGGAAAACGAGCAAATAGCAGAAGCCTGCCAGATTAACTACGGCGTCGATTTTCAAATGTTTGAAAAAGTAGATGTGAACGGGCCAAACAGCCATGAGGTATTCCAATACCTGAAAAAGGCGCTGCCAGGCCTAATTGGGCAAAAAGTAAAATGGAACTTCACTAAATTCCTGATTGGTAGAGATGGCAAGCCACTTAAGCGTTACGCACCGACTAAGAAGCCCGAGTCTATTGAGGGTGATATAGTTAAAGCGCTGAAGGCGTAAATTAATCGCTACAATCAATACGCTGGAGTAAATAAGCCTGTGAGTATCAGGCTTTAACGTTACTTTCCAGGGCTGTATAGCTTCTGGTAACTGTTGGTGTTATCAGGGCTGGTGAAGCATTCAATCTGCTTAATAACCCGTTGTTTTGATTCTGTATGGTGCAGCTCGGTGATGCTTTTTAGATGTGAAATAGCCTTGTAGCGATGACTGGTTGCTTTTTTATTTTTTAAGTAGTTGCTTAAAAAAAGGATTTGGATAGATGAGTCGTTAAACTCACCAAGTTCATCTTGCAGCTGCTTTAGACACTTGATTTGTTCTTTACCGATCTTTGAAGGCAAGATAGGGCTGAAATACTCCAACAGGTAGCGGAGTTTTTTGCAGCTGATCCTAAGCTGGTGAATAGCATCGTCTGGACTACTGTTACTTAGTTTATGGCATAACGCCTGTGCATGGTGGAAGTGTTTCCAGATGATCCCTTTACTAAAGTCTTGGCTGGCAATATGGCCTTCAGCGGTTTGGCTGGTTTCCATTTCTGCCAGTAGCCCTTGAACTAATAGGCATTGCTGTTCATAGCTATCGGTTTTCAGCCATTTCTTGAGTTCTTTGAAAGCCCTTCTGCGCTCGTCCTGTAGTTCATCAAAGAAACAGGTTAACCCCTGGTGGTACTGATGCTCTAAACAGGAGAAGTAATCATCCATTTTGTAGAGGAAAACATCTAGATCCCTGAGTAGGTTGGTTTTTTGCATTAGTGTTTTGAGCTCATTTTTGAGCATGGCTTTTTGCTGGGGATCAAAGAGTGTTTTAAGCAAACTGATCAGTGCCCGACAACGGCGAAGGGCCACTCTATATTGATGGAGAAACTCGCAGTCATCATCACGAATAATTCCTTTTTCATGCCGTCTTGCATGGAGAAACTCGGTGCTGAGAAAATGAAAAGTAGGTAGGTAAATGTCAGTTGAGGTCGACAAAGGTATTTCTGGCTTCTTTCTTTTTGGTAATTTTAGTTGGTCGCGCTTGTTAACGTTCATTCCTTCACCTCTTAACAGATTTTAGCTGCTATAGCAGAGGAGTGACGTATAGGTTTTGAAATTGCCAACTGCGTTGCAAAGATAAAAACAAACACTTAGCCAGTGTGATATGCCGAACTCTTATGAGGTATGCGGCTGCTTTCTTTCCATCAAAATTCAAGTGGCAATCTGACTTTACGAGCCTTGTTTACATGTTGTTAACAAGCTTTTCGCTCAAAATTTCTCATCCTTCCACTGTAATGCTAATCCTATAAGTAAAGCGCCAGATCATTTTGATCATGGTTGCTAATGGCACAAAGTGAGGGCAATACGGATGGGCAAGAAGATTGATAATCCAATGGGAACGGATGGCTTTGAGTTTGTTGAATACACTGCGCCAACCCCGGAGGGTATCGCAAATTTAAAGAACCTGTTTCGCTTGATGGGGTTTGCCGAAGTTGCCAAACATAAGCACAAGGCTGTTTGGTTATACCGCCAGGGTGATATTAACTTTATCGTAAATGGTGAGTCTCATTCTCAAGCTGCTGGGTTTGCTGGCGTACATGGTGCCAGTGTGAATGCCATGGCTTTTCGGGTTGCCGATTCTAGCCAGGCACTTGCTTATGCGGTCAAAAAGGGGGCAACAGCCTGCGCGCCTCAGGCGGGGCCGATGGAGTTAAATATTCCCTCTATTTATGGTATTGGCGAGTCTTTGATTTATCTGGTTGATCGCTATGGTGAGCATGATATTTATGAAATTGACTTCGACTATTACCCTGATTATAAAGATCGGATGACGAAGCTGGACGCTGGGTTAGAAGTGATTGACCACCTAACCCATAACGTGAAGCGCGGTAACATGGATTTGTGGGCAAGTTTTTATGAAAAAATTGCCAATTTCCATGAAATTCGCCACTTCGATATTAAAGGTAAAATGACGGGGCTGTTATCACGGGCGATGACTGCGCCGTGTGGGAAAATTCGTATTCCGATCAATGAATCCAGAGATGACAAATCACAGATTGCAGAATACCTGGATCAGTACAATGGAGAAGGTATTCAGCATATCGCCTTAAGTACAGAGAATATTCTGGCAACAGTGCAAAAACTGAAAGATGGCGGGTTAGCCTTTATGGATACACCTGATACTTACTATGAAGGCATTAACAAGCGTGTCCCCGGGCATCATGAGAATGTTGCTAAGCTCAATGATCTGAAGATCCTGATTGATGGTGACGAGACTGGGATTTTACTGCAGATCTTTACCGATACTGTTATTGGGCCAGTATTCTTTGAGATTATTCAACGGAAAGGGAATCAGGGATTTGGTGAAGGTAATTTTCAGGCGCTGTTTGAGTCGATTGAACTCGACCAGATCCGTCGGGGCGTGTTGGATGCTGAAGAGAAATGATTACCGAACATTTTGAGTGAAAGAAAAAGCCCGCAGTAATTATTTACTCTGCGGGCTTTATCATTTGGTCGCTGAACTGATTAGCTTTCCGTTACGCCATGCCACTGGTAGTGGTTGTTAGGCTTTTTACTAACAATACCTGCTTCAAGTAGTTGCTTGAAGATATCATCAACTTCTTCGCTGCTGATCTTCAGAAAACGGGTGACGGCACGCTTGGTACAGTTAACCTGGTTACTACTTAAGGCATCGATGGCTTTCTCGTAAGGCGTTTTGGGCGTTTCAGGCTCTGTTTCAACGGACTCGCTTGTTTCAATCACGCTGCTATCTTCCATCTGGTTTGTAAGTAGCTCCGGCTCTTTGGGCTCGGTTGCGTCGAATGCATCAATTGTGATTGGGTTGACTCGGCGGAATTGGTTTCTAAAACGAAGCTCTTCACCAATTAATCCGACAAAGAAAGCAGCGAAGAAATCCAATAGTACCGACAGAAAGATTACGAGTCCTAGCTGCGCCGTTTGTGTTTGTACATTGAGTGATTTGGCTAAGCTATCGATAAGGCCAAGTACCGAGCCTTGGTTAACAACAGGCAGGCTGTCGCGCTCTGCTGCCAAAGTCTGCTGTTGCTGGCGAAGTTGATCGTTTGCTTTCTGGATCCTCGCCACACCCGTCGCAATACGTTCCATCTGAATATACTTTTCAGCGGCAACATTATTGAGTTCAATTTGCTTCTCGATGGCCTCGATTTGCATGTTGAAGGTGTTGATTTTGCTCTGTTGAACATTAACGTGACTTTGCGCCTTGTTAGTGGCGCTGTTGATCCCGCCAACTGATCCGCCGATTGAAATAGCGGCGAGCACGGCATAGAACGCAAAGGCAGAAAAGGCTCCGGTATAGTTACGGCGGGCGCGGCGCTCGCCAAATTCATACCAGGCAAAAAACTTCCCGAGTTCAAAGATAACGGCCAAACCGCCAAACAGCAGCTGCATCATTGGATCTTCGTCAATCGACAGGAAGAGCAGCAGCGAGAAAATAATAGAAGCTAAAATAGATGCGCCGGTAAAACTGTATACCGTCCACATCGCGAAAGTCCCTTTTGGGAATCGTACCGGTAAATTGTCGTTGTAAAGCATAAAACAGAGTCTACATTTATGAGCGCAATTGCCCATAATTTAGCTTGTCGGCTAATACCGCCAAGCAATAAAAAAAGGTGGCTAAGGATACCCTAAAATAGGCACTGAGCCCTTATAAAATAAGGCCTTTGATAGTTTTACGACGGAAATTTACACGGAGTTTTCATAACTGGGGAAAACTTCGCCAGTAATAGGGGGGAACAGAAGGCAAGTACGTCATTATCGTGCCACTAGAGGTTGCTTTCTATGTTTAATAAAGTGCTGGCAAGGCTTGATAACCATAGAGAAGAATAGAAGACATCTGTTTTGTGTTGCCATATTGTTAACCCAAGGTTAGATTGAATGCTCTAGGCCGAACTCCATTTTGGAATTTTTGCAGTACTGAGCGGACCGGCAATAATACAAAAAGCAAGGAGCATGCATGAAAGAGTTACTGAAAGGGTACCCAATGATCACTGAAATTCCGGTGGCCTGGGGAGAGATGGATGCGCTTAACCATGTCAATAATGTTGTTTACTTCCGTTATTTTGAAACGGCTCGAATTGACTATTTTCGAGAAGTTTCTCTGATGGAAGAGGTACATAAAACAGGCATAGGCCCGGTACTGAGCGAAGCAAGCAGCCGTTATAAAATACCGGTTACCTATCCTGACACCCTGTATATAGGAAGCCGAGTTTCAGAGCTCAAGGATGACCGCTTTATCATGGAGTATGAAATCGTCAGTAAAAAACTCGGTGCCATAACAACTCAAGGCACGGCAAAGGTGGTGATGTTTAATTTTAAAACCAATCAAAAAGCAAATTTGTCACCTCAGCTTGTCGACAGTATTAAATCGATTGAATCACGAGTATTAACAGAGCAGGAGCTGGCTTAATTTCCTCTATCAACGGTAGCTTGAGCTACCGTTTTTGACTGTTTTCATTGATAGAAAACCCTTCCGCAATTACGACTTACCCCCTCTATTTACTTTCTTATAGCTAGTGTGACAGTTCGGTAGCGTTTTGCCTTGGTTCGCGCTTCAGAATGGCAGTTTGTCGCAATATGAAACACCGTTTAATCCCCTTGTTTACTATCGAAGACAATATCTAAGCAAGTTCTTAGTAAGTTCTAAGCAAGTGGAGAGAATAAAATGAACAAGTTGATAGCTCATAGGTTAAGAGTGGTATTGGTGAGCATGCTCTTATTGACACCTGCGCTCGCACAGGCCAATGCAATAGAAGATATGGTCGGCCTGTATAACCAGGCTGCGGCAGGGGATGAAGCAAAAGTTGACACCGTTTATCAACAACTTGAGAACCTCATAGAGAAGGAAGGTCCCAAGCCATTAACGTTGGCCTATTTAGGGAGTGCAGAAACATTAAAAGGCCGCGATGCCTGGATGCCATGGAATGCGATGAAATATGTTGAGCAGGGGCTGGCCAAAATTGATAAGGGCTTGAATCTACTGGCTGCCAACCCTGTCCCTTTAGAAGAACAACAGATCCTGTTTGGGCTGCATGAAGCCTACCTGACACAAGCGATTTCAGCGTCAACATTTACCCATTTACCAGACATGTTCAACAGCTTCGAACGTGGTTACGACATTTACCTGTCATTGTTGGCGCAGCCGGAATTTGCCAGGGAACCCTTTGCAGCAACGGCCTGGGTGTATACGTACGCAATTAAGGCGGCTATTCGAGCAGAAGATATAGCACAGGCAATAGCCTGGCTGGCTCTGATGGAACAATTTGATGCTAACCATCCGCAAACGCTAAAAGCCACTGCATTACTCGATGAGGCCTAAGGGGGAAGCGTATGATCCGGTTTTCAAGGGTTCAGAAACATTATTTGTTAGGCAACCAAGAAGTTCATGCGTTGAACGGCGTGTCGGGTGTGATAGATAACGGTGAAATGGTCGCGCTATGTGGGCCATCGGGATCAGGGAAAAGTACTTTGCTAAATATCCTTGGCTTGCTGGATATGGAGTATCAAGGTGAGGTGCTATTCGGCTCAAATACATCATCATTGCAGCCTGCGCCACAAGCATCGATGGAGGCGGCAAGGTTTCGTCGCACTCAGCTGGGGTTTATCTTTCAACGGTTCAATCTAGTTCCTGTGATGACGGCGCTGGAAAATGTGGCTTATCCACTACACCTCAATGGCTTTTCCAAGCAAGAGCAACTGCGCAAGGCGCGGAAGATACTGGAAAAGGTAGGTCTTGGAAACTGGCTCTACCACCGCCCGGATCATCTATCGGGAGGCCAGCAGCAACGTGTAGCGATTGCCCGCGCATTAGTGCATCAACCCAGTTTGGTTATTGCTGATGAACCCACAGCCAGCCTGGATAGCCAGACTGCCAATGCAGTAATCGACATCATGAAAGAGCTCGGTCATGAAATAGGAACCACTTTTATTGTTGCTACCCATGATCCACGCATGGCTGAACGTTGTGACCGAAGAATTGCACTATTGGACGGACACATTCAGCAGGAGGAAATGCGATGGGTGAGTTAAATACCGGCAAGTTTGCCGAAAAAGCAATCCCTTATCACTTTAAGCTGGCGTGGCTGAATTTATGGCGAAACGGGCGTCGCAGCATGTTGTCGGTCGTGATCATTGCGATTGCTGTCTTTGCCTTGACCTCAGCTGGCGGCTTTGGGTTGTATACCTATCAATCGCTTCAGGAATCAACCGCGCGTGATATTGGGCACATCACCTTAAGCGTGCCGGGGTATTTTGATAAAGATGAGGAGATGCCGCTTAGTAATGGATTGAATAATACCCGAACCATGATTAACGCGATTATGGATAACGATGAAGTCCGTGCTGTTCAGCCCCGGGTATATTTCACCGGTTTGATCACTAACGGCAATAAGTCCACGATTTTTACCGGCACAGGTGTCAACGATCGTGAGTTTGGCCTCAAAGGCCCGTTTTTGGATATGCGGGAAGGGAAAACGCTCTCTGATATTACTTCACGTCGATATGACCCAATGGAGCCTGAGGTGATGCTAGGGATTGATTTGGCCAAAAATATGAACGTTGGGGTGGGGGATTGGATAACACTGCTGGTCACAACCAGTGAAGGCGCGCTAAATGCTTTTGACTTCAAGGTTCGTGGGCTCTACTCAACGGGCGTCCCTGAATTGGATAAACGTCAGTTATATATCCATATCCAGTCAGCGCAGGAGTTGCTGTTAACAGATAAAGTCAGTACCTTGTCGGTCTTTTTGAATGACACGGTTCAGACCAAACCGATGATGGCGGTTATTAGCAGCCAGGTTGATGCAATGGCGTTGGATCAAGCCATTGCGCTGACGCCTTGGCAAGACCGCGCGTTTTTCTACAACAACGTGAAGAGCTTGTATGACCTTATATTCGGCATTATGGGGCTAGTGATGGGATTGGTCGTGTTTGTTTCCCTGTTTAATACCATGACGATGTCGGTTACCGAACGTACCCGAGAGATAGGTACCCTGTCAGCACTGGGTAGTTACCATAAAGAGATTGTTAGTGGCTTTTTACGCGAGGCTGGGTTATTGGCAGTCATAGGATCTGCTGCTGGCGCCTTGGGCAGTGCGGCAATGAGCCTATTTTTGATGCTGGTTGAAATTAAAATGCCGCCACCACCAGGCTACAACGACGGTTATCCGCTTCATATTTATTTTTCACCTGAGTTAGCACTGTATGCCACAGGCAGTGTACTCGCTATTTGTCTGTTAGCCGCTTATCTCTCAGCTCGTAAAGGGGTCAATAAACCTATTACGGAGGCTTTGTCCTATGTGTAGTTGGCGTATGTGTTACCGAAATAAGATCCAACAGATAATACTTGGTGCTCTGGTGAGTGTCTTGGCCTGCAACGTTAATGCACAACCAGAAAAGTCGGTAGAGGAGATATTACAACGTGCAGATCAGTACCGTCTGGATACTGCTGCTGCCAAAGTGGTGTCTCAGGTTTTGCTGTATGAGAATGGGGAGCTGGACAAAACCCGTCAATATAATGTGTATACCCGGCCTGAACGTGAATCGCTCGTGGTGTTCAAATCACAGGTGGAAGCCGGTCAGAAAATGCTGATGCTAGGTGATAATTATTGGTTATTGATGCCCAAAAGCCGCCGCCCGATCCGGATCACGCCAATGCAAAAACTGTTGGGTGAAGCGTCGGTAGGTGATATCTCGACGTTAACCTGGAGTGAAGATTACCAGGGCAAGTGGGTTCAGGAAATAGAGCTGCAACTACCATTGGCTGAAAGCATGATCGTCAATCAGTTGGAGCTAACGGCAAATACATCAGGTGCTAGTTATCAGCGTATTGAGCTATGGGTAGAACGAGGGAGTGATTTTCCTATCAAAGCTAATCTATACCTCCGCTCAGGTAAAATGGCCAAAGAAGCCTGGTTTACCAAAGGAGTGCGAGAGGCTCGAACCAGTGTTGTTGAGATGACGCTGCTTGACCAAATTCAGCCGAGTAAGAAAACTGTGATTAAGTACCAGGAGATCTCGCCGATGGTGCTGGATGCGAAGTATTACAATCCGGCCTATTTATCGCGAAACAGTGTATCGGGACTTTAGTATGAACTGGGCCACTGTATTGCTGTTAGTGGGTATGTTTGTTCCAAGGTTGGTGTATGCCAGCCTATGGGAAGCGAGTTGGGACTGGATGGTAAGTGCCGAGCACCATGAATCAAGAGACAGCCTGTATTTTCCTGAAGACCATGATAATCAATGGCAAGCGGTGAATGCATTACTGGATGTAGAGCTTCGCTACGACCAGTGGCTCGGTGTGATGGCGATAAAAGGCAATGATCTGTATTCATCGCAACCCGGTGTTGAGAGAGATATGGAATGGGTGATCCGCGAGTTGTTCTGGCAGGGAACAGCCTCGGTGTTGGGGGCTGATTTAGACATCACCCTAGGTAAGGTAAGAGTTGACTGGGGTGTCGGCTATGGTTATCGCCCCCTGGATATCATCAAGCCTTATCGAAGAAACCCGGTTGGGATCCAGGTTGAAGAAGGGGCTGGTGTGGCGGCCGTGTCGTATTTTGATTATGACAGTGAATGGACGCTAATTTATGCCGACTCTTCATGGGTGTCGCAGCAAGGGTATGAGCTGGAGACAAAAAATGAACAGCAAGGGATTGGGGTAAGGCGTTATGGGCTATTGGGAGACAGCGAGTGGCAAGGGATAGCTTACTACGATGATGTCAGGCGTGGTTTGCTTGGTGGCAGTTGGGTAACAGTACTTGATGACGCCTGGGAGTTGCATACCTCTGCTGCGTATCAAAAGGAGTATTTCAGCTTTACACTGCCTGAGTCGTTAATCGAACCTGTACAGCAGGAAAAAAAAGACGATGGGTTACAGGCCTTGATCGGGCTGACATGGGCACATGAATCAGGGCAAAGTGTGGTGCTGGAATATTGGTATGATAGCCGCAGCTGGAGCACAGAACAGTGGCGGCAGGCATACCAACAAGCTCAGCAGCTCAAGGCCAGCAGTATGCCTGATGGGCTGAGATACGCTTATGCCCAGCCTTTTCAGCATGCCAATTTGGTTAGCCATAATATGATGTTTCACTGGACGCTGGATCCGGTTGCCTGGCAACACTGGGATTGGTCACGAAATGTATATTGGCTACACGATCTTACACCGACTTTTGATGTATTGATTTCCCCCCAAGATCGCGGCGTTATTGCAACCCAGTGGTTAACATATTCAGTGGTTGATACTGGTGGCGTGCAATTTGAGGTTGAGGTAGCCGCCCGTTTCTTGACTGGAGACAAGCAATCGGTCTACCGAAACTTACCCGATAAGCGTATGATTTTATTAAATCTGAAAGGACGATATTAATGATGGACGTTAAGTATTCAGGTAATGCTTTTCCTTGGATAAAAAGTGTGGGGATCACCAGTGTATTTTGTTTGGTGATCGCCATTGCCACGTATGTTGTGTGGCCGGACAATTTCTATGATGATCTTATGATCAGTTTTGGCTACGGCTTTAGCGCGATAGCATCAGCACGCTTGCTCAATTATTTTTTCCCGAATATGACTTTCCGCCAAGTCAATATATTATCGGTATCAGCCGCAATGATATTCGGTACTGTGAATGCTTTTTACTGGCTAAGTGATTACAGCGAGTTTCAATCTTTTTCGGCAATGAAGCCAGTTATTTTATTGGCGTTGGTTTTTACCCTTATTTGTTTTTACTATTTCTATTCTTATGAACAAAAACTGATAGTACAACAAGAAATGGAGCAAGCCAGGCGTAAACAATCAGAGCAGGAAAAAGCCTTGGTATTAAGCCAATTACAACAACTGCAAAGCCAAATTGAACCCCATTTCCTATTTAATACATTAGCTAACGCAATTGCCTTGATTGACCAAGATGCGGAAAAAGCCAAGCTGATGCTGGTGCGTTTAACCGATTTGCTTCGTACCAACTTGCATAAAAGCCGTGAAAATGTCACGACGTTGGAAGAAGAGGTGGCACTCATTTCGGCTTACCTGGATATACAGCAGATTCGTTTGGGCGACAGGCTAAGTTATCAGATCAGCAATAATGGGGTGAGCACGCTTCAGTCTATTCCGCCACTATTACTTCAGCCTCTGGTAGAGAATGCTGTCTATTATGGCATTGAGCCCAAAGGGGCAGGTGGCCACATCGATTTGCTAATCGAGGAAAATGAGGGTGAGCTTGTGCTGCAGGTAAAAGACAATGGAAACGGTGTTCAACCGACAATGTCCTCTGGTGGGCATGGCTTAGGGCTGGAAAATATCCGTGTACGGTTGGCTACCTTGTTTGACAACAAAGCCAGCCTGACGATTAAGGAGCCATCAGAAGGGGGTGTTACCGCCATAATCAAATTGCCGAAAGCACAATTGAGTGCGCTGTTAGATCAAGGAGAAAAGGATGGGTGAGTTCGCCAAGGCCGTGATAGCGGATGATGAACCAATTCTTCGCCACCACCTAAGCCGCGCGCTGGCAGAAGTGTGGCCAGAACTTGATATAGCCGCTGCAGCAGGAAACGGTATTGAAGCGCTAGAAGCGATTAGGACTCACCAGCCGGATGTTGTTTTTCTTGATATTCGAATGCCTGAACTTGATGGGATGGCGGTAGCAAACGCACTGTCGAAGTTAGAAAAAGCGCCGCATATTGTATTTACTACCGCTTACCGAGAGTATGCCATCAATGCCTTCGAGCAAAATGCGCTTGATTACCTGTTAAAACCGCTTTCGGAACAACGGTTAGAGCAAGCATGCGATAAGGTGAAAGCCCGCCTGGCAGAGAGTGCAGACCGATATGCGGTACAGGGCCAGTATAATCATGAACAGCTTGGAAGTTTGATTCAGCAAATCAATCAGCTGTCACAGCCGAAGCCTGTTGAATATTTGAATTGGGTTAAAGCAAGCAAGGGGGATGATATCTATATTATTTCAGTATCAGATATCCTCTATTTTAAAGCTGAGGACAAGTATATCTCTGTCTTTAAGAAAAACGATGATGCCCCCAATGGTGCTGATGAATATATTATTCGCAGTGCGCTAAAAGGACTGATTCAACAGCTAAACCCTGATTTGTTCTGGCAGATCCACCGCTCAACCATAGTGAACGTTTCTGCTATCGATAAAGTACATAAAGACTTTACAGGTAGATTTTCGGTATTGATCGGCGGGTATAAACTGCCTGTTAGCCGCAGCGCACAATCTCTTTTTAAGGGGTTCTGAGAAGGCCTATCTCAGGGCGATGAGAGAGCTCTCGGTAGTGAATTGAGCAAAATCAGGTAATTAACCTGATTGAGACAACGGATCCGTCGTTCCTCGCTATACTTTGGTTAGTACAAAGGGAGTGGGTATGTTTATTGCGATCAAACATGAAATCACTGATCCGGAGCTATTTTGGCAAAAAGCCAGCGGTGCATTAACGCACCCGCCTGCTGGCATGCGGCTTCATTCAACCATGGTCAGTGAACAGCAACAAATGTGTCAATGTATGTGGGAAGCGGAATCGATAGATAGCGTAAGGGATTTTCTGGAGCCGGAATTGGCGGAATCAAGTGTGAATACTTATTATCAGATAGATCCGGATAAAGCGATCGGTTAAGCACTTGAGGAGGCGAGGGCGCTGCGCTTCGGGAAGCGAGAAAAAGCGAGAGCTGTTGTTGACTCTCGCTTTTTGCTTTTATCATTTGCGACGCTTCACGCTTCACGCTTCACGCTTCACGCTTCACGCTTCACGCTTCACGCTTCACGCTTCACGCTTCACGCTTCACGCTTCACGCTTCACGCTTCCGTCTTATTTTCCCGCAATACTCAGCTTATTAAAGCGGATCTGAGGAGCAAAGAAATCACGCTCGTAGTCGTGAGTTAGTGTATTGCCAACGGCATCAATTTCTTTCAGTAGCTGATAGAAGTTTCCGGCAACGGTAATACCACGGACAGGCTGGATACGCTTGCCATCGCGGCAGAGGAAGCCGCTGGCACCAAACGAGAAATCGCCGCTGACGGCATCTGCGCCTGAATGGACGCCCTGCAGTTCAACAAGCTCTAAGTATTCTCCGGCGGTGATTTCTGCTTCAGAGCTAGTGCCGGTGGCAATTACAGTGTGGCGTGAAGATACCCCCAGGCCGCCTTTCGCTGAGCGTGAGGCATTGGCGGTATTGTCGATACCAAAGAAGCTGGCCGTGTGGCTGTTGTGCAGCAGGCTTTGCAGCTGGCCTTCGCCGATCAAAATAGTGTCCCGAGTTGCGTAGCCTTCGCTGTCGAATGCTTTAATGGCCGAGCCACCCTCAATGAACGCCGTATCAGATACTGTTAGCAGCGGGCTGGCAACCTGTTTATGCAGGGCATCACGCCATGGGTTGATACCTTTCATTGCCGACTGGCCCGAGAAGCACATACCGAATGCACCAAACAGGCTGCTTAGGCAACTCAGATCAAAGATCACTGAGTAGCTACCTGTCGCTATCGGTGTTCCATCGAGCAGTGCCTTGGCAATATCATAGCCGTGGTTGATACAGTAGCTAGGGTCAAGTTCATCGAAACGTCGGCCTGATGACATACCGCCGTGCATCGACTGTTTGTCGTCTTGCTCGTACAGGGTGTAGGCGTAGCAGTAGGTTGAACGTTCCTGGTGCTGGCACAAGGTACCCTGGGTATTGGCAAGAATGACTTGGCTGTCTGATTCGCCAAACCCGTTGTAAGGTGCTGCTTTGGCGTGAGGCTTAGCAACAACGCCACTTTCCAGAGCCAGGGCCAGCTCAATTTTGTCATCAACGTTGGCATCGTCTTGCTGATAGATTTCAGCCACATCGGTTGTCAGCTGGCTGTTCACGCAGCTGATCGTCTGATGTTCGTCCTGCTTGGTGTACAAAGCATTTTGCAGTGCCTGTTCAACCATGGTATCTAGGCTAGCAGGCTCTAGTGATTCTGAGTAGCAGGTCGCGATGCGTTGATCTTTGATCACGCGAACCCCGATGACTTGCCCTGAGGTTACCTTGTATTCATCAAGCTCGCCGGCATTGGCTTTTAGCGAGAAGTTATTGCTGCAGTTGGCAATAACATCGGCTTCGGCTCCTGCAGCGTTCACACGATCCAGAACCTGATCAATTGCTTGTTGAAGTTTGTTTTGATCTGCCATTAGTTGCCACCTCCCACTAGAATATTGTCGACTTTCAGTGCTGCCTGTCCCACGGTTGTAGGAACAGAGCCACTGACAGAGCCACACATACCGGCTGCCAATTCAAAGTCTTTACCGATCATACTGATCTCTTTCAGTACTTTTGGCCCGGTGCTGATCAAGGTGGCCGATTTTAACGGCTTGGTGATCTGGCCGTTTTCGATTAGGTAAGCTTCCTGTACGGCAAAGTTAAATTCTCCCGTGCCTGGCTGGACAGAGCCGCCGCCCATTTTCTTGGCGTAGATACCACGTTCAACACTGTTGACCATTTCATCTAGCGAGCTGTCACCAGCTTCGATAAAGGTATTGCGCATGCGAGATGTTGGCGCGTATTTGTAGGATTCCCGGCGTCCTGAGCCTGTTGGTGTATAGCCAGTTTTCAGGGAGCCCATATGATCAACCATAAAGCTGGTGAGCTTACCGTCTTTGATCAGCTGGGTGCGCTGGGTTTCCATGCCTTCGTCATCAATATTGATTGAACCCCATTCGTTGGTCATGGTGCCGTCATCAACGGCATTGACGATAGGGTTGGCAATCATCTCGCCCATTTTGTCGTGGAAGACAGAGGCTTTCTTGGCAACAGATGTGGTCTCTAGCAGGTGACCACAAGCTTCGTGGAAGATCACGCCGCCAAAACCGTTACCGATGATGACAGGCATTTCCCCTGATGGGCAGTTGTCGGCAAACAGCTTAACCATTGCTTGCTTGGCAACATGCTGGCCTAGCTCGCGAGCATCCAGGTTAGTATTGAACTCCCAGCCTGTCAGCGCCCCCGGTGCTTCAAAACCGGTAGATTGTTCACTGCCGTTTTGGGCAATGGCTGTAGCGGCTACGCGGGTATAGTGACGGGTATCGCCAATATGCAGGCCAGTGGAGTTGAAGATCTCAATTTGCTGCTCACGTTGCAGGATACGGCCAATAAACTGAGAGATTTTTTCATCTTCGCCGCGGGCAGCGTGGTCGGTTTCTCTTAAGAAGGCAATCTTGGCCTCAAGGTTGGCACCCTGGTCTAGTGGCTGCTGGCACTGGTGCTTGTTGGTGTAACGGCTGAGGTTCAGGGCTGCTGCATTGGCAATCTGGTCACGCTTGTCTTTGGCTGCCAGTAGGCCTGTGACGCGCTTGAGCTCTTCTTCATCGGTACTGTTGGTGTAGCCGTATAACACTTTATGGCCGAAGAACAGACGGATACCGATACCGAAGTCGATACCTGAGTTCACTTTATCAATGTCGCCGGAGATGAGTTCAACGGAACTGGACTGGTGATGCTCAACAAAGAGTTCAGCAAAATCAGCACCAAGAAATAGCGCATGATCTATGACTGCTTTCGCAGTAGCAGGGTTTAGCATAGTTGCTCCTTGCTTGTGATTAGGTCCATTGTTAAATGGGTCTTCTCAATGGACAAATTAGCTCTGTTCGACTGTATCTTTATCTTCAATACACATTATTAGCATGAAATTCAGAAGATTGAGCCGTTAAATTACGATTGTGTGGTGGTCAAAGAGCACAGGATTTGCTCAAGTTCATTCCAAGGCAATGCTTCTTTGTCGATCACTTCTATACGAGACTCGAAGCCTTCCAGTGATAGCTCGTTAACCGAAACGACCTGGTTTACCACATTGAAGGCATAACAGCCGCGCTCTGTATTGACGACGGCTTTCACGCGCTGGGCATTAACAGTGGAGAGCAGGGTAAACAGCTTGGAAAAGTCGAAGATTTGATCCGCTGCAAAGAACCAACCGCAGCTGCGGTAGCCCTGGCCGCTGTTCTCTTTGCGGGCAAAAATTTCGCCTGGTGCCAGTTCAAATTCCTCAAGTGGCGCTGCATTACCATGACCGTGGTGGTGATGGCTGTGCTCGGCCTGGCGCTCAATTCGCTCAATCGCTAACCAATCGAGCTCTAGCTGACCTTGCTCTACTTTACCTATGGCAGCTTTTGCCGGGTTGCATTGCTCAGCGAAGGTTTCAAACGCACGGATATCATCAGCCGTACATTCGTCTATCTTGTTGGCAACAACCACGTCAGCCAGTGCCAGTTGGTCCTGGAAGTTTTGGTTATCGGTATACTGGGTATCTGCAAAATGGCGAGGGTCGACTACCGTGATGGTTGCCTTCAGGTCGATATAGTTGCGATAGCTATCAGAAGTTAGCTTGGTAATCACTTCTTTCGGGTGACCAAGGCCGGTAGGTTCAAGCAGCAACCTGTCAGGTTTTTGCGCTAGCAGGGCATTGATGCCAACAGACATCGGCAAACCCGCCACGCAGCACATGCACCCGCCCGGGACTTCCTTCACGATTGCACCTTGTTGATCCAAAATCGCGCCATCAACGCCGACATTGCCGAATTCGTTGATCAGAATTGCCCATTTTTCATTGTCTGGCTTACGTGCCAGCAGGGAAAGAATGGAAGTCGTTTTCCCGGCACCTAAAAAGCCGGTGATGATGTTGGTCGGAATGCGCTTCATGTGGGTAACAGTTCTCCTTGTAGCCTGATGAAGGCATGATATCACTCAATAAAGCTACACGAGCCGGATCAGCCAACTTATTTCGGTACATCTTGCAGTTCCGGATGATTTTTATACTGTTCGAGTGCTTGTGGGTTTGCCAGGGCACCCACATTCTTGACAGGCTGGTGGTGAACTATGTTACGAACGGCCAGTTCAACCAGCTTGCCCGATTTGGTGCGGGGGATATCGTTGACTGCCAGAATGACTGACGGAACATGGCGTGGTGAGCAGTGGCTCTTAATTCGTTTGCAAATGGTTGCTTTCAACTCATCACTCAGTTCATGGTCTTTTGCGAGCTGGACAAAGAGCACGACACGTACATCATTATGCCAGTTCTGACCAATTACGACGGAATCGACAACTTCCTTGAGCGGATTAACCTGGCGATAGATCTCTGCCGTGCCGATCCTAACCCCACCTGGATTAAGTACGGCGTCGGATCGGCCGTAGAATGTCATCCCGCCAGTTTCACTAAGCTCGACAAAGTCGCCATGGTGCCAGGTATTGGGGAAGGTATTCCAATATGCCTTGTGATAGCGGCTGCCGTCTGGATCGCTCCAAAAGCCAATCGGCTGGTTGGGAAAGCTGTTGCAACAAACCAGTTCGCCTTGTTGCTGGAACAGGGATTGGCCGCCATCATCGAATACTTGCACATCCATGCCAAGCGCACGGCCTTGGCATTCGCCGCGATAGACCGGGTTGAGCGGGTTGCCGATGGCAAAACAGCCGCAAATATCGGTTCCGCCAGAAATGGAGGCCAGCTGTAAATCAGGTTTGATTGAGCTATAGACATAGTCAAACTGCTCGGGTGCTAACACAGAGCCTGTCGAGCACAAGGTGTTGAGCTCTGATAAAGTATGGCTTGATGCGGGTTGATAGCCTTGTTTTTCCAACGCTTCGAGATATTTAGCCGACGTACCAAATACGTTAACCGACTCTTGGTCAGCCATATCCCATAACACATTGCCGTCTGGGTAGAATGGTGAACCGTCATAGATCACCAGGCTGGCTCCCGAGGCTAAACCACTTACCATCCAGTTCCACATCATCCAGCCACAGGTAGTGAAATAAAACAGCCGATTCCCGGATTTTAGATTCGTGTGCAGTTGATGCTCTTTTAGGTGGTTGAGCAAGATCCCACCGGTGCTGTGGACGATGCACTTGGGCTGACCCGTTGTACCTGATGAATAGAGGATATAAAGCGGGTGGTTAAACGGAACCTGAGTAAAACAAAGAGGTTGGGGGGAATACTGCTCAAGAATGTCAGGCCAGAATGACGTCGTAATATGGTGTTGCTGGTTGAGCTGCTCGGTAAAATTCGTGTCCACCTCTATACCCGCATAGGGGATCACGAGTAGCTGTTCGACGCTGGGGAGATGGGCCAGCATAGAACTGACTTTCCCAAGGCAGTTATGGGTTTTTCCGTTATAAAAGTAGCCATCGGCACAGAGTAATAGCTTGGGCTCTGTCTGGCCAAATCGTTCTACTACGCTATCAACGCCAAAATCCGGTGATGTCGATGTCCATATTGCACCGAGCGAAGCGGTAGCCAGCATGGCGACAATCGCTTGGGGAATATTAGGGATATAAGCGGCAACCACATCACCTTGCTTTGCTCCGTTATCAGCTAGAAAGGCTGCAACTTGCGAGGTTTGGCGGTAAAGCTGTTGCCAGCTAATATGCTGGCGGCGTTCAGGGTTTCCTTCGCAATGGAAGATGATGGCATCTGCAGCAGCGTGCCGATCCCAGTTTTTGAGCAGGTTTTCGGCAAAGTTGAGGGTGGCATTGGGAAACCATTGGGTTTCTTTGACCGGAAGTTTGCTGCGCGGGGGGCGAAAGGTTACTGGGTTGTGCTTCTCTCCCTGGACCTGGCAGAAATCCCAAATCAGTTCCCAGAATTCCTCACTATGCTCGACAGTCCAGTGATGGAGCTGGTTGTAATCATGAAACAAGGTATTCTTTTTTTCGCTCAGTTCGACCATGAACTGGTACAGCAGGCTATCATGAATACGATCTTTTTCAGGCATCCACATCATTTGAGGCCGAGGTGTCGCACTTGCCTGAAAAGCCAGGTTATCACTGTTATCTGTCATCGCTTATTCCTTGCTAATTCTGGGCATCCGGGTGTGCACTAACAAAAGCATCTAGTTGCATGCAGCGTTGTTCAATGCGTAGCAGGGTTGGGTAAGGTCCAACATCAAAATCAAATCGCCGGGCATTATAGAGCTGTGGGAGCAGGCAAATATCAGCCATCGTTGGCGTATCGCCACAACAGTACTGGTTGGGGCTGCTGCTGAGCAAAGATTCCAGAGTTTGAAACCCTCGGCTAAGCCAATGGTGATACCAAATCATTTTTTCATTTTGGTTTGTTCCAAACTCACTATTAAGGTAGTTCAGTACTCGCAGATTGTTCAATGGGTGAATATCGCAGGCAATGGCGAGTGATATTTCCCGGCATTTGGCTTTATCCCAGGGTGAGCTCGGAAGAATTGAGGGTTCGGGGTAGCACTCTTCCAGATATTCCATGATGGCAATTGATTGTCCGAGTATCCCCTTTTCTGTCTGCAGGCTCGGTACCAGAGCGCTTGGGTTAAGGGTGGTGTAACCGGCGCTGTATTGTTCATTATCCAGCAGTGAAACCGGGCATTGATCATAGCTTAGCCCTTTCAGATTAAGCGCAATTCGTACCCGGTATGAGGCGGAAGAGCGGTAATAGTCAAATAGCTTCATTGTTTCCCACTCATGCTGGTTTGTGATGATTTAAGTCTTCATCATGATAGCGGTGATCATAACGCACTACTTTTTGCTCAATTGCTCCAAATATTGACTGGCCGTTATCATCAAGCATCTCAATTTTGACTGTGTCGCCAAAGCGCATGAAAGGGGTTTGGGCAACACCGTTGTCAATCACTTCCAGCATTCGACGTTCAGCCAGGCAGCAGGAGCCACTGGATCGGTCTTTGTTTGAGACCGTACCTGAACCGATAATGGTTCCGGCAGTCAGCCGACGGCTTTTGGCGACATGCTGTACTAGTTCGGCAAAATTGAAGGTCATGTCGGTACCTGCATGGGGCTGGCCAAACAAGGTGCCATTGTAATGGACGGTCAGGCGATGATGGACTTTGTAGTCATGCCAGCTATCACCGAGCTCATCAGGTGTTATTGCAACCGGAGAGAAAGCCGAAGCCGGTTTGGACTGGAAGAAGCCAAAGCCCTTCGCCAGTTCTGCAGGGATCAGATTACGCAGCGATACATCATTGACCAGCATCAGTAACTTGATGTGGCCATGTACTTCCTCGGTCCGGGCGCCCATCTCGACATCATTGGTGACGATGGCAATCTCAGCTTCAAAATCGATGCCCCAATTCTCATCGCTAACTTCAATATCCTGTGTTGGGGTGAGGAAACCGTCAGACATTCCTTGGTAGATCAGCGGATCAGTCCAGAAGCTTTCGGGCATTTCAGCGCCGCGGGCTTTACGCACCAGCTCGACGTGATTGACATAGGCACTGCCGTCTGCCCATTGATAAGCCCGAGGCAGAGGAGAAGCGCAGAGTGCCGGGTTGAAAGGGAACACGTCATGTGCGACGCCGTCATTGAGGTTCCGGTACAGGTGCTGCAGGTCACCTTCTACTTGCTCCCAGTTGTCGAGGGCAAATTGTAGGGTAGGAGCAATGTCATGCGCATGTACCGCCTGGGTTAAATCGCGAGAGACAATCACCAGTTGTCCGTCACGACCATGATTTAAAGAAGCTAGTTTCACTCTCGACTCCTTATTTACAATGTAAATGTTTTAGCGGTTTAGTCGTTACTATCAAGGTCCCGGGTGGCTTATTTTTTGTTCAACCATGAATAAACATAGTCTTTATTTTCAACACCTTCAGGTAAATCTGCCATTTCTAGCGGCCAACGAGTGTCGATCATCACGGCGACTTCATCAGTTTCTTGCTTCGGATTCGCCATGCTAGTGGCCAATGCCTTCGGGTGCGGCCCATGGGAGAAACCACAAGGATGGTGGGTGATCATGCCAGCTTCGATGTTGTCCCGGCTGAAGAAGTTACCTCTGTGGTAGAACAGCACTTCGTCGTAATCATCATTGTTGTGATAGAAAGGGACTTTCAGCGCGTTGGGATCGCTTTCGATTGGACGAGGCACGAAAGTACATATTACAAAACCATCGGCGACAAAGGTGGTATGTGCGGAGGGGGGCAGATGGTACCTGTGGCTCATCAGTGGCCGGATATCACGCCAGTTTAATTTGAAAACGGTTAGGTTTCCCTTCCAGCCTTGTGCATCAAGGGGGTTAAACGGATAGGTGATGGTGTTGAGTTGGTTACGGGCTTTAAGTAGGACTTGCCATTGCTGGTCGCTATGTTGCTGAGCCAAAAAGGCATTATCAATTCGTGCATACTCCAAAATGGCGGGGTCGTAAACGGCGTGTTGGCCAACTAGCCCGCGCTCTGCCATCTGATAACCGCTGTTTGTGGCTTCAATCAGCAACAGTGAGACAGGTTCTTCAACTTCAATTCGCCAGCTGGTTGCACGGGGGATCACAATATAGTCACCGTCACGAAACGAGAGGTGGCCATAATCACAATACAGCTGACCGCTACCTTGGTGGATAAAAAGGACTTCGTCCCCGTCACCGTTTCGGACCAGGTGATCCATGCTTTGTTGGCTGTTCCACACCCTCATTTTTAGGTTGTTATTGTGCAGTATCAGCGACGCATCCCAAGGCGTTTGCCCTTGTTGTTCTAGTTTGGTGGTATCGATGGCTCGGGGGCGTAGCGAACCTTCCCACTGGGTCCACCCAGTCGGCGGGTTGGCATGATACATATGGCTGGCCGGACCAAAAAAACCTTCCTTGCCACATTCACGCTCAAATGTTCCTTCGGGTAAATCACAGTGTGCCTGACGGGAGGCCTTTCCCTCAATGATTGGAAACTGAAACCAGTGCCTCATTGCTCTGTCCTTAAGGTTAACGTTTTGTTAAGTCAATATATTAACTCTGGCTGAGCACTGGCAAACAAGCAACTAAATCCAATATTTTTTATCCTTGTTAGTGTGCGGATAGTTTTACATAAAACTCTATTTATCAATCTTATAGTAATGGCTACTGTGATCGACCGTGAAGAGAGGCTCAGAAGAGCAACGCAAAAATGAATGTAAAAATATTGTTACAGTTATGGTTTTTTATGATTTTTACGAAGTGGTTCCATAGCAACCAGTAAAGCACCTAACCTTAATAAAGATAGAGGGATTTCAGTATTGGAGATGGGAATAATTGAAGATTGCCAGGGTGAGGCGAACAGACAATAAGTAGGTTATTTTATGGGTGTAGCGAATAAATATATTTCGAAGAAGCCAGATGAAAACGGTTTTATTGACTGGAGCGAAGAAGAAAATCAGATCTGGCATGATTTGGTGATACGCCAACTCAACAGTATTGATGGCCGAGCCTGTGATGAATACATTTCAGGGCTGGACTTACTTAATCTGCCTCATGACCGGGTGCCTCAACTCGAAGAAATTAATCGGGTGCTACGGGCTACGACGGGCTGGGAGTGCGTCGAAGTACCGGCGTTGATCAATTTTGATCGCTTCTTCAGCATGCTCTCGAATAAGCAGTTTCCGGTTGCAACTTTTTTACGGTGCCGCGAAGAGTTTGATTATTTGCAGGAGCCAGATTTCTTCCATGAGATCTTTGGCCATTGTGCGATGCTGACTAACCCGGCTTTTGCGGAATTTACCCATACCTATGGACGGTTGGGGTATGAAGCAAGCAAAGAAGATCGAGTGTACTTGGCTCGCTTGTATTGGTTTACTGTTGAGTTCGGCTTGCTACGGCGTGATGGCAATCTAAGAATATATGGCGGAGGGATTTTGTCATCCCCAGGAGAGACAGAGTACGCTGTAACCAGCGATAAACCCATTTACCGCCCATTTGATCCGGTTGACATAATGCGTACTCCATATCGAATCGACATTATGCAGCCAATATACTTTGTGCTCGATAGTATTGAACAACTTTATGACTTGGCCCAGCAAGACATCATGAGTATGGTGCTCGAGGCTCAATCATTAGGCTTGCATGAGCCTATGTTTCCACCGAAAAATAAGGAGATTGTGGGAGACTATGTCTGAATTACATGAATTGAAATGTGAAGCCTGCCAGGTAGGTGCGCCAATGGTCACAAGCCGTGAACTCATTGAACTTTCCCAGAACATACCACAATGGGATGTGTTCGAGCGAGAAGGGATCAAACAGCTTGAGCGGGCCTATAAGTTTAAGAATTTTAAGCAAGCGTGGGCCTTCACTGACAAGGTTGCAGAGCTCGCGGAAGAGGAGTTCCATCATCCTGCGATTACCTTGGAGTGGGGGAGAGTAACGGTCTGCTGGTGGAGCCATTCAGTCAAAGGCTTACATAAAAATGATTTCATCTGTGCGGCAAAAACCGATTTTGCATACCAATCACTGAATACGTAATTGTAAGACGGCTATTGTTCCATATAACCATAACATTTATATGGTCAATGAATTGTTAACTATAATAATGAGTAGTAGTGTTATACGTTCGCTTTTATGTTTTATCGGTTCAAGTAGTAGCGGTAGAAATGCCAGCCATAATTGAACATTGAAGTACGGAAGTGTTGACGCCGTTACCGATTGTTGAATGACTTTGATCCATCCAAAAGTAGATTTGCTCGTATGAGCTTCGTAGTAACTAGACGTTCACTTTATCTTGCTTAATTTAACCTCCCTGCAGGGAGGTTTTTTATCTTCAGGCTTAAGTACTTTCTTTAAATCAATCGCTTGGCATCAGTTTGGGCTTCTTTGGCAGGTTGGTACTTTCATCGCTTTACGTCAGCACTACATTTTATTTCTCTCCTCTCTTCCTTAGGCATGTCAGAACCGAAGGATCTATCAGGTTGTATCTAAAGACTTTATCTTAATTGGGTTCGGGTATTTTGCTGAGGTTTTCTATACTCAGTTGATAAGTGTAGAGATAAAGGCTGCCGATGAGCGAACAACAGGCATCTAAAGTGCTAGTGGGCTGTGAAGAATGTGGCTTGGTAACAGAGCTGCCTGCGCTGAATGATGGGCAGAAAGCATCATGCCCCCGTTGTGGTCATACTCTGGCAAAACATATCAGCCTGCCATTCCAGCGGCCACTTTCCTATGGTGTTGCCTGCTTGATTATGCTGGTGCTGAGCATCAGCTTTCCGTTTATGTCCTTTAGTGTGCAGGGGATAAGCCAGGAAATTACGCTGCTTCATGCAGCCCAGATGCTGAGTAATTTTAAAAATAGCTTGCTAGCTGCATTGCTATTGCTAACCGTGGTGATCTTGCCGGGTATGTATATCTCGGCCGTGCTTTATCTCTATTGGGTAGCGAGAAAACTCTCACTCTCTCCAGGTTCATTAACCGTCGGCCCGTACAAGAAACGCTTGTGCCGCGGAATGTTAACCATCGAGCCTTGGTTAATGGTTGATGTATTTTTGATTGGTGTACTCGTCAGCTTGATTAAGATTGCATCACTAGCTGATGTCGGCTTGGGAATGTCGTTCTGGGCGTTTTGTATTTACACCATGTTGGTTGTCAAGTGTGTCTCTATGGTCGATAGAACCTGGCTATGGCTGCAGTTTGTACCTATGTGCCCCTTACCCGGTGTCAAAGTCGGTGATAGCCATCATTCTATTAACCATGTTAGTTGCCATACCTGCTCTCAGCTTAACCCGTTACCTCAAGCTTCTCACGCTCGGTGTATTCGCTGTAACGGTATTCTTCATCCTTATAATCCGCGCCGTAGCCTGCAACGCTCCTGGGCATTGTTGTTTGCCGCCATTGTTTTTTTTGTTCCGGCTAACCTATACCCAATGATGTTCACTGTTAGTTTGGGTAACTCAGAGGGTTCAACGATTATGGGGGGCGTGGTTTTATTGTGGCAACTAGGCTCATATCCCATTGCCGCTGTTATTTTCCTAGCCAGTATTGTGATCCCGCTGGCTAAGATTTTTGCGCTGAGTTGGCTGTACGTAAATGCACAGCGTGTCGGGGATAGCGATGAACGCCAAGCCATTCAGCGATTGCGGTTATATCGGATGACCGAGCTAATAGGGCGTTGGTCAATGATTGATATTTTTGTGGTGGCCATTTTAGTGGCTTTGGTTCAACTGCAAAACTTAATGGCTATTTTTCCGGGCCCCGCAGCGCTGTCGTTTGCTAGCGTTGTCATTTTAACCATGCTGTCGGCAATGATGTTTGATCCAAGAATTTTCTGGACGGATCCGGAACGAAAGATCCCCCCGAAAATAGAAAGTATGCAGCATGAGAAATAGCCAGTGGTAATTAATTATAAAGAGAAGCCAAATTATGAGTGAAGACGTGCCGGAAAAGGCAGAAGTGCAAGATCTTAAACAGATTTCCTCTATCTGGCTTGTTCCCGTGATTGCTGTTGCAATAGGGATCTGGATGTTGGTTCAATACATAGGCAGCAAGGGGCCAGAGGTAACGCTAAGACTGAGTACTGCGGAGGGGATTGAAGTAGGCAAAACCGAAGTGAAAGCGCTCAACGTGAGAGTGGGAGTTGTTACAGATGTGCGCCTGAACGATGACTACAGCGCGATTGTTGCCATTGTACAGGTTGATAAAGATGCGGCTCGAATGCTTAAGGAAGATACCTTGTTCTGGGTCGTCAAACCAAGGATTGGCAAAGGAGGTGTCTCCGGCCTCGATACGTTATTGTCTGGGGCCTATATTCAACTTCAGCCAGGTGTTAAGAAAAAGAAAAAATTAGACTTTACCGTGCTAGAGGTGCCGCCAGTTGCACCGCCTGATGCACAGGGGATCCGGCTGGTTTTATATCATAACGAAGCGGGTAAGTTGGGAGTGGGGGATCCAGTTCTGTATGAAGGCTTTACCGTGGGGAGGGTAGAAAAAGTCACTTTTGATCCCGAAGCAAAGAAAGCCAATTACCAGCTATTTATTTTTGAGCCCTATAACAGCCTTATCCGTAAGCGAACCCGATTCTGGTTAACATCAGGTGTGGATTTGCAGATGTCTGCGGAAGGTTTCAACCTGAAGATTGGTTCAATTGAATCACTGATCACGGGTGGGGTAAGTTTTAGGGTACCGAAAGGTAATGAGCCTGGTGAGCTGATCACCAAGGATATGAGTCGGTATAGGCTCTATAACAATTTGAAGCAGGTAAAAGAGCGTTTCTTTGATGAATACCTGGAATATGTGATGTTGTTCGATGAGTCAGTTCGAGGTTTAAATGCCGGAGCGCCCGTTGAATACCGAGGGATACGAATTGGTACCGTTAGAAAAGTCCCGCTGGAATTACCACGGGCAGAGAGTGGCTTTGCAAGTAAGCAGATCCCGGTACTGGTTCGTATCGAACTGGGTCGCATTTATGATCATGTTAACTTTGACACTTTGCCGCAACTAAAGGTTAACCTGGAAAGAGAGTTCAAAGCCGGGCTCCGAGCCACGCTTAAGACAGGTAGCCTGTTGACGGGTGCATTGCTGGTTGATACTGAAGTATACCCAGAAGAGGTGCCGCCTGAGTTATCTCGTTATGGTGACTATGATATTTTCCCAACCAAAGCCGGGGGCTTTGCAGAAATTCAAAAGCAAATCAGTGCCATATTAAGCAAGATAAATAACCTGCCAGTTGAAGATACGCTACTGAGCTTAAATAGCAGTTTGAATGCATCGCAGAGAACATTGCAGGCAGCTGAGAAAATGGCAAACGAGCTAGCTGTTATATTGGCGAAGAAAGATACCCAGGCCATCCCCGGAGAAGTACGGGATAGTTTGCAGCAGATCCAGAATACACTAAATGGTTTTGGGCCCGATGCCGAACCGTACCGGAACCTGGAACAGGCATTATCACGCTTTGAACAGGTGATGACAGAGCTTCAGCCTGTACTTCGGCAGCTAAATGACAAGCCAAATTCATTGATCTTTTCGGGAGAGAAAGCGAAAGATCCAATTCCGGTTGGGGGGATTAAATAATGCAGAAATGGCTAACACTATTGGTTGGTATATTAGCAGGATGCAGTAGCCAACCAGAGCAAGTCAGCAATACTTATCTGCTGCCCTCTGGCGGGCAGGAAATGGCAACAGTGATTGCCACGAACCAGCCACTGCTGGTGGTTCGTCCGGTTGAGATGGCAGAGCACTTATCGGGTAATGGATTGGTTTATCAGCTAAGTGAAACAGAAGTGGTGCAAGCACAACAAAATTTATGGGCCGAAAGTATCAGTAAACAGCTAACACGTAGGATTAACCATGATCTTCGCCAGAAGCAAACCAAGTATTGGCCGACAGAGCTAACACCTGCACTGACAACTTCTGGGGTTCCACGGCTACAGGTAAAAGTCAGCCAGTTTAACGGGCATTATTCTGGAATGGCCAAAGTGAGTGGAGAATGGCTGTTGCTCGATGGAGAAGGAACCCTTCAAGGGGTCTACCCCTTTTCCTATCAGGTGCCATTGGAGCAAGATGGTTATGATGCTCAGGTTAAAGCACTGTCGGAAGGGATTAACCGATTAACCACACAGATTGCACAGCGCTTGTCGATGTACTCATCGAACACTTAATCTAATTAAATTAACCTGTTGGAATTAATGAGGGAGCAAAGTGCTCCCTCAAAAAAACAAATTATCCAGTAGGTAACGAAATTATAGTTTTACCAGCATCTTGCCTTTGTTTTTACCCTCGAACAGGCCGATGAATGCTTCAGGCGCTTTGTCTAACCCGTCATACACAGTTTCTTCCCATTTGATCTTGCCTTCGGTAATCCATTGGCCCATCTGTTGGGCAAACTCTGAATAATGGCTCCAGTGATCAAAGACGATAAAGCCCTGCATCTTCAGCTTTTTGATGATCACCATAGCCATGTTGCTTGGGCCTGGCTGTGGCTCGGTGGCATTGTATTGGGAGATCAAGCCACATACAGCGATTCGGCCATAGTCATTCATATTGTTTAGTGCGGCTTCTAGATGTTCTCCACCGACATTCTCGAAGTAAACGTCAATGCCTTGCGGCGCAGCGTCTGCCAGTGCTTGTGTCAGGTTGTCTGTGGTTTTGTAATTAATAACGGCATCGACACCCATTTCTTTGAGCAATTGCACTTTTTCATCAGAGCCAGCGGAGCCAACAACCCTGCAGCCATGCAGTTTAGCAATTTGGCAAGCGACGCTACCAACAGCACCGGATGCTGCCGAGATAAAGACAGTATCTGTCGGTTTTAGCTCGGCGATACGGAATAGGCCAGTCCAAGCTGTCATACCCGGCATTCCCATGATGCCGAGGAAGCTCTGTAACGGAAGAGGTGTCGACGGAATTGGCGTTAATCCGTTACCGTCACTAATAAAGTGGCTCCGCCAGCCTAGCATACTGCTAACCTTGGTACCGACGGGAAAGTGAGGGTTTTGAGATTCAATAACCTCGCCAATGGCACCGCCGTCAAGTGCCTTGCCGATTTCGAAAGGAGCGACATAACTTTTACGGTCAATCATCCTGCCACGCATGTACGGGTCGACTGACATCCAGAGGTTCTTTACAAGTACCTCACCTTCTTCAAGGCTGGGTAGTTCAGCATTCTCCAGCGAGAAATTCTCTGTTGTCGGTGTGCCTTCTGGGCGTGATGCAAGGTGGATTTCTTGTATGTTCATAGTTTTCCTTTCGCTGAGTGATTCAGTCGTATAGTAGTTGCCTTGCAAACTATTTGTGCGCAAAGTATTTGTGTTTTTTAAACTAGCTTGAAAAAAAGGGCTTGGCAAGTACTTAGTGTGAGAATGTTTTGTGCGCAAAGTATTTGGTAACAATCGACTTTGCGGTATGATGCGCAGGTTAGCCAAAGGAGATTTCATGTCACAGAAGTTGTCAGATAACGTTTGTTTTGCCCTGTATACCGCAACGAATGCCTTGGTACGGGCTTATCGACCATTGCTTGATGAGTTTGACCTCACTTATCCGCAATATATTGTGATGCAGTCTTTATGGTATAACGATGGCGTTAGCCTGACTGAGTTATCACAAGATACCCGGCTCGATCCCGGCACATTAACGCCGATAGTTAAGCGGTTAGAAGGTAAGGTTTTACTGACTCGTCAGGTGTCTCAAGTTGATGAGCGGAAGAAGGTGATAGCATTGACCGAGCTTGGCTATGAGTTACGGGAAAAAGCGAAAAACCTGAAACAACAACTTGAGCAGAAATCCAATATGGATCCTGCCAAAGTCGAAGAGCTGAGGTTACATTGCTTGGAGCTTGCTAAGAATTTGCAGCGGTAGTAGGTATACAGTGAATGCTGTACTCGCCACCGTGCTAAACAAGCCTGATGGCGAGTTGCCTGGTTACCTGATTACTTGGTTATTTGTGCTGGAAGCGGTAATAGCCATTTATCCAGCATTCAGGAAGCTCCTCCCCTGAAGGGAAAGCCAGTTCTTGCTTATCTATTGCGACAGGATCGGCAAGATCTTCCCCTGATTGGAACTGAACTGTGACATTCTGTGAGAAAGGATTGATCAGTGATGCCATATCAACAACATCGACTAAATCTCCAGTCCGTGCCTCTTTCAAAAACATACCGAGAGCCTCCACCGTTACGTAATGATATCGCTTAACGGTTTAAGTATGGTCGATTTTGCTGTAGTTGGTGCTCAAAGGGCTTCGGAACAGTAACGTCAGCTTCACTTGTGATTAATCACCTATTTTGTTGGTGGGCTAACACAATGATCTTTCATCAAGCTTTAGTATATCCGTTTAGATGAATTTAATTTGATTGCTATAAACCAGTGGAGTTGGAATGAGCCGTTATTATTGGGGCATTGATTTGGGCGGAACGAAAATAGAATGTGCCGTGATGTCTTATCATGATGATCAGTGTGTTCTACGCGAGCGAATTGCAACAGAGGGTGATAAGGGGTATGAGCATGTTCTACAACGGATCAAGTTGTTGATTGAGCAATGCGCCGAAAAAGTAGGTGAGTCTCCGGCAATCGTTGGTTTTGGAACACCTGGTACATTGGATCCGCAAACGGGGTTGATGAAGAACTGTAACTCGACATCACTGAACGATAAGCCACTCGATATAGATCTCGAAACACTATTGCAGATACCCGTGAAGCTAGCAAATGATGCCAACTGTTTTGCACTGGCAGAGGCCTGCTTAGGTATTGTTCCACAGATTAAGCCTGATGCGGAGGTAGTATTTGGGATCATCATGGGGACAGGCGTAGGCTCTGGCGTTGTGGTTAACGGTAAATTGATCAATGGCCGACATGGCATTGCCGGGGAATGGGGGCATAATGTTCTCGAACCCAATGGTGCGCCTTGCTACTGCGGAAAATCAGGCTGCCTGGAAACTGTTATTTCGGGAAAAGGCCTGGAAGCTTATTACCAAAAACTTGCGAACCAAGCTGCAACATTGCCGGAGATTGTTGAGTTGGCCGAGGCAGGGGAAAGCTATGCCCAGCATACCTTAACCCGACTAATTGAGAAGTTTGGCTTAGCTGTCGCACAGATCATCAATGTGATTGACCCTGATGTGATTGTTGTCGGGGGCGGGGTCGGTAATATCGATGCCCTATACGAGTACGGGCCGAAGGCGATTCAGCGCCATTTGTTTAACCCGGTTCTTGATACCCAAATTGTAAAACCTGCGCTTGGCGATAGTGCAGGTGTATTTGGTGCTGCTATGTTGGTGAAATAAAGGCTAGATAAATGACAAGAATTGGAAGAGGCGATTGCGCCTCTTCTCTTTATGGATAGTTTCTTTGGAGGAACTAGAAAACAAAATTTAGCATCAGGGTATAGAGTTGGGCATCCTTGTCTTCCCCTGTCAGTTTGGGCGGAATAACAAATTGCCCTGTTTGGTATTTATCATAGTCATCGCTCGCCATGTAAATACCCTGCCATTCAGCGTTTAGTGAGATGGAGTAGGTGATGTCGTACCGTAACCCCGCAGTCACGCTATTAGTTTTCCTCCGATGGTGGCTTTCACCATACACAAGGTAAGGGGTAAATTTATCAATATGATAGGAGCCGCTCAGATACCAGTTTGACTGAATACTATCGGTTTGCACCTCGGTCATGAATTGCCACTTATCAAAAGAGTATTCACCACCTAAGGTATAAATATTTAGGATGTTCTCTGAGAGGGCATCAGCGGGAGTCGTCGTAAATTTAGCATGCATATAGCCGAAATGAACGCGATAATTGAAGCCGTTGAGGTCTACCGAGATGCCCGCGACTCGGTCAGTGTCAAAACATAGCTTTGCATCACCGACTTCTGTTTTATTTTCCCGTTCTAGGCCATAGTAAGGTGAGGCTGTCATAACTAATTCGTCATAAATCTCGTAATCCCAGGAAATAGAGAGCCCGTCATAAAAAGTAAAGCCTAAGATACTGTCATACACTTCTTGAGGGGGGCGACTCCATGGGAAAGCTTGACCAACGTAATAGTATTCTGAGACTAAAAAGAGCGGGAGACGTAACCGTCCTCCTTTGAATGAAAAATCCTCATATTGATAAGCAAGATAGGCCCACTCCACTTCAGGATCAGACCACTCATCTTGTGGGCGTTTAACGACTTGTAAGGAGGCGTTGAGTTCATCAATAATTGCCCAGTCAGCTTGAAGGCCAAAAATGGTGTCGCAGTCATAGCAGGTGTCGTCGTTAATTTCTCGGTGTACGAATAATGGTGTACTGTTATTTGATTGTGTGATCGACGTTGAGCCAAAACCGCTGATGGAAAAGTTGTCTGCCACTTTAATTGCGGCATTTGATGAGAATGCTAACCCTAAAATAGGCAGTAGTAATAGTATTGAAAGCTTCATAATCTTACTCTCCTTGTAAGATTGTGATAAGAATATTGGCATTGTTCGGTACTGCACTCACTGGCGCATAGGCAATGCCATTGGGATTTTGGTTTAGCCATTCCAGAATATCTTTTATGTCGTCACTGTTGAGTTCTTCAGGAGGTGTTCCCTTGCCAGAAAAAGACAAGCTTGCCCAATAGCCATTCATTTGGGAAATGGATTTTCCAAGTAACATATTGTAAAAGTCTTCCCGCAGAATAGAGTTGTCAGGCAAATCAACTAAAACGATTTTAATGCTGCCATTAAGTTTTTTAGTTCTTCCTTTGTATAGCATCCTTGTCTTGCTTTTACTGAGTGCCGGGATCTCATCGTTAAGTGAAAAAACAGCAAACTCGACATCTTTTTCACTTTTATTGTTAGCTAATGTAAAAAACGAGAGGAACAATAGAGATGCTCCTACAGCAACAAGGGAAATAAAACTTTTAGAGTTCAGTCCTTTGCACATCAAAAAATTCCATTTATCCTAAATAAATCCTACTATGAATAATAGTATACATTGATGTGACTACAAATAGGCATATGAGAAGGTTCACGTTCAAGGAGATGATATGGGCCTGTTAAATAGAATTTCAATAAAAATAAGGCTGTTGCTTCTAGTCGTGTTGCCATTGACATTTTCCTCTGTTTTCACGGGGATAGAGCTAAGTGAACTGTATAGAAATGTTCAATCTTTAAATATCTTGAGTGCTAGAGTGCAATTATTGGATGAAACGTCGATTTTTGCGACATCGGTTCACAAATTGAGGGCGAGCCGGCTGCAACAACAGGATAACCTTAAGGAAAAAAGTCAGGCGATTGA
Source organism: Photobacterium sp. HL06 (assembly GCF_059552575.1). NCBI lineage: Bacteria > Pseudomonadati > Pseudomonadota > Gammaproteobacteria > Vibrionales > Vibrionaceae > Photobacterium > Photobacterium sp. HL06. Next base: position 2,060,070 of record NZ_CM183915.1, read on the forward strand.
AGCCGCATCACAATTTTCAACTCTTATTGATAGTGCTTTTAATTCCACCGAGAAAATGGAGATCTCTACGGTTGGCTCAGACATGATGGAAGTTCTGAATGATTTTGAAGGTGTCGCTAAAGAAGATATTAATGATTGGTCTGACTGGGCGTCCGACTTAGTTGAGCAATCATTGGAACAGTTGGAAAAAAGCACTCTGGCGATTGGGAATGTCGAAATTGAACAAAAACTATCAATCCTCTATCAGTTGCAGTGGCTGCAGTATTGGGCACAGCAAGAAAATTGGTATGTGCACTTACTCAATGAGGAAGCAACAAGAGATGAATATTATCAGAGCTTATTGGTTGCAATCATAGAAAGACAACAACTTTTTATTGAACGTTATTTATCAATTAATGCCACACCAGAACAAATCGAATTATTGAGTCGAACATTCGCTAACCCGGCGTTTGCCAAGAGCTATCAATTACGTAGTGCTATGTTGGCTGGTGAAGAGTCGGGTAAGGATATTTCACATGGACTGAAAGCGTTTAATGAGCGCTTTCGGTTGATTCAATTTGTGGTCAATGAGGTTAGCCAACAATTAACTGCTGAAATCAATCATTCAATTGCCCAAGCCAAACAACTGATGTCTATTTATCTTGTGGCGATTTTGCTGTCTCTTATCGTTATGTGTTATTTGGGTTCTAATTTAGCTCGAAGGGTTATTTCATACCTTGGCCACATACTTAAGACAATGGCTAAGATTGAAGAGCAATCTAACAGTGAATTGAGAATCAAGGAAGATGGTAATGATGAATTTACGGTCTTTACCAGGCAGCTGAATGTATTGATTGAAGAGCGCTGTCAAAATCAGTCGAACCTTCTAAAAGCTAAGGATGAAGCGGAAAAAGCCAACATGGCGAAAAGCACATTCCTAGCCAATATGTCCCATGAAATACGCACACCATTGAATGGTATTATTGGGATGTCGGGAATCCTCGCTGATACTGAGTTAAATCCCTCCCAAACTGAATATCTTCAAACAATTGAAACCTCATCCCAAACATTGCTGTTATTGATCAATGATATCTTGGACTTGTCGAAAATTGAGTCGGGCAACCTAGTGCTAGCGCCTAATGAATGTAATATCAGTGAGGTAGCCTATGACACTATGAGTATTGTATTAGCCCGAGCGACGGAATCACGGTTGAATTTACGGGTTAAGCTTGCTCCAAACATACCGCAATCGGTGATTGTTGATGAGCACCGTCTCCGCCAAGTCTTGATGAACTTGATGTCAAATGCCGTTAAGTTTACGCAGAGTGGTAGCATTACTTTGTCGATAGACTGTCAGCTTAAGCCATCTAATAAAGCTCAATTGCTATTTTCAGTTGATGATACAGGAATTGGTATTGCGAAAGATAAGCAAGCCCATGTATTTGCCCCTTTTGTTCAGGAAGACGGTTCAATTACCCGCCAGTTTGGTGGTACCGGATTAGGGCTGGCTATTTGCCGACAGCTCGTTGAGCTACTGGGGGGAGAAATTCAACTGCAGTCTGAGAAAGGTGTCGGTAGTAACTTTTATTTCACGCTTGAGGTCGAGGTTGATGCTGATGCTGCGGTATCCGCGCCCTTGCAAGATCTTAGTGATAAGCGTTGTTTACTGGTGGGCGATGATCATAATGCCGTTGAAGACATCAATATCGAATGCCAGAAGTGGGGGTTAATGACTGAAATCAGTAAGGAATTGGCGAATGCCGCTTCCGGCAATTACGATTTAGTCTTGTATTGCCAGCAAGAACCCGATCAGACGCTTAGGCAGCTCCCATTGATAAGGCAGCAATGCCCTGACGCTGCACTCGTTATATGCTGTAGCCATGGTGATGCGCTCTATGACTTTGGCTCAAATATTGACGGTATTGTCACCCTGCCTCTTCTTGGTCAAAGGTTTACCAAAGCAATATTATCTGCCACTAGTTCAATTACCAGGCGGCAAACTGTTAATCTTGATGCATCGACTGTTAACCAAGACGTAGTACAGCAATCAGAGGCTGATGTGGTATTGATTGTGGAAGATAACTTAGTAAACCAGAAGGTAGCATCGTTGTTCCTAAAAAATGCGGGTTTTCAGTTTGAAGTGGCCAATAATGGGCAAGAAGCCGTAGAGGCCGTGCAGCAAGGAAAGTCTTATACCGCCATTTTGATGGATTGCATGATGCCTGTGATGGACGGGTTTACAGCAACAGAAGAAATCAGACGCTGGGAAAGTGAACTCAATATTACCCGTCGGTTGCCGATCATAGCTTTAACAGCAAGCGTTCTGGATGAGGATATTTGCAGGTGTTATGAAGTAGGGATGGATGATTACATTGCTAAACCATTTAAGAAGGAAGTGCTATTAGAAAAGTTGGACCACTTTGTTCAGTTCGCATAAGCCAGTTCGTTCTGAAATTTGGAAAGAACAGCCGATTTGTGGTTTTGTAGGGGTTGATTATGAGGCTTGCCTTAAAATTATTGCGGCTGTCATGTTCAGAATTCGACATAATTACGACTTTTTTCGACATTTCTTGTAAGAGATCTCTCACAACTGCGTGGGAGATGTGAATGATTTTTTGTGGAAATTTTCCAATGAAAATCAATAATTCCTTCATTATCAGTATGTTACGATCTTATCGCTGCATATTACTAAAGTAAGCAGAAAAAATGTGATCCTCGTATGTTGCTTAGATCTTAAATTAACGTAATCTTTACGGCGTCGGAAGGAACTGACGGAACGGAACAGGAAAGCAGCCAGGGATATTGGCAACCTCAGGATGAGGACGGTAGGTCAGGATGATTTATCGAACATGGACTGTGAAGGGACAATCGGATGGAACCGATATGGCAAATAGGATATTTGCTAGTCAGGACGACAAAACGGACCACTTCAGGATGAAGTTAGGGACACCTCCAGGAAGGAGAAGAGAGTCGGAACAGGAAGCTTCGACGGGTCAAGGTTAGACCGAAAGGACATCTCTAGGATAGAGACAAAAGGACTAAGCTGAAGGAATCAGCAAAATCATGGAATGATGCAGGGAGCACCATAGTAGCCGGATTGCTGCAAGTAAGACCTAAGGGCGCGACGAATGTCGCGCCCGCTCTTTTTGTATCGACAAAAAGTTAATACCAATCAGTTTCCGTACTTGATCATTTTTACTGGCTGAAACCACCAACGATTTATCTCAAAGTCTACCCCCAGTTCATTTTCAATCGAGCCCCTTTGCATGGCATCAGCTGGTCGAATAATGTGCGAATTTTCCCATCACTGGTGCAAAGAAAAATTTAACTATTTTTAACCATCTGATTTTTAGTCAAATACTAGTTGGTACTAAGTTTGCTTTATTAGATATACGGTAGCTTACATGCTCTATGGCTTACTTAGATATTCCACCATAAGAGTATGGGCTGCTGTAACTATGGTACAAATCCTTTGTCGTTTGACTTACAGGCGCTGTTTCCAGTAGCGGGGTAGCAGCGCCTCTTTTTTGTCAGGGTGAAAAGCCGACGATCAGCTGGTTTAATGCGTTAGATGTAGCCCGGTAGAACGAAGCACATTTACTGTTACGTTTTTTATTTGACTGTTTTGTGCATAATATCTCACAATTCCTTGCAAGAAATGTAGGATAATCCCACCCGATTATTCACTTGAATTTGTTCTCTAGAGAGAGTCATGAGTAGTAATAACTTTGTAAAAATTAGTTTAAAAAATGGAATCAAAGACCTTTTCGAAACGCCTGATAGTGAGATTGAAGACCTTTTCGAACTACCGGCGCGTGGGATTGATTACAGTTCAAATCGAGAGGCTTATATAGATAAAACTAAGCTTGTTTGGTTTAAGGTTGATGAAGTAAAAGCAACAATAGCAATGAGCTTTGGTAATATTTGGTCAACGTTACAATTTCCAGACCATGGTGATGAATTTCAGCGAATCAAACGAGAGCTTACAAGTTCGTAGTAAGTGTAGTTTTTGATTTATCAAAATATTTAGACTTTGGTTGTTATTCAACCAAAGTCCAGAATTAGCGTGATTTGACACCACTCAAGCGCCTGTGATCCCCCTTCTTACCAAGCCACGGCTTACCCTCGATTTCACGCATGGTGAAGTAAATCAATGTCCTGATATCAAGATTGAAAGCAGTGAATTGCAAAAGATATTAGATGCTGAACTAGAATCATATGTATTGAAAATTGATGCCGCTTTAGAGTCATTTTCTAACTGTCACGGCCTAGATTAACTGTTCATCCGATGTCAGTGAGAAAACCCTCTTTTAAACCTTTCGGTTATTGTGAGAGCCCGTGGTTAGCGCTGTTTCATATGGTAGGGGATTATAAATGAAAAAAACTCTCATTGGATTAAGTCTATTTTTCGTACTCGCATCTGCGTTAGCAAGCGCAAAATCCTATGGCGGCACATATTACAAAACAGGCGCATACATCGGTGGCTCGTTTGGTAGAACAGAGCTGGATGTGTCAGCAGCAGATCAGTCTTCTCTAGCAAAGCAGGGTGTATCATTCGATGACACCGATACCGGTTTCAAATTGTTCGGTGGTTACCGTATTGATCAAATGGCTGTCGAAGTGTTTTATGCTGATCTCGGTGAGACATCCTTTGGCAGCGGTAGTACAAAAGGAAATACAGAAGCAGACTCCATAGGAGGATCGATTCTGGTGATTTTTCCAGTTAGTAATAGATTTGATCTTTTCGGCAAGGTGGGGGTTCATGCTTGGGATAGTGATTTTTCATCAAATGTTGGGGTTTCTGACAGTGATGATGGAACTGACCCAATGTTTGGTATTGGCGCCGCCTACAATATAAACCAAGTGTCATTCAGTGCTGAATATGAACGATATGAACTGGATAACGTAGACATTGATCTGATGTCACTTGGTGTAGCGTATAGATTCTAACTGCTGGTAGATTTGGTATCTTTTTTTTTGCCACCGTTTAAATGATTTGGTTGATCACAATAATGATCTGGTGAATTACAACAGAAGAGCCCAGCCACGATATGCTGGGTTCTCTGTTCAGATTACGTAGAAATAGCAATGGCTTGGACCTAAGATCCCCCATTGTAGATCGGTGTTAGCAGTTAGCCCGCAGGTTGAGGTGTCGGTGCTTTGGCGGTCTTGGGTTCACAGCGTAGTCCCATCGCATTACCAGAATCAAGCATGTACATGGTGCATGAATAGTCCGTGTTTGAGCGCGGGGTAAACTCGTAGAGTTCGGAGTTCGCAGCCCAGGTGTCCAGCTCGTAGGCAAAGTCAGGCGGCAACAGCCTGATTGCTTTACCCTGGGGGCCTTTAGGGATGCAGGACAACCCCATGTCTTTGCCAGAATCTAGCATGAGCATGATGCAGGCTCGATCAGGGCTTGCTTTGGGGGTGAACTCATAAATCTCGGAGTTTTCCTGCCAGGTGTCCAGCTCATAGGCGTAATCTGGCTTCTGATCGGGTAGGTTCCTGGTCTCACTGTCACAGCCTACTAATGCCATAGAGAACGAGAGGGGCAAAAGAATGGTCAAACGTTTTCTCATGATACTTCCTAGTTAATTAAAAAATGCTGCCAATTGGCAGCATTTTTAGAAGGGAAATCGACAGTTTTGACACTTGATTGCGCATCGCGGAATCAGAGTTTTTATCTATCGTTTGTTGCGTAAGTAGCGTTTTCTGCGCTCTTCTTTCTTTTTAATTTGTTGTTCTTTCTTAATCTCGGCTTCAATCGCAACATTGATCAGCTCTTCAGTGATCATCTCAGGACGTTCCATGGTGATCTGGCCCAGGGTACCGTTGCGAAGTTCATTGATGAGGATTTCAGACGCCTTATGCAGATCAACTCGGCCACCGCCTTTTAGGCAGCCACGTTTGCGGCCGATTTCTTCCATCAACTCGATCTCCGTTTCAGGCAGATCGTCATCAAGGTTGTAGCGTGCCTTGATAAGCTCCGGATAGGCGTCTCTAAGGTATTCGACAGTAAAGAAAGCAACATCAATATAATCCATCGCCGTGTCTTTTACTGCACCTGTAGCTGCAAGACGGAAACCGCTGTGCGGGTTTTCAACCTTCGGCCATAAAATGCCCGGAGTGTCAGAAAGTACGATACCGTTTTGCAGGTTGATGCGCTGCTGCTGGCGTGTAACAGCTGGTTGGTTGCCCGTTACGGCAACGCTACGGCCTGCAAGGGTATTGATAATGGTTGATTTACCGACGTTCGGGATCCCCATGATCATGGTCCGAATGTTCTTGCCCATTTCTTCACGGTGCGGGGCAAGCTTACGGCAAAGCTCGGTAATTTTGTTTACTTCGTTGATATTTTCCGTCGTGATAGCAATCGCTTTTACACCTTGCTCTTTTTCAAGGTGTTCGATCCACATCTGGGTCATTTCAGGATCAGCCAGATCGCGCTTGTTTAGTACTTTAACGACAGGTTTATTATCATTTTGACCGCGGAAAGATTTGATCAGCGGGTTTTCACTACTGAAAGGAATACGCGCATCAAGCACTTCAATAATGACATCGACTTTAGGAATGGCTTCTTCAATTTCTTTGCGAGCCTTGTGCATATGGCCCGGGAACCATTGGATAGTCTGACTACTCATTTGATTTACAACTCTTTTTCTCTGTAACTGTGCTGTTTGCGGTACTAAATGGGGTACTAAAAACACGAGTTAACATATGGGTTTAACAGTTAGTGATCCAGAAAGCTTTTTACAGTCGTTGTATTATTCATGGGATCACCTGTTTGCACTGGCGGTGGAAGTGCTTATTTGAGGTTGAGTTTAGCGTACTAGGAGCGATACTTAAACGGCTTTAGCCTTTCTCCGTACCTAATCGCTTGATAGACAGGCTATATGATAACGCCTAGGTTCAACTTAAGTTTGAAGGTTGGATTGCAAACCTTCAAATCCCAGTAATTGAGGGTAGTCGAAGAGATTTGATTGATAGTTAAGCTTTATTTGCCCTGTGTTGTGTTAGCTTTTGTACCGTGAAAATTACGTTTACTATACTGTCACTCCGAATTCACTTAGAGAAAAAGATCGTTTACATCTTGTTAATGCGATTATGAGATACCTGAAGTCATCCAAGAAATAGGTTTTTCACTAACTCATTTTTCTGTTTTGTTCTTTGGTAATAGCAAAAAATTATCAAATTAATAATATTTGATAATTTTATATAATGCGTATTACTCCATATACTCTCCGCAACGAAACGAACCACCAACCGATCATCAGAGTTTGGAGAAGAATTATGAAAATGAATCACATAGGCATCATGGTAGGCGACATGGATAAAGCGGTTAAGTTTTACACCAAAGCGCTTGGCCTAAAAATCGTCATGAACAACACTAAAGTAGTTGAAGAGCGTGAGACTGCAATCGGTAGAATGTGTATTGCGGTATTTGGCGAAGGCTTTAAAGGATTCAACATTGCTCACCTAGTAACAACCGATGGCATTGGCGTTGAATTGTTTGAAATGAAAGAACGCGCAGAGCGTCACGAAGTAGACTTCTCTCGCCTTGGTATCTTCCACTTCTGTCTACAAACAGACGACTTTGAAGGTGCAATCAAACGAACAGAAGAGTTCGGCGGTAAAGTGCGTATGGACATCATGCGTTACCACCCAGAAGATGACAGCAAGCCTGCGAAAATGGTTTACCTAGAAGACCCGTTCGGCAACCTATTCGAACTTTATTCGCACACTTACGAAGAAACTTACGCGTCTGATTACGAGTAACTAACTCATTTCTGTCCTTTTCTGAATTCTAAAATCGGTGACATTTCGGAGGAGTGATTCATGGTGGTGGGAGGGGGGCTTTGCGCGTGTACATGCCCATGCCCCCTTTTGCCTCTGTTTGTTGCTTCATGTCCAAACCTCAATTTTTTGCGCCAGCTACCTTCTTGTTCTCCTTCGGCTGTTCCGCACATCATTCAAGACGTTGTAAAGCTATTTTGTTCCGTTTCTCGTAAGTATACTTTTTGTGATTGTATTGTGTTGCGTGTCAAAAGGTTTGTCTTAATATTTTGAGGCATCTAATATTCAAAGTGCTAAAAGGTTTTAAGACAGTCAGGGAGGGGAAGACTATGAGCGCACGGGATATTGGGTATATCAGGTTTTCTATGGTAGAGCTGTATTCTGATCGTCAGTTGGCAGATATTCATCTTGATAAAGTTTTTGAGGAAAAGCTTTCAGCTAAGACGGTGGAGAGACCGGAGCTTCAGGCTTGCCTAGACTATTGCCAAAATGGGGATGTTCTACACATTCACTCCTTGGATCGGGTGTGTCGTTCTGGTGTTAGTGATGCCGTGAAGATTGTAGAGGCCATGACGGTAAAAGGTGTTAGTGTACAGTTTCACAAGGAAGGGATGTGGTTTGATGGTCAAATGTCAGCTGAGCAGGAAGGTGTCTTATCAATATTAGCGAGTGTGGCGCAGATGGAGCGTGAACTAATCAAAGAGAGTCAGGCCGAAGATACTGCTGCGGGTAAGCATATGGGCCGCCGCGAGAGGAGACATTGATAAGTTAAAAGTGAAAGGGAGCTCTATTTTGGCTCGAGTAGTTAACACATTGGCAGAGCAATAATTAATTGGTTGCTCGATAATTAAAGCACGATGACCAGCGTGGTGCTGGCCTTTTCATGATCTTCACACTTTCCGAAAAATATCTGCGTCAAGTTAGAGTAACAAAGATGTAACAACATCAACAATCTTCATTTTTTGCCTACATTTGCCAAATATACTTTCTCTGAAATCAATAATTACAAGCTAGATGAAAGTATGACCATACATCCTAAACTCACTTTATCGTTAGGCTATTTGGTAACCTCGACCCTAATAGGCTGTGGTATCAGCACAGGTACAGCGCCATTTCCAAAGCAAAAAGGTTATATGATAAATTGTACAATCGTTGCTTATTCATATCTCCCCTAAATAGGATTAACAAGCTTGAAGCTGCTGCATAAATTTTTCTTGGCCTTCTTTATTACCAGCCTTGTCATCGTGGTTTTGTTGGTGAGCATGATTGCGAGCAGCTTGTCATCCGACTTCAACGAGTTTGTGTATGAGGCTGAAAATAAGCAGATTCAGGAATCTCAGCGTGCCCTCACTGCTCTTTACCAACAAGACAAAAGTTGGCAAAAAATTAGAGAAGACGTACAGGTCTGGCGTGATATTGTGGATCCAAGGCCAACCCACAGAGCGCCACCGCCGCGTAGACCTCCTAGAGATAATCAGCCGCCACGTTTTGACCAAAACGAGAATCGCAGGCAAGAAAAACCAGATGACTTCCTAAAAATAGGCAGACGTCTCAGTCTCTACGATGCAGATAAGCAGGTCATAGTGGGTAAGCGCTATTTAAGTGAGAATCCGACAACCCTGCCGATAACAATCCAAGGGGAGATTATTGGCTGGCTGGGGCTAGTCCCTTCCAATGCGATTAAGGACAGTCCGGCCAGTGAATTTTTAGCCAAGCAGTATCAAACTTTCTACTTGATTACAGCAGCGGCATTAGCATTTGCGTTTGTGATGGCGCTATTGTTATCAAGGCACCTCAGCGTTCCTATCAATAAAGTTATCGCCGGCACGAACAAGCTGATTAAAGGCGATTATAAAGCCCGTATCAACAAAGTTAGCCAAGATGAGCTGGGTACACTTTCTGACAATATTAATAATCTGGCCCACGTGCTGGAAAAAAACCAGAAAAACCGTTTTCAATGGATGTCGGATACTTCCCATGAATTACGTACTCCATTAACGGTATTGAAATCGCAACTGATGGCTATACAGGATGGCCTTTTTGAAGCCGATGACAAGCGCGTACAAATGTTCATCAATGAAATTAACAACCTCAGCCACATAGTGGATGATCTTTACCAACTGTCCAGCTCTGATGCAGGGGCTCTCACCTATAAAAAAGCGCTCTTGAACCCCGTTAGCTTACTCAAACAAGTGGTGGAAAGCTTTCAGCCAAAATTTGAAAGCCATTCTTTGTCCTGTGACTCCCAGGCCCTTGACGGTTTGCAATGCCAAATGCTTGCAGACAAAGACAGGTTACAACAGTTGTTTTCAAACCTGTTAGAAAATACCTGTCGCTATACGCATGACGGCGGCCTTATTCAAGTGCAGGGCAGCGTTCAAAACAAACAATTGGAATTAATCATTCAGGACTCTGCTCCTGGTGTCTCCAGCGAGTGTCAGGCAAAACTGTTTGAGCGTTTCTACCGAGTGGAGCAGTCTCGTAGCCGCGAACATGGGGGTTCTGGCTTGGGGCTGTCACTGTGTAAACAAATAGTGGAAGCGCATCAAGGTCGTATCATCGCGGAAGACTCGCCTCTGGGAGGGTTGCGCATGAAAATAACGTTTATTCTTCAATAACCAAATGAGAACAAACATGGGTAAGAAAAAAATATTAATTGTTGAAGATGAAGCTAGCATCGCCGAGGTGCTGGTCGCTTATTGTAAAAGAGAAGGTTACGAAGTCACACTGATGAACAGTGGCCATGGTGTGGTTGATTATGTCAAAGACTATGCCACCGACTTTATATTGCTTGATTTAATGTTACCCGGAGTGGGTGGTCTCACCATCTGTAAACAAATCAGGTTGTTCTCACAGGTTCCTATTATCATGGTTACCGCCAAAGGGGAAGAAATCGATAAGTTGTGTGGTTTAGAATTTGGTGCCGATGACTATATCTGTAAACCTTTTAGCCCAAGAGAAGTATTGGCTAGGATAAAGGCGGTACTGAGACGTTTCGATCACCAGGCTGACAATACGGTCACGTTTTCCGGCTTTGAATTGGCGCCGGATAAATACAAGGTCACCCTGAGAGGGGAGCTTATCGATCTCACGCCTATCGAATTTAAAATTCTGGAATTATTATTAACCCATGTAGAACGCGTTTATAGCCGGGATGAAATCATGAACGCGGTATACAAGGACACCTCAAAGGTGTCGGATCGTAATATAGACACACATGTGAAAAACATCCGCAAGAAGATTCAGGGAGTATGTGAAGAGGCCAACCCAATACACTCGGTTTATGGGGTGGGTTATAAGGCAGTGGATGTAAGAGAATACTAAGTACAGGGCAAAACGCATGTGATTCATTATGAGCAATCAACTCACATTGTCGTTTATCTATACTGCTACTGAAAGGGATAGAGTGATGAGGGGAACATTAAGTATCTTATTGTTGGTGGCAACCTTGTTGCTCTCACAAGGTGCACTAGCCTATACGCATCATACTTCCCTTATCCAATGGAGTGAGTACTCCGATACGACGTTCTCCAAAGCCCGGAAGGAAAACAAGCCGATTTTTGTGTTGATTTCGGCGGTATGGTGTTATAGCTGTCACATCTATGAGGAAACGCTCAATACCAAGGCAGTTGCTGATACGCTTAACAAGCACTTTGTCCCTGTTTTTGTTGACTACGACAAGAGAAAGGACATTGCCCGAACTTATTCTGCCGTGGGCATTCCGGTCACCACTATCTTAGCGCCAAATGGCGAGCATCTGGTGTCAGTACCTGGTGTTATTGCTAAAGATACCTTGCTCACTAATTTACAACTGACGCTTGAATACATAGCCAAAGAGTACCAACCCACTCACAGGTCAGAAGAAAAGGCACCGATAAAACCTGTTATACAGCCCACTAGGGAACTCATTAAGTTCTATGTTAATAGCTTTGAGAATATTATGTTTCACGGTTTTGACAAAACCTTTGGTGGTTATGGTATGGCGCAAAAAGAGCCGTTTGCTGATCTGTTACTGGAGCTTATGAAGCTTGAAGATGAGGGCGATGAAAAATGGCGAGAGCCACTGCAGATAACCCTGGATGCCATGTTAGGGCTCACACAAACTGTTACGGAGTCGAAACGTCCTTCCTTTGATCAACTGCTGGCACTACGGGAACAACAGACAGTTCTTCTGTCAAAGGTAGAGGATCTTCAGTTACAGAATAAGCTTGTGGGAATTTATGATCGCATCGAAGGCGGTTTTTTTCGTTATGCGACCCGCCGTAACTGGACGGTTCCACACTTTGAGAAAATGCTGTTTGAAAATGCCCAGCTGATTGAGCTGTTGCTGCAGGCTTCGGTGCAATACGGGCACAAGCGCTACCAGAATGCCGCTCAAAGGTCCTTGGATTACCTCTTAAAGAATCTTTACAGCGAGGAAGACGGGCGCTTTTTAGGCAATCAGGGGGCCGATGCGGTGTACTATCACCTGACGGCAAAAGAAAGAGCAAAGGTTTCTCCTCCGCCGATAGATCAAACCAGCTATACGGTTGCCAGCGCCAGAACGATTATTGCTCTGTTCAAGGCCTGGCAAACTCTGGAGGACAGACGTTACCTTGCCAGTGCAACTAAAGGTGCAGATTTCTTGGTGGCAAAGATGATCACTATAGATGGAAGCTACAGCTACTTTGATGCCAAGAAAAAAACAGGGCAAATAAATGGGCAACTGGCTGACAATGCATGGATTGCTAGTGCACTATTGCAGACCTATGAAGCGACAAAGAAGAAACGATACCTCACGGCGGCGGAGCGAGTCTTAAAATTTGCCAGTGGGAAACTCTATGATCCCCAAGCAGGCGGTTTCTTTTCAGGAATAGGCTCCAATCGTGAAGCCTATCGGCAAGGAGAACGGCTCCTTAACGACAAAAATTTCGATGATAACGGCATTATGGCCAAAGCGCTGATCATGGCCTATGAGATTACGGGGAACGAGGTTTATCTGAACATGGTTGAGACGACTGTCGGTCATTTTTTCAGTGATGTGATGGCCGGAAAAATTAATGCCGCTTCACCTGAGTTTCATTGGGTTGCACAGCGGTTGCTGCGCATGAGGAAATATTAATGGCTTTTGGCTCGGTAATACACGCCTCTCGACACAAACCGCACCCCACGCAGGCTTCCTTGTTAATCACTGGTTTTTCTCCCTGCCATCGCAGCGCATCGGGGATAGGGCAGCTTCCCCTGCAAGCGCCACATTCTGGCCCCGCATAGGGAATACAGTATTCGGGGTTGATGCTTACCTCGGCCATAGGGGGGCATTCATGCGATGCGGGAAGACATATTATTTCAGTGTGTGGCTCTGGTTCTTTTTCAGAGAGGGCGGGATCGTCTTGTTCAGTCAAACTAGTAGCAGGTTCGGAGATAAATGTTAATGCTCCCGCCTCACAGGCCGTTACACATGGCCAGTCACTACAAAGCTGACAGCCTTTATTGAGTAAATCCAGAGCCGGGGTGGCGGCAACTTCCGGGCCTCGAGAGATCGGCAGAGGAAAAATAACCTCAGAAGGGCAGGCTTCTATGCAGGCATTGCAGCGTGTGCATTCAAGCAGAAAATCCAGCTCGTGTTTAGCAAAAGGGGGCCTTATCCAATAGCGGGCTTTTTGTTCAGCCCGGTGCTCCAATGCTCCCACTCCGACTTCACTTAGTTTGCTTAAGCCATATTTGAAAAAATTACGCCGATCCATATTTTGACCTGCTCTTAGTATTGAAAAGTTATATACCCAAACGACTTCAAGATGCTTGTTTCACCGAGAATGACTGGGTTGCTTGGGTATAGTTACATTCTCATTATCATTGGTTGCCCAATCAGCCAAACATTCAACGTTGTCACCGCTCCGGCAAATACCAGCAAAGGTAATAATTGTTTGCCGCTGGCTGCAAATAAACGGTAACCACGGTGGCGGATCACCTGAACCGCCAACAAAAAGCCACCAGCCAGTAGTAGCGCTTGTAGGGTATACAGTATTTGCGGTGAAACCAGCATATCCATATGGCGCTGGTGTTTTTCCAGCATGCTCAGCGGCAGGGTATCGATACCGAGAGGGTTGGCAAACAGCTGTGACCAGTTGCTGCCTTCGCGAAGCAGATGGTTAAGGTTATGTGCCAAATGATAAGCAAAGGCCAGTGGCAGGCAGGAAAAAGCAAAACCGGAAAACAGTTTTTTCAGGTTATGTGTGGTTTTCTCCATGTTGAGCAATGTCAGGGTGAGCCTAATGACTAGCGCATAAAGCGCTATCGGAACCAGTAAACAGGCGGTTAAGCCAATGCTGAAGCTACTCAATAGCTGCCCACTGTCGTTAATTTGTTGGGCCAGCCGGGTCATTAGTAACTCCCAGTCGGGCAGCATAGTCAGGCCATGAAAACTGGTTAGTGCCAACAGCACCAGCATAAAATAGGCTTCGTCGATATGCGGCCGGGCATCTTGAATGGCTTCCGTACTGGGGGATCGTAACTGCCAGCCAATATTCTGTTTAGAGCAACTTTGGGTACAATTTCCACACGATGTACAGTAGGTATTTTCTTGCAACCGCCCCATTATCAGTCCTGTTGGGCAAGGTGCGATAAGTTCCGTTCCGTTAAAACAGTCTAAAGTCTTACAGTTTTTACAAGTCTCTTTATCGACAGATCGCAGTGCGATGGGTGCCAGCTGTGAATAGACTCCTACGGTACGCCCCACTGGGCAGATATAGCGGCAGAATGCTTTCCCTTCATAGAGTGCTAAGGCAAAGGTCGCCAGCACCACCATCAGTAATGCCAGCAGAGCCGTTGCATAAGGGCTGGACACAATACCCAACCCCAACTCTAGCCAGGTTAAACCAATAAATAGCAGCGTAGCGGGCCATAGGCTCCGCAATAACTTGGGAACACGTAGTTGCAGGCGGGTACTGGAGTTTGAACGACGCCATAACTTGTGGTTAACCAGCCAACTTGCGAGCGTATCCCAGGGGCAAACCGCGCACCAGGCCGATCCTGTAAACAAAATTGCGACGACTATTCCGGCCCACCACAGGTTCCAGGTCAGGGTGGTGGCAATATTGCGTTCAGCGAGCGGTGTCCCCCACAACCCGGCAATAATAACCAGGACAAACAGGCCAACCAAGATCAGCTTAAGCACGAGCAAAGGCCATGTGGAAGCCAGCAACCATCGGAACAGCGAGCCAATTACAGGCAGTTTTTGCAGCGTCAAGGCTGAGGAATGAATGTTGCCAGGTGGAGCCGTGTTCAAGGCCCAGACAGTGAGAACAAGCATACACAGGCCAATAAACAGTGCCCATTCTGCTGGCATACCGGGGTGCAACATCACCATATTACTGTCCTCGCTGTATTTTTGATCGGGCAATACGTTTGCGCTGCAGCAAATTGATGCCGACTAGTAGCATGAACAGAAGACCGACCGTAGCCCCGATGGGGCCGATGGGAGAAACGTTTCCAACTTGGAGCGGAAAATCGATTTCATACGGCTCGCCATTTGCCTCAAACGAGGCTCGAATGATATAGCTTCCCTTCTGGCGAAAAGTGAATCCTTGGCGGTAAACACCATCATCAATTTGCTGTACTCCCAGAGATTCGGCCTCGTCATTGTTACCAAACCAACTGTCATTCCGAACTGAAAAAGCCATTTTTCCATCGAATGTTGTACCGTCATCAATTCGGGTGGCGTAAAGGTTTACACGTCCAGGCTCATTTGGACGCGGGAAAGCCGGAAATACCATGTAGGTAATAAAATAATCTCCGAGTTGTGTTTCTACCGCCATGCTGGGTGGGGTGTTGGAGTCTTCATTGAGGCTGTAGGAAGGACGCCCCAATACATGATGTGCATGGCCAACAATACAGAACAACAGGCTGAAACACACCAAGCCGATCTTGATAATATTATTTAATCCCATAGTTACCCCGTGTGCGAAACAGTTGTTGATGATTGGGCTATGATCCGAATGGGCAGGCTGGGATGAGGGCATATCTCGACACAAAGCCCACACCCCACACAGCCGGAATTAATCACCGGACGGTACATATTGGCAAATTCGAAACTGATAGCACGTTCCCCAAGCGGGCAAATTGAGGCGCAAGCGCCACAGACTCCCCGGTCGATCCAGGGGTAGCAGGCAAGGCGATCAATTTGGGCGACTCCCATTGTCACTGCTTGAGGAGAGGTGACCGTCAGGGCAGGGGTAGGGCACATATCCATACATTTGCCACATAAAATACAGCTCTTATCGGGTGGTAAAATATAAGGTGTATTGGCGCTATCTCCTCCGTCACGGTGATAAAACTGGATACAAGCTGGTGGACAGACTTCGCCGCATAAGCCACAGCCGATACAGGCGGCGAGGAAGTCTTCCTCGTCCTCAAGGGCTCCTGGCGGGCGTAGCTTATGGTGGTTAATACGCGGGTCACGTGTTAGCGCTGCCTGAGTGTTTCCGGGAACCAATAGCCGGCTCAGGCCATAGGGAAGTGCCGCCAAGACCAACAGGGCCACCGCCCGGCTGATCCGGTAAATAAAAGATCGCCTGTTCATGACTCACCATCCCTATCAGGGGTATTCGTATCGTGATGGGTTTTACGGTAGTGGCGACTGTGGTGGCCAACACCTTGATCCGGCTGATCTTGGATGGTGATAGCAAAGGTCATGGCCTCTTTGGGACAGGTGGCAATACAGGCACTACAGTTATTGCACTCCTGGCCAAAGTCATCCCGCATGGGGTTGAGATCAAATTCGCACACGGCATTACATTTGCCGCAGTCGTTGCAGTTTTCCACCACACGTTGAATGCGAAACAGCCGGTATCGCCCCAGCAGTGAATAGAGAGCCCCCCCAGGGCATACATAACGGCAGAAGCCCCGTTTGGCGACCAACAGGTCAAATAGCAGTGTAATGACAAAAAACACCGTACCGCCACCAAAGCCCCCCAAGGCAATGCTGAAATAGAGTTCCCGGCCAATCACCGCGGGGGGATAAATACTGGCCATCAGCACAGTACCGCTCATCATAGATAAAATTAGCCCTACTGCCAGCACACCGTATTTGAAGCGCTTGTCGAAGCGGCGGTGGCTGATCCTCAGTCCCAATTTTTCCAACCAGACTCCTAAGTTACTGTTTAACTCGTAGATTAAAGTCGCAGGGCAGATCCAGCCACAGAAAAACCGCCCAAATAAAAGGGTAAACAAAACAGGGATCAGTGCGGTCAACACAAAGGGCCAATAAATCTCCAGTCCGGCAGCAACCTGATTTATTACAGCTAACGGATCACTGAGTTTGAGACCAAAAAGCTGCCCTGACCAGGTCGTTCCTTTGATGATATCGAGATCATGTTCAGGGTTTGTGGTAAAAGGGGATGTGAGTGTCTCCATGACGTTATAGAGCAGCTTTTCTGAAGTTGTGAGATGGGTATAGGCATGAGCTGCAACATAATTTTGGTAGATACTTAGCAGTGGTAGCAGTATCAACATCAAAAATACCACGCTTAAGCTGAGCCAACGTAATTTGTTGAGATGCCGCAACATAAAGGAGAGTTGCCTATCAGCACTCTTTCCATCTGGCTTTGCTCGTCTTATTGACTTAGGTGCTTGCTCTGTTGGCTTAGGTTTGGAGGTTTGAGCCATTATGCATCCCTCCCTCTGCTTAAGGTGTGAGCCGGTATGATCCGGATCGCCTGCGGGATCTGGATGCAGCTTCGCTCACATAAGCCACAACCGACACACGCATCGGTGACATGGGGTTGTTCGAGTCGCCCGATCTTAATCGCGACATCCGGCAATGGACAGGCGCGATAACACACGCCACAGGTTTTGCCTTGAAATGAGAGGCACAGCTGCTCATTAACCCGTGCTATTCCCATGTTGACTTGACTGATAATGGGTTCTAGCTCTCGCTTAACAGGCTGGATAGCCCCTGTGGGGCAGGCATCACCACATTTCATGCAAAGTATGCACGCCTTTTCTCGTGGTGTGATATAAGGGGTGCCAAGTGAATCTATCCCGTTTTCTGAGCCAAAAAATTTGATGCAGTTATTCGGGCAGATCTCTGCACATTGGTTACAGCGGATACAACGGCTGATAAATTCAGCTTCATCAAGGGCGCCGGGCGGGCGCAGATAGCGCTGCCGTAGTTGTTGTACTTTATACACTGCCTTGGCAAGCGAAGCCTTAAATAAGGTCCCCGCCGCCAATAACAGAGAAAGCTGTTTCACAAACACTCTGCGTTTCAATCTTTCCCCCTCCCTGTATGGGGCGTCACACTGTGTAGACGAGAATGATTAGCCAGGCAGCCTGTAAAACAAGCGGTGTGGGAGGCAATTATCCTTTGCCTCCCAGTTTCTTATCACCGCAACGAGTGCCGACTACAAACCTTCATAATGATACTCACGAGATTTTCTCAATCCGACAGGCGAGCTTTTTAAAATCTACTTGCCCGGAAACCGGATCCCAACAGCGACTACTGATCCCATTGGCCAGCCACTTGTTTTTCTTTGGATCGGCACTGTCGGCAACCGAGAGGTTCCAAGGACCGAACATATAGCCACGAGGCACACTGTTGCGTGCTGGTTTTACCAGGCTGCCAGCTCCTCCCACTTGTGCTCGGGCTTCTAAAGAGCCGCGCCGAGTAACCACCCGAACCCATTCGCCATCTTTAATACCAAGATCTTTGGCATCATCGGCATGGATTTCGACATACATCTCAGGTACCAGACGGCGGGTAGTCGGGCTGCGGTTGGATTTGGCGGTATGGAAGTGTTCATACACTACGCCCAGTCCCATCCAATAGGGATATTTGTCTTTTGGGACCTTATCCCATGGGATCCCTAAAAACTCCTCATCTGGCAGATCAGGGGTTAAGGCCATGTCTCTTGCCTGGGTGATCAGATCCAGGTTATCAATGGTGAAGTGATCTTTCTTAACCCCGAATTCCATTAGCTTTTGGGTGATTTCTCTACGCTGGCTATAGTCCTGTTTGCACAGCTTCATATGAACTTTGCCGTCTTTGGTACGGAAGTAACCGTAAGGGCGAGTTTCCCACTGTCCTTCCTGCATCATATAACGACGCTGTGTCCCCCCATTCTTGGCCGATTCATAGCTCGGGGCCGGCCATTGGATACCACGCAACTGATTGAGTTGGTCATAAGGGCTGATACCGTCAAGTTTCTCACGTTCTAAAATACCGCTAAGGTCGGCATCAGTTCCCGCAGAGGCACGACATACATCACGGAACACCTCTTCCGCATCATACTCACCATCTGCTGCTCGCTTGTAAGGGAAGATCTTATCGCCATCCAAACCGAGCAGGTGAGCGATCTCCTTACCTTTGTCTATTACCATGTCCATATCGGGACGGCATCCCTTTGGTCCTTGCGCAGCTTTACCAACAACGTTGATACGCCGCTCTGAGCTGATGTAAACCCCTTGTACCTCCCCCCAGGTAGAAGCAGGAAAAATAACATCGGCATAGAGATTGTTAGGTGCATGGCGGTAGATTTCCTGCACCACATTAAAGGTTTTTTTCAAAGCCGGGCGGACGAGATTGTACAGATCCGGTAAATCAATATGGGTGGCATAGACCAAGAACATCGCTTTTACATCACCTTTCAGTGCCCGCTCCATCATACCCACGGCGTAGCCCGGGTTTTCTGAGCTGGCGGCATTATCGAGGTTTTTCTCTGGTACACGCCACATCTTAGCCATGTGGGCACGGTGTTTGAGGTTGTTAATCCCTTCGTTAAACGGCAAACGCCCGGTGAGGCCGCCGGTAAAACGTTCGCCCATTGCGTTGGGCTGACCTGTCATTGAGAAAGGACCACACCCCGGTTTGGCCAGGTTACCGGTCAGGGTGAGCAGGTTAATGATGGAAATGACATTATACTGGCCGTGGACATGTTGGTTATAGCCGATCCCCCACATGATAATAACGCCACCATACCCTTCACCATCCTGTTTACCCTTGCTACGCGCCAAGCGCTTGCGGGTAGCATCGGCAAACATCTTTGCAACATGGCGGATTTTTTCTGGTGAGACATCGTGGTTTTTGCCCCCCATGCGATCTTGTACTTGTTCAGGGCTATAGTCGGCAAGTACACCATCCACATATTCCATCCAGCCGGAGGCATGGGCTTTTAAGAAGTCCCAGTCAATCACATCTTGGTGATCTTTGAGTAGCACGTGAGCAATGGCATTGAGGAAGCTGATATCACCGTTCAAGATAGGAACATGAACGTGGTTCTTATCATTGATATCTGCGTACCCTTTGCTGGTGCCAGTTAAACGGGGATCGACAACAACTGTCGGAATATCATTTTTCTTTTTGTGATCCGCTATCCGCCAGAAAATGATCGGGTGGGACTCTCTGGCATTATGGCCAAAATGCATGACCATGTCGGCCAGTTCGATATCATCATAGGCCAATGGTGGGGTGTCAGAACCCAAAGTGGCAAAGTAACCCGTCACAGCTGAAGTCATGCACATACGCGCATTGGCCTCAATGGTGTTAGAGCCCAGTACCCCTTTCATAAATAAGTTTTCGAGATATTGCCCTTCCATGGTGAGCTGGCCAGAGCCATAGAGGGCAATGGAGTTACCGGAATACTTTTTGGCAAAGTGAGCAACTTTGTGGGCAACCATCTCCGAGGCCTGCTGATAAGGCACACGAACAAAATGTTCCTCGTCAAAAGAGTCTTTGGTTTTACTGATGTATTCAATATCACCATGATCGGGTTTGTTCCACTCCTCCCAAACATCTTTGCGTACATAGGGGTCGCCTTCCATCCGATCGACGTACATTGGCTCGGCAGCCGTCAGTCCCTTGATACACTGCAGGCCATAGTTGGTAGGGTGATCTTTATCGGGGCGCATTGAGACAATTTTGCCATTTTCGGCCTGAATGATAGTACCGCAGCCTACGCCGCAGTATGGGCATTGTGCTAGCGCTGTGGTGCGCGTGGTGCCTGCAGAAGTGGGTGCAGCTTCCAGTTCTGGGTTGCTGGCAACAAATAGACCGGCTCCGGCGGCCGTGCTGGCGATAAAGCCACTGCCTTTGAGAAAGCTGCGACGGGATACTTTATTCCGTTTCATCGTATTGATCCCCTTTACTAATTAAGTGTACGCATATAGCTAATAATGTCGTCGATCTCTTGATCACTCAGGTTAGCCAGGGCTTCAGGCCCTTGAAATGGCAACATACGGGTATTGGAACGCCCTTGTTTTATGGTCTCTCGAATAAAGCCATCGCTGGCTTTACTTAAAAAACCTTGTTTACCAACCGCCGTACCTGAGCCACCCGCCAGGTAACCATCCCCTTTGACGCCATGACAGGTTGCACAAATGTTGTTAAACCATAACTCTCCTTTGCGCGGATCGCCTTGGGCATCTCTTTGCATGTCGACGTCTGCAGAACGATCCGGCAATGTTGCATGGCTGCGCAAGTAGGCAACAATCGACTTGATCCCATTCCGCCCAAGGTGTGCATACGGCGCCATTGCCGTGCCTGCACGGCCGTCACGGAGAGTGCTCATCAGGAATTTATCCGAGGAAATAGATAAGAATTCTGGATTGGTCAGTGATGGGGCAAATCCGGGTTTGCCTATCGCATCTGGTTGGTGACAAAAAACACAATTTTGCTTGTAAAGGGTTTCGCCTTCGGAAATCAAATTGTCATCTGCAGCATTGCTGACAGCACTATAAGAAAAACTGAAAGCGGCGGTGAGTAGTAGTCTGGAAAGCGGCCTGATCCTTCCCATGAATTCCCCCTCATTGAGATTATTGTTATTTGAAACTGCAAAATGAATCCTTCATTTTGTGCTTAAGAATTCATGTCGCCACGAAGCAGGTTGTGATCAGTTTAGTAACAAAAAAACAACACGATCGCATAAATATTCAATAACATGCCGATGAAATTGATTTGGATCAATATTAATCCAAATAGAAAGGGAGGAAGTAATAATGACGGCAGGAGAATTTGAAGGGGGACAAATATTTTTGCTGTTACCTATCTTCATACCCCAGCCCAGCATGGCAATTGCTGCAAGGTATATTATCCTTCTCAAAACGTGCATGCTCGCTATCGAGAAATGCCTCTGGCAGTTGATGAGCAATCCCTTTATGACAGGTTATACAGGTGATTTTCTCCTGTTTAGCCTTTTTGTGTGCTTGTCTGACACCCATCTTGTTGCGGGGAGTGTCCATAAATGTAAACTGATGACAGTTGCGACATTCAAGTGAATCATTCGCCTCCATGGTACTCCAGACGTGTTGGGCGAGCTCAAGCCGTTTGTTGAGAAACTTCTCGCGGGTATCAATCGAACCAAGCACTTTATGCATCAGTTCGTTGGAGGCGCCAATTTTTCGTAACATTTTGCTGGGCCACTCTTTTGGAACATGACAGTCGGGACAGGTTGCCCGAACTCCGCTTCCGTTGGCGAAATGAATCGAGTTTTGGTATTCGGCGTAAACGTTATCACGCATCTCATGGCATGAAATACAAAAACGTTCCGTGTTTGTTAATTCCATACTCCAGTTAAAGCCTCCCCAGAAAATAATACCGCAGCCCATAAAACCAAGGACGGTCAGTAAGGGAGCTTTTGTGCTACAGCCAATGATCCGCTGTTTGATCCAATCCGTGATAGCCAAAAGGTGTTTCATAGCAAGGCCTTAACAGGAAGATAAAAAAATAATCACTGCAACTCACAAGTGTGCTTATCCATACCCTAGGTTATTAATGTATCAGCGTTAGGAGTAATAGCGTTATTTTCATTATAGGAGATGATATTAAGAGAAAAATAATTACTACTTTATTATTTCCACATTTAAACGATGATCCTCAATAATTATTAAGGACTCAATGAAAAAAATAATGATAATTGATTAACCTGTATTCCGGTATATCACTGATTGGCATTTTTAGATTCGTTGATACGTTAGTATCAATAACTATACCTGCACAAACGGCTCACAGTTGAATGCAGGTAATCCAAAGCCTCTGAGAGCATCAATGTAGCAATTTTTTGTGGTTTGCCCTGCTGGAAAGCTGTCAGCAGACAAGCCGTCATCAACCGCACAATGGTTGAATAAAATAGGAGGGGTATCTGCCCTTTGTTGTAATGTTTCAAACAGGATTTGTGAACGGTGGACATGAATAGATGCGCTGACAAGCGTTGCTATTTGAATTCGCTGTTGCCGGAGCAGATCCAAGCTTAACTTTGCGTTGTCGATGGTATTAGTAGCCTGATTTTCTTCAATAATCTTGTTTGGTGCTATGCCTCGTTCAATTAACCAGTATTTCATCTGCTGTGATTCTGTCTTTCCCTGCTTGGCAAGGCCGCCGGTAACAATTATCAGGCTCTCGGGGAACGTCTTTGAAAGCTGTAGGGTGAGTTCAAGCCGTTGAAGCAGAGGAGGGGCCATAGAACCGTCGTCATTGAGTACGTAGCCGAGGGTTATAATGGCATGGGGTTCATGTAGTCTGTTTGCTCCAATGGCTGGAGGTAAGTTGCAAATCGGCTGTGCCAATATCGTCAAGAGAGTTGTTAGCAGGCTCTTTACAGTAGCAGCATATTGGTGATTAAGCTGGTGCAGTCGATTCAGGTAATATCTAACTTGCTGGTCATTTCCGGCATACTGATACCAAACAATCAAATAGGTAAGTACTTGGCATTTTTCTGTTTCAGTTCGGGCCGTACCTAAGCAATGATGAAAACCATCCAACGCCTTTACAATCTCACCCCGGAACGTCTGCATATTGGCAATGGTCATTGGCAAGCCTAAATGGGTCGGTATCTGTGATGTGGCTTCAGCGAGATAATATTCAACCGCTTCTAAGTTTGTCACAAACTCACCATTAAGCGGGTAACACGATCGGTTCGGGCTGTTATAGGCACTAAGAGCCTGCTGCAGGTTTGCTGTTACCATTGCCTACTTATCTATGCGTTTTTTCGATTAAGAAGCAGGATGCTACAGGTGATACATGAATTCAAGTTGTAGTGATACCTAAAGAAAAGTGGTTGAAAGAGATGCTCTAAAACAAAGAAAGGCGATGATATCAACTACTGTTAACGGTACAGAAGCCTATGTTGACAGAAGAAGGAGCAGAGAGTGAATAACCTATTTAAGTAGCATGGTGCGTTTAGCTGGTCTGAACTCGTTACTGATGAGCCTGAGAAAGCCATTGCATTTTATACTGATGTGATAGGTTGGGAAGTGGAGGCGATGCAGATGCCGGAAGGGGTTTATCATGTATTGAAAGCAGGAGGAGATCCGGTAGGCGGCATTATGGCCAAACCGCAAGAGTGTGGTGAAATGCCTAATTATTGGGGAACCTATATTACTGTTGATGATGTCGATGCGACGTTAGCTCAAGCCGAGTCGGCGGGTGGCAAAGCGGTGTATCCGCCAATGGATGTTCCCGGTGTAGGGCGTATGTGTGCGATTTCAGACCCTGGTGGTGCGATTGTCTCAATCATTACTTATGAAGAGAGTGAGTGTGAATAAGAGAAAACCGCCTGTGAGTCCAGGCGGTTTAGGTTAGTAAGTGTTAACTTGGCTGATAGCTAGAAAGTAACTTAAGAGTATTACTCTTCCCACTGTACCAATTTGTCTTTTGGCCAGTGCGCACCCACATCATGGTATTTCTTCTCAAGTAGATGACGTTTGATTTTCAGCGTTGGTGTAAGAATGCCGTTCTCGATACTCCATGGTTCTTTTATCATGAGTACCCCTTTGATCTTGGCGTGAGATTCTAGCTCTTGATTGATAGTCTCAATGACTTGATGGGCTTTACGCTCATAACGTGCAGGATCGAAGTCCGGGAATTCATGCGGAACCGCAAGCAGAATAGGTGCTGGCATACCGGAGCCGACAACACACATCATCTCAATATTACTGAGCTCAAACAGGCGTTTTTCAATCGGTACCGGGGCAACGAATTTACCTTTGGCTGTTTTGAACGTATCGTTTTTACGGCCTTGAATTGAAAGGTAGCCCTCGTCATCAATGGAGCCGATATCACCGGTATGCAGCCAGCCTTCCTCGTCAAACGATGCCTTGCTGGCTTCTTCATTTTTGTAGTAACCGGCGAACATACCGGCACCGCGTACCAGAATCTCCTCATCATCTGCAATTTTGATTTCAACACCGGGACCTGCATTGCCCACCGTGCCGATTTTATCGCTTCGGAAAGGGTGGTTGATGGTACTGTAGGCGAAAGACTCTGTCATTCCCCATGCTTCGGTGATATTCAGGCCTATATTCTCATACCAACGTAGTAGGGCAGGTGAAACCGGTGCTGAGCCACAGCCTAGCATTCGCGATTTATCCAAACCGAGTCCCTTAGCCAGCTTGCGTTTGATAACCCCCGAAATAAACGGGATTTTAAGCAGTATATTCAGCTTGGCTTGCGGCAGTTTTTCAAGAATGCGTTGCTGGAACAGGGTCCAAAGACGTGGAACAGAGATAAACAGGGTCGGCTGGTGCATTTTTACATCATCAATAAACGTATCAAGCGACTCAGGGAAGGCAACCTGCATACCTGCCAGTACGGAAGAGCCTAAAATGTATACTCGTTCGGTGATGTGGGCCAATGGCAAGTATGAAAACAGCCTTTCGCCATCTTCCATGCCGATATGGTCGATGATCCGCTGGGCAGACCAAGCAAAAGCACCGTAGGTCAGCATGGCACCTTTAGGCAACCCTGAAGTCCCTGAAGTGTATACGATAGACATCAAGTCTTCTGGGTTGTGCTTGGGACGCTCCTCGGAAGGTTTGCTGTCAGCAACAAGGGTATCAAATTCAAATTTGCAAGGGGGAGCACTTGGGTATGAGAAAGAAATCGTTGGTAGGTTAGGATGATCGGCTAGCACTGAGTTGATTGCTTTGTCGTCATCAAGTTTACCGATGAGAAGTGCTTTGGACTCACTGTGGGTGATGCAGTGCTCGACAGTTTCAGCACCTGCTGTCGGGAAGATGGGGACACTGATATAGCTACCCAACATTAGTGCTAAATCGGTAATAAACCATTCTGCACAGTTTTTTGACATTAACGCGACACGATCTCCCGGCTTAATTCCCATACTGCGCAGCGCACTGACCAAACGTAATGCTTTATCCGCAACCTGCGCATAGGTAAAGTCAACGAATTTCCGGTCAATAATCTGGCGAAGGTAAACCTCGTCCGGGCGCTCTTCTGCCCACTTTAATATCATTTCATTAGGTAGAGGCTGCGTCATGAGTGTTTCCCTTAAGCGATCCGTGGGCAGAGGTAAAGTCATAGTCTCGTCCTTGTTAATGTTATTGTCTTGTTAAGATAAATGTTTCTCAACTGGTCCGTCAAGTGCCTATTTTTCATTAAACTCCTGTAATTAAGTATGAAAATAGACGGCAAATTGTCAAATAAAAGCTTCTATCTTGAAGAAATTTAAGCACAAAATTTAAACATGTGTATGATTTTTTTGCGCTCGAAAGTATGGAGGGCAACATGTCTTAGCGTAACATATTGTTTTTGTTTCACTATTGGTAAGTTTCGAGAGGATTTGAGCGTTGATGATAAATTGTTATTACTTATGCATCGTAGTGACTGAGAAAATGATGGCATGTAGCTAGTGGGCTGAATTTGTGACGATTTTCGACATTTCCCGTATTTTAGCCTGGGTTTTATCTATTAAGGTTTGAAAAGTAAAAAAAATCAGCAAGAATACTAGTTAACGGGATAGCATTTTGTAATACTGCTAGCAAATCAAAAATCAGAACCGTTACAACATGTCATCGGAAAGCTGTCCGGTGGGATTTTTGTTGATGTAATAAAAAATATAGAGTCAACTCATTATGCCAAAGCGTAGTAAAGAAGATACAGAGATTACCATCCAGAAGATCATGGATGCCGTTGTTGATCAGATCCTAACACTGGGTTATGACAAAATGTCATACACCACCCTGAGCAAACAGACGGGAATTTCACGAACTGGTATTAGCCATCACTTTCCCAAAAAACAAGATTTTGCTAATGCGTTAGACGGTCGTATTTTTCGCCTGTTCGTTGAGATGCTTGATCTAGATAACGGTCTTGATGGGTTTGTGAGTAGCTGGCTGGCTGCGCTTGATAATGAAAAATTCCGTGCGACTCTGCGTTTGCTATTCCACCATATTGCAGCAGCTGAAATTACGAATGAGTTTGCCAAGCATGGTATTGAACGCCTGTATGCAATGTGTAAGGAACGTTTTGGTGAAGGTAGTGAGAAAGAGCTTGAGTGGCTGCTTGGGAAATCATTGATCAGCCTAGTGAAATAATGGTCTTAGTGAATTGCAAAACAGCCTCTGAAGAGTAATGCCGATCAGTTAAGACAGAAATGATCAGTTGAACGATCCTTTTAGGTTGTCAGAATCCGAGTCTATTCATACACTCGGATTTTTTATGCGCGTTTCTCAAGCTCTCGATGTCATCAACTACTGGAAATCAAGGCCACAACGATATGCTAGAAATAAAAATGCCGCTCACCTTAAGTGAACGGCATTAGGTAATATCGACTTTTCAATTCATTAACTTGAAGAATATAACTACAGTGTTTCGACCGTTATTTCATAACTGGTGAATTTGCGGATATTGATCACCCCGGTATCGAAGATCAGGTATTGGCCCTTAATACCGAGCAATGTTCCTTCAACGACAGGCTCTTTATCAAAGTTGTGTGGGCTAATTTTTGTCGGGTACTGGGTGACTGGATACTGGATATTTACCAGCTCCTCATCGAGCCGTTCGACGGCATCCTCCCCGTAGAGCGCTAATAGTTCATTGATCCGTGATTCGATAGCAGGCAGTAAACGCTCCGCTTCTGCTCTCAGGTCAATGTCTTCATTAGCGCCTTTTAGCATTGCACGCCAGTTTGTTTTATCAGCCACCATCTCGGCAAGGGCTATTTCAACCAGCCCAGATAATTGCCGTGTCTTTACTTTTAGTATTGCCAGCGCCTGTGTTGCCCCTTGATCTATCCAACGAGTTGGTAGCTGGGTATGGCGGGTGATACCAACTTTTAAGCCTGATGTATTTGATAGATAGACATAGTGGGGCACCATACAATGCGTATCACCCCATTCAGGCTCTCGACACGTCCCTTTTGCATAGTGGCAAGTCTCTGGTTTCATGATACACATGTCGCAGCGGGCCAGCTTTTTCATGCATGGGTAGCAATGTCCCTGGGAGTAACTTTTCTTTGTTTTCTTTCCGCAGGCATCACAAAAGATATTGCCGGTGTGAGTTAGCTTCAGCACCTTGCCAATCAAAGGGTTTAAAGGCACCAAATCATCGCCGACAGGAAGTTGGTACTCGACCACTTCACCTAGGGTAGATTTCATTTTACTCAGTGTTCCTAACATTGCATCCTCTTGAAGTTGTTATATTTATTTTAGTTATATATTTAAATGGGGCAGGTTTGATAAGCGTTACTGCGGCGGCTCCCACAGCGCTCCTGATTGATTTCAGATAGGTTAACCAAAAATTCTCTCTGTGGATACATACTACTGATGACTATTGTGCTCTTAACACTTCAATAGCCGGGGCTAAGAGCGAAATCGAACGGGGGCCTGCTCTTGTCTTGGGCTCTTTATAGACATGTTGCGGAGTAACACTTCGACATACGTGAATGGTTCCTTATTCTAAGTCTATATCTTCCCAAGCTAGCGCACATAGTTCATCATGACGAAGACCTGTATACAACGCTATAGTCTATAGGTTGATCTCCTGGGGAAGTGCGTGACGAATCAAGCGAGTAAACTCATCCACCTCTAATGGATCAGGTTCTGTTTGTTCTTTTTCAATGGCTTTATATAGCGAAAGGGATTGGTGTCAAAATAACCAGCTCGCATGGCGAACTCGAAGACTTCCTGCAATTGCATCATATAGTGGCTCACAGTGCTGGCTTTACGGGTGGTATAAATATTATTACTTTGCTTTCGGTGGTTGTTTTTTAGTAGATCAGCCTGAAGCTTTTAGGCAGTTGCATGGGTTATGCTGTAGTGTTCTGTCAATGGGTTAGGGGAGTTTGGTTGGGGAATTGGCTATCTTTGGTGTAATGATGAACGGTTGGTGGGGCAGTAACGCAATGCTTAAGCAGTAGTATTGCGTCGCTCTTGAAGGCCTACTTATACCTATTTTTCTATGATTGGTACATAGATCTCCAAAATGGATTCTGGACTTTCTGGGCCCTTAAATCTTTCATCATACTTCTCAAAATCAAACGGTCCCGCTGCGATATATTCAGAATTGGGTAGCCACTCTCGGTATATATAACCAAAGGTTTCTCCCAACTTAGGGCCAATAGCCCCGTGATATTCGAATACAGCGTACTTAGACTTTGGAAGATAGAGTGTTTCCATGCCGTTTGGGGTAATGATGCCTGTTTTACTTTCAACTCCGGCAGTGTATTTCCATATGCCTTTTTGCATAAGCTCTCTGTCATAAGATTGAACCCCATAAGAAACCTTTTGGCCGCTTGTGGTATCAATTTCATGACAACGCTCAAATAGCTTAGGCCAAGTTCTTCCAAACTCGCCTGATTGAGGGGAGGCTATTACTTGAACGCCAGTAACCTGAAGCTCATTTAGCTCGATGATTTTAGGTTTCATAAATTTTCCTTAGTACCATAGAGTGGTTACAAAACATGATTTTATTTCAGCGAGTTTGGGTTGGGAAATGTGTCATGTCACATCTTTGATGTGACAAATGTCAATTTTAGTATGAAATCAACTTAATGGACTATATATCACTGTCTGTATAACGCCACTTCCAAGCTGTTTCTTGTATTCGCTCATGGATTCGTTAAACGACATCATTCTTGAACTCCTTGACGTAGCTGTATTAGGTTACCTAGCTAAACTGGCATGATCTGACTTTAGCATTGAAAAGAAATACTCATCCCACCACACACCGTTATCCCTAGGAAAACATTGTCGGAAATGACCTTCTCTCACCATACCTAACTTTCTCATTAAGCGATACGACGGTAGATTCTCTGGCTGGCAAGTAGCGACTACTCGGTGAAGCTTTAGTTGGGTAAATCCATAATTGAGTATCGCGTTAGCGGCCTCATAACCATAGCCTTGGCCCTGGAACCTTGGGTTGATGATCCAGCCAACTTCATAGGTATGATTGCCAAACCAAGGATAAAACTCAACGTGGCCAATTAATGTTTGGCAGGACTTGTCTATCACTGGGAATGCTTTAGCTTTATCCCCTGAATTGTTCGCTATAAAGTGAACGACTTGGTCAGTTGAGAGTTGGCCGCCACCTAAGTAAAAGGTGGCTACGCCATCTGTCATATACTCAAGCACTGCTTCATAATCAGCTGATTTAAACTTACGAACTTGAAGGCGAGACGTCTCTAGCATCATTTAATTATCTCCCTTTAACCAAACATCTGAGACTAACGTTCAGTACTCAATATCAAACTACTGAAATTAACATGTAACCTTGATGCTAGTTTAGTTCGAAAAACGAAGTTTGATGCGGGGTAAGATGTGACGAAGCCCCAAAGATGGAGATAGTTGGGTGAATTGAATTCGAGACTTACCAAAATGGCCACCACTAAGAACTGCTCCGGAGTGCCACAATCAATGCAATTAGCGCTCTTTGCGTATCTTCCGGCAGCTCATCAATAAGCCTCAGAATTCCTCTGGTACTAATCGAACTTAACTGCTCTTCCATGGAGAGCAACAGCACATCGATATTTCATCATTTTAGGGCGTGATTTTGAGGAGGTCTGGGGCGGTCAAAATGGGGCTATTTGTGCACTTAACACTCTTAGCGGTACAAGGCAGTGTATTATGGCTGGATATGCAATTTGTGATCAGCGAAACAATTTGCAAATTGTTTTTTTGTAAATTCAAAAATAAATACTAATAAATCATCATGTTAACATGGTTTATGATAGTGTGATCTCAAAGGCATACGAGCCTTGATCGTGTAATTAAGTGTTCTGAACTCATATCTTCAAAGGGAGATATAAAGATGACTTACTCTGTTCTTAAAATAAAGTGTGAAGAGTGCAAAAGAAATATTCCAGCGTACAAAGATGGTATAGTGGATATATTAACTGACTACGAGATAACTTGCCCTAAGTGTAAAAAGCAGACAGTTTTCCGTGGTAAACCGGCATCTCTTGAAGCAAAAGCTCCTAAAGGGGCAACTCCAATTTTAAGTCTTGAGAAAGAAATGGCCTGTTGAGTATCTTGCTAAAATGTAAAGGCGGCATAATGCCGCTTTTATGTGGCTTTACGCAGCCACTGAAGTCTTAAGCCCTCTTGGTGATTAGAAGTAAGTGTCGTTGGATAAAGATTAATGGGAGATGAAGAAGTTGATTGGTAGGTTTAACCAGAACTACGACAAATTGTCGAGCGAGATTATTTAAATAAATTGGTACGGAGTCTTTTCTACTACAAGCGCCACTCTGTAATAATAAGTAGAATGGCGCTATGCATGGGCCTTTATTACTGAATATTGATGTACTTGCCGTTGGTCAATAACTCAATAACGATATTTACGTTATCGCTCACTTGTTTTGTTACACGGCCAGGGAACGCTTCCTCTAGCTTATCCAACTTGTCAAATTCAGTATGCCAAATTTTACCCCACTTAGTTTCCGTTGCTCGGTCACAAGCTGTCTTGGTATCAGAATTATAACAATCCCACATTTCCGGATTAGTGGTTTGCGAGTAACCATCGTATCCATACTTACCGTTAATATTAAAGTTAGTTGCTTCTACATAAGCAATAGGTATTCCAGCACAAGCAAAACCAGCGTGATCAGACCATGAGCCTGTCTCTCCTTCTGGATAACCTTCAAGTGCTGGATGGATAATATATTTATCATCCTCACCATTTACATCGATAGAAGCTTGTAACATGGCATCCCGGATTTTTGTCTCTTTATTGTAATTGGATTCGTTGAGCCTTAGAGATTCACAATACGATTTATACTCTGCATAGTCAGAATGGGCAGCATGAACATAAACGATATCTCCGCCTCCAACAGTGTCATAGTTAATCATAGCGATAACGTTATCTAGCTCGTCGTCGATAAGTGCATTTTTGACATAATGCAATGAGCCGTTCAGGCCATTCTCTTCGGCACCAGGGAATAATATACGGACATTATATGGCAGATCGGTTAGTTGGAGTTTTTCAGCAATTGCAATTGCGGCAGCAAGACCTGCGCCATTGTCTGTCGCGCCTAAAGAGCCATGGTCTGATCCTGTGGAGTCATAGTGCGCGGAAAGTACAATCGTTTTATCCTGTGCACCTTTCTTTTCAATAATATAATTGTTAGAAAAAAATGTGGTATCAACGTTATCCACTTTTTTGCTATAGCTAAAAGGCTGAACTGTCACATCGTAACCAAACCCTGTTAGCTTATCGTATATCCACATACCTGTTTCAATTTCTTGTTGTGTACTTGCTTCACGAGCTCCTATACCCTGAGTTTCGTCGGCAATTTCGACCAAGTAACCCATAGCTTTAGCACCATAATCAATCTGTTCGCCAGCGTTATCGTTATCAACTTTTCCATTAGTGCTTTCGTTATCAATATTTGTATTGTTGTTATCACTATTACAACCTGCGAGAGTAAGTGCTATCACTAATGCGGAGTAGCAAAATATTCCATTTTTCATGATCATACCTCTTAATAATATTGGTTATTGGTTATTGGTTATTGGTTATTGGTTATTGGTTATTGGTTATTGGTTATTTTCTGGCTATTATCATCATTATTTTTTATCTAACTGTGATATTCATCTTCTTTTGATTTAAGAGTTATTTTTTATTATTAATGTGTGTAAGGTGTCACTTTTTTGATTGTTTGCTCTATTTTTGGTTTTTTATTTTCTTTGAAAGAATATTCATTGATTATTCAATCTGTGGAAATAATATAAAGAGCAGTAATTAATAAAGGAGTTTTTTATTACTTCATTTACATCAGAGTCAGTCTTTAAGTTGTATGCACTTTGGCAATCAATAGAAATAAAAAAATGACGGACTACCTGATTCTGTTCCGACGTGGGTCATTGAGGGCTTAAGTTAATTCAAGGCAACAATTAGAGGTTAAGGAAGGAGCTGTTGATAGAAAGAGCTAGAGAGGCACACGGCCTCCCTAAGCCCATGGGAACATATCCCCTCTGAGTTTCCGTTATCCACGAGTTGATTTCACCTCACGGACCCACTCACACTTGATTCCAGCCTTCTCATGATGCTTATGGATCGCTTCAGCGTTCGGGGCTTCCAGTACACAATAAATTTTGTTGTCCTTTTCGCTGAACAGGATGTCGTGATGAGTGACCCCGAACTCATCTGGTGGCGCATTCTGTAACTTGTTCAGCTCGTCCGCTGTGAATGGCTCCATAGGATGGGTATCAATGAACTTCGGCATGGTTGTGACCTCATCCCGCCTGGATAATATGCACACATCGATCGCCTTGAGGCGGGAAATGAAAGGCGCTCGATTTTAGCTTCCTTGTTGCCGATTTCCATTACAACAACTATAGAAAGGATAAGTCATATAAGCGACTTGGATCCGTTAATCTCCGCCGTTGCTGGAAAGCGATGTATCGTTGATCCCTTTGGCTTTCAACGTGCGCCTGATTGTGATGAGGGATGCATATCTTTCTGCCAGGTCTGAACTGGAATTCTGTCGGTTACAGTATTGTAAATGTTTGTAAGTTGTGGGTTGTTTATGTTTACTAAGCTTTGCGTGTTGGTATCATTTTTAGCCAATAACAACAACGAGATGGAAAAATAATGATGAAGAAAGTACTACTCGGCAGTGTGATGTTAGTGGCAACCAGCGTGTCGGCCACTCCATTCGAAAAACCAGAAGATGCCATTCACTATCGCCAGTCGGCCTTTTCCATGATAGCAACAAACTTTGGTGACATGGCCGATATGGTAAAAGGCCGTAAAGACTGGGATCAAGCGGTATTCAGCCAGCGTGCGCAATTTATCTCTCAACTGTCGCTAATGCCTGAGGAAGCCTTTAAAGTTCAAGGTTCTGAAAAAGGTGATACAAAAGCTAAACCTGAAATTTGGACTGACTGGAACGGTTTTACAGTGAAGTTGAATAAATTTCAGATAGATATGGCCCAGCTGGCAAAAGTATCTGTTGAGGGCGACGAACGTTCGACCAAGCGCGCGTTTGGGGTGGCGGCGAAAAACTGCAAATCATGCCATAGTGATTATAAATTCCGCTAACCGTCGTTTTCAAACAGTGAATAGCTTTGAAGGTAAAGTCGCCTGGCTTTACCTTTTGTGCATTTTAGCTTGATGAAAATTAAAATAAATAAGCCACAATATCTTGTGCAAAATAGATGTAGATAACACCACCTATAATTGCAAAGATCGCCCAGCCTACTAAACCGTTAATGAGTTTGGGGGCTATGCTTGCCGGAAGTACTTTACTGCCGCTGATCATAGGTTTGATCAGGTTCTCTTTCCTAACCAGGTAGAGAATGACAGCGCCAAGGTGGATTCCTATTGCAGCCAGAAGCAGGTTAAAGTTTATGGCATGGACTTGTGTCAGTAAGCTACTGACTTCGCCACTCACGTACAGGGCAAATGGTCCTTCAGACAAAATGTCATCGTTAGCAAATAAACCCGTAGTCAGTTGCACACTCAGTAAAAGGAAGAACATTAACACCATGTAGCCGCCTGCCGGATTGTGCCCAGGGTGTTGCTTTGTGCTGTTGTCTTTCTGGCGCAAAGATTTAAAGTAGCTAATCACAGTAGACGGCGAGTGAATGAAATGGCGAAATTGGGCTGTCTCACTTCCTATTACTCCCCAAATTAGTCGGCTAAGCAGCAGCGCTAACAGCATGTAGGCAATCGTGAAATGCCAGTCCATCAAGCCTTCAGTTCCGGTATACCATAACCCAACGACAGAGCCAGCCTGTAACCAGTGGTAGCCTCGTACAAAACTATCCCAGATCGGAGTTGGTGTATTCATTGCTTACATCCTGTGTGATTGTTAATTGAGTGTGATTATCTTTACAGAATTAGCAATGCCATACCATGTTAGTTAAGCTATCTTTTCAAACATTTACAATTGAATTAAAGCAGCAGAAGAAAACTAAGCCTGCATGATGCAGGCTTTCTGTTAATAGGATGCCGTTAACGGTTTTCTAGTCGGTTATAGTCCAGTAGCCCGGCTTCAATAGGGTAGTTTTCCTGATATAGCTGGTTGAGCTTGTCACTGAAAGACCAAAAGTCGGCACTGGTGCGACGAACCGCATATTTATCGAGTAGCCCACGGTAGTCTCGTTCGGTCTGGACGCCCTGTATCTGAGCTGCGAGCTGCGGCAGCTGTGATTCCTGCACATGCCAAAAGGCCCCTGGGTAGCTACCAAGCAGGCCTTTCACTAAGGTCATATCATCGTTCGCAAACTGACGGTTCGACTCCTCATTGAACAGGCTTGAAATGTTCTTGTGGGCACTATTTCTCACCAGAGTGAACAGTTGCGGCTGTAAATTATGATTGGTTGGTTCAACCATAATAAAAGTTAGCTCAGGAAACAGGGTTGCTTGTTCGCCTTTTAGCTGGCCGATAGAATTAAGTGCGGCAATTCCCGCAGGAGCTAATTGAGCGTTGGATAGCGCATAGCGGTTTGAATTTGCAGTGCTCAGTTGAACTTGCAATAGATCTAGCAGTTCTTTTTTGGGGTTATCAGTGCTGAAAGTAATGCCTGTTGGTTGGTTAAACGCATTGATATCACCTTGTAAGAACTGGTTAAGCTGCAGGTTTGAGTCTTGGTACCAGTTAGCCAGTTCTTGGCGTCTGATTTCAGTTGGCAATAAAGATAGGAAGTTGGATTCACCCTCCATGCGAAGGAAGTCCATGTACATACGAGTTATAAGCTGGTGGCCAAAGTTGCCATAGACATCAAAACCGGCCACTAGTAAATAATGAATACGCTCGAGCAATGAATAATCAAGTACCCAGGCTGTTTTAGGGTGGTTTCCTACAAGCCCTTTCGCGACAGTCGCACTGTCGAAATGACGGAAGATGGTTAACGTGGCATTGTCGTTGCTGCCGTCTCCGTTCCAAATCAGATCGGTAGTGAGGTGCTCGCCATTTTCGAATGCCTTGTTCATCAACTCATTTTTTGCACGTAGGAAGCGCCCCTGCTGGTTGGCATAAGAGATCCAGTTAGCAAGCGGCAGGGTGTTGCTTTCATTTTCAGCCGGTAGGCGAAGGTTGTGTGCCTGCGAGTCATAGAAGCTGTTAACACTCGGAAGGTTAGCCATATCGGGATCAACGAAGAAAACCCAGAATCTGTCGTTAATTACATTTAAGGCTAGCTGGCCGCGACAAACCGGTCCTTTGATAAAGCCCATAATGGTATTTTGTGCATTATCAATCATAAAGCGGTAACGGGCATTTACCGGCAGCTGACTGAATGACATTAAAGGGTTGGCTGCAAGATCTGGCTCATAACCTGGCAGGGCAGAGACAGTATATTCAGGTTCGAAAAAGAGTTCGTCCAGCCTCGCCATTTTCTCATCGCTTAGGGCATAAGGCATATGGGTTTTATCAACGATGGTTTCGCGCACTTGAATAAACCGGTAGTAAACACGATCAACGCCTGGATCATCAAACGGGCGTCGGGTTGCTATGAGTTCAACTGGCTTGTCTGGTGCGGTTACTGAGCGGACTAATTTAAAGAAGACCGGATGTTCTTCGCCAGAAAAATAAAGGTTCGATACAAATAGGTGTTCATACAGATACCGGCTAACAAGTTGCTCTTTCAACGAATTGCCATTTAAAAATGTTTCCCATTCGCTAATTTTTGCTTTAATGGCTGCAGACGGTGGTTCAACACCCGTCATCGGTGCACCTGCAGCCAGCCACTCCATCAATGTGTCATTCTCGTTCTGCGCAATTTGAGGTAATCCGTAAGGCATCCCCCATTTAGGGTACTCCTGCTCAAATTGGTCCATTTCTTCAATCGTAGGGCATTGCTGGTCCCGATCCAGAGAAAAATCCCAGTTGTCAGGATCGAGGACGGTATTTGTTGGCAATGGGTGAGCTTGTTTGAGCTGAAGCATTCTGGCCATAACTCCAGCCTGAGTATTGGCTTCCGGTGATTGATCTCGCTCGTTCAAAACAGGGGTAAAGCCTTTTTCACGCCATTGAGCTGTTGTTTGAGCATCAATAAACATTCGGGTTGTATTGGCAGCCAGGAGGCGAGTGCCTTCATACACTTTGTCTTTGTTCGCGCCACGATCGACGCCCTCAGCGGAAGATAGCTTAAGCTGGCAAGGTGCGTCGTAACAGGCATGGCAAACGACGCAGCGATTTTCGATGATTGGTTTAACTTCAGTTAAGTAGCGCTGAGCGACAGGGGTTGTAGTCGGTAACATACGTTCTCTAGGCTCAGGCATGCCATAGAGTTGATCATAGTTATAACCGGCATAAACGGCACAACCGGAAAACACGAGAGTGATTAGGATCACTATCACTCGTTTACTGTGTTTTAAAAAGGGTAAGCTCATGAAAAAAATTATAATTAGAAGACATTAGTACATTGTATAGGTTGCCTATTCTGCATAACAAGTTCTTAGTTTAACAATGTTAATTGCTGCATAGCTATTTAGGCCCAGGTGTATAGCGCTTGTAATCAAACAGTTTAGTATTTTCGACACTGTTATGAATCCAATATATACCTACATTGGGATAAAAGATTAAATCCAAGTACGGCTGCTGGTACAGAAGGTAGCTATAAACAATACGCTTAGCTTTAAAATCTTCCCTCATTCTAGCTTCGGTTATCAAGGCCGTTGATTTCTCTTCGTCAAATATATCATTAGGTTGATAAGCCCAGTGAAACATATCCGGCCTGAGTTGAGCCGTGGCGATAAAAGGTGAATCATTTTCAATAATAGATAAGGTGGCTGATCGTATTGACAGCGCATGATATAAGTCAGTGTCTTTCTCTGTAATGAAGGACATATAAGAGTAGTTTAAATCGCCAGATTCATCTTTAGAAATATAGTGGTGTACGATCTTTGATTGAACACCTGAACCATCAAGGTAGTTCATGAACACTTGTGAGGTTGGCTCCCGTGCTAACTCTGTTTGGATAACCGGATCGCTCCGGTAAGCTTTAGCTTTGGAGATAAGGAAGTTTGAAAAAAGCTCCCAATCTTGATACCCAAAGCTGTAAGAAAAATCAGTATTTGGCAGACAGGTGTGGCTTTCATCGACACGGCACCAGGCAATTGAGTAGATCTCGTCACCTTTAAAAGCAAAAATCTTTAAGTGTTGGATGGAAGGAGGGTTTACCTGCTGGGTGTGTTGCTGGTAAGCACGATTAAGCTGTTGGTTCAGATCGTCCAAATCTTGCAGGTTAGTCGCAATAGTAGTCAGCGTGTTACTTCCCAATATCTCTGTATTGGTTAGATAAGGAACTTGTTCTGGGTGTTTATAATGATTTAACCAGAAATAAGTGCCGATACTTACCGCGATAAGTGAAAAAACAAAGGCTAAAAAGAGAAGGGGGTTGATGGCCGGTAGTTTGATTCTATTTTTCGTGTCTGAGTCTAAGGGGGACTCTATTCGCTCAAACTGGGAGATCTGGTAACCTACACGAGGCAGTGTTTCGATTACGTCCCCTTTTCGCCTTTCCTGTAGTTTGACCCGTAGTGCACGTATCACCTGAAATAATGAGGCCTCGGTAACAATTCGATCAGGCCAGCCCGCCTGAAGTAATTCGTTTTTTGTCACAGGGCGGTGGTAATTGGCTATCAGAAAAGCCAGGATATTTTGTTCTGAAAGGTTAAGCTTTTGGGTTGAATCTGGAGATTTGATGATGCCTAGGCTTGGAATGAAGTAAACTTCAGTTCGAAATTTAATCTGTTCATGGCTTGACATTCATACCTCTGATCACTCAAGACAAAGTGCAACTATTCCCTTTAAGAATCAATAGTTCTGAAGGGTATCTATGGTGGTTACTTGTGATTTCACGACGAAAAGT
Source organism: Photobacterium sp. HL06 (assembly GCF_059552575.1). Taxonomy (NCBI): domain Bacteria; kingdom Pseudomonadati; phylum Pseudomonadota; class Gammaproteobacteria; order Vibrionales; family Vibrionaceae; genus Photobacterium; species Photobacterium sp. HL06. The sequence goes on from NZ_CM183915.1 coordinate 2,098,866, forward strand.
AAGTCTACCATGAAAAATGAAAAAGAGGAGGTTGGAAAGGTAATTCGATAGATATAGGGAGGTTGAAACCTCCCTATGGGGATCTGCAAGATTATTTCTTGAAGATTTCCTGGAACTCACGTTTCATTGGTGGATTACGGCGTGCTTTCTTTAGCTGCTTACACATGTCTTTCACGCAGTTGTGAAGCACTTTATCCAGCATGACTGCTTTGTAGTCCGTGTATTCTTCTTCGGTCATATCATCAGGTTTTTGTGATTCCTGCATTTCACCAAGGAAGTCAACACCTGAATAGCTCTGGCTAAGAGCAATTAGCGCGTGAAACTGCTCAAAGTTATCTAGTACATTCTGTGCACTTGCTGGTAGTTGATTCCATGCTTCGTGAGATGTTGGTTCAGATGCTTTATAAACGTTGATTAGCATGTCCAGTAGTTCTTCTGGTACTTCTTCAAACTCAACAACTTGGCGTAGTTCTGGTGAACAATCATCTAGAGTAAATTTCACTTCTTCAATGATCTGTTCTTCTTTGTTTTCGATTTCAGACATAGCTATTTCCTACAGCATGAATAGTTAAGGAGGGGAATCCTATAGCCCTACGTATAAAAGTCAACTTTTCTCCGCTCAACCATAAGTTAGGCGTACTTCTCCTAGTTAACCTGGATAATATATCTTCTGATCTGCAATGAAATGCCAGTTATGTTTCAAAACTTGCTAGCAAAGTCACGTTCGTTCTTATGTGGTGAAATTATGCTCATATTAACGCTAGGTTAATCGCTCAGCTATGCTATAAATAAAGACAGTACAAATGTTTCTATATCAACAGGATGCTTTCATGGAAGCAATGCGTATCTTACTGGTCGATGATGTTCACTTAGAGCGAATGCAGCTCGCAATGAGGTTGCAGCGCTTAGGTCATATTGTAGAAGCTGTTGGTTCAGGGTATGAAGCAATTGAGAAATATCCGCTGTTTGACCCCGATTTAGTGCTGCTTGATGTCAGTATGCCGGACATGAGTGGTACTGAGGTTGCTGAACAGATTCGACTTAAACACCCCGATTGGGTACCGATTATTTTCCTCAGTGGTCATGATGAGCCTGAAATGATTGCTCAGGCAATCGATATGGGGGGTGATGATTACCTGGTGAAACCTGTTAATAAGATGGTGTTGGTCTCCAAGCTGAAAGCGATGCAGCGTATCGCTCATATGCGACATAAGCTAAAGGAGGCCTCGGTGCAGCTGGAGCTAGCGAATGAGCGCTTGTCGCAACAGGTCAATGAAGATGGCTTAACCAAGTTGGCCAATCGTCGCTATCTTGACCAAAAGCTTGCCGAGTTTATTTCATGGCATGGACGCAATAATTTCTCATTAACGATTATTATGATTGATGTCGATCATTTTAAACCTTTCAATGACTATTATGGTCACCTTGAAGGCGATCGTTGCCTGCAGGCAATGGCTAAAGAACTTAAACAAACATTCAGCCGCGCTGGTGAACTGGCTGCTCGTTATGGCGGTGAAGAGTTTGTGGTATTGCTTAGCCATTGTGATAAGACCAAGGCGGTGAGAGAGTGTGAACGGCTGAAAGCCAGCATTCAGGCGTTGGAAATCCCTCATGCAAAATCAACAACGTCAAATGTGGTGACTGTGAGCCAAGGAATGGTGTCTTGGATCCCGACCGGCCTTGAAACAGTTGAAAATATGTATGAAATTGTTGATAAGGTGCTGTACAAAGCAAAAGAGCAGGGACGTAACCGTTTCGTTGTCGCTGAGTTTACCTAAGTCCTCCTCTTGGCGACCGCTGAAATGGTATGACTTCGCAAGATTGAAAGCTAATTGATTGATTTTCCAACAGTCGGTTCGACCAACGCTTGTTGTTCGGGCAAGGCATGCTAATCTCCCTACAGGTCAGTGCTGATTCCAGTCTTTGCTATCGCAGCAATACCAGAGACTGGAATCAGTATTGGTATCAAATAAAAGGGTGAGGGAAGATCATGGATATTTGCTTTTCGCAGAATGAAGCGCGTGTGGTTGGTTGTTTTCTTGAGAAAGAAGTCACCACTCCGGATCAATACCCATTAACATTGAATGCACTGACGACGGCGTGTAACCAGAAGAGTAATCGAGAACCTGTAATGTCGTTGGATGAAGCGACAGTACTGGATACAATCGAAGAGTTAAAATCTAAACGGGTTATTCAAGAAGTTACCGCGGGGTCTGGCAGTCGGGTAGCGAAGTACCAGCACCGATTCTGCAACACCGAGTTCAGTACTTTGCAGTTTACTAAGCAGGAGAAAGCTGCGATCTGCGTGATGCTGCTACGAGGGCCGCAATCACCGGGTGAGATTCGTACGCGCACCAATCGTCTTTGTGATTTAGCCGATGTGAAAGAAGCTGAAGCGGTGTTAAACGGATTGGCAGAGCATGCCAAAGGTCCTTACGTCGTGAAGTTACCGCGAGAGGCTGGTAAACGAGATTGTCGCTATATGCACTTGTTCAGTGGTGAAATTGATTTAGAAGCGCTTGCAGAGCAAGCTGTTGCTCCCGTTGCTGGTGGCTCGTCACCAACCTCTGCGCGAGTAGCAAAACTCGAAGAAGAGGTTGCTACAATGAAACAAGAAATAGCGGAGCTAAAAGAACTTCTTGAGTCACTGACTTCTTGAATAAAACTAGCCAGCAGTAGAATGCGTAACAGAATAACGGCTCAGCTTTGGCTGGGCTTTTTTATATGATGATGAAAAGTAAAGATAAACCTATCCCTACGATAGAAGTGGCTGAAACAACGAGTAAGAAAACGGTGAAATGGTCGGTCTACTTGATCAGAACAGTCTCAAACCATCTTTACTGTGGGGTGACGACAGACGTCGAGCGCCGGTTGAACGAACATCGAGGTAACAAGAAAGGGGCAAAGTACTTGAAAGGAAAAGGCCCGTTAACCCTCGCATGGGCTGAACTGGTGGGAGATAAAAAAACAGCTATGCGGTTGGAGTATAAAATTAAAAAGTTATCGAAGGCGAAAAAAGAATCAATTGTGAGTGGTTCTTTGAAATTGGATTCCCTGTCGGAATAAAACAATGTTTTAACGGTGGGGGACAGATCACGAAAAACGATAAGCACAAAATAGGCAATCACGTATTATTGGGACAATTGTGAGTCTGATAGGTTGTTTGACAGTGTTCAATAGAGCGTGGTGTCTTGTATTTTCGTTGTTATTTACGTCAGCTACGGCTGAAGCGTCTGAAGTGACAGCTTCCTCGTATCCCGGAGCCCCAAGAGATGCGATGAAGGATAAGTTAGTCGGCATTTATACAACGTTCCAGTTAAAAGATGCCATGATCCGTGGCTGTAATCGACTTGAGAGTAGTATTAGCACCGATGTCAAAGCCGCCTTTGATGATTATGCCAAGGTCGCCCGTGATTATATCTTGGAAGGAAAGAGGTTGTTGAACGAAGAACTACCGGCTGTAGAAGTGATTGAGTGGAAAACATCATTGGCCAATGCTGGGCAGCACTATCAGCAAAAATTCAATCAGCTGCCTTTGGCGGAACTAAAGCAAGAATGCCAGCAACTGGCAAGAGAAATGACCACCATTAACCAGCAAGTTATTGCTTTGAAAAGCCAATAGAAATTGAACTCTTGTCTTATTCTTACTACACTTCAGGCATCTTAAACCCAGGTATTTTGTTATGGCACAGAAAGCCACCATTTATAAGGCCCAGTTCAATGTTGCAGATCTGGACCGTCATGTTTACATTGATAAATCTCACACATTGGCATGCCACCCATCAGAGACGCTTCAGAGATTAATGCTCCGTCTTGTCGCTTGGGGGCTAAATGCAGATGAAGAGCTGCAATTTACCAAAGGGTTGTCTGACACCGATGAGCCAGATCTCTGGACAAAGAGCCTCAGTGATGAAATTGAACTTTGGATCGAGTTAGGTTTACCGGAAGAGAAGCGAATTCGCAAGGCCTCTCACCGTTCTAAGCAAGTCATTATTTTTGCTTACGGCGATAATGCGGCACCAGTATGGTGGCAGCAGAACAAAAGTAAGATCACTCAATATGACAACGTATCGGTAGTGTATATCAGTGATACTACACTCGCTGAGCTTGAAGAAATGATAGAGCGTACTATGCAGCTACAGCTGACTATCGAGGGCGATCAAGGCTGGTTGAGCTCTGGGGACAGTAGTTGCAATATTGTTCCTGATTGGTGGCACCGCGCCTAAACAAGAATGCTAGCGCTAACTCATTTTTCAAAAGGTAATCTCGAACTGAGATTACCTTTTTTTGTCATGTTAGCTTTCGCTAACGTGTAACCATTTTTCGGATCTCTTTTGCCTGCTCTTCGTCACTTAATTCGGATGGTGGAGGGACAACTATCCCTATCTGGCAGGCAGGGCGCTCAGCGAGTTCATTTAGCCATCGCAGAAGGTGCTCTAAACCATCGATGTCGATACCACTCCACTCGTGAATACGTACCCATGGCCAGGTTGCGATATCGGCAATGGTGTATTCGTCACCAGCAAGGTAGGCATGTTTCGCTAGCTGACTGTCCATGACTTCAAACAGGCGGCGTCCTTCGTGTTGATACCTCTCAATTGCTGAAGGTATCGTTTCTGGGAAATAGCGATAGAAAACATTTGCCTGTCCCATCATTGGCCCTACGCCACCCATTTGGAACATAAGCCACTGCATAACCTGTGATCGCTTGTTGGGATCTTCTGGTAGAAATTTACCCGTTTTTTCAGCTAGGTACAGTAAGATTGCACCAGATTCGAAAACGGCGAAATTGTCGTTATCGGTGTCAATAATCGCAGGAATTCGTCCGTTTGGATTAATGGCGATGAATTCCGGTTGTTTTTGTTCTGCTTCCATTAAATCCAGTGCATGAACACGGTATTCAAGTCCCATCTCTTCCAGTGCAATTGAGATCTTGTGGCCATTTGGGGTTGCTGCTGTATATAGTTCGATCATGGTTAACTCCATTTAGCCTTTCATCGACGGGCGTTGGCTAACAAGCTGATACCATCTATTTAGATTAGGCGAGGTATCATCAATATTGATTTCGAGGTTCTTCATAAAATCACACATAATGACAGCGGTAATATCAGCAATGGTGAATTTATCACCCGCGAGATAAGGGGTAACTGCCAGCTGGCTCTCTAGGGTTGGTAAGAATTCGATCAAACGCTGGCGGGATTCTTCCCCCCATTCTGATATACAGCGTTCGCGATCCTTGTAGATGCCGGAGATATTGCGAAATGCTTGCATTGCGACCAATAGCCCACGCAGTTCAACAAGGCGCTGCCACATTTCAACTTGTGCTTTTTCAAGTGCCGTATCACCAAAGAGCGAGTGTTCGGTCGGGTATGCTTCATCAAAGTAGCGGCAAATAGCGATAGACTCACAAATGGTTGTTCCGTCATCCAGTTCAAGTACCGGGATCTGCCCATTTAAACTTTTTGCTTTAAAGTCATCGCTTAGGTTTTCGCCACCACGGAGATCCACCTGCTGGCGTTCAACCTCGATTCCTTTTTCGGCTAAAAAGACACTGACACGACGGGCACTTGGTGCAGGCCCCAATTCGTAGATTCTCATGGAATTCCCGTTATATGAATGACTGTTAAGTTTAAAATCTAAGCAATAACGGAACGATCAGCCAGGTATATTTTGAGCTCTTTTCCAAAAAGGCTATAAAAGTGTAGGCAAGGCGAGGCAATATACCTTGATTGATGATGCAATATCGGGGCTACTGATGACGCTAGAGGCTCAGGAAATGTCAGGCTCCCGCTGAGCAGGAGCCTGATAGCATCGCTGGGATTAGTTATCTGAGGCGTTTAGGCCTTGCTGCCAAAAAGCGACTTCCATTCGTGTTGCCGTTTTGAATATTTCGCACAGGCGTTGCCCACGCAGGCTGTTTAAGGGAATTTCAGCCAGCATATCATCAAGACGCTCAATGGTTTCCTCTACACCTGACTGGAACTCTTCGCCACTATATAGCTCAATCCAGCTACGGTAGGGGTTGTCTTCAAGCTGTGTCTCCGCCGAGTTGATGAGCTGAGTGCCAATAACAGCATAGCCAATTGCACAAGGTGCAAGCGCAGCAAAGAGATCGACACGATCCCCGGCCATGCCGGTATCCAGTACATAGCGGGTATAACTTACCGTACCGAAATCTTCAGGCTCGCCTTCCATATCAGATTCGGTTAGCCCCCATTTTGAACAATACTCAATATGGTGGGTCATTTCGGTATCTAGTAACGCGGTTAGACTAGGCAGCGGCTCGCGCATTTCTGCCAGGGTACGAGATTTAAAAATTGCCAGCGCATAGGCGCGGGCATAATGCTTCAGGAATAAAAAATCCTGCTTCAGGTAGTGAAGGTAGGCGCTCTTGTTCAATTCACCGGTTGCCAGCTGGGTAACAAAGCTGTGCTCCGTGTAATCTTGCCAGTCCTGCTGGCAAGCTTTGATTAAGTCTTGATGGTTCACGTCAGTTCCTTGATAAATCTTATGAAGGCAGGGATCAGTATGTCAGCACGTAATCTTTGGCCTGAGGCAGCGATTTGATGATGTTGTGCTTTTTCATGAATTCGGCGTATTCATCGTAACGCTTCAATTCAACGGCACCAGGACGAAGGGCAAAACGGGTAAGGGTATCTTCCCAGGCATTACGGTTCAGCTCGTTGTTTAATGTATCGGGCGAATACGCGACAAACTCCTGCCATGCTTTTTCCGGGTGGTTAATCAGGTATACGGTCGCCTTCTCGATAGCACTGTTGAACTTTGTAACCGTTTCTGGATTGTACTTGTGCTTGTTGGCGACAAAAATCAATTCGTCATAAGGAGGTACACCGTGCTCTTCCGGGTAAAATGCGGTTGCTTTGTAGCCCTCAAGCTCTAGCTGGTTTAGCTCAAAGTTTCTCAAGCCCCCCCAGATAGCATCCACTTTTCCTGAAGCGAGTGACGAAGACAGCGCCCAGCCAACATTGATGATTTTTACGTTGTCCATGCTGACATTGGCAGAATCAAGCATCGTACCGATGGTAGCATCCTCGCTGCCGCCAATGGCGACACCAATTTGTTTGTCTTTGAGATCGGCCAGGCTTTTGATCCCAGACTTATCTAGTACGATCAAAGAGTTTAACGGGCCTGAAATCAGGGTGGCAGAGCGAACTACCGGCAGCCCAGCTGCAGTGCTCGAAATTAGGGTGCTTTGATAAGACACAGCCATATCAATTTTACCTGCGGCAACTAGTTTGTCTGGAATGCTTGGATCAGCTGGCTCCTGAATATCAATGTCGAGCCCTTGTTCGGCAAACCAGCCTTTTTCCTGGGCCAGAATGATAGGGCCGTGGTTTGGGTTGACGAACCAGTCCAGCATTAGGGTCACTTTCTCTGCGGCCGCACTGAATGAAGCGGCGGATAGGGAAAGGGCAGCAAAGCCATGTAGTAAGTGCTTTTTCATTAATGATTCCTGTTAGTCTCTTGTTATCGTTATTGTCTATAGAGCCTGAGGTAGCAGGCTCTGTTGGGGGGAAGTGTTATTTGCTTTGCCAGGGGATTGCTTTTTTTAGCAATACATCAGCAATGAAATAGAGGCTGACAGAAAACAGTGCCAGGATGAAAAGGGCGGCAAACATTTCGTCAACAAACATGCGGGCATTCGCTTGTAGCATTAAATAGCCAAGACCTTCACTTGATCCTACCCACTCGCCAATAACCGCGCCGATAGGAGCAACAACCACGGCTACTCTAATACCGGATGCCAAGGCGGGCAGGGCGGCAGGTAGCCTAATTTGCCATAGTAGCTGCCAGCGTGTTGCACCCATGGTTTTAGCAAGATCCAGGTAACCCGCAGGCGTCTGGCGAAGACCGTCATAACAACATGTCGTCACTGGGAAGAAGATGATCAGGGCGGCCATTACGACTTTTGACGCGATACCATAGCCAAGCCAAAGCATCAGAATTGGTGCGATTGCAAACACCGGAATTGCTTGGCTGGTGATTAGAATAGGCAACAGCCAGCGTCGCAGTGGGGCAAACAGCAACATTTGCAATGCGAAAAACAGCCCCATAAACAGTCCAAGTAACAGTCCAAGAATGACCTCTGAGCTAGTAACAAGAGTATGGTGCCATAGGACATCATATCGCTCGATGAGCTTGCTAAATACGGCGAGAGGACTAGGCAGTATGAATGGTGGCATGTCAAAGAACACGACTGCCGTCTGCCATAATCCCAAAATCACACAAAAGCTAATGAGGATGCGCAATGCACTCCTTGGTAGCCCTCGGTGTTTCTGTTGAAGCACTCGTTGAAGCTGGAATGATGCCTTCATGTTGTCGGATGTTTGAAGATCAGCCATAGTCCTGCTCCAGTTGCTCGATAATGGTTTGCTGATGAGCCGCCATTTGGGCATCAAATTGCCGAGGTGGTGTCGTGTCTGGCACGCCAAGGTTAAGGAGCTTGGCTGGCTTTCCCGACATAATGTAGATGTTATGTCCTAGGCGCAGTGCTTCTTGGGGATCATGGGTGATCAGCAATACTGTACAGCCTTTGAGTAACTCAGACGAAAGCGTCTGAAGTTTATGGCGTGTAACCGCATCCAGTGCCGAGAAGGGTTCGTCCATCAGAACCAACGGTTTATCCTGCATCAGGGTCCTGGCAAGCGCCACACGCTGCCGCATCCCACCAGATAGCTGATCCGGCGAGGCCGATGCGTATTCTTCAAGTCCTACAGCTTGAAGAAGCTTCATTGCTTTGTCAGTCTGCTGCGGGTTTGGTTTGGTACCGAAGCGCTGGCTGAGGCAGACATTGTCAAGAACAGATAGCCATGGCAACAGCAGATCTTGTTGTGCCATATAGGCAATGCGCTCAGACAGAGATTTGTTGTCTGAGGTGACAAGCTTGCCATGCCAGCTGGCACGGTCTTCGAGAAGGCCTGCAAGGTGGCGTAGCAAGGTCGTCTTACCACAGCCACTTTTACCGAGCAGGCAAGTCCATTGGCCTGCAGGCAAGGTTAAGTCAAGATCAACAAACAGCGCTTCTCTGGCATCTTTGAATGTGAGCGAGGCATGCTGTAGGCATACCTCGACAGCGGCTGGCTGCTTGGTTATTGATGACGTTAGCATATCCATGGCACTTATTCTGGTTGGTAGTGACCAGCAAAGAAATGATGAACAGGGCCATGGCCAGAGCCAATCTCAAGTTCATCAGCCTGACTGATTGCCTGGGTGATATAAGATTTTGCATGTTGGACAGCGGTGGCCATTTCAAACCCTTGTGCAAGGAAAGAGGCTGTTGCGGCTGACAGTGTACAACCAGTACCGTGGGTATTTGGGGTGGCAATCCGAGGCGTAGTCATCCGGATCACATCGTCTGCTAGGATCAGTAGGTCGGTACTGTTGCTATCTTGTTCTAGGTGGCCGCCTTTAAGTAGTACAGACTGCGAGCCAATTTGGCGAAGGCCCTCAATCATGCTGGTCATTTCTTTTTCATTTTGCGGAATAGTGGCACCAAGCAAAGCGGCGGCTTCTGGTAGGTTAGGGGTGATAACGTCAGCCATAGGCAATAGGTCGGATTTTAAAGTGGAGATAGCCTCTTCCTGTAGCAGGAGATCACCACTGGTTGCTACCATGACAGGATCAACAACGAGGTGCTTAGGTTGGTATTGGCGTAGTTTGGCGGCAACTGTCCGGATAATACTGGCATCACTTAGCATGCCAATTTTAACAGCCTTGATATCCAAATCTGAGAATACGGCATCAAGCTGCTGGGCGACAAATTCAGGCGCAACATTTAATATGCCTGAAACGCCCTGTGTATTTTGTGCTGTCAACGCTGTGATGACGGAGCAAGCATAGCCCCCTGTTGCAGAGATGGCTTTAATGTCGGCCTGAATACCTGCACCGCCACCGCTGTCGGAGCCTGCAATCGTTAGTGTGATTGGTGTTTTTGATGGAATGGCCATAACTACCCCTAAAGTTACGCGCAGGGTAGCAGGTGTCAGAGAATAGGCGCTTAGTAAGGCCATCTGAAGACACGATTGCTAGTTCCCTACGCCATTATTAAATGGATCAGGTTCAACGGGTCCCACCGAAGTGGTCTCAGCCAAAGGCTCCCCGACTAACTCACTAAATCATTGTAAATTCTGTTCAATTTGACAGCAGTTAATGTTGCTATCAATTGGTCAGCTATTCTAACCATGTTTTTTGCCATTGGGCAAACAAGAAAGTAAAAAAATCTGGTTGGTGGTAGGATTTTTGCTAAAAACGAGTAGATTTTATGTTCACTGAAAAAAGATTAAGGGCGTATCATAATTAGCTTTATCATTACATTTAAAGAGGTGATGTATGGAAAGTTCACAGAATACAAAGCATGAGAAAATTAATTATGTGGAGTTCCCGGCCACAAACTTAGAAGCAACGAAACAATTTTTTAATCAAGCATTTGGTTGGAGTTTTGTTGATTATGGTGACGACTATTCGGCATTCTCCAATCAAGGATTAGATGGTGGCTTCTTTCAATCGACATTAAGCTCGTCAACGGAAAATGGTGCAGCGCTTATTGTGCTTTATAGCCAAGATCTAGAGTCAACATTATCAAAAGTTGAAGCCTCCGGTGGTTGCGTTGTTCGGCCAATATTTTCATTTCCAGGAGGACGGCGTTTTCATTTCAAAGAGCCTAGCGGAAATGAGCTGGCAGTATGGTCTGATAAGTGATAAGTGATAAGTGATAAGTCATGATTACGCCCCGCGCGAAGCCGTACGGGGCTTGGTAAGAAGTCTAGTTTGACTGGCATGAAAATGAGTCCATGCCAGCCATTCAAGGTTAATGCTCTGGTGTGTATTGTGCTGAATCCTGACATGAAAATTGTTGTGATGGGACTTGTATGGAGGTATTTCGGTTGTATTCAAGCCAATATTTATCAGGTGATAAAATATTATTTGGATCAAAAGCAGCCTTCAATTTGCTAAGCAACGCTAGGTTATTCTCATCAATAAACGGTTTCACCGTATCAAACATGCCTGAGCCGCTACGATATGGGCAATAACCCGCGGAGATCAATGCATGATCCAGCTCTTGGTGAAATTCGGTCGCTTTATCAATTTCTGCCTGGGATTTCCCGAAACGAATGTTTGCAATGAGCACGACAGCGCGTTCACTGACATTTGTCATACTGTAACGCTCATCATATCCAAACTTGTGAAATGTTTTCTTGCAAATACTCAACATCTCTTTGATATCAGCCTGCGAGAAACTACTGACAGCGCATATCCAGCGAAAACATGCTGGGAACTCTGACGTTTTCATTTCTGAGTTCGCTTCACGATGGTCAAGCAATGTTTTAATCGCCTCATCAGAGGGGATGCCCTTTTTGAGGTCAATAACCAGCTGCAGCCCTGCGAGCGCAGGTGACTTGATATATTGATTCAGTTTGCTGAGAATACTCCAGCGAAAATCATCCAGCATGATCACTTTTGCGTTGGGAATCGCATGTTTGATTGTTTGTTTAAAGTACTTGAAACGTGCTTTTACGATACCCTTTGGCCCCGATAACGAAGTGGTGAGTACCCAAGCTCCCGCTGCTTTTATTGCTTGTTCACCCATTGCACGAGTCATACTGACGGTATGCACGCCGCTGGTAACAACACCTTCAAGCTTTAATTTGGCAATCGTCGCGACCATATCTGGCGCGTCGGATTCTTCCTTACATAGCACTATCACTGTTGCTTGGTATGCTGGTTTGGGCTGTAACGCGATGGTCATTTCGAGTACGATGCCAAGGTTGGACTGTGAAAATAAGCCAGAGAGAACCGGGCCGATCCCATACGGATAAAGATGTTTAGCCCTGCTTGTGCCAAACATGCCCATGCCAGTTGTGATCACTTCACCTGTTGGTAGCAATACACGCATTGATAGTATATTGCCGAAACGATCACAATAATCAGTATGTCCAAAACCTCGTTCCAGGAGGTTACCAACTACGCTGGTGTGCAGTCCTGCCGCCGTAATATCGAGTTGTAGCGATGAGCTATTGTCCACAAGTGCATGGTAAAGCTGTGATTGGGTTATGCCTGGCTGAACACGCACATAGGCATGCTCATCATTGATTTCGTTAACCTGAGATAAACGGCTGAGGTTTACAATGACTTGCTGAGATTTTGTTCCCTGCGCTGTGCCATAGCCCCAATTCCTTCCTTGTGCGACTGGATGAATTTCAAATTTGTATCTGTTGGCTGCTTTAATGACGGCAATAAGCTGCTCTTCAGTTTCTGGCCAGACTACAGCTGAGGGAACTTTGGTACTTCCATTTAAAGCGAAACCAAACTCCTGTAGCTCTTTGGGATCTTGAGTGATTTGGTGGTGTAAAAAGATCTCGGAAAGAGCTGTGAGCAAAGAAAAATCCATAGCCAATGTCCCTATTGGTGATTAATGCGATTTGAAGCATCGTTTAATATCAGCTTATTTAACAACGAGTTAATCGTTATATATTGCAGCAAAAAGAGGGAGGAATTGTTAAAAAAAGATGCTTATGTGAACTGCGTTGAATAATTGATTGTTAACTATGAGTTCGTCATGGTTCAGGCTTAATCTGCGGAATGTTTAACGATAGGGTAATAGAGAATAATGATCACTTTTTACCTTTTAAGCCTGCTGAACAGAGTTGTTCATAGGTACTGACTAACTGGAACGTTTATGCAATATGACCGCCTATCGAACCATCTTTGCCTTACAGAAGAAGAAAAGATCACTGCTTATAATATCCGATACCAAGCTTATACAACGGTTGGATATAACCCGGTATGTACCCGTGGCTTATTTACCGATACTTACGACGAGAAGCCAAATAATATTTCTTTCTTGCTTAAAGATAACGGTAAGCCTATTGCAACAGTTAGAGCGAGCATATTGCATCGTCCTTTGGGATGGGTGGATATACCGTGTAAGGCAGGGTTTGAACCTGAGTTTGCCGAATTAGAAAAAGAATATGACACCATCATTGAGATGGGGAGGTTAGCGGTAATCCCTGAGCTTCGGGGCCTTGAATCAGTGGCGCCACTAGCCCTGTTTAGTAATATCTATATGATTGATGAACGCTTTGGCAGAACAGCAATAGTGTGTGGTTCGAGTAAAAAGCACAAACGGTTTTACGAACGATTAGGTATGAAGAGCTTATGTGGTTTTGCCCCACGACCAAATACAGCAATAGATCTAACCTTGATGGCAAAATGCCTTGATTTAAAAGAATTTATTGATAGTGGATATCTGGATGAAAAAACGATTAGACGGCTTATACCAAGGTTTCCAGAGGATCTGCTAGAACAAGCCATGTCCGAGACAATGGCAAGTTAATTTGAAATCAAACAAAGGCGCGAAGTAGCGCCTTTGTTGTATTGTTTTGACTGGAAAAAGAGATCACATCTTTTTGCAGTAAGCTGCGATGATCACCATGTTGGTACCGGCCGCTTTACCTGTAATGTGTAGAGGGTTATCTGTTAAACGGATGCCACGAACAGCTGTCCCTTGCTTAACCACTAGGCTGGAGCCTTTTACTGGAAGATCTTTGATGATGGTGACGTTGTCACCAGCTTGCAGTGGGGTGCCGTTTACATCTAGTGTTTGAATAGAATCTAAAGCTTCAAGTGCGATGCCTTTTTCAGCCCATTCAATCATATCTTCTTCCATGTACAGCATATCTAGCAGATCTTGTGCCCATGTTTCTGAAGAAAGGCGCTTCAACATACGGTAAGCCATGACCTGAACGGCAGGAACCTGGCTCCACATGCTATCGTTCAGGCAGCGCCAGTGATTCTGATCCATTGTATCGGCATCTTCAATTTGACTACGACAAGTACCACAAACCATAACACAGCTACCTGCAGTTGTGTCTGGAGAAGCAGGTACTTCATACACGCTTAAATTGTCTTCAGATGAACATAGTTCACATTTTGCGTCAGAGCGCTGCTTAACGATATTTTCAATAGTCATAAGGATTTGTCCGTAGATTTGTTGTGGCGACATTATGCCAGTATTTCTTGATAAGGAAAGAAATCCTGCTTTGGATCACACTGAAGCCGTTCATAGATGTTCAAAACAGTATAGTAAATGAACATTATTGGCACTTACAGCTTATAGTTGATTGAATGATAAATAACTGATGGTTATGGATTGTGGCATTAGAAAGGAACTGTTTTAAGGGGAAGATATTCTATTACCTGCCTACTTATAAAATATTTTTGATAGGCAAAGAGGCTAATTTATCAACAGTTATAGATAAAACGCACGCTTTGTTGGAGGAAATTTGGATTAATGTAACAAAAGGGCTAAAATCATAACTGTTTTAATAAGTATTATAAGATTATACCAAGGATTTGTGATGAAAAAGGCTGTGTTTTTGCTGTCTGCGCTGGCGTTAGTTGGGTGTGATGAAGATGATGTTAAGGATTTAGCAGAAGGTAACACAAAAGTATTCACGGTAACTGGGGCACGTCTCACCAGCTCAATTGGTACTTTGCAACCTGGTTATTACGATATTAACCAGATTACAGCTCAAATGGGAAGCTCTTCTCCTGAAAAACTACCTGTAGCATCTAAGACTATACTTGAGAATTTAGGAATTGATGTCGAGGGTGAAACATGCGGTAGAATAGATAATGCAAATAATATTTGCTTTGAAAGTGGTAATGCGAACAGTTGTATACCTAACGAAATTGATATGCTGGGCCTAGCGGTTTATACCATTGATCTCGATAAAGTTAAGATGGCGGCTTCGGGAGGCTTTTATCCGAAACTGGCAGCTGAAGTTGGTGGCCTGTATGTTGATATCGCCTACCAGGAAGTTAATTGTTCTTCATTATAGGCGCGGAAAATAACTACTTGCATAAATCCGGTAAAGCTGGATATGTGATAATGACTAACCGGATTTGTTTGGCAGATCCGGCTTTTTATCTTCTGATATAAATAACTGAATTATTAAAACTCGACCTATTTAACTGATACAAAGTATATTTCTTAGCATTATAGCGAAATAGTACGAATTCACTCGCATAACAATCTTTCCTCCATGTTTGGCTTTATAGTCAGCTGATACATTGCTTTTATTTTTACTCTGCCAAGGATTGTGCATGATAAGGATGAGGCATCTATTCGCCACAATGAGCTTGTGCCTGGTGTTATTAAGCCAGGGCGTAGCCAGCGAGATCGATAATTATGTTGTGGGTGGCACACCTGTTAAGCCAACAGATGATCAAAGTTGGATGGCTTCGATCCGTCTTACAGCCAACCAACTTAGCCATAGTTGTGGTGGTACGGTAGTCAACCAGCACTGGGTGCTAACTGCTGCCCATTGCGTTGTACATGAAGTAGGTTCTGGTCAGTACCAGGTTACGGCTCCAAGCCAGTTGAGCGTCATGGTAGGTACTAGCAATAGTACCGTTGAAGATGTTGCGACACTTTATGCAATCTCTCATGTTGTGGTTCATCCGAAGTATTCCCCCCAGGCTATTGTTCAAAAATCAGTACAGCCAGATGGCTCTACTCTCACGGAAGTTGTTAGCACTGCATTGGATAACGATATTGCGTTACTAAGGGTAGATCGCCCTTTTGCAAACAACATTACGCCAGTTAGGTTGGCCAGTGACAAAGATGCCGATGATCTGGATCAGCAGCTAGGTTTGCAGTGGTCAGATAAGGAGCGGCCAGAAAATACCAAAGTTTCAGGCTGGGGATCGACGCAAACAAGTGGGGTGGGGATATCAGAAAGGTTAATGGAGGCAAAATTATCATTTGTTCCGATGGAAGAGTGTTTCAATCGGTTAGAGCTCGGTAATGAGGTTCACTATATTCTCGATAGCCCGTTTAATCGCACTAAGGTTTGTGCCTTACCACCATATGTGATTTTTGATAGTGACGGAGAGTCGAAAGAGTTTGGCCCCAATGCGTGTAAAGGTGACAGCGGGGGACCGTTAAGAGCGAAGAATGAAGAGGATCATTGGGTTCAATTTGGCATAGTGAGCGGCGGGCCGCTGGGCAAACTTGTGTGCGGATCGCTAGTACGACCGACATTCTATACACGTGTAGGGACATACTATTCTTGGGTTGAATCAAACGTGGGGACAATACCGGATCAGCCTGTTACCAAGCCTGATTTTATCATAGAAACAGAAGCGGATACTGATGGCTCTGAAAACGCAGGTGGTACTGGAGGTGATAGTGATGTCGGAGCCGGTAATGGGAAAGAAGATGAGGTGGATACAAGCAAATGCAATTCGAATGCCAGTGGGATCTCCCATATTAACTGTAATATGAATACAGCCAGTGGTGGAGCGAGTACTTGGTACGGCTTGCTCTCGTTGGTGCTTTTAGTTTTTTGGAAACGTAAAAAGCAGCAATAATTCCTGATATTGCTCTAACACTATAAAGCCACCTTGTGTCTAAGGTGGCTTTGAAATTAGAGAATCGAATTCTTAACGACGGAAGGTGACGTCTTCGCTACCATCATCTAAGTTGATTTGTGTTGTTGCCGGTTGAGTCTGGGCAACAACATGGCCATGGCGAATTGAATAGCGAACGGGCACCTGACGGCGAACCGCATCAAATCCATTATCAGCAGGCAGAATAAGCAAGCTTCCCGGTTTTCCTTCTTCAATACCATATCGGTCTTGAATGTTCAGTGTATGGGCAGAGTTGGTACTGATCAGATCCAATGAGTCATTGATCTGATCATACCCCATCACCTGGCAGACATGCAGCCCCATATGCAGTACCTGCATCATGTTCGCAGTTCCTAGTGGATACCATGGGTCAAAGACATCATCGTGACCGAAACAGACATTAATGTCTGATGCCAGCATTTCCTTCACGCGGGTGATACCCCTACGCTTAGGATAATCGTCAAAGCGGCCTTGCAGGTGAATGTTAACCAGTGGGTTGGCAACGAAGCTAATACCGGACATTTTTAGCAGGCGGAACAAACGAGAAGCATAAGCACCATTGTAGGAGTGCATGGCGGTTGTGTGGCTTGCTGTTACCCTGTCACCCATATTAAACTTATGGGCTAGCGCTGCGAGAGTTTCGACAAAACGAGATTGTTCGTCATCGATTTCATCACAATGAACATCAATAAGACGGTCGTACTTTCTTGCTAGTTCAAACACATAGTGTAAAGACTCAACGCCGTACTCGCGGGTGAATTCAAAGTGGGGGATTGCACCGATAACATCGGCACCAAGCTTTACCGCTTCTTCGAGCAATTCTTTACCGTTCGGGTAGGAAAGAATACCTTCTTGGGGGAAGGCCACGATCTGGATATCAACCCAGTTTTTCATTTCTTCTTTCACTTCCAGCATCGCCTTCAGTGCTACCAGAGTAGGATCTGAAACGTCAACGTGGGTACGTACATGCTGGACACCGTTCGCAATTTGCCATTTTAACGTCTGTTTTGCGCGACGCTTTACGTCTTCAACCGATAGCATTGATTTACGCTCGGCCCAACGTTCGATCCCTTCGAATAAGGTGCCTGAGATGTTCCAACTTGGCTCACCTGCCGTTTGTGTTGTGTCTAGGTGAACATGAGGTTCGCAAAAAGGAGCGATGGCCATACCGCCTTCACCATCGAGAACATCGCCGGTATAGCTCATAACTTCGTCCATTAGAGCTATTTTTTTGAACTGACCGCTTTCGATCAGGATCTGATGCAGGCCTTCCTTGCCTTGAAGAGTAACATTTTGAATCAGCATATCTGAGGTTTGCATCTTAATTAATCCTTATGCTTTGGCTGTTGCAGCATTGGCTTCACGATTTAGAAGAGGGTTTAGCACTAGGTAGCTGATTGCACCACCAAGTACGGCATTCAGAGGAACGATACCTGGAAGAAGGTGACCTGCTGCCACACCAACCGCGACGCCGATAATGGCTGCCCAGTTGACAGTTTTAAATTCAGCGTTAGCGAAATCTTTGTAACGATGACGGTTTTTTAAGAAATCTGCAATAATAATCCCCCCGATTGGTGGAATTGCTGCCGAGAGAAAGGTTAACCATCCAACGAAGTTATTGTATAGCCACAGTGCACATAGCGTACCTATGACACCGTTTGCCATGGACAAGTATTTGCTCGATATACCCGTTACATTCGAGAAGCCAAGGCCTGATGCGTAAAGGGCGTTGTCATTGGTCGTCCAGATGTTTAAGCCCAATACAATGACGGCTGGAATGAGCAGCCCTTGAGCAATCATGACTTCTGAGATATCTGACTGGCCTGTTGCTGCGGCACCTGCGGCACCAAAGATAAACATCAATGAGTTACCGATGAAAAAAGCAATCATAGTAACAAATACCGCTCCCATGGGTTTCTTGCCAAAGCGAACGAAGTCAGCCGTTAACGTGCCTGCAGATACGAAAGATCCCACGACTAAAGCCAGTGCTGTCGAGAACTCAATTGGATTTTCAGGGGTAATGGCTTTAAGCCCGTTAATACCACCGGCGCTGCCGACAGCTTCAAAGACTGAGTATCCACCTAGCAGTGCAATGGCTGGAACAGCGATAGCGGAGAGAACCATCAGTGCTGAGATGCCGAAGTATACGGTTGCAGTCATTAACAAGCCGGAAACGGCAATCAGAATGTTGGTATCAATGCCGGTTGCCTTGTGAACAGGAATGGCGAACATTGCAACGCCGACACCAAACCAACCAACTTGTGTACCACCAAGAAGAAGGGAAGGAAGCCAAGAGCCTTTAGAACCAAAGGAAAATCGAGCAAGAAGGTGAGTAGAGAGGCCAGAAGAGGCACCGATATAGCCGAGAAATGAAGTGTAAATACCGAGGATTAAATTACCAATAAGGACTGCTAGAAAGAAATCATCATAGGAGAGGCTTGTCCCGAGCGTTCCTCCTGTCCACATACTGGCTGAAAAAAAGGTTAACCCCAGCATTACCATTGTCAGAGATACAACACCTTTACGTGCCGGTTGCGGCACGGGCCCAAGACTGTAGTTATTATCACCTGCCATTATACACCTCGAAACAACGTCAATAAAAAATAATAAGTAGCCATCTTTTAGGCAAACGGCGCGTATTCTAGTGGTTAAAGTAAGGGTGTCAATTGATATTTTATCAACATTGTGTTCTTTTATCATTTTTTTGGTTTTTTAATTTAAAAATCAATTATTTAATATTTCTATATGGTTTGGGGGTTGGTCAGTAAAACGATTGCCTTGGCTGTTTTTGTTGCGTATGGTTGCTGAATGTATTTATAACATATGTAAATGCTCTAAATGGTAGGGTACTGAAGGTAGTGCCGCTTCTTATGCTGCTGTACGCTGAGTGCTGCTCGTAAAAGGCACACTTATTTACAGAATAACTCGCTTTATGTTCTTTTTTATTGGGTAGATTGGTATTGATGGTGAATGTGCTAAAAATTACAGTTTAGATGAAGCTTTCAACGGAGCAGATACTAGCAGTTGGCTTGGGGATAAGTTGTTTATCCACAGAAGCTGTGAATAACTCTGTGGGAAATGCTGTAAGGCTAATAGCCATGCTGACTTCACCAAAGTCAATACTGTGTTTTATGAAAAAGTCATGTAATCTCAGATAGATTGATTTAGTTCAATATCAAAAAATTGCCAGTAAATGATTAAATAAATGTGCTTAGGAGAGTTCTTTCTCGAGCCAGCAGGCGAAATCCAAAAGCACTGTATGTTTGCTACTGAAGTCTATCATCATGGTGCAGATCACTGGCATTACTGATTTGGCTTGAAAAGGAAAGCCAATCATTCTGTTGCAGAATTTATCGAATAAAGCACTATAGCGTTGGGTAGTGTGACATTGAATGTAGGCGATAGTACCTTTAATAATATGAATACTTAGATTGACTCTTCCCCATGAGAAATGGCCCTCTAGTTGGTGGGTAAAGGTTGGGGATTGACCATAATTCCAGTCCCAGCTTGAGATAAGGTGCAACTTTTCTCCCACCCCTTTAAATTCTGGGAGCGGATTTATATTAATCTGGTTGACTTTAACAGCGGAGCCATAACACTCGCTAAAGGCTCCAATGAGTGCTTGTTGTAAAGTGCCGTGAGTGACAGCGGTGCTTAATTCACATAAGTTTGAGTAGTTGTCGGTGATGTTTAGGGATGTCGTGACTCTCTCATTATTCATATATTCATCAACAGTTGATAAGTTGGTACTTACTTTTATCGCAGAATGAATAACTGTACTTCCGTTAAGCGTTTTAGTTGCCGTATTTGAAATTTTTCTGTTGCCGGTAATAAGCTCTAGTTGTTTATTGATACCAGCATTGATCTGTAGGGATGTGAGAGCCTTTTCCAAGATTACCTTTATCTCACCGGACCCTACATGCTTAGCACTTCCAATAAGTGAGAAGTTTGTATGGCTAGGATCTTGATAAATTGCTCCTCCTGGTGTTTGGCGTCGAATGATACTGACACTGTTTTTATGTGCGTGCCTAATATTGCAGGCGCGCCATGGGTTTTGGTCTCTTCCAATACTGATAGATTGACGGTTTTGCCATATGAGCATTATTATCTTATTGCTCAGTACATTGTCGAAAATGACTTCTTCAACGGCTTGGTTAAACCACGGATTTTTAGACTGTGATAGAGTGGCCAGTAGTTCCATCTTAGTGTCTTATTTTTTGGACAAGCCTGCCATTCTACGGTATAAGGCGTTGGTTGCATATTGCTTTATGCTTAAACAGTGATCGAAACTATTCTTGGTTAGAGATAACTATGCCTATTTGTAACGAAAGGCTTTATCGCATGTTCCGATGTTATATTTAGCTTTCGAATAGATATTATTGCTACGTTATGGAATTGAATTGATGATTAACTCGAATGATACAGGTATGAGTGCTCATTTAGTTCAAAGTATAATATTTAATAAATATATTTACGTGAGAGATAATTAAGGCAAGGGTTGGTTGTATATATCATAGCCAGTTAAATGTTCAGAGAAGGCTTTATGATATTCGTTATTGAACTTAATCTTAATATTGATAATAATGAGAATGGTTTTTGTTTTGGTGTTGTTTTGTGTCCCAGATTCTTGTTGTTGATGATGATGTTCAGCTGTGTGAACTGCTTGAGGAAGTGCTGATTGAAGAAGGCTATGATGTGCATTGTGAGCACTGTGGCGAAACAGCCCTTACGTACATGCAGAATAATGCAGTCGATCTTGTATTGCTTGATGTTATGTTACCAAATATTGATGGGTTGCAGGTTGCTCGTCGTATTTGCCAGCGTTTCGCAACGCCGATATTGATGTTGACGGCGCTAGGTGATGAGCCGTCTATGCTTGAAGGGTTACAGGCAGGGGCTGATCATTACTTAGCTAAACCATTTAGGGTGCCCGAACTTTTAGCCAGAATAACCGTGATATTACGGCGGGTTGGTTTGGAACGTCAGAGACAGAGTATGAGTCATTGCCAGTCGGGTCTGATACATCATATTTCTCGGTTACCTTTAACGGGGACAGAGTCTGAGCTGCTTGAATATTTGATTAAACACAATGGTGTTGTTGTGTCAAAAGCCGAGTTGCAAAAAGAGGTAATAAAGAAGGAGCTTAGTCCGTTCGATCGTAACTTGGATATGCATATAAGTAATATTCGTCGTAAGATGGTACAGTCTGGGTTGTCAAAACAGCATATTAAAACAGTGCGCGGGAGAGGGTATAGCTTTCTTGAGTCTGCAGGCGTAGCCTAAACATAGATTTGAAAGTAGTGGCGCTTAAAGCGCCACTGTTTGATTTTACTTGCTGTATGAACTAGCGATATTATCGATTCGCTGGTTCGCACGCATTGCTTCTTGGTAAGCCGCGTCAGAAGCAGCACGTGCATCGTTAACTGCACCTGCCATTTGGTCTTGCTGACTTTGCAGAGCACCTACCTGATCAGAGAGCATATCAACTTTATTGGTGAGTTGCTGCATCTGATCAACTTCATCAGAGCTTGAACAGCCAATAAGTGTCGCACTCAGAATAATACCGGTAAGGATAGATAATGAACGGTTCATTTTTCTTTCTTCTCCTTTGTTTGCCACTACAGACCGAGTGTTAAATGTTATCAGTCGGCAGAATTAGTATGGCATATGCTGCTCAAATTTCTTCTTCTTCACCTATTTATCACTAAAAAAGATCTCTCAAAATCGAGAAAACCCGCCTGGGCGGGTATAAAAACCTAGGTTTTAAATTTTATCAGGATTCGGATAATAGGCGATCAATAGCCTCGATGATAATTGCCGGATTCAAAGTATGCTGAACTTTATCAACTAAAGTACCGTCCGGTTGTAGGAAATAGAAATATGAACTGTGGTCTACTGCATACTCAAGGGCAGAGTCTTTTAACTCTGTTCGCATATAAAGCACACCATATTTTTCTGCTAGTGCTTTCGTTTGCTGTTCTGTTCCGGTCATTCCAATAATATTTTTGTGGAAATATTGTGCGTATTCAGCGCTTTTTTCCGGTGTATCTCGCTGCGGATCTAAAGTAATAAAAATCGGCCAGAGCTTTTCTAGTTGTTCATTATCTAGTTCTTGGAGCGCGGCGGAAAGTACGGCTAGTGATGTTGGGCATACATCTGGACAATGGGTATAGCCAAAATAGATCACTCGAATACGTGGATCTTCTTTGTCATAGAGGTCGATGGCTTGCTGGCCACTTTCAAGAATATTTAATGGGTAACTGGCGGTGGCTGCTGCCGGATCTTTTGAATCAACAATGTAGCGTGTAAGCAACCCCGCAGCCAGGGCTAGGGCAAGTATAATCCATTGAAATTTCACTTGATCATCCTTAATGAAATGTTTAAAGGTGTTATTTGTCCTGAATTAGAGAGGGGTTTGATGTTCCCTTGCCAGGTCATTTCGTTTGATGTACAAAACGGAAGTATTAGGTTACCAGAAAACAGACCGTCTGCCGTTCGAGCTAATTTTAGCTGATAAACGCCCATCATCATTTCCTGACCTTCAAGAGAGAGTATCAAACTATCAGTTTCTACAGGTAGCTCGGGCCATGAAACACTGATTTCGGTGCTTTGCATCGGCCGGATGACATCATTGCTGAGCGCTACTGATGCATTATGTTGCTTGCACGGTTGAACGCCGAGCTGACAATAATCAGTCGGCAATTGTGGCTTGTTTGCCTGTTCTTTGCTTAGCCCCATGAGCTGGAAGCCACCCAAACCGACGGCAACTGCGAGCAGAATATTGGTTATCGGCTGCCATTTCTTATGTTTCAGCATTCACATTAGAACCGAACTTGTAATAATTTTGTGAATAATATCACTAATGTATACGAATCAAGTGGCTGGAAGAGAATTTTTGTGAGGAATATAGGTAAAAATGGGATGTTTGGCTTATTTTTGTCCACCTTGCCCTGGGAGAACAGGGCAAGGTGCAAAGGGGGTTATTTTTCTGCGATCTTTTCTAATCCCCAGACAATACCGATGCCCACTAACATTGCTGCGATAGAGTAACCGAGTAGAGCGGGTTGGCCTGTTATCTGCTCAAAATTGAGTGGAGATAGGTTTTGTTCTAGCAGCGGAACTTGCTGACCACTTGAGTTAGTTCTCCAGGTCAGGGTTTCTTTCCACGGCCAGATTTTACTTAGCGTACCAATCATGAGGCCAGTCAGGAAGGTCAGGGCGATGTCACGATGGTGACGTAGTACCCATGACAGAACATGGGAGAAGCTCAGAAGACCAATTACACAACCCGAGGCAAAAGTTGCAAGGGTAAGAACATCCATTGATTTTGCGGCAGCCAGGATAGGAGCGTACATTCCCAGTAGCAGAAGAATAAAGCTACCTGAAATACCGGGCAGGATCATTGCACAAATGGCGATAGAACCAGCAATCAGTATGTTCAGTGAGGTAGGTTCTAGGGTTAGAGGGTGCAAAACCGTGATGCCATAGGCAAATATTGCACCTGCAAGCACGGAAAGAAAGCGATTAGCTTTCCAATCCCCAATCTGCTTGAACATATGGTTCACTGATACAATGATGAGCCCGAAGAAAAAAGACCAAAGAGGGATCGGGTGGGTATGCAGCATCCAGGTGATGAAGCGAGCCAGGGTAAAAATGCTGGTGAGGATCCCAGATAACAACAGGATCAGAAACGTACCGTTGATATGCTCGAAAGCGCCCTTGAATCCCTTGTCTCGCCAAATACCGATAAGGCTTGGATTAACGCGGCGAATACTTTCTAGCAAGGTATCGTAAATACCTGTAATGAAGGCAATCGTACCACCTGACACACCGGGAACTACATCAGCAGCCCCCATTGCCATACCCTTTAAAAAGGTTAAAACTTTACTCATATTTTTCCGTAATGAACATTGATTGAATAGCAGAATTTGCCGCCATTATAACCTGACAGCGTGAAAAAAAAGTGTTTTTTTGTCGTTAGGCAGTATATGAATCAATATCTGATTAATCACCACAGAACTATATTAAGATGAAAATTATATCAATATTATTAATGAGTTGATTATGTGGAGGCCTTTTGGGTGAGTCTGGCCCGAGAAGGGCCCAGTTAAGATAATAGAGTCACTGAACAGGTGGCCTTTCAATTACACCTTTTTTTTACCTTAACCTACATACCCTGCCTCAACGAGATGAAATTCTATTTAGTGTATATAAGAGATAATGACTTATAAAATCATAAAATTCGGAGTTGTCGGAGGTGTTGGTTTTGCTGTTGACGTTACTGCCATGGCCTTTTTTTCTTTGTTTATGCCAATCATCCTAGCAAGAGCCGCTGCTTTTTGGATCGCTGCATCATCAACGTGGTGGTGTAACCGCAGGTTTACTTTCAAAGGTGCCGATCGTTGTGAGCCACTAAGGCAATGGCTGAGGTTTTTACTCAGTGCCTGTGTCGGCTTTGTACCAAACTGGGGGTGCTACTGGTTGTTAATTGAGTTGGTCGATAGCGGGTGGATCATGCAACTAGCTGGTGAAACAGGTATTTTTCTCTGGCCGCTGGTTGCGATGATCCCTGGTATCCTATTAGGTATGGTGGCAAATTTTAGTCTTGCAGCTCGCTGGGTGTTTCGTCCGGCTGTAGGATGATTTCTGCCGTACAACCCCCGGCATCATTATTGCTGTGGTTAAGCTGCCAACCATATTTTCGACAAATATCGCTGGAAATTAATAACCCGAGCCCAAACCCTTCTACCCCGCGGGGCTTGCTACCAAGCCCAATACCACTGTCAATGACCTTAATTGCATCAGGGCTGATCTCTAGGACAACCTTACCTTCATCGGTACAGGCAAATGCATTTTTGACTAGATTACCGAGCAGGATTTTCAGTGTGGTTTCAGGAGCCTTGACGACTGTATTTCCTGCCATAACTACGTTCCAGCTTACAGGCTTCCCTTCCAGCAGGTGGTTATGCTCAGACATGATGCTGTGCATTTCATCACGAGTCAGCGTCCGTGGGCTTAGGCTCGCGATATTTTCATTGCGAGTTAGGGAGAGTAGTGTTGTGACAAAGTCATTCATTTCATTGCTTGCGTGCAATAATCGCCCCCGTTGTTTTTCGATAAACGTCGGGTCATTAGACTGACCAAGTAACGAGATAGCCCCCTTCATTACCATCAATGGGGTACGAAGCTCATGGCTGGCATAGCGGTTAAATGAGCGTTCGCGATCAACTAGCTGATGAATGCGCTCAGCATAGAGATTGAAGCTAGAGACTAACTGCAGAAGCTCTTTAGAAACAATCCCATCTGGTGTCTGAATAGGGGATAGATCCGTGGGCGAACGATTTTCGAGTTCATCGGCAAGCTGAGATAGCGGATTTGTTAGTCGGCTTGAAATTCGTAGAACGACAAATAAGCTAATCAGGATTAATATGAATGAAATGATCAGCTGCTTTGCCTGGCTCCAAAAAATCTGTTCTTCACTTGTTTCGTAGATATCATCAAAATAAAGGAAATATACGATCTGCTGTTTGTTCTGAATGCCCATTTCAGACTTCATGATGAAGTATTCAGTGTCATCCGACTGACTCCTCTTCAGTTCAACAGCCTTATCTTCAGGCAAGGTGTCGGGAAGGATAAGGTGCGAAGGCAATTGCTCTTTACCTATATAGGCATGGCTGAAAGGAGGTATTGAAATGTTCAAGACATCATTATCGTTGAATGCTTCTTTAGCGATTTCTTTTGCATGATGAAGCCGATTATTGGCGTTCAGCTGCTCGAAATCCTCAAGCGTTGCTTCGAGTAACGTGAAGTGAATGGTGATAATCGCAAAAGCAACAATGGAAAAATAGGTGAAAGTCAGCTGCTTGGCGCTTTTAACGTTTTTACCTGCAGTCACGAGTTTTCCTCTGTAATTAATTGATAACCGACTTTGGGAACAGTTTTGATATAGGCATGTTTGAAAGGCTTATCAATTTGATTCCTCAGCTGGTAAATATGGCTTCGCAGCACATTCCCTTCTGGCTCATCGTCTCCCCAAAGTGTTGAGATTAGCTCCTCTTTGGCGACCACCTTGGGAGCTCGTACCATCAGCAGTTTTAAGATAGTGAAGAGGGTTGGATTGAGGGAAAAGGAGCAGTCACTTCGGTTAACTATATGGCTACTGAGATCGAGTTCGAGTTCACCGAAAATTAGTGTATTGGTTGCAGTATCGCCTGAACGGCGACGGGTCAGTGCTTTAATTCTTGCTTCGAGAATTTCAAGGTCAAACGGCTTGACCAGATAATCATCGGCGCCCTGAGAAAAGCCTTCTAAGGTATCTTCTTTAGTATCGCGGGCCGTCAACATAAGAATTGGCGTATCGATGCCTTGCTCTCTTAGCTTTTGACATACCGTGTAGCCATCCATACGAGGCAGCATGACATCGAGAATAATCAGATCGTAGTAATTCTCGCAGCCAAGATCATAGCCTTGCTGGCCATTGCTGGCGTAATCCAATGTGTAACCTTTGATCTCAAAAAAATCAAAAATGATCCCGGCAATGTCCTGATGATCTTCGACGAGTAGTAATTTCATGAAGGTGTATTTCCGCTTGAAAGAAACTGCACGCCTATGATGGCATAAATTAATGTGAAAAAAATGTCGATGACCTTTTTATGACATAGCTGCCCATAAAATCCCTAATAGGAAATAGGACTATGTACAGAGGGTAAAATGTCATCTATTACTTTGCTATCCCGTCACCGGGAACGACAGTTCAACAACCAAGGAGGGGAGCCATTTCTGTCTGTTGTTGTTCCCCTGTATAACGAAGAAGCCGTACTCGAAGCCTGCCACCTGCGTCTTTGTAAGGTGCTGGATAGCCTGCAGCAAATGTGTGAAATCGTCTATGTGGATGATGGAAGCTCAGATCGCAGCTGGGATCTGGCATGCCTGCTGACAAGTTCGGTCCACCAGATTCGGACAATGCGCCTCAGTCGTAATTTTGGAAAAGAAGCAGCTATGAGTGCGGGCTTGCAGTCAGCAAAAGGCATGGCCGTTGTGCTGCTGGATGCCGATTTACAAGACCCGCCTGAGCTGATCCCCGCGATGGTCGAGCAGTGGCAAAGTGGTTTCGATGTCGTCGATATGAAACGTAAGCAACGTCATGGGGAGAGTTGGTTTAAGCGTACTACCGCATCGTTATTTTATAAGTTGATTAACCGCTTAAGTGATCTTCCTATTCCGGAAAATGTAGGTGACTTCAGGTTGATGGATCGTCGAGTCGTCGATGAAATCAACAAGCTGCCAGAGCGAACCCGCTTTATGAAAGGGCTTTTTACTTGGCCGGGTTTTCGTCGGACAACTATTTTGTTCGATCGTGAACCGCGCCATGCAGGCCAAACCAAGTGGAACTACACCCAGCTCGTACATTTGGCCTTCGAAGGGATCACCTCATTTAGCACCCGTCCTCTACGACTGGCCACAGGAGCTGGTTTACTCACTTCACTAGCTGCCGTAGCAATGGCTTTGGTGGTTTTTGCCAAGACCCTGATTTGGGGGGATCCGGTGGCAGGCTATCCGACTACGATCATGATTATCCTGTTGCTGGGAGGGGTTCAGCTGCTATCAATTGGTCTTATGGGGGAGTATGTGGGCAGGTTGTTCATCGAAGCGAAACAGCGGCCATTATTTGTAGTTATGGATAACAACGTACAAGAAACTGTCGAAATAAATGAAGAAGTGAAAGCATGATCCAGGTATTTAAGAAACTATCCCTTACTCAGTATGCAATAGGGTTGGTGAGTCTCTCTGTTATGACCCGCTTGCTTACCCTCGGCATTTATCCATTGATGGACACGACAGAAGCACGCTATGGCGAGATGGCTCGAATTATGTTTGAGACCGGAAACTGGATTACGCCGATGTTTGACTACGATGTCCCTTTTTGGGGCAAGCCACCACTGTTTACCTGGTTGAGTGCGGCGGGGTTTGAACTTTTTGGTGTGAATGAGTTTGCCGCCCGTGTCCCCCATCTTTTCGTGGGGGGGATTATACTATTCCTCACTTGGTTATTGGCTGCCAAAGCACGGGGAAGCCGAGATGAAGCCTGGTTAGCGACAGCCGTCCTCGCGACTTCTGCCGCGTTTATCGTTATCTCTGGTGCTGTCATGACAGATACGGCGCTCACTCTGGGGATTGCCTTGAGTATGGTGAGTTTCTGGTTATCCTGGCAGCAGAAATCAAAGCTGTGGGGATATCTGTTTTTTGTTGGCCTTGCGATCGGTATGCTGGCGAAAGGGCCGCTCACATTGGTGCTGGTAGGGATCAGCTTAGTGTTGTGGCTTGCTCAGGATAAGCGCTGGAAGAAGCTACCGACTTGTTTACCATGGAAAGGTGGGATTGCGTTGTTTATGCTTTTGTCACTGCCATGGTACTTACTCGCAGAGTGGAAAAGCCCAGGTTTTTTGAATTACTTCATTATCGGTGAGCACATTAAGCGGTTCGTGGTAAGCGGTTGGGAAGGGGATCTTTACGGCACGGCGCATAAGGAAATTCGTGGCACAATTTGGCTTTATTGGATCTTAGCGGCACTGCCTTGGACCCCGGTTCTGTTCTGTCAGGTGTGGCGATTGATGCGCTCAGGGGAAGAAGGTGTGCAATCGGAAGATGGTTACCTTGGGTTTCTCTGGTGTTGGATGTTGTCACCACTGATTTTATTTACGCTTTCGGGAAATATTCTCGCTAGCTATGTCATGCCAGGCTTACCTGCTTTAGCTCTGCTTGTTGCAGGCTATCATAGTCAACAGCGGTTATCTGAAAACGTGTATAAGTTAGGTTTGATAACGCCAGTATTGGTTATTCTGGTTGCTGTTTTATTAAAATACAATCTCACAGGCAAAGAGGCGGAGAAAAGTTTAATGGCTCAGTGGGCACTGCAGCCTGAAACGAGTCAAAGTGAGTTGCTATATCTAAATAAGCGTCCTTTCTCTGCGCAGTTTTATTCAAGCGGTAAGGCAAAAGAAGTAGAAGAGCCATTAAGCGAAATTATTCAGCGTAGTGAATCGGAGATGTTTCTTGTGGTAGAGAAAAAGCACATACCACAGGGCTTTTTATGGGACAAAAGCCGTTGTGATATACGCGGAGAGTCGGAGAACCGCGAGCTTGTATATTGTAAATCACTCAACTAGATCATACCTAGACTGCGAATATTATTGCCAAGTACGTGGTTAAAGTGACGAACACTAAACCAATATTGATTTAAAAGTGGCCGTGTGCCACTTTTTTTCTAAGGTAAGATAAGCGGGAACACCGTTGAAAATGTGCAGTGCCCAGCAAAGCTGAACCATTTGTTTTGATTAATATATCTAATGGCTTGACGGTATGAATGATTGCTGTGAAAGTATAGCTATATTCAACCCTGTGAGTATGTAGGGTGAGCAATAATGGTGTTGTCACTCGCTTAGAATAGTTCTCTGAATAGATAAAATAATAATGAGTGAGTGGTAACCGCTGTGGAATACAATCAAAGGATGATACGGCCATGATACCTAGAGACGCGACACTCCGTGTTGTCAGACCTACCGATAATCTGCACCAAGTTACCGCAATGTATAGTAAAGCCCTCGGCTTCGAGTTGCTGAGGCAGTTTAAAGATCATGAAGGCTTCGATGGGGTGGTTTTAGGCCACCAAAAGCATGCATATCATTTAGAGTTTATTCATCAGCAGGGAGCTACCGTGGGAAAGGCTCCTACCCAAGATAACTTGTTGGTATTTTATATTGACTGTAGCCGGGTATGGGAGCGCGCTTGCCGGAATATGATTGATGCCGATTTTAGGGTAGTTGAGTCCAATAATCCCTATTGGGAGCATGTTGGTAAAACATTTGAAGATATCGATGGTTACCGGGTAGTGCTGCAGAACCGTGATTGGGACTGCTAGTTCCAATTTGTAAACTAAAAAGCTCAGATCTTGGTCTGAGCTTTTTTATTGCCATTTAACCACTGGGCTTAGTGTTGCTTGGCGAGGTTTTCGTAAGCCGATTTAAACATCAGGGCAAAACCATCCTGAGATAGTTCTTTGGCGGTCATTTCGGCAGCGCTGAGACGTCGATAACATTCACCTAAGGCTGCAATCGCAATATCAAGCTCTTGAGTACTGAGTTGTTGATTGTGCATCTTGGTTCTCTTCCTGAATAAGACAGAAACGTTATTAATACATGTCGAATTGACGGGATCGTCTTTATCTAAGTCAACCGTACAATAATCAGTATGAATGCATACTGAACGACGTGTAATTAGGTTTTGTTGTTGTAATAAACTCGCTTAGGTTATTGATCTTAAATGGTGCTTTTGTCAGGAAAGTGTCAAATGAAAGGAATAATTGGTGAGCGGTAGTTTGGTTTTGCAGGCAGGTGCTGAGCAATGATTATATATGCGTTCAAAACCATGCCTGCGGTTTATTGTTGGGTGGCGTTTCTAGAGTTTAATACCTTTTATCTAGCTCCATTAGCTTATGAATGAACTCTTGGATCTGGGCTTCGTTGTTATTGTGAAATTCCGTTGTTGTTTGATTAATAACAGTGTCAGGATCTTCATTCGCGGTATGGAAGTGATAAGTATTATGGAAGTTGATATCTAGGCTGACATTATTATCAGCGAGATTGACATAGTATCCATCTTGGTTTTCGGTGCAAGTAACGTCCTCTAACTGAATGCCTGTTTCTGTTGCTGTTCCCTGGGTTTTGATCTTTTCGTACACACTAAGCAAGGTGCGTACATCAACGCTATTTTTCATTACTACCTCCATCCGATCCCATGTTGCTGATGAAGAAAAACATTAGATTCACTTATAAATTTAGGTCTTGCACAGGCGGCTGCAAGTCTAGTTGCCTGAATGTTAATTAAGATCAACATTTGTGTCTGATATAGCTCACATTTCTGTTTGAAAATTGGAAGATGAACATTGATATATTTGAAGATTTCATCGTGACCTTTCGAGAGGTAAGTGATAGTTTGAAGTTATGAACAGCCACTAAATGGAATTAATCCGATGTTTAAGCAGCTTACCGAAGCACAACTTGACCCTATATTGTCGCTTTCTATTGCCTACCGGGAAGATGAGCGCGCAGATAAGATGGACTTAGGTATTGGGGTGTACCGGAATAGCCAAGGTGAAACGCCGATCATGAAAGCGGTTCAGCAGGCACAACTGCAGGTGTTGGAGGAGCAAACAACCAAGGCTTACGTTGGCTTGGCGGGAAATGAAGTGTTTAACCAGTCGATGATGGATCTACTGTTAACGGATACTTCAGCATATTCCCGCGCAGCAGCTATTCAGACTCCCGGTGCCAGTGGGGCACTGCGCATGCTGGCAGACTTGATGTTTATTGCCCAGCCAGAAACAACGGTGTGGATATCAAACCCGAGCTACGTCAACCATAAGCCGGTTATGGAAGCCGCAGGACTGAAAGTGAGGTACTACCCTTACTTTGATCCGGCGACTAAGCAGGTTGATAGCCATGCAATGCTAACCGAGTTAGCAAAAGCCGGACCGAAGGATGTTGTATTACTTCACGGTTGTTGCCATAACCCGACAGGGGCCGATATCTCCTTCTCCGATTGGCAAGCCATTACAGAGCTGGCGAATAAGAATGGTTTTATGCCTTTCGTTGATATTGCCTACCAGGGGTTTGGTGACGGGCTAGAGCAAGATGCAGCAGGTTTGAAGCACATGGCTGATAACACCGAAGAGATGATTATTGCGACCTCATGTTCTAAGAATTTTGGTTTATACCGAGAACGTACCGGTGCTGCTATTGTGATCAGCGACAGTTTAAAAGAAGCACAAAAAGCGAAAGGTCGTATTATGAACCTTGCGCGTTCCACCTATACAATGCCGCCTGATCATGGTGCTGCATTAGTGGCGACGATTTTAAGTGATCCGTCCCTGACCCAAATTTGGAAGCAAGAGTTGGATGAAATGCTTGGCCGCCTATTGAATTTGAGGGCGGGTCTGACTAAAGCTGTTCGCGCACAAGGGTCAGATGCTTTCAATTTTATTGAGCAGCACAAGGGGATGTTCTCAGTTACAGGACTGAGCCCGGCTCAAATCGGCCGGTTACGTGATGAGTTTGCAATATATGCTGTAGGGGATGGCCGTATTAATATTGCTGGTCTGCAGGAGCAGCAGTTGGACTACCTGGCCAATGCCCTGGTCACCGTATCGCGTTAATGTAAGCCATGGTGAATGAATGATAAATGGGGGGTTAGCTTGCTCCCCATTTTTCCAGCATTTCTCGTAATTCTTGCGACTGATAGGGCTTGCAGAGAATATCGTCCATACCTGCGGCAATACACTCCTGACGTTCTGCTGATGTCGTACCTGCCGTTAACGCTATTATAGGCTTCTGATAGCCGAATTCCCGCAGTTTCTTCGTTGCGCAGTACCCATCCATCACTGGCATCCTGCAGTCCATCAAGATCACATCAAAAGCTTGGTTGTTTAATATATCGAGCGCTTCTTGGCCATTGTCTACAATCGTAGGCTTGAGTCCCACTTTGTTTAACATCAGCTCGATAAGCATTTGGTTGGTTTTGAGATCTTCAACAACCAATACATTGAGGTTATCAATGTGATGTTGATTTTTTTGGACCTTTGGGTAACTACTACCTATGAATTCATGAGCAATTAGCGGCAGGGTTACCGTAAACGTTGCCCCTTTTCCAGCTTTACTATCAACTTGAATACTGCCTTTCATTTGCTTGGCCAGTTGTTTGCAAATAGCAAGACCAAGCCCTGTGCCTTCATGGACACGTTTGCTGGATATATCTACTTGGCTGAAAGGCTTGAATAATTTGAACTGTTGTTCTGTTGCTATACCACACCCGGAATCAGAAACAGAAAACACCAGTTCATCCTCTTGCCAGTCGAGCCGGGCACAAACATGGCCTTTGGCGGTAAATTTAATTGCATTACCGAGGAGGTTGACAAAGATTTGCTTGATCCGATCTACATCACCAATTAGCCAGTTAGGGACAGAGTCGTTACAGGAAATAGTAAAGTTTAACTGCTTTTCAGATGCACGAAGCTGAAAAATATCATTGAGCATCGTTACCATTTTGTGGCAATCAAATGGTTTTTCTGTTAGCTCTAGCATACCTGCATTGATTTTACTGTAGTCAAGCAGATCATTGATAATAGCTCTTAGGAGCTCACCAGAATGATTAAGTGTATTAAGCAGTTTCTGTTGGTGCTGGGTAAGCCTTGTGTCTTCGAGCAATTCCGCCGAACCCAATACACCATTTAGTGGTGTTCTCAACTCATGATTTATCATGGCCAGAAAATCGCGCGTAGCCAATTCAGAGGCCTCGGCTTGTTTTCTTGCCGCGACGGCCTCTTCAAAGCCAAGTTGTCTGTCTATTGAGGCGCGAAGCATCTCACTAAATAGTGTCATATGCTTTTTAATTGCCTGCAGCCATGTGCCTGTTGCTTTAATGCGGACAGCAAAAAAACCGGTGACTGCATGATTAATATCCAGTGAGAACCATAAAATCCCTTCACGGCTATCCCAGTATGTCATCGAATCTGAACATAATTGCTGTGGACGAAGCCATTCTTGTCGACGTCCAGAGGCGTAGCGTGTATTAATTCCGACATCAGGCTTGCAAAATATTTCAATACAGCATGCTATAACAGAAAGACTATCGACCAAGCCGTCAGCAAGCTGTTGGATTATTTTTCCTGTTGGTGGGTGTTTGAGAAATAGCTGGCCATAATCCGAAAGCATGGTTTCCATTTTTGCTTGATAGGCTAGTAGCTCTGAGTCTACTTCCGCCTGAGCTTTCAGTTTCTCAATAGATTGTTCAATAAGCTTGTTTGCTGAGTAAAGTTCATGGCTTTTTACTTCCAGTAGTTTTTCGGCTTCTTTTCGAGCAGACTTTTCACGCTGCAGCTTTTTTTGCAGCAAAGTAATATGCAGGCTCTGATCCATACTCACCTCACAATCAGGTTGAGGTTAAATCGTACGTGGCTTTGATCTTCATTTAGGGGCTGCATGCTGACTTCAACTATTTGACCAAAATGTTTAGCGCAGCCTTTGATAAGACCTAGACAAACATGGGACATGCACCTTGCTGATTTATAGTCCATCACCATTTGTGTTTCTGATTCAGACAGGAAGTCAAATCGAGGGGGGGTTGCATCGGGGTAGAGCTTTTTCACTTCGGTATGGATATAGCTTTCGACCGTTTTGATAAAGCGGAATGTATCTTGTTGATGACTGGCCATTTCGGGCATAGTTTGTAGTAGTCGCGTGAAAACGGCTTCGCCAAAAATCTCTTGCAGTGATTCAGGAGAAACCTCCGTTATGTTACTGAGGGTAAGTATCAGTTTAACTAATGCCCGATGGTCATAACTGCCGACAGCGGTATAGATACCTTTGTCAGAAGCTTGATCAAGCATTTGCTGACAGATATCAAGGCCAAAGTTTTCTTCAATAATGTCTAGAAACTCAGTAAAAATGATTCCTTTCATATTCTTACCTATTTATCAGTACTCTAAACCATTATGGTAAGGGAATTATATTGAGTCAAAATTGTGTGAAGGAAGAGAGTCGGTAGTCAATAGGTTTGATGGGCTATATCAAGAGGTCGTTGAATATTAAGCGTAGGCAGAAAGGCGTCCTATCCCTTCTGACAGTCATTCAGTAATGAGCCGTCAGCTTTAGCAGCGGCAGATGATGAGTTGTTTGTTGTCAGAGCACACTTTCGCCAACAGGCTGTTTTCCATCTCAGAAATTAAGTTCTGTTGATTCGCTAGCGGTAACGCATGCACATCTGATATTAGGGCAAGATTGTTATCTGATTGGAATATCATGCCGCACGCTGCCGGTTTTCCCTTAAAGAAGCCGACAAATAATTGTGCCGCTGAACCTTCCTCAAACATGATCTGTGTTAGGAACTCGATAACCGCTTCTTTTTCTTTCTCATTCTGCCATTTGCTGGCTAAAACTAACGAATAGCGAATCGTTAATGGGTGGCAATCAACAGGATAAATAGTGAGAGAATTTGTGGATGAGCCGGGAATAGATGATATCAGTTGGCTTGACTGCTGTTGCTGTCGTGATTGATAGAGTGCCAGTCCTCTTTCACTCAGTGGCGTTGGAAATTCGGCCTCGGTAACGTGGCTGGCCATCCAGGCATTCTTTAAGTTGATGAGTTGTTCAATCTGTGACTGCATATCATCTGTTCTTTATTGAGGTTACACATACCTTACCGCAAATCAGTTTGATAAGGTATGGGATAGTATGTTAAGTGGTTAATTAATGACTAATTATGACATCTTGTTTGGCCACTCGGTGCCTGTCACTATAAATTCCTTCTTCAGTTCTTTTTCCGCAGCTGATGATCATAGTGATTTCAGCTTGTTTTGGTAAGCCTAGTAATTTTTTGGCTCGATGCGAATCAAAACCTTCCATTGGACATGTGTCATAGCCTTCTGCTCGCATCGCTGTCATGAAAGTCATTGCCGCTAGCGAACTGCTTTTGTGTAAACACACCCGTACATCACTTTTACTCACTTCCCGGACCATGGGCTTTTGATAACCTAGGCAGTGGCTCAGGATCTTGCGAGCATAACCGAAAATACCTAATCGATCATTGCAATAGACAAAAGGAATGAGTTTTTCGTAATACTTCAAAGCGCGTTTTGCCGTTGCATCGTCACGGCCATCAAAAGCCTGGCGAATTTGTGCTGCATTCATTTCTGCACGAGACTTCCATTTATAAGGCGTAGTAACAAATGCGACAAGCTCATTGGCCGTTTTAGCTGCATTTTGCCCCATACAGATATCAGCAAGTTGCTGACGCTTTTCATTGGTGATGATCCGGTGAAATTCCCATAGTTGCATGTTCGAGCTATTTGGCGAAAGTGTTGCCAGCTCGAGTGAGCGAGCCACAGCATTGTGGTCAAATGCTGTATTTTGTTCATATTTTCTGACTGAGCGACGTGATTGGATCAGCTCGTTAAAAACAGCTTTTGGATCTGACATAGGTAAATTGTTATAACTCAATAGCTTGGGATTGTTCCAATCATACCAACCCATTTAACTAAGCTAAATAGCCTTTTGCCGTGCTTATTGATTACTGTCAAATATACCATCTGTCACCGCTATTTTCCGTCCACTCGTTTAACATACAATTTGTCACATAGGTATCGTTAAATCACACTCATAGGCTAACTTTTACTATGTACTAGCGAACTGAATGATACCAATAGCAAAATATGTTCGATGAAACTGTTAAGGCTGTTCTGAGTGTGGGAGTACAGGCATGAATGTTAAGCATAAGTTCATGGCTGAAAAGAGAAGGGCTCCTTGGCCGCTGGACTCTCTCTTTTATCTCATGTTCAGGCAGCTTACTTTTCTTGTTAGTACGTTCTGTCGATGTGTGTGAATACCGTGGTATCTAGTTAGCGGTGAAATGCGGAGTACTCCCCACTTTTTAAAGCAATCGAGTTCTGAAGTCTTCTTATTTGTGCATAGTATATCGATTTCATATATTGTCTGGCTGTTGATGAATTGTAGTGGTGTATGAATGGATAATATAAGGTTCAGTTTTACTGCTAGGGATATCTGCATCAGTACCTTACTGTGTATTGGTATTGCACTAATAACATACATGATTAAAGGTGGAGGTTTTAGTCGCCACCTGATCATTGCGTTTGGCTATGGCGGGATTTGCAATCTAATTAGTTTGCTTATTCGCAATTACTGGCCCTCATGGCATTCCTCAGTCCATTTTATAATTGTGGTCAGTGGCACCCTTATTTTAGGCACACTTCACGCGATGCTATGGTCGACATGGTACCCGCTTCAGGGAGGAGTTGGAGAACTAATGAGCCTTATGAGTTTTGCTTTGTTTTTTTCTACCTTGATCTATTACTTCTTTTACAATCGTGAAAAATCATTGTTATATAAACATGAGCTAAGGCAAGTTAAACTGCTTCAGGCAGAGCATGAAAAAGCACTCGTGATTAGCCAGCTACAGGTTCTTCAAAGCCAAATTGAACCCCATTTTCTATTTAATACTTTAGCAAATTTACAAGTATTGATTGATACCAATCCAAAAAAAGCCAATTTACTATTAGGACGCCTAACTGAATTACTGAGGATTAGCTTAAAAAAAAGTCGGCGTGAATGGATAATGCTTGAAGATGAAATAGACTTGTTAGATGCATACTTAGGTATTCAGTCAATGCGGCTAGGGGACAGGTTGACTTACCGTTTCGTAATTGACAATAATGTAGATAAACAATGTAGTATACCACCTCACATGTTGCAACCATTGGTCGAAAATGCTGTTTTTCATGGTATAGAGCCTCGTGAAGAGGGCGGAGAAATTGTAATTTTAATGACTAGCCTTGAGGGGCGATTACTTGTCGAAATCAAAGATAATGGTGTTGGGCTTGAAGAGAAATCACTTCATCAAGGGAGTGGGATAAGCTTAGATAATATTCGTCAACGGTTGAAAGCATTATATGGCAACAAATCATACCTATCGGTCACGGCACCTGATGGCGGAGGAGTAACCACCAAAGTAGAGCTGATTCCTGGGGGGGATATATAATGACTGGTATAGAAACTATAACAGCGGTAATCGCTGATGATGAACCTTTATTGCGCCATCATCTGAATCGCTCTCTGGCTGAAGTGTGGCCTCAACTAGAAGTTGTAGGTAGTGATTCCGATGGTAAAGCAGCGTTGGCGAGCATAAAGCGAACTCGTCCAGATATTGCTTTTTTAGATATTCGGATGCCTGGCCTTGATGGAATTTCAGTTGCAAGAGCTTTGAAGAAAATAGATAAAATCCCACTGATAGTATTTATCACCGCTTATGATGAATATGCGATTCAAGCCTTTGAAGAGCATGCCTTTGATTACTTATTAAAACCCATCAACGAAAAAAGGTTGATGAATACCTGTGAACGTATCAAGTCATACCTTTTAGCTGTTAGCCCAGATCAAGAACATAATTCTGAGACTTCCGTCGAAGCGATTGAACGCTTAGTCGCCAGAATTCAGTCTCCCCCTAATCACTATTTACGCTGGATAAAAGCCAGTCGAGGTGATGATATTTGCCTAGTATCTGTTGACGATGTTAATTACCTGAAAGCAGAGGATAAGTATGTCAGTGTTTATACTCATAATGGTGAGTATATTATACGTACTCCATTGAAAGAATTGATTAAGCAGCTAGATCCTGATCTGTTTTGGCAAATTCATAGAGCTACGATTGTGAGAGTTGAGGCGATAGAGCGAGTTAAACGTGATTTTACAGGGAAAATGTACGTGTACTTGCTCTGTGGTAATGTGAGGTTGGCTGTAAGTCGAAATGCGCAAGGCTTATTCAAGCAAATGTGAGAGCGCAGCAATACCAGGCTGCAAAGTTAGGCTAATGTTTACT
This sequence comes from Photobacterium sp. HL06, assembly GCF_059552575.1. Classification (NCBI taxonomy): domain Bacteria; kingdom Pseudomonadati; phylum Pseudomonadota; class Gammaproteobacteria; order Vibrionales; family Vibrionaceae; genus Photobacterium; species Photobacterium sp. HL06. The sequence continues at coordinate 2,137,740 of NZ_CM183915.1, forward strand.
GAAGAAGTTTTTGTTATGGATGCGTCTGAGAGCCATCTATCGCGTTATATTCCTTTTATCTCGTTCACTTACCATTTATCGCAACGTTGTTCACAGTGAGTATATTGTAGGTAACCTATGTGTATAGAAAGAAGGCCGTAGCTTATATAACCAAAAGCGTTACAGGAATAACCCTTTAAGGTACAGCTATGGTAGCTCTTGAAATAATCATAAATAATGTTTGTTGGCATTTAACTGAGCCCCCTTAGGGGGGTAAAGTTAAGTCGAGTTCTGTTCTCAGTTCTGTACTCAGTTCAGGTTTCAGTTCTTCTTCAGTTCTTTAATCAAGGAAGACTAGTGATTGAGTTTCAGAGGATACAGAAAAGCTATAGCTTAGCTGGGCATCGTTTCCATGATGCGCTAAAAGGTGTAGGCGGTTGTATCAATCGTGGTGAAGTAGTCGCTCTGTGTGGACCTTCAGGTTCAGGTAAAAGTTCGCTGTTGAACATTTGCAGTTTGCTAGACAATAATTATAAAGGACGGGTAATTATTGATGGTGAAGCAATTACAAAAACTTCTGAATTTGCAGTAGATATTCGTCGTGATAAGATGGGACTGATTTATCCTGGATTTAGTTTGGTGGCAGCCTATACGGTATTTGAAAATATTGAGTTCCCATTAATCCTTAATCAAATATCAGAGGGAAAGCGAAGATCTCGTGTTTTTGATATGATGGATAAGCTTGGACTAATACAGTACGCACCTTACAAGCCAGATCAATTATCCTATGAGATAAAACGAAAAGTTGTGATTGCAAGGGCATTCATTAACCATCCAGTGGCAGTAATCGCTGATGAGCCTGTTGCAGACTTGAAGAGTAGAGAAGCTCTTTACCTGATAGAGAAGATAAAAAAATTAGGACAAGAGTTTGGCAGTGCCGTGCTAATGGCAACGTATAACTCTGCGATTGCTGAAAAATGTGATCGTACGATTCACTTGCATGATGGCTTAATTGTTGAACATGTACCACTAGTTTTAATTCAACGGCGAAAAGTCGCAGAGGCTCTTCCATGGGGAATCTAGTACTACAGATAAAGTTAATAAAAAATTGTTTAATTTACCAGTGGCAGTTCACATTGTTATCCATTGTCACGGTATGTACTTCTGTCATTATATTGAAAACAATTAGAAGTTATAGTTTCTTGTTAGATGAGTCTATTAGCATAGTATTTAGATTAGCTTATCTGACGATTCAAATTTTAGTTGTTGTTATATTTACGAAATTCACGCTGGAAATTGCAAGAAGGAAAGTGGCTAAAAATGCATCTGAATTTAAAGCTTTTGTAATTATTGGTTTGAATGAATCCGAGATTTTGCTTTGTTTAATAATTAACTCATTTATTATATCAATCATTGGATTCTTTTTTGGAACAAGTATTATTTCACAGTATCAATTAGCCACATATCATTTGGTGCCGCACTCTGTATTTGAAGCTATGAGTATTATCATGGGAGGGACCATTATATCAGTGTTTGCAGCTTCAATTACAATAAAGGAATGTATCGATAATCGAAGATGAAAGATTAAGGTGAAATGAGCCTGATATTGTCCATTTATTGATCCGACATGAGAGAGTGCTATTTTTGCCTGGTGGCTGAGCACTGAATGTCTGGAAGGATGGATGGGTAGGTGGATGGGTAGGTAGGTGGATGGTAGCCCAAGGTTTTTATTGAAATTTCATGCGCAAATTACGGGTTTTTAGTCTATTAATTTGTAGGTGTTTTAAACAAACTCTAGGGAGACCATGAATGGACTGTAACCAGCATAAACATCTTTATATTCCACCGTTTTCAGTGATGTCAACAGAGAGCTTTTTTCATCCAATACAAATGCTTACGCTATCAGGAAGAGCAATTGAATCGCTTGCGGTAAACCAAGCACAGAAATCGATTGAAGCGGCTTATAGTCAAACAGTCAAGTTACTTGAAGAGGTTGATACAAGTATCGAAAGAGCGAGTCACTCGGTAGATAGCAGTCTGCGATTTCCCTTTGATGTCATGGATCATGTAACTAGGACGGCTTCGGATAATTGGCGTGTTTTAATGGGAGGAAAAACGACGGCAGAGATTAAGTTGGCCGAACAAATTGAAAATCAGGAGATACTATCTTCTCGAATAGAAAATCAATTAAAAGCAGAAAATGCGTTGCTAATACAGAGTGTATCAGAGAAAAATGAGACGTTACTGTTACAGCAATCTGAATCTGATAAAGCAAGAAAAGCCAAACTATCGGCACAGCGTGCTCAGCGTAAGTTAAAAGCAGAACTTCAAGCGAGTAGTGATGAAGCACTATCGTTGAAAGTGGAGCGAGATAAGTTTACAGAGAGATACGATCTACAACTGTCTGATAATTTATTATTACAGGCACAAAATACGCAATTGGAACTTGAGCTGGCAAAAGCAAGACAAGAAGAGCAACTGCGAATAACTGACTCTGAGCAGCTGGCAGCAGAAAATGATGCCCTGACTATAGAGCAAGCGAAACTGATTGCCGAGAAAGACGGCTTACACAAACGTATAGAAGAGCTGCAACGGCAGTTAGAGCACTCTTCAAACTATACCGAATAATTACTCTTTCATTTTCATTTAAGGCGCCTCGCTCACAGGGCGCTTTTTTTTTGCTGGTGGATAGAAAATGCTTGCTCTGTCAGGCACGTATTGATTAATGTTTAAGGGTTGTTAATGAAGTTAACGTTTTGGATGTATGACCACTGTATTAAATATCGTTGGTCGAGAAAGGCAGAGTAGCCGAGGAGACTATGTATGGATGGTGGGCAGCGTGATGTCACTTTAAGGTTCCTCGCAGAGCCGGGAGATGTGAACTTTGGCGGTAAAGTTCATGGTGGCGCGGTAATGAAATGGATTGACCTTGCCGCCTATGCTTGTTCAGCAGGCTGGAGCGGAAAGTACTGTATTACTGCTTATGCAGGTGGAATTCGTTTTGTTGCGCCAATTCATGTCGGAAATCTTGTTGAGGTTAGTGCGAAGGTTATTTATACCGGCTCATCTTCAATGCACATTGCCATTGATGTACAGGCAAGCGATCCGAAAACACTAGAAAGGCGACTTACGACGCACTGTATCGTGATAATGGTAGCCGTGGATGAACATGGTAAGCCAACATCTGTACCTGAGTGGGTACCTCAGACAGAAGATGACAAGATGTTGCGGGACTCGGCAATTAAGTTGATGAATATGCGTAAGGAAATTGGTGAAGAGATGGAAGCCCACGTCAAGTATCTTAAAAAGGGCAGTTGATAGGTTTATTGAAAAAGGGGCAGAGGCCCCTTTGTTTGTTTCAGGCAGAAATCCGGTGATATACCTAACTTTGCTTTAACGCCTGGTGGGGAATTGTGCGGGACTTCTTATTATTACAAGCTGTTGTAACTAAGAGGGAAAAGCCCCACATTAGAGTGGGGCTTCGATAGTTCAGTCTTAAGTTTAATGGCTGTGCTTGAATTTAGATACTTGTTCAATAAGCTCTGAAGATTGGGCGCTCAATGTCTCTGTTGTCAGTGCAAGATCGTTGACGACCTGCTTGTTGTCACTGGCAATACTGTCAATATGCTCGATCTCGGCCTTGATATTAATACTGTCGTTAGCTTGCTTGGCCGCAATCTCTTCCAGTTCTTCTAGTTGTGCCAAAGAAATTTTTGCTCCCTCACTTAGCTCGCTAAGGGGTTTAACCATTTCGGCAACCATTAAGACACCACGGTCCATTTCCGAACGTCCATCAACCATGCTATTAACCGCTTCGTTGGTTTCCTTGTCGATTTTATCAATAACGTTGTTGATCTCAACCGTGGCAGTTCCCGTTCGAGTTGCTAAGTTGCGAACCTCGTCGGCAACAACAGAGAAGCCGCGACCGCTTTCTCCGGCTCGAGCTGCTTCTATTGCCGCATTCAGTGCTAGGAGGTTAGTTTGTTCGGCTATTTCTCTTACTGTCGTTACCAATTGACGTACTGAGGCAGCACTTTCTTGTAGTGTTTCTACAGATTGTGCCGAGTGGCTTATTGCTGTGGCGATTTTGTCGAACTCCCGGGTAACGAGGTGAATACGCTGCTGTCCATCCTGGGCAAGATCATGGCCTTGTTGCGCCTGTTTCTTTGCTTCTTCGGCTGTAGCGGCTACCTGGACACTTTCGGCAGAGAAGGTATTGATGGTATCACTAATTCGTTCAACAGCTTGCTCCTGAGAATTCGAACCCGTTTGTATTTTTGCGACAGGCTGCTGAATGGTATCTGAGGCATCACTAACTTTGTCTGATGAATGGTGGATAGCCATGATCAGCTGATCAAGGTTTAAGCAAGTCTCTGTCAGGGCTTGGGTAATATCACTAATTTCATCCCGGCCTTGTGGTAACTCAGGTGCTCGAAGATCACCGCTTGCGAGACGTCGAACGCCTTTCACTACACCACGTATCGGCTTCACAATGCTGTGGCTGACCACTAGGGCTAGGCTGATCCCCAACAACAATGCAACCCCTGACAATAGCATTACCCATTGCTGGGCTTGTTGGCCTTCTTGTTCAACAGTTATTTGCTCCTGCATCATCAGCATTTGTTGTTGCATACTTAATGCCTCGATAGCACCTAAGAAGGCGTTTAGCGCAGGTTGGGTTTGCTCTGAGAAATGTTCTGCTGCTTGTTCAGGCTCGATCTCTACGAGCTCGACAGTCGCCAGAAAAGCGGTACGGTAAGTGGCCTTGCTATCCAGTAGCGCATCAAATTTCTCATTTAGTCCCGTTGTTTTCACTTCTGCGAACTGGTTGATTACACCATCCAGCTGCTCTAGGTGCGTGTCCATATCGCGATAAAGCTGCACTCTTTGATCCCAATCGCTAGTCGAAAGGATCTGTAGCAATCGTAGTGCGGCGGCCTGGGCTTCAATATTCATTTCTGAAGACAAGGTAACACGTTGAACATCATGCTCTATAAACTGCTTTGATGCTGCTGAAGAGGTTTTCATCCTGTCAATAGCAACCCCTGAGATGATAAATAGCAGGGTTAAAATGAGTAAGAAACTTACTCCCAGGCGTTGACCGATCCTTAGATTGGAAAGAAAAGACATAAATAGGCTCTCGATACCCTATGGTTAACAATAATGTTTCAATAATGACACATGCAATTAACGCTTTGAACTGAATAAGTTAGTTTTGATAGTATCTTTTGGCAGCTGACATTCCTGTTTGTTATTACCCACATTGAGATTTGGCAGTAATCTTGTTTTTTTGAGGCAAGATTCAGACAGGGTTAGGATTAAGACTCTAGAATGATGACTGTACAGTAATGAAAGGATTCACCATGGTACAGAAACTAAATCACGATACCTTTCAGTCTGCCCTGGTTGTTGAAGGGGGCGCAATGCGAGGGATTTTTGCGGCTGGCGTTCTCGACAGTTTCATCGATAACAATTATCGCCCCTTTGACTTTTGTATCGGCGTGTCTGCCGGATCAACCAATTTGGCGGCTTGGCTAGCGAACCAGCGCGGAAGAAGTTACAAGGTTATTACCGATTATTCTTGTCGCCCTGAGTTTATTAATTTTCCTCGTTTTGTTAAAGGCGGCCATTGGTTAGATCTTGACTGGTTGTGGGATATTACCATCAGGGAGATCAATATAGATGCCGACGCGATGGCAAGCCAACCGATCCCGCTGTATGTCGTTACGACAAAAGTGGAGACTGGTGAAGCAGCTTATATCAAGGCCGTTCCCGATAATCTTAATGAGCTGTTGAAGGCATCCTGCTCGGTACCTATTGCCTATCGTGACTTTCCCCTGATTAATGACGAACCGATGACGGACGGCGGTGTGGCAGATTCCATCCCGGTCATCAAAGCCTATGAGCTTGGGGCACGAAATATAACTGTTGTACTGTCGCGTTCGCTGGGATACAAAAAAACACCGGTACGAAATAAATGGCTGGTAAGAAAGCTGTTATCAGGTTTTCCTGTATTGGCTGAGGCGATGATACAGCGTGCCGAGAGCTATAACCGTGCGATTGATTTCATCGAGAATCCCCCAGCCGATTGCGATATTACCGTGATCGCACCGCCTGATAGTTTTTCTGTAGGGCGTATCACGACGGATCTGTCCAAGCTCAATGCCGGTTACCAACTGGGTATTGAAGCGATAAGTAATTAATACGATAAACCTTCATGGAAAATCACAGAGCAAAGGAACGATTGTGATAGAAAACGCGGTAGATAGTGATATTCCAGAAATCACTGTACTGATTGAGCAGGCAATAAAAATCTGTATTGATGTAACAGAGGATGCAGCCAATGATCTTGTCGCCCATAGTGTCTATAACATGCTGTGGTGGAAGAAAAATAAACATAACGCGGTTCATCTTGTTTATCGTCTTGAGGAAAGAATTGTGGGTGTTGTGCTGGTTAAAGAATTTTGGAATCTCACTAGCTTGTTTGTTGATCCTGATTTTCAGGCCAGAGGGGTTGGCAAGGAGCTGGTGTTTGAGGCGCTTGCACAATGTAGAGGACTATCACCTAAGGGGGTGGTTAAACTGTCGTCTTCAACCCACGCTCAAGATTTTTACCGTACTATCGGTTTTGAGCAGGCAGGCGAACCGAAGGCGTTACCCGGAGGTTGTATTCCATTTAGGTACGTATTTTAGTGAGTAAGGAACGGGCCGCATGTGCGGCCCGTTTTTATTTATGTAGCTATACAACCAGTTAAGTCATAGTTAACCGACATAGAGGAAGAAAGCCGTTGTGAACACGATACCAATCAAGGCATAAGGAGCCTGGGTAATAGCGTGTTGCATTGCCGTACAGCCACTGCCTTGTGCTGACAGCACTGTCGAGTCACTGAAGAAGCAAGAATGGCTACCTGCTGCTGCAGAAGAAATCAGTGCGCCGATAACAATTGGCATTGATACATCTAGCTGCTGTGCCAGAGGGAACACGATTGGCATTGCGACGGCAAATAGTCCCCACGAAGATGCAGTGGCAAATACCAGCATTGTCAGGATGACAAACACAATCGCAGGAAGGAGCTCAGGAGACAAGATAGGTGCAACGGATTCAATGACGTATTGGGTCAGGCCAATTTGGTCGTTGACAGTCTTGAGCATGAAGCCGCCGATAACGGTAGCCAAAGGCAACAGCATGATTTTGATGCCATCGTAAATTGCATCGAACATTGCATTGAACGACAGTAGGCTCTGGATGCCGTATAGAAAGATGGTGAACATAATGGCTACAAAGACACCGGCAAGCAGGTCAATATCGTAGTAGCAACTGGCGGCAACCAGAACAACCATAGGCAAGATAAAGTTCATAATGCCCATGAAAGTATTCGGATGCTTCTGGATGTCGGCACCAAAGTCGATATCAACAGCACCTTCAGGCTTGGTTTGACCTGTCGCTGCTCGCTGCTCGGCTTTTTTCATTGCACCCAAATCTGGCATTTTCTGGATAGCAACCAGGAAGACGACTATCAGAGTTACCCAACCGTATGCCATGTAAGGAATAGCAGAGATATAGGTAGTGATGCCGTTGCCTTCATCAGTGATCTTGTTGGCTTCAAGCAGTGAAGCGAAGAAAATCGCCCATGTTGAGATAGGCACCAAAATACAAATCGGTGCAGCGGTAGAGTCAACCAGATAGGCCAGTTTCTCACGAGAGATGTTATAGCCGTCAGTGATGCGTTTCATCGACGATGAGATAGCAATGGCATTGAGGTAGTCATCAATGAACACCAAAATCCCTAGCACGAACGTTAAGATCATTGATTGACGACGGCTTTTTACCTTAGATACAAGCGCATCACTGAAAGACAGAATACTACCGCCTTTTTCTAGCATCGTGATTAACCCACCCATCAGACCACAAACCAAGATAATCCAGGCAATGGTTTCATCCATCATGACGGTGAGGGAGATATCAACGATATTGCCGACAATTTGTGCCGGATCGACCATCAACAGGCCAACAATTGTCCCTGCGAACAGTGCTTCAACGGTTCGATGCGTCAGTAAAGCGAAAGCCAGTACTACCGCGGTTGGTAACAAGCTGAACCAGCCATAAGGTGTGTCTGGTTCATGCAGGTTACCAATAATGATAAAGCCTGCAAAAATAGCGAAAATGATCGTCATCACGCTCAAGCGTTGAACGGTTATTCCACCTGGAGATGATAGCGATGTAGTTTGTGTTGTCATCCTATTAGTCCTTTAACTGGGTTAGGCCGAGTGGAGCATCCAATCAACTTCAAGTGGTGTAATGAATTGTTCAAATTCACTAAGCTCACTTTGTTTGCATGCTAAATACAAATCAAGAAATTCTTTATGAAAATATTTGGCTAGGGTTTCGCTAGAGGCTAATTTGTCTAGCGCGTCAGACATCCGTGTCGGTAATGACGGTGCATTCGAGCAAAGTTCTTGCGGGCATTGGTCCGGAGATAGTTGATCAGCATGCAACACTCCGGCGAGTACGACAGCAGCTAAGATGTAGGGATTTACATCAGCTCCGGCAATTCGATGCTCAATACGACGGTTTTTTGCATCACTTTTAGGTACTCTTAGCGCAACGCCGCGGTGGTTATAGCCCCAGTTAACAGTGGTAGGGGTGAACATGCCTTTTGCAAAGCGACGGTAAGAGTTGATATTGGGGCACAACAACGCCATTGTCTCCGGCATCATGTTTAGCATGCTAGCCAAGGTTTGACGGAAAAAATTACTGGGCTCGCCATTTGATGCCGAAAATAGGTTCTGTGACTTTTCGTCCAGCACACTTAAGTGAATGTGCTGTCCGCTACCTGCTTCATATGCAAAGGGTTTAGCCATGAAAGTGACATCAAACCCATGCTTTTGGGCAGCTTGCCTGATCAGGCGCTTGGCACTGAGAAGCTGATCGCAGGCATTAACCACATCTTGCTGGTGGAAGAAGTTCAGTTCGAACTGCCCGGGAGCTGACTCAGCCAGTGCACCGTCTGTATTTAAGTTTTGTTGTTTGGCAGCGGCGTTAACGTCTGATAAGAAAGCATCATAGTCATCCAGGTTATCCACGTTATAGACATCGCAGTTTGTTTCACGTTGTTTTGTTGACGGATTGATAGGAGCCTGAATTGCACCGTTTTCATTTCGTTGCTTGTCGATAAGATAGAATTCAAGCTCAAGTGCAACTACAGGGTATTGATGGCGAGCGTGAAGCTTGGCCACAATATCGAGCAATACATTACGGGCCTCGAAAAGACATGGACTCTTGTCGTCTTTATCCAGCATCTGTAGCTGCACCTGACCAACATTCGGGTTAAAGCTTGGTACTAGCGACCCCGGCACAACGGCACATAGGTGGTCGGGCTCACCGAGCTTTTCTCCTAGCCCCGCACTTTCAATCACACTTCCCGTCACGCTCAGCGAGTTGTTCGATACCGGAAGATATACCCCTCGATCCAGCTTGTGAGCCGATTCTATTGGAATACGCTTACCCCGTGGCGTGGCGTTGAGATCGTAGAACAACAGGTCGATAAAACGTATATCCGGCCATTCTTGTTTAAAATATTGTACATCCTGTATGGCGTCTTCCATGTTTTAGAGCTCCCAAATGATGGCTTTGCTTAACATGGCTTTAACATATAGCTCGATATTTTTAACAGGGCAATCCGAAATAGGCTGATTTTGTGATTGGCGTCACGATAATAGAAGGTGTTATTTAATTTTATGTTCTTTATTGTTGCCAAACTGTTACTCGCTCGCTATGTTTTTTGTCAATTAAATCGAACAAGAGGCAGAGGGATGAAAGGAATAAGCGTTAAACCACTGATTGCGGTTGTCTGTTGCCAAAAGCAGGTTGATAAATATTCCGTTCAATCTGTGAATGAGTTTTATCTCAATAGCGTCAGCGACTTTGGTGGTATCCCTGTACTAATTCCGGCAGGAATTTCGGAAGGTGATGTTGAGCAGCTACTTGCCAGTGTTGATGGCGTCTTGCTTCCTGGCAGTCACAGCAATGTGGCACCTGAGCACTACGGGGCTGATCATCACGAAGCAAAACAGGATCCAGGTAGAGATGAACTTGCCTTTCATCTGATCCGAGCATGTGCTGAGAAAAACATTCCTTTGTTCGGGATCTGCCGTGGCTTCCAGGAGATGAATGTGGCAATGGGCGGGACACTGCATCCTAAAGTGCATACCAAGTCTAATGCGCTTGATCATAGAGAGCCAAAGGATGATGACTTTGCCGTTAAGTATGCCGTCAGCCATTTACTGGAAGTATGTCCTGGCGGATATTTTGCCAACTGGCTGCAATCTGAAAAGACAATTTCAGTTAATTCCCTCCATGGCCAGGGTGTCGAGCAGCTTGCTCCAGTTCTGCATCAGGAAGCCATTGCCCCAGATGGCCTAGTCGAAGCATTCAGTTTGCCGGGGCATTCATACTTTATTGGTGTGCAATGGCACCCAGAATGGTTCGCAACAGAGTTATTTGTGTCAAAATTGCTGTTTAGCCACTTTATCCAAGCGGCACAACACCTTAAGGAATTGAAAGATGGAAAAACAGCAAATCGGATCCAAAGTCGCGAAGCTACGCAAGTTACATAGCCTATCGCAGCGCGAGCTTGCGGAACGGGCTGATATTACCCACAGCGCGATTTCGTCAATCGAGAATGACAAGGTCAGTCCGTCCGTCAGTTCGTTGCAAAAGATTGTGAATGTATTTTCGATGTCTCTGTCAGAATTTTTTACCAGCGAGGAGCCGAATATCAAACGCTCTGTGGTGATCAAACCTGAACAGTTTATTGAAATCGGGAATGAATCTGTATCGATGAAACTGGTATGTGACGGCCGAGCTGATAGGCAGATGGGCTTTTTGGTTGAGGTTTACCAACCACATACCAGTACAGGTTTGAAAACCATTAAACACGAAGGGGAGGAAGCTGGCACGGTGTTAGAGGGAGAGATTGAACTTACCCTCGGGGAAGATTCCTACATCATCAAGCAAGGTGAAGGCTACCTGTTTGATACCAGCATCCCGCATAAATTTAGCAATCGCACTGATCATGTTTGCCGAATAATCAGTGCCCATACGCCGGCAAGCTTCTAGCGCTTGCAGAGTTGAGGAAGAAGGGATGAATACCAAACAACAATGGATAGAGCGACAACATGAGTTAACCATAGAATCACGCGCATTTATTAATGGTTGTTATCAGGACGCGATTGACCAAAGTAGCTTCAGCACAATTAACCCGGCAACTAACCAGGAGTTGGCAAAAGTCGCGCGTTGTAAGGCTGCCGATGCGAATGTAGCGGTTGAAATAGCCAGAAGTGCCTTCGAACGTGGTGTATGGCAACATTTGGCACCAGCTCAAAAAAAAGCGGTATTACTTAAATTTTCCTCACTCATCAAGCAGCACCAGGAAACGCTGGCTTTATTGGAGACCTTAGATACAGGCAAGCCTATCAGCCATAGTTACAATACGGATATTCCTGGTGCAGTGAATGCCATTCGCTTCTATGCCGAAGCCGTCGATAAGGTCTATGGCGAAGTACCAGCTACTGAGCCAAATGTGCATGCTCATATTCAGCATGAAGCGATTGGTGTTGTTGCAGCCGTTGTCCCTTGGAACTTCCCACTATTACTTGCGTGCTGGAAGTTAGGGCCAGCTTTGGCTGCCGGTAACAGCGTTATCCTCAAACCTTCCGAAAAATCTTCTTTGACGGCGATTTATCTGGGTAAGTTAGCCAATGAAGCCGGTATTCCTGCTGGCGTATTCCAGGTCTTGCCAGGTTTTGGCCATGAAGTCGGTGATGCGCTGGCAAAGCACAATGATGTCGATTGCATCACTTTCACTGGCTCAACCAAAATTGCACGCCAACTAATGATCAGTGCGGGTGAGTCCAACATGAAACGTGTTTGGGCTGAGGCCGGCGGAAAAAATGCCAATATCGTCTTCCCAGACTACAAGAACCTTGAGAAAGCCGCGCAAGAAACTGCTGCAGGCTGCTTTTACAACCAAGGTGAAGTCTGCGTAGCAGCAACACGCCTGTTAGTACATGAGAGCATCAAAGATCAGTTTATTCAGTTGGTGAGAGAGGCTGCCAAGCGCTTTACCCCCAAAGATCCTCTGGATCCGGCATCTTCCATGGGCGCTTTGATTGATCAGGGGCACAAGCAGTTGGTACTAGGCTACGTGACGTTGGGTGAGCAGAGCGGGGCCAAGAAAGTATGCGGCGGGGATGTAGATCATCAGGGCGCTTTTGTTGAACCCGTGATTCTGGATCAGGTTAGCAATGATATGCGTGTTGCCCGCGAGGAAATATTTGGCCCGGTTCTCAGTGTGATTACTTTTAAAACCGAAGAGGAAGCAATCGCGATTGCTAATGATTCACCGTATGGGCTGGGTGCGGCACTTTGGAGTTCGGACTTAGATCGTGTGCATAGGGTCGCCAAACAGCTACGCGCAGGCTCGGTATGGGTTAATAACTATAACGAAGGTGACATGACTGTTCCATTCGGTGGTTATAAGCAAAGTGGTAATGGCCGTGATAAGTCACTGCATGCCCTAGAGAAATTCACAGAACTGAAAACAACTTGGATCCGTCTCGAATCTTAATCAAAGGAGTGATCATATGAGCAAGCATGTTGATTCTTATTACGCAGCCACTGCCAATAATAAGGAAGATTATCCGACGTTAAACGACAACATTGAATGTGATGTTTGTATTGTCGGTGCCGGTTTTAGCGGATTGTCAGCCGGGCTGCATCTGGTTGAGCAAGGGTTTAAGGTTGTGTTGCTTGAGAGTGTCAAAGTGGGATTTGGCGCGACAGGCCGGAACGGTGGGCAGATTGTTAACAGCTACAGCCGTGATGTGGATGTGATCGAGAAGCGTTATGACAAACGTACCGCAGATGCCCTGTGCAGCATGATTTTTGAGGGTGGCGAGATCATTCGCCAGCGTATCGAGAAATATAATATTGATTGTGACTACCGCCCAGGCGGGTTGTTTACGGCGCTAAATAACAAGCAGTTTGAAGAGCTCAAGCATCATAAGAAAAACTGGGAGCGTTACGGCCACACGCAGTTGGAGTTGCTAGATGCCAAAGCGTTGGGTGATGTGGTCGGCACCGATGTTTACCAGGGTGGGTTGCTGGATATGAGCGGCGGCCACATTCACCCGCTGAACCTGGCGTTGGGTGAAGCTGAGGCTATTGTCAGCCTAGGTGGACAGATCTTTGAGCATTCAGCGGTCACCCGTATAGAAAAGGGTGACCAGCCTGTTGCCTATACTGAAAATGGGTCGGTGAAAGCGAAGTATATTTTGTTGGCGGGAAATGCATACCTCGGCGATCTGGCAACGAATATTACCAACAAGGCGATTCCATGCGGCACTCAGGTCGTTGCCACTAAGCCACTGTCTCAGGATCTGGCTGATGAGCTATTGCCGCAGCGCTATTGCGTTGAAGACTGCAATTACCTGCTCGATTATTTCCGGATAACTGCAGATAACCGCATGTTGTTTGGTGGTGGTGTTGTTTATGGTGCCAGAGAGCCTGCCTCGATAGAACGTGAGATCAGGCCAAAGATGGAAAAGGTATTCCCGCAACTCAAGGGAGTACAGCTTGATTATGCCTGGAGCGGTAACTTCTTGCTGACCTATTCACGAATGCCGCAATTCGGTAGCTTCAGCGACAATATCTATTATCTGCAGGGCTACAGCGGCCACGGCGTGACTTGTACTCATCTAGCGGGCAAGTTGTTGGCAGAAGCCTTGCGGGGACATGCCGAGCGTTTCGATGCATTTGCTTCATTGACTCATATAGCCTTCCCGGGTGGCCGCCATTTGCAAGTTCCTCTCACTGCACTGGGTGCAGCCTACTATACCCTGCGCGATAAGCTTGCCATTTAAGTTAGTTCAGTTAAGGAGAAACTATGTCACGGATTGTTAAATTTGCTGCTGTGCAGCTGGCGATTAGCTGGGATCTAAGCAACAACCTGGAAAAAATCAGCAATGCGGTACGCGAAGCGGCCAAGAATGGTGCCCAGGTCGTTGTGCTTCAAGAGCTATTTGCGGCCCCGTATTTTTGCAAAGAGCAAGTTGCTCGGTATTTTGAACTGGCGGAAGAAACAGGCAACAGTCAGTTAATCAAGCACATGAGCCAGCTAGCGCGCGAGTGTGATGTTGTTATTCCTGTTAGCTACTTTGAAAAAGCAGGTAATAGTTTCTTTAACTCATTAGTCATGATTGATGCTGACGGTACGGTATTGGATAACTATCGCAAGTCGCATATCCCTGACGGGCCTGGCTATTGTGAGAAGTTTTACTTTAGTCCTGGCGATACCGGTTTCAAAGTTTGGCAAACCAAATATGGTACGTTTGGCGCCGGGATCTGCTGGGATCAATGGTTCCCAGAACTGGCGCGCAGCTTGGTGCTTGCTGGTGCAGAAGCTATTTTTTATCCAACTGCAATCGGTAGCGAGCCCCAGGATCCAACACTGGATTCACGCGATCACTGGCAGCGAACCATGCAAGGACACTCTGCGGCTAACGGAGTACCGGTTATTGCTTCTAATCGCACCGGGGTTGAAACCGATGACGGTATCGAAACAACGTTCTACGGCTCATCATTTATTACCGACAATACAGGCGGCAAACTGGCTGAAGCGAGCCGTGATGAAGAAACCATTATCTATGCTGAGATCGATCTTGCTCAAGCGGCACAAGAACGCCATAGCTGGGGCTTGTTCCGGGATCGTCGCCCAGATCTCTATGGGGCATTGAATTCATTAACCGGTAAGTAGCCCCTCAGCTTTTATGGAGCAGTGAAATGGAACTTTCAGGCACACCCAAACAAGATGGGTTTTATTTTCCGGCTGAATACCATCCCCAGCAACAGGTGTGGATGGCCTGGCCTGAGCGCCCGGATAACTGGCGGCTTGGTGGCAAGCCAGCCCAAAAAACTTTTGTCACGATTGCCGAAACACTCAGCCAGTGTGCGGAAGTGACCGTGGTTGCCAGTGCTGCGCAGTACTTGAATGCTCGGTACTTATTACCCGCGAGTGTCAGGGTGGTGGAAATGAGCTACAACGATGCATGGATGCGTGATATCGGCCCGACAGCAGTACTTAACAGCCAAGGAGAAATGCGAACCGTCAGTTGGCAGTTCAATGCATGGGGTGGTCTTGAGGGGGGGCTGTATTTCCCCTGGGACAAGGATGATCAGGTAGCCGCTAAAGTGAGTGAGCTGATCGGCGTGGATCACTATCAGGCCCCTTTTGTGCTGGAAGGTGGGGCAATCCATACCGATGGCGAAGGAACCTTATACACCACTGAAGAGTGTCTGTTACATCCTAATCGTAATTCGCACCTAAGTCGCGATCAGCTGGAGAATTACCTGGCAGAGTACCTGGGCATAGAGAAGGTTATCTGGATCCCCAAGGGGCTCTATAACGACGAGACCAATGGCCATGTCGATAATTTGTTGCATGTTATTGCACCAGCAGAAGTGGTGCTGACGTGGACAGATGATGTGAATGATCCTCAGTATGCTATTTCGCGTGAGGCCTATGAGGTCTTGATGCAATCAAGTGATGCGAAAGGGCGTTCAATAAAGGTTCATAAACTGCCGATGCCAGGGCCGCTTCACCTGACGAATGAAGAAGCGGCTGGTATTGAAGCCAGTCAGGGAATGAAGCGACAGGCGGGTGAACGCCTTGGCGCATCCTACTGCAACTTCCTGATGATCAACAAAACGGTCGCCTTTCCGTTATTGGATCCCCGCACTGATGATTTAGCCAAGGAGATGTTGCAAAAGGCGCTGCCGGACTGGCGGATCATCGGTATTCCCACCCGAGAAGTATTGCTGGGTGGGGGAAATATTCACTGTATTACTCAGCAAATACCAGCTTGCCTCACGGTTTAGTCTGGTTCAACGCAACGTTAAGGAGTAACCATGCAATCTATTCAAAATCGCTCGCTGATTTCATTCCTATGCGAGCCATCAGAAACAACTCTCGCCGTTACTGATCCGGCAACCGGAGAGGTCATCGGTCATATTGCGACCCAAACCCGAGCTGAGATTGAAGCGGCTGTAGAGCGCTCTCATGAGGCACAGGCGTTTTGGAAGTGTAAAACAGCTAAGGAGCGGGCTGCCGTCTTGCGCCGCTGGTACCAGCTGATGATGGAAAACCAGCGCGATCTGGCTCGTTTGATGACGCTCGAGCAGGGAAAACCGCTGGCTGAAGCGATGGGTGAAGTCGCTTACGGCGCTTCATTTATCGAATGGTTCGCCGAAGAAGCCAAACGTACCTATGGTGAAACCATTCCGGCTCCGGTCGGCGATCGTCGCCTTGCAACAATAAAACAGCCTGTTGGCGTGGCAGCGGCAATCACGCCGTGGAACTTTCCCATTGCGATGATCACCCGCAAGGCTGCCCCAGCATTGGCGGCGGGGTGTAGCTTTATTGCAAAGCCTGCTAACCAAACGCCTTTGTCGGCGTATGCAACGGCTGAGTTGGCTTACCAGGCTGGTATCCCGCGTGATTTGCTAACTCTCGTAGTGAACCAGTCCAGCAGTATGATTGGTGAAGTGTTCTGCAGCCACCCGAAAATCAGAAAACTGTCGTTTACCGGATCGACGCAAGTAGGACGTCTGTTGCTTGAGCAATGTGCCAATGATGTCAAACGTACTTCGATGGAGCTGGGTGGGAATGCACCATTTATTGTGTTTGATGACGCTGACATTGATAAAGCGGTTCAGGGCGCAATTGCCTCGAAGTTCCGTAATGCCGGGCAAACATGTGTCTGTGCTAACCGGTTTTATGTCCAGGATGCAGTTTACGATGCGTTCGTTGATAAGTTTGTTGCCGCCGTCAAGCAGTTGAAAATCGGTAATGGCCTGGAAGAAGGCGTCACGATTGGTCCGGTGATTGAGCAGAAAGCCAAACAGAGTATTGAACAAATTATTGATCGAGCCAAGCAACAGGGGGCGTCGGTTGTTTGTGGTGATACACCACAGCCTGGCCTGTTCGTAGCACCGACGATACTGACGGATGTGCGACAGGATATGGATATCGTACAGCAGGAAATCTTTGGTCCTGTGGCTCCAATCATTCGCTTTGACAATGACGAAGAGCTGGTTCAAATGGCAAACGACACAATCTATGGGCTGGCCAGTTACTTTTACAGCCGCGATATTGGTCGTGTCTGGAAAGTGGCGGAAGCGCTTGAATACGGCATGGTGGGTATTAATGAAGGCATTATTTCTACCGAGGTTGCTCCCTTCGGTGGTGTGAAGCAGTCAGGTATCGGCCGTGAAGGCGCGAAGCAAGGGATAGATGAATATCTAGACATTAAATACCTCTGTTTCGGCGGCATTTAATATCCAACTAACCAGCAAGTAAACAGCTTGGTATATCAGTCAGTATTTAAAAGGAAGAAAATAAAATGACAAGCAATCAATCATGGCAGGAACGCAAACAACAAGTTATTGCTCGCGGCATGGGTAACCTGAGCCCGATTTATGTAGAGAAGGCAGAAAACGCCTATGTGTGGGATATTGAAGGTCGACGTTACATTGACTTTGCCGCGGGTATTGCCGTCAATAATACCGGGCACTCTCACCCGCGCATTATCGAGGCAGTAAAAGCGCAGCTCGATCAGTTTTCCCACACTTGCGCAATGGTGACCCCTTATCCGTCTTTCGTTGAGTTGGCAGAACAGCTCACAGAGCGAGTGCCGGGCGACACTGACAAAAAAGCCATGTTTGTGACAACAGGTGCTGAAGCGGTTGAAAATGCAATCAAGGTTGCACGTGCCCATACTGGTCGAAGCGGTGTGATTGCCTTTAAAGGAGGCTTCCATGGCCGGACCAATATGACGATGGGGCTTACCGGCAAAGTGGCACCTTATAAGGCGGGTTTTGGCCCATTCCCTAACGAAATTTTCCATGTCGCTTACCCGAATGCTTACCATGGCATCAGCGTTCAAGATAGCCTGCAGGGGCTTAACGATCTGTTTGCTTGTGACATCGCGCCGTCACGTGTTGCTGCCATCATCTTTGAACCGGTACAAGGTGAAGGCGGGTTTTATCAGGCACCGCCGGAGTTTGCTCAAGCTCTGAGAAAATTATGTGATGAGCATGGCATTGTCCTGATTGCCGATGAGATCCAGACCGGTTTTGCCCGTACCGGTAAATTATTTGCCAGTGAGTACCTGGATATTGAGCCTGACTTGATGACAATGGCAAAAGGTATCGCTGGTGGCTTCCCGCTTTCAGCCTTAGTCGGTAAAGCTGAGATCATGGACGCAGCAGCACCCGGTGGCTTAGGCGGTACTTATGCGGGCTCTCCATTGGCCTGTGTGGCGGCATTGGAAGTGCTTAAGATCATTGATGAAGAAAAACTGTGTGAAAAAGCCTTGTCTATTGGTGAAGTCATGGGGCAGCGCCTATCGGGCCTGCAGAATCAATTTGATGAAATTGGTGATGTGCGTGTGCTTGGGGCAATGGTTGCTATCGAGCTGATCTCCCCGGAAGACGGCTCACCAAATGCCGGGCTGACTAAGGCATTGGTAGAAAAGGCAAATGCTGCTGGTGTGATCCTGCTGTCTTGTGGCGTACGTGGCAATGTTATTCGCTTCTTGCCTGCACTGACTGCAGAGCTGGAGACTCTTCATGAGGGGTTAGACATTGTGGAGAGTTGCCTGGCAGAATTGGTAGCAGATAAATAGCAGATGTTCGTAATGATTTCGTAGCGAATATCTGTTTCCAAGGAACGGTCGCTATATAAAATAAGGCGAGCTTTATAGCTCGCCTTATTTATTCCTAATGCTTAACTTTGCCAAGATCAATGGTGACTGAAGCTAGAAAATAGCCACAATATCAAAAACCTTTCGTTCACCACCAATTTGGATTTCTACCTCATCATCAACATGGCTGCCTGCTAAGGCTTGCCCAAGCGGTGCAGAAGGCGTCACGATGATGATCTCTTTGTTATCAAAAGCAACCTTTAGTCCACCGGCTGCTGGTCCAAGAAAGACATACTTATCTGTATCGTTTTCATCAGCCAAGTGGAGCAGACAGCCGAGAGAAACAGCATCCTCACTTGAGAAGCTTTTGATATCAAGCTTGGCATATAGCGCCAAATCGTCTTCACACTCTGCAACCCGCTGTGCTTGCCCTTGGGCTAGATATGAGGCCTCAAGGCTTAAGGTGTCATACTTATTCTCTGGCGCATTTTCATCATCGGTCGCTGTTTCGTATGCACGCTTAGCGGCATCTATCGCTGACTGGTGGACGATTTTAAGCTCATCTACAATATGTTTGAGTAACAGCGATTTATTCATTTTTTCAATTATCATTTTTAATTAGCTAATAACGCATCGTACCCGAAATCTAGCATGATTTCATATTTGACTTTCTAGCGGTTATTAGAGAAGCGCGTACTTAAGATTGTAGTGATTGAAACGAAAGTAGGTGTCGAATATGCCAAAAATCGGATTAGGTGGAAGTTGCTACTGGTGTACCGAAGCCATATTTCGCTCTCTGATTGGGGTGGAAAAAGTGGAGCAAGGCTGGGTGACTGCAAAGGAGCATGACACTTTATCAGAGGGTGTTATTGTAGAATATAATGGTGACGTGATTGATTTATATTCATTGATTCAGATTCATTTGCATACTCACAGTTGTACATCAAACCATGCGTTACGTGGACGGTACCGTTCAGCTATTTATGTTTACAACCCAGAGCAAAAAAAAGTGGCTCAGTTATGCCTGAAATCGCTGCGGGCAGAATTTACGGAGCCAATCATAACTCAGGTACTCGATTACAAATCCTTTGAACCGTCATGTCAGCAAATTCAGGACTATTATTATTCCAACCCTAAAAAACCATTTTGTATCAATCAAATCACGCCTAAATTACAGAAGCTACTGACACAGTTCGGCGATAGAGTTGGACATAGCCAGAAGGCAGTGATTGAAGGGAATACGAACCCAAAAAAGGTAGGCCAATAATGACGAAGGCAAAGGAATACCCGCTTGAACATGATCTTGAAAAGAAAGAATATCGGATGGAAGTGGCACCTGGTGCTTATGCGTTGGTCACTTACAGTCAGCAAGGTAACGTTTTACACCTAAACTATTCCGAAGTGCCTGTCTCGTTAAGAGGGCAAGGACTTGGTGATGTTTTGATGGAAGCTGTGTTGAAGCAAATTCAGGCTGAAGGCTATCTGGTGTTACCGGTTTGCGGGTTTATCAGTAATTACATCACCAAGCATGAAAAATGGCACTCATTGGTTGCTGACTAAGAATGGGCTGAGTCGATAAAGGTGAGCCGTAGCCCGCCTTTGAGTGCAAAACAAATTTCTGGCCTGACTCATTAGGCTGGAGATAATCTGAGAAGTTGTTCACTTTCCCAGCCTTAGTTAGGGCTTTCAACGTTATTTTGCTCTACATTATTGAGTTAGGTGTTTGAAAAAGCGTATCGCTAAATAGCAAGGAGGCTAGCTAATGACAAAGCATGCAGTAAAGTATTGGAATGTTCTATCGGAATCGAGTCGAAATCGTTGGCAAGCTATCGACGGAACTGATGGCATGATTGAGCAGGTTACGTTAAGTATGGATGATGCGACAGGTGATTATACCCGTTTAACACGTTTCAAGGCGGGTGCCGATACCACGCCGTTTGGCCGCAGCCGGCATGATTATCCTGAAGAAGTGTTTATTGTCTCAGGCCGGCTATATGACCAGACAAATAAAACTTGGCTAGAACAGGGGCACTATGCCAACCGTCTGCCAGGGGAAATCCATGGCCCTTTTTTGTGTGAGCAGGAATGTATTGTTCTGGAGATTTCGACACCAAGCCAAGCCTGATGTAGTTAATGCTCCAAATCCAGTATCGATCCGATGCGTTCAAGCATCGGATCCGGTTCTTTCCTTATAAAAGAAATAACCTACTTACATAACGTTGCATGTTCCCATTGAGTTAGCAGCTCCATGATCTCATAAGAATCTTTCGGCTGTGCTGCTGGCCGCAGGGCATGTTTGAGCCCGGCTTCAAGGTACTTCCGAGCCTTTCTTACTTGATAAAGGAACGCATCACCGTCAGCATCTACTTTGATAACCTCTTCTTGTTGCTCGTATTTTTGTATGATGAGTTGATTACCTGTTGCTTCTGGTAGCCATGGGTTGGATTTTAATTGAATACAACCTTCAGCCCCGAGAATGGTGAATCCTGAGTGTAGGCCGTAATCTTCTGCGGTGTGCAGCTGGCAGACAACACCGTTGGCAAACTGAAGAGTCGCGGCAGATTCACAAATGTTGCCATCGGTACCTCGGCGTCCATTGGCTGTGATAGTGTAATCATCAAATACACTGTTACCAAAGCTATGCTGCATTATGAGGTGCAAGAGAGAAGCGGGATAGCAGCCAAGGTTGTATAGCGCTCCTTTGCTATCAGGGTTGACAAACTGGGCGATCGAAGCACAGTAATGGCCCTGAACTGAGCGAACTTCCCCAATGACACTGCTATCAAGCACCTCAAGGATTTTGCTGGTAAAAGGGTGGTGTAAATACATAAGGCCTTCCATAAAGAAGACATTGTTTGCCTCAACTGCAGCAAGGGCCTCAGCTGTCTTTTCCATATCAACTGACAGTGATTTCTCGCATAAAATGGCTTTACCAGCGTTAGCCGCTTTGATGATGTATTCGTGGTGAAGATGGTTTGGCAGTGCAATATAGACAATATCGACGTTGCTATCGTTGATAATGGCATCAAAGTCTGCGGTTGCTACATCGATATCATAATCCACCGCAAATTGCTTGAGTGTGGCTTCAGAGCGTCCGGCTACGGCATGAATACGCGTGCTTCCTTCTTTATGAATCGCATCAGCCATCACGCCCGAGATAAAGCTTGTACCTAAGATCCCCCAGCTTACTGTTTGTGACATGATTATTTCTCCGTTAGTAGAAGTTGAGATTCAAACGCTTGAACGAGATCAGTTAGCCCCGCATTAATAAAGTGCTGAGTGTGGTTGGCTTGGAAGTGCTGCTCGAAAGCGGCCTGATCTTCATAACGTTCCCAGAAAATAACTTTCCGAGGATCTTTCTGATCTTGAAGGGCCAGAGCGAAGGAGCAGCCAGGTTCACTATTCATTCCTTCACAGAACTCGTGAATTGATGAGATTGCATGATCCAAATCGACGTCAGGTTTAATGTGAAGCTCTGCGGTGATAAACAGGCCTTGTTGGGATAAAGCTTTTAGCATGGGAATTTTTTCTTTGTAAATTGCTCGGCAGAGATAAATCTAATTGACTCTAATGAGTTGATAAACAATGATCTGGTTTGATGTTTATAAACTATAGGTTGTTAATGTGGATAAGTTGAAGAACATGCAGGTGTTTGTTTATGTGGCACAGCATGGCAGCTTTGCCAAGGCCGCCGCTCATTTTTCAGTGTCGTCTACGATGGTTGGTAAGCATGTTAAATCGCTCGAAGAACATCTTGGCACCAAATTGATAAATCGTACAACACGCAAGCAATCATTAACGGAAGCGGGTCAGATCTATTTAAATGAATGTGAACGAATCTTGAGGGACATAGCGGATGCAGAAAACAGTCTGCAAACATTGGAAAACAAGCCTAGGGGAACCGTTAGGATAAACTCACCGGTAACCTATGGAAATTTAGTCCTGGCTCCGCTGGTTGCAGATTTCCTGCAGCTCTATCCTGAAATTAATATTGAGCTGGTGGTCGACAACGCACTGATTGATCCGATGCACGAGAGGTTTGATGTTGTGTTTAGGGTGGGGGAACTAGCAGACTCTTCATTGATCGCCCGGCAATTGCCTGATTATGAAATGATGTTTGCAGCATCACCAGAATATTTGTCAAAAAAAGGAAAGGTGGAATCGCAAGCGGATTTGCTTAACCATCATTGCCTAGGGTTTAGTTACAGTGATATCCAGCCTCAACTCGCACTGGGGATCGAAACACAGGCCTTTGATCGACAACATACCCGTTTATTATCCAATAGCGGGCAGGCACTGAAAGTTGCAGCGGTTAAAGCCGCGGGTGTTGTCCTACAACCTCGATTAATCCTCTCGCAAGAGCTAATAAAAGGATCGTTGGTTGAAGTACTTCAGGGTGAGCGACCTAAAGCGATGCCAGTTAATATGCTATACAAGAGTAAGCAATTACCGTTGAAAACCCGGACGTTTGTTGACTATATTTTGAGAGCTTTTTCTGGCTGGGCTGATAAAGAATCCAACTGTGACTCATGCAGGAAGTGAACATAAGCCAACGTAAACACAATTATCCCTTTTGTAAAAAAGGTTCTATACCATGTATTAAAATAATAGGTATCCGTATCGTGAGTGTTTCCATTGTGTTTGTCTAATGTTGCGGCATTCGATGTGGCTCTCAGTGTCTCTGTATCCATCTCTATGACCTCCGATTAGCTCATCATCTGAGAGTATTCATTAGCTTGGTTATTCGCCACTAATTGCCATTGAGGCTCATTCTGAATGGGTATCTTGAGGGGGTGAAAAAGCTAAAAACAACATCTGTTTCTTCTGGATTTTTGACATTTTTCCTTAGTAAACTATTAAAAAATAGAGTGGCTAAGTGATAAATATGATTGTTTCAAATTCCACATTTACTGAAGAAGATTTTTCGAAACAAGACCTTTCTGGTTCGGTTTTTAAACATTGTAGCTTCTTTCGGTGTAACTTTAGTCGAGCCGATCTTACCGAAGCCGAATTCCACGATTGCCGATTTATTGAACAGGGTGATATTGATGGATGTAGCTTCGAATATGCGCAATTGAAAGATGCCAGTTTTAAAGAATGTGATTTGAGCCTGGCCCAGTTTACTGGTGCCCAGTGTTTAGGTATAGAATTTAGAATGAGCAATATGAAGGGCAGTAACTTTCTGCGCGCTAACTTTTGTAACTACATTACCCAAAACACATTTTTTTCCTCTGCCTATATCACCGGATGCAACTTATCTTATTCAAACTTTGAGAACCAACGTTTGGAAAAATGCGATTTGTTCGAAAATAGGTGGAATGGTGCCAATTTAAACGGCGCGTCTCTTAAAGGGTCTGACTTGAGTCGTTGTGAATTTTCTGAAGAGCAATGGGGGCAGTTTTTGGTTGAAGAATGCAACTTGTGCCACGTTGATTTGGCGGGGCTGGATCTCAGAAAAGTGAAGTTAAAAGGAGTCATGATCAGTGATTGGCAACAAGAGCAGCTGCTTGAACCTTTTGGGCTTTGTATCATTCCTTCGTAGTTCTAGTTCTAGTTCTAGTTCTAGTTTTCAGGGGCGGCCTTTTGGTCGCTTTTTTAGTTTCTGTATTGTTTATTTTCACCTTCATCCCCCCCTTAGTAGGCTTGCTGGAAAGGCTATGTTTGTTGTCGATTGATTAGAACACGAAATATTATTTTGTTGCTATTGTTAATAATCATCGAAGTTACCAGCAAATGTTGATTATTTATTGTTCGTTTGCCAGTAATTTCCAATTAAACTTGACACTTCAACCACATAAATGATTTGATCAGTGGGCTCAAATTTTATTTATAGGACTAAATATTCTTGGCTGAAAGTGTGCCAAGTAGGATTCAATGATGAGTAAACATGATAAGTACAGTATAGAAAATACGGATTACACGGTTGGACAAGACAATATCCAAAAGTGGGGCTTTGATGTCCATAATCCTGTTTTTGGCACAAGTGCTGGTTTAATTGCCTTGTTTTTGGTTGCTGTTTTGATCAGCGACCCGGCAACGGCTAAAACGGCCCTAAATGGGGTGAAAAATAGCATCATCAATAATTTCGATGCTCTTTTCATTTGGTCAGGCAACATTTTCGTTATCTTCTGCCTGGCGTTGATTTTCTCTCCATTCGGAAAAATTCGTATCGGTGGACAGGACGCAGAGACGGATTATTCTCGAGTTTCCTGGCTGTCGATGCTGTTTGCTGCAGGTATGGGTATCGGCTTGATGTTCTGGAGTGTTGCCGAGCCAGTTGCGTATTACACTGGGTGGTACGAAACACCGCTAGGAGTGACGCCTAATACACCTGAAGCTGCAAAATTGGCGATGGGTGCAACTATGTACCACTGGGGTTTCCACCCTTGGGCAATTTATGGTGTAGTCGCCCTGTCTCTGGCTTTCTTTGCCTATAACAAAGGCTTGCCTCTTTCTATTCGCTCCATTTTCTACCCTCTGCTGGGTGATCGTGTATGGGGTTGGGCTGGTCACATTATCGATATCTTCGCGGTGCTTGCTACCTTGTTTGGTCTAGCAACGTCATTGGGCTTAGGCGCTCAACAGGCAGCGAGTGGTATCGAACATGTATTGGGCCTAGAAAGTGATATCACTTTGCAGATTGGGGTGATAGCCGTTGTTACCTTGTTGGCGGTAATCTCAGTGGCTCGTGGTATTGACGGTGGCGTAAAGCTGCTAAGTAATATCAATATGCTGGTTGCCATTGCACTGCTGGCATTCGTTGCTTTGGTTGGTTTCGCCGTCTCGATGGGCACGATTCCAACAACTATCTCTGGCTATGCTGAAAACTTTTTTGCGCTAAGTAATCCACATGGTCGTGAAGATGAAACTTGGATGCGCGGCTGGACAGTATTCTATTGGGCGTGGTGGATTTCTTGGTCACCATTCGTGGGTATGTTTATCGCTCGTATTTCAAAGGGCCGAACTGTTCGCGAATTTATGATTGCGGTACTGATTGTTCCAACAATGGTGACGGTTCTTTGGATGTCAGTGTTTGGCGGCCAAGCGATTGATCAGGTGATTAATGGTGTCGGTAGCCTTGGTGAGAATGGGTTGACGTCTGTCCCTCTGGCGATGTACGAAATGTTTGAAGCACTGCCATTCAGTAATCTGCTGTCTGTTATTGCCATTGTATTGGTGATGGTTTTCTTCATTACATCATCTGACTCAGGTTCGCTGGTTATCGATAATATCACCGCTGGTGGTAAGCTTGATTCGCCAATGCCGCAGCGTATTTTCTGGGCTACGGTTGAAGGGGCGATTGCTGCAGTAATGCTATATGTTGGTGGTACACAGGCAATTGAAGCGCTTCAGGCCGGTGCAATATCAACGGGTCTACCGTTTACCATTATTTTGCTACTGATGTGCGTAAGCTTGGTAATGGGTTTCCGTACCGAACGTTTTCGCTAATCAGTAAAGATAGCAATACTAAAAACGCCGCTGTTTTCAGCGGCGTTTTTTTGTCTATCAATTAGCGTCAGGTGCTAATACTGGTGCTGATTGGTATTATTGCCAAATCTCCGATATCGGCGTATCAGGGTCAAAATGGTAGGCAATCTGTGCCTGTAGCAACTCAGCTGTCGCTAGAGCATCGGTTAAGGCATGGTGGGGTTGGTAGGTGGGCAGGCCGTAACGCTGACGAGCCTTACCTAATCTTACCGAGCCGCGGCGCTTTCCCTGCAAACGTTTCCAGAAACCACCATATTGGCGTTGCTGTATTGCTGATTCTATCGCCAGTGTATCGACGACAGGAAAGTAAATACCTTCGTTGAGCCTTGCTTTTAACGCACTGTTCATGAACTCTCGCTCAATTTTTTGATAATGAACAACGACGATTCTTCCGGCAAGGGCATCCAGCACTTTCTCTAGAATACGCAACAAATCAGGCGCATCACTAACATCTGAGTCGGTGATACCATGGATCACGACTGACTCTTCTTCCAACTGTCTATGTGGATTAACCACCCAATGGGCAGAATCTCTGCACCGAATGCGTTGAAGGTTAAAGGGAACAAGCCCGATGCTGATGATCTCGTCTTTCTTGGGATCAAGTCCTGTGGTTTCAAAGTCTAACGCAACGAAAGGGACATCCCGCAACGGCGTATCGCCACTGACTATGTCTGTGGAGTAGTACCGTTTTAGGCGTGAGTCTTTAGCCTGGCTGGCCAATGTAGTGAAAAAAGTCGGCCAGTCAGGTGTACTTGTATTGGCTAGTAAAGGCCTTTTCGTTTGTTTTTGCATCATTAGCGTCTGTTGCCTTGATAGCGAAACTTGATGAAGTTTTGTGCATTGCTGAGGATTTGAAATGCGGCTTTGAGGTTACGACGTTCAAAGTCCGACATGTTTTCCGGCTCAATACTGTTATCAGCTTCAATCCCGGCTTCAACATCCAGAGCCTGGTGGCGGATGCGAACCATATAGATAAACTCCATGGCATCACGAAGATCTTGTCCTCGGCCTTTGGGTAAGATGCCGGCATCAATGATGTCATCCAATCGTTCGAACGAGTTTTGCGAACGAGAGCCCACAGCAAGGGCATGGACACGGATCAGATCTGCAAGCGGTGCTGTACCGCGGCGTTTCAGGTTAATTGAGTTGTTATGGCGGCCATCTTTTTCCATAACGAAGTCTTTGAAAAAGCCTAGCGGTGGTGTGCGGCTGATCGCATTGCGGGCAAGGCAGGCTAGAAAACGATTGTTTTTTCGGGCTCGTCGAATAATAAAGCTATTGAGTTGCTCGGCCCATTTAACGCGCCCCCAAACTCCATCTAAATCAAAGAAGATAGAACTGTTGAGGAGTGCTTGCGGCTTAGGGTTATCAATCCAGTCGGCAAAACATTCTTCCCACTCTTGCCGCGTCATTCGCCACTCTGGATTGGAGGCCATGATATCACCCTGGCAATAGTTGTATCCGCAAGCGTCGAGCCCATCACAGACAAAGGCAGCGAGCTTGGCAAAATACTCACCGTGTCGGCTTTCATCGTAGCTATTGTCCAGGATCAGTGCATTGTCCTGGTCGGTAACAATCAATTGTTCGTCCCGGGCCATAGAGCCAAGTGCGAGGAAGCAATATGGAACTGGTGGCGGTCCTTGAATTTCCTCTGCCAGTTCAAGTAGCCGCTGCTTAAAGCTACGGCCAATTACGGCCATGGCGCTACCAACCATGTGTGAGTTGGCATCTTCGTTGACCATGCGTACAAAGCAATCTTTGACTTGCTCTGACAAGGCCTGTAGTTCTTCGACACTCTGTTGCTGGAAGATAGTACTAACCAGTAACAGGCTATTTTGCGATTCATAACGAACAATATCGGTAAGGCCAATAACCCCAATTGGATGCTTATTGCGTAGTACTGGTAAGTGATGGACGTTGTAGCGCAGCATGGTTAGCATAGCTTCAAATACGTAGGCATTGTGATCGAGAGAAATGACCTCGGTTGTCATAACTTCTGAAACCGGAGTCGAGACATCAATACCGCTTGCCAGTACACGGGTGCATAAATCACGATCTGTGATAATACCAACCAAGTGATCCCCATCTTCATCGTCATCTGATGCTTCGGGATCGGTGACTAGAAGAGAGGAGGTACTTTCTTCTGCCATCGTCTGCGCGGCGATCTGAATCGACTCGTCTTTTGGGATCAGCAGCGGATCGCGTGTCAGTAGTGTTCGTACTTTTGACGTTGTGAGATCATTGGCATCGGTGTGGGTTGAGACCACACTGCGTAGACGGGCGCTGTCTTCGACTTCGACGAAATCAGCAAAGGTATCGAACTCCTCATAGAGGCTGTTGAACATCTCTTCAGGAATACAGTAAACCAGCGTATCTTCAATGGCCTTGGCGGGCATACGAACGCGGTTGTTCATCAGTAGCCCCATTTGACCAAAGAGCGCCCCTTCATCAATACGGTTGTAGAGTTCACCTTTACGTCGGTAAATCTCGACGGCGCCGCTACGGATCAGGTAAAGGTCGTGGATTTCATCCCCAAAGTTGAGGATCATACTGTCGGCGCGGTAATAGGATACCTCGATTTGCAGTGCTACTTGCTGTTGCTTTTCTTCTGGTAGATTATCAA
Organism: Photobacterium sp. HL06; assembly: GCF_059552575.1. Classification (NCBI taxonomy): domain Bacteria; kingdom Pseudomonadati; phylum Pseudomonadota; class Gammaproteobacteria; order Vibrionales; family Vibrionaceae; genus Photobacterium; species Photobacterium sp. HL06. The sequence continues at coordinate 2,166,592 of NZ_CM183915.1, forward strand.
AAGGAGGGAACTGGCTGATAAAACTAAGTATTTCGAGCTGTTCTGCTTCCATCACAAGATCCGTTTCATGGGAGTAATCGGTGAGTATATTGATGTAAGTATACAAGGGTTGCAACTGACATGCTTTTACATTCAGCTTGTTAGCGGGTGGTTGATTAAAAAATAGACCGCGGGAGGGTGTTTGAAATTATAGCGTTCATCCGCGGATATCTTCGTGAATGATGGGTAAAGAGAAAGCTAGGTAAACTGTCAGAATATAGATAAAATCAGACGCCGCAGTATATGCGCTGCAGTAATTGATTCTGGTGACGGCATCCTGTTTTATGCAAGATACTCTTAATTTGTGATTTGGTTGTTTCTTTTGATACGCCACGGATAGCGGTTATCTCACTTCCGTCATATCCTTTAGCGAGTAAAGAGACAATGTTGTGTTCTGCCTGCGTGAGGGTATCGGGTAATTTCATCATCCCCCTCGCAAGTGGCTCTGAGCCATATATCGTTTCCAGAGTGTTACGAGCGATAAAAAACTGTCCCCAGTGAACAAGGGCATCAAGCAGCTTTTGCATCAGCTGCTTGTTTTCCATGGTGAAGGGCTGGTAATAACGATGGAAAGTAATGGCAAGCATTTGCCCTGGAGCAACAGGATATAAGCCGCTGATGGAGTAACGAACAGCTAGCCGTGGGATCATTTCCTCGATAAACCAACAGTCATGAATGCGCTTAACTGGCAACATATCTTGCAGGGCGACCATCTTGCCTGTCAGTGAATGGCTCAGGTAATGTTGCAAATAAACATCATCACCTGAATGACGCAAGTAAAAGTCGAAATCGCCTTTTTCTATCCCGTGGTGAAGGATCCAATGTTTACCATGGTGTGGTGGGGAACCGAGGAAAAATAAGCTTAAGTCAGCGCCCAAATATAGGCCGATGCGCTGAACAACACGATTAAGGTCGTCGCTCGACTGGCCAGCCTCCAGCAACTCTTTTACCCAGCAATGAACCCGTTCCATGGATTTGCTCCGCTATTGTTAGAGTTATTACTCATAATCGTTGTATATATGCCGTTCGTTTGCAATTAATAATCTGAATCATGTGAACCCAGTTCGAATTCCATCTTGTATGTCGTTGTGGCTTGCAATAAGAAGATATCCGAGGCGTTATTTTGCTTACTGTTAGCAACCTACGTATTATTCCATTAAGCGATAGAATGGAAACTAACATTAGATAGGATGAACTGGATGTCACAGAAGACACTTCCTTTATTAAAGTTATTCAAAGTCCTGCACCTTGTAGGCTTAGTTATGGTCGTAATTGGTGTGGTCATTTTACTGATGAGTGATATTGGGCAATCCGTTAACGGTATGGTTGTTATCAGTAGTTTGATTGGTATAGGTGGAGTTATGATCTCGCCTTTTCCTGTGGCCGTGTTTATCCAGTGGGCGAGCCAATCTCAGCCTAATAAAGTAGATTGATAAAAAAGAGGAAATGATGAGCAATCGATATAAGGATGATCTCGGTTTCAGTTTCCGGGAGTGGAAATCTGGCGACGTTGTTATCTCTCATCATGGAAAAATCGTCACGACGTTACGGAGTGAAAAAGCGATCAGCTTTATCGATAACGTTCAGTCAGCCAGTTTTACTGAGCAACAGCAGCTGATGGCAAGGTTAACCGGAAACTATAAACGCGGAAATGAGCGTCCGGTATAATTATTGACGATATTCGATAATCGCCGGAAACAAAGAAAGACAAAGATAGAACAAGGATGAAGTGTTGAGCGTAGCGAATAAAATAGGGATCAGGGAAGCAACTGTTTCAGATGCCAAAGCTGTAACAGAAGTAATGCTGACATCACGAAAACAGCTGCTGGCATTCGCCCCATTAGCCCATAGTGATGAGGCTGTTTTTCAATGGATTGAAGGGTACCTTATCCCCAACAGTAGGGTTACTGTTGCGCTGTTGAAATCCCAAATTGTGGGTATTTGCGCCATGTCTGAGCAAGACGGGGTAGGGTGGATTGATCAGCTCTACTTACTGCCTAAACATACCGGTAATGGTATTGGCTCGATACTCATATCTGATGCTCTGGATTATTTTGAAGGAAGGCCTGTTCAGCTTGTTACTTTCCAGCAAAACCACGGCTCTCGAGCTTTTTATGAACGTTTTGGTTTTAGCGCGGTGGAATTTAACGACGGTACGAATAATGAAGAAGGCGTTCCAGATGTCCTTTATCAAAAGTTGCCACCGTCGTAACTGGGGCTGATATGAAGATAACAAAACTAGACCGAAATATTTGAGCTTGAATTTACCATATAGAGAGGAGTATTTGACTGCACAGTTTTTAAGGTGGTAGCTTGAGTGCAGCGAACGAACGGAATAAAAGGAATTTAAACAAGGATATGAAGTTTATTACCTGCACCTTCGAATCTCATGCCGCTGAGATTCTGGCCATTCTTAATGATGCCATTCTACATTCAACCGCTTTGTATGATTATGAACCGCGAACAATGGACAATATGGTTTCATGGTTTGAATCCAAGGAAAAAAGTGAGTTTCCAGTAATTGGTGTGGTTGATGATAACGGTGAGCTCATGGGCTTTGCCACCTATGGCCGATTCCGCGAGCAACCAGCCTTTAAGTATACTGTCGAGCACTCTGTCTATTTACATCATGCTGCCAGAGGTAAAGGGTTAGCCAAAGAACTGATGCGTCGGCTAATCGAGCTTGCCAAACAGCAAGATTACCATGTCATGGTTGGCGCCATTGATTTAGAGAATAAGGGCAGTATTGTATTGCATCAAAGATTAGGCTTTACCCATTCTGGAACTATCAGCCAAGCGGGTTATAAATTTGGCCGCTGGCTGGATTTAGGTTTCTATCAGTTGACATTAAACACCCCAACCAACCCGGTTGATGGCTGAAGTGGTATTTAGCGGCCAGAAATCAAGTACTATGCTTACCTATACTATTGATAATGTGATCTTTTCGTAGATTATCGATACTGGTTAGATTTCATATTTGCCGGAGTTAATTAGAGCTTCTACTCTTCATTGTTCCATATACAACGGAAATAATAACAATGAAGACATTAACTAAGGGAATGATTACAGCGTTGGCAACGCTCTCTTTTTCAGCTTCCGCTGCCATTGGTGAACATCCTATTATTTTGATCCATGGCTTCCAGGCCGATCAACTGCAATCGAAACCGGATAGTACCGCGGTTGAGCAAGAAGGCGCTGATTATTGGCGCGACTTTTGGCTAGCGAAGGCCGATGACCGTATTGACTGGCCGTCTCATGAACGGGTCGCTGGAAAGATCTCGACGGATTATATTTGGCCTAAATTGCAGGAATTATCACGTAACCAGACTTGTGTTAACGGCTGCATTTTCGTTACCCATTCAACCGGTGATCTTGTCGCAAGGTATATGCTTGATAATCAGGCTAACTGGCTTGAGAACGCAGGCCTTCAGCCGTTGAATATTCTAGCGACGTTTGATTTTGCAGGTGCTGGTGGAGGCTCTGAGCTGGGTGATTTAGCAATCAATGTGGCAGAAGGGAGCGGATGGGTTAATGGAGCCCTGCAGTCGGCAATTAAGCTTTGGTTAGGTGAAATTCCGAATAGCTCTAATACCGGCGTGTTGAATGATCTGAAGGTGGCGAATGCACGCCAGTTGGCACCTTTACCCGACGGGCGTATTCCGCGGGTTCGTTTTACCGGTGATGGCTCTGATTACTTCCAGCTTACAGCAGGTTTCCTTCCGGGTCATGATGATGGAGTGGTTGCCAGCCATTCAACCTGTGGTGCCAGCCAATCAGGAGACTTCAACAGTTGTTCACTCAGTGTTGCCTATGACGGTAAGCTGGCAACGCAGTCACGTGGGGTGAGCGACTTTATGCCAGATCATTATCCGTTGTTGATGGGAGAGGGCTATAGTCACGGTGGTTTGATTGGTAACTCGCATAGTGGGCAGGTTACCGCTGCAAGTCAACAGGCGACGCTAAGTGATGGCAAGACCTTGACAGTCAGTACGACTGACGAAAGGTACTGGCTGACGGGTTACTATTATCGCTATGTTGACGGCTCAGATAAAGTGACGATGTCACAACTGGCAGCAGACTTGCTTAACTGATCCAGCTGAACATTGAAATCAAGTAAAGGGGGCCAGCTGGTCCCCTATCAGTACAACTTGAAGATTAATGATTACTAAGAATTGTATGAATAATAATAAGCATATAGTGATAGCTTTGATATTAGGTACTTCAATATCTACTTACTTTTTGCTGGAAGCGAAAATTGACGTAGTGCCGCTTGGGGAGTCGACAGATATTGTGGTACTGCAAGACGGGCAAGCGAAGCGGGTAATTGAGCCGCAAACCATATCGGTAGATAACCTAAGCCATAGTAAAAATCTTGGAAATGTGAAGCTGGATGATGCATCGGTTAATAGGCAAGAGATTGAACCTGAGTTGAAATCTATTACTCAGCAACTGGCCCTGATTTCAGATGTCTATGCAGCTGAAGTTCAATATCCTCCGTACTCAAAGCCCATTTCTGAGTCGAGTGTGAGCTACCTTGAGCCTAACTATTTCAATGTGGTTGAAGTCCCTGTGCTTGATGGCGACAATACGGCTTCACTATCGCTGGATAAATACCGGTTTTTCTATCCTGAACCTATTGTGGTTTCATTAAATACCAAACTGGCTATCAGTAATATTAAGTATGAGCTCTATGAACCTGATACAAAACAGCTCTTGTTTGTTGAGCAAACAAATAGCAAGACGTTAGCCATCAAAACGAAAGAGAGTTGGCCACAGGAAGTCAGAATAAAAGCAACCATCGATTTTGAGCAAGGGACAGATATATTAACTGCCGATTTTAACTTTTTTGTTCCTACGGCCTACCTACTGTCAGCAGGCGAACCGTTGTCAGAAGGAGCAGATATGCTGATCCCCCTAGCGCTCGATGTTAAGCAGGGTGGAATATACCGGGTGAGAGCGAACTTATTTAGCCAAGACGGCGAAGTGATTGCAGCGCTTAATGGCAAGTCTAAATTGGGAGAGGGGAGTGAAGTCTTGGAGCTGAAAGTTCACCAGAGTGTTTTGGCAGGTACTGATGGTCACTATCAGCTGAAAAACTGGGTGATAGAGAAAATGTCAGGCTATCCTGGCGAGAAGGCCAGTTTTGGTGTGAGCCTGCATGACGCGATACCATTGGCACCATTTGATATCTCAACACTGAGCAAAGACGCTTATACGCCGAGTTCCGAAGAGCAACAAAGGTTAGAGTTTTTGCGCCAGGCTGCAAACCAGTAGGGTGAGATTTCGTTGTGATGCAATGCCTGGGCGATCGGGCATTGCAAGAATATAGGTTTCGGTGAAAGCGCTAGTTTGTCTCTTGAACAGAAAGTTTGTGAATGTGGTAAAGGTTGACAAAAATACAGAAACTATTCATTACCACCACGGGGTAAGCTTGCAGCTGCCATCCATAGATCACAAATAATAAACATCCTATTCCATTGATATATCTAAGACTTTTCATATTACTCATTAATAGCGACAGCCCTACCATGATTGAGGCAGCGTAGCCGATGGTTTCAGAAAATTCCATTTTCACACCTATGAATTAGCGCTTTCATTTCATTAACTGTAGAACAAAAATACATCGTGTATTCAAGTGTCAATCTCCAATTTGGCTTCGATAAAATACGACTCTTTGAAGGCGGATATTTTCGGGGATTGGACATGTGGTCTATGTTTAAGTGGAAACTTGTGCACGGCTAAGAAGTAGGAGAGTATGTCATTGAAACCATAGATTATCTAAAAGATAGGTATGCAGAAGAACAAGCTCGATTCGACCATTGGGAGAGTAAATGTTCTAAGTTATTAACATTTCTAACAACGGTTATAGCTGGACTTGGGACAGTGACCGTGATTAAGAGTGGTAGCTTTTTTCAGCCATCATTACCTATTGAGTGGATAAAATTGGTGGCGTTATTGATCGGTTTGTTTTCAGTTGTCTGCGCCTGGGGACATTCACTCTTGGCATTGAAGCTCGAGGGGATACCGGAACTGCCAAAGGGAAGAGAAGCAACGAGTATCTTATTTACACTTGATAGGGTAAGTCGAGAGCAAAAAATAGCTAACTTTTACCATGATGCGATAGAAGATTTATCAAAAGTGATAAATGAAAAGCAGAAGTATATAATTATTGCTTATGAAGAGCTGACGATGAGTGCATGGTTTTTTGGTATCGTGTCTGCCATAGCTATCGGAATGGAAATCTTAGGCTAAGTGCTGTTTTAAATACGATCAAGTCAACACAATGTCAATTGTGTTTAAAAAAACGCCAGTTGGCGATTCAATGGCCTGAACTATATAATTTTCATTGATGTCATTAAGAATTAATACATAATACTGGTTATTTATCCAGTTAAAGAGGCAATGGCTGTTGGACAGCAATACTAAGCTGTAAATGATTCAATGGCCTTGTTCAGTGTGAAGACTTGTGGCTAATTTCAAAATGCATCTTGGATCGGCCGCTTTAACCAGTAGTTTAGCGGCTACCGCATTATTATCAGCAGGGCATATCGTTCCGATCACAGCCTTGTGGCTGATGTTTCTTGGCACCATGGGTGGATTGTTGCCAGATATTGATTCAGACAATTCCACCTCAATGAGCACCTTGTTCAGGCTGTTTGGTGGGCTGATCACTTTCGGCTTTGTCGGACATATCTACCGTATGGTCTCGATGCTTGAGCTGATCGTTTACGCTTCGTTTTGTTATTTTACGATACGACATAATTTCAAGGCGTTGTTAGAAAAAGTCACGATTCATCGAGGCTGCTGCCATTCGCTGGCTTTTATCTTCTTATCGGGTATAGGCTGCGTATCCCTTATTTATTTGCTCGGGTACAGCGAAATGACCAGTTGGTTATCTGGGCTTTTCTTGACAGGTGGTGGCATTGTGCATTTATTGCTGGATGAGGCTTACAGTGTTGATCTGGCTAACCGAAAAATTAAAATGTCGTTTGGTTCAGCGCTCAAGTTGTGTTCCAACCGCAACCCGGTAATAAGCACACTCCAATTCATATTGATAGGTGTGTTAGTTGTTCAAAGCCCACCATGGGACAACACTTGGCAGCAATTGACCAATTGGAGTGATTTCAGGCTGAAGCCCGATTGGTTAAACAGGGATGATGTGACTGCTTTTTTTGATGATGTTATTGAGTCGACAACTAGTGCAATTAAACCTCAGTAATGAGTAGTTCATTGCGGTCGGGGGGAATGTTGAGGGGAAAGATTTGATTCTCTATGTATAGCGTTCAGTCACTGTGTCTGTATGCTGCGGGACGTCCATGGAAGTTGTATTGTGTGATCGTTGTGCCGGTAAATGGGTCAACAAAGAAACATATATCATAGGATGTAAAAGTCAGGTGACTATAACCCATTGATATTAAATTAAATAAATCAGCGTCAATTTCGCGAACACTGAAAGTCATTTTATTGACAATATTGATTCTATAACTTCTTGATAAGAATCAATATTTCAACATGAAGCCATGCTAAATTCGTTTGAATTTTGTAATGTAAACGAAGCGCCATAGGCTGGATCATGCTGTTTAATCTCAATAACGTGTCTGTTAGAAAACAAGTTCTATTACCCGTCATTATGATCTGTTTGATCATGTTGGTTGCTTTTGTGATAGTGACCAAGGAGTCACGTCAGCAACGAGCATCAAGTAATGCGGTCACATACAATGCTCTGTCTGAAACGAGTATTGCAAAGGAGGTCTTGGAAAATACCTTCAAGGTGCGAGTGAGCGCCATTTATAGTCTTTACGACAAGACTGTATTGGCGGGCTTAGACAAAGCGGTAAAAGATGGCTTTCAAGATAATATCAAATTGCTTAACCAGCTCAGCCAGAACGATTACCTAGCCAATAATGTCCGAGTTATTCGAGATAAAATGGAAAGCTACCAGCGTTTTGTGCAGCAGGAGCTAAAGCCGTTTGTGGCGATGAAGAGCTCAGGGCAAGTGACGATCGGAGATGAAGAGAAGCTCGCTTCCCGTTTTCGCCAGGTAGGCACTGAATTGATTGATGCCATTGATCAGCTAACTACAGCCATTGATGACAGCGTCAAGGTTGAGCTTGAGCAAGTTGAATCGGATTACCGCCAGATGATGCAAGGAGTAATGGTTATTATGGCTATTATTTTGGTTATCGGCTTGGCGATTGCGTGGTATCTATCAGGGCTTATTGTTAACCCGATAATGGCAGTATGTAATGCATTGAAGAAAGTTGCCCTGGGTGATTTGTCGGTACGAACAGATGCGCTGGGTGATAATGAAATCAGTCAGCTAAACCAAAACCTTAATCAGACACTTAGCAAGTTGCAGGACACAATTGGTTCACTTAATCGTATTAGTGAGGAAGTGGCTTCGGCCTCGACAGAGCTGGCGGAAGTGATGGTATCGGCTCAAAACAATGCTCAAGGTGAGTTGAGCGAAATAGAACAGGTTGCTTCGGCGGTTAATGAATTATCGAGTACGGCAGAAAATGTCAGCGGTAATGCTTCTGAAGCCGATGTGTGCGCTAAGCAGAGTCATAAGATGGTAAATGAAGGTTTGGCTGTATTTGCTCAGAGCGAGCAGGCAAACCGCGAAACATCTGCAAAGATGACGGAAGCCGCACAGGTTGTTACGCATTTGCGTGAGCAATCTGAACAGGTAAGCAAAGTTATCGAAGTTATTCAGGCAATCTCTGAGCAGACGAACTTGTTGGCGCTAAATGCGGCTATTGAAGCTGCCAGGGCTGGAGAATCAGGTAGAGGTTTTGCCGTAGTTGCTGATGAGGTCAGAATGCTTGCTGCACGAACTCAGGATTCAACTCGTGAAATCCAAGCTATTATTGAAGATCTGCAGATCCAGTCAACCAATGCTAATACTGGTATGCAAGAGTCGCTGAAAATGTTGCAGGAATCGGAAGAGCTAACCGGGCTGGCCAACGAAGTGTTGGGTGGAATTACCGATGCGATTGATATGATCGGTGATATGAATACCGAAGTGGCTGCGGCAGCAGAGCAGCAATCGCAGGTTACCCAGAATATTAATCAGAACGTGGTGAATATGTCTGAGTTGGTAAACCAGAACGTTGTTGGGATCACCCAAAGTGCCAGTGCTAGTGAAGAGCTGTCACGTTTGGCTGAACAGCAGCATAAGCAACTAGAATTTTTCCGGTGTTAGTTTTTATAAAGTGTTCACGAAGTGTTCGTAGAGTACCCACAAATAGATAGCTCTATCTTGAATGAATGAATGAATGAATGAAGCGAAGGGATCTTAATTGGTCCCTTTTTTATGCCCTCAATTAGTCCCATCACAGGCTTTGTTTTAAAGCCCGTCGTTTCATTATCTTTTTGAACTCATGAGCGAGATCATGAATTCACTTTTCTCTCTTGTGCGACAGACTACTTATCCCCCGTACGGGGGATGCTGACATCCAGAGTAGGCTCTATAACCATCATTAAGTTGTGATTTATCTAGTGCTCAGACCCATTACCGCCATGATGAAGATGAGTTACTGTTCATAGGCCTTTCTGATGAATAGGTATCACGTTAGGGCCAGTATGGTTTCTTGGTATGTCGTGGGAGCCTAGGATCACTTTATCGTAGAAGAGATACAAGGAACAGTATGATGAAACGACATCCTCTTGCTATCGCAGTAGGGCTGGGGACCTTACTGATGCTAGCTGGTTGTGGCGATGAAAGTAGTAATAATACCGCTATTGAAACGCCAGAGCCTAACCCTCAACCCCAGACATCGATGAGTGTGACAGCCATCGATGGGTATCTCAATAAGGCAGTTGTTTGGTTGGATCTTGATGAAGATTACCAACTCGATACTGGAGAGCCGAGAACAGAAAGTGGTGATAAAGGCGTTGCGGAGTTAAATACAACCGGGATAGAAAACCCAGAACAGTATCCGATTGTAGTAAAAGCGGTTGTGGGCAAAACAATCGATGAAGACAACCCTAATGTAACAGTCACTAAGAACTTTATTATGTCTGCGCCTGCTGGTAGTGATGTTGTCAGCCCTTTGACAACCATGGTTGACATGAAGGTCCGTAGTGAGGGTATTCCGGCTGACGAAGCGATAACGGAAGTTGCCGGGATATTAGGCATCGATGTCGACCTAATATTGGGTGACTACGGGGATAATAATCCTCAGGTGGATACCGTTGCAGTTAAGTTAGTTCAGCAATCAGCGAAATCGTTGGTCTCGTCTGGGATTTTACCCGAAGAGGAAGATGATCTGAATGCGAATACCCTCGAGTCAACACTGACTGAGGTGCTGGACAAAGGTGATGAGGTGGGTACTGCACTGAAAAGTGACCGCGGCGAAGAAGTTAGTGACGATTATGATTTTGACCGAATAGTAAATGAAAGCATTGTCGTCGACGTCGATTCTGACAAAGATGGTGTTGCTGACCAAGATGATGAATTCCCAGAAGATATTACTGAGTGGCAGGATACCGACGGTGATGAATACGGTGACAACTTTGCCGATAAATTCCCGTTTGATAGCACTGAGTGGGCTGATACCGACGGCGATAATTATGGTGATAACCTAGCCGATAAATTCCCAAATGATAGTACGGAATGGGCTGATGCCGACGGCGATAATCATGGTGATAACTTTGCTGATAAATTCCCAGACGACAGTACGGAATGGGCAGATGCCGACGGTGATAATTATGGCGATAACTTAGCCGATAAATTTCCGGGTGACAAAAACGAATGGGCAGATGCCGACGGCGATAATCATGGTGACAACTTTGCTGATAAATTCCCAGAAGACAGTACGGAATGGGCGGATACCGACGGCGATAACTATGGCGATAATTTAGCGGATAAATTCCCGGAAGATAGCACGGAATGGGCAGATGCCGACGGTGATAATTATGGTGATAACTTAGCTGACAGGTTCCCTGATGACAGTACCGAGTGGGCTGACTCTGACGGTGATGAGGTTGGTGATAATGGTGATGCTTATCCTGCTAATGCGGAAAAATCGGTTGCTGATGTAACTAATACGGTACTCCAAACCGGGCCAGTGCTGATCCATTTGCTCAGTGATATTCGAGAACTACAAACAACAACTGTTTCTATCGTTGAAACGTTCAATAACGGTGATATTCAAACGACCAAAACTGTCACTTATACCATGGCTGATAATCAAGGATATTTCGGTAAGGAAGAGGAAACCGATCTAATGCACCCATCAGGGGAGTTTTCTCGTACTTCGAACTGGGAGTATGACTTCAACCAGGATGGATTGGTTACCTTTAGAGGAAAGGCTCTGGATCGCGGTAATCGTGCTCTCCAGGGGGAAACCTTCTGGCGCTATGTTGATGAAGGCAGTGCTCAGCCAGAGGGAGGAGACAATGGTACCGAACCTCGTCAGTTTGATAACCTGGATATAGCTGCGCAGATTGATGCTAAGGATCTGACCGGGGTCGATATCATTCAACACTTCAGTGTTACCCAGGTACTCAGCGAGGGTACAGAAACGGTAACCACAAACTTCGAACAGTATCCGCTTGAAGGGTTTGACTTTGATGCCGAAGAGTATGCCGCCGAGTATAGTTATCACTCAGTGGGAATATATAATGGCGATCTACTCAGTAGCTTCGAAGAAGAGCGTGACTGGGGGGCTGATGGTACACCTAACGCCAGTTTTCAGCTCACCCTCAATGAGGGACAAGGCTATACCTTTGCCTACCAGCGTCCGATATGGGCAAACCCACATAGTACTGATTTTGAAGAATACTCCCATTACACATATGTTCAGGGAAAAGCGGGAGAACTTGGTCCGCAGTGGTATGAAGTTAACCAGCAAGTAAGTTGGCTGGATGGCCTGAAAACAACGCTTCAGTCCGGCAAGCGTTATTTGCTTGATGAAACCGATGGACGTCACATCAAGTTACTTGATGAAGCAAATCCTACTGGGGTGCTATTTAGTCAGTACCAGACTCAGAACCGCGAAGTGAGTGAGATCGAAGTGGTCGAGACATCAAATTGGTCGATGTTTGCGATAGATGATAGTTATTTTGGCCAAGACCGTGAAAACTTCACCGTACTGGCTGATGATATGGGGCAGGATTATAAGGTTTACCAACGCTTGGACAATGGCATGTGGCTCGGTCACCGATTCGCTGAATGGGGTAGTCAGAATGTTGTTGATCTAGCAGGCCAGGTCGAGGCGCTGCGTGCTCAAAATTATGAGCTAGCCCAGATCACGTCTGCAGCATTGCCAGGGCTTAGCGATTATGACGGAAAAGTCTTAACCTCGTCTTTCCGAATCGATGAGAACGGGCAACCTGTGACATGGCATTTTATTACCAACAACGCCGCAATCACCGGCAGTGAAGATGGTAGTTACCAACTACTCGATATTACGTTAACCAACGACGGTATTCAGGAGGGGTGGCTAGTTAATGATAACGGCTCTGGCTCTATAGTTATTTCGGTACCGGTTACTGATGAGCCTTGGGATTGGTATAACGCCTATTGGCGAATGATGGTCGACGTTGAGAGCTTCAATACAAATCAAGGTATGAATACTTATAGCTGGACTAGTTGGCTTGGTGAGTTCTATCTCGATCAGGCACAGGCAAACTTGCGGGCTGAAGCGCTGGGAATAGGCGTTAAAGAGTATACCGTATGTACCGATGGTGACTCTGAGTGGGATGAGGCCAATGATGTTCCTTTAGGTAGTCCGAGTTATCAAGAGTTTATGGATAGCGCGAATACTTGCCAATATGAAGTAACAACTACATCAGATGTCGCTGGTTCTGAAATATATCGTATAAACGGCCGTGGTGAACTACGCCATTGGGTGTTTAACGAGGATGGTACAGGGCAGTATTTCAGAAACGGTTATCCAGATGATGAATTTACCTGGCAGATCAATTCAGATGGCGTTGTCGTGGTTGATTACGGCAATGGCGACTTGGATTATTTTGCCTACGTAAGCAGTGATGATAGCCGGATCAGCTTCAAGCTCTACAGTGAATGGACAGAAAATAATACTGAGTTGAAAGAGATCTGGTCGTCTGGTTTCACGTTTACCCCTCCTGAAGACTATACCGTTCGGCGTTGTAACGTTGATATACCTAACGCAACGTTTGAAGATTTTACCAATGCGATTGAATCATGCGGTGGCCACTACGTTGTAACAGAGGAAGATGCCGCCCATATAGCCAGTACCAAATTTGTTCGTGTACGTGGTGACGGCGATACTCGATCTTACCAGTTCAATGCTGATAACTCGGTAACGTATTTCCGCGCTGGAGAGCGAAAAGAAAGCACATCTCGTACTTGGCAGCGTACCGAAGAAGGTTATCTCAAGCTGATTTGGGATAGCTCAAACCCAGACGAATATATGCTGCTGGCAAACCTGTTGTACTCGGATGATCAGAGTAGTTTCATTACCTACGATGTCTACCAGGAAGGTGGTGAGTGGATCAAAGATGTTTGGAGTCTTGTCTTCCGTGAGTATGAGGATAATCCAATCACGGAATGCGACTACGGTAATAGTCCGTGGAATGAAGAGCTCGATCAACCAGCTGCCTACAACCGTATATCGGACTACCATGAAGCGGTTGAAAAATGCCAGGTAAGGACTGATGGTGCGGTACTGAAATTCACCGAAGATATGTTAGTGGGTAATAATGATAAATCTTCAACCTGGGCAATTCTCTTCATTGATGGAACCGATCCGCAAGGCGCGCCTATTTATGTAGAAGATGAACGGTTGCGCTTTGACCCGAATAACAAAGGGGCTTTTGTGGATGCCGAGGATGGCGAGTTCGGCTTTGACTGGCAGATTGACGATGGCAGGTTGCTTTTGTCTATTACCCATCAAGACTATGTTGGCTCCTCAGAGAACATGTCAATCGTAGAAACTGATGGTGAATATTTTTCCGTCAAATCATTTTGGATGGATAAGTCTGGCGAATGGAGTAATCCAGCACCTGAAGAAGGAGAGGGTGAGCTGCTAAGTTTAATTTTAAAGCAGGTCAGCAAAGAATAATCGCCGTTAGGTGATTTGGACAGCATGCCCCTTTATCGTGATTAAATGGTAGGGGGTATGCTTTTTTGTGTCAGTATCTACAGCAAGATGAAGCTTGCGCCAGTTTTCACAGCAAGCAGGCATTCTCATCAATTCAGAAGGTTAGTGAACCACGGTTGACGAGAGCCTGGTTGTGCTCTTTCTAGCTTATTTATTCAACAAAGCCCTTCTTATGAATTAACTCACAGTAATTATAAGGACTAAAGTTAAGCTTATATGTAGCTTGTTACTGAATGGTTGGATTATGGATGTTCCCATAAGGAAAATGACTTGGAAGACGATGAGGCGGTGAATCCGCCAACTAACGCAATGGAAATGTGCAATCACTCGTCTTTCTTTTTTCTAGGGGGCATCTATGTCTGTTAATGAAATTCGTAATATTGGTTTTATAGGTCAAAGCGGGGTTGGAAAAACGACGTTAGTTGAACGTCTATTGTATGAGTCTCAGTCAACAACACATTTAGGCAGTGTAAAGCAGGGAGATACAGTTACTGATTTTGATCCCCAGTCAATTCAGTATCAGCATAGTATCGAGGCTACACCCGTAGCCTTAACCTGGCATAAGCACCGGATGAACATTATTGATACTCCGGGCCTGCCCGAACTACTTGGGCGGAGTTTGAGTGTTTTTCCTGCCATCGAAACGACGGCCTTGGTTTTTGATGCTAATACGCCACTTAACCAGGTCTCGGAGCGTCTGTTTGCTTTTGCTCAAGAGCAGCAAAAATGCCAGATGATTATTATCAATAAGCTGGATCTTAACCCTCATCAGCTAGCGAGATTAGTGGAGGAGATCTCGTCACACTTTGGCGGTGCCTGCCTGCCGATCAATTTGCCGTCAGAAGATAGCAAGAGGGTAGTTGATTGTTATTTCGCGCCTGAGTATGACCAACCGACATTATTTGATGGTGTTTCGACCGTCCATGAGCGACTGATCGATCAGGTTATTGAAGTTGACGAAGCCTTGATGGAGCTGTACCTCGAGCAAGGCTCTGAGCTAACGCCGAAGCAATTGCACGATCCATTTGAAGAGGCATTGCGTACTGGGCATGTCATTCCTATCTGTTTTGTTTCTGCCGAAACAGGGGCTGGGATCGAACTGTTATTAAGGACAATGGCAGAAATAATGCCAATGCCGGACGAAGGCAATCCGCCGTTATTGGAAAAAAAGGGCAAACAGATACGAGTCGATTGTGACCAGCTTGATCACAGTGTTGCCCATGTATACAAAGTGAGTGTTGATCCATATTTGGGAAAGCTTGCCTATATTCGCGTTTTCCAAGGTGAGATTAATGCAGGAAGCCAGCTATATATTGGAGAGAGCAACAAGGCGTTCAAGGTTGGGCATTTATACCAACTGCAGGGAAAAAAACGGATCGAGATATCTAGCGCCAAAGCAGGGGATTTTTGCGTGTTGGCGAAAGTCGATGACCTCTATTTTGATTCAGTCATTCATGACTCCCATGATGAAGATGGCATTATGATGCGCACGCTAAGTTTTCCCGCGCCTATGTATAGCTTGGCGATTCGGCCCACCAAACGTGGTGATGAGCAGAAGCTATCTGAAGTACTGCACAAAATTGCGGCGGAAGACCCAAGTTTACGGCTTGAACATCGTAAACGCACTAATGAAACATTACTCAGCGGGCAAGGAGAGTTCCACCTTAAGATCGCGATGGAAAAGATGGAATCCTTGTACAAATTGAAGCTAGCTGCTTCTCAGCCAAGTATTGAATATTATGAAACAATCACTAAGCCTGCAGAAGGTCATTACCGTCATAAGAAACAAAGTGGTGGCGCGGGGCAATTTGGTGAGGTTCAGCTTAGGGTTCGGCCGTTAGACCCGGGGGCCGGTTTTGTTTTCGTCAACAAAGTTGTAGGAGGCGCGATCCCTACGGCATTGATCCCCGCCGTAGAAAAGGGGATCTGCCAGGCTGTGGATGAAGGGGCGATTTCGGGCAACCCAATCAAAGACATTGAGGTCACTGTTTATGATGGAAAATACCACTCGGTAGACTCGAAGGAAATTGCGTTTGTGATTGCCGGAAAGAAAGCTCTCTTGGATGCAGTGAATAATGCTGGCCCCATCGTGTTAGAACCCATTGTTGAATTGTCATTGACGATACCCACCTTGGCTGTCGGTGATGTCACGGGTGATCTTGCCGGAAATCGAGGGGTAATTATTGGTACCAATGCCGAGCCTAATAACCTGACCTCTTTACATGCCAAAGCGCCGCTTAATGAGTTGCAAGGCTATTCGCAACGGTTAAGAGCAATCACTGGCGGGGAAGGTAGCTTCAGCATGACGCTGAGTCATTATGAGCCAGCGCCAGTTAATGTACAAAAACGGGTGTGCAGCGAGAGCGAAGCCACCTAATAATCATTTCCTTGTAGTAAAAGCCGCATTGCGAACCCTCGTAATGCGGCTTTGTCAGTCCTATCGTAAACAATGTAAATTGAATGCCAATGCAAACAATTATCAATTAAATTGTGTCACATAAAATTTGTGACTGTTAATTGTTTTCTATCATGCTGCTTAAAAATAAAACGGTTCAGCTTTGGGCTCGCCGCCTGCATATCTATATTTCGATGGCGTTGCTGCTTGTGGTGCTGTTCTTTTCGGTAACAGGCATCACATTAAATCGGCCGGAGCTGTTTGTTAAAAGCCAGCCAACAACCGCCGAAGTGGTGCTGCAGCTTCCGGATGCATTGATGGCGCCTGGAACACATACCTTTGTACCGGATGAAGTGGAACTGGTCGCTTTTATTACCGAAAGAGCTGACATTTCAGGCAAGCCTTCAGATGTTGAAGTGTTCACTGAGGTTGAAGATGGTGAGTTGCTGGAAGGGGAGATGTCGCTGGATTACAAAGGTCCCGGCTTCAACGCTTCAGTGTTCATAGATCTTACTACCCAAGTCGCTGTTATTGAAAAATCACATTATGGTGCTGTCGCCGTACTTAACGACCTACACAAAGGCCGAAACAGTGGCGAGGTCTGGAAATGGTTTATCGATATCACTGCACTGCTGATGGTTTTCTTCGTGTTGACCGGGGTTTGTTTGCTACTTCCTAAGAAAAAGACATTTAACACTTCGCTAAAGTGGACAGCCGCAGGCTCGGTTATCACTTTGCTGATTTTCTTTTTTGCTGTTCCTTAACCTTTAACAGCAATTGTATTTTAAAAGGACTTCCCATGACCTTTATTTCCAAGTCGCTTCTGGCTATGTCAATCGCCCTACCGCTGGCTTTTGCCGCCAATGCGAAGCCGATCCCGGAAAATGCATCTATGGATATTCAATTTGAATTACCAAAGATCGAAACCTCCATGTATGCCAGGCCATACGTTGCGGTTTGGATTGAAGATGCAAAGCGCACCCCTGTTCGCACCATACAGCTATGGGTTGGTAAAGATGAATGGTTAAAAGATTTGCGTAGCTGGTGGCGTAAAGTTGGCCGCTATGACCGTGAATTGGTTGATGCGGTAACGTCGGCAACACGTCCTGCTGGGGAATACCGTTTCGTTTGGGATGGCCTTGATGATAATGGTAACCGGGTAGAGCAGGGCACCTATACCTTCTATACCGAAGTCGTACGAGAGCATGGTGGCCGTAATTATATTCGACAAAAAGTTCAGCTAGGTGAATCTGACTTTACACGCCAGCTGGTGCCGACCCAAGAGACCGGCACCATCACACTTAACTATGTCGCTAACTAGTGCGGTGAATAGCGAGAAAGATTTCTGTAATTTTAATAGTTAGTTTAAGAGCATCAATGATGATTAAGAATAAGAAAATTAAAGCATTATCCGTAGCCTGTGCTGTAGTTGCTGGCTTGGCTGTTACAGCAACCGCAAATGCGCACCCACGTTGGATTGTACCTTCCCACTTTACCGTTTCGAAAGAAGGCGGCGATTGGCTGACATTTGATGTGACAGCGTCACACGGTACGTTTGTATTCGACAAACCTGCCGGTAGCGAGACTGGTGAAATCATCATGCCTGATGGCCGAATTCAGTGGCCGTCTTATGTGACTAAGGGTAAGCGCCGTTCAATTTTTGATTTCTATTTTGAAGAGGAAGGTACCCATAAAGTCCGCGTAAACAATGTTCCTTCTTATTACACTCAGTTTAAAGCCGGGCGTCGAGACACGGTTAAGTGGGCTAAGGCGAGTAAAGTTGAGCGTGATGACGTGCTACCTAAAAAAGCGCGTGATGTTGTCACTCAGCTTAGCTACACACGTGCTGAAACATACGTCACGGTGGGTAAACCAACCAATAAAGCTTTCGAGCTGGAAGGTAAATACCTTGAGCTGGTTCCTGTTACCCACCCGGCAGATATCGTCGAAGGCGAGGACGTGACATTCCAGTTTTTCTTCAATGGTGAGCCTCAGCAAGGGGTGACGGCGGAAATTACCCGTGAGGGTACGCTATATCGTAATCACCAGGAACAAATTGATGTGGTCAGTGATGAGAAGGGGATGGTGACATTTACCCCTGACACCGCAGGTCGCTGGCTGATGAAAGCTAATTATAAAGGTGAGTTACAAAACAATCCGCTGGCAGACCGTGCCAGTGTCAATGTTCACCTGACATTTGAAGCTGTACTTCAGTGATTAACTAGCCTGAGAAATCAGGCCGTAAATTATCGTTCTCAGACCACCTCCGATGGAGGTGGTGATATTTTCCTTATTTAAGTTGTTGAGGTTGTGATGAACAAGCGTGCAAGCCTGCTGTTTTTCTCTTTATTTGCCTTCTTTTCCGCATCGGCAAATGCGCATTTTCCTCTCATGAGTTGCTGGTTCGACGCAGACAAAGTTATTTGTGAGGCCGGTTACAGTGATGGTAGTTCAGCGGTTGACTATAACGTTGATATGTTTGACTACGATGACAACCTTATTGATAAAGCGACAACGGATAAGCGCTCTATTGCCGAGTTTGATATGCCGGAGACGGATTTCTACCTGGTATTTGATGCTGGCCACGAAAGCCCGGTCGAAGTTGATGTTGTAGAGATTTCTGAAAAATGATCAGCGAGAGCGTTATAGCCGATGACGGGGGCAGGGAAGGAAAGTGGGTTGCATTGTCGATTGTAATGATATTGCTGGTTGCCGTGCTATCGCTTCCCCATCATCAAGCATCAAGCCAACAGTATGAAGTGGCCTCGCACCAGGTATCTATAGATGAACTGGTGCCGACAGAGTTGGCAATGATTGCCGATCTTCGTTTGGCTCATGAAGAAATTCGTAATATTCGCCAGGACAGCATTGAACTTGATGGCGTTGATATTTGGCCTGCAATTAGTGAGCTAGAGGAGTTGTGGCTAGCACCATTTGTTCAGGATAAAAGCTGGCAGCATAAAGGCAGACATCAATGGCTGAAGGCTTCAGCGGGTGTTTATCAGGGTATTCGACAGCAAGAAAAAGGTTCAGCTTCAGTAATTTTGCATTCAACCCAGGAAGAACCTGATATCTGGCTGAACTCGGACAATACAGCAACGCCTGTCAACGCTGATCAGTCCCGTGATGTATCAGCGTTAATTAATGCTGGCTGGAAGCAAGTCGTATTTTCTGTTCAAAAAGAAAATCATCTCCACTAAATGACTCGCTTTGCCGTTATTGCGGTAATTGCGAGTGGTGTTTGTTATGAAACAGTTATTAAAAACTCAAAATAAAATAAAACGCATGCTTAAAGGTGCATCTGCAGTATTGCTGATGGTAGGCGCGATGGGCGCACAGGCAGAAGACAAACTGACAGTAGGTATTACGCTTCAGCCTTACTTTAGCTATGTAAAAGCCGTTGTCGGCGATAAGGTTGATGTATTGCCGTTGGTTGATGCTGGTTTTAATCCGCATAACTATCAGCCCCAGCCAAATGATCTGCGTCGTTTGAAGCAGATGGACATTATTGTGGTTAATGGTATCGGCCACGATGACTTTGCCCTGAAGGTGATTCAGGCTGCTAACCGTGATGATTTGGTTGTGATCGAAGCCAACAAGGATGTTCCTTTGTTGCCTGCTATTGGCCAATCCGTCGGTGATGGCGCCGTGAACCCTCATACTTTCGTTGGCTTGTCGACGACAATCCAGAAGGTTTACACCATTGCCAACGAGATGGCGAAGATTGACCCCGAGAATGCGCGTTACTACCGCAAAAATGCCCGTAGCTATGCTGCAACATTTCGCAAGCTTAAACATCAAGCCATGATGACCTTGGGTGATTTGGATACCAGCGGCATGATAGTTGCGACCACGCACAATGCCTATGGCTACCTTCTGCAGGAGTTTGGTGTAGACGTTGCAGCTGTGATCGAGCCTGCACATGGCGTAGAGCCAAGTGCCAGCCAGCTTCAAGAGACCATCGAAAAAATTCGTCAATCAGGCATTGATGTCCTGTTTTATGAGTTAAACATGCCAAACCGCTATGTCGATACCATCGAGAAAGCTACTGGCGTTCAGCTATATCGCTTTTCCCACATGACGCATGGCCCGTATAACGCTGACAAGGTAGAACTCGAGATGAAAGCAAATCTTGATACCTTGGTTCAGTCAATGAAGTTCACTGCTGAAAAGAAAGGTAGTTGATTATGGGCCCGAGTATTCGTCTTAATAACGTCGGCCTGAAATATGGCGACAATGCTATCTTGCATGATATCAATCATGCATTTGCTCCGGGTCAGTGCCATGTGGTGATGGGGCCTAACGGTGGCGGAAAGACATCACTATTGCGATCCATTCTTGGCTTAACCCCGTTTACTGGCGATATTC
The DNA here is from genome assembly GCF_059552575.1 of Photobacterium sp. HL06. NCBI lineage: Bacteria > Pseudomonadati > Pseudomonadota > Gammaproteobacteria > Vibrionales > Vibrionaceae > Photobacterium > Photobacterium sp. HL06. The sequence goes on from NZ_CM183915.1 coordinate 2,187,487, forward strand.
AGATCCAATGGCCAGAGAGCAAAGGAAGGATCGGCTATGTGCCGCAAAAGGCGACTTTTGAATCTAGCCTGCCGTTAACAGTGATGGATTTTGTATTACTGAATCAAAGTCGTACTCCTCTATTCTGGCCCAAGTGGCGCAGCCGTTCCAAAGAACAAGCCTATGCACTAGAACAACTGGATCGAGTAGGAATGGCTGCTCGTGCAGATCGTCGTATGGGACAGTTATCAGGTGGTGAGCAGCAACGGGTATTGTTTTCACAGGCCCTGCTTGATGACCCTGATCTATTAGTCTTGGACGAGCCTACCACTGGTATGGATGAGCAGGGGGTACGCTATCTAGAGTCGTTGATCCAGGAGTTGGTTTTGGAAAACAAAACCGTATTGGCTGTTCACCACGACGTCACTGCAGTAAGGCGTTTAGACGCCCATGTTCATGTTGTTAATCGTCAGCTGATAGACAGTGGGCCGGTGGCCGATGTGCTGGTGCCGGAGAAAATCGAGCGCCTGTTTAATCATTACAGTGCCTCACCGCAGTCTGCAGAAGCCACGTTGGTGAATGTCGCATGATGGATTATATTCGCAATTGGGCGCAGTTAGGCGTTGATGCAGGTTGGCTTAGCGAAAGTTTCTCTTATGCATTTATGGTTAACGCTGTTGTTGCCGCATTGCTGCTAGGGCCTCTTCTCGGTGGTTTGGGCACTTTGGTGATAGCGAAACGGTTGGCGTTCTTTTCTGAGGCGGTAGGGCACGCGGCATTAACCGGGATCGCACTTGGCGTATTGTTAGGTGAGCCCGCTGAAAATCCGATTATTGGCTTATTTAGCTTCTGCATGATTTTCGCACTGTTGCTTCACTTTGTCCGTAACCGCACCAATGTACCCTACGATACCTTAGTTGGGGTGTTTCTTGCGTTTGCGTTAGCAGTCGGTGCAGCCCTGTTGATGTACGTAGCCCGTAAAATCAACATCCATATGCTGGAAAATGTACTGTTTGGCTCAATATTGACGGTAACGGATCAAGATTTGCTGGTATTGGGGCTGAGCTGCCTGTTGATCACCTTGGTGTTGATCCCGACATTTAATCGCATCCTTTTAACCTGCATCAGCCCAGATATAGCAAAGGTTCGAGGTCACGCAACCAACTTCTATGATTATTTGTTTGTAATGATGATCACTTTGGTGACGATTGCTTCAGTGAAAATCATAGGTGCGGTACTTGTTGGCGCTCTGTTGTTAATACCTGGCGCTACAGCACGTCTGCTGACTAAAAATATGGGTGATTTTGTGTTGATGTCAGCTTTTCTAGCAACAATCAGCTGCCTGGTGGGTACCATTCTTCCTATGGAGCTTAAGCTGCCAGTCCCATCGGGAGCTGCGATTATTATTGTTTCGGCTTTGTTCTTTTTAACTGCAACCTGTTACCGCATTGTACGCAAAGGATGATCTAACGTGATGACTATTCATTTTAAAGAAATGCTCGCCAAGGTGAGTGTCGTGGTGACTATTGCAAGTGCGACGTTAGTTCCAGCATCAGTGCAGGCTGAAGATATCTTAACGGCGACACCGGTAACGTATATGTTGGCCTCTGAGCTGACAAGGGGGACGGATATATCAACAAGCTACTTGCCGCCTAAACGTTATGGTGTTCAACGTTTGCCTAATTGGTTTAATAGTAAAGGGGCAGATCTGACAGCAAAGGCTGCAAAAGATGCCAAAGTAACGGTTACCTTAGGGGCTATTTGGCCAGAGGACCCATTGTATGTTCATGCCCGCCAGGGGAACATTCAAATAATCGAAGTCGATGCTTCACAAGCAATATCTCCGAGAGCACAAGGTGTTGCCGCATTACGGCTAGAAGACGGAACCACATCGATGTTTGCTTGGCTAAATCCAGCCAACCTGAGCCGAATGGCTGCGATTGTGAGTGAAGATTTACAGCAGGTATGGCCTGGGCAAGCCAAAATGATAGCAGCAAATCAGCAGCAGTTGATGCTTGAGGTTCGAAAACTGATCAATCAACAGCAGAACGAGTTGTTCGAAGCCGGTATTGATTCAGTGGTACTTCTATCAAAAGACTTGGAAGATTTTGCCTCTGGTAATCAGCTGTTTGTTGTCGAACGATTTACCAAGCCTGAGCTGGAATGGACACAAGAGGATAAGCAGGCTCTGACTGCGCTGCTTCACAATGATGAGTCTCTATGGTTGTTAACCTCTAAGAAGGTTAGTACACAGCTAAAATCATTAGTTCCCAATCCCAAACGGATTTTAGTTGTCGATAGTGTCGACCGGTGGGGTAGGGAAGGCGTTAGCAAAGAGATGCCGCTTAAACGCTGGCAGTTAGATTTGTAATTCTTCATTTTTTATCGACGCTAAATGTGTTCTAATACCGCCCTTACGAAGGGATAGCGTTTTTCAGAGTGAGTAACAAATGGATCCGATGAATAAGCTCTATTACCTTGAGTCATCCCTAGGAAAATGAAATGACAAACGGCAAAAAATTTGATTACCGCGTAGTTGAGAAAAGAAATGGCTGGGCGGCGGAGATTGTACGACAGATAACTGCTCGACGCACTACGATCTCAAAGCGTGAAATGGGCTTTGCAACTGAAGCTGAAGCGACAGAATGGGCAGAGAAAACTCTAGCCGAGTTTGTGCAAAATCAAGTAGAGCGTAATAAGCGCAAAGCTCTTCAACGCAAAGCGAATGAAGAAGCCGCAGATTTAGACTAATTAATCCGCTCGGATTAGTTATTTTGTATAAGCTTCACTGATTTGACAATTAAAGACCTTATGTGAGATAGCACATAAGGTCTTTTTTTAATGTGTAGGATTTGCCTATTTAACAGGCTAAGAAATAGCCACTTAGTATTGCTACCTGAAATAGAGCTTGTATAAGTACCCTTTCAAACATGCCTATCGACATAACGCGCTCTGCGGGTAACCTATTTCCAATCTAACCAAAAACATCCTTAAGTTGTCTAATTGTTTGTTTTAAATCGCAAAAGTTGAGTGTAATCATCATTTCAATAACGAGCCATGGTATGATCATTCATATTGTTGCTATGTCTCGGGATTTTACTATCTTAGGCGGTAGCGTGTTTTCGCCAGGCTTTAATCATCTAATGGGCTTTTGACTCCACTTTGGTGCAAGCCTGCTACATGAGTATAAATTTGCGTTGTCTTTATATCCGAGTGCCCGAGCAGTTCTTGAATATTTCTCAAATCTGTGCCGTTTTCTAATAGCCTAGTTGCAAAAGAGTGCCTAAACGTATGGCATCCTGCTTTCTTAATAATATTGGCTTGATGAATCGCTTTCATAACATGCCTTTGTACCATTCTATCTGTTATATGGTGACGCATTGTTTTATCAGAACGAGGATCGACACTGAGCCTAGATGCGGGAAACAGGTACTGCCAACCATAGCCTTTCGCCTGCGTTGGAAACTTCTTGGCAAGAGCATAAGGCATATAGACTTCACCAAATCCATGTTCCAAATCCCGATCATGCTGCATATTAACAATAGCTAGTTGTTGTTTGATAGGAGCATGCAGTGAGCGAGGGAGGAGTGTTTTTCGATCTCGGTTTCCTTTCCCGTTTCTGACGGTGACAGAACTTGTAGTTAGATCAATATCAGCAACACGTAATCGTAGAGTTTCGTTAATCCTTAATCCGCTACCATACATCAGTTGTGCAACAAGTTTTGATGGTAGTGGTAGTTGCTTGATAACGGTAATTGCCTCTTGGTGAGTAAATACCTCTGGTATTTTGGGCCCTTTCTTTGCTCTCTTAAATTTCAAGGATTCAGTGTTTTGCTTCAGGAGCTCTCGGCACAGGAAAACTAACGCATTGAGTGCTGTTTTCTGTGTATTGGGCGAGACATTATGATTATTAACTAAATACTCAAGAAAACGACTGATATCTTTTGATGAAATATCATGACGTGACTGATATCCACAATACTGAATGAAGCGTTTGATCCAGTGTATGTAGGTTTTTTCAGTGGAGTAGGAAAGCCCACGCATTCGTATGAATGAAGTTAGCTCAGCAATAAAGTTACTGTTAATCTCTGAAATATGCTGCGGAATGTCTTTCATGTGCTGGTTATCCATACAGTATTTATAGCTAAGGCTAAACAACAAATTAGCTCTGTTCAATATTATCTCAAATTTGTTCGCTGATTTTTTACTATGAATCACATTGGTATGAAAAGTAGGGGTGTATCAATTGCATACGGAGATGAGTTGATTGGGGGATATGCGATCAAAAGGTGTGTATTTTGGAGTGTGTTTAGTATGGTTATTAAGCTAAGTTACTTAATTTAAAGTGTTTTAATGGCTAAACTTGTCAGCATGGATTGTGACGGAAATATATGAATGAGATTTATGAAATTGTTTCGTTGAATATAATGTTATGCCGCTCTTTTAGTTGGTAACAGCCCTCAGGCTTTATCGCACAGTTACATAATGTCTCAGGCCATTCGTTCACCGCAAGGCTGTCCAGGAAGTGCGGGGAAATGCAGGTTTTTTCGTTCTTTACTGCCTTAGGCATTGGCAATGAACCACCGCATTAAACGTCGTTACTCTACAGGGAATGTATTGTCGTTTCCTTTGCCCATCAGTTTGGTGCAGCAGCCCAAGCAAGTCTGCATCAGGATGTCATGCATGTAGGTTTGGCTCAAAGTCGCTGAAAATCAGTGCTTAGATTGGCTTTTTAAGTTGCTGAAGTTCAGGTACTGCTTGTCGCACTTGGATAGTTGAGCGGCCAAGTAGGGGACGGATTGATGGTTAAGGCAGCATAACAAACCACACCATGTCGACCCGTTACATTCGGCATTTTTGGTATGACTTTGCTGTGGTGTAAACGGTATTCAATTTCGGCACCTGCGTTACGGGCGCATGTGCTCAGCGTTAACTGCTTTTATTTTAGTTTTGAGGGATTAAATGGAATTTATTATTACCGAGAATCCAAGTGGTAAGGATATCGATGATATATACCAAGGTTTAAAGAAGCATAACATCCCATATATAGGTGATATTCCAGAAAATGAAATGGCTTGTTTTACCTATGCTAGTGATGGTTCCAAACTTGGCGGCGTAATTGGACGCACATGGGGTAGTTGGTTACTGATTAAGCACTTGTGGGTGGATGAAGCATTACACAAACAGGGTGTTGGTTCACAGTTACTAACAACATTTGAAAATCATGCAAAGAGCTTGGGCTGTAAGCATTCATTGGTAGACACTTTAAGTTTTCAAGCTCGACCGTTTTACGAAAAGCATGGTTACCAATGTCAAATGACGCTTGATGATTACCCGGTTGAAGGACAGCTACATTTTATGACCAAAGAGCTGAGTTAGATCAAGCAGTTAACAAGGCCATCAAGGTGACGCGTTACACTCGGCAGTTTTGGTTTGAAGTTCTGCTGGCTTGGTGAGTTCTGTGGGGCGCACCTTATGGCTGGCGTTATGGCGCTAGGTGCAAAGACAACGTGGCATTCGGTTTATGGTCGGCGGGTCGTGCTTAGCAGCTACGAAGTCGATCTTCTCAGGCGATATACCTGAACGCTTGTCTTGTAACGCGAACTGGTAGATTGACTGGTTCTGTTCGCAGCACGCTCGATTTTTATTCCGAGCTTGCTACTTCTCCAACGTTCAGCTCATCATCATGTAAATTTTTCCCGTTAACTTCATTGTATGTGGTTATTGCGGCTGTGCTCTGTGACGCTGATTCGCGCTTTGAGAAAAGAGCTGTTCGAGTTCAATTAAACTCTGATTTAGGACGTAATTCAGCAGGTTAACTGGCGTTCACTTTAACTAATTTCCAAAATGGTTATGATATTCGTTCAGAGCCGGACATCCTTAAGCGGTAGAGTGCGTGGCGATTGATGCTGTTGCCTTGAGTGCGCCATAACAAAGGTATCAAGGTGACGCATTACACTCGGCATTTTTGGTATGGAGTTCAGTGGGCTTGGTTGGTTCATCGTGGCGCACCTTATCCCAGGCGTTAAATGCTTCAATTATTTCGTTACGTGAGGGGGAATGCAATGCTACATGATTTCTATATTGATAAAGTTGAATTGGATTTCCAGAGTGAACGAGCGATCCTTTTTTGTACTTTTGAGGACAAAGAAACAAAGAAGACAGTTATATTTGAAGGGTTCCTTGCAGCAAAACTGGATGACATCATGATTGGCAATATCATCTTGGATGTTGAGGAACTTGATGTTGAGTCATTTTTCAAAATAGAAGAAAAATACTTACTTAGTAAATTAAAATGGGGTTGGCCTATGATGACAGCCGTAAACATAGACGATCTGAAATCTCAATTAGTGAGTAACTCTTATAAAGTGTGGACTATATTTGCTACCTGTGGGATGAATGGATATTTAATTGCTAAGTCTTCTCGTATTCTACAATGAGAACGCATTTAACAACACGCCCTGAGGTGGACGGTCAAGTCCCATAGACCACATTTTATTCACCTTATTTCGATGCTAAGTAGCCGATTATTGGTGACTTTTTCTCTGCTAGCATCGTGATGTACTTTGCTTCGTCGTAAAGGGTGTTTTCTTGCCAACATCGGAACAAAATGCGGCCCCATTTGTAAGCCAATGCACGTACCGCAGCATTGTGATGTTTGCCTCGTTCTATCTGTATTTGATAGTACGCTTTGGCCCATGCCGATGAACGGATACTTTGACCAGCCCATTCAACGAATGTCTGCCTGAGGAAGGTTGGGCATTGGAAGCGCCAGCGGACAATGCATGATTTTCCTGACCGTTGGGTCACGGGTGCAACACCGACATGGCAGAGCATTTCGGTGGCATTGGCATATTTATCTTTGTTGGTACCGAGGGCCGCCAATAGCCTTGCTGTGTTAATTTCTCCTGCACCTGGCAGTGACTTGAACAACTTATAATCGGTCATACTGCGTGTGAGTACTTTAATGCGTTGCTCAAACAGTTCGATGGAGGTAAGCAGGTTGCGAAGCTCACCAATCAGTGACGCTAAAAGCAACCGGCAGGGACGAATAACCGCCTGGTCATCAGTGAGTGGCACCAATGACTTTATGGCATCCACACGGTCTTTATTGACTTGCGGATAGCGAGAATTATGGTTTTCAAAAAAGCGGAACAGTACATCACGGCGAGTTGTTTTTGCCTTGGCTGGTTCAGGCCATTTAGTCAGAAAGTCACAGAAAATGATCGTGCCGATATCATCGAATAGCTCAAGTGGTTGAGGGTAATATCGCTTTAATACTGTTCTGATTTTGTTGGTTATTTTCACTCTTTGATTGACTTGCCGGCGTCTAAACTCGACAAGATCAGTCAGCTCTCTGACCTGTGGTGATTCTGGTTTAAGCACATTGAAATGATCGCCATGACGCTGGATTAAATCGAGGATCAATTTTGCATCAGTCGGATCGTCTTTAGCTCCCGATGGTGAGAAAGTATCACGATAGCGTTTTACCTGCTGGGGTGGGATTGGTACCTGGCAGACAAACTTGTATTGGCAGAGCTGGTTAAGCAATCTCACATTGCCACTTTCATAGGCAATGACGAGTGTTTTTTCCTCAAAATGTTGGTGAAGTTGGTGCAGCCAATCATGGATATGTTCAGGCTTAGAGCTGATGACATCATTGATACATTTGTCGCCGTCATAGTAGCAGACATCATGCTTTTTATCGGCCCAATCAAGGCCAATGAGGATGTACGAATCTGTGAGCTGAGAAACTAACATAATCACCTCGAGTTGCTACATTAAAAGTGGTGATGTGCATGCTGACTGACGTGTGAAGGCATTATAGTGTTCAGACTGAAAGTGCCCTGAGTATTCATCGACAGTGAGCAGCTGGCCTGCGCGGAAGGATTGTTATAGTCATCAAGTGACGGGCAATCTTATTCGTCACAGGCCAGTGCATATCCCTTCTTTATATGGTCTACAAGGAAAGGACTGTCCAACTATAATGCAATCAAGGTGATGCGTTACACTCGGCAGTTTTGGTTTGGAGTTCAGTGTGCTTGGCTGGTTCAGAGGGGCACACCTTATCGCAGGCGTTAGCTGCAAAGGAGGATTATGAAGGCTGTTTTCCACAAAACAGATGGTGATTACTTAGAAGCCGAAATTGAAGTTGATGGTTGCATTTTATATGTAATGGATGATTTCGGTGGTGATAGGTATACCCCTGGTGAAATTATAGATATTGAGTTAATAGCAAGCCTTCTCTACGAAGATGAAGAATGGGAATCAATGTTTACTGGTAATCCAGATAAATTGAGGTTTCTAGAGCATCAGAAAGGTTGGTGTTATCGAGCATACGGAGTAATTACAGCAATAGAGCCTGATGTCAAAGTGGATATTGGCATCACCGAGTTAGATGCGCCTATTGAAACGAATGATAAACGGGTCATTGGGGAGAGCATTGCCTTCACAATTACAAGGCTTGATGCGTTCAGCAGCTAACAAGGCCATCAAGTATGACGCTTTACACTCGGCAGTTTTGGTTTGAAGTTCAGTTGGCTTGGTGAGTTCGGTGGGGCGCACCTTATGGCTGGCGTTATGGCGCAAATTGCCTTCATTGGATGTATTCTCGTTGTTTACTACTGTGCGGCGCTGTGCTATTTGATAGTTTGTTTTTGAACTTGTGATTTGTTGGTTGCTTGTTTCTTGGATTTTAATTCATTGGCACTTTGAGAATATTTATGAAGTTATGATGTTAGATTTGGGTAAATACGTCATGGAAATTGAATTGCTAAAAACAGTCGGTCTCGGTATGCCAATAATTTTATTATTAATGGTAATTTATGTATATTCGTTACTTGGTATTGCGAAAATATTTACAGGTTTTGTTAAAGTTATTATTGGTATGATGCTATATGTGGTATTTTCTGTAGTGGTTGCATCCCCCATGATATATCTCATAAGGATTAATCAACCAGCTATACAAGATTCAAATTATACTTTGTTTGCTGTAATGTTGAGCTATTTTTTCATAATGGCACCTGCTATTTATTATCTTATAAAGGTAAAGAAAAAAGAGTTGCAACGTGCTGGTTACTTCCTATCGTTGAAATAATCAGTTTATAGGGTTTGAATACTGGCGCCATAACAACACGCCCTGAGGTGGACGGTCAAGTCCCATAGACCACATTTTATTCACCTTATTTCGATGCTAAGTAGCCGATTATTGGTGACTTTTTCTCTGCTAGCATCGTGATGTACTTTGCTTCGTCGTAAAGGGTGTTTTCTTGCCAACATCGGAACAAAATGCGGCCCCATTTGTAAGCCAATGCACGTACCGCAGCATTGTGATGTTTGCCTCGTTCTATCTGTATTTGATAGTACGCTTTGGCCCATGCCGATGAACGGATACTTTGACCAGCCCATTCAACGAATGTCTGCCTGAGGAAGGTTGGGCATTGGAAGCGCCAGCGGACAATGCATGATTTTCCTGACCGTTGGGTCACGGGTGCAACACCGACATGGCAGAGCATTTCGGTGGCATTGGCATATTTATCTTTGTTGGTACCGAGGGCCGCCAATAGCCTTGCTGTGTTAATTTCTCCTGCACCTGGCAGTGACTTGAACAACTTATAATCGGTCATACTGCGTGTGAGTACTTTAATGCGTTGCTCAAACAGTTCGATGGAGGTAAGCAGGTTGCGAAGCTCACCAATCAGTGACGCTAAAAGCAACCGGCAGGGACGAATAACCGCCTGGTCATCAGTGAGTGGCACCAATGACTTTATGGCATCCACACGGTCTTTATTGACTTGCGGATAGCGAGAATTATGGTTTTCAAAAAAGCGGAACAGTACATCACGGCGAGTTGTTTTTGCCTTGGCTGGTTCAGGCCATTTAGTCAGAAAGTCACAGAAAATGATCGTGCCGATATCATCGAATAGCTCAAGTGGTTGAGGGTAATATCGCTTTAATACTGTTCTGATTTTGTTGGTTATTTTCACTCTTTGATTGACTTGCCGGCGTCTAAACTCGACAAGATCAGTCAGCTCTCTGACCTGTGGTGATTCTGGTTTAAGCACATTGAAATGATCGCCATGACGCTGGATTAAATCGAGGATCAATTTTGCATCAGTCGGATCGTCTTTAGCTCCCGATGGTGAGAAAGTATCACGATAGCGTTTTACCTGCTGGGGTGGGATTGGTACCTGGCAGACAAACTTGTATTGGCAGAGCTGGTTAAGCAATCTCACATTGCCACTTTCATAGGCAATGACGAGTGTTTTTTCCTCAAAATGTTGGTGAAGTTGGTGCAGCCAATCATGGATATGTTCAGGCTTAGAGCTGATGACATCATTGATACATTTGTCGCCGTCATAGTAGCAGACATCATGCTTTTTATCGGCCCAATCAAGGCCAATGAGGATGTACGAATCTGTGAGCTGAGAAACTAACATAATCACCTCGAGTTGCTACATTAAAAGTGGTGATGTGCATGCTGACTGACGTGTGAAGGCATTATAGTGTTCAGACTGAAAGTGCCCTGAGTATTCATCGACAGTGAGCAGCTGGCCTGCGCGGAAGGATTGTTATAGTCATCAAGTGACGGGCAATCTTATTCGTCACAGGCCAGTGCATATCCCTTCTTTATATGGTCTACAAGGAAAGGACTGTCCAACTATAAAGCAATCAAGGTGACCCGTTACACTCGGCGGTTTTGGTTTGAAGTCGGGTGTGCTTTGTTAGTTTAGTGCGGGGCACCTTATTGCAGGCGTTATGGCCCAGGAGCCCAGGCAACGTGGTGATCTTTTGTCACGCTGTCGGACAAGCTTAGCCATGAATAAACCGTCTTATTCAGTCGATATATCTTATTGCTTTGCTGTAAAAAGAACTGTGAATTTTATTGGCATCTGCTGTTGCACGCATGATTAGGATTTTGTGCATGCATTTGTTATTTTATGTATACAGGTTTAAAAGTCATAGCTTAATTATTTTTAATACTCCCATAGCTGATAAAGAATTGTTTTATATCTTCATGGTTTTGATTTTGTGAATTGACTCCTGAAGTTATAAATCAAAATCAGTTCGATATTCAAAGATAGGTTAAGATATTTAGCCGCTAGATAGTTAATTCTATAGGCAGTATAGCGTCCGTAATGGATTGTATTAAAATGATTTATCATAACATTACAAAGTATTTCACTTGGTGTTTTTTGTCAAGTTCGGTGCTCATGTTAATTATATGGATGCACTTTATCGCAGTAGCTATGGCTATAAGTTTAATCTATTGAAAGGATTCAATAATGGGTATATTTGATACTATTTTTGGAAATAAAGAAAAGTTAACAGATGATGAATCTCATTTCATTCGTATAGCATCGGAAAGAATACTATCAGATGTATCCTATGAAAAGTTGTTACATGGTGATGAAATTTTATCAACAAATGGTTTTCAGTCGTATGTATTTGGGATGGGGATGGCTGTAATTCAATCATATGAGACAATGAATGAAAGCAAAGATAAGCGAACTGAAGCTATAGATATCATCTTAAAATCAACGTTATCAGACTCATATTACGATGCTCGTAAGGCACTAATTGACTATAAGTTAATCGATGAAAAAGCATTTACTGATGGATTTAACCATATGGATAAGGTGTTTAGTTGAGCTATGGCCATAACAAAAACATCAAGGTGACGCTTTACACTCGGCATTTTTGGTATGAAGCTGGTGCGCTTGGTGAGTTCAACGTAGCGCACCTTATGTTCGGCGTTACAACCACTAAGGCATTATCCTGCTCAGTGGTTATAAAATTAGTAAAACCGTTTTACGTCGCGGTAAAAATTTTCGTGTGAACCTAAAGCCATGAGTTCTAGAATAACTGTTCCATCCTCATAGCTGTACCCAAGTAGGGTAAGCTGCTTTACCATTTTGAACTTATGAACACGAAGAAATGACAGATCACCTTTTTTCTGTTCACCGAGAAGAGGATCTTCCATCAATGCTTTAATTGCATTATCCAGATCCTTCTTTTGGTTAGCATGCAGCTTTTTAACTGCCTTTTTGAATGTTGGTGTTTGAAGAACTTGTGTAATCTTAGCCAAAGTCGTAACTCTCAAATTTACCAGCATCTTTCTCAGCTTTAGCGATAATTGCTTGCTTAACGAATTCATACGGTAAATCAGGGTTATCTTCCATCATTTCACCGATTTTAGCCCAATGTTCAATTTGTTTTGGGGTGGTTCGGTTGAGTGCTTTAGCCATGATGGCGGCTTTATCAACAAGATCTTGATCTAAACGAACGCTTGAGGTGCTCATAGAATATCTCCTTTCTGTATAGTTAGATTGTAGCAATGCGCTACAGATGAGGCAAGTTGCATCGAGGTTGTAACAAGGCAATCAAGGTGATGCGTTACACTCGGCGGTTTTGGTATGGAGTTCGGTGCGCTTGGCTGGTTCAGTGGGGCACACCTTATTGCGGGCGTTATGGCGCTAACGTGTACAGCAACGTGGAGTTCGCGTTATCAATGTTGGGTCGTGCTTAGCAGCTACGAAGTCGATCATCTCAGGCGATATACCTGAACGCTTGTTGTGTATAACGAACTGGGAGATTGATTGGTTTTGTCCGCAGCACGCTCGATTGTTGTTCCGGGCTAGCTACTTTTCCAAAGTTCTGCTCATCACTTGTTGTTTTGCCAGTTAACTTCATAGTATGCGGTTATTACGCCGTATGCCTGTGACACTGGTTCATGCTTTGAGAAAAGAGCTATTCAAGTTCAATTAACCTCTGTTTTACGATGTAATTCAGCATGTTAAATGGTATTCACTTTAACTATTTTCCAAAATGGTTATCATCTTCGTTCAAGAGCAGGACATCCTGAAGCGGTAGCGTGCATGATGATTGGATCGGATGCCTTGAGTGCGCCATAACAAAGGTATCAAGGTGACGCGTTACACTCGGCATTTTTGGTATGGAGTTCAGTGGGCTTGGTGGGTTCATCGTAGCGCACCTTATCCCAGGCGTTACCCGACTTGGTTGAGTTCTTTTTGTGTACTTAACTCCGCAGTCGCTGTGTGTTGGTCAATTCCAGGTAAATTCGTATGCAGTAAGAGTCGTTCCTCGGTCATAGCGGCTTCTTGTTTTTAAACGTCTCAACGACTTGCGTGATTGTTTGCTGATAACCGCGCCAACTTCTGTATTTGGTTTTAACCATGGTTCGGCTGTGGCGGTTGTGACTAGGTGTTTAAAATGTTCTTAAACTTCTCAGCTATTGTCGCGCCATCATCGAGGAATGCCGCTTTCAATATTGTGGTCGGTTCGTTGGTAGGGAAGTGGTTATATTTTGGTGGTTGCCGAAAGAAATATAATTGTGGGCGTTGTTCGCGGCTTGAGTTTGGGCAGCCTTTTAATCAATATTGGCGAGCGATTCTGGTTCATCTTTTCTAGGTAAACCATAGTGCTAACTTTATCGTAGCCGCTATTTTGTGGGTAAACGCGCAGTAATTTTCGTGGTTATAGTTTTGAATTTGTCAGCCTTGAGTGGGGTGTTTGTCGCGCTTAATCAGCGCAGTTTTTAATTGCACTTCATCATGGCAGGCAAGCTGCTTAACCCAAGTCAAACGGCCGGGTAACAAGGGCATTAAGGTGACGCTTAACGCTCGGCGGTTTTGGTTTGAAGTGTATTTGGTTTTGTAAGTTCAGCGTTGGCGCACCTTATGCCAAGGCGTTATATTTTTAATGAGGTTTTATGGCACGACTTGAAAAGCTAGACTTCGGTATTATCGAGTCAATTTGTAAAATTTTGGGTGAAACCTCAAACGGGTTCACTGGTTCAGAAATTGGTAAGCTTTTATACGAGGCTGGAATCGATGATATTGACCCTACGAACACAAAATGGAGGCGGCTTAATTCTGCAATTGCTAACAGGCAAGAGCAAGACGGTTGCGCCAATAATGTCATTTACTTTATACAAATAGCCATGACCCCAGCGCGCCACTTCGAGCATCTTGAGTGGTTTAATGATACACGTTATAAGCTTAATCAAGTATTGAGTTTTGCTGGTTATATTTTAGGTGACAATGGCAAAGTTTCTCACACGTCAAAAGCTTCGACAATTAGCGAAGCAGCAGCTCGTGCTAGTAAACTAAAAGAACACCTAGTGTCTCGGAATGTTCATCCTGATGTCCTCTATTACTGTAGAGAAGAATTACTAGTAGATAATTATTTTCATGCTGTGTTTGAAGCTACAAAAAGCGTAGCAGATAAAATTCGAAATAAAACTGGCTTAACATCTGATGGTGCCAATTTAGTGAATGAAGCCTTTTCATTCAAAAGTGTTCCTCATCTAGCCTTAAATACTCTTCAAACCGAAAGTGAAAAGAGTGAACAAAAAGGTTTTATCAACCTGCTAGTTGGTTTGTTTGGGACATTCCGTAATACAACAGCCCATGCGCCTAAAGTCACGTGGAAGATCGATGAACTTGATGCACTAGATATCTTATCAATGGTCTCACTAGTTCATAGGCGATTGGACAAAGCTACTGAAGCAAGAAAGCTCTACGAAAACAAAATATAACAAAGCAATCAAGGTGATGCGTTACACTCGGCGGTTTTGGTATGAAGTTCGGTGTGTTTTGTTGGTTCAACGTGGCACACCTTATTGCAGGCGTTATGCCGCTCTTTTAAGTTGGTAACAGCCCTCAGGCTTTATCGCACAGTTACATAATGTCTCCGGCCATTCGTTTGCCGTAAGGCTGTCCAGTTAGTTCGGGGAAATGCAGGTTGATGTGTTTTTTGCTGCCTTTGGCATAGGCAATGAACCACCGCATTAAACGTCGTTACTCTGTAGTGAATGGGCTGCCGTTTCCTTTGCCCATCAGTTTGGTACAGCAGCCCAAGCAAGTCTTCATCAGGATGTTATGCAAGTTGGTCTGGCTCAACGTCGCTGATGGTCAATCGTAAAATTGACTCTTAAAGTTGCTGTAGTTCTTATACTTCTGATCGCACTTGGATAGTTGAGCGGCCAAGTAGGGGCGGATTTATATTTTAGGCAGCATAACAAACCACACCATGTCGACCCGTTACATTCGGCATTTTTGGTATGACTTTGCATTGGTGTAACGGTATTCAATTTCGGCATCTGCGTTACGGGCGCATGTGCTCAGCGTTAGTTGCCAACCGACTACAATCAGTCGGCTGGGAATTTTTGCTTCTGGTGAAGGACTCGCATTACACGAATGATTGAACCTTCAACCCAGTAGGACACGATCATTGAGATCTCTGGAATAATGAGTAATCTCCCGCGAATTCCATCGCGCTGAACACCCATCAACGGTTGCTCTAACAAGTTCTCTACTTTTGCTTCAATGATTTCGTCAGTTTTTTCAGCTGCTTCAGGATTAAAATCATAAAGAAACTCAAAGATCTTCTCGCGATCATTTAGAGATTCTTCTTCCCATAAAATCATTGTTGGCCTCGGTTACGAATCTTCGCTTTACGCTCGGCCATTCGTGCTTTTGCCGAGTCATTATCAATAAATGAAGCTTTTCCTGAGTCAAATTTCTCAAATGCTAGGTTTACTTGTTCAGTTAGCCAAGCGTCATGAGATAATGCTTTACGTTGTTGTTCTGCCATTTGTTCTGTAAGTTCGCGACAAGCATCGCTTAGTGTACGACCTTGGCTTTCAGCCATTTGCTGGGCTAAACGTTTTATTTCGTCATCAACACGAAATTGAATTCTTGTATCCATGAGTAGCTCCTAATTTTGCGTGTGTACAAATGTTAGCACTGGCGTTGAGGAAGGGCAACTAACAAAAACATCAAGGTGACGCGTTACACTCGGCGGTTTTGGTATGGAGTTCGGTGCGCTTGGTAGGTTAGTCGTGGCGCACCTTATGTTCGGCGTTATGCCGCTCTTTTAGTTGGTAACAGCCCTCAGGCTTTATCGCACAGTTACATAATGTCTCAGGCCATTCGTTCACCGCAAGGCTGTCCAGGAAGTGCGGGGAAATGCAGGTTTTTTCGTTCTTTACTGCCTTAGGCATTGGCAATGAACCACCGCATTAAACGTCGTTACTCTACAGGGAATGTATTGTCGTTTCCTTTGCCCATCAGTTTGGTGCAGCAGCCCAAGCAAGTCTGCATCAGGATGTCATGCATGTAGGTTTGGCTCAAAGTCGCTGAAAATCAGTGCTTAGATTGGCTTTTTAAGTTGCTGAAGTTCAGGTACTGCTTGTCGCACTTGGATAGTTGAGCGGCCAAGTAGGGGACGGATTGATGGTTAAGGCAGCATAACAAACCACACCATGTCGACCCGTTACATTCGGCATTTTTGGTATGACTTTGCTGTGGTGTAAACGGTATTCAATTTCGGCACCTGCGTTACGGGCGCATGTGCTCAGCGTTATGCACCTTAGAGCCAAGTTCTTCAATGGTAGAAGGTTCATCGTTCAATACCACGATTTCTCTGGCTATTCGTTCAGCGAAAGGCTGCCTGAAAGTTAAGAGAACAGCAGGTTGTCGTTTTCTTTGTTGCCTTTTACCCTGGCAATTCAGCAGTGAGTTTTCATTGTTACATTGCTTTGAAAGGGTTATTGCTTGTCTTAACCAATAGTTCGGTGCAGCAGCCAATCCAGTCCGTATCAGGCTGTCATGCAAGTTGGTTTGGCTCAAGTCGTTGAAAGTGAATCGGAATTATCAGAGTATGAATTTGTTGTCTGTATGTCGCAGATTCACAATACGTGGAAAGACTTTCGGCCAAGTATGATCGTATTAATGGATGGAGTTGCATAACAAAGGTATCAAGGTGACGCGTTTGACTCGGCGGTTTTGGTTTGGAGTTCAGCTGATTTGGTGAGTTGGTCGTGGCGCACCTTATCCCAGGCGTTATGCATATAGGGAACAAAATGACATATCACGTAAAAATAGAAAGAATCCCGTATGAAGAACCATATCATTTACAGCTCCTGTGGGATATTTCCAATGGTATGCAGAGTACAAGATTCGAGCTTTATAATAATGCCACCGATCTGCTTCAGATAGCACAAGGTTTAGAGAGCTTTCCTCGTCACTCAAGTGATGTGTTTTTATATGAAATTGGCTCTGAAAGAGAAGAAGATAACTTTGCGCACTATTTTCGATTGAGAGCTTTCATGATAAGTCCTCGTGGGCAAACTGCTCTTCATGTGAGGTTTTGTAATAATTCGCCTTTACCGTATAAACATATCTCAGAGTTTTGTATCCAAGCAGAACCAAGCGATATTAATCGGTTAGGGTGTTTGTTTAAGGAGTTTGCCAAATTACAAAGTGATTTTCTTGCATGGAGTGAAAAAGAGGATTTCATTGGTGACAAATACGAATATGCATAACAAGGCCATCAAGTGTGACGCTTTACACTCGGCAGTTTTGGTTTGAAGTTCAGCTGGCTTGGTGAGTTCATCATGGCGCACCTTATGGCTGGCGTTATGTTTTAAGGAGAGTTATGAGGCATTTTCTGATAGTTTCATTCATAATGTTTTTTGTATCTGCGTGCTCATCAAGACAGGATGAATGTAATACAGTAAATAATTGTGCTGGTAAAGTCGTTAATAGGATTCAGCAAAATTTGATGCTAGAACAAGATTATTATGGCAAGAAAGCGGTTGTTAACCTCTCTTTAGACAATAATTCTAATCTTGAGTATGTTGAAGTAGTAGAAAACAATGGTGGGCCAAATTTCGAGAAAGCAATCATTAAAGCTGTTTCATCTACATTTCCATATGAGCAGCTGTTAAATTTGCCAGAAAGTGAGTACGCCGAATTTAGGGAAATAAAATTAACAATAACTCCCTTGAAGTAATGATGTATGTTTCAACGATGGTTGCTTTGAATGTTGGTGTAACTCAGTAGAAAGAAAACATAACAACACGCCCTGAGGTGGACGGTCAAGTCCCATAGACCACATTTTATTCACCTTATTTCGATGCTAAGTAGCCGATTATTGGTGACTTTTTCTCTGCTAGCATCGTGATGTACTTTGCTTCGTCGTAAAGGGTGTTTTCTTGCCAACATCGGAACAAAATGCGGCCCCATTTGTAAGCCAATGCACGTACCGCAGCATTGTGATGTTTGCCTCGTTCTATCTGTATTTGATAGTACGCTTTGGCCCATGCCGATGAACGGATACTTTGACCAGCCCATTCAACGAATGTCTGCCTGAGGAAGGTTGGGCATTGGAAGCGCCAGCGGACAATGCATGATTTTCCTGACCGTTGGGTCACGGGTGCAACACCGACATGGCAGAGCATTTCGGTGGCATTGGCATATTTATCTTTGTTGGTACCGAGGGCCGCCAATAGCCTTGCTGTGTTAATTTCTCCTGCACCTGGCAGTGACTTGAACAACTTATAATCGGTCATACTGCGTGTGAGTACTTTAATGCGTTGCTCAAACAGTTCGATGGAGGTAAGCAGGTTGCGAAGCTCACCAATCAGTGACGCTAAAAGCAACCGGCAGGGACGAATAACCGCCTGGTCATCAGTGAGTGGCACCAATGACTTTATGGCATCCACACGGTCTTTATTGACTTGCGGATAGCGAGAATTATGGTTTTCAAAAAAGCGGAACAGTACATCACGGCGAGTTGTTTTTGCCTTGGCTGGTTCAGGCCATTTAGTCAGAAAGTCACAGAAAATGATCGTGCCGATATCATCGAATAGCTCAAGTGGTTGAGGGTAATATCGCTTTAATACTGTTCTGATTTTGTTGGTTATTTTCACTCTTTGATTGACTTGCCGGCGTCTAAACTCGACAAGATCAGTCAGCTCTCTGACCTGTGGTGATTCTGGTTTAAGCACATTGAAATGATCGCCATGACGCTGGATTAAATCGAGGATCAATTTTGCATCAGTCGGATCGTCTTTAGCTCCCGATGGTGAGAAAGTATCACGATAGCGTTTTACCTGCTGGGGTGGGATTGGTACCTGGCAGACAAACTTGTATTGGCAGAGCTGGTTAAGCAATCTCACATTGCCACTTTCATAGGCAATGACGAGTGTTTTTTCCTCAAAATGTTGGTGAAGTTGGTGCAGCCAATCATGGATATGTTCAGGCTTAGAGCTGATGACATCATTGATACATTTGTCGCCGTCATAGTAGCAGACATCATGCTTTTTATCGGCCCAATCAAGGCCAATGAGGATGTACGAATCTGTGAGCTGAGAAACTAACATAATCACCTCGAGTTGCTACATTAAAAGTGGTGATGTGCATGCTGACTGACGTGTGAAGGCATTATAGTGTTCAGACTGAAAGTGCCCTGAGTATTCATCGACAGTGAGCAGCTGGCCTGCGCGGAAGGATTGTTATAGTCATCAAGTGACGGGCAATCTTATTCGTCACAGGCCAGTGCATATCCCTTCTTTATATGGTCTACAAGGAAAGGACTGTCCAACTATAATGCAATCAAGGTGATGCGTTTTACTCGGCGGTTTTGGTATAGAATTCGGTGCGCTTTGTTGGTTCAACGTGGCACACCTTATTGCGGGCGTTATGTGCTAAGGAACAATAATGATCGAAAATACAGTGAGATATATTTACTCGCTTCTTCTAGAACAGAAGTATGTTGAACTAGCACAATTTACTGGTGGTGTTCATTTTAGCGCAAATGAGATACAGGAAATCATAACTGAATATGGCTATCGGCCAGTATCATATCCAGATACTATTCCACTAGATGTTATTGAAATTGAAGGATGTTTACCAAAAGAGTGGAGTGTAGTCGCTCCAATTTTTACTATTGAAGAAGGTCTGTCAGATTTAAGTATCGAACTTACTTTAACTGAAAGTGAATCAGGTCTCTGCAAGGCTGAACTTGATAATATACGAGTTAGATAGAATCTCGCACATAACAAAGGCATCAAGGTGACTTGTTACACTCGGCAGTTTTGGTTTGGAGTTTGGTGTACTTGGTTAGTTGGTCGTGGCGCACCTTATGCCCGGCGTTAGAATGCATTTGGAGGCAGTCGTCATGGCATTAGATATTCACAGCGGATGGGATGTTGCCCATCATCATATTCATGAAGGTCTCATCCATCTGGGACAAGCTTACAAGCATAACCGCTACGTTTCACAAAAATATAAGAACTATAAAAATAATCATCATTGGAATGAATGTTTAGGTTCTTCAATGGAAGTTAGACAACACTTTATAAATGAAAATAAATTAAGCATTAAAGCTGCAATACTATTTCAAGCTGGTATTGAGGCATGGATATGTTGGGCGTATACAAAAGACCAATTCTCTGGTTTAAAAATACCTAGGCAGTTTAATAAAAAATGGGAAACAGCATTTTCTCATCTTGGAAGTGATTATGATTTTTCTGATTATGCTGACTTCTACAAAACAGTTAGAAACCCAATTGTTCATCCATCAACTCAAGCTGATGTTGAAAAAGTGGCAAGTGTATGGTGTAAGCCAGTTTATGACGGGATGAAATCTGGTTGGTCAGCTATGGCTGCTTTAAGTGCTTTATTGGGGCTGCCATTCGATCGGGATTCTTGGGGAATAATGTGTGAAATAAATGGTGTGCTTGATTCTGAATGTTTTAGCAAACTGAGCGATCTCCAGTCTTTAGAAAGGACCATGTTACATAGGCATCTTTCAGGTGCAAGAGGTGAGCTCGGGGGTGAGTGAAATGCATTCTAACAAAAGTATCAAGGTGACGCGTTACACTCGGCATTTTTGGTATGGAGTTCAGTGGATTTGGTGAGTTCACCGTGGCGCACCTTATCCTAGGCGTTAGGGCTCCGTATGGTGAAAAAATTAGCGTTATTTAAATAACTTAGGTAAGAGATTTAATGAGTGAATTTTTATCGAAAGATACCGCTTCATTGGTCAATGGTATTGCAAATTTAGCGTTGATAGGAAGTTTGATTGTAGGTGCAGCCTCGACTGCTCTTATTGTTTGGACTGGAAATATTAAGGAATCATACTTAGTTCAGGAGGTTTCAGAAGCAAATTTGACAGCAGAGATGGCGAAAGAAAATGCAGCAGTAGCAAATAATGAATCTATAAGAAATAAAGAAAAAGTTGAACAACTCAAAATCGAAGCGACTAATGCAAAAAATGAACTTGCCAAAACACAAGTTCGCCTGGCTAAAATGCAAGAAATTCGTCGTGTACCTCAAACTACAGTTGAGAAAATATGTCATTTTTTAGAGTCAAGTACTCTGGTTAACGATAACAAATTAAACTTACGTGTTGCCTCAGTTGCTGATGCTGAATCACAAATGTATGCAATGGATTTTTTGAGTCTTTTAAAAGCATGTAATGTTAATGTTTATCCAACGCCAAATGGTAATTTGCCAAACAAAATTGTTCAAGTTGAGCCAAGTAAATATGGTTTAATGTTTGCGGTCAAAAATATAGAAAACTCAAATCCTTTTATTTCCTTTCATACATTTCTTGATTCTGTAGGGATAAAAAGTGAGCTATATATTGATGAGTCGTTAAGAAATGGAGCCGCAGAGCTACATGTTTTAAAGAAACCAAGTAGTTAGAGCCCTAACAAGGCAATCAAGGTGATGCGTTATACTCGGCGGTTTTGGTGCGGAGTTCGGTGTGCTTTGTTGGTTCGGTGGGGCACACCTTATTGCAGGCGTTAGGCCCCAGTTTAAATTCAGTAGGTAGTAATGGATAGAAATAAAATACAGAAATATATTAATAATTACCGTCGACAACTGACACGCTATCTGCGTCCGGGATTTGGTCTATTGTGCAACGTGTACCCTGCTAAAAACGGTGCGATCTTAGAGTTCGTCATTGGAAATGAGTTGGTTAACGATGATATATACCACCCTGAACGCAAGAGTGTTGGAGATGCTTTAGGTCAAATTGAGCAAAGAGCATTTGGTGGTAATTTAAGTGGGTTTACCTTTAGTGGAACCAACACTATTTTAGAAAATAACCGGTTAATTTACATTAAAGACTCAACTTCTAAAGAGTGGGGTGATGCAGCAGTCAAAAAAGATGTTAACGCGGTCTTACCTAATTCCTCAGGGAGGAAATAGGTATGAAGTTTGGTGGAGTTGAGGGAACACCTGAAGAAATAAAGAACCACTTTGAAAATAATGGGTTAAACCCACTCGATTTTTTCGAGAAGCCTGAAGATAAACTTTCAAAGGTTTGGGTGGTTGTTCCTAGTGTGATTTTTGTACTCTGTTTTGGAGCATTAAACTTTGTACACGAAATTAGTGATAAATCGAAGTCATTTATCTTCCTCACTGGCCTGTGCGCTTGTGTTTGGACTGCTGTAAGTGTCCATATTCGTTTTAAGAGTGGCTGGGGAGCAGGTTCTATCATATTTATAGGTTTGTTGGTTATGTTGGTTGCTCTAGGGATCTTACAGCCAGCGCAGTTGCTAGATTACATTAAAGCGGCGAAGTAGTGGCCTAACAACACGCCCTGAGGTGGACGGTCAAGTCCCATAGACCACATTTTATTCACCTTATTTCGATGCTAAGTAGCCGATTATTGGTGACTTTTTCTCTGCTAGCATCGTGATGTACTTTGCTTCGTCGTAAAGGGTGTTTTCTTGCCAACATCGGAACAAAATGCGGCCCCATTTGTAAGCCAATGCACGTACCGCAGCATTGTGATGTTTGCCTCGTTCTATCTGTATTTGATAGTACGCTTTGGCCCATGCCGATGAACGGATACTTTGACCAGCCCATTCAACGAATGTCTGCCTGAGGAAGGTTGGGCATTGGAAGCGCCAGCGGACAATGCATGATTTTCCTGACCGTTGGGTCACGGGTGCAACACCGACATGGCAGAGCATTTCGGTGGCATTGGCATATTTATCTTTGTTGGTACCGAGGGCCGCCAATAGCCTTGCTGTGTTAATTTCTCCTGCACCTGGCAGTGACTTGAACAACTTATAATCGGTCATACTGCGTGTGAGTACTTTAATGCGTTGCTCAAACAGTTCGATGGAGGTAAGCAGGTTGCGAAGCTCACCAATCAGTGACGCTAAAAGCAACCGGCAGGGACGAATAACCGCCTGGTCATCAGTGAGTGGCACCAATGACTTTATGGCATCCACACGGTCTTTATTGACTTGCGGATAGCGAGAATTATGGTTTTCAAAAAAGCGGAACAGTACATCACGGCGAGTTGTTTTTGCCTTGGCTGGTTCAGGCCATTTAGTCAGAAAGTCACAGAAAATGATCGTGCCGATATCATCGAATAGCTCAAGTGGTTGAGGGTAATATCGCTTTAATACTGTTCTGATTTTGTTGGTTATTTTCACTCTTTGATTGACTTGCCGGCGTCTAAACTCGACAAGATCAGTCAGCTCTCTGACCTGTGGTGATTCTGGTTTAAGCACATTGAAATGATCGCCATGACGCTGGATTAAATCGAGGATCAATTTTGCATCAGTCGGATCGTCTTTAGCTCCCGATGGTGAGAAAGTATCACGATAGCGTTTTACCTGCTGGGGTGGGATTGGTACCTGGCAGACAAACTTGTATTGGCAGAGCTGGTTAAGCAATCTCACATTGCCACTTTCATAGGCAATGACGAGTGTTTTTTCCTCAAAATGTTGGTGAAGTTGGTGCAGCCAATCATGGATATGTTCAGGCTTAGAGCTGATGACATCATTGATACATTTGTCGCCGTCATAGTAGCAGACATCATGCTTTTTATCGGCCCAATCAAGGCCAATGAGGATGTACGAATCTGTGAGCTGAGAAACTAACATAATCACCTCGAGTTGCTACATTAAAAGTGGTGATGTGCATGCTGACTGACGTGTGAAGGCATTATAGTGTTCAGACTGAAAGTGCCCTGAGTATTCATCGACAGTGAGCAGCTGGCCTGCGCGGAAGGATTGTTATAGTCATCAAGTGACGGGCAATCTTATTCGTCACAGGCCAGTGCATATCCCTTCTTTATATGGTCTACAAGGAAAGGACTGTCCAACTATAAAGGCATCAAGGTGACGCTTTACACTCGGCAGTTTTGGTTTGAAGTGTAATTGGTTTTGTAAGTACAGCGTTGGCGCACCTTATGCCAAGCGTTAAGCGGCTTTTATGAGTTCGGAGATAACAATGAGTGAAGCTAATAATTTTTTAAGTACCGCACGAGATTGCTCATTGTGGCTGCACAAAGCAAATGCTCTGTTCACGAGCGGGGAGTGTCTATACAAGCAATCAGGTGAACTTCTCATTGAGTTAGGTGAGGTCGCTGATACCCATGATGGACATAATGATAGACTCCAATGTTCATTAGACCTAATGATGTCTGCAAAGCTGTTATATGGGTATGCGCTTGAAACTCTTCTAAAGGGAATTCTTCTTCAAACTAAACCTGAACGTGTCGAATTTGATATTAAAGCTGATGGTATTGGTAATGTGCTTGAGGCCAAAATAACCCAAATTGGTGTGCCAATGAGTAAAGGTCATGATTTAGGAGTACTTGCAAAAGAAGTAGGGCTACTTGAGAGGCTTTCAGATCCAAAACAAGCTAAGCAAACGTTGCAGCATTTGACTGAGTGTGTCCAGTGGCGTTCACGATATCCAGCGCCACAAGACTCAAAGAAAAACCGTGCCTTAACCTCTCAGCAGATGACTGATTATATGCTGTTTAAGTTTCGTGACTTTTATATGCCAATATACAATGAAGCCTTGAACATTCTTGACGAAAGTATCTATTAATCAGCCGCTTAACAAAGGCATCAAGGTGACACGTTACACTCGGCAGTTTTGGTATGAAGTTCAGTGCGCTTGGTAAGTTTGGTGTTGGTGCACCTTATGCCAGGCGTTATATTTTCAAGGAGAGTTATGAAGTATCTTCATTATTATGACGAAAGACTGACGAGGATTCACGATTTCTCATACCTTAAGTTTATTTTCATCATATACGCGTTGATGTGTACATGGTCACGTCTAACTCATGATCTGATGTTGTCACTTTCAACAACAATCGATCATTATGTGGGAAGTGATTTGAGAATCATTTATTCCTATGGTGAATTATGGCAAGAAATTGATTACTTGGGGTTGATAGTAATAGCACCAGTGTTAGAAACTATTCTCTTTCAAGGGATCGTTCAGAATATAACGCGTAAATTTACGAAAGGTATTTTGTTCTCCCTGCTTGTGACGACTACCCTGTTTGCTTTAATTCATATACCCAATAATTTGGCAAATGCAGTTAATGCACTTGGATTAGGTTTTGCTTTTGCAATTACGTATGAATACTTTAGGGTACGAAAGGGACATTGGATTGCAACAGTAGTCACTATAATTTTACACGCATTTTGGAACTCAACTCTTGCATATTCATTCTTTCCAGAAAAGCTGATGAGCTAATGTGAGAAATAAAAATATAACAATGCAATCAAGGTGATGCATTACACTCGGCGGTTTTGGTATGGGGTTCGGTGCGCTTTGTTGGTTCAGTGGGGCACACCTTATTGCGGGCGTTAGGCATCTTGAAAAGCTACTTTTTGATCTGGTCGTGACTGCATCGCTCAAGAACGGGAAATCTCCAGCCAATCGTTCATCGCATGGCTGTCCATAAAATACGGTGAACCGCAGGTTGTTTCGTTCATTGCTGCCTTTGGGCACGTCACTAAAGCATCGCGCTATTCATCGTTACCTCGCAGTGAAAGGCTTGTCGGTGCCTCAGCCAATCAGTCCGGTGATACAGCCTCAAGAAGCATCTCAGTAGGTTGTCATGCAAATATATTTGGTTCAAGATGTTGAAAGTAATCATAAAGAAGTAAGATTTTAGATTGCTGTATCCCACGATTAGTGACAGGATGCGTTGAGAGTTCGTCGGCCAAGTTGGGCTTTCACACGTGGAAATGCCTAACAAAAACATCAAGGTGACGCGTTACACTCGGCGGTTTTGGTATGGAGTTCGGTGCGCTTGGAAGGTTAGTCGTGGCGCACCTTATGTTCGGCGTTATACATTCTCTAGTTGGGGTTTAGATGATTGAGATCGAATTCAGTATTTGGATGGCTACAAAAGAGAAGTGGGTTCATTTAACTAAAATCATCAAATTTCCAGTTGTGCCTCGTGTTGGAGAGTATGTGAAGTTCCAATCCAAATCGTTAGGTGACTACTTTGCTTGGAAAGTAACCGAAGTAACATATAGGGAAAGCGGTACGATAGAGGTTTGGACTGAGTTGCTCGACAATGTTGATAACCGCATGTACTCGTTCGAGGAAGATGCAGAATTGCAAGAGTACCTAACGGCCTATAAATCGGAAGGTTGGGAAGCTCTTCAGGGGGTTAAAGTCAATACACACTGGCTTGGTAAAAATGTATAACAAACGCATCAAACATCGCCCCCTTCGGGGGCTGGACTCGCAAAATACGCTCGCCGTTTATGCGAAACGTTATGGCTCTTAACGATCTGTAGTTATCATGGCTTGGTTCACCAATAGCGGCAGTTTCATCAATATCTTATCAGTCGCAATGCAGTGAAAATCGTTCAGCGATTATTGCGGTTTGCAGTCTGGCGCTGACAAATTTCATTGCCAATTCTGTTTCGAATATCCCGAATTCTCTGGCCGCAATTTGTCATTATGTGATGATGGTTTTTACGCAGGTTGCGGTTAGCTGCTTGGTGGTTACTAGGTTCTTTTTCCTCAGTGGCTTTTGGTTGCTCAAGTCCGAGTGCCGCAACAAAGCATTGGCATCTGGTTGGCGGTTAGTTTCTCGTTTACTAAGTCGCTTTAAGATTTATTACCAATGAAATTCCGATGTTGTTGCCGCTACCTTGCATGATGAAGAGCAAGCCCTCAGAATGCTGGGAGTTAAGCGAAAAAAAGCAAGTAAATCAAAAGGTTTTGCGCCATAACAAGGCAATCAAGGTGATGCGTTACACTCGGCGGTTTTGGTACGGAGTTCGGTGCGCTTTGCTGGCTCAGTGGGGCACACCTTATTGCAGGCGTTATGTTTCCTTTGATTTCTACGTATAACATCTTCGATTTAAGGTATGAGTATAGGGGAGGTATCTTGGGAAGTGGGGTGGATGAAAAGCTAAGTGTATGTGATGAATGCGGTAGTTGTTTTGTACTGTCGAAATCGTCAATGAAGTCGCTATGCCCCGAGTGTGCACATTATTTATACGGATATGACAGCTGCTTACATATTTTTGAAAAAGGGCAATGTTCTATCTGTAAATGGAATGGTGCAACATCTCCATATATAGAGAAACTTAGGGCTTTAGAAAGCAAGCAAAATGAGTAAACATAAAGCGGTGATATGTTTTCTGGAGAGTTGTGTGGAACATTAAAATTAATTGAGGTCTTCTTCACAAATACCGTAGCTATGAAATGATAAATGGCTGAGTCTCTTCTTGATGGGGAGCGTTTTGATTCTTGTTACGAGCTTGAGAACACTGAATAGTAAAGTTGCATGTTGTTCAGGGATAAATATCAGAAGAAGAAAGCTATAAGCACTATAAAATTAGTTTTAATGAAATCGAGAGGTTTGAGCTTGATCAGTAAGTTACACAGCGGAAACATAACAAGGCCATCAAGGTGATGCGTTACACTCGGCGGTTTTGGTATGGAGTTCGGTGGACTTTGCTGATTCGGTGGGGCACACCTTATGGCTGGCGTTATGCCGCTCTTTTAGTTGGTAACAGCCCTCAGGCTTTATCACACAGATACATAATTTCTCCGGCCATTCGCTCATCGCAAGGCTGTCCAGACAGTCCGGGGAAATGCAGGTTGTTTCGTTTTTTGCTGCCTTAGGCTTTGGCAATGAACCACCGCATTAAACGTCGTTACTCTGCAGAAAACGAATTGTCGTTTCCTTTGGTTATCAAAATGGTGTCGCAGCCCAAGCCAGACTTCATCAGGGTGACATGCAAGTTGGTATGGCTCAAAGTCGCTGGAAGTCAGTGCTAAAATTGACTTTCTAAGTTGCTGTAGTTTAAATGATTTTTGTCGCACTGGATAATTGAGCGGCCAAGTAGGGGACGGATTAATGGATAAGGCAGCATAACAAACCACACCATGTCGACCCGTTACACTCGGCATTTTTGGTATGACTTTGCCTTGGTGTAAACGGTATTCAATTTCGGCATCTGCGTTACGGGCGCATGTGCTCAGCGTTACACCTAAAGGAGAGATATGAAACTTCCTCAATTTAAATATCATCCATTTCCATTAAAAACAGGTGCCATAGAAACATCCGAGAATGAATGTGAATGCTGTGGAAAGCAAACTGGATACATTTATACAGGGCCAGTTTACTCTGAAGAAGAACTGGATGATTGTATTTGTCCTTGGTGTATTGCCGATGGTTCTGCAAGCAAAAAATTTGATGCTGAATTTACTGATCCTGATGGTATAGGTGATTATGGTTCATGGGATAGTGTGTCTGAGGATGTTGTTCTTGAGGTTTCTACGAGAACTCCAGGCTTTTGTGGCTGGCAACAAGAACGGTGGTGGACACATTGCCATGACGCAGGTGAGTTTTTAGGTGCTGCCGGAACAAGCCAAGTACTGGAAATTGGTGGTGAGCTTATTGATGCCTTAAAAGCTGACACTCGATTAGAAGGTGCTGAGTGGGACAATTTCTGTTCATCTTTATCACAAGATGGTTCTCCTACAGCATATATATTTCGCTGTACCAAATGTGGAGTATATGGCGGGTATGTCGACTGTGATTAAGGTGTAACAAGGCCATCAAGGTGATGCGTTACACTCGGCATTTTTGGTTTGAAGTGCGGTGCGCTTTGCTAGTTCAGTGGGGCACACCTTATGGCTGGCGTTAGGCATGCTGAAGAGCGATCCTGTTTTTATTGGTTATTTCTTCGCTCAAGAACGGTGCCACAAAGGTCATTCGTCCATCGCAAGGCTGTCCATAAAGTATGGCGAAATCCAGGTTGTGTTTTTCGTTGTTGCCTTTAAATCCGGCAATGAACCATCGCATTATTCAACGTTACAATGAAATGAATGGATTGTTGGTTGCTTTGCCTATCAGTCCGGTGATGCAGCCCTAAAAAACACGTCATCAGGTTGTCATGCAAATGTATTTGGTTCAAAGCGTTGATAGTTCATGGGAAAATAGAATTTCGAGGTTGTTGTGTCCCATGTTTGAAGATGGGGTGCGTTGAGAGTTCACCTCCCAAGTTAGGACAGCGCACATGGAAATGCCTAACAAAGGCATCAAGGTGACTTGTTACACTCGGCAGTTTTGGTATGGAGTTTGGTGCACTTGGTGGGTTAGTCGTGGCGCACCTTATGCCCGGCGTTATGGCGCAAGGGCGAACAGGCAACATGGCGGTCGTTTGCTGTTCAGTGAGTCAAGCTTAGCAGCTACTGAGTCGTTCCTTTTAGGCGATATATCTGAACGCTTTCCGGTATAACGAACTGTGGCATTGATTGGTCTTGTTCGCAGCACGCTTGATTTTACAGCAGCATACGCTGTTGGATACTCCAGAAACTTCATCGAAAGGTAACTATCAATTTTGGCTTTGGGTTATCAAACTTCAATTCTTAGCAATTTTCTCCGTTAACTCTGATTTCTACCTGATAGTAAAGAGCTGTTCTTTCTCAAATTAATCATAAATTTGTTAAACAAATCATAAAGTAACGATTACTATCCTGCATGGATTCGGGTTGTTGCGTATGATATTCAGCTATTAAGCAGGAAACCCTGTAGCGGTAGCGTGCATGATGGCTGGGTAGGGTACTTTAAGCGCGCCATAACAAGGCCATCAAGTGTGACGCATTACACTCGGCAGTTTTGGTTTGAAGTTCAGTTGGCTTGGTGAGTTCTGTGGGGCGCACCTTATGGCTGGCGTTATATTGCTAGAGAACTATCTATGGAACCAATAGAAGCATACTCACTATACATTCTTGGTAAGCTTTCAAGCGAAAAAATAGTTATGTTGGCTAATTCGTGGCTAGAGAAAGGATTGTTTACCGACTCGCTAAATGACCTCTGTTGGGAAGATTCTCCGATCATGGCTGATGTTGGGCCAATGTTCGAGAAGGCTATCGAAGAGTTGAACATCAACAGAATGAGCCGTTTTGAAGCGGCGAATAAACTAATAGAATTAACTCTTACTCGTATCATCAATTCAGAGATTGAGCCTGATGTTGGTGCAACATTTTTGTATTATGACGTGCATCATGAAATAAATGATGAGTATCCTGACAAAGAGTTTATGGGTGATAGCTTGGGGTTGGAGCATGTTTTTTGCTGGCTTAGAGAAATTTGGGATTGCAGAGATGGTTCAATGATTCTTTATCATACAGATTTACCTAGGAATGATGCAGAAGCTAAATTTAACGAGCATTTAATTGAAGAAGCTCAAAAATGGTTGGCAACCGCAATATAACAACACGCCCTGAGGTGGACGGTCAAGTCCCATAGACCACATTTTATTCACCTTATTTCGATGCTAAGTAGCCGATTATTGGTGACTTTTTCTCTGCTAGCATCGTGATGTACTTTGCTTCGTCGTAAAGGGTGTTTTCTTGCCAACATCGGAACAAAATGCGGCCCCATTTGTAAGCCAATGCACGTACCGCAGCATTGTGATGTTTGCCTCGTTCTATCTGTATTTGATAGTACGCTTTGGCCCATGCCGATGAACGGATACTTTGACCAGCCCATTCAACGAATGTCTGCCTGAGGAAGGTTGGGCATTGGAAGCGCCAGCGGACAATGCATGATTTTCCTGACCGTTGGGTCACGGGTGCAACACCGACATGGCAGAGCATTTCGGTGGCATTGGCATATTTATCTTTGTTGGTACCGAGGGCCGCCAATAGCCTTGCTGTGTTAATTTCTCCTGCACCTGGCAGTGACTTGAACAACTTATAATCGGTCATACTGCGTGTGAGTACTTTAATGCGTTGCTCAAACAGTTCGATGGAGGTAAGCAGGTTGCGAAGCTCACCAATCAGTGACGCTAAAAGCAACCGGCAGGGACGAATAACCGCCTGGTCATCAGTGAGTGGCACCAATGACTTTATGGCATCCACACGGTCTTTATTGACTTGCGGATAGCGAGAATTATGGTTTTCAAAAAAGCGGAACAGTACATCACGGCGAGTTGTTTTTGCCTTGGCTGGTTCAGGCCATTTAGTCAGAAAGTCACAGAAAATGATCGTGCCGATATCATCGAATAGCTCAAGTGGTTGAGGGTAATATCGCTTTAATACTGTTCTGATTTTGTTGGTTATTTTCACTCTTTGATTGACTTGCCGGCGTCTAAACTCGACAAGATCAGTCAGCTCTCTGACCTGTGGTGATTCTGGTTTAAGCACATTGAAATGATCGCCATGACGCTGGATTAAATCGAGGATCAATTTTGCATCAGTCGGATCGTCTTTAGCTCCCGATGGTGAGAAAGTATCACGATAGCGTTTTACCTGCTGGGGTGGGATTGGTACCTGGCAGACAAACTTGTATTGGCAGAGCTGGTTAAGCAATCTCACATTGCCACTTTCATAGGCAATGACGAGTGTTTTTTCCTCAAAATGTTGGTGAAGTTGGTGCAGCCAATCATGGATATGTTCAGGCTTAGAGCTGATGACATCATTGATACATTTGTCGCCGTCATAGTAGCAGACATCATGCTTTTTATCGGCCCAATCAAGGCCAATGAGGATGTACGAATCTGTGAGCTGAGAAACTAACATAATCACCTCGAGTTGCTACATTAAAAGTGGTGATGTGCATGCTGACTGACGTGTGAAGGCATTATAGTGTTCAGACTGAAAGTGCCCTGAGTATTCATCGACAGTGAGCAGCTGGCCTGCGCGGAAGGATTGTTATAGTCATCAAGTGACGGGCAATCTTATTCGTCACAGGCCAGTGCATATCCCTTCTTTATATGGTCTACAAGGAAAGGACTGTCCAACTATAAAAACATCAAGGTGACGCGTTACACTCGGCGGTTTTGGTATGAAGTTCGGTGCGCTTTGCTTGTTTAGTGGGGCACACCTTATTGCAGGCGTTACCTGCGCTTAATTTGCTCCTGTGCATGTTCTTGTACAAGTCTAAATATTGAGTTAAACTTGTGCAATAGCGTGTACAACTTAAATTGAGGTTAATTATGCGTATTGTTTCTTTTACTGAAGCAAGGAATGGTCTGAAATCAGTGCTAGATGGTGTCGTTAACGATGCTGATTGCACTGTTATCACTCGCCGAGATTCCGAAGATGCGGTTGTTATGTCAATGGATTATTACAACAGTCTTATGGAAACCGTTCATTTACTTAAATCACCGGCAAATGCTGCTCACTTAAACAAATCAATTGAGCAGTTTAAAGCGGGCAAGGTAACGGAACGAGATATCATCGATGAGTAGAATGTTGGCTTGGACTGATGCAGCTTGGGATGATTACTTGTACTGGCAAAGTCAGGATAAGAAAACTCTCAAGCGCATTAACAAATTAATCGTAGATACAAAACGTTCACCTTTTGAAGGGATTGGTAAACCTGAAGCCCTGAAAGAGAATTTATCTGGCTTCTGGTCTCGACGTATAGACGAATCTAATCGTCTTGTTTATGCCGTTGACGATATTCACATCACCATCATTTCTTGCCGCTATCACTATCAAGCATAATACTCTCGAATCCGCCGCACAGGTAACAACATCAAGGTGACGCTTTACACTCGGCGGTTTTGGTATGGAGTTCGGTGTTCTTTGCTAGTTCAGTGGGGCGCACCTTATGTTCGGCGTTAGGCATGCTGAAGAGCGATCCTGTTTTTATTGGTTATTTCTTCGCTCAAGAACGGTGCCACAAAGGTCATTCGTCCATCGCAAGGCTGTCCATAAAGTATGGCGAAATCCAGGTTGTGTTTTTCGTTGTTGCCTTTAAATCCGGCAATGAACCATCGCATTATTCAACGTTACAATGAAATGAATGGATTGTTGGTTGCTTTGCCTATCAGTCCGGTGATGCAGCCCTAAAAAACACGTCATCAGGTTGTCATGCAAATGTATTTGGTTCAAAGCGTTGATAGTTCATGGGAAAATAGAATTTCGAGGTTGTTGTGTCCCATGTTTGAAGATGGGGTGCGTTGAGAGTTCACCTCCCAAGTTAGGACAGCGCACATGGAAATGCCTAACAAAGGCATCAAGGTGACTTGTTACACTCGGCAGTTTTGGTATGGAGTTTGGTGCACTTGGTGGGTTAGTCGTGGCGCACCTTATGCCCGGCGTTATGGCGCAAGGGCGAACAGGCAACATGGCGGTCGTTTGCTGTTCAGTGAGTCAAGCTTAGCAGCTACTGAGTCGTTCCTTTTAGGCGATATATCTGAACGCTTTCCGGTATAACGAACTGTGGCATTGATTGGTCTTGTTCGCAGCACGCTTGATTTTACAGCAGCATACGCTGTTGGATACTCCAGAAACTTCATCGAAAGGTAACTATCAATTTTGGCTTTGGGTTATCAAACTTCAATTCTTAGCAATTTTCTCCGTTAACTCTGATTTCTACCTGATAGTAAAGAGCTGTTCTTTCTCAAATTAATCATAAATTTGTTAAACAAATCATAAAGTAACGATTACTATCCTGCATGGATTCGGGTTGTTGCGTATGATATTCAGCTATTAAGCAGGAAACCCTGTAGCGGTAGCGTGCATGATGGCTGGGTAGGGTACTTTAAGCGCGCCATAACAAGGCCATCAAGTGTGACGCATTACACTCGGCAGTTTTGGTTTGAAGTTCAGTTGGCTTGGTGAGTTCTGTGGGGCGCACCTTATGGCTGGCGTTATGCACCTAGAGCAAAGTATCTTTGTGCTTGAAAATTCACCGCTTGATACCAAGATGCCTTCAACCATTCGTTTATCGCAAGGCTGCCGTTTGGCATCGTAGATAAGCTAGTTGAAGGTTTC
Organism: Photobacterium sp. HL06; assembly: GCF_059552575.1. Lineage (NCBI taxonomy): Bacteria > Pseudomonadati > Pseudomonadota > Gammaproteobacteria > Vibrionales > Vibrionaceae > Photobacterium > Photobacterium sp. HL06. Next base: position 2,221,317 of record NZ_CM183915.1, read on the forward strand.
GCTGTTGTCTTTGAGAGCGAACCGTCAGGCTCTCGTTTAACACCCTTTTTGTTCCGTGGTTTCAGGAATTGGCGATCCCTCTAGCTTTCAGCTTCAGCGTAGGGCAGCCAATTCAGTTTGGTATCAGGCAGGTAAGAAAGCTTGGTTGGCTCAAAGTCGCTGGAAGTTATCAGAGTACTTAAGGCTCGAGTTCGTTGTTGTTTCAGCGAAAAGACAATACATGCGGACAGGCTTGCGCCCAAGTAGGGATAGTATTCAAGGATGGAGTTGCATAACAAAAGTCACCATGTCGACCCGTTACACTCGGCATTTTTGGTATGACTTGGCTTGGGTGTATACGGTATTCAATTTCGGCACCTGCGTTACGGGCGCATGTGCCTAGGCGTTAGGTTTCAGAGTTGCTACATCATATTCCACTTAAGTGCGAATTGCCTCGAAAAAGTGTAAGTTGGATCTTGGTGCATAATTGTAAGCTGCTAGTGTTCTCTATTTTAAGGAGAACCTTTCGATGGCTTCATGCAAAATAAATTTAGCATCGGTACAAAAAGATATTGATGACAATCTGAAGTTGATGAATTTACCAACAACAAAAACAGTAGCGGGTTCAGCTGCTCTCGCCTGGGCTATGATCGATAGAATTGATAAAGCCATGGCCATCTCTGGAGGTGTTGCTCAACCTATCAAAATGTCGGTTGTTGCGCGTACTGGTACAGTTGGGGCTGGTTTATATGCTTCATTTTGGGCCGGCGCTGTAATAGGTAGCACTGCTAGGGCTATATACAAAAATACTGATTGCACACATAGTCAAGTGATGGCATTTGCAAAAGGCAGTGGTGTGACTGGAAATTGGCTTCAAACAACTTATGCTAGGTACCCGGAGTTACTAAATGGCTGATAAGCTTAAGCTGGTTGCTGTATCAATTCTTGTCGTCGTTATCATCTTATTGTTATCAAATGTATTTGGCAGCAATGCTATTTTTCTAGCAATCATTACGTTATCAATATTTGAAACCTTAAGGCGAATTTATATAAGGCTTAAAAATAGCAAAGATAAACCTTAATAGAACAGACGCTACTGTATTTAATCAGTAGTGTCTGTAATCACACGATAGAAACCTAACAAAAACATCAAGTTGACGCGTTACGCTCGGCGGTTTTGGTATGGAGTCCGGTGCACTTGGTGGGGTAGTCGTGGCGCAACTTATGTTCAGCGTTATGTTTGTTAAGGAATCGGCATGATCAGAAGGATGTTGTTAGTTTTATTGATGGTTATGTCTGGATTCAATTTTTACCTTGATACTTCAAGTACGCATGTAAAGTTTGAAAATTTATATGTATTTGTTGTTATCTCTGTGATTTCTGTTTCACCGGCACTGCTATTTTACTTAGTAGCACAGAAAACACACTTTCAAGTTAAGAGGTTAAATCCTTACAAACTATCAGCTGATCTCATTTTATCAATTAGCTTAGGCTTGTATGCTCTGGTTTTATTCGTATTAGAACGCCCTGAATATTATCAAGGGGCTTCTCATTTATACGTTGTTACATGGCCTGTACTGATTGGGATAATGGCAGTGGTTTTGTATGTTGGTTGTCTCCTTATACAAGCCATTGTAAGACTTTGGGGCAAAAACATAACAACACGCCCTGAGGTGGACGGTCAAGTCCCATAGACCACATTTTATTCACCTTATTTCGATGCTAAGTAGCCGATTATTGGTGACTTTTTCTCTGCTAGCATCGTGATGTACTTTGCTTCGTCGTAAAGGGTGTTTTCTTGCCAACATCGGAACAAAATGCGGCCCCATTTGTAAGCCAATGCACGTACCGCAGCATTGTGATGTTTGCCTCGTTCTATCTGTATTTGATAGTACGCTTTGGCCCATGCCGATGAACGGATACTTTGACCAGCCCATTCAACGAATGTCTGCCTGAGGAAGGTTGGGCATTGGAAGCGCCAGCGGACAATGCATGATTTTCCTGACCGTTGGGTCACGGGTGCAACACCGACATGGCAGAGCATTTCGGTGGCATTGGCATATTTATCTTTGTTGGTACCGAGGGCCGCCAATAGCCTTGCTGTGTTAATTTCTCCTGCACCTGGCAGTGACTTGAACAACTTATAATCGGTCATACTGCGTGTGAGTACTTTAATGCGTTGCTCAAACAGTTCGATGGAGGTAAGCAGGTTGCGAAGCTCACCAATCAGTGACGCTAAAAGCAACCGGCAGGGACGAATAACCGCCTGGTCATCAGTGAGTGGCACCAATGACTTTATGGCATCCACACGGTCTTTATTGACTTGCGGATAGCGAGAATTATGGTTTTCAAAAAAGCGGAACAGTACATCACGGCGAGTTGTTTTTGCCTTGGCTGGTTCAGGCCATTTAGTCAGAAAGTCACAGAAAATGATCGTGCCGATATCATCGAATAGCTCAAGTGGTTGAGGGTAATATCGCTTTAATACTGTTCTGATTTTGTTGGTTATTTTCACTCTTTGATTGACTTGCCGGCGTCTAAACTCGACAAGATCAGTCAGCTCTCTGACCTGTGGTGATTCTGGTTTAAGCACATTGAAATGATCGCCATGACGCTGGATTAAATCGAGGATCAATTTTGCATCAGTCGGATCGTCTTTAGCTCCCGATGGTGAGAAAGTATCACGATAGCGTTTTACCTGCTGGGGTGGGATTGGTACCTGGCAGACAAACTTGTATTGGCAGAGCTGGTTAAGCAATCTCACATTGCCACTTTCATAGGCAATGACGAGTGTTTTTTCCTCAAAATGTTGGTGAAGTTGGTGCAGCCAATCATGGATATGTTCAGGCTTAGAGCTGATGACATCATTGATACATTTGTCGCCGTCATAGTAGCAGACATCATGCTTTTTATCGGCCCAATCAAGGCCAATGAGGATGTACGAATCTGTGAGCTGAGAAACTAACATAATCACCTCGAGTTGCTACATTAAAAGTGGTGATGTGCATGCTGACTGACGTGTGAAGGCATTATAGTGTTCAGACTGAAAGTGCCCTGAGTATTCATCGACAGTGAGCAGCTGGCCTGCGCGGAAGGATTGTTATAGTCATCAAGTGACGGGCAATCTTATTCGTCACAGGCCAGTGCATATCCCTTCTTTATATGGTCTACAAGGAAAGGACTGTCCAACTATAAAAACATCAAGATGACGCGTTTCACTCGGCGGTTTTGGTTTGGAGTTCAGTAGTCTTGGCGAGCGTAGCGTAAGCGCACCTTATACCAAGCGTTATGAATAGTCAGTAGTTCATCAAATTCAAAGAGCTTAAAAGGAAGTTTCATGCTCAGAAAAATACTTGGTTCAATTTCGATATACCAAGGGTTACCCAATAATATCTATTTCATATCTCTTGCTCGTATGATCTTGGGATTAGGAAATTTCATTATTCCTTTTATGGTGCTATTGCTTACTCAAAAGTTGGGTTATTCAGCAACAATAGCAGGCTCATTGGCAATGGGTGTAACAGGCTTATACCTCCTCGGTAATCTTTGTGGAGGTAAACTGGCCGATAGCTTGGGTCACAAACACGTCATGGTTGGCGGAGAACTAATTGGTGCTCTAATTCTTCTATTGTGTGGATTTAATGCTAATGATCCCGTTATTGTTCCGGTCTTATTATTTACTGCGTATTTCTTCTTTGGAGCTGCACTACCTGCAAGTAATGCATTGGTAGCTGACCTATCGACGCCAAAAAATCGGGATGCTGTAATGTCATTGAGTTATTTAGCTTTCAATTTGGGCTCAGCAATAGGTCCTATTTTAGCTGGATATTTATTCTGGGATCATACAGTTTGGATTTTTTGGGGAAATGGTTTTGCAGCGATGGTTGGAATACTAGTCGTGATGTTCTGTGTAAGTTCAAAACACGAAAATTCACCAAGTAATGACTTAGCTCACTCTGAGTTGGAGAAATCTGTTAATGGGTCCGTTTGGTCTGTGTTGAAAGAACGTCCTAGGCTTCTAACTTTCACTTTACTGTGTGCGTTGCTCTGGTTCTCGTTAAATCAAATGACAATGGCCAGTCCTTTATATTTGAATCATATCTTTGGTGCTCATGGCCCAGTCTTGTTTGGTCAACTTATGACGTATGCATGTATATTGGTTGTGATAATCACCCCAATACTCATGAGAATTACTACAAAAAAGACAGAAATAGTGAGCCTTGTGTATGCTGGCATTTTGTTCATAGTCGGGTATTTATTAGTTATGTTAAGTCCGACTGTACCAGTACAGTTTTTTGCGTGGTTTTTCTTGTCTGCAGGTGAAGTGCTTCTTTTAACTAAAGAAGGTGTATATTTGGCCAATCAATCTCCTAGTAGCCATCGGGGCAGGATTCAAGGTGTGTTAACTACGACGAGAAATGTAGTTGTCATGCCTAGTTTTGTGTTGATCGGTTTTTCAATTGACAACTATGGTTATCAGAATACTTGGTTGTTAGTCGTAGTAGTTACTTTATTTTCAGTGCTAGGCTTTCTGAACATGAATCATCATCAGAAAAAAGCTTTACAAGTAATAGAAGTGAGCTAACTCCGCGTGCCACTATTCATAACAAACGACTATGGCGTCAATAGATAATTTCAAACTGTTTTCGCATCCCATAAAACGCCATCTCTTAGCATCGAATTTAAGATGATAACCATCTTCCTGACGCAGGCGATGATGGCAACTTTTTTCGGTTTTCCCTCAGCGAGGAGCCGTTGATAGGTGCTCTTGAATACAGGGTTACATTGCATGGCAGACATCATTGCCATGTATAAAACAGTCCTGACCTGGGCTCGACCACCTTGTATTTTCCTGAGCCCTTTATAGCGACCACTTTCCCTACTCATGGGTGCGACACCGACGAGGGCGGCGGCTTGCTTGTTGGTGATATACCCGAGCTCGGGAAGGTTGCTAATGATAGAAGCGGCGGCAATTTTTCCGATACCGGGCATGCTTAATTATATGGTCCGCCTCACTCTCAAGCCCCTACGCTTGAAGTAGGCACTTTGAAAGAGGTAAACCATATGTCTTCCTTACATATTCTTGGTATAGATCTCGGTAAACACTGCTTCCATCTTGTCGGTCATGATAGTACTGGCAGAGAATTCTTACGTAAAAAGTTCAACCGAAGCCAACTTATTTTATTCCTTTCTAAGCTATGCCCCACAACGATAGCCTTTGAGGCTTGCGGTGGCGCTCACTGGCTCGCGCGTAAGTGTTTAGAGTTTAATCACCAAGTAAAACTGCTCCCACCGCAATACGTAAAGCCTTATGTAAAAGGTAATAAGAATGACTTTATTGATGCTTCGGCCATTGCTGAAGCAGCCTGCCGCCCTTCAATGCGGTTTGTTGCAGTTAAATCTGAAGAGGCCCAAGTCATCGCCTCTATCCATCGGGTACGAGATGGGTATATCAAGGAGCGTACAGCTTGCATGTCTCGTATTGGCGCGATGTTGTTGGAATTTGGGCTGAGCCTGCCTACCGGTCATGCCAAAATGAAATCATTGTTCCAATGGCTGGCAGATCAAAAACAACCTCTTCCAAGCCTTTTCACTCGCGAACTCCAAGAGCTTCACGCGCATTATTCTTACCTGAGTGAACAAATTAAACAGCAGGACAAAAAGCTCAGCCAGTTCATTGAACACAACGAATTAGCACAACTACTTAAAACTGTCCCAGGGATAGGTGACATGACAGCAAGCCTATGTTTGGCTGACATCAGTTCACCGGCTAATTTCACTAATGGACGGGATATGGCTGCCTGGATTGGGCTTGTACCACGACAATACTCGACGGGTGGGAAATCCAAATTGCTAGGTATCAGCAAGCGAGGGAATAAGCGACTCAGGACTTTGTTTATACATGGGGCAAGAGCTGTTTTATCTAAACCGGATAAAACAGGAAAAGCCTTTGGGCAGTGGCTTATTGACTTAAGAGCCAGGAAACCTTTTAACATCGCCGTTGTTGCGTTGGCCAACAAGCTAGCTAGGATAGCCTGGGCGGTCATGTACAACCGCCAGGCTTTTCGTATGACGACGGGATAACCGAATTTGCAATGACGATTATGATGACAAAAACGATCAATCGGCCAGATTAAGAACCTGATACAGAGACAGCATATAAATGCTTTACGCTTTTTAAGGATAATCTGGCGCGGATATCATCGTGGAGCTGGGATGCGGGAGCACCCAAACGTGACTCCGAATACATTAGCGCAAACCAACCCCGTCATCAAAAATTGTAGTTGCAATAACGGGGCGGACCATACATTGTAGTATGTCATTTTTGGCCTGATATTCAGGGCAGCTTTCAATCAGCGCTACAACTTTCTTTTCGGTTTTTTCGATCTGGTTTTTGAATGCTGTCAGGATGGGCTTGATGGTCATAGCCAGTTGTTTGGGCATGATTTGGAGCCGATTTTTTTCCATGGTTTGCATCGAGAGAAGCTGATTTCTTCGACTAACTAGATCCGCCATAAGCCGCATGGATTCAGGCTTTAGCCTGGTTAGTGCCGGTTTTATAGCTTCGGCATAATGGGCAATGAGCTTGGCATCGAGCTTATCCGTTTTAGCCCGCTGGCCGATGGCGCCGGCAAAGCGTTTTACATGAACGGGATTGGCTATCACGTAAGGAATATTAGCGTCGGCACAGGCTATAATGAAGGGCATTTCTAACCGGCCAGTGGCTTCAATCACGACACGTTGCGGCGAGTGCTGCTTAATAGTTTTGATGGCCTGTTTGATGCCTTTATCGTCGTTAGAAACCGAGAAGAAGATATCGAGTGGTCGGATATAAATATCGAGTTGAGATTTTCCGGTATCGACCCCGACGTTAATATTTTGATTCGTTGCAGTATTCATAATAAGCTAACTCTTGCTTGCGTAATGCGGGTTCGAGACCCAGTAGACTATTCGAGTATGGTGCTTGGAGTCCTATGCAGCGTTCACGTTTGTTATCGGTCTCTCGACAGAGGAGCCTTCAATCAATCGAACTGCTGTATAGAAAGCTTTAGTTGCAGCTAAAGCCTGGGTCTCACTTTACCCTGAAGTTGGTTTTATTATCCATACAAACAATCAAGGTGATGCATTACACTCGGCATTTTTGGTTTGAAGTTCAGTGTGCTTGGTTCGTTCAGCGTGGCACACCTTATTGTAGGCGTTATGCGCCAATAATAAATTTGAGGGGTTTATCTCTGAATGTTAACAACAGAAATTGAAACAGAGCGACTAACACTAAGGGCTTTAGCAGAAGGTGATGCAAAAGAATTGTTTGATATATTCTCAGACCATGAGGTCATGAAATATTGGAATACTGAACCTTGGAGTTCTATTGATGAGGCTAGGTCATTTATAGCCAGTAGTACAGAAGCTATGGATAGCAATACAAACATAACACTAGGCATTTACCTAAAGAGTACGGGACAGCTTCTAGGTAAGATAATGTTATTTAACTATCACAAAAAATCAAAACGCGCCGAAATAGGTTTCGGTGTAAGCCGTAAGTTCTGGGGACAAGGTATTGTACTTGAGGCCGGAAATGCACTAGTCGATCACGCATTTAATGTTCTACATTTACGTAGAATTGAAGCTGAGATAGATCCAGATAATATTTCTTCAAGTAAAGCATTGGAGCGATTAGGGTTTGTAAAAGAAGGTTATCTGAGGCAGCGTTGGGAAGTTAATGGCGTTGTATCAGATTCTGCTATTTATGGTTTACTAGCTTAATGTTTGGCAAGCGCATAACAAGGCGCTCAAACTGATCTCAAACACGTGGCACTTTTGCTTCGCAAAGTTTAGGCCACGGCTTTCGGCAGCTTAGCGCAGCGTTATGGCTCTTTCTTGCCTGTAGTCATAATGGTTTAAGCCACCGAAAGTGGCTATTGCATCAATATCTTGTCAGTGTAATGCAGTGAGAGTCGTCCTGTGATTATTGCGGTTTGCGGCCTCGCGTAAACAAAGTTCATTGCCCATTTGGCGAAGTAATTCTCCAAGTTCATTGGCCGCAATTGGTTATCACGTGGTGATGGGTTTTACGCAGGTTGCGGTTAACGGCTTGGTGGGCACAAGGTTCTTTATCTCCTTCGGCTTTTGGTTACCTAAGTCCGAGTGCCGCAACAAAGGTTGGGGGATCTGGTGCGTGTTAGGTTCCGTGTTTACAAAGTCGCTTTCATATTCATTGCCAATGAGCTTTTGTTTTTGCTGCCACGACCTTGCATGATGAAGAGCAAGGCATCAGAATGCTGGGAGTTAAGCGGAAAACACAAGTAAAACAGTAGCTTTGAGCCATACAAAACAATCAAGGTGATGCGTTTTACTCGGCGGTTTTGGTATGGAGTTCGGTGCGCTTGGCTAGTTCAGAGTTGGCACACCTTATTGTGGGCGTTAGGGCTCACGACTCGATAAACAATGAAATAAAGGAGTTAGGCAAGTGGAACCAAGAATTAGCATCATCACTTTGGGTGTATCCGATCTTGAAAAGTCTTATGAATTCTATACATCATTAGGTTTCCCGACATCGCGAAAGCCTGATTCCGGTATCATTTTTTTCAAAACAGGCGGTGTTTGCTTAGCCTTATATCCTTTCGATGAGTTGGCAAAAGATGTATCTCCTGGTTTCAAACCTAATCGCCCTGAGTTTTCAGGAATCACGTTGGCACATAATACAAAAGAGAAATCCGAAGTAGATGCAATCTTACAACTTGCAGAAAAGTCGGGTGGTAAAGTAGAGAAGTCAGCCCAGGACGTTTTCTGGGGAGGTTACAGCGGTTATTTCTCCGATCCAGATGGTTATTTATGGGAAGTGGCTTATGGCGATTGCTGGGAGTTCAACGAAGATGGGAGCTTAGTCATCGATTAAAGCCCTAACAAAGGCATCAAGGGTGACGCGTTACACTCGGCGGTTTTGGTTTGGAGTTCGGTGTGCTTGGTGAGTTCATCGTGGCGCACCTTATGCCCGGCGTTAAGCATTAAAAGGAATCTCTCAAAATGAAGTATTATTCAAATGAGTTTGATGAAGCATTAGATAGTGTTGACCATTATCAGATCTATCCAGAAATGAAACCTTGGGTTGGTTGCGAATATGCTGCGTCTACAATAAAGATTTTAGTTATTGGCGAAAGCCACTATTTGGATGTTGGCAGTACGTATCACCATGACCCTCAAGAATGGTATAGTGGTGTAACAGTATCAGATAAAAAAGATAGTGGATGGATTAAGACTCGAAATATCATTTCAAATGGTATTGAGACCAAATGGAAGTCTAAGTCAAAAACGATATATCGGAACATAGAGAAAGCACTTTTTGAAAGTAATGCAAATTGTTGCGAGCAATCTACGGCATTCAGTACTATAGCATTTCTCAATTACTTTCAGCGTCCTGCAGAACACACGGGTAAGTCAATTAAAGTATCTCAGCTTGATTCAGATGTTAGTAAAAGTGTTGTGGGTCAAGTGGTTAAATCTATCTCACCTGAAATAATCATCTTTACAAGTTCATTGGCGTGGCGTCATGCAAAACGTAGTGATCTGGTAAAAGAATTTGATGAGCAATCTATAAAGTATACACGTACGCCTCATCCAGGGATGCCATGGTGGAACCGAGTTTCTAAAGCTTATGGTAACCGTACTGGTAAACAGCATTTTGTTCATTTTGTAAATGCAGCGGTGAAAACAAATGCTTAACAAAGGCATCAAGGTGACGCGTTACACTCGGCGGTTTTGGTTTGGAGTTTAATGGGCTTGGTGAGTTAGTCGTGGCGCACCTTATGCCCGGCGTTAGGGCTCACGACTCGATAAACAATGAAATAAAGGAGTTAGGCAAGTGGAACCAAGAATTAGCATCATCACTTTGGGTGTATCCGATCTTGAAAAGTCTTATGAATTCTATACATCATTAGGTTTCCCGACATCGCGAAAGCCTGATTCCGGTATCATTTTTTTCAAAACAGGCGGTGTTTGCTTAGCCTTATATCCTTTCGATGAGTTGGCAAAAGATGTATCTCCTGGTTTCAAACCTAATCGCCCTGAGTTTTCAGGAATCACGTTGGCACATAATACAAAAGAGAAATCCGAAGTAGATGCAATCTTACAACTTGCAGAAAAGTCGGGTGGTAAAGTAGAGAAGTCAGCCCAGGACGTTTTCTGGGGAGGTTACAGCGGTTATTTCTCCGATCCAGATGGTTATTTATGGGAAGTGGCTTATGGCGATTGCTGGGAGTTCAACGAAGATGGGAGCTTAGTCATCGATTAAAGCCCTAACAAAGGCATCAAGGGTGACGCGTTACACTCGGCGGTTTTGGTTTGGAGTTCGGTGTGCTTGGTGAGTTCATCGTGGCGCACCTTATGCCCGGCGTTATGCCAATGGAGAAGAAATGAACTATTTAGAACAATTTGAGCAAGCTATTGTTAGCTCTACGGAACTGGGTATATCACCTAAGGTTGGTCAACAGTTTCCAATTAATCGCAACAATGTAGATTTCTTTCGAGACCTTGCTGATAACCAACTGATTCACATGTTGACAGATATCTTTGGACAAGGTGATTGGGGTAATAATTGCATGAATGTTGCTGCTAAATTATTTGAAATTCTCCAGCACTTTAATATTCCATGTGAGTTAACTTATGGAGACGTGCATATAGGTAAAACTCAAGAGTATGATGTTTCAAAATCTGAGTTAATAAACGAATGGGAAAATGTATCTGACAAAAGATCTTTAGCAATTCATGTGTGGGTTACAGTCGGAAAAGACTATATTATTGACCCAACGATTTCTTCTCGCATTCATAAGTATTATGATAAAAATTGCCCTCAAAATCATGTACTGTGGGGAGAGGCTGAGCCTTTGAAAGACCAATTGGGTATAGCTCATATTCCTTTACTAGTTGGTAAAAACTATTTAGAACGAATCGCTGATATTCCTTTAGAGTACAGGTCGTTGGAACAATTGGCCTAACAACACGCCCTGAGGTGGACGGTCAAGTCCCATAGACCACATTTTATTCACCTTATTTCGATGCTAAGTAGCCGATTATTGGTGACTTTTTCTCTGCTAGCATCGTGATGTACTTTGCTTCGTCGTAAAGGGTGTTTTCTTGCCAACATCGGAACAAAATGCGGCCCCATTTGTAAGCCAATGCACGTACCGCAGCATTGTGATGTTTGCCTCGTTCTATCTGTATTTGATAGTACGCTTTGGCCCATGCCGATGAACGGATACTTTGACCAGCCCATTCAACGAATGTCTGCCTGAGGAAGGTTGGGCATTGGAAGCGCCAGCGGACAATGCATGATTTTCCTGACCGTTGGGTCACGGGTGCAACACCGACATGGCAGAGCATTTCGGTGGCATTGGCATATTTATCTTTGTTGGTACCGAGGGCCGCCAATAGCCTTGCTGTGTTAATTTCTCCTGCACCTGGCAGTGACTTGAACAACTTATAATCGGTCATACTGCGTGTGAGTACTTTAATGCGTTGCTCAAACAGTTCGATGGAGGTAAGCAGGTTGCGAAGCTCACCAATCAGTGACGCTAAAAGCAACCGGCAGGGACGAATAACCGCCTGGTCATCAGTGAGTGGCACCAATGACTTTATGGCATCCACACGGTCTTTATTGACTTGCGGATAGCGAGAATTATGGTTTTCAAAAAAGCGGAACAGTACATCACGGCGAGTTGTTTTTGCCTTGGCTGGTTCAGGCCATTTAGTCAGAAAGTCACAGAAAATGATCGTGCCGATATCATCGAATAGCTCAAGTGGTTGAGGGTAATATCGCTTTAATACTGTTCTGATTTTGTTGGTTATTTTCACTCTTTGATTGACTTGCCGGCGTCTAAACTCGACAAGATCAGTCAGCTCTCTGACCTGTGGTGATTCTGGTTTAAGCACATTGAAATGATCGCCATGACGCTGGATTAAATCGAGGATCAATTTTGCATCAGTCGGATCGTCTTTAGCTCCCGATGGTGAGAAAGTATCACGATAGCGTTTTACGTAAGCGTCGAATTAAACCCACATTCCCACATCACTAGATCTCGTTCATAGTTTTCTCAACAACAAAGGAGGAACTATGAACCAACCTGAAAAACGACAATATTGGACGAGCGTCATTGAAAAACAAACAGCAAGCGGACTTTCTATTCCTGCTTTTTGCAAGGTGAACGACCTTAGCTATCCGACTTTTCATTACTGGCTGAAGAAGCTAACAGAACAAAACGACGAATCGCAACACGCGCACACCATTGTGATTAATGATGATATAGGCACTGATACTGTCGCTTTGCATTTCCCTAATGGTATTAAGGCGGAGCTGCCTGCGAACCTAACCCAGACACAAATCAAAACCTGGTTGCAGGTACTGCAATGATCCCCAGCGGCGCTATTTATCTCGTCTCGGGCGTTACAGATATGCGCAAGTCTATCGATGGCCTCTCAATCATTGTCGCTGATGTACTGGAAATGGATCCGCTCAGTGAAGCCTGGTTCATTTTCTGTAATCGTGGTCGTGACAAACTCAAAATCTTATTCTGGGATACCAACGGGTTCTGGCTCTACTATCGTCGCTTGGAAAAGGGGCGATTTAAATGGCCAAAACCGAATTACGCTGGCCATATTCAACTCTCCCGACAGCAACTTAACTGGTTGTTATCAGGCTTAACCATTGAAAACCCCAAGGCACACCAACCGATAATCGGCAAACAAGTGAGGTGATCGTCACTGATCGCCTCATTGCTGTTGAGTGATCTTTTAAAGCTGGCATTCTATCGTCATCAACTGAAATAAGTGTGACGAAAAATGACTGAACTTCCTGATGATGTAGAACAACTGAAAGCCATGTTGCTACAGCTTCAGCAAGAAAAACAAGCGCAGGCTGAAGAAATCATTGAGCTAAAAAGCACCGTTCAACTGCTCACGGAACAACTCAACCTTAGCAAATCCAAACGCTTTGCATCTCAAAGTGAGAAGTACCCCAAAGGCACCTTCAATGAGGCGGAGCAACAAAACAACCCAGCTCCCAAGCACCACAAAAAGGGCAGAAAACCCCTGCCGGATACACTAGAGCGAGAAACGCGCGTTCATACCCTGAATGCACCGCACTGTGACTGTTGCGGTGGTGCTATGCATGAAAGTGGTAGCGAGACTTCAGAAGAGCTGAAAATCATTCCACAGAAAGTCAGTGTGATCAGTCATCAGCGGACAAAATATGCCTGTCGAACATGTGAGAAAACAGCGTTACAAAGCCAGATAATCACCGCGCCTAAACCCGCCAGTATGATACCGAGAAGTATCGCTAGCCCGGAAACCCTGGCCGCAGTGGCAACCGCCAAATATGTGGATGCACTGCCACTCTATCGTCAGGTCGATATTCTTAAACGTGCCGATATCGATATTAGCCGAGGAACACTCGCTAACTGGTGCGTACAGCTCGGTGCCAAAGTGAATGTGTTGGTCGATGCGATGAAACAGCATCTCCTGGATGAATCACTTGTCTGCGCCGACGAAACCACCGTACAGGTACTTGATGAGCCAGATCGAGCAGCGACAAGCAAATCGTATATGTGGGTTTATCGCAGTGGCGAGTTCGCATCAAATCCAGTGGTTATCTATGACTACCAACCGAGTCGAGCTCAAACTTGTCCAAAAGGCTTTCTTGGTGATTACTCTGGCTACTTATTATGTGATGGCTATAAAGCTTACGAAGGGCTAAAGCAAGTCACCTTGGCAGGCTGTATGGCCCATGCCAGACGCAAGTTCACAGATGCCCAAAAGGCACAACCGAAAGGGAAATCAGGGCGTGCTGAAAAAGCCCTAGGGTACATCGGCAAACTGTACGGCGTGGAGAGTCAGAGCAAAACACAGGGCGCAGATAAGCGTCATCAACATAGACAAGAAAAGGCCAAACCGATATTGGCTGAGTTCCATACTTGGCTGAAAGAGAGCCAAGAAAAAGTGCTACCAAAAAGTCTGATAGGCAAAGCCATCAACTACACGCTTAACCAATGGGATAAGCTGACCACTTACCTTGAAGATGGCAATATTAGCATCGACAACAATGTGACAGAGCGAGATATCAGGCCGTTCACCACTGGCCGGAAAAACTGGTTGTTCTCAAAATCAGTTGCTGGCGCAGAGGCGAGTGCGAATTTATATAGCATCGTGATGACATGCAGAGCCAACGACATCAATCCTTACTACTACTTCTTGCAGCTGTTCCGAGTACTGCCAACGAGAGTACCTGGCGCAGACCTATCAGATCTACTGCCGTGGAATGTTGACTTTAGCGAGGCCGAATAAGGCCTCACTGGTTAACTGCGCGCTTACGGATTAAATCGAGGATCAATTTTGCATCAGTCGGATCGTCTTTAGCTCCCGATGGTGAGAAAGTATCACGATAGCGTTTTACCTGCTGGGGTGGGATTGGTACCTGGCAGACAAACTTGTATTGGCAGAGCTGGTTAAGCAATCTCACATTGCCACTTTCATAGGCAATGACGAGTGTTTTTTCCTCAAAATGTTGGTGAAGTTGGTGCAGCCAATCATGGATATGTTCAGGCTTAGAGCTGATGACATCATTGATACATTTGTCGCCGTCATAGTAGCAGACATCATGCTTTTTATCGGCCCAATCAAGGCCAATGAGGATGTACGAATCTGTGAGCTGAGAAACTAACATAATCACCTCGAGTTGCTACATTAAAAGTGGTGATGTGCATGCTGACTGACGTGTGAAGGCATTATAGTGTTCAGACTGAAAGTGCCCTGAGTATTCATCGACAGTGAGCAGCTGGCCTGCGCGGAAGGATTGTTATAGTCATCAAGTGACGGGCAATCTTATTCGTCACAGGCCAGTGCATATCCCTTCTTTATATGGTCTACAAGGAAAGGACTGTCCAACTATAAAACATCAAGGTGACGCGTTACACTCGGCGGTTTTGGTATGAAGTTCGGTGCACTTTGTCAGTTTGGTGGGGCGCACCTTATGTTCGGCGTTAGCTGCAAAAAGCCAAATTAACTTCGTGTGTTTGGTGATGGTTGTAATGGACGCGATGTATGTAGGTAAAAATGAAAATACAGAGTTATGATTTTTCAGATCAAGTTGTTGATTCATTTACCTATGAGTCAAAAAAGAAAATTCTGAGTATAGGCTTTGATGCGTACTGTTATAGAGGCCAATGGATTGAGCAACCATGCAAAGTGATTGTCAGCGAGTGGTCTGCTGCTCAAAGTAGAACCTGTGGTACGAGTAACTTTGAAGATTTGGAAAATAATTTAGGGATACCAAGCTTGTTGCTAAGCGTACAAGAAACTCAGGATTCGCTGCTTATGATAGTTAATACACTTGATGATCGATACATTGAGTTATTGTTTATTGATGCTTCTGTAAGGGTCAATGCAGGAGTGTGACATTTAAGCAGCAGCTAACAAACGACTATGGCGTCAATAGATAATTTCAAACTGTTTTCGCATCCCATAAAACGCCATCTCTTAGCATCGAATTTAAGATGATAACCATCTTCCTGACGCAGGCGATGATGGCAACTTTTTTCGGTTTTCCCTCAGCGAGGAGCCGTTGATAGGTGCTCTTGAATACAGGGTTACATTGCATGGCAGACATCATTGCCATGTATAAAACAGTCCTGACCTGGGCTCGACCACCTTGTATTTTCCTGAGCCCTTTATAGCGACCACTTTCCCTACTCATGGGTGCGACACCGACGAGGGCGGCGGCTTGCTTGTTGGTGATATACCCGAGCTCGGGAAGGTTGCTAATGATAGAAGCGGCGGCAATTTTTCCGATACCGGGCATGCTTTGTAGTATGTCATTTTTGGCCTGATATTCAGGGCAGCTTTCAATCAGCGCTACAACTTTCTTTTCGGTTTTTTCGATCTGGTTTTTGAATGCTGTCAGGATGGGCTTGATGGTCATAGCCAGTTGTTTGGGCATGATTTGGAGCCGATTTTTTTCCATGGTTTGCATCGAGAGAAGCTGATTTCTTCGACTAACTAGATCCGCCATAAGCCGCATGGATTCAGGCTTTAGCCTGGTTAGTGCCGGTTTTATAGCTTCGGCATAATGGGCAATGAGCTTGGCATCGAGCTTATCCGTTTTAGCCCGCTGGCCGATGGCGCCGGCAAAGCGTTTTACATGAACGGGATTGGCTATCACGTAAGGAATATTAGCGTCGGCACAGGCTATAATGAAGGGCATTTCTAACCGGCCAGTGGCTTCAATCACGACACGTTGCGGCGAGTGCTGCTTAATAGTTTTGATGGCCTGTTTGATGCCTTTATCGTCGTTAGAAACCGAGAAGAAGATATCGAGTGGTCGGATATAAATATCGAGTTGAGATTTTCCGGTATCGACCCCGACGTTAATATTTTGATTCGTTGCAGTATTCATAATAAGCTAACTCTTGCTTGCGTAATGCGGGTTCGAGACCCAGTAGACTATTCGAGTATGGTGCTTGGAGTCCTATGCAGCGTTCACGTTTGTTATCGGTCTCTCGACAGAGGAGCCTTCAATCAATCGAACTGCTGTATAGAAAGCTTTAGTTGCAGCTAAAGCCTGGGTCTCACTTTACCCTGAAGTTGGTTTTATTATCCATACAAGCAATCAAGGTGACCCGTTACACTCGGCGGTTTTGGTATGAAGTTGGGTGTGCTTTGTTAGTTCAGTGCGGGGCACCTTATTGCAGGCGTTATGTTCTATTCACTATCTTGACATATTAAAGCTAGCCTCAAGTAACTCAGAGAAATACCTTGATTAACAATTTGGAGATAAACATGGATTGGTTACAAAGCCTGATTAAAGCTTTTTCTGAGCTGAGAGAGCAAGCTTCAGATCAAGTTTTACATACCGCTACCAACTTTAGGCAGCGAACTTTTTCTAAGGCTAGAGTTCGAGCTAAAGCATTTTTAAACTTGTCAGAACGTGATTTTTCATTTTCAGTGGATGCATCAAAACTTGTTTCTTCAACGGTAGCTACGATCAGTCTTGCCAAATTGAAAGAAGGGATCTTGGCTCTTGAGTCTCATATATCAGCTTTGGAAGCCCGTATTTCATATCTCGTCATCTATGCTGCACTTTTGGCATCATCGATTTTACTTTTCAGATTGATTGATATGAAGGACTTTTCAGTAGTAGTAGCAGCTATAGGCATACCATTAGTAGCATGTGACCGTGTATTTCTATCAAACAGAATATACGTACTAAAGGATCTACTAAAGTACCTTGAGGCAGAAGTATCGAAGAGAAACGTTGATTGAAGAACATAACAAAAACATCAAGTTGACGCGTTTTACTCGGCGGTTTTGGTATGAGGTTCGGCGCGTTTGGTGAGTTCAGTGTGGCGCAACTTATGTTCGGCGTTAGCTGTCCTAATTTAATTCTGGAGTAACAATAGCCATGGAAACAATTGGATGTTTACTTAAGAAGTACGCAACGGGAAAAGTGGTGTTGGTATTATTTATATTAACAACCTTGGTATATTTGACAATGCTTCTTTATACCATTCCAGTTGTCGTTTCTTTTGCGCCCGATATGGTGCTCTTTGACTTATCCCCTGGAGGATATTCGCTAGATTACGCGGTTTCATTACTTGAAGCACTAGGCTCTGATGGTAGAGCTGAATATCTGGCAACTCAACTACCATTGGATTTCATATATCCAGGGTTATTTGCTGTCACTTGTTCACTGTTGTTAACTTGGTTATATCAAAAAGTACCTACTGACGTACCTAAAGTTCAGAATCTTTCGATTGTTCCTATATCTGTAGGGCTATTTGACTATAGTGAAAATATTTTAATTATATCAATGATTAAATCATTTCCAGATGTATCAGAAATAGTGGTTATGTTATCAAGTGTATTTACGATATTGAAAAGCGGCTTTACTATTGTTTTCTTTGTTCTTTTTTTGGGAGGTGTAGTTCGATTCTTGATAGCAAAGCACTACGAAGTATGAACAAAATCAGCTTTATCATAATCGGGCCAGCTAACAAACGACTATGGCGTCAATAGATAATTTCAAACTGTTTTCGCATCCCATAAAACGCCATCTCTTAGCATCGAATTTAAGATGATAACCATCTTCCTGACGCAGGCGATGATGGCAACTTTTTTCGGTTTTCCCTCAGCGAGGAGCCGTTGATAGGTGCTCTTGAATACAGGGTTACATTGCATGGCAGACATCATTGCCATGTATAAAACAGTCCTGACCTGGGCTCGACCACCTTGTATTTTCCTGAGCCCTTTATAGCGACCACTTTCCCTACTCATGGGTGCGACACCGACGAGGGCGGCGGCTTGCTTGTTGGTGATATACCCGAGCTCGGGAAGGTTGCTAATGATAGAAGCGGCGGCAATTTTTCCGATACCGGGCATGCTTTGTAGTATGTCATTTTTGGCCTGATATTCAGGGCAGCTTTCAATCAGCGCTACAACTTTCTTTTCGGTTTTTTCGATCTGGTTTTTGAATGCTGTCAGGATGGGCTTGATGGTCATAGCCAGTTGTTTGGGCATGATTTGGAGCCGATTTTTTTCCATGGTTTGCATCGAGAGAAGCTGATTTCTTCGACTAACTAGATCCGCCATAAGCCGCATGGATTCAGGCTTTAGCCTGGTTAGTGCCGGTTTTATAGCTTCGGCATAATGGGCAATGAGCTTGGCATCGAGCTTATCCGTTTTAGCCCGCTGGCCGATGGCGCCGGCAAAGCGTTTTACATGAACGGGATTGGCTATCACGTAAGGAATATTAGCGTCGGCACAGGCTATAATGAAGGGCATTTCTAACCGGCCAGTGGCTTCAATCACGACACGTTGCGGCGAGTGCTGCTTAATAGTTTTGATGGCCTGTTTGATGCCTTTATCGTCGTTAGAAACCGAGAAGAAGATATCGAGTGGTCGGATATAAATATCGAGTTGAGATTTTCCGGTATCGACCCCGACGTTAATATTTTGATTCGTTGCAGTATTCATAATAAGCTAACTCTTGCTTGCGTAATGCGGGTTCGAGACCCAGTAGACTATTCGAGTATGGTGCTTGGAGTCCTATGCAGCGTTCACGTTTGTTATCGGTCTCTCGACAGAGGAGCCTTCAATCAATCGAACTGCTGTATAGAAAGCTTTAGTTGCAGCTAAAGCCTGGGTCTCACTTTACCCTGAAGTTGGTTTTATTATCCATACAAGGCAATCAAGGTGACCCGTTACACTCGGCGGTTTTGGTATGGAGTTCGGTGAGCTTGGTAGGTGAGTCGTGGGGCACCTTATTGCAGGCGTTACAACCACTAAGGCATTCTCCTGCTCAGTGGTTATAAAATTAGTAGAACCGTTTTACGTCGCGGTAAAAATTTTCGTGTGAGCCTAAAGCCATGAGTTCGAGAATAACTGTTCCATCCTCATAGCTGTACCCAAGTAGGGTAAGTTGCTTTACCATTTTGAACTTATGAACACGAAGAAATGACAGATCACCTTTTTTCTGTTCACCGAGAAGAGGATCTTCCATCAATGCTTTAATTGCATTATCCAGATCCTTCTTTTGGTTAGCATGCAGCTTTTTAACTGCCTTTTTGAATGTTGGTGTTTGAAGTACTTGTGTAATCTTAGCCAAAGTCGTAACTCTCTAATTTACCAGCATCTTTCTCAGCTTTAGCTATAATTGCTTGCTTAACGAACTCATACGGTAAATCAGGGTTATCTTCCATCATTTCACCGATCTTAGCCCAATGTTCAATTTGTTTTGGGGTAGTTCGGTTAAGTGCTTTAGCCATGATGGCGGCTTTATCAACAAGATCTTGATCTAAACGAACGCTTGAGGTGCTCATAGAATATCTCCTTTCTGTATAGTTAGATTGTAGCAATGCGCCACAGATGAGGCAAGTTGCATCGAGGTTGTAACAAAGGCATCAAGGTGACGCGTTACACTCGGCAGTTTTGGTATGAAGTGTATTTGGTTTTGTTAGTTCAGCGTTGGCGCACCTTATGCCCGGCGTTATCTGCTGTCTAAATCGGAGGGATTGTGGTAAGAAAAAGTTGGAAATTAGAAGATGCTCAAGCTATTGCTGATGAGTTTCCGTATACGTTTTACAAGCCTTCAAAAGAAGTGATTTTAAAGCTTCGCCCTGAAAATCAGGCTAAGCTAATTTTTGAGTTTGACTCTCAGGATCCGGAAGCCCCAAGGGCCGAAAGAATGTGGGTAGAAATCACTAGCGTAACTGAATATGGCTTTTCTGGTTATTTAGACAATTACCCTGAATATATCCAAGACCTTAAGTACAAAGATCCAGTCAATTTTCAGGCATGCCATATCATCGATACAGACATCGATGACCCAGTTCCGTCAATTACAGACAAGTATATTAAGCGCTGCTTCGTTACAAATAATATTCTCCATGAAGGAAAGCCTGTTGGTTACCTGTACAGGGAGGAACCGGATTATGACGATGATAGTGGTTGGCGAATTACAACTGGCACGGAAACAGATGAGTATATGGATGACCCGAAAAATACCTCATATGTGTCTTTAGGTGCTGTATTACGTGAAGATGATAGTTTTATTGCACTTCTTGAATATAAAGCTGGAGTCGCTTTCGCCAAGGATACAAACGGTAATTTTATCGAACTGGATTAAGCAGATAAAAACATCAAGGTGACGCGTTACACTCGGCGGTTTTGGTTTGGAGTTCGGTGTGCTTTATTGGTTCATCGTAGCGCACCTTATGTTCGGCGTTATGCACCTTAGAGCCAAGTTCTTCAATGGTAGAAGGTTCATCGTTCAATACCACGATTTCTCTGGCTATTCGTTCAGCGAAAGGCTGCCTGAAAGTTAAGAGAACAGCAGGTTGTCGTTTTCTTTGTTGCCTTTTACCCTGGCAATTCAGCAGTGAGTTTTCATTGTTACATTGCTTTGAAAGGGTTATTGCTTGTCTTAACCAATAGTTCGGTGCAGCAGCCAATCCAGTCCGTATCAGGCTGTCATGCAAGTTGGTTTGGCTCAAGTCGTTGAAAGTGAATCGGAATTATCAGAGTATGAATTTGTTGTCTGTATGTCGCAGATTCACAATACGTGGAAAGACTTTCGGCCAAGTATGATCGTATTAATGGATGGAGTTGCATAACAACACGCCCTGAGGTGGACGGTCAAGTCCCATAGACCACATTTTATTCACCTTATTTCGATGCTAAGTAGCCGATTATTGGTGACTTTTTCTCTGCTAGCATCGTGATGTACTTTGCTTCGTCGTAAAGGGTGTTTTCTTGCCAACATCGGAACAAAATGCGGCCCCATTTGTAAGCCAATGCACGTACCGCAGCATTGTGATGTTTGCCTCGTTCTATCTGTATTTGATAGTACGCTTTGGCCCATGCCGATGAACGGATACTTTGACCAGCCCATTCAACGAATGTCTGCCTGAGGAAGGTTGGGCATTGGAAGCGCCAGCGGACAATGCATGATTTTCCTGACCGTTGGGTCACGGGTGCAACACCGACATGGCAGAGCATTTCGGTGGCATTGGCATATTTATCTTTGTTGGTACCGAGGGCCGCCAATAGCCTTGCTGTGTTAATTTCTCCTGCACCTGGCAGTGACTTGAACAACTTATAATCGGTCATACTGCGTGTGAGTACTTTAATGCGTTGCTCAAACAGTTCGATGGAGGTAAGCAGGTTGCGAAGCTCACCAATCAGTGACGCTAAAAGCAACCGGCAGGGACGAATAACCGCCTGGTCATCAGTGAGTGGCACCAATGACTTTATGGCATCCACACGGTCTTTATTGACTTGCGGATAGCGAGAATTATGGTTTTCAAAAAAGCGGAACAGTACATCACGGCGAGTTGTTTTTGCCTTGGCTGGTTCAGGCCATTTAGTCAGAAAGTCACAGAAAATGATCGTGCCGATATCATCGAATAGCTCAAGTGGTTGAGGGTAATATCGCTTTAATACTGTTCTGATTTTGTTGGTTATTTTCACTCTTTGATTGACTTGCCGGCGTCTAAACTCGACAAGATCAGTCAGCTCTCTGACCTGTGGTGATTCTGGTTTAAGCACATTGAAATGATCGCCATGACGCTGGATTAAATCGAGGATCAATTTTGCATCAGTCGGATCGTCTTTAGCTCCCGATGGTGAGAAAGTATCACGATAGCGTTTTACCTGCTGGGGTGGGATTGGTACCTGGCAGACAAACTTGTATTGGCAGAGCTGGTTAAGCAATCTCACATTGCCACTTTCATAGGCAATGACGAGTGTTTTTTCCTCAAAATGTTGGTGAAGTTGGTGCAGCCAATCATGGATATGTTCAGGCTTAGAGCTGATGACATCATTGATACATTTGTCGCCGTCATAGTAGCAGACATCATGCTTTTTATCGGCCCAATCAAGGCCAATGAGGATGTACGAATCTGTGAGCTGAGAAACTAACATAATCACCTCGAGTTGCTACATTAAAAGTGGTGATGTGCATGCTGACTGACGTGTGAAGGCATTATAGTGTTCAGACTGAAAGTGCCCTGAGTATTCATCGACAGTGAGCAGCTGGCCTGCGCGGAAGGATTGTTATAGTCATCAAGTGACGGGCAATCTTATTCGTCACAGGCCAGTGCATATCCCTTCTTTATATGGTCTACAAGGAAAGGACTGTCCAACTATAAAGCCATCAAAACGACCCTCAACGCTCGGCATTCTAGGTATGAATTGGCTTTAGTGTTTGCGGTGGTCAATTAAATATTGTCGTAATGCGTTGCTGGCGTTTTATGGCAAGCGTTATGTGCCAATTAAATATCAGTCAGGCATTTATATATAAATATTAAGGTGATTTATGGGGAATTCTTGCTACCACTATACGAGTCTTGAGGCTCTTTTTAACATTGTAACCAATAAGTCATTACATTTTGGTAGCTTTGGTATGATGAATGATCCCCTTGAAACAAAGATTGACGATGAACTCTTACATCAATTATATGAAGAAGAATTTTGTGAATCAGAGCTTCACTCTAAGTTTTATTTTAAACGTAATAATACTGATGAATTTCAATATAGATCTTTTGGTTTCTCAACATCTAAATTTGGAGATGACTTGAGTAAATGGAGATCCTATACCCAAAAAGGATTGGGTGTTTGTATTGAATTTGATAAAGAAGAATTGGAAAAACAATTATTCAAATTGCTACGACATGATATGTCTGTTTCATATGAATGTGTATACACCAAAGATGAAAAATATGATTTACTCAAAAACTATGTAAAATCCGTAAGAGATAATGGGTGGTATAGAGCAATGAATCAATTTCACCCTGACTTTATGGAACATGCTCATTATAGTTCAAGGTATATTACAGCGCTTCAAGAAATGACTATTCAGATTAAACACAAATCATTTGAAGCTGAGTCCGAAATCCGTTTTTTTATTCTCCAAGATAACTACAATGGAAAAATAAAAATTAAACCTTGTGCAACAGGTCTTACGCGCTATGTTAATGTCCCGATTACTTCTGAATGTATAAAATCTATTAGAACAGGACCTTTAGTTGATAAACGAAATAACTTCATGATTCAAGAGTTGTTTTTATCCGGAATGGGTAAAATAATCAAAGTATCAGAAACTAGCTCACCATATGTGTAAAGGCACATAACAAAGGCATCAAGGTGACGCGTTACACTCGGCGGTTTTGGTATGGAGTTCGGTGTGCTTGGTGAGTTCACCGTGGCGCACCTTATGCCAGGCGTTATAGCGCACTGACTGCTGAAAGCTCAATCCTTTCTAAGTTCATACGGAATTCGGAACGATTCACTCGCTAAGGCAGATGACGCGCAGTATCATATACAGCAAAATAAATCATAGAAGTAGTAAGTTATGTCGTTTCCACCTTGTCCAAATTGTCAATCTGAGTTCGTATATCAAGATCAAAACCACCTAGTGTGCCCAGAATGTGCTCACGAATGGAATCCATCAGAAGTTGACGCTGAAGACATCGTTACGGTTAAAGATGCTAACGGAACATTGCTTTCTGAGGGTGATAAGGTCACCTTAGCTAAGGATCTAAAAGTAAAAGGCAGCTCTCTTGTACTGAAAATTGGTACAAAAGCGGTCATTCGACGAATTGTCGATGGTAAGGATCACCAACTAGACTGCAAAGTTGATGGGGCTGGCGAAATGATGGTGACAGCTCAGTTTGTGAAAAAAGCCTGAGTAACCTTCAACTCTGCGCTATAACAAACGACTATGGCGTCAATAGATAATTTCAAACTGTTTTCGCATCCCATAAAACGCCATCTCTTAGCATCGAATTTAAGATGATAACCATCTTCCTGACGCAGGCGATGATGGCAACTTTTTTCGGTTTTCCCTCAGCGAGGAGCCGTTGATAGGTGCTCTTGAATACAGGGTTACATTGCATGGCAGACATCATTGCCATGTATAAAACAGTCCTGACCTGGGCTCGACCACCTTGTATTTTCCTGAGCCCTTTATAGCGACCACTTTCCCTACTCATGGGTGCGACACCGACGAGGGCGGCGGCTTGCTTGTTGGTGATATACCCGAGCTCGGGAAGGTTGCTAATGATAGAAGCGGCGGCAATTTTTCCGATACCGGGCATGCTTTGTAGTATGTCATTTTTGGCCTGATATTCAGGGCAGCTTTCAATCAGCGCTACAACTTTCTTTTCGGTTTTTTCGATCTGGTTTTTGAATGCTGTCAGGATGGGCTTGATGGTCATAGCCAGTTGTTTGGGCATGATTTGGAGCCGATTTTTTTCCATGGTTTGCATCGAGAGAAGCTGATTTCTTCGACTAACTAGATCCGCCATAAGCCGCATGGATTCAGGCTTTAGCCTGGTTAGTGCCGGTTTTATAGCTTCGGCATAATGGGCAATGAGCTTGGCATCGAGCTTATCCGTTTTAGCCCGCTGGCCGATGGCGCCGGCAAAGCGTTTTACATGAACGGGATTGGCTATCACGTAAGGAATATTAGCGTCGGCACAGGCTATAATGAAGGGCATTTCTAACCGGCCAGTGGCTTCAATCACGACACGTTGCGGCGAGTGCTGCTTAATAGTTTTGATGGCCTGTTTGATGCCTTTATCGTCGTTAGAAACCGAGAAGAAGATATCGAGTGGTCGGATATAAATATCGAGTTGAGATTTTCCGGTATCGACCCCGACGTTAATATTTTGATTCGTTGCAGTATTCATAATAAGCTAACTCTTGCTTGCGTAATGCGGGTTCGAGACCCAGTAGACTATTCGAGTATGGTGCTTGGAGTCCTATGCAGCGTTCACGTTTGTTATCGGTCTCTCGACAGAGGAGCCTTCAATCAATCGAACTGCTGTATAGAAAGCTTTAGTTGCAGCTAAAGCCTGGGTCTCACTTTACCCTGAAGTTGGTTTTATTATCCATACAATGCAATCAAGGTGATGCGTTACACTCGGCGGTTTTGGTACGGAGTTCGGTGTGCTTTGTTAGTTCAGTGGGGCACACCTTATTGCAGGCGTTATGCCGCTCTTTTAGTTGGTAACAGCCCTCAGGCTTTATCGCAAAGTTACATAATGTCTCCGGCCATTCGTTCACCGCAAGGCTGTCCAATTAGTCTGGAGAAATGCAGGTTGTTTCGTTCTTTGCTGCCTTACACATTGGCAATGAACCACTGCATTAAACGCCGTTATTCTGCAGTGAATGTGGTGCCGTTTCCTTTGCCCATCAGTTTGGTGCAGCAGCCCAAGTAAGTCTCCATCAGGATGTCATGCAAGTTGGCCAGGCTCAAAGTTGCTGGAAGTTAGTGTTTAAATTGACTTTCTAAGTTGCTGTAGTTCTGATATTTCTTGCCGCACTTGGATAGTTGAGCGGTCAAGTAGGGGATGGATTTATGGTCAAGGCAGCATAACAAACCACACCATGTCGACCCGTTACATTCGGCATTTTTGGTATGACTTTACTTTGGTGTATACGGTATTCAATTTCAGCATCTGTGTTACGGACGCATGTGCTCAGCGTTAGCCGCAAAAGGCGATCCATCAATCGCCAATGCTAGCTCGTACATCTGCAATTGTTATAAATAGTTTGTTTTCAGCATCTTGAAATGCAGTGAAACCATATTTTTCGTAGAAGTGTTCGGCACCGTCTTTAGCGTCAACGATAACGAGAGGGAAGGCTACAGTTTCACTGGCCATCAGCAATTTTTTAAGTGCATCAATCAGTAACCATTCACCATAGCCATTACCTTTGTATCGTTGGTCAACTGCAAGTCGGGCGATCAAGCCGCCAGAGCTGGCATTTTGATGTTTCTTCTGTAGTTTTGTTGGTAATGATGTTAAATCAATAGGTGTCATGGTTAATGTGTAATAGCCAATGACGTGTTCGGTACAGTTTGCATCTTCAAGCACAAAAGTACGGGTATTGTCTTTCTTGGCCTGTTGACTTGCCATGATTTTTAAATAATTGTTTAGAGCATCAATACCACAATCAAAGCGATGACGGTCGTGTTTAACTTTGTCTAATTGTACCGTCTTCATTATTGCGTTTTGTCCTTGTAACGAGCAGCTGCCTGTTGCAGACGCGCATAAGGTTTAGCTGGTTCATCAAGAGCATCCATGAGCATCATGGCGTCACGTTGGCTTAGCTTAAGTGCTCGTTCACGCTCCATAATCTGTTTCGCTTTTTCAACAGCGGCACTAAGAACAAATGAGTTAATACTAGACATGCCAGCGATAGCAGCGGCTTGTGATAGTAATTCTTGAGTATCAATGTCTACACGGGCAGTGATACGTGGTAATGCAGCGGCCATACAAACCTCCATTTAGTGTCAAAGTGGCACATGAAGAGTATGGCATGGATGTTTGAGTTTGGCAATTGTTGTGTCATTTTGGCACGCGGCTAACAAGGCCATCAAGTTGACGCGTTACACTCGGCAGTTTTGGTATGGAGTTCGGTGCGCTTGGTCGGTTCGCCGTGGCGCAACTTATGGCAGGCGTTTAAACCTACGAATCAGTTCTGCGCATGGCATTTTTGTAGACTTCGCTTCGTTCACGCTTGCCAACAGCAAGAACTGTTACAGTGATGACACCATCGTTCACTTCATACACTAATCGATAGCCAGATTGTCGAAGTTTGATTTTGTACATGTTGTCGGCTCCAGATAATTTTGAAGCCGGTATATGTGGATTTTCTAATCGCTCAATTAGCTTCTTTTTGAATTGTTCGCGAACAGTTGCACCAAGCTTTTTCCATTCTTTTAAGGCGGATTTCTTGAAGTCTAACTTATAGGTCATTGATATCTACCGTGATGCTTGGTTCATCTTGACGTTCTTTCGCAATAGCGAGCAGTTCTAGGTCTTCTAAGCGATCCATCAGCAACTCGTAGGCTTCTGCTGGTACACAGTAGAATGCTGGTTCATTTCTGTTTAATACAGCAACGGGTTCACCATAAGCACTTGATACTACTTTCATTGGGTTAGCTTTAAGCTCTGTAATGCTAGCTGCAACATCTGCAAGGATACGTGCGGTCATCTTAAAGGTCTCTTAATCGGTCTTGTATTAGGTCATTATAGTTTGTCGTGTTGAGTTTTTCTATCAGTAAAATTGCTGATTTCCTTATGTAAAATGCAAGGTTTAACAAGGCAATCAAGGTGATGCGTTACACTCGGCAGTTTTGGTATGAAGTTCGGTGCGCTTTGCTGGTTCTGTGGGGCACACCTTATTGCAGGCGTTAGCTGCAACCAATAAACGGACGTATGTGATAGTCATCCAAAGATATTGTAATTGATATTTTGAGCGGTGCGATTTAGAGCTCAGTTGCTCTCGAAGACAGATATCTTCACACTTCGGTTTGATGTCATCAATGTATTCTGAAGGATATTTGTTCTAGATAGGGATGCAAAATGAGTAAAAGTACATGTCCGGCTATTGTTAACATGACTTTCGATAAAGAAAGTCAAGACGCAATTAATGCAATAAATGAGATGAATCAAACTGTTAAAGAAGGGTGGGTGGCAATTGTTATTGGTCAACTTGCATTGATTTTTGGTGGGTTGGCTGTAAAAACGCAGGGGCCTTCAAATTTTATAGAGAAAAGTTTTGCATTTAAAACTGTATCAAGTGATATAAGCCAAACATCATATAGTATCTACTCAGCAAATTGGGAGTACTTTTTTAAGTCATTGTCATCTTTAGATAGGTATGCAAATAATCAAATAAGCACTATTGCAGGCCTTCAGATGATGAGAAGTAAAATTAGCCCTAAAGAAAGGTTGTTTTGGAAATCTGTACATTATGGGTGCAAAATAAAATGAAGTTTAACTATTTGGTAATTGTTTCGTTTGTTGCAGTGTGCTCTTCATTTAGTTATGCAAGTGTAGATGATAACCTTGGCTTCGGTTCAGCTCTTCTTCAACAAAAGTTCGTTGATTATGAAAGTAAACATTCAGAGTGTATTTCTAAAAGTCAGGCTGAGGTTCTCTCAGAGTCAGTGATAGGTAAATTGAAAAAGTTACCTAGCGTTTCGGCAGAAGGGTTAGGTTATTTGAATCAAAGTGCTATTAGAGAGTGCTCTCAGCCCGAATACGGTGAATTAATGAGAATGCTGTTGGTGCTGGAAGTTTCAAATGCAACTGCTAATAAACCAAATCATATTTCAAAACAAATCCTTACTATGAAGAAACTTATGTTTTCAGTAGTAGACCTAAATGTTGAGAAAAATTATCATGACTTACCAAAGAGTATTAAGCATGAATTACGCTCGATTGAATCGCTAAAACAACCATTTAACCTGATCGATGCTTATGAAAGAGCCTGGAATTAACACCTGAAAACTCCAGCAGCTAACAAACGACTATGGCGTCAATAGATAATTTCAAACTGTTTTCGCATCCCATAAAACGCCATCTCTTAGCATCGAATTTAAGATGATAACCATCTTCCTGACGCAGGCGATGATGGCAACTTTTTTCGGTTTTCCCTCAGCGAGGAGCCGTTGATAGGTGCTCTTGAATACAGGGTTACATTGCATGGCAGACATCATTGCCATGTATAAAACAGTCCTGACCTGGGCTCGACCACCTTGTATTTTCCTGAGCCCTTTATAGCGACCACTTTCCCTACTCATGGGTGCGACACCGACGAGGGCGGCGGCTTGCTTGTTGGTGATATACCCGAGCTCGGGAAGGTTGCTAATGATAGAAGCGGCGGCAATTTTTCCGATACCGGGCATGCTTAATTATATGGTCCGCCTCACTCTCAAGCCCCTACGCTTGAAGTAGGCACTTTGAAAGAGGTAAACCATATGTCTTCCTTACATATTCTTGGTATAGATCTCGGTAAACACTGCTTCCATCTTGTCGGTCATGATAGTACTGGCAGAGAATTCTTACGTAAAAAGTTCAACCGAAGCCAACTTATTTTATTCCTTTCTAAGCTATGCCCCACAACGATAGCCTTTGAGGCTTGCGGTGGCGCTCACTGGCTCGCGCGTAAGTGTTTAGAGTTTAATCACCAAGTAAAACTGCTCCCACCGCAATACGTAAAGCCTTATGTAAAAGGTAATAAGAATGACTTTATTGATGCTTCGGCCATTGCTGAAGCAGCCTGCCGCCCTTCAATGCGGTTTGTTGCAGTTAAATCTGAAGAGGCCCAAGTCATCGCCTCTATCCATCGGGTACGAGATGGGTATATCAAGGAGCGTACAGCTTGCATGTCTCGTATTGGCGCGATGTTGTTGGAATTTGGGCTGAGCCTGCCTACCGGTCATGCCAAAATGAAATCATTGTTCCAATGGCTGGCAGATCAAAAACAACCTCTTCCAAGCCTTTTCACTCGCGAACTCCAAGAGCTTCACGCGCATTATTCTTACCTGAGTGAACAAATTAAACAGCAGGACAAAAAGCTCAGCCAGTTCATTGAACACAACGAATTAGCACAACTACTTAAAACTGTCCCAGGGATAGGTGACATGACAGCAAGCCTATGTTTGGCTGACATCAGTTCACCGGCTAATTTCACTAATGGACGGGATATGGCTGCCTGGATTGGGCTTGTACCACGACAATACTCGACGGGTGGGAAATCCAAATTGCTAGGTATCAGCAAGCGAGGGAATAAGCGACTCAGGACTTTGTTTATACATGGGGCAAGAGCTGTTTTATCTAAACCGGATAAAACAGGAAAAGCCTTTGGGCAGTGGCTTATTGACTTAAGAGCCAGGAAACCTTTTAACATCGCCGTTGTTGCGTTGGCCAACAAGCTAGCTAGGATAGCCTGGGCGGTCATGTACAACCGCCAGGCTTTTCGTATGACGACGGGATAACCGAATTTGCAATGACGATTATGATGACAAAAACGATCAATCGGCCAGATTAAGAACCTGATACAGAGACAGCATATAAATGCTTTACGCTTTTTAAGGATAATCTGGCGCGGATATCATCGTGGAGCTGGGATGCGGGAGCACCCAAACGTGACTCCGAATACATTAGCGCAAACCAACCCCGTCATCAAAAATTGTAGTTGCAATAACGGGGCGGACCATACATCTCGGTATAACGAACTGTGAAATTGATTGGTTTTGTCCGCAGCACGCTCGATTTTGGCTTCGAGGTGGTTTTCGTTAAAACCAATACTGTTATTTCATAAATAGATTCGTCGATCTATATGTCAATTGCGTTACCGCGCCGGGTCGAGACTTAGCTGCTAAATCATCGCAGTTTTCCAGCTCTGTTATGGTGTTGGATGTTTACAATGAAAATGGATGTTGTCGGGCTTAGTCCGCAGCATACTGGATTTATGTTTTGTACTTGCAGCTTTTTATTCTCAAGGTCCGATTAATAAGGGTCAGTAAAGAGCGTTTCTTTCTCCAGTAGCCGCTGATTTTTGTTAATTGGTTCCGGAAGTTATAACCCAATGCCAGCCTGAATTATAAAGATAGGATAGGATGTTCTGTGTTGGAGTAGATGTGTCTGTAGCGCTAGCGTGTCTGTTAAGTAATTGGATTTCTTGAGTTTGTCATACAAGGCAATCAAGAATGACGCATTACACTCGGCATTTTTGGTATGGAGTTCGGTACGCTTGGTTTGTGCAGCGTGGCGCAACGTACCGCAGGAGTTATGTTTTTCGGTAGAGTATCAATTTGCATGCTCTACGCTCAACGCGCTTGTGGGGTTAGCATGTAATCTCAGAGTGCATTATTGATTTAACTCTCTTTAAGTTACGCTCATATTGTGTAAATAAGCGTTAAAAGAATCGATAAGAGCTTGTTGGGTATCACTAATTATTGAATAAGGTAGAATGAATGAAAGTCAAATTAATCTTTATTTTAGCGTGCATATTTATAGTGGTGGGTTGCCAAAGTACAGGTGTGCCAAATTCTAATTATGTTTATGTACCAAAGGCGCTTGATAAAGAGTTTGTATCATATCTTAAAGATATTGATTTTAACAAAGTAAAGACAGGTACTAGTAGTGTTCAAGCTTCATTTGTTGAGGCAGATTCCTATATCCTAGTCACTCAGGTAGCTGAGCCTGGTTTCAGGCTTTCAGGAGGGGCAAGGTATAGTGAAATAGTTGAAAGGTTATGTGAAAAACAGGACGAGTTTTACCGCTTTATTAATGAAAATGGCTTGGGGATAAAATTAGTCATTAAAGACGAGGTTCGTTCACATGTTATTGGTCCTTGGAACTCTGAAATATGCAAAAACACAATGAATTAGGTTTGATAATATAAAGAAGCGATTAAACCTTCCATCTGCGTTACGCAGAATTATGTCTATGTATTCGCAAATTTATACAAAACACAGCTCCACTAAGTCGGCGTTATGTACTTAAGGATTGACAGTGAGTAACCGAATTATTGAGGTTGTTAGCTATGATCCGAAGTGGGCTGAATTGTATGAATTGGAATCAAGAGTAATCAGAAATGTTGTAGGTCAGAATGCTGTAAATATTCACCATATCGGAAGCACTGCTGTAGCTGGTTTAGCGGCTAAACCTATCATTGATATCCTTCTGGAAGTTACTGATTTACAGTCTCTTGATTTACTCTCTTCCGATTTGATTTCATTAGATTATGAATAAAAAGGTAAGTTTGGAATATCAGGATGTCGCTTTTTCCAAAAAGTTGCAACGCTCAAGAAGCAATTAACTGAAATAGCTAAAGCTACAAAGGAGCCTTACCAATTACCTCTTGATGATATTCCAATGCTGCAAGCTTATAGCGCTTTTGATATGGGCTTAGCGAATAAGTTTATACTGCAATAGATTGGCATGCACCATACGGAATGCCTGTTTATGCAATAGCTGATGGCAATATCAGTTATTCACAGTATGAATCTGACTATGCAGGTTTTATTATAATTGACCATCCAGCTGATAATCTATATTCACTGTATGGACACCTTAGCTACAAAATGTGGTCAAAGGGGGGTGGGCCTGTAAAGAAAGGTGAATTGATAGGCTACATCGCAAACACCAATGAGGGCTATCATATCGGGATATCCACACCTTCATTTTTCAATTAGGTTAGGTCAAAAATCAGATTACCCTGAATCGGGAGAGGCTAGGTGGATGGCTGGCTATGTCGAAAAACACCCTATCTACCAGAAATGGATTGAGCCTGCGGAGTTTATTAATATGACAAGTGATTTGACGTCAATGAAATTTGAGAGTTCTTCAGTTTCCCCGCAGTTATAACAAACATTAAGTTGACCTATATCGAAGGTAACTGCCGCGTGAGGATTGGTGTTGATTAAGACTGGCAAAAGTATGTTTCCCCAAGGGGTATATTGCGCTAAATGGAACAAGGTGTTGACGTCAATTCTTTTGCTTCAACAAAGCTGGGTTTAAAACATAAAGAGAACTAACAAACGGCTAAGTTCAGACTGTTGCTTCATCATGCTTGCTCATCACTACCTCTCTTTTCGCGAATTAAATCAATTGTCTATTACAGCTATCGGCGTACACTTTTAGTAACAAGTGATTTTGGGTAGGGAAGTACCATGAGAAGAACATTACGGATGTTACTGGTGCTGTTTGCTTTAGCCGGATGTGTAGAACAAGCCCCGAGAGAAGCTCTAGGTACGCTGGAGCGTGACAGGGTGACGCTAACGGCGACGTCGAGTGAGATTGTTCGTGAACAACCTATCAAAGAAGGCGAATTTGTCACTAAAGGCGATATATTGGTTCAGTTAGATACCAAACAGCAGCTTGCCATCCTAGCGCGAGTTAAAGCCGAAGAAGCCAAGGCGGCGGCATATTTGTTGAAGTTGACTAATGGTGAACGCCCGGAAGATATTGCCGCCGCGCAGGCTAGTGTTGAGCGTGCAGAAGCGACATTGAGAGAGGCCAGCAATACTTACCGGCGTGTTACTAAGCTTGTCACTCAGAAACTTGCTAGCTATTCGGAGCGAGACAAGGCTAGAGCCGAGCGTGATGCCGCTCAGGCTGATCACCAGTCGGCAACTGAAAACCTGGCTAAGCTAACCAGTGGCGAGCGTCCGGAAAATATCACCCAAGCCCAAGCTTCACTAGAAGCTGCTAGAGCGGAGGTCTCCTTGCAGCAACAGATCCTTGAAGATCTGACCGTGGTTGCCACCCGTGACGGCGTGCTCGACAGCTTGCCATATAACGTCGGTGAGCGAGTCTCAATGAGTAGTATTGTCGCTGCGATTCAGGCCGATACCCTGCCTTATGCTCGTGTGTATGTTCCGGAGCCTTATCGAGTGAAATTGAAGGCGGGAGATCAATTAATTGTACACGTCGATGGTATGGCAGAGAGTTATATCGGAACACTTCGTTGGATAGCCACAGAGCCATCGTTTACACCGTATTATGCACTGAATGAACAAGACCGTGCGCGCTTGGTGTACCTGGCAGAAGTTGATATGCCAGAAAAAGCGAAAGATCTTCCAGCGGGTGTGCCCGCACAGGTGGAGATGCCCAATGAGTGAGAATGCGATTGTCGCTAGTCAGCTAACTCGAAAGTTTGGTAGCTTTACAGCCGTTGACGGGCTCGATCTCGTTGTTCCGACTGGCAGTATTTATGGTTTCTTGGGACCGAATGGCTGCGGTAAGTCGACGACGATACGAATGCTAACCGGTTTGTTGAGCCCGACAGCGGGAACCGTTGAAGTGTTGGGGCTAGATATTCCGAAACAGGCTGAAAGATTGCGTTTACGTATTGGGTATATGACCCAAAAGTTCTCGTTGTATGAGGATTTGACAGTAAGGGAAAACTTACAGTTTATTGGTCAGATTTTTGGTTTACCGAGTAAGCCACTGAAGTTGCGTATTAGTGAACAGCTATCGACATATGGGCTTGATCAGCTTGCCAGGCAGCGTGCGGGAAGTATGAGTGGCGGTCAAAGGCAGCGCTTAGGCTTAGCGGCTGCAACTATGCACCACCCAAGCCTATTATTTTTAGACGAACCTACCTCTGCGGTTGATCCTGAAAATCGTCGTGAGTTCTGGGAGCAGTTATTTGATCTGAGTGATCAGGGGACGACTATTTTAGTTACAAGCCATTATATGGATGAAGCAGAACGTTGCCATGGGTTAGCGATCATGGAGTCTGGTGTTGTTCGAGCTGATGGGCCTCCAGAAACCCTGATGCAAACTATGGGAGTAACGGTTGTTGAAGTTCAAGCAGATAACCTTCGCCTGCTGAAAACCGAGTTATTAAAACGATCCGAAATTCGTTCTGCCGCTCAACTGGGTATTCGTTTACGAGTGCTAGTTGATCAACAGGTTACAGAACCAATAGTGTGGCTCAGAGAACAGTTTCCATATCTGGCGCAAGCTGAAATGACACTGGCCCGCCCAAGCCTGGAAGATGTATTTGTAACCTGTACGGGGGAGGGAAGGCAGTGAATAGTCTTTTTCGCATGAGAGCCATTATGGTGAAGGAGTTTCGCCAGCTTTCTCGGGATCGCATTACGTTTGGCATGGTAGTGATGATCCCGTTTATTCAGCTATTGCTATTTGGCTATGCGATCAATACTGATGTTAGAAATATTCCAGTTGCGGTCGTTGATCAAAGCCATTCTGTTGCCGGACGCTTGATCACTGAATCAGTGAAGGCTACGCAGGTTGTCACGGTGACTCAATTTTATCCAACGGCCGCAGAAGCGGAGCAGGCGATCACCAGTGGTACAGTGAGGGCTGCATTGGTATTGCCTTCGGATCTGTCCCAGCGACTCGTACAGCAGCGTACGGTGGGCCAGTGGCTGGTGGATGGTTCCGATACCATGATTAGCGCCGCGTTGCTGCAGCTGCAAAATATGCCGCTGCAGGAATTGATAAACTACCAGCCGCCAGGTGAGCCAACCTTTGATGTGGCACTGTATTTCAATCCTTCAAGACGCTCTGCTGTCAATATTGTACCGGGGTTGCTGGGAGTGATCCTAACAATGACTATGATTTTGTTTACATCGGCAGCCATTGTACGCGAACGCGAACGTGGCAATTTGGAGCTATTAATTACTACGCCGGTTCGTTCACTGGAGTTGATGGTGGCAAAGATCATCCCCTATATCTTTGTCGGACTTATTCAGGTCGGGATTATTCTCGGGCTGGGACATTTTATTTTCGATGTCCCCATTAACGGCGAATTGTCACAGTTGTTACTGGGAACATTATTATTTATTTCAGCCAGCCTGACTCTGGGGTTGGTAATATCGACGATTGCGCAGACCCAGCTCCAGGCGATGCAAATGACGGTGTTTATTTTGCTGCCATCGATTTTGCTCTCAGGTTTTATGTTTCCCTATGAAGCCATGCCTATCGCCGCGCAGTGGATTTCTGAAGTATTGCCTGCGACGCATTTTATGCGAATGATCCGTGGAATTGTGTTGCGGGGAGCCGATCTGATAGATCTGTGGCGTGATGCAGTTTGGATGGTTGGCTTCACCGTGCTTGGCTTATTGGTTGCTTCGATGCGATTTAAGAAAAGCCTGGATTGACTCTGCTATGCGGTTACAGACCTTAAGGTATCGTTCTATCTATATCGAACAAGGGATGATGACCAGCATTCACTCAGGAGATTCACAGTTGAATGGGGGTAAAAATGTGCAGCTCTTGTACTGGCCACCATCATAATCGCATTGTTTTTTGTACCTGTTCATTTTTACGTTAAAATAGGAAGTGAAAAACAGAACAAATAAATTACAAAGGTTCCCCTTTTATGAGCAGTCAAAGGCTAAAAATCCAGTTTCAACGTCTCTATAGTCACTATTCAGGTGAAGATTGTGAGACTAACCTACAGGATATTGCCGAGGTGCTGTTTTGTACTCGCCGTAATGTGCGTATGGTGATCAACAAGATGGTCGATAAAGGCTGGATTGATTGGCAGCCTGCTGTCGGAAGAGGGAAGCAGTCAAAGCTTGTTTTTCATAGTTCTGACAGTGAATTGCAATATATGCATGCCAGAAAGCTGGTAGCAGAAGGCAAGTTGGAACCCGCACTGGAGGCATTGGGAAACAATGCAGACAAGCTAGCACAGCTCATTCAGGAGCAGCTTGGTCATACCACCGCACAGGGTAAACAAATAGTACGTTTGCCGTATTACCGTGCCTTTAGCAACCTTAACCCATTGCGTCCTTTACGACGTTCTGAACAACATCTCGTCAGACAGATATTCAATGGCCTCACTCGAATTAATGAGGAAAAAGAGGAAGTCGAAGGAGATCTGGCCCATCATTGGGAAGCCATTTCACCGCGTCATTGGCGTTTCTATATTCGTCCGGCTGTCAGGTTTCATGATGGCAAGCTGCTCGATAGCCAGGATATCATTGGTACCCTTGAGCAGGTGAGAAAGCACCGTTTGTTCAAGCATATCCAGAAAGTGGACTCACCCTATATCAATACCATTGATATTCACTTGAATAGTGATGACTACCGCCTGCCAGAATTGATGGCTAACCTTCTTGCTGTAATTCAGCCTACTGATGTGGAGCATGATAAGGAAAATGAGCTTTTCCCTATAGGCACAGGTCCATACCGGGTTATCCAAAATGACAAGCAGCGTTTTAAGCTAGAAGCGTTTGATCAGTATTTTGGCTTGAGAGCACTTATTGATGTTGTTGATATCTGGATGCTGTCGGAGGTTGCTTCTTGTTATTTGCAGCCTGCTACAGATAGCAGCCAGGTGAGTGGCGTCAGTGTTTCTACGCGCTTAAAGTTAGACGAAGGCTGTAATTACCTTCTATTTAACCGCACAACAGGGCTGACAAACAACGATGAATGGCTGAGCTATTTTCGGAGTCAGCTAACTCCACTGAATATATTACGTTTGCTAGACACCGATCAGATTGGTGACTTCCGATTAACCAATGCTTATGGCATTTTACCGGGCTGGGTCCACGTTCCGTTAAGTACTGAAGTCATGCCAGTACCGGCTAAGCGTAATGTTACTCTGGCATATCCTCAGCAACACCCTGTATATCCTCATGTCGCGGCGGCTATCAGGAACATTTTGGCAGAAGATGGTCTGAAGCTTAAAGTCTTGGAGTTATCGACGACAGAAATTCTATCGGGTAAGCATGCAGAAAAGATAGATATCTGGCTGGGGGGGATGAGCCTTTCCAATTACCGTGATGATGCAATTTTGTCCTGGTTTTATAACTTCGATCATATTGCCAGGGTGATGCCCAAAAGTGAGTTTGATGAACTGGAACGTGAAGTTACGCGCTGGCGAGCGGATCAGAACAGAGAGTCGCCTTGCCAGGATATTGGGGCCAAGCTTGTTCAGAGCGGACAGATATTGCCTTTATTCCACAATTGGTTGGGCGTTGATAATACTGGCTCTATTCAAGGTATGCAGTCTAACTCGATGGGCTGGTTTGATTTTAAGTCGGTATGGATGAAGCCAGAGCATTAATGCGCAAAGAGTTTGGCCTGTTCTGTGTTTATGGCTTAAGGAGTCGCCTCGGGCTCCCAATCTTGGCTGGTAAACCACTGGCCAATGGGCCGCCATACCACATCGATCATGGATTTATACCAGGGAGCCTTATTAACATTCTCTGCGGCAAGAAGAGGTTGCTCAGTCAGCAGCTCATCATTTAAATACCATTCAACCTTACCGACCTGCTCACCTTTTTCGACCGGCGCTTCAAGATTGTTATTGTAGTAAATCTTGTGTTCAATGCTTTTTCGTTGCCGGCGAGGAACCGTAATTGTACCGCCATCGGCGACTTCAAGCTCTATCGTAGAAGGTGAACCATACCAGACCTTTAGTGGTGAAAGTTCTTTTTTGCTGAACTGAGGGGTAATATCCTGAAAGAATCTGAATCCCCAGGTCAGCAGTTTTTTGCTTTCGGTTCTGCGAACATTAACACTTTCTGTGCCCATCACAACGGCGATTAGCCGCTGGCCATTTTGCTCTGCCGACGAGACTAAACTGTAACCCGCTTTTTTGGTGTAACCTGTTTTTACGCCATCGACGTTTAATGTTGTGTCCCATAAAAGGGCATTACGATTGCCTTGTTTTATTTTTTGGAAGGTAAATGATTTTTCTTTAAAAAAAGGGTAAATCTCAGGTAGATCGTGAATAAGGGCCCGGGTCAGCAGCGCCATATCATAAGCGGTTGTGAATTGCTCTTCAGAGTCAAGGCCATGGGAGTTCGAAAAGTAGCTATCCATCATGCCTAATTTCTCTGCATAACGATTCATCATTTCAATAAAGGCTGGCTGATGGCCTGCAACATGTTCTGCAAGCGCGACAGTGGCGTCATTACCGGATGAAATAATAACGCCTCGGTTAAGATCACTTACAGAAACTTCATCACCGACATTCAGAAACATTTTGGAGGAACCAGGGAACTTTTTCCCCCAGGCATTTTCACTAATGATGACTTTGTCGTCTGGTGCAATATGGCCAGCTTTCAACTCTTGGCCGACAACATAAGTTGTCATAATTTTGGCAAGGCTTGCGGGTGCTAGTTGGGCACGTTCATTCTCACTGGCTATGATCTGACCTGACTGATAGCTCATCAGTACCCATGCATTGGCGGCAATCTCGGGAGGTGTCGGCAATGGTTCTGCTTTAATTAAGAAGGAAAGGCTAGTGGTACAGAAAATAGCCAATAGAAAGAGGTGCTTTTTAATTGTCCTTAACGTCATAGCTCTAAGACCCTCAATAGCTTTTTAACCGCGCTATATTCAGCTTAGTAAAAACTTGCAAAATGTAGGATAAATTTCACTTCACCGAGATAAGACAGGTGATGAAGTCGACATTAAGTGGCTGGCTGTTTCATGAGTTGCGTGGCTAATCTGTTGCTTTGTTATAAATTGAATGATTGTTAAGGGGATGTTGCTGGTTTTAGGTGGGTTGTTGGAGTGCTTCACGTTAATGAACAACGACAGTGTGTAGACTTAGCGATAAGATTATTTCTCAAGGAGCAGAGATACAGGATGAAAGTTCAACAGGTTGTATTTGCTTTTGTTGGATTGTTGGCTTCGACATCGGCAATGGCCGCAGGCTCTGGAGTGGACTTAACCCAATCAACCGTCGGTTATGCTGCATTATTAATTTTTGGTCTAGCTTATTGCTTGGTTATGGGGGAGGAGTATTTACAGCTCCGTAAGTCCAAGCCGGTACTGCTTGCCGCAGGTATTATCTGGTTAATGATTGGTGTCGTCTTTCAACAATTGGGGAAAATTGATGTTGCAAAAAGTGCACTAGAACATAATTTGTTAGAGTACGCTGAATTGTTACTATTCCTGCTAGTGGCAATGACTTATATCAATGCGATGGAGGAGCGGCGGTTATTTGATTCGCTACAATCCTGGATGGTTAGCAAAGGCTTTAACTATAGGACTTTGTTTTGGTTAACCGGTATTCTCTCTTTTTTCATCTCACCGATTGCCGATAACCTGACGACTGCATTATTGATGTGTGCTGTAGTGATGAAAGTGGGAGGGAATAATACCCGTTTTATCAATCTTGCCTGTATTAACATTGTGGTGGCCGCCAATGCAGGGGGCGCGTTCAGTCCATTCGGTGATATTACCACTTTGATGGTTTGGCAGGCTGGGCTGGTATCGTTCATGGAATTTATCGATTTGTTTATTCCATCATTAATTAATTATTTGGTTCCAGCAGTGATAATGTCGTTGTTTGTACCAAAAACTCAACCCAACACTACGGGTGAGTATATTGAACTTAAGCGTGGTGCTCGTCGAATTGTTGGATTATTTATCCTGACGATCTCAACTGCTGTTGCATTTCATGGACTGGTCCACTTCCCACCAGTGATGGGGATGATGATGGGGCTGGGCTATCTGCAGTTTTTTGGCTTTTTCCTCAAAAAAACATTACCTAGTTCGCTGGCGAAGAAAAAAGCGATTGCGATAGCAAACAAAGATGATGCCGCATTGAACCGTCTTGGCTCGGTGGTACCGTTCGATGTATTTAAACGTGTGTCGCATGCCGAGTGGGATACCTTATTGTTTTTCTACGGCGTTGTAATGTGCGTGGGAGGCCTTAGTTTATTGGGTTACCTAGGATTAGTGTCCGACGTTATGTACAACCAGTGGAACCCTGTTTGGGCCAATATCATGGTGGGGATACTTTCTGCCATTGTGGATAATATTCCTGTGATGTTTGCAGTCTTAACCATGCAGCCAGATTTGACGTTAGGAAACTGGTTGCTTGTTACTTTAACGGCAGGAGTCGGAGGAAGTCTTTTATCGATAGGCTCGGCCGCAGGTGTCGCATTGATGGGGGCTGCTCATGGTAAATATACCTTTTTTGGTCACCTTAAATGGATGCCGGTCATCGCTTTAGGTTACGCGGCTAGTATTTTGTGCCACCTATTACTTAACCATCATCTTTTCTAGTAACCCAATGATGTACAGGTGGCGGTAGTGATTTGCCGTCGCCTGTATTTTTCACTCTGTTTGAGGCCCCTCCGCTAGTCGATTGTCTAAGCCATATGGTGAGCGACTTATAATCTACCTCACTCCTCACTCCTCACTCCTCACTCCTCACTTTCCTGCGATCGCTCTTTCCAAAATGAAACTGTGTAGTTTATCACTAATACGATGTAGGCTCGAAGAGAGTTCGGGCTTTTCAAGTCGAGCTATGCCATGTTTAGCGCTATCAAGAGGATACTGATTTTGTTAAATTATTTGCCCTTATTGGGATTTAGTTCATAAAATTTTGAGAAAGAGAAAAATGTCGAAGGGATGGCATATGCAAAAATATGGATGGATTTGTTTTAGCGCTGTTATGCTAAATCCGTTGCAGTCGGTTGTTGCCATGGAAGCAGGAACTGTTTTTAGAATGCCTTCTGTAAAACTAGGGATAGCCAAGAGTGCTGGTAACATCGAGGTGTCGAGTAAGGGAGAGTTTGATGATGTGGCATTCAGCTCGTCCAACGCCGTTACGCCAGTTGTCACACTGATCCAGTCACCGGTTTACTTTTCAGATGAGAGCCGCTGGGGTTACCACACTGAGTTAAATGCGGCTTATTTCAAGCTCGATTATGATGATGATGAGGACCAAGGTTTTCGAGATGGGGAGTTTAAAGGTTATTCCGTGTCTTTTGCCCCTGTATTGTTTTATCAATGGGGAGATAAAAACCTTTGCGGTAATTGTAAAAGCTGGCGTTTCGAGCTAGGGGCTGGTGTCGATTACCTTAACGCTGATGGCGATCTTACTGCTAATAATGGCGACAAAACATCATTTGACAATTCAGGGTTTGGCTTTAACTCTCATTTAGGCGTGGTGATGAATTACAAGCAGTGGGAGCTTGGTTTGCGCTTTGTGGTACCTACACGTATTGATGATGACGATGTGAAAGTAAGGCATGCATTGTCAACATTGAGTTTTGGTTATCGATTTTAATTAATAAGGCGCTATGAGCGCCTTTTTAATATTTTAGATATTTAGCGATGAAATGGCTATTTTGCTAAATAGTTTCTTTTAATACAGCTAAAAACCTGTCGATATCTTCACGGCTGATATCAAGGTGCGTGACTAGGCGCATTGGGTTGCCTGCGCTAATTAAAATCCCGTCTTCTTTTAGTTTCCTAACCAATTGTGACTGATTGATAGTAGGATCAACCTTGGCAAAGAGCATGTTGGTTTGCACATGATCAGGGTTAACGGTAAAACCATCAATGTCAGATAGTTGCTGAGCGAGATATTTAGCGTTGGCGTGATCGTGAGCTAGGCGGTCGACATTTTCTGCCAATGCAATTTTACCGGCTGCGGCAAGAACGCCTGCCTGACGCATGCCGCCCCCAAGTACTTTTCGCCAGCGCCGCGCTTTTTGAATAAAAGTGCTGTTGCCAAGAACGAGAGAGCCAATAGGCGCCCCCAAGCCTTTTGATAAACAGATCGTCATTGAGTCAAAATGTTTGGTAATTTCCGTAATATCAACGTCTAATGCAACAGCGGCGTTATAGACACGAGCGCCGTCAAGATGAAGCTTAAGGTCATGTTGGTTGACGAACTCTCGAGCTTGTTGCAGGTATGAGAGCGGTAATACCTTGCCATTGATGGTATTTTCAATGCTCAATAGTCTAGTACGAGCAAAGTGCGGGTCATCTGGCTTGATGGCTGCCGCTAGTTTTTTAAAGCAAAGGGTTCCGTCTTTTTCGTTTTCGATCGGTTGTGGTTGAATCGAACCAAGTACTGCTGCGCCACCACCTTCAAACTGATAGTTATGGGCTTGTTGGCCACAAAGGTACTCGTCACCACGCTCGCAGTGTGACATCAATGCAAGCAGGTTGGCTTGTGTTCCCGAGCTGCAGAACATCGCTGCCTCAAAACCATGCCGCTTGGCAGACCATTGCTCTAATTCGTTAACTGTCGGGTCATCTCCGTAAACATCA
This sequence comes from Photobacterium sp. HL06, assembly GCF_059552575.1. Classification (NCBI taxonomy): domain Bacteria; kingdom Pseudomonadati; phylum Pseudomonadota; class Gammaproteobacteria; order Vibrionales; family Vibrionaceae; genus Photobacterium; species Photobacterium sp. HL06. Next base: position 2,264,147 of record NZ_CM183915.1, read on the forward strand.
TCACCAACTAGAGCGTCGGAGATTGCCTGGCGCATTAATAAAGATGGTTGTGTAACGGTATCAGAGCGAAAATCTATCATTAATTTTTCCTTAATTCTTTTGTTCTGTATCACCATTGAATATCAATAACGTATTTTGCCGAATGAATCCCGTTAAAGTGTCCATGGGGTTATATAGTGTGATCTAAATCAACCTTAGTGGTGAATGATTGTGTTGTTTTTGTGAATCTTTATCGGCGGCTCTGTATCTTGACTAAACTAAAATCAGGTTGGGATCACAATGGAGGCAGAGACTATGTTGGCTGAATATCGGCAGTTTATTCTGCCAGGGCAGAGAGGACTACATGCAGAAGTAACAGTTATTCCAACTGGGGAGTTGGAGGTTAATATTAAGGAGAAAAAAAATAGCCTGAAGGCTGAATTTGACGAGTTATATTTCTATTCTGATGGAAAAGAAACTGAATTGGTATGCCGTGACCAATTGGGTCCAGAATCAGTTCGCTGGCACTTGCATCTAGCCAATGATGATGCAAGAGAGCTGGCAAAGTTGATTGAATCCGCAGAAGAAGAATTTGAAACTTTGATGCGTGATTTGTAGCAAACCGTTCTGTTCGAGCTGTATGTCAGTTAAACCGAACAAAGCCTTGTATAATGCAAGGCTTTGTTTTATCCGCTTTTATGAAAGTAATCTATGTATTATATGAACAAAATGATCATAGCGCTTTGGCAGTGGACGATGTTTTTTACAGATCAGGTACAGCTCTTCGTATACAGCATTTTCTAGTAACGCAACGTGTATTCCCGATTGTTCTGGAAAGCTAGTTACCGCTTTTTCTGGAAGAACGGTATAACCTAACCCTTGTGATACAGGTAATAGTATTTGGCTCAGTTGGTTGATATAGCCAGTTACTTTTAAGTTTTCTATATTCTGAAAATTGGCATCATAGTTAGCCTGAAACACTTGGTGCAGGTAATGTTCACCGTCAGGATGATTGACAAACCCGAGCTGGTTTAATTGCGTGATATTGATCTCTTGGCTTGCGATTTCAGCAGGGACAACCAAGCACAAAGGTTCTATACCAATCGCCTCGAGCTCAAATTCTGCTGAAGAGATTTTTTGCGTAATTATGCCAAGTTCAATTTTATTAGATTGGAGGCTATCGATAATGCGTTTGTTCGGTGCCGCTTCAAGTTTTATTGTTAAATCGGGGTGTGCTTTCTGATGTTGCAAGAAGTGTGGGTAGAGAAACATTGCTAACGAGCCGGAGCAGGCAAGCCGACATTCGCCACGGTGCGGATCGTCAACTTGCAGGTTGTGATATAAAGCCAACTCTTCATCACGGCGGCGGCAGCCATAATGATATAGGGTCTCACCAGCGGGGGTAAGTTCAAAACGTTTGCCAAACCGTTGCAGTAAAGGAGTGCCAACTTGCGTTTCTAATTTCTTGATGTGTTGGCTAACCCCTGGTTGCGTCATAAATAGCTTTTCGGCTGTTTGGGTAAAGTGGCCAACATCAACCAGGGTGATGAAGGTTTGAAGCCATTGAGTATTGATCATGACACGCTTTGATAACAGAGAATTATTAAAACAAGAATATTTGATAATTTTTAATTTTCAAGAAAAATTCCTATCCTAAACGCAGTTATAAAGAACAGCGTTGAAGACGAGAGGAATAAATTATGTCGATGCCTTATCCGCGTACATTTTCACATATCGGTATCTCAGTACCTGATCTTGAAGCGGCCGTGAAATTTTATACTGAGGTACTAGGTTGGTATCTGATTATGGAGCCAACAGAAATCATTGAAGATGATAGCGCAATCGGCGAAATGTGTACGGACGTATTTGGTGCAGGGTGGGAGTCATTCCGCATTGCACACCTATCGACAGGCGATCGTATTGGGGTAGAACTTTTTCAGTTTAAGAATCAGGAAAACCCTGAAGACAACTTTGAATACTGGAAAACGGGTGTATTCCACTTTTGTGTTCAGGATCCTAACGTTGAAGAACTGGCTGAGAAGATTGTTGCCGCCGGCGGTAAGAAGCGTATGAAAGCACCTCGCTATTATTACCCTGGTGAAAAACCTTATCGCATGATCTACATGGAAGACCCGTTTGGCAATATCCTTGAAATTTATAGCCATAGCTATGAACTTCACTACTCTAGCGGCGCTTATAATTAATACCAATCTCAATAAATATCTGGTCGTTTTACATGGTTAAATCCACCAACTACTGCGTTGAAAATTTTGTAATTAGAGCCACTAGTTACTGCAATTTCCACCTTGTATTTGGCAATTTTTCCTCATGAAAAACAGAACATCTACTTATCCAGATTGGTATAAGCTTTGCTAAAGGAAATCTTTAAAACAAAAGCCCTCGTCACGAGGGCTTTTTTACAGGTCTATTTGTCAGGCCAGTACCAAGGCGGCTCGTCGAGCATTCCTTGGCCTTGAATGTTTGTTTGCCCGAGCTCTTTGTCTAGTTCAATGGCATGGCATTGCGAGTGCTGGTTTAGGGCAGCAACAAGCCGGTTGGCGTGTGAGACAACCCACACCTGTGAATTCTCAGAAGCATGAATGATTAGCTTAGCCAATGCTGGCAATAAATCAGGATGGAGGCTGGTTTCAGGTTCGTTTAAAACCATTAAGCTAGGTGGGCGAGGGGTCAGCAAGGCGGCGATCAACAATAAATAACGCAGAGTACCGTCGGAGAGTTCTCCACCTGTGAGTGGACGCAATAAGCCTTCTTGATAAAATTCCAGCGAGAACCGGCCATCTTCATGCTGGACTATGCCAATACTTGCACCGGGAAAGGCGTCATGAATGGCCTTGTCGAGGGCCGCCTTATCACCAATTTCACGTATTGTCTGCAAAGCGGCAGCCAGATCTCTACCATCATGGTGGAGTACAGGGGTGCGTGTTCCCAGTTGCGGCTGCCGAGCTGGTGCCTCTTTGTCAGTACGGAAGTGATCATAGAATCGCCAGCTACGAATAAGCTCACGCATATGGAATACTTCAGGTGCAGCTGCTGGATCAGAGATCTGATCAAACATACTGTTAAAATGGCTGATATGTTGAGAGGCAACTTTCCAGCCTCTATCCTCACGGATTTTTATTAACGGGCCTTGGCGAGAGACCAGTTCACTAGCCGGACGAAAGAAGGGGCCATTCCAAATACTTTCTCGCTTGATTTCAGGATCTAGCTGAAAGGCAGAGCGGGAAGGCTCTGGTAGGCCTAGTGAAATCGAATAACCGAACTCTTCAGTGGAAAAACCGAGGCGAAGCCGTTTGACTTCCTGCCGGACGACACTTTGCACCGGTACATCCCCACGTCGCATTGATGCAGAAAGACTTTCAGGCCCGGCCCAGAAGGTGGAATCGAGCCCGCCTTCAGATGCCAATGAATTCACTACGCCACCTTGTGCTGTTTCAGCTAACAGCCTAAGGGCACGATATAGGTTAGATTTACCACTGCCATTGGCGCCGGTTATGACATTAAGGGGCCCTAGAGGCATGGTAAGCTGAAGGATAGAGCGGTAGTTACTGATTGATAAGGTAGTGATCATTACTAGGCCTGTATAAATAAACAGTGTTGCTTATGTTAGCAGTAAGAATCGCCGAAGAGCAACTTTCTATTATTAACCAAGATAACAGTTTTGTTCATTCTTCATTCATTTTCATTCAGGTAGACTGCAAACCATAGAAATGAAGATGACGATATTGATTGATAGAACAAAGAGGCATGATATGAAGAATTTTGTTGCTGGTGTAATCGCGCTTATTGTTGGTTTCTTTACAGTAACATTGGCAGCGGTTATGGGGCTGTTCATCGGTATTGCCGCACTGATTGCGAGGCCTTTTATCAAAAAGAAAGTTGCTGCTGCCTATGCCGAGGCCGTCAAACAGCAAAGCCAGAGCGATGACCATATGGGTAATGCAACGGTAATTGACGGTGAGTTTGATGATGTTACCGAAAGAGCTGAAACTCGCACCCAGAGCCAAGCACGTCAGTTTAATCAGGTGCCTCAGTCATAATAGAAAGTACCGATGGGGCAGGTAGTAGCCCACGTAACGAATAAAGAAAACGCCAGCGAGAGTACTCGCTGGCGTTTTTGGTTCTGTTCTACAGTTCATTCGTTGCCAGTGTTAGATCCTAAATTTACTGACTTCAGAGTTAAGGTGCTGAGCAATTTCATTGAGCTCTTCAGACAGTTTCTGCGCATCTTGAGCTTCTGTTGAAAGCTGATCCGAGACATCATTGACAGCCTGGGTATTGCGGCTGATTTCGTCTGTTACAGCGCGTTGCTCTTCAGCGGCGCTTGAAATTTGGATGGCCATGTCAGATATGTGCTGAATAGAGCCGGTAATGCGTTCAAGTGCATTAGTCGCATCATTAGCATCCTCAACACTGCTTGTCGCCAATGTCTGGCTCTGCTTCATAGTTTCCACTGCGCTGTGTGTATTACGTTGCAGTGTTTCAATCATACCCTGAATTTCTTCGGTTGAACTATGCGTGCGTTGTGACAGCACGCGGACTTCATCGGCCACAACAGCAAAACCGCGTCCTTGTTCGCCAGCACGAGCTGCTTCGATTGCAGCGTTCAAGGCAAGTAGATTTGTTTGCTCGGCAATACCCTGGATGGTCGATAGGATGGCATTAATGCCTTGGGCGTTATTCTCCAGCTCTTTAATGATATTGGCAGCTTCTTCGACATGGTTTGCAAGGTGGGTGATAGACTGTTGGTTACGGCTAATAACTTCTTTACCTTCATTGCAGTTATCATGAGAAACGGTGGCAGCGCCGGCTGTTTGCTCAGCATGGCTGGCAACTTCTTGAGCCGTGGCTGACATTTCATGAATGGCGGTTGCGATTTGTGATATTTCATTTACCTGCAGGTTTAATGCCTCACTGGTTTGCTGTGCCAGATCATGACTATCTTTAGCCTGCTGAGATAAGTGCTCTGAAGAGCCGGAAATACCTGTAATAGAGACGTGCAATTTTTCGATGAAGGCATTTACATGTTTGCCCAAGCGACCAATTTCGTCATCTTGATCAAACTTAAGGCGACGGGTCAAATCACCGTTACCGTGTGACAAATCGGCCATAGCTTCTGACAGGGTATCAAGTGGTTTCAGCGCGCGAGTGATCAGGAATGTAGCCACACCTAGCACCAGAATCAGCTGAACAACGGCACTGATAATGGCATCAACTAGTGCTTCATCCACGTGTGCATAAGCTTCAGTCTTATCTAGCACCAAAGAGAAGTACCAGTTTGTGCCTGGGATTTGCTGGACACTCACCAAACTTTCTACCCCTGCGATATCTAACGTGACAAGGTCACGTCCTGATGCCACTTTTTTGATCAGGTTGGAGTTGAAAGCAGCGTTCATCTCTGTGGTAGGTTTTAGTGTTAGAGATTGGTTGGGATGGGCGATAATCGTACCATCACCAGTAAAAAGGGTCGCGAAAACACCAGCTTGGTTAACCGCGAGGATATCTTTGACGAGTGCATCAATAGAGACATCTCCCGCAATGACACCACTATTCATTGTCGCGTTAAACGGTTCTGCAATCGTGATAACAAGCTTGCCAGAAGAAGCATCAGTATAAGGTGTGGTGACGACCAGTTCATTAGCTGCTGTTGCATCTTTATACCAAGGGCGCTGGCGCGGATCGTAGCCCGCAGGGAAAGTGACTTGTTTGCCTGTGATCATCTGCCCTTGTTCCGTACCCGCATACACTAAATCGAAATTACCTGAAGCGATCGCCTGTGCCAGAGAGGCAGTAGGTTCAGCCTGTTGGTTGAAGCTATCGACGGATGCTTTAACGATTTGTGTTTTGCTTTCAAGCCATTGGCTGATAGCGCTGATATTTGACTGGGTGAGTGAGCTTGCTAATTGTTGGGTTGAACGGTTTGCCTCTTCGGTGAGTCGCTCACTGGTGAGCCATGTTTGCACTGCGGCGATTAAAAGTATTATTCCTGCGAATGTAAGAGAAAGCTTATTTTTTATAGAAAGGTTCAAACTACCGTTCCTCTCGGTTTTTTGGTACTTGTGTACTGCATGTTAAGTGTTGTCCATCTGTCGAAAATGGTCTTCAGCTGTTTTCAGCCATGTTACCGTCTGTTGTTAACAATTCTTTTTATGTTGTCATTTTTTAGCATAGTGTCACATTTTTGACTTTGATTGGCTATAAAAGTATTAGTTGATTGATTCTATATATGTGGTTTGCTCTGTTTTGGGGGCTTTGTTGAACACTTTGTGCGGTTGATTGTTGAACGCTTTGGTGCTGGTGGGGTGTATATTGAACAATTGCTGGGACGCTTTCACATGAGTATGAATAACCCATGGTCAGAGCGAGCTATTACATGGATTGTATTGTGTAGTGAGTGAAAGTTATCAACCCTAGCCTGTTGATAACAGTGTCAATATTTTGATGCTGTTAGGGGTTTTTTAGTTTCGGTAGTGTTGTTTGAGGCATCCGAGGAAATCATTAAGATCTCTGCTGTTGGCGGTAAAGTGGTATCGCCTGTCGGATGCTCGCAGTTCTAAGTGCCCGTTGTCTTGCTTTACCAGTTTAGTAAATACATCAAAGGCCTGTCTGTCGCTGGTTCCTCCTAACATGACTAAACGTGTCACACTGTATTTGTTGCTGTTTTTACGCCAATTTGCAGTGAAGACTTCAACGGGTTGGCCCGAACGATAATAACCAATATTTTCAAACCCCTGGGGGTGGTTAATATCTGCTTTGATTGCGATATAGCGTTGGCGGTGTATGTTGTCGGTGATCATTGCTAGCTGGAGGTTAGTCTCAAACTCCTTCTGCTCATTTTTAACTAAGTGATACAAATCAAGACGGCAGCTTTTTTCATTGAGCTGGGTAGTACTGGTGGGGAGTAATTCTGCCTGTAATGGGAGAGTACAGAAGAGAAGAAATGTTCGGGTAAGCCAACGCGTGAAAGTGGAATAACACATATAACCTAATCCATGTTGAATACTAAGCCAAAGCATAGCGATAGCCTTCGTTTGTATGTGTCTCATTTCATAAACAGATCGCAAAATACTCCGTTATTTGATTAAGGGTTGTAGATTTTTGCTTTAACCATACGTCGGTATTGGCTGGGTGTAATGCTAAATTGTTGATGAAAGCGGGTCGAGAAGTGATAGGCATCTTTATAGCCAACTTGTTCGGCAACATCTTGTACTGACATGCCAAAATCTCGTAGAAGCTGCTGGGCCGCCTCCATTCGTATTTTTTGTAAATACTGGTGCGGTGACTGGCCAACTTGATCCTTGAACTTACGATTAAAACTTCGGAGCGGTAGACCGCAATGGTCAGCTACATTTTGCGCGGTAATCGTATTGGCTATGTTCCGTTTCATCCAATCCTGAGCCAACGCAATCGACTCATCAAACTGAACCTGTCCGCCTATTTGGTAAAACGGCTGTTGGGTTGATTTGGAGATTTCGTGCCCAAAATGCGTCTCGATGGTATTGGCTGTTTTCTGGCCAAAGTTCTCGGTAATCAGGTAGAGGATCATCTCTGACTGGGAGTTAATACTACCGGTGCAGAATAATCCGTTGGCAGCTGTGATGGAGGCTTGTCTGTTCAGGGTGATTTTTGGATAGCGGGCCGCAAATTTTTCATAGTAGTACCAGTGAGTAGTAGCCACCTGATTATTCAGTAACCCGGTTTCGGCTAGCCAGGTGACACCGGTGCCGGTGGCTACCAATTGGGCACCTTGCTGGTATTGGTGTTTCAGCCAGGGAATGATCTCGGGAGACTGGCGAATTGAGACCTGTGGGTTTCCCCACATCGGCGGTAAGATGATGACGTCAAAAGTTTGCGGATCGCCAAATGTAATGTCTGGCTGCAGCTTAAGTCCAGCGGGCACCTTCGGCGGCTTTAGCGTAGGGGCAACGAGTTTAATTTCAAAGGGCTTCTCTCGTTGTTGATTACGTGAACGTAGGCTGGCCGCACTGCTTAACATTTCGGCAGCCAGTGAAACACCAGTGATCAATGCTCGGTGATATAGGGCAAATCCGACCTTCATTCACTCATCCTCTTTCATGGTTTGGCCTTAATGCTGGTGATTTTGGCATATATGCTAGGTGAATGAACAGTGTAAATTGATACTCTATGGCCAACTGAATGTATTGATATAGGCTTAGGATGACAAAGTTACCTCTAATTGTCGGTTTTGGCGGAATGAACGCAGCGGGCCGTAGCTCCGGTTTCCATAGCTACAAGCGTATGATCGCCGATGTATTATCTGATGAAGAGATGAAAACCACCTGGCAGGATCTTGCCTACCGTATGGGGCTGACTGACAGCGATGCGTTGGATTCTGAACTTGTCGAAGCCATTAAGGCGGGAACGTTAGTCCGCCGTATAGATTCATTCGATCCTGATAACTTGCTTTACCAATACAAAGCCTCTTTGAGCAGTGAAAGTGAGCAGATCGCTTTTACCCTGCGCAAATCAAAATTACCGAATAAGATCCCTGATAATTGGATGGTAGAAGAGCAGGGTAGCAAAGTGAAGATCACCGTAAATGGTGAACTGGGCGCTTTGCTCGAAGATCGCGTCTCTTTTCCTGTCAGCAGTGGCGGTAATATTCCGGCTGGTTTTGATCCGGGTAAACTATATAACTCTCGTTTCCATCCTCGTGGATTAAAACTGACGGTTTACGGAGCGTCAGATGCATTGAACTCAATGGGTGTTGATTGGGATGAGGTCCTGACTCACATCAAGCCTGATGAAGTCTCGGTCTACGCTGGCAGTGGTTTGTCTCAAGTCGATGATCAGTCTCTGGCCGGTATGCTGGCCGCCCCGCTGACTGGTGGCCGGGTTAGTTCCAAAATGATGGCGTTGTCTCTGGCAGAAATGCCCGCGGATTTCATTAATGGCTATGTGATTAACAGTGTTGGTACAACCGGCACGAATATGGGGGCTTGTGCTACTTTTTTGTATAATCTCCGTCAGGGTATGTATGACATTCAGCATGGTAAGTCCAAAGTAGTGATTGTCGGTAACGCCGAAGCACCAGTTGTTGCCGAAGTCATGGAAGGGTTTCGTGTGATGGGCGCATTAGCGGAAGATGAGCAGCTTAAAGCGCTGGATAACAGTGAAAATGTTGATAATCGCCGTGCCTGTCGACCATTTTCATCGAATGCTGGTTTTACTATGGCTGAATCTGCGCAGTTCGTGGTGTTGATGGATGATGAGCTTGCACTAGAGCTCGGCGCAACGATTTATGGCTCCGTAGCCGATGTATTTGTGAATGCCGATGCCAACAAGAAATCGATTTCGGCACCGGGTGTGGGTAACTATGTCACTGTGGCCAAAGCAACAGCCTTGGCAAAAGCCATTCTGGGCGAAGAAGGGGTCAAGCAGACCTTTGTCCAGGCACACGGAACCGGGACGCCGCAAAACCGTGTAACAGAAAGCCATATCCTCAACGAAGTCGCCAAGACATTTGCGATCGATAATTGGTCAGTGACGGCGATTAAGTCTTATGTCGGCCATTCAATGAGTGCAGCCGCAGGAGATCAGCTCATTGCCTCTTTGGGTGTATGGCAGTATGGCTGGATCCCGGGTATTCAGACCATTGATCATGTTGCTGATGATGTGCACCAGTCAAATCTTAACATTCTGACTGATCATGCCTTTGCCGGTGAGCAAGGGGAAGACTATAAAGCGGTGATCCTAAATGCCAAAGGCTTTGGCGGTAACAACGCAACTGGCCTAGTGTTGTCTCCAGCGCAAACCTTAGCGATGTTAGGTAATAAATACGGTGACAGCGCAATGCTGGCTTATCATAATAAAAATATTGAGGTTCAGCGCATCGCCGCTGAAAATGATCAGGCCGCTTGTATCGGTACTGAAACAATACGCTACCAGTTTGGTGAGCGCGTCATGGACGAAACATCCGTGTCCATGACACAAGAAAGCATGAAGCTGTCGGAATTTGAACAGGCAATTGTGTTACCACAAGTTAATCCGTACGCTGATTACAGCTAACTGAAACCTTATTGAAAGCGTGGGGCCGTTTAATCTTAACGGCCTCACGCTTTTTTATTGAATTGACAATAAAATAATATAATGATGATTATTCCACAGCCAAAAAAGTGGGCTGGCTAGGGAGAGATTAATTGGCAAATATTATGCTGATCGCAAACCTTAATTGCGATCGAGTACTGCAGCTCGATAAGTCATTGACTGTCGGTGGCCGTCACCATTATCAAGATGATGGACGACGCCTTGGCGGGGGCGGTGCCAATACCGGCTTGGGACTGGTGTGGGCAGGGCACAATGTTGCGTTGGTCAGTCAGGTTGGCAAAGATGAGACGGCAGACTGGTTGCTCGCAGAAGCGAGTTTATACGGTTTGAATTGTGGGTTGTTACACCGTAATGATGTGGTGACGCCAGAGCTTCTGCTGATCATGACGCCGGATGGTGAGCGAACCATTATACGCCCACAACGCCCACGTTTTAAATTGGGGACGCCACCTGTTTTTTCTCGTTGGGATGCGCTTTATATCAACTCCTCCGCTGAAGGAAGTGAGGTTTGGGCACGAGCGGCCTTAGAGTCTTCGCTGGTGGTTGCGCAGCTAGCGAAAGACGAACGCTCGCGCCCATGTCATGTGTTAATTACCTCTAAGTCGGATCTGGAAGGTCGAAGTGATTTGCCTGTGTGGCAATATGGTTTGAGTATCGCGGGCAAGGCATTAAGGTATTTCGTTATTACCGACGGGGCGAATGGTGCCCGGGCCTATACGGCAGATGAATCTTTTTATGTGCCAGCTGTTGCATCGAAGGTGGTTGATACGACAGGGGCAGGGGATGCCTTTGCTTCAGGCTTGATTAATAGCTTGGTGAATCAGCGCTCTATCGTTGATGCAATGGCAGAGGGAGCCAAATGGGCTTCATTTGCTGTTGAAACGCAAAGCTCGATTCCTAGCGATGAGCTGAAACAGTATTTGCAGACAGAGGCAGTTCGCGATAGCCAATAATTGGGTTCTAAAAAAGCGCTGATCGGTTCATACCGGTCGGCGCTTTTATCTATCTAGATGATCGTAATTATTTTTTCAGCTTAGTGATCTTTGACTTATTAAGCACAGCACGACGGAGACGGGCACGGCGCTCAGCATCAGACTGATCACTTGGGTTATTGGTACGGCCACTACGATCTTTGAATGCAGATTTCGTGTGCATTTTTTGCAGCAGGGCATCGCGGTTTGCAGGCTCATAGCCAGCTAGCTGAATACGGCGGATACGTTGTCTGATCAGTTTTTCAACCTGAACCAGTGTCAGCTCTTCTTCGCGGCTAACAAATGAAACAGCATGACCTTGCTGACCAGCTCGGCCAGTACGACCAATGCGGTGAACGTAATCTTCGGCCAGGAAAGGCATGTCATAGTTCACTACATGCGGCAGCCCCTGAATATCCAAGCCGCGAGCGGCGACTTCAGTGGCTACCATCACGCGCGCTTTACCTTCCTTGAACTCGTCAAGGGCACGACGACGAGCACTTTGTGCTTTATCACCATGGCATAGTACTGCTTTGATACCATCAAGCTTCAGTTCTTTAACAAGCTCATTAGCCGTTTCTTTGTAGTTAACGAAAACCAGTACCTGCTTCCAGTTTTTCTTGCCAATCAGCTCAGAAAGCAGTTCGCGTTTACGGTCTTCATCAACAGGGTAAACAACGTGTGCAACCGTCTCGGCGGTTGCGTTTTCTGGGCTAACCGAAATACGCTTAGGCTTGCGCAAGATCTCGTTCGATAGCTTATTCATCTGGCTAGAGAAGGTTGCCGAGAATAGCATTGTCTGAGGCTGGGTACGGATATCACCCATAATCATGCGGATATCAGAAATAAAGCCCATGTCCAGCATGCGGTCAGCTTCATCGAAAACCAGAAACTCAAGGTTAGCGAGTGAAACGTTGTTAAGTTCCATGTGCTCAAGCAGTCGGCCTGGAGTAGCTACCAGAATATCGAGACCTTGCTCAAGTTTCTTTTCTTGCGATGCCATCTTGGTACCGCCATAAATGGCAGCCACATTGAGTGAGACATATTTGGTGTAGTCTTCAATATTCTTGGCGATTTGCGCAGCAAGCTCACGGGTCGGTGCCAGGATTAACGCACGAACATTAAAGCGGCTGCGTTGCTTCGGGTTGTCACAGATCTGCTGAATGATAGGCAAAGAAAAGGCAGCAGTTTTGCCAGTACCCGTTTGTGCATTTGCAAGAATATCCTGCCCGCGACGAGCATGTGGAATTGCTTGTTGCTGGATTGGCGTTAATTTCTCGTATCCGCACTCGGTAAGTGCGCGCACAATTTCCGGAGAAAAGCTTTGTGATGAAAATGACATTCTTTGTTCCTAAAGCAGACGGCTGAGCCTGACCAAAAATACGGTCGCCGATTATAGATGAATAATGACTATCTGTGGCGACTAATTTTACGTGTTTGGCTGATATTTGCTCGTATTTTCGTGATTGATTGGCTCATTTAGCCTATTGGGCGTTTTTATATACGGTTGAAACGTCAGATTTTCCCTCTAGTTTGTATAAATAATAGTTTGCTTGTTCAAGGTTTTGTTTGAGCAGTTCGCAAAGGTGGCGTACAACATCATGTTTTGGGGGGTTACCAGTACTCGCGACAGCAGCAATATAAGTGGCCGGTGCCTTGAGTGACATCATATTAAAATCATTAGCGACTTGCCTGATGTTACCGGCGCTAATAGCGAGCTCTTCATAGCAACTTGATTGGTAGAGCCTGGACAGTGACTCATACTCCTTGTTGACCGATGAAATGAAGTTCTGCATTAATCGTTTCGTCTTTTGTTTATTGCCATTGCATTGCTGTAGGAGAACGTCATAACTGATGAGTTCAGCGGTTTTTAAGGTCGAGAGAGGTTGCTCATTAAATCGATGGTAAAATTGACTAAGGGCTTCTTGAAAGCGGGGCTCGAGTATTGGTTTTGGCAGTACGGTATCTGCACCAGCCTCGATGAAATCTTCGCAGGTTTTCTTGAAGACATCTGCGGTACAGGCAAAGATAACGGTTTTTAGTCCAAGCTTCTTACGAATGATCCGGGTGGCTGACAGCCCATCCATATTTGGCATGTGGTTATCCATCAATATCAAATCGAAACTTGTCTTACGGAGAGTGTTAATTGCCTGGTGCCCATCCTTCACTAGTGTAACGCTATATCCTATTCGCTCACAAAAAGACTGCGCTACCAGCGCATTGATTGTGTTGTCTTCTACAACTAAGACGTTGAGCTTGTTTGGAAGTTGACTTGATGCTTCTAAAGCCCGTCTTGATGTTGTCGCCCGCTCTTCACTTTCAATATCAATGATGTCTACTTGCATGGTGAGGGTAAAAGTCGTCCCTTTGCCGATTGCGCTCTCAACGGTAGCACTGCCGTTCATTAGCCCTGTTAGCTGTTTGACGATAGCCAGTCCCAGCCCGGTTCCGCCATAACAGCGAGTTGTGTTTGATTCTGCCTGGGTGAAGGGTTCAAAAATGTGCTTCAAACGTTCCTTTCTGATACCAATCCCCGTATCAGAGATAGTGATGATCAGTAAAGATTCAGAGCACTGTTTGCACTTTTCTGAGGTAATGGTTAATTTGACTCCACCTTTTTGAGTAAACTTCACCGCATTACTCAGAATGTTGTAAATCACCTGTCGAATTCTAGATTTGTCACTGCGAAGCGTTGTATTAGCAGGTAATGTTGTATTGAGCTTAAAGCTCAAATCTTTCTTGTGGCAAATTGGCCCGTAAGTCGCTTCCATGGGATCGAGTAGCTCAGAGAGCTGAAACTTGCTGATTTCTAATTCCAGTTTATTCTGTTCGATTTTTGAAAAATCGAGAATATCATTAAGAAGTGAGAGCAGGTGTTGGCCTGATTCCAGTAAAATATCCAGCTGTTTGTGTTGCTCCGGATGTTGTTCTGACGAGGCCATGATCTGTGCCATACCGAGCATGCCATTTAGGGGGGTGCGTAGTTCATGGCTCATTGTAGCAAGGAACTGTGATTTGGCTTTGTTTGCTGTATTGGCTTGCTGGGTCGCGACTTCAAGTTCTCTTGTCCGAGTTTTAATCTTGTTGTCCAGTAGGTTTCTTTCTTCTTTAAGTGACAGTAGGGATGAATTTAGCTTGGATGACATCTTATTGAATGTTTGGCTTAGGTGGCTGATGTCGTCGCTCCCTTGTTCTGGCAACTTGTCAAAACATACCCCGTCACTATCTGCGACAGTATCCATGGCCATGATACAGGCGGTGAGCCTTTTTTGGATAAAGTACCTGTAGGTAACAAGAAGAGTGAGTGTGATGGATAGCAGGCCAATCAGCAGGGCCAAGATAATGTGACGGCTGATTATGATGCCATTCTCTATTGGGCCGGTTATGTCCGTTTCGACTTCTAAGATGCCACGCAAATCACCGACTTGCCATTGGATACCGGTTGGATCCGAGCTCTGGTTATGACAATCCACACAGGTTTGATTACTGAGCACATCACTAACAGCAACCCGTAGGTATGATTTTCCATCTGAAGAATACTGTTTGAAATAGGTGCTATAGGGGGCTGAGGAGAGTGCCTGCCATGCATCTTGGCTGAATTTATCGAGCTCACGATCTCTGCGATTGGGAAAAGGGTATGGGCTATAGAGCTTAATTTGCGTTCCCTGATCGAGGAGCCGCTGACTGATCTCTTGAACTAAAGAGGCTGGCAAAGGAACAATACCATTGTCACCTTGAAAATTAGCATTAACTTTTAGGTCACTGTGAGCAATGACCTCTGAGAGTACGGTTTTTGAATAAACATCTCGCAGTATTTTAAACTGAGTGACGGTGTGTTCAGAAGAGGCGACAGCTTGACGAACTGTATTGGCTGCAATGATCTGGGGAATATAATAATAAAGAAAGCCGAGAATCATCAGGAAAACAACAATAATGGGAAATAATAGTTTTTGGAAAGTATTCACCAGTACACCTTTCTATGAATGACGTATATATACGGCTTAATTCATATAATTCACAATATAAAGTTAGTTGAATTGTGGTTAATTTGCCTCCAATCATCAGAAATTTGCTTAAATCAAAGACTTTTTTAAGCGGGTATCATATTAATCTTATCAATTGATAATGAGAGTGCTTTTCATTTTCTTGTCGATATTTACAATATACGGGCTTGAGATTGAAGGGATTAAAGAATGAATGTTAGCCGCCGAGAGTTTATAAAGATTTCCTCTGTGCTTGCCAGCACACTTGCCTTACCCGCGTGTACTCTACATTCGGCGACCAGAACAGATGAAGGGTATATCTATGACCTTACTGCTGAGCCAGCAAGCGCTGAATTGGTTAAAGGGTATAAAACGGATGTGTTGGGGTTTAATGGCCAGATCCCTGCACCCACAATACGTTGTCGTCAGGGAGAGAAGGTTACTATCCGTTTTACCAATAGGTTAAATGAACCGACGACGATACATTGGCACGGACTCCGGATCCCCGTTGAAATGGACGGCGTGCCGTTTTTGAGCCAACCACCAATTATGCCTGGGGAAACCTTTGTCTATGAGTTTACTCCGCCGGATGCGGGCACTTTCTGGTATCACCCGCATATGAATAGTGTGGTTCAGCTTGGAATGGGGCTTGTTGGTGCCATCGTGGTTGAAGAAGCTACATCAGTTCGTTTTGATGCGGAAAAATTGCTGGTGCTCAAGCATTGGCACATCGACAATAAAGGTAACTGGAAGAAGTTGATGGTTCCGCGTCTGAGCGCCAGAATGGGTACGCCAGGAGAGTGGGGGACGGTGAATGGTGAACATTTGCCGATTTATGAACTGCCACAACATGCGATGACGCGATTACGTATTGCCAATGTCGATAATACAATTACATACCCGATTGCCGTTGAAGGTGCCGAGGCCTGGATTATCGCGATTGATGGTAATCCTATCTTAAAGCCACGCAAACTTGAACAGCATAAGATAGGGCCGGGAATGCGGGTTGATTTAGCAGTAGAAGCCCCTGCCGCAGGCAAACAGTTTCAGGTTCAGCAGATGAAGGGCAGTATTGCGTTCCCTTTAGCAAGCTTTGTCTCGGTGCCATCTTCCCTGGCAGCTGGCTCAACAATACCTTATTTGCCACTGAATCCTGTTCCGGCCTTGGATTTAGTTAACGCTGAAGTACTGAACTTTGTTTTTGAATGGGAGGGAGCCATTTCACCGACAGATCCGTCAGGTAAGTCAATGCCAAAATTTTGGCTGATGAACAAGCGTGCGTGGGAAGGCATGAGTAAAGATAATATACCAGCACCTCTTGCGACACTTGAACAAGGTAAAACGTATATTTTCAATCTGAAAAATGTGACCCAGTATCATCACCCAATACACTTGCATGGCCATACATTTACTGTGCTGGAAATGAATGGTAAGCCAGTGACCCCGTTTCATACAGATACGGTGTTGCTTGGCAAAAATGGACATGCAAAAGCCGCTTTTGTTGCCGATAATCCTGGCCAGTGGATGTATCATTGTCATGTTATTGAACATATGAAGACTGGGTTGATGGGCTTTATTGAGGTTGTTTAAATGGCGAATTAAATAAGATTAAGGCCACTAACGTGGCCTTAATCTTGCTGGTTCTATTAAGTAATAGAGCGTGAACCAATTTTTACGAAGAAAAGATTATTACATTCAGCACATTTAAATTTCTGGCTTTGTCTGTGAGTGACTGTTTTTTCCAGAAAATTTCTTTTTATACGATAAACGTTTGTGCTTACCTTGCAATATTCGCACATAACAAAACCTCAGCCAATTGAGTGGCGCGAGTGTATAGATAATATGATACTTGTGTCTGTGATGCAGATCTCTTATTTGGTTTGTAGCATGCATTAGTAAGCATAAAAACTGTTAAGTATGATAGGTGTATTCAGCGGTTGGATGTATTTTGCTCAGGCATCAGCTTAGCTAATCGTTTTATCTACAACAACGAAGTTGCCCTGGCTAGGAATCAGTATGTTATTACCCTATGAGTTGTC
This sequence comes from Photobacterium sp. HL06, assembly GCF_059552575.1. NCBI lineage: Bacteria > Pseudomonadati > Pseudomonadota > Gammaproteobacteria > Vibrionales > Vibrionaceae > Photobacterium > Photobacterium sp. HL06. Next base: position 2,281,205 of record NZ_CM183915.1, read on the forward strand.
GTTATCTTACTGCGAATATTGAACTTCTTATCAACAGGCGATGAAAAGAGGGCACATACTGTTATATACTATCTGTTGGACAACTTATCTGCCGATGGGCAGCATTGGACAGATGTGAAGTTGTGATAGTGTATTTTAAGGTAACAGCATGAATTTAAAGCAAGAGCTTCAGCAGATGAATAACCGTTTAGACAAGTTACGTCGTAAACTTGCTGGGGCACAAGAACGTGGTGATAAGGCAATTGCTGGCCAGGCAACACAAGAGATCGAAACGATCACTAAAAAAATTAACAAAACAAAAGCTCACCAGAAGCGTCAAGTTAGCAAACAAGGTACTGATGTTAAGTCATTACCGTTCAACCGTGCGCTGACAAAAGCTGAACAGGCTGATATGGGCAAACTCAAAAAGTCTGTAAAGGGCCTGGTTGTTGTTCATCCAATGACCGCTCTAGGTCGTGAAATGGGCATTAAAGAAGTCACAGGCTTTGCACCTAAAGCGTTTTAATCGCGCAGTTGACCATAAGATCAGTGCCAGTAGTGTCTAGCTATTGGCACTGATTTTTTATAATCGTATTCCCATTATTTGTTTTAGTAAAAGGAAATGTTGAATGAAGCTTGCCGTTCTGGATCAAACATTATTTGACCATCTCTACCGTGATATCCATGAATTCCGTACTACTTTTGATCTGGATATTGAAAGCCCGTCGACGTTGAATGAAAAAATGGACACCCTTCATACTTCATTGGCTGTCGAGGAGCTAACAGAACTGGCTGAAGCGGATTCCTTGGTTGAACAGGCTGATGCGATTGTTGACTCTGTGTATGTGCTTATGGGCCGCCTTGTCCACCTTGGTGACAAGCAAGTGGATGCAAATATTGGTATCAGCTATATCATTGATTTGTTGTTGCAGGTAGCTGAGCGTCTGAATATTGATTTTGTCTCGTGCTGGAATGAAGTTCATTCAAGTAATATGAGTAAAGTTTGTCGCAACGAGCAGGAATACACCGATACAGAATCTCACTATGCGAAGCAGGGTGTAGCAATCGTAGGCAGCCAGAAAGGTGAGTACATTATTGCCAAATGTGCAAAAGATATTGATCTGGAAGGAAAAATTATCCGCCAGGGTAAGGTGTTAAAATCGGTATATTACCGCCCTGCTGATTTGGTGAAGCTTGTTACTCAGTAACTGCTACTGCCTTTGAGATAACCACTTTCTTGTACCAGAAGTTGTATCGCGCTCGTGCAGATGCAACTTCTGCTGTTATACCGATTTCATCGAAAGCCACTGGGTTACCCGTCGCTTGTTCTCTTCTTTTCTTTAGCTCTGCTACTAAAATCCGTACACTAGGTAGTTTATAGATCATTGCCGTAGTGTTTCATGAGTTCTCATATTTCAACTAAACCCCAATCTCTTTATCCAGATTTAGGTCGCCAATTGTTTAGCATGACCTGGCCGATGCTGTTTGGCGTATTGTCACTGATGAGTTTTCAGCTCGTGGACAGTGCGTTTATTGGTCAACTTGGGGTTCTGCCGCTGGCTGCACAGGGTTTTACCTTGCCAATGCAAATGGTGATTATTGGCTTGCAGGTAGGGCTAGGTATTGCAACAACGTCTCTAATCTCAAGAGTGCTCGGTGCCGAAGAGACACTGCGAGCCAAGCAGCTGGGTGGGCTGGTAGTGCTTACAGGCGCTGTGAGTGTATTTCTTATTTGTGTCCTCATTTGGTTATTACGAACGCCAATATTGAGCCTGCTTAGTGCTCCTGCCGATGTCTACCCAGTCATTGATGCATATTGGCCAGTTTGGCTGGCAAGCTCATGGACTGGTGCGATGCTGTATTTTGCCTACAGCTTGTGCCGGGCAAACGGTAATACCATGTTGCCGGGGATCATGATGATGGTGACCAGTGTACTCAATATGCTATTGGATCCGCTGTTTATCTTTTCCTTTGATATGGGATTGGTTGGCGCTGCCTGGGCAACAATTACTGCCTTTGGTGTTGGTTTGCTTGTTGTGTATCCACTTGTGCTCAAGCGTCATTGGATGAGTCTCAATTGGCAAGGCCTCGATGTGTTTGCGTCAATTAAAGAGCTGGTGAATACGATGGCGCCTGCAATGCTGAGCCAATTATTGCCGCCTTTGTCCTCGATGTTGGCGACTAAACTCGTTGCTAGCTTTGGAGCGGCGACCGTCGCAGCATGGGCGTTGGGTTCACGTTTGGAGTTCTTTTCAATTGTGGTCGTTCTGGCCCTGACGATGTCGATGCCGCCGATGGTCGGCAGGATGCTGGGAGCCAGAGACATTACCAAGATTAAGGCTCTGATAAACCTGGCTGTGAAGTTTGTACTGATCTGGCAGTTTGTTATTGCTGGCGTGTTATTTGCCGCTTCACCCGTTTTAAGTCAATTGCTGTCTAGTGAGCAATCGGTGAGTGAAATATTGTCGTTGCATCTGACCTGGGTGCCGCTGAGCCTGGGGCCACTTGGTGTTTGTATGCTGATGGTTTCAATCTGCAATGCCCTTGCGCTACCAATGCGTGCGTTATTGATTTCCGGCTTACGGCTGTTTGTCTGCTTTTTACCTGTTATTTGGTTAGGTGCGCAGATTGCTGGATTGGAGGGCCTATTTATTGGCGCACTGGTCGGTAACACTGCTGCCGGGATCACTGCTTGGGTATTGTATCAGCAGGGAATAAAACGAGTTATAGCCAAGTATGGCGAGTAATATATTAGCTAAACAGTAACCAACGCCCGGTCGATACCGGGCGTATTTATTTGTACAGTTCGTGTAGTTGCTTTATTTACTTGGTATTATCTTGCCCGAACACTATTTGGAAAAGGAATCGGAGCTAATGGGTACGTTCACCATCAATAATAAGACCATGCACTTTTTAGATAAGGGCGAAGGGCCGGTACTCGTTTTTGGCCATAGCTACTTGTGGGATAGTACAATGTGGGCTCCACAGATTGATGTATTGAGCCAGCATTATCGCTGTATCGTGCCGGATCTTTGGAGCCATGGTCAGTCTGAATCCGCACCTGAGAAGACACGTTCATTGCGTGATTACGCCGATGATATTCTTGCATTGATCGATCATTTAAATATCGAGACATTCTCTGTGATTGGTTTGTCGGTAGGTGGAATGTGGGGAGCTGAGTTGGCGCTCAAGGACCCTGCGCGGGTGCAGTCACTGGTCCTGATGGATACCTTCATCGGTTATGAACCCGAAGTTACTCATGCTAAATATTTTGCCATGCTAGATACCATTGCAGAACTGCAGGCCGTACCAGCGCCGATGGTTGATGTGATCACGCCAATGTTCTTTGCACGAAATGCAGCAGAAGAGACACCTGAGCTAGTGACTCAATTTCGTGCACACCTTGCAAGCCTGAAGGGTCAACAAGCAGTGGATGTTACCCGTATTGGCCGTATGGTATTTGGTCGTCGTGATACCTTTGACGATGTGGAAAAGCTGACATTGCCAACCTTAGTTATGGTGGGTGCAGAAGATACGCCGAGACCGCCACTTGAGGCGCAGCTTATGCATGATGCAATTGATGGTAGTAAATACGTCGTCATTCCCGCTGCAGGCCACATCAGCAATTTAGAGCAAGCAGAGTTCGTCACTAATCACTTGGTAGAGTTCTTGGCTGACGCTATCGCGTAACAGTATTGATAGCCAGATAGATAAGAAGGGCGGAAACCTCATTATCAGTTAGAGGGCCGCCCTTTTTTAAACGATAATCTGCTCTGTTGCGGCTAAAAACAAACACTTGGAAGGTTATTACCCGTTGAACAATCAGGCATTCATCACGGGTTGGGTTGTCTGGTGCTTCTGAATAAACTCAATGGAGTGATGGTTGAATTCATCAGGTCGCTCGACATTGCAGACGTGGCCACAGTTATCAAATTCAGTCAGGTAGCTATGCTTATGCTTATCGACCATCTCTTTCACGGGCTTGATGAACATATAGTCATTAGTGCCCATCAGGTATAACGTCGGAATTGAAAGTTCTTTTTCCTTGAAATACTTCATGATCGGGTTAACGTCAGCTGCTAATTTAAACCAACGTTTAAACTCTTTCTGGCATAGCTTTTTGGCGTCGTTAATAAATAGTACGCGGGACTCTTTTTGGTTTTTTTGCGGCATGACAATGTAAGCAAATAATCCATATAGCCACATGTAGGGGATAATATTTTTGCAGAGATTACCGGCCTTAACCAGCACTTGAGATCTTGCGTCTAATCGTGTGACAGCACCGCCTAACACCATGGATTTGACTCGCTCTGGTGCCAGTTCGGCTAAATTTCTAATGATAATGGTACCGAGTGAGATCCCGACAAAATGTGCAGATTGGATCTTAAGGTGATTAAGGACCTGAAGAATATCTGTCGTTACCGTCTTGAAGGTATACGGGTTCTTCATCATGTCTTTGAACATGGTATTGGATTTACCGTGGCCGCGAAGATCAAGAAGAAGCAGGTTGAAGTGTCGCTTATAGGCTTTTATCTGTTTGAACCAGATTGACGAGCTGCCTCCGGCACCATGAACAAACACCACCCAGTCCTTGCTGGAAGGGTGAAGATAAGTTTTATGAAACAACAGCGAATCTGACATCATGACCTCTATATTTGCACTGCAATAATCCTAACAAGTTGCAGCTAAACAGAAGTTTACCATGCCTAGCTAATGAAGAAGACGGGTAACTGTGAGCAGATGTGTCAGATCGGATGACTTGCCAATAAGTCCCCCCGGTGTACGGGGGGCTGTAGATTAGAGAATGGCATCGCGTCGTTACAGTACTTGCAGCCGGTCAACGTCGATTTCAGGGGTGTTGCCGCCTTCATACTCACCGAATAACCTTACTTTGGTGGTGGCATCGATAGCCTGTGGCAGGCGAATATCATCATCGAGTTCAACTTGAATCTCTTTGGTGCCGTCACTGAAGATAAATGTTTCAGCGTTAATTTGTTTGATGAGATGACCTTCTACGACAGCGTTACGCTCAGTCAGCATGCCGGTATCTTCCAATAGTTCAGCGACTGTTACCGTATCAACTGGCCCTGAGTATGAAATGCCTGCGCCTTTGTCGTGATCTCCAGCAAGTGCAAGCGTTGGCGCCATAACAGCGAGTGTGGCGATAGCAATAATAGTTTTTTTAATCATGATTCAGTCTCCTTGTCGTTGATAGTGCTATTAAACAACAGGTGTTCTGAATTAATGATGAGTTGAATATTCAGATTTCGTTCATATTAAGATGGTTATTAGAAATAGCGATAATTAATACCAATCTAAATAAATATCTGGTCATTTTTCCTCATGAAAAACCGACATCTACTTATCCAGATTGGTATATAAGTGCGAAGCCGCCAGTAATGCGAGCACTGTTCATCCAATGAGAAACTGACGGTTTTTTCTAAAAGAAGGATTAATTTACTGTAGTCGCAAGCGGATAAGTAAACAGGGTCAGGTGGATGAAATTGAAGCTGAAGTGGATACCGATCGCCATGCTTAATCGTCCGCTCCAGTAATAGGCAAGGCCATAGAGAACCCCAGCACACCCAGCAACCAAAATGAAAAGTGGACCCCCGGCAAAGTGAGCGAGGCCAAAGAGTACACTGGCTACACCTATTCCAACCCAATGATTGAATCGCTGAGTGAGCAATCTCTGAATATATCCACGGAAAAGTACCTCTTCTGCGACACAGGTAAACAGCAGGTTGTTGAGCATAAACACCCATAACCACTCAGGCAGAGAAAACTCAGGCCTGACAAGGGCCAGCACATTTGCCATTGCAGGTAAGAGAATGAACAATGTCGCCAACACGGCGAGTTTAACCGGCGTGACATTTCGTGGTTTCCCAAGCATTGCGGGTACAAGTAGCAACAAGCCAAAAATAATCATAGGCTTATCAAGGTTCAGATACATAGTAAACGGAATACTATCTGGGCCAGTAGCCACTTTATCCAATATGTGTAGATTGTAGAAACCGGGTACCAAGTGGAGAATTAAGGCAATTGCCCATACGAGTACCACACCATGCACAGCGACCAACCATTTACCCGATAGTTTTTTCGCTAATGAGGCTACCCCTAGCCCAACCAAAACGACCAATGCAGCCACAAGGGTTAGGCGCTCCAGCAGGTAGGCAGAAACTAAGGTCGCTGAGAGCAGGTATGGCCAGTATCTAGTGTTGATGAATAAGCTGGCAACACTGCATGCCAGAAGCAGCCATATGATCCCATCTGGCATTAATAGTGAAATATTGAACATAAGTAATGGCATTATTATAAATTGAGCAGAGATAATAACGATTTAACTTGTTGGTTTCATGTTTCTTTTTAAATAATAAATAAAAGTGATCACATTCATTTTCTTACTGAATTGATTACTATGCCGATGAAGCTGTACCAGTATGGTGTCGCTTAACCATCATTTCGACGATTGAAGATATTCAGAGGCTTTCATTATGAGTTTTGATTGGTAAAGCAGTGTGACTCCCATACAATGGGGCTTATTGTTGATCGTGAAATGGTATGTAAGTGACAGTGGAGAAAGGATTTATAGGTGCTGAGCTTATCCTTGGCGGTGCCAGATCGGGGAAAAGCAGCCTGGCCGAAACCTTAGCTATCGAATCAAGTTTAGATGTGGTTTATGTCGCGACGGCGACAGCGGGTGATGATGAAATGGTGGCTCGAATTGCCCGCCATAAAACGCAGCGACCGCAGCACTGGCAGCTGGTGGAAGAGCCCGTAAATTTGGCTGCTGTCATTCGATCACATAGTAAAGCGGATAGTTGCCTGCTTATCGATTGCCTGACGCTGTGGCTTTCCAACTGTTTATTTGCTCCAGGTGCAACATCGCATTCTTGGCACCAGCAGAAACAAGAGCTGCTTCAGGCTATATCACAAGCAAAAGGTCGTATTATTATGGTCAGTAATGAAGTTGGTCAGGGTATTGTGCCGATGGGAGAGGTTTCACGGCAATTTGTTGATGAAAGTGGCTGGTTGCACCAGGCAATCGCCAAACAGGTTGAGCGGGTCGTTTTTGTGACTGCAGGTCTTCCGCAGGTTTTGAAAGGTCCCGCATTATAAATACAGGTAGAAGGGGGGAACAATGAATCAAACTTCAATCACTCGTATTGATATTTTGCGCCATGGCTTGCCTGAAGGTGATGGATGCTTGCGGGGGCACACAGATTTTCCGATCACGGCGAAAGGATTGGAGCAGATGTCAGTTGCTGTCGATGGGCTGGTTGACGTCGAGCAGGTTCTATCCTCACCGTTGCAGCGTTGCAGTGATTTTGCTAAACAGTTCGCCAGCCAGTTTTCATTGCCTATTGAACAACTTGCAGATTGGAAAGAAATGAATTTTGGCCGCTGGGACGGTCAAAGTCGAGATAGCCTATGGCAAACCGAGAGGGAGCTCTTGAGTGAGTATTGGCAGAACCCTTGGTTGTCGACCCCACATGGTGGCGAGTCTCTACGGGAGTTCGACGGTCGGATCCAGTGTGCCTGGCAAGATGTGCTTAAGAGTTACCAGGGGAAGCGTGTATTGCTTGTCACCCACGCTGGCGTGATGAAGCAGTTGCTACGAATTCTGTTAGACATACCAGAAAATGCCAATTATTTACAACGTGTCGATCTACCTTATGCGGCTCGTTACCGTGTCACAGTTTATCGCGATGAACATGGAGAGCATTGGCCGCAAATTCAATGGCCAGTGCAACAGCAATTTTAGTGAGAAGTAAATGCAATTAACAACTCAGGCACTTATGGTGCAGGGAACCACATCAGATGCAGGCAAGAGTGTGCTTGCGGCTGGGCTGTGTCGGGTATTGGCGAGAAAAGGCATCCAGGTTGCTCCTTTTAAATCGCAGAATATGGCGCTCAATAGTGCTGTCACCAAAGATGGCGGTGAAATAGGCAGGGCGCAGGCTGTTCAGGCTCAGGCCTGCGGTATTGAACCAACGGTTCATATGAATCCGGTATTGTTAAAACCTAATACCGATATCGGTGCACAAGTTATTGTTCAGGGAAAAGCGCTGGCAGACATGGATGCGGTAGGTTTTCACGACTATAAAAAAGTGGTGATGGGGCCTGTCATGGAGTCATTCTGCCTCTTGCAAGATGAATACCAAACGGTGGTTATAGAAGGAGCCGGAAGTCCGGCAGAGATCAACCTGCGCGAGAACGATGTTGCCAATATGGGCTTTGCCGAGCAGGCTGATATACCGGTGATCATTGTAGCTGATATTGACCGTGGCGGGGTATTCGCCCACCTTTACGGGACCTTGGCTTTACTCTCTGAGTCGGAGCAGGCTCGTGTGAAGGGGTTCGTAATAAATCGATTCCGTGGTGATATCAAGCTTCTGGAGTCAGGGCTGGATTGGCTGGAAGAGAAAACGGGCAAGCCGGTATTTGGGGTATTGCCTTACCTGCATGGCTTGATGCTAGAGGCAGAAGATGCGATTAATGTTCAGCAAGTTGAAGCGGCCGAACAGCAGCTTAATGTTGTCGTACCTGTGCTCACCCGTGTAAGTAACCATACGGATTTCGATCCGCTTCGGATGCATCCCCAGGTTAATCTGCAGTTTGTGGGTAAAGGTGAGCCAATGCCACCGGCCGATCTCATCATTATTCCCGGCACCAAGAGTGTCCGCAGTGATCTGGCGTTTTTACGTGAGCAGGGCTGGGATAAACACATTGCCCGACATGTCCGTCTAGGCGGTAAGTTGATGGGAATTTGCGGTGGCTACCAGATGATTGGTGAACACATTGCCGATCCTGATGGCATTGAAGGTGAGGCTGGTGAAAGCCGCGCTCTTGCCTACCTGCAAACCTCAACGGTATTGGCTCCAGACAAACAGTTAAAGCAAACCTCCGGCCAATTACAGCTTCCTGAACAAGAGGCCGTTGCTGTTCGTGGCTATGAGATCCATGCTGGTGTAACACAAGGTGTCAGAGCTGATGCGCCATTACAGCTTATTGATGGCCCGGATGGTCAGCTAGGGGTTGATAACCAGGTATTTGGAACTTACCTGCATGGTATCTTTGAGCAGCAAGAAGCCTGTGATGCGATTCTGTCTTGGGCAGGGTTGGAGGCAACCCAAACACCAGATTTTGATCAGATCCGAGAGCAGGGTATTGACCGAGTTGCTGATACCATTGAACAGCATATGGATCTTGCGAAACTATGGCCTGAGTGGGCTGATAAGTTTGCAAAACCCGAATAGAGTCAATAAGTCACAGAAATAAACGTTAACTTAAGCCCTTGCTAACAACTGCCAGCAAGGGCTTTTTATTATGTCTGAACATTCATTAACGCTGTTTGTGTTTCAGTGTGTACCTTTCTAGCTTACCAAAGAGTAATGACAAGCCAAGGCAGAGGAATAAATAACCAGCACCAACCAATAACCAAATTTCAAAAATCAGGCCGGATGAGTTGGCGATTTCGCTACCGACAAAGGTGAGTTCCTGAATCGAAATCAGAGAGATGATGGATGAATCTTTAACCAGGGAGATAAACTGTCCAGCCAGTGGTGGAACGATACCAGCTAGGGCTTGTGGGAAAATAACGTTGCGAAAACGATCCCAGCGGGACAAGCCGAGAGAATCGGCTGCTTCCCATTGTCCCTTGGCGATGGCATCAATACCAGAGCGGACAATCTCTGCGATATAAGCAGCTGCAATTAACCCGACACAAAGTACCCCGGAGAATAGGTTTTCCCATAATTTGGCTGGGCCAAACAGTAACTGCTGCAGGCCATTAATATCGGTATTTGGATAGCGCAATACACTTTCAAGGCCAAGCGCAGGAACTAATTGGCTGGAAATGAAAAAGTAGAATATAAACACAAACACCAGTGGGGGGATGTTGCGTACGAGCTGGATATAAGCCTGAGATGGTAACCTCAGTAACATCAAGGGTGAGCGGCGGGCCAAACCTAGTATTAACCCCAAGAGGCCAGCAAATAGCATTCCCCAAAGGCTTAGCCGTATTGTCGCAATAAGACCTTGGAAGAAATAGGGCAGATCGCCATTCTTTCCGCTGGAAAAAATAAGCGAGAAGGCCTTATCCCAATTCCATTGATAATGAATACCGGCTGATGAGCGATACCATAGCCAGCCAATGAAGCTGACGATGATTATCACCAGCAACAGATCAAGCCGATTTAAACGGGAAAAAGCCGGGAGGGAGCCTCCCGACATGTGCTGTGTTTTACTCTGAGACAAGCGTTATTGCCCTTCTGCGATTTGATTTTGCCAATCAAGCGTTGTAAACCAGTAGTCATGACGCTCTTTTAGCCAACCATCTTCAGTACGAAGCAAGATCCAATTGTTGAAGAAGTTCAGCAGATCAAACTCGCCATGACGAATCGCGAAGGCTTCCGAGCCTCTGCTCAGACGCTCAGTCAGCGGGATATACAGCTTGTTATTGTATTGGATTGACATCTGTTCTGGCTTTGGTGAAGACGCCAGCACAGCATGGGCATTGCCGTTTAATACTTCCTGGAATGCCTGGGCATCATCGTCAAACTGGCGTAGCTTGGCTTTCGGGAAGTACTTTTTAGCGGTTTGAACAGTGAAGGCGCCGCGTCGTACCGCGAGAGTCACACTACGTTTGTTATAAGCCTCAATGCTTGTCTTACCTGCTGCTTTTTCCGTGTGAGCAGCAAGCTGAACACCTGAATGGGCATAAGGTGAAGTAAACAGCACACTCATATTACGGGCCGGAGTGATCGACATACCACCGATAATGACATCGAATTTGCCCGCGAGCAGAGCAGGGATAATCCCGTCCCAGGCAGTGGGAATGAACTCAACTTTTAGCCCGGCATCTTCTGCCAGTCGACGGGCGACATCGACTTCAAAGCCAACGAGTTCACCTTGTTTATCTCGCATCGCCCAAGGGACGAAAGTCGACAAACCGACACGAAGCGTACCGCGCTCTTTGATTTCTGTGAGGGTACTCTTATCAGCAGCCAGTGCTGATGAGCCTATGAGTAATGTAAATACAGCAAGGCATGCTGCTAACAGACGTTTCATGCTTCCTTTCTCCTAATTGTTGTAATAAGGCATAACAGTGTTGCTAATGAGCCGGTACATCGAGTTTGTGCTCTAGCCAGGCGGCAAAACCCGATAGCACCAGGGTGACGCATAAATATATTCCCGCGACGGTGAACCAGATCTCAAATGGCATGGCAGTATCGGCAACGATATTTCTGCCTTCTGTTGTCAGATCAAAAATCGCCATCACACTGACAATGGATGAGTTTTTGACAAGCGACACGGCCTCGTTGGTTAGCGGTGGCAGAATTCGCCGGATCACTTGTGGCAAAATAACAAACCGATAGTTATCCGTTTGGGAAAGTCCAAGACTTTGACCTGCTTCAAATTGGCCCTTGGCAATACTGTTTAAACCTGCCCGGAAAATCTCAGCGGTATACGCCCCTTGGAATAACGAGAGTGCCAAAACAGCCGTCGTAAAGCGTTCAAGCCCGAGTACCGGGCCAAAAACAAAATACAGCAGATATATTTGAACAAGGAGCGGGGTATTACGTATCAGTTCGATATAACTTCGTGCAAGCCCACGACCGATGATGGAATCAGATATTCTCAGGAGAGCGGTTGTCAGCCCAATGACAAGCGTGAGTACAAGGCTGACGGCTGATATTTTTAGCGTGACGAGTAGCCCTTCAAGTAACTCGGCGGGAAACCACTCACCATCCTCAACAAACCATAAATATTGCGGTATGCGATACCATTGCCAGCGGTAGTTCATGGCCTCGGCACCGCTGTTAAGCAGCCAATAAAGGCCCAAGCCAACTAAAGACACCTGTAGGAAACCAGAAATAACCGGTTGCAGGATCTTTAGCCCATTTGTCGGTAGTGCTGACGGAGGATTCTTTTTCAACATCGCGGCTTAATAACTCAGTATTTGTTCAAGGAACTGCTGGGTGCGTTCATGGCTGGGTGTATCAAACAACTGGGCGGGCGGGGCAATTTCAACAATTTCGCCTTCGTCCATAAACACTACCCGATCAGCAACTTGCCGAGCAAAGCCCATTTCATGGGTCACGCACACCATTGTCATACCTTCATCGGCAAGTTCTTTCATGACATCGAGTACTTCTCTGATCATTTCCGGATCAAGTGCCGAGGTGGGTTCATCAAATAACAGTATATCGGGCTTCATACAAAGCGATCGCGCGATGGCGACGCGCTGTTGCTGTCCACCCGAAAGCTGCGCTGGGTACTTGTCTGCCTGATGGCCAATATGAACGCGCTCTAAGTATTCACGAGCCAGTTTATCGGCTTCTGCTTTGGACATTTTCAGCGCACGCCGGGGGGCAAGGGTGAGGTTTTCTAGTACTGTCATGTGAGGGAAAAGGTTGAAATGCTGGAAAACCATACCAACTTTGCCGCGAATTGCTCTTAAGTGTTTGTTATCAAGTGGGTGGCCTGCAACGAGAAGTTGCCCTGCATTGTATTTTTCAAGGCCGTTGATACAGCGAATGAGTGTGGACTTTCCTGAGCCAGAGGGGCCACAAACAACAAGGCGCTCACCACGCTCAATGGTCAGGTTAATATTCTTGAGGGCATGGAATTCGCCATACCATTTATCGACGTTTCGAAATGAAACGACAGCATCTTCAGGCACCAGGGTGACCTCGGCAATGAATAATTTGTTGTACTTATGTTATTGCTTTTACGAATAATTTTCAAAGTAATACCACTGAAAAGGAGAATAAGGGGGTAAATTAGTATGCTGCTTGGCTCAAAAGCTGGCTGATCGCAGGGTTGCTGAATGGTTGGATTTATGGAGATTTCACAGCATATTTGGTCTAACCAGCCGGTTGCGAGTAAAAAATGTGTAATTAAATTTCAAATAGCGTTTGCACATGAGCGTTTAAGGCGATAAGTTAAAGTCAATGGGATGTGAGATTTACTGTCAACGATCTCTGTACATTATTGTTTACATGTTGACAGGTGATAGTACTACGGGAAGTAAAAAGCATGCATAAAACAGATGACGTACGCATTCGCGAGATTAAAGAACTTTTACCACCAGTTGCTGTATTGGAAAGATTTCCAGCAACTGAAAATGCATCTGAAACCGTTTTTCAGGCACGTCAGTCAATTCATAACATCTTAAATGATGAAGATGACCGTTTGCTTGTCATCGTCGGCCCTTGTTCGATCCATGACACTGAAGCAGCTCTTGAATATGGTAAGAAGCTGAAGTCACTCCGTGAGGAGCTAAAGGGTGAACTGGAAGTTGTAATGCGCGTTTATTTTGAAAAACCGCGTACAACCGTTGGCTGGAAAGGCCTTATTAATGACCCGTACATGGACGGGAGTTTTCAGTTAAATGATGGCCTGCGAATTGGCCGTAAACTATTGCTCGATTTGACAGATATAGGTGTACCTACTGCAGGTGAATTCCTTGATATGATCACGCCGCAGTACATGGGTGATTTAATCAGCTGGGGCGCAATCGGTGCGCGTACAACTGAATCACAAGTACACCGTGAACTGGCTTCTGGTTTGTCTTGCCCGGTCGGTTTTAAAAACGGTACGGACGGTAACATCAAAATTGCAACAGATGCGATTGGCTCATCAAGTGCGCCTCACCACTTCTTATCAGTGACTAAGTATGGCCACTCGGCAATTGTATCCACTGCGGGTAATGAAGACTGCCACATTATTCTTCGTGGTGGTAAAGAGCCAAACTACAGCGCCGAGCATGTCAATAATATTACTGACCAGCTTGATAAAGCAGGCTTGCGCAAGAAAGTGATGATCGATTTCAGCCACGCGAACAGCCTGAAGCAGTTCCAGCGCCAGGTAGTGGTTTCTGAAGATGTTGGCCAGCAGATCGCAGCCGGCAACGATGCAATTTTTGGTGTAATGATCGAAAGTCACCTGGTTGAAGGTCGTCAAGATATCGTTGATGGTAAAGTGGCCACTTATGGCCAAAGTATTACCGATGCATGTATTGGCTGGGAAGATACGGAAAAAGTACTTCGTCAATTAGCCAATGATGTAAGCAAGCGTCGTGTGAAGTAAGAAGTAGTTGAAACAGTCGATTTTGACTGTGAACTTTTAGAAAAAAAGCCTGATTTTTTATCAGGCTTTTTTGTTATTGAGGGGGAGGCTGTCTTGAGATAAGTCTACAAAGTGTCAGTCTATTTTAGGCTAAACAGGGTATTTGAACCATTGTCATTTAGTGGCACAGCCTAACATTCAATTCGGTTACGCCCAGCCTCCTTTGCTTGATACAGTGCTTTATCGGCAGCTTTGATAACATCTTCTGGATCACTTAGCTCATAGTTATCTGCAACACCAATGCTGACAGTGACATTGATAGGTTTGTTTTTCCTTCTTTGTGCTCGTTGTTCAATGCCATTAATATCATCTTCTGGACGTAAGGCGTTATCGCGAACTAATAGTTTATAGCGGGCAATTTTTAGCCGCAGTTCATCAAGGAACTCTATACAGTCGTGAGTTTCTTTACCTTTAAATAGAATTGTAAACTCTTCGCCGCCATAACGGAATACCCTAGCGTTACCGCGGGTTGATAGCATTAAGGATGCAACTAATTTAAGTACATTATCACCGGTATCATGGCCATAGCTATCATTAAATTTTTTAAAGTGATCAATATCCAGCATAGCTATTGTATATAGACGGCCTAAGTGTTTCATTTCGATTTCTAGCGCTCTGCGGCCAGGTATTTTTGTGAGGGGATCATCAAAAGCAAGTTCGTGGCTACAAAAGAATAAGTTTAGGAGTAACAGGCAAGCAGCAAGAAAAAAAAAGCTCGATGAAATATAGTCAAACTGGAAAAGAGAAAAGGTTATTCCTGATAAAAGCAGACAAATAAAAACGGGCTGATCTGAGTTTAAGTTCCGTTTTAGCATTACAATTGCACTGACAGTTGTACTCATAATCACAAAAGCCGCAATCATCATAGGGAGTGGCGAGTTCTCTGCCATCGGATATAAGTAGTTTTCCCATAGCCATGCAATATCAGTATCTTTGAAATGTTCGAGAAGCTTCATGCTGCCGACTATCTGCACAGCAATGAAGCTTAGGTACAGTATCACTACTTTTGAAAAAATTCGGCGTTCGGGAAGAAGTAAAATTAGGAGTAAGTTCAGCGGGAGTAAACTGGCCAGCAAGACGAATTCCAGTCGGTTGCTACCTTCGTCAAGTGGGCTTTGCAAATGGTTTTGAATAATGTAATAGGTACCCAGCATCAAGATGGCCACTATGCCGGTTTTTCCTTGATTAATTGGCTGGCTTAGGGCTGCAGTGAGTATGAGTAATATATAAGGCAATACAATAATCAGATCGTGATTATTAGTGCAAATCGCAACGACCCAATCCATGGCAGTAATAAGTGCAGCGGCTAACATTAATGGGAAACAAAAGCGAACGCCCGCATATCGGAATACTGCAAATGATAACATTGGCATTGAAACAAAACCCATATACTCAAAGTAATTTAAGGATAATCGATGTGACGAAAAAACCAAGTAAGTTAGTTAATTTTCAGTACATAGAGCGGAGGAAGTTGACCGAAAGCCTATGACTAAGAGCTAGTACTGTACTACTTGGCAGGATGTTGTGAATTTGTCTAACAAAAATCACTTCAAAATACATGAGTCAGAGTGATATCAGCATGCCCAGCTCAAGGTAAATGACGGCAGAAATGGTGGTCCCACTTCTACATTATTTGACGCTGTGATGGGGTTGCTGAATCACTTCGAAGGGGGGAATGTTAGGGCTAGTTTGCTGCTTTATTACGTAAAACCACTATGCCTTCTACCTAGCGCCTTGCTCACCAATCCGTCGACCTCGTTGAAACAAACATCTTGAAGCAGCTTGGATATCTCCAACAAAATAATAACACCAAATTAGAATTTTCTTTAATACATATAGTTACCACGCAATAGCGTCCATCACTGTCATAACTGCTTGATATGCATATCATTGCAAAATTAAGATGTAAATATTTGACTAGTGGCTTGTTATTAATGTAATTAATTTGCCGCAAAAAAATGATAGTAGTTACTTTCAATAACAAAAAAGTTCAACTATTACTTAAAGTGTTAGAACAAGGTCACGTTTAGAAAAATGAGAGCGAAGAACTTGTTCTTACATAAAAATTGTTCAAAACATAACTTTAGTTCTTGGCGCTTCAGCCAAGTGAAGATGGAAGGAATCTATGATGTTTAAGTCAATCAATAATGCAATGACTGCTGGTTTTGTCAAACTTCAAACGGCTATTGAAGAATTTAAGAACGATGAACAAGGTGTAACAGCGATTGAATATGCACTGGTTGGCGTTGCTATTGCCACTGCTGTGGCAGCTGTTTTCGGTACTGATGGTGGTGATTTGAATACAGGTTTAACTAATGCAATGAGTACAATTACAGGTAAACTTCCAGCATCTGAATAAAGTAGATACAAAGTTGCAGGTTGAATTTTTAATTCTAACCCTGATTAGCGCACATATCTGCTGGGGTGATATAAAGCATCGGAAAATAAAAAACAGCCAGATATTTTTGTTGCTAATGGCCTGTGTTTATATTCTGGTAATAAAAGATATCAGTTATGTGCCCTTTATTGCCGCCTGTACTGCACTGGCCTTGGGGTTTGTTATTAGTACATTAGGTTATATAGGAGCCGGTGATGTGAAGTTATATGCAGTTTTTTTGCTAGCCATATCACCGGCATATTGGAGCTTTAGCCTAGTAACGATAATAATAATTGGAGGGATACAGGCATGCTGTTACTTGTTGTATGGGGTGATTACAAACAGCTTGCAAGAAGTTAGAGCTAAAGGCATTCCTTATGGTGTTGCTATATCTACAGCCAGTGTTTTTAGTATTTGGATTTCACACTTCTAGGGTAGCGCTATGAGACAAAAGATTATGTTTCTGGTTGCATTTATCTCTATAGCCGTAGGTTTACTAGGGATATCTGAATCGTACTTTGAGCCCAAAGAAACGGTGGCTGAAACTAAAGTTGAAGTTCAGGAAGAGAATAAAATCACGGTTTGGCTCCTGAAAGAAGCGTTGAAAAAGGGAGAGCAGATCACGTTAGCAAATGTATACAAAAAACAGTTGGTTGAAAGTGAAGCTAATAAGGCGGGTATCTACCAGGATGTTGAGCTAAAGATAAAGCCGGGTAATATTGTCAGGCAAGATCTCGCTAAAGACTATTTCCTAATTCAACATAATATAGTTAGCATAAATTCACCAGAATATATCGACCTGATCTTAAAGCAAGGGATGGTACCGTATCCTTTCGAGACCAATATTTCGACCGTATATGGTGGGGTGATAGATGTTGGGGATTACATCGACGTGATTTCGTTGACTTCACTAGAGCAGAATTTTGCAGATACCGATCGGGTTAGTTCATACCGTAGTGTATCGGTGTCTCCATTACTAACAGCTGTGCGTATATTGGCAGTAGAAGATGTCGAAAAAAGTATAGACAAAAACAATGTAACTTTAGTGCTAGAACTTAGCCGCAGTGATATCGCAAAAATGGTTATTGCAAAACGTGTTAGCCAACTTGAGGTACACAAATCAAGTATTGATAGTTTTGGTGGTCGTAGCTTAAGTGTACATAAAGCAGATACTGGAGATGTATTACCTGACTATTTCTCGGTTACTGAGCTTAGGGGAAAAGAGCGTATCGTTAACTAAGGATGGCTGCCAATGATGTTAGGTCAAACAACGATAAGGATTTTTGTTGGGCTGGGTTTGATGCTCTTTACACGTATAGTTTGTTCAGCATCGATCATTAACTTAGGTTTAGATGAAGCGAAGACACTCAGCTTTAATACCAAAATTGAGACTGTCTTTATTTCAAATTCGGAAATGGCAGACTACCAGGTGATTAGCGAAAACAAACTTGTCGTGTTTGGTCGAAAGGTTGGTAATGCATCCCTGATTGTCTTTGGAGAGAATGGTAAAACACTTGCAAACCGTAAATTGGTGATTAATAAAAGTCTCACTCATATCCAGCAATATATCGCGATAAAACACCCTGATGTCGATATATCGATCATGAATCTAGGCGATCAAGTTGTATTGAGCGGTATTGTCTCTTCAGTACAAGAAAAAGAGAGTATCTATTATCTGGTTGGAGAATTGCTTAGCAAGGAATATGAGGATTACAAAATTCACTGGGATCTGGGTTATCAGGAGCTTGAAATTGATTTCATGACGCGCCGCCGCTATAAGGGGTTGGTCAACAATATTGAAGTAGCGAAAACCAAGCAGGTTAATGTCAAACTGTCCATTGCTGAAGTCTCTCATTCCTTTCTTGATGAGCTTGGCTTTAGATGGGGATCAATTATCGGTGATGGAAGCTTTGCAGGAAATGGTCAGTTTGCTGATTTTATTACGGATTTAAGTGCTGATGATATCGCTATGTTTATATCAGCAGTGAATGATGATGAAGTAGGACAAATTCTTGCCGAGCCGAATTTATCAGTGATATCAGGAGAGACTGCAAGCTTTCTGGTAGGGGGGGAATTGCCGATTGTTGTCTATATTGACGATACCTATACTGTTACTTACAAAGAGTTTGGTATTCGATTGGAACTGGCAGCCAAGGTACTTCAGGATGACCAGATTAAGTTGTCGCTGATGCCTGAAGTGAGTGCCATTGATAACCAGTACCGTTCATCAATTCTCGATATACCCGCATTTAAAACACGTCGAGCAAGAACCACAGTTGAATTAGGTGATGGGCAAAGTTTTGTACTTGGTGGCTTGTTAAGTACAGAAGATAGAGAAGCACTTTCTAAGATCCCCTTTATTGGTGATATTCCAGTATTAGGTGCTCTTTTTCGTCATACCCAGACAGAGCGACGTAAAACAGAGTTGATTATTGTCGCGACCGTAAACTTAGTACAGCCCATTCATCCTTCGCAAATTCAGCTACCCAGTATTCAACGCACATCATCATTGTCCAGGTTTTTTAATTTAGACACTTCTGCATCACCGAATACAGAGAAATGGGCTGATGAAATTTTGGCTACTGGGGGGTTTAAAAAATGATCAGAATCATACTTGTAACCTTATTACTAAACCTGATGGCTTGTACCAGCCAATTTCAAGAATACCCGTCATCATCGGTTGATGTGATCCCTATTAAATTTTCTATGCAGATCGATAGCCAAAGTGAGGGGTTTAATACCTCCAAACAGAATGTTAATAGTTTCGTGAAACACCATAATGAACAGCTTCTGGCTCAAGATGTGTTAATAAAATACAGTAATCGTCAGGCAAAAAAATTAGCCGATTATGTGCATGTTTTGCTCTTAAAACAAGGTGTAAATCCATCAAGGATTACAGTAAAGGTTGAGGCTGTTGCTAACGATAAAGATTTTGAAATCTCATATACCGAACACAAGCTTCAAGCCCCTATCTGTACTTATGAGCAAATAGAAAGGTTAGGTGAGCAGCCTGCGAACTGTGCTGTTGAAGGTGCGCGGTGGAAGTCTATGCTACATCCGAACAAAATGCTTTCACAGAGTTAACTTGTTATAGCTTGGAGTCTGGTTATGTTTGATCTCGTTGATATTCTTAATAGTAGCAAGGAAGAAAATGTCCAAGCTGAGAATCATGAATCAGTCATTTTTTTTAAATCGGACTACTGTAAGTCACTGATATGTGAAGCATATAGATACGAGGGGATGAAAGAGCCCGCAGTCGCTAAAAATAATGAAAAGTCAATTATAAAATATATAAACAGCCATGAAACTGAGGTGATTATTATAGAGCTGACAGACAGTGATGATGTCGTTCTAGATACTGAAAGAATCATCCCATACCTACCCAGCCATGCATCCGTTATTGTTATTGGCGATGAAGATGCTATTTCAACAATACGCGCGTTAAAAACTATCGGTGTTTATTACCTGTTTTGGCCAACATCGAAGCAAGAACTCATTGAGTTTATTTATAACGTATATGATAACCGCAAGCGACAAAGTGGCGTGGTTTCGAAACGAAGAGCTAAAAGAATATCAGTCGTTGGCTGCAAAGGTGGGATCGGATGCAGCCTGCTTGCAGCTGAACTAGCTTATGCACTTTCCAATTATAAGCAAGCATCGACAGTATTGGTCGATCACAACTACTGTGGTGGCAACCTGGATATTATGCTGGGTAAAAAAGGCCTAGAGAAACGAACATTGGCACCAGGAACTCTTATCCGGGCTCTGGATTTAACCTCGGCACAGTCGCTGCTTAGCCAAGTGTCCGAGAAAGTGCAGTTGCTTGCCATGGGGATCAATAATGGAATGGAGAACGAAAGTCATGATGAAATAAGGCAGTTTTCTGATTCCGCGATCAGCCTGATTTCCCGAGATGTTAATTTTGTAATTGAAGATGTATCTGCATCCGTTGGCTTTGAACCTAAGCCTGAATGGCTTTGTAGCCAGAGTGATTGCATCATTTTGCTGCTTGAACCTACGGTATCTTCACTGCGAGAGGCGGGCAGGTTCATCAAAGGTATTAACACTGCCATTGAAGCTCAGACTCATCCTGTCCGTTTGATTGTTGTGGTGAATAATAGTCGTGGCATGAAGATTGAAGCTGTTACCAATTCTGAAATTACGCATTATTTAAAACACAAAATTGATATTTATATTCCCTTTGAGCCAATGGGTGAAGATGTGATCTTACAAGGAAAACGCCTGCATGAGAGCAGCTCAAAACTGGCCAAGCCATTAAAGGCCCTGATAGCACTGATACTGGGCGAAAATAGAAAAAAAGAAACGATATTTGAGCGTTTGTTTAGTCGATAAGGCAGGACAAGTTATGCTGGAAGTCAAAGAGGTTTACATTCGGCTGAGAAGTCAAATTTTTGATGCTATTGATGCTGAAGCACTACAGAAGCTAACCAAAGAACAATTGGAGCAGCAGTTGTCTAATGCGGTAGCGCTGTTAGTCGAGAAAGAAAGTCTTCCTATTCCCGCCATACTCAAGAATGATTATGTCAAAAATCTAAGTGATGAATTGATTGGGCTCGGGCCCCTACAGACACTCATGGATGATGAAACGATTTCAGATATTATGGTTAACGGCCCAAATTGTGTCTTTATTGAACGAAGGGGGCTGGTAGAAAAATCGAAGGTGGTATTTATTGATGAACGTCAATTATTAGAAATAGCCAAGCGCATTGCGTCACGTGTTGGACGTCGCGTAGACGAATCACAGCCTATGTGTGATGCACGTTTAAGTGACGGTAGTCGTGTTAATATTGTTGTTCCTCCTATTGCCATTGATGGTACCTCTATATCTATTCGCAAATTCAAAAAGCAAAGTATTGATATTGATGCATTGGTAAATTTCCAATCAATGTCACCGGAAATGGCTCAGCTATTGAAGATAGCGGCGCATTGTCGGATCAATATTTTGATTTCTGGTGGTACAGGTTCAGGAAAAACAACCTTGCTGAATGCCCTTTCGCAATATATATCAGAAAAAGAGCGCATTGTGACTATTGAAGATGCGGCGGAACTCAAGCTACAGCAACCGCATGTGGTCCGTATGGAGACCAGGACAGCAGGGATTGAAAATACCGGGGCGATCGGTCAGCGAGAGTTAGTGATTAACTCACTGCGTATGCGTCCCGATCGCGTGATTGTTGGTGAGTGTCGTGGGCCGGAGGCGTTTGAAATGCTACAGGCAATGAATACTGGTCATGATGGTTCGATGTCAACGTTGCATGCGAATAGCCCACGTGATGCATTAGGGCGCGTGGAAAGCATGGTGATGATGGCGACAGCCAACCTTCCTTTAGAAGCCATTCGGCGCAATATTGTCAGTGCAGTCGATCTTATCGTTCAGATCAGTCGTATGCATGATGGGACCCGCAAGGTTATCAGCATTACTGAAGTTGTTGGTATGGAAGGGCAGAATGTTGTCATGGAAGAGATTTTCCGTTTTCAACCTTTACCGCAACAACAAGATGGTCGTGTCGCTGGTAATTTTATTACTGCAGGTCTAATGCAGCGCTCAGTATTGATGGAAAAGGCGAGATTCTTTGGCTTACATGAGCAGTTGGATTCAGCATTCAGGCGGGAGGCAGTATGATTTATATAGTCCTTATCGTTGTGGGCTTTGTTGTGATGATGCTCCCCAGAATAGATAGAAGGAATCGGCTTGATTTTTTGAATAAGGCAACTAAAACAGTATTTGTCAGTGATCTAAATAGCCGCGATGCGGTTGACATGGCAAGCTTAAAAGAGATAACCCTACTTCAAAGCTTGCGCAGTACGATATCAAATGTTTTTAAGCAGGTTGGCAACTTTGCTTTTATTAAAGTGTTTATATTTTATAGTGTAGTGATTGTTGCAAGTGTTTACATAAACGAAATTTTTCTAAAAGTGTCACCTTTTTTAGCTATCACAGTTAGCCTTATCGCCTCTACTTTTTTTGCAATTTCATGGTTAAGTAACCGACAGAAACAAGAGTTTGAAGCCTCTTTTCCTGATGCATTAAATATTTTGTTGGGTGCCGTTTCTTCGGGTGAAAGCTTGATGCATTCAATTATTTTCGTTGGAAACTCACTTGATACGGTGGTTGGTGCTGAGTTTAAGCGAATGGGGGAAAGGTTACAAATTGGCGAACCACCTGATGAGGTGTTTAGAAAAGCCTCTGAGCGTTTTCCTTACTCGCCATTCATTTTTTTTATAATTACTCTTCGTGCTAATATCAATCGCGGTGGTCAGTTAAAAGATGTGATGCGACGATTAAATCGTTTAATGTTTGATGCTCGAGCAGCAGATAAAAAGAAATATGCAATGACAGCAGAAGCAAGGATGTCTGCAAAAATTGTTGCTTCGATTCCTTTTGTATTCCTCTTTGGGCTTAGTTATTTAAATCCTAGTGACTTTGATTTTGTCATGAACCAACCTGAAGGTAAACCTATTCTTAATTACCTGTTAATTAGTGAATCAATTGGTATATTTATTATTTGGTTTCTAATGAAGGGAGTAAGATGATGGATGAGGCAGTGATGTTTCGACTTTTATTGTTTATAGGGATAGGCTTGGTTTGTTTAAGTTTTTTGATTGGGAGAAATAAAAAAAACCATATCAATTGGCTAAAAGAAAGTGAAGCAGAAGATAGTAATAAATTGTTATGGTTTAATGAGTTGTTATCTGTGCTGAGTACGACATTGTCACACAGATCGAAAGACATAAAGGAGAAGTTTATTCATGCTGGTTATTATGAAGCTAAGCATTATTGGTTATATTTACCAATGAAAATTGTACTTGTTGCTTTAGTATTGTTGGGGTGTTTTGTTTTTTATGATTATCTTGGCCTTGATAGTATGAGCAATAGGGTAATGGTTTCTGCTTTGCTCCTTTCCGCCATCATTCTTATACCTGATATGGTATTGGCGACTAAACGGAAGCTGCTTATTACCAGAACTTCAGGTCGTTTACCCTACTTGTTAGACTTAATGGCAGTTTGTGTTCAAACTGGTATGACGATTGAAGCCACTTTCTCATATCTCTCCATTGAGATGCGAAGTTTTGATAAAGATTTAGCATTTATATTAAAAAAAACCAATGACAGAGCACAGGTGGTTGGATTAGAAAAGGCATTGGATGAACTGCTTCTTCGTGTACCTTCTGATGAAATGCGTAGTTTTGTGTATACCTTAAAGCAAAGTATGAAATACGGAAGCTCCATTTATGAAGTGTTAACAAACTTAGCAAAAGATATTCGCGAAGTGCATATGTTAGGGCTCGAAGAAAAAATAGGAAAGTTATCGGCGAAAATGTCAATTCCTCTCATCTTGTTTATCATGTTCCCTATTGTAGTTTTGATTTCCGCTCCTGGATTAATGAGGATGATGGCTAATGCTTAGATTATTCATGCTAATTTTAATAATTGGGTTGGTTTCTGGTTGCTCATCTCAGACTAAACGCGATCAGGGTAATTTAACAAGACAGGAAAGTGAAGATTTGCTCAATGTCGCTGAGAATTACTTAGGTCTAATTGAGTTATATAAGGCTGACTTACAGGAAAATGACAATTTTGATACTCGTTATAAGTTAGCCTCAAATTATTTAAAAATTCATGATCCTGAGATGGCACTATTTTACCTTAAGCCTGTTTTGAAAAGTGACAAACTAGAAGCTAAATATATAAACCTTCAAGCCACGGCGCATTATGACATTGGAAATGTAACGTTGGCAAAAAAGATATTAGAAGATCTTGTTGCTGAATATCCAAATTATGCTAAGGCCTATAATTTTATCGGCATTATTGATGCGGAACAAGGACATTTAGTTGAAGCGAAGAACGCATTTAGAAAAGCCAGAGACCTGATGTTCGATGACGTGATGGTAAAAAATAATCTTGCCGTCATTGATTTAATTGAACAAAACTATGATTTGGCAATTAGCCGCTTATTGCCTCTGTATATAAATGGTAATACCGATGAGCGAGTAAAAGCCAATTTGCTTATCGCAATTGTCAAAGCAGGAAAGTTTGAGAAATTTAAAACGTTATTGAATACCAGCGATGAAGAGGAGGCCATCCAACTATTTCGTGTATTGTACGCAATGAAGCCTACAGGGAATAGTTCCCATGTTTACTAAACAGAAAGGTATGGTCTCGATAGAATTTGCATTAGGTTTCCTTGCTTTTTTTTCGATGATAGCATTTTGGGTTGAGGTTAGTTATATGGGTTATGTGTCTGCGGTGGTTGATTATACAAGTGCAGAGGCAAGCCGAAAATCAAGAAGTAGAAGCGAAGATGATTACAAGGCAATGTTTCAGGAAGTGCTCAGCGAGAGTGGTTCTCTGTGGTCTTCGTTTATAGATGTAAATAAACTAGACGTTGAAACTCGTTACTATGATAGCGTAACTAACTTAGTTGGCCAATTAGAGGCGGGCTCGGCTGACAACTCGGCTCTGGCTGTTTATTCCCTGGAATATAGATACACACCAATGTATACATTTTTCTTCACACAAGGTGAAACGGTGAATATATCTCGTGAAGTGATCACAATACAAGAGCACGAGAGGAGTAAATTCAATGAATAGTCAACACGGTACTTTTACTGTTGAATTTGCATTGGTTTCGGTTGGCTTTGTTTTACTCCTAGCATTTACCACTGATATTGTTGTAAATCAGTCAATGAAAGGCCGCTTGGATAGGCTTGCTTATTCTATTGTTAATATTATTAAAGAGCGGACTCAGTTATATAATGAAGAGGATATTCTTGATTCAGCCCAGATTGATGAGTTGTATTTGCTTATTGGCGAGTCATTAGAGAGAACCATGGGCGGCTATGATGCCAATAAGTTAGGTGCGTACTTTGAACAGCAAAAGTTTAATAATGATAAAACGACAATAAATCCAACTAATAATGTCCATCTGTTTTCCCGTGGCCAGTTGGCATGCACCCCAGAAAGTACCTTGCTGTCAGAAGAAAAACTATCGCCGACAACATCATGGGGACGCAGGGCGGTTCTATATAAAGTCACTATCTGCTATCAGGGTGATAACTGGTTTGGTGAATTGGTAGGTGATGATTTTTCATTTATTCGAACGAGTTCTATTATGTTAGGCCGTTAGCCTGAGGAGTATCTGCGATGAAAAGCTTAAATATCAGAAAACAGCAGGGTCTTGCAAGCGTATTGTTTGTTTTATTAATTCCTGCTTTGTTTGGATTTTTCGCTTTTAGCGTTGAAGGTATTCGTTATATTCATACCAAAGCTCGTTTGGCCGATGTTACTGAAATCGCTAGCTTAGCCCTTACCGCACGTGACAGTGAAGACGATGTTGGAAATATAGCATTGGTTAAAGATTATGTTGACTCACTGATGACAGATGCCAAAGACGATATAGTAATTAGCTTTACGCGCCTAACTTGTGATGAAATTCCAGGCTGTGGTACACCGGGTGTTTATGATGAGAGTGGCTTTAATTTTAGTGAGGTTCAGCTTTCTATTACCACCAAGCACGATACTTGGTTTAAAGCAAACTCTATTGATGATATCAGATTTGATGATGAACAGGTTTTCGAAGGGAAAGCGGTGGCCAGGAAATACCAGCCACAGCCGGTTGATGTGGTTTTTGTTACTGATTTTGGTTCCTCAATGAATCAAAATTTTATCGTTGATAGTAAATTTAATGAACTCACTGGGGTGTTAAGTGAAGTTGCTGAAGAAGTAGAGAGCTATACGGAAAATAGCGTAACAGGGAAAAATACTGTGGGTATGGCCCCATTTAATAGTTCAACGATAAAAAAAATTGGGGGTAGCAGGTGTATTATCACTCACTTGTGTCCTACCGGTCAGTCCGCCTGCGATGGTAGTAATATACCAAATAATGAAAGTGGAGTTGATTACAGCAAAACGTTAAATAAAATATTTGTAGAGAAAAATACATGTTTGACAGGCTCTAAGAAATTCAATTCTTTATCACTAACTACTGATGTAACCGGATTTATGAATGAAATCATTAATGATATGAGCCCCTCAGGTTTTTCACAAGCTAGCTATGACGGTTTAATAGAAGGGGCTCAAATTGTAGAAAAAGGCGATAACCCTCGGCGGTTACTTGTTTTTCTTTCTGATGGTACAGATAATCAAAATGGTTCAAAGGCTATTATGACGAAGTTAATTAATGACGGGCTTTGTAATGAAATCAGAAATACACTTGATCAGAAAACAACCTCAGAAGGTAAGAGTGTAATATCCAAAATTGCGGTTATTGGTATTGATTACGATTTTGAAAGCGATCCTACTCTTGCTAATTGTGCTGGCAGTGAAAATGTATTTACAGCCGCAAATATGACTGCAGTTAAAAATATATTGCTCAAATTGATTAGTGAAGAAATTGGCCGTTTATATTCCTACAATTAACTCAGCGAATACGCTGTTAATTTAGGGATTAGGGATTAGGGATTAGGGATGAAAATGAATAAAATTACCGTGATGATGTTTGCTACACTCTTACTAACAACTACTTCGGTGCACGCACAATTGAGTACTGATATTCTGTTCTATTGTGAAATTAACCAGGCACATAGCTATCGCCAGACGATGAAAATGGGAGAAGTTCGAGAAGTCACACTCAATGCGGGTGGCGTGGTTCAAGTGGAGCACAAGAAAACCTCTGAAGATTTTTCGCATTACTTATTACAACGTCTTATTGTGGGGGGGATTAGTAATAAGTGTGCCAAGATTTTAACAGAGAGCAGTTACGCACGGCTTGAAGAGCAATTCGATGGTTCTTTGGTTGCTCGATTGTATTTCGATTTCAATGAGTCTGAATTAAAGCCGCATGCCAAAGCGGTGTTGAGTATGATATTTGATCGCCTGCAAAAGGTTGATGAGACAATTTCAGTGGAAGGTCATGCCGATAGTATTGGATCTCGCCAGTACAACTTGAAGCTTGGGGTTAGACGCTCAGATGCTGTTGTTCAACAACTGCTGGCTATGGGAGCATCAAAATCTGACTTTAAGCGAATTTCATTTGGTGAATCGAAACCTATAGCCAGTAATAAGACAACACAGGGCCGAGAGTTGAACCGTCGGGTTGATGTAAAGCTCTAATATATTTGCCTTAACCTACAGAGGAGGATAGTTCTTAAACATCTCATAGACTTGCTCGTCAATAAACTCACCCCTTGATGATGGTGTCATGGTTTCGGTGAGCTTGCGCTGTGATATCGATCGCCAAACAATCTTATTGTTATCATTATTTATTAGTTCGACAACAAGCTTACCATATTTATATTCGCGATATCGTGACGGAGTACTGTAGGCAACCCCAACATTGCGGTGGGCATAACCAAAGCCAAAGCTGGTCCCATAAGACTGAAAATCAGACTGTTGCTGTATGTAGTGCCTGACCGTGAGATCGGCCGTGCTGTCTTCAGGCTTTAACCCTTTGCTGCTTAGTTGAGTGGTAATCGCATTTTCCACGCGCGTGGAATCAAGGCTTATTATGTTGTTGCCTGGTGGTGAGGCAAATTGGTAGGTTTTGAACTGATAGTAGTTAACCTGAGCATCAAAGTCAGTAGCCACATCGGAGCTACAGCCTACGAGAGCGACGCTTATCACGATAGTACGAAATAAAAGGGGCATAAGACGCGTCCTTAGGAAATACTACAGCTCTAGTATAGCAAAGCGGATCTTTACAGCTGCGACGTGATCAACCGCATAATTCATGTTGACAGAAGCTAGGGTACTTACCTATCATCGTTATTCGACGATGAACGAAAGGTTGAGAAAATGGCTTGTGTAACCGTATTGGATGGTATTGAAATTGATGAAGCGAAAGAGCTGGCACTGGCAGGTGCAGCCAAAGCTTTGTCACATCCGGCCAGGGTACGAATTCTCCGCATTTTAACCAGACAGCAAGGTTGCCTTAACAGTGATCTCGTTGGTGAGCTGGGCTTGGCCCAATCAACCGTTTCCGAACACTTGCGTATTTTGAAAGCTGCCGGCCTTGTGATTGCCGAGCCGAAACCACCTAGAACATGCTTCACGGTGAATAAGGAAAAGCTGGATGAATTTCGGACGTTGTTGTCATATTTATAATCATTGAGTTGTGTATAAACGTGAGGTCATCATTGATGGCCTTTTTAAAGAAAAAATCAATCGTTAATCGACGATTGGCTATGTTGTTGATATCAATATCATAGCCAAACGTCATTCAAGTGGTGAAGGCATGGGTATTTTTGAGCGTTTTCTAAGTATATGGGTCGGACTGGGCATGATTGCCGGTCTCGCTGGTGGTTCGTTGTTTCCTGAAGCATTCGCATTTATGGGCGGTTTGCAGTATGCGCAGATCAATATGGTGATTGCCGTTCTGATTTGGTTAATGATTTACCCGATGATGATGCAGGTGGATTTCAAAGCCGTCCGCGACATCCATCGTAGGCCGAAGGGACTTATCATCACAATTGCGGTCAACTGGCTAATCAAACCTTTCACAATGGCGTTATTGGCAATGCTGTTCATGCGCTATGTTTTTGGAGATTGGATTTCACCAGCACTGGGCGAAGAGTATATTGCAGGTATGATTTTGCTAGGTGTAGCCCCTTGTACTGCGATGGTATTCGTGTGGAGCCAGCTAACAAAAGGGGATGCAAACTATACCGTTGCTCAGGTAGCGATTAATGATCTGATCATGGTTGTTGCTTTTGCCCCTATTGCCGCATTTTTGCTGGGTGTCACTGATGTGACCGTTCCTTGGGATACATTATTGCTGTCAGTTAGCTTGTTTGTTGTGATCCCTCTAATTGCTGGTGCGCTGACTCGCCAGTTGGTACGCAACAAAACGAAGCTAAATAAGTTATCGGCCACGATGAAGCCGCTTTCAATCATGGGTTTGGTGGGTACGGTTATTCTTCTATTTGGCTTTCAGGCACAGACTATCCTTGATAACCCGGTTGATATTGTGCTGATTGCGATTCCGTTGTTGATCCAAACGTATTTGATTTTTGCTGTTACATACATCTGGATGAAAAAGTGGAAGCAACCGCACTGTGTTGCCGCACCAGGCAGCATGATTGGTGCATCTAACTTCTTTGAGCTGGCCGTTGCTGTTGCTATTAGTTTGTTTGGCATCCACTCTGGTGCAGCATTGGCGACAGTGGTAGGGGTACTTGTAGAAGTGCCTGTGATGCTTTCGCTAGTGGCTTATGCCAATAGAACAAAAAATCAGTTCGAATCAGAATCGGAACTGCGCAGTGTGTAGTTAATTCGGGTGTTGTAAACCAGGCATGGTACGTGGTTTAAACATAAAGAAGGCCTCTTGCCCGCTTAGGGAGAGAGGTCTTTATTCATTCGGCAACCTGAAACCGTCGTTGAACTCAATGGATCTAACCTCTCGGAATCGAATACTGTCAGTGACTTTGTTGCAATACGGGAACTGGCAATAGATAGCAAACTCTTTGTGCAAACCATTATCGACAAACGCATCCAAAATATCTTTGGTATCAGCAATTAGTATTTTATCTTCCATGGAGTCAACTCGCGCGGCTAGTTTTGGCTAAGTGTAGGAAGAAAAATACAAGGTGGCTAGTTTTAGCCACCTTGAAGTAGTTTGGGTATAGTGCTTTGTTGCTATACCGTTAGTACGACTTTACCTATGGCTTGGCCTGATTCCAGGTGTTGGTGTGCCTGTGAAACATCCCATATAGAGAAATTAGTGTTATCGATTAACGGAGTGATTTTCCCATTATCAACAAGCGTGGCAATTTGAGTTAAAATCTCACCGTGGGTTTTACGGTTTAGCCCATGAACCAACGGTATTAGCATTAATACGCTATGGAAGCTCAGGCTTTTTAGGGCAACCTGTAGAACATCATTGACAGGCAATGTCGTTGCAACTGCACCATTAAAACGCGCTGCCTCAAAACTTCGCTGAATGTTCTCACCCGCGATAGTGTCAAAAATGGCATCAAAACCAGTGCCGTTAGTGTACTGGTCGACATAGCTCTGAACATCTTGAACAGCAGCGTTGACAATGTTGTCGGCACCCAGTGTTGATGCTATCTCTAAGTTGTGAGGGAGTGAGGTTGCCGTGACATTGGCTCCAAGATGCTTGGCAAGCTGGATTGCAATATGGCCAACACCGCCTGTTGCGCCATGGATTAGCACGTTATCACTGGCCTTCACTTTTAACTTATCAACTAAAGCTTCCCAAGCTGTAATTGAGACTAGAGGAAGAGCAGCGGCTTCACGCATGCTGAGTGATTTTGGTTTCAATGCCATTAAATCTGCATCGACAAGCATGAATTCAGCTAGGGCTCCATCAGTTCCTGCTATCCCGCCGGCGCAGCCATAAACTTCGTCACCAATGTTAAAGCCTGTTATGTCGTCACCGATTTCAGTGATCACGCCGGCTACGTCACCATGGAGTACTTCTGGCAAGTTTTCCGACCAAGGGGTTTCTGCCGAACGAAGCATGGTATCAAGTGGGTTCACACTGGTTGCTTTAACCGCAATAATCATATGCCCGGTTTTGACTTGTGGTTTCTCTCTTTCAACATGTTGAAATACTTCGCTGTTTCCGAGTGACTTGATGATCATCGCTTTCATAATATTAACCTCAGTGGCGTTTTGTTTGGATGGCGCCATCATAATTATTGCGGACGTGGCTAACAATGCGGCTATCAACAAGATACTTTTGCTTTTTAAGCAATGGAGGTTTAATGTTGTCGAAAAGCCCAACGTTCAAGGTTAGCCATGATCACACGATTACAATATTTTAACTGCGTTGTGGAGACAGGCAGTATATCTGAGGCTAGTCGGCTCTTTGATGTGCAGCCGTCATCAATATCGCGGCAGATTGCAGCACTCGAAAAAGATCTTGGTGTAAGGCTGCTAAACCGGACAACCCGTAATTTAGGTCTCACCGAAGCTGGCCAGCGATATTATGCCTATTCGCAACGGATAGTGGCGGAGCTTGATGAGGCCAAACGTGCAGTTAATGATTTACAGCAAAGTCCAAGAGGAAAACTCAGGGTTAGTATGACTGTGGGCTTTGGTGAATCAGTGGTATTACCATTGATTCCTGGCTTTTTACATCAATACCCGGATATCGATGTTGATTTAGAACTCACTGAGCGAGTTGTAGATTTAGTTGAAGAAAATATTGATGTGGCGATACGTAGTGGTCGGTTGCCTGATTCAACCATGATTGCGAAAAAGCTGTTACCAAATAATTTCCTACTGTGTGCAAGCCCTGAATACCTGTCCAGCAGGGGTACCCCAGATTCACCCCATGCATTAAATAATCATCTGTGTATTCGTTATGGTTATACGGGGTGGCGGGAATGGTTTCTGATGGGCGAGACGGTGGAGCGTCTCGATGTTCAAAGCGATATAACAGTCAATACCGTTAATGGGCAGAAGCAATTGCTGCTCAGTCACGCCGGGTTAGCGTTAATGCCATTGTGGGCTGTCAAAAAAGAGCTCAAGCAAGGCGAGTTGGTTCATGTCTTGCCGCAGCATACTTTTAGCCCGTATGAGGTGATGAGCTCAACCTATGCGATATACCTCAAACGTGAACTCGTTTCTCCAAAGATACGGGTGTTTATTGATTATCTGAGCCGACATATGTGATGTGATTCGCAAAAATAGATGCTTTAAATCTATGCTTACTACCATGCCAGAAGGTAAACCAGAGTGTTCAATCGCTTTCATCGGTTAACAGGTAGGGGTATCGCACAGTATGAAACGACCCAAGCTTTTATTTGTAATCGCATGTGTACTAACAGCTTCTTGTATCAGTGACTTATATTCAAAACCTGCGCCAACCAGCTCAGAGGATATCTCGACGATTTCGGAGAAGTATGTCAAGGCGACACGAGGAGGTGTACTGGATTTAACTGCTGTGGTTCCGGGTAAAGTTTATCACCCACGTGACGGCTATATCAGTTATGAGCGTTTGTGGTGCCTCGACGAACAAAGGGGCTCCCTTGAAGAATACCTCAAGCTAATGGCGAGTGTTTGCGATCTCAAAGATGGGGTGATTAGGGGGGAGTGGTGTGTCTCTTTGAATCATAACCTGCCGTTATTTAGCGCCACCATTGAACAGAACGGCACAACTTGCACGGGGGGAGATTTAACTACCATCATTCACACCATTGAACCGATTTCTTCTGCGACTGCCAGTGAATGGCAAATAACCGCAGAAGCGTTTGGTTATCAGCGAGATACAAATAATAACAAGTAATAGTTAACCAAGGTTTAGTGTCCAACTTTGCAGTAGCCTTGAACTAAGTTCATCAACTAATGACTGAGTACTTGGTGATATATAGGTACTGTTTGCTCTGATGATATGAGGTAGCTGGCTACGCTTTGTTATATCGTAGGTATAATATCGGTTGTTATCAGCGAGACTGAATATCACTCTTTTTGCATCATCTTGATTTGGAATAGAGAAAAGGCCCGAGGGTGATACCGTGAAGAAGAGTTCATTCGGATACTGATATAGCATCTTTTCTGCATATGCTTGAGAAAAACTCTCTTTGATCTCAGCGTTATTATAGACGTCAGCGTATGGTTGAACGGGTGATGCAACTTGATTTAGCTGGCTGATAAACGCATCTGAACGGGTATCAATTCGGAAATACTGGTTGAGTAAACCCATATCGATAGTGTTATTGCGTTGTTGCAGTACATCAGT
Organism: Photobacterium sp. HL06; assembly: GCF_059552575.1. NCBI lineage: Bacteria > Pseudomonadati > Pseudomonadota > Gammaproteobacteria > Vibrionales > Vibrionaceae > Photobacterium > Photobacterium sp. HL06. Next base: position 2,314,421 of record NZ_CM183915.1, read on the forward strand.
TAGCTCTTGTTGATAACGAGAGAGCAGCACTGCTGACTCATCCTCACTAATATACCTCTTTTCCCGTAATGCCTGACGAGACTGTGCCAATTGATATTTAAGGTTATCCGGGAAATACTGCTTGTTGTCTGAAGTATCAAAATAGCCGCTGAGTTGCGTCATTGATTGCCATATTTCTGGTGCGTAGTTATCAATAATCCGTGAGGCTTGCTTCTTCATATCCGCTGGAAAAGCAGAAAGCAACTGGTCTCGGTTAATATAGACGCAGTTCTTACGAATTGTTGTCAGCAATTCTGACATGCCTTTATATTGGCGACATATATCATGAGGCTGATCATCATAACTGAACTTCAGATCATTAATGATTTTGATATTAGGATCATGCCTGTCGATAACTTGCTGCAAAGACTGGCGAAGAGTGTCGTTGAGCTGATTGTATTGACTGGATGTGTACTTGATTTTTTCTGTCAGTACTTGAATTTTATCGTGGTAAATGGCTTCAGGGGTTTCAAGAAAATGAATCTTTTTGTTTAACTTATCAATTGAAGATCTGTAACAGTCCAGATCTTTGTCGATCTCACGCTGCATTCCCTTGGCAATTAAGTCGACATTATTTAAATAACTTAAGTAGCGATTCTGTGCAGCCTCTAAGGTTGCAATCAAAAGTGTCGCTTCAGGCAACGCTGTTTCCCTGAACAACTCTTTTAACTCAGAAAGCTCGCCAAGAAAGTTAGGGTGTTGTAGCCAATGGTGCTCGATAAGCCGTTTTGATAGAACATGGATATGGACGAACTCATCAGGAGGTGAAAGTAAATTGTTCTGCTCTGTAATGACAAACCCAGAAATGGCTACATTCTGATTGTCAGGATGTATATCAAATGATGTCAGATCGAGTTGGCTTTCTGCTTTACATGCCACCAGACCACATATGGTTGATAACAAACACAACTTACCAATAACATTCATATCTACTGTCACCTAACCAGGTTTCACATTTATTTGCTGGAGTTTACCGAGAATAATGCACTATGCAATTAGTTTATGTTGTTGTTTTGAATGGTTGCATAATAAAAGACCATTTGGGAATAACTAGGGAGCCATTTGGAAATCACCTAGGCTTGAAACCAATAGTTTTGATTGAAAATTAGCCTTTTGTTGGTTATGTGTTAAATTTAACTGGACAGACCAGATAAGGATGATCACCATGACATGGAACAAACTGGAAGTGACAGAAGAACAGGGTATCGTGACTGTTGCTCTGAATAGGCCCGATAAACACAACGCTCTGGATATGGAAATGTTCCGTGAGTTAGATTTAGTGAGTAAGCAACTAAGAAAACGTAAAGATATTCGTGCCGTGATCTTAACCGGAAACGGAGGCACATTCAGTAGCGGGTTGGATATCAAAAGTGTGGCGACATCGAAAAGTAAAGCGCTGCGCCTATTGGCCAAAGTACTGCCTGGCAATGCAAATATGGCCCAGCGGGTGTCTAGGAACTGGCGGTTGATTCCTGTTCCTGTCATAGCCGTGATTGAAGGGCGCTGTTATGGTGGTGGCCTGCAGGTTGTAATGGGGGCTGATTTCAGGTTTGTGACGCCAGATAGTGAGCTATCCATCATGGAAGTGCGCTGGGGGCTTGTACCGGATATGGCTGGCTTGCTGTCGTTAAGGGAAGTTGTAGCAAAAGATGTGGCGATGAAGCTAACGATGACAGGTGAGATCGTCTCTGGCGAAGATGCCCGTAAAATTTCTTTGGTTACCGATGTCAGTGAGAACCCGATGGCAGCGGCCAAGGCGTTTTGCCGCAAGATTTCACAGGCATCACCTGATGCTTTAGCCGCGATAAAACATACCACGAATCATTGCTGGACAGGCAGTGAACGAAATCTGCTGGCGCGAGAAACCTTTAGTCAGATAAGGCTGCTACTTGGTCGTAACTTTTTTATTGCCGGTAAGCGTCAGCGTTCAAAAACAGATATTGACTACCAGCATCGCCAGTCATTTTGGTAACCCGAGTCGATAATAGTTGGAGGTGCTAGATGCACCTCCAATTATTGATTGCTTTTGTGTTCGATGATTCACTGAATCGGAGGGTAAATCGCCTTATACTTAACAGTAAATATATTCTCTGAGGGCGAGCAATTGCGACAAAGTGATAAAGACACACTGAAAGTGATTGGCTTCATTTGCTTGTTTACCCTCGCGATACATATTGCCAATGTATTCTTCCGTGGGCAGTTAAACGATTATGGCTTGCTGCCCCGTCACTTTAGCCATTTTACCGGTATTGTTGCCTACCCGTTTTTGCACGGCTCTTGGGCCCACCTTCTTAGCAATTTAATCTCGTTCTCCGTATTAGGTTATTTAGTCTCCAATTCTGGCCTGGCACGCTTCATGGCTGTTTTTTTGATTAGCTGGGTAGGGAGTGGTATCGGGGTTTGGCTATTTGGTCGAATGCACTTTCATGTAGGGTTAAGTGGCATTATTTACGGCCTGTGGGCATATTTATTGGTGTATGCCATTATGTATCGCAGTATTAAATCAATCGCTATTGCCGTCATCGTTATGTTTCTTTACGGTTCGATGGTGTGGGGATTTATTCCTGCACATAGTTGGATCAGTTACGAAAGCCATTTCTTTGGTGCGTTGGCTGGCGTATTGGCTGGCTATATATTTGCCAGGCGTGATAAACAGCGAGAGCCAGCAACGTAAGATAGGTTGGTTAGCCCGTTATGAGCACGCTTTTTAATAGAATATGGGTTATCAGAATATAGGAGCTGTAATGTTAATTACCTTTAGTTGTAAAGCGAGTGGCAATATTGTCATGTTCGGTGATGTGGCCAAGCAAATGCTGAAAATGATGGGGTATTGTGAAAGTGTACCAGGTGCCATTTATCCAGAGGATATTCCAATGGCGCTTGCCCATTTGCAACAGGCAATCAACAGATTTCACCAACAAGAAGTTGATGCTCAGAAAAGCGGAGATCTACCAGAAGGGGACATCGATGATCTTGATGAACAGGATGTTGAGCCTGTGATTGGCCTCAATACCCGCGCATTGCCTTTAATTGAGATGTTAAAAGCGGCAGAGAAAGAGCAGTGTCACATTATGTGGGAATAACCGTTGGCACAGGGCAGCATGAGATAATTTATTGGACAATATGCAAAGGAGCAAAGGGATCATCACTGGGATCATTGATCCAGATATACTCTGCTTCGATTGCCGTTTTTCGGGCTGTTTCCTCGTCAAGAAGGTGGGCGATCACTGCCAGTGATAAATCAATGCCTGCCGAAACCCCTGATGAGGTAAAAACCTTTCCGTCTTTGACCCAGCGGGCGACGGGGTACCAGTTAATCTCTGAGCCGAAACCCGTCACCCAGCGGTAGCGCTTTTTGTTGGTCGTTGCGGATTTATTCTTGAGTGCCCCTGCCTGTGCCAGTAGTGCGGCTCCCGTTCCGATAGAGCAGATATAATTGGCGTTGTTGCTTTGCTGCTGCAACCAATCAATTAATAGTGTGTTTGAAACAGCCTGAATCGCTCCGGCGCCACCAGGTACTAGCAAGATATCACTTTGATGGGAGTTATATATACTGAAATCGGCTACCAGTTTAGGACCCTGCATACTGGTTACCGGCCTACCGAGCTGGGATACAAACTGGATGTTAAAGTGCTCGGGAAGTAACCCAAACATTTCCAGAGGACCTGAGACTTCCAGTAAATCAAACTGCTCAAAGAGCAATGCGGTTACTGTAAATTGCTGTATTGACCGTTCAGATTGGCTTTCTGGCATAGTTATCCAATGTTAATTGATATCTCGGTAGTTAAAGCATAGCGTTAGGCGGTAGCATTCGATGCCGCAGGTTGGTGAATAACACTCGAATTATTACGTCAGAGACAAGCCGCCATCAACAAGTAATAACGATAGTCTAAATCTGAAGACGTGGGGACAGGAGAGATGAAATATGGGTTTCCCCTCAACCCAATAGGCTTGGGTTGAGGGTGATAGGTTATTGCCAGTTCAGGTTAAATATAAACATTAATCAGCAATGTTGCGGCCGCCAGTGCGACAAGAATACCCAGAAGTGGCATCACGAATCTGAGCCATTTATCGAAGGTTACGTTAACCATAGCGAGAGAGGCTAATACCAGGCCGGTTGGTGTAATAAATGCCATCAGCCCCATGCCGAACTGATAAGAGCTGACAATGTTATCGCGTGGAATACCGATGACATCAGCGAGTGGTGCCATAATGGGCATTGACAGAACAGCCAAACCTGATGATGACGGCACAAAGAACGACACGCCGGCAAATAGGAACATCATCACGACAATAAAGAGCCCTTTATCCATTCCTTCTACCATGGATGCGCTAGCGTGAAGAATTGAGTCGCTGATCATCCCGCCATCCATTAACACTGTTACCCCGCGCGCAATGGCAATAATAAGTGCAACGCCAAGCAGGTCATTTGCGCCTTGGATAAATTCACGGACAAACTCTTTTTCCGGGATCCGATCAACTAATGCAATGATGATAGCAGACACGAAAAACAGGGTAGTCATCTCCTCGAACCACCAACCGAGGCTTGAAACCCCATATACCATGACAAAGAAGGTACAGGCGAACAGGCTGAGAATAATCGAATGTCTTTTCTCAAGTTTTGTGCCTGATGCATTGGTATCGATATTTTTTAAGAAGCGATCTTCAATCTCTTTTTTCTGGCTATAGATCAGTGATTGGGTAGGATCATTTTTCACGCGCTGAGCATAACGAATAATATACAGTATGCACACAATTGTACCGACAACCAACAATGCCATACGAGAGCCTAGGCCTAACGTCCAGTTTATACCTGCTGCATTCGAGGCAATGATCGTACTGAATGGGTTAACCGTAGAGCACATAGTCCCGATTGATGAACCAAGATAAATAGCCGCGAGTGCAACAATGGCGTCATAGCCGGCGGCAATAAAAATGGGCACTAAAATAGGGTAGAAAGCGATGGTCTCTTCGGCCATACCAAAGCTTGTACCGCCAAGGGCAATTAAGGCTGTTACAATAACAATTAGCCATTTTTCCCGCCCGGCCATCACTTGTGATAAACGATTGATGCCTGAACCGAACGCTCCTGAGTGATTGACGATGCCGATGAATCCGCCTATCACCAAGACAAAAAATACCACATCAATTGACTGGTACATGCCTTGAATAGGCGCTTGAAAAAGATCCATTATTCCCTGGGGATTAGGATCGACTGTGGTATATGAATTGGGGATCCCAACAGGCTTATAAATATCGCCGTTAACGAATTTTTCCAAATCAGCCTTAATGCCGACTTTATCTAATGTTGCTTGTGTTGCGGGGAGAGTTTCACTGCTGCCATCGGCGAAAGTGATCATAAAGCTGTCGCCTTGATAGGACAGTTTATTGTACACCCCGGCATCAACGAACCAGGTTAACAGTGCCACAAGAGCGGCAACACAAAATAAAACGGTATAGGCGGAAGGAAAGCTGAGTTTCTTTTTTGTTGGTGTGTCGACTGTAGTTCCATCGGTACTCATAACAACCCCTTTGTTAATCAGTCCAAGCTGGTTTCAACTTAGATTCTCATGTGGATTTATTTATAAATAATGGGTAAATAAACTGCTTTATTGTTTATTTGATAGGATTTTATTGTAAGTTTTTGTTAAAAAATGGCCAAATATCACAATTGAGTCGTTTGGATTTATAAAGAGCTGTGAATTTGAGATCGCGAGCAAGTTTTAAACAGCTAGGATAAGAAGGAAATAAGCTTTGTTTCCAGTCATAGTGAATAGTGGTCACGACTTAATGGAGCTAAATGCATTCTAGGGATAACTTTCGGATATAAGATAAAGAAACCTCCGGCATTGCCGGAGGTTTAGAGGTATTTAAGCCTTATTCAATGCCTTGGCAATAATCATATCACGCTCAATTTGTTGTTTGTCGGCATCTTCAGTTGTGCTATTAAGTTTTTGCTCCATTGTTGTAATGTAGTGTTTGAAATCTGCCTTATTGGCAAAAATCTTATCTTTTACATTAATAGATGCAATATTGGTGTAGCGGCCGTTTTTGCTGACTGGAACTGTAATTTTCCCTTCATTAATTAGCGTCTTAATCATTTCACGCTCTTTCTCGTAACCGTCAAGGCCACTCAATGCCCAACGCTGCATAGGCTTACCCTGATACTTACCGTTTTTAACGTCTGTTAGATAACGGATAGTTAGGTTACGGATTGTACCTTCATCTTCACCGTACTCCGCTTCGGTATCGAATAGAACAGGGAAGTCCCGACCTTCAAGAACGCCACCAGCTTTCGTCAGGTGGCCCATTCGGTAGCTATTCATTCCGAGACGGATCGGTGTGGTATCGGTGATCATTTTGCCATCGGCAAATTGCAGCGACTTGATTCGTTGGCCTGCTGGCTCTGTCAGGTCAATGGTATAGGTAACACCAGCAAAGAAATCATTGGTTGAGTATTTCGATGAACGGCGCTCAGGGTTAAAGCTATAGGTAACATCACCGTCTTTAACACTATTAAAGTAGCCGGCAGACCATTCCATGTAGGTTTTCAGCTCTTTACCTGTCATTTCATAAACGGTAATTTCGCCACCGGCATACTGGTAGTTGTAGGCAATATCTTTCGCTTTGATCTGGCCAACATCGAGCTCGGCATAGTCATTGTCGATTTGCAGCGCAATCACATTCGCCATCGGCGCATAGTGCATGCTGGCTTCCTGGAATAGTGTGCTGATCCCGGTGTCTTGAATATGGACTTGAGGAATGCCTTTGATTTCGTTTTCAGGCACCAAGTCAACGCCAGTGAGCTCGGCAATTACTCGGTTTGCATTTTCGCGCAGGCGCTTATGGTAAGGTGCGTATAGCTCTTCCATTTTGGAATCAGATGCAACACCTTTAATTTTGTAGGTAAAGCTGTCTTTGTTAACAAGGGTAAACTGGCCGTTCTTTTCTTCAAATTGCAGATCGACGCGGGACAGGGCACGGCCATATTTGTCCGGCTCGGTGATGATCACACCATTAATGGTCGCTTTGTTAATTAAGGTATGCATGTGACCAGCAACAATCGCATCGAGCTCAGGGTTATCATTGGCGATATCACGCACACCTGTTGCTTCGATGTTATTCTCGTTGTCTATCCCCATATGGGCAACGAGCACGATAGCGTCTACTTTATCGTCGATTTTCTTGATGACTTTTTTTACTTCCAGCGACGGGTTGGTGAACGTCATTCCTTCAAGGCGGTTAGTACCCTCGGCAAAAACTTGGGTCATTGGCGTATCCATACCGATCACGCCGATTTTAATGCCTTGTTTTTCAATAATTTTATAAGCAGGCAGGAAAGGGTTACCATCAGCACGTTTGATGTTACCGCCAAGAGAGGTGCCGTTGAACTGGGTTAGTGAACGGTTTAGGACGTTGAGCCCGAAGTCGAATTCATGGTTTCCCAATACCCAGATGTCGTAGTCCATTTCGTTGAAACCTAGCATCATAGGATCAACGGGTTCTTCTTTGAATGTTTCGACAAAATTACCCTGAATAGTGTCGCCAGCGTCCACCAAAATGACATTTTGCTGATCTTCACGGATTGTTTTCACTTTGGTGGCAATCTGGCTCAGGCTACCGCGCATATTGAGTTTGTCGCTGGCATAGTCCCATGGCATAAAATGGCCATGAATATCTGAAGTGCCGAGGATGGTGACATCAACCATGTCGCCATCAGCGGCAATGGCCTGCCCGGCAAATGAAAGGCAAATCGCTGAGGCTAAAATATGTTTTTTCATCATTTAACTTATTATTTTTAAGAGAATAGAACGAGGACAATAAGGGATATTATGACCTGTTTTGTCGATCTAGATCTCTTTGACAATGTAATAAGCATCTTTGTATTACAAATTTGAGAGCGCTATCTCAATTAAGCAGGTTGAATAGCAACCAGTTAATTATTAGCCATTGAAATAGTGTTTTGGATGCATTATTGAAGGGAATAGGTGCCGGGTAAATCATTAATCAATAAAATGATTCACCCGTGCATCTGTGTTTTATTGTGGGAAGGTGGCTTAACCAGGTTTTATTCAATACTCAGCTTTAAAATGGGTAACGAACGGAAAAAGCGAGTTTCTGTTCATCAATACCTGTAATCCGCCATTCTGCCCCCATAGAAAAAGCATCACTGGTATGCAAGCGGGCATATACATGTAGCTTAGTTAAGTCTTTGTGAGCAGAAATAACGCCGATGGAACCGCCAGTTTCAAGCTGAGGCAGTATCCACGCTGATAGGCCAAAATTTAACTCAGAGGATATCCGTCCCAGGGCTTTGTCATTATCCTCATTTTTGATTGACAATATTTTGATTTGCCCAGTTACATCGGTGAATTGGTTGACTGGCGCATTGAACCCCACGCCCCCTCCAATTACCCAATCGTCTTCGAAGTGGCTTTCAGCTTCAACAATAGCATGCGCATTTTCGTGGATAAGCTGGCTACCGGCAAGACCTAATCCCCCAGGGCTTAATGGCACGCGAACCTCAAAATAATTGTATGGAAAGTTGGCGGCACTTGCTGCTGAGCTCAGGCCGGAAGCGGCGAGAAATGCTGCGCAGCACAGCAGTTTGGTTGGGGATTGGGCATTCATGAATCGTTGTCGTACTCATACTGTATTGAGATAAGCCGATTATGCCAAAGGTTGTCACCATTAAGCTATTGTAAATTTGTTGAATATGCGAAAACTCATACACTTGGCTAATTTTAGACCTCATAAAACAGAGCAATATCACGCTCTTCTCAGATCCAAACAGAAACAGTAGCGAGGATTCGGCCTAAACTGATAGCACAACACGTTGCTGTAGAAGGGGTTTAACACAGTCATACCATTTGGAAGCGACCGGTATATTGCACTGAGAGGTCGCTTGAATTTCCTGTGACGATATGGCGAGTAAGTCGATGGTTGAGTCGGTAGATAAGTATGCGAAGATCCAGGTTATTGGTGATCCAGTAGCGGAATTAGCTACCTGCGTTGACAGTATCGAACAATGGGTTGTGGAAACACATCCATCAGTATTAATCAATGTAGAACCAGCGCGTCAGGATGAGTTGCTATTCAAAATCCGCAGTGATGAATCACGTCGCTTACAGCCTGTTTTTTGTGTTGGCCAGAGTAAGATGTCAGATGTTCTGTCTGATGGATACCTCAATGAGATGCGGCAACGGATCCCACCGATCCTAGAGAAGCTAGCCTTGCTACATATAACCCCACACCCGGAACCCCTCGATTTATTGGCTTGGTATTGCTGGCCCCGCTCTTATTTTCACCTGACACCTGTTTGGTCAGCAATCTATCAAAAAGGCTATCGCTATCCGCTTCTGGATTGCTTGGTTGGTGTCGAGTCAAATTTGGCTTTGATGCGAGCTGTCGAACATCACTTGCTGGTGCCTGGTAAGCTTATTGATAGGATCCGGTTATGTCGCTCTTGCCAAGGGGGGCGGCTTAACTACGTTGATGTGTGTCCTGAATGCAATAGCATTGATATTCACTTAAAACCTGGCGTTCACTGCTTTGTGTGCGGTTATGTTGATGATCAAGATGTTTTTATTCAGTCCGGTGTCATGCAGTGCCCCAAGTGTTCGACCAAACTTCGCCATATCGGCGTCGATTACGACAGGCCGTTGGAGCGTTATAGCTGCTATTCCTGTTATATCCGCTTTATCGAAGCGCTGGTAAAAGTACGTTGCCATGATTGTGGTGAGGTACAGGAGCCCGATGATTTGACCGTGCTCCCAATTAATGAATTTCAGGTTGGTAAGCTGGCCCGCCAAATCGCCCTTGAGGGCTCGCATTTACTCCACCTGCCACTGGCCTGGGGCTCACCGATCACGGTGGACCATTTACCGTGGCTACTGCAGTGGGTTAGCTCTAACCAGAATCGCTATGGTGGTGATAGTACAATTATGATGATTTGGCTGTCGAACCTGTCGGAAGTGAAAATTGATTTAGGGTTGCTAAAGGTTCAGGAGAGAATCAAAGAGCTGGTTAAACGAATGCAGGGAATTTTCAGGGAAACTGATGTGGTGTGTCAGTATTCGGACGATGTTCTTATTCTATTGCTACCGCATACCAGTGAAGATGTCTGGGAGGCCCTTAGAGACAGAATTTCCAGCCTAAGTGAAATCGAAGGGCTCGATAGGCTAGAGCTGGTAGTACAAGTTCAGGCACTGCCTATTCCTGAGGAGAAAAAAGCGGAAGATTGGCTCAAGGAATGGTTATCGATGGTAGTTCATTATGAGTGAGTGGTGGTTCACCGTCAGGTATATCTTGGCTGATTTTGCAGGCAATATGGCCAACACGCCGTTGGTGATGGCAATGTTGCTGCCGATGTTGTTAGCGTTTGAGATCCCTTTGATGATATTAACGCTAAGCGGAATACTGAAGTGGTTTACAAGGCAATATAAAACAGAGTTGAAGCAGCGAAAGGGACAGCTCCCCAAAGTGTCATGCATTATCACCTGCTACGCAGAAGGGGAAGCGATTAGAATTACGGTTGATACACTGCGTGAACAACTTTATCCCGGTCAGATTGAAATTATTGCCGTTATCGATGGCGCGCAGCAAAACGCACATACCTATCAGGTTGCCCGTGCCTGCTTTCATGATTTTGCAGGGATCAGCAATCGAAAATTGGTGCTGCTACCCAAATGGCAGCGTGGCGGTCGTGTATCAACGTTGAATTCTGGGTTGGCAGTCGCAAGCGGGGAGATCATCATTAATGCCGATGGGGATACCTCGTTTGATAATAATATGGTTGATGAAATCATCCGTTGTTTTGATGATCCAGACGTGCCAGCCGTGGGGGGAGCACTTCGGGTTCGTAACCTATACGATAGTTTGGTAACCCGAATGCAGGGGATCGAGTACATGATTTCGATGCATGGGGGCAAAACAGGGTTGAGCGAATGGAACTTAATTAACAATATATCCGGTGCATTTGGTGCCTTTCGGCGAGATTTCTTACGTAACATCGGCGGTTGGGATACCCATACGGCGGAGGATCTTGATCTTACTGTCAGGATCAAGCATTACCTTCAGCGTCATCCAGGAATGAAAATTGCGTTCGCGCCAAAAGCCATTGGCCATACGGATGCGCCCAATACCACTAGAATCCTTTGCCAGCAGCGATTGCGCTGGGATGGGGATTTACTGTTTCTCTATCTGCGCAAACACATCTACTCATTAACCCCAAGGATCCTCGGTTGGAAGACGTTTATTTATACCTTGGTGTTTGGGATTGGTCAGAATATTGTTTTACCCTTGCTCGTCACTATTTATATGTGGTGGATAGTTTTTGCTTATCCCTCCCAGTTTGTTGCAGCCTTACTCATTGGCTTGTATCTGATCTACTTGCTCTTCTCTGTCATCAATTTGCTTGTATTTGTTATTGCTGTGTCTGAACAGCCACTCAAAGATTTAAAATTGATACCTTGGTTAGCTGTTTTTCCGATCTATACCTTTTTTATCAGAATGTGGGCGGCAGTCGCTTTGCTCAATGAGATCTTTCGCAGTGCCCATGAAGAGAGCGGTATGGCACCCTGGTGGGTACTGAAGCGAGGGCAGCGCTTTCGCTGGTGGCAGTTCAGCCGTGACAAGAGGCCTAAATGAAGGTCACCTTTAATTCACCCAAACAGCAGGATGCAACTAAAGAAGAAGGGATCAGAGTTCCCTATGCACCGGCCAGGCGGGCGGCATTTAATATTCGCTGGTATTTAATTCTGATATTGACCTTTAGCCCTGTCGTATTTTTGCTCTGGTATGTGGGCCGTGACTGGGTGATCACCACCGCTCCCGGTATTGTGACGACTGAACCTCAACTTGTTGTCGCCAGCGGCGAAGGGCAGGTTGACGAAGTGTTTGTAGTTATCGGTCAAGATATTGAGCAAGGAACACCTTTAATGAGGGTGAATTCGCCATTGTTACGTGCCGGAATTGCCGAACGTCGCTTCCAGCTTTCGCAACTGAGGTTTGACTGGAGAAATTATAATAAGGCAAAAATGGTGGCATTGGATGAAGAGATCCGCATTGCCAAAGAAGGTGCAGAAAACCAAGAGTCGGTGTTTCGAGAGTATGCAAAGTACAAGAAACAAAATTTAGTGTCGAGTGCAGACTTTGCTGCGGTATTGCAAATTCGTACCCAATCGCAGCTGATCTATCAACAAGCATTGCAGCGCAAAGTTGATGAGATGAGAAAGATACAGGAGTTGGTTTCATCCGGGGCGCAGTCAATGGCGATCAATGTGCTGAAACGAGAATTAGCGGAAATGGAAAGTAGAATGACACAGCTTCAACCTGTGGCATTCAGTGGCGGACGAGTTGTTGATGTACTTGTCAAACCCGGAGACTGGGTTTTTGAAGAGACGCCTTTATTGTTACTGGCGAGTGCTTACCAGTTCCAGGTTAATGCTTATGTGCTGCCTAAGTATATTGAAAAAGTGCAGCAGGGAGAAAAGGCGCTGATCCAGTTTTCTAGTGGTGAAGAAATCAAAGCAAGGGTAGGACGAGAAGTTGAGCTCGCAGATAAAATCCCCCCTCAGCTGGCCGGCCCGTTTGAAGGCCAGAAAAGCATGCTCAAGGTAAAGTTGATCCTTGAAGAAACCATTCCCGACAAACTGAAAGTGGAAGGTTTGCCGGTTATGGTGAAGTTCAACTAGTTTTAAAAACTATAATAGTCAGATTGTATCGACCATTTTTTTAAGCAACTTGATAATAGCTTTTTGCTCTTCGTCATCCAGTGAAGACAGCATCATCTGATTGACTGCAACAGGAACAGGCAGCAATTCGTCTTTGAGCTCCCTGCCTTTATCCGTAAGGTAAACCCGGAAAGAGCGGCGGCTATTTGGATCTTCCCGACGTTCTACGAGGCCTAATTTTTCCAGCTTATCCAGCGTACGTGTTGTCGTAGAGCTTTCTACCTTAGATTTTTGTGCGATATCGCGTTGAGTGATGCCTTCTTCTTCCCACAGGCACATTAATGTCGGCCATAGTGCGATAGATAGCCCGTGATTTTTTAACTCGTTATCAAAGGTTTTTGCGGCTTTATTGGCAACAACATTTATCAGCCAGCCAAAGCTTTCCTGTCGATCAAAGGTTGTACTCATGATGATCTTTCAATTAATTCAATCGTTTTGGGCACTATAAGGGAAGTGCATACGCATTTTCAATGCATATGTACTTCTCACTTTGTTAATCCTTACATTGGTATAAGGAAAAACATGATCCCGAAAGAGAAAGCCAGCACCACAACAGCCATGTACCCCGGGGCAAACTGGATACCATGATTGTGGGTTAACTGTTCCTGGTAACCGGTAAGCATGGCTTTGACTAGAGGCTTTCTGACTATCTTATAGCCAACAATCGCTAATAGATGGACACCGATCAATAAGACTAGAAGCCTGGCTGATACAGCATGGAATACACCTATGATCTGTGTGTCTGAAAACACACTGTTGGATGAAATGATGTCATCAAAAATACCAGCAAGCACCATTCCAGAGAGACACTGCAATGACAGCAGGGTGAGTAACGCCAGTACCATCCAGCCACCAGCAGGATTATGACCAACCTGATGGGAATGCCTAGCCCGAAAATAGCGCCACACCGTTTTCGGTGATTTTACGAAATGTGAAAAGCGACTGGTTTCACTGCCGATGAACCCCCAGCCTATGCGCCAGATAATCAGAATCATCAAACCTGAACCGAGTAATTCATGTGGGCCATTACCGGTAAAGCCAGAACTTAATAAAACAAAACACAATGCGGCTTGCAGCCAGTGGTAGAGGCGGGTGGGAAGATCCCAAACTTTCATGATTTTGCTCCAATCGTTTTTTGTTGCTGATAATTTACACTGCAATTGTTGCGTACGCAATAATTGCAGTGTAAATTAAGTGGGAACGATGAGGGAAAGTTACCCCATAGGCATAAACCAATAGGAGAAAGTCATAATGAAAAAACTAAAAACAATTTACTTAAACGGTGGACTAGCGTACCTGGCAACAAGCTCATTGGTTGCAATTTCCCTTATTGCTAGCACAGGTGCTGTCGCAAAAGAGTCGCAAAATGTCGTTGAACAGCGCCAGCAAGGCTTTGAATTGATCGACAAGAATATTGAGCTACTAGAGGATGAATTGGAGGAGGCGAATGTAGATTGGTTGCGTGTTAAACAACTAGCCAATGACAATCAGCAGATCTCTGAGCAAATGTTTGAGTTGTTTCCGCATGGAAGCAGTGATGATAGCAGGGCAAAAGAACGTATCTGGGATGACTGGAATAAATTTGAAGGGATGCTAGGCCAAATGAATCAGGGATTTACCCAGTTATACCAAGCGGCTGAGAAGGAACAGCTTGCAACGGCCCAGCAAGGGTTGGAACGGGCTGAAGATAGCTGTAGCTCATGCCACCGCAAATATCGTTCACTTTGGTAAGCATTAGCCAAGTCAATTCCGCACCAGAAACCAGGACAGCAGATATGAAAATTAACACTCTAAAAAACCTACACAAATATGCCGCAGTTTGTGCTTTTTTGCTAATTGTGACTTTTTTCACTAGCAGTGTTATTGCAGACCTTTGGGGGGACCTTGAAGTCATTACTCAGGTTAAACAAGGTATTTTTGCCTGTGTGTTTTTATTGATACTTGCGATGATGACAACAGGTATTACTGCGAAGAAGATCTATCGGGCCAAACCTGCAGGTGTATTTGCCGTAAAGGAAAAGCGGATGAAAATTGCAGCTGCAAATGGTGTCATTGTCTTGCTTCCTGCTGCGTATTTTCTTGCATTGTGGTCGGCTAGTGGCCAGTTCGATCAGGTTTACTGGGCGGTTCAAATAGTCGAGCTGATTGCAGGCTTTACTAATGCAGTGTTGATGGGATTGAATATCCGAGATGGTATTCGCTTAGGTAAAAAGCAAGCACAAGCAGCTAAGAGCGCAATGTAAGACTTATCATAATGATGGCGTGATCGGTACTTTGGCTATCCCGTTTGAAAATGGGATTAATCAGGTGCCGATCGTACGTATGATAGTCACTAACTTCTGCCAGACTTTCTTGGTATTCAGTATCAAACTCACAAGACAATAGAATGTAATCCAGAACAGAGCCTTTGCTTCCGAAGTAATGGCTATAAGGGCGTTGTTGAGGGGGAATATCGCTGTCTTCTTGGCATGTTTTAGCTGCTTGAAACAAAGCCCAGCTGTCTTTAAGCCGATAGGGTATTAGCAGATGGTCAATGGCTGCTTGAGAACGCCCTCGAACGGCTTTGGTTAGCAGGTGTTGCAATACACCATCTTGCAAATTGTCGTTGAAGTCTCCCATAAGTATTATCGGGTTTCCTGACTGCGACCTGCGCTCGATGATAGCGGTCAGTAGCAGTGCAGCTTCAGATCCGCGTTGTATCGAAGAGGCCCAGCTTCCAGAAATCTCAGCAGTGAGCGCTTTGATGACGCACTCTTCATTATCGTCTGTGTCATCAATGGTTGGGCGTTTTGATTTGAAATGTACAACATAACAATCACACAGGCCGAAATGGGGAATATCGACTATTGCTAACAGGGGCTGGCGGCTAAATTGGAACTCCTCGCGAAGCCCCATTGCTTTTGCTAACTCTGGATTGGCGTGAACTGGTGATGCTGATTTAATCGGGTAACGGGAAGCAATAGCGACTACCGGGCTTTGGTAGATATAGCCGTCTATCACTGTTGCCTCATCAATCACCGCAAAGTAGGGGTAGCCCTGTGATTTAACTAGCTGCTGGAGAGATTCAGGACTAAACACCTCCTGAAAACCGATCACGTCAGGTTGATGCTCTGCCAGGTAGTCACTGATCCAGCTCTGTTTTTTTTGCCATTGTTCTGCGCTGTAGATGTTTTCAAAATCATAAAACGCATAAGGTGGCTCAAGGTAGTTGCATAAGTTGAAGGTGGCAACTTTAACCGTGTCAGTGTGTTTGACTGTTGTACTGGTTTCTTGCGGCAAAATTCGACATCTCTGTTTGCTGTGAACAGGATGATTATAACAGGCTTGTTATACGTTTACGTTGTACTTGAGATCTGTCACTTCATCGCCTGTAATACCCCTGAAGCCCCAACAATGAGCGGGTTGTTTGTTGATTACGCATAATAATGTGATAGACGAAAATATGCGGCAGTTACTCAATGGTAACTGCCACAGTATGATTTACTTCTATAGCTAACCTGATTGGGGTATTAAGCGCTTAACGCTTGCTCAAGATCGGCCAAGATATCATCAATATGCTCGATACCTACTGACAGCCGGATCATTTCAGGGCTTACACCTGCTTGACGCTGCTCTTCTTCGCTTAACTGGCGGTGTGTCGTTGATGCCGGGTGGCAAGCTAATGACTTGGCATCACCAATATTCACCAAACGCTTGAATATTTGCAGGCTGTCATAGAAGCGGACACCGGCCTCATAACCGTCTTTTAAACCAAAGGATAAGATGGCTGATGGTTTACCTGCCATGTATTTTTCTGCCAGTGGATAATAAGGGGAGTCGGATAAACCTGCGTAGCTAACCCAGCTTACCTGGCTATGGTTTTTCAGAAATTCTGCAACTTTAAGCGCATTTTCAGTGTGTCGCTCCATCCGAAGAGGCAAGGTTTCGAGTCCTTGCATCAGCATGAATGCGTTCATTGGTGATAATGCCGCGCCAGTATTACGGAGGGGAACGGTACGTGCACGGCCGATAAAGGCTGCTTCACCAAATGCTTCGGTATACACCACACCATGGTAAGACGGCTCAGGCTGATTAAACACCGGGAAGCGATCTTTATACTGTGCCCACGGGAACTTACCTGAATCTACGATAACACCACCGAGTGTTGTTCCGTGCCCGCCAACATATTTGGTAAGGGAGTGGACAACAATATCGGCTCCGAACTCGATTGGCTTACATAACACAGGGGTTGCGACTGTGTTATCGACAATAACTGGAACTCCCTGGGCGTGCGCCAGATCTGCAATGCGTTCGATATCAACGATATTTCCCGCCGGGTTACCAATGCTTTCACAGTAAACCGCTTTGGTTTTGTCATCGATAAGCGCCGCAAGGCTTTCAGGGCTATCATCTTTGGCAAAGCGCACTTCGATGCCTTGCTTCGGTAGCATGTGGGCAAACAGGGTATAGGTACCACCATACAGCTGAGGCGTAGAAATGATGTTATCACCGGCTTCTGCCAGGGTCTGGATGGCATAGTTGATGGCAGCACTTCCCGCGCTGACAACAAGGCCTGCAATACCACCTTCCAATGCCGCCATGCGTTTTTCTAATACATCGTTGGTCGGATTCATAATACGGGTATAAATATTACCCGGAACTTCAAGGTTAAACAGATCCGCACCGTGCTGGGCGTTATCAAACTCATAGGCGACAGTCTGATAAATAGGTGTCGCGACAGATTTGGTTGTCGGATCTGTTTCATAGCCGTAGTGTATCGATAGCGTTTCGTCTTTCATTATTCTTCCTTGATAGAAACTAGCGGAAATACCCATTGGTATTGTTATCACTAGCCAGTATGTCAAAGGAAGAAATGAAAAACTAGCGGTGTTTCAGCATTTTACCTATCAATCAAATATGCTTCTTATATCATTTTTGATAGCGCATCATTTTCTGGTTGGTCAAAAAATCGGTGTTTTAATGCTCCTGCTATATGGGCGCAAAGCACGGCAATCATGCCATAGGCTAAATACTTATGAATGGTGATCAGAAACTTTGTCGTATTGTAGTCTTTTTCAATCGGGAACAGTGGCAGCTCAATACCAAAAAACCAAATAGAGTTAAGTGGTGGTACGCCAGGAAAGTCCGGTACGGCCGAAGAGGCAACGTAACCGACGACCGGAATACTGAGCATGAAACCGTAAAGAATGAACTGTGCAGCTTTCGCCGCCAGATGTTCATACCACGGTAGGGTTGATGGCATCTCTGGTATTTGATTGCGGGCCCTTACCCATAGACGGATAAGAACAAGTATAAAGGCTAGTACCCCAAAAGCCCGGTGCCAGTGGTAAAGTGCAAATTTATCAGGGGACTCTAATGGGATACTTGCCATGTAAAGCCCGAGTGCCATCAGTCCAATAATTAATAGGGCCATGCTCCAGTGCAACAGGCGCATGGAAAGTGAAAACTTTTTCACCGACGTAATTTGGTTCATTGCTTGATCCTTTGGTAAACATCGCTGTTTGAAAATGGTGTCGTTATGGCGCAGCGATGAATTGCTAACTTGACGTCTAAGTTACATTATTCTTGTCTGGTGATTAATTAGCTAAATATGGATAGATAATTTCCATATGAGATTTAATTGGGAGTGAGCATTGAACGAGATGAACGGAAGTTTATAGACTAATGACGACTAACTATGGCGTGCTCTGTTTTTGAGGGAGAGTGAATTGAAGGGAATACTGGCGGAGACTAAACGGACTAACTTGTGCCAATACATCGAGGCTTTTAGGGATTACTTTGTAAAACTGAATTGCGATCCGGTCGCTCGCAGTGAAATGAATGGTCCGCATAACCAGGGAAGTGCCAACACGTTGTTTAACACTATTCTGAACTTGTCATCTCACTCGCCCTGGCAATGCCTAGCTGTTATCGATAAGCAAACACAGTGTTTTATCGGTCATGTATTCCTGATAGAGGATGAAGATGGTCATGTTGCAGGGCTGAATTTAGAACTTGGTTTTATCTTTAATCCTGCTTATTGGGGAAAGGGAATCGCCTCTGAGGTGTTGGAGGAATTTCTACCATTGGCATTGAAAAACCTCGAACCTACGAACGTGATCGCGACTGTGAATGTTGGCCACTATGCCTCTCAGAAAATCTTAGAAAAATTGGGTTTTGTGTTTGTTAAAACAGAAGAAGATGATTATGGGCCTTATCGATACTACCGACTTAATTTGTGAGACAGAGGTGTAAGGAGTCAGCTTGCTATACTTAGGGCATCGAAATGTGAATTGACGTTTATGTCGTATAGGAGATGATGTGAAAATTTTCTATTCTGTTGTGCTGTTGCTTTCGATATTCGGATTTACGGGGTGTTCTAACAACCCTTATGGCGATTCATACGGTGTTGCCGATACGCGGACAGTTCAGCAGGTGCGCTATGGCACAATCATGAAGACCGAACCGGTGAGTATTGAAGGTGAAGGACAGGTTGTTGGTGCCCTTGCAGGTGCCGCTGTTGGTGGTATTCTTGGCTCAAAAATCGGTGGAGGATCTGGTTCTGATATCGCTGCAATCGGTGGTGGTGTACTTGGTGGTGTCGCCGGTAGTAAAGCGGCAGAAGGCGTCACAAGGCGAGATGGTGTGAATCTGACGATTAAAATGGACAGTGGAGAAACCATTGCTATCGTACAGGAAGTCAACCCAAGTATGATCTTTCGGGTTGGGCAAAGAGTTAGGGTAAATATAGACGGTAATACAGCAAGGGTCGTTCCTGAGTAGCTTGCAACATTTTTTTCCTAAATTGTTCGGTGTCTAAAAGCCATTGCTTGTTTAAGCCGTGGCTTTTTAGTGAGCTGCACCTTGAGATGAAGGTGGCCAACTTGTTTGTATTCAGTGTATGGTAATAGCCCCTAACTAGCAGAAATACCAAACATGACTTATTTATCCTGTGTTGAAGTAGAACCGAATGTTCAACCAACAGCTGCCGTGATTTGGCTGCATGGCTTAGGCTCTAATGGCCATGATTTTGAAGCTATTCTACCAGAGCTGAAATTGCCGCAGGATGCGCCGGTTCGATTTATTTTCCCGCACTCACCTTCACTTCCCGTTACGATCAATGGTGGCGTTGTGATGCCTGCCTGGTATGACATTCTAGAGATGGGAGCGGGTCGTCGGCTTAACACGGATCAGCTTCTTGATTCGGCTAAACAAGTCACAGATTTGATTGAACGAGAAATTGCACGTGGCATTACCAGTGAGCGAATTATTATTGCTGGTTTTTCACAGGGCGGCGCTGTGGCTTATCATGCCGCGCTCAGTTTCCCGAAAAAGCTAGCGGGGCTGCTTGCCCTTTCAACCTATTTCCCGACAGCAAATATTATCGATATCAGTGAAGCGAACCGTTCGATACCGTTAGAAGTGATGCATGGCAGTTACGATCCCGTGGTATTACCAACGATGGGGGAAGATGCTGTTAGTGATTTGGTTTCAGCGGGCTTGAATCCTAACTGGCGGACTTATCCGATGGAACATCAGGTTTGTATGCCGCAGATCCAGGATATATCGGTTTGGTTGAAACAAGTGCTAAAACTGTAAGCGTGCTTACAGTGGGGCCAGAAAATAGAAAGCCACGTTTGTGTACGTGGCTTTTTACAGGAAAGAGGTGGTGGCACTCGGTGATTATTTTCCAGCAATCTTTGCTGCCAGTAGCCCTTGCATGGTGTAGACATTGGTCTTGCCATTAAACTCCATGGCAAGGGGATCAGATTGGCCGGAGATCCACAGTTTAAGTTCGGCATCTAAATCAAAGTGACCCGTAGTTTCTACGGTGTACATAGTGATAGATTTGTAAGGTACGGAACGGTATTCCACTTTTTTGCCGGTAACGCCTTGCTTATCAATTAATATCAAGCGGCGATCTGTCAGAATAATCATGTCTCGAATGAGCTTGTAGGCTAGTTCTATTTGCTCGTCTGGTCCAAGTATTGTAGCGAGCTCTTCATTGGCTTCATCGGTGCTCATTTCACCGGCATTGCCTAATAATGCGTCGAACAGTCCCATCGTTATTCCTTATCTATTAAATGAACGTGAATTATAGGTGAAGCTATCGGCTGGCTTGCTTTCTCAAGTAAGCAGGAACCGAGGCTTTGGCGGTACGTGATAATTTTTGCATAACCGAGAAGTCTGGCATTGTGAGCTGATAATCCGATTTCAACTCTTCCAGCATCAATAGCCATAGCCTGGCGGTCATTTCGGAGTCAGCCAAGGCTCGGTGGAAGACACCGTCATTGTCGATATCTTTATATTCAACCAAGGTACCTAGTTTGTGATTAGGAGCGTGTTGGTATAGGCGACGGGCAATCAGCATTGAGCAGGCAAATTGTCCCTGGTAATCACGGCCGATATTTTCCAGTTCCGCATCGAGAAAACGCTGATCAAACGAAGCGTTGTGAGCGACAAGGTTATGCCCGGCAATAAAATCGGCAAATTGGTCCATAACTTCATCACAGCCCGGAGCCGTTTTCAGCATTTCATTGGTGATCCCGGTATATCCTGCGATAAAGCTACTCACTCGGAACCCCGGGTTCATTAGTTGCTGGAAGCGATCAACAACAATGCCGTTGTCAATTTTAACGGCACCGATCTCAATGGCGCGATCACCCATGTTCGGTGAAAGACCTGTTGTTTCGAAGTCGAGGACGATTACGGTATTGGCTGCCTGAGAGGTTGTCACGAAATTAAACCTGTTTAAAGGACGGTTAGGATGCCGTTATTGTAACTGTGTGCCAACAGTAAGCCAACTTATCCATTTTTGTCATATGGGTATATTCATCACTTATGAATAGCGTTGTTTTGATAACTACGATCCGGAAAGCATACAAACGCTTTGACACCCGCTACCATCTACGGTATTTAGCTGTGTTAATACATGTATTTGCATACAGAATATAACAATAACAAATGAGGTATATGATGAGGCCAGGTAAGTCTTGTCAGCAAATAGCGGCTTTAGGAAGTGTCTGCTTGCTGGTTGCGTGTGGTGGCGAAAATAATAGTGGTGATAAAATAGCGAAGCCAACTCAGGCAGCTATGCATAAAGTGATGTCCAAAGGCTCGGCTGGAGGAATGATCACCCCGCATAGACAGTCTGTGGTTAAAGGGCAAACTTATATATTTAACGTGCAGCCAGAAGACGGCTTTACGATTCAATCTGTCACCGGATGTAACGGTTCACTTGATGGCCAGTTATATACGACAGGGGCAATAACCAGTGATTGTGAAGTTAGCGTCTCTTTTATTACCCATGCGCAAGCGGCGGTGAAAAATGAGGACAGCACGCTGGCCTCGGCCCGTGAGTTGATTCAGTATAGCCAAGACGTCATTGGAGAGGCTGAGTCTCAGCGCAGTGCCTTGATTGATACTTTATATCAGGGAGTAGGCTCGACGATATCGTGGCACCCAAGTCATGACAGTATTACGTTTTCGTCCTTTATGCCTGAAAACACCTTTCTGGTATTGCGTTCGACACAGGATGATGACGGTTCACCTTCCTCAGAAGGCTTAGTCTATGCAGGCCAGCAAGGTCAACATCGCTATGCGGCAATGAGCGCCAATATGTTCTCGGTGGATACTTCAGCTCAAACAGATCAATTGCTGGAAAACTTGCTCAATTGGCTAAGCAACAATAATGAGCCGGATAACCAATTGTCGATTGTTACCTCGCATGTATCGAGCAACGCTGACAGCTGGTATTTCCCTCATAATGAGAACATCAGAAAGTGGTTAAACAGCCATTACCCAAACCAACATACCATCAACGCAGCAAATACTTGTGACTATGAAGCGTTATCGAGCTGTATCGATGAGCAACAACCGGATCTCATTGTATTAAGTGACATTGACCGTGATAGCCGAGGCTATGATGGGGTAAGTGCAGCCATCGAGAAAGCAAAGTCATTGCAGATCCCTTTGCTAGTTATGAATTATTGGCGAGAAGCCAGCCCGATTGCAGCGCCTGTGTATCGTTATATGGGGTTACAGGGTAATGGGAACTACTGGAATGAACATCATACAGACAACCTGGCTGTCGATGATTTGAAAGTCGCGGATCCAGCCCTGCAACAAGTCGGGCAGCTGCTCGCTCGCCTTGATGCGGGCCAGTTTGATATTACTTCGTTGGAACAGTGTAATAAGAACTTCATCTATTGCTCAGATGCTGCTTTTCAGTCGGCATATAAAAATGCAGCGGATTGGTATCGTAACGCGGCGATAGCGCTGGATAGTTATAATATCAAAGCATTCGAGACTGAATATTATCCGTTGATACGATCTGGCTTGTTACTGGCAGATAAATACCGTTTAGAAATTGATTATCCGATAGAGCAAAATGACGCCTCGGCCTGGCAGCAAGCCATGTTTGCGGATTGGGTTGTCAGCTACGCCCGTGAAAACAATCAGGCACAAGCTGATTTAGGAGAGTATGTTGTTGATAAATCGAATGTGGTGAAGGGGAGCAATGCCCACTATGCCTATCCAGAGACGGTAACAGAGAGCCAACGTATTCGCGTTCCCTATTCTGGCCAATGGACAACAACAGGCTGGTATGCGTTGCCTGGTGAAACTGTTACGGTAACTCGAACAGATAGCAGTGATGCTACGCTTGTGATAAAGCTCAACTATCATCGAAGCAATACCAATAGAGCCTATCAGACAAAGGTATATCGAGGCCCGCTTGAGCTAGCCCAGCAGCGTATCGAGGTGGCTGCGGGGGAAACGGTTACTTTCTCGACGCCATATGGCGGACCTATTTATGCGTACCTCAAGGGCAGCTCGACGCCGGTTGAGACTACACTGACTGTGGCTGGTGTTGCCAAACATCCTGCGATCATGGATTTTAGTGATCCCAATGAGGTCAGCCGATTTAACCATACAATTGAAAATACACAATTGCCCCATGTCGATTTACGTACCGATGGCGCTGAGCAGCACTTGCGCCGGGATCGTTTTCTCAATGCCATCGGTAGTGAAATACCCACTGTCAATGCTTTGCTTAAGTCGATTGAAGACGATCATATCAACAGTGTCTATACCTTGGCGGGCTATAAGGTTCAGGGCAAAACACTGGAAGAGTCTCTGCCTGATGATGTGAAAGCGGTTTGTAGCAATCTGTTTGGTAAAGCAGATTGTTTCAACGAAGCATTGCATACTCGAACCATTATTCAGCATGCAAACTACGATCAAAATGCTCAATGTGGCAGTGGTTGTAGCGGCAACCCGTGGGATGCCGCCTGGAATATTTCTCCAACAGGTTGGGGGGATAACCACGAGCTAGGGCATAACCTGCAAACGAATAGGCTGAATGTTCAGTATGTCGAAGCGGCCAATATCGATGACTGGGGCAAGTACAGCTCACGGGCGGGGGAGAATTCGAATAATCTCTTCCCGTATTATGTGAAATGGAAATCCCACTATCTGCGAGATGGCAATACCACCTCAATTACTGATGGGCATATGAACCAGAAAGACTTGTTCTATGTCTTCATGTCAGATGCCGCGCAAGTGAAAGATACTTCGGGTGATCGGGTTGTTGTAGGTAGCAATTGCAAAGTGCTGGATGAGGGGACGGATCGCTTTGTTGCACCTTGGAAGAGCAATGCCTACGCGGTTCACAATGGCTATCGCATGGCATTTTATATTCAGATGGCACTGCGAGCCGATCAACAAACGATGGCCAGCGGGGATAAGCTTGAGAATGGATTCAACCTCTTCACTTTACTGTATTTGCATAGCCGTACTTTTGGTCACTATGCGGCGAATGAAACCGATTGGCTGAACAATCGGGAGAGACTTGGGTTTAGTTTGTTCCCATACAGTGGCAATGCGACATATGGCGGCAGCAATATCCGCTCAATCCCTGGGAATGACTTCATGCTGGTATCGCTAAGTACAATCACCAACCAGGATTGGCGTCCATATTTCGATATGTTTGGGTTGCGCTATTCGAGTTTGGCGGCTAGCCAGGTGAGTGCCAATGCAAAAGGAGGGGCTGTTGCAACGGGTATGTATGTGTTGGAGACAGATTTACCACCTGCCACTATGAGCACGGGGCTGGATTTTCTTACGCTATCACTCAGTGACGGTACAACCTTGTGGCCGCGGGATAATTCATCCCCACAAGGTTGTTCGTTATAACACGCGTCTTTTCTACATAAAGCGGTTACCTAAAAGGTGCCGCTTTATTATTAATTAATCATGGGTAAACCCCCGGTTTACATAGACCGGTTCCCATTCAGGCTATCATGAGCCAGGTACTCGACGATTGCGGCACCTATGCCTTTACTTCCCTTGAGGTGAGGGGGGCATTATTTCTCATTGGCTCCCTATACAAGCTCATTCAGCATTTCAACGTTATACGAGGTGAGCGGCTGATTGGTACGCACCTTCTCTACGTAATCCGGGTTGGCGATCAGAGGACGGCCGATGGCGATCAGATCGGCGTCTCCGCGATGCAGTGCTTCACGGGCGCTTTCGGTACTATAACCGCCGCATGCGATCACCGTGCCTTTATAGAGACTGCGGATATATTGAGTCACTGTGCCACCAACATATTCGAAAGGTATGTCATTATGCGATCCGGTATGGATATAGGTCAGATCGTACTGGTTTAATTGTTGCAGTACGTAGTCTGATATTGCCTTATCATCTTCGTTGAGCTCCAGATGCTGGTGTCCCACCGGGGACAGGCGCACGGCGACATGGTCGATTTCTTGCTTAACCGCATCGATGACTTCGAACAAGAAGCGAGCCATTTTTTCTGGGCTTCCGCCCCATGCGTCAGTGCGTCGATTGGTTTCCAAGTGCAGGAACTGATCCAGTAGGTAGCCGTTGGCACCGTGAAGCTCCACCCCGTCAAAACCTGCCTTGCGAGCGTTTGCTGCCGCCTGGGCGAATTCCTGAATTACCTCGAAAATTTCAGTTTCGGTGATTTCACGCGGCATACCGTATTGCAGGCCATTGCCGCGGGGTACACGGCCATCCAGGGCAACCGCCGAAGGGGCCATAGGTTTTTCTCCCTCGAGATAGAAGGGATGAGAAACCCGGCCGCAGTGCCAGATCTGGGCAAAAATTTTACCGCCGTTCTGGTGAACTTTGTCGGTGACTTTCTTCCAGCCCTCTACCTGGGCCTGATTATACAGCCCCGGGGTATTGGGGTAGCCCTGTGCCATCGGTGAAATGATTGTCGCCTCGGCAATGATCAAGCCGATGTCGGCACGGCGGCTGTAATACTCTGCCATCGCATCGGTCGGTACCAATTCTTCGCTGGCCATCGAGCGGGTCATCGGAGCCATGACTATGCGGTTGCTGAGGTTAAGATCACCACTAAGGCCGATAGTGTTAAACAGAATGTCTTTGTTCATACCGTCTTCTCTTATATTTAGGTGGCCTGAGTTTTCAACTGTTACCTGTAAACTCAGGATAAATTCCATTAGCAGCAATTTGTTTAATCATAGGTTCCACGGATCGGATAGTTGTTTTCCGGGTTGCGGATAAATGTCAGCCCTGAGAGCAGGACGTTCAGTTCAGGACGGACAAAAGGCCCGTTGGATATATCGATAACCTGCACCTCGCCTTTGTCGTTAATGACGAACAGGCCGGGCTCGGCGAATGGGTGATCGGTTTCCTTGGCTGAGCGCGGGTGGGAGATATAAAGTCCCAACTGTTGCATCTGCTCGATGGTCATGCCATAGGCGATCGGGAAGCTGACTGACAGATCGGCCATATGGGCACTTGCCTGCGCTTTGTTGTCGGCTGAAACGGCGGCAATATCGACACCGATTTGTAGGTACTTGTCCTTGAGTGCTTCAAGTTCATTCAGGTAACGGGTACACAGCGGGCAGTGCTTGCCCCGATAGATCACCACTAACCGCCAGTCTGCGCCATTTTGTGGTGTGCCAAGATTGATTGTGTTGCCATCTAAGGTCGGCAGTTCGATTGCCGGGAAAAGATCGCCAGCCTTGAATTTATTGGTAGCCATTGTCGAGTCCTCTGTTGCTATCTCAGTCTGAGCGATAGCGAACTGTTTCAGTCGTTAATGTGGGCAGTAATCAAAATCATCAGGATTCAAATGGTGTTTTCACGTTATTGGCTACTGCCCAAACTAGCAGTGGTTAATGGGCGATTACGCTTGTTTAGTTTTTGATGTAATCGTAGCTGGCATCGGTTTTATCGCGCTGACCGAAGTATTTTTGTTCAAAGTCTGGAGACCAGACAGACGACGCATCCTGGTTTTGGTTCCAGTCGAAGGCTGTCAGGCGGTGGACCATTTTCCAGACACCGTTACGGCGTTCGAACTTGTAAAAATGACGACCACCTAAAATGCCTTCCTTGTCCACACCCTCTTCCTCATGCACATGGTAGGCCCAGACATAGCTCTCGGCAGTAGCCTCGTCGCCATCTACATTGATCAGGATGTTGCTGATACGGTGCTGGGTGACTTTTAGTGCCTTGAACCCTTCCATAGCCGGGCCGACAAACTTGTGGGCATTGTCGTTATAGAAGAACAGGTCCGGATAGATAGGATCTTGGTGCTCTTCAATGGCATCTTCCCAGTAGGTCGATTTCATCAACTCACCGTCCATGCGATCCAATGAGCGCGCGTGACGATAGATGACTTCGGTGATGTCTTGCTTATCAAGCAGTACTTGCAATTTTTGTTGCATATCCATGGTTATCTCCTGTGGCTGACGGCCCGGTAACGGGGCGGGCAACCAATATTTAATTCAAGTCGGTGGTGATTAAATCGAGGCTTATTTGTTTTCCCATTCGCCAATAGGCTCTAGCACACTGATTTTTCGCGGCGCTGCAGACCAGCCTGGCAGGCGTGCTTCGTAATCGTCGCGGTAGCGCTTGCCACGCAATTGGTTTTCCATAAAGGCTTCCATGCTTGGCTCTGACCAGCGCTCATAGATCAGGAACTTATTCGGATCTTCGGTATCCTGATGCAGGTAGGTGGAGACAAATGTCTCTTCCTTAGCCATCTCTTCAACAAGTTGGGTCAGGCTTGTCAGAAACGCTTCGCGTGATTCTGGTTGGATGTTGAACTCGACGGTAAATACAAGATCTTTTGACATCATCTTTCTCCAGGTTGGTGCTGTATGTCAGTTCGCCGTATGGCTTGAGATGAATCATAGATGCTAATAAAAGGGGTTAAAACTGGGCTGAGATGACTACCAAGTATGCGTATTTGGAATAATTGAATGGGGGTAGGTAACTAGTTACAGTGTGGGTATTTTCCAGACGGGGCAGAAAGTCACCTTTGTATACACAATCGTTTTGAATTTGTTCAAGTACGTTAAACACAAAAAATAAAGAAGTATTCTGGTTATCGTTTTGTCGATTATTCCAAATATGACTTGTTGGTATGCCTTTTTGCGCAGTATGTGGAGAGAGTTCATGTTGCTATCATTGCGTCGTTCGAAAAACAAACCTATAACGGATAACCCAATGAAAGTACAAAGGAAAAAATCAAGCCTGCACCACTTGTGCGGATTGATGCTGCTCGGTGTCAGTGCTATTTCAACTCAATACGCCTTTGCCGGAGAAACCGCAAATGGCTCCGGATTTGAACGGAACTTTAGTGATGAAAAAGTGGATAGTCTAAAATGGCGGAGAAGTACTGAAAATCGAATTCAGGATTTGCTGGATAAAGAAGCGATCAGGGATGTTATAAACCACCTGATGCGTTCGTTAGATCGTATGGATCGTGGCCTGATGCGATCTGTCTACTGGCCTGAGGCGATTGAAGAACATCAAGACCCAGAGTTTCCAGTATTTTTCTCCGATGCGAAGAAGAATCCAGCACCTGCGACTTATAATGAATTCCCGTGTCAGGCTATGGGTGGCTTTGCTACCTTACGAGCGACACAGCATCGCGTCAGCAATGTTATTATCGATTTAATCGATGAAAATTCAGCCAATGCAGAAAGCTACGTCTGGGCCTTTCACCTAGTTGGCGAAGGGGAGAAAGCACGCGAAGTTACCTTATACGGCAGAATGCTATTTAATTTTGAAAAACGCGGGGATGAGTGGCGCGTTTTACGTCGACATACAATATTTGACTGGTTTACTAATGTACCCGCTTCCGGCAAGTTTGCTGATGGTTATATGGATAAATTCAAAGGAACCCGTGATACAAACCAAGATGGTAAGTCGGGCGAGTGGCACGATGGTAGCGATACTGGACGTAATGACCCAAGCTATGAATTTTTGAGCTTGCCTTCTGAACCGGATCCAATGCCAGGAAAAGGTAGCTGTAATTTTCCATTGACGAAATAGTGTTCACTATACGGTAACACTATTTAATAGCAGCCCGGAAAGGCTTGCCCAATGGGCTGCTAATCTGTACTAGTGTAATTACCGGGGGAGACTGACGGACTAAGTACAAAAGCTTCATACGGAGTAATAAAGAATCATAACAAACTCGCGGTCAACAACTCTTGTGACTGCCTTTGTGACAACCAAATTACCTTGGTGTTAACACGGTTCTGGACAAAACCTTGTTCCGAACTTCATATTACAGAGTGAACTCGGATAACCTCAGCTACTGCACCCCTAGCTAGAAGCTCAACCATTCTAATCAAAAGCAAAATGAAAGACCTAACCGTATTCGTTTCATTACCTCTATATTTGCGCGCATTGACGTTAGTTCATTTTTGATACTGCGTGCTGCTCTACCATGAACGCGACCACTTCATCATTTAAGCAAGATTTACTGACATATTGGCGCTGTTTACCCATATGAAGGATAAAACCTAAATCGCTTTGTTGAAGTTGGTCGATTTCACTCCAGGCGATGTTACGGGTGTTTTTACCGCTTTTATAACTCACACCGTTAGAGTCAACATGAAATACCACTTTGCTACCAGAGCTCATGCTGAGTGTTTGTCGCCATAACCACCAGGTTCTCTTAAAATAAACACTAAGCGCCTCAATAATACTCAAAACAATAAAGAACCAACCAACGTAACCGCTGGGTAGTAGCTCAAATTTTACTAAAAGCACCCCAAAAAGAAGAAAAAGTATTCCTTTTAAATAGGCTTTTGGAAATTCAGCAGGACGACTAGTTTGATCATAACACTCTGCAAAAAAGGCCTTGTCGAGGGTGTATTCTGTGGTGAAATCAAAATCTTTAGACATATGTGGCTACTTTGAGGTTTTCTGTGAATGAGTATCCCATGCTGCGACCTCGCAACTCGAGTATTGTATAGCTTCTCGGTGCTTTTCTTTAGCTGTTTTGATCCTCTTTTGTAAATCAATAATACCGACAGGGTCTACTCTCACCATAGCCAGTTTGCTATCCAAATTGGTATTAAATGATGCATCAGCCAGCTAACAACCTAGGCGCTCTGTAATGCTATATAAAGCTGATAGCTGATAGCTGATAGCTGGTTGAGGGTAGCTGGTGCGCAAACATTAAAGGCTAAAGGCTGGCTCCCTCAACAAGAAGCTGAGTATACGTACGCATCTTAATTTGAATTGATTAGCTACTTTGCTAATACGTGGATTCCTATACTGAACACGACAGAATCGCTTGGTGATCACATATCTATGTCACTTCAATTCAACTCATTTTTGGACAATTTCGATTTAGAGTCAGAACCCTAAAATCGTACTTCGGATAACCTCTGGTATCTCAAACCGCCAAGTGCTACGCCGCGCCTATCGACATTTTAATTCACACTGTAGCGCTCGCAAACGGGAATAATCGAGCGTGGGGATTTTCTGGCTGGTCATGTGTGTTTTTACTGGAATGAATCGCTCCGGTTTTCTTAGACACTCTCTGTTGTTGAGCACTTTGTAATCTCAGGCCCATGGGACTCATCGTTTACATCAGCGCTATGCTGGCTGTAAGTATGATTCCTCGTATCTCAGCCTTTAAGCAGTATTTTTGATAGGTGGTATAATCAAGCTAGATTTACATCACCTCGGGTAGTATTTGAGTTCTTTTGTCGCACATAAAGAGAGGGGGAAAATTGATGGTTGCAAGCAATATCTTTATTTGCAATCACCAATATGACAATATCTTTTCTAATAGATACAAATAGGTAGGTATACAATGGCAGAGCTATTTGCTAAAGCATGGAAGGTTTCGACAATGGCGACTGGCAGAACGAGGTAAACGTTCGTGACTTTATCCAGAAGAACTACACCCCATATGAAGGCGACGAGTCTTTCCTGGAATCTGAGGCTACTCCAGCAACAGCCAAGTTGTGGCGCAGGTTATGGAAGGCATCAAGCAGGAAAACAGCACTCACGCCCCTGTTGATTTCGATACGTCTGTTATCTCTACCATTACCTCTCACGATGCTAGTTACATTAACAAAGATTTGGAGACTATCGTTGGCCTTCAAACTGACGCTCCTCTGAAACGTGCGATTATCCCCAACGGTGGTATCCGCATGGTTGAAAGTTCTTGCAAGGCCTACGATCGTGAACTGGATCCTCAAGTTACGAAAATCTACTCCGAGTACCGTAAAACTCATAACCAGGGTGTTTTCGATATCTACACCCCAGATATCATGAAATGCCGTAAATCTGGTGTCCTGACAGGCCTGCCAGATGCATACGGCCGTGGCCGTATCATCGGTGATTACCGCCGTGTTGCCCTGTACGGTATCGACTTCCTGATGAAGGATAAGTTTGCCCAGTTCACTTCTCTGCAAGAGAAGTTCGAGAATGGCGAAGACCTTCAAATGACTATGCAGCTTCGCGAAGAAATCGCTGAGCAGCACCGTGCTCTTGCTCAGATCAGAGAGATGGCGGCTAAATACGGCTTCGATATCTCTGGTCCTGCAACGACTGCACAAGAAGCAATCCAGTGGACTTACTTCGGTTACCTGGCTGCTGTTAAGTCTCAAAACGGTGCCGCTATGTCTCTGGGCCGTACATCTACGTTCCTGGATATCTACATCAAGCGTGATATCGCAGCCGGTAAGATCACAGAAGCACAAGCTCAGGAAATGATCGACCACTTCGTAATGAAGCTGCGTATGGTGCGTTTCCTGCGCACGCCTGAGTATGATGAGCTATTCTCTGGCGACCCCATTTGGGCAACAGAATCTATAGGTGGTATGGGTCTTGACGGCCGTACCCTGGTTACTCGTAGTAACTTCCGTTTCCTAAACAGTCTGTACACTATGGGACCTTCTCCAGAGCCAAACATCACTGTGCTTTGGTCTGAGCAGCTACCTAAAGGCTTCAAGATGTTCTGTGTGAAGGTATCTATTGATACATCTTCTCTCCAGTACGAAAACGACGATTTGATGCGTCTGGATTTCGACTCTGACGACTACGCGATCGCTTGCTGCGTATCGCCAATGGTTGTTGGTAAACACATGCAGTTCTTCGGTGCGCGTGCGAACCTCGCAAAAACTATGCTTTACGCAATCAATGGTGGTGTTGATGAGAAGCTAAAACTGCAGATTGGTCCTAAGTCTGAACCAATGATGGACGAAGTACTGGACTATGACAAAGTTATGGCTAGCCTAGACAGCCTTATGGGCTGGCTGGCTAAGCAGTATGTCACTGCACTGAACAGCATCCACTACATGCACGACAAGTACAGCTACGAAGTGTCTCTGATGGCTCTGCATGACCGTGATGTTCGTCGTACAATGGCATGTGGTATCGCAGGTCTGTCTGTTGCCGCTGACTCACTATCAGCAATCAAGTACGCAACGGTTAAACCTGTGCGTGACAAAGACGGTATCGCAATCGACTTCGAAACCGAAGGGGAATTTCCAAAGTTCGGTAACAACGACCCACGTGTTGATGACATCGCATGTGAACTGGTTAAGTCCTTCATGAGCAAGATCCGTAAGCAGAAAACTTACCGCAATGCGATCCCAACGCAGTCTATCCTGACTATCACGTCTAACGTGGTATACGGTAAGAAGACAGGAACCACGCCAGACGGTCGCCAGGCAGGCGCCCCATTCGCGCCAGGTGCTAACCCAATGCACGGTCGTGACGAGAAAGGTGCGATAGCCTCTCTAGCTTCTGTTAGTAAACTGCCGTTTGCTGATGCGAAAGATGGCGTCTCTTACACCTTCTCTATCGTGCCAAATGCATTGGGTAAAGATGTTGACACTCAGAAAGTTAACCTTGCCAGCCTGATGGATGGTTACTTCCACCACAAGGCTGATATTGAAGGCGGTCAGCATCTGAACGTTAACGTTCTTAACCGTGAAACGCTGGAAGACGCTGTTAAGCACCCAGAGAACTACCCACAGCTGACTATCCGCGTATCGGGCTATGCTGTGCGTTTCAACTCTCTGACTCCAGAGCAACAGCGTGACGTTATTTCTCGTACTTTCACTGAGTTTCTATAAGAGTCTGTTAAGGATTGGCGGCAATGATATGAAAGACTTCGTTTGGGTGACAATACCATTCACTTAAATTGAGTGGCATTGCGATTCACCAAATAGTATATCGTTGATATTCATCGCCCTAGGCTTTGATAGCCTGGGGCGTTTTCCTGTGAACATGCCCCAAATACACCCGCTAAGCTCATGCATCCGACTTGACGAACTCTCAGTGTCTTATTCCCGCCGGGATTGCAAATCCTATGTGTAACCCCCACCAAGTGCTACAGGCGCAGCCTTGTTACTTACATAGAGCAAACTCCAGTCTCAAAAACCAGTGAATCTAAGACGCCCATCCCACTATGAACACCACCTTCGGTGGTGATAGAAGACTTGCTCCGAATTAAATACCCAGCATAGCCTTCTTCTTCAACTGCTGGTTTCCCTTCTATATGTACAGTAAACATTCCTATTTCCTTGATCAGATCATCCACTATAGAAAGCTCTCCTTTTCTCACTAATAAGGCAGGGTTCACTCTTGGAGCAGGATGCAAACGGCGCATTAGCGACCATGCCTCATATTCTTCAGCCCTTATCTTCTGTAATGCCGGCAAAATATCTTCACCGAACACGCAATGCCCCCCTCCTTCGCCTTGGTTTTTTAGTACCCAGTCTGAAGATGAACGCTCACTCAGCCAGCCCGCAGAATCTTTGTTTACAGGCAACATTTCACCCAACAAGTTTTTAACAGATTGAGCCTCATCCAGTTTCAAACCAAACTGTAAAAGAGATGCTGCGCTCATGGAGGAAAGCAACATCTGTACTCGTTTACTCGTTGCAAGCTGTTGACTGACAGTCGCATTTACTGCCACACGATGCTTTTCTATCAAAACTCGGGCCTGCATTAGGGCTTCACAACATAAGCCACTGGTAATGTCGCTGGCTGCATAGTCATCATATTCATAGCCTGCACGTAAATACACACAGTCAATTGTGCCGATACCGTCTAATATCATTCGGTCACCCCGGCCGGTCGATAATTTACCGTATAACTCGCGAAACGTCCGTCTCACCGTTTTGATACCTTTTTTCTGCAATGCGAGCTCAAGCAGATGTTGATCAAAAACATTGTCCTCATTTGCTTGAACAAGCATTAAAAATACTGCTTGGCCTTCGTCACCAAATTCTTGTTTAATTTGAAACGTCGCATCTGCAATACTCTGCGACAGTCGCTCTATCGCAGGGTTGCTGATAAGCTCCCCCTCTTCTGTAGCGCTCGACCAAGTGGCATAAGTATCAGGCCACTGTTCTCGTAAATAACGATGCAGTTCGTGAATTCGTTGCCCAAATGGCCCCATACCTGCCGCAATACCATTAAACTCAATAAGTTTGGGGCCATTTTTAGCATCATCCATAAAATCGGTACGCATAATAAGAAGAGGTAGCCGAGGGGCTTTGTGTGCACCTTTATGGATCTGATGGTGCATACTTAACAATGCATTAAAAAACGCATCTCCAGAAGCAACCGGACTAATAGCTTCACGTAGAAATTGATGGCTTTCAGATACATAATGAATCAATTTACCAAGAAGAGGCACGGTTGTTTTTAAGTGCTCAAAACGCTCTCTATCAATTGAAGCTGGAGTAAAACAAAAAGCCACGTGACTTGCCGAGTGTGATTTTGTCTTTAAAGCAAGACCTTGCATTAATGCCCATTCAATGGCGTCCTGAGTAGCTCGCTTAGTTGTTAATTCAATCATGATGAATCCTTTTAAAATTACAAAACCTATCCGCCAAACATGCAACTAATACAACGACCATTTTTAAACAGTGCATAGTTGTTAACTTCAAGTTGATGCCAACTTTCATTCGTTAATGGTTGGGATGCGATTAATGTCGTTACATCTATCTCTTGATAGATTTCCGCTAAATTGTGCGTTCCTTTACCTTCAGTAAATTGCACTTCTCCAAAAGGAGAGCTTCGGGTGGTCCAGGCCAATTTGCTGCCGCAAAAAGCCATCAAAAACTCTCCATCGGTCAGTAGCATGTTGAAAATACCCAGCTTATTGAGGAAAGTAGCTTTAGCTGCAATAAAGCGAAATACGTTAAGCATTGAATCGGGCTGGACTGAGAATTGCTGTTTTATCTGGTTTAGCAGCCAACAGAAAGCCAGTTCGCTGTCAGTTTGGCCTAACGGAATGAAATCTCCCGTCTCTAATGACTCATAGTTGCTAAGCTGGCCATTATGAGCAAAGGTCCAGCAGCGCCCCCATAATTCACGGGTAAACGGATGTGTGTTCTCCATACGTACTATGCCGCGATTCGCCTGACGAATATGAGCTATTATCAGTTGACTAGATATAGGATGCCTCTGAATAAAAGTAGATACATCCGAACAACAGCAAGGGCTGGTATCCTTAAAGGTGCGACATCCTTTTGTACCATCGTAGAAAGTGATCCCCCAACCATCCCGGTGAGGCCCCGTGTTCCCTCCTCGTTCTGCTAGCGAAGAAAAACTCCTGACTATTGTTGTAGTTGTGTTGGCACTTAGTCCGAGTAACTCACACATAGTACCCCCTTGATTTCATGTGATCACAAGCAACGAAATTAAATACTTCCACCTTTCTAGAATTATAGGTTGACACGAGAACTGGTTCAACCATTATTTCGACATAACCAGAAATGACGAATCATTAAGGCGTTAATATGAGTCCTGAAATCATCACCATGGCCAAAGAGGCCCTAGATATGTTCGCTTTCTTAGCGACTGAGTTAATCATTCTTTTCTTAGAGATCAGCTACATAGTGGGAGTACTGCAAGATTTTATAACCCCAGAAAAAATCCAGTCGATCCTCAGCTCGCGTAATGGCAAGGGGTATGTTATTTCCGCACTACTGGGTTCGATTACACCATTTTGTTCTTGTTCAACCATTCCATTCCTAAAAGGGTTGTTAAGGGCCAGGGCCGGTTTTGGACCTATGATGGTGTTTTTATTCTCAAGCCCACTGCTTAACCCGGTGATCATTGGTCTGTTTGTCGTGACCTTCGGTATTAAAGTCGCTGTGTTCTACTTCCTTGTTGCCATGGTAGTAGCCGTAACTGCTGGTTATGCATTGGAGAAACTCAGGTTTGAAAAGTACGTTAAGCCAGAGGCGTACGAAGCAGCTGAAAGCTCAAGTTGTGGTACGTCATGTGGCACAGAAAAAGTTGAAGTAGCAACCTCTTGCTGTGACACCACACCTGAGCCAGTAGGTGCATCGTATTGTACAGCAACACCGAATATAGCAACGGCTTCAACCTCTTGTTGTGACAGCACTCCGCCTGCAACAGCTTGTTGCGATAGTGCTCCTGCAATCAATAAGGAAGACAATCGTTGGATGCGTATTTGGCGCTCTACTTGGAAAGACTTCAAGCAGGTATTCCCTTACTTGATGCTTGGGATCTCAATCGGGGCGTTTATCTATGGCTTTATTCCAACCGAGCTGATTGCTAAGTATGCTGGCGAGGGGACTTGGTATGCTATTCCAATCGCCGCTGTTATTGGAATTCCACTATACATCCGAGCGGCAGCCGTTATTCCTCTAAGTGCGGCTTTGGTAACCAAGGGGATGGCTCTGGGCTCAGTTATGGCACTGATTATCGGCAGCGCCGGAGCAAGCTTGACCGAAGTCATCTTGTTGAAATCCATATTTAAAAATCAAATGATTGCGGCATTTCTAACCGTGATCCTGGGCATGGCAATTGCTGCCGGTTACCTTTACTCCTTTATTTTTGGGTAATTTTCCCCCAGTAACACTAAGGCCGCCAAATGGCGGCCTTCTTTATTTTGTTCAGCAAAATAGCTGCTGTACCAGAAGCCCTTCAAGCAGTTGCGCCGCAATGGTATGTTGGCATTCGAGCAATTGGCACTCAGGTTATGCCAGCTCTGGTCACAAATGGGTTTAAATTTGTCTTAATTTGATCATTTTCATTACCTAATTACAGCTTCTAATATTGCTATATTCTAGCCAGTTCTTAATTCGAACCTGTGCGAACATCAATTGAGTCCCTTTCAACAACAAATCATTGGTGTGGTCAAAAGATTTCCAGTAATATCGAAATGTAATTCTCAAAGAGGTAAAGCTATGGACATTGATATTGTTGCTAAAGCATTTAAAGAGTTAGGGCACCCGACTCGATTAACGATTTATAAAAGCGTCGTTCGCGCAGGCTATCACGGTATCTCTGTGGGTGGGTTACAAGAAAAGTTGGGGATTCCTGGTTCAACACTCTCTCACCACATTTCAAGCTTGGTTTCAGCCGGGCTAATTTCGCAACGCCGCGAAGGTCGTACACTTTTCTGTGTTGCTGAGTTTGAAAGACTGCAATCAGTGATTGGTTTCTTACAAGATGAGTGCTGCATTGATGAAGTACGTTGAATCTAACATTCTTTTATACACAGTCCGATTTTTTCATAATTTCGCAATCTGATAGTGACATTCAATGCTTAATCTTCAAGATGTGTCATTCATATCACTATCTAAAACAATATAAGCAAGTATTATAAAAAAGTATGGTAGTTAAAGCCGTGAGAAATCCAAAGAGTGGATTACTTTTTGTAGGGTTAATCGAGCTGTAACGTGAACGCCCCACGATCCCACGGGCGCAGCCTCAGTGAGAGAAGTTCCAGGGAAGAAGTAATTCGATATCTGGCTCTGGCTTAGCCAGCTCTTTCATGCACTGAACCAGGTAGTCGTACAAGATCGGTCCATTGGCCTTTGCTGTTTCGATGATGCTATACAGCATAGTACTAGCATCCGCACCTTTTGGAGTGTCGGCGAACAGCCAATTTTTGCGAGGTCAGCCATTTATACAGCTCATCCAGTATTGGTTTCGCGAGTTTCTGGCGTTCTGCCATTCTTTCCTCAGCAGATTTTCCTTTCAGACGTGTTTCCAGCGCAGTATTTGTACTATGCAGGACTAGTGGAATATGATTTAATCAGAGCCAGACTGCATGAAAGCGCTTTCATGGCTGTGAGTAAAGAAAAGTCCCAGTTGGTAAGGTGGTTTGCTGTTTTTTAAATTTTTTGGCTTACGTGGCTTTTCTTCCTAATTCGTAGGAGCTGAAGAGGGGCTTTCCCCAGCGATGTTTGAACTGGAGGTTACGGAGTCGGTATTAATGACAGCTCCTGCTAAAGCAATGAACATACTTAAAGGCCTAGCGCAGAGCGGATTTTGCATATCTATCGACAATTTGGGACGGGCTTTTCGTCTCTGTCTTATATTAAGGAACTTAGTGCCAAGATTCTGAAAATTGACAAGTCTTTCATGGACAATGTGGTAACAAATACCCACGACCAAGTAACTGTCAAATCAGTCGTACACTTAGCGCAAAACTTTAGATTATCTGTTGTGGCAGAAAGTGTCGAAACCGAAGAGCAGAAACGTCATCTTGTTGAGGTTGGTTGTAATGCGACCCAAAGATTCTACTATTCAGAACCAGTATCAGCCGATGAGCTTATCAAAGTGGCTCTATTGGAAATAGGTGAAGGTGCGTAAGTGATGAGTAAAAACTGTGAAACCAGTTTAAAAGATTTCAATCGCTGGCTACCTGTCAGTCAGTTCCTATTATTGAAGGCTCTGATTTAAACCGTTTTCGGGATTGTCTGAAGCAACTTAATACCTTGTGTACGATTGATGTCAAAAGCAATACTAAGTCAGACGCCATTTCTAATGATGCGCTATATCTGAATCGCGAAGAGGTTATTAACTCATTTGAAATTCAAGGAAACCTTATCGTACCGATTAAGGTTTACATCCCTTCTGGTAAGTGGATAACGGCTGTTGACGAATGTGAGCGTTCTGGATGGCACCTAACTCATCATTCTCAATTTTGTAATACACATATGATTGGCGTATGTGCTTTAAGCATTCATACCTAAGCGCGCAGTATCGCTGCAATGTACAACACACCTTTATTTTAATATTGATACATTTATTTTGCAGGAATAAGCATAAAAAATTTAACTATTATTTACCATGGAGCCTTAGTATATGAAACAGTTGGGATTTAAACAGGTGTTGCTGGTATCGGTGTTACTGCTGGTCGGCGTTTCTGTTTCCGTTTCCACGTGTATCTCTTATCTTAGTGGAGAGAAACTCCTCACTCAACGCATCACTGAAGCCAGTCAGGCGTATGTAAAAGCCAAGGCAGAGACGATTGAAGCAAAACTTGGCGAAAAGGTTGAAGGCCTGGCCAAAATTGGTGAGTTGTACAAGGATAAAGAGTTTCCCGGTAATACACCGGAAGAGTATGTAGATTTCACCCATATCCTCGCGAGAGCATTTAATACCGGTAGTGCATTTATCGGGTTTGAATCAAATGGTGACGCGTATTGGAACCAGACTTCTTCTGAGTGGCCTAATCATAAGTTAGATGACGATGTACGAGAGAAGGGCTATTACAATACCGGGCGGCAGGCATACAAGCCAATCCCGACAGAGCCTTATCTGGGAGAAGATGGGGAAACTTATTGGATCAGTGTTATGCAGCGCACCAAGAGTGGAGTAGTCGCGACAGATATGAATCTGGCGTTTCTTGCCACCCTGGTACAGGATGATGATATCCCTTCAGGTGCCGTTGCTGTCATCATAAACCAGGATACCACTTTTCTTGCATCTAACTCACCGGCTATCAAGGCCAGCGAGAAAGGTAGTGACTTTGCCTGGTTCCGGCCAACCATCGAAGAGGCAGTGAGCAAAGAAAGCGCAGCCATTGAGTACGAGTTAAACGGCAAAGACAAGATCTTTTTCTCACACCGTATTAAGTTTGCTGATAAGCAGTGGTACTACGCTATAGGTCTGGATAAAGAAGTGGCTTTTGCTGAACTTGCTGATGCCCGTATGACAGCAACCTTCATCGCAGTAACGGCTACGTTGGTGAGTATTGTTATTGCATTTTTCATCATTCAGGCGCTCTATCAGCCGATCTTGTCGCTCAAGCAGATGGTGACCGGCCTATCGCGTGGTGATGGCGACCTGACGCAGCGTCTTGAGGTTAAAAGTGAAGATGACCTGGGGCAGATCGCCCTTGCTATCAATAAGTTTATCGAAAGTCTGCAGCACATGATGCTGGAGATTCAACAGGCCTCCGGTTCGTTGCAGCTCAACGTTGACCGACTGCGTGATCAGTCGGCGCGTAATAGCTCCATCTTACAGAATCACGTCTCGGAAACAGAGCAGATCGTTACCGCGATAGAAGAGATGAATGCAACCGCTGATTCGATGTCCACCGATGCAGCTAATACTGCCAATCTGACGCAGCAAGCAAATCAAACTAGTGATGAGTCCCGTCAGATAGTGACACAGTCACAGAATACGGTATCAGCACTTATTGCAGAGGTGGATGAGTCTGCTGAAAATGTGCAGAAGATGACTGATGAGACCCAGGGTATCAATACTATTCTAAGCGTGATTGGTGATATCGCGGAGCAGACTAATCTGCTGGCTTTGAATGCAGCGATTGAGGCGGCGCGTGCGGGTGAGCAGGGCAGAGGCTTTGCGGTGGTAGCGGATGAAGTGCGTAATCTGGCGAGCCGTACCAAAGACAGCACCGAAGAGATTGAAACCGCGTTGAATAATTTGGTAAAAGGTACCCAGGTGGTAGTGGACTCGATGGAAAACACCAAATCACGCTGTCAGGAAGCTGCGGACGGTTCTGGTGAGGTGGGCGTAAGTCTTGAGAGCATGACCAGCTATGTGGATGAGATCAATGACCTTAGTTCTCAAATAGCTACAGCAGCTGAAGAGCAGAGCAGTGTTACTCAGGAGCTGAGCCGTAATATGTCTTCCATCAACGAGATAGTCGGAGAGCTCGACACCAATGGTCGCCAGGCTCTGGATGATGCAAAGAACATTGCCTCTATCAACGAGCAACTGAACAGCATAGTAAATCGCT
The DNA here is from genome assembly GCF_059552575.1 of Photobacterium sp. HL06. Lineage (NCBI taxonomy): Bacteria > Pseudomonadati > Pseudomonadota > Gammaproteobacteria > Vibrionales > Vibrionaceae > Photobacterium > Photobacterium sp. HL06. Next base: position 2,355,476 of record NZ_CM183915.1, read on the forward strand.
TTAAGCTGTAGGTTACGAAGTTGAAACTGATAAATAGCAGCCACCAATAGGTGGCTGTTTTAATAATAGGCTTTGCGACGGCTCATTGATAAAGCCTAGATACGGGTTAATCGGTAGTTCGGGCTTTGATGTGATGGACGCACCTCCCTTCTAGCGTCGTTGTACCAAACTAATGGTGCATCCAGGAAGAACAGGAGTAACGAGTATGTCTATTAAAGTTGTTGGCATCGATATAGCCAAAAAACTCTTCTAGGTATGTGTGTTGGGTACTAACGACCAAATTTTGTCTAACTGCATAGTTAAGCGAGATAAACTTCTTGACACTGTCCGCCAACTACCAGAGAAAACACCTCTTGCCATGGAGTCATTTGATTACTACTCAAGCCACTGCTATCTGATAGACAGGTTGGAAGTTACATTGAAATAAAATTTGTTGGATACTTTGAAGTAAAAGAACCAAAATGAGCGAGTCAGCACGTAATCTCCCATTGTCTATTAAAATCAGCATTTCAATCCCCAAATCACTATCTGCATTGTTATACATTACTGCTGTAAGACACTTATCGAGCTTGGAAAAAGATGTATCAGCAATTTGCTAATTTAATAAGTCGAGAATTAGTTCGATTATGAGTGAACGCCCCACTATCCCACGGGCGCAGCCTCAGTAAGAGAAGTTCCAGGGAAGAAGTGATTCGAGATCTGGCTCTGGCTTAGCCAGCTCTTTCATGCACTGAACCAGGTAGTCGTACAAGATCAGTCCATTGGGGTTTTGTCGCAAAACTACCTAATGCTTTGCGGCAAAACCTCTTTCCTATGGAACTTATATCGGCACAGCACAGGCTTGTGCCGATATATTCTATGCAGAGCTTTTTAACTTCAGATGAAGAACAGTAAGATTAAAATCAGGTGCTAAGTAATTAGACGGTATGCTCCATTTCTCCAATATGCTTGACTATGTCGTGTAGATAAAAAAGGAACCAACATGCAAAGCATACACGTTGCCGGAATCTATTTAGGCAATACATCTTACAATGACAAAGCTTTTGAAACGGCCAGCTCAAAATCCTCCTGACAAAGCTCCCTGCTTAATTTGTCAAAGTAAACAGAATCTTCTCCTGCTGGTACTCGCGCCTTCAGTTCCTGCCCCTCAACAATGGATAAGACGGATTTTGCGACAGAGGCTGGTGAAGGGCCGTTATTAATTTTATCTACCACCTGTGGTAACAGAGTATTTGCCTGACTGGCATATGGCGACTCCTGACTGGTTGTAACAGAATTAGCTTGGAGGCCATTTTTAACAAAGCCAGTTTTAAATAACCCTGGCGCTACAGTGTGAACCTTAATACCAAACGGAGCCAGTTCGTATCGAAGAGAATCAGTGATACCTTCAACCGCATATTTACTGGAGTTATAATGAGTGAGCAAGGGTAAGCCCATTTTACCCAGGAAGGAACTCACGTTCACAATGATCCCAGATTTTTGCTCGCGCATAAAAGGAATAACGGCTCTGCACGTTCTTAAAATGCCGAAAACATTTACATCAAACTGTTGCATAAACTCTTCGTCCGTACCTTCTTCGACACTTGCCACCAGACCATAACCCGCGTTGTTAACTAAAATGTCCAGTGTGCCTGCATGCTGGATAATAAAGTTTATTGCATCTTCTACGTCCTGAGTTTTAGTGACATCACACACAACCGGTGTAATCGGCAGATCATGTTGTTCAAACACTACTTTTAACTCGGCTGCTTTTTCTAAGCTGCGAACACTACCGTAAACCTGATAGTTATTTCTGGCGAACAGTATTGCTGTTTCAAGGCCCATTCCAGAGTTTGCCCCTGTAATGAATACTACTTTTTTTTCTTTAGGTTGAGCATCAAAAGTCATTTCTTTCTCCTTTTTTGACATGCTGTTTTTAGCTTTGGTGTTCAGGTAACTGATTGTTTTTGTATAAATCTGCTATGTCATGGTTTTTGTCACGGTGTTTGGCTTCGTCATCGCGAATACATACCAATACGTCCAAAAAACTTGCTGAGTCTGGTAAATCGTAATATTTAATCGCGATGGTCGGGGCTAGTGGGTTAGGTAACAAACCAGCTTGAATCTGAGAAATATACTCGGAATAGCTGTTGCAGGCCTCTTCTTCAAAATACCCGACAATTCGATGAGCTGTTTTTGATGAAAACAGATAAATCAGTCCGTAAACCAGAATAAAAATAAACTGCAAGGCCATGACTAATATGCGTTCAATGATCGAAGGTTTGGTGACTTTAAGGAAAATCATCAGATGCATTCTCTCGTTGTCAGCTTCGTCCAGTAATTCCTTGATCCATCCGCCGTCATCTTTCATTCGTCTTAAAGCTTTTAAATGATTAAAGATCCCGGCAACCATCCCTGGTACGGCAGCGACTGTTTCCAGAAGCATTGCTCGTTTAGCTAAATGTTTGCCATAAAAAAAGTTAAGTGTTTTTTTAAGTACCCGAGTAACAAAAAGTGCCAGTTTTTCCGAAAATGTTTCCGGTAGATAGTGAGAATGTTCAAACGTCATATGTGATCCTGCGTATCCTGCCTGCTGGGGGCTGATTTCTTGCTTTTGGCTAAACGACTTTGTGAGGTCCAAAGCATTCGTAGTGGAACTGCTCTCTGGGAACTCCGAGTTCTGCTAACTGCCTTGCGATGTGTTGCATAAATCCCACTGGGCCGCAGAAGTAAATTTGTACCATGTCTCTTTTAACGGCGTCTTCGAATTCATTCAGATCCACAAAACCTGAGAAGTGATAATCATCACCTATGCAATCTTCTTCAGTTGGTTTGTTGTACCAAACCAGAGAATTCATGTTGGCATTGGCGTCCACTATCTGGTTGACGTGTTGTTTGAATGCGTGTTGTTTACCATTTTCGGTCGCATGTACCCAGGTTACCGGGGCTTTATGATCTTTAAGAGTTTCCAGCATAGAAAAGGTGGGGGTTAGGCCGACGCCAGCAGAGACAAGAACAACCGGTGTGCTTTCTTCGACTTCCATAAAGAAGTCACCCGCTGGTGAGGTGAGTTTAACAGTATCACCAAGGTTCAGTTCATCGTGCAGATAGTTTGAAACCAGACCTCCAGATTCACGCTTTACAGAGATTCGGTAAGTACTGTCCTGTACAGATGATGACAGGCTGTACTGACGGATTTCTTGAAACTCAAGTTTGTCGCTCTGAATGTAAATGCCAAGATACTGACCAGGTTTGAAAGCAGAAACAGGTTCACCATCAACTGGCTTAAATACAAAACTACAAATATTTTCGCTTTCCGAGCGCTTTTCAATTAATTCAAATTCACGAAGGCCACGCCAGCCCCCTGCAAGATTTTCGTTCTCCTGATAGAGCTGTTCTTCCCGTTCGATAAAAATATTTGCTAACACACCGTATGCTTCTTTCCAGGCATCGATGACTTCCTGTCCAGGAGAAAAGAAGTCGTCGATAGAGGCCAAAAGATGTCGGCCAACAATTTGGTACTGGTCTTTGGTGATCTGAAAACTGGTGTGCTTGTGTGCGATTTTTTCTACTGCTTCGAGTAAGGCAGGCAAGTTATCTATATTTTTGGCATACGTGATGATGGCATTGAATAAAGCTTCGCGCTGATCACCGTTTCGCTGGTTACTCATGTTAAAAATATTCTTGAGCTCGGGGTTGTGGATGAACATGCGCTCGTAAAAATGTGCGGTGAGTTTTGGCCCGGTTTCCTCCAGCAGTGGAGCAGTAGTTTTGACGATTTCAATGGTTTTAGCTTTGAGCATGATGACTCCCCTTTAACATGTATTTATAATGTATGTTTAATGTTGTATCTCAAATGTATCTTTAGATCAAGAAAAGTTCTATACATTGATGTGAGAGAGGAAACCAGTATGCAGTTAACCAACTTTACCTATTACGCACTTAGAACATTGATTTATCTGGTTTTGTCGCGAAGCATACCTAATGCTTTATAGTTATGGTACATTTTCCTATGTTGCGACCGCATGACCATTAAATTCACAGACCGTCATTTTCCCTCGGAGATCATACTGCAGTCCGTTCGTTACTATCTTTCCTACAAGCTGAGCTACCGTGAAATTGAAGAGATATTGGCAGAGCGTGGCATCATTGTTGACCACTCAACATTGAACCACTGAGTGATAAAGTATGCACCATTGCTGGAACAGCGAGCTAGCAAAAAGAAGAAGCCAGTAGCTTTTTCGTAGCGGATGGACGAACGTATATCAACGTAAAAGGCCAATGGAAGTATTACTACCGAGCCGTTGATAAATATGGTGATGTGATCGATTTTCTACTGCGTGATACGCGAGATAAAAAGGCAGCGAGAGCTTTTTCCAAAAAAGCCATCGGCCAACACGGACTATTTGAAAAGGTGGTGATTGATGGAAGATATTCCAATGCGTTGGCTCTGCATCATATCAATGTTGAGCTTTGGTAGAATGGCCTGATGCTCAACCTCATTGAAGTCCTTCAAATGAAATACCTGAACAATATTGTCGAGCAAAGCCACCGCAGAGTGAAAGGAAAGATGAACCAGGTACTAGGCTGGAAACCTGACGAAGGCGCGGTGGCCACATTAGCCGGTGTAGAACTTTGGGTGATGATTAAAAATGGACAGCTCGACAACCCTGAAGGCTTATCTGCTTGGGAGCAGTTTTACGCACTGGCAGACTAATTGTATCTGAAAATCAGTGAGCTTGTACTTCAGCATAACTTTGCGACAAAACCATAAAAAGATACACCTTCGCATTCGTACTATTTTACTCACCCCAAATAAGCGCCTCAATACATATAAATAGGTTATGTGATTGTTGTGTGTATAAGGGATGGATTACGGATAGAATCTATCTAAAGATCTTACGCCAAGCTATTAGGTCTAGGGCTCTTCTCCGCTTGCATGAGTCGGCGTATATAGACCAACCATAATCATGATCCACCGGCAAAGCCGGGGGTATGATGAAAGCCCCCGGAGGGGGCTATATTTATAAGCCTGAGAGTTGCAGTTGTTCTTGGCGTTTATCTTCTGATTCCTGATTTCTTATATATTCACGAATCATCTGTTCATCTAAACCAACAGTACTTACACAATATCCTCGCGTCCAAAAGTGCCGTCCTGTAAAATTGCGCTTCACCTGCAAATGGTCTCGATAAATCCTTATAGCTGATTTTCCTTTCAGAAAGCCGACTGTGTTTGCATCACTGTATTTGGGCGGAATCATCAGAAGCATATGAATATGATCTTTCATCGCATAGCCCTCCACAATCTCCACACCTTGTTGCCTACACAACTCCCTTAAAATCTTGCCGATATCTCGACGAAGAGAGCCATAAATGGCTTTCTTTCGATATTTAGGCACAAATACGACGTGATATTTGCAATAATGCTTTACGTGAGCTTGGCTCTGCCAGTCTCTCATCTTGGCCTCCTTGTGAACTTGCCGGTTCTATAAAGGAGGCCATTTTCTCACTTCTGCACGCCTGAACGGCGGAGCCTTGTCGAGTCACACCGCCAGAGGCGGTGGTTTACCAAGATTTAATTAAGATATTGATTTACAATGCTTCTTTGTCTTGTAAGTCAGTAATGTACCTTGTCATCATTATCTTCCACCCTGTTTAGCTTCAAAGGCCAATGTGTACAGTCTTTTTCTATAGAAGAAAGCACCCAGTCTATTTTAGTTCGGTGCCGTCGAGACAGGCGGTTTAAAGTTAAGGAATCAAGAACTGGTGAATCGTGCACCGTCGATCATTACGTCCGAAGACGTCTGCATGATCTCCCTGTTAGTGGTCGTCGTTGTAGTGTGGAAGTTGAACTAGCTCAGACAAGAGACAAAGAAGGCAGAAGACTGATTGAAGCAACGGATTATGTTGCTAGAGGTGGTCGTTATACCGCTCGTTTTTGCAAATTCATAAGTGGGCTATGCCGATATATGAGCATTCATGCGGTCTCTCAACATTTAGGTATTCGCTGGGAGACCGTTAGAAATATTGATAGAGAATTCCTGCTTTCGACCTTACCAGCGCTAAAACCAAGCAAGCTTACCAACCTAATCCATATAGGTGTTGATGAAGTCGCTCGAGCTAAAAGGCATGACTATATGACGGTTGTTTATGACCTGGTTTCTGGCCATTTAATTTGGGTTGAGCACGGCAGAAGAGCGGAGGTTCTCATCTCATTTTTCGAGCAGTTATCAGCAGCCACAAGAGAAGGAATCAAGGCGGTTTCAATGGATATGGGGCTGCCTTATCAAGCGGCAGTAAGGAAAATGTTGCCCAATGCAGATATCGTTTTCGACCGTTTCCATGTAATGCAAAACTACTGTCTGTTAATCAAAAAAGAAGTAAGCGTCGAATTAAACCCACATTCCCACATCACTAGATCTCGTTCATAGTTTTCTCAACAACAAAGGAGGAACTATGAACCAACCTGAAAAACGACAATATTGGACGAGCGTCATTGAAAAACAAACAGCAAGCGGACTTTCTATTCCTGCTTTTTGCAAGGTGAACGACCTTAGCTATCCGACTTTTCATTACTGGCTGAAGAAGCTAACAGAACAAAACGACGAATCGCAACACGCGCACACCATTGTGATTAATGATGATATAGGCACTGATACTGTCGCTTTGCATTTCCCTAATGGTATTAAGGCGGAGCTGCCTGCGAACCTAACCCAGACACAAATCAAAACCTGGTTGCAGGTACTGCAATGATCCCCAGCGGCGCTATTTATCTCGTCTCGGGCGTTACAGATATGCGCAAGTCTATCGATGGCCTCTCAATCATTGTCGCTGATGTACTGGAAATGGATCCGCTCAGTGAAGCCTGGTTCATTTTCTGTAATCGTGGTCGTGACAAACTCAAAATCTTATTCTGGGATACCAACGGGTTCTGGCTCTACTATCGTCGCTTGGAAAAGGGGCGATTTAAATGGCCAAAACCGAATTACGCTGGCCATATTCAACTCTCCCGACAGCAACTTAACTGGTTGTTATCAGGCTTAACCATTGAAAACCCCAAGGCACACCAACCGATAATCGGCAAACAAGTGAGGTGATCGTCACTGATCGCCTCATTGCTGTTGAGTGATCTTTTAAAGCTGGCATTCTATCGTCATCAACTGAAATAAGTGTGACGAAAAATGACTGAACTTCCTGATGATGTAGAACAACTGAAAGCCATGTTGCTACAGCTTCAGCAAGAAAAACAAGCGCAGGCTGAAGAAATCATTGAGCTAAAAAGCACCGTTCAACTGCTCACGGAACAACTCAACCTTAGCAAATCCAAACGCTTTGCATCTCAAAGTGAGAAGTACCCCAAAGGCACCTTCAATGAGGCGGAGCAACAAAACAACCCAGCTCCCAAGCACCACAAAAAGGGCAGAAAACCCCTGCCGGATACACTAGAGCGAGAAACGCGCGTTCATACCCTGAATGCACCGCACTGTGACTGTTGCGGTGGTGCTATGCATGAAAGTGGTAGCGAGACTTCAGAAGAGCTGAAAATCATTCCACAGAAAGTCAGTGTGATCAGTCATCAGCGGACAAAATATGCCTGTCGAACATGTGAGAAAACAGCGTTACAAAGCCAGATAATCACCGCGCCTAAACCCGCCAGTATGATACCGAGAAGTATCGCTAGCCCGGAAACCCTGGCCGCAGTGGCAACCGCCAAATATGTGGATGCACTGCCACTCTATCGTCAGGTCGATATTCTTAAACGTGCCGATATCGATATTAGCCGAGGAACACTCGCTAACTGGTGCGTACAGCTCGGTGCCAAAGTGAATGTGTTGGTCGATGCGATGAAACAGCATCTCCTGGATGAATCACTTGTCTGCGCCGACGAAACCACCGTACAGGTACTTGATGAGCCAGATCGAGCAGCGACAAGCAAATCGTATATGTGGGTTTATCGCAGTGGCGAGTTCGCATCAAATCCAGTGGTTATCTATGACTACCAACCGAGTCGAGCTCAAACTTGTCCAAAAGGCTTTCTTGGTGATTACTCTGGCTACTTATTATGTGATGGCTATAAAGCTTACGAAGGGCTAAAGCAAGTCACCTTGGCAGGCTGTATGGCCCATGCCAGACGCAAGTTCACAGATGCCCAAAAGGCACAACCGAAAGGGAAATCAGGGCGTGCTGAAAAAGCCCTAGGGTACATCGGCAAACTGTACGGCGTGGAGAGTCAGAGCAAAACACAGGGCGCAGATAAGCGTCATCAACATAGACAAGAAAAGGCCAAACCGATATTGGCTGAGTTCCATACTTGGCTGAAAGAGAGCCAAGAAAAAGTGCTACCAAAAAGTCTGATAGGCAAAGCCATCAACTACACGCTTAACCAATGGGATAAGCTGACCACTTACCTTGAAGATGGCAATATTAGCATCGACAACAATGTGACAGAGCGAGATATCAGGCCGTTCACCACTGGCCGGAAAAACTGGTTGTTCTCAAAATCAGTTGCTGGCGCAGAGGCGAGTGCGAATTTATATAGCATCGTGATGACATGCAGAGCCAACGACATCAATCCTTACTACTACTTCTTGCAGCTGTTCCGAGTACTGCCAACGAGAGTACCTGGCGCAGACCTATCAGATCTACTGCCGTGGAATGTTGACTTTAGCGAGGCCGAATAAGGCCTCACTGGTTAACTGCGCGCTTACAAAAAGAAAGAGCCAAAGCCTTTAGAAATGGTTCTCACGAAGAAAAAAGAATGCTCAAGGGAACACTATTTCTCCTGCTCAAAAATGCCTATAAGTTGGATGGGAAACAGTCAGACAAGCTCGATGACTTGCTCGAAAGTAATAAGACTCTCTGCATTATTTATATGCTGAAAGAGCAGCTACAAGCGATATGGGATGAGCCATGCTACGAGACAATGGTTAACGCACTGGAAGCTTGGTGTCGTCTTGCCAAATCAACCCGAATTCTTTCCTTATGTAATTTCGCCGACGCGCTGCTAGACAGAAAAGTTGGTGTCTGTAACTACGCAAAATACAAGTTAACCAACGCTCGAGTTGAAGCAGGAAATGTCTCTATTGGTTTACTCAGACGAAGAGCTCGTGGAGTGAGAGATACGGAATACTTCAAACTGAAGATTAGGCAAACATCTGTTCCTGATACTCACTCTACTTTTTACCCAAATATCAAGCTCAACTAAGCGGAGAAGAACCATTTATGTATTGTAAAAATAGGTTGCCGATGTAGTTCAGTCATCGGAGCCAACACACAATGGGGCATAAACGTGTTAGTGCTTTTAATCTAACTTGTGTTAATCTAACTTGTATGTTTCGGATTAAAGAAAGTATGGGTAACGCCGTGCATAAGGTGCGCCACGATGAACATACCAAGAAAACCGTCCCACACCAGTTTGTATGTGAATTATTCCAATGAGTTAGGAATAAAATTACCTTCCAGATCCAATAGAAAACGATATCTACCTATTTTTACATTATGTTTATTAAAATTCCCATCAGGACTAGTAACTTTGCCAATATAATCTGACACTTTGCTGTAGAGAATTTCGCCAAACTCCTCATTTGTAAACTCATTCAACTCCATTGTATCTGGTAACTCAGTATGAATGCTTGTTTTTTGGTCGAAGCGATCGAATTTAGTGAAGAATCGAGGTCTATACTTAAGTTTATTATTAATTAACGTTAAGTGCGCTAATATTTCTCGCAATTGAAGAGGCGAGCAAGGTCCTGTTACTTTTTCAATATACGGCTTAATGAAATAAGAACTAGCACATGAGTCATCGAGAACAGATACTATAGCCACATCCCCAATGCGTAACATAATAGTGTTGGAAGCATAAGTATCACAAAAATCAAATTGAGAGTAATTGGGGCTAACTTTTGCAGGTAAGACAATTATCGAACCAAAACAACGTTCATCAAATTCTACACTAGTTTTTAACGTCCGAACCAAGCAATGAATATGATGCATAAAACTCCAATCATAATCACTTGCTATTGTTTCCGTACCTTTGCGTTCATCCAAATGCTTTCTTAAATAAGAATCTTTTAAATGGGTTTTAAAGAAGATTAACGCCATCCATAAGAATAGCTTCTTAGGTCCATTTTCAATAATATATTCATTTAATGATTCATGCCCATTTTCAAATGCAGATTTAATTTCAGATTCAACCGTTTCGCCAAGAAAAGAGTTACACGTTTTGCAGCAAGGTACAACATAGCGCTCATAGGGAATTTTAGCTTTGTTTGGTAAGGTTACTTTTTCTTTATAAATATCAAGCTTTCGAAGAACCCATTTAGGGATGATATGTTCGTCATTAAAAACCGTATCTTCTGGGGAGGCACCACATATAAAACAATGATTCCCAGTACAGATATCTGAAACGAAACGATCCATACCGAAGAATAAAACTGTACCTTCTATATCTTCAATTGTGCCATCATCAAACATAATTACGGCTTTCATATTATCTCCATTCATTAAGAGGTAAGCAACGCTATGCCAAACTCACTGCATAGCTCCGAAATCACTTTACTCAATACAAACTGAAAGTTCCACGTGTTGCGAATCCATCTTGAAGCGTTATACTTAAACGTCAAAGCTGGAAAATATACAAGCATCTAAAATACAAGGAGTGATGTTCAGTCTTTCTGATACTTGCTGAAGAATGTCTTGTACTAACAGATATACAGTCTCATCTCCCAAAGCTGTTGCGCTAGGGACGAAACTAACACCTAACTCTTTCATTACTTTTGTTACTCTGCTATCTAAAGGAATTTCGTACTTTGATAAACCGAGCCACTGAATATAATTTCTAGATTGCTTTAGGCCTAACCCTTTGAAATGTTGACGCAGATAGTCAGATGCTAGCTTTTCTGCTTCTTTATGATCTGTTTGAAACGCCAAGTCCAATACTTTTGTCAGTTGTTCCCATCTACCACTTTCTAAATCACTAAAAATGGCGGCTAAGTTTTCTGCGATAATATTAGTTCTTCTTAGACCTGCTGACGTTAGCTCTTCAAATAGCATTAACTCAAGATCATTTGATTTTAGACATTCCATATAATCTAAAGCAGGACTATTTGAATTTAAAAACTTAGATACCGCAGAGTTTGGACCAGACCTTTGAACAGAGGTTACTTGACACCCAACATGAATGAACCACAAATTTTCTCGAGAAATGTCGATACTCTCCCGATCTACATTTTGCTTTTGTCTATTTTTGACGAAATCATTGTCTATATTTTGATTGACGAACTCTCGCCATGGTTCTAAATCATCATCACTAAAGATCCACTGTAACTTCATCCCATTTCCTTAAGCATAACGCCGCGCTCTGCGGCAAATTTTGAGCGCAGCGGAAAATTTGTCCGACATAGCCGCCTTGTTACGTGTTTTTTGTTCGCTAACCCATAACCATCAACTTCTTAACTCTTTCTGCTGGGCTTAGTGAAAATAACTCTTCATCTCTTATCAGCTTAATTAAGCAATCTATACCGATTTTAATAACCTCTGTTCTCAATGCTTCAATATCTTCTCTTTCGATTAATTTGCTGTTTTTACCATGAACGATATCACTTCTAAGGCCGTACAACTTTTTCAGTCGTTGGAAAAATACTTCTCTATTTTCTGGCTCAGATAAATATTTAGAAATGCTTCCAGTTACTTTAAATGTGGTTTCAAATGCTTCGCTAAAGATTCCTTCCCAAGCAATGATTGCATCCTCAGCTTGATGCCTTTCAAAAATCGCATACTTAATTCTTTTCATTGGCACCTTGATTGGCATCATATTAAGTTCAGAAAGATCCTTAAACCAATCGCAAATAGTTTCCACTTTCCCCTGACTAATCTGAATATAGTTTCTTGCTTGTTCACTACCATGTGAATAATTGCCAGGCTGTACCAATGGGAATCCATTTTCTGAGAAAGATGTACTAACCCCACGGTCTTCTAAAGTAGAGAAAATAATTGAAAACTTTAGCGCATCAACGCATTTATCTTGTTGATCATAGACTTCTTTCGACATATTCCTATTGCAGGAAGATTCTAGTTTTGAGACTTTAGTCTTGTGCTTAACTTCTAGAATATTTCCACTTAGATAGCGACCATCTTCGCCTGTATGTGTAGTAACCAGCCTGTTTGTATGCATGCTCGGATTTGAGATATCATCAATTTGACTTAAGCAAGCATTACCAAAATCGATTGAGCTAAATCCATCTAAGCTAAGCCCTTTAATTCCCACAAAGCTCGAATATTCAACTTCATTTCCTTCTGCAAGATTTCTTAGGATATCTAAACTTGTTTCAATTTCAGAGATGAAGCCTTCAAGAGAATAATTAATTTTATTACAAGCGTTATGAAATGCACGACTTAGTATTAGGCTACATGCCCCGCACATTTGTGTGTAGAATTCCAAGCCATCTTCGGTAATAAATACAAATGCATATTCCAACTCATCTTTTTCATTTGTTATAGCATTTAGAGAATCATTTTTTATCAGTTCTATAAAATCATTATATTCCGCTAACCCTGAATTAATGCTGTACTGATGATTTGGAGATTGTGTTGATGATTTCACAAGAAAATTCGGATATTCTATTATGGCAATATCAACAAGAAATTTTAGTACTCGATCCTCGGTCTCAATGACGGGAAATTCACCACCGCAAATTTCTCTATAAATATTAAAAAGGCTTCGATTTCCATCTTTAAGTGATCTTAAATAAAAATCTACTCCGTCTCCATAACCTCCTTGCACGACAAATTGAATACGGCACTGCTGAATTTTGCTTGCTAAATCATCCAACACATTTGTTTGCTCAACAGAAAATTGAAATCTGTCAAAATCCAATTCCTGTGTAATCTCATCATTGGTATTCAGAATGTAGTTTAAAAGCTTAATGCCTACATATTGTTTAATGATCTGAAACTGTCTTTTATCCATAGAAACTCTTCAATCATATACTTTGCGATACACGTAACAGTGTATTAGGCAGCATGCTCCTTTTTACGCAGCTACCGCACAGGTTCTTTGCGTACACTATAGCCACAAAAAATACGTTTTTTCAATGGGTTAAATCACCAAATAGTACGGGTAAGCATTTAATGGATTCTGGCAAACTAAGTATTTTAATTTAACGCGACCTAGTATATGTCAAGAACCATGAATAACCCCTTTATTATCAATTGGATAGAGATAAGCATGCTAAACAAAAATGCAATCCTTGTCTCGATAATTCCGAGAAAGAAGAAAAATTCAATGGACTTCAATTATAACTGTATATACAAGCAGTTATAACGAGTACGCCACACATGGCAGCTTTTCATTTATGTGCCAAGTGCCAACCAAATTACCTACCTAGCAATCCAGCATTCTTATTGAGTAGCTTCTGACGCTTTTTAGCGAATACCATTCCTAACCTTGCATCAGAGTCATGAGAGAAAGTATGGAAAATCGGCTGGCGCGATCTGCTACTGAGTAAATACGTTAACACTGAAAGGGGCATTATTGAGTGTTCGAGTTAAATCTGATCACATACTTATTGTTCGATTTCTGGTATTGAGAGTAATAGCAAATGTTTAAGCGCAGAGGCGTTGAGAAGCCAGTTTTGATGCCTAATCTATGAGTTTACCGTAATGGGCATAATGAGCACTTCAAATCTCCCTAATGTTTTGAAAAGATTCCATATATCAAGGGGAAATCTATGGGTACGATATTAGGATTCATTATTTTAGCTATCATCGCTTATTTTATAAAAAAGCGCTATGGCTTAACTATGACTAAATTCTTCGAGAAAAAAATAGCTGAGCATAACCAAAAGAAAAAAAGAAAGAAGAAAAGAAAAATCGATATTAAACAATATTCCCATACAATGCTCCATGAATGAAAGCCTGTCACTAACGACCTTAGTGTTGTGTTCTAAACCGACAAGCACGATTAGAAATGTATCGTAAAATCACATGAACAGCATGTGAGTGAGCTTTGGCTCTAAATGGTTTTGGGGCGTGCGACGTGAAGTCGTATGAAGCGCTGTTCACCGCTTAACGAGTGAACCATCTGTATCACCAGATGAACCTAGGAGCCTGAATAAAGTAGCGGCTCTGACAATGTAACGAAGATAGGCCACAGGCCAATCGGGGTCTAAATCGTGAGACGACGACCCTCCTGATAACCACAAATCGGGTGTGCGACATGAAGTCGTATGAAGCGCTGTTCACCGCTCAACGAGTGAACCATCTGTATCACCAGATGAACCTAGGAGCCTGAATAAAGTAGCGGCTCTGACAATGTAACGAAGAACGGGGATCATACCGTTCGGGATCTAAATCGTGAGAGGTTGATTCTCCTGATAACCACATAAATCGGGTGAGTGCTAGGTAGTCAGTATGACGAACACAAGTGAATCTGTGCAAGGTGCGTTACTGTGGAAGCAGCGGAAGTGGTTAACACGCTGTGGCCAAAAGGCACGGGAGCAGGAAAGGAGTTACCCGATTACCCTTTCGTGATCGTTATGCTCCTCGCACTATAGCAGGCGTCTACCCTGACATTGCGTAACATACGGAACATGGTAAGCCTATATCGCTCCCTTTGGGAAAGCCTTCGCGGCCGATAGCGGTGTAGGTATAGGAGGTTGGAGAAAGCGAACGCTGCATTGTAACGATGCAGATACAGACAAATGTCTGGCACGAAAGTGAGCCCACTTCCAACTGGTCTCCCATTGCAAAAGAGTTTGAAGAACTTCATTCAAGGTGAAATGCAAATGATGATTTCAACTGAAATTAGTGCCTCTCCTGACAGTGCTCAATGGCAATCCATTAATTGGAGTGCCGTTGAAACAAGTGTATTGAAGCTTCAAATGCGTATTGCAAAGGCAACTAGAGAAGGTAAACGCGGTAAAGCGAAAGCATTACAGTGGATACTGACCCACTCTCGTTCAGCAAAACTTCTTGCTGTTAAACGAGTATCTCAAAATAAAGGCAGTAAAACGCCTGGAATAGATGGTGTCATCTGGAACACAGATGCACGCCGCATGAAAGCAGTTAATCAATTGAGTCGCAAGGCTTATCAAGCTAAACCACTCAAGCGTATCTATATTCCCAAGAAAAACGGCAAGCTCAGACCCCTTGGTATTCCCTGCATGATTGATAGAGCTCAACAAGCTCTTTACCTTCTAGCATTGGAACCGATATCTGAAACTCTCGCTGACCCAAATAGCTACGGCTTTCGCCCTAACAGAAGCACGGCAGATGCCATCGCCCAATGCTTCATATGTTTGAGCCACAAAAAGTCTAATCAATGGATCCTTGAGGGGGATATCAAAGCCTGTTTTGACAAAATAGGACATCAATGGCTTAAAGAGAATATTCCAGTAGATAAGCTAATGTTGGATCAATGGCTAAAATCTGGATTTATGGATAAAGGTTTGTTCTATAGAACTGATGAAGGTACACCCCAAGGCGGGATTATCTCTCCGACCCTGATGTTACTAACACTTGCAGGGCTTGAACAAATCATCAAATCCACTGCTCGCAAGAAGGGATGTAGAGTCAACTTTATTGGATACGCAGATGATTTTATAGTCACTGGCGCTTCGAAGGAAGTTCTGATGTATGAAATCAAACCGCTTATTGCTAGGTTTTTAGAAGAGAGGGGCTTAACACTATCTGAAGAGAAAACGCATGTCAGTCACATTAATAATGGGTTCGACTTTCTTGGTTTTAATCTAAGAAAGTACAACGGGAAACTACTCATCAAGCCGAGTAAATCCAATGTTCTATTATTTTTAAGTAACATGCGTGAACTCATTAAGAAGCATGAAACCATACCAGTTAATAACCTCATCAAAATGATGAATCCTAAACTGAGAGGTTGGGCGAACTATTATCGTCATTGTGTAGCCAAACAAACTTTCAACTATGTTCACAGCAGACTATTCCAGACGCTTTGGCGATGGGCTGTGAGACGCCACCCTACCAAAGGGAAGCGGTGGATCGCTCTCAAATATTTTATCAATCGCAAAGGTCAATGGCAGTTTCACGGTTGGCAGAAAATAGCGAACATTGATTGCCAGTTTAACCTTGTTCAAATTGCTCAAACGCCAATAAAAAGACATGTGAAGATCCGAAGTGCGGCTACGCCTTTCGACCCTCAATTCCAAGAGTATTTGGCTAAGAGGAAACCGAAGAAGCAAAGCCGCAACTCTTGGTACGATCCTGTTCTTACTGCTTTATAAGTTGCTGGGTATCCAACGATGCCTTTGTGGAGGCTTGAGCCGTATGCAGTGAAAGTTGCACGTACGGTTCTTAGGGAGACGGCACTTGGTAACAAGTGTCGTCCACCCGACGAGTGCTAGGTAGTCAGTATGATGAACATATGTGAACCTGCGTAAGGCGCGTTAATCTATGAACAGCGGAAGTGGTTAATACGCTGTAGCCAAAAGGCACGAGAGTCGGAAAGAGATTGCCCCATGCTCTTTCGTGATCATTGAACTCTCCGCACCATAGCGGGCATCTACCCTGACATTGCGCGACATACGGAACACGGTAAGCCGGTATCACTCCCTCTGGGAAAGCCTACATAGCCGATAGTAATGCAGGTATAGGAGGTCGGAGAAAGCAAAGGTTGCATTGTAACGATGCAGATACAGACTTCTGTCTGAACACGAAAGTGCGCCCACTTCCGACTGGTTTCCCGTTGCGAGAGAATTTGAAGAACTTCATTCAAGGAGAAACGCAAATGATGATTTCAAAAGAGATTAGTGCCTCTCCTGACAGCGCTCAATGGCAGTCAATCGACTGGAAATCCGTTGAGTCGCATGTATTAAAGCTTCAGATGCGTATCGCAAAGGCAACGAGAGAAGGTAAACACGGCAAGGCGAAAGCCTTGCAATGGTTACTAACGCACTCTCGTTCAGCAAAACTTCTTGCTGTTAAACGAGTGTCGCAAAACAAAGGCAGTAAAACGCCAGGAATAGACGGTGTCATCTGGAACACAGATGCACGCCGCATGAAAGCAGTCAATCAATTGAGCAGAAAGGCATACAGAGCCAAACCGCTCAAGCGTATTTACATCCCCAAAAAGAATGGCAAGCTTCGACCGCTGGGTATCCCGTGCCTGATTGACAGGGCGCAGCAAGCGCTCCACCTTCTTGCACTAGAGCCAGTGTCAGAAACACTTGCCGACCCTAACAGCTATGGGTTTAGATCAAACCGCAGCACTGCTGACGCAGTCGATCAGTGCTTCAAATGTTTGGCTCTAAAGAAATCAGCCCAATGGGTACTCGAGGGAGATATCAAAGCCTGTTTCGACAAGATCGGCCATCAATGGCTTCTTGATAATATCGCTGTAGACAAGCGAATGTTGGAACAATGGTTAAAGTCTGGTTTTATGGACAAAGGGCTGTTTTATCGCACCGACGAGGGAACACCACAAGGAGGGATCATATCTCCAACCTTGATGCTAATGACTCTCGCTGGGCTTGAACAACGCATAAAGTCTATTGCACTCAAAAAAGGTGCTAGAGCCAACTTTATTGGATACGCCGACGATTTCGTCGTCACTTGCGCTTCAAAGGAAGTGCTGGAGAACGATATCAAACCGTTGATCGCTGATTTCTTAGCGGAAAGAGGCCTAACACTATCCGAAGAGAAAACGCACATCACTCACATCAACGATGGCTTTGACTTTCTTGGTTTTAATCATAGGAAGTACAAAGGAAAACTGCTCATTAAGCCGAGCAAATCCAATACGTTGATGTTCTTAAGTAATCTGCGTGAACTCATCAAAAAGCACGTAACCCTTCCAGTAAATGATCTTATCAAACTGATAAATCCGAAACTCAGGGGATGGTCGAATTACTATCGACACTGCGTCGCGAAACAGGTATTCGGATATGTAGGCCACAAACTATTTCATGCGTTATGGCACTGGGCTAAAAGGCGTCATCCAACAAAATCTAAAACTTGGATCGCCCTTAAATACTTCATCAATCGAAAAGGCCAATGGCAATTTCACGGTTGGCAGAAGATCATGGATATGGATTGCCAGTTCAATCTCTTCCAAATCGCCAAAGTACCAATAGAAAGGCATGTGAAAATCCGAAGTGCGGCAACACCATTCGACCCTCAATACCTAGAATACTTGGCGAAGAGAAAGTCCAAAAGGCTAGCTCGCAACTCTTGGAACGATCCTGCTCTGACTGCTTTATAAGTTGCTGGGTATCAAACGATGCTTTAGTGGAGGCTTGAGCCTAGTGCAGTGAAAGTTGCACGCTGGGTTCTTAGGGAGACGGCACTTGGTAACAAGTGTCGTCCACCCGACAGAGGTGTAGTGGTTTAATGATCCCGGACACCATTTTAGGTGGTAAAGTTACCGCCTAGTTTTAGAGGTGTTCAATGACAAAACAACGTCGTACTTTTTCTGCTGAATTTAAACTTGAAGCTGCCAATCTGGTTCTGGACCAGGGCTATACCGTTTCTGAGGCTTCTCGCTCTCTGGATGTGAGTGAAAATGTCCTTCGTCGATGGGTTAATCAGTTAAAACAGGAGCGAGGTGGTCAAACGCCATCGAGTAAAGCGCTCACTCCAGAACAACAAAAAATTCAGGAGCTAGAAGCTCGTATTAACCGCCTTGAGCGGGAAAAGTCGATATTAAAAAAGGCTACAGCTCTTTTGATGGCGGACGAGATAGAACGTATTCGCTGATAGACCAGTTAAGAGAGCAAGAGCCAGTTGAATTGGTCTGCACCGTTTTCGGCATCTCACCCTCAAGCTATTATGAGTACCGACAACGCCACCGTGATATAGACGCTGAACGCGTTGAATTACACTGCGAGGTCAAACGACTTTTTACAGCGAGTCGAGGCTCCGCGGGAAGTCGCTCACTTATGATGTTGATGCGTGATAAAGGTTACAGTATCGGCCGATTTAAAGTTCGGCGGCTAATGAAAGAGGCCGGGCTTACCAGTAAACAACCCGGCGCACACAAATATAAACAGGCTGCTCATGAACGGCCAGATATCCCGAACCAACTGAACCGAGAGTTCGATGTTAGTGCGCCGAATCAGGTCTGGTGCGGAGACATCACCTACATCTGGGCGGGCTCAAAATGGTGTTATCTGGCTGTTGTTCTCGACCTATATACTCGATGTGTTGTGGGTTGGGCGTTATCTGAACATCCCGATGCAGCGCTGGTTGTGAGCGCATTGGACAGAGCTTATGAGCTACGAGGGAAACCCAAAGGTGTTCTCTTTCACTCAGATCAAGGTTCCCAATATGGCAGTCGGAGCTTTCGCCAACGGCTGTGGCGTTATCGAATAAGCCAAAGTATGAGCCGCAGGGGAAATTGCTGGGATACTGCCAATGGAACGCTTATTCCGAAGCCTGAAAACGGAATGGGTTCCGGCTATGGGGTATATGACAAAGGCCGAAGCATCGAGAGATATCAGCCATTACCTGATGGGCTATTACAACTGGGAACGGCCTCATAAATACAACGGAGGCATTCCACCGGCAAAAGCTGAGAATCAAACTAATTTACTGTCCGGAAATGGTTGACCACTATAAGGTGTGTTTGCTCGGAACAGGGGGAAGTGTGAACACCAGGGGACTTTGTCGTACTTAACTACCAAGGGACTTTGTCGCTATAACTAATTACCAAGGGAAATTGGCGGATCTACTTGATCAGTAATTCTCTGTGTACCTAACACGTATTCAGAAGTGACAAAGTCCCTCGGTAATCATACTAATACAGCTAATCAGTTTGGTATTAACCACAAGGCAGGACTCTTTTTGCTTTAACATTCCTATACACATCTCTTATTGGAAGTTCAGATTAGCGCTTGTCGAATGTCATCTTCTGCAGCGTCCGGTCTTTTTTGACGTAATGGTGATATAGTGCGGCCAGGGCATGACCGAAAATGAGTACCCAGACGACCCACGCCCCCAGGTTTTTATGTATAAAATCAATAGGCTTTTCAAATTCTTCAAATGTGATCCCGAGCCCTTCACGTATTAAAGCGGTGAACACTGAGGTATCTTCAAATTTTGCTATCTCAAACAAAAAGAAATATTCGGTATTTGCGCCTGTGCTAAGATACCCAGTGACAGGCATAATCACCATTATGGCATAGAGCGTATAATGACCGAGATGTGCCGCCAAATGAACTTAAGTGCCACAATCACTGCGATGGTAACGCCAATAGAAAGGTGTAATTGAAGTGCTGTCCAGTTTTCGGTTTTTTTCTTCTGTAAACCAATGGCGATAGTAAACAGTGCAATAAGAGCCAAGAAATAAAAGGGCTGTTAACCAGTGGAGCCACTTGGCAATTGAGCCGTAGTTTTGAGCTGTATTTTTGAGCGTCATTGTTACATTTTCTCCTGACGTTTGGCCGAAACTTTTCGAGAGAGAACATCTGCATAGAGTATAGGAGGGGCGGAAATTTAATACTGTTTATATAGGTAACAGAGTTACCGGGGAAATCTCCTGAGATTATGTCGATGTCAGCTTAACTGAAAGCTCGGTGAAGGTGCTGTAGCGTATTTCTTTAAAGTGTTAGTTCAAACGGTTTGTTTTAGAAGCTCCGTTTGAACTACAAAGAATAATTTCTTGGATGCGTAAAAAGGCTCAACTACTGTGTTGCTCGATTTTGGTGAATATGAATACACCTACAATCAAGCGCCTTGTTAATAATTATTACGGTATAGTCTTGGATGTCAACTGCGGGCACTTTGAGTCCATGTGCCTATGGCGAAATTTTTAACAGAGAGATGGTCAACAATGGTTAGCCTCGCTTCCTAGACAAGTCCAAGCTTATAAACTCAGACGAAATCGAAGTCCCCAGACAAAAATGCTTGAATTGTTCTGGTTTAAAGCGGGGTTGTGAATATACTGAACGTCAGGTGTAATGGCAAGATTCTGAGCAAGTTGCCATCGATAAAAAAGCTCAGTGGAATACTGAGTTTTAGATCCCACGCTAAACGGTTCACCTCGACTAATGCCGATACCAATCAGATCAGAGCGCTCTGTGAAATTCATAGCAAAACCGCCTGCGATCGACCTCTCCATCAGTGCTGCACCACCATCGGACCAGCCAATACGCACAAATGGCCCCCATCGATCATTACCAAAAAGCCACGAAGCAGTGAGTCCAATTCCCTTACTTTCTGGAACGTCCATTTTCGTTCGCTCGTCTGATCGCCACGCAGTCATATGTATATTGTCTATAAATGAGCTAGTTGCTCCCCGATTTGCCCAGCCAAATTCGATGGCCGTGAAAAATTCCCCCTCGTCTATTGAGTTCAATCCCGAGCTTGTCGTCGAGGAGTTGGCGTCCAGTACGGTGCCGAGTATATACAGTTTATCTGCAAGTCCTACCCATAACGCGGCACCTAAAGAACCATCAGCAGGGTAGGCTATTGTTGGCGTGTACATCAGGGAGAAATTCATGAAAGTTGCATAAGGGTCAGAGGTGAGCGTACCGTCGAGATAGGCGGTCGGGGCTAAGCGTCCTAGTCGTAATTCAACGGGTCGTTTGCCGAGAAACTGCTGTTTCCAATAGGTATCAGTGACACCTAACCCGAAATCTCCGTAACCGGTTCCGACAATGCCGACATATCCGAGTTCCCCCCCTAGTTGCTCTGGTGCAATACCTGAACCAATCCGATGCCTATGCTCTGCCTTAAAAACGATTGAGCCTGGGTGATCAGTCCCTTTTCCCAGGATGGTCCAATCTCCGAAGAACCGGAAGACACCACCTGCTGCCTGAGTTTCACCTAGGCTATCATCTGCCCACTGAGTAAGTAGCTGATAATCAGTACCAATCCGGAAGTCCCATTCGTCGGCCAGTTGCCTACGCCACTCAAGCCATGGTGTAATTACGTCGTCGAAATGGGGTAGTACAAATGCAGGTTCTTTGGCGCGGTCATTGTTCACTACGCTTTGCCTGATATCAGTTGGACCACCCAGTAAAACGTGTTTTTCATCAGCAATATTCGGAGCAAGTGTTGATGCCTGAACTACAGCAGACAAAGCCAATATCAGCGTACTCACACAGTATTTCGCCATTGTGTTAAATTCCACTCTGTTGACCCGTGACATACGCTGTAACGCGCCTTCCCTTGGCCCACCATATTAGGGTATTTACCGCAAATCCAGCGAGCACTACTCCCACTACTTCCGCCAAGATACGCTCATTAGCAATAAGATTGGCCTGTTCCAGCCCTTGTGATACCCAGCTATGAGACATGTAGGTCAGGAAGAAAAAGATGAAAGCAGCAGGATTCACATTCATGAGGGCCATACAAAGGAATGATAGTCCAACACCAAGCGCGAAGACTATGAGGTCATCGGTGACTAATTGAAATAGATAAAAGCCGAAGATGATGCCTAATATCGCACCGGTTGCCCTTTCAATACCTGCGGTCCATGTCTGCCGGGAACTCATGCCAATAACCATAAATGCTGCATTAGCAACCAAGGTGGGATCCGTTTCTAACCATAAACTGCCAATCCACAGGCCGATCACCATCGTGATCGCGAGTGTCAATGAATACCCGATAACAAAACCGGTATCAGGACCCTCTTTATCGGCAACAGATACTGCTGAGGGCTCTTTAGCTTGACGGCCAAACAGGCCTCCTAGTAGCGTAAGACTAATGACTACAGCTGTACCCACAACCAAGCTTATAACAGTTGCAGACGGGCCTGCTTCAAGGTCACTGAACAGCGGGACTAGTAGAAACCAATATATCGCACACCATCCCACCATAAAGCTTCGCGAGCCGTTAATCATTACCATAGTTCCTGCAAATGTTATCGTGAATATGATAATGAGGTGAACTACGAGGCTGCCATTGAAGAAATGATAAAAGAACGTAAGCAGTATGCCGAGGAGACCAAAGGCTAGCATACCGAGCACACGATCCTTACGAGAGCCCGGTACATCTGTGAGCCATACTAGAAGTGCACAGACACCGGCGGTGAACCAGGGAAAGTTCAGCCACCCACCTAGCACGTAAACAGCAATGACGCCAAGCACATATTTGATACCTGCAGGAGCATTAAAAGCGTCCCATTTGAAGTTAAAAAAGCGATTAGTGTCTTTGGAATGATTGCTATTCATCTTTACAAAACCACGCTACATCCATCCAGAAAATGGCTTACGGATTAATCCATTGTGAATCCAGTAGGCCATGGTGGTGAAGCCCCAAACCGGCCTTCTAACAGCATTTTGAATAGCATGGGCATGAGGTGGAAACTCAGAGCACTCCAGAACAATGGCACCGACATCAGGATTCTCAGCTACCATTTTTTTTGCAATATCGACAAGATCACGCTCTAGGTTAGCCAGATTTAGATGACCTGAAGTACTTAATATATTGACTGCCTCAGGCTCATTTTCGACCCCATAAATAACAACTCGATCAAGGTCAGTGACACCACAATATTCAAGAGCCGGAGCTTGTTTCAATTTTGAACCATCTGCAGTAAGTACACCTACTTTCTTATTTGGTCCCATACTCGCAAGTACACTCGGTATTTGCAGAAGGCTGGATCCGAAGAAAGGTACTTGGAGTTCAGCTGCAACTTGAGGTTGGTAATTACCAAAGAATCCGCAGTTGCCCATTACCGCTCTACAGCCGTAATGTTCGAGTTTTTTCGCCGCTTCGATACTACGCTTAATTATTTCAGGGTGTGGTTCAACGGAAACAACCCACATAGGATCGACTTCACCAAGTGACTCATAACGTACTGGGAAGTTAAATGTTGAAGCGTTATTGATATTTCCCGGCGCAAATCCGATATTCACTGTTAATTCAATGATACCCAAGCTGAAACCAGTGGCTCCACGATCTGGCCAAGACAATACATCTTTATCGGTATAGCCTGTCGAACAAGTGTAGAGGTCCGTATTCTGTCGGCTTTCCCACATATCTTTTGTATCACTCATACATCAATCTCCAGCTTGTTATGAAGACAAAGCAGCCATAAAATTATAGACAGGCCATAATCTCATGTAAGAAAACGAAGTAATTCGAGTCACAAACCTAAGACGCTAAGTATGCGCCCCATGATCCCACGGGCGCAATATTAATGTGAGAAGTTCCAGGGAAGAAGTGATTCAATATCTGGTTCAGGCTTGGCCATCTCTTTCATACACTGGACGAGGTAATCGTAAAGGATAAGATCATTGCCTTTACCTTGCAGCTTCTTGGCAAAAGTTAATAACTGGCACTAAGACCAGTTATTAACCATATCAAATATAACAATTACAGAGTGTTGCGATAAATAACACCATTTTTCATTACCACATTGATCGTGGTTATTTCTTTATATTCAGGGGCTGCGTCAAACCAAGCAGTATTACCACCAATAACTGATATATCTTCAAGTGGGTTACCATCTACTAATATAAGATCAGCTAATGCACCTTCTTCTACCACGCCCAACTTACCTTTGGCTGGATTACGAGGACCAGATAGTGCCAACATTTCTCCAGCAGTCGATGTTAATTGTTTAAGTACTTCAAAATTACTATCAAATACTTGTGTGCGCCACCAAATCTCATAGCGACGAGCACGCTCCGCATCAGAAAAACTGCCCACATAATCAGAGGCAAAAACAACTTTAACTTTGTTTTTAATTAATCGCTTACCAACATCTGCATATTGTTCGCCCAGAGCCTTCACCATCGGGATCTTGTCTGCAGGCATTAATGGGTTTTTGGCTAAGTCCGGCGAAATACCCCACATTTGCGGTACTACAAACCCGCCTTCGACGGCGATACGCTTCATGGTGTCATCACTAATAAAAAAAGCATGCTCAAAAGTTTTAACACCACAATCTATCAGTCGAGCGACCGAACGGTCATTAAACACATGAGCTGCCACATACGTGCCCCAGTCGGCAGCAGCTTCTACGATCACACACACTTCTTCTTTACTGAATTGAGTTGTGTCAATCGGGTCAAATCGGCTTGAACCTCCACCTCCGGCCATAATTTTAATTTGAGTGGCACCGTTTCGAAGATTCAAACGAGTAGCCGCCAACACTTCCGGAACACCGTTTGCAATGTTGCCAATACCGAAGCGTTCGAAGTTTGACAGATCGCCCGCATCATTTATTGAGAAGCCAGCATCTGCACGGTCTCGGAAGTCACCGTGTCCAGATGTTTGAGAGATAAAGCCTCCTGATGGATAGATACGAGGCCCCACTATCATGCCGTTGTCGATATTCCGCATCAAGCCAAATGCTGGGCCTCCCATGTCGCGTACAGAAGTGAAACCATCCATAAGAAAACGCTCGGCAACCACGGTTGCCCGATAACTGATATCAGTTAAATCCATGTTCTTTTCAACAGTATCGAAGTGGGCATTGATCATTATATGCGCATGGCCATCAATTAAGCCTGGCATTAATGTTTTACCTTGCCCTTTTACCACCAGCGTATCTTTGTCGATGCTCAGCGACTTGCCAATTTTATTGATTTTGTTTCCAATAACTAGCACGTCTTGTGCTTCGTACAATTTGTCCGTTTTACCATCAAATACTTTGACATCTTGGAACAATACTTTATTTACCTTTTTTTCTTCTGCACAGAGTGTTGTACTTATGAGTACACCGATTGTATACAGTGCGACAACACAGGTCTTTAAGTGTATCTTAAACATATACATACCTTTGATTTATATCGATTTACCTACAAGTTAAACTTGGCGCGGAGGCCAAAAACCCATGTAGAGCTTTCTGAACTCAGTGCTGGTTTTTTGATGTATTGAATATCCGGCGTAAGTGCAAAACTTGGACTGAGCTGATATTGATAGAACAGTTCGGCTGTGTATTGGTCGTTGAGTTCGGGAACAAGTGTCTCTTCATTAGGCTTGCCATAATTTACGGCCATACCCAATTGGTTGTTTTCACCCCACAAGCCAAACTTGCCCACACCTAGGCTTACCGATTGTTCCAGCAAGCTGCCTATTCCGTCTGTGTAACCTCCACGAACAAATGGCATCCAGCCATCGTTCAACATACGCGACAATGAGAAGGTGAAGCCCATACTGCTATCTGGGTTACCTTGAATTTCACTTGCGTCTGAATACCAAATCGTTACATGGTTGTTGTCGAGATAAATGCGGTCTTGGCTCGGTGTAAAACCTAGCTCAAATGTATAGAGGTATTGGTTATCATTGAAAAATGAATCAAGTCCTTCGAAAGGATCATCTGCTTGCGCATTGGTGTCTGCGAGACCTGCCACGGCATACCAATTGTCATTCAGCAAGACGCCATAAGCTATACCTAATGCAGCATCGCTCGGCAGGGGCATGGCTGCAGAACCTGTACTAAACGCTAAGTTCAAAAATCCATTCCAAGGGCTAGCTAGTGCATATGTATCGATATAATCGGTCACATCCAGAAACCCCATCATTAGACTAGATGAACCGTTTTCAAAGGCTTGCTTCCAGAATAAATTAGTAAGGCGGAGATCTTCATCATTATAGGCAGGGGCAATGAGACCAACGTAACCTAACTGACCTATTCCAAATGATTTTGGAGAGATGTCGCTATATTTATGACGATGTTCGAGTTTCCAAATTACGGAGCCAGCATTAGCTTGGTCTGGATTTAATAGTTGCCAATTACCGAAAAAACGAAAAACACCGCTGCTTGCAAAATCTTCTCCCTCTTCAGAAGCATCCGTTGCGTAAAGGCCAAGCGCATAGTAATCAATACCTAATGATAAATTACTTTCTTCCTGGAGTTCAGTTAACCACTGTTCAATACGTTCATAGTGATTTTCGTCGGCCAAGGAATTTTCTACGGAACTGGGCGCACCAAAACGGTATACTATCGCTTCATCAGCAATAGCATTAGCACTTAGCATTCCCAAAAACACAGCAGTAAAAATATATGGGAATCCACATCTTTTTGTTCTAACAACGTTTTTTCGCCCCATGACTAATTATACCTATACACATTGATTGAATAACAAATCAAGTATTTGAACTTGAAAGCTAACAACAGAAAATGCATATAAGAACTTTAGTCGCTTTTGGCTAATTTCAGAGTTTTTTATCTTAAGCCCGATTGAAGATAATAATTGCGATTCTCATGGTAAGGTGTAGAAGAGGAAGCCAACTGCAGGAAGTGGTACGCTCTTCTCTTGTATCATGCTCAAAAAAGACATTAGAAAATGGGCTTTTCTCCGCTTGCATGAGTTGGTATATACAAAAAAATCATGATTAACACTTTGATTTACAATGTCTCTTTACCTTGTAAGTCAGTAAGATACCTTGCCATCATTATCTTCCACGCTCTTTAGCTTTAGTGGCCAATGTGTAGAGTCTTGTTCAGTAGAGGAAGACTCTCAGTCTGTATTAGTTCGGTGCCGTCGAGATAGGCGGTTTCAATGGACATGGGGCAACCCTATCAACCGGTAGTCAGGAAAACATTGCCCAATGCAGACATTGTCTTCGACCGATTTCATGTGATGCAGAATTACTGTCTATTAATCTAAAAAGAGAGAGCTATAGCTTTTAATAACGGCTCTCCTAAAGTACTAAGTGTGCGATGTAGTCATTGCGTCCGTTTGGGACGGGAAGCTCATAGTTTCCTGCACCAAACAAGCCAGACGACTTGTTCATGGCTGTAGATAACGACGAAAGGAATGATAGATACTAATAAATAGGGCTAAAACTGTGCTAGCATGACCACCAATTATGCGTATTGGGAATAATTGAGGCAACTCATGGATCAGCTAAGTGCAATGCGAGCGTTTGTTCGGGTAGTGCAAACCGGTAGTTTTTCTGCAACAGGCCGGGAGATGAATACTACTCAGACCACGATCAGCAAGAAGGTAGCGGCGTTGGAGAAAAAGCTCGGCGTTAAGCTGTTAACCCGCAGCAGCCGGGACCATGCATTGACGCCTGTCGGCGCCGAGTACTATGAACAATGCGTGGCTATTTTAAGCGAGTTAGATGAAGCTGAGGCCAGGGCGCGTTCGGAGGTGGCTTCACCACAGGGCGTTATCCGGATTGCGGCCCCGGTTGCGTTCGGCCGTTTGGTGATAGCTCCGCTAATAGCTGAATTTTTTGCCCTCTATCCGGAAATCAAAGTGGACTTAGCCCTGAGTGACAGGCATGTGGATCTGATCAGTGAGGGGGTCGATGTGGCAATTCGGGCGAGGAAATTGGAAGATTCGTCCCTGATAGCTAGGCACCTGTTTGATAACCCTATGATGGTTCTGGCCTCACCTGATTACCTGGCCCAGCATGGTGAACCCAGGGAGCCTGCGGATCTGAAACGGCATAATTGCCTGGTGTTTTCGATGCTCAAATCGATTAACGTATGGCATTTTAGCCGGGAGGGAAAGGAGTTTTCGGTACCGGTCAACGGCAACTTTCAAAGCGATAACGGTGATGTGCTAATGGAAGTGGCGCTAGCCGGAATAGGACTCGTCCAGCTGCCAATTTGGATGGTTAGCGAACACCTAAAATCAGGCAGGCTAAAGCAGGTAATGGCTGACTTTTCGGGACAGACCTTACCATTTAATGCAATTTACCCGCAAAATCGCTATGTGCCGCTTAAGGTTCGTTGTTTCGTTGATTTTATGAAACAGAAATTGTCTGAAAGCGCATTATATAAGTAGGTATATGAATTTATAGCCTGTAACAGCCCTTTAAAAACCACGCCGCTTCCAGAACTCAGCCTCATCACGCGCATAGACATTGAAGGTTTTCTCAGCGATCACCTTCCCGCGCATCTCGATAGTCATCCGCCAGTCCCCAATTTTGTTTGAGATAGGCTCCCAAATTGTATCGCCGAGATAGAAATCCCAGTCATTGGTACGTACATGTAGCTCGCCGTCAAAAGGCTCCATGACTTCACCGCTGTCATCAGTAATGTTTGGGTGGTAGATGCAGTAGCGGATCTTTTCACCACGGGCTTTCTTGATATTGATAGTAAAGCCAAACTCTATATCAACCTCAGCAGGAACATCAGTAGTGAAGGTTTTGATTTTGGGAAGGTGTTTAGATTCAGCATCCCAAGTGGTGTGAATACCATAAGTTTCAATGCTGACAACAGGTTTTGCTTTAGCCATAGGATCGGTTTCAATGTGTTCGAGGTATGAGGCTATCATATCGTAACTGATACTGAAGTTTAAGCATGTAAGTAGCTTGGGTATTTAGTCTTAATAAGTACAACAAATATCAGTACAACAAAAAGGCTGATAATGAGATCAGCCTTTTAGGTGACGGGGTAACTATATTGAATCGAAAGTCGGCTATTTAACTTCTATTCTTGCGCTGGCAGGATGAGATGGCTCAATTTTAGGCACTTCCACTTTTAAAACGCCATCAGTGAATGAAGCACTGATGTCTTCTTGCTTTAGGTTATGCCCAAGATAGAAGCTTCGCATTAGCTTACCTTCGTATCTTTCTTTGCGAATCACCTTATCGCCTTCTTTCTGTTCTTCGTTTCTTGATGTTGTGGCTTCGATAGTAAGGTTGCCACTGTTAATTTGAACTGAAATATCTTCCTTTCGGACACCAGGAAGATCGGCGGTGATTTCGAAGCTTTCTTCTTTTTCGACGATATCAATTCTTGGTGAGAATGACTCCACATCAAACTTATGCCTTAGGGTAGGAAAGGCATGGTCAAACAGTTGAGTGATATCGAACCAGGGATCGCGTGGGACCAAGCTCATAATTGCCTCCTATAGGTCATATTTAGATGCAGTATTAGTGTAGTCGATTTTGATGAGCTTAAAGTTGAAAGTAGTATGTTGTTGATATGAATCAAATCGCCATTAGTATGAAATCCCTTAACTCAGTAAAACAGTTTGTTTTTCTACTTTATTGGCTTGTTGCACTACATTTATTGAGTAGTGGTGCATAAGCGGATGGAGAAGAAAAATGAGCACGCATCTCAGTTATACAGCTAAGCCTATATGGATCGCTCTGAGCTTGTTTACGTCTATGTCGGCTTTGGCTGCGGATACGTTGATTAGCTATAAAACAGGAGAGTCTATTGAATTAGATGGTGTTGCAGAGAGTGTCTGGCTGAAAGCTGCCCCATTGACATTAGTGTTGGATAATACGCCTTATAAGCCGAGTCAGTATGAAGGTATCCTCGAAACAAATTTTGCAATTCAATCACTTTACGATGATAACTTTGTCTACTTTTTTATGCAGTGGGATGATCCTACTAAGAGCCTGTCGCGTTTTCCTTGGGAAAAGCAACAAGATAACACATGGAAACGCCTGATGAACGCCGATCAGACTGGCCATGAAAATACCTATTATGAGGATAAAGCCAGTATTTATTGGAATATAAATACCAGAGGGTTTGATAAGAAAGGGTGTGATATTGCCTGCCATATGGCTGATGAAGGGGGTAAGGTCGCAGATGTCGAGCAGACTTCTGCGGGTAGGAAGTTTACCCCTCGACAGGGAGAGACTATCGATATGTGGCACTGGAAAGCGGTGCGAACAGGGCTGACAGGACAATTCGATGATCAGTTTGTTGATTCAACAATTGATCCTATGGTTAACAAAAACTGGGGTCGAAAGGGCGATCATAAAACGGGTGGCGGATACAAAGATAATATAACGGATGATAAGCTAGCACCTGCCATGGGAACCCGTATGTGGAATGATACCGACAGCTATGCTGTTGGCCCTGATGATCAGGTACTATTTTTTGATACCTTTAAGCCAGGCCATCGCATGGCATCTATCTTGGTTAACCCATTTACAGGATCACGTGGCGATATCAGTGCAAAAGCGGTATGGAAAGATGGCAAATGGATGTTGGAGCTTAAACGTAAGCGTGTAACAAAGGGTGAGAATGCCAACGTGGAAGATGTTCAATTTTCTGATTTGTCGAAAACATATCACTTTGGCGTGTCTGTGTTTGATAACTCCCAAATTAACCACCTATTCAGCTACCGTGTCCTTAAGATGAAGTTTGAACAGTAGCTGAAAAGTAACCAGCATGCTCCGGCAAGCTGCCGGAGCTTTACCTATAACTGATGGTACGCTGGCGTTATAGTTTGTCAGCTTCAACCGTTTTAATCGTAATCCAATTAGTGTTGGCAGTTTTGATATAGCCAGGGACATCTTCTAGCCAGCGTTTTTGTACGCTTTTATCCAGGTTCAAATACAGTTTGCCGTCAACAATCTTCCATGCCTCAGGATCGGTTTCAAACTTTTTCTCCATAGCCACACCAAAGGCACAATAGCCACCATACTGTGGTGCGTATTTCTCCGGCTCAGCTTTAAAAGCATCACGGTGATCTGCATTGCTGAAGTGATAAATCGCATTTTTGTAGGCTGCAGTGAATTCACTGTTACCCTTGACGGCTTGGTTATCGGTAAAATAGGCGACAGGATCATACCCTTTAATCGCTAAGTCATTATTGTCAGCGCTAACATCAATGTCGGCACTAAAAACGGTAGTTGAAAAAACAAATGCAGTAACCATCGCCATATGACGTAGGATTTGGATGAACGTGCTCATTGTGTATCTCCGTTTTCGAATTACCGGTTGGCAATGGTTTAAATGTATACGCAATATCCGGCCTTTTGAGATACTATCATTCAGTTTTTGATACCAATCGTACGGAGTTATTGCATGGATCCGTTATCAGAAATACTGAACAGATTTTCAGTATCAGCAGGTGTGTTTTATTCAGGTCAGTTATGTGGGGTGTCACAGTTTGACTCGAACCGTGGCGCTGTTGGCCACCTCCACCTACTAAAAACCGGGAAATTAACCGTTGTGAAGGCTGGGCGTGAGAAAATACAACTAACGGAGCCATGCTTGTTATTTTTCCCGCAACCTACTGCTCATCGCTTGCTAGCCGCTGAGGAAGACCGGGCGGAGGTTGTTTGTGCTGAAATAACCTATGGAGTAGGTACCAATAATCCGGTTGCCAATGCGTTACCCGAGATGGTGCTGTTACCGCTGTCACGGTGTCCTGGGTTGATGGGGGTGGTAAGTAGCCTGTTTGAAGAGGTCCATGATAACAGGCATGGTCGAACCTTGGTGATGGATAGGTTAACCGAAGTATTGATTGTTATGTTGATGCGTGAGCTAGTTACGCAAGGCGTTGTCAAGCAAGGAATGCTAGCAGGATTGAGCCATCCTAAACTTGCACCGGTGCTTTTAGCTATTCACCAAAACCCCAGGTTGTCAGACTCTCTAGCGGTATTGGCCCAGCAGGCGGCGATGTCCCGTACGACCTTTATTGAAACTTTTCGGGATGTTTTGGGAGTCCCGCCCGGAGATTATATCCTCGGCTGGAAAATGAGTATTGCACAAAGTTTACTTAAGAAAGGGGTGCCAATTAGCCTGGTTGCCGATGAGGTGGGCTATAGCAATACCTCTGGTTTTTCCCGCGCATTTCGAAAGAAAACAGGTGTATCACCAAAGCAGTGGCTGATGTCTTTGTCAAACAAAAAGAGGTCATGAGGAAGCTGGGCTGGTTAGGGCTCGTGCCTGCCCAGCCTCCATCATTGCCAAGTTACAATGTAACCTTATTGCTCATTGTCAGTATCAGAAGAGGAGCGCCGGGTTAGATCCTCCTGTTTAGTGCTATCACGTATTTCCTGTTCATCTGTCTGTTTTTCTACCAGATTGTCAGTTGCATCTTCTGGTTTGGGAGAAAAAATATTTTTGAGCCAATCGAACATAGTCCAACCTTAGTGTTATTTGTTACAGGGTTTAACACTCTATAAGCTTAGTCGCTGATAGCTTTCTTACCGTGTAATGTGCAACTTCAATGTTGTTATGTTGCTTTTGAGGGGCGTCGCTCCATCATTTAATTAACCATTCAAAAAGCAAATCCAGAGATGGGTTCTGAATGTTTCTCGGCCTGACCAAGTAATAGCCATTTCCTGAGGCTACCGTATTCGGGTTTGGCATTATCAAACGACCAGAATCCAGATCTTGCTTGGCTAATGTAATATCACCCACGGCAATCCCAAACCCCTGAATAGCAGCACTCACCGCTAAATCAAGGGTGGCAAAATGCTGGTCTTGCTCGCTTGTAACGAGCTTATTACCGCAATCTTCTAGCCACAGCTTCCAATCACTTTTCTGAGGAGTGGCATGAAGCCAGGTGAAATTCACCATGTCGTTGGCTTCGAGCGTACCAGTGTTGCTACCAAGCAGGTTGGGTGAGCACATTGGCGATAAATACTCATCAAATAACAGGTGGGTGCTGAGCTCTGTTTGCTGCGGATGATTACCGTAGCAGATAGCCGCATCAAAAAACTCGGTTGCAAAATTCACATTGTGTTTGATGGCAGAAGTCAGCTCGACGTCAATATCAGGGTATTCTTGCTGAAACGACATTAGCTTTGGAAGCAACCATGAGGTGATGCAACTTGGGGCTTTTAGCTTTATTTGTCGCTTGTCATTAGATACCTGATCGACAGCACGGTGGATCTGGTCCACTGCATGCTCAACAAGTGGAAGAAATTCATGGCCTTTACTTGTTAGCGTCAGACCGCGTGCATGTCTATTAAATAACCTGACTTTTAATCGCTCTTCAAGGCTAATAATTTGGCGGCTGACAGCGCCCTGGGTGAGGTTCAGGATCTGGGCTGCTGCCGTAAAGTTTAGCTGCTGAGCGGTTACCAAAAAAGACTGTAGCTCTTTCATTGTCGGAGTGCGATTGTTCATAGTTCCAGCCATGCAATTTTCTCATGGCTAGTATGCCGATATTTCGATTCTGATTTCAAGCTAGCTCTGCATATAATCAAGAAAAGAAAGCTGGTGGACTATAAATGTTAATACTCTGCATTTAAATGCGGTATTGGCGATTGAGTTTAAGGGGATATTCAATGGTTGGAGATTGCAGGTGAATTCATTAGCATCACGCTTAGCACCAGAGGCAGTACAAAAACTCATGCCTTATCAGTCAGCCCGCCGAATTGGCGGTAACGGGCATTTATGGTTGAACGCCAATGAGCTCGAAAGTAGTTGTCGTTATGATGCTAGGGACGGGGAGTATCACCGATATCCGGATTTTTTACCTCAGGATATTGCCAGTGCCTACCTGGAGTATTGCCGAGGTACGGGGGAGACTTTGGAGTGTGAGTCCGTGGCGGTTCGCGGCGCAGATGAAGCGATTGATTTGTTGATCAGAACGTTTTGCCAGCCTGGAGCCGATAAAGTAATAATTTGTCCGCCTACCTATGCAATGTATGAGTTTTGCGCGGACTCAATTGCTGTTGAGGCTGTAAAAGTACCACTGTTAAATGATTTTCAGCTAGACATGGCTGCAATTAAAGCGCGATTGATCGAGGCCAAAATCTTGTTCCTTTGCTCTCCGAACAATCCGACTGGCAATGTGATTGATCAGGCCGATATCATTTCATTGCTTGAGGCAAGTAAAGAGTCAACCTTGGTAGTGGTTGATGAGGCCTATATTGAATTTGCTCCGGAAACCAGTGTAATTAGGCTGATTGAGCAGTACCCAAACTTAGTGGTGATTCGAACGCTCTCTAAAGCTTTTGGTCTAGCTGCTATTCGCTGTGGTTTCTTACTGGCCGATAGCAGTGTCATGGAATATATCTCAAGGCTAATAGCGCCTTATCCGATAGCTGACCCAGTCGCGGAAATAGCACTTCGGGCGTTGGAAGATGATGGGATCAATAAGATGCGGACGCAGTCAGATGAACTCATCTCAACCCGGGAGTGGTTTGCTAACGAAGTACAGCACCTGTCTATTGTTAATCAGGTCTACGTTTCGGCAACAAACTTTGTTTTGATCCGGTTTACAGCCACAGACTGTATCTATACCTATTTGCTCAACAAGGGAATTGTGACGCGTAATCAGGCCCATGAGCCAGCATTAGCGAATTGTGTCCGAATTTCAATAGGTTCAAAAAGCAGTATGCTCGAAACCTTAAATGCGTTAAAGGTATACCCAAACTACCTCAAGATGCAGGATTCAGAGTGATATCAGCATGTCCAGTTCAAGGAAAATAGCGGCAGGAATGGTGGCCCCTTTCGGCGTTATTTGACATAGAAATGGGCTTGCTGAATCACTCCCAAAGGGCGAGTTGACTGGGCTGGTATGCTGTGTTGCTGCTTTTTAACGTAGAGCCACTATGTTTTCAAATCAACGCCTTGCTTACCAGCCCAGTCATTCTCGCTGAAACGAGCATCTTGAGGTAGTTTGGGTATATAACTAGAAAAGGGATTTTGTAATGAAGAAAATTATCAGTTTAGGAATTGTTCTGGCTACTGTTGGTTTCGGTAGTGCCCAGGCAGCGCAGCAGAAGCCTGTTCGACTTGCATCGGACTTTACATATCCTCCTTTTAATTACAAAGATGCTGCTGGTACACCGCAAGGTTTCGATATTGAAATAGCCGATGCACTTTGTGCAGAAGCGAAGCTAAAATGTGAATGGGTTACGCAAAGTTGGGATGGGCTGATCCCATCGCTTCTTGCCCGTAAATCCGATGTGATTATGGCTTCGATGCGGATCACTGAAGAGCGTAAAAAACGGGTGCTGTTTACTGATAAGTATTACCAGACTCCAGCACGATTTGTTGCTGCGAAATCCTCGGGAGTCACAATTGACAAAGCCGGCCTACGGGGTAAGAGTATTGGTGTGCAACTTGGCACAATCCACGACCGTTATGTTACTGATAAATTTGGTGACGTAGCGACTATTAAACGCTATACCGGCCAGGATGAAGTTTACCTGGATCTTGAAAGTGGTCGATTAGATACCGTATTTGGTAACTCTGATCAGTTGGCATTGGCATTTCTTGAGAAAGAACGTGGCGACGGGTTTGTATTTACTGGTGAAGCAGTGACAGATACCGCCTATATCGGCGAAGGTACAGCACTTGCACTTCGCCTCAATGATAAGAAGTTGGCTGATAAGTTTAATCAGGCGATTAAAACCATTCGTCAAAATGGTACCTATGACCAAATAGCGTCTAAATATTTCAACTTTGATATCTACGGCGAATAATACAGGTCGGGTTGTTTCTCTTTCAGAAAAAGCAGCGTTAAAACGCTGCTTTTTTTATCTATTCTTTGTAACCAGCTCTTTGATAGTAGAACGCAGCCATGCAATTTTGGGGTTGTAGGCATTGCGTTTGTGCCACATTAGGGTGAATGGTATTGCCAGTTCTTTATAATCCTGTTCGGAAATAGGAATAGGAAGCGCAACTAGGTTAGGAAAGCGCTGTGATGCATAGTTCTGGCAATAGGAGGGAGCCGTGGTAAACATTTCGTGCCCTGGCTGGGCGGCCATAAACAAGGATTGATCAAAGCTTGAGACCGACAGGGCTATTTTTCGCTCTTTTCCTTGTCCGGCCAACACTTCATCCAATGCCCAGCGCTCTCTGGCTTCCCAGATAATATTAATGTGTGAGTAGGCTAGAAAGGCTTCAAGATCCCACTCTTGTTGCAGTACAGGATGATCATCGCGAACAAAGACAATTGGCCGATCTTCAAACAGCACTTCGTAATCGATGTAGTAGGGTAGTAACGCAAGGGTCTCTTGTGAGCGGTGGTGACTTTCTCTACCACAAAAACCAATATCGGCTTCGCCATTGATGATGGCCTCCAGGGAGTCATAATCCCAGTCAAGGATACGTATTGTCGAGTCAGGATATTGCTCGGTGATTAGTTGAGGCAAGCTCCCTAAAACAAGCATGTGAAGAGGGGCTTCCATCATTAACTGGAAATTGACTCCGCGAGGTGTTGCCGTCCCTTTTTTCGTAGATAGCTGGGAAGCGAGCTGAAACCACTCTGCTAGCTCGTCTTCCATGCTCAGAGATAACGGTGTGGGTTGCAGCCCATGGGGCTCGCGTATGAATAGCGGATCATCAAACCACCCCCGCAGCTTACCAAGCGCTTTGCTAACGGCCGAAGGTGTAACGTTCAGTTTCTTCGCGGCTTTGGTAACGCTGCGCTCTTGTAACAGTACCTGCATGGTGATCAGGAGATTCAGATCGAGCCGATGAAGAGGTTTGCTCATCGATTACTATTCCTTATTTAAGCCGTGCTGCCGGCAGCGACCAAAGATGTTTTTGTTTGGTTGGTATAAAGTAGCGCTGCCAGACTACCGATGCCGGCCATAAATAGCAAAACTGTTAACATATTCAAGGCGGTGACACCCAACCAACCCATAACCCAGATATAAAATGCCGAGATGGTTATTTGGGTGATACCCAAAACGGAGCTGGCTAATCCTGCGTGGGTATCAAATGGTTTTAATGCCTGGCTGGTGGCGGTACCGAAACCCAATGAGAACCCGGCACAGATAAAGGCAAAGCCACTTAGATATAGCGGTGAGGAGGCCATGAAAGTATCGGCAATTAGTAGTTGCAAACCGGCTAGCAGGAATAATACCTGAGAGATAATCATCACGCGCTGTTGACCAAACAAGACAAGCAGTTTTGGGGTAACAAATGCTGCCGTCATGCTAACACCGGCCAATAATGCCATCGCTAAAGAGTACTGCCCGGTCGAAAAGCCCATTAGATCCATCATCAGTAACGGGGAAGTATTCACATAGGTCAGAATGGCCGACACGCTAACCGTAATGATAAATAGTCGACTCAGGAAGAATCGTGACATGAACTTATCCCAGGGTATGGCATGAGAGTCCTCTTGGTTGATGCTGCGTGTTTCTTTCAAGGTAAAGAGACACATTAGGCCAATAACAGCAGCAACAACGGCCATCATCATAAATAGTACCGGCCATGGTGATACAAGCAGAATAAGGTGGCCAATGACAGGGGCAAGAACCGGGACAATGCAGGTGATACCGTTAATCATGGAAAGCACTTTTGCTCGCTTCTCATCGTCAAGAACATCACGAAGAATGGCGAAGGTCACCACATAGGCAAAACCTGCTCCTATGCCTTGGCCAAAACGTCCAACAAAGAAGTATGATGGATTTACCGATTGCATTGTCCACCAGGAAGCTGCAGTAAAAATTGCTGCACCCAGCAGTGCAACTGGCCGACGTCCAAACTTATCAGCCAGCAGCCCACCAACTATCATAGTTGATGCCATTCCCACTAAATAAATTGAGAATGCGGCGTGAAGATCTGACTCGGTTGCATTCAAGCTTGTCGCTATTTGAGGTAAGCCAACCAGATATAGATCAATCCCTAATGGATACATTAGAACCAGTGAGAAACAGCAAAACAGTATTTTGTTCATAATTATTTAATAGTATTCAATTTCACAGTACCGGTATCGTAGATGGGTTAAGGTTGAATAGCGATTTTCCTGTGGGACAACAGTGTTTTCCTGGATGGAAAAGAGATTAGTTTGAATGCGGAATTTTAATGAAGGTGTAGTGATTAATGAGGTGCCACTATTAATTGGTGCTTATATTTAAAATAGATTGCGAAGCAAATTGAATAATTGCTACTTTCACGGTGAATGTATCCACAGAATGATATAGCGTTTCTTGTATGTCTGTTGTAGTGAATGAGTAACGATGAGAAATCTGATTAACTTTGTTGTTATCACAAATCTAATTTCGGCCTTAACTGTATGGCTATTAAGCTACTTTTTTGAATTTTTTTCAGCTATCCATCCAACGGATTATCTGTTCTATATCTGCATTATTTTATGGGGGATTGCTGGACTGACATGGGAGGGGGGAAGGTCCAGTAAACGCTATGATACAGATAGAGCTGCACGTAGAACGCAGTCGATGGTTTCAGGGCATGACTTTAAATCAGATAAGCATGAGCAGTATAGAGAAAACTATCATTTTGGGCTAAAG
Organism: Photobacterium sp. HL06; assembly: GCF_059552575.1. Lineage (NCBI taxonomy): Bacteria > Pseudomonadati > Pseudomonadota > Gammaproteobacteria > Vibrionales > Vibrionaceae > Photobacterium > Photobacterium sp. HL06. Next base: position 2,394,254 of record NZ_CM183915.1, read on the forward strand.
ATGTTCATCGCTGGCCTTCCTTCTCTTATTGGTTGCTTTGTGGTTTATCTGTTTTAATCCGTCTTAGTTACTATTCAGTCATTTCACACATAAATGACTGCTTTTTATATTTTTGCTCAGAGCACCTTGTTGAACTACGATCAATACGTTATCAATGATTTTGTTTGATTATTCACTAGATATACTGATAAGCCTGTTTTATGAAGGACGACCAACACGCACCGATTACACGAACCGCATCTTTTCGGTTCTATGAAGAGCTAAATGACTTCCTTCCCAGGGTGCAGCGTAAGGTGCGTTTTTCCTATCAGTTTGCAGGAAAGCCATCGGTTAAAGATACCATTGAAGCCATTGGGGTACCTCATACTGAAATCGATCTGATTTTGGTTAACGGGGTCTCGGTCGATTTTGATTACAAAATGCAGGGCACTGAGCAGATATCTGTCTATCCGGTATTTGAATCGTTTGATATTCGCCCTCTGATCCACCTTCGGCCAAAGCCTTTACGGGATACTAAATTTGTCGTTGATGTTAACTTGGGAACGTTAGCATCGAAGCTGCGGCTACTAGGGTTTGATACTTTATATAATAATAAATTTGATGATAATGAAATTGTTGATATTTCCTTGCATGAAAAGCGTATCATTCTTACCCGTGATAAAGGTATTTTTAAATACAGTGCGGTCACTCATGGTTACTGGGTACGCAGCGACCACATAGATACACAGCTTCGAGAAGTGATCCGTCGATTACAACTCGAGAATAGTTTTAGGCCATTTACTCGCTGCTCACATTGTAATGGCGTATTATATCCAGCAGATAAGAAGCAGTTAAATGGACGTGTTCCAGCGAATACATTGCGATTGTTTTCTGATTTTTTTGAATGCCGAGAGTGCAAAAAAATTTATTGGAAAGGAACGCACTATGATCGTATTACAAAATGGATTCACAGGTTAAATGCAACGAGTTAGCTTGTATTTTGTCTGGGAATGATATTTCAATAAAAGTATTGGGTATATCAAAAGCCTGGCATCTAGGGGCATAGGCTTTTTTGATTGTGTATTTGATTAATATAGTAAGGCGTTACAATGAAAGGGTTGATGTATTCAGAGTTTGCTAAGGATTATGGTAGGGCAGTAGAAAATAATATTTATAACGCCCACCTTGAGCGGCCTTCATTGCAATCGATGCTTCCTGAGTTGAAGGGCAGGCGAGTTTTAGACTTAGGCTGCGGGTCTGGTGTTTATGCTGAGTATCTGCTGGCACATGGGGCAGAGGTAACCTCTGTCGATGCCTCCGCTGAAATGGTAGACATTGTGCAGAGTAAGCTAGGCGATCAAGTTCGCAGCTATGTGCAGGACTTGTCTGTTGGGCTGCCAAGCGAAGAGAGTGATAGTTATGATGTTGTCATCTGTCCTTTAGTGATCCATTACATCAAAGACTTATTTGTATTGTTTAGTGATATTCAGCGTGTTGTAAAACCCGGCGGCTGTTTTGTGTTTTCTACACATCACCCGATGGTTGATTTTAAATCATCTCCATCAGGAGATTACTTTCAGCGCGAGTTGCTTATTCAGCAATGGAATACGATAGGCAAACCCGTTGAAGTTAAATTCTATCGTCGTTCACTTACGGAGTTGTTTGGTGTCCTGGCTAAGGCTGGGTTATGCGTGACTGAGTTGACGGAAGGAAAACCGACTGAAGCGATGAAGGCCATTTCAGCCGAGCGCTATGAACATCTCTCACAAAAGCCGAACTTCATTTTTTTGAAGTGCCAGCCTGTGATTTGAAACCGAAGGCAATGCCTCCGGTTTCCTTACCGATATCGGCCGTAAATTACTGAGTCAGATAGGTATACATAAACTCAGTGATACCAACCATATCGGCAATCTTGATGTACTCTTCTGTGGTGTGGACTTTTGCCATACCAGTCGAAAGGTTAATGGTTTTGATGCCTTTTTCATTGAAAATATTGGCATCACTACCACCACCAGTGGACTGTGTTTGTGGCTCGACACCGTTAGAGGTAAACGCAGCTTTAACAGATTCAACAAACGGGTCGTTGTCGTCGATACGATAAGCGTTGTAGGCACGTGAAGACTCAATGCTGATCTTGGCACCGTGTTTCTCAGCCGATGCGTTAAACGTGCTGACCATATGTTCAACCTGATTGGCTAGCTTGTCGTCATCCAGTGAACGTGCTTCAGCTTCCAGATACAGTTCAGGCATCACAATATTGGTTGCTTGCCCACCATTAACTACACCGATGTTGGCTGTCGTTTCACTGTCGATACGAGACAGCTTCATTTGGCTGATTGCATCTGCGGCAACGGTAAGTGCATTGATACCTTCTTCTGGTGCCAAACCGGCATGTGCAGGTTTACCTGTAATGCTGACTTTAAGGTTCTGCTGACCTGGAGCAACGGTAATAATGGTGCCAATATCACCGCCTGAATCCAGAACAATTGCCTGCTCAGATTCGACATAAGACATATCGAAGTTTTTCGAGCCGTGAAGGCCGCCTTCTTCATAAACGGTAAAGGCCAGCTCGATAGTTTTGTGCGGCACGTTTTGAGCCTGAATACAGCGAACTGCTTCAATAATGGCTGCTATGCCTGACTTGTCATCACCACCAAGAATAGTGTCACCTTTGGAGCTGATCACGCCGTCGTTTATGACAGGTTCGATGTCATTGCCTGGGGCTACGGTATCCATATGGCAGCTCAGCAAAACACTGCCAGCAAGTTCACCTGGTAGTTTTGCGTAGATGTTGAAGCCGTTGGAAATATCAGCAGGTACAGGGAGCTTGTTGACCTGGAAACCTAGCTGACCTAGCTGTTCTGCAAGGTTCTCGGCAATGGCCTTTTCATTTCGTGATTCACTGTTGATCTTCACTAGGTCGATGAAGTGATGGATCAATCTATCTTGGTTGATTGTTGTCATTAGTGTCTTTCCTATCGGAACGAGGAAGTACTACTTTAAACAAAATGGGCGAGATTTTAGGTAAGTAGGTCAATAAAAGCGTCGATTTTTATTTCATATATTGAATTTTTGTCGGGTTGATATATTGGGTTATCGAGTTTTGCTCGATGTTTATACAGTTATTGGCTCTTGGAAGAAAGGTTATGGGGCAGGATGCTCATCAAGTTAACAGTAAGTGATAAACAAGGCTCAACAGCAAATTAACAACTACGATTAGCAACAAACGGTAAGTATGACGTTATCATTGCTAATTATGGAGTTCTTGTTATGAAGAAAGCCAGTTTTGAAGAACTTACCCGAGCGCATAACCCTGACGTTATTAGAGAGCGCTTGCAGCAGGCGCCAAAGTCTCAAAATATATCTGATGCAGTACTTGGTGGGATTGATGGGTGCGTAACGACGTTTGCTGTTGTTTCAGCGGCCGTTGGTGCTGGCTTTCCTGCTTCGGTGGCGGTGATATTGGGTTTTGCGAACCTTATTGCAGATGGTTTTAGTATGGCGATAAGCACTTATGAGTCAAATAAAGCCAAGCAGGAATATGCACAAAGCCTCCGGGAAATGGAGGAGGAGCATATCGATATTGTTCCTGAAGGAGAACGAGAAGAAATTCGCCAGATATTCAGCAATAAAGGCTTCAAGGATGAAATTCTTGAAAAAATTGTCAATATTATCTGCGAGGATCGCAAGCTCTGGGTAGATACCATGCTTATAGAAGAACACGGCATTCACCATCAGGCAAATCCAAACCCACTGGGATCTGCGTGGGCAACTTTTGTTGCGTTCATCATTATTGGCACTATGCCTTTACTCCCATTTCTCGCCACCTCGCTGGAAATGAACCAGCAGTTTGCCATTAGTACCGCCCTTGCTGCCCTGATGTTTTTTCTTATTGGGATGCTAAAAAGTTTGCTGTTTGATCAACCCTATCTTCTTTCTGGTATGCGTACATTATTGACAGGGGGAACCGCTGCAGGACTGGCTTTCTTAACCGGATACTTGCTACGTGAGGTTTTTGGTGTTGCTGGCATATAGTGTTTGTTTTTCTACCCATATCCCGCAAGATTTGGTACAACACCTGCTCGTATAACGCCAAACAATCCAGACGGTGTTCAGAGTTAGTCCTCTGCGTGCCGGGCTGATCAGTCGGCTTTGCTTGGCTCGTCCGTATTATGTGAGCAACTTTAGGTTTTTAATGCATTTATATCAACAAGATGCTGTGGAATGGTTATCTACATTACCGGATGGAAGTGTGGATTTATTGATCACCGATCCACCGTATGAGTCGCTTGAGAAACATCGAGCCGTGGGAACAACGACACGCTTGAAAGAGAGCAAAGGGTCAAGTAATCAATGGTTTTCTATCTTCCCAAATCAAAGGTTTGAAGCTCTTCTGGCGCAGGTATACCGGGTTTTAAAGAAAAATAGCCATTTCTATTTATTTTGCGATCAGGAAACCATGTTTTACATCAAGCCAGTTGCTGAGCAACTTGGCTTTAAATTTTGGAAACCCATTGTCTGGGATAAAGTCGCCATTGGTATGGGTTACCACTACAGGGCAAGATACGAGTTCATCTTGTTCTTTGAAAAGGGTAAGAGGAAGCTCAATAACCTTGGCATCCCAGATATCTTAGAAGAGAAACGAGTATACCGGGGTTACCCAACGGAAAAGCCAGTCGCTTTGATTGAAACATTGATTGAGCAGAGCAGTTCGGAGGGGGACATTGTGGTTGATCCCTTTTTTGGCTCTGGCTCGACGATGATTGCTGCAAGTAATTTAAACCGGGTGCCTTATGGTAGTGATATTTCAGATCATGCCCATGAGTATCTTAGGCAGCGCCAGGTTAAAATTGCCTGATAATGACCAGTGTGATCTTTGGGCTGGCTGAGAGTGTGATTAATTCACGGATATTTGGTTGGGGAGTGGGATGCATGGGCGCTTTGTTACGATAAGCTCGCCCATTACCTAGCTATTGAGCTGAGATTCGGTTTTGATCAGGTGCAGTATCGCTAGATCGTGTCCGACGACAAAGGTTAAGTTCCAGACATTGATTAACTTGTTCACAGGTGTTGGGGCTTGGTCTTCAAGGCCCAATAACACTTGCTCCGCATCAATGAGTGGGAAACCGTCGATAGAGCAGACATCAAGCTCTTCTGACCACCCGTTCAGGGCCGCTTTTTCATTATTCGCTTCGACTTGCGACATGTAAGTCGCACCATCGTATTCAAGAATTAGTGTAAAGACAGACATAGGAAACTCTTGGATGATGGACTGCAACACCTTCTATTATTCGGGTATTGCAGTCACATTTTTCAGTCATCTTTAATCATCGACTGGGTGTACCAGCATGTTAAGTCCTTATCAGAACTAACTAGGTTAACAACTATTTCGCCGTGGAGCCTCCAGCCTTGTTCAAGAAGAAGGTTTATTTTATTTTCGAATTCAAATTCATGCTTATCGCAGACAATTTTGTACTTCATACATATCCTCCGGCTGGCCTGACATACTAAATAATAGTTAGAAATAATAAGGCTGTGGCTTTCAATCCTTATGCCGTTGTGTTGCCAGGTTGTTTTGTATCGAAAAGTGGACAGCTTGAGATGACGTACAGAGTGTGTGCTTTCACATTGTTCTAAACAAGTACGCTCATTGTTTTATGTGGCCATGTAGTATCTAACTTGTTATTTTTAAACGATTAATCAAATGGATATTTCATCTGAATACCGAAACCGAGGGATAGGATTTATGCTTGTCACTGAGGCGATGAGGGTTGCAAAACAGCGCCAGTTGGCTTCGACAATTATCTTGGAAGTTGTTCGGTCAAATTTATCTGCAGTCAAAACCTATGAAAATGCGGGCTTTCAGATAAATCCATTATTAAGTACCAATGAGGAAAGTTGGGTGATGAGTCGTGTGGTAAGGCCAGATGTATCCCGATCTGACCTTAACTAAATGTCGGCAGTTATCGTTATTCAGCTTCTTTTACACGAACTTTGCTTTTGGCAATTTTAGTGCCGTTTAGCGCGGCAACTGCAGAGCTTGCTTCAGCAGCATCTGGCATTTCGATAAAAGCAAAACCTTTAGACTTGCCTGTTTCCTGATCTAACACTAAGTTGCAAGACTCAACTGCGCCGTGTTCTTCAAACATCGTTTTCAGTTCTGCTTCAGTTGTTGTGCGAGCAAGGTTTCGTACTAGTAGTTTCATGGAGGAGCCATTTAGGAGATTGATGAAACTTGATTATCACAGAATAAGCTTGGTAAACCAAGAAGAGGCTGTTTTGAGGTAATTTTATGCCTACAAAATACGCGCTTAGGTGGTAAATCGACACGCTGACGCCATATAATCTGTGAGTTAGCGATATATTGATGGCGACATTGATGATAACGAGAGATGGAGTTTTCCATGGTAAAACGAATAAACTATGAACAATTGCCGCCAATTTCAGGGCCTTATGTACATGCCACTAAACACGATAAAACCTTGTATGTCTCAGGTTTAACCGCACTGGGTACCCATGCCCAAGAGCTGGATCTCGAGAGACAGGCAAGTGCTATCCTAGAGCAAATTTCAAAGATCTTAAAAATAGAACAGCGTGATGTTTCCGACTTGGTCAAGTTAACTGTTTTTGTTAAAGATATTTCGATGTTATCGTCTATCCGCTCTTTGTTATTTGAATTTTACGGAAGCTATTTATCCGCATGTTCGTTGGTTGAAATATCAAACTTGATTCACCCGGATCTTTTGATTGAAATAGAAGCCGTTATTGCTTTGGATAAGTGCTCAAGTTAAGGCTAGCACTTTGTTTTAAAGATTTTGTTTTGTAAGAAAGGATTTTTATGAAATTTGAGATGCCCTCGGTAGAAATGGAAACGCAATTTATCCAATTTGTTAATGACTTTGAGCATCATGACCCAGAAAATGCTGACTTTTATCAAGGCGCGAAGATTAACTATCGCTCGTATGTGTGTTCCATTTTAGATGAAGAGCAAGGGATCAATCTTCAACCAGGGTATGTTCCATGCAGCCACCGCTGGCTTATTGATGCTAATCACAACGTAGTTGGAGCAATACGAATCCGCCATCATATTAATAACCCGTTTTTGGCCGAGGAAGCGGGGCATATTGGTTACGACGTAGCGCCAAGCCACCGACATCAAGGTGCTGGAACAACAATGCTCAAGTATGCGCTTGCCGAGGCAAAAGCCTTGGGGCTTGATAAAGTGCTCCTTGTCGCAGATGAAGATAATGTCGGCTCGAGAAAGGTGATCGAAAAAAACGGTGGGCGGCTAGAGTGCACCATGATGTCAAAACTTTACGGGGTGCCCATTGTGAGGTATTGGTTCTGTCTATAATTGAGAGGTTCAGGAGGGGGAATGATCAGGTTTAATGTATTCGGTAAGAAAATGTCGGTACAGAGAAAAAACGAAGAATGGTTACTCTTCTTAGAATCGGATACCTCACTCCGTGCCCGTATTTATGATGTCGTTATTCCCTCAGAACTCGATGAAAGTGAACTTGCGGGCTATCTTGCCGACATTTTTCATGAGAATGCGAGCAATCGTCATCCAGTTGTTAAAAGGCTTATATAAAAAAAGCCAGTTAATACACTGGCTTTCCTTACAACGATACTCGAGAGAATTATTTTCTCTTCGGCTGTTGGTAGGTACGTCCTGCTGCTTGGTACACGTCTTTCTGTTTGATATCGAACATATCAAAGAAGAACCAAGCAACAAATTTAATCACATCGTCGCCTTCGTTCATGATCCACTCTGCATATTCTTGCTCCTCGCCGTCATCATTTTCTTGCATCGAAACGTGATAGATACGTTTTTCACCTTCGATTTCAGCAAGCTTGAACTGGCCAGTTAGGGACGCGGCCGCTTCGGCAATTTCTTGTTCCTCGCTTGCTTTCAGGACTTCAAGTACCTGAGGCAGGTTGTCTTTTTCGCAAAGGTCTTTTACTAAGCTTTCAAATTGATCTTGTTGCATTTTTTTTCAACCAATAATTTTAACTGCGTTATTGTAACAGTGTGAGGTGTGTTAGATAAGATGGATTTTACATGTTTTTCCTTCTGCCAAGTTGACGGTGATTTCGTATCATTCCAAGTATTGAATAATTATTGAGCACGAGGTTGTTAATACTAAGGGATCTGGTACATGAAAGGAGCTGGTAGAGTATTAGGGGCTACAGAGAAGATATACCCAAACGGGTTAGTTATACGTACTTATACGTACAGGGAGGGTTAATGTTTCCATTAGAGATATGGTTTGCTTACACGGTTGCTTGCATGCTGTTGGTGATTTCACCTGGTCCAGATAACTTGCTGGCTGTAGGCAGAGGGCTCAGCCAAGGAAAACTTGCTGCGATAGTATCCGGAATGTCATCAGGCTGCGGTATTTTGTTCCATGTATTAGCGGCAACATTTGGGTTGACTCTATTGCTTCAAACATCAGCAATTGCATTTTATGTTGTGAAGTTTATTGGTGCGGCTTATTTGATATGGCTTGGGGTCAAAGTGCTGAGATCGCGAAATTTGTTTTCACTCGAGCCAGCGAAAAAGCAATCTCTGAGAACTATTTTCGTAACAGGCTTTTTATCTGCGGCATTGAACCCTAAGCCAGGAATGTTTGTTCTGGCATTCATCCCTCAGTTTGTAAATCCAAATCTAGGCTCAGTCTCAGCTCAAATGCTGGTATACGGAGCTTGGTTTGCGGTATTGACCGCTTTGGGGTTTAGCTTGATGGGAGTTTTTGCATCAAAACTATCAGCTTGGCTAAAGAGTAAACCAAAGTTGGTTTCTGGGTTAAATATAGGGGCGGGGGTGACATTTATATCGTCGGGGTTAGCTGTTGCTTTCATGAAGCAACGGTGACGAGTGTCCTGACAAGCTGCTTTTTGTTTCATTCGCGGGCTAAGGAACTACCGATACTGAAGTGTCGGTAGTTTCATCGATTCAGCTTAGCCATCAGTGCTATGGCTTATCCTTTATTGTGAGCACGAACCGCAGCAGAAACCTGGCTCGCCATGTTTACCTTTTTTCTCTTGGTCTTGGCTTTCCTGCGGAGCCTGCTCTGCGGTTTGCTCTTTGCCCACTTTGGTTTGTTCGTCGTCTGCTTTTTTAAAGAATTTTTTGAATGAAATGGTCATGCTACCGTCTCCAAGTCTTAAGTTGTATTTTTAATGCATGTTATTATTCCTGACTGTAATAGTCAACTCTCGAGATGGGGATTTTGATGTGGTTTGTCACAAACTGATAGGTCAATATGATGTTATCGATATTTCGGTGGTATATATTTTGACTCTGCTAAGGTGCTATCGGCCGTTGGCTGTATTCGCCTAGTCCATCTTTTTTAAAGGAATATAGAATGGAAACAAGGGAAGCTAGCTGTAGTTGTGGAAGAATCAAGGTAACCACACCCGAACAACCCATTCGGGTTTCAGTTTGCCATTGTTTAGCCTGCCAGCGCAGAACTGGGAGTGTGTTCGGGGCTCAGGCTCGCTTTGATGAAAAAAGTGTAGTTATTGATGGTGAAACTTGCTCCTATATTCGTAAGGCAGACAGTGGCAACAATATTCACAATCACTTTTGTTCAAACTGCGGATCAACGGTTTACCTTCTGATTGAAGCGCTTCCCGGTTATCTTATTGTCCCTGTCGGCGCATTTGCCGACCCTAACTTTCCAAAACCAGGAATGTCAATCTACGAAGAGAGAAAACATGAGTGGTATGAATTTACGTGCCAAGTGGAACATTTTGATTAACACTTGTGAGCGAGGAGCGTAGCTATGTCCGGAATTACAGATTTAGATGTTCTGTTGCAAAATATGGAGCCTCAAATACGTGAGGGAGAGTTTGTTTTTTGTACGGTAGAATCCAAAGACTATGGGGTCGTCGCTAAGTTGAAACCTATTGCTAGTTTTCTTGAAGACGAAGGCATGACGTTGGTGTTGGATAAATGTATTGCCGAGCAGCACGGGTACCGCTACGAGTCCACGTTTAAAGCGATTACGCTGACTGTCCATTCGAGTCTTGATGCTGTCGGCCTTACCGCGGCAGTGGCAAACAAACTGGCTAGCAAGGGGATTAGCGCGAACGTCATTGCGGCCTACTACCATGATCATGTATTTGTTCAGGCGGATAAAGCGGAGTTAGCCGTTGCTGCCCTGAAAGAATTCCACGCTTAATAGTGCTGATATTTTTAAAAAGGAAAACCAGTCAATGGATATGCACACTATCTTACTCTTTGCCATTGCGTCTTTAACACTTAACTTAATCCCAGGCCCTGATGTCATTTACATTGTTTCTAATACGATGAAAGGCAAGGCATCTGCCGGTACTCAAGCGGCGTTGGGATTAGGTGTTGGCTATATGTTCCACACCTTTGCTGCGGTATTTGGCTTATCGGCACTGATCTTAAGTTCTGCATATGCGTTTTTGGTGGTGAAATACCTGGGAGCCGCTTATTTGCTGTACCTAGGGATTGCTTCACTAAGAAACTTTATGAAAGGGGAGTCGAAACTGACACTGGCAGATCAAGATAAGGAGACTGCTAATGTCTTTAGGCAAGGGGTTATTGTCAGTGTACTGAACCCGAAAGTGGCGATGTTCTTTCTATCATTTCTGCCCCAGTTCATTGATACCTCGCTGGCTTCGTCGGCGACCCATCAGCTATTAGTACTAGGCCTGTTATTTTGCGGCTTGGCGACACTGTGCAATGCCTCTTATGCCATGCTGGGTACTTGGATTGTAAATAGCGCTAAGGCGTCACGTTTCAGCCGCATCATCGAAGGTGTTTCAGGACTATTGCTGATTGGATTAGCTGTCAAGATTGCCTTTAGTAACAATCGAACATAACTAAAAACATCAATGGTTAGGGATTAAGACAGATGAAAACTATCGGAATGCTAGGTGGCATGAGCTGGGAATCAACGGCTAATTACTATAAGCAAATTAACGAAGGAATAAAATCAGAGTTAGGTGGGTTCCATTCCGCCAAAATTTGTTTATACAGTGTCGATTTTGATGAAATTGAAAAGCTGCAGCGCCAAGGGTTATGGGATGAAACAGCCATTATTCTCTCTGAAGCGGCTTGTGCCGTTGAAAGAGGTGGTGCTGATTTTTTGCTTATCTGTACCAATACGATGCATAAGGTCGCTCCTCAAATAGAGGCCGCTATTTCGATTCCGATTTTACATATTGCGGATGCGACAGGTACTGAACTGGTGAAAAACAATATCAGCAAAGTTGGACTGCTGGGCACGCGCTTTACCATGGAGCAGGGGTTCTATAAAAATAGGATCACGGAAAAGTTTGGCATTGAAGTGGTTGTACCGAATGGCGAACAGCAGGAACGGGTACATGATGTCATCTATAACGAGTTATGTTTGGGGGTGATTAATGATCAATCTCGAGACGAGTATCTTCATATAGTCAATGACTTGTTTGCCAATGGAGCTGAAGCGATTATTTTGGGGTGTACTGAAATTGCTATGCTGATAAGCCAGAAAGATACTGATATTCCTCTCTATGATACAACAAGGATCCATGCTGAGAGTGCTGTCAAACTAGCACTTTCATAATGCTGGCTTAGTCCTGAAACAGATAAGTCTTCTTGAAGCCAACGGGTATATCCGGTTGGCTTTTTACTGTCGTTGATTTATTTATTGATAAACAGATTGATTAAAATGTGGAAGCTATCACGTAAAGGCATTTTGCTAATTTTGAGTTGATAGATATCTGATCTACATAACATATTGCTCATTTGTTAAATGGTAGGTGGCTTATAAAAGTATGCCTTATCTCTCATTTTGTTTGGTAATTAATACAAAAGTAAGGTGAGATTTAAGTGCTGTTTAGTTACTTTTCTCTACTCCCCCCATCTACGCCGTTAAAACGAAAATTTGGGATGGTCTCAGAAAGTTGCAATTAATGAATAATCGCGATGTACCTTATAAATATAATCAAGGAGACCATTGTGATAACAAGGAACATTAAATCCTGTCTTGCGCTAGCCATTGCTGCGTCGCTTTCTGCGTGTGGTAGTTCAAGTCAATCAGCGTTATCAGAAACACCCGTTTATACCTGTGATGCAACAACGATGACAAAGGCCGATGATTTGCGTATCTATCAGATCATGGTCGAAAGCTTTGTTAATGGTGATAACACCATTGGCCACGGTACAGGTTATGGTACCAGCCATCACAACGGTGATCTTCAAGGTATTATTGATTCGCTCGATTATATTGACTCGCTGGGTGTGAATGCTATCTGGTTGACTCCGATTTTTGAATCAGTGCCGGTAGAAGGCCAAGATCACTGGGCAGACCGCTTAGATGCGACAGGCTACTTCACGAGTAATTATTTTGCTGTTGATCCACGTTTTGGCACGATGGAAAAGGCACGAGAGCTGGTGGAAAAAGCGCATGCGAAAGGCTTGTATGTGTTCTTGGATGGTGTTTTTGGTCACCATAAAGGTAATGTGGTGCCATCACCGCAAGGTCGTTTGCCACAGGGTGAAAACAACCCGGTAAGCTATCCGGAAAGCCTGGCCTTTTATCAGGAAGTTGCTACTTATTGGATTAAAGAGCTGAAGATTGATGGCTGGCGTTTAGATCAGGCCTATCAGGTGCCGACTGAGGCTTGGAAAGAAATTCGTAAGAGCGTAGATGAAGCATCGAAGTCTGTTACCTATACCAATGCCACAGGTGAAACCGTCAACCCTATGGGTTACATGGTGGCAGAAATTTGGAACAACCAAAACTACATTAATGAAACTGGCTACGGCAAGCAGGGTGATCCGGCTCTGTGCTCTGCGTTTGATTTCCCGGTTCGTTACCGTGTTGTCGAAACCTTTGCGGTTAACGAAAATAGTGTTGGTGGTAAAGGCGGTGAGTGGTTGGCTGAAGGAATGGATCTGCACAAGCTCTATCCGGATCATGCCAAACCAAATTTGATGCTGGGTAATCATGATTTAGTCAGGTTGGGCGATTTATTGCAACGTGGTGATATTGCTTCTCCGGAAGATGCAGAATATTGGTCTCGCCACAAAGCCGCTTTGTCATTCCAGGCCGCTTATACTGGCCCTATTACAATGTATTACGGTGAAGAAATCGGTGATCAGCTAGAGGGTTATGCCGCAAAGAATACGGATGATAACTGTGCCATCCGCGGGCTTTGCGATGACCATGTCGCTCGTACCAGTGCGAAAATTGACGGGGTGACAGTGTCACTTGAAAAGCGTCAAGCAGAGCTGCGTGACTATGTGTCGGCGCTAATGGCTATTCGTGCTAACCATCCTGCTCTGTCCAGTGGCAAGCGTACTAATGTGATGGCAACCGATACAGTTTATGTCGACCATAAACAGGCAGAAAAAGAAGCATTGCTCTATATGGTAAGCACATCAGCCCGAGCTGATATTATACCTTTGGACGGTGTAGATATCGGCTCTGAAGGTGTTTTGGTTGATCTGATGTCAGGCGATCGTTTCAAGATGCAAGATGGCAAGTACTATATTCCTTTGACAGCATTTGAAGCACGTTTCTTATCTATCGAGCAGCCATCTGCTGCCGGTGTGAAAGTCAAGGCGGCGGCAGCGGTATCACTAGCCGGGGAGGGCTTCATGGCTAAGTGTGATAATCCTACCGTGGAAGAAGCCGGGCCGATAGGCGAAACCCTGTATGTGGTGGGTGATTTTTCCGATTCAGGATGGAAACATAAACCCAAGCGAGCATTCCAGTACAAGGGTAGTAATGTCTATCAGGTTGTTAAGGAAGAAAAAGCAGGGGCATTTCGTATGCAGTACGCAAGCAGGGACTGGTCACCACAGTTCACTGCCGACGGGCTGAGCCTGAAAGCTGGTGTGAAAGGACAGCTTAAGCGTGGTGGATATGGCAAAGATACTGCTGTAACCATTCCTGAGGCAGGGCGTTATGTATGGAGCCTTGAGTTCAGCTCCGAAGGTAAGCCACAGCAAATTATGGTCTCTAAGTGTCCGTAAGTTAGCGAATGATATTTTTACCGAGGGAGCCAGACGGCTCCCTTTTTTTGATATTATTAGTTAAATACATAAAGATAAAAGAGATAATAATGACGACAGAGCAGGAATATTGTGTGGTGATGACGACGTTTGCTGATGAAGCGGTTGGAAAAAAAATCATCCACTCATTAATTGAAAAGCGCCTGGCGGCATGTGTTCAGGTTCAAGCGATTGAGAGCTACTATCACTGGCAGGGAAAAGTGAATCAGGACCAAGAGAAGCTGGTCACAATCAAAACAACCGCCGCGCTTTATGATCAGGTCGAAGCTGATATATTGGCCAATCATGACTACGAGACCCCTGAAATTGTCCAGTTACCGATCACGGCCGGATTATCGGATTATTTAAGCTGGATTAGGTCTGAGTGCAAGTAGCACCGGTACATCTCGCATCTTAGCTTTCACATATTAGCTTTCACACCTTAGCGTTACATATTAGGGTAATTCGGCCCGCCGCCACCTTCGGGCGCAACCCAGGAAATATTCTGCGATGGATCTTTAATATCACAGGTTTTACAGTGAACGCAGTTAGCGGCATTGATTTGGAATTTAGGGTTACCGTCATTCGTGACGATTTCATAGACCCCGGCCGGACAATACCGTTGGCTTGGTTCGCCGTACAGTGATAGATGGGTTGTGATCGGAATCGTTGGATCATTTAACTTGAGGTGGCATGGTTGGTTTTCTTCATGCTGGGTTGCCGATAAATAGACGGAAGAGGGCTTGTCGAAACTGAGCATACCATCAGGTTTCGGATAATTGATCGGCTTGCATTGTGCAATCGGACGTAGACATTCATGATCGGCTTGCGGATCTTGAACAGTCCAGGAAAATCGATGTTTAAGCCAATTGTGTTCGATAGTGGCTATCGCACCACCAAGCAGGTTGCCATATTTATGGATTTGCGCGCCGAAATTACGTGACTCGTAAAGCTCTTGATATAACCACGACTCACCAAATAGGCGTTCATAGCCAGGTATGGTTTGATGAAAGCCTTGGCAAATTTCGGCAAATACGGCTTCAGCTGCCAGCATGCCGGACTTCATTGCGGTATGGCTACCTTTGATTTTGGCAAAATTAAGTGTACCGGCATCACATCCGACTAAGACTCCGCCGGCAAATTGTTGTCTAGGTAGAGAAGGCAGTCCCCCTTTGGTTATGGCACGGGCACCGTAAGCGATACGGTGGCCACCTGCAAGGTAACGACTGAACAACGGATGATGCTTCATGCGCTGAAATTCATCAAATGGGCTGAGATACGGATTGTGATAGTTCAGATCAACGATCAGCCCGACCGCGACCTGGTTATCTTCAAGGTGATAAAGGAAGCTACCCCCAGTGGTATCAGATTGGCTTAATGGCCAGCCGACACCATGTATAACCAGTCCAGGTTGATGAAGCTCGGGTGGCACTTCCCAGAGCTCCTTGATCCCCAATGCATAATGTTGGGGTTGTTTACCATAGTCCAGGTCATAATTTGCGATAAGCTGTTTGCCTAGGTGGCCACGGGCTCCTTCGGCAAAAATAGTATATTTGGCTTTTAGCTCAATGCCGGGCTCAAAGCTGCTTTTCTTCTCTCCGTTTTTATCTAGCCCCATATCCGAGGTGATGATACCTGCCACGGCTCCTTTGTTATCATAGAGAATGTCTGACGCGGCAAAACCTGGAAAGATTTCGACACCGGCATTTTCAGCCTGCTGTCCTAACCAGCGACAGAAGTTAGCCAAGCTGATCACAAAGTTACCGTCATTGAGCATCGGGCTGGGTGTGAGGTTCTCGGGAACATTTAAGTAGTTGCTCTGGTTTGTTAACAGGCAGAAGTGATCTTCAGATACCGCAGTATGGAGTGGGGCATTCAGCCGCTCCCAGTCAGGAAACAGTTCATCAAGGGCTTTGTGTTCGAAAAGGGCACCAGACAGTATATGCGCCCCAACTTCAGCCCCTTTTTCAACCACGCAGACAGATAATGTTTGTTCCTGCTCCTGAGCCAACTGCATGATCCGGCAGGCTGCAGATAGGCCTGCAGGGCCAGCACCAACGATGACGACATCGAACTCCATGCATTCTCTTTCCATGCGTACCTTCCTGAAACACCCGTCAATTGCATTCGTTACAGGTAAATATAGTCCAGTTGACGTAAACGTAAATTCAACTAGGCTCAAAGTGTGTTTAGCTAGGTGCATCAGACATAAATTATTCTTATTTCAAGTTTATTGAGACTGTTTACAGTAACTGGACAGAGTCTTCATTTGAAAAGGAAAGCATTGTGAAAGTACTGGTAGCAATAAAACGAGTGATTGATCCTTACGTTAAAGTCAGGGTGAGAAATGATGGCTCCGGCGTTGAAACCAATAACGTCAAGATGTCGATGAATCCATTTTGCGAGATCGCAGTGGAAGAGGCTGTCAGGATCAAGGAAGCAGGTAAAGCTGATGAGGTTGTTGTCGTGTCAGCCGGTGAAACAAGCTGTCAGGAGCAATTAAGAACGGCACTAGCCCTTGGAGCCGATCGCGCGATTCATATTGAAACGGAAACAGGTCTCGAACCATTAACCGTTGCCAAATTGCTTCAATCGGTGATGGAGAAAGAGCAACCAGGTCTGGTTTTGTTGGGGAAGCAGTCCATTGATTCAGATAATAACCAGGTTGCCCAGATGTTGGCAGCCCTAACGCAACGTCCACAGGGAACATTTGCCTCTGAAATCGCTATTGATGGTGACGTTGTCACCGTAACGCGCGAGATTGATGGTGGTTTGGAGACGCTGAAGCTGACGCTTCCTGCGATTATCAGTACCGATCTACGACTTAATGAGCCACGTTACGCTTCACTGCCTAATATCATGAAAGCCAAGAAAAAGCCGATGGAGTCACTGGTTCCTGCCGACCTTGGTGTTGATATTGTCCAGCATCAGGATGTGCTGGAAGTGCTCCCTCCACCAGAAAGGCAAGGCGGCGTTAAGGTAGCTTCGGTGTCGGAGTTGGTGGATAAGCTGAAAAATGAAGCGAAGGTGATCTGATGGCTACGTTAATAATTGCAGAGCATAACAATTTGGTTGTCTCATCGGACACCATGAAAGTGATTAATGCCGCAATGGCGTTATCGCCTTCTGTAACGGTATTGGTTGCAGGCGCTCAATGCCGGGCCGTTGCAGATAAGGTCAGCAAGGTGGCTGGGGTTGGAGAAGTCTTGTGGGCTGATGATGATACCTATACACATCAACTCGCCGAGAATTTGTCGGCTCTAGTTGCTGAAATTGCTCACCAATATACGCATATTCTGGCTCCGGCCACGACTTTTGGCAAAAATCTGATGCCTCGTGTGGCGGCGTTGCTGGATGTGGGGCAGCTATCTGATGTTATTCACATCGAGAGCGAAGATACGGTAATTCGCCCAATATATGCAGGTAATGCGTTGGCTAAAGTGAGATCGAATGATCCAATCAAGGTGATCACTATCCGCAGTTCTGCATTTGATCCTGCGCCGGAGCAAGAGGCGCAAGCGGGTATCACTGAATTGGATGTAGTGATCGCCACAGATGTGTCGCAGTTTGTTAGTAAGCAGGCTGTTGAGAGTGAGCGTCCGGAGTTGGCGGCGGCGCGGGTTGTGGTATCGGGTGGACGTGGCCTTGGAAACAGTGAAAGTTTTGCTCTGGTAGAAAAGTTAGCTGATAAGTTGGGGGGAGCAATAGGGGCATCACGTGCTGCGGTCGATGCCGGTTTTGTTTCCAATGATCTGCAAGTCGGCCAGACAGGTAAAATCGTTGCCCCCGAGCTGTATATTGCTGTGGGTATCTCCGGGGCGATACAACACCTTGCCGGAATGAAAGAGTCGAAAGTGATTGTGGCGATCAACAGCGATCCGGATGCTCCGATTTTTCAAATTGCCGATTATGGCCTGGTCGGGGATCTGTTTGAATTGCTCCCCGAGCTGATTGATTCGCTCTAATAGTGATTTGTGCTCATTCATTTTCTATGATCTGCCAGCCATGGTTTTTAGCCATGTCAAACAATTGCGCTTGCTCAATGGCCTGTTGATTTGTCAGCCAGGAAACAAAGTGAGTGACAGCGTCACTTTGAATCTGGCAATGGTAATAATATTGCCATGGGCTATCAATGATGGTTGCCGATAGGGGCAGCTGCAGGTAGCCCTGTTTGAGCTCATGTACCACCAGCATTAGGTCGGTAATCGTCACGCCTTGTCCGGCAAAGCAGGATGTCAGGGCCATATCTAACGTATCGAACGTTATACCTGAGTTATTCATTAAGTGGGACTTGTGGTTTCGCTTTAGCCATTCTCGCCAGTCTGTGCGATCCGCTGTTGGGTGAAGGCGTTGATAGGTCAGCAACGTATCTATGTCTATGGGTTGATCGGTCTTGGTTAGTAATTCTGAATAGACTGGTGCTAAATATTCCTTCCTGAGAAAGTTTTTCTGATATGGGCTCTTCCATTCCTTCTGCAAGTTATAAATGGCGACATCATAGTCATCATCATCTAACCTCAACTCTTCGCTGGTATGGCCCATGGTTGATGACAGCACAATATCTAGCGTTGGATGGTGTTCCTTAAAGGAATGTAAACGCGGAATTAACCAGCGCACGGCAAAACTCATTGCCACCTTGACACGCAGGGTCTTGCTTTCCTTTACTTTAAGCTGTCGGATTGTGCCGTTTAACTCGCTGTACTGCCGGGTAAGCAGTAGTGCAATTTCCTTACCCTCATCAGTAAGAGAAAGTGCGCGATGGCGGCGAATAAATAGTGAAAAACCAAAGTGTTCTTCTAACTGACGTATCTGGCGGCTGACGGCACTTTGAGTCACATTCAACTCTGAAGCTGCAAGGGTAAAGCTTAGATGCCTAGCTGCGGCTTCAAATACCCTCAATCCATTTAAAGATGGGGGAAGCAGTGTATGTCTTTTCTTCATAGGTCGCCAAATCTTTGCATAAGTTTTATGAATGCTAAAGTGCCATAAAAGTCGTTTGAAACTCAACAGTAATATTCATAAATTACTACTAATAGAAAAGGGGAATTTATGAAAAAACTGGTCAGCCTGGCTGTTCCGCTCATCATTTCACAGCTGGTTGCACAATTACTGTTATTTACCGATGTCTGGATGATGGCTCAGCTAAGCATTATGGCAATTGCCGGCGGTGGCTTGGGCGCTACTGTGTATTCGATTGTGTTTATTATTGCCGGTAGCACTGTGGGCTGTGTGGCGAACTTGATTGCTATTGCGTATGGCAAGCGATTAAGCCAGCCAGAAGCAGGAGATGCTGAAGTGCGCTCTTCACTCAAAGGCGGTGTTTTGCTGGCCCTGATCCTGACTGTTGCCCTTCAGCCTGTTTTCTTCATGATGCACGATCTTCTGGTGGTGGCTAAACAGGACCCTCAGGCGGTTGTTCTGGCAATGGATTATCTTGATGCCTTGAAATGGTCGATGTTGCCTACTTTGATTTTGCTGGTCTTGCGCAGCCTGGTCAGTGCTTTTGGTGATACCCGTTCGGTCATGATCATGTCACTGGCAACCGTTGTGTTAAACGTACCGCTAAGTTATTTGTTTGCTTTCCATTGGGAGATGGGACTAGCTGGTTTGGGGTATGGTACTTCGTTGGCTGCGTTTATTATTATGGTGGGTTATGGCTACTGGGTGTTTAGCCATTCGAAATATCGTCAGTATAACCCGCTGCACAAACTGCATGAATACCGGCTGGGTACTATGGTGCCGTTGCTGGGGATTGGCGTGCCGATCATGATAGCGACCTTGCTGGAGCATGCCTTGTTCTCTGGTGCTGTCTTGCTGGCTGGCACGTTAGGTGCAGTCTCGCTAGCTATTCATCAGATTGCAATGCAGTGTTTGAATCTATCATGGAATATTGCTTTTGGTTTCTCTCAGGCAGCTTCTATCTTGGTTAGCCAGCATGTTGGCAGCAAGGAGCCGGCATTGGTACGCCGTTATGCCATGCTTGGGTTGTTTATGGTAACAGCGACAAGCGCAGTGATTGGGGTATTTGTTAGTGTATGGCCGGAGTTTTTGACGGAGGTGTTCAGGATTGAAGGTGATGAGCTGACAACAGAGCTGGTATCGGCATTACCCGGTGTGATGATTATGGTTGCTTTGTGTTTTGTGGTTGATGCCTGGCAGCTGGCTGCCATCAGTATTCTACGGGGAATGAAAGTGGTGGTTGCCCCAACGATTTCAACGATGATTGGATACTGGTTTATTGGTTTACCTGCGGCCTGGTTATTAATGAAGTTGATGGGACTTGAAGGTGTTTGGGCTGGCTTAGGGATCGGGTTGGCAGCTACTGGGATCATGTTGGTGGGGTTATTGTTCCGGCACCTGGCCCAATTTGAGCGCTTGGTCGGAAAGACTGGCGATGAGCCTGCAGATCAGGAACATTCTGCGTTGCTGACATAACGCAATTCTCGGAACGATTTCAATACAAATAAGTTCCAACAAAAAGCCGGAAGTGATTCCGGCTTTTTGCTGTCTGAGTTTTCTTAGCACTTAACACCTGGCACTTAGCGCATACGAAATACATCAGTTTGCTTGTCGTTCTGTACTTCAGCAAAGCTGCGGACAAAAGGGCCTTGCTGGCGAATACGGGGCGGTAGATTGTCAATAACTCGCTTGGCTTCTTCCTTGCTGGCAAAGTCACCGTAAATTACGGCATACCAGCGATTGCCAAGGCTGTGTTTCCAATTTACCCAAATTGGATCCTGCCCTTTGATCTCCCGGATATAGTCCCGGATATCACGCTCTTCACTGAGTGCCAGTACCTGAATGGTAAAGCGATTAGGATCCAGGTGACCGTAGGCCTCTTGTGTGGTCATTGCCCCGACACACTGACTTTCGGTATGGGTGGTTTGTGTTGTCGAACAACCCGAAAGAAATAACAGCGCAACCAACGCAAAAATCTTATGCATTCAATGTCTCCTTATAAGCTTTCACATTCATCAGATATCATTCTTAGGCGGCAAGTCTATCAAGATGGTAAATAATTGATGCATAAAACTAAACACGGTGGTTTGTTTGCTGTTTTTTACGCCACTTTGGGTGAAAAACTTCATCATTTTCTGACACTTGCCTAAATACTGTGCATCCATACATAAAATACACACCCTAATAGTGACTATTCTATCTACTCTCGATTAAACTGTATACACATACAGTATTGTTGGTGGGTGATATATGACGGTCTTACCCGTTTTTTTAGAGTCGGTAAAATGCGGTTTTCCGTCTCCTGCAGATGGGCATCAGGAAGATCTGGATCTGGATGATTACTTGATCCGTAACCCGAATGCGACTTTTCTATTGCGTGCCTCAGGCGATTCATAATAGAGATAGAAATTACGTCATAATCAGTGGGTGGGTGATTGGAGAAGATAGCCGTGACTGAGCTATTTCATTGGCCAACAGGCTTTCAGTGGCGAAGCTCTTTGGAATTAGGCTGGCGGGGGCAGGTTTTTGGCTGATGCTGACTTTATCCGCTTCCTTCTCACACTGACGACAACTGTACTTAGGGCGCACATATTCCAGCACCTTCAGTACCGCAGGCGTGAATTCAAGCTTTTCACAGCTATCTTCACCGATTTTATGCAGCGGATGCTGGCAACATGAGCAGACTTTTTCTTCATCAGCCAAGTCGAGAACGATACGCTCACGTGGCAGATCTTTTGGAAGTGGCTTGCGTTTACCCCGCGCCTTTTTGGTCGTTATGGTAGTGACTACCTCTTCCTGCTCTGAGGCAACCGCCTCGCATTCCACCTCATTGAACAGGTCACCCTGTGCTTCGTCATACGGCTTGAGTGCTTCTGCACGTTTGGAGAACTGGCGGTCGATAGCCAGTTTAAACTGCTCAAGAAGGGATGCCTTTTCAGCCATCAGGGCTTTGACCATCGCTTGAAGCGCGGCAACATCTTGGCTGTCAGGGTTAATATCGGGCGTCTTTTTCATGGCATCCATTATACTGAAAATGGCTCCTAACTGCCCGACATATATGACTTTTATGGTAGCTAACTCATTGTAAAGCTATGTATTTCTATGGGTTTATGGCCGATAATCGTGAAGCCAGACAGCAGACGTTCGAACTCTTCACAGCTCAGGGTAAAGACCTGATGTTTCTCCCTGGATGGCCACTTGGACTTGTCTTTTTCCAGCCGCTTGTACCATAGGGCGAAGCCTGTTTTATCCCAGTAGAGCACCTTCATTTTGTCGCGCTGTTTGTTGGTAAACAAGAACAGCGCCCCTGAGTCTAAAGACAAATCGGTTTCGGGCTCGACCAGCGCCGCCAGGCCATTGATGGATTTGCGGAAGTCAACGAACTCACGGTACAGGTAAATGGTGGGAGGACTGATTAACCCTTTCATGACTGGAGAGCGCCAATAAGCTCTGCCAGATAAACCGCAGGTGTACCTTGCGGAATGCTCAGCTCAATATCGTTAAAACTGAGCGTCATATTCGCCGCTACAGGTTTAGCAATTTGGTAGTGGGTGCTTTGTTCAATCACTTCAGCTCGGATAAATCCGCTCTGATGGCTTTCACTGGAGAGTTGCAGCAGACGTCGTTTAGCGAAGAAGGTGGAGGTGCTAATTTTATTCTGTCGACAAAACTCCCTTTGGGTCAGAGAGCTGTTTTCGTACTGCTGGAATATTGCCAGCCATTCCTGGCCGCTTCGTCTATTAGCCATGATCTTTTCTCCTTATTTCGGAATTAAGATCTTAAAAGGCTCATCATTCTACTTGAATGCGGGGTTTATGGGGCGCTTACCATATTTCTGATGCGGCGAAGATCATAGACATCCTTGATAACTTAGCAGCAAAAGGCAATACCGTTATTGTCATTGAACACAATCTAGACGTCATGACACAAGCAGATTGGATTATCGATGTTGGTCCAGATGGTGGAGAAAAAGGTGGAGAAATCTCATTTGAAGGTACGCCTAATGCACTTGTGGAAAAATCAAACTCTCATACAGCGGCATTCTTGAAGCACTATGTTCAAACTTAGACTCGCAAGATTGGGTAAAGGCTCGATAAGGTAGAAAGATCAATGCATAAGCCATTAGTTCTTGTGCATAAAACATAGTGATATTAAGAAACCCCCGATGATTGAAAATGTCCATCATCGAGTCAGCCAGTTCTGCACTGACTCATCTCTGTACCAATACGATCGCCGGGGTTGTTTGCCCAAAGTTAAGATTCTTCAAAGCTGTCTCTCCATGTTGCTAATGCCTCAATATGGCTTGGTTCAATACCACAGCATCCACCAATGATGCTGGCACCTAGTTGATGCCATAGCTTGGCAAACTCAAGGTACTCTTGTGGTGAAAAATTTCGAAGTTCCTGGATGGTGTCATTAGCTTGGTGACCAGACTTAATCGGCGTGAAATTGTTCGCGAATACACCGATAGTCAGTACCTTGCTAGTGCACTCAAGAACTTGGTTCACATCCTTAATTGCTTGCTCAACCACCTCTGGAGTCGAACAATTAAAGAAGATACCCGCCACACTGGTTTTCAATAGTGCATCAATGGCATTGGTAACCAGCTCCCCTGAGCGAAGACGTGATTGCTGGTCAACCTCATCCATCAAGGTAAAAGAGATATAAGAAGGTTTATTTGTGTTCGCAAAAACCTTTGAGATCACCTTGGCTTCCGCGAGACTAGCCACTGTCTCGGCAAGCCAGATATCAACGTGCTTGTCTTGGGCATTTAACAAAGTCGAGCTGATCTCATAAGCTCTTTCTACTTCAAACAAGTCAGGGCGATATGAGCCAAAGGCTGGAGGGATAGAGCCTGCCACCAATATCTTTTGTTGAGACTCCGTGACAACATCACGAGCAATCTTAGCCGCTCTTTCTGCAAGCTCTGCCCCTTGCTCAGCATATAGTTCATCTCCTAGATGGAAAGGCACACAGGCATAGCTATTGACTGTGATAATCTGTGCGCCAGCCTCTACAAAGCCCTGGTGAGCTTGCTTCACATGTTGCGGAGATTCTATCAGCGCTTGGGCGCTCCAAAGTGGTTGAGAAAAAGGAGCACCGATACGTTTTAGTTCGCGCCCCATACCACCATCCAAAATTGCAAGAATTGCCATTTAGATTTCCATACCGCTAAACATCTATGAATTTATTCAATCATAATATGCAATAAGTTCAAGTGATAATTTCTCATCATCAATATTACTAAATTTCATCTAAAGGATATAACTGATTATTTACGCTCATGAAATAGGGCAGCGTATAGTGACTAGAAAGAACATAGACTCTCGCTATGGTTGCATAAAGCAAACTAGTTTCTCAAAATCTCCATGCAAGAAATATCCAGTTCCTATCAAAAATGTCACCCTCGAAACGATGGCATTTTGCTTTTTGAGATACGAGAAGTTATCCGAAGGCTGGAAACTGTCTGCTTCTGCTAAATTGGAAATGTCCAGAGGTGTGTTGACGGGTGATGTAACACACCTGTGATCATCGCTAGCACGTTTGCCCCATTCCGAGTTTGCGTGACAAATCGGCGTACGATCCCATTAGCAAATTGCCTTACTTTTTGTCATTGCAAACCGCCCACTACTTGTGCGCGGTTTCTTTCATTTTTGCGTATTGCGCAACGAAGCTCGCCTTATATCACAAATGTATATTTATACTTCAGAACTAGGAGTGAGGGATGGTTCTGATGGGTCTACTAACGTGAGTAGTTATTTATTCTGTCTTCCATCAATTGAACGTTGAAGGGGCAGGGTGAGAGCATGAATGCTCATTTTTACTCACCGCCTTAAAACCAGCCAGTAACACCCTGTCCAGATAAGTGGTATTCATCACTGCAATGCTCTGTTTGCGTCGGATGCTAGCATTTTTCGAGGTTTCTTCTCGCAGCATGTTCAGTGCAATGTGCCGAAAACAGGCCATGATCTCAGCGGCAGCTCCACAATAAATCTGGCAAGCATCCTCGTTCATTGATGCATCAAGTACCCAGTACCGGGTGTTTTCAATTCCCCAGTGGCCACGCACAGCGGTGGCAAAACGCTCTTTCTCCAACTCAGCAGAGCTGATGTAGTAGCGGTATTCGAGTAACTCTTTACCTGATTTATCAATGTGATAACCAATGGTAACACCGATGCTCTTTAGCCCTTTCCAGTCAGGAAACTGGTGTACCAACTCACCAAAGGTAGTACATGGTATTCTCGGGCTTCGATTCGTCCGTGGCTTTGTTCCACTGTGACATCTTCAGAGGCGCTCTGAGCCGCAGTCTTCGCAGACAGCGCCTGACGTACAGCTTTAGCCAGTGTTACCTGGTTACCTTTCACAGCAAGCAAATAATCACCACCTATATCAATGATGGTTGAAGCGATGTTGGTCTGGCAGGCTATCGCGTCAATCAAAATCAGGCAGCCTTTGATGTCCAGCAAGTTAAGCAGTTCCGGTATTGCCGTGATCTCGTTCGACTTCGCATTGGTTTTTAGCTGGCCCATAACTACGCCGTTGGCCGTGGCGAAAGCACTAACCATATGATGAATAGTGGATTGCCTGCTTTCGCGGTTATATGTGCCGCGCAACACCTTACCATCGATAGCGATCAACTTACCGTCTGAACGCTCAGTGACGGCTTGCATCCAGTTGATAAAACACTGCTGAAACTGACCTGGATCTAGGTGCGAGATAACGCGAACAATGGTGTCGTGAACAGGGAGTCCGGATGTAAAAAGACCTTTTTGCTGAAACCACTGAAAATGTGCTTCACCGAAATCTTCAATGTCTTCCCAGCCCTCAGCTCCGGTAATCGTCGCACAAACAGTAAGAAACAGAACGTCGAATAAGGGATAACTGATTTTCGCAGACTGACGTGGGTCTTGCAGATCACCAAAATACTGAGAAAAACCCTCGATACTCACCTTAGAACTCCCGAAAAAGGGAGTATAAGATCATAATTCGATCTGCCGGTCAAACTCACAGAATTTGGTCACAAAACGTTCGTGATCTCACCCTGGTCGAAGGGGTATCTAATGCTGTCAGGGAGTGTTTGTACACCTGTATGAAGACAATTTGATTTACCGAGGTAAGCGTTTGGTGAACTGGGATCCTAAACTGCACACTGCTATCTCTGACTTTGAAGTTGAAAATAAAGATAGCAAAGGTCAAATGTGGCATTTCCGTTACCCACTTGCTGATGGAGCTAAAACAACTCAAAGCAAGGACTATATCGTCGTAGCTACAACCCCCTGTCTAATCTACGGATTTAGATTAGGCGACAACTATCCTGAGACAGGGGGTATAGCCAGACCAGGTTGGAAAACCTGGTTCAATAATTGGGTCCTCTACAAGACTCCATGACGATCGTGCATGGCGGAGCGTTAGCGATATATTCAGCCAGTATATCTCTTGAGAGTCGCTTTTTAAAACAGCGTTTCCTTTGCAATCAACGCCATGTAATTGAAAAACATTCTTCGCAATATCAATAGCAAGTAAGGCGATGATTATCACGCTATCTCCCACTCATCAATAAATGGCTGATTTGATTTTCACCATCATCATAGCCTCGTGGTACGTTATGGAGTGGGATGGTTCATTACATTAGACTCCAAAAGATCATGTAAGTTTAGTATTGCAACGATACTTGGTGAAACTGCAGTAAATAGCGATAAAGGTCGCAATTTGCAACCTCAACATAAAAAATAATTATCTCTTGATTTATTGATACAGATCATTTAAAAATAAAATAAACATGTACATGAAATGCATCTTAGGGGGTAGGAAATGCTCAATCCACAGATAATTGATACTGTAAAAGCAACAGCACCATTAATTGAAAAAATCGGCCCTGCGCTTACTGCACATTTTTATGAACGTATGTTCATTCATAATCCTGAATTAAAAAATATTTTTAACATGAGTAACCAGCGTAATGGTGATCAACGTGAAGCCTTGTTCAATGCAATTTGTGCTTATGCAAATAATATTGACAACCTCGTAGAGCTATTACCTGCGGTTGAAAAAATTGCACATAAACATACAAGTCTTATAATAACTGCTGAGCATTACCAAATTGTTGGTGATCATTTATTGGCAACAATTGATGAGTTTCTCTCTCCTGGGTATGAAGTTTTAGAGGCATGGGGAGCGGCATACAATGTACTCGCTGATATATTTATCAACCGAGAAGAAGCCATTTATCAAGAGAATGAGGCTAAAAATGGCGGCTGGCGTGGTACTCGTGAATTCGAAGTTGTAGAAAAAAATAAAGAAAGCAGTGTTATCACTAGCTTTACATTTAAACCTGCAGATGGAAGCGCAATTTCAACCTTTAAACCCGGCCAATATTTAGGCATCCACTTAAACTCTGAAGAATTTAAAAATCAAGAAATCCGACAATACAGCTTATCATCAACACCTAATGACGAATTTTACCGTATTTCAGTTAAACGAGAAGAGAAAGGTCAAGTATCTAACTATCTTCACCGCACTTTAGAGGTAGGGGATAGAGTACAACTGACACCCCCTGCAGGAGATTTCTTCTTGCAAGTTGAACCAACAACACCAGTTACTCTTATTTCTGCAGGGGTAGGGTTAACACCTATTCTCTCGATGCTGGATACATTAACAGAGCATAAAGCTTCAGTTCACTGGTTACATGCGACAGAAAATGGTGACCAACATGCGTTTAAAGCTCATGTAAATACGCTAGAAAATCAAAATGAACATATTAGTACAAGTATTTGGTATCGCCAACCACTGTCCACTGATCGCCAGGCTGAAGATTTTGATTATGATGGTTTGATTGATTTAACTAAACTACGGACTCAACTGATTGTACCGACAATGCATTTTTATTTTTGTGGCCCTATAGGCTTTATGCAACATGTCGCTGAACAGTTGACCGAGATGGGTATAACTAAAGAGCGAATTCACTACGAATGCTTTGGTCCGAATAAAGTACTTTGATGTAATTAGGTACATATATTGATTCTGTAGCAAATAAATTTTCTTAGTAAATTTAAAATGATGTTAAAACAGAATTTTAAATGGACATTACTCAAGATTGTACTTTGTGGCAGATCCCAATAAAGTCAGAATGAAAAGGATGAACAATGAAAAAGATAGTATTAGTTACAGGATCTAATTCCGGCATGGGGTTGGCGACCACCCTATTACTTGCTCAGCATGGTTACACAGTTTACGCTGGAGTACGACGAGATGAAGCCGCCAGCTTTATGAAGGATATCGCGAGAGAGAAAAAATTACCTATTATTCCAATCCACTTTGATGTAACAGACACTGATAGCATTCAGCTCGCCATTAATACTATCGTACTCGAAGCCGGCCAAATAGATGTGCTGGTTAACAATGCAGGTTACGGTTTAGTTGCCAGTGTAGAAGACGGTACTGATGATGAATTCATGAAGCAATTCGACGTAAACGTCTTCGGTGTTCTGCGTAGTTGCCGTGCGGTGATTCCTGTCATGCGTCAGCAAGATTCCGGGTCTGGGGCTGGTACGATTATCAATATTAGCTCATTTCTAGGTAAAATGGGGCTTCCACTCCTTACTCATTACAATGCAAGTAAATACGCTGTCGAAGGGATCACCGACTCTCTACGTTATGAGCTTCGACCATTTAACATCAATGTCCATACAGTTGCGCCAGGGCTATTTAAAACCGGCTTTGTAGAACACGGACTCAGCACGAACCCAAAAACTGTGAGCGAGAGCTCCCCATACGCACCACAAGCCAGCATCTTGTTGCCGATAGTGGTCGATAAAATAAGTAACGGCCCGACGCCTGATTCAGTATCACAATCCGTATTGAATGTGCTACGAGCAACTAATGCACTGGCACGCACACCGGCAGGGGATGATTCCGTCTACTTTGATGAACTGGCCCATACACTACCACAAGAAACATTTGAAGACGCCGTTAGAGAGCAGTTGGGCTTGTAGTAGGTAGTGAAGGTACGCTATGTGAAAACCTGAAAACACGCAACCGGGTTCTGTCGCAAATGAATTTTCTAGTTTATTGGGATATTTAAATCATTGTTTTTAAAGTTAAAGATGTTGATCTTCACCGATAGATCGAGTTTGCGACAGCACCATTGGTTGAGTGTTCTTATATATAGCAATATTTACTTGCACAGTTAAAGTACGTCTTGTGCTTTTAGTCATTGTGTCACCTGTTATATATCATCGCCTCAGAAGTTAACAGGTGACACAATGACAAAACGTAGTAGAAGAACATTTAGCCCCGAGTTTAAACTTGAAGCGGCCAAGGCAATGAATGTCGGTAAATCCACCATGGATAAGTGGGTTCGCCAGCTCAAAGAAGAGCGGCAAGGAATTTCACCTAAAGCTTCTCCGATGACGGCAGAGCAAATCGAGATCCGTGAGTTGAAGAAGAAACTCCCATCAAGAAGTTCGTTGTAGCCACCGGCGGTTTCAAAATACGAAAACGCGCCTGGTCAACGATCCAGGGATTCGAATCATTACGGATGTTGAACAAAGGCCAGTTTGATTTCTGGCTTTGTCATGATGAACGTAAAACCCTTGTACGGGAGAGATCCGCCTTTATGAATCGTTTATTCAATGTTGAAGTGATTTACTCGTAATTTTAAGTCAATTACTGGCTAGATCTGCCTCATCAGATTATTTGCAACAGCCCCCCTCCTTGAGCGTTGTTTCTATTTCTGTCTAGAGCGTTAACCACAGCAATGAGGCGACAGATATAGTCATCCATAGGATTACCCCCAGCAACATCGGTTTCAGACCGGATGACTTCAGTTTATCTAAAGAGATAGAGCAGCCAATCAAAAACAGACAAACCACCAGTGCCTGCTTGGCAATGGAGAAAATGCCATAGTAGACGGTTTCAAACTGAGGGAAATAGTCACTGACTAATATTGCAATACAGTAGAATAAAATGAAATACGGAATGGTCAGTTTACGCTGATCATTGCGGAATATTAAAGCACTGACAAAGGTCACCGGCACTATCCACAAGGCTCTGGATAGCTTTAATGTCGTTGCAATTGTTAATGCTTTTTCCCCATAAGCAGATGCCGCTCCGACAACAGAAGATGTGTCATGGATAGCTATTGCTGCCCAGGTACCAAAGGTCACCTGATCAAGGTCCAGTGCATGTCCGACAACAGGGAAAATAAATAGCGCGAAAGAGTTAAGTACGAATACTGTCGCTAAAGCTAAACCTATTTCTTGGTCACTCGCTTTTATCGCCGGAGATACCGCAGCAATAGCGCTGCCTCCGCAAATGGAGGTACCGGCCGAAATCAGATAGCTTATCTTGGTTTCCAGCTTCATTAACCTTGCGATAATGGTTCCCAAAACAAGGGTGCTGCCGATTGAAACCACAATCAGGCCTAACCCGTCACTGGTTACAGCCAGCGCTTCTTGAAAATGAATGCCAAAGCCTAAGCCAACAATCGAATAAGCCAGTAACTTTTTGGTGATTTTTTCTACTGATAACTCTTCTGGTACTAAACCAAGGGTGGAGAAGAGAAAGCCAATCACCAAGGCTGAAGGAGAGTTTATCCAAGGCGTAAAGCAGACTAATACTGCAATAGCCATAACCGCTTTTTTATACATAATAGATTTCATTATCTTAGTAAGAATATATAGACAAGGTATTTACTACGTAGACGAAGCAAAGAAATATACCTAACACCGACAATCGTTTTATCTGACGTGACTCAAAAGTTTGTGTCAGGCATGTTAGTTAGTATTTTTGCTTATACTTAATTTCAGCAAACGCATCGAATACAAGTTTTGCAGGCTCAGCTTTCTTACCTACCAGGTTAATGGAGATGCCTAAAAAGATCGCAAAAAGAATAATCTGTAAAACGTTACCTGAAGACATTGCTGCAAATGGGTTGGTTGGGATTATACCTAAAAGCGTATCCAAGATATTTGGGGCCTCTTTAACTGAAACTGTCGCTTCAGAGCCTAAATCAATACCGACTCCAGGTCCCAGCCATATGGCCAAAGCTAAACCGATAGGTATCGCCAGAGAGGTTGTCAGAATATATAAGCAGAATGTTTTAACCCCAATACGTCCCATCCGGGTAACGTCTTTTATAGCAGTAACACCGCATACCAATGAAACGAAGATTAACGGCACAACCAGCATTTTTACAGCGGAGATAAATGCTTTACCAATAGGAAGTAAAATCGTTGCACTTTCTCCGAAAACTACACCAGTAATACAACCCAGTACCATGCCGATCATTACTTTCTGCCATATATGCAGTCCAGACCAAAAACTCAATGTTGATGCCTTACTCTCTGTTATGTCCATGTTAACACCTTACTCTTATACAATTTGAATATGCTGGGATAAGCTCACTTAGAACGGAACTTTCCCGGCAAAATAATGTTTGTATTTAAAAGCTGAAATGACCTAATTCGATTAGAAGTACTTTGGATAATCAAAAGCGTTTCTGTACCCAAATAGTGCTTGAGCACCACCAGTGTGCAAAAATACGATATTATCGTCTTTGGAAAAATGCCCTTTACGCACTAAATCAATCAACCAGCAGCGCCTTTAGCTGAATACACAAGGTCAAGCAAAATCGATTCCAGTCGCGCGAACATTTCAATAGCTTTAATACCGTTCAGTGTCGGAATCCCATAGCCTTCACCGATGTAGTCACAATTCGCAATTACATGCCCAGGCTTTATATATACAGTTAGCTAATTTTAAAACGACCAACCACATTATGAAGTTGGGTGTTTGTATCACTTAACTGATGGGTACTGTTGACTGTTTCTAGGCCATTTTGGTGGATGTTATTAATCATCTCCTGAATTGCTGTCATATTACGGTTAATCTCTTCGGTCACCGAACTTTGCTGCTCGGCAGATGCTGCAATCTGTGCTGTTAGATCATTTATTTCAACAACTGAATCACTCATACCATCGAGTGCTCCCATAACTCGGGAGGTATTTTGTGATGTCTGCTGACAGCTGTTCTTTGTTGTTTCCATTGCGTTGACAACTGAAATGGTACCTTTGCGAAGTTTCGCCAACATTTCATTAATATCAGATGTACTCTGTTGGGTTCGGGCTGCTAATGTCCGCACTTCATCGGCGACGACAGCAAAACCCCGGCCTTGTTCACCTGCTCGGGCAGCTTCAATCGCCGCATTCAATGCAAGTAGGTTGGTCTGTTCGGCAATCTCTCCTATAACGGCCAGTACAGAGCTAATTTGCTCGGTATCTCTATTCATTGCCATAACCGACTCGGACATCTTTGTTACTTCATCCACCAAAGCCGTTACGCTGTGTACTGCTTCGAGCACAACAGTTTTAGATTCTTCCGCTTCACTATTCGTTTTTTGCGTTAACTTAGCCGCGCTGGTTGCACTTTGTGCAACAGAGTCTGCTGCAGAGCTCATTTCGGTGATCGCGGTGACCACTTGTTCTGTTTCTTTGGAATGAGCTGCGAGCAAAGCTTGGCTAGAATCACTTTGCTCACTTACTTGAGTGATTTCTTTTCTGATCTGTTGGCTCGATTGTGCGACATCCATCATCATGCTTTGCAGCTTTTCAATAAACAGGTTAATACCTGTTGCGATTTTACCAAGGTCATCTTGAGTATTGACATCTAAGCGACGGGTCAGATCACCATCATCTTGTGACAGATCTGTTACAAGATCGCGTAAAGAAATAATCGGCTTAAAGGCAAAGTTAATGAAGATAATACTAAGGGGAACAATAACTAAAGCGGCAGCCAGAAGGGCAATTGTGATGGCATTATTTAGCTGATCTGTATTTTTCTGAATATAGTTTTTATCGATATATCCGGTCAGGCGCCATTGCTGGCCGCGAATGTCAAACTCATTTGGCAAGGCAATAAGAACACCATCTTTTTTATTTGAGAACAGGAGGTTATTATGAGGATCAGCCAGCTCTAAATAGGTACCTTCGACAGCTGATGTAGCCAGTAATTCCTGGGTGCTGCTCAAATCAATAAAAAAGATATCACCTGAAGCATCGTTTCGAGGAATCGTAATAGAAATAAGTGGCTTATCTCCGTCAAAAAACACATCGCTCACAATGACTTGACCTTTAGCCGACGCAAGCTGATTGATATAAGGTTGAGTCTCACCCTCGGCAAGCTCTCCATTCGGTGTAAAAGCCAAGTTGCTTATAATTTTAATGATATTGTAGAAGCCAGTTTTCTCCTGAGTGCTTTTAATTGCAGTTATGCTAAAGTTCAGATTTTCAGCCAGTATAATTTTATTTTTGATATCCTCAACCAGCTTATCTTTTATCATATTGATCTGGCTGTTGATGTTTTTTGTATCGTTGTTATAGATGTAGTTACTAATGTAATGGTTAACACTGAAGTATGATGTCACTATAGTAATTAAAATAATAGTAACGAAAACTGTATAAATTTTTACTTTGAAAGAGAGCTTCTTCATGGTAGTAAAAAATCCTTTTAATACATTGGCGCACTCTCTAATGAAGAAAAATTTATAATGCCACCATCATGGTAAAGCATTCTTCCTAGAGGAGTAGCTTTTCAACCTTAGTCGATACTAGAGTCAAGCTTAGTTCCTGGGACTAATGATTTCGCGATTGTCACAGGAGTGAAACGAGCTAGGAAGGTAGCTAATATGAGATTGAATAGCTCAGGGTTTTCTAAGTGAACATTATGGGCACTATTACCCACAACGCTCAATGAACTATTCTCAATAGACTGCCAGAGTGTATAGGGTTGAGATTCCCACTGGTAGCTTCGATCCGTATCTCCCCATAAAACCAGCGTCGGCATCTTAAATCCAGACAAGTAGCTCTCACCATCCCAGTTACTCATAGCAATCAGACCATGCTTGTAACTGCTAAAAGGGGCTTTCTCTGCAAGTAGTAATGAATCCTCAATATCATGTTGGCTGGCGCTCTCATCGAAAAACCAACTCTTAACTGCTTTCTCAACACTTGCACGGAAGCCATCGGGTGAAGCATTTTTTAAGCTCTGTTCGATAGGTTCAAATCGGCCAGGTAAGCTACCATGAGGCCCTGTTCCATATAGAACGAGTCCATTAATGCGGTGCGGGATGGTATGCGCGACCTCCTGTGCAATCATTCCTCCCATTGAATGGCCCATTAAGAAAAAGCTATCGACCTTTTGAGTTTCTAGCTGTTGAATCACATCTTCGGCAAACCCTTTGATCGAAGTAGGGGCTTGCTCTTTATTGCGATGGCTAAATCCTTTTAAGCAAACAGGGATAATGCAAAACGTATCTGTCAGATCGGATAGCTGTTTATGCCAATATTCAGGTCCGCTTAAAAAACCGTGGATTAGCACTAATACTGTTTTTTTTGAATTCATCATCTTTGTCCTTATTCCATGATGTATGGGAGCCAAGTTGCGATTTCAGGGAAGGCAATCATGAGTATGATGAGTGAAACCAAAACCCCGATAAACGGCAGGCAACCTTTGATCACATCTAGGATAGTAAGTTTGTTTTTCTCAATTGATTGAATGACATAGAGATTAAGACCAACTGGTGGTGTGAGAACAGCCACCTCCATTGTGATGGTGTAGATAACGCCAAACCAAATCAGATCGAACCCAGAAGCTTGGATTAAAGGAAAGAGAGTAGGTAGCGTAATGAATGTCATAGATACAGGCTCAAGGAACATACCAAGCACAATGTAGAACACAATGATCAGTGCTAGAGTCTGATACGGCGATAACTCAAAAGCGGTAAACATCGCAGAAAATTCTTGAGGCACTTGATAGTAAGTCATAACAAAGCCAAACAATACGCCCGAGGAAAGCAACAGACCAAGGTAACCCATGGTTTTCATTGTTGCTTTGATACTTTCATTGAGTCCCTTTAGATCCATGCCACCTACAGCAAAAGCGAGCAATAAGGTGATGACACAAGAGAGTCCCGCGGCTTCGGTTGGAGTTGCAATACCGGCATAGATAGAAATTGTGATGATTAAACCAATAACAATAACGGGTAGCACGGCAGATAAAGCCAGCCCCCAAGGAATAGAATCACTTTCATCAGCCGAAGGGATCGCGTTGACATTCAACATACTCCAAATCTTGATAACGGCAAAGAATAGAGTTACGAGCACAACACCCGGCACAACTCCGGCGATAAAAAGCTGGCCGATAGATTGGTCGGTTACAATTCCGTAGAACAATAAGATCAAGCTAGGTGGCAGCAGAACGCTTAAAGTACCACCTGCTGCTAATACACCACTCGCTAAGCGTTTGTCATATCCGAGCTTGAGCATCGCAGGTAAAGCCACACCACCAATGGTTAGTGAGCCAACCATACTAGAACCACATACTGCGCCGAAGCCTGCACACGCTGCAACGCTACCGTATGCAGCTGAGCCTTTCACTGGCACTTTGCTATGCATGAACCAGTAAAGATGAGGGCCAATATTGGACCGCCCAATGAGTTCACCTAAGAAGACAAAGAGTGGAACAGATAACAACACGTAATCGATCCAAACACCCCACATTTTCAATTCGGCTGTGACCAAAGTCGTTGATAGTGATTGGATGGTAAGTAAAAACGGGATTGATGCGCCTGCAAGCGCAAATGGGATTGGTAATCCCATTACAATGAACAGGATCAGTAAGCTCAATAACCCAATACCAACTTCGTACCATTCGAGCATATTATTCTCCTAAATCCATTTGTACCTTCATCTCGTAAGATGTGGTGTCTTGTTGAAATATTGAATCGTACAGTTTGATTGATGCGCTCAACACGAGTGAGATGAGTGAAATCACAACAACAAACCAGAAATAAAATCTTGGCCAAAGTAGAATCTCTGATGCAGCACCAGATACGTAAGATTTTGAGAATCCTTTTATCGCAGCAAGCATGAAAAAAAGTGAGATAGCCAAAATAATCAAACAATTGAGGCTTTCAATGTGGGCCTTTACTCTTGGGCTTAACATATCTATGAAAATAGATACTTTCGGAAAGGCGTCTTTCCTGCACGCATAAGATAAGCCAACAAAAGCTAAAGGAACAAGCATCAATGCAGTTGCTTCTGTTACCATTCCATCTGGATTTCCCATAACGTATCGCATGAATACGCCATAGGAAATCCAGAATGCTTGGATGAAGATGATAGACCCACCTATGTATAGGAGTATGTTACCCATCATTTCAACCAATTTTCTGAATTTCCATGTCATGGCGAATCTCCTAGATAGAGTTAGCTGTAAACAGCGACTTCATCTTTTGTGAAAGCTCAGGACCACACTCTTTAGTTAGTTCAGGGTCCCATTTATTCTGAATCGTTGAAACTAGTGCTTTCTTCTCTGGAGTCGAGAGGGCGAGAACCGTACCACCAGCTTGTTTCGCTTCGTCAATTCTTGCATCTACCCATTGTTCATATTTAGGTTTCAGCCACTGTTCCGTCTCTTTTGCCGCATCTAACAGAGCGGTTTGATCAGACGGTGATAAAGAGTCAAAGCGGTCTTTGTTCATCATGTAAACTAAATTGCCGTAAAAAAGGCCCGCATCAACCATATGAGGCATTACATTCCATAGCTTCCAGGAACTGTAAGTCGCGACTCCCATATTGATGCCATCTACAACACCGCGCTCGGCAGACTGGAATACTTCTTTTGGTGAGATAAAAACAGGTTTACCCCCCCACTCCTCAATCATGTTACTCACTAACGGGCCAATTGAACGAACGAGCTTTCCTTGCAGCTTAGTGAATTCTTCTGCGTTTTCGATCTTCTTGTTGAACCACCACTCTTGGTCATAGGAGTAGTTCGAGTTGAATATTGGTACAAGTCCATTTCTAGCGGCTTCTGGTTTGATTAAATTGCTGTATTGAGCATCCATCTCAAGCTGATTGATTAAATCAACAGCTTCAGGGTACAAAGAGCTGACTCGGTAGCATGGCAGGCGATTGTCAGCACTGATCCAACTGATATCAGCGACGCCACCTTGCACCGCATCCACACCTTCACTCCAACCATGTAATGTTGAAGAAGGGTAGATTCGCACTTTTAGATTTCCATTAGACTTTTCTTCGGCTAACTCGGCAAATTTTTTAAAGCCGTCATATCGGATATCAGATTCGTTTATATATGTTGATAAACGAATAATTTCTTTACTGTATGTGTTCAGTGAAGTTAGGCCTAATATAATGGCGCAAGCAATACTTAAATTTCCTTTCATATTATCAATCTCCATATAATTGCTTTATAAACTTTTGTGTTCTTTGTTTTTAGCAGGTTAGTAAGTGGCTAAAGAGAAGCTGCTTCTATAACCAAATAATGCTTGAGCACCACCCGTATGAACAAAGACGATATTTTCACCATTTTTAAAATGTCCCTTTCTAATTAGATCGATAAGTCCTGCAGCACCTTTACCTGAATAAACGGGGTCTAAAAGAATACCTTCGTAACGTGAAAATAAGTTAATTGCTTCAATGGTTGATGGAGCCGGAATACCATAACCTTCACCCACGTAGTTACAATTTGCTTTTACATCTTCGCGAGCCACTTTACCTGCACAACCTAAGTATTCCGCAGTGTGGCAAGCGAGTTTATAAACATTTTGTTCTTGTGTTTCTTGATCCACTCGAACACCGACACCTAGAACAGGGATTTGACTATTGGTTAACGTAAAGCCAGTAACTAAGCCCGCTTGTGTACCTGCGCTCCCTGTGGCATGTACCACATGATCGATCTTCAGGTTCATGTCGTTACTCTGCTTGAGTAGTTCTAATGCACAGTTTACATAACCTAGAGCACCGATAGGGTTGGAGCCGCCGCCTGGAATGATGTAAGGATTCTTGCCTTCGCTTCTTAGTGTCGCTGCAAGATCTTCCATTGCAGCGTTCATATCTGTACCACCAGGGAGTTTAGATAGTTTTGCTCCAAATAATTGATCCAACATAACATTACCGTTGTAGTTGTAATCTGGGTCATCACTTGATGTACGATCTTCAAGGAGCACGTAGCACTCTAGATTTTTGGCAGTAGCAATAGCCGCAGTTTGACGAGCATGGTTCGATTGAGTCGCACCTTGCGTAATGATCACATCCGCACCTTGCTCCAACGCATCAGCCATCAAAAATTCAAGTTTTCGAGTTTTATTTCCTCCACCGGCAAGACCAGTGCAGTCGTCTCGTTTGATCCAAATGTTTGGTCCGCCTAGCTCATTACTTAGATTTTCCATCAATTCAAGAGGAGTATCTAAGTGGGCGATATTGATTCGAGGGAATCGAGACAAGTGCATATTAAGCTCCTTTTAAAAGTGTTTTTCGTAAACGCTTATTTAAAAAAGCATCTAATTTTGTTAAATGATAATGTTATTTTTTATGGGGGAGGTTACATTTTTTTATTGGTGGTTAAAAACCACTATTGGCATGGTTATTGCCATGAATATTAATTTATTGCATTTATAGATTAATTGCTGAGTTGAATGCTTTGGTGCACAACATTGGTGCAAATGTTGCACCGCACTGTTACAAATTGCACTGTTTAAGGATGTAAATACATATGGAATTGAAATGGATTGAAGACTTTCTTTGCCTTGCTCAATTTGGAAGTTTTGCAAAGGCAGCAAAAAATAGGAATGTCACTCAGCCTGCGTTCAGTCGACGTATAAAGTCACTCGAAGACTGGTTAGGGGCGGAACTCGTTAATAGAAACACTTATCCAGCGTCGTTTACTCATGCAGGGTTTTCCTTTCTTAAACAGGCGAATGAACTAAAAAAGCAAATTGAGTTTGCTCGGGCTGAGACATTGAGTCAGGTAGCGGTAGATAAGCCAAACATTAAGATTTATACACAGCACTCATTATCTGAGTATCTTGTAGGGGAGATGGTTGATTACATCCCGTCAGTATTACATGAAAATGTGATTAATGTGGAGCCAAGTAATTTCCATGATTCAGTCAATAATTTCCTGGCTCAACCAGACAGCTTGCTACTGTTGATGCAGTTTGACTCCATACCTCTATTTATCCCTAACAAAGAAGTCGAAGCTATCGACATTGGTGTGGATTATCTGGCTCCTGTTGTTGGCGTCAATGAGCATGGAGAACCTCACTACGATTACTACAGTGGACAGAATATACCTCTGCTCTCTTACTCAACCAAGTCACTGTTTAGACAAGCCATCGAAAAGAGCATAGGCAACACTAAGCTCTCTAATTGCGAGATAGTGTATGAAAACGACGTTACCCATTCGTTGAAGAACATGGTGTTAAGTGGCCATGGAGTCGCTTGGTTACCTATTAACTCGATAAAACCAGAGCTATCAAGTGGTTGTATGCAGATATTCTCTTCAGAAATTGAACCTGTAGCAGGGCATATTCGATTTTATCGCCATCAAAAATCAGAAAGCTGTCGTTCAACTTCTAACCTTTGGCGTGCAATGACGTCTTTTAAATTAGAAGCCGAATTTTAACTAGCCTTCCGCTAGCAGGCGTAAATATTGATCAGAGGCGACTTTCGCTACGGAATGTCAGCTCACAACTAAAGAAGAAATTTAATATTGGGTAGTCAGCTCGTCGCTGGAGTGATTGGTGGAATGGGACCTGAGGCGACAATTGATTTGGTGTATCGAGTGTTTCAGCAAACACCAGCATCTGATGATGGTGAACACATTCGTATCTTAGTCGACAATAGCCCTAAAGTTCCTTTAAGGATAAAAGCTATCATAGAAGGGAGAGGGGGAAGCCCGGCAAAAACAATGACAGAAATGGCGCTTGGTCTGGTTAAACAAGGCGCTGATTTTTTAGTCATTCCATGCAATACAGCTCACTACTATTATGATGATGTCTCAAGTGCTGTTGATGTACCGGTGATCAATCTTCTTGATTTGACAGCCACCCATATTCGTAAGGAGCGATGCTTACGCGTTGGTTTGTTAGGATCGACCGCACTGCAGATCACGCAGATATATGCCCCAACATTTGAAAAACATCATTTATCACCCATATATCCTGATCAGACTTATCAAGATGAGTTGATTGAATTAATAAAAAAGATAAAAGCCAAACAATTTTCCACTATAGATATTGAAACCCTTCAATCTGTTAGTCGTCATATGATAAGTAAGGACGTGGATTGTATCGCTCTGGTGTGCACGGAATTGTCTGTTGTTAAGCAATCGATTGCGCGTATCTACAATTATTATGTTAATAAACGACTATCACATTTGAAGCAGATGAAGTTTCTTCTCATGGCATGTCTGAGCGTATAGCAGATGTAGAGAGCCAATTACTTCCTTGGCTAGTTGCAGTTGATCGAAATGGCGCAATAGTTGGTTATGCGTACGCTACTAAATGGAAGGGGCGTAGCGCCTATAAGCATTCTGTAGAAGCTACAGTCTATCTTGACCGGCTTGCTACTGGTCAAGGGTGGGGAACAAAACTGTATGACTCCTTATTATCAGAACTTCGAAAGTCTTCAGTCCATGCGGTGATCGGTGGTATCTCGTTACCTAATCCAGCGAGTGTTGCACTTCATGAAAAGCAAGAATGAAGAAAGTTGCTCATTTTGAAGAGGTTGGCTGTAAGTTCGACACGTGGATTGATGTTGGCTATTGGCAGATATTGCTCAATGCCTACAAGGAATCAAGGTGACCCGTTACACTCGGCGGTTTTGGTATAGAGTTCAGTGCGCTTTGCTGGTTTTGCGTGGGGCACCTTATCGCAGGCGTTAGGCATCTAGTTTGAAGTAGTCATAAATATTGAGGTATAAGATGGAAAAATTATTTTCATACGGTACGTTACAAATGGAGCATGTTCAGGAAGAAACATTTGGTCGAAAGCTAAATGGTGAAAAAGATACACTGTTCGGTTACATTCTTTCTGATGTGAAAATCAAAGATGAAGCAGTCGTAAAAACTAGCGGTACAGATATTCATCCAATATTGAAGTTTACAGGGAAAGATGCAGATGTTGTTGAAGGAACAGTTTTTGATATAACTCCATCAGAATTAGCCCAAGCCGATGAATATGAAGTTGAAGAGTATATACGTATAGCAGGTAACTTTGAATCAGGTAATAAAGCATGGGCATATGTTTGTGCCGCTACGGAATTAACTAAGTAGTAATGTTGCCTAACAAGCTGTTCAACAGGATTAAAAACAGCGGCCTATTTTCGATTCGCTCAAGTTTAGGCCACTATTTTTAGCCTGTTAACAAGGGCGTTATGAGAATGAAGGAATAATTTAAGATATGGATATCAAAATAGATGATTTGAATGGCGGTGAAGTTGTTCAATTATTGAAAGAACACTTGGAAGATATGTATGCGACATCTCCTCCTGAAAGTGTGCACGCATTAGATGTAAACGCTCTAAAAGTACCAGAGATTACGTTCTTTAGTTGTTGGAAAGATGACCGGTTATTAGGCTGTGCAGCGATTAAGGAGTTGGACTCAACGCATGCTGAACTAAAATCAATGAGAACCTCCAATCATGCGCGAAATATGGGGGTTGGAACGCTTCTTCTTAAACATGTATTAAACGTTTCATCGGATAGGGGGTATAACAAAATTAGCTTGGAAACCGGTTCACAAGACTTCTTCAAACCAGCTCGTAATCTCTATGAGAAATTTGGCTTTCAATATTGTGATCCCTTTGCTGATTATAAACCTGATCCACATAGTCAATTTATGTCATACACACTGGGTGAGACATTCTCATAACAAAGCCATCACACGATTTATTACATTCGGCGTTCTAGGTTTGTCTTTAGTTTCGGTGTTGATGGCAGTAAAATTTAAGTAAGTCGTTGTGGTAATAAAGGTCGTGACGCCAACTTGTTGAATTAGCATCTGTAGAATTCACGCTCAATGAATGTGCCTATCACTTTGTCATGCATATCTTCTGATTTAGAGAAGCCAATGGTTTTGCGATTTAGCCGCTTTAATCGCGTTCTCAATGTGAGATTCTGCCGTTCTATACGTTGGGTAAATAATTTCCCTGTAATGTGCTTTTCAGCTGGAAGCTTTGATGAGTAAACTCTGTAGTCATCAGTACAGAAGAAATTGACATGCCAGCAGTGTCTCTGCTGACTCGGATTTGCCCCATTCCAATACAGCGACAAGTTGAGCCGATAAATTCTGTCTCTTGTTTATATCGGTACTGCCTGAACAAGCGGAAGCTAAGGAGTGGCGCGCGGAATCTCCCAAAACTGAGCAAACAAAGGTATCCCTCAGTCAATTTTTTATGTGCACGGTTATGTATTTAAGACATGGTAAAAAAAACACGCCCTTGCCGAACAGACCAAAGGCGCGAAATTTTAACAGAGTAGAACAAGAAAATTTCTCAATACAAAGTCATTAGCGCAGTTACGTGCTAACTCTTTGCCCACATGCCAACTCCATTTCGTCTGGTACTTCAAATTTTGACTCCATAAAATTAAACATCATATCCGTAACCTCAAAAGAGTATAATTGAGGATCTTTTTCAACATTCCTTTTTGTGACTCGTTGACGGCGAACATCTACAGGTGTATCTAGGTAATGGATTTCTGCATCAATGTTCAAGCTTTTAGCCTTATCAACAAAGACATCACGCTGTGCCTTCGTCGTGAATCCTAAATCTAGTAGTACGTTGCCTTCTAACGATAGAATTTGCTCGGAAGTTTCCCAAATCTGTTCATAGCAGCGATTTACCCTCTCAATCATCCAATCGTAATCAAGAGATACCATATCTTTAGCAAACAAGGTTTGCATCCACGGGTCTATTGAGAACTTCACCGCACCTATGTCCTGACAAACAGAAATCGAGTATGTTGTTTTCCCTGCCCCTGTAGGGCCACAAACTATAATTAACCGAGCCATTTTGGCAGTTCCTTTTAGATGTTTAGCATTTGATTTTGTTAAGAAGCGCCAGTAGTTGTTCAACTTCACGCTCATTCAATAATGCAAAAGCTGAGTTGCAACTGTGTTCGAAAGATACTAACGAGTCCTTATATAGCTCTTTACCAGTCTCCGTAAGTGCTACCATGCTTTGTCGAGCGTCCCTAACGTTAGCCTGTTTTAGTACTATGTTATTCTTCATCATTGGTGCCAATAGCCTAGTTACTCCTGAAGCTGAAAGACCAATAGAGTCAGCTAATGCAATTCGACTTAATGTTCCTCCGTAAGATGTATACAACTTATGCATAATCGTAAACTCGGTAAAGCTTATACCGTGTGGACTCAAGCTTGAGTCTATTTTTTTGTTTAACAATATACTTGTATACCCATGATCTAACATTAGTGAAACGTGTTTATTTGAACTCATAATCCAACCACTTGAAATATGCTTGATTAGTCAAGTATATTTCAAGTGGTTGGGTTGTCAACTAGATATTAACGTGGAAGGTATCATTTAAAAAACGGGCAGTTGCTGCGTTAAACTTCAGAATATGTGATAACTCACTACCGACAGGAGGGAAGGTTATATCTCGTTCAACCATCGCAAACTATACCTTAGATGAGGTGAAACTGCCCTCTAATGTTCGCAAAGTGATCGGTTTGTCAAGTAAATAGGGCTAGAATCTCATATGCATGGGTTTTCGCTTGTATTGAATAGTTTATAGAAGCTTTACGTGATGCTTACGCAAATTTTTGTCCAGTTCCGTTCACGAACGACACCTCATGAAGTTGTGTCGTTTTACTATTTTGGAGCTGGGAAAGGTAGATATCTGCCCGCAACCGTAACTCACAAATATCCAACTTCGTGCCAGCCTTTTCGTCTGGCACATTTATGCCCACATAACCATTCAGAATAAAAGCTCATTCATACTTTGTTAATACTAATTGACCTTATCAAGAGTTATCCGAAGTGGCGTGTTCATCGCTCAACGTCGTTATGTAGCAATGGAGTCTGTACATGCATACAGTGTGTGTTATAGTCTTGTAAAAGTAGATAACAATTATCAATGGAGTCAAGATGATCAAAGGAAGCTGTTGTTGTGAATCGGTTCAATTCGAATTAACGGAAGAGCCAAGTATGAT
Source organism: Photobacterium sp. HL06 (assembly GCF_059552575.1). NCBI lineage: Bacteria > Pseudomonadati > Pseudomonadota > Gammaproteobacteria > Vibrionales > Vibrionaceae > Photobacterium > Photobacterium sp. HL06. Next base: position 2,438,242 of record NZ_CM183915.1, read on the forward strand.
GGGTATGTGCCATTGCAGTCGCTGCCGTAAAGTTGGGGCAAGCTCGTTGGCTTTTGTTAAATCTGATAAATTCAAGATTACTGCTGGCCGAGAAAAAATAACTACCTTTAAGGCTGAACCGCCGTATGTATACGATCGGTGTTTTTGTTCTGTCTGTGGTACTTCACTTGGTGAAGTGCTATCGAAAATGGATTCTTTTCCAATAAATGCAAACTGTATAGATACTGAATTTGAAATCGAAAATAAATTTCATGAGTTTGTTTCTGAAAAACCGAGCTGGTTTAAAATCGGCGATAATGCAAGACAATTTAATGAACACCCGCACGAATAATAGAAAAAATGCAAACCAGTATTTAAGATTTCAAGATACTTATCCTTATCCTACTAGAGTGTTTGATTTGACACTCTAACTCAATTCAGTCCCATAACGAGCTAGAGGGAAAAGCTGGCCCTCTACAGTTTAGAATTGAGGCAGTTGGCACTTCGTAATACATGTGAGCCTCTTTTTTAGCTAGAATAGCTGTTCGCATATTTTTGGTGTTTCAGGTTTCCTGATTATTTTTCTTATAGATGGAAAACTCATCTCGTTTTATGCGTGCAGCCTATAACTCTCAGATTCGAATAGTTGGATGTTATTTCTATGATCATATTTCTACGAAATCAAGGGATGGGATGGTGGTGAAACGCCTTCTTATATTCTCTGGGGCTAGTACCTATTCGTTTATGAAAATGTCGACGAAAGTTTGTGGTAGACCCTAATCCTACTTTAGCTGAAATTTGTTCGAAACTTAGTGTTGTAGTTTCCAATAACCGTTGCGCATATTTAACTCTAGCATGATTTACCCACACAGTCGGTGTTACTCCTAACTCTTTTTTGAACTTCCTATTGAAGGTACGCGAGGTCATAAACACTCGACTTGCCATTTGCTCAATAGAAATATTTTCATGCAAATTCGATTCTAACCAATTGAGGAGGTTGCTAATTTTCCCATTTTCTGAATCATTACACTTATGACTAATAAATTGTTTCTGTCCTCCTTCTCTGTGCCTCTGTACCACAGATATCTTCGCTAGTTCGTTGGAAACATAGTTGCCCAAGTCAAGTCCAACAACATATAGACATAAATCCAAACCCGCGACAGCACCTGCAGAGGTTAAAAGCTGACCGTTGTCAATGTACAGTACTTCTGGATTGACTTTTGTGAAAGGATACATTCTTTGTAAAGATGTGGCATGCATCCAATGCGTCGTTACTTCCAAATCATCGAGTAAACCTGTGGCTGCGAGCACGAAGGCTCCCGTGCATATAGAAAGAACTCTTCCACCTCTGTCAGCATGTTTACGAATCGCACGGATTATTGTCTCCTGAATGGGAAGTTCTATATCTCTTACACCAGGAACTATTATCGTATCTGCCATCGATAATTCATCTAGGCTGTATCTAGATTGAATGGAAAGGCATTCCGCGTTCTCTGTCTCCGCATTCCCACAGAAAAAAACGTTATATGCAGGAGCACCACTAGGCAGCGTCGCTCGACTGAATGTTTCATAGGGTAGAAGAGCATCGGTTAATACGACATCATCAAAAAGAAGGATGGCAACTTGATGTTTGAGTGGCGAGTTAGTTGCGATATTTGTCATTTATACTACTTGGTGGATTTAAGGGGGAGCGTATAGTTATTTCAGATGAGTCACCTTCTGTCAAATTAAAAACGCACTACTTGTATTAGACAAGGTGACTTCTGAATATCAAACCACCTCAATCAGGTATTACCTTATTACAAGGAACTCATCAATGAATCCCAATTTGACGCTGTCAAAACCTAAACCGACTAAATTCTGTATGCTATGCCACTTTGTCAAGGGAGATATTCGTACAATGACGGAAAAAACACGTAACTTTGTATTAAGACGGCATGCACCATATGTATCACCGGAGTATTACAAGTTCCCAGATACAAAATCATGCAAAGATGCATTACATTTGGTTGAAAAGCACAGTCCTAAATTTCTCGTAAACCATAGCATACGAAGCTATGCCTTTGGTTTGGCAATGAGTCACAAGATCGACAAGCCTGTAGACAAAGAAGTATTTTTTGTGGGTTCTATAATGCATGATATAGGTTTGACTAAACTGTCTCCCCAAAACAGTACTTTTGAAATCGAGGGTGCTAAAATTGCAAGAGATTTTTCTTTAGATCATGACTTCTCTACTGAGCGGACAGATTTGATTCACGAAATGGTTGCCTTACACAATTCTGTCGGTGTCGCTCATAAATGTGATCCTGAGATAGCGTTACTACACTTTGGCGCTGGAGCCGATGTAGCGGGGTTATGGGTGCATGATATCCATCGCCAAACTCTTAACGAAGTACTAGATGCTTATCACGACGAAGGGTGCAAAGAAGGCATGACCAAGCTAATTCAAGAGCAAGTTTTGCGTAAGCCCGAAAGCTATATGTCCACGATGGTGGAGCTTGGGTTTTTGAATAAAATGGCCAAAAATAGACTACGTTAAGTGCATTGCGTTGTACAAGTCGGGGGCATTTATAATAACCATACATCACGCTGGCTCGCGAATTGAATCATAGTGGTTCGAGAGAAATCTAACCTCATGGAGTAAATTAATGAATAAGGCAATATCACTTTTACAGAGAGCTTCGAATGGCAAAACGGTACTAATTTTGTTTGTCTTGACCAATTTAGTTTATGGAGTGATTCTAGGTTATTCCATACCATTGGTCTTAAGCTTTTCACCAGAGTCTGTTTTGTTTGATATGTCTCCGACGGGGTATAGTTATGCTGAGGCTATCGAACTGTTGCAATCACTGGGTCTAGAAGGTAGAAATTCATACCTCACCGTTCAGTTACCAATTGATTTGGTTTACCCCATGATGTTTGCTGTTTCGTATGCTCTTATGATTACATGGGTTTTAAAGCAATTCCTTCCCAAGCAATCGAGATTGTTCTTTGTTGCATTTATTCCAGTACTTGCTGGTTTGTTTGATTATCTTGAAAATGCGGGTGTCGCTTTAATGCTAAATGCGTTTCCTGATGTATCTGAAACATTAGTTACAAGCGCGAGTAGCTTTACAATAATTAAAAGCGGATTGACAACCTTATTTTTCGTAGTTCTACTTGTTGCGCTAACCTATTGGGGTACGTGGAGTTTAAAGAAGAGACGGCGAACAGTTAGCAATAAAGGCTAAAATACCATCTGTATATTTTCATCCAGCGATGACCACAGCAACTTTGATTCAGAGAAAAATGGAGGTAAGCAAGCGCTCATTTATATTTCCCCTCGATCTAACGCTTTTTTATCAGAGCCTTACTTCTGCCATTGTTTTAATAATCCCAGCGACTCTGTTTGAAGGAATGACAACTCAATGGCAGCCTAAATTTTTAGGAGCCATGGTGTGGCTTGTTTTTGCTGTGTCTTTATGCGCCTATGCTCTGATGTTCAAATTAATAAAAATAATTGATGCAACCCGGGTGGCAAGCTTGTTTTATTTAGGCCCACCAGTCACCATGCTTATGGCATGGTCTGTATTCGGCGACACCTTGCAACTTATGGATATGGTTGGCTTAGTCATTATCTGTATAGGCATTATACTTGCACAATTACAGTTCAACGATAAAACAATGCAACGAAAACATGATCATTTTGGAAAGAGCTAACAAGGCAAATTAGCGCGGATACAAATTCCGCTGCAATCCATTAGCACCGGTTATTTGCTGTGTAACCCATACTTCTCTAATCCGAACCTTACAAGTTAGATCAAAGCACTAACAAACACCTGTTCCACTTGCACTGCAATATCGTTCAATAATTAGCGTGCGACTTTGGCTATCTTCTTTGAATAAAGAGGAGATAGAACAATGAACAATGTAATTTTCGCGATGGTGGCGTTTGCCTTTGTAGGAGCTGTTACGCCGGGGCCCGTCAACTTGCTGGCAACCAGTACTGCGCTGAATCATGGAATGTGTGCGGCGGCTAAACATGTTGTTGGTGCTGCCGTGGCTTATGCTATGGTCGTATTCTGCTCGGGCAGTGTTATGCAAACGTTACTGAGTGTATTACCTAAGCTGGAGATAGCGATGCAACTCAGTGGCAGTCTATTCCTCTTTTACCTTGCGTATAGGATTTATTCTGCGCCCATCTCTTCATTCGAATCATCAAATAACGCTAAGTCGGGTTTTTGGACGGGCTCTTTAACTCAAATACTCAATCCTAAAGCTTGGGTAGTCGCCATGTCTGGAGTCAGCCTGTATGTCATAGGTCAAGACAATGAACGTTTGTCACTCATTGTGTTCACTTGCGTCTCGCTGATTGTTTGCTTAATTGGTGTCGGCGTGTGGGCGGTTATTGGCAGAGTACTCGCGAAATACCTTGAAAATCCGACCCAACAGCGTCAGTTTAATAGAGTGATGGCAGGATTGCTTGGTGCATCAGTGATGATGATATGGCTATAAGGTGGGCGGGGATCGAGTACTAAGATGAAGAAGGATAACAGCGCCAGCTTTAAACAAAGTACCTTGTTGCCTTGGATTGAGCTTAGAGTCGCCGATCAAAGCTTAGCCTGCTATAAGACACATTCACATGATGAGTTTTCATTTGGAATCATCGATCATGGACAAGCCGATTACCGTAACCGTCAGAGCATTCATCGAATTGGGCAGGGAGACATTGTCACAATAAACCCAGCCGATGTGCATTCGTGCAATCCAGAAGCCGGAACATGGTCTTATAGCATGTTGTTTGTCGATGCCATCAAAATGGGTGAAGTGCAGCAAGACATATTGCAAAACTACACCAATGACTACACGCCATTTCTCAATGATTTAGAACGAAACCCTAAACTGAAACACAAGTTTCGCTCTCTATTTAGTGCATTGCAAACAGAAGCTAGCTCCCTGCAAGCCCAGGTCAGTTTGTACGATTTTATTGAAGCGAGCCTAGGTAAACAGCCGGTTGAAACTCCTAACAGAGCAAAGCAGCAACCTTACTTAAATCGCATTCGCGAAAAGCTGTTCGATGAACTCGATAACACTCATCAACTGGATGAATTGGCAGAAGATGCGGGAATGAGTCGCTATCAGCTATTAAGAGCATTTAAAAGCCAGTTTGGATTACCACCTCACGCTTATTTGATGGATGAGAAAATCAAACGCGCCAAAGTCATGCTTAAGTCTGGTCAGGAAATCTCAGAGGTTGCCTTGCAATTGGGGTTTTCTGATCAAGCTCACTTCCAGCGACAATTTAAAAAAAAGCTTGCTGTTACGCCGAAGTTCTACCAATCACATTTTGTCTCAAAATAGGGTTGAGCTATTTTTTCCAATTTCGGTAATTTGACTCAGGCTACGTATTTACTGACTATCTTACCTCCAGCTTCCTATCATTCTGGGCTTATTGCATAAATAAACTCTTGTCGGAGAACAATAAGGTTTGTCGATTTACAATAAAGTCTGATCGCTTTCGTAGTGGTTTGACCTGTCATTTTTTGACCTGCCATTTTTTTAACTCATTTATGCCCCTTTTCTACTTGGTGCTTTTACTCATTCATACCTTGTTAACCTGAGTCTACCCTACTCAAACTTATCCGATTGAGTTAATAAATTAGCGCTCCTGTTATTAGCTGCTTGTGCCCGAAAGGAATGAATACGTTCTTGAAATAGCTACTTGTTGAGATTCGGAGACATCAATCTGGTAATGGTTTATTCTGGGGTTGAGTTTAAAACTAATTATTGTTACCTTATTCGGATGAAACGTATCCCAACACCTTCATCATTTTTCTTTTGGTGGCGCTCTAACTAGAGCGGCACAGGATTCTCACATTCTTAAGCTGCTGGAAGGTAGCTAAGACTGTGTTCTGATTATCTCCAGTAGCGATCTAATTACTAGGAGATAAAAACATGAACACTAACCAGTTCTCGGATAAACCAGAAATCATTTTAACCGGTGACAGAGCTACAGGCCCATTGCATCTAGGCCACTATATCGGTTCTTTGAAGCAGCGTGTCGCTTTGCAAGATGCTCACGACCAGACTATTCTTGTCGCTGACATGCAAGGTTTAACAGATAACGCTCACAATCCATCTAAGGTATCTTCCAATATACTTAATGTCGTCGCAGATTATCTTGCAGTAGGCATTGACCCAAGTAAAACAACAATTTGTCTCCAGTCGCAATTACCTGCATTAGCTGAGCTAACGATGTATTACAGTAATCTTGTGACAATAGCGCGGTTGGAACGAAATCCTACGGTGAAAAGTGAGATTCAAAATAAAGGCTTCGAACGCTCAATCCCTGCTGGCTTTTTAACATATCCAATTTCTCAGGCCGCCGACATCACGGCTTTTAACGCCACTCTCGTTCCTGTTGGGGATGATCAACTGCCTATGCTTGAACAAACGAATGAGATTGTGAGGAAAATAAATACTCTAGCAGGAAAAACAGTGCTCAATGAATGCCGCCCACTACTAAGTAATGCATCACGTCTACCCAGTACAGACGGAAAGAACAAGATGTCAAAATCCATGGGCAATGCTATCAATCTGGGAGCTTCCCAGAAGGAAATCAGTGCAGCGGTAAAATCAATGTATACCGATCCAAATCACTTGAAGATCGAGGATGCTGGTTGTGTTGAAGGAAACGTTGTTTTTACATATCTAGATGCATTTCATCCAGATTCAGACTACATCACTCACTTGAAGGAGCATTACCAACGAGGAGGACTTGGTGATGGAACTACAAAGAAAATCCTTGAAGAATGCCTGCAAGAGCTACTTCGACCTATTCGAGAGAAAAGAACCGAACTATTACATGATAAAACACAGCTAATCAATATTTTGGCTGAAGGGAGCCAAATATCTAAAGAGAAAACTGAGAGAGTACTTTTTGATATTAAAGGTATATTTGGGCTAAATATCCTCTGAACAGACCTTACTTCGGGAGAGTCAACCCAAATTAATGAGTAATGCTCCCGAAGTGTTCCGAGTTGCATTAGTACGTCATTTATTAAGCCAGCTCAAGATTGCCCGATTTGTTTCTTCCGGTAACTCTTGCTGTATCCAATGACCACAGTCTAAATGGATGACTTGTACATTGGGTACGAATTCTTTCAGATTTTCTGGTTGAGGTATCATATCCCGATCACCATAAATCATAAGTGTCGGATGCTGGATCACAGGGTTTACATCTGCCAATTGGTGCCAGTTCCGGTCAAGATTTCGATACCAGTTGATACTACAGTTAAACCCCGAAGCTCTAAAGGAAGAGACATAGACGTCTAATTCAGACTCACTCATCACAGGGTTCCCAGAAGCCGTTTCCGATAACGCCAGATTTATCATCATCATGCCGGACTCGACACCTGGAGTGGGAATATCTTTTCTGTATAGGTTATGAAGAAACTGAAATGTGTTCTCTTCTAGTATGGCATCAGCAACCCCCGGTTGTTGATTAAAATGAACAAAGTAATAATCCGGGCCGAGTAGTTGTGACATGAGATCTATCCAGGGCATATCACCGCGTTCCTGATAGGGCAAGCTCAGGTTTATTACCTTGCTAACACGTGTGGGGTGTAATAAAGCTAGTCCCCAGACAACCATTGCCCCCCAATCATGACCAACAAAAATGGCATCGTCGTATCCATAGTGATCGAGCAGGGCAACAAGGTCACCGGACAAATGTTCGATATCGTAAGCCGCTACTTCTTTCGGGCATGAGGAATTACCATACCCTCGTTGATTAGGAATAATGACGTGGTAACCCTCAGCAACAAGGGCTGATATCTGGTAACGCCATGAAAAAGCAAGCTCTGGCCAGCCATGGCAAAGTATAATTGGCTTTCCAGCGTGTTGCTGACCAGCTTCGAACACTTCTAGCTCGATATTATTGACCGGAATTAACTTGGGCGTGGGAAAGTGATTAAAATCTAACATAGTCCTTCTCCTCAGTGGTGACATGGTTGGTCTTACAATTAAGATATGCAGCTGTCTACTAAGATAATTGTCTGGGTCGAACACAACATTTGGATCCACTGACAAACAATGTTAAGTAATGTATAACTTAATGGTGACACCAGTTGACACTAAATATCAGGAACCGTGAAAAATGAACGTTAGAGTACGACAAGACGCTATCATTCGTAATCTTCGACGAAATGGAACATTAACCATTGCGGGTTTGGCTGAAATTGTCGGCGCATCAAGGCGTACAGTACTAAGGGATATCAGTACGTTGAGAGAAGAAGGGTTTGTTATTCACTCGGAAGCAGGGCCTGGCGGGGGGCTTCGACTTGAGCCTCAGTCCGTCCTAACCAGCGCTCGAATTTCTGTTGTCGAGGTATTTTCTCTTATCATCAGTGTGACTGCGATGCGATCAACTGGTAGCATGCCTTTTTCATGTATTGCAGATACCGGTTTAGCAAAAGTTGAGGAGTCTTTGTCGTCAGACAAGATTAAAGACCTGCGCCGCTTGTTGGATGGTTTATATATTGGAAAGCTCGCACCAGATGTTGATACTGCGAACATAGGAGAGATAGATACCAACCTTTTGCCTGTTTTCGAAACAGCTTTTTTACAACGACAAATCATCCGTTTCAAATACTTTGATGCGAAAGGTGTTACTACGAGTCGTGAAGTAGAGCCGCAAGCCATACTGATTCTATGGCCTCTCTGGTATCTGGTAGCATGGGATCCACTACGAAATGATTTTCGTCACTTTCGTATGGATAGAATTAAATTGCCTGAGCTTGTTGAAGGTAGTAAATTTCGCCAGCGTTACGTAGCATTTGAAGACGACGTTTCTGAATATCGTAACCTGGCTCGATGACTACCGATTGGCAGTTTATGTCGTATTAATGTAAGTCCTAACATTAACTCTGGTTCGGGACTTGGATAATGTCATGCCCGTATGAGTTATCAATAGAGTACAACCAATGACCATCCCGCTCCTTTTTAAAGACATAGGTTGCTTTCCTGATAACCTCCGGGTAGTTCGGCGCTGACACAACAGTATTCGCCAGCACCAAAGCGGTATCACCAGACTCTAGAATTTCTAAACCGTTTTGGTGGACTCTCAGCCCGTTTCTGAAATAAACAGTTATAGCCTCAAACGCTTTTCTGATGGCTTGTTTGCCTACAACGTTTTTGCCTGGCTCGACAACTAAGACTGCATCCCAAGTATAGATAGACATTGAGGTATCAAAATCTTCTGCAACTATCGCTTTTTCAGCTTTTTCTATTTGCTTGATTATAGGGTGAGGCTAAAGTTCACACAAACTTTTCTTTGAACATCTAATATTGGTGTCAAAATATGTCACCAACACTTTTTATAATCCTCGTCATCCTAAGTTAAAAGGGTAGGCGCCTGCCAGGGTTGTAGCAGGGTGAGAGCACACTAACTTTGTCGCTCGAGTTATGAGCAAAAAGCTCATCATTAGAGCAACTCAAAGCGAGTGAAATTGAACTCTTTGCTGTCAAAAGCGCTGGAATTCAATCTGAGCTACCTGGCGAAAAAAAATTGGGCAAAGTATGCTCCCGCCCTGAGGGTTGTGGTGAGGTGTCCAATTTTAAACCGTTTATTCGTTTCACCTTAGAAAGCACAAAAACACCGAAGCGAGTGAGTTTGGAGACAATAAATGTCAGCAGTCATATTTTTTAAGAATCAGGGAGAAATGCATGCCTGGTTGGAGTTAAATCATGCTCAGGAAACTGAGATTTGGGTGGGATTTTTTAAAAAAGGTTCTCGGAAGTTAAGCTTTACATGGTCTGAATCAGTTGATGTCGCGCTTTGTTTCGGTTGGATCGATGGCATTCGAAAATCAATAGATGAAGAGAGTTATAAAATTCGTTTCTCACCTAGGAAAATAGATAGTGTTTGGAGTGCTGTGAACGTAAACAAAGTGCAGAATCTTCTAAAAATGGGGAAAATGAGACCGGAAGGCATTTTGTTATTTAACAATCGAAATGATGTGAAAGGCTATTCCTCTGAACAAAGAAATGTCCCGCTAGATAAAAAGTATGAAGAATCACTTAAGGCGAATGCACCCGCCTGGCAATACTTTACTAATTTAGCGCCTTCGTACCAAAGAGATTCGATATGGTGGGTTATGACAGCGAAGAAAGAAGAAACTCGTCATAAAAGATTGTGTCTACTAATTGAATCATCCGCAGCAGGTCAAAAAATACCTATGTTACGTAAACATAAGTAAAAATGGTTCTTGCTCACTATACGCTAACAAAGTGATGAACATTACTAATGTTTACGTTGGATTAGAAAGCGGGGGTAGGTCAGATGTATAAATCCGGCAAATATTTTTGTTGATCTAAATCAAATGTTAGAGCAGGGTGGGTCGGGTGTCTAGCTTGGCTTAAGCTGGTCAAATACGGAAAAGAAGGAAGTTTGAAGTTGTCAAAATCTGATAGTAATAACAATGTTTCTGTAGCTGCGGTTCTTGACCTCGTTGATGAACTTAACACGCTTAATTTGGAACACAAGGAAGCGAGGTTACAACAGCTATTACAGAAGTTCCCTACCCTTGATTTGATCGATCGGTTACCAATCGCTGATTATTTCTACCTTTGGGAAGTGATTCGCGATAACCATTCTATTCCGGAGATCGGGCTCACGCTCGGTCAAAAGATTAAACCAAGTTCTAAAGGTGTATTAGCTAGCTGGGTTAGTCAAACAAGCTCTCTAGCTGAAGCGGCAGATACCTTCATTGAGAACACATCTCTAATGAATACCGCAGAACAATGGCAAATGGATAACGATGGCTCCACTTGTACTCTAAAGCTAACTGTTCATCAATGTGATGAGTACCCTATGCTGGCCATCGAAAGAAGTATGAGTGCAATTGTTGCTTGGGCCAACTTACTAAGCGGGAACAAGGCCAACATATCAAGGGCAAGTTTTACTTTTGATGCTCCGAAATATAAAAGCAAATTCGCACCGATATTTGGAAAAAATATAACTTTTTCATCCAACGTCAATTCACTAGAGTTTCCTTCGGCGTTCTTAGAAGAACCAATCCAAACGAGCAGTCAGCTCCTTAAAAGCATCGCAGAGCAAAAAGCCAAAGAGGTATTGGTCACTATTCAGAGCGATTCAATTACCAAGGAAAAGACAAAGGCCTTAGTCGTTGATTGCTTGATTAAGGGTCAAACCCCCTCTATCGATGTGGTTGCCCAGCAATTGCACATGAGCAGGCAAACACTCTATCGAAGGCTCAGAGAAGAAGGTTCGAGCTTCAAAGAAATTGTTGACCAAGCCCGTAGAGAAAGAGTTAAAAGCTTGATTAATTCTGGTCAGTTTAGTATTACCGAAATATGTTTTGGCCTTGGATTTAAAGAACCATCAAGCTTCTACAAAGCATTTAAAAGGTGGTTTGGAGTGACACCAGCACAGTACATTAATGGTTTACTAACTTGAGATCGGTTTAAGCCATCGCTATCAACTCTGTCTTTTCATTGTTTGTGATGTTAAGTGTACACAGCCAAATCCGGTTAGCACCGGATTGGCCTAGCATGCGGGGCGCATCCGGAGAACCACTCCCAGGCCCAACTCAAGCTCAATATCCCAGGCTGTCGGTTCAGAATGACGCGGCTCGTCTGGTTGAATTATCTCCACAAACATGGGCTGTGGCTCTGAAGGCTGAACTTGTTCACTCAGTTGTTTGCGACGTTGATAGAAAGGGGTAGGGTTAATCTGGTGAAAACGGCAGAAGGAAGCGACACTCATGTCTGAGGTGTTGAACTGCTCGATGATTTGGGTCCACTGCTCGCGATTGCGGTATGTTCTGGCCATAACTTTTTGCTCCGTTGAGAAAGCATATTCTCAACTTAGCCGTTGCAGAAAAATGGCTAGAGGTCTCAGAATGACCGCTTACCTCTCTTGGTCGAAAGATCTGCTCTCGGAACCAGCTTTTAGTTCCCTTCTTTTTGAACCCGAGCTCAGGTTAACTAGATAATTTTGTGACTCGGATTCGAATCTAAGGTTATTTTTATATCTGACAAACAATTCTTTGCTGCTAACTCCTTGACCGTACAACTAGGCTGAGTAATCGACAGTACTTGCTCATCAAGCCTTATAACAATCTCTATCAGTTGGTCAATAATGTATAAATAGTTGAGTGCATAGAAGTGCTCTCTTAAAACTTCAATGAGTTCAGCTGAGACTATAGAAAGCTCCCCTTTGTAACCTTATATTGGTATTCAATTATCATCATCCCCCCAACGATGGCAATTGCAAAGCATCCGCTGGAACTACTGGGTTTAATCCCGACAATCATCCTGCTTATCAAACCAGTAAACGACATTGTGAGCGACCACAATACTGCCTGAGACGAGAACGCTACCCACACTATATAGCCCTGCACCTAATATGCTTGCACAACGTTCATTTTCACAGGCTGCAAATTCGGCTACTTCCTTTGACTCTAACTCCATATGCCTTATTGCTATCCCGCAAACTTCATCATAAACAGGGATTAGATGGGCTTTATCTTCATGTTAAGTCCCTCATTTGTCGGCATTTATAGACAAAATTAAGTCGCTGGAAGTATGTAGAGGGTTAATCTATCAAACAAATAGAACGGCAATTATGTCTATCGGTGACAATCTATTGTCCTTTGGTTTCAGTTTATTTCGCTGGCTTGTGTTCAAAGCTTATTATTTAGTATCGTCATAGCGTTATGTAGTGTTAGCAGTTGAACGGAAAACATAGGTACTAAATGAAAAATGTATTAATCACCTTTTGGTGTCAAAAAATATTCGTCATGTTTATAACGCTCGTACTGATGGTGGGCTGTGGCGGTTCTGATGATGAAACACCATCTGTATCACCCCTGTCGTCCTTTAATCTGATGTCAATAGACAATTCGGGAACTGATAATAAAGAAGTAGTGATTAGCTGGGGCCCGGCATCAAGCCAAAGTGGTATTGAGTATAGTGTCTGTGAAAAAGATATCACTATGGCAAATGGCTGCAAAAATTTGGTGACGGTGACAGATTCCTTAAGTGCGACTGTAGCTGTGTCAAATCTCGTTGAGGCTGTAACTACTGATTATTTTGTGATTGCCTCTAATAGTTCAGGAGCGGTCGTGAAGTCCAATGAAATGAGAATTGACTCGACCACGTTAGTTGAGTTAGTCGGTTATTTCAAAGCAAGTAACACCGGGGTGGATGATGCATTTGGTTTCAGTATTGCGCTTAGTGGGGATGGTTCAACCCTAGCAGTCGGTTCAAGTGAGGAAGACAATGGAGTTAGAGGTATTATTGCTGATGGCTCAGAGACTACTGACACTGGTACAGCATCGAACAGTGGTGCTGTCTATATTTATCGAAACCTCGACAGTGGCTGGGCGAAAACAGCTTACATAAAGGCGTCTAATGCCGATGAGGGAGACAGGTTTGGATACAGTCTAGCTCTGAACGATGATGGTTCGTTGCTAGCTGTGAGTGCGCCAACAGAAGACAACAGTGCTACTGGCATCTTGGTTGATGGTTCAGAATCTTCCGATTCCGGCACCGCTTTTGAATCAGGTGCCGTATACTTGTTTAATCGAACAGAAGAGGTTTGGTCGCAGTCTGCTTATGTTAAAGCTTCAAATACAGGTCAGTTTGATGAGTTTGGTCGTAGTATTGCCCTTAGTCGTGATGGTTTGACACTGGCGGTATCGGCGATCGCTGAAGATAATGCTGCTAGTGGTATTATTACTGACGGGTCTGAAGTCATTGATACAGGAACAGAGTCTGCTTCTGGTGCGGTTTATATATTTAACAATGCAGGAAGTGGCTGGTCTCAGACTGCATATCTTAAGGCGTCAAACACAGGTAGTAATGATCTGTTTGGTTATAGTATTGCGTTGAGTGATGATGGAGAAACCCTGGCTGTGGGAGCGCCGAGTGAAGATAATGGGTTATCTGGCACGGTTACCGATGGTTCTGAGTTAATAGATACTGGTTCTAAATCAGGCTCTGGAGCGACTTATCTGTTTAGTAAAGCATCCGGGAATTGGACTCAAACTGTCTATATCAAAGCATCAAATAGCGATAGTGGCGACTATTTTGGAAGAGTTGTTGCTTTGAGTGGTAACGGATTGAAGTTAGCAGTAGGCTCCGTAGATGAAGATAATGGAGCAACAGGTATTCATACAGATGGTTCAGAGCTCACTGATACTGGGATAAAGCCGGATTCAGGTGCTGTTTACCTTTTTGATAATAGTTCGGGAAGTTGGGACCAGTCTAGTTACATCAAAGCATCAAACTCGAGCAGTAGCGACTACTTTGGTGGTGGGATATCGTTTAATTCTGATGGGACCGCTTTAGCAATAGGCGCATACGGTGAAGATAATAATGCTACGGGTGTAATAACGGATGGATCCGAAGTTATGGATAGCAATTCACTTACAAACTCTGGTGCTGTTTACCTATTTCGCTACAGTGGAGGAAACTGGGCCCAAACAGCATATGTTAAAGCGTCAAACCCTGGAGTAGGTGACTTCTTTGGTAGTAGTAACCTTGGACTAAGCCGCTCGTTAGCATTCAGTGCAGACGGTAACACATTGGTCGTAGGCTCCCAAAATGAAGATAATGGAGCAGTTGGTGTTGTCAAAGATGGTTCTGAGGGTAGCGACACGGGGGCTATGAGTAATTCTGGGGCTGTTTACCTGTATTAGTAGGGCGCTTTTTTGGTGTTTTAATGCAGTGATCTGACTCATGTTGCTGCTTGTAAAATTACTTTTCCTGTCTAAAAGAGACTTCAAATTTTATGGTGTAGGCACCAAAGTCTCTGTTTGAGAACATCGGTATTTAGTCCTATGGAAATTCAGAACTATACGCCAGATAGAGCAACCGAAGTCACGGATTTATACCATCAGTCTGTGCATTCGATAGACTCTTCTGTTTACACTCAGGAACAGAAAGAGGTTTGGGCTCCAACACCACCAAATTATGCATTCTGGGAGCAGCGACTAATTGATAAGAAACCATATTTGGCCATTATTGATAACCAAGCCGCTGGTTTTATCGAACTAGACATTGACGGGCACATAGACTGTACGTATACACACCCTAGCTATCAGAGGCAAGGTGTTGCTTCAGCTCTCTATGAACACGTGCTCAGCATAGCAAGGTCTAGAAGGCTTTCTCGGCTTTACGTTGAAGCTTCATTGGTTGCACTACCGTTCTTTGAAAAAAGAGGATTCGCAATTGTCAAAAGAAATGAGATATACAGACAAGGCTTAACGCTCATTAACTTTGATATGGAAATGCTTCTAGGTAACTAAAACTAGCCTCTTTGACCCCTTAGGAGTATGGATTTTTTTGGTTTATTCAGGCATCTATCATCTCTCACTACCCTGTGATCCTTCATTGTTTTTTGATACTTGCCTATGCCACGGTACTTGGTTAACTCGACTTAAATGGTTTGGTCGATATTTTAATGGGTGGTTACCTGGTTACTAAAGGTTATATCAGAGATACTGACATTAATGGGAGAAAAAACTGAGACTAGATTACGGAAAAAACTTTATAGTTTTACGTATTGTTGGATTTTGTATTGCTACTTCGCTTGTTTATAGAATATCTTCAATCGTTATAACATATCAACCGGGTATGATGAGTCCGGTTTCGATTGGGGACCTTGTTGTATTAGCGTTAAGCACGCTCATTGCTTTCTATTGCTTAACGGCGTATTGGCGCGTGGAGTTCAGCGTAGACCAAGTCGTTTCAGAATACGGTTTCCCGTTATGGCGAAACACAAAATGTTATCCAAGTATCAAAAGTATTGAGTTTAAAGTTGATTTTATTGAAGTTAAGAATGGACCTGATAAAGCATATATCCGAGTTGATTTGTCAGTTCATGGACGTGAACGTCCATTCCCAGTTTGTTCATTATATCAGGTCCGTGAGAGTATGTTTTTTATGGAAGATTACTTTAAAAATAGACATAACACCGAAATATTCAAGTTTAAATCTGATGTGAGTAGACTTAAATGTTTGTATCCTCGGATATCAATCACATTAGATGAAAAAGTCGCCTCTTTTTACGAGTCGCTAACTTCGGAAATGTTTCCATGGAATTAAGGTAGAGCAACTTGTCAGTATTAAAGATTGCAGTTTTCAGTCAAGAAATACCCGTAATGTTGTAACATTGGCTCGTTACTTCTTCCAGTGCCGTTGGGGGGGGATCTGCCCCAGCAAGATTGGACACTAAGCTAAGCGACTTTTCCATACTTATAGTTATCCATAATTTACTAATTTAGAAAAAATACTAGCACGTTTTTGTCCAGAAGTGTTACACCATAACCTTGGAGCCTATGTGATCACCAAGCGATTCTGTCGTACTGTTCTGTTGTACTGTTTCCAGAAATCGATTTACGTACCCTAAATCTGGATCAATAGAGCCTTAAAATAAAAATACCCAAGTCACATTAAGCAACTTGGGTAAAAGACATAACCTTACGGAGCCTATCGAATTCGTTTTAGCTGACGTCGATAGCAATCTTACCGCGTGTACGGCCTGATTGGCTTTTCTGGTGTGCTTCGGCAATCTTTTCTAAAGGGAAACGATGCTCAATCAATGGACGAAGTTGGTCAGATTCGACCAGCTTATTGAGTTCAGTCAGTATACGTCTACTTGGTTCAATGAAGACGAATGCGGCTTGTACGTTGTGCTCTTTTGCCGTTTCTTCACTTGGTGGCTCGACAACTGAAACCATTATGCCTTCTGGCTTAAGCAGAGACCAAGACGACTGTTGTACATCTCCACCCATGGTATCAAGCACTACATCTACTGGTGAAATTTGCTCACTTAATGGTGCTTTTGCATAATCAATCGCTTCATCTGCACCAAACTGAGTCAGAAGATCCAGATTAGCTGAAGATGCGGTTGCAACGACGGTCGCGCCTTTTGCTTTTGCTATTTGAATGGCTAGGTGACCCACACCGCCAGCGCCTGCATGGATAAGCACGCGTTGACCTGCTTGAATATTGGCGACATCGACAAGACATTGCCACGCAGTAATACCCGCGAGTGGTAGGGTTGCAGCCTGTGCAAAGTCGAGTTTGGTTGATTTCAGCACGGCTTCGTCTGCTTTGACGGCGATGAAATCAGCATAACTGCCATTACGCGCAATATCTGGTCGGCTAAATACTTCGTCACCTACTGAGAATTGACCAACATTTTCGCCGACTTGGGTCACGATACCCGCTACGTCCCAGCCCAATGTGACAGGCAGATCGTATGGAATGAAATCTTTTAAATAACCCTCACGGATCTTCCAATCAACAGGGTTTATTGCGGCGGCCTTTACTTGAATGAGAATATCGTCAGCATTGATTGTCGGTTTATCGATCTGCTCTAACGTTAATGTCTCAGTGCCGCCATATTGGTGAATTCTTACTGCGCGCATAAATTGTCCTTGTATTTTTTAACGTATCTGTGGCGATGCCGCCTAATTTGTTGGCTTTAACCTTAGGACTAAAGCGCTTGTCCGTTAACCGACAGTTTCACATCAATATTGCCGCGAACCGCATTTGAATATGGGCAGACCTGGTGAGCTGTTTTCACAAGCGTCACGGCTTGTTCTTGTTCTAAATCTAGTTCAATTGATAAAGAAACGGTTAAAGCAAAACCGCCGCTTTCATTTGGTCCTATGCCGACGATTGCGGTTGTTGGAGCCGATGCGATTTTAATTTTCATCTCTTTGGCTACGTGAAGTAGAGCATTTGAGAAACACGCAGAATAGCCTGCAGCAAACAGCTGCTCAGGGTTAGTTGCAGCACCTGTTCCACCCATTTCTTTAGGGTAACTCAACGCAACTGAGAGTAAATTATCATCAGTAGAAACTTGGCCATTACGACCTGCAGTAGCGGTTGCAGAAGTTGTGTAGAGTGTCGTCATTGTTTTGCTTCCCATTATTAATTGCTCGCTATCTGATTGCGCACAATCTAACTTTAAGGTGAGTCTAATTGATAAAATCTCAATGTGCAAGTATATTGTGCGCAATATAATTGGTTAATGAGGTGATCATGAGTGACCAAGATGAATATCTAAAGCTAGACAATCAGGTGTGTTTTGCGCTTTATAGTGCGTCAAATGCAATGAGTAGAGCTTACCAACCTTTGCTTAAAGCACTTGATCTCACCTATTTACAATACATTGTGATGATGGTGCTTTGGGAGCAACAAGAGATCAATGTAAAAACGCTGGGTGAGAAAACACATTTGGACTCAGGGACATTAACGCCATTACTCAAGCGTTTGGAAGCGAAAGATTACGTGCGCCGTACCCGAAGCGTTGAAGATGAGCGAGTTCGACTTATCACGTTAACAACAGCGGGGATTGAACTAAAAGAGCAGGCGCACAGAGTGCCAGTCGAAATGTTTTGTCTTTCCAAGATGAATGAAGAAGAGCTGAGATTATTAAAAGCGCTGTGTGAGCAATTGCTTGGTAACTTAACTAAGTGAGTCATGGAGTGGTGAAAGTTGAATTACATGATGAGACTTTCTTTACTTTTGATTTAGTCTTAGTCGATGGCGAGTCAGGTGATCACAAAATATACCATTAGGGCAGAGGTATCCCTTTTGTATAATAACTCTGATCTTACTATAGCTCTGTATTCAGTTGGAGTAATGCCGACCTTTTTCTTAAACAGGTCGGCAAAACCAGGGGGGGGATATTCAAATCTGAGCGAGTATGCAATAGCCGCAACAGAAATATTTACAGGGTCTCTAGGAGGCAGGAACTAGCACTTGCTGAAGGACTTTTAACGCCTGTTTTTCCTCCTCAGAGAGTGCGACTGGCGTACAACGGGGATCGGTTTTCTGAATGGCCGTTATCATGGTATCGGTTAGACGAATCGGATCACACCCATGATCTTTTTCACATATCATATCAAACTGCGGCTTAGCTTTAACGTGGCAGGCAAAACAGTTACCGCCAAACCGGTTAACCACGTCAACAAAACCTCTTCCTCTGATTGTCGAACCCTGCTTTGATACATCCAACTCAATAAACTCCCAGTCTTTTGTTGCCGGACTAAAGCCCTTTTCCCTTTTGATCATCACCTCGGTTGGTACCAGCTGAACGACTGAACCTTCAGGATATACACCGCCAGTCTCTGAAAGCGCCACCTGCTTGGTTGCTTCAATATGACCATTAAGGTTATCTACAAAAAAATGTTTCACCGGTGTCATCTCCTGAATACACCTGAAGGTGTCACCGTTTATCTCTTTCGTGTCTGCAACCGCACTGGCTGTGATAATAATGCTCAATGTAGATAAAAGTTGAATCAATCTCATCGTTTATTTCCTTAAAAAAACTCTTGGTTAGTTTTGTCATACATGCAGTGACTTTATCACTCTTTTAATTGTGCGCTATTTGACTTTGCACAATTCTTATGTCTTTGAGCAACGTTATCGTGAGTTTTAATTTTCAGACTTAAAAAGGAAATATTGGTATGTTGAGTTTAATCATAGGCTTATTTCTGTTTCTCGGGATTCATTCAATATTTATCATTGCTGAAAATTTCAGAAACAGTATGGCAGCAAAGAGCGAGAACGGATGGAAAGCCATTTATTCACTCATATCCGTTGTTGGTATCGTATTTATCGTCAAGGGGTATACTGCACTTAGGTTCGAGCCTGTACTTCTATACGTAACACCTTACTGGTTAAAACATCTGACTTACTCGCTGATGCTGCCAGCTATGGTACTTTTTGTAGCTCCTTATCTACCAGGCAAAATAAAGCAAGTAACCAAGCATCCCAGTTGATTGCTGTGAAACTATGGGCATTCAGTCATCTGCTGGTAAACGGCATGCTAGCCGATGTAATACTTTTAGGGGCGTTTATAATCTGGGCTGGTGCTGACAGAATCTCGATGAATAAAAGGAAGCCGCGTGTGTCGTTCCAGGGTTTAAAGCGAACGGAATAAATGACGTTATTGCTATCATTCTGGGTGTGGTTTTAACAGGTGTATTTATACTTTATCTGCACCAATTATTGATTGGCATGCCATTGGCAATTTGAGCTATAGACCTTTGAAGGTCAGCTTCCATATCAATGACGAGTAAAAATTGCCCAATTTGGCGGCCATCTTTGATTTCTATTTGCGCTAGCTTATCGGTTAGGCGAGGCTTTGTTGAAACTCTGTGTTAATGATCAATTATTCCATTAACACAGAATTCAGTTATCACGGCCAATCTATTTATACAGGTTGGCCGTTTTACAAATCCCTTACAAACACTATGACGCCAAATGCCATCATTTCAAGAAGTTAAGTTCACAAGAAGTTAAGTGGTACGTCAAAATCGATTTTGCCCTTTTACAAGTTAACGTATTTGCTAAGTGACAGTTCGTGATACTGAGTTTTAGATATATTTACTAATGTCAGGCGGTCAGCCATTCATGATAAGAAATAATCAGAAGAGAGCGTTCAGTATCGATTCAGCTCTAGTCTAACGTATCATCTATCATCTATCATCTATCATCTATCATCTATCATCTATCATCTTAAGTTACAGTTCCGTATGTGGCTAGTAATTTATCTCTGACTAGCTATCCTAGCTTTTTTAGATAGATAGGCTGTAACAGTGATGACTACGAACTTTATAGTTAAAGCAATTGAGAAGAACATTTTTGTTGAACTATTGAATAAGAGCGAGGAGCAACTCGAAGAAGTTAATGCTAGATGGCTGATTGCAGACTCAAAGCCAGGCTACCCTTGTCGGGTATCTTTGAAAGAGGCTGAAGTTGGAGAGAGAGTTTAGCTCGTCCCTTTCAAATATCATGATGTTCAATCACCTTATCAAGCCTCAGGCCCTATTTTTATTCGCGAAAATGCTGAAACAGCCGAGTTGGAAATTAACGAGATACCTGAAATATTGGCAGAAAGGCTGTTGTCAGTGAGGGCATATAATATCAAGAACTTGATGATTCACGCAGAAACCGTGCAAGGTGCAGAATTGGAAAATGTTATCCGTAATCAGTTTTTAAATAGTGAAGTCACATATCTGCAAATTCATAATGCAAACCCTGGTTGCTTCAATTGTAACGTGCACCGAGCCTAGCAAGCGTTCGAGGCTTCAAAATACTTTTTCTTATTCGAATGAACCAAGTTAGGTTTGATACTCTAGCTTGGTTTTGTTCATTTCCTTCCAACTACAATCGTGATGACCAAAATAAGAAAGGAGGTCATCATGGTAGTGTCCAACAAAACGCAAAGAAGTGGCGTCAAAAAGCCTTTTCGGCTTGAGGAAATTTGGCGTATCAGAACCAGACTAGAGATTGAAAATAGTTTGATGCAACTAGCGCTACTCAATTTAGCTATTGATAGCAAACTTAGGGCGAGTGATTTGCTCTCCCTTAGAGTTTGCGATGTATCTTCGCAAGATAGGATATTTAGTCGTGTTAAACATATTCAGCGGAAAACAGACATTGAAGTTCAATTTGAAATAACGACAAGAACTCAACAAAGTCTAATGAAATGGATTTTTATTGCATCGTTAAACGCTAGTGATTTTCTTTTTCTAAGCCAGAGAAGAAAGCAACAGCCGATTAGCTATTCGTACTATAGATACCTAGTCAGAAAATGGGCCTCAAATCTCGGGCTAGATCCTAACCTTTATGGAACTCACTCGATGAGGCGAACTAAAGCGACATTAGTCTATGCAAAAACGAAGAATATTCGAGCGGTACAGCTTTTACTTGGACATACCAAGATAGATAACACAATCCGCTACCTTGGTGTTGAATTAGAAGATGCACTGTTACTTTCAGAAGGTACTGATTGTTAGTCTAAAGGACCCCTAATGCTTAGGGTTTCCATTGGTCACCATTCATTATTCTGACAAGTTGTTGCCCCATTTCTGTTTAGATTTTTAGCCCGTTCATGTCCTGTTCACGTCGATTTTCGATATTTGAAGGGGTTCCATCTTGTTGCGACAGAACTAGAAATGATTTTGTGTGAATCTTTGATATGAAGTAAAATAGTAGTAATATCTGATTTATTAGCGAATAAGCCACCTCAATATGAAAAAGCATGAAGAACTAGTACAAGATATAATCAGTAAAGTTTGTCAGAATGTCTTTGATTTCAAGCTTCCTTCCGAAAGGGAGCTTGTTGAAAAATATGAAGTTTCTCGGTTTTCAGTTCGAAAGGCTCTCGCTAAGCTTGAAGCTATTGGAATAGTGGAATCTAAAGTTGGTTCAGGATATTTTATTAATACATCTATTATTGGTTCGCCATTAATATACAATTCAATAACTGAAAATAAGTTTGGTGAAATCACGTATAGAAAAATAAAGCTCAATAAGAGGCTGCCTACTATTCATGAAATGCAAGTTTTCTCAATTGAAGAGGATGAGTATATCTGGAATATTAAACGGCTAAGATTAATACATGATAAAATCACTCAAATAGAAGAAACTAAACTTCCTGTTCGTCTCTTCCCTAAGATTTCAGATGAAATTATTGAAAGCTCTCTTCAAAAGTATGTTCTTTCTTTGGGGTTAGAAATAGATAGTTATCTAACTACTTATAAAGCAATTAATTTGTCAAAAGACGATGCCGATTTGTTTGGTTGCAAACGATCTAATTCTGCGATGAATATTACCAATCGAGGTTTTTTAAAATCAGGTGAAGTATTTGTTGTTAGTGATATTATTGATATCAATTATCAATGCACATATCACACTAAATTTAATAGTGAAAGCCTTCAATATAGAGACCAAAACGGCCGCTAATCGCGACCGCTCTATTCTTATTTAAGGCGTGTGGATACTGCCATCAGGTAGGCGGCTTTGAGTCCATTCGTGTGGTCGGTACTCCACAGGGAAATCTTTCGCCGCACTTAGGTTCATTTCAACACCAATACCGCTTAATTCTGACGCATAGAGATAGCCATTTTTAGGTTCAGCAGCATTTGGGAAGACTCGTTGTGTATTTTCTTTGTACTCAACATGTTCTTGAATGGCTGCATTATGCAGATGCACATTCATATGAGTATTGACTGCTGCACCAATTGGTGTCATATCCGGTGGGCAGTGCCAAGCAATACGTACACCGAAAGTTTGACATAGGTGGCCGAGTTTCAATGCTGGAGTGATGCCACCTATCTGAGATACGTGGCAACGAATAAAGTCCACTCTGCGATTAATTATCATCGATTTCCATTCTTCAGGGTTGTTAAATAGCTCCCCTAAAGCCAGGGATACTGAAGATTGGTTTCTGATGTTATCCAGCCACTCGGTTTGGTTGGGTGGCAGAATATCTTCGATGAAATATGGCCTGTACTTCTCAACTTCCTTTGCAAACTGAATCGCTTGGTTAGGGAATAATCTTTCATGAACATCATGGAGAATATGAAAAGAATTACCGTACTTTTTACGGAGACTCTTGAACATTTCTAGAGTGTTATCGACGTACTGATCTTGGTCGTAATAAGAACCTTCCGTAGGTGCGTCTGCGGTGTGTATGTTTTCAGGCACACCACCATAAAACCCTAACTGGCAGCGAATATGTTTATAACCTTGCTCTAAGTATTTATCGACTTGCTCATATAAGCCTTCCATAGTGTCACTAGTCGCATGAGTATAAACTTGTATAGCGTCTCTAGATTTCCCACCGAATAATTGGTGTAAAGGCATATCTGCTAACTTAGCTTTAATATCCCATAGAGCCATATCAACACCTGAAATAGCATTATTAATAACAGGTCCATTCCGCCAGTATGAATTAACCATCATCATTTGCCAAAGGTCTTCAATATTATTTGCATCTTTGCCAGTTAATAATGGTTTTAGATATTCATCGACCATTGTTTTTACTGCTAATGGTCTCTGCTGGAAAGTTGCGCAACCAAAGCCGGTCACCCCCAGCTCAGTTTCAACTACTACTGTGATAAGATTGTGCCTATCTGGCTTAGTAATGATGCATTCAATGTTTGATATGATGTTATTTTTCACTTTAATGTTATCTCTAGCTAACAGGTTTTCTATTATATATAACAGTGAAAATAAGGATTTCAAGTGATAAATTATGACTAAAATTAACTGGTTCGTTACCTTTTAGTTTTCTGCAAAAAAACGAACCAATTAGCGAAATAGCCAAAAAATAATAAAATCAGCCTTCTTTATGTGATTTCCATCATGGTTTTCTTGATTGGATAAAATTGTTTATTGAGTAAGATACGAACAACAAATAGCAAAAATCACGTAGGACAAAGAGGGCAAAGCGATGGATATAGCAGAAAATAATATGAACATGTGCGAACAAACTTCGAGTAAAGTTAGTCGTTTAAGTAAAGAACAGCAACGATTGGTCGAAGCTTTGGGTGGTGAAAATAATATTGCCAGCATCACGCATTGTATGACGCGCCTACGCTTCAAGCTCGTGGACGAATCTATTGCTAATAAAGAAACTTTGGAAAACATCAAAGGCGTGAAAGGGGTCGTTCTTGCACAAGGACAGACCCAAGTTGTGATCGGTGTTGAAGTTGAAAAGTGGTACAACAAACTTGTCGGCAATACCACTACAAGCGATGACGTCGTTTCAGAGCAAGAAAAGGGCAAATTTTTCCAAAATGCGATGCGAATCGTTGCAGGTATCTTTGGTCCTGTTGTACCTGCAATTGCCGGTGCTGGTATGCTTATGGGGCTATTATCTGGCCTTATCGCAACCAACGTTATTTCTGAAACATCAGATACTGTGTTCTTCTTTAGATCAATCTCAGTAGGAGTATTTTTCTTTCTTCCAATGCTAGTCTCTTTTTCTGCTGCAAAAGTATTTAAAGTTAATGAATACATTGCGTTAGCTGTAGCTTCAGCAATGCTATCTCCAAAGTTGATAGATAAAGCAGCACAGCTCAAAGAGATGGGCAGCGACCCTGAACTGAGTGTTTTTGGCGTGGTACCAATTGAATTGCTCAATTATGGCGGTGCAATTGTTCCTGCGATATTGGCTGTGTGGACGCTATCGAAAATCACTCCGATGGTCGACAACTTAGTTCCAGCATCAGCGAAACCTGTATTTACGCCGCTACTGGCATTTACCGTCACCTCTACGGTAGTGCTATCGGTTATTGCACCAGCGGGTATGTGGTTAAGTAACGGTGCTGGTTGGGCAGTAAGTGCATTGTTAGAAATTTCTCCGACACTTACGGGCTTTGTATTTGGTTTAACGCGCCCAATTACTATCGTATTTGGTATTCACCATAGCATGACGCCTATCAGTCTGAATAACTTTGCTCTTTACGGTAAAGATCTACTGATGCCAATTATGTGTTTAGGTAACTTGGCTATTGCTGGTGCAACAATGGCAATTTGGTACAAGCAGCGCAAACTTGTTTCTAAAGAGCAATCAACAGTGACCATGGGCTCAGGTATTACAGCAATCTTAGGTATTACTGAACCTGCTCTATTTGGTGTATTGACCAAGTATACGAAAGCAATGTTCACAGCAAGCTTAGCTGCGGGTATTGTTGGTGCAATCTCTGTGACTATCGATACTCACTTAACAAGTTATATCCTTTCATCGGTATTTAGCTTACCGGCTTACTTGGCAAGCGGTACTCAGAACTTTATTCAAGCTGTTATTGGCATATGCGGTGTATTTGCCCTTTCGTTTGTACTGACTTCAATGTTTGTGAAGCTAGACAGTAAGTAATATAAGTCATTAAAATTTAGGTCTATCAGTCTTGCATTGATAGGCCTTTCTATCCGTACTTCAAATCACAACCTGATCACGGTTAGTGATTACATCAAGACAGGTTATACAACAGTCATGAAGACCATTGCCATTATCGGCGAATGCATGATCGAGCTAAGCGGTAAGCCGTTTGGAGAAATGCAGCAAACTTTTGGCGGGGATACACTTAACGCCGCAATTTATCTAAGCCGTAGCTGTGAACCCAATGCCAACATTCACCCGATAAAAGTCTGTTTCGTTACAGCGATGGGTACAGACCCTCTGAGTAAAGGGATGGTGTCTCGTTGGAAGCAAGAAGGCATAAATACCGACCTTGTACTCGAAGATGACACTCGCACTCCAGGGCTTTACCTAATTCAATTAGATGAGCACGGCGAACGAACTTTTTTGTATTGGCGAGACCAATCTCCGGCGCGATACCTACTACAACACCCTGAGTTTGAGCGAGTTGAACAGTCGCTGTTGCAAGCTGATATGGTGTTCGTAAGTGGTATTAGCTTAGCGATACTACTAGCAGAAGATCGCACTAAGTTACTCATGTTACTGGAGACGCTTCGTAGCAACGGCGTTGAAATCGCTTTTGACAGTAACTTTCGCGCTGCTCTTTGGCCAAGTGATGATCTCCAAGTTGTTCAGGCGAGTTATCAAACAATGTATCGAACAACAGATTTGGCATTAGTAACATTCGACGATGAACAGCTTATTTGGGGAGACGAAACGCCCCACGCTTGCATTCAGCGCTTGCATTCGCTTGGTATTAGCAAAGTGATAGTTAAGTTAGGTGCAAAGGGGTGTTTAGTAGGTGATGCCGAGAAGAGGATTGAAGATATAGTTCCTACGCGTCCCGTGAAACAAGTCGTGGATACTACTTCAGCGGGTGATTCATTCAATGGGGGTTTCTTATCCTGTTATCTATCAGGTGGAGACTTAGAACAATCATGCCAGCGAGGGAATGCTCTTGCTGGTGAAGTAATCCAACATCGTGGCGCTATTATCCCTAAAGCCATGACTGATGTTGTGACAGCCAGTTAGTATAGGAATAATCATGTCTAATCTGAAAGAACAATTAAAAGCACTGAAAGTTATTCCCGTTATCGCCATTGATAATGCGGAAGATATTATCCCTCTTGGTAAGGTGCTAGTCGATAATGGCTTACCAGCCGCAGAAATAACATACCGTTCAGATGTCGCTACGGAAGCTATTCGACTATTAAGAGAGTCTCAACCGGAAATGTTAATCGGTGCTGGCACAGTCTTAAACTGTGAGCAAGTCATCGCAGCCAAAGAAGCTGGTGCGACTTTTATCGTGTCGCCGGGATTTAACCCAAATACGGTTCGAGCATGCCAAGAAATTGGCATTGACATCGTACCCGGAGTGAACAACCCAAGTACCGTTGAAGCTGCATTAGAAATGGGATTAACAACACTTAAATTCTTCCCGGCTGAAGCATCTGGTGGCGTAAATATGGTGAAGTCTCTTTTGGCGCCTTATGGTGATATTGAGCTAATGCCTACGGGTGGTATTACTCCAAAAAACATCAAAGACTACTTAGCGATTCCAAAGGTGTTCGCCTGTGGTGGTACTTGGATGGTCGATAAAAACCTTATCGAAGCCGGTGACTGGAAAGAGTTGGCTCGTTTGATTCGCGAAGCCGTTGAACAGGTGAATTTTTAACTTAACATAATACAAACGTTCAAGGTTTCAACATACTTTTCCTAATCCATATCACCCGAGCTAGAGTTTTCACTCTAGCTCATTTATGTCCAAATCCGTCTTACGATTCTGAGCCGTATGCAGTGAAAGTTGCACGTACGGCTCTTAGGAGGGCGGCATCTGGTAACAGATGTCGCCTATCCGACCTAAGTGTGATAGCAATTATGGGGCATAAGATGAAAGTCAGCTCAAATGAATAAGGCAATCTGAGCAATGCTGATTCGTACTGCGCTAAGGTCTAGTATCATTATCTGATTTCTGATTATAGTGATAACCTCCTAGCCGACTCTTTATTTCTTCTTACTTAGCAAAAGACAGTTGGCACATCGCTCCATCGGGAGTGAGGGTTCTTGAGCTGGCCTGATTCCATTCTCTCACCCGTGGTTCCGGTGCCTTTAGCACCTAGGAACAGGGTATTCTTGCCAAAGTGTGCGTTAATGGTGTCGAGCGCTGACATCTTCCGGGTATCTTCAACTGGGGCAAATAAGTCGCCCTGATCATACCTGGCATCGGTCAACTCAAGGGCGGTGACGCCTATCTTATATAACGGTATCCACGGCCCCGCCTGAGGTATCAGTCTGTGTATGGCTTCAGAGAGCACCTTTAAAAAAATTGCTGTGTCGCTACTCGGGTAGTTCAGCTTCACGCATGCACCGCCAGAATGTTTTTGATTATCGTAAGGTGATGTTCGGCAGAAGAACTGAATAGTCTTGATTTTACTCTGCTGGCTGCGTGCCTTGGCGCAGACCTCATGGACATGGTATGCCAATGCCTGTCGCAACTCCTCGATACTGTGTAGTCGTTCCTTGATGCTGCGGGTACTACTTATCATGTCTTTGATGTGTAGTTCATTCGGCTCTCGCCAGTTAAGTATTTGCTGGCCATGTAGCTCGGCAATCAACGAGGTTATTGGCTTACCGAATTCCTTTTTCATTTTCTTCACATCGGCATGTTTGAGATCGATGGCTTTATTTATACCCATGTGCTTTAACCGAGCGTCAATTCTTCGGCCGACGCCCCACAAATCCCCAACTGGCATCCTTGATAGAATCCGGTCAATGTTAGGGAGTGACTCAAGCACGCATATGCCCTTGTAGCCCGGCAGCTTCTTTGCAGCCCAGGCTGCAACCTTGGCTAGTGTGCAGTTATGGCTTGCAGCAGCGCCAATGGGGGTGCGGGTGAGCTTGTAGACATTGCGCCTAATATTTTGAAGATAATACAAGGCATCGGTGTTGTACGGCATCCTGCAAAACACTTCGTCCACACTGTAACTGCAACTCTCAGGAAAATGGTCTTTGATTATTGATTGGAATTGTTCTGAATGGTATCCAAACAGGTTAAAGTTGGCTTCAAGCACTTGCACGCCAAGAGTATCTATTTTGTCTTTATACTCAAATACAGGCTTGAATTTTTTCAGGCCACACTTATCCGTTGCTAACCGGTTCGCTGCGATAATAATTCCTTGGTTACCACTCGTGACCACTACCGGCTTTTCACGGTATTCAGGGTGCAGAATGCCGCTGGCTGAGGCATAGAAGCGGGTGCCATCCAGTATGGCTATCAATCCTGCCATTGCGGGATCACCTGTCGCTGGAACGAGATTGAAGCAGTAACAACCCCTTCGATAGCCAATGGCCCAGTGACCGGTGTTTGGATACCTAGCCCGTCATCGAGTGTGCCATTCGACAAGTTCAACAGGCGGCAATGAAATGCATTGTCTGCATAGACTACTGCTAGATCACCTTGCTGATAATCAACATCACGGCGCACAATAAGTAACGAGTCATCTCTTATACCTAAACTTGCCATCCGTGAACCTTTAGCCTTTGATAAAAAAGCAGCAGCCTGCATCGGAATCAGCGAGGTGTGAAGTTTCTTCTGCAGATCTCTCTCAGGTAGCGGTGGAGCAGGGCGGTGATGGCGGATAATTGCAGTGGCGGTACCTATCACTGTTAATTCTGATTGGATGTGATGAATTCTGGATAAAGGCATTATCGACTGATCACCATATTGCTCTGCTAAAACTAAATCCGTTGCTTCCGGTTTTATTGATGCATCAACAACTACCCAGTCATCTTTACGAACAAGGAGCGATGTATCGGAATCAGCTTTTCTGTAGATGAAAGTAGATGCTGGGCGAAGGATAATATCACCTAAATTCAGTGGCTTTTCTCGATATGGAGTTGTTGGGTTCTCAAACCCGGTGAATCCAGACATTGATGCTACTAATGCTGTTTATATATACAGTATATACTAGCGGCAGTGTTGTTCCCTGACAACCACAGTTTACTCGTTTGGTCGATACTTCATCAGAATCGCCAGTCTTTTGATCCATCAAATAGAGGGTGTGACATCATATTCATATCCACAATATGATGGATCATATCGGCAATTTGATTTTGTATGCTCCCCCCTTCTCATAGGTTTACTTTATCAATTTCCCCCTGGATTCGGCGCTACTGACATAACACCTTGTATGCTGACATGAGCCGACGCTTTATCGAGGAGCTTTACCAGTTCTCCCCCCATGTTGAACAGTATTCAATCGATGAGGCTTTTGTGCGTTTAGACGGGCTCCAGCATCGAGGGCTAACCGGTTATGGCAAGACGCTTCGCGATACGATTCAGCGTAATATAGGCTTACCGCTTCGGGTTGGTATCGGAGCAACGGGTATAGGTAATGCGCTGCAATTGGCCGATAAGGATTCGGCAGACATGCGTCGGTTGTGGAATGTCGGTCTGGCTCGTACCGTCTTGGAGTTACAGGGTATTGCCTGTATCTCACCCGGTGATATCGATGAAAAAAGAAAGCAAATATTATCTAGCCGAAGCTTCGGGAGCGGGATCTGCAAACTCGATGAGCTAAAAGCGGCGTTGGCTTTTCATTGCCAGCGAGCGGGAGAAAAATTACGAAAGCAAGGCAGCCAGGCGAGTGTGGTTGGCGTATTTTTGCGGACCAACCGTTATAAGGAATTACCGCAACATAACAAGAGCTGCGTCCGAACCTTAGTGTGCCCGAGCCAGGATTCCTATAAGTTTCTGGCATCGGCACTAGAGCAACTTGATGAGGTGTATCGGCCGGGTTTTGAATACCAGAAAATCGGGGTGATTTTGGATGAATTAACCGATGCCCAGAATGATAATTTTCAGCTCGATATGTTTGATACCAGTGCACTGGAAGAAATGAAACGGCGTGACTTGATGGCCATTACGGATAAGGTGAACGCCCGGTTTAAAAACGGGATTAAACCGGCATCGGTGATAGGCTCAACCAACTGGCATATGCGCCAGGCCTTCCGTTCAAACCGTTGGACCACGCGATTGGATGAGCTGCAAGTCGCCAAGTGTTGATCATTGGCATATACCCAAGCTACCTCAAGATGCTCGTTTCAGCGAGAATTACTTGGCTCCTAGGCTAGGCACCGATTTGAAAATCTAGTGGCTCTAAATTAATAATCGGTAACAACGCATAGCAGCCAAGTAAACTCGCCCTTTGGGAGTGAGCCAGCGAACCCATTTCTGTGTCAAATAACGTTGAAAGGGATTGCCATTCCTACCGTTATTTTCCTTGAACTGAGTACGCTGGTCTCACTCTGAATCCTGCATCTTGAGGTAGCTTGGGTATATCTGTATTAAAGAACAGCTCAAGCAAACAAGTCACCGGTTAAATAAAGGTGAGACGTCCTGTCTTCTTGTACGAGTAAGTTTTGCTGTCTGTCGAGGATCTGCTCATTGATCAGCAAATTTATTGAGCCAGTAATTAGAACAGGTTAGCGTCAGCTAGTCTTATTATTGTGCTAGCTACCCCTATGAGAAAAACGCTTTTTTTACTTGTCATTGTCAACATGCTTTTCGTGCAGGGTTGTACATCGCCTGTCACTTCTGATGACTACCTCACTCACAAAGTTCGGAACCCGGTATATCTCGAAGCTTATGCTCAAACCAAGTGGTTCCGGCCAGAGAAGCACAAACTGTCAGAGCTCCGTATCCAGTATGACGACATGCAGGTGACCCGTGGGATTAAGTTAACGGTTGAAGGCGCCTCGAATACGGTGTTGTATTTTGGCAACCTCCCATTTTATCCAACCACTGATGAAGCCATGATT
Source organism: Photobacterium sp. HL06 (assembly GCF_059552575.1). NCBI lineage: Bacteria > Pseudomonadati > Pseudomonadota > Gammaproteobacteria > Vibrionales > Vibrionaceae > Photobacterium > Photobacterium sp. HL06. The sequence continues at coordinate 2,469,779 of NZ_CM183915.1, forward strand.
GCCGGACAGTTTGCACTCTTGGGCGTTAACTTTATTTCGTTGAAGAGCCGAGGGATAGACAGTGATGGCAATTGGCCATCTGTGATGCGGCTGCAGCGTGATGCCATCAATGTTTATGACCAAGTTCGAGCGAGCAATCCCAATGGATTCATTATTCTTCATGGTTCGGCGATTAGTACTTTTTTTGTTGCCGAGCTAGCTAGAACGAGAAATGTTGATGCTATTGTTTTGGAAGGAGCACTGACACGTATAGAAGAAACGGTACAAGCCACCACTCCTTGGTTGCTACGCTGGCGTAACGACGTGAAGATTGAGCCGCAGCTCGCTGCTCTGGACAATTATCCAGCCTTGAAAGCTTACCATGGACCCTTACTGTTTTTGGTTGGAGAAGATGATGACAGAGCACCACCAACATTAACTTATTCGTTGTATCAAGCTTCACCATCGATGGAAAAGTCAATCACTGTGATTGAAGATGCCTCACAGGGCAATGTGATCAGTCAGGATAAAGCACTAGAAGCCTATATGATGTTTATTCATGGCTATGGTATGGAGTAATACACACTTATAATAAAAACAAGCTCATTTCGTCCGGCTTATAACCATATTGAATTTTATAGATATAAAGGGTATTTTTCTTTCCCCCGATAGCTTTCCGATAATGTAGCAAGATAATGACTGCAGAGTGGAAAGATAAGCAGATGGTCAAATGGATAGGGTTAGTGTTGGTGTTTGTGGGATTGTCGGTCATGACATCAGGCTTGGTGAGCGCCCTGATGGATTTGGCGGCCTTTCTTCTCCTGCTGTTTGCCGTGGCAAGAAAGGCGATGAAGAAAAGTACTGAGCCTACAGAAGAAAACTTCTCAGTGAACGCATTGGAAACTGGGAAGGAAAGCAAAGATAGAATCGATATAACGCCATGAAAAAAGCGAGTGTTTGGCACTATCGCACCAAAGGGAACCGATACAACATGAAACCAGAAACGGGCGGATCACTACCGCCCGTTAACTTGGCACTCAAGTGCTGCTATCCTTCAGCCATCATGCCTTATATCTACACGCGCAGACGTCTCCTGCGCCGCGTGTACTTTCTGAACAGCAGGATCGGCTGCCAACTTACGGATGATCCGATCGATATTCTTGTATTCATCGGTCGGTTTTTCCAGATCATAGCCCCAGCTTGCCATCGGATACAGGAAGGCATCTGCAACCGATTTGCTGTCGCCTACCATCCAATCCCGGCCTTCCAGATGCTGATCGATCAGAGTTAACGCCTTATCAATCAACAAATGACTTGCTGCCTGCACAGCTGCGTAGCCTTTCTCTTCTGTAGTAAAACGCATCGGCATGAAATGAGGCCAGAAATATGGGTGCAGTGTGCCCGAGATGTAGACTAACCAACGGTGAAGATCGTTGCGCTCAGCAGTTCCGACAGCAGGGCCGATATTGGCGTCTGGGTTTTGGTCGACAAGATGGAGCAGGATGGCCATTCCCTCGGCTAAAGCTAGGTCTCCATCAATCAGAGTTGGAACAACACCGGAGGGGTTGAGCTTCATATAGTCGGGAGACTTCATGGTGACATGATCGAGATGCTCAACCTCGTAGGGCTTACCGATCCACTCTAATGCAATATGCATTGCTGTGGCACAGGTGCCGGGGGCAGAATAGAGTTTCATATGATGATTCTCTCTTTTTAAGAAGTGTGGTTCAATTGATGGTGCTGTATTTTGGTGATGTCAGTCGGTTTCTAATTGTAAGTGACTTTAAGCACGCACTTGGAGTTTGTGTTCTTTCAGTCGCCAACCAGCAGGTGTCTTTACTAGTGTCTCGAAATAGCGGCCTACGACGAAATGCTTGATCTCACCGTTATGGCTCTGGATTGCTTGGCTAATACAGCTCAATTGTGCTTCATCTCCATCACCATCAATTACGAAATTGCTCTGAATATGGGTAAGCCCTGGTGGGAACGCGTCTGCACTGTCTTTTATCCAGTTGATGATGTTGTCGATACCTTCTAATTCGATTTGAAACTCATCGACGATAAATCGCCCATCTTCAACAAACAGGTCGCGCATCGCTTCTGGCCCCTTGATGTCAACGGCGAGCGCAAAACGCCCCATAAGATCTTGAATTTCCATTTTGTCTGCAGTTGTAAGTGACATGTTTACGTCCTCGTTTCTTGAGTGATTAAAAAAGCTGGTTTGTCGCCCTTCGTGGCTCGGAGGGCTATTCGGAATAAGTCTTAGGCTAGTTCACGTTTCTGTGGCGCAAAAACATGCTCAGAACTCATAGGGGTGGTTGCATAGGCGATCACCGCTGGAATGCTGGCATCGATCCGAGCATGGTCCCGCCCCATCGCACTGTGGAGTACGAACGGGGGCAGATATCGCATACCAACCATGTTGGCCGTTTGTTGAAAGGGCGTCAGTAACTCTCCCATGCTGAAATTATTATATGAAGCGGCGGAATAGCTTTCTGCAGGACCGCCTGTGGAGATCACGAGCCCTAGCTCCTTTCCCCTGAGTTGACTGCCTCCGGGACCAAAGGCAAATCCCATGAGCAGTACCTGATCAAGCCAGGCTTTGAGCACGGGCGGGGAGGAGTACCAATAAAAGGGAAACTGCATGATGATGCGATCCGCCTCAAGGAGAAGTGCCTGTTCACCAGCAGGGTCGAAACGCATCTCTGGCCCTCCAACGGCCATCAAGTCGCGGGTGACAACGTCAGCAGTATCGGACAGGGCCTCAAACCAGCGGCGACTGATCGATGAGGAAGAGAGGTCCGGATGAGCAGTCAATACAAGTGTTTTCATAATGGGTCTCTGGCGTTGTTCCCTTGTCGCGTGGATGTTCGATCCCGGCGGGCTGGGTTATTGCGTTTAAGTGTTGCTACAGTGTATGTATTACTGTAATTTCTAACAATTACCTCTAAATCAACCTCTATGGTGTAGTAAATACAACAATGCGATTGCCTCTTTCTACTCTTGAAGTGTTCAATGCCATTGCGCGAGAGGGCAGCATGCGCGCTGCTGCTGAGGCGCTGGGGATTAAGCGCTCAACCGTGAGCCATCAGTTGAAGACGCTCGAAGATCAGTTGGGAACAGTGTTGTTCGTCCGAACCACACGCTCGATCAATCTGACCGAGGCTGGCCGTGCCTTGATACGTGCGTCTGGTCCGGCATTTGAACAACTGGCTGATGGTCTAGAAAGTGCGCGTACAGCTGGTCATGCGGCACGTGGCGTATTGAAACTCGCGATTCCGGAGTTCGCCTATCACCTGTTACTACGCCAACATCTAGTGTCCTTTCAAGAGCACTATCCAGAAATCGAGGTAGAACTGTCACTTACCGATGCCCTGTCGGACATACTTCAAGAAGGTTTACATGCCGGGTTTCGTTTGGGGGGATTGATTGCTGAGGATATGATTGCTATCAGTTTGACCGACTCCCTGACCACTGCTGTGGTGGCAAGTCCGCGCTATTTGGAGAAGAACGGTAGGCCAACGCATCCCACAGATCTTCTGACACATAACTGTTTACGGTATCGCTATCAAAGCTCCGGCCAATTGGCGCCCTGGACCTTCACCGGTCCGGATGGGGTTTATCCGGTTCAAGCACGTGGCAGTGTCATTGCCAATTCAGTGCCGGTGACACTTGAAATGGCGACTCAGGGATTGGGAATTGCTTATGCGTTCCATGAATACTGCGTTGAAGCTTTGGAGACTGGGCAGCTCGAGGAGATCCTGAGTGAACACCGGGTTTCCATGTCCAGTATCAACATCTATTTCCCACGAGAATACCGCGATTTTATGCCGCTTCGCCTATTCATCGAGCATCTGAAACAAGGTGAGGGGACATATCTGAATAGCCGATTCCGATGTGATTAATACGAAGCCAGCGCTGTTTAGTACCCCATATGATTGGGCAGATGCTAAAAATATCACCAACTCGATTTCGTGGTAAAACCTCTTTGCGGCTCTGAATAGGGTGGTAGGTTTAGTGCTTTTCTTCTATGCGATATGTAATGGAAATAGAGATCACAAAGCGCTTGGTGAGGTTACGCTTGGTAACGTTTTTCAGTCCAATCCCTTGTTGCTGACAGTCAGAAATTGCTCCCTTGACTGCCAGGTTACATCGCCTCTTGTTGGGTAATGTGGCGGATTGCGTATGTGCAAGTACGAATAATGCTGTTAACCATTTCTCGGAATGAAGCATTGATTGTCTGCCATTTCAGCCTCCTACATAAACTGAATATAAACCAGTGAACCTACCCCAATACTTAGCCAGAGCAGGACACCAAGCAGCAAGGGCTGCAACCCAGAAGCACGTAGCTTCTGAACAGTGATCCCCGAACCAATCAGAAACAGGCAGACGACCAGTATACGTTTAGACAGATTGAATACCTGATCGTAAACAGGCTGCAGGTCAGGAACAAAATGCGCGAATAAAATGGCAACGCAGTAGAAAACTATGAAATAGGGAATACCTATCTTTTTGCTATCGCCTTTAAACATCAGCGCGCTGACAAAGGCAATCGGGATGATCCACAGCGCACGTGCCAGCTTCAATGTGGTCGCGGTTCTCAGTGCTTCGTCTCCATAGGCGCCGGCCGCACCAACGACAGAAGACGTATCATGAATAGCAATTGCCGCCCAGGTGCCAAACGCATGCTGACTCATTTCTAATAGGTGGCCAAGGGCAGGAAAAACAAACAGTGCGACTGAGTTCAGAACAAATACCGTTGCCAGTGCCAGAGAGGTCTGATCGTCTCTGGCATTGATGGCTGGAGCGACGGCTGCAATAGCACTGCCACCGCAAATGGCGGTTCCGGATGCAATCAGGTGGCCGGTCTTCTGTTCAATGCGAAGCAGCTTGGTTAAGGCGTAGCCCATGAGCAGGGTGAAGAAGATAGAGGCAATGATAAGCCCTAATCCTTGCTTGCTAGCTTCGATAGCCTGATCGAGATGGATACCGAAACCCAGCCCGATAATTGAGTATGACAGCAGCTTTTTGGTGAGCGCTGCCAGGTTGAATTGCGTCGGCACTATGCCCAGGCTGGCGAGAGTAAATCCTAAGATCAGGGCGACTGGTGAGCTAATGAAAGGTAACAGACAAACCAGGGCGACAAAAAAGAAGAAGTAATCAGACGTCTGAGATTTTTTGAGGGTGTTATGAAGCGACATCATTAGTGAGTAATCAAGAGAGTCAAAAGGTTAGAATGCAGTGAGTATACGCGGAAAAACAAGTTAGTTAGATTTAAATATATTGAAGCTAGGGTTAAGAAATATTGAACATATGGTTTGGCATTACAACTGACACTATTTTTTTAGCCATTTACCTGCAGCATTTTGGTAATAGTTACCTGACTGGGTTTTTTCGACAGCCTTTTGGTGTGCCAGCCGGCCGACTTCTGGGGTGGTGAGCCCATGGGAGACGGCAATTTTTTTATAGCGATCTTTTCGGCGGTTGTTTACGGTAGACACAAGTTGACGCACTTCGCTAGAAGCATTCGACGTCACGGCGGCGACATAGCCCGTGTTTGCTTCCCCAATCAGCCCTTGATCTTTTGCCTGCTGTAGGTCGAGTGCATAGGCGTTGGCTGATATGAAAACAGCAAAAAAAAGGATTAGAACATTCTTCATGGCAATCTCCTTGCCATATCAGAATACATCGTCATCACTGAATAAGTCATCAATTTCCTTATCAACTTTTATTCGGATCTCGTGTTCAATCTTAACGTTCAGGTTTACTTCTATTGGCTTGTCAGAGGCTGTGACCTGGACTGTGGGTGTACAGCCGGAAATGCCAATAGCACTAAGTATTGCAACGAATGCAAGGAGTGTGAGTATGCTGGAAAGTTTAAGCTGAATATCCATGAGCTACGACCATTCTTAGCCACCATGTTTAACAAAAGCGCAATAATGCTACTCATCCAAACCAAGCTGCTTTAAAAATTGACCTTCCAGCTTTGATGAATTTATGGCATTCAATGTCTTTATTAATGCTGGAATATCGTCTTCTAGGTTCAGGTTTAGATATACAGGCCGACCATTTTGAAAATCAGGGTTGTAGCCCTTAAACCGTGAACTGGCGTTTAATTGTCCTTCTTTAGAATAGTCTATATCAACGGCCAGCGAGTCGTATTTATAATTTTTGAGAATCCGACTAATCACGAGCAAGCTGTTTTCCCCGGCGGCTTCGACATTTTGGTCGATGGTCGAACCTTCCTTGTACCTGAGTACTCCTCCTGGATAGCGTGAGTGAAGTTTGCCGTTTTGGATAACGGGCAGACCGTTTTGAATCGACATGGGAAAGGTGCCATCTAAGGTGCCAGTTAGCTCAATGTCACTAGGTTCAATGGCTTGCATGAGTTTTTCCAGGTTCAGGCGATGGACCAGGATTGGGATGTGGGAAATGTTAGTTAACTCTGAACTGGTCACGCCATGAGTGCTGATTGAGCCTCCTAATGCATAAGCGCTTGCACGGTGAAGTGCATAGTGGTTATTTTCAGTATCGAATTCAACTAAAGCGAAAATATTCTCGAGTAATACCCCGGCATGCAGTAGACCTGCATGTACACTGACTGGGTATTTAGAGCGAATCCCTTTGGGGGAGATGGCGGCGGTAAAAGAGACATTGAGATCAGCAAAATGAAACCCGTGTATATACCCTCCTAAGCCGTCAGCAAAGACACCAAAGTCACCACGAAGCTTGCCTTGGTTAAGTAACAAATCGGCGTTAAAGCTAATGATGCCGTTATTTAAGTCATACTTGATAGGCAAGTGAGGCAAATAGTGTTTTTTTAAAGTACGCTTGGGGTTAAAGTGAATGTCATTACGGTGTAACTTTATTCGTGTCTGATCCTGCTCTAAATTGGAGCTGATCGTAAATAGCATCAATTGTGCTTGCTTTGCACTATTTAACGATCCAGATAGATTGACTTTCCCTGGCTTTAGTTTGAGTGCTCCTTGGCTACTTAAGGAGGGTAAACGCTGATTATTTTGCCTTAGGTTGAGAGTTGTCTGGTACTGGGTATTTATTTCCAGCCGATCGTTTGATTGCATCAGTGTCGCGTTGGTTAAGGCGAGTACAAGCTTGGCATCGTATTTTTGTACAGGAAGTTGGTTTTTGCTGCTCTGAAGCTGTTTTCGCTTTTGCTTGGAAATGGGCCCCTCGGCAATTAATTTCTCACCATAGAAGTCACCTGTCAGTAGGATTTCGGTATTCGGGGCAAGTTTCAGTTTAAGTTGCTGTGGGGCTTCATGGCTAGATCCTTGTGATAGGAATAGGTCAAGGTTTCCTACTTGCAGCAACAGATCAGTAGCCTGAGACTGAATCAGGGCTGGATCCAGTTCTGTTCCCAGTTCTGTACCCAGCGGCAATATAGCCTTGTCGACTTTAATTTCGGTATTTTGAAATTGCATCGCCAGTTTGCGAGCAGACCAGTTCAGGTCAATATCACTAGTGGCTGCGATCCTGTTAAATTCAGTCCCTATAGCTGGATAAAGTTGGTTAGCTCGGGACTGAAAATTCAATTGGGTATGACACTGTAACGAATCGACCGGGTTGAGCTGTTCCAGCTTGATGGCACAGTGTAGTTTTTTAATCAGCAAAGAGAAAAAGCTGTCATGTTGGGGGCTTTCCATCGCTATTTTTTCCGTAGGATCGCTCAGCTTAAGTGTTAGCTCATTGTCTTGATATAGCGCATCAAATGTCAGTGAGCCATCAGTATTGAATGACAAGGTCGAGATAGGCTTTGGGTTATGAGATGGCGAAAGTATTGGGTGTTGAAGAGCGAACTGATTTAAAGCGACCTTAACATTGCCGGGCAGCGTTACCTTAATGCGGTAAATAGCTTGAACGATACTGCTTAGCTTGGCCGGTAGCGCTCCCTGAGCCGGAACATGGTGTGTTGTAGCTTGAGTGATTGCTGTTTGAATGGCGCTAATAGCTAACGGTTCGCTGAGTGTCGCACTGGGTATGTCATAGAGCTTGAGCCTGTCAGTCAGCTCTTTGGTATTACGGAAGTTGGCGTTACAGTTGAGCGACTCTGGTAGCGGGCTAACAAAGTGGATCTTTACTAGGCATTGCAGGGTGTTGCCTTTCGGGCCTGTTATCTTTCCAGAAAAGTAGGCATCTTGTTCATTAAGGTGCTTGACCAGAATATCAATGTCATAGGGATCTGGACCCAGAGCTTTCCCGGTTAACCTTAGCTTGGCTTTTTTATCAGGTTTGTTGTTCCGCTTCCTTGGGGTTTCAAGCACCAGGAGTGAGTGAATGATCAGCTCCCCGTAGTTGAAGTCATGAATTTTTAGTTTGCGCAAGGGGAGCAAGGAAAGCTTGGCGATGGCCCTCCCCAGATGGAGGCTCTGGCTGGCATTGTCAGGTTTTTCAATAAATTCAGGAAGCTGGCTTGGCTGATCAAGCCAGAGTTGATCTGCGGTCAGTTTAATACTCTCTTCGATACGTTGAAGGTTGAGCCCCAGTGCAATGTTCTTTCCTGACTGGGTGTACCCCTGAGTGACTGTTTCCCATTTGGGACTCAATGTTTCGATGTGAACAGAAAGAGGGGTTATATCTGCCTGCCAGCTGATTGAGAAGTTAGCGTTGTCAAAGCTAAAAGGATAACGGTTTGCGGCCTTGTCACCTGGCACCAGAAGGCTCAGGGCCCCGTGCTTAATAAAGCCGCTAATAACAACAGCAGGTTGTGTTGTTAAGACCAGGTCGATGTCATCTACTTGTTGTTTGACTGCAATATCATGTTTATCGAACAACGACACTTCAATTAAGTTAGCGTGAGCGCTAAAAACATAAGGCTCTGAGAGATCAGTAAAATTAAAAGCGGTATCAGTCAGTGTCAGGTTGCCTAAGCTTATCTCTTGTTGGTCCAGTGTTTTTAAAATATCAGGAGAGAGCCTGACTTCGGTATGTTGGGAAAACAGTCGCCATGAAGCATTCGAGATGGCGCTATCCATGTCTACAAAATGCTCTAGGGATAGCTTTTTGAAGGTTAGCGCGTTTTTATTGATTGTGATGGAAACTTCATCGATAACTAAGCCTTGGTTGAAGCCGATCCCGGAGATAGCATTAATCTCAATCCCTTTGGAGGCTAACCACGGTGGAATGATAATGGCCGGAATAATGAGTACGCTAAGCAATATGAGCAGGCCATAGAGAAAAAGCCGCTTCCTTTGGCTTCTCTTTTCCCTTTTAGCTGGTGTTGTGGAGGCTCGTGTTTTCTCTGCTTCATTCATGAATCATCAAAACTACCTTAGTTTGGGAATTGATAGAGTGAACCTTCCTTTAAGCATAAACCGGAAACAAAAAAATAGTGGATAAATAACAACCTAACTGATTTATTGCTCAGGACTATGCTAGAAAGGTGAGGGAAAGGATGGCTGCCAGTACTGCCGCGATGGGCATTATTGTGTTCTTCAGCTCTGCCGTGGAGCTGCTTAATGAAGAATATACCTGTTTGGTTTCTTAGCGCTGTTCATTTGGTGGAAATGGCTGATGTAAAGCCACTATATTGAGATAAATTGCTTGGAAAACCATTTTAAAAAGCCCTCAAATGAGGGCTTAATTGTATATGTAGCTCATGATTTGATTAGCCTGCAAGCGCAGGATCACAGGCTACCTTTTCGACTTTTTGTTCAGCTTTGGATACAGGGACAGTGAGTTCACTGTTTAGCTGATGAATCGCTGTTGATAGCGCTTCTTTTACAATCGCTTTATCGTCATTTTCTAGTGCAAGTATTGCACGGAAGAGCTCTTTTTGAATGCAGGTAACTTGCTTTGATGCGTGCTCTAGTTCGAGGTATTCAATGGAGGCAATTTCATGGATACGTTGTGCCGAAATACTGGCGGGAGAAATGGCACGGTTTGTCATCAGCTGCGAAGAACAATGCTTGAGATATGAAATAGTCTGCGAAAGCGATTGTGAGGGTTGTTCCATAATGATTAATCCTTAATCTTTGATTTTAAATCAATTTGTGTCTTCCCGGTCACTTGTGAGTCACTTTAGAACAAAATGTTTTTGTTAATATTAATGCAGATCAATTAATTGCTTATTCCCTTCTGTTCGAAAAGTAAACTACAGTTGTAAGACTTAATGATGAGATGGTGAGTTTTACTATGCACTGGCAAATTTAACCATATCCGAAATGCGGATGATAAATTGCTAACTATAAGGCGTTGAAATTAAACAATAAAAAGGTTGGCATGCTACCTGCTATAACCATGAGCATAGCAATCATATCGTTGGTTAAAGGAATCGACATGAAGAAAGGATTTGGCTTACTTATTGTATTTATAGCGCTTTTTTCTTTAAGCAATATGGTAGTAGCGAAAGATAAGCGAACTTTTACAGGCAGCGTTGGCGTTAATGAAAAGACACTTACCGAGCTGGTGTTGGAAGTGCCGGTGGGGATGGTGAATGTCCAGGTGGTCGATAGCGACGTTGTCACATATAGGGTGGATGTTGAGGATAACTCATCTAGCTGGTTTCTCTTTGCTACGGATCTTGAATCACTCATATTGATTGAACAGATCACCGACCAGGCGATACACCTGAAGATTGATGAGGACAGTATCTCTCAGCAATGGACGTTAAATGTGCCCAAAGAGCTTGCACTGCAAATTCAAATTGGTGTTGGTAATATCGAGGTTGATGATTTCGGTCAGTCACTCTCGGCTGATATTGGTGTCGGCTCCGCGTGGATCGGTGTGAATAGTGCAGACTATGGTCATGTCAGCGCATCTGTCGGTGTTGGCGAAATTCAGGTTCAAGGTTTTAATCAGGGTAATTTGCTTAAAGAACGAGTGATGGTGTCTGATCAGCTGACCTATAGCGGAACCGGAAAGCATCAAATTGATGTAGAAATCGGTGTTGGAGATGTCAACCTTAGTCAGCCCCTTGTTAGTAAAAGCTAGTTGTTGCTAGAAACTGGTGTGAATAGTCAAAGAGTTGGTTATGCACTATTTTGACTGCATAGTCAGTTTGGTTGGAAAATTACCGGGGTTATATTTCAATAATTGGGTGGATATTCAAAATTATGAGTAGCCACCCTTTCAGGTTAACGCTAGTTTTCGTTTAGATAGGTCATCCAGCTATTAGTGACACGGGCAAACTCATCCAGGCATATTTCTTCTCGCTCAGTTTTGAACGCTTTATCAATCTCTGACAACAATTGTGAATGCTGCTCGGGGTTACTGCCGTAAATCAAACATAAGGTGTAGTAATAGCGCTGAATGTCGAGGCTATGCTCATCGATAAAATCTAAACTGTCGAATTCTTCAATTTGCTGATCTTCGTAGGCAAAAAGATCCGCGGCACTAATCGCAACCTCGGCACCGTTATCTACATAGTTCAACAGCAACACAGTGGCAAAATTGTCAACGGCATCTTCTTCTTTACCCAGCACAGGAATGTCATTGGCTGAGATAAAAGCGTGGCCAAGCTCATGTAGCAAAGTGTGCAGTAATGTATCAAGAGCCGCTTGTTGTTCGCTGATCCCTGATTCTTGGTAGTTATTAGATTTAAAACGTTCTATTGCATGCTGAAGGAAAGAATAGGGGATTTGGATCTGATGTTGTTCGGGATCGTATAAAGGGCCTTCCTTCGTTCCAAAGATAATCGTCATTTTGGGCGTGAAAATCATCGCTGATTCACTGAGCTCCTGAACTGTTCGGATTGCATCGGATGACTGGATAATGCTAAGGGCTTGTTTCTCTTCCGCAGTGTGGGCAGGAAGATATTGGTATTCAATACTTGGCTCTGGAAGCACTTGTGCTGGCGAGTCAGCAAGTGAATGAAAACCAAAAAATGGCAACGTTGTTAACAGGCCTAGTGGAAGTACATATTTTTTAAGCATTATATTTATTGCCTTATACCGGGAGTGTATAGCGTGTATTGATTAGAAATAGACTATGTATAGCAAGGTAAATGTCACCTTTTTCATGGGAATAGGGTATAGAACTGTGATACAACGTTAAAAAAGGATGTCAGCTTGTCGGCTGGGAGAGGATGTGAATAAATTATTGTCTTTTGAAGCGCTATTAGTGCTTGATGCCATTGAACGTCGTGGAAGCTTTGCTGCAGCCTCAGAAGAGCTAGGGCGAGCACCATCGTCTTTGAGTTACCAGGTGCAGAAATTAGAGCAAGATTTGGATCTAGTGATCTTTGACCGTTCAGGCCACAAGGCGGCCTTTACCAAAGCGGGTCGCTTGCTGTTGGAGAGAGGACGACAGCTACTTACTGCTGCTGATGAAATGATCTCTGATGCTAGTGCATTGGCCCACGGTTGGGAATTAGATATCACAATCGCGTATGACGGCCTGATCAAGCTGGATTATATGCTACCGCTGGTGGAAGGATTAGCGAAACAGAGTAAAACCCGACTTCGCTTTCAAGAAGAAATTCTAGCTGGATGTTGGGAAGCTCTCGCTCAAGATAGAGCTGACTTGTTGATTGCCCCAGCTCCAACTGTCGCGCCTCCCGAAGTGAAAATTCAGCCTATTGGTAAGCTGGATTCTGTCTGGGTAGCTCATCCTGACCACCCCATCCATCAGCATGATAATCCTCTCGATCCATCAGTCAGGAAGTTATATCGAGGTATAGCCGTTGCTGATACTGCCCGGAACTTACCTCCGCTTACTTATAATATTCTTGATGAGCAGCCATTACTTACTGTGAGCTCTATGCACAACAAGCTCGTTGCGCTAAAAGCCGGAATGGGCATCGCGACAATGTCGAGCTGCTTTGCTGAAGAAGCAATAAAAAATGGTGAATTGGCGGTAATTGGCGATGATCCCGTTTATGAGATGGAGGTCGTGCTGGCTTGGAACCGTAGTCGTATGGGTAAAGCGAAGACATGGTGTATCCAGCATATCGCGAATTTATGGAAAAAGCAGTCGAAGTAAATGAAAGCTAATATGCTGGTGGTATGTTTGGAGCACAAGGTACTGACTGATTAGCCTTGAACCAAAGCAGAGAGAAAACCAATGGTGCAGGGAGCACCATTGGGCAAACGACATGTCCTTGTTTAGCGAAATTACTTCAATGGCAGCAGCATTTCCACAATCCCGTCTTCCATCTGAATATCAATTTCAAACCCGACTTTTTGCGCCAGCATGATCATGCCGCGATTTGATGGCATGGTCATTCCTGTGATCCGCTGGAGCCCACGCTGCTTACAGTAATTAATAATCTTATTCATTAAGAGACTGCCCAGGCCCACGCCTTTTAAGTCGGATCGAACCAGAATCGCAAATTCGGCTTCTTCATTTTCAGGATCAGACAAGGCGCGGGTAACCCCAATAATTACCTCATCTTTTTCGCCATTGTCTAAAGTGATTTCACGAGTTGCAACAAATGCCATTTCCCGGTCGTAATCAATTTGGGTCAGGTTCGCCAGTGCTTCATGGTTTAATTCACCGACATCGGAGAAAAAACGCCGGTACAAATCATCAACCGAAACCTTAGAGATAAACGCTTTATGTTTTGGTTCATCTTCAGGCAAAATAGGGCGCAGCAGGATCGGTGCCCCGTCCTTGAGAGTGACATGTTCTTCATGTTCTTTGGGGTAAGGACGTATAGCGAGCCGTATCTGCTTATCACCATCAAACTGCTTGATCGTCATCGAGGCATCAATGACCGTCATTTCATCACCAGAAGCCAGCAGTGGGTGGATATCGAAGCTGATGATCTCGGGGCAATCGATAATCAGCTGGGAGATCTTCACTAGCAACTTGCATAACGCTGGAATATCAATACGTTCTGGTAGACTGCGCTGCTTGATTTTCCCTGTCTTAATGGCATTAATCACCATATAGCGTGCCAACGCCATATTCAGTGGTGGAATGGCAACGGCAGCATCTTTGTGAATATCCCACTCGGCAGCGTCTTCTCCCATCATGATCACTGGGCCAAAAACCGAGTCGTTATGGACCGAAATACGTAGCTCCTGTGCACCAGAGCGGTTGGCCATCCGCTGTACTAACAGGCCATCAATTTGGGCACTCGGATAGTTTAGCGAGACACGGTCTAATATTGCCTGGGCACTATTGGCGACTTCGGCTGCGGTTCTTAAATGCAGCATAACGCCATGAACTTCTGACTTATGGCGGATATCCGGAGAGCGAAGCTTAACTGCAACAGGATATCCGATTTGTTCTGCAATATGAGCGGCTTCTGCAGGATCGGTTGCAATCCAGGTTGGTAGTGTTTTGAAACCATAACTCTCAAGTACCGGACGAACTTCGTGGGTTTCGAGTTCAGAGATCCCTTGTGCAAGCAGGTGATTTAACACGTCATGAACATGACGAGGATTGGCTTGTATTTCACCGAAAGAGACAGGTGTCTCCATTAATTGCTTCTGGTTGCGGCGGTATTCAACCAGGTGCATGAAGGCCGAAGCTGCACTTTCCGGGGTACGGTAGGCTGGAAAACCTGCCTCGGTAAAAATTTGCCGAGAAATAGCCGCTTCATTTTCACCCGCCCAGTTGCTCAGTATATTAAAGCGCTTGGTGCGAGGGTGTGACTGAAGAACATGCGCAAGCCGCTTTGCAGTTTCATTGCCAGGAGCAATGGCTGAAGGAGAGTGCATGATCAGAAGTGCATCAAAATCATCACTGTCCAACAAAACCCGAATCGCTTTTTCATAGCGGTTGATGTCAGCATCACCAATGATATCGATGGGGTTGGAATGCGACCAGCAGGTCGGCAATACCTCAGACAGTTTTTCAATGGTGTCATCACTGAGTGTGGCCAGTTTGCCTCCTTGATCAGACAAAGCATCAACGGCCATAATAGCCGGCCCGCCACCATTGGTAATGATAGCCAGTCGTTCACCACGAAGGGGAACAGAGTGGGCTAGCGTTTCAACTGCTGCAAACAGTTCGTGGGTATTGTGTACCCGTAGCATACCTGAGCGGCGAATCGCGGCATCATAAACGGCATCAAGACCAACTTCACCACCAGTATGGCGATGGGCTGCCGCGCCACCTGCTTGGGTGCGGCCGCTTTTAAGAACCAGGATCCGTCTATTACGAGCAGCCGCTCGTGCCGCTGACATAAAGCGCCGCGCGTCTTTGATTGAATCAACATACAAAAGAATCGCTTCGGTTTTACTGTCTCGGCAGAGTGAATCAAGGAGCTCGGCAAAGTTTATGTCGCAGGCATCTCCCAAAGAAAGGAATGTCGAAAAACCGATGCTCTTATCCTTGGCCCAGTCAAGGATGGTGGTACAGACAGCGGCCGACTGTGAAATAAAAGCGATGTTGCCTTTATTGGCTGCGATGGGTGAAAACGAGGCATTGAGGTTTAACCATGGCAGAATTAACCCCATGCTATTGGGGCCTACAATACGCATGTCATATTGTTTGGCGATGGCATACATACGGGCTTCTTCGGTTTCACCCGTGCCATTAAAGTCGCTATTCATACCAGCGGCGAGCACGATAGCAACTTTGACTCCTTTTTGACCCAGCTGACGGATGATATCGACGTTGCGATGAGCATTGGTGCAAACAATCGCTAAATCAGGTACCCGTGGCAAACTGTCTATTGTTGGATAGGCAAGTACGCCAGCGACAGCGTCATATTTTGGAGTGACCGGCATAATCGGGCCGTGGAAACTACCGGAAAGAAGATTTCTTATTACGACGTTCCCAGCCCGGTTGGGGCTGTCTGATGCACCAATCACAGTGATTGATTTAGGCTTGAGTAGTTTGTCCAGTCCATCCATAACTTCACCCGGCATTAAAGAGAGTTATTCAAGAGTCTAACGGATGGTGGCTGGAGTTTCTGACTAAAGTGTGCGAGCTGTGATCAACACCAAGTTGTTTAATTAAGAGGACTTTTTATCAAAAGGTAGCATTAGAGGCTGCGAGAGTCTTTGGCTAACGCAGCCTCTAAGAGGATTAAACTTGATAACGGCTCTTATCACCAATATCGAAATGAATAGGCATCCGCCACTTTGCAACGGCTGCAATAGCTAACAGAATTGATCCTGCCATACTGAAAGCGATGCTGATATGTTCCAGCCCGAAAACTTGACTGAACCAAAAACCAGCCAGCATCAGCGGCGTCAGCTTCAATATTTTGATCTGAAAACAGAAAAACTCTTTAATCGCAAGAGCGCTAAAAGTAAATAGTGCCGCACCAAGTGCAAGAGGGCTCCACAACCCGAGTATTAGCCAAACTGCGGCAAATAGGCCACTGCCCATAATAAGCAACCTAAAGCGTTTGTCGTAGATATGAACAGTACTCGCAGCGATAAGTGCTGTAACGACTATGGCTGGTACTGCGAAGTTTGGCTCCCAGATCATAACTGCCATGATGGCCGCAGAAGCCGTAAGCACACAGCGGTATAGGATTACAGTTAATCTATCAAGGCTGTCTAACTCGCTCTGAATATGCGGATCGGCCATTTGTAACTCCAAAACAGGAAGAATGAGGGTATTTTACAACGGAATCATGTGACGAATAGCTGATAGTTATTGATCTAACGTAAAGTTAGGGTTGATTGGGTTAATAAGCAACGGCAGAATGAAACCAGAGTTTTGATTTGGCAGAGTTATAATGAAGAAAATCGCCGTGTTCACCGTTGTAACGGCACTAGCCGGGTGTGCGTCAGACAGTGAAAATATACAGATTGTTACTTCTTCTTCGGAAGAAACTTACACCGCAGAGCAGCTTCACTCGCTTGAACAGATGCAAGAAGCAAAAATTGAAAAAACACTGATCGCCTTGAAAGAGGAAGCAGTAAAACCAGAACCGATACCTGAGCAGGTAAAAGAAATCGTGATGGTTGAGCCGGAAAAGCCGCTTATAAAGCAAGAGCCTAAGTCAGATAAGCCAACCTATCAGTATGCGAAGGCTGCCTCGGAAGGATACACCATTCAAGTATTGGCATTGAGCCACAATAAAGGCTTTACGCCATATATGAACAAACTACCATCCAATCAGCCGGTTTGGATGAACAAGAAAAAACTTCAGGGTTTACCGTGGTACACCTTGTTGTATGGACACTTCGATACACGCGAACAGGCGAAACAGGCTTTAGCGGCATTGCCAAAAGATGTGAAAGACTATGGCCCATTTATCAGGAGCTTGAGCGAGATTAAATCATCGTCAACGCCTAAGTTAACTAAGCTACATTAACCACAGAAAAGAGAGCCCACGTGCTCTCTTTTTTATTGGCTTGGACTAGCTGATGTAGTATTCATCACTCTTTACTCTTATAAACTCAATAGAAAAAGTTGATAAATAAGCGGTATTGCGGATTTTTTGTCCGAACTGTGTGGTGTCATTGAAATATTTTGCTGTTGATTGACATGTAAGGTGCAATCGTTCGACTTTTTTTATTACTATTGAGTGAGAATTTAAGCTAAAGCGTTTATGCTGGTTATAAACTTAGACGCTAAGCAGCAATACATATTGACTGGCAAGGCAATGGTTGTCAGTTTGTACTACAAGGGATGATAATGAGCTCAATCCATGTTTTATTACTGTGCGGCGGCGGAAGCGCCGAGCACGAAGTTTCACTCGTTTCTGCGAACTACATTGAACAGCAGCTCCAGCAGATTGATGGCATTACCTATACCCGTGTTGAGATGAAGGATAACGGTTGGTTTGACAATGAGGGGCAGCATTGCCAGCTGAACCTTGATCGCTCACTACAAGTTGGTGGCCAAAAAACTGAAATCAACTACGTGATCCCGTGTGTTCACGGTTACCCGGGTGAAACTGGCGATCTTCAGTCATTTTTGGATATGGCGAAACTACCGTATTTTGGCTGCGGTGCAGAAGCTAGCACAAACTGCTTCAATAAAATCACCACGAAACTCTGGTTCGATGCACTTAACATCCCTAATACGCCTTATGTTTTCCTCAGTGAAAACAACGCTGATGCGCACTCCCAGGCTGAAATGGCATTAGACAAATGGGGGCAGGTCTTTATCAAGGCAGCATGTCAGGGCTCATCCGTGGGTTGTTACCATGTGGCGAGCAAAGCTGATCTTTCTGAGGCAGTAAATAAGGCTTTTTCTTACTCAGAACAAGTGCTTATCGAAAAAGCGATAAAGCCTCGCGAACTTGAGATTGCAGCTTATCAATATGGTGACGAGCTGGTAATCACTAAGCCGGGTGAAGTTTCCTGCCCGGACGATAAATTTTATACCTATGAAGAGAAGTACAGCACGGACAGTCATTCAACGACAACAGTTGAAGCCAACGATCTGACTGATGAGCAGATTGGCCAGATCCGTGGCTATGCCCGTAAAGCCTTTATCCAGATGAAGCTAAAAGATTTGTCGCGAATTGACTTCTTCTTAAGTGAAGATAATGAGATTTTGCTGAATGAAATTAATACCTTCCCAGGTATGACGCCTATTTCGATGTTCCCGAAGATGCTGGAACATAACGGCCATAAGTTCCAGCTTTTCTTGGAGCAAGCAATAAAAGCGTCCGCAATATAGGCAGGTAAGCGTTGGTTGGGGAAGTGATGTTATAAGCATCATTTGCCCCGATCTCATTTGGCGATTTTATCAGTAGCTGTAATACTGGTTATAGGCGAGAACAAGGAAAACTATGCTGACAACGAAACAAAAGCGTGAGCGATTTGAAGCTTTACGTGCCCGAAATTACCGGGCGAGCCTTCAGCTAGAAGGTTTCGATGTTGAGCCAGCACTGGTGAATGTTGAAGCCGAGACATCAACGGAATCAGATCGAATTGCCAAACTGAAACGACGGTATGCGAGATAAATATGGTGTGAATCAGGATCCGGATTGTTACTCCAATACGTCCGTTCTGAAAAATCGCTTATCCATTATGGATGAAGATGAACTTGAACTCGCCGAGAGAGATTTCACTCGAGTTCGAGCGGAACATTTTGAACCCGCTTTTGATCAGTTTAATCTTGCCTATCTTCAGGAAATTCACCAATTACTTTTCCAGGATTTGTACGTTTGGGCTGGCCAAATTCGAAAGGTCGACATAACCAAAGGTCAAACTCGTTTTTGCCATATGCAGAATATTCAGCGAGAAGCTGATCGGTTATTCAGTGAGCTAGAGCAAGAAGACTTTCTCTGTGGGTTACCGTTCGATCGCTTTATTCAGCGTATTGCGCATTATTATTGTGAACTCAACATTATCCACCCATTTCGTGAAGGTAATGGGAGGGTACAACGTATCTTCTTTGAAATACTTGCGATCAATGCAGGTTATGAAGTGTGTTGGGAAGGTATTAACTTAAAAGAGTGGGTCGAAGCGAACCAGATGGGATATTTTGGTGAGCTTAAGCCTTTAGAGAGCCTGTTTGAACGAATTACAGTTCCTATCGATCTCCGGCAAGGTCCTCGCGAACACTGGGCTGACAGCCCAACGGAGTGAAGACGTCAGGCTGTCGAGTTATCTATTCGTATTGCTAATGCACTATAACTTTGACTCTGTTATATAGACAATAACTCCGTCACTTTTCCCATGGTTTAGGTTTTATATATTTCGCTATTTCTTTATCATGGCGATCAGTGTTACCTACGTATTGAGCAGGCATTGCAGGGCTTTTCCAGCGTCCCTGGTCTTGAATTTCATGAATAGATAGACCAGAGTTGGCTAAATCTTTGGCTGCACCTACTCGCGGAGACTGACCAGAAAAAATAGTAGATGCCGGTAAATTTAATTCATCGCTTGCACGTCGAAACACTCGATAAATTGACGAATGGTCAAGAGGTAGGTCTCCAATGTTGCTATGGCGGTCGATGCGGCGAAATATATACCCATCGGAAATCATGCTAACAACTAACCAACGCTGTAAAGCTTTTGACGATACAGCGCTAAGGGCGATAGTTCTATCGGAAACCAATAGGTCAATTAAACCACTTGGGTGGATTTCAATCGATTTAATGGTTAGATCGGCCAGTTCGCTGCGCTTAAGCATCGCTTCGAAAGCCACAGCCCAGATAGCCATGTCGCGAATATCTTTAACTTTGGTTGAAAGCTCAAACCTATCGAGTAGGCGTTGCAAATGCTCATCACGAAAGGCCGATGCGTTTCGGTAGTCGTCATGCTTTTCTAGTTGTTGTTTTTTCATTTCTAGCCGAATTTCAGTGTGTGCACAGGGGTCAGTTAATTTGTGGCAACGATGAACCAGAGCAACCGTTACCATGTAACGCTTCAGGCTAGACAGCTTTCTTGTACGTGACATGTGGTCAATGTAACGATGAACCGTATCTGAGGTTGCGGGTAATGAGGAAACTTTGTTTTCCGTACAAAAGGTCAAAAAATTATTCCAATCGTTCTTGAAAGCAACCAGTGTATTTCGCGCATATTGCTGATGAGTAAGGACTTTCCATGGTTCAATTGATTCTATGAACTGTCTAAATGTAGCGAGACTGAGCTGCTGCTGAGCTTCGTTATCAATAGGGGGAATTGTTTTTGCCATTGTTAACACAACCGTCTAATGCACTATAACTATAAATATATGACAAACAAAAAAAAATGCATACTGAATAACAAAATAAATCACATAAATGACAAATTTATACGCTTATCAAGAAGACAAATGAGCAACTTAATGCTTCAATAAGAATAGATATATGAGTTTTGTAACAATCATTGTTACCTCATAAAGCACTGATTTAACGGTTATGTTTTGTACTAAATTTTGGCTCAACTTAGTTGAGGGGCGGGAATGAAAAAAAGAATATTTCATCGTGGGCACAATATTGAGAATGCTACGAGTGACCCAGATGGCTGGAAAACCACAATTAATGGTCGCCCAGTTGAAAGTAAACTTACACTAGTTAAGAAGAGTATTGACTGGTGGTGCGATATGAAAACATTTATGCCACCTGAAAAATTTGCAGGTGTTGGTTCTCAAGCACCGTTGACTGAACAAAAAATTGAAGAATATAAAGGTTTTAAGCTGATGAATGATAGCGGAAAACCTAATGAGTGGTATGTGATATTACGAGGGCGATTATTGAAAGGATCGCCCATAGCTATCAAAAAACACTTAGATGCCGTTATAGAAAAGCTAAAGCTACAAAGATAGAGTAGGGTAATGATGCTAAACTAAACGCCGCTTGGGCGTTTAGTTTACGATTAATCGTCTTCATCTAGTTTATCAACGTTGACCAGGTAATCTCCACTTAACCAGTTACGTCCGATAAGTAGTTTATAGTCGAGTTTGCTTCTATCGCGTAAGTTAACGGCAACGCGTTTGTGCTCACCGTTCCAACCTAAATCCATCTTCACTGCATAGCGACGTTCAACACCTTGAGCATTTCTAATCTTGCTGACTTTTATGATTTTGCCTTTATAAGTCGCTTTATCACCGTTTTCATTAATTGAGGTGAACTCAACAGTTTCACCAAGATGATCTCGCATATCATCGCTGTCACTTTCTTCACCAGTCACTTTGATATTGGTCGCATGTATCGATGTCGTCTTTGCGCCAGTATCAATGCGGGCTTTGAAATCAAGATCTAGCTCATGAACTTTGATCGTCTCAACTTGCCCAACAATCGATCGTTCTTTGCTATCTTTACCGTCAGCCATAGCTAAATTTGCACCAGTTACTGAAAACAGTATCAAGGCGGGTAGCAGAAGTTTCTTCACACAGGCTCCTAAAGGGTCATCGTCTATTTTTCAATATAGACACTAGGTTGATGGTTATGTTCCACTTTACTAGAACAAGTCGTTTAACTCACTCAATCTATGTCAAATTTTAGCTAATACTAAGGATATTTTGAATTTTGTTAAAACATGACGCGCTTTGCTCAAACAAAACAGTATGAAACCCAAAAGCTTGCGCTGCTATAAGGTTTTGCTCATGATCATCAATATACAGTGATTCACTTGGAACTAAATCATATCGTTCAATGAGTAACTGGAAAATATCAGGCTCGGGTTTCATCATTAACTCTTTCCCCGAGACTAAACCACCTTTAAACAAAGAGATAAGACTGTGGCGATCATTTAGCGTTTCGAAGAAAGCACTACTCATATTGGTCAGGTAGTATACAGAATAGTGGTGATCTATTACTTGAAACAGAAGGTTTTCTGTTTCATTAATCTTTACCAGGCTATTTAAAATGTGCTCAAAAAAGTCTTCCATGCGAGATTCAGATAAACCTGTTCTTGCAGCAAACTTGGGAATGACTTCAGCCATTAGCATGGTGCCACGATCAAGACAGAGCCAGTCCGGGTGATGAAGTACACCTTCAATTAACAGGCGCTGTTCGTCGGGAGAATCTGTAAATGACGTCACAATTTCGTACGGTTTCCATTCAAACAGGACACCACCAAAATCAAAAATTACATTACGAATCATAACAGTTTCCGTTTTACTACCATTTATTGATAATATTCGGTAACTGGTAAACCGCAAGATTGATTGCTTAACTTATTACCAGGCTCACAAATCCCAGAAAGCAGACGAGATTTTTTTCCAATGAATGATAACAGCCGCTTAGTATTCTCGACAGAAACTGGCCGAATCAAAGAAGAGAAAGCAGCACCACAGCGTCCCACAGGCGATGGAGTTGTACGTATTCAACGTCAGACAAAAGGCAGAAAAGGCAAAGGTGTTTGCATCGTAACAGGCCTTGACCTTGATGATGCTCAGCTAAAGCTACTGGCTGCAGAATTGAAGAAAGTTTGTGGCTGCGGTGGCTCGGTTAAAGATGGCAATATCGAAATTCAGGGCGATAAACGCGATGTCATCAAAGCTGCTCTTGAAAAAAAAGGTCATACCGTAAAACTAGCCGGCGGCTAACTAGCAGAAGCCCGAGTTCTCTCGGGCTTTTTTTGTCTATCAGCTGTGACTATAACAATAAGATAAGGCACCTTGCAGCAATGTGCCATCAACCTAATTTCACACTTTGAACGGCTGAACTATTTGTTGCTGCTCCGTAGAGAGAAGCTGAAGCTCAGAGCTTAACTGAGCCGAAGCTTCGGCCTCCTGAGTTATAGCATGGCTAGCTTCTCGGATATTAACCACGTTAAGATTAATTTCATTCGCAACCATACTTTGTTCAGCCGCGGCCTTCGCGATTTCAGCTCCCATCTCACTGGTATGCTGAATATGCTCAGAGATAACAGACAAAGCCTGTGTCATTTCATTGACTTGCTGAACAGCTTTGATTGCTTTTTCATTGCCACTACTAATAGCGCCTACAACCTCACCAGTTCCAGATTGGATTTGTTCAATTACTTTTCGAATTTGACCAATTGAATCTTGTGTTCGTTCAGCAAGACTTCTAACTTCACTAGCCACTACGGCAAAACCTCGCCCTTGTTCACCGGCACGTGCAGCTTCAATAGCAGCATTCAACGCAAGTAAGTTTGTTTGCTCAGCAATACCTTGGATAACAGCAAGAATCGACTCAATATTTTCACTATCATTTGCCAGGCGTTCAACCAAAGGCATTGCTGCAGAAACGTCATCGACCAGGGTTTCTACTGCTTGTGTGGTTGCTACTGCTACTTGCTGGCCGCTAGAAGCCGCTTGTTGTGCATCATCTGCTGAACCTACACCTTGGGCTGCATTATCAGCAACAAGGCTAGCCGTTGCTGTCATTTGTTGAAGTGCTGCAGCAACTTGCTCTACCTCAAAGAACTGCTGTTTGCTGCTCTCGCTGGTACGGCCTGCAATGTCTGAAGCTCGTTCAGATGTTGCTTGAGCGCTGATAACCGATTCGCCAATATGTTTGACTGTTGTTTGAAGCTTCTCGAGAAATTGATTAAACCAATGCACCAAATGACCAACTTCATCATCGCTCTCAACTTTTAGCCGTTGGGTTAGATCCCATTCCCCAGAAGCAATACTTTGCAGACGACCTGTAACTTGCCAAATAGGCTTAACAAGATAATAAGACGCGAACCAAATGAGTAAGAGTGTAACCAGTGCAATTGCTAATGCCATCACTAGTTGAAAAAGTGTGGTTTCGATATTTTGTTGTTCTACTTTCTTATCTAATTCAATAGCACTGGCTAATACATATTTACGTGGAGCACTAAATACCAGCCCCCATGGGCTAACATTTCCACTGAGTTGGACAGGGACAAGAGCTTGAAGTGTTTGATTCTGCTCATCCCAATTTAAGCTTATGTGCTTTTTTGACAACCATTCATCTATCCCAGTCTGGCGGCCTATAGGTAGCTCTTGTACCAATTTCCCAAGTTGGGATTTGTCGTGATCAAAAGCAACAACCAATCCATCTTGGCTCAGCAAAAGGACTTGCCCATGTCCGCTGACAAAGCTGTTATCTACGTTTTCTATTAATGGTTGTAATGATTGTAATGACAGATCAATACCCAACATCCCCAGCACGTCACCATTTACAATTAAAGGGACGGTGACAGATGTCATCAATAGCTCATCGGAACCAACATCATCAAGATACGGGTTTAAAACGCAAGATTGGCGGGTACGAATAGAGCAGGAATACCATTCGTTTACGGGACGTCCAAACTCATCCAATTCAGTATCGATAATATCTTCTTCTGCCATAACCTCTAGATCGACATTACCGTCGGTGTCTCTGGCCCAGTAGGGGACAAAGCGGCCAGTACTGTTTGATGCGAGATCATCGTTACCAATATATAGGCTGTCTGAATCAGTCAATGCATCAGGTTCCATTACGATATATAAACCAAGAATATCTGTCTGACGTTCTACAACTTGTCTTAGGTACTGGCTAATAGACCTGCGAAGCTGTTGACTTGAGGAATCATTAAGCTTGGCGCTCTCGCGCATAAATATAACTGTCTGAGCCAGTATTTCAGCTCGATTGTGATTTTTGTCTAAAACAGCCTTTACTTTCTGCGCTTGTTCAGAGGCTAAAACAGAAACGTATTCTTTCGCTGTCTGTTGCAAGTTTTTTGAAGTTTGTTCACGAACTAAAGATTGAGTTTGTGTTGAATGGTACAAAGAAAAACTAACAAGGCCAGAGAGTGCAATTAGCAGGCAGATCCCTGAGAGTAAGGTGAATTTCCATCGAACTGATAAGTTCTTCATCTATTAAACCTGTTTAATATCTGTTGTTATTTATTGTGCTGCATAATGGTTTCGGCGCGCATGATATCCCTTTGTTATGTAACAGTGCAAAAAAATATATTTAGAAAAGATGAAGTTAGACCAGTACTTCGTGAAAGCAACCAATAGGTTTCTGGTTTAAGGCTATGGTGCATGATTAGCTATGACTAGTAAGGCTAGTAAACTAGCTAAGAGCATTAGAACAGCAAAATAGATAAGCAAGAATGGCAAAGCACAAGCAAAAAGCTCGAAGAGCCTATATTTGTTGTAATAATCATTACTAATAGGATTTAGTAAAGATCATTTACGGTGCATAGCAGTGTCAAAGGTTTTGCCGTAACGCTGTATAATTTCAGCTAGGTTTGAAGCGCCAGGCAAACTGAACATTTGCAGCAGAGCTTAAAAATAGGTGTTAATTACCTATTTTATGGTAAATAGCGAATACTGTTAAATTGTACAGTACTGAGGGCATATGGAATGCTATAGAAGAGGACAGAAGAAGCAATGCTCGTACATAGCCCTAAGTTCAGACGTATCCCTGAAGCGCTATTTAACATAAGGTACATAATGCGCACTAAAGGTGTAAGAACCATTTAGAAGTGTCAGGTTTGAGCCAGTTAGAAATGTCATGTTGAACTAACTTCAGAGCACCATTTACCTAGTGTGTTACCTGGAGCCAATGAGATGTTGCTGACCATGACTGATGATGAATTACTGCGGATTAAACTCGTCCAAGACATTTGTGACAAACGCTTAACTGGTGTTGAAGCTGCCCGTATTCTCAGTTTGAGTACCCGGCAAGTTTATCGCTTGGTAAAGCGTTTTGTGGAATTTGGTTCAAGCGGTTTAATTTCATTAAAGCGTGGTCAACCCGGCAATCATCGACATGATGATAAATTAAAATTACAAGTACTCGCCTTAATCCACGAATACTACGCTGACTTCGGGCCGACTCTGGCTCATGAGAAACTCACAGAGCTTCATGGCATTCACGTCTCAGTTGAAGCTCTCCGCCAATGGATGATTGCCGATGGCCTCTGGGTTCCCCATGCTAAGCGAAAGCCTCGTGTCTATCAGCCTCGTCATCGTCGCGATTGCCTGGGCGAACTGGTTCAGATCGACGGTTCCCACCACGACTGGTTTGAAGGACGCAGCCCTAAATGCTGCCTGCTGGTCTACATCGATGATGCCACCGGGCGTTTGATGAACCTGCGTTTCAGTGAGACCGAATCCGCCTTTGACTACATGGTCGCTACTCGCGAATACATTGAACAGCACGGTAAGCCAACGGCCTTCTACAGTGATCGCCATGCTGTATTTCATGTTAGCAAGCGTGATGCTCAAACGGATCGACTGACCCAGTTCGGCCGGGTGTTAAACGACTTAAACATTGAACTGATTTGTGCCAATAGCTCACAAGCCAAAGGCCGCGTCGAACGTGCGAACAAAACGTTACAGGATCGCTTAATCAAAGAAATGCGCCTC
Source organism: Photobacterium sp. HL06 (assembly GCF_059552575.1). Taxonomy (NCBI): domain Bacteria; kingdom Pseudomonadati; phylum Pseudomonadota; class Gammaproteobacteria; order Vibrionales; family Vibrionaceae; genus Photobacterium; species Photobacterium sp. HL06. Next base: position 2,496,305 of record NZ_CM183915.1, read on the forward strand.
CAGGGTGTTGATACGATTGAGCAAGCAAATACCTGGCTGCCCGATTTCATTACAGACTTTAACCGCCGGTTTGCTAAACCTGCCCGTTACCCCAAAGACATGCATCGCATCATCAGAGAAACACCGGAAGATTTGGACGATATCTTTGCCTGGCACGAAGTACGTAAGCTATCGAAATCACTGACTTTTCAGTACGACAAGGTTCTCTACCTGATCGATCCTACAGAAGAAAATAGCCGGCTGGCACAAGAGGCGGTAAAAGTTTTGGATTATCCTGATGGTACGATTGCCATCCAGTACGGCCATCGAAAACTCAGTTTTAAAGTCTTTGATAAATTGGCGAAGATTGACCAAGGCAGTATTGTTGATCATAAGCGGCTCGGCGCCGTACTCAAATTTGTCCAGGCCAAGCAAGATGAACTCGAGCAGCAAGGTAAACGCGAACGCAATAAAAGAATGCCAAAGCGCACCGCCCAACAACGGGCCCAACAGCAACTCCGCGCCATTAACCCGGTTCTGATACACCCTGAAGACTTCAAACCGAGCACCAAGAAAGGCTGACTTCCCTACTCTACAGTCAGTTTCGGAACAGGATGAACTACCTTGAAAGGAGACATTTTAATCTGGGAAAGAAACAGGACACTTTAAAATGGGATAAACAAAAGGGTTATGATTTAACATCTTTGGGTCAGCCTTGAAACCTTCATCAATCACCGTAAAAAAGTCTTTGGAAACAGTTAGTTAAACTCAACTCTGGTGGTTTTTGGCCGCTTCAAATCCAGTTAGATTTGTCCGTGCCGAAACGTGTGCTTACTGGCGCTGGTGTCCGTTGTCTGCTTTTCATCGCCAGCGTCAATCATTGCCCACGCTATCCATCGGAAAAAACTTTTAACTGTGTGAATTTTTTGCGAGGTACATCATGCTGCATGAATCATTTGTGAAGTTGTTCTGGCGCCATTTCAGCTCTATTGCCGAGGCTGCCGCGTGGTTTCATGTCAACCCGGTGACCGTTAAGCGCTGGCTGTCCGGCTGGATGGACGTCAACCCGATGGCCGAAAAGCTGCTGATCATCCGTGCCCGTGGCTACCTGCCGGATGATACCCGCTGGCGTGGCTTTCAGGTCGACGAGGATTACGCGGTGATCATTACGCCCACTGGCCGTCGCTTCAGTCCCAAGGAGCTGGATTCATGGGCAGAGCGCGTTGATGAGTACCACGCGCTAAAACGGATGTACGAGCTGGACTACATCCCGGTACGCTCCAATGTGGTGACGCCGCTGCCGTTCCGTGGCGGTCGGCGGGTCAAGGAAGTACAAAGTGACACGGTCACTAAGGCGAAAAAGAAGCAATACCGCAAGGCTCAGGCCAAGCGAACCAAGTAAGCTCCCTAGCCTTTAGATATGAAAAAGCCCGCGGCTGCGGGCTTATAAACTCATGCACTTTCTCGTGCATCAATAGTAAAAATAATTTTACTTTCAGATATTTTCAGGTCTTTGAATATTGTTGCCATACGTCCATACTCTCTATCTGAATAACAGAGAATCGCATATATATCCTTATCTGATTCAGGTAAGTTCTCTTCTCTTTTTAATTTTTTAGCAATAGTATCTTTTAGCACATTATTACTAGCCAATTTAAATGACAATTGCTTGCTTAGCTTTAGTTGATTCCTTTGTTTAACATTAGCTAAGAATACAAGTTTCATTAATAGCCGTAATTCTGTTTCGCGTGTGATGGGTTTTTTGTCAATATAGACATGCTTATATCCATCGGTTTCTTCTATTACACTTTTAAGTAACTGTGCTTTCATATACAAGTCTTCATGATTGTCATTAGACATATCATAAAACTCTGTCATTTTTAGATGATTGTATATGGATTTGAGATTTTTTATAAATAGCTTCTCTATGTTAGAAACCTTAATGCTACTATTAGATTTTGCTTCTCGATAGTTTTCTTCTTTTGCTTTTATAAAGTAATCAATATACTCTGGGTACTTGCTGACAGTGTCTCTAATGGCTTGATTGTACTCTCTCTTTTTGTAATCTTCAGGTAGGCAGTTAAAAAGGTAAGCATTCATCCTTTCTCTTAGCAACTCATTTGGCATCGCATCAACAATACCATCGAAATTAGAATACAAATCTTGCTTGTTAATCCATGTTTTGTCTTTAGTGAGAATTGACTTTGGTGTTAGCAAAACAAAGTCATTATTATGTGTTGGAAGTGTGAATTCTTGAGGTTTCCATGATTTAGTATTGTAATCAAAAAAGCTTTTTTTTACGTAATGTACTTCCAAATGCTTTTTGTCAATATTCTCTTTTGCAAACTTCTCAGTATATTCAAGAAGATATAGTTTTATCAGGTTCGTGGTAAAGTCGCTAATATTATCTTTGCCAACTCCATCCTTTATTAAGCAAAGTTTTTCTAAGTGACTTTCTTTAGTTATACTTTCTTCGCCAAAATTGGGGAATATTGTATGCAGGTTTTCGTTTAATGAACTGGCGAAATCATTACCAAGACCACTTCCACCGTTCCCGACCTCACTATACCCAAACCAGTTTTGCTTAACTTCAGGAAACATAAACCATGCTTCTAAGTCTCTCTTTCTTATATGTCCTTCAGCTGCTTGCTCCTTTAGAAAAGCTACATATGAAATCACATCATTGTGGAGATCTCTTAGCTCTTCATCATCATTTTTATATAAAAGGAACGGGTCAATAAACAACGGTAAATCATTGATTAATGATGGGTTAAATGCTCCATATTCCTCGATGGTTTTCTCATCAACCTCGAAGAAATCGGAAAAATAAACTTTCATACTTCACCTCAATACAATACGCAAACCATAGCTATAGGGTTGCAACCAGTATCACATTAACATGAAAAGCCCAGAAAACACCGTGTGATGTATGGCTTTCTGGGCTTCTTGAGGCTTCGATCAATATCTTTGTTGTGAATGAGCTAGTTTAACGATGCTCTTCTATTTTGGTAATTCTTGCTTCGTGCTGTTCAATAATCTTTTTTATCCAAGCAATATCCGTCTTCATCGCTATTCCGGTACCAAAAGCAGAGCAAAAGCCAGTCGCCGCAGCGACCAGCACAGTTTGGTAGACATCCATCCAAGCCCCCTAGCCCTTTTCCTTGCGAACCGTGTCCCACAGACCGATGATGGCCGCGGCAATTACCGGAATCGTTCCGCCAAGTTGGGCACCGGATTCACTTAGGGTCACAGTAACTAGCTCGCTGTTCCCAGTAAGAAGACCAACGGCCGCACTGCCAAGTAGCATCAATCCGGTTTTAGTACTTGGCTCTTTAAAATTAATCATAACAATCCTTGTGAGCGTAGAAATTTAATGGTGTACGCGCCGAGAACCATCCCGGCGACGCTGATAGTAATTTTAGTGACAACGCTTTTGGTTGTGGGGCTCATGCCAATTTGACCCCTTTCATCACCTCACTCATGGTGTAACGATGGCCGACTTCCATTCGCGCCATGCCCTTGATGAGCACGGCGGCCGTGTCGTTATTACGGACATCAAGCATCTGGTGCTTACCATAGCCCGTCCACCGGGCAACCATGTCGGCGTAATGGTCGCTCTCATTTTCGTTGCTGGGCGCAAAGGTGTGCACAATGCTGTGAATGGTATTGATGCCACGGCGCTGGTAGCTGCGCAGGACACGAGCTGCAGCGCGGAAACCGTATTTGTCATCTTCGAAGATGACGAAACGGCCGTCACTACCAACCTGCCCGCGCCAGTTGTTGCGTGAACTGTATTCGATGTTGAGCGGGTTGTTGTTGCGAATTCCGCGTGGTTTTCCTGATGCCATATTGTCTGTCATCCCTGTGATTGTTGACCAAGACAGGCCGTCTCCATTAGGCTGCCGGGCACGATATAATACCCAGGCAATAACAATGACGAAGAAAGCCAGCCAGCGATTCATTTACACACCCAATGCATAAAAATGTATATGGTTATGTCTGCTGTAATATGCTTCCACATCAAACGTATATTCACCTCGCCCAAGGTGGTAGCCAGTGATATTCGTTAACTTGATTGTATTTTCAGACAGGTCAGGCGTAATTATTAACTCCGTCAAAATATCTCTCGAGTTGTTTATGGATTTAATATTTACAATAAGGTGCCTGCTAATATCATTGATATACGGTACACGGGGTAAGTTAAACGTCATTCCCTCTGAAAATCCTGTATCGGGGATATTGGTTGCAATTTTTAGGTACAGGCCATCATCCCTATCAACTTGGGTCTCCTCCAGTTGGGGGGCCTGCCCAGGTTCGCCATAATAAACACCCGCACCAGTAATATATGTATGCTGGGCGCTATCAATATCCAATCGCTCAACAAAAAACGCATACTGTTTATACATATCCAACTCAAATCCACTTTGCCAGTCCTCGACGTGAACAAATGTGCCTTGGGCGGTTACTGTTTTTTCCGTGACTATTCGAATAGCATTGCCATCACTATCAAGCTCGGCAATGCCGTATCGCACTCGCTCTTTTCCACCGCCGGATTGCAGTCGAAGATATGCATGAGGCGTAATAAGTTTTGAATGTGCCGCAGGATTAGATGTTGGCCGAAACACTTGAAACAAAACTTGTTTCATGCCCATGTTGGCAATATTTAACGCCCCAGCTTCAGCCTTTAATTCATCTGCGCCCCAAAGCCAACCATGCCAAAAATTAGCCAGCTTATAATTACCATCCTCCCCGGTGCCAACTGGTGTTTCACCCGACCAGTTAGGACATACAGGGGCAGCAATATGATGGCTATAATTTAACGAGTTGGGCACAGCTCGCTGTGTCGCAGGAATATCCCAATGACAACGCATGATTTCAGTTTTATTCGGCATCCCCAAAAATGCAGCGTTGCGCAGCATATTCAGCGGTTTCTTATTACTTGCCTCTTTACAGTCTCTGGCAATCTTACTCATCTCATGAGCCAGAAATTCAATCTTGTTACGTGCGCTACCTGCAGGCAGCCGTTCTTTTAGTGTGCTCATCGGCTCACCTCAATGATTTGAATGGTATCGCCGTCCGTCCCGACAAAGGTCAGCTCGGCGGTGGTTTCCAGTTTCAATTGCTCACCCGGTGTTAGCTCCCAGCCAGTACCCAGTGTGACCGCTTGGATATTGCCTGCGGCGGCCTTAACCAAAACGTGACAGCGTGACGTATTTCTCGCCAGTACGGCGTTTCCTGCGGTTAACGTCAGCAAACTGCTGGCAATAGACTCACCGCCAACGGGCTTGGTCAGTAACGGATGGGTGCCGTAGACGCGTACCGCCTGCCCGGTTTCCAGCTTGACCTTTGGCAGTGTCGACACCTCAATTTGCTGACCTTGAGCCAGCGAGACTTCTGGTAGTTGTGTTACAGACAATTGTTGATTGGCGGCAAGTTGCACCTTGGGTAGCTGTGACACGGTCACCTGTTGGTTGGCATCCAACTGTACTTTTGGTAGCTGTGAAATCACGACAGCTTGACCATCGACTAAGGCCACTTTGGGTATCGTACCAATGTTGACCTGCTGGTTGGGTGACAGGGTCACTGCTGGCATTTGAGTCACGGCCACCTCCTGCCCGTCACTGGGCGGAATATAGCGGCCATACCCGCAAATGATAGATACGGTGCCTGCTTCACCCGTGTTCTCGACGGTAATGCGGCCTGATAGCTGGCTGTCAATCACCTGTGCACCGGGCTTTAATCGGTATTCCCCGCGCTCGGTCTGGATGAGTAGCGCCTCGGGGCAGCTCTCGATATACAGGAACTCCCCAACGGCCTGAAACTGCTTTCGCTCACGTGGCTGCATGTGCTGCTTGAAAGTCATTATTTCCGTCCCTTAAAAATGAATGCCATGGCCAGCATGACCACGATAACCGACACCATAATGGCCATCTGCTTGGAGGTGGCAACCTGCCCGCCGTCCACTTTCAAGGCCGCCAAGTCTTTAATTGCAGCAAGGCTCTCACTGTTCTGGGCTGCCTGATTTCCGGCAAGGCCAGCCATCATTTGCAAGTTTTCGCCATTGGTGTCCGTGACGTGTTTCATGGCGTTGTTAGATACATCAGCATTGGTCTCCAATGCATCGCGGCCAAAGTCCATGGCCGAGTCAACGGTATCCTTGCCCATTTCCAATGCCGCTTTGCTGACATCGGTATTGCTGGTCATTGCCAACTCATTCAGTTCACTGGCGCGTTCCATCGCACCGTGGTCAGTCATGGTCACGTTAATGTTTGAATCACTAACCCCTGACACCATGACCCCGTTGTTATCACCACTGGTTGCCGCCGTACCACTGACATTACTGGTATTCGTCGTGGTATTCGTGGTGGTCGTGGTGTTGTTCGTACTCTTACTTTTACCGCCCATAATCTGCCCTGATAATTAGGTATCCATCTTCATCCTTGCCGCCATCAAACATAGGCAAGCCAATCATCCGTAAAAACCGCAATTCAGCAGGCCGTTGGGTATGGCAGCGAACGTATCGGCACCCAAGCTGGCGGCCATAATCAAAAATGGCCTTGGCACCAGTTTTCAGCTCTCCGGCAAACCCCACCGCCACCAATTCCAGCTCGCCATTGGGATGTTGCTCAACACGCAGCAGCGCATAGGAATCCGGGCCCGTTTGGTAGGTGGCTTCCCTGCCCGCCTGTACTTCTCGACAGGCTTCGGCATGGTAATCACCCAATGCGGAGATTAATGCCGGGCTGGCTTCATCCCATAGACATGGCCGCATCATTTCTTCACCATGATGTAGAAGACGGCCACGCCTGCCAGCAACAGTGCCCACGTTGGAATGCCGTTGTTGCTGCCCATGTTGACCGAGCCGCCTTTAAACCCGGAATGGTTCTGGGTATCGGTACGGTTGTTGGTGGTACTGGTTGCGGTGGATGGCCCGGCTGAACCGCCTTGCAGGCCACCGCCGCCAGTCAGTGATGTCATTGAGCCCAGCATTATTTCATCACCCCCGTAATGTCGAGGAGCCACAAGGCCATTAACACGGCAATCAATATCTTGAATGTCCGGGCAAAGGTCTCACCGCTAAACAGTCCTGCGGCATACCCGATGGTTCCGGTCAGTAACGGCCAAAAAAGTAATGGCATTATTTCCCCCGCATCATCAAAACCATGAACATCATCAGTACCATGAAGCCGCCGCCCATGATGAGCAGGGTCTTGTTGGTGTCCGTTCCCGTGTAAATCGGTTGTCCGGTCGGCTCCCTTGCTGGCTCTTGGTGCTGTGGCGTGCGGTTTTCTTCCGGTGCTGCCGAAGCGACTTTTTCCGCCTCATTGTCAAACCAAGAATCCAGCCACTGCTCGCCGCCACTCATGACCGAGTCGCTCAACCCGCCTAAGGTTTCGCCCAGGCTATCAAGTACCCCCATAGCGCCCCCTTATGCCGCAGTCGGTAATGGGTTGACCTGCTCGACCGCTTCAACAATCACCGGCACACTGCCCACCGCCGTTTTATCTAGCTCAAACGCTAACTGGCTGCGGGCGGCTGTATTCAGCATGCCGTCAGCACCAAAGCCATAGCGGATAAAGTCGAGGCTAAACCAGCCTGTGTTTTGCTCTTTCTTGGACTGTGCCAAATCAAAGGCGTTATCGGCCTTGGTGACGTTTAGCTCTTCAAAGTTGTCGCGCAGGATGCGGACACGCTCGATAGAGCCGTCCAATAAATGCAGACGCTTAAGGTTCAGTGCCGGGCTGCGCTCGGAAAAGTCGAACGGTGTGCGACCTGTCGCCGCAGCAAACCATGTCAGCTCATACAGGCGCGGCATGTAATAGCGAACGGCTTGCGATGGCAGAACATGGGCACGGGCGCGGATACTTGGCGCAACGGTGCCAGCGGGCTTGGATTTCAGGGTGACATAGACAAACCAGATCTCCCCGGCAAGTGTCACAAGGTCGGTTTGGCGTACGCCAATTTTGGTACGCAAGGTAGGATCGCCAAATGACAAGATATAGCGTCCCGGCTCGGCGTAGTTCTTGCGGTGGGTTTGCAGTTTAACCAGTGTTTCACCACTGATGCTGTATTTGGCTGCACCGTTTAAGGAGACTTCGACACGCTCAATATCAGCCGGATCGGTAATGTCAGTGATCAGCTCGATGCTGTGATAAGTCGGCCCCGAAACTAGACGCAATGATGCACGGTTGCCCCAGCCGACACCTTCAACCGGGTCTAGCTCTTTCGGGCGTGGTGCGAAGGGTGTTTGCAATAATTCCATGTACTCCCCCTTAACCAATTGCGTCTTCGACGGCATCAACGTTATTCGATGCCCAGACAACCGCCCCGGCAACCAGTAACGCAATCACCCCCGTGACCACATAGCCTTTCGTTTTTGCACTCATGATTTACTCTCTGTTGGTTATGGCTTGAAATAAACACCAACAGGAAAGCAAGTGATTTGGCTTTTAGGCAAACGAAAAAAAAGCCCATAAAGCTATAGGCTTATGGGCTTTTCAGTATTTGATTCAGTTCACATGAACTTAATGGAAAACAGGCTCAGTAATGGTTGAACCACAAATGCATGTGACAGTTTCCCTGTCTTCATCAACGAAAAAATCATCATCCTGCCCGCAATCTGGGCAAGGCTTAAATTCAATCTTGGGCTCTAAAAGCATAAGTGTAATCAAATATAACTGCCTGTATTCTTTCTATCACTCTCCGAGGAAGATTATTGTGATTAAGTGTGCTTTTGGAAACTGTTTCCAAACTTAAAACCCATACTCATCAAACTCGGCATCAATAAGCTGTTCTAGATCGCGGAGCTCTGTAAGCAAGAAGGAACCAAAGATCGCAAAGTCTTCCTCAGTTAGCGTAGTATCGGTACGGTCAAGATAAGAAAGGCAGCGGGTCAATGCCCGTCGTATAAGTGGGTAATTCAACGTCAGTTCAAGGCCAGTATTACCGATTTCCGGTGCTAGAGCTTCTGCTACATAATCGAGGTAATCAAGTAACCCATAACCGAAATCAATGGCGTGATTGCTTTCCATCTGGCCGTTGAGAAACTTGGTAGACTGGTCGGTGATAAATAATTTATTCATTCATTGGCGTCCCTATCCTGTTACCACCGGATCACCCCTTTTTCCCACTCTTTGCCATCCTGCAGGACGTATTCGAGTTTCTCTAATGGAATTATCTCAGCAGCGGGTATTCCTGTTTTTCTTTGCAAATAGTATGCACTATCATCAGTTTTTTGCATCATCACACAGGCATACTGACAGTTATCAATAATAGTTTTTGAGACTTCCTGCCCACGCTGGAACATATTGATCGAATGTAGGCCATATTTGCGCCCTAGCCTCAAAATCTTACCGTGATAGCCCGTAGCCTTCCCAGTCGTGTTGCTATGTTCTGCAACCTCTTCACAAATCACCTTAAGCGGCTTTTTGTGCTTGCCGTTCCCGACGCCCCAAACCACAGAGCAGAATTTATCAAAGTCGGCCTCGGTGGTTTCATGCTTAGGCGTGTAAGCAATTTTGAAACCCTGATTGGTTTTACGCCCAGCAATCAATGCAGCAGCAAAGTCCTTAAGTTTGGTATAGCTGCGAACGACACGCCCGGCGAGTTTGCCTTGGTAGTCATTGAGCGGATCAAAAATCGCCACTTGGTCGGCGGTTTTGATAAATAGCTTTTTGGCTGCGGAAGTCTTCCCGCAGCCTGACATACCAACCGCATACGCATGGTGATTATCTAGCGCATTGTTTTGGTTGATAGGTTGGAGTTTCAAGCGGCCTCCTGTTGCTGGTCATCATTGGCTGCGTTCTTGGCTTTCTGCTTCGCGGCTTCAATATCAGCAGCCTTCAACTGCTTGACCTGCATGAAGCTACTTAGCCCCAACATGCCTATAGCGGCTACAGCCATGATTTCATCCATGTAGGCCGCCAACCACGGTGGTGGGTTGCCGCCATATTTCACAATCAATGGTGCCACTTTGTAGGCCACTGCCTCAGACTGGTCAGGGTCGAACTTGAATTCAGGGTGAACCATGGTTTTCATGGTTTGCTCGACGGTCATCAGGCCAATAAAGACCACTCCGGCCGCGGCTTCAATTTCGGCTTTTTTGTCTTGCTCTTTTGACTGTACTGATGACGGGTCAAAGTCGTGGCTGTCATCATCCAGTGTGGACAAGAACGCTTTTTCGTCCTGCTCTGAATGAGTTTCGATGTCCGGTTTTTCGCTATATTCGCCATCGTTTACGGCTAGGTTTTCAGTTTCCATTCCAATTCCTTTGGGTTGTTTACGATAAACGGGTAATGACACCGCCAGTTAAGCCACCAAGCACAATCCCGGTTAGGATCATACGCCATGCTTTTGGCTTCGTTTCTGGCTCGGGTTCAGGTGGTGTTTCGGTTTCCGTTGGCACAGATTCGGGTTCAACAATATTGGCAACGGGTTCCGGTTCGCTTTGCTCCGGTTCTTTGGTTTGGCGCTCCGCCTCCTGCAATGCCTCAACTGTCGGGTAATGCTGGTTAAACTTGTCCTGCCAGAATTTCCCTGTCTGTTGATTGGTACCGCAATCATCACAAATTGAATACAGGAACTTAGCCCGCTTGCCTTTGGCACGGTGGATGGTACGGACACAGCCACACTCACAACGGTTAATTCCTAATACTTTGTTCGTCGAGGTACGAACGGGGATTACATCAGCCATGTTTCCTCCCTTGCTCCAATTCCATCAGTTTTTGGTTAACACCATTCATCCAGACCAGTACTAGCCGTAGCGGTGCCATCACTTTGGCAATGAACATATTTCCTTTGGCCTTATCGAGTTCTTGTTGCAACTCGGCGGTGATTTTTTGCAGTTCCATTCGTATTTCGGTTCCTTTTAAGCTGCTAATTGCAGGGATTCGTATTGTTCCCGAACCGTCATCGAGCGTGACAATTCGAGTTCGGGATCACCTTCCATGGGTTGAGCAAACGGGTCAGTTAACACACTGCGCCAATATGCCCGTTTAATCTGAAACTGTTGGTACTGTTTGGCGTACTCTTGTCGGGCGATTGCTCTGGCTTCGGTAACTGACTGCATGTATTCGGTATCTTCTGCTTTGGGTACCATTGACCAATTACGGGCACCTGCTGCCCAAAGCAGAAAATCATAGGCTTGGTCTTCGGCCTGTTCACCATCGAATGACAGGCAGAAAATGTTCTTAGTACTGGCATGAACACCTCGGCTTTTTATTTGGTCACGGATTGCCTTCTGTTGGGCCTCTAACCGCGCCAGCCTTGCTGTTAATCGCTGCTTTTCATCTTTTGATTTATTGGCCTTTTTAGCGATGGCTTTGGCCTTAACGGTTTGGTCATGTTGTTTTTGCAGGCGGTAAAGGCGGCGGTCTAATGGTTTGCGCCATTGCTCAAGGCGGTAGCCCAACTCTTTGATGATGGCAGCCATGTTGTCGGCCTCGAAACTGGCTAAACAATCCCATCCTGGAGCCCGGCTACAACGGGCAATGTTATAGCGGTTCCCTTTGATTAAACCCTGAGTGGCGTTGTCACCTTTGGCAGCATAACCAACAGCCTTGATGATGTAAAAACCCGCAGCTTTGGGATGCCTGATTTTTTCTAGCTTGGCGAACCCATGCCCCCAGATATTTTCGATACGGGCAGCCCATGCTTGAAAGTAATCTTTCTCAACCGTCCAGTTCAGCAAAATATGCACATGCGGGTTGGGTTCACCGTCTTCATTGGCCGGGCACTCTGCCACCCAGATGTAATGAAAGTCACTGTCATGACCGTCGAGTTCAAACGGTTCCTCATTGCTATCAATGCCATGCCAGCCGCGCTGATACATCTTTTTTAGGCCATCCAGAAAACGGGAGACTTCTTTGCCAATAGTGGTTTCACCGGAGAAGATTTTTTCTCGCTGCTCTGCGCTAAATGTTGGAGTCAAAAAGGTGGTGAAGCCATCATGGCAGGCCGCCACATAGGCACCCGATTCAAAAATTTTGGTGACGGCTCGTTTGGTTAGCTTTTCGGTGTAGCGTTCACCGCTTTGAGGATCAGGCGCGTCACCCGGTCGGGTCTGGGTATGGTGCAAAATACGAAGACGGCCTGACCAATCTTGTTTCATCAGCCGCACTGTGGATAACTCTCTGCGCTCAGAATCGTCTGTAAGCGTGTACAGTGTGTCGTGATTGTAGAAAGCCTCGGTGCTGGCAAATTCTGTATCGCCCCGCTCAAGCTTTCTCTGTTGGCGTAGTATGCGGTCTAGCTGGGCTTGTTGTGGGTGTGTCGGACTTTTGCGCCCTTGGACAAGACTATTCTCTTCGTCACTGCGTTCCGCCGCTTCGCGGATGAGTTCATCGGCATTAACTTCCGGCAAAGAGCTGGCATACTTAACCTGCTCATACGCAAATAAACTGTTTAGTGCAGCCAGATTTTCATAATGATTTTTACGCTGAAAATCGGAACCTAAAAAACCGCGACTGAGCGCGGCTTCGGTTTTGTCATGTGGCTGGACGGCACCTGCCACATACAGCAGATCATTAGTACGGAGCATAGAGCAACCCCGCTAACTCTCGGCGACTATTGGCCGCGTCATTCATAAACTGGATGGCCGCCCGGCGCTCACCTGCTAGGCGGTAATTCCGAGCCAGCACTAAGCTGGCACGAATTTCTTTTTTAAGTAGGTGACAAAGATGGTGATTCATTACAGGCCACCCATCACATCAACCGCTTGGCGAAATGCCTGAAAAATACGGCGGTATTCCGCAGCATCATTGAGCAGAAAGACGGCATTTTCCCGTTGACCACTTAAACGGCTTCTCTTGGCAAGCTGAACGGAATTGATACATTCGAGTTGGGCTAGCAAGGCTAGATGCTCGGCTGTAATGGCTTTGTCTAACGGGATCACCACTTCATGCAGCGGCATCGACGAAACCGCCGCCCCCGAAGGGGCTTTGGTCACTTGCTTTGGGATCTGGTTACTAGTCATGACATCACCACCAAACGGCGGTTGTCGTCCACCGGGATAATTGCTAATACAGAGCGCATGTAACTCGGTTCATTGCCTGCGAAATTGACGCATTGAGAAACGGCGCGATAGAAATTTGATTCCGGGGTAAATGGCAACGGCTTGTTAACCGTTGCACCCGCATTGGAATACCACTCCATAGAAGTGCTCATTTTGCACCTCCTGCCAGCAAATCGCGGTTAAACTGATAGGCAGCCAATTCAGTGAGATATTCACGTTGGCGTTCGAGCCGTTGGGCGGTGGTTTTTAGGCCGAATTTCTGGCGCAGTCGGCGTACGGTTACGAGGGATTTTTCGGTGAGTTTCGGGTCGGGGTTGGAACAGCCTGCCATATCCGGACAGGGCCGATGTATCGGGCTGGTGACAATATGTTGTTGATTATCCATAATCTTATCTCCCAATAAGCAAGTTTCTCGTATGCATATAGGTTAATATCAAATTTCTGTTACTGGCAACTGGCTGTTGCTATGGGAAATGGCAATTTGATCGCCTATTATTTAACAAACAGGGACTTAGGAACGGCTTACTTATGACTTACACAATTGAACTGTTGAATATGGTTAAAACCAAGTACAGCTTGGAGTCTGACTATCAATTGGCTAAGAAATTGGGCGTAAGTAGTGCTAGAGTTAGTAACTGGATGAAACGTAAATCCTTGATGGATTGGGAGGTTGTGTTCCAAGTGGCTGATTTACTTGGAATTGATGATCAAAAGGTAGTTTACGGAATACTCAAAGACAAATATGAAAACCCACGCATAATCAACGCCTTACAACAAGGCACTCCTGCCTAATTTAGCTTAACCATACGGTACATAATGCGTACTGATGTTGTAAGAACCATTTAGAAGTGTCAGGTTTGAGCCAGTTAGAAATGTCATGTTGAACTAACTTCAGAGCACCATTTACCTAGTGTGTTACCTGGAGCCAATGAGATGTTGCTGACCATGACTGATGATGAATTACTGCGGATTAAACTCGTCCAAGACATTTGTGACAAACGCTTAACTGGTGTTGAAGCTGCCCGTATTCTCAGTTTGAGTACCCGGCAAGTTTATCGCTTGGTAAAGCGTTTTGTGGAATTTGGTTCAAGCGGTTTAATTTCATTAAAGCGTGGTCAACCCGGCAATCATCGACATGATGATAAATTAAAATTACAAGTACTCGCCTTAATCCACGAATACTACGCTGACTTCGGGCCGACTCTGGCTCATGAGAAACTCACAGAGCTTCATGGCATTCACGTCTCAGTTGAAGCTCTCCGCCAATGGATGATTGCCGATGGCCTCTGGGTTCCCCATGCTAAGCGAAAGCCTCGTGTCTATCAGCCTCGTCATCGTCGCGATTGCCTGGGCGAACTGGTTCAGATCGACGGTTCCCACCACGACTGGTTTGAAGGACGCAGCCCTAAATGCTGCCTGCTGGTCTACATCGATGATGCCACCGGGCGTTTGATGAACCTGCGTTTCAGTGAGACCGAATCCGCCTTTGACTACATGGTCGCTACTCGCGAATACATTGAACAGCACGGTAAGCCAACGGCCTTCTACAGTGATCGCCATGCTGTATTTCATGTTAGCAAGCGTGATGCTCAAACGGATCGACTGACCCAGTTCGGCCGGGTGTTAAACGACTTAAACATTGAACTGATTTGTGCCAATAGCTCACAAGCCAAAGGCCGCGTCGAACGTGCGAACAAAACGTTACAGGATCGCTTAATCAAAGAAATGCGCCTCCAGGGTGTTGATACGATTGAGCAAGCAAATACCTGGCTGCCCGATTTCATTACAGACTTTAACCGCCGGTTTGCTAAACCTGCCCGTTACCCCAAAGACATGCATCGCATCATCAGAGAAACACCGGAAGATTTGGACGATATCTTTGCCTGGCACGAAGTACGTAAGCTATCGAAATCACTGACTTTTCAGTACGACAAGGTTCTCTACCTGATCGATCCTACAGAAGAAAATAGCCGGCTGGCACAAGAGGCGGTAAAAGTTTTGGATTATCCTGATGGTACGATTGCCATCCAGTACGGCCATCGAAAACTCAGTTTTAAAGTCTTTGATAAATTGGCGAAGATTGACCAAGGCAGTATTGTTGATCATAAGCGGCTCGGCGCCGTACTCAAATTTGTCCAGGCCAAGCAAGATGAACTCGAGCAGCAAGGTAAACGCGAACGCAATAAAAGAATGCCAAAGCGCACCGCCCAACAACGGGCCCAACAGCAACTCCGCGCCATTAACCCGGTTCTGATACACCCTGAAGACTTCAAACCGAGCACCAAGAAAGGCTGACTTCCCTACTCTACAGTCAGTTTCGGAACAGGATGAACTACCTTGAAAGGAGACATTTTAATCTGGGAAAGAAACAGGACACTTTAAAATGGGATAAACAGAAGGGTTATGATTTAACATCTTTGGGTCAGCCGCGAAACCTTCATCGATTTCCGTAAAAAAAGTCTCTGGAAACAGTTAGTTAAACTCAACTCCGGTGGTTTTTGGCCGCTTCCAATCCGGTTAGATTGGTCCGTGCCGAAACGTGTGCTTTGTGGCGCTGGTGTCCGTTGTCTGCCTTTCATCGCCAGCATCAATCATTGCCTGCGTTATCCATCGGAAAAAATTTTTAACTGTGTGAATTTTTTGCGAGGTACATCATGCTGCATGAATCGTTTGTGAAGTTGTTCTGGCGCCATTTCAATTCTATTGCCGAGGCTGCCGCGTGGTTTCATGTCAACCCGGTGACCGTCAAGCGCTGGCTGTCCGGCTGGATGGACGTCAACCCGATGGCCGAAAAGCTGCTGATTATCCGGGCCCGTGGCTACCTGCCGGATGATACGCCGCTGGCGTGGCTTTCATGTCGATGAGGATTACGCGGTGATTATTACGCCCACTGGCCGTCGGTTCAGTCCCAAGGAGCTGGATTCGTGGGCAGAACGCGTTGATGAGTACCACGCGCTAAAACGGATGTACGAGCTAGACTACATCCCGGTACGATCCAATGTGGTGACGCCACTGCCGTTCCGTGGCGGCCGCCGGGTCAAGGAAGTACAAAGTGACACGGTCACCAAGGCGAAAAAGAAGCTGTACCGTAAGGCTCAGGCCAAGCGAACCAAGTAAGTTCCCTAGCCTCTGGATATGAAAAAGCCCGCAACTGCGGGCTTTTTGCTGTTTGGGTTAATCTTTGTTATATCGATTAATTATATCCACTATCTTTTCTTTATGTGAGTTGCTTTCTTTTAAAAGTGGATTCCCATCCAATCCAGAAATTACTTCTATATTTGCAGTTTGTATATCGTAATTATTTAGGTCTATTCCCTTGTCTGCAGCCAGCGCATCGTAATTATTTAGATTTATTCCCTTGCCTGCAGCCAGCACATCGTGATTATTTAGATTTATTCCCTTGTCTGCAGCCAGCGCATCGTAATTATTTAGGTCTATCCCCTTGTCAGCAGCCAGCGCATCGTAATTATTTAGGTTTATTCCCTTGTCAGCAGCCGCCGCATCGTAATAATTTAGGTCTCTTCCCTTGTCTGCAGCTAGCGCATCGTAATTATTTAGGCCAACCCCTTTGCCTAGAGCTAACTTACCATTCATGGCGTCGAATGATCTTTCTAGTTTTTTAACTTCTTTTGACATAAGGCGAGCTTCTTTTGTTTTTTGTTCTAGCTCGCTCATCATGCGTTCTAATGACTTAGTATGATTCTTACCCTCAGATTCTAGCTGTAATTTGAGGTTCGTGTTTTCATTCGTTAATGATTCGGCTTTCGCATTGATTCTTTTTTTATCGTCTTTTAAATTAGTTATGTCCTGGGTTAACGATTCAATTAGCTCGTTTTTCTCTGATAGTTGGTCTTTGAGAGCTAGAATCTGAGTCCGCCACTCATTGCCATCTTTTTCAAGGATGCTGATATCTCTTAGTAAAGACTCAATCCTTTCTCTTGGTGCGTAAGATACTTGAATTCTAAAAACTTTTTCAGATATGACTTTCCTTAATCCCCCCCATGCATCAACAGCACCACTGCATAAGATGGATAATAATGGAAAAAATAAGACAAATAGAACACTTGCACCAAGAGGATACACAACCCAGTGATACACTTTATCTGCCATATCAACATATAAGCCGTCGAGTTTGTCTAGCTTTTTGGTAAACGAGCCAGTACCAAAAAAGATAATTAGAAATTTATAATTCCATGCGAACCATGAAAAAATAAAAGGGGCAATCAATGGGCTGTTTAACTTCTCCCTAACATGCTTACTGACAGTGTCCATAATTTCCGTTACATTTTCCATAAAAATACTTTTGCTTCAGATAGTTACCGCAATGATACATTAGACATATATTTTAGTGAAACTCGAGTAATTATTAACTTTTCTCAAGCCTTGTTATTCTTACATCATATGCCTCTAAAATTTTTTTTATCCAAGCGATATCCGTTTTCATCGCTATCCCTGTACCAAAAGCAGAGAAAAAACCAGTCGCCGCAGCTACCAGCACAGTTTGATAAACATCCATCCGTACCCCCTAGCCTTTTTCCTTACGAACCGTGTCCCATAGCCCAATTAAAACCGCAGCAATCACCGGAATTGTGCCGCCAAGTTGAGTGCCAGTTTCGCCTAAGGTGACGGTGACTAACTCGCTGTTCCCGGTTATCAGGCCAACGGCCGCACTGCCGAGCAACATCAATCCGGTTTTGGTGCTTGGCTCTTTTAGGTTAATAAGCCCTTTGAAATCAATCATAACAATCCTTGTGAACGTAGAAATTTAACGGTGTACGCGCCGAGAACCATCCCGGCGATACTAATTGCAACTTTGGTGACAATGCTTTTGGTTCCGGGACTCATGCCAGTTTCACTCCTTTCATCACTTCGCTCATGGCGTAGCGGTGGCCAACTTCCATCCGTGCCATGGCTTTAATGAGTACCGCGGCTGTGTCGTCGTTGCGGACATCAAGCATGGTGTGCTTGCCATACCCCGTCCACTCGGCAACCATGTTGGCGTAATGGTCGCTTTCGTTTTCATTGCTTGGGGCAAAGGTGTGCACGATACTGTGAATCGTGTTGATGCCGCGGCGCTGGTAGCTACGCAGGACGCGGGCACCCGCCCGGAAACCGTATTTGTCATCTTCGAAGATAACGAAACGGCCGTCAGAGCCGACCTACCCGCGCCAGTTGTTGCGCGAACTGTATTCGATGTTGAGCGGGTTATTGTTGCGGATCCCGCGAGCCACACGCTGCTTGTTCATAACTTGTCCTTTTCGCTGGCTATTTAGGAACCACACCAGTGCTATTAGCACGGCTGTAAATGGAATATTCATGATCACCGATATGCGTTTTATTGAGCGTGTTGTTGGTTATGGCTTGAAATAAACACCAACAGGAAAGCAAGCGATTTGGTTTTTAGGCAAACGAAAAAAGCCCGTAAGGCTATAGCTTTATGGACTTTCAGTAATGGGATTTACGTCACTTACAGAGGAAGCTTTAAGAGGGAAAAACCTCAACATCACACAGGCAATGATACTACTTTCATCACTCTGATGGCACTCGGGTCAAGGTTTAAACTCATAATAATCTTTGACCGTTTAAAAGGTATTGTCTCTAACAACGGCTAACGGAAAAGTATTAATACAATTAGTGGTGATATCGCGTTCTCAAAAGGAGTATGCCGATAATAAACATTGCAGATGTGTAGGGCTCAGGAATGGGGGTATATGTATAGGTGACTTGACTATAAGCACCTAATGGAAAAGGGTCAGAAATGTTTGTGTCACTGATAGCGCTATAAAATCCAGACCCCGAACCAGAAGCGATAAATTCAGCCGTTTGAGTACCCTGAAAGGTGAAATTACCAACACCAGTAAAATAACTTAATTGGTCTGGAGCATTGAAAGTTTGACTATTATTGATATCATGCAGAATAGAGGTATCCTGCTCGCAATTATTAGAAAAATCACCCGTACACTGAACTATAGAACCAGAAATCCCAGCAAAATTTATGATGTAATCAGCGGAAGTATCAAAATCAAAATTAATATCGATTGTTGTCGCATAGAAAGAATCATAAATATCCCCCTCAATAGGTTCGCTAACTGAAGTACTAACAAAGGTTGAATTTCTATAATCAAGGGACACTTGTTCTAATTGCCCCAATGAAGGGTCAAAAAATGGAAGGAGATATTCTATTTCAGTAAAGAACGACGAGGGTGTTGAAATCACCCCATCATCAAAACTTACCTCGTAAATATTATCTTCAGTGAACTCAAAGCTAATAACATCTGCTCTTGAAATTCCGGATATTAACAAAAAAAATAATGTAGTATATGTTCGTTTCATATTTACACCCTATATAATGTCACGTGGGAAAACACAAGCAAAGCTTATGCCACACTTATATATCAATATCTTATGTAGAAAATCACTGATGAGTTGTAAAAAAAACTGACAGAGGGGCCTGACTTTTAATACACTTTATATCACCACCTTATTATCCCCTTTTGCCCTCTTTACCATCTTGTAAAAGGTATTCGAGTTTTACCAATGGAATGATTTCACTAGCGGGTATCCCTGTCTTTTGCTGCAAGTACTGCGCACTATCATCGGCTTCTTGCATCATCACACAGGCATACTGGCAGTTATCAATAATGGTTTTCGAGACTTCCTGCCCTCGTTGGAACATGTTGATAGAGTGAAGGCCGTACTTGCGTCCTAGCCTTAAAATCTTGCCATGGGTACCCGGTTGCCTTCCCGGTCGTATTACTATTTCGGTAACCTCTTCACAAATTACCTTTAGTGGCTTTTTGTGCTTTCCGTTCCCAACGTCACCGGGCGTTTGATGAACCTGCGTTTTAGTGAGACCGAATCCGCCTTTGACTACATGGTCGCTACTCGCGAATACATCAATCAACATGGTAAACCGACGGCTTTTTACAGTGACCACCATGCTGTTTTTCGATCGTCCGATCTTGCTCTAGAGGTAAACGTCAACAAGACTTTGGTGCGATTGAGTGTTGGCGCCTGACATCAGCATTTTGAGTGTATGGATCTAAACCATTCCTCACGAATGACACCTAGTTTAATTGAGTCGAAGTATTGCCCTTGGAAGTAACGTACTTTTCTGAGTTGTGCTTCAAGCGTCATGCCAATGGATTTTGCGCACGCCACCATCCTTGGATTACCTGACCAAGTTGTTAATGCTACTCGCTCAATTTCTAATGTGTTAAACAAGTGTGTTATCCATGGAATTAGGGCTCTTCGTCCAATACCTTTACTCCAAAAACGACTGTCATAAATGATAACGCCCACCTCTAACCACCTTGTCCTTTCATCTTCCCAATAATAAGAAACACTACCGATAGCATCTCCTTCGTAGTCAATCACGAGAGCATCTGTCCCATCACAAAGTCGCTTGAATAAACCAGATTCAAATTCTTCAGCTGTTGGTGTTGAATAAGGAAAGTATGGCCCATTGAATTTGGTCCATTCTTCGTCTGATGTGATCAGAGAGTACAATGGTTCTTTGTCTTCGAAAGTAGCTACTCTGATAGTAATATTGTCCATGTGAAGCATTTAGTTTCATTCGCCTCAGTAACGTTACAGGATCACATAAGCACAAGTGACATCGTAACTAACTTTGTAAGTGAGCATTATTCGTAATGCTTCCCTCGCCTATTATATTTTGCGCACAATCGCCCTTCCGTGAAGTCTGTCGTATTAAAAAAAGAACAATGTATCACTATTATGTTGACTATGCTGATAGCATAAAATAAAAAAGAAAGGCTAGGTTATGCGTGGAATATTTACACTGGCTATGTTGCTGGCAGCTTATACCTTTGCATCAATAGGTGAGTATACAGAAGATCCAAGTGTTCCTGAGTTTGATGCTTCCATTGAAGTCTATGATGTAGAGATAGATGATGCTGATATCAATATATCAAATACGCCTTATCTACAAATAGTTAGTTCTGATGAACCACAAAGTATACATTCAATAACAAAACCATAAGCATGATGAATTACTGAAGAAAACCACTTATAAATGCAGACTCTCAGATATGTGACGCTGTCACTGATGTCGATGTGATTATTAATCTAAAATCTTAACCAATCTAATACAGAGCCAGTTAAAGTGTTGAATATTCACAATATCGTCTCACGGGCAACATGTTCTATAAAAATGTAATTAGATTGACATTACCAATAGTACATTAACATTCAATTATCGGGGGGTATTATTGAGCGGAAACATATTATATCAATCATTTATCAGATTTTATTTTAATACGTTTCAAGTCCCTATTGATTAATAAATCAATTTAAATTGATAGTTGGCTTAATAAAGTAACACGTCAAAAGGTCACACCGTCACTAAAATGTGAGAACGCTCTATATGCCAAGTTTGAATATATTGTAGCATTATCATTTCCCGGTCCCTCCCCCATATTGAGATTATAAAACTTTGATTTTATTGAAGTGTGCAGAGTAATATGCCCTTAATGCATACATATCAAGGCAGTTCATTAGCTACATAAATAGAACTCAGAATTGACTACTACCCCGGTGCTAAATAACAAATAGTTATACCTATTTGCTATATCTTGTGTGTTATCGAATAGAATATGCAACATGTGTATGATAGTGTGGTTGTGTATAAGAAAATAAGTATAAAAATATTGTTACAAAAATTATTGAGGGAAATGGTATGGATATCAGACCGCAAGATGCACATGGATTTGAAACAGATGTCATACACTTATATTTACAGGATATTGCGCAGAAACCTCTACTGTCGAAAAGTGATGAAATTCAATATAGTCGTAAAAGCCTGTTAGGTGATGAATCAGCAAAAGCAACAATGATAGAAAGTAACCTTCGGTTAGTTGTTAGTATTGCGAAAAAATATCGTGGTAGCGGTATGCTTCTGAGTGACCTAATTGATGAAGGAAATATTGGTTTAATTACAGCGGTAGAGAAGTTTGATCCAGAGCGAGGTTTTCGTTTTTCCACATATGCCACGTGGTGGATTAAACAGACTATCGAGCGTGCTATTCACAACCAGGCCCGTACTATTCGCCTTCCGGTGCATGTCTCAAAAGAAATCAATACGATTCTACGTACCCACAAGCAGTTGATGAAGAGCTCAAACCAGGAGCCTACTCACGAAGATATTGCTGACAAACTCGAACGTACCGTTGATGATATCTCCGGCGTTCTAGCGTTAGATGCGCCAGTCATGTCTATTGATCAGGCCATTACTGAAGATACTAACTCTCAGACAATCTCAGCTTTTATTGCAGATGACACATCCACGCAACCTGATACTGCAATCAATAAGCAAGACATAAGTAAACTAGCTATCTCTATGCTTGACTGCCTCAATGAGCGAGATCGAGAGATCATATGCCGCCGTTTTGGTTTATTAGGCCATGAAATACAAACCTTACAACAGGTAGCAGATGAAGTTGGCTTAACCCGGGAACGTATTCGTCAATTACAGGTAAGCTCTTTGAACAAACTGAAAAACACATTAAAACGAAACAACTATGATCTTGAACTACTATTCTCTGAAATCGCTTAACCTCACTATATGAGTGCTCAAGTTGTTTGAGCGCTCATTTCTGATCAAGCTGTTCCCTCCAAGTAATTGCGTTGTTTATTGCTAGCTCAGATTGAGCACCACCTCGAAATCATCAGATTCTAACTAATTGAAAGTAGATATATTTTCTATAATTTCATTATCACATTCATACTATCGGCATATCTATGAAACAAATAGTTATAGGTTCTATACTCTTCTTGATACTTAGTTCCTCAGCTGCAGTCATGGCAAAGAGCAAGAAACATGAACAATGTGTAAAAACTCAGGCCAAGATTGAAAAGATTCAAAGCAAAATGCGTCAAAAATACACCAATAAACAAGGCGTAAAGTATCGGAAAAAACTGGATGAGCTGTATAAAGAAGAATTTAAATATTGTTTCTGATTATTTTCCCAACTGAAGTGGCACAGTGTGGTTAGATTGCTGATACTTAAACGATATTAAAACAAATCCGGAAGGTTTTCAGTGCAGAAAATAATCACCTTGCTTCTTATAGTCTTCATGTTATCTTCCTGCGCTAGTTACAGCGTAACTGAAGGAGAGATTCAAGACTACCTGGATAGTCGTGCAACTTTTGAACGAACTGTTGGGATTAAAAGCTTAGCCTATGCAAACGTAAAATTTAGCGACATTAAGGTTGGTATAGGTAGAGTGTCAGATGATCGGGTCAATCTAGATGCAAAATCTCAAGCTAAGATCATGATTTCCGGCCAACCACAACAAGATATAGCAATCGACGTCAGTTTTAGTGCTGTGCCCTATTACGATAAGGATGAGGGTGCCATATTCCTCAACGATCTTGAAGTTGAATCACTGGAGTTGTCACCTGATGAGCTAACAAGTTTTGCCGGCAAACAACTTCTTACACCGATTGTTGAAATGGTTGGACAGTTTATTCTTACCCAGCCTGTATACCGCCTAGATAAAGAAGACGCTAAGCAATCGCTATTGAAAACAGCTCGACCTGAACTCTTGATCAAGAACCACTCGCTCGTTATTCAGATGTAATCCAAATCGTAAAAGGTTTGAGCCAATCCAAATCGCTTACCATAAATTTGGATTGGTTTAAATCTAGGGGTTCATCCTGAGCCCTTCCGTTACTTATTTAGGTTCTTTTTTCGACTGTTCAAGAAAGTTGGTCCCTGCTGCTTCATCAATAATATGAACAGCCCGCTCAGCTTCAAATGCTTTTTTCATGGCTTCTGCAGCATAGTCACGTACAGTTTTACCTTGTGTTGTAATAACCATAACGATGAGTAGCAATACCGTTAAAACACCCGAAGAAACGGTGAAAATCACTTTTCTGACTATACGCTTCTCTGATTGGCGTAATTCTTCCTGAATGAATTCAAGTACATCATAATTGGTGAGGTTCGGGCGAACCTTTTTTTTTACTGTCATTGGTGTGTTCTGAATATATAAGTAATAACAAGACAGTAGCAAGATAGACTTAACATTAGCTTAATCGTTTTGATAAGCAGAGCGGTTTATCCTAAAAAGCTCAATAATGCAGAATATTTATTTATATAACGAATACGGAACTGATGTTTTTTAAGGTTTTACGTCATAAAGTTATAGTGCGTTAGGTCAAATAAAAATAGCGGCCAACACAGCCGCTATGATTGATCAGTGATTAAAGGAAAAACTTATAGCCACTAAACAACAAAATCAGTAACCAGACAGGACAATTACGGTATTTAAGCAGGAGATAACCCACAACCACCGCGATTACATCGAAAACGGTCCCGACTGAAGTGAGCAAAACAGGCTTTACAAACGCACTTGCCAGCAACCCTACTACACTTGCATTAACCAGTAAGATTGATGACTTCAACCGACTATGGTTAACCAAGGCATTCCACGCAGGCAGGAATGCAAACAACAAAAGGCTTCCTGGCAAGAAAACAGCAATAGTGGCTACAAGGCTAGCTAATACAGGGCTATCAATCATTGCAGAAGCACCCAAATAACTTGCCATAGTAAACATAGGTCCAGGGACTAACTGAGCAGAGGCGTAAGCACTCAGAAAAGTATCTTTATCCACCATACCATCAAGCATTGGCTCTAATAAGGGCAACACGACATGCCCACCACCAAAGACAAAGCTACCAGCTTGATAAAAGACATTAAACAGTCCTAAAAGGTCTGACTGCCCTGCTGTCAGTGGCATCACCAGTAACAGCGTAATGAAAATGCCTAATATCACTATATTCGGCCGGATCAATGCATTTTCTGTTGAACGTCTTTGACCTGATCCTTCTTTAAACGATAACAGATAGCCGACCAGTGCCGCACAAAGAATCGGAAGTATTTGCCCAATTAAGCCTGAACTGAAATACACACTGGTAGCTGTCAAACCCGCAACACTCAGCGTCATCAAACTGGTCAGGTTCTTCTTTGCCATTCCCCATAAAGCATCAGCAACCACGACGACAGCCAGTAATTTTGCCGCCTGGATAATGGTATCAATGAAGGCAACATCATTGTATTGCTGATTTCCAATTGCTAACAATGTCAGTATCAAAAATGACGGCAAGGTAAAACCGACGAAAGCTGCAGCTGCCCCTAAGTAACTCGCCTTTTTGTAGCCAATATACATACCCAGCTGACTACTTGCAGGGCCGGGAAGAAACTGGCACAAAGCAACAGCATGGGTGAAATCCTGATCACTTAACCACTTCTTTTTTTGAACAAATTCTCGCTGAAAATAACCTATATGGGCTGCAGGTCCCCCAAAACTGTATAGACCCAAAACAAAGAACTGCCATAACACTTTAAACATAAAACCTCCTAATGAGGCTTCATCTTATTGCAATCAGCATAATTAATTAAATCGTTCAATTTAATCATACACATTAATTTTATTAATAATATGGAAGATCACTAATGATCAGCACAAAAAGCTAACCAAGCACTCAGCTGAAAGTTTATTACATTATGTGTCACCACATTGTTTACGGCAGGAAACTAGCTTTTAAGTGGTTGTATTTAAAGAGTTAATAAATTCATTAACGAGCGGGCTTTTCCAATGCTCAAGGCGCTGACCCAGAGAATATGCTAGAGGTGGTGTTATGGCGGGTTTCTTGTCTGATCTTAAAACATAAGAAAAGATCTAATTTTCTTCAAATAGAAAGCTTGCAGATCAAGAGATGTTGTCGTGAGAAAGCATCAAATTGCTAGTGACATTGTCACAGTGTGAAACCTTGCTTATTTACCAGTTAGTAATCAATGGTATACTTTATGTGTTGTTTCTTTACGGTTCTCCCCTATGCTAGAAAATCTTCAACAAATGGTTATCCTCGCGACTGTTGGCCACGAGCAAAACTTTACGCGCGCTGCAGAACGCCTTGGGATCTCAAAATCGCAAGTTAGTAAACAGATCCGCTTTTTAGAAGAGCGTTTAGGTTGTCAGCTGGTTCAACGGAGCACTCGTGCAGTTGCATTAACAGATATTGGTTTACAGTACTCTGAATATGGGCAGCAGCTACTTGATACTGTTAATGAAGCAGAAGCTATGGTGGCGGGTTACCGAAATGAGATTAAAGGTGTGCTTCGGGTTGGGATCGCGCAGTCATTTGGTAATGCTACTATTACTTCAGCATTGGCAGAGTTCCAAAAAGCCCATCCGGATTTAGAGCTAGAAGTAAGCTTATTTGATCACCGCCCTAACCTCCTAGAAGAAGGTTTCGATTGTTGGGTCGCTATTCACGAACATCCACCTGAAGGCATGGTGGCTCGTAAACTAGCTGACTGTAAATTTGTTGTGGTTGCATCACCTGCTTATCTTGAGCTGCATGGCACTCCTAATGTACCAAGTGATTTACGTAAACATAACTGCATTACCTACCAGAGCCGAGAAAGAAAATACGTTAACTGGGAATTTACCCGTGATGGTGTAAGACAATCTATCCGTGCAAGAGGCAGTTACCGTATCGATAACGCTCCTGCTGTTCTTGATGCTGCGCTCTCTGGACTTGGAATCGCCTATTTAGCTACTTACCTTATGACAGATGAACTTGAAACCGGCAAACTTATTCAACTACTGCCTGAATGGAAGGCTGATGTAGAACTGCCCATTTATGCTGTTTATCCGCGACGCAAATATCTCGCCCCCAAAGTACGTTCATTTATTGACTTCATGTCTGAACGTATGGCGGTGCCACCGTATCGTAATCCTAACCCTGTTATTGAACGATAAGCGAAACAGTACAATCTCAACTATACAGTTGTGATTCTAGGCAAATGTTCTAAACCTAAAGTAGTGGTTTCTAGCTTTAGGTTGACTGATGGCGTGCAACAATACCCCGTATCGTAGATTAATTCCGTTACTGCTAACTGGTCTTTTATTGGCAGGTTGCGGCAATGGAGGTGACAACGTCACTAGTAATGCTGCAGGTCAGCAATCTACGACCACAACCTCAGTTGTTCCAAATGCCAAAATACTGCTCACAGAAATACCCGAAATGCGGCAAACGCTCTATTTTGAAAAAGACAAATATGAGCTTAATGCCGTAAACCAGCTTCGGCTAGATCCTATTGCAGTAAGGCTCAGGCAGCACCCTGATAGCTTTATCGTGGTTGTCGGACACAGTGATGATAGTGGTAATGAAGAAGACAATGTGATCCTATCCTATGAACGGGCATTTAGCGTTGCAATATACATCTCATCTGTCTTTGGTGTCGAAGAAGAAAGAATTCAGATTGTAGCGGCAGGAAATAGCGAGCGGATAGCACAAGGTTCGACGGAAATGGAAAGACGACAGAATCGGCGGGTTGAAGTGCTCTCTCCCAAAGCAATTGTTAGAACACTGAGTGCGACTCCAGATCCTAGGTATTAGTTAGGCAGCAGATATAGCACCTGCTGCCTACGTATTATTTACTGTTTTTTTACTGCCGGGAATGCGTACATTTTCTTTAGAATGTTAACGACACCTTCCGGCAAATCAGCCAATTTTTCAGAAAAGCGTGCTTTCTCTGCGTCTGTTGCAGATTCATGCTCTTGATTGGCCGCAATGTAATTTGCTGGGAAAAGGTGGTAGTTCTTCGTGATCTGGCGATCAACTTCTTCAGCTAGTTCTTCCGGCGCTTCAAATGATGATTTGATCACCTCACCAAAACTCACATGAATCCGTCGCTTCTCGCCAACAATACCCTTAATAATACTCTCAATATCTTCAAACTCGCCTTTTTCATAGGTGCCTGATGTTTCTTTTTCATACAGCTCTTTAGCTTTAGCAACGTCGCAAGGATCATTTTCATAGGAAATGGCGACAGGGACGATATTCAAACCCGCCATGAACTCACTGAAAGACTGCTTACGCTTTCGTCCTTCCATATAGAACATCTTCAGAATTGCCGGATCGGTTCTATCATTGCCATCTTTTGCCCTTCCTTCTTTTTGTGCAATCCAAATTGAATTACCCGTTTCCAGGGAGTGGCTAATATAGCTTGAAAGCTGGCCAAGGTTTTTCATCATCTCACGTGGCCCTTTCGACGAACGCTTAACAATAAAACTTTTATTCAGGCGCATTAATTCAGTTGCGCAAGGCTTTTTCAGCAGATTATCGCCAATGGCAATACGAACTGTACTGAATTTATGTTCAAACAAACACCAATTAACCATCGCAGGATCCATCGCGATATCACGGTGATTTGAAATAAATAGGTATGATTGGTTCGGGTCAAGCTTATCCAGGCCGCTATTAGTGACGCCGTCACAAGAGTGAGTAATGGTTGCATTCATATATTTGGCAACCTGTAACTGAACATCTTCTACGGTCTTGACGCTTGACCATTTCTTGATCAAAAAGCGTTTAATCAACGGGATCAATAACCAGCCTAAAAGGCCTGACAACTGAGGAAAACGATAATTTAGGATTGCTGTAGTAAATTCCTTATCGTTTACAAGGCGTTCAATCGCACCACTTACTTCGTCATCGTTATATGGACGAATCTCTTTATAAATATCGTTATCTGTTTGCACAATTATGCTTCATATAAAATAAAAACCGCGACATTTTACGCAGATTTATCAATTTGCCCAATGACATGACGCAACAACTTGAGTGGTTGGAGGTCATACCACGTGAATATGTATAGATTTCAGACAGATTAACCTATTTTTAGTAAACATGTCTGTTGTTAGAGTAGCAATTCTAGCTAAAAAAGCGCCAAATATTATGGTTAATGGCCTCAGTTATTGACGGTTTGCCTAAAACAGAACAATATGTGCGTGCTTTTTTGCTAGAGACTTACTATGAAACAGGCTATAGAATTTTCACACAACGTTCAGAACTACCTACACGTCGGCTCTCGCCGCAAAAGTCATACATCTTACATGATTGTTGTCACTGAAGGCTCTGCGCTTGTCCGGCTTGGTAAGCAAGAATTTTTGGTCACAAAAGGTACTGGCTTCTGGCTCCCTTTTGATTGCCTGCATGCGCTCACCGTACTACCAGGTACTCAGTATGATAAAGTCGAGTTTTCTACGCGCTTAACCACTCCGGTATGTAAAGAAGCCGGCTTTTTTACTGTTACTTCTTTAATGACAGCTCTACTAAAGGAGCTGCGCTATGAGGCGAAGAAAAGTTCACCTCTTTGCTTGAACGAGCCAGCAGGAAACCTGATGCGCGTAATGGCTGATCAGGTTGCGACACTCAAGGTGAAAACAAATTCACTCTGCCCAGCTTTGCTCAATGACTACAACCCTCATCTAAGCAAAATGCTAAATGGTGACAAGGTAACTGATAAATCTGCTTTAGGAGCAATATCAGAACTCATTGGATTTTCAACCAATGAATTTGAAGCATGTATCGTGATGCGTGAAGCACTTAAGCTATCACGCTCTGGCCGTAAGCTAGAACAAATTGCAAACACTCTTAAGACTTCACCGGAAGCCATCTCAGCGCTGGCTAAACCCATACTAGGGCAAGAATTAGCATAAACCATGCAATACATTAAGCGGCGCTAATGCGTCGCTTAATGATACATTTTACTAGATGCCGGGTTCTTGTTGCTGAAGAGGAGTTTTTGTTACTGGAAAGGAATTTCAACTTGTAAGTATATATCGTCAAGGTTCTCATCATGCCAACGATAATCAACTCTAACCCTTGGTGAACGGCCATCTTCACCGCCGACACCAAAACTCATTTGTAAACCGTGATTTTTAATCCATTCCTGCGCATCATCAATGGTCAGGATATCATGATCCTCATATTTATCAGGCATCCAAACACCTAGACCATAAAATACGGTAGCGTCGGATTTAGACGACAATACCGGTGAATCACTTGATCCCGTCCAATCATCCCAAAAATCACTTTCTGGCTTGCCATCCTGCTCCCATCCTTGATTAACATCCTGGTTCGGCTGGGATTCATATGACGCATCGACACTAACGAGAGAGCACGAAGTTGCATACGTTTTCTGTTCTTCAGCCGTCAGGCCGGCTAACTGGCTTGCGGTAAACTGTTCGCATGGCATCGCCCAAACATCCCATGCGATAAAAGAACTGGCTATGAAAGCATAGGTATAAAATTTTTTCTTACAACTACTCAAACTTAAGCCTTTCGATACCAAAAACAGTGACAAGCTTACCCGTGAGAGTTACTGGTCTCCACTATATTCATGGAAGCAATAACGCGCTCGGTCTTTAAGCATTCTAGCGACTTTTGCCGTTGTTAAGTGTGAAATAGAACGCTTCTTGACAATATTATCACGTATTTTTGTGCTTCTGACGTTGACAGTCTCTGGACAGGCCAAAATCTGCCATTTATTTAGTATTTCTTGAGATTTGTAGAACTTCGCAAAGTTAAGAAAATTGTCTGGCCCAACTACAAACGTAAACTCAGCACCGGGTATCCGCGCTTGCAGCTCGCTAAGCACAGCAAAGGTTGTGATCGGTTCATTCCCGACAGCCATCTCTTGTTCTAAACGTGACAGCTCCAAGTTAGGCAAGCCCAGATCATCGATAAAGGCTTCTACCAGCTCACAGCGGGCATCATAATCGATCATCACTTTACCCCATGCATGGGCATAACTAGGTATAAGTAAAACGCGATCAAAGTGATGCAACCGCTCTAGCACGGATTTATGCCCCAAACTAGGTGGGTTAAATGCGCTACCAAACACGGCAATTGATGCTGTCATGACTAGAATGCCCCTTTTTTATACCGATTTATCATTAATTTGGTTTTATTGTTAGTTCAGGATTGATCCTGTCCTAGAGTTATCGCATGATTTTGCCAAAGGTTTAATGCAAAACCCTTTTTTTTTTGCATTCAGTTGAGCTAATTGATTAGAAACTGGGCAACGCCCTGAGGATTCATTCACTATGGAACAGCTTATTCGCGCTGAAATGCGCGTTTTACCAAAAATTGATGTCGATTTTGAAATTCAGCGCCGTATCAGCTTTATTCAGCGCAAGCTGAAGCAAGCCAACTGCAAATCCCTTGTTCTTGGGATCAGCGGTGGTGTTGACTCCACACTGTGTGGACGATTGGCTCAGCTGGCTATCAACAGGTTGAATGACGAAAGTAATTCTCAAGATTATCAATTTATCGCAGTACGCTTGCCTTACGGTGAGCAGCACGATGAAGATGAAGCGCAATTGGCCCTTTCTTTTATTAAACCAACCCACTCAGTTAGCGTGAATATCAAAGACGGTGTTGACGGTACGCACGCAAGTACTCTGAAGGCACTTGAAGAAGGAACAGACCTGCTTCCTTCATGTCACGCCAAGATTGACTTTGTTAAGGGGAATGTAAAAGCGCGTACCCGTATGATTGCCCAGTATGAAATTGCCGGCCTTGTGGGGGGCATGGTACTGGGTACAGACCATTCGGCTGAAAATATCACAGGCTTCTATACCAAGTTTGGTGATGGCGCTTGCGATCTGGCACCTTTATTCGGCTTGAACAAACGTCAGGTCCGCCAGCTTGCAGCGGCACTGGGGGCTCCTGAATTGCTAGTCAAAAAGGTACCCACTGCCGATCTGGAAGAACTGGCACCGCAGAAGCCCGATGAACATGCACTTTTAGTAACCTACGATCAGATTGATGACTTCCTGGAAGGCAAGCCTGTCGAGACTGAAGTCGCAGAACGCCTTGTGGAAATTTACCAGGCAACACAACACAAGCGCCAGCCAATCCCAACAATCTACGACGAAGAGTAACCCTCAATGTTCAAAAGGGGCCATAGGCCCCTTTCTTACAAACGATCTGCTCTCTCAAGCCATTCCGTTACGATGCTTCGGAGTACTTTAATAAGTTATCCAGTTCCCACCAAATTGCCTCGCAGAGCCCTTGACGGTACACGGCCTTTTTAAAATTCGGATGCTCTTGCTGATACAAATTAAAGTATTTCTCTGTACTCCGTAAACTTGCTCTGACATTAGCAAGACGGTCACATGCTTTTACAATTAATGCAATTCTGGCCGCTTCTTCATCAATATCAAGGGAAGCCAAACGATGGTTGACTTCGACTTTCCTGGACTTCCTGTCTTCAAGCTTACCATCACTCATATAACCAACCGCATCAGCGACCAAATAGCCAAAATCAGCTGCCAGTTCATCAATACTAGTTTCAGTATCTTCAACAACATCATGTAGCTGTGCGACAATCATCGCATCAGTACCAAATGGACTAGCTAACCGTGAGACCGCTTCGAGGTGGACATAATAAGGAACAGCACCATACATCTGATCTTTGTGTTTAGCTCGAGCAAGTGTACGTGCTTTCAGGTAACGGTTATTCATCCTGCCCCCTGTTCAAAAGCCCTTATAAATACCTAACTTCTTTATTCTATTTCAGCATCTGAGTGTTTGCTAAGGATAGATATAACAGTTGAGATTTATCGCACATTTTGATGAAAAAACAGGCACCTCTGGTGCCTGTTTTCTTGAGAGGCTGATAACTAACCGCAGTTAGTTATTGTTCTGCTTCACTCTGTGCCGCTTGCTTTTTTGCTTCAGCTTCACGAATTTCGTTAGCAACAATCATAATTGCTTCTCCACTGCTGATACCCTGGGCCATCAGTTCGTGGATTTTATCAGCAGCCTTCTGCTGCTGTTCGTGAGTTAATGTAGGCACGTTGTTAAACATAACTGTAAATTCTACTCTACTAAAGGGAGCGTTATTTTAGGGATAATCCGCAGAGTTGTCACCTATTTATCCCGGACGGCCATCCAAACGAGGTTTCGTCAAGATTGGATAGTACACCACAGTGAAAATCATAAATGCCACCGCCCACAGTACGGCTGAAATAATATAGCTATTGAGCATCATTGTGGGAAACAACATCAGCACAACGGTACGAATCAGAGCCGAAGCCATTAAGATTACAAAAGCCGCTACCATGATACGACCAATTTGTAAGCTGCGCCCTGTATGGCCTAATGAAACACGGGCAATCATTGCAAGGATCATGCAACCAATACCGCCAACCGTTATGAAATGAAGCGCGACACTGTAACCTATTACACCAGTCTGAAAATGAATAGCGAGCAATAACATGCCGAGGATCATAAACATATAAGCAAAGTGCAATAGCCACAGCAAAGGTGTCTTCAGTGTCGAAACCGTGCGCCAGCGTACAAATCGAATTAAGTGGAAGAACCCGGTCGCAGCAAGCAATATTGGTAATGTGATTTGGCTGATTGACTCAGGGATCGGTAGCAGGACATTCACAAGCAGAAGCCAGCTTGGTATTTGAGCACTTAGTTCAATCCATTTAACCCGCGTGATCTGCTCTGTATTTGTTCCGCGCCATGTGAAAAATGGGATCACCCTGCCTCCAACAACCAGGACAATTACAGATATTACCATCACTGACATAAATGATACGGACCGTAGATCACCTTCACCTACGTTCAGTGCTATCAGGTGAAATCGAATATTGAGATACGTTAAAATCAAAATCAGTGGAGCGAAGAATAAATTGTTCCATTGCTTTCGAATAACAATCGGCTTGGCAAGAAAATAGGCCGCTAAAGGCATCCAAACCAAATCAATCGCCATCAATATGATGCTTGGACTACCGACTAATAAACCCACTCGGGCAATCAACCAGAATATAAATATCGAAGCCAGCTTCCAGCCTCTAACCCCCGGGTTTCCTGTCCAGTTCTGAACAGCCGTTAACAGAAAACCGACAATTATTGCGCCAGCAAAACCAAATAGCATCTCATGGCTATGCCACCACAATGGGTTGCCATACATCAGAGCACTGAGATTAACGCTCCCAGACCAAAATAAGGCCCATAGCAACATTGCGACAACCGAAAATGCACTGGCCGCAAGAAAAAAGGGACGAAAAGCTAAGCGAAAAACAGGAATGATCCGTTGTTCTTTTTCACTATCAAGGATCTGCATCATAGGGGAAACCTACATCAACTTCTAAACATGCATTGATAATACACCTTAAAAGATACAATTGAAATACATCTTTATAAGTATCCCCTGCAATATTAAGGAAATATATCGATATAGAGCAAAAACCGTGTGGTAACCATAGCCCTAGTCTGTACTTAACTATAGTTTACAAACCAGGATAATCGACAGGCCTAGTAATGGTCTGAATATCTAATACTGAAATATCTCCCTGCCAGCGACTTTCAATCAGCCCTACACTTAGCCAGTAACGACCATCCGGCACATCTATCTTGGGTAGTGTCGTCGGCAACCTGCCATCAACGTCTTCGGTCCATAAAGGGGTCCAGGTAGTATCATTCAAATCGTAAATACTCATCGAGAGTACCGCCGATGGACACGCAGGATCAGGTAAACGTCCCTGCTCTATTCGCCAATTTTTACTGTCTTTCCAACCAATTCGCTGTTTAACCGCAGGTTCAGTCAGCAAAATCCAATGGTTGAAGCTTTCCTCACCGTCAGTATTAATTGTTAGCTGGTATAAGCCAGCGCCAATTGGTTTTTCGAGGCGACGGGTTTCAACGGCAAAATAGCCGCCATCCTCAATACTGGGTGCATTGGAAATGATGTCTTCGTTTGGCCATCGGGTGAGTTTTATTTCAGCAATATTAGCTTGAGAGACGCCAGTAATCGACAATTTAAGCATTGTCTGATTTAAGTTCTGAATAACTTCACGTTCTATCGCTAAGTTAGGTATCCAAGCTGGCAGCACCTTTTGCGCCAGGCTTCGTCCGCAATCTTCCGTGATAGCCAATTTAAACAACGCGTTGAGATTGTTTTGTTGATCACTGTTCGGCTCCTGCTGCCAGGCCTGAACCATACTGTCGAAACTTTCGGACGTCTTCCCTTCAAGCAGCCTTTGATGTGCGACAGTATATAAATCTTGGCCTGTAAACCACTTGGCAGCCACACTCGGTGTCACTAACACCGAGTGAAGCAATAACAGTGAGCTGGTAAGCGATATCTTGTTCATCACTAAGAAGATTTCATCCGGTAACCTACACCGCGTAACGTTTCGATCTCGATCCCAGATAGTTTCTGCCGCAGCTGAAGGATATGGGTGTCAACAGTACGCGTTGTTGGGTAATGGTTATAACCCCATACTTGATCAAGCAGCTCATCACGGGTAAATACCCGGCCAGAGTTTTTGGCAAGGAAAACAAGCAACTCAAACTCAGTACGAGTGAGTACAACAACATCGTTACCTTGTCTAACTTCTCGACTATCAAGGTCAATATCTATGTTGCCCGCTGAAATCACATTGGCAACTGGCACATCTTCTGTACTGGTGCTGCGTAAGTGCAGTCTAATTCTTGCTAGCAGCTCCTCTTCGGCAAACGGCTTCGTTAGGTAATCTTTTGCTCCCGAGTCGAGACCAACAACTTTATCTGAAACAGACACCATTGCAGTCAGCAAAATAACGGGAACATGCTTAATCAAGAGCCAGTCGTGCAAATAGTCCAACGAGTCACCTTCCGGTAACTGGCGATCCAAGACGACCAAATCGGCATTTGGCCATAAATCAGCTACCTTAGTCGCACAATCTGCGTACAGGCATTCATAGCCAGCGTCTTTCAAGCCCTCGAGTAAACCATCGGCAAGGTTGCGGTCATCTTCAACCAGAAGCAGAGTTTGATTCACACGGTATCTCCAAAATAAATGTTGTAGGAGGGCCTTCAAGTCTCATCCGCCCTCCCATTCTACGAATCATCGATTCAACAATTGTAAGACCAAGCCCCAAGCCTTTTTCGCTCACAAAGGGCTTCCTTAATCTTGCCCAGTCCTTCGAACCAAGCGATCCATTGTCTTCAACCCTTACAATCAGTTTTCCATCACGGAACGATGAAGTTAATGTTGTCGGCGTAGTGCCATACTTCTGGGCATTAGATAACAAGTTATCAATACAGGTACCCAGCCAGTAAATATTCACGTTTACAGATCTGTCTTCACTTAACTTCAAGGACACATCTTCATAGGGTTCACTTAAATATTCAATCCACTCATTGAATGAATCAACTTGCTGAACACTCAGCTCCTGCTGGTTCGCCTGCAAATAGTCTTTGCTGGCTTCAGCAAGCTGGCGTAATCGCCGTGAGTCTTCAGTCAGTCGCCTGAACTCATCATATAGACTTTCAGGCAAAGCATCAAAGTGACGCCTGAATCCTTCTACGGTCATTGCCAAACTAGCAATCGGTGTACGAAGCTCATGGGTTAAAATTTGCAGTACTAGCATCCGCTCCTGCATCGCACGGCGACGAATACGTAATCGGTAAACACCCCAGCCGATCAGCAATGCGACATTAGCCACTAACAATCCAACCAACAGGTAGAATGTCAGGTGTGATTTATCTTCTTCTTGCCAGCAAATGTTCCCGCTTTTGACTAAACAGAAATCAGCCTGGTTCAATCGGCTAAAGTTAATATCATACTTATTCAGAGCAAAAGACCAGGTCGGCTGGTCATAAACATGATATTCGTTGCCATTTCTTATCCAGAGCTCACCATTTGAGATAAATGCCTCCGCCCCCACGATATACACCTGGATTTCATCACTGCTCATCCGTTGCAATCGGCCAAGAATCGTATTGGTTGGCGATAACGGCCGCTCCTGGATATGCAGATATCCATCGAGAAGTTCAGCCGCCTCAGGATGTTTCTCCAAATAACGAGAGGCATAGCTGCCACCGCCTGGATGAATATAACCAGAACGAACAAACCACCCCTTCGGTAATGCGGTGTTATTACATATTGCGCGGGTAAACACGACTGGCTGTGTAACAAGAGGGCTCACAGGCCATGGGCCTTTACAACTAATAGCGTTGTTATACAGTCTTTTTAATGACTTAAGCGGATAAGCGGCTGACTGCGGCAATAAGCTAGATGGCAACAGCAAGGGATTAGGAAAACGGCTTTGTAGCTGTCGAAAGTCGTATGTGGCTAAAGGCTCACTGTTGAGCAGCTCTGAACGCACCGCGCTTAGACGATCGGGTAAGTTATCAACTGAGGCGAAACTTACCCCGGAAATCAACAGCGAAAATAATAAGACATACTTTTTCATAAGCAAAGTGTATCACTCAATTCCAGCCTAATGTCAGAAAATTGTCATTAGTTTAAAGCGGTTAGAATTGATATTCACATATGTTATTAAAAAATCTGTCTTAGCTGTTGTTAAATTAGCAAAAAAAAAAGGGAGCCAAATGGCTCCCTTCAATATTTATATCATTATGCCGTCATTAGATATGTTCAAGGATCTTATTACAAGACTCTTTCGCATCACCGAATAGCATCTGTGAGTTATCTTTGAAGAATAATGGATTCTGAACGCCAGCATAACCTGGGTTCATAGAACGCTTGAATACAATAACGTGTTTTGCATTCCATACTTCTAATACTGGCATACCTGCGATTGGACTGTTTGGATCTTCCATCGCTGCTGGGTTAACCGTATCATTCGCGCCAATAACCAGTACTACATCAGTTTCTGATAAGTCATCATTGATCTCGTCCATTTCAAGCACGATATCATAAGGTACTTTTGCTTCTGCAAGCAGTACGTTCATGTGACCTGGCAGACGACCCGCGACAGGGTGAATACCAAAACGTACATCAACACCTTTTTTGCGCAGCTTGTCAGTGATCTCGTGTACTGGGTACTGAGCCTGTGCTACTGCCATACCATATCCTGGTGTGATAATAACAGATTTCGCATCACTCAACATTTCAGCAACTTCTTCAGCAGAAGCTTCACTGTGCTCACCGTAATCTTGGTCGGAAGATGCAACAACGTCAGTACCAAAACCGCCAGCAATAACACTGATAAATGAACGGTTCATCGCCTTACACATAATGTAAGAAAGGATTGCACCTGAAGAACCAACCAGCGCACCAGTAACAATAAGCAAGTCATTTGCTAACATGAAACCTGCTGCCGCGGCTGCCCAACCTGAGTATGAGTTAAGCATCGAAACAACAACTGGCATATCAGCACCACCGATTGAAGCAACCAGGTGATAACCAAATGCAAACGCAATCAGCGTTACGATAATTAGCGCAGTTGTTGAGCCTTCGACATTGACAAAATACATCATCAGTAGGAATGAAACGACTACTGCAGCTAGGTTAAGCTTATGGCGATGAGGAAGCATCAATGACTTAGAATCAATAATACCGCGTAATTTACCGAAAGCTACAATCGAACCAGTGAAAGTAACGGCACCGATGAATACACCCAAGAAAATTTCCACTAGGTGAATATTCAACATTGCGCCAGTTAGCTCGCCGTGATCGAAGAAGGTGTTGAAACCAACTAGAACAGCCGCAAGACCAACGAAGCTGTGCAAAATAGCAACCAGCTCTGGCATCTCGGTCATTTCAACCTTCTTCGCCAGATAGAGGCCAATCGCGCCACCAATGATCATTGCTAGAATAATCCAGCCAGCACCTTGAGCTTCAGGGCCAAATATTGTCGCCACAAGCGCGATAGCCATACCGGCCATGCCGTAGTAGTTACCTGAACGTGCGGTTTCCTGCTTAGATAGTCCCGCAAGAGACATGATAAATAGCACAGCAGCAACGATGTATGCCGCCTGTACGATTCCTGCAGACATGTGTTACTCCTTACTTATCTTTACGGAACATTTCAAGCATCCGCTTGGTAACAAAAAAGCCACCAAATATGTTGATACTTGCAATTAGAACGGCGATAAATGCCAGGAAGGTAACGAAGCCTATCCCCTGACCAACCTGCAACAATGCACCAACAATGATGATGCCCGAGATTGCGTTAGTTACTGACATTAGAGGCGTGTGAAGTGCATGAGTAACATTCCACACAACGTAGTAACCCACAACACAAGCCAGTACGAAAACCGTGAAGTGTGCAAGGAATTCTGCAGGCGCGTAGCTCGCGAGCCATCCAAATGCAGCAATACCCGCAGCCATGATTCCGTACTTCTTAGCTGGCGACGTAGGCTCTTCTACCACTTCAACAGGTGCCGCTACTTCTTGAACAGGCTGCTGTGGCTGAGCGGACACCTTAATTGGTGGCGCAGGCCAAGTCACTTCACCTTCTTTAATTACAGTCAGGCCACGTAACACTTCGTCATCGAAGTTGATATCGATGTTACCGTCTTTTTCTTTGCAAAGAAGTTTAAGCAGGTTAACTAGGTTAGTACCGTATAGCTGAGAAGATTGCGTAGGTAGGCGACCGACCATGTCGGTGTAACCAATAATCTTCACACCGTTTGCGGTAGTGATAACTTTGTCCGCTTCGGTGTAAGCACAGTTACCACCATTAGCGGCGGCAAGGTCAACAATTACACTGCCCGACTTCATTGAGTCAACCATTTCTTTGGTGATCAATTTTGGTGCCGGACGGCCCGGGATCAGTGCGGTAGTAATGATGATATCAACATCTTCAGCCTGCTCGGCGTATAAACGCTCTGCAGCCTTGTTGAAATCATCTGACATTTCTTTCGCGTACCCATCACCTGTGCTGGTATCTTCCTTGAAGTCAACTTCGAGGAATTCTGCACCCATCGATTCAACCTGCTCTTTTACCTCAGGACGAACGTCAAAAGCACGGACGATAGCACCTAGGCTACCTGCAGCACCGATAGCGGCAAGACCGGCAACACCGGCACCAGCTACAAGTACTTTCGCAGGTGGAACTTTACCCGCTGCCGTAATTTGACCTGTGAAGAAACGACCAAATTCGTGGGCCGCTTCTACAACAGAACGGTAACCAGCGATGTTAGCCATCGAACTCAGGGCATCAAGTGCCTGAGCTCGTGATATACGCGGCACTGAGTCCATCGCCATCACATTGATGTTCTTACCTGATAATTTCTCTAGCAACTCAGAATTCTGAGCTGGCCAAATGAAACTGACAAGGCTTGCGCCTTCTTTAATCAAGTCAAATTCATCAACACCCGTTTCATCGTTTACCTGCGGCGCATTAACTTTCAGAATAAGATCTGACTGCCATACTTCCTCAGTTGAAACGATAGTCGCGCCCGCAGCTTCAAAAGCTGCGTTGTCGAAACTTGCGTGAATACCAGCATTTTGCTCAATCGCAACGCTGAACCCCATTTTTAAAAGCTGCTCAACCGTTTTAGGTGTCGCAGCCACTCGCGTTTCATTAGCGAGTATCTCTTTTGGCACACCAATCTGCATTATTATTCCCTGAACATTGGCAAAGAAGTAACATTCTTGTATCCAACCCACAAAGTAATATCAAGTACTTTGTAGGAATAATACAAAACTTTCCAACATATGCGTTGTTATTTACAATGAATGTTACCTTCTAACAGAAATAAAAGAACGTTTATAACACCTGGACAGAGGTCAAACCACGAATAAAATTAACAAAATACGAGCTAAAAGCTGCATAAATCGCCAGCCCATTCAAGCCTAACCAATTAATCGTCCAAAACAGCCCCCTGATTACTCAGAATGGCTGTTAAAAACACATCAAGAAAAGATATTGTCGTGAAGCTCTATTGGCGTACTGCAACCTATCTGTCCCTGACGAATCTTGCTTAAGTAAACTACTTCCCAATAGTTTTACCTGCCTGGTGAGAGTAGAAGTCAGCCAACGGCAGGTACTGGCCTATTCTTAACCCTAAAAAATTAACGAAACATGCTGTCGCCAGTCTGATCAATGAACATCTTGGCTTTGTTCAACATAAATGATTCAGCGTCTTGTTTCGATGCAAGTAAGTCTGAGCGAATAAATGTATGAGTCTTCATCTCTCCATCAATTTGCTTGCAAATTCGGCCGGCAATACGAAATTGCCCACCTTCAGCGATAGGCTCTGGGTAAATCAGATACCCTTCATACTCCACAGGCTCCGCTTCAACAACTTTGCTTTCTTTATCTAATCCAAACAATTTTGAGAAAAAACCCACTTAAATTATCTCCGTGGCTCATACACATACATGGTCATAATG
Organism: Photobacterium sp. HL06; assembly: GCF_059552575.1. NCBI lineage: Bacteria > Pseudomonadati > Pseudomonadota > Gammaproteobacteria > Vibrionales > Vibrionaceae > Photobacterium > Photobacterium sp. HL06. Next base: position 2,537,268 of record NZ_CM183915.1, read on the forward strand.
CCATATTCTTATAAAGAAAAATTAAACCAAGATTAAAATATGGCAAAAAAGTTCAATAAAAAAGATGGATTTGGCAACATACCAGCAACATGTCAGATAAGTAAAATTAAAGAATAAAAAAACGCCGGCAGATGCCGACGTTTTTTAATGTCCATTGTTCAGAATATCTGCTATCGGTAGAGACCGATATCCTTCTGTAGGTGAGCAGGTAGATCAGAAACATTGTATTGTTTTGGGGATTTTGAACTACCGAAAATGATATCCAATGCGTGTGCAATCAATCCTTTGATGTTAACCGCATAGGCTTTTCTATCCATTGCGGTAGGAGTTGCGATGGTATCAAAATTCATTGCCTGTGCCATGATTGCCTCTCGTTTGATTTATTTTTGAACTGAGGCAATCTTAACTGCTTATTTTTCCTTCCAAAAATGACAATATTTCCATTTCAAGATTAGTTTTTATAATGTGTTAAGGCTTGGTTAAGATCGCAAGTTTCTCTCTATTTAAACCTGCGTTTTTCATGCATAAATACCCGCTAAAACGCCCTTAAGATGCTTCTTTGGCATAGGCTTGCATTCCTCTTTGGTTTTGTATAACAATGGCGTAACAAATCATTAGAAAATAAAATTTATGCTGAGCTTGTTATCACGCCACTCTTCCTTACTACTTATACTCGCCGCTATACTCGGGTTCACTTTCCCGGCAGCTTCTGCGGTTGTTTTTCCATACCTCCCTTATATCTTATTTTGCCTAATGCTCTTTACCCTGCTAGGCATGCAGCAAGGGCAGCTTGTCAAACTACTAGCCCAGCGTGATATCTGGTTATATGCTGGCTTTCATTCCGTTCTACTGGCAATGATTAGCTGTCTTATCGCTATTCTTGTTGGGGCTTCAGGCTCTCTAACACTGGCTATATCAGCCGTTGCTGCAACAGGCTCTCTTTTTGCCACACCTGCTATCGCGCGCTCTGTTGGTTTAGAACCGTTAAAAGCCATGGCAATGACGATTGCTTCAACGTTACTCATGCCTATCGTGCTCTATGTAAATCTGATGCTATTCCAGGACGACAGTTTTTCATTAGATATGCAGAGCTATGTTCAACGCTTAGTGATATTTATCTTCGGCCCAATGCTATTTTCTGCTATTTGTTACCGATTCGTCCCTCATAACCTTCTTCACCGCGTTCATGGCAAGCTGTCCCAAGTCACTATTATATTAGTGCTGGCCTTTCCCTTTGGCCTCATTGGTCCGTTTAGGGAAGTTTTCAGTCAATCATTTTCTGATGGTGTTTTTTTCCTCGTTATCGGATTAGCGATTTGTGCCTTTTATTTTATCGCAGGTTACCTGTTTTATCGCCGTCACGGCGTCGATGAAGGGCTACTGGCAGCGATTACTTCAGCTAATCGTAATGTATTGCTCACATTTACCGTTGCAGGGAGCTACCTGGGGCCTGATTTTCTTGTCTTGATGGGGGCAATCCAATTACCTACCTACTGTTTACCTATGCTGGTCAAATGGCTTAACCGTTGCCTCAGTCAATCGGAGCTACGCAAGCCAGTGAAGAGTTAATCCAAAATTTGCACCTTTGTGCATCAATCTGTATAGATGCACAAAGGCACTTAAAACTGGCTATAAATTCCCCACCCACTACTCAAGTTCAAAGTTATGATGCAAAAACGACACTTTCTCTTGCGTCTATAGCTTGATTTACTTAAGCTTTCTTCGAATTCTCAGGGCGGGGCGAAATTCCCCACCGGCGGTAGTTCAAATAGCAGATGGCTGCCTTTTGAAAAGCCCGCGAGCGCTTAACGGCTCCACTCTTTGAGTGGTTGGTTAAGGTCAGCAGATCTGGTCCAATACTTATCCAAATAGGTATGAATCCAGAGCCGACGGTTATAGTCCGGATGAAAGAGGATCAGTGGTGGCAACTTTGCCTCATGCTTTTACAATACAATTGTTAGTGCTACTCAGGCATTGGCTTTGTTATATCTTCTGTAAAGCTATTTCAGCAATGCTGAAACGCTGACTTTCCATGCCCTGATTCTGGTATATTTTTTATTTGGAGTATTTATTACCATGAATCAGTCTCTACTATCCCCTTTTGGTACGCCGTTTGAGCGTGTTGAAGCAGGCCTAGATGCAATCCGCAATGGTCGCGGTGTTCTTGTCGTTGACGATGAAGATCGAGAAAATGAAGGCGACATCATTTTTGCAGCAGAAACGCTTACCCCAGAGCAAATGGCTATCATGATCCGTGAATGTTCGGGTATTGTTTGCCTCTGTTTAACAGAAGAGCGCGTTCAGCAGCTTGAGCTACCAATGATGGTTGAAAATAATACCAGCGCAAACCAGACTGGCTTCACTGTTACAATTGAAGCAGCAAAAGGTGTCACTACCGGCGTATCTGCCGCTGATCGTGTTACAACAATCAAAGCGGCCATCGCAGACAATGCTAAGCCTGCAGATTTAAGCCGCCCAGGCCATGTATTCCCGCTAAAGGCCAACCCAGAAGGTGTACTGGCTCGTCGTGGCCATACTGAAGCTACAATTGACCTTATGCGCCTCTCAGGCTTAAAACCTTATGGTGTACTTTGTGAACTGACAAACCCAGATGGCACAATGGCACGCCTGCCAGAGGTGATTAAGTTCGGTGAGAAATTCAATATGCCAGTGCTGACAATTGAAGACTTAGCAGCCTACCGCCTTGCAAAAGAAGTGGCAAACTCTGAGGAGCTTGAGGCAATTACTGCCTAAGCAGAGTTCTAATGTGTAAAAAGCCGTGTTGTTGCGACGCGGCTTTTTCATCTACCGAGCCATGAACTAAGAAAGCTAAGTTAAACGCCTACAGCTGGTATGAAGTAGATCAACACTGTCCAAGCTGAAATCCACCCAGTTACCATGGCAATATCCATCCAGTCCTGATTCATCTCTACTCTCCCGCAATTGCTTAACCTGACAACCTATTATCGTCATAGATTAATAAGTCTTTAGCTGTTTTTCACTTCTTTCTATTAATTGACTGAATTATTTTTAACTTGCTTCCAAATATATCATCTAGCCAAGTAATCAAAGAAAAAAGCGTCACTTTCATGACGCTTTTGGTGTGGAAATACAATATTTTGACAGCCATTTCCATTAAATAGGCATATAGCCACACAGCAAGAAAGTATGGGAGTTAACTATTTTGTCGCTCTCGATCATAATCTATAATTGCTTTCTCAAGTGCCGATAAATCTGAACTGCACAAATAGGGTTTTAATTCTTCAAACTTATCTTCTGGCCAATTATACATATCAAACGACATCAGCTTATTAATCACGTCCTGAGAAAAGCGATACTTAATATGCTTGGCCGGATTACCCCCCACCATGCTGTAGGGTTCAACATCTTTTGTCACAACGCTGTTTGCGGCAACAACAGCCCCTTCACCAATTGTCACTCCGGGCATGATCATTGCCCGCATACCAATCCAGCTGCCATCACCAATATGGGTATCACCTTTACCCACATAGGACTCTTCGATATTGTCCATAAATGGGTACAGTGAGAACCAATCAACCCGGTGGTTATGGTTTCCCCCCATTAAAATGACGACTTCTGCAGCTATACAGACATAATCACCAATGTAAAGCTTATCGACCTCCCAACGAGGCGTACTCTCCTGTGTCTGCTCATCGCCTAACAAGTAGCGTACAACCGACCGTTCAAAGCCTTCGTCCCAACAGTCGCTATAGTAGCTATGTCGACCTTTAACGATAATGTTCTTATTAGTGACAACGTCACTTAGTAGTTGAGTTTTAGTCCAATGCTTTTTATTTAAATTACTCATGGCTTATCCAATAACAGTCAAATAACCTGACTGGCTTATATATTTTTTTCTGGCCATGGAACGTCACGATTATTTGATTTCAATCCAAACATCGTAAGTCTATGGCGATAATTGTACGTTCAAAAATTATCGCCGCTTTATTAACTCGTGGTTGATTTAATAAAGGCTTGTATTGCATATCACTGTTCATTTCACTGTCTCAAAAAACATTCACATTTTATGACGCAATAACTTGCGAGCATTCGCATGGAATATATGAAATTAAGGCCTCTTCAGGTGCTGTTAGCATACCTATCTCTTGGGCATAGACAGAAAAAGCATCTGCCATTGTTACGTTCAAGGCCTGTGGTTCGACCACATAATCCAACAATGCGCTGTAACCTTCTTTGCCCGTGGCTGTATAGCCAGAAGAGACTGATGTGTAAACCATTTCATCATCGACATCAACCCAGTCCCCGTACTTGAAGCTCTGAAGGTTTTCGATACGTTGACCAGGAGATGCACAACAACGATAAGTAAACCTTAAATTTGACGTATACGGAAAACTGCCGCTTCCTGTTCCTTCCACACCATTATCAATGGCATTGTTAATGGCACCTTCCAGGGCTTCCCGGATACGTATTCCTTTGACTTTATACACCATCAACTCAATCGCAAACGGTAACAGTTTTCCTGCAATATCAGCTGATGTGATAGGGCCAGGATTTAGTGAGGCTCTTACACCACCAGCATTATGGATTGCAAAATCAACATCATGCCCGAGCTGACGCCCTTGCCAAACAAAACTATCTACCACCAGCGGCGCAATCTGGCTACCGCCTTTATGATCAGGGATCCTTACATGGCGCAAAGGCTCTACCGCTTCGGCAATGTGCTGAGTCTGTAATTCACGCACATCAGGGCGGTACTCGGTATTGAGGATATTTTCGATGATCGGATCTTTGGCACAAAAACGTACATTAGCTTGCGCCTTTAAATACCGCTTAACCGCATCATGGCTATTATCATCCAGGTGCTCGCTCCGGGTCGCATCGACGGTAAACTGTCGGCCAAGCAATAGCTGGTTAACGCCTGATGCACTAGAAACACTACCGTCAGGGTTGAAATCAAGTTCAAGCTGCCCCAGCGCCAAAGCGTTACAACCGGCTTGAACCACACAGGTGCCATTAACGACTCTGGCATACTCATCTGTGACGCCGTAACCCACATTGGAAAAATCTCCCTGCATGGTATGAGTATGACCACCAATAATGGCCCCTATCCCATCAACCTGCGATGCCAGCTCTAAATCTCGCTCATAACCAAGGTGGCTTAACAATACAATTTTATTGATGCCCTGCTGATGAATTGCAGTAATGGTTTTCTTCGCTACATCAACAACACTCAAAAAATGGGTATCAGGATCAGGATTCGCTATACCTGCCATATTTTCAATGGCTAAACCAAATACCGCTACTGGCTCTCCCTCGACATCCTTAACAATAAAACGGCCGTGGCCAGTGGTATTATCGAACGCATAGACATTATTCTTGTCACGGAGAGGATTGGGTTTGTGCTGGTTTTCATCGGCAAAATCCCAGTTAGCAACCAACAAAGGAAAATTGGCCCGATCCATAAAATCGGCAACAACACCATTTCCCATATCCAGCTCGTGATTACCCAGTGCCATGGCTTCAACACCTATCGCATTGAGCAAGCTTGCATTTGCCAAACCTTTATAGAGTGAAAAAAACAATGTCCCCTGAAAGCAATCACCAGCATGAACAAACATAAACTCACGCCCTTTCAGATGCGCCTGCATTCGAACATCTTTGACCGCTGAAGACACACGAGAAAAACCACCACAACTTGCGTAGACAGATGTTTCCGTATCCAATACTTCTGCAGGCAAGCTTAATGATATTGAAGAAGGCTCAAAGTGTGAATGTGTGTCATTGATATGGGCGATTGTAATTTTCACTGAGCGGTGCATTGTCATATAGGCTTGGTGCTCTCCATTTGTTCGGTATAAGGCATATCATAATACAATATGATTCAAATCACATAATTTCCTGACACATTCTCTAACTCAAACTCAAAATGTGACATAAAACAAGATATGGAATGAGTGGTACGATATTTTGTTTTTCACATTTTGGACCATTTTTGTGATAGATATTCGGCCTCTAATCAGTTCAGCGAAGACGTATTATAGTTAGAAGATAATCACTACAAATGAATGACAGGGCTATGCCATGTTTAGCTACCTTCTACCTATCGTCCTTGCCTGCTTAGTCGGCATACTCGCGCAAAGGACAGGGCTTTGTATGGTCAGGGGCGTTCAGGAACTACTCGCCAAACGACCGGGATTTCTTGCCACAATCCTATGCTGTGGCTTTTGGTTCTGGCTTGTCACCCCCAGCGCCATAGACGACGAGATTAGCTTCGCGATGAACCGCCACTCCGTTAGTGTTCCATTTGTGTTTGGCGGCCTACTGTTCGGATTTGGCGCAGCTATCAATAAAGGCTGCTCTATCTCTACGATCTCTAAACTTTCAAAAGGCCATTACCATATGCTAGCCACTGTTATCGGCTGGCTCCTCGGCTGGTGCTTTCTCGCTTCGATACCTATGAGCTTTGACTATGTTCCACTAGCCCCCATAGCAAGCCCATCGATTACCGTTACCGTGATCCTGTTTATCCTCATAGCCTTAATCATGTTTCGCATTCCCCAACAAAGAAGGCCAATTTTACTTGGCATTATCTTGTTTGGTGTTATTGCCAGTATTCTGACTTACCAAATTCCAGAATGGTCACCAAGCCAGCTACTAAAAGATATTTCTGCCGCCAGCATTCACGGAGAGAGTGAAAAATGGCCATCATTACAACGCTATTTAATCCTTTTGGGCCTCGTCTTCGGCATGGGGATCAGTGCCAAAAAGCGGATCCCCACCAATGAATTTGAATTGAGACCAATCCAGGTTATTGCTCACCTCTGTGCGGGGATGATCATGGGCATTGGCGCATCACTGGCCCTTGGCGGCAACGACTCACAGTTATTAATCGCCCTACCTTCCTTTTCACCTGCCGGTGCAATTGCTATCTTTTGCATGATCTTGGGGATCATCTGCGGAATTTTTCTGAGAAAGGCTTTCCATCATTTCACCGACAAAACGACAAGCATCGATCAATAAACCCAAACCACCACCAGCGCCTATATCCTGCAGGCAAAATGGTGGCAATATTCTAATTACTGATATCGACCATGGCGTTGTAGGAATTCAATTTTATAGCCATCAGGATCTTGCACAAAGAAGAACTTCGCCAGTAGCTGGCCTTCACGGAAGAACTCTTTCACTTCGGCAGGCTCATAGCCTAATGCCGTTAGTTTCTCGTGCTCAGCTTCTAAATCATCAACAGCAACTGCAATATGGCCATAACCAGAACCATGGGTATACGCTTCTTCTGTTCCTTCATTCCAGGTTAGTTCAAGCTCCATGTCATTTTCTTCATTACGCAGGTAGACAAGACTAAAGCCTTCAAAGTCCAGCCGCTCGGCAATATCAAGATCGAGTGCCTCTTTATAGAATTTTAATGATTTGTCCAAATCAAGGACACGAACCATCGAGTGGATAATCTTTGCCATCTGACATCTCCAGTAATAATATCTATTTCAATCACACCTAACCAGTTGAAGACTAAGTCAATTGCAGGGTAAATTTGATTTTTCGGACTATATCAATCAGACCTCATAACAACAAGCTTTCCCTACAAAATGATGTTTGTGTGTTTGAAATCAATGAGTTCTTACCAATCTGTGACCTTTGCATGCACATACTCAGCAAAGGTGCTGTACTCTAAATATTAGAGGTGAACTATGCAGTTAAAGCGAATTGAAGTATCTGGATTCAGGGGAATAAAACGCCTATCACTGACCTTTGACGAGTTAACAGTACTCATAGGGGAAAATGCCTGGGGTAAATCATCCTTGCTTGATGCCTTAAGTATTGCGCTCTCACCTGATGCTAAATTTTATAATTTCAAATTTTCTGATTTTCATGTCGACTACGCAGCCGGTCACAATAAGATGACGCAATTGCAGATAGTACTCCATTGGAAAGAAGACTTCGCTGGCGAATATAAAGCACGCAAGTACAAAGGATTCTCCCCGCTTTGGATTGAAGGCAATGACGGCATCAAACATCTTTACTATCAGCTCAACAGTATTGTTAAAGAAGATAAAATCATCAATCACCGCGGCTTTTTAAACGACAATGGTCAACTGATTGATTGTGCTGATAGTGATAAGCTCGCCCACCAACTGATGATATTGCACCCTGTTGTTCGAATTCGTGATGCCCGTCGGCTACGAAATGAATCTACCAATAATGGCAACGGTAATGGCCATAGCGAAAGAGATAATAGTGAAAGCGCGCGTATTCAGCGTCGGCTAGAAAATACATGTGAACGCCTTATGACAAGGCCGGGCCACGTTAGCTCTGATGAGCTCAAAAGCAGTATTAATGCCTTAAGGACGTTGGTGGATCACTACTTTGCGTTCACACCACATAACCGTTCGTCACAGTTTAACCGCGTCCATTTCCCCACCAAGGCCCAATATTCAGTCAACCCTTTGGAACAGCTCACCCAGCCTCAAATGACCAAACAAGGCCGGCTTGTTCTCATGGGGTTACTCAATGCCTTTATCCGCGCTCGCGGCCCGGTGGAGTTAAAACGTATCTCCCGTCCAATCATGATCCTTGAAGATCCAGAAGGCCGGCTACACCCTACAATATTGCATCAGGCATGGACGTTTATGATGAACATGCCAATGCAAAAGATCTTAACCACCAACAGTCCAGATCTCACTTCTGTCGTTCCGCTACATACAATCAAAAAATTAATCCGCGAGCCGGACCGAACCCATGTCTATTCTGTTGTGCCAAGCAAGCTGAGTCGAGATGAAGAAAGGCGAGTTGCGTTTCATGTTCGTCTCCATCGTCCCAATGCACTTTTTGCCCGTGCTTGGTTATTAGTCGAAGGTGAAACCGAGGTTTGGCTATTTAATGAATTTGCCCGAATTTGCGGCTATAACCTCGCAGCAGAAGGCGTACAGATTATTGAATTTGCCCAAAGCGGCTTAAGACCATTGATTAAGGTAGCCAGAAGCTTAGGTATTGAATGGCACCTCGTCGCCGATGGCGATATGGCCGGGAAAAAATATGCGGATACCGTACGTCATTTATTGGGGGCTGATGCCGAACGCCACCGTTTGACCCTTCTTCCTAACCGGGATATCGAGCACTTCCTTTTTTTCAACGGGTATGAACCCTTATTTCGCAGGCTAGCAAATATCCCACATGATAGCCCTGTCTCTCCGAAAAAAATCATTATGCGGGCGCTTAAACGTCATGCAAAACCTGATGTAGCACTGGCTATGGTTGAATACACCGACGAAGAGAATGTAGAAGAAATTCCGCTGCTACTTCGCTGGATACTAAAGCGTATTGTCGCTATGTCACGGGGGGTTAGCTAATCAATCGTAGCCTTATTTGAACAACATATTAATAGAAGTCACATTTTTACAACAAATGTCAAACTTTAGACACCTTACATTTGTCGAAGACAGCTAATTCGATAAAATAATAAATATAACTATTAAAAATAAATCTAATAAAAAATAAGCCTGAGAAGGAAGCATTTTGATAAACGAACTTCTTCATGCTCACAGAGCTTTTAACAAAATCTTGCGGATGCTTGCCCTTGGACAAGAAAAAGAAGAAATGCTGGAGCAGCTCATTGATGTAACCGAGAACATCTACTCTGGCCGTCTTACATCGATTCGATTATTGAACCCCAAAACCAATACATTGCATTGCGCTCATGCACCTAACTTGCCTGAGTTTTATAACCAGGCGATTGAGGGGATGTCTATTGGGCCAACAAGTGCTTCATGTGGCGCAGCTGCCTATCATAAACGAAATGTAATTACTGAAAACATCAATGAACACCACAACTGGGAAGCTTTCCGTTCATTAACCCTTAAGGCCAACCTCGCCTCTTGCTGGTCTGTCCCTATCCTGTCATCGAAGAACAAAGTGTTGGGAACATTTGCCACTTATAGCCATAAACCGGCAAGGCCGACCCCATTCGAGTTGGAAATTTTAGAGATGGCGGCATCGGTCTGTGCAGTAACGCTTGAAAAGCACGAGATAGAGCAAGAGTTATTGCAGTCGGCTACCTATGACTTTCTAACTAACGTCTATAATCGACGTGCTTTCTGCGAAAAACTGCAACTAGAGCTCAACGACTATGACAAGAATGACGGCTTGATTGCGTTGTTTTACATTGATATCAACGACTTCAAAATGATCAACGATCAATATGGTCATATCTTTGGTGATCTTGTATTAGTCGAAACAGCAAAGCGCTTAAATCAGCTGAGTCGTCATACAGATCTTGTCGGTCGCTTGGGAGGAGATGAATTTGTTCTTCTATCAACATTCGACCATGAGGATGAATTCACTCACCTATATCATCGGCTGCTCAATCATATAGGTGATAATCTAAGCGTTGAAAACATCGTCTGCTCCGCATCTATTGGCTATGCCATTGTTAAACGCTATCAAGCTGACGAATATGATATTCAATCGCTCCTGAACAAAGCAGATGCTGAAATGTATAAAAGAAAACAACAATTCAAGCGTAAAATAACGAGATGATTACTGTACGCCTATAGTAAAGCGGGCTCCTTGTACTGTTTTTCAAAAAACAACGTCAATGTCCCTACGGTAAAGCCCCACTTAGCCATTGTTGCGATATTGAATACCCGATTTTGATCCTGCCGAAACATCCAGTCATCAAGGCTAATATCATACGTAGTATCATCAACAGGGACACGCAGCACATACTGCCAGTTCAGTGCATTACCAACCACTTTTCCGGTTGCCTGTCCGACAACATCATCTGCTTGCCCTGTGTACTGTCCATTGCTATGACGTGTGATCACCCAGGTTCTCTGCTGTTTCTCACCGTCATCAAAAATAAAGTCTTCCTCAAGGGTTAAAATATTACCCTGAACCCGCCCCTCTATTTTCACTTCAAATCGTCGGGTTTGTTGGCCGCTTCTGTCCTGCAACATCCCCCATGCCATGACGGTGCCGTCAAAATACTCAAACAGTTTAAAATCTGGAGACGTACCTTGGTACTCGTCAATTGAAGTTGAGCACCCTGGCAGCAACATAACAAATATAAAAAACACTAACCGCTTCAGAGTTAACAACATATGCCATTCCCAACTATCAACTATCAACTATAAGATATAGCGGTCTATGCTTTACCGATTAGCTGACGCCGTATATTTGGATATGAGGTTTTTGGCGAAAGCCAAATATGCAAAAATGACATCGACATCTCTTTATCAGTCAAAACGCCTATTTGTCGATTATCCCGATAAAAAACACCGCTACCTTTTTTAACTACAAAAATCAGTCGATCACCTTTTTGTACATCAGGCCAGATCTCCGCCAGGCGTTTTAGCCACTGCTGACGTTTGCCCACGGGTATACCTAGGTGTTTCCATTGTTCATCTGTTGCTTCCAGAAGATCCTCCTTGTCGATATTTCGTTGATACTTGATGACCAACGCCAGATCTTCAGTATCATTTCTATATATACCTGTTGGTGTCCTTAACTCAGAGTCGTAAATTACCCAAGGTCCCCACGTCAGCCGGGCATCACCAACGGCGGGCCAACTTTGCCAAGGGCTTGAAGCGTAAGCGTTAACTGCACTCGACAACAGTAATAGGGTTAGCAGCCTTGCTATCAACATGGCATTATGACTACGAAGTGTTATCTGTTTTGTCGCTCTCATATCTCCTCCTGCCACTGCCTAGCGTATTTATTCAGTAGCTTTAGAGCCAAAGCCGAAAAACATAACCAACATGCAAGAACACATACCGCAGTGATCTCGGTTCCTAGCGGCCACATTACGGCTCCTAGGCGGTAGCCAGCTAGATAGCTCATCATCCCCCCCACACCTCCTAATAACATCATTGCGTAAGGGGAATGGGTGGTAATGACCTGCCTCATGATCCAAACGAACGAGCCAAACCCGAGCCACAGCAGAACTAACCAATACGGAAATGCATCGCCATAAAACTCAAAGATACCTAACTGGTTTAGCAAGACGTCCATTACCACTCCGCAGGCTCCAAGCATCACTGCAAAGCGCCATACACCTTGATAAAACCACCAGCTAGTTAGCAACAAAATCACCAATAACCATACAAACTGGCTTTGTCCAAGCACAGCCAAGAACCAGTAAACATTGAAACCAAGCCCTACTATCAGTAATTCACGAGTAGGCATACGCGCCTCCGCTAGCTTATAGCATCTATTCACGCCATCCTGCACGGCTGGCAACAAGTTGTACCGTACTAATACTTCGCTCTAAAAATCCCCCTTCGCAGTAGCAAAGGTAGAATCGCCACATACGCACAAACCTGTCATCAAATCCCTGCTTAGTCAGCGCCTCTACGCTTGTATTAAAATTTTGGTGCCAATCTGACAGTGTTTTGGCATAGTCCATACCAATATCTTTTATGTCCCGAATAACAAAATCACTGTGATCTGTCATCTGGTTGGCAACGGTTGTAATCGATGGCAGAAAACCGCCGGGGAAAATATATTTTTGAATAAAATCGACCCCTTTGCTGTAACTGTCATAACGCTGGTCGTTAATCGTAATAGCCTGTATAGCCAATAAACCTTTTGGTTTAAGTAATGACTGGCATTTTTTGATATAAGTCGTCAGGTATTCTTTACCCACCGCTTCTATCATTTCTACCGAAACAATCTTGTCATATTGCCCCGTGAGATCCCGGTAGTCACTCAACAACAATGTGATCTGATCGGATAGACCTTCTTGCTCAATCCTGTCTTTTGCCCATCGATGCTGAGCATCAGAGATTGTGGTGGTCGTAACCTTACAGCCGTAATACTTAGCAGCATGAATCGCCAATGATCCCCAACCAGTACCGATTTCCAGTAAATGATCTGATGATGACAACTTTAGCTTCCTACAAAGTCTGTCCATTTTGTTTATCTGGGCTTGAAAGAGCTCCTGGTGTTCTGCATCATAAATTGCTGCTGAATAAAGCATGTTGGTGTCTAAAAAGGTACGGTAGAAATCATTGCCTAGATCATAATGAGCCAAAATATTTTGCTTTGCGGAATCTTTACTATTACGCCTTTTACGATGCAGCCACTTATTCTTAAGCACACTCAACCAGCTCACCTTAGCTTCTAGCCGCTCAAGTACAGTCATGTTTTTGGCAACCACCCGAACCACCTGAGTCAGATCTGGGGAGTCCCACCAGCCATCGATGTAAGCCTCGCCTGCTGCTATACTCCCACCAGTAAGTAGCCGCTTGTAAAATGCCGCATTGTTCACTCTCAGCTGCGCCTGGCAACTTGCATTACGGTCACCGAACAGATAGGTCTCTCCCTGCTGCTCTACCAATGTCAGCCCGGCTCCCTTCAATTGCCCGAGTGCCTTGAATACCACTTTTCTGGCAATATTTTCTGTTCCCGTCATCATAATCACAGAACGACTTGCTTCACTCTTCAACATCTCTTAACCCTCAATTCATTGTTCCATCTATTGTTTTGACGGTATGTACCGGAATGGCTAAAGCCTGGTTTCCGAATGGCCGTAGAAAGGTGCACCTTTCAGCCATAATCGCAATGCCTGCCAATATATGCCGGCCACAATCTTTACAGTTTGAATCGGTGTTTGCGCGATGAGCTGCCACAATACCTTTGTTGTAAATGGTTTGCGTTTCATCATCATGGTGGCATCCAGTACTTTCTGGTTGCCTTCTGTGGTGTGAATATCGATATGAATAACAAGCTGCTTGCCCGGAGCCCTCAATCGCCAGTAATACTGCTGTGCCATCGGATTAAACGGCGACACATGAAAAGACTTTTGCTCTTGCCAGGTACTCTCCGACCAGCTTGAAGGAGCTGGGAGTGCATAGTAATGCCGTTCATTCCAGGGGGTATTACTCACTTCGGCCAACACCCAACGCCAGTTATCCTGCTCATCATAGAGGTAATACACATTGAGTGGACTAAAATAGATCCCGCCATAGCGAAGCTGACACAGGAGCATGACTCTTCCGTTCATGCGCTCACCTGTCAGGCTCTCAACTTTGTCAATCACAGCCTGCTTTAATAACTGGGCGTCGCCTTCCACACCTTGATGTACATGCTCATGATCACGCAAATAGTCAGCAAAGCGGAAACGGGCAAAATTCAGCATTTTCAGTCCAAAGCCTTTGACAGAACGCTGCAAAAGCTCAAGCTCATCAAGATCCAGCAACGGCATAAACATCGGATAGCTAAAGCTATGCTTCACCGGTGCATAACGACGATGTCTGACTGTGCCAACAAACAATCCGCTATTCATACGATTGCTCCTGAGCATGTAAATCAGCCGAGGCCACGGCATGGTCACGCGCACCAGCAACAGATAGCTTTGATAGCCCATCCACAACATCAAGTGCACTATGCACGCCATCTTCATGGAAACCGTTATACCAATATGCACCGCAATACCAGGTGTTTTGCTCACCATTAATAACGCTACGTGCCTGCTGCGCCAGCATACTGGTGGTTGAAAACACCGGGTGCGCATAGGTAAACCGCTTGAGAATTTTGTCTGCTGCAATCTTTTCTGTTTGATTCAAGGTCACACAAAAGGTTTCAGGCGCTGAGATCCCCTGAAGAATATTCATGTTATAGGTCAGGCTGGCCAGTTTATTGTCTCTATGTTGACCATTCTCGGTATGGGGGCCAAGGTGATAATTCCAGGCGGCCCAAGCCGCTCGTGAACCAGGTAGCATTTGGGTATCAGTATGTAACACCACTTCATTATCTTGGTATTCCATCGCACTGAGTATTCGTTGCTCGTCAGCACTAGCGTCACCTAACATCGACAAAGCTTGATCGCTATGGCTGGCGAAAATCACTTGGTCATAAGTCGCGGCTCCCTGCTCTGTCATAACAGTTACCTTTCCGGCCTGGCGTAATACGCAGGTAACAGGCTGGTTCAATTTAATCCTGTCTCTGAACGGAACTATCAGTTTTTTCACATACTCTCGCGAGCCCCCAGGTATGACATACCATTGCGGACGATTAATGACTTCCAACAAACCATGGTTGCGAAAAAAACGAATGAAGAATACCAACGGGAATGAACGCATATCAGACAATGTCGAAGACCAGATAGCCGCCCCCATCGGCAAAATATAGTTATCGGAAAAATAACGGCTAAAACGATGAAGAGTAAGGAATTCACCAAGTGTTCGACTCGTTTCTTTAGCTAAATCGATATGACGGGCCAGCTTATTGAAACGAATAATTTCATAAACGAAGTAATAAAACCTCGGGTTGGCCATATTACGCTTCTGGGCAAACATCGATGCCAGGCTATGACCATTGTACTCAAGACCATTGGTATCATTATGAACACTAAAGCTCATTTCTGTTGGGTTGCCTTGAATGTCAATGTCCGCCAGCAAGCGTTCAAATTGCGGGTAGGTGCGATCATTGAATACAATAAACCCGGTATCTATCGCATAGTCACCGCTGGCGACAGATACATCGACCGTTGCAGTGTGCCCTCCAACATATCCATTAGCTTCATAGACCGTAATATCATGCTGGCGATGCAGATGCCATGCACATGTTAATCCTGAAATCCCAGAACCAATAATGGCTATTTTCATCATTTTTTTCCTGTCATTTGTTTAACAACAGCCAACTGGAGCCGTGTAGGCAACAACGCCAGCGTTTTCAGTATTAAGCTGAACTTAAGTGGAAAATGAATTTCTGCTTTCCCTGCTGCAATACCCTGCCGGATCTTTTCTGAGGCGAATTGAGGAGACACCAACATTGGCATCGCAAAGTCGTTTTTATCCGTCAGAGGGGTTTTAACAAACCCGGGGCTAACCAGTGTTACCTTGACCCCGAGGTGGGCAAGATCAATGGCAAGCGTATTGGCAATATAGGCAACAGCTGCTTTCGACGCTCCATATGCTTCAGCCCTTGGCAATGGAATATACGATGCCGTTGAGCCGACAATTACCAAATGCGTTGAAGACCCAAAGCTATGCTGCAGAGCTTGAATACAATTGAGCAGTCCATATACGTTTACGTTGAACACACGCTTAAATAAATCAACATCAATTTGACCATGCTCGATATATTCACAAGTACCGGCATTTAAAATTATCAGTTCGGGGATCTGTGGAAGGCCCGCAATTGCCTGCGTAACCTCATCGATATTAATGACACTGAATTTGACTGAATGGATATTATCGCTAGCTTCTGCAAGTTTATTCAGCCGCTGTTCTGACTGACCGCAGGCAAACACCTGCCAGCCACCTGCTGCATAATCTTTTGCAAGCTGCTCGCCTATCCCTGAGCTTGCACCGGTAATTAATACTTGGCCCATAGTCATACACTCTCTTTGATCCGACGAATAACAGAGCCTAGCAACGGAACCCCTTCGTATAACATTTCACCCATATCGAAGTAGTCCCGATGATAAATCACTCGGTCATCTTTATATTCAAGCCGAGAGCAACCTTGCACTATTCGAGGGGCTCCTCCGGCAATCCGAGGATGGCTGAAAGTCATTGTCCACTGGATATAAGCCTTATTGTGATCAGACAAAGTGTCATGAACTTCAAAGTCACACTCATTGACGGCTTGAAATAGCCGAGTGAAGTAATCGTGTAGGTTGTACCAACCAATGACCTTATGTGCAGGATCTTCAAATATCACATCTGCATGATAAAGATTTTCAAGATCTGACAAGTTATGCTTGGTGAGTTGGATATATACTTCAACAAACTTAGCTGTCACAAGCCCTGACTGCTCAGCCATATATTGCTCCTCATCGAGAAAGATTTAAGATCTAGCCCATTTAGCTAACTGCTAGGTATCCATCATGGCTTTCGCCAACTTAAATACCTCTATCGCTCTAAGACGCGCACTTTTGTGATCAACTATCGGCCTCGGATAATCCAGGCTTTCAGCCTGATGCCATAAATGCGGCTGATGAATATACTGATCAGGCACATCTTTTAATTCATGTACCCAAGTACGAATAAAACGACCATCAGGATCAAATCGCTCGCTCTGGGTTGTAGGGTTAAATACCCTGAAATAAGGTTGAGCATCCGTCCCTGTCGAAGCTGCCCATTGCCAGCCTCCATTATTAGCAGCCAGATCTCCATCTATCAGCTGGGACATAAACCATTGCTCACCGATTTTCCAGTGGATGAGTAAGTCCTTGGTAAGGAAGCTGGCAGTGATCATTCTCAGCCGATTGTGCATCCAGCCCGTTTCTTTCAGCTGCCGCATTGCAGCATCAACAATGGGATATCCCGTGAGCCCCTGTTGCCAGGCTTTCAACATCGGCTCCGATTGTTCCCACCTCACATGGCGGGTCCACTCCAGGAAAGGCTGGCCTCGACTGACCTTTGGCCAGGCAATAAGCAAATGGCGATAAAATTCCCGCCAGATGATTTCATTCAACCAGCAGAAAGCACCACTTTGGGAGGCATCAAGGCTATCTGGAAACTCTGCTAGCAATGCTGACAGACACTGCCTTGGAGACAGTGCGCCAATACTCAAATACGGCGATAAGCAGCTGGTACCGTCGACAGCAGGAAAGTCCCTTTGCAGGTGATAAATAGAAGCTTTTTCCTCACAAAACGTTTTTAAGCGTTGCCTGACAGCCTCTTCGTCAACGGGCCAGTGCAGACTGTCAGCAGCAGGATAGGCAAATTCAATAAAAGGCTCTTCAAGCAATTCCTTAGCCAATACAGGGTTTTCTTTGATAACTGGGGCCGCCAACACTTGCGGTCGCTCATCACAGTAAACTCTCAGCCACTCTCGGCGAAACGGAGTAAAAACCTTAAAGGGTTGACCTTTTTTAGTTAGCACCCTACCCGGCGCAATAATACATGCATCATCAAAGGCGCTGAATTTAATTTGATTATTCCTTAGCAGCTGGGCTGTTAAATCATCACGCTGGCGTTCATTCCATTCATATTGCTTGTTACAAAAGACATGCTTGATATTGTACTCGCTCACCAGTTCCAATAAGGCCTGCGAACTTTGCTCATAATCAGGCACCTCTTTAACAATCAACGGAATATTAAGCTCAGCCAGCAGCTGTCGTAACACAGCAAGACGACGTTGGATCAGATCAATTTGTATGGGCGATACATGGTGTTCATGCCACTGCATGGGAGTCGCAATGAATGTCGCAATAATAGTGCTGCAGCGAAGGCATGCTTCTACCAGCGCCTTATTGTCAACCACTCTTAAATCAGCCCGAAACCAGAGCAAACCGATATAGTGATGCGCTGTTGATCTATCTACGCCGATTTTCTCTATGCCTGCCATCATTTTCTCCAAACTCAGCTGTCTACCTAGTTATTGGTTAGCTATCAAATCGTGGTGAATGGTGGCAATACTGCCTAATAACTCATACTCGCACCGCAGATTCAGAAGTAATGCTGCTAATTGAGATAGATTTGCCGTTGATATACGTCTCTCTCCAAAAACCACGACCTTATTCACTTTCAATGACACCAGTGATGCTCTGAGCGCAGATAGTTTCCCATCAAGCGAAGGTAATAGCGTGACATTGTAACCCTGCTCAGTAAGCAGCCAGGCATTGAGCCATAGTCGATAGTTATCAGGCTGATCAAAGCTCAGTAAATAACACAGCTTTGATGACCGCTTCTTAGCTTGAGTAATAAGAGCAATACATCTTTGTGTCATTACCGATTGCCAAAGTGATGATTGAATATTGGCCAGTGGATTCTGCGGACGTTTAAATTCGTTCTCAATATGATTGACAACTTGCTTGATGAAGACCTCCAACGGGTATTCTTTCATTGTTTGAATCAACAGCTTATCCAATTTTGGTCCATTACAGTCAGCCAGAGCTGATACGATTGATTCAATAGCCTTTCTATTTTCTGGTCCTTCACTTTCAGATACATCCCAAGAGAGTGCCCCCTCAAGCAGCGGACGCACTTTACCTATTGCAACCCCTTTATCTAACCAAGAAAGGATATGCTTTATCTTTGCAATATCAGCTTCAGAATATAAGCGATGCCCTTTTTCTGTTCTCATTGGGTTAAGCAGGCCGTAGCGGCGCTGCCAAGCACGAAGCGTTACCGAGTTAACACCAGTCATCTCTGATACTTCTTTAATGGCATAATATTTAGGCTCACAATCCATAACGTAACTTCAACTCCTCGGGGTATGGATTCAAAAATGTCTGTAGTTGCAGGTAAGGATCAGGGTACTCTTTGAGGTAGTGGTTAATTAGAGCCAACGGTGCAAGGATCGGCTGATTACCCTGACGATAACTCATGATCAACTCTGCCAACTCTTGCTTTTGGCTCTTAGTCAACGAACGTTTAAAATAGCCTTGCAAATGCATCAGTACATTGGTTTTATTGTTACGGCTTGCCCTATTTTTAACCGCATCCATAAATTGCTGCCGGTATTCAAAATAGAATGACTCTAGATCCCACTCTTTTATCGAGGCAACCAATCTGCCCATTGCTTTATAGGCAGCCGGGCTATGGGCCATGAGTACGAGTTTATAGCGTGAGTGGAATTTGACGAATGCATCATAGCTCTTGTTTTCTCTGATAGATTGGTAAAAATCATCCAAAGAATAAATACGAAATACGAAGTTCTCCCTCAAGACAGGATCCTGAAGCCGGCCATCTTCTTCTACCGGTAACCACGGCATTTTTGCCATTAATTCACGGGTATAAACACCGACGCTTCCCCCTGGGACTGTATTGCCATTGGTAATATGGAGTTTGACCCGTTCCATGCCGCACGTAGGTGATTTGGCACAAACAACATAACCACATAAGTCATCGAAATATGCTATCTGCTGATGGGCAAATTCTTTCATCTGGACAGTAAAATCCGTTTCATGTTCTTTGCTATCCACTAAACGTTCATCACCACTTGGAAGCTGCAGTAACCGAATTGCGGGTCTGGGTATCGACATCCCAATGCCTACTTCTGGGCAAACAGGTTTAAAATCTACAAACTGAGAAAGCTCATCAACCACAAATCGATTTTGCTTATGGCCGCCATCGAAGCGAACTTTCTGTCCTAGAACACATGCACTGATACCCACTGGAATAGCCATATCTCACCCAACGTTGTACAAAACAATTAACTTGTACAACTAAAAATAGCTCAACATTGGTAGTTGTACAAAAAATCAGTTTTGTACACCCAATGAATCTTTAGATACAAAACAAAAAAGCGGCCTGAATAACAGGCCGCTTTTAATGAATTTTAGCTATTTATTTGCCAAGCAAAGAAGGGGTTATCACATCCAGCGCTGTTCGCGCCATTCTTGTCGCTGCACCGTATCTAAGAATGTCCACGCAACAACCCGGGTGATCTTCTGCCCCTGCGCCATATCAATGGTACGCACTTCGTTTGCACCCACCTTCTTCAGAGTATTGTAGATATCAGGGAGGTTCTCTTTTTTCGAGACTAAGGTTGTAAACCAGAAGCACTGTGACTGCTTTTCAACACTTTGTTTAATCATTCGCTTAATAAAAGTAACCTCGCCACCCGGACACCATAATTCAGCTTTTTGACCACCGAAATTAAGCGCCGGCTTCTTACCCGTCATTGGCTGGTCAACACTGTTAGTCCCTTTTTTCCGGGCATTGGCACTGAGGTTACGCACTTTACGCTCGCTCCCAGCCGTGGCCTCGTCCAAAGATGCATGGAATGGCGGGTTGCACATCGTAAAGTCAAAGGTGTCGTTAGCATTGATCATGTCGGTAAAGATATGATCTGGCTCCTTTTGCAAACGACATTTTATACCACCGGCTAACGTTGGGTTCGATTCAATAATGAACTTCGCTGATTTTATTGAAAGCGGGTCAATATCAGCACCAACAAAACGCCAGCCGTACACCCTATGCCCCACTATCGGATACGCACAATTGGCTCCCACACCGATATCGAGCCCACTCACGCATTTTCCTTGCGGGATCACGCCTTCATTCGACTCCGCCAACAAATCCGCAATGTAGTGCAAGTAATCAGCTCGCCCCGGAATAGGCGGACACAAGTAACCCGGTGGAATATCCCAGTGCTTTACCTGATAGAAATGGCTTAACAATGCCTTGTTCAGCATTTTCACAGCGTCAGGGTTGGTGAAATCGACAGATAAGTCACCAAACTTGTTTTCGCTGACAAAAGGAGTCAGCTGCGGACAACTCGTTATCAGGGCTTTAAAATCATAACGCTGGCGATGTGGATTACGAGGATGTAAGCCTTTTTTCGGCGCGTGGGTTTTCTTCTTTTGTGTCATGTATCTATCACTTTGCTTAAACAGCGGCTAAACAACCTTATACCGCTTTTAGATGCGGCATATCTTACAGCATAAACAGTGACACAATAAGCTCGACGAGGGGTTATAGCGCTTTTGAACAAATACTACTTAGATTTGGCCCCCATAAAGGGAGCCACCTCATCATCAGGTATTTTAGATACGAATCATTATGGGTAATCTAACTTACTGTCGGTCGCAGAGGCCTTAACAAAGTCCCCCATCTTATCGACCAAATCTATCGGCATCGGGAACACAATCGTTGTCGTTCGGTCATTTGAGATTTCAGTTAACGTTTGCATATAACGCAATTGCACCGCATTTGGCGCCTCATTCAATACTTGCGCTGCTTCTTTCAGTTTCTTTGATGCTTCGAGTTCACCAATTGCATGAATCACTTTTGCCCGACGAGAGCGCTCGGCCTCCGCTTGCCTTGCCAAGGCTCGCACCATACTTTCATCCAAATCGACATGCTTTATTTCGACATTGGCAATTTTGATCCCCCAATTATCAGTATGTTGGTCAAGGATCACTTGCAAGTCTTTGTTGAGCTCCTCTCGAGCCGACAGCAGCTCATCAAGTTCATGCTGGCCTAATACTGATCGTAACGTTGTTTGCGATAGCTGGCTGGTGGCTTCGAGATAATTTTCTACATTATTGATGGCCATTTTGGGTTCGACAACTCGAAAGTAGACAACGGCATTTACCCGCACAGACACATTATCTCTGGTGATCAGATCCTGTGTAGGCACATCCAACACAATGGTACGCAGATCAACCCGTACCATTTGTTGAATGATCGGTACGATGATGATCAGACCAGGCCCCTTTACCTCATAAAACCGCCCCAATAAGAAAACCACGGCACGTTCATACTCACGCAATATTTTAAACATGCTGATGATTAGCACCACCACCAGCACGATTATCGTTGCTAACGAATAAGTGATCATAAATTATTCCTTATTAATACCTGTGGAATCACAATAGCCGCCTTCTACGTCAAGATATAAACCCGATATACTTTTCACAGTAACACTCTGGCCTTTTTCCAATGGCTGATCGCACTTTGCCTGCCAGATTTCACCATCAACCAAAACACGCCCATCACCAGGGAATCCACTTACAACTGTTGCATTTTGTCCAAGCAGCACTTCGATCCCCGTCGTCACAGGTTTACGCCGTGTTTTGAGCAGTAAGGCTAGGATCACAAAGGTAAACAGAGCGGATACTACGGTTAGCCCAACAATCAACGGAATAGCGATTTGATAGCCGGGAGTTTCCGTATCCATCAACATAATGGAACCCAGCGCAAAGGAGACAATCCCGCCTAGCCCAAGGATACCAAAACTCGGACTAAACGCTTCGGCAACCATCAGGGCTATACCCAGTAATAACAAGCCAAGTCCTGCATAGCTAACGGGCAGCATTTGTAGTGAATACATTGCCAATAACAAGCAAATACCGCCAAGTACGCCCGGCAGGCCAACACCAGGGTTGTAGAATTCTAGCAGCAAGCCGTAAATGCCGATTAGCATCAAAATATAGGCAACATTGGGATTGGTAATAACGGAAAGAAGCTTGAAGCGCCAATCTTGCTCTCGCTCAACATAGGCAACATTTGCTAGCTCAATTTTTGCTTCTAACCCATTAATGGTGGTGGTGCGGCCATTCGACTGGTTAATAAGGCTATCTAAGTCAGCCGCAATAAAATCAATGACATTTTCTGCCAAGGCGCTTTCTGCATCTAAACTAGCGGCTTCCGTCACCGCTTTTGCAGCCCACTTTTCATTTCTGCCATGAAGTTTAGCCAGCCCTTGAATATAAGCTGTCGCATCATTGATGACTTTTTTCTCCATAGCCGTTTTAGCTCTAATACGCTCGTCTTCAGGTTTAGCCTCGTCTTTTTTATCAGTTACTTCGTCTTTGTCTTTCTTTTCCTGTTTTGGCGCAAACGGATTACTGTCATCATCCTTGTCTTTTCCCCCAGGAGCAGTTAACGAAACCGGTGTAGCCGCCCCCAAATTGGTGCCAGGAGCCATCGCAGCCACATGGCTGGCTAGCAGAATATAAGTACCGGCACTGGCAGCTCTTGCGCCTGATGGCCCTACCCAGGTTGCCACAGGAATGGAAGACGTCGTGACCGCGCGGATGATATCCCGCATAGATGTGTCTAACCCGCCAGGCGTGTCCATTTTCAATACAATAAAGGATGCCTGCTCGTCTCTCGCATCTTCAATTTCCCGAGCAACATAATCGCTCGTCGCAGGACCAATCCCACCTCTGATTTCTATCACCCACACATTGTCTGCTGAAACTGAAAATGCTGTCAGTAGCAAAGCAAATATCAGCGCACAGTAAGAGAAAAGCCTCATCTAACTTCCTCCCCTCAAGAAAAATAGCGACTTAATCAATAGGCCTACGACTTTTCTTGTTTTGCCATCAACTGGTATAAGCATAGCCTAACGCATTAAACGTACTGTTTTTGTGGCTTATTACATTCAAAAATAAGACACACGCATGAAGGAGGAATGGCACTTATACTTAGTCAACCAGAGTAAAGAAAGGGGCCAAGATGCTAGGAGCAAGAAAATCCAAACACCTGTTCCTTCTGTTGCTACCTGCACTTTTACTCTGTCAAAGTGCATTAGCCATGACGTCCCCCAAGCGAATCATCCAAGTGGGCAGCTATCATTGCCCCCCTTTCGTGATCAAACATGATGATGGTACTTATTCTGGGCTGAGCATCCTTTTATGGGAGCGGATTTCAGAACAACTCGGTTTACAATACGAAATTCAAGAGTTAAGCCTAAAAGACCTGTTACAAGCCGTATCAACACAAAAAATCAATATCGGGATTTCCTGTCTGTCCATTACTCCCGAACGTGAACTTATTTTGGATTTTTCCCATTCCTTCTATGAAACCCATTTAGCCATCGCGGTAAAAAAACAAGGTCATCTGGCATCGGTGAAAAATATTATTACCAATAAACACTTGCTAACTGTTCTTGGGTTTGTTTTTGCAGCTGCTGCGATTGTAGGGGCCATCTATTACCTGCTTGAACACCGGGTAAACGAAAAGCTGTATTCTATGTCTTCACGCAGAGCACAACTGATAGAAGGGTTTATTCTTGGCCTACTCTTTATTACTAAAGGTCCTTTTAATTACTTTGAATTTAAAACCCTGACAGGCAGGGTTATTACCGTGATACTGGCCGTAGCGACAACACTCTTCATTGCCAGTATTACCGCCATTCTGGCGAGCACATTCACCCTTGGTTTATTAAGCTCCGATATTAAAGGGCCCAACGACTTGGCCAATATCCCTGTTGGAGCCAAAGATGCATCGACCTCATCTGAATTTTTGACCAACTATAGCATTGTTCATCGGACGTTCGCGGATACAAACCAGCTACTTGATGCGCTTGAAAGCGATGAAGTAAAAGCGGTTGTTGCTGATGACGCTGTCTTAAAGTACCTGATTAAAAAATCAAAGGAGAAAGGTGAGTATAAAGATCTTATCGTATTGCCTTATCAGTTCGAGAAACAAAACTATGGTTTTGCCATTGAAGATGAAAGCCAATATGCCGAACAATTAAACCGGGCCTTGCTCAAAGTCCGAAAAAGTCCGGAATGGCGGCAGGCACTACATGAGTACTTTGCTGAGAAATAAAATCATGAATCAAGACATAACAAGAAAAAAGACGACCCTATGGTCGCCAAAGCCAAGACAACTAAACTATATCTGTTCAGGGACAATTCCTGGATGTCCCAGAACAGTTCCTGAACTGTCCCAGAACTACTTCCATTTAAGTAAACGACCTAACTGTGAAGGATGGTATGACCAACAGTGATCGAAGATAGTCATCAGCTCAGGGTTACCATATTTGGATAGGTTAACAGCATGAAAACGGTTTTTATGCTCTTTAAGCTTATTTATTCGTTTCATCATTTGATCAGGCTGAGAAGGCGCAATAAAGTCCGACAACACAATCAAGTCAGCATTCTTGTATTTTCCGCCACTCATTAACTCAATCGACTGATCCAGTACCGGCCCTAAGTCTGTACCGCCATGGAATGAGTAAGAAAGGAAGTTCAATACTTCGCTTAAGCCGTCCTGTTTTGTCAGCTCATAAGTGATTTGCTGGGTCGAGAACATTATCACGTAACAGTCACGGTCCTCAGCCAACGCAATTTGCATCAAGCCATAAGCCAGAGCTTTGGCACACTGCTCTGGGAAACCATTCATCGAACCCGAGGCATCGATACAGACAATAAACGGCCCTTTATCTTGCTCGACCTGTTTTGTCTGGCGTTTGTACGCCTTGACCTTACGCAGCTTACGCTGGGCACCTTGTACCCGGTAATTCATTAAACGCTTATCTACCAGATGCTTGTAGAATACAACTTCAAGCTCAGGATAGGCTAAGAACATCGCTTCATTAGGCAACAGTTTTGATAAATCATCGCTTTCATGGACTCCGACAATATCATCAGTGACACTGTCACTACGCTCTTCTACCATCTTGAGCTCTTCCGAGCGGACACGCTCTTTGTTCGGATCGTCGGTCTCATTGGCCATTCGCCCAAGTTTCTCGGCAATTTCCTGTAATCCATTATTTTTCTTCAGAAAACCGGCAATCGATTTCAAACTATCAACATCGGTACGCGTTAACTTAGCTTTTGCCATATCCCACAATCGACCGGCTTTCTTCTCATCCCCCGCTTCAGTCACTTCCTGCATTTGCTGCATGGTTTCAATACGCTGGTACAGATCAGCCAGCAGCTTGTCTTTATGCTGCTCCAGCTCTGTTAACTGTGCTTCTGTCAGTGACTTTGATAATGCCTGATACCATTGGTTGCAGAAATAGCTTTGAAACATTGGATTATGTTTCTGATGATCTCTATCTAACAGGCTTTTCGCCTTAAAATAAAATGACGAATGCCCTTCAAGCTTTTTGACGATAGAATCAGCATGCTCAGCGAAATATTCGGGTTCCCACTGACTCGCTTCCTGATAGAGTTCAATCTCGCGCTGAAACCTCTCCTCGACACTCACCTTAGTAACGCGTTTCTGAACCTGCCCGCGCCACTTCATGATCTGGGTTTTCATTGCCGTTTTAATATTGGGGTTTGATTCAGCAGCTACAATCAACTGCGGGCGCATCATAAGCTCATGGACGGCATTATCAATAATGCCAGACTCAGTAAGCATCAGAGCTATATTTATACTTTCAGTAACTGGCATAACCTATCTCCGGCTTAAGCAAAGTATTCCGACATGTGAGAAATACGAAATGCACTTTTCTTTATCACGATCTTAAGATCAGCGACGGAGTCTGAGGCTGTAGAAATACTCTGCTCAATCAAAGCCGGTAACTCTGCATCAATAAAGTTATGAGGAAGCGCCCCATGGAAACTGCTACGTGATACCTTCAGACTATGCTCAGCATCAGATATTTTGCCAGACGCTTTTTCAACTTCGATTTGCCACAGATGCTGCTGGGTATCCGACATACCATCCGCACCTGCCACACCCACCAATACAGAACGGTTGGCAATATCTTTGATCACCAAACGGTGCTGGGCATCGACTTCAAATTGTAGGCGGCATAAATGGGTGTTTTTATTTACAAAGCCATAAATGTCACACTGGCCGGTTTTGATTTTCTTCTCGAACTCTTCACCATCGACATACACCCAGCGGCTATCCCCGCTCTCTTGCTCAGAAACCGATGGATTGTGTTGCAGCATAACCAGCTTAATCATGCGCGGATTACGATTGACGTTGTAATGCCGGGCGGTACTAAAATCATATTTAAACCACTCTTTGCGCATTACCGTTTCGCGAGAAAATGTAATACACAGCTCAGAGGCAATTTCATCATGAATGTCATCAATGATAGCCTGCGCTTCATCAGCATTCTCCTGAGCAGCCCCTTGGTCAAAGGCTTTCTGAGTCGCAAATTCGCTAATAATTGAACGCACGACATTACGCGATTCAGGACTGTGCCATAGGCAATCCTGAAGCAATAAAATATCTAAAGGATTGATGGCATCACGGCCGTTATAGAAGGCGCTGGCTTTCAGTAACCGAACAGACTTCTTCCAACGACGGTCCGATATATATAGTTCACTGTCTTCTGAAGCAAAATCTTCACCGGCTTCAGCGCGCTGTTCGATCATTGACTTAAGCTCATAGATCTTTTCGAAGATCTCGTCACTCAGCTTGATCTCATCGATATGCTGTTGCCAGCTTTCATATTCTTCATCGGTGATCGCAAGGCCTGGCTCCATTTCTTGAATCGCAGGGCCATCACCCATCAGCATCGCTTTAAAATTCTGCTTCTCTTGAATACGGTTAACAAATACACGAACTAGCATTCGGTCAAACAGGGCTTCCAAGCCACTGTCTTCTTCAGGTAGTTCATTGGATGCCGTCACTAAAAGGCGCATTGGCACTGGCAGGATATCCTGGCCATTTTTAAATGTGCGCTCGTTAACAACCGTTAACAAGGTATTCAGAATCGCAGGACCGGCCTTCCAGATCTCATCAAGAAAGACGACCTGGGCCGTTGGCAAATAGCCATCAATGAGTCGAACATACTTGCCGTTATCTTTCAGTTCCTGAATAGACAGCGGGCCAAAAACTTCTTCCGGGGTAGAGAAGCGGGTCATCAAATAGTCAAAAAACTTACTATTATCAAAAGCCTGGATCAAGCGCTTAGCAATAAGGCTTTTGGCAATACCAGGAGGACCAAGCAGAAAGACACTTTCACCAGCTAACGCTGCAAGCAAGCACAACTTAATCGTTTCTTCGCGTTCATAAACACCATTCGACAAAGCCTTAATGAGTTTTTGTATCCTTTCAGACACCAAGGCTTTATTCGGTTGTGATTGTCTTGCCATTGTCAGCATATTCCGACCTCTTTGATTGCTATGTCCATGTGCCTGTAGCACAACAATTCCTAGTCTTCTATAGGATAGACATAAAACACGTCGTGTTACAATAATGTTAACTGAAATAATTTGTTACATTCTTTGTATATCAAAGAGTTCGTTCCACAACTAGAAGTGAAACTATGATTGCAAAAATGAGCTCTTGCTTCGCGTTGCCTGATCATATATAAAGCCAGTAAGCAACAAATATAATCACATATAATTCAGTACGTTATAGTAGTAACCGTGAATTTTTCCGCAAATGACACTTAAAAAATGAAATTGACACATTTCACACTTTTTATTGTGTTAGCGTTTCGAACTGGTTAAATCATCCCCATTCCAAATCTTGATTGTTAAATGTAACAATAAGTATTGGAGTCAAAACCCATCACCGAGTCAATCTCGACCCAAAAACAATCATTAATTTACGACAAAAAAGATCAGCGTAATATTTCATTTATTGTTTCAACAAACCACTTGTCTGGTTAAATCTGCTCTGACAGTATGATTCGTATGATAAAAGCATGCTATTCACCACACCACATCTAAGAGAGCTAATGAACAGCCTATCTAAACTCCCAACACGCCTAAGTATCGTGGTATGCGCAGGTATGCTTCTGTCGGTCTTCGTTCCTTCGAGTGGTGCCCTTGATGTTATTGCCTCGATTTTAACTCTTGTTCTTATTATTCTGCTGCTTCGTGAAGATTTTGGCACAGAGATGCGGGGTTGGTTGATCCTTGCTCTAGGAACCTACGGTATCGGTGTTCTTGCCGATTTGCTCGATGAAATCCCTGAGCTAGATAACCATTGGTTACTTGATAACACTGATGACGTTTTCATGCAGGCTGGCGTATTTCTTATCTGCTATTGTTTTAATAAGCTGCTTCGTCAACGTCGTGAATTCATTGATAAACTTCATATCCAGATAAAAAAAGCCCATAAACTTGAAGGCCAGCTAAGTCGCCTCGCCCTTCAGGACGAGCTGACAGGGCTACAAAACAGACGCTCATTATTCCGGCGTTTTGACAAAATGGCTATTGATCTAGAAAAGGGAATTCTCGCCTATATCGATCTTGATAACTTCAAGCAGGTCAATGATCGCTTGGGTCATCAGTGTGGGGATAAACTGCTGGTTAATATTGCTTCGAGTATGCTTAAAACCGCGCCAACCGGCAGCCAGATTTATCGAATAGGCGGGGATGAGTTTGTTGTCTTACTGCCTGATGACAATGAGCAGAGGTGCGATAACTGGATCGATACGCTTTATGATGTGACAAGAGCCACCAGAGAACAGTTCAATATCGACATCAGTATCGGGCTAGCCCCATACTACTCGGGTAATTTGAGCGAACCAGACGCAATTTTGGCAAAAGCCGACAAAGCAATGTACCGAAATAAGATGAACAAGGAGCTAGCAAAGTAATTATTCAATGCTAAATGGCTTCACATAATTGTCATATGTCCGTAATAAGATGTCCTGCGATATTAATCTGGTTTATTTTGGAGAAAGATAATGTTAACCATGGCTACTACCTTATGCGCCATTTTCGCCAGCCTTGCATTCAGTGTACAAGCAAAAGAAACCGTGACAGTAACGGGTTCCACTTCAGTTAGCCATGTTGTTGAAGTTCTTGCTGAAACCTATTCGAACATGAATAAAAAAGCCTTCATTGCAGTTCAAGGTGTCGGTTCATCTGCTGGTATTGCCGCTGTAAAACAAGATGCTGCCGATGTTGGTATGAGCTCACGTTATCTCAAAACGGCGGAGATCAATCCCGATGTCGAAACAGTTACCATCGCCCATGATGGTATTGCTCTGGTTGTTAACAAAAGTAACCCTGTTTCAAACCTGACAAAAGAGCAGGTTTCGAAAATCTACCATGGTGAAATTACCAACTGGAAGGAAGTTGGTGGCCCGGATCTGACAATGGCTGTCGTGAGTCGTGAGAACGCTTCTGGTTCCCGCTTCTCTTTTGAAGACTTTATGGGGCTAACTCAACAGGTTGCCGGTCAAACAGTATCAGATATCAACCCTCAGGTATTGATCGTTAATACCAATGGCACGGTAAAAAGCCTAGTTTCGCGAAATGCTCACGCAATCGGCTACGTCTCACTGGGCTCTATTGATGACTCGGTAAAAGCGTTGTCTTTTGAAGGGGTTCAACCTAACTTATCTAATCTTGAATCCGGTGATTACAAGATCTCGCGCCCATTCCTTATGCTCTACAAGGAAAGGAAAATCACCGATAACGCGAAGGACTTTATCAACTATGTGATTTCAGGTAGTGGGCAAAGCATTATTGAACAACGAGGCTACCTTGCCGTCCATCCTCAATAATTTCAGAGAAAGGGCCAGCGAAAGCTGGCCTTTTCACTTTGTCCTATTTATTACTGTACCACCGGATATTTAAGTACCCTGCCCCATTCAGTCCAGGAGCCATCGTAAACCGTTAGTCTCTTTCTACCAGTAAGATCAGCAGCAAGAGCAAGAACGCAAGCGGTAACCCCCGATCCACAGCTAAAAATCAATTGTTGTTCAGAATCACTTAACGCATCAAGGCGCTGCTCCAATTGCTCTGTACTGATGAAGTGACCATCCTTAACAAGCTGGGTAAAAGGCAGACTTTTCGCGTTAGGCATATGACCGCTTCGGACACCTTGTCTCGGTTCTGGTTGAGTGCCATAAAACCGAGCAGCAGGACGAGCATCAAGAACAACGGTATCCACGGCATCAAGCTGCTGACTTAAAGCATCAGCGCCTATCACCCACTCAGGTTGGAATATTGCTCGATAGTTCGTTGATTCCGGTACCGCTGGTGTGCCCGTTTCTATCGGTTGTTCCGCTTTTTCCCAGGCAGGTAGTCCACCATCTAGTACAGCTACAGATTGGTGCCCCATCGCTCTAAACATCCACCACACCCTCGGCGCAGAAAAGAGCCCTTGGCTATCGTAAACGACAATACTGTCTTGCTGTTCGATCCCAAGCTCAGAGGCTGCTTGTGAAAACTGATCAGCTGACGGCAACATATGCGGTAGCTCAGTATCCGGTGCTGCTATTTTCGTATCAAAATCAAAGAAGCGTGCCCCTGGGATGCGCTTCTCCAGCCATTCTTGTTGTGGGTCACGCTCTATTCCCGGTAAAAACCAACTGGCATCAAGCACCACGACTTCCGATTTTTCAATATGATCAGCCAACCACTGAACTGATACTAGTGAGGAGTGGAGTAACTTTCCCGACATAATGCGTTCCTTTCGCTTCTTGTTTACCATTTTTACATCAGATACAGGTTTTTACGTTTGTTACAACGATTTACCTGGTGATGAGTTATCTCTCTTAGGTATGATTATTACGAAATTGTCCTGAATGTTGTCTCAAAGGATTGTTAATGAAACACATTTCCGCAGGCCTCATTGCCCTGTCTACTTTTTTATCACCTGTTGTACTGGCTTACAACTCAGGGAGCATTTCTTTTACCATTGATAATGATGGTATTGTTGGCACAGACAAAAACTATACCAACGGTATATTTTTAGAATATAACTCAGCCTCGGCCCCAATGCTTGATGCCATTGCACCAGCACCAATCTACCAAGTGGCAAAATACCTGCCTTTGGACAAAGAGATGGCAAAAGGCTGGAGTTTTCGATTTGGTCATCAAATATGGACACCTGAAGACATCGAAAATTCCAAACCAGTTGAAGGAGAAAGACCTTATGCCGGTTTGCTGCTTTTCGAAACCAGTGCCTACCAATATTCTCCGGCCCGAGTAGACAAGTATAGTGGAATGCTTGGTACCGTTGGGCCCAACTCATTTGCCGAACAAGGTCAAAAATTCATCCACGAGATCATTGGTTCCGACGAGCCTATGGGATGGGACTACCAAATTGAAAACCAGATCGTTTTCAATCTTGGCTATCAAGGCCATCGCTTAATTACTAGAAACGGGACTAGAATCGGTTCCCAAAACGGCTTTGAACAGTATGACCTGAGCAGTGTTGGCCGTATCAATGTTGGTAACTACCAAAGTGAACTCGCCCTTGGTTCGGTCGCTCGTTGGGGGAATAATCTAGACAGTAACTTTGGAGCCACGGGGTTTAGCCCGGGAAAATTTTTTGATATCAGTGTGCTATCTTCAAGCCCGTCAGGTTATTTCCTCTTTACCGGTATTGAAGGACGCTATCGTTTTAATGATATAACGATAGATGGTGACAAACCTGATGAAGTGCCAGACACAAGTATCCAACATTTACAGGCAACCGCTGTATTAGGCGGTGTGTATTATCAGCCTAAATGGGGAGTCAGTCTAAGCTTCGCCACCAGCACCCCTGACTTCAAAGAGGATAAACACTCTTCAAACTCTACAGGCTCACTGGAACTGTTTTGGCGCCTCTAGCGTCTTATCATTAAGTAACTAAGCGGCATTACTGCCGCTTAGGCTAATTTGTCACATTAAGACTGGGCCAATTCTGAAGCCAATTTTTTTCTGCAATACGCTGCGTGAAGACTTCTGGCTTGGGGTTGTCGGGATTAATCCTGACAGCTAACGACCAATTCTCCTCCAAACCGAAAGGGGCAATAAACGAAAGGTTTCCATCAGCTTCTAGCCTTACACCCACACAGGTCGGTACTTCCACCCACTGTGCAATTCCCTCACTTGTGCTGCTATAAGGTTGATGGCCATGACGTAGGTGCATTCTAGCCTGGTTTCGAACCTCCCACTCTACATCAGGAAACAACGCTGATAGTTGTGCTTCTATATCCCGCTCAGATTGCTGTGAGATATCATCGGCATCAAAATACACCAAATCCACATCATTTAGCGGCGTCATCTGCGTTTTATCATGCAAGTGATCCCAAATGGCATTTCGCAAAAAGCCAGCCCCTAAATACCAATCTGGCAGGGCTACAGCTTGAGCAGCATGTAAACAGGCCATTCTAAATTCATCTGCTATCAATAGCTGGGCGGTCTTATCTTGAAACGTCATTATGCAACTTTTTGAATTAAGGCCGAAATACCATCTTGCAGGAACTCAGTCTTTTTAGCCATTGCCACGATATCCTGCTGAGAGTACTTCTCGCTATCATAAACAACAACCATACTCGTATCACCGGATTGTAAAAAAGTCGTTTCCCCATACTCGGTGTATCGGGTTGCTCCAATACTGATCAAAGCTTGCTTAGGATAGTTCGCATTTGCCAGTAGTTGCGCAATATTTTCTGTCGGGCCAACATCCTGTTGGTTATTCATCCGCTCGACGATCCAGTTCAGCAATTTCTCATGGAAATAGCTATAACCAATAACAGGGCTATCCTCGCCATAACGTTCAACTTTATTTTCACGCTGATGAAAACTGGCAATACGATAGCGGTCAAGTTCGCCACCTTCTGAAAGTTCCGTAAGATCAAACATCTGACTTGATACACCTTTCGTACTCATGCCCCAATTTTTCTTCTCGCTGATTTTACTGGCATTGGGTTTACGGATCGAACAATCATTGTAGGCGGCAAACTTAACCGGTTTAAGAGAAACAACCTTGTTGCCATGATATTCAACATCACATAGCAAGGCTACTTCAGGTTCAATTTGTAAGTTGTCGGCATCATTGGGCGGAATGATAGTGTCTGATGACAGAGGATAGATCGAGAGAAAGCCCGCTTTATCGGAAGGTACATAAAAGGGAAAAATTGCTTTCGGCTGTACCGCTTCTTTCACTTCAACCGCCAGAAAGTCATTAGCTTCACCTGCTTGCTCAAGATGGCCAGCAAAGTTGCCAGCAACGCCAAAGCCTATTACATTTTTAAAAGCCATAATCGCCTTATCAAGATTTGAAAACTTAACGACATAATAACGAGAGGCTCAAATGCGATCACCCTACTTTCACTGACTCTTTGTGCCAGCTCAATCATTTTCACTTGCGATACCCAGCCCACAACTCAGCCTTTACTTTCTACTTCGCCTCATCTAACAATACCCATACAACAACGTACGTATTAATTACAACGTGGTATTATGCTGACAGATGAATATAGACATTTTGCTTCGGCATATTTATAGTTAGCACCAATAAAAAACAATGTTCAGCAGGTAAAAGGATGTTCAGAACTACGATAAAAACAACAGCTGTTTTATTAACACTTGCTGTCACACCATGCCTTGCAGCAACACCAGTAACCAAGGCAATTAATGGCAATAACGCAACGGATTATGATAACTTGCTCCTTCCATGGCAAGCCGCTATTAAACAAGCCTCTAGCGATTACACTGGTTGTGGGGCAGTCGTTATTGCCGAAAATTGGGTACTTACAGCGGCACATTGTAACATTGCTCAAATCGGCAACACTGTTATTGCAGGTACCTCTTACATCCCTCAGGGTGACTTTTCGCAGCTCGATGACAAATATAAGTTCAATGTAATTGAACGTTTTCAGCACGCCAATTATGATGACAGCACAATCATTAACGACATTGCCCTATTCCGTGTCGATAGTTCACTATATGCAGTCGCGCAAGCGATTAAAGTCGCTACTGTCGATGAGCAAACTGCTGCTGATAACCAATTTACTAACACCTGGGTGAGCGGTAGCGATTCAACAGCAAACCTGATTGCTTCCGGCTGGGGCAACACAGTAACCAAAGACACTTACCCCTCTGAATTACAGGTCGTCAAGCTAGGTGGGATCCCGGATGATCAATGTAATAACACAAACTCTGACAGCAACACTTTTGTCTGTGCAGATTCAAACATTGCAAACTTGGTAAAAGACGTCTGTGCCGGCGATTCCGGTGGTCCGATAATTTGGCAGAACCCAAACCTTATTAGCGATGCAGACAAAGGCCTACGTGTAGTTGGTGTGACGAGTAACGGGGCAGACTGTAAAGAAAAAAACGATAATGCAAACAACCCTTACTACCAGCTAAATGGTCAGTATACTCAGCTATCAAATTATCTTGATTGGATTGAGTCAACCATTCATGCAGCTGAAGGTAATTCATCTTTTAGCCTTTCAGGGGGCGCGACCCCAGCCTTTAGCAAGGATCCCTTCATACTGGTTGAGGACAAGCCCAACCACAAGAACTACACTGATGACGTCGTTGCAAGTTCTAGCTCATCAGGTGGGCCAATACCTCTTTGGGGGCTTGCTATTTTATCGCTGGTCGGGATTTTACGGCGCCGTCGTTAAAAACGATCTTATAGGCATAGTCTCAATCGATGAAAAAGGGCTCCATTCGGAGCCCTTTAACGTTATGCCTTATGCAGTAAATTACGCATCTTCAAGCGCTACTATTTTGGTAGAGCCACCATGGAATTTTTCTCGGCGGCGCTGAACCAAGGCAAAGAAACCAGGGATCAGGAATGTACCTGCCAGCAATACGCACAGTAGCCCCCCCGTTAATGAGATGCCCAGTGAGTTTTGGCTGATATGACCCGCACCAGAAGCGAAGATCAGAGGCATGATGCCCAAAATAAACGACCACGATGTCATGTTCACAGCACGGAAACGTAACTTACCGCCTCGAACAGAAGCCTTTTCGATATCTAGCTCTTTCTCTTCCCGCTCAATTTTCGCGAATTCTACAATCAGAATTGCGTTCTTCGCAGCCAGTGCAATCAAGAGTACCAAGCCAATCTGTGCGTACAGGTTAAGTGGCGTACCTGTTGCAGCCAACGCAAGGAATGAACCAAGGGTGGCGACCGGAACAACCAAAATTATCGCAAGTGGAATACTCCAGCTTTCATACTGGGCAACCATAAACAGATAAATGAAGATCAATGCCAGGGCAAAAGCGTAAATCGCCTGGTTACCCGCCTTCACTTCTTGGTAAGCCATACCTGTCCATTCGTACTGATACCCCTGAGGCAGTACTTCGGCTGCCACACGTTCCATCGCTGCGATTGCATCACCACTTGAGTAACCGGCTGCTGCACTTCCCTGGATCACTGCTGAGCGATACATATTATACCGCCATGCAACATCCGGCTCGAACACTTGCTCAATGGTTGCCAATGTACTGAGCGGGATCATCTCACCACTTGATGAACGGACATGGAAACGCTCAAGTGAGTCGAGATCACTACGATATTCACTATCAGCCTGTACCGTCACCCGGAAGTTCTTGCCATACAAGGTGAAGTCATTAATGTACATCGAACCAAGGTTACCCTGTAGCGTCTGGAAGACTTCTGTCAGCGGAATACCCAGCTGTTTCGCTTTAACACGATCAACATCGACATAATAATGCGGAACGTTGGCGCGGAAGGTACTAAAGGTAAATTGGATTTCAGGCTGTGCATTGGCTTTTTGGATCAGCTCACCCATCACATTTGCCAAATCAGTACGGCTTCGGCCCAGGGTATCTTCCAGTACAAACTCAAACCCAGATGCCGCGCCCATACCCGGAACGGCAGGCGGCCCCATTGCAAACACTATTGCTTCAGGTAGTTCGGCAGCAGCACGAGCATTAATACGGTTGGTAATCGCAAAAGAAGAATGATCACCCTCCATATTATTACGCACATCCCACTCTTTCAGCTTAATGAACATTGATGCACCGTTCGAAGCAGCAGCACCTGTCAGGAAAGCGTAGCCGTTTGCGACAGTGATCCCTTCAATACCCGGCTCTTGTTCAACAATCTCCTGAAGCTTAACCGTTGTTTCTTCGGTTCGAGATAAAGACGCTGCATCAGGTAACTGTACGTTGACCAGTAAAATACCTTTATCTTCTTGCGGTACAAACGCTGTCGATGTTGTTTTTGACAGGAAGCTTACCGCCAATACAGCAACAATAAAGAAGCTAACCAGCAAGCCAACTTTACGTACTAAAAAGCCCGCAATCGCGCCGTACTTCAAAGTAACCTTATCTAGGCCTCTGTTGAAGGTCTGGAACCAGCGTGAGGTATTTTCACCACCTTGCTTAAGCACCAAGGAACACAATGCAGGAGACAGAGTAAGCGCATTGATCGACGAGATAACAACCGAAATACAAATGGTCAGTGCAAACTGGCGGTACATGATCCCGGTAATACCCGGTAGCATGGCAACAGGCAGGAATACCGCAAGCAGAACCAGTGTCGAAGTAATAATTGGCCCCGTTACCTCTTTCATGGCAATCAAGGTTGCTTGGCGAGGCGTCAGGCTCGGATCACGCT
>NZ_JCANWL010000003.1:0-280207 GCF_059552575.1 Photobacterium sp. HL06
GGTGGGAAAGCGTGAAATTCTGGGCCTTGGCTGAATTTTTTACAAAAAGCCGGCACTAGTCAGGGATGACCTGTGTGAAGTCCAATACCAGGATAGTACGAAACTCTTTAAGACTGTGCTTTTCTACGAAGTAATATACTAGCCTAAATGGTGGGGCACGCCCCACCATTTCAGGTTTTGTTTAGACTTAGGCCAACGAGCACCCGTACATTACAACCAATACACCTACTCCCAATCAAGGATAACTTTACCTGACATGCCCGAACGCATGATGTCAAAGCCTTGCTGGAAATCGTCAACCTTGTAGTGGTGCGTGATAATTGGTGTTAAATCCAAACCAGACTGAATCAAGCATACCATCTTATACCAGGTTTCAAACATCTCACGACCGTAGATACCTTTGATAGTCAACCCTTTAAATATTACCTGATTTCATTCTACCGCCATATCTGATGGTGGAATACCCAGCAGTGCAATTTTACCGCCGTGGTTCATGTTCGTTAACATGCTGTTGAATGCCGATAGCACACCAGACATTTCCAGACCCACATCGAAACCTTCCGTCATGCCCAGCTCTGACATAAGTAAGCGTCGAATTAAACCCACATTCCCACATCACTAGATCTCGTTCATAGTTTTCTCAACAACAAAGGAGGAACTATGAACCAACCTGAAAAACGACAATATTGGACGAGCGTCATTGAAAAACAAACAGCAAGCGGACTTTCTATTCCTGCTTTTTGCAAGGTGAACGACCTTAGCTATCCGACTTTTCATTACTGGCTGAAGAAGCTAACAGAACAAAACGACGAATCGCAACACGCGCACACCATTGTGATTAATGATGATATAGGCACTGATACTGTCGCTTTGCATTTCCCTAATGGTATTAAGGCGGAGCTGCCTGCGAACCTAACCCAGACACAAATCAAAACCTGGTTGCAGGTACTGCAATGATCCCCAGCGGCGCTATTTATCTCGTCTCGGGCGTTACAGATATGCGCAAGTCTATCGATGGCCTCTCAATCATTGTCGCTGATGTACTGGAAATGGATCCGCTCAGTGAAGCCTGGTTCATTTTCTGTAATCGTGGTCGTGACAAACTCAAAATCTTATTCTGGGATACCAACGGGTTCTGGCTCTACTATCGTCGCTTGGAAAAGGGGCGATTTAAATGGCCAAAACCGAATTACGCTGGCCATATTCAACTCTCCCGACAGCAACTTAACTGGTTGTTATCAGGCTTAACCATTGAAAACCCCAAGGCACACCAACCGATAATCGGCAAACAAGTGAGGTGATCGTCACTGATCGCCTCATTGCTGTTGAGTGATCTTTTAAAGCTGGCATTCTATCGTCATCAACTGAAATAAGTGTGACGAAAAATGACTGAACTTCCTGATGATGTAGAACAACTGAAAGCCATGTTGCTACAGCTTCAGCAAGAAAAACAAGCGCAGGCTGAAGAAATCATTGAGCTAAAAAGCACCGTTCAACTGCTCACGGAACAACTCAACCTTAGCAAATCCAAACGCTTTGCATCTCAAAGTGAGAAGTACCCCAAAGGCACCTTCAATGAGGCGGAGCAACAAAACAACCCAGCTCCCAAGCACCACAAAAAGGGCAGAAAACCCCTGCCGGATACACTAGAGCGAGAAACGCGCGTTCATACCCTGAATGCACCGCACTGTGACTGTTGCGGTGGTGCTATGCATGAAAGTGGTAGCGAGACTTCAGAAGAGCTGAAAATCATTCCACAGAAAGTCAGTGTGATCAGTCATCAGCGGACAAAATATGCCTGTCGAACATGTGAGAAAACAGCGTTACAAAGCCAGATAATCACCGCGCCTAAACCCGCCAGTATGATACCGAGAAGTATCGCTAGCCCGGAAACCCTGGCCGCAGTGGCAACCGCCAAATATGTGGATGCACTGCCACTCTATCGTCAGGTCGATATTCTTAAACGTGCCGATATCGATATTAGCCGAGGAACACTCGCTAACTGGTGCGTACAGCTCGGTGCCAAAGTGAATGTGTTGGTCGATGCGATGAAACAGCATCTCCTGGATGAATCACTTGTCTGCGCCGACGAAACCACCGTACAGGTACTTGATGAGCCAGATCGAGCAGCGACAAGCAAATCGTATATGTGGGTTTATCGCAGTGGCGAGTTCGCATCAAATCCAGTGGTTATCTATGACTACCAACCGAGTCGAGCTCAAACTTGTCCAAAAGGCTTTCTTGGTGATTACTCTGGCTACTTATTATGTGATGGCTATAAAGCTTACGAAGGGCTAAAGCAAGTCACCTTGGCAGGCTGTATGGCCCATGCCAGACGCAAGTTCACAGATGCCCAAAAGGCACAACCGAAAGGGAAATCAGGGCGTGCTGAAAAAGCCCTAGGGTACATCGGCAAACTGTACGGCGTGGAGAGTCAGAGCAAAACACAGGGCGCAGATAAGCGTCATCAACATAGACAAGAAAAGGCCAAACCGATATTGGCTGAGTTCCATACTTGGCTGAAAGAGAGCCAAGAAAAAGTGCTACCAAAAAGTCTGATAGGCAAAGCCATCAACTACACGCTTAACCAATGGGATAAGCTGACCACTTACCTTGAAGATGGCAATATTAGCATCGACAACAATGTGACAGAGCGAGATATCAGGCCGTTCACCACTGGCCGGAAAAACTGGTTGTTCTCAAAATCAGTTGCTGGCGCAGAGGCGAGTGCGAATTTATATAGCATCGTGATGACATGCAGAGCCAACGACATCAATCCTTACTACTACTTCTTGCAGCTGTTCCGAGTACTGCCAACGAGAGTACCTGGCGCAGACCTATCAGATCTACTGCCGTGGAATGTTGACTTTAGCGAGGCCGAATAAGGCCTCACTGGTTAACTGCGCGCTTACTGACATAACATCTTCAAGTTTCTCTTTCGCGACATTAACGGCACGTGTAACGCCCATCTGGCGAGCAAGTTCCAAACGGTATTCGTTCACATCCGTGATAACAATGTGGCGGGCACCAACGCATTTGGCGACAGCCGCCGCCATGATATCAATTGGGCCGGCACCTGTGATAAGCACATCTTCACCCATTAGGTCGAACGATAGCGCCGTATGAACAGCATTACCAAACGGGTCAAAAATAGATGCTAGATCATCAGAAATGCTGTCAGGGATCTTAAACGCATTAAATGCAGGAATAACCAAATACTCAGCAAATGCGCCTTCACGGTTTACACCCACGCCAGCCGTGTTACGGCAGAGGTGTGTACGACCACCACGACAGTTACGGCAATGGCCGCATGTAATATGGCCTTCGCCAGATACACGGTCTCCGATTTTAAAACCACGGACTTCCTGGCCGATACCAGCCACTTCACCAACATACTCATGACCGACAACCATTGGTACCGGTATGTTTTTTTGTGACCATTCATCCCAGTTGTAGATATGGACATCAGTACTGCAAATCGCCGTTTTCTTAATGCGAATAAGTAGATCATTATGGCCCATTTCAGGCTTATCTACTTCGGTCATCCAAATGCCTTGTTTAGGCTTTATTTTTGATAGCGCTTTAATCTTCATTCTTTTATTCGCTTACGTTTGAGCTAGTACACATTAAAATGCCATACCACCTAAATTTTTCTTAAGTAATGCCTTAACTTTTGGCCTACCAACAGGTACTGATTAGAAGTTCAAACCAAACCTATATATCTATCCATTTTATCGGTGGCGTCAATGTCTTCACAAATTATTAAAAACAGACAACTCGTTAATCCTAAAAGCTTATCAGTTTGGATGAATTTTACGCGCTGGCAGCCTAATTGTATTTTAAAGCCAGTACACTTGTGCTTTTTTTTAGCTTTGCTACAAATCCATAAAATTATCTGTAAATCAATTTACATCATCAAAACATGCTGAATCTAAAATCGAGGCCACGACATCATTAAAGCTCAAACCTGACTCTTTCGCTGCCATTGGGAACACACTGTGTTAATGGGCCTTCTCTGGTTCGTCGGTATCGCTGTTGTCAGTGTTGTTCATGTTTGAGTACTGATCAATTTGATTTTATTCTGGGTTTCAATCGGGACGTAAATACCTGATTCAAATTATTACTGATATCAAAATAATAAATTGTCGATTTAAGCAATTATTTCAGAGATCGCATCTATTAAATTTATCCTGTGTCCGGTTGTATTGGCTCAGAAGAGCGATGTTTCCACAGCCTTTCAGTCCACGAGGGCTGGTTGAGCAGAAGGACATGCGAGTTTCGTACACTGAAGTTTGGAAACTTACGTCAACAACAAAGGATATTCTTTATGAACAAACGAATTAAAATTTCGGCCTTTGCCCTCACAACCGCAATGCTGGCTTCTAGCTCGGCATTCGCTGCTGATGAATACAACTTATCATCCGGTGTAACAACCGCTGGAGTTCCGCTTGGTCTTCACGGTGCTGATGCGGTCACTCTTTCAACCACTGGTGTAGCCACAGACGGCGTAGCTGTTTTTACTGCTGTACATGAAGGTGGTGCCTATTACTTCGCGTCAACGGATAGTAAAGAAAAATTCGAGACCAACCCTGGTCGTTACCTACCTCAGTATGGTGGTTTTTGTGCCTACGCAGTTGCACTTGGCAAAAAATTTGACGGTGATCCAAAGTATGCTGACATCGTAGACGGCAAGCTCTTTCTTTTCGTCAACGCTGAGATTTTCGAAGAATACAAGAAAAATAAAACTAACATTCTTGCGAAAGCCAAAAAACTGTGGCCTTCAATTCGGAACAAGGCTGTCGAGGATCTCTAGTCGAAAGCAATTATCACCAACAGCACCTGCGTCAGTTACTGTAGTACTGACGTGGGTAAGTTCCTATGTTTTGATGAATACTTCATGGCAATGTAAACGAGAGAGGTTAGTACAACCAAGGACGTAGGTATACTATGACAATACAACTATACCCGTAATCATTGATAATGTTTGATGGATGATGTCGGAAGGAAAGTGCCGACCAGAAAAGTTGATAGTCATAATGCTAAAAGTAATGAGTGCTGACGGAGATCATTACTCAGCTCTCCAGCTTACATCATAACCAGAATAATCGTGGGTTATGAGGTGCATGAACCTGAGTGTGGTGAACTGGCCGCGCAGTTACTGCAACGTACGTTGATGCGTGAGCAGTGCTTCAACCAGCCTCTGGTACTACACTCAGATAATGGCGGGCCAATGACGTCGTTGATGCTTAAAGCCAAGATGGAAGAGCTGGGTATCACGCCTTCCTATAGCCGCTCAAGAGTCAGCGATGACAACCCGTATGTGGAGTCACTGTTTCGCACGCTGAAGTAAGTACCGAGCTGGCCTTCAAACGACTTTGATAGCCTAGAAGCAAGCCGTATATGGGTGGAGACATTCGTCACTTGGTACAACACAGAGCATAAGCACAGCCGCCTGAACTACGTGACACCATCAGAGCGCCACAGCGGTCAAGATGCAGCGATTTTAAGTCATCGAGCGTAAGTGTTAATGGAGCATAGAAGACAAAAACCAGAGTGTTGGTCACGGAATATCAAGAACTGCGAGCTGACCGGGAGGTTCACCTGAATCCAGAAAAAGAAGCTGCTTAAGAATTGGGCAAATAGTGACAACTGGCTTGAAAAACGCCGTAGTCGCAAAGCAATAAGTCAAATCAGAATAGTAAGAGACAAGAATATGTTCTGGTTCTTGATGTGCGTTGCAGCACTGGTATATGGTTACTTCATTTGTTCCCCAAGGAAACTAACTATATGGCTAGTTTCCTAGGTTGTAGTGGCACACTTAATTTGGAAATATTTATGATACTAAAAAGCCGAGGTAAGTTATTACTAATAACGACAACCCCGCTACTCCTAATTACAATTCTTATCACAGGAATATTTTACTGGAATGGATTAAAAGATCTGGAGGCTCAGGCGCAAGACTATCGTAGTGAACTGATTACGAGCCATAAGAATTTTTTAAAGGCGAATCTTCGTATGGGCCGTACCGCTATTAAGGCACTCTATGAATCAGATGTTAATGGCGAAAATATTGAAAAAGCCAAAACCATACTAAAAAATATGCGATTTGCCGATGACGGTTACTTTTTCGCCTACAACTCTAAAGGTGTCAATACTCTACACGCTATCAAGCCTCAACTAGAAGGTAAAAACTTATACAGTTTGAAGGACAATAACGGTGTTCCTGTCATTGCTGATTTGATTAATACATCAACTAAAGGTGATGGATTTCTCTATTTTTCATGGCACAAGCCTTCAATCAATGCACAAGCACCTAAGCTAGGCTATGCCGAATATTTTCCCAGGTGGGACTGGATTTTGGGCACAGGTATGTATATTGACGATGTTGATAACCAAGTCGCTATGTATACAGAAAAGCGTAAGGATCAAATAACGAGTGACACTATATCTGCTATTATTTTCTCGCTTATTGGGCTTATCATTACCACTGGTGTAATAAGCATTATTGTAACCAGATCGTTGATCCCGCTAAAAACGATGGTTGAGAAACTCCACGAAATTGCACAAGGTGGAGGTGATTTAACTAATCGTCTTCAAACTAAAGGCAAAGATGAAATTGCAGAGCTTGGTCGTGCTTTCAATTTATTTATGGATAAACTCCAGCCACTCATTAAAGATATTCGGGATAGCTCGGTATCGGTAAGACAAGCAGCTAAAGATCTGGATCAGCAAACAGGTCTTTCTGTTAAAACTATGCACCAGCACAGTCAAGAAACGGAG
Organism: Photobacterium sp. HL06; assembly: GCF_059552575.1. NCBI lineage: Bacteria > Pseudomonadati > Pseudomonadota > Gammaproteobacteria > Vibrionales > Vibrionaceae > Photobacterium > Photobacterium sp. HL06. Next base: position 6,781 of record NZ_JCANWL010000003.1, read on the forward strand.
CAAGTAGTGACTGCAGTTACTGAGATGGCAGCTACATCTCGTGAAGTAGCCAATAACACTAACTCTACATCTTCTGCGATTGAGTCAGCAAATCTACAAATCAATGATGCGCAACAGGAAGCGAATAACGTGATTCAAAGTATTAATGAATTGGTTAAAGACGTTAATACAACATCCGACGCAATTCAGGCCCTTAGTGAGCAGACTAACCAAATAACAAGTGTTATTGATGTTATTGGGGGTATCGCAGAGCAAACCAACCTTCTCGCTCTAAATGCAGCCATTGAGGCTGCTCGTGCAGGTGATCAGGGAAGAGGCTTTGCGGTAGTTGCCGATGAAGTTCGCTCGCTGGCCAGCAGAACTCAGGGCAGCACCCAAGAGATTAACGATATGCTTTCTGCACTTCAGACAGGCGTAAAAGAAGCTGTGACCACCATGACGGTAAGCCAAAAACGGGGCGAGCAAACTGTTCAAGAGTCATCTGTAATAAATGTACGCTTGTCAGATATACATGATGCCGTTGCTACAATTCAAGATATGGGTATTCAGACAGCATCTGCTGCGGAAGAGCAAAGCAGCGTTGCAGACGGCATTAATAAAAATCTTACATCTATTCAAGAGATTGTCCACCAGTTATACGAAGATCTAAAAGTTTCTGAAAAGGTCAGTTCTTCACTTTCAGCGTCCGGTTCTCAGGTTAATAAACTAGTCGGACACTTTAAAGTGTAGTCTTTTTTGTTGCAGGTCATTTAATGAAAAGGCCCGAATTCAATTCCGAAGTGCGACACTCGCAGTTAATGCCATTTCTTTAAAAATGACGGCTGGCTGAACCCTAAACACTTCTTTGGCCGATGATTTATCCTAGTTTGTACAAATAGAATATCCTCATCAGTGACCATTCTTAAGTCTGTACCTTTCTTTACGTACTGCCTCAAAAGATCGTTAGCATTTTTATTTGCACCACGTTCCCAAGAACTGTAAGGATGGTTTTGTCGCAAAGCTATGCTGAAGTACAAACGCACTGATTTTTAGATACAATTAGGCTGCCAGCGCGTAAAATTCATCCCAAACAGATAAACACTCAGGGTTGTCGAGCTGCCCATTTTTGATCATCGACAACAGCTCTATGCCAGCGAGTGTGGGGCTCCGTTGCAAAGTTTGAGAATTCAGGCACGTTAGACATAAAGACCTAAATGGAATTAGTCGCATGTCGGATTTCAAAGGCCGCCATTTCACTGCTGACATCATTCTTTGGCCGTGCGCTGGTACTGCAAATACGGTATCTGCTATCGAGAGTTAGCCGAAATGTTGTTAGAGCGAGGTGTTACCGTCAACCACACTACCTTATATCGATGGGTTCAGCGTTATGCGCCAGAAATAGAAATACGGTTACGCTGGTGCTGGAAACCCGGATGGAGCACCAGTTGGTAGGTTGACGAGACCTCTGTGCGAGTAGGTGGTACCTGGATGTACTTATATCGAGCTATTACCAAAGAAGGTCATACTGTCGATTTTTATCTCTCTCGCACTCGAAATCAAAAGGCGGCGAAGTGCTTTATGGGGAAGGCTTTACGCAGTATCAAGTCTCATGACCACCCGAAAACAGTCAACACCGATAAAGACAAATCATATACACCGGCACTAGCGGCATTAAAGAAAATTAAGGTGTGCGCCGAAGGTACCGTTCAACGACAGGTCAAATATCTGAACAACCGGATAGAGTCCGATCATGGAAAGTTGAAGCGGCTTATCAAGCCTGTTCGAAGGTTTTAATCCCTGAAAACAGCGTTTGCCATAATCAGAGGATTCGAAGTAATGCGAATGTTTAGAAAAGGACAATTTGATATCTGGTTATATGGTCGTGGGCCTCTGGCTGAAGTACGTCTGATCGAAAGGGCTTTCACCTTTAGGCCGCCAACCTACTGAGACATTGGGCTTTCATTAAACTTTGCAACGGAGCCCCATATAGTTTTAGTGTTCCAACAAAGCCGAAAAGTAATGAGGGCTGACGGAGATCATAATCCACCTCTTCAGTTTACGACACAATCCATTTTCAATATCGATTGAGTATATTCAATTAATTTGAACTTAATGGTCAAATTTTTCAGTTGTTTTTTCATGTGTTTTTCAAATAAAATAGCTTCATTGAATAAAAATAACGCCCACTAAACCTTAATAGGATTATGTAAATGATACTATTTTCTAAAACAATATAGTTAATATTGATGTTGAATGTTTTACTCAGTGTCAATTGGTTTCAAACTGGGTAATCAAGTAACACTGTTAACTGGAAGTAAAGATTTCTTTGGTTGAGCCTCGTCACTTTTTGAGGTACTTCTGATAGTAATTAGTGCTAAACGTGACAGTGCTAGTCGCTATCTTTATTTTGAATTATGAAAATAGTTTATGAGCAACAGCTATTATGACTTTAGTTTGATGCTTCTTGTCGTTTCTGTTTGATTAAAATTGAACTGTGCAGGTAAAGATTCATTATATAACGTTATCAAGCAACAATTTGCCTAGTATTCATTTGACTGATAACTACCAGTCTCAACTTACAGACTTAACCAGAGGACGACATGAACAAAAATTATCAAAAAATTAGCGCATCTGAGTTACATTATCTACCAAGTAGTCATATGCATCCTGCAAATACTTATTTTCATTTCTCATTTGCAAATTATTACGATCCAACACGTATGAACTTTGGTGTTTTACGTGTATTAAATGATGATGACGTTAAACCACATGGTGGATTCGGACGTCACCCACACCGTGATATGGAAATTGTGAGCTATGTGGTACGAGGTCAACTAACCCATTGGGACAGTGTGACTCAAAGAGAAGAAACAATAGGTCGAGGACAAGTTCAAACCATTTCAGCAGGATCTGGAGTATGGCACTCAGAACTAAATAAACATAATGAGTGGTGTAGATTTTTACAGATTTGGGTAATGCCAAATAGAGGCGGTGGCCCTGTTCTTTATAACTGCCAAAAGTTTGATCTTGCTGATAGGGAAAACAAGTTACTGCATATCGTAGGGAACCCAAAGAATAAAAATTCATCACCTCTATATATTAACTCAGATGTGAATTTTTATGCATCAGAACTTACAGACTCAAGGGCTGAAGTAGAGTTTGAATTAAAACCAGGTCGTCAGGCATACATCAACTGTGTAGAAGGCAGTATGTATGTAGAAAATTACCCAGCTTTGAGTGAAAGAGACGCTCTGGAGCTATCTGAACCTGGAAAGTTAAAATTCTCTCTTAAAGGCGACCATGCACATTTCATTATCATCGAAATGAATGGAGAACAATAATGAGTGAAGTAAAATCAAGTTGGAAAAGCAGTGTTGATGGTGGTGAATATCGTCGTAAAAGCTCACAGTTTAGAAACTGGGTAACCGCAGATGGCAGCGCTGAAACAACAGGTATAGGGGGGTTTCAAGCTGAAGCAGGACGTTATCATTTATATGTTTCACTAGCTTGCCCTTGGGCTCATCGTACACTTATTTTCCGGCAGCTTAAAAGTTTAGAGGACCTCATTACGGTAAGCGTCGTTCATCCTGACATGCATGAAAAAGGATGGAGCTTTAAACATGACGAAGAATCTACAGAATTATTTGGAACAACAGGCGATGATTTATATGGCGGAGAGTTTCTATCCGAACGATATCTAGCTAACACGCCTGAATACTCAGGTATTATTAGTGTGCCAGTATTGTGGGACAAAAAACAGCAAGTAATTGTCAATAATGAGTCATCTGAAATTATCCGTATGTTCAATTCAGCTTTCAATGTAATTACTAAAAATGAAAAGGACTACTACCCTAAACATTTACGAACAGAGATTGACCTTGTAAATGAACTGGTGTATTACAACGTCAACAATGGTGTTTATAAATCAGGTTTTGCGACCACTCAGGAAGCGTATAGTAAAAATGTCACCAAACTGTTTGCTACACTGCAGGAGCTTGATGATAAACTTGCTAAGCAGCGCTACCTAACTGGCAATCAACTTACTGAAGCTGACTGGCGATTGTGGACGACGTTAATTCGCTTCGATTTGGTATACCACACGCATTTTAAATGTAACTTGAAATTACTGAAGGAGTTCAGTCATTTATACCAATACATGTTAGAATTATTTCAAATGCCGAATATCGCAAAAACAGTCAATCTGGAACATATTAAACGCCATTATTATGCAAGCCATTTAGCGATCAACCCTTATGGAATTGTACCATTAGGGCACCAACAGGACTGGTTAACGCCTCATCAACGTGAAGGGTTTGTTGCGAACAGCGGTTGCGTCGCAAAGTTATGCTGAAGTACAAGCGTACTGATTTTGGTTGTGTCGCAATAAATATGCGCTATTGCTGGAGCAACGAGCGCGCAGAGGAAAGATACCGGTGGCGTCTTCGTGGCGGATGGACGAGACGTCAAAGGTCAGTGGAAGTATTACTACCGGGCCGTTGATAAATACGGTTGCGTCATTGATTTTTTACTGTGTGATCACCGTGACGAAAAAGCAGCTCGAACCTTCTTTAACAAAGCGAAAGGTCATAGCGGATTACCTAAAAAGGTTATGATTGATAAGAGTAGTGCGAATGCGTTGGCGCAGCAAAATATCAACGTCAGTCTCTAGCTGATGGGGAAGATGCTAAACCTGATTGAAGTCCTTCAAATTAAGTATTTGAACAATATTGGAAAGTGAAAGGTAAAATACATCAGTGCCTGGGATGGAAATCAAAGGAAGGAGCCAAAGCCACACACGCTGGTGTGGAGCTGTGGTCGATGATTAAAAATGGGCAGCTTGACAACCCTAACGGCTTATCTGCTTGGGATGAATTTTACGTTCTTGCAGCCTAATTGCATCTAAAATCAGTACGTTTGTACTTAAGCATAACTTTGCGACACAATCTATTAAACTTAGTGAGTAAGCTAAGAGAAAAATATTCAATCTTCAAGGCCAAAAACTATGCGTGTAGAATTTGTAAATCCTTTTTTGTCTTCCTTTTTGAATGTATTGAAAACAATGGCAGCAATAGAGTTAAGGCCTCAAAAACCACGTATCAAAACAGATGAAGTTGCTCGCGGTGACGTATCTGGCATAATCGGTATGATAGGTCCAAAAACCAAAGGTTCAATGTCGGTTACTTTTGATAAACCCCTTGCACTTGAAGTCATGCAGCAAATGCTGGGTGAACGAGCGAATGGAATTAATGAGGAAGTGACGGATATGGTCGGTGAAGTTACCAATATGGTAACAGGGGGAGCTAAGCGAGTTTTAGCCGATCAAGGGTATGATTTTGACATAGCTACACCTGCAGTAGTATCAGGGAAAAACCATACTATCACCCATAAATGTGATGGGCCGATCATTATCATGCCATTTGACTCCAAATATGGTAGAGCATTTATCGAAATTTGCTTCGATTAATAGTACCAAACATTTAGGGATAGATGCGTCGTACCGATATTGATACATGATGTATTTAATGTATCACATAGCTATCAGTTTTAGTTTCATATAGAGTGAAGGTTTAGCTTCGTGGGATCTATTTTCTCAGATAAACGTTACACAACAGAAGCATTGAAAACGGCCTCGAAGGTGAGTAAGCAAGTTGAATCTCGTTATGCTAAATGGCTGGTGAGCTTGCGATTTCTTGTTGATCAAAGCACTGTTGACCATGCCTTTAGCCGCCAGACAGAATTCTGCGATACTATAATTCTCAATGAGAAGGAACGGGTAACAGGTAACCAACGCTTATTGCTTGAGTGCGAGCGCAAGCGTGTGTTGGATAAACGCGTTGAAAGTTTAGTCAAGCAACAACAGTATAAGAAAAATGTAGATCTGATAACTAATACCGCCAGGCAAGTGATGGAAGAGCGCTTTGAAAAGAAACCTATTGAACGCCTGTCTGGGATTCATGATGGCTTCGCACACTTTACTTCATTTGCCTATTCCCCTACATTGAACTTCCAGAAACTAGGGGCTATGACGATTATGTATCATTCATTATCGAAAGACATTCTAGATTTAGTAAATAATCAAAAGTTCTGTGAGCAAATGGGAAAAGGGAAAAGGAATATTTCAGACGCTAAAACTGCCATTGGTTTTATTGGCATTGAGAATTGTCGTATGTTATTTCCGGTATTGATGATAAAACCCTTACTAAAATGGGCGGATAGCAGTACCAAGTTAATAACTCCCAAAGTATGGCAACATGCGATTATGATGGCCAATGTAACACGACTTCGTCTAAAGGCCTCTGATTACAAAGAACCGGATGAAGGGGTGTTTCTGGGCGTTCTACGTGGCATCGCGTTATTTGTTGTTTGCAATCATTTTTCAAACTGCTTTGAGGAAGCTAAGGAGATTGTTACTCAGGATTTTCGCCAACGTGAATTGCGCGATGATTATTTTTCTTGCATGGATATCACTCCGAAAATGGGTTTTTTACCTGATATTATTCACAATTGGGAAAAGAAACTTACTCGTCGAATTGTTGATTATATTGACTGGGGGCCTCGTAACCTTCATTTGAGAAATGCCTTGCTGGAAGATATTGACGATGTACCAGTGCTAGATCGAGGTGTACATGGTGCGGCTTTAGGGCAGGCCAGAGCATTTACCATTTATGATATGATGGAACGTAGTAAAGGGTTTGAACCTAAACATACGCCCTTTTGGCTGGCAAATATGCAACTTGACGGGAAAATTGTTGCTGATGTTCGGAAACAAAATCCTGGTAAGTTTGTTTTCCCTAGTTAAATAGGTTGTGTCGCAAACTGGAGGGCTTTGTCGCAAAGTCACTCTATGAGTTATGATCTCGGCAGCTTTTCACTCATTGTAATCACATGACTATCCATTTTTCAGCCCGACACTTCCCTTCAGAGATCATTCTCCTGTCCGTTCGCTACTACATTGCGTATAAACTAAGTTATCGTGAAATTGAAGAAATCATGGTTGAACGGGTCGCGGTAGGAATGGCAGTTACCTGCCCCCCCCCCGCGCAGATCCGGACGTGCGCTACTAACGCATCCGGCTCCTACCTTGGGTGCATAGCGTAAAAGCGCTTTTCCGGATAAGGGTGGACGATCCTCGGTGACGGTATCCAGTATTTTGATAGTCTCTCAAAACGCGACCAGGTTATTTGGCTTCGCTGGCTTCTACGCCTAAGCGCTTTTAACCATGCTTTTCTCACTTCTTCTATGAAAAGACTGAGTGACTTGCTGTTATATGGAACGCCATAATAATTTATGTACCCCAGCACAACGCGCCTAAGCCATTGACCTGTTTCATACGATTTATCATGTAGTCTCCGCTTAAGTTCATGACGTATCTTTTTCAACTGATTTGTCAATCGTTTACGCTTCGTTTTCCGTTTGATTACCACCTCACCTTTGTCGCCCTTATACTTAAGGCCACAGTAGTGAGTAAAACCGAGAAAATCGAAAGTGGCAGGTTTTCCCCTTGCTTTCTGTTCCTTAAATTGTAACAACGCGAAACGCCCAAAGCGGATCAATTTGGTTTTATCAGGATGGATCTGCAAGCCAAAGGGTTTTAGTCTGGCTTTCAAACCACACAGGCATGCTTGAGCATCCTTATGTTTCTGAAAACCCAGTACAGCATCATCTGCATAGCGGACAATAACCACTTCACCTTGAGCTGAACGAGTCCTTTCCCTGTTTAGCCAAAGATCAAAAACGTAGTGTAGGTAGATATTCGCCAGAAGCGGAGAGATCACCGCTCCTTGCGGAGTACCGAGTTTGGCATCGACTCGATGACCATGCTTATCCAAGATACCTACTTTTAGCCACTGATTGATTAGTCTAACAACTCGTTTATCGCCGATTCGGTGCTGGAGAAAACGGATGAGCCAGTCGTGCTCTACGGTATCGAAGAACTTACTGATGTACAGATCCAGCACCTAGTTTACTTTCCTCTTGGTTATCGCTACATTCAATGCATCAAGTGCGTTATGTTGCTCCCTCCCGGGTCTGAACCCATAAGAGAATCCAAGAAAGTCCTCTTCATATATTTGATTCAACACTGTAACCATTGCCTGCTGTACGACCTTATCTCTTAGGCAAATGATACTCAGCGGACACTGGCTACCGTCTTCTTTCAGGATAAAGATCTGCCTAGCCGGTTTTGGTTTATACCTGCCAGTATGGATTTTATCGTGTAATTCTCGAATGTTCCCGGCCAGATTTAGTCTCAACCTGTCCCATGTCACACCATCGCACCCTGCTGCTAATCGTCGTTTCAATTTGAAAAAACTTTCATTTAGCAATTGCTCATCGATGTGCTTAAGCAAGTTGGTAAACTGTCGTTTCTTATCCTTCTTTGCAACATTTCGCACAGCCAGCAGGCCAGACGTCACGTAATTCCAGCTCTGAGTCTGGACGTGGGGACGCTGTTGGCTGTTTCCCTTGGTCAGAGGCCTTCCCTCCACAAATTCCGCAGCTTGTTTAATTGCTTTGTTCACTTGTTTCAATAGTACTATTCCTCTGTCCAACTTCCTATACGTGCCATACGGCCTTGACGCATTGCTTTGGCGGTATGTTCCTGAATGCTCAGCTCAGGACGGTCTATGATCTCCTAGGTTCCGACGGTGAATTTCCCTGCATGCATAGGGTCTCCGACCCCGGGAGGTACGTTCTTGGCTTGCCATTCCGCCTCGACTGTTATTGGTTTCTGCTTCGCTTAACAGCATCACCACCTCCGATTTATTAATTACGTGGCTCAATACCTAGCCTACAGGTGCCTCTACTAACACTTCACTTAGGCAGTTACCCGACTAAGCGCATAGCTCGAGGACTCGGCGGGTGGCTAACCCTTACCAAGAGGGGACTTTCACCCCATATTCACAACGCCAGCTTTGCCTAGCGTACTAAGCGTCGAATTAAACCCACATTCCCCTATCACTAGATCTCATTCATAGTTTTCTCTACAACAAAGGAGGAACTATGAATCAATCTAAAAAACGGCAATATTGGGCAAACCTCATTGAAAAACAAGCAATAAACGGACTTTCTATTCCTGCTTTTTGCAAGGCGAACGACCTTAGTTATCCGACCTTTCATTACTGGCTAAAGAAACTGACAGAGCAAAGCGATGAAGCGCAGTATGTGCATAGCATCGTAATGATGATATAAATACTGATACCGTCGCTTTGCATCTCCCTAATGGTATTAAGGCGGAACTGCCTGCGAACCTCATTCAAGCACAAATTAAAACCTGGTTGCAGGTATTGCTATGATCCCCAGCGGTGCTATTAATTTCGTCTCTGGCGTTACAGATATTCGCAAGTCCATCGACGGCCTCTCAATTATAGTTGCAGATGTATTGGAGATGGATCCGCTTAGTGAAGCTTGGTTTATCTTCTGTAATCGCGGGCGTGACAAACTCAAAATTTTATTCTGGGACACCAACGGGTTTTGGCTCTACTATCGACGCTTGGAAAAGGGCCGATTCAAATGGCCTAAACCGAATTACGCCGGCTATATTCAACTCACAAGGCAGCAACTCAACTGGTTGTTATCAGGCTTGACCATTGAAAATCCCAAAGCACACCAACCGATAATCGGCAAACAAGTGAGGTGATCGTCTCATTGCTGTTGAGTGATCTTTTTAAGCTGGCATTCTATCGTCACCAACTGAAATAAGTGTGACGTAAAATGACTGAACTTCCTGATGATGTAGAACAACTGAAAGCGATGTTGCTACAGCTTCAGCAAGAGAAACAAGCGCTTCAAACTCAAGCACACTCACTGCAGCAAGATTACCAAATCCTTCGAGAGGAAAATGTTGAACTAAAAGATAAAGTTCAGCACCTTCTCTCGCAGCTGAATCTCAGCAAGTCTAAACGCTTTGCCCCTCAGAGTGAGAGCAGCCAAGAGGCACCTTCAATGAAGCGGAGCAGCAAAGCAAGCCTGATCCCCAACACCATAAAAAGGACAGGAAACCGCTACCAGATACACTTGAGCGAGAAACGCGTGTTCATACCCTGAATGCTCCGCACTGTGATTGCTGCGGCGGGGTTATGCATGAGTGTGGCAGCGAGACGTCGGAAGAGCTGAAAATAATCCCCCAGAAAGTCAGTGTGATCCGCCATTAGCGGACAAAATATGCCTGCCGAACCTGTGAGAAAACAGCCCTACAAAGCCAGATAATCACGGCACCTAAACCTGCCGGTATGATACCGAGAAGTATCGCCAGCCCGGAAACCCTGGTCGCAGTGGCAACCGCCAAATATGTGGATGCTCTGCCACTCTACCGTCAGGTCGATATCGATATCAGTCGAAGTACGCTTGCCAACTGGTGCGTGCAGCTCGGAGTCAAGGTCAATGTGCTGGTCGATGCAATGAAGCAGCACTTAATGACTGCATCGCTTATCTGCGCCGACGAAGCCACCGTATAAGTACTTGATGAGCCCGAACGGGTAGCGACGAGCAAGTCGTATATGTGGGTCTATCGCAGTAGCGAGTTCGCCCCGAGTCCAGTGGTTATCTATGATTACCAACCGAGCCGGGCACCGTCTTGTCCAAAAGACTTCCTTGGTGAATACTCCGGCTACTTGTTATGTGATGGCTATAAAGCATACGAAGGACTGAAGCAAGTCACCTTGGCTGGCTGCATGGCCCATGCTCGGCGTAAGTTCACTGATGCCCAAAAGTCACAACCAAAAGCGAAGTCAGGTCGCGTCGAAAAAGCGCTGGGCTATATCAGCAAATGTATGGTGTAGAAAGCCAGGTTAAAGCACTGAGTGCTGATAAGTGTCATCAGCGTAGACAAGAAAAGGCTAAACCAATACTGACTGAGTTCCATACTTGGCTGAAAGAAAGCCAAGAAAAAGTGCTTCCCAAAAGTCCAATAGGCAAAGCCATCAACTACACGCTTAACCAGTGGGACAAACTGAACACTTATCTTGAAGATGGCAATATTAGTATCGACAACAATGCCACAGAACGAGATATCAGGCCGTTCACTACCGGTCGGCAAAACTGGTTGTTCTCAAAATTAGTTGCTGGCGCCGAGGCGAGTGCGAACTTATATAGCATCGTGATGACATGCAGAGCCAATGATATCAATCCTTACTACTACTTCTTGCACCTGTTCCGGGAACTGCCAATGAGAGTACCTGGTGCTGACCTGTCAGACCTACTGCCGTGGAATGTTGACCTAGGTGAGGCCGAATAAGGCCTCACTGGCTAACTACGCGCTTACGGTAATGAAGCCAAAACCCGTTGGTATCCCACTGCAAGATTTTGAGTTTGTCACGGCTGCGGTTGCAGAACACAAACCAGTGAGGGCTGACCGGATTAAGCTCCAAGACCTCTTCAACCAACAGACCAAGTGTATTGATGGACTTTCTCATATCGGTCACCCCCGTTGCCAGATAGACATTGCCAGCAGGTGCCGGGATCATGGTAAAGCCTTGATGATGTCTGGCAGCAACCCCATAACTGTAGTGTCATTGGCGGAGATCCGGTAACCACTGGGCGTCTCGATGACAACAGCAACTGAAGATGACGACATCAAAATAGGAATGATGACATTATCGGCGTCTTGCAGCGGATTAGTAATTCTCTTCTGCCAGTAATAAAACTGCGATTGAGCAATCTGATTTTCCTCACACCAGGTTGTTACTGTCTGGCCGCTCTCGGCTTGCTGTTGCAAACGTTGACTCCATAAGTTCCACTTGTCTTCGCGTATCATGATAAAGCCCCACTTATAAAGAAGCTTTATCAATACCAATCTTTTCTTTTAAAAAGAATGCGTGGTGAAATGGGCGCTTACTTTGTACTTCAACATAACTTTACGACGCAACCCTCTTTTGTTATCGATGCCGGTTTTCGCAATACCTGGTTTCGACAGATTGAAGCTATGGGGTGGTACTATATTGGACGGGTTCGAGGAAATGTTAATTTCTTAGATAGAAAATAATGAGCTCACATTAAGTCATTGTTTAATAAGGCAACTTCTAAACATTAATACATCGACTTATACATAATTAGCCAAACGGAAGCCTTTCTCTTGCCTCTTACACCTTTATAAAAAGAATACATCCAAAAAGCAACAAGAGCGTCTCAAGGGACGTGAGTATTTTAGTGCGCAAACTGTCCATAAAAAGTCAGCAAGTGAGCCCTGGATCTTGGCAACAAACACTCCAACTAAAATCTTCTCGCCACGTTGTATTGTACGGCTATATACCAAACGCATGCAGATTGAAGAAACCTTCCGTGACTTGAAGAGAGACAAAACCAGGTTCTTTACCCGTAATCATTAAGTCCATCGAAGGGTAGACCTGCCTTTTCTGAATATTTGCATCAGATCCAGTGATGAGCTATCAGCAACTTAGTTTCCGCCATAGGCGGACTACCGTTCAAGTATGAAACGCAGGTGGTTTTCTGAGAATACCAGCGTTTCATACTTGAAATCATAACGCTAAACAATTGATACAGCTAAATTACATTTTCTACACATCATAGGTTGTAGAAGCTATATCACCACCAGTACCAGTCCAGTTGGTGTGAAAGAACTGACCTTGAGGCTGATCAATTCGCTCATAGGTGTGAGCACCAAAGTAGTCTCGTTGAGCCTGAAGCAGATTTGCTGGCAGGCGAGATGTGGTATACCCATCCAGGAAGGTCAGCGCAGAAAGCATGGTTGGCATTGGCAGCCCGATTTCTATCGCTTTTGCGGCCACTTTACGCCATGCTGGTATTGCGTTAATGAGGATATCTTTGAAGTATGGATCTGATCCCAGAAACTGGATATCCGGATTATTGTCATAGGCGTCACGGATATTCCCTAAGAACGCACTGCGAATTATACAACCACCACGCCATATTAGCGCTACATTACCATAGTTCAATGCCCAACCGTTCTTTTCAGAGGCTTCACGGATCAGCATAAAGCCTTGAGCATAAGAGATAATTTTTGAAGCTAGCAGTGCCTGACGTACCGCTTCAACCCACTCTTTCTTGTCTCCATCTACTTTTGTAATGGTATGGTCAAACTCTTTTTCAGCTTCGATGCGCTGCTCTTTCAGAGAGGACAGGCAACGAGCAAATACAGATTCAGTGATCAGTGTCAGAGGAATACCCAGATCTAGAGCGTTGATGCCTGTCCATTTACCTGTACCTTTCTGGCCTGCGATATCTAAAATTTTCTCTACCAGTGGCTCACCATCTTCATCTTTGTAACCCAGAATATCCGTTGTAATGTCAATCAGGTAGCTATCTAGCTCTGTTAATTTCCATTCATCGAAGATAGCCTGCATTGTATTATGAGACAGCTCTAGGCCTTCCTTCATAAAGTGATACGCTTCGCTGATCAGCTGCATATCACCATATTCGATACCGTTGTGAACCATTTTCACAAAGTGTCCGGCACCGTCTTTTCCCACCCAATCACAGCACGCTTCACCGGCATTTGTCTTGGCTGAGATCGCCTGGAAGATCGGTTTAACGTGAGGCCAGGCTTCCGGCGAACCGCCTGGCATGATTGACGGACCAAAACGTGCACCTTCTTCACCACCAGAAACACCTGTACCAATATAGTGAATACTCTTCTCTTGCAGTGCAGCGACGCGACGGTTTGTGTCAGGATAATTTGAGTTACCACCATCGATAATGATGTCACCTTCATCCAGAAGCGGAACCAATGCACTAATAAAATAATCAACTACTTCACCAGCGCGTACCATCAGCATCACTTTACGCGGTGATTCAAGTTTCGCGACTAAATCTTCTATTGAAGTCGCACCAATAATGTCGGTACCCTTCGCAGGACCTTCTAAAAACTCTTCTACTTTTGTAACCGTGCGGTTAAATGCCACCACTTTAAAGCCATGGTCATTCATATTCAAAATCAGGTTTTGACCCATCACTGCCAAACCGATTACACCGATATCACCTTTCATCATTTTCTCCTTAAGGAAGCAGATTGGCTGCCTGTGAATCTATATACCACTCGGTTTGACCGTTGGTGGACTTAATGTGTGCCGCCGGATAAGGCAATTCCTCTGCCGACGTCTGTTGAATTTTTTTTAGAACTTCCGCTTTGCTTTCACCCAGAACAAGATAGGTAATTCTGTTAGCATTTGCCAATAGCCTGGCCGTTTTTGATATGCGTAACTGACCACTTTTTGGATGCTTTGCTACTACAGATAGCGCGGAATCACCAAAATTTGTTTGATTTGGGAACAAAGAAGCGGTGTGACCATCTGTTCCTATCCCGAGAATTATCCAGTCAAACACTGGCATACCGTATTTATTGGGGATAACTGATTTCATCTCTTCAGCATAACGAAGAGCTTCTGATTCAGGCTCTTCTTCACCGCGGATCCTGTGAATATTTGCCTGCGGCAAGTCAATATTCTTAAACAGGATTTGGTTGGCTTCCCCGTAGTTACTTTCCGGGTCTTCTGGTGCAACGCAGCGCTCATCACCCCACCAGAAGTGAAGGTTTTGCCATTTAATTCTCTTACTGTAAAGCGGCTGAGCCAGCTTTTTAAAAAGTTGCTTAGGTGTACTGCCACCAGACAAGGAGATATGTATCGTCCTTGCCCGTTTACTTATTTCAAGCATATTTTGTGCCAGCGACTCTGCCACGCTTTCTGGTGTTTCAAATAGTTGGTATTCCATATTAACTAAAGCTCACAATAATCCGTATTTGTTAAGTTCTTACATGGGAATCGCCAGTTACGTGCGTCACTTCTTAGAAGCTCATCGGCTTCTTTGGGCCCCCATGTACCTGCAGCATACCCATATAAATGCTCACAGTTATCTTTGTAACTCAGAATTGGCTGGACAAATTCCCAGCACGTTTTTACGGCATCTGTACGGGCAAACAGCGTTGCGTCTGATTTTATACAATCTAGCAGCAAACGCTCATAGGCTGTTAGCAGGTTGGTCTCTTCCAGATCTTGGTAATGGAAGTCCATTGATACTTCCTGTGCATCAAAACCTGCTCCTGGCTTTTTCAGGCCAAAGCTAACCAGGATGCCTTCATCTGGCTGAATACGAATAATAAGCTTGTTTTCCGGCGCATTGGCACCGAACACCGGGTGTGGCGTCTTCTTAAAGTGAATAACAACTTCAGTTACACGTGTTGGCAGGCGTTTACCGGTACGGACATAAAATGGCACACCATTCCAGCGCCAGTTATCAATAAACATTTTCAGGCCGACATAAGTTTCCGTGCGAGAGTTGTCGGCAACCCCTTTTTCTTCCCGATACCCTGGTAGCTGTTCACCCCGAACCATTGAGGAGGTGTACTGGCCTAGCACTAGGTTCTTTTTTAGATCGTTTTCTGAAAGTGGACGGAAGCGCTGCATTACCTTAACTGTTTCATCGCGCATTGAGTCTGCATTAATAACTGACGGTGGCTCCATGGCAACCATTGCCAGAACCTGAAGTAGGTGGTTTTGGAACATATCGCGCACCGCACCTGAACCGTCGTAGTATCCGCCACGATCTTCAACGCCCAGAAACTCCGAGTTGGTGATCTCTACATGATCGATATAGTTGTGGTTCCAAAGTGGTTCAAAAATCGCATTTGAGAAGCGCAGTACCAAAAGGTTTTGTACTGTTTCTTTTCCAAGATAATGGTCTATACGATAAATCTGATGCTCTTGGAAACAAGTGTGAATTTTTGAATCCAAGTCAATTGCTGACTGTAGGTCGTAACCAAATGGTTTTTCAACGATCAGGTTTTTCCAGCCATCATGCTCTTCATTTAACCCATGTGCCGCCAGACATTCCGGAATCACCCCATACAGACTCGGAGGCGTGGAAAGGTAATAAACGGTGTTTCCACCAGTATTGTGTGTTTCTTTAAGAGCGTCCAACCGTTCTTTCAAGATACAGTATTCCTCCTTATTAGACGTATCTAACGATTGATAATAAAGGTGAGCAATGAATTTATCTAATGTAGCATCATTTACTTTTTCATTTTCAGTCAGTGAGTTCTTGAGTTTATCTCTGAATTCCTGAACACCGAATACCGTACGACTCACCCCCAATATTGCAAAATCCTCGGGTAACAATTTGTTTGCATATAAGTGATAAAACGCGGGAATTAGTTTTCGATGCGTTAGGTCTCCTGAAGCACCAAAAATCACGATGGTATTATTTTCTATAAGATTAGGGATATTTAATTGAACCATACTTGCCTCTTGCCGTTACATGGAATTCTCTGGACAGAATAAATATGAACTAGTAAGTACATATGCTTATACGCTCGCGCAATGGTTTTATCGGTCAATAGTATGTTTTAGTCAGAGTTATTAGATAATATTTGAATAAAACTAACTAAACAATTGCTATTAAAAAAGGTTTAAGTGACAAATAATCTTATTATAGGGTATGAAGTAGTGGACGCTCCTCACTCCCCCAAATTTATAGTTCTTAGATTCATTGGGCTTGCGTGTTGTCTGAGAGGTTACATATTAAGTAGTCATTTACTAACTGATTACCAGGCAATTTTTTTAACACACTGCCAACTGGTGTTTTAGTATTTTGGTTGGTATAGTTGTTGACAACTTTCTGCAATAAACTAAGGATGATCTCTAAAGGCTATCTTTGAGTGTACCCAGCAGCATAAAATACCAATAACTCACCTTCTGAATATGACCAATACTTAGTGTTGTGTCTTGTAGTAATTGTAGCTTCTCGGTATACATTGGCTCTTTATTTCGAAGCACCTCAGTCAATGCTAGCCCAACCTATATCAAATAAAAATCCCTGTATGTGCTGATACACATACTTAATATTAATGGTTTGTAATACAACGATATGTTCCTCTGAATTAAGCGATAAATTGACAAATAGCCCATGCAGGATTTGTTAGTCCTTTATAATCTCCAGAACTTCTGCCAAAACTGCATAAAAGATAAAACCTCTGACATTTTTCTCCTAAGTACTCGAAGCTCCATCAATGGTACATCGAGTACCCATTGGTTCAATGTTGAGTGGTCAATAGTGATGCCACGCTCTGCCAATATTTCATCAATTTTACGGTAGCACTGCTTGCAGGAAAGATAATAACGAACGGGCTGCAGTATGATCTTCGAAGGAAAGTGACGGCCTGTGAATTTGATGGTCATAATCTTGGACGCGGTGAATGTTGATGATGATCATAACCTATCACTCCAGTTTGCGACAGCACAAGGCCGTAGGCGCAATTATGCCTGTGGTTCAGACCATGCGTTTTGTATGAAAGCAGCATCCAAGCTGGTTTCAGCAATATGGTTGGTGTAGTTAGACATAACTTTTAGACTGGTCGCCAAAACAACTTCTAATACAGCTTCTTTTGTATAACCCGCACCGAAGAAAGCTGCTAATTGAGGCTCAGTTGGCCAACCTCGTGAGTCGTTAATGACTACAGCAAAAGTGCGTAGTGCTTCTAACTTCGCATCTTTAATAGGTGTGTTGTTGCGCAATGATTCAATAATTTCAGCGTCAACGCTTGCCATTTTTGAAATAGTTGTGTGAGCAGCCATGCAATACTTACAGCCATTCAATCGGTTGTTAGTCATAAGGATGATCTGACGCTCAGTTTCAGTAAGGCTGCCTTTGTCCAAAATTGTAGCAAGTTGCATGTAGCCACTTAGTAACGCAGGAGACTCTGCCATAGTTGCTAGTAGATTTGGTACAAAGCCGTATGTATTTTTTGCAACATCTAGTAATGGTTTCGATGCTTCTGGTGCTGACTCAATTGAGTGTGTTTCGAAAGTGCTCATGTGTGTTCTCCATTGAACTAAAAGGGCCCGATTAGTAAATACTCAGTTATTGTTTACAGTGGGTACATCAAAAAAGTATGAACCAATCGGTACAAACAAGCTTAGTTTTATTTGTGCCAATAAGTCAACACATATTTTGAATATAATTTATTTGCTTTAAATATTAATGAACTGGTGCATTTCAAGTGTGCAAGTATACTTTCACGAAATCATTCTTTGGTACCTTTATGGGTATGATTTGACTTCAATACGTTACGCGAACTTCAGAGTTCCTGGTTAGGAAACTGAGTCCAATTTCAATGCAACCTTTCTTTAAACAGGCCGCGGGTTGAGTAGTGTTTCAGCCTGACATTTTCCTGACTACTAGTCACCACCTTGCATATGGGCGGAGTTATCGTGAAATCGAAGAGATTATGGTTGAACGAGGTATCCATGTTGATCACTCAACCTTTAATCGGTGGGTCATCAAGTACGTCCCGTTACTGGAGCACCGGGCATGTCAAAGAAAAATGCCTGTCACGTCTTCGTGGCGGATGGATGATACTTATAGTGTGCCCGGAGTTCAGGGCTAGCATGGAAGCTTAAATGAACCACGAGTCTATCTAAAATGCACAAGCGCGGTAGCAGGATCTAATTTGTGTTTGTGGCTATGTCTGGTTGTGTAGGCATATGAGTCTGAGCGGCAGTGACTTACCGTATGCTGGTAAGGTTATGTAAACCGCTGACAACGGAAAGTGAGGCGAATTTGTTAAGCCAAGATGCTTTTCAAGACTAAGTATTGGACGGATAAAGAACATGAACCGATTCTCGTATCTATGGGCTGAATCGTCGCCACTGCCTACACGAATTAACAGGCGGTATAATTGCTGTATGACCCCAATGACAAACAGGTTGGCGGAGCGCTTGTAGTAGTCTGAGATGAGGAAAACCCATTACATGGCGAAGGGGCGCAGCTCAACCGATTTATGTGAGCAGATTACCTGACCTTAATGAGGTGAAGACCTCTGATAATCAGCGAAATGCAACATAAATTAGCAATATGGACTTCGATGTCTAGTTACACTGATATTGCGATGGCCGTTGGCCACGGTTAAGTGGAGAGCCGCATGCGCTGAAAGGTGCACGTGCGGTTTGGTGAGGAGAGGCAGAGAAATAGTTCGACTACGCCTATCTGCGTCACGTCCTGACAGAATTACCTCAACGTGGTGAAGGCTGTGATGTCGGTGATCTGCTGCCTTTTACCTTCAAGCACTCTCAATCGCTAGGTGGGTAGGAATACTCGCTTACGTTGAATTATGCGATAACCCCTTTGCCTCTGTACTAGTGTTTTTTCCTTCAAACTGTATATTGACTTAATTAATTTCATGTCATACTTTGATAATGAATTAGTCATCAGTGCCATTACTGTTGTGCTAATTCGTATAAATGAGTAGTAAGTTATCCCAGATGGGAATTTTACTGAAAAAATATAAAACGTTTCACCATATTGTTTGGGTAGTGTAATATCATTTACAATTTACAATGTGACACATGTCAGTGTGTAATGAGCTGATATTTATTCAGAGGTGGTTATTAATGACTAAGGTATTTGATGAACCTTGTATATTATGCGGTAGAATTGATGTTAAAGTACACTGCTTTACTGACCAATATATATGTGAATCATGTATCGGCATTGCTTATCACATGATTAGTAATAACGCTATAAAACCTATAAACGTAGTAGAAGAAGCTCTTTTCTCTACTGTTTTTATAATTGAAAAAGAACTTGTTGTTTTAAGAAAATATCTTGTTGATGCAAAGGTGTCTGAAACTCGTAATGATATTATAAAAAAGAACATGATGCTTGTTAATGAGTTAAAGTTTGATTTCGATGGTGTTAATCCCGCCCTGCAAAATACATTAATTAAATTGAAACAACAATATTATAAAACACTAGAAATGTATTTGTAGAAGTAAATATGTAACTAAGATGGTGTCATCAAACTAAAAAAATTGGATTAAAATTATATACTGATTAAAGAATCGAACACAATAGTGTATTGTAAACTGTGTAAAAATTATCGTTCATCATATATGGATAGAATTGAAATCGACTCACACTGGAAGTCTGTGTTGCCGATGAATGTAATGGTTATGATGTTGGAGGTAATTAATGTTGATGTAGATCACAACCTACCAATCCGGTTAGCGTTACAGCCCTAAAACGTCATGTATAAACATACCAATTGACAATCATAGACAAAGTTGTATACCAAGGGTCAACATAAATAGTACTATTTATTGTTGGTACCTCACCAGCAAATATCTTTTCTGCTTCTGGGCTTGGCATAGTAGTTATGGTTTTAGTCTTACAGTTAACGATAAGGTTACAACAATATTTGATCAAGATAGCATATCTTCAACCTTAAGTATTTTAATTAACTAATAACAAATAATTAGATAGGGGTGCATATTGAATTATTCAATCCGGGTTTTTTTAAAAACAGCATGTGAACCTGTAATACTAAAGCGTTCAATAAAAGTTGCCATTTTCGTCGGAACCATTTTAATGTTAATTAACCATGGTGATGCTCTGGTTAATGGCCACCTTGACACCACACGTTTACTTAAAATTGCATTAACTTATTGCATACCATTTTGTGTTTCTACCCAAGCCAGTGTATTTTCCACTCTACAGGCCCGTAAAAATAATATCCAAAAAATGATAAATCTCTTTGAAAAGTAACATTCTTCAGACTTAGTTACCATTACTGAAACGTTTTTATGGGTGTCTGTAAAAGAACTATTAACTTTTCTGGTCGCCACTTTCCTTCCGACATCATCCTTCAAGTTGTTCGCTATTACGTTTCTTATGAACTTAGCTATCGTGAAGTTGAAGAGATATTGGCAGAGCGTGGCATCATTGTTGACCACTCAACTTTGAAACGGCGGGTACTTAAATATGCGCCATTGCTAGAGCAACGAGCTCGCAGAAGAAAGAAGCCTGTGGCTTCCTCGTGGCGGATGGACGAGACATACGTTAACGTCAAAGGCTAGTGGAAATATTACTACCGGGCCGTTGATAAATACGGTTGAGTCATTGATCTTTTACTGTGTGACCACCGTGACGAGAAAGCCGTTCGCGCCTTCTCTAACAAGGCTATAGGTCATAACGGCTTGCCAGAGAAAGTCGTGATTGATAAGAGTGGTGCGAATGCGTTAGCACTGCACAATATCAACGTCACTCTCTGGTTGATGGGGAAGATACTTAACTTTATTGAAGCCCGTCAAATTAAGTATCTGAACAATATTGTAGAGCAAAGCCACCGCAGAGTGAAAGGTAAGATGCATCAGTGCCTGGGATGGAAATCAGATGAAGGGGCAAAAGCCACACTCGCTGGCGTGGAGCTGTGGTCGATGATTAAAAATAGACAGTTCGACAACCCTGAAGGCTTATCTGTTTGGGAGCAGTTTTACGCGCTAGCAGTCTAATTTTGACTAAATCATACTGAACTATCTTCTACTATCGCGATCTGATCTGGTACACTTTGTACTGGACGTAATAAATGAAGAAGAGCAAAGCAACTTACCGAACGAACAACGGGAAAGAATATAACCAAGCACTTATCAACCGAGGTTCACTCACCTTTTGGATCGATGAAAAGGCTATTGAAGCCTGGAGCTGTTCAGTTCACCACGGACGTCGAGGCCGAGGTTTCCAGTATTCTGATACGGCAATAACGACCGCGATTATGGTGAAGAGTATCTTCAGCTTATCGCTTCGTTCTCTGCAAGGTTTCATGGACTCGGTTTTCACCTTAATGAGTGTCCTGATTACAGCAGTATTAGTAAAAGGGCCAAGACTGTCGATATCAGTATCAAAATGCCTGTCAGAGGCAAAATTCGTCACCTAGCCATTGATTCAACGGGCCTCAAAGTATTCAGCGAAGGTGAATGGCACATGAAAAAACTCGGTAAGGACAAACGACGGGTCTGGAGAAAATTGCATATTGCCGTTGATGCCGATACCCATTAAATTGTCGCGGCCGAATTGTCCCTTTCTAATGTCGCTGATGGTGAAGTACTGCCAGAGTTACTTAAGCAAACTCACCGAAAAATTAAGGCTATATCGGGTGTCGGTGTTATCAAGCAATCATGAGTAAAAAAGCCAAGACACTGATACCACCGAGAACTGGTGCAGCATATTGAGAAGATGGACACCCAAGAAATCATGCGGTCGCGAACCAACGAATTCATGGCTGTAATCAACATTGGAAATCCACTTCTGGCTGTCATTTTCGCTCAATATCCGAGACCGGTATGTCTCGTTATAAGAAACTGATAAACCCCTCGTTGTCGATGAGAGATTATGATGCACAAGTAGCAGAATCTTACGCAGGTTGGTGTTAGAGCGGTAAATAAGCTCACAAGGCTAGGTATGCCTGAAACACGGCGAGCAAATTAACAACACGTAAAAACGGGAGTCGTCTGTTCAGAATTTGAATTGATCAATAAAGCCCATCTGAATTACATTATTTACCAAGTAGCCACATGCACCATGCAAATACTCATTTTCATTGCTCATTTGCTCATTTGCTCATTTGCTCATTTGCTCATTACTACGACCCAACACGTATGAACTTTGGTGTTCTACGTGTATTAAATGATGATGACGTTAAACCACATGGTGGATTCGGGCGTCACCCACACCGTGATATGTAAATAAGTCCGTTGCAAAGTTTAATGAAAGCCCGATGTCTCAGTAGTTTTGCGACCTAAAAGGTGAAAGCCCCTTCGATTAGACGCACTTCGGCCAGAGGGCCACGACCATATAACCAGATATCAAATTGCCCTTTTCTAAACATTCGCATTACTTCGAATCCTCTGATTGTGGCAAACGCTGTTTTCAGGGATTGAAACCCTCAAACAGGCTTGATAAGCCGCTTCAACTTTCCATGATCGAACTCTATCCGGTTGTTCAGATATTTGACCTGTCGTTGAACGGTAACTTCGGCGCACACCTTAATTTTCTTTAATGCCGCTAGTGCCGGTGTATACGATTTGTCTTTATCGATGTTGACTGTTTTCGGGTGGTCATGAGACTTGATACTGCGTAAGGCCTTACCCAGAAAGCACTTCACCGCCTTTTGATTTCGAGTGCGAGAAAGATAAAAATCGACAGTATGACCTTCTTTGGTAATAGCTCGATATAAGTACATCCAGGTACCACCTACTCGCACAGAGGTCTCGTCAACCTGCCAACTGGTGCTCCATCCGGGTTTCCAGCACCAGCGTAACCGTATTTCTATTTCTGGCGCATAACGCTGAACCCATCGATATAAGGTAGTGTGGTTGACGGTAACACCTCGCTCTAACAACATTTCGGCTAACTCTCGATAGCAGATACCGTATTTGCAGTACCAGCGCACAGCCAAAGAATGATGTCAGCAGTGAAATGACGGCCTTTGAAATCCGACATGCGACTAATTCCATTTAGGTTTTTATGTCTAACGTGCCTGAATTCTCAAACTTTGCAACAGAGCCGCACCGAGTCGTTTATTGTCGACGGTAGCGGCTTGGTTGACGCGGCGGAGTTTATCGAACACTGAGTAAGTCAGTGGTTGGCCACAGTGCTTAATGCTCACTGTGCCGTCGGGATAATCGTAAACCATGACCGGTTTACCTATCAGTCGTTCTGCGGTGTCGGTGGGCTCAATCAGCAATCAGGTAAGTGACTTTGTCATACTGTATCGTTAGAGCTCGAGTCAGTACGCGACTACGTTGACGGGTAAAGATATCGTCCAACTATTCGGCAGATTCTCTTACAGTTTGTAAGGCATACGTTAAACAGCTAACTGGAATGAAAGGCTGACTATGATAACTGAACTTACTGTTAATAGAATCATTGAGCATTATCTGAGCGCTTTAACAAAGTCTTGACCTTAACGTAAGTCTCGTCAATCGGGGGGTGTTGCATTCTCTGATTAGTTGCCCCCCCTTTAAACCACAGAACAGTGTGGCAAAGCAGGATGATTATTGTTTTCGAGTTGAAGAGGCTTGAAGCCAAGCCAAGCCAAGCCAAGCCAAGCCAAGCCAAGCCAGAAAATACCTCAATATCCTATTATGGGACGCACTAATATTCCATTTCGCCCTCCTCTTTTTTTGATCCTTGCTTCGCGCGCTTCTGCCTATACATTCTCTGATCGGCTAAGCTCAAACAATCAGAGAAATTGATGCATTCAAAACTGGATGCGGCACCAAAACTAAGGCCAGCAAGAGGCCAGCTAGCACTTCTTATTTGGGCTTCAAGCTGAGCCACCTTTTGCTTAATTTGCGTGTAACGAGCATCAACATGCTGCGGTTTATCTATTCTCAGTAGCCAGATAAATTCGTCCCCACCAGTGCGATAGATCTGTCCAAGTTCTGCAAGCTGGTCTTGCATAATACGGCCGGTGTATTTTAGAAATCGATCGCCCTCATCATGGCCCTGAGTATCATTAATCGCTTTAAGTCCATCGCAGTCAATAAACACTAGACAATAAGGATGATGTGCTAATTGCTTAATGGCATCATTAAACCCCAGTCGGTTGCCTAGCCCAGTCAAACTATCCACCCTAGACTGGGTATAGGTTTTCTGGTGCTGGCGCTGTTGGATTCTCAGCCATTCTGTCAGTGAAAGCAAAATACAAAAACAATCAATTGCCAGTGCGAAAACGACTAATGCTTCCGTCGAGATCATAAAAGGCAACGGCTTAAAATGCGTCAGAATGTAATACACCAACGCAGCGCCATAACAAAGACTACCGACTAGATAATATTTAGCAACAAAGTCTCGTTGGAGCACCATCATAATACCCGTCACGATCATTGTCGGCACCCAAACCGTTGCAATCAGATGCGACAAAACAAAGGTGAACGAGAACGGGATAAAGAAAGTGATGAAACCGATAATTACACACACCCAGCTGAAGGCGTGAAAGCATTGATTAAGACGTAAATAACGCTGTGGAAAATTAAACAGTAATCGGGTGTAATAGCTTGCAGACGCAATCGCAAACGGAAACAACACCATACCAAAATAGACTGGGTTCAAGCCACCAATTGGCAACAGGTAGCCCCAAGCACCCGAGGCGGCAAACCAGCCCAGACCGTGTAACCCAACATACCCTGCACAAGCCTGCGTGACTGGATGTTTAGTACGAATATAACCAAAGAGGGCTATCATCCCTAATGTCAGCATGACGGTAATGGAGCCCAAAGTGAGCGTATTGTCCCGAAAAAGATGGACATAGAATTGATGTTCAGGCTGAAGGGTGACATTGATTGCGGTCGGAAATTTCTTTGCTTCTATATAGAGCCAAAGCGTTCCAACTTCCCCGGTGTCCAGTGTTAACGGGAAGCTTTGCTTATGTAGCTGCCGAATACTCTTACCGTCTAGTTGACCAAAATCGAGTAGTCGTTTAACCCGGCCATCTGCTGATTGCCAGTATCCCCAGCCTTGATCTAAATAATTAGCGCTGAGTGTCACCATTTGATGCGACGGCTTAATGTTGGAATTGACTAACTCTAGGCGCAGCCCAAACGCCCCTTCACCGCCGAATGTCGTTTCAATCCTTGGAGCTGATGCAATATGTTGTTTTAAGGTGGGAAAATCGACGGGTTGGGTGAACAAAGGCATATCATGCCATATTGCGGTTTCATCAGCCGAAACAGACTGTTCTCCACGGATTTGCAACGGAGAAGCCAGAACCGAATTCATGCACATAATTAACAGAATAATGAAAAAAACCAGAATCCGCATACTGTTAAAATGATCCCAAAAATGTATATAAAAAACAGCATAGACGAGTTTACAGCGATCAGGAAATGCTTTGCCTCTCCAATGTGAACTATCACAAATCGGCCCCAACTCCCTGTTCCGGGTTTGTTGCAAAAAAAAATCAGCCAAGACTCAGAATTCAACTCTGTCTCTTCTGATCCAGTGACTCAATGACCAATCTCGCATTCAAATGGAAACACTTTGCCCCTGAAATCATTCTTTGGTGCCTACGCTGGTATGGTTCGACTCCAATGAGCTACGCCAACCTCAGCGACATGCTGGCAGAGCGAGGGATTTCGATTAACCGCTCGACCATTTATCGTTGGTTCATTGAATATGCCTCAGCATTACGTAAGAAGTTACGTCGTCATCAATTCATCTGAACAGACTCTTC
The DNA here is from genome assembly GCF_059552575.1 of Photobacterium sp. HL06. NCBI lineage: Bacteria > Pseudomonadati > Pseudomonadota > Gammaproteobacteria > Vibrionales > Vibrionaceae > Photobacterium > Photobacterium sp. HL06. The sequence goes on from NZ_JCANWL010000003.1 coordinate 32,738, forward strand.
GTGGCAGCTCGATGAAACCTACGTCAAGGTGAAAGGAAAATGGCATTATCTGTACCGGGCTATCAACAAACAAGGCGAGACACTGGACTTCTATTTCTCCGGTCGCGGTAGGAATGGCAGTTACCTGCCATTCCTACTGCGACCTTGCAACAAGCCCAACAAGAATGCCAGGATCATCTGGTCCATTCTGAGTACGGGAAATGAATTTGATTTCAACAATCAAAAGATGGCTGCCTAATACGTAACGTTGAGTAGCTTAACATCAACCTAATTGTAAGCATTTCAACAAGTTTGCACGAGTTAATTTTAGATGATGAAAGATAGGTCATACCTGCTCTTCTAAAACCTGTTTTGCAACACGGCCGTTAGAGGCCATGGGGTTGATGAGGCAGAAGAGTACGGATTTACATCAGGGCACAAGTTTCACTTAGATGCCGAATATATGACTGCAACTTAGATCTATACCAGCATCACTTAAAAATAACGTGCAAATAGGGATAGTTCATATATTTTGCAAATAAATTTTTAGCTTTCAATTGGCTATCATGAACATACGATATTGTGTTTGATGAATTTTAATTTTACATATATAGTTCAGTTCTTCTTTGTTTTGATTTTTAGCAACAAGCCCAGATACAGCTGTAATCATATATCGACCATCAACTGTACAGCCATATCTGAAATAAAACTGGAATATTCAGTAAAATTCTTTATGGACTTTTTACAAGATTCAGATGATATATTTTTTTTTACTTTTAAATAATCATAATTAAACATGAATTTCTTTTTATAGTCATCGCGACCTTTATAAAAAATATCTTTATGATTATTATCATAATGCTCTGTAACATATTTGTAAAATCTACTTACATTATCTTCCAGTGTGGTTAATTGTTCACCAGAACAAAGATCGATTATAATTTCATACCTTCCAACTTCTTGTCCAAAAGCAAACATCTGGTCATCATAATCATAATTTTTTTTGGCTGCTGATGCACAATATGAAACAATGAGAACAAATGAAAAAATTAACGTTTTTCCCATATTGACCTCAAAAATAAAACACTGCTATAAACATATCAAGCTTTCTAGCATAATTTCCTGACTCTCAAAGCAAAATTCCACTTACCTAGATAAATTTATTACACAAATACCACAACGTAGAAACTCCATAACCCTCTCCATTAGGTATTAAAGCTAATACTAATAAATGGTCAATCAATAACATTGATCTTAATCAATATTATAAGTATCGTTATGAACCTTCAGGTGTTTGTTTGCTGACGCAAGTTTAAAGGTTGTAATGTAATGAACCATCCCACTCCATAACGTACCGCGAGGCTATGATTATGGAGAAAATCAAATCAGTCATTGATGGCTTTGTTGCAGTACTAAATCTACGTGGTTTTTTGATACGGTTAGGCGACCCGGTAGCTATTGGGCATCCCGAGTTGAGTAAAGTGATTTAAAACAAAACAACCAAGTAAAATTTCCTTTGACTGATTTTCAAGCTCCCTGCTGTGTAACGTATTGCCTACTATCCTCTTGTAATGTTGCATGGCCACTTCTGAGATATTCCTTTTTCCGTATTGCCGCACGCTTTGCCAACCGATAATGCCAAGGGCGAAGCAACCTGATAGGGTGCTTCGCCCTTGGGTGATGAGCCTCATCGGCAAACATATTGTCTTTCGGCGGAATAACAATCTCAGAATCCGGAAAATGATCTTCTAATGTCTGGTACACCGCCTTGGTGTCATACCTTTTAGGTCGTAAAACTACTGAGAAGTCGGGCTTTCATTAAACTTTGCAACGGAGCCGTTCTTACTGGTTGCGCCATTAGTTTGGTACAACGACGCTAGAAGGGAGGTGCGTCCATCACATCAAAGCCCAAACCACCGATTAACCCGTATCTAGGCTTTATCAATGACCCGGCGCAAAGCCTATTATTAAAACACCCAACTATTGGTGGCTGCTATTTATCAGTTTCAACTACGTAACCTACAGTTTAAAGCGATTTACTATGCTGTTCAGTTGCTCGTTGATAGAGGCGATGTTCTTTGCATCATCCAGAGCCTGGCGACCATTGGTGTCGAGCTCTCCGACTATCTCGTTGATGGAAGACATATTGCGGCTCAGCTCCTGAGTAACACTGCTCTGCTCTTCAGCTGCTGTAGCTATCTGAGAACTAAGGTCATTGATCTCATCCACATAGCTAGTCATGTTCTCTAGACTTACGCCCACCTCACCAGAACCGTCCGCAGCTTCCTGACAGCGTGATTTGGTGTTTTCCATCGAGTCCACTACCACCTGGGTACCATTTACCAAATTATTCAATGCGGTTTCAATCTCTTCGGTGCTGTCTTTGGTACGGTTAGCCAGATTACGCACTTCATCCGCTACCACAGCAAAGCCTCTGCCCTGCTCACCCGCACGCGCCGCCTCAATCGCTGCATTCAAAGCCAGCAGATTAGTCTGCTCCGCGATATTACCAATCACACTTAGAATAGTATTGATACCCTGGGTCTCATCAGCCATCTTCTGCACATTTTCAGCAGACTCATCCACCTCTGCAATAAGTGTTGATACCGTATTCTGTGACTGTGTTACTATCTGACGGGACTCATCACTGGTTTGATTTGCTTGCTGCGTCAGATTGGCAGTATTAGCTGCATCGGTGGCCATCGAATCAGCGGTTGCATTCATCTCTTCTATCGCGGTAACGATCTGCTCTGTTTCCGAGACGTGATTCTGTAAGATGGAGCTATTACGCACCGACTGATCGCGCAGTCGGTCAACGTTGAGCTGCAACGAACCGGAGGCCTGTTGAATCTCCAGCATCATGTGCTGCAGACTTTCGATAAACTTATTGATAGCAAGGGCGATCTGCCCAAGGTCATCTTTACTTTTAACCTCAAGACGCTGCGTCAGGTCGCCATCACCACGCGATAGGCCGGTCGCCATCTGCTTGAGCGACAAGATCGGCTGATACAGCACCTGAATGATGAAAAATGCAATAACAACACTCACCAACGTAGCCGTTACTGCGATGAAGGTTGCTGTCATACGGGCATTAGCAAGTTCAGCAAAAGCCACTTCTTTATCCAGACCTATAGCGTAGTACCACTGCTTATCAGCAAACTTAATACGGTGTGAGAAAAAGATCTTGTCTTTGCCGTTTAACTCGTACTCAATGGCTGCGCTTTCTTTGCTCACTGCCTCTTCGATGGTTGGGCTGAACCAGGTAAAGTCACTGCCTTTCTCGCTGGCCTTGATAGCCAGTGAGTTAGATGCAAGAAAAGTGGTATCTTGGTTTATGATGACAGCAACAGCGCCTGAAGGGATATCATCATCCTGTACCAGGGTGGCAAGAAACGCCAGATTCATATCTGTCGCGACTACTCCACTCTTGGTGCGCTGCATAACACTGATCCAATAAGTTTCCCCATCTTCTCCCAGATAAGGCTCTGTTGGGATTGGTTTGTATGCCTGCCGCCCGGTATTGTAATAACCCTTCTCTCGTACATCGCCATCTAACTTATGATTAGGCCACTCAGGAGAAGTCTGGTTCCAATACGCGTTACCATTTGATTCAAACCCAATAAATGCACTACCGGTATTAAATGCTCTCGCGAGGATATGGGTGAAATCTACATACTCTTCCGGTGTATTACCGGGAAACTCTTTATCCTTGTACAACTCACCAATTTTGGCCAGACCTTCAACCTTTTCGCCAAGTTTTGCTTCAATAGTCTCTGCCTTGGCTTTTACATACGCCTGACTGGCTTCAGTGATGCGTTGAGTGAGGAGTTTCTCTCCACTAAGATAAGAGATATACGTGGAAACGGAAACAGAAGCGCCGACCAGCAGTAACACCGATACCAGCAACATCTGTTTATATCCAAACCATTTCATACTCTAAGGTTCCATAGTAAATAATAGTTATTTTTTTTCATGCTTATTCCTGCAAAATAAATGTATCAATATTAAAATAAAGGTGTGTTATACATTACAGCGATACTGCGCGCTTAGGTATGAATGCTTAAAGCACATACGTCAACAGCCGCTATCCACTTACCAGAAGGCAGTAAACCTTAATCGGTACGATAAGGTTGCCCTGAATATCAAATGAGTTAATAACCTCTTCGCGATTCAGATATAGCGCATCATTAGAAATGGCGTCTGACTTAGTATTGCTTTCGACATCAATCGTACACAAGGTATTGAGTCGCTTCAGACAATCCTGAAAGCGATTGAAATCTTTAAAACTGGTTTCACAGTTTTTACTCATCAGTTACGCACCTTCACCTCTTTCCAATAGAGCCGCTTTGATAAGCTCATCTGCTTATACTGGTTCTGAATAGTAGAGTCCTTGGGTCGCATTACAACCAACCTCAACCAGATGACGTTTCTGCTCTTCGGTTTCGACACTTTCTGCCACAACAGATAATCCAAAGTTTTGCGCTAAGTGTACGACTGATTTGACAGTTACTTGGTCGTGGGTATTTGTTGCCACATTGTCCTTAAGGTAAGACAGCGACGAAAAGCCACGTAAGCCACAAAATTAAAAAAAACAGCAAACCCATCTTACTAACTGGAACTTTTATTTACCCATAATTATGAAAGCGCTTTCATGCAGTCTGGCAGTGATTAAATCATATTCCACTAGTCCTGTATAGTACAAAAACTGCGCTGGAAACTTACCTTTCAGGCGCGTTTCCAGCCATACAGTTTCTGGATTTTCGCCAGAGCGACATCCGCTTTCCCTGTCTTGCCTTTACCTTGCAACTTCTTGGCATCCATGAACTTACGTCGGGCATGAGCCAGGCAGCCCAGGTGCTTGACCTTCAGCAGTCCGTCATAGGCTTTATAACCATCTGTTTGCAGATAGCTGTCGTACTCGCCAAGGAAGGCAACAGAGCACGCCATCGAACGACCGTTTTGATAGTCGGACAAGACGATATTTTTGACCTCTTTCAATGCGGCTTCAGGCGAGTCCGCGCCCGAGCAGTAAACCCACATATAACACTGTTTATCTTCTTTCAGTACATTGAGTGGCGTTTCATCCGCTTAAACCAACACTTGATGGTTAGGAAGCTGAATCCAATTTCAGATGCAATATTTCTTTAAACCGGCCGTGAATTGGGCACGGTTTCAGACAATATCAATGCAACGATAGTTTACGAATGGTTGATTGGTGAGCGATTCTCAGGCCGTTTTCGAATTTTGGACACACCTATCCTAATGAGCGCCCAATAACCATCGCTCCTTTTCTAACTTTGAACTCCTGTGCTGCATTAATTCTTCTGCACGATAACCCGCATCTACACTATCAAACACCAGACGTCCGCCACATAAGATACATTCATATGGATCCACATTGGTGAACCCCTTCATGAGCGAAACAAAGCCCGGTTTTATCGGCTTATTCTTCGCTTTAGTGACCAAAACGTCATACACTGCCGGCAATAACTAGCCCCGTTTGTGGTTTGACAGAAAACCAGAGTACCGGATCATCTTAAAGTGCCGTGGGGGAATATGGCTGATATATCGCCGGATCATTTCCTCCTGGCTGAGAACGAGCGACTTATGTCGCTGAGTACGGTGATCTAACTACCTGAAGGTGATAGTGCCGCCGCTGTAATGCCGCAGCCGCGATGCGGCTATCGGCGGACGTTTCAGGTAGCGGCCCAGGTAATTGACGGTCTGCCGAAAATGTTTTGTCTTCTTCGCAAAGTGGACTTTCAAACGGCGCTGGAACTGGCTCTCCAGAAATTGGCACCACTCCCTGTAGTCTCTGATGTGCGCATAAGCCGGGTCGGATAAATCCAGCTGACCCAACGTTACCACTGCCAGACGCCAGTAACGCTCTGCCACCTTCTTTTTGAATAAGATTGAACGCCACACGTTATATTGCTGGCAGAGACCGCCACGGGTTACCGACAGATGAATGTGGGGATGCCAATTAAGCCGGCGGCCATAGGTGTGAAGGGCGCTGAAAACCCCTATCTCCAGTCCTAGTTTTTTTGCCCAGACTATGAGTGTCTGACTGGCACAGGAGAATAAACGGTTGAGTAACCATCGGTTGGATAGAAAGACCGGCCATAACTTATCCAGCATCGTAAAGGTAATATGCTGCCACTCACAGGCCGGGAGCACATGTTGTTGCTCCGCTATCCACTGCTCTGTGGCCTTCAGGCCATAGGCACTACATCCCTTGCTTTTACAGCTTTGGCAGACGTATTTTGAGTGGAGCAAAGCGGCGTGTCCCCATCGCGCCCGTCCCGCTGGCCAGCATTCTCTCCACGACCAATATGGACCACCGAGGAATATAACGGTCGTGGCGAATAAGGAACGTCTCCCATCCCTTATATTTTTCAAACAACAGCTTGGCTGGACGAGGTATGTGCGTAGAATGCGATTATAGCGCCCTATAGACACTCAATGATGTGATGAGCTTACAGCAGCATAGCTTCCGCCGTAGGCGGACTACCGTAATTGTTTATGTCCATTATTCAACTATAGGTGTTGACTTTACGGTTCTTCTCAGCTTTTTAGGTTGTGTTGCAAACTGAAGTGCTGAGTTATGATCTCCGTCAGCACTCATTATTTTAGTATCCAAAAACGTCAAACACCACCGTTGTCGGCGATGGTCAATTTGCGCGGAACTGGACAACTTCGTTCAATGAGTAGCATGAATCATGCAATCTCAGGATTGCATACCAATGCAATATGTTGACATATACACCCTATTTTCGAAGATTTATCCTTATACGTTTATAAGGGACTGTTTGCAAAGTTAGGTTGAAGTACAAACGCACTGATTTCCAAATACAATTAGGCTGCCAGTGCGTAAAACTGCTCCCAATCAATATGTGACAGAACTTTGCGACGCAACCAATTATATTACTTCTAGTCAATTCGCAGTCGAACCCATAGAGCTCGACTTTTTGAAGTCAATTATATTGATATTATGTTTTTTTAACTTAGAAGCCAATGTGGTGGGTTTTATATCCAACAATTTAGCAGCACCATTACAGCCAAAAACCTTTCCACAGGTTTCTTTAAGTGCCATTTTTATATTATCAACCTCTAGCTGCTGAATTTGTTGCTGTGTAAGTATCCTAGATGGCAACTCTGTTAGGTATGATTTGGGTTCTGGTTTGACATTTTCTTCGCCCCCTATGTTGCTAAAGTTTAACATCTGTCCATTAGTTAATATAACCTGTCGTTCGATTACATTCTCTAATTCCCGTATATTGCCAGGCCAATCATAATTATTGAGGTAATCCAGTTGCCTTGTTGATATTTTCAGGTCCGTTCTACCAAACCTTTCCATCGTCTTTTGTAAGAAGTGTTGAGCTAATAAAGAAATGTCCTCCTTCCGATTTCTAAGTGCCACGGAATCAATTGGGAAAACATTAAGCCTATAGTACAGATCTTCCCTAAATCGACCATTTGCAACTTCCTCAAAAAGTCTTTTATTTGTTGCAGCAATCACTCTAACATCAACACTTCTGGTAACATTATCTCCTACGCGCTCAAACTGCTTCTCTTGTAGTATTCTCAACAACTTTACTTGTAAATCTGGTGGGATTTCGCCAACTTCGTCAAGGAACAGAGTGCCACCATCAGCGAGCTCAAATCGTCCAATCCGGTCAGTAGTTGCGCCAGTAAACGCCCCTTTTTTATGACCAAAAAATTCACTTTCAAACAGCTCTGTTGGAATAGCTGCGCAGTTAACACGGATCAAACTCTTCTGTTTTCGTTCACTTATATCATGAATTGCTCTAGCAATTAATTCTTTACCTGTTCCTGATTCACCTGAAATTAACACAGTGGCGTCTGTTTTTGCTACTAGCTCTACTTTTTGAATAACTCCCCTAATTGCAGGGCTTGCACCAACCATTTGATGTTGATTGAATTCAGACTTTATTTCATCTTGTAAATATGCGTTTTCAAATTCTAGCTTGCGTTTAAGTTCTTTGACCTCTTGCAGGGCATTTATTAATTCGTTTTTAGCACGTTTTTGTACAGTTATATCTCTAAAAACCACTACTGCACCAACGACCTGACCACCATCTTTAATTGGAGTACTGGTATAATTAACCGATAATGCTTCACCATTTTTCTTCCAGAAAGTATCATCTTCCACACAATTTATAACACCCATAGTAAATGCCTTGTATATGGGACAGTCGTCTACATGAAAATGGCCTCCATCCTTATCATGCGCATGAATTATATAGTGAATATTTTTGCCAATTAACTCTTCTGCAGACCAACCAAGAAGTTTCTCTGCAGCAGGATTGAAAAATGTTGTCAATCCATTAGAATCAACACCATATATACCATCTCCTACTGCATTTAACAGCAATTGATTCTTACGTTCAAAATCAACGAAAGCATTTTGCAGTCGTTGCCAGTGAAATAATCCAGTTTGGTAGTGTTTTTGAGTTTCAGACTTAGCCCTATTTTTGAAGGCCTCATCACTTCTTTGGAGATAGAAATTAATCATTAATTGATTGTCTATTTCTATAATATTTGCAGTAGCCTCAACAGCAATAAATTTATCTTTCACGCCACTGATACGTATAAGTAAGTTATTACATGAGCTCACTTGTTTTTCCATCACGCTTTGTGTGAAAACAATCAACTCAGCAACTGTTTCACTAAATAGCATATGAGCAGTGCTGCCAATAATAGATTCTGGCTTCATATTTATCAACTGACATAGCATTTCATTCACCTCCTTTACTTGATTTGTTATTGGGTCAACCAACAACGCGGGTAAAGGGGCATGTTCAAAAGAGACTTCCTTTAATGACAGCATAATTTTCACCAAATCACTTATCTTTGAATACAGTTAGCAAGCTATCATAAAAACACGAAATACCGTACAAAAAACTCGAAATGCCGTATCATTACGAAAACTAGTAGCCTGATATTTTTTTGAATTTATAACTTATCTATGAATATCAATACATTACCGATTTCATTCAAAGTGGCACCATTCTTGTACTACCAAGGTTATGAACAAATTCTAATTAATAATTCGAATTAGAATTACTACAAATTATATCTGCCAAGGAGTGAACACTATGAACAAAGAAACTATGACTGAGAATATTTTTTCAGCTAAGAAAGCCAAAAATCTTACATGGGAACAGATGGGTAAAGAGTTAAACATGTCACCTGTTTGGCTCGCATCTGCTTGTATGGGTATGAACAGTGCCCTGCCTGAACACGCAAAGGCAATAACAGAGTATTTGGGCTTAGATAATGACGTACGAAATGCCCTAGAGTCTTTCCCAACAAAGATTTGGGAGCAGGCTGTACCTACTGACCCACTAGTCTACCGATTATATGAAGTTGTTGGTGTATACGGTGAAACACTAAAAGAGGTGATTCAGGAGAAATTTGGTGATGGAATAATGAGTGCAATAGATTTTTCCATGGAGGTAGACAAAGAGGAAAGCCCTCAAGGTGATCGTGTAATTCTTACATTAAATGGTAAGTTTTTACCATATAAATCCTGGTAAGGCGTTAAATTCCTAAATTATGAGTCACTAATTATAGAGGTTTACTAAATGTCATACTTAGCTCCTTCGGTGTTTGCTACTAAGATGGTGGACGCAGGAGAATCAAAAATATTCATGTCAACCAGAGATACATTGATTCGTGCTTTTATGGCGGGTGCTATTCTGGCCTTAGCTGCTGTATTTGCAATTACCATTGCTGTTAAAACTGGAGTGTTTTTACTCGGTGCGATTTTGTTTCCTATTGGTTTCTGCATGTTGTACCTGATGGGTTTTGACTTATTAACTGGTGTTTTTGTGCTAGCGCCTTTGGCATTAATTGACAAACGTCCAGGGGTAACAACTATCGGAGTCCTTAGAAATTGGGGACTGGTTTTCTTAGGGAACCTTACTGGTGCTTTAACCGTTGCTGTAATGATGGCTTACATTTTTACTTACGGTTTTAACACAGATGCTGGGGATATTGCCACAAAAGTAGCTGGAATTGGTGAAGCAAGAACCCTTGGTTATGCCCAGTATGGTTTTAGTGGTTGGGTTACTATTTTTATTCGCGGCATGCTTTGTAACTGGATGGTTTCTATGGGTGTAGTTGGAGCCATGATCTCCACTTCTGTGAGTGGAAAAGTCCTAGCTATGTGGATGCCAATTTTCTTATTTTTCTTTATGGGCTTTGAACACTCAGTTGTAAATATGTTCTTATTCCCATTTGGTATAATTATGGGTGGTAATTTTTCAATTATGGACTATTTAATTTGGAATGAAATTCCGACCGTATTAGGAAATTTAGTTGGTGGGCTTTTGTTTACTGGTTTAACACTATATTCTACACACGTTCGAACAGCACCTAAGCGTGCAAGTGCAACTTAAAATTTTAAATTGCACGCTCATTTTGGTTCGGTCGCATCTAGGTGTTCAATAAATAGCCATTATTATAATAATCACCCAATTGACGAACAGATAACAATTCAACAGGCCTATCAGAGATGATAGGCTTGTTTCTTTATCTGACCTGGTTGCGTCGCAAAGTTATGTTGAAGTACAAATACATTTCTGAGTAGATCGGTATCATCTGATTATTTTCAACAACCCCAAACAATGAATACTACACAACCATAACTCAGTCTGGTTGTGTAGTAAACTGGAGTGCTGAGTTATGTTCTCCGTCAGCACTCATTACTTTTAGCATTATGACTATCAACTTTTCTGGTCGCCACTTTCCTTCCGACATCATCCTTCAAGTTGTTCGCTATTACGTTTCTTATAAACTTAGCTATCGTGAAATCGAAGAGATATTGGCAGAGCGTGGCATCACTGTTGATCACTCAACCTTGAATCGCTGGGTACTTAAATATGCGCCATTACTAGAGCAACGAGCTCGCAGAAGAAAGAAGCCTGTGGCTTCCTCGTGGCGATGGACGAGACATACGTTAACGTCAAAGGCCAGTGGAAATATTACTACCTGGCTGTTGATAAATACGGTTGCGTCATTGATTTTTTACTGTGTGACCACCGTGACAAGAAAGCCGTTCGCGCCTTCTCTAACAAGGCTATAGATCATAACGGCTTGCTTGAAAAAGTCGTGATTGAAAGTAAGCGCCCATTTCGCCCCGCATTCTTTTTAAAAGAAAAGATTGGTATTGATAAAGCTCCTTTATAAATGGGGCTTTATCATGACACGCGAAGACAAGTGGAACTTATGGAGCCAACGTTTGCAACAGCAAACCGAGAGCGGCCAGACAGTAACAACCTGGTGTAAGGAAAATCAGATTGCTCAATCGCAGTTTTATTACTGGCAGAAGAAAATTACTAATCCGCTGCAAGACGCCGATAATGTCATCATTCCTATTTCGATGTCGTCATCTTCTGTTGCTGTTGTCATCGAGACGCCCAGTGGTTACCGGGTCTCCGTCAATGACACTACAGTTATGGGGTAGCTGCCAGACATCATCAAGGCTTTACCATGATCCCGGCACCTGCTGGCAATGTCTATCTGGCAACGGGAGTGACCGATATGAGAAAGTCCATCAATACACTTGGTCTGTTGTTTGAAGAGGTCTTGGAGCTTAATCCGGTCAGCCCTCACTGGTTTGTGTTCTGCAACCGCAGCCGTGACAAACTCAAAATCTTGCAGTGGGATACCAACGGGTTTTGGCTTCATTACCGCCGCCTCGAGAAAGGAAAATTCAGTTGGCCCAGACACCCGCAAGATACCCTGGCAATGGAAATTACCGCTTGCCAGCTACGGTGGTTGCTTGATGGCTTAAACTGGCAAAATGCAGTAGCGCACCAACCATTGTCAAGTCTGAAAATATCATAAAATAGCCAGTGAAACTGGTTAAAGGAGCTGTTTTTACTATACTTTTTGTATGCAAAAGGAACTTGAAAAGCCCACGGGCATCACCCCCAGAAATCCAAGCCTACATTGATAGTTTGGTTCAAAATGTCAGCCAAGAATACGAAACCCGCATTACTGAGATATGGGAGCAATTTCGGCTGACTCAAGCCAAGCGGTTCTTGCCGCAAAGTGAGAAGTTCCCCGCTCAAGGTTGTTTGTTCAATGAGGCAGAATCACTGATAGATAACGAACAACTTGACGACGAGTCGGAAATGGAAACCGTCACCTACACGCGTAAACGCGGTCGCAAGCCCATCACCCCAGATTTGCCGCGAGAGGTTATCGAATACGATTTGCCTGAGGGTGAGAAAATCAGCCCATGCAGCTAGGGTGAACTCCATCACATCGGTGTCGAGACTTCAGAGCAGCTTGAAATCATCCCCAAGCAAGTGAAAGTCCTGCGCCACGAACGTAAAAAATATGCGTGCCGTTGCTGTGAAAATCACGGGGAAGGCAGCAAAATTATCACCGCGACCATGCCTCGACACTCCCTTCCCGGCAGTATTGCCACAGCGGGAACATGAGCAACCGTCGCGGTCAGTAAGTATGCCGATGGTCTGCCGCTGTACCGCATCGAAAAAGAGCTGGCACGCGTGGGTGTTGATATCCAACGTACAACATTAGCGAACTGGATGATAAAAACAGCCGCATTACTCTCTCCGATTTATCAGGCTACGCACAAAACACACCTGAAGGAGCGCGTGGTTCATGGTGATGAAACAACATTGCAGGTGCTCAAGGAGCCGAACCGAAAAGCGCAAGCAAAATCCTACCTGTGGGCATACTCCAGCCCAGAGCAGAGTCAAACACCGGTGGTGTTGTTCTAATATCAACCGTGCCGTGCGCATACTTACCCCAAAGAATTTCTTGAGGCATGACCGATGACTATGCCGCATGGCGCATGCCAGGCGTAAGTTCAACGATGCTCTCAACTTAAGTCCCAAGAAAGCGGGTCGCCCTAAACAAGCGCTGAGTTATATCCAAAAGCTTTATACCATCGAAAAAAGGCTGAAAGACAAGCCTGCGCCAGAAAGGTACACGGTACGTCAAAAAGAAAGCATCCCCATACTCAACGCGCTCAAAGTCTGGCTTGAAAAAGCCGCTTCACAACTGCTTTCTGAAAGCCCGATGGGAAAGGCGTCAATTATACGCTTAAGCAATGGGCCGACCTTGAAAAGTACGTCGAGGATGGTGATTACCCGATAGACAATAACCGTGTCGAGCGAGATATCCGTCTGGTGGCGACCGGCCGGAAAGCCTGGTTGTTCGCGGATACCCAAAGTGGGGCGAATGCCAGTGCGACCCTGTTCAGTATTATGCTGAGTTGCCGGGCAAATGGCGTTGAACCCTACGCCTATCTGCGTCACGTCCTGACAGAATTACCTCAACGTGGTGAAGGCTGTTATGTCGGTGATCTGTTGCCTTTTACCTTCAGCACTCTCTATCGCTAGGTGGGTAGGAATACTCGCTTACATTAAAACTACCGAGCTCTTTAAGCTCAGCCTCTACTTCCTTCGCCCAATTAATTGTTGCTCGCAATATATACATATTACGACGTAGCGCCAAATGCTCAATACGTGACTGACGTTTGGTGTTCCTGTAATGAGAAAATTGAGTCAGTTCTAAACTGTGGTAATAATTTAACTGTTCATTGGATTCTTTAAGTACAGTTTCGATGTTTTGCAACATAGGCTCTGAACTGTGTATGTTACATGCCATTAGTTTTGCTGATAGTTTGTCCCGGATAGCCATATGAGATGTCGGTTCTTGAAACCACTCAAATAAAGCATCACGCCCTAAGTTAGTAATCGAGTAAACCTTTCGATCCGGTTTATGTTTGTGTGGTTTAACTATGAAAGTCACTAAACTCATACTATAAAGTTTAGTTAGCTCGAAATAAACCTGTTGGTGGCTGGCGTTCCAAAAATATTCAAGATTGTTGGAAATCTCCTTTGAAATATCGTAGCCACTAGCGTCATGGTCACTCAGTAAAGTTAAAATTACGTATTTTAATGCCATTTATTCAATCCTTTAAAAGAACAAGACTTTTATAGAATGGGTTGTAAATCTTGTCTGATTAATATTGGTGCGAGTTATTTAATAGGCATAAAATTAATATGACTTTGTCCTTATCTGTTTTTTTACACTATATATAAACATTTTGAGAATAACGTCCATCAATTAATAATATTTATTCACTGTGCTGTAAATTATATTTAGGCTTATGTTATTTCAAATAAACAGTTGCTACGTAAACATCAATCATTCCTATTTTTAATACGAATACAATTAAAACATTTTAGGAAAAAATACACATAACAACATTAACCATCAAATTTTTTAACAATTAAACTTAAATCGGTTCGAAAAATAGACATATGAAAAATATTACTCATCTTATATAAATCTCATACTTCACCAATTTGTTTTTATTTACTAATTAAAAGCTAAATGCTTATTGGTCTTATATGTAACCGTGCCACAAAAAACAGCTTAGGTCAAAAATTTAGTTCTCCCCTCCTTCCAATTTAGCGACTCAATAATCTATTTCGAAGGAAAGTGGCAGTCAGGAAATTTGATAGTTATACTACAAAAGTAATGAGCGCCGAGGAAACCATTACTCAGCACTCTTTTTTATGGCAAAATCCTTAAGTGGGTTCGTCTTATTATGGCTTCAATTACAAACCTAAATCACTTAGACCCGGATGATCATCCGGGCGACGCCCGAGTGGCCAACGAAACTTTCGATCTTCCTCTTTGATCGGCAGATCGTTGATGCAAGCAAAGCGGTTGATCATTAAGCCGTCTTCTTCAAATTCCCAGTTTTCATTGCCATATGAACGGAACCAATTGCCGCTATCATCTTTCCATTCATAGGCATAGCGAACAGCAATGCGGTTGCCGGTAAATGCCCAAAGTTCCTTAATTAAGCGATATTCATTCTCTTTTACCCACTTATTGGTTAAAAACTCCTCTGCTTCTTGGCGGTTAGTGACAAAATGTGCGCGATTTCGCCACTTAGTATTTTTTGAATATGCAAGCGCAACTTTAGCGGCATCGCGAGAATTCCAGCCATCTTCGGCGAGGCGAACTTTTTCGCGAGCAGTTTCTTCAGTGAATGGTGGTAAAGGGGGTCTAGACATAATAATACTCCTTTAAAATAGTAAAAAATGGCAGCAATCGCCACCTTCATAGCATGAATACAGTTAAAGTTAATTAACTTAAATGATTCAATTTCGACACTTAAACTTCATATATATGTTAATCAAGATAATCATCGCGACATAGCCTGAATATGTGTCACAAATCTCAACTCCAGTATATGACTGAATCCGCCTCACTTAGATTATCTGTAACAAGAGACCATTAAATTTTTGCACATATTTGCCTAAGTTCTCCATTTAATAAATTGTCGCTTTCACTGTAATTAATGGGAACATCAATCAAATGAACAGTTGTATCTTTCATACAGGATAGAATCAAAGGCAACAGCTTGTCTGTTGACTTTACTATATATCCCTTGGCACCGTAGCTCTCTGCGTATTTAACAAAATTCGGATCACCATAATTTAGACCAAAATTTGGTAACCCCATATTGGTCTGTTTCCACTTAATCATGCCATAGGCATTATCACGTAAAATTAATATGATAATGTGTAATTTTAACCGCATTGCCGTTTCCAGCTCCTGACTATTCATCATGAACCCACCATCACCGCAGATTGAAATTACTGGTTGTGTTTGGTGTACTAGCTTGGCTGCAATAGCTGAAGGTAAGCCGGCGCCCATTGTTGCTAATGCATTGTCAAGCAATACAGTATTTGGTAAGCGAGCTTTGTAGTTCCGAGCAAACCAAATTTTATATAAGCCATTATCCAGGGCAAGAATACCACTTGCTGGCATAGCTTTTTGCACATCTGCTACTAGGCGTTGTGGGGATATTGGGAAACGATTGTCCTCTGCTCCATTAGGCATTTCCCTCGCTTCAATAGCTTTTATTCTATTAAAATAGTTAAAATCCCAGGGTTGCTTATGTAGAATTTTTATAATATTTGAAACACTACCTGCAATATCACCCACTACTTCTACTTGAGGAAAATATACTGGGTCGACTTGGGCAGCACTGAAATTTATGTGAATGACCTTCTGACCATTATGTTTCATAACAAAAGGTGGTTTTTCCACCACATCATGGCCAACATTAATGATTAAATCAGCAGCGGCAATGGCATAATGGACAAAGTCACCATCGGAAAGTGCGGTATTACCTATAAATAAGTTGCTGGTTTCATCAACAACTCCCTTGCCCATTTGTGTTGTTACAAAAGGAATTTGGAATTCCGAAACGAACTTACGCAACATTTTATAAGTAAGTTTACGATTAGCAGCGGCACCAATTAAAAGTAGTGGTGATTTGGCTCGTTCAATCATATTGACCGCACATTCTATGGTCTTATATTCTGCCATTGGGTGACGGTTATGACTCTCTTCAATTAAGTTTACGCTGGTTTCCTCGCGAGCAACATCTTCAGGAAGTTCTAAATGAACAGCCCCTGGGCGTTCATAGCTGGCTAAGCGGAACGCCTCCCGTACTTGCGAAGCAACACGCTCACCACTTACAATTTGTGTGGTGTATTTGATGAGAGGGCGCAACATATCAACCACATTCAAGACTTGAAAGCGACCCTGTTTGCTTTCTTTTATTGGTTTTTGACCAGTAACCATTAACATCGGCATGGCACCCAATTGAGCATAAGCCGCTGCAGTTACTAAATTTGTTGCGCCAGGGCCTAGAGTGGACATACAAACTCCAACTTTCCCCGTGAGTCGACCATAAGTTGCTGCCATAAATCCTGCCGCCTGTTCATGACGGGTTAAAACTAATGTGATCGATGAAGTTCGAATTGATTCCAATAGATCAAGATTTTCTTCACCGGGAATGCCAAAAATATATTCTACACCTTCCTGTTCCAAAGCTTTAATAAAGAGATCAGATGTTTTCATTCTCTTGCCTTAACTGATTGAAAGGTAGATTATAATGTTAAATATATGGTATGTTGTTAATAACACTCAGGTGCGTAACAATGACAAATATATGGCTATGTCTTTTTTGAGTTTGTTATAACAAACACATTTTCAGGATTACTGCTATTTTATTCGTCTTCAATGGACTTACTATTTAAAATTTAGTACCAACATTAAAAGCTAGTAAGGATTTATGAACATCTTAATTTAAACCATCTCCTTAGATAGAGTTAGTTGTATATTTATTTATCAACGTTGTTTGATAAATAACAACATAGGTCGTTAATGATTAAATCAATAACTTCATGTTTGCCTTATCATCCACCATTTTGGCTCTTGATATGCGTACCGCTGCTTCCCTAACGTTACCTAGGCTCATAGTTCTAACATCATTTAGATGTAGACCGGTCTGTATACATTAATCAGTATGGTAGACAAGTTTGTCTATGTCAAGTTAAAATGATGTTTATCTCAATATGAATAGCTCTCCTAACTTAAAATTAAAGGCTTTGTTGCAAATTGGAGTCGTAGGTTATGCTCTTCACAAAAATTCATCACTTCCAGCATCATAAGCATCAAATTCACAGGCCGTCATTTTCCTTCCGAGATCATACTGCAGTCCGTTCGTTACTATCTTTCCTATAAACTGAGCTATCGTGAAATTGAAGAGATATTGGCAGAGCGTGGCATAATTGTTGATCACTCAACATTGAACCGCTGGGTGATAAAGTATGCGCCGTTCGGCGTTGCTGGAGCAGCGAGCTCGCAGTAGCTTCTTCGTAGCGGATGGGCGAAACGTATATCAACGTAAAAGACCAATGGAGGTATTACTACCGAGCCGTTGATAAATATGGCGATGTGATCGATTTTCTACTGCGTGATACGCGGGATGAAAAGGCAGCGAGAGCCTTTTTCAACAAGGCCATCGGCCAACACGGACTACCTGAAAATGTGGTGATTGATGGAAGCCATTCCAACGCGTTGGCTCTGCATCATACCAATGTAGAGCTTTGGCAGAATGGCCTGATACTCACCTCATTGAAGTCCTTCAAGTAAAATACCTGAACAATATTGTCGAGCAAAGCCACCGCAGAGTGAAAGGAAAGATGAACCAGGCACTAGGCTGGTAATATGACGAAGGCGCGGTGGCCACATTAGCAGATGTAGAACTGTGGACGATGATTAAAAATGGACAACTCTGAAGGACTTTGTTGATCAATTCAGATTCTGAACAAACGACTCCCGTTTTTAAGAGTTGTTAATCTGCTTGTCGTGTTTCAGTTTAGGCATACCTAGCCTTGTGAGCTTATTTACGGCTCTAACACCTGCGTAAGATTCTGCTACTTGTGCATCATAATCTCTCATCGACATCGAGGGGTTTATCAGTTTCTTATAACGAAACATACCTGTCTCGGATATTGAGTGAGAATGATAGCCAGAAGTGGATTTCCAATGTTGATTACAGCCATGAATTCGTTGGTCCGCGACCGCATAATTTCTTGGGTGTCCATCTTCCCAATATACTGCACCAGTTCTCGGTGGTATCAGTGCCTTGGCTTTTTTACTCATGATTGCTTGATAACACCGACACCCGATATAGCCTTAATTTTTCGGTGAGTTTGCTTAAGTAACTCTGGCAGTACTTCACCATCAGCGACATTAGAAAGGGACAATTCGACCGCGACAATTTGATGGGTATCGGCATCAACGGCAATATGCAATTTTCTCCAGACTCGTCGTTTGTCCTTACCGTGTTTTTTCATGTGCCATTCACCGTCGCCGAATACTTTGAGGCCCGTTGAATCAATGGCTAGGTGACGAATTTCGCCTCTGACAGGCATTTTGATACTGATATCGACAGTCTTGGCCCTTTTACTAATACTGCTGTAATTAGGACACCTTAGCGGGACACTCATTAAGGTAAAAACCGAGTCCATGAAATCTTGCAGAGAACGAAGCGATAAGCTGAAGATACTCTTCACCATAAGCGCGGTCGTTATTGCCGTATCAGAATACTGGAAACCTCAGCCTCGACGTCCGTGGTGAACTCAACAGTTCCAGGCTTCAATAGCCTCTTCATCGATCCAAAAGGTGAGTGAACCTCGGTTGATAAGTGCTTGGTTATATTCTTTTCAGTTGTGCGTTCGGTAAGTTGCTTTGCTCTTTTTCAATTATTACGTCCACTACAAGGTGTACCAGATCAGATCGCGATAGTAGAAGATAGTTCAGTATGATTTAGTCAACATAGCCACTCTGAAGGCTTATCTGTTTGGGATCAGTTTTACTCCCTGGCAGCCTAATTGTATCCGGGAATAGGTGTTTCTACATTCCAACTCCAAGATTCGACAGAACCAAAATATTTAACACAATTTATATCCCCCCCTTTTCTTAGCGACATTAAGCAAGGCTTCATCGAAGACTTTTAAAGTATCTTCCAAAGTTGCTGTAGCTTCCTTAAAATAATCTGTCGCACTTATCTTTGGTTGATCAGCGACTATCTTATTCTGGATAATTTTGAGTAGCCGTGAAATAGGACAATTATTAATGTCTTTTTGACGCATAGATTCGAGAGCTTGTTGCAAGTAATTCAACCGAATTCTGTCTACACTATTACATTCACCAGAAGCTGCTACACCTGTACCTATTGCTCTTGCCTGACCAATGTACTCTATAGTTACTAGCAACTCCTGCCATAAGTAGCGAATAGAGCGGTTTTGTGAATCCTTCAATTCGTATAAAGAATAATACTCACCACAATCATCAATTAAATAAAGCACATGAGTAATAAGAGAGTTGTGTATTTGAAGGTTATTACCTGAGTCGAGTTTTTCGAAATCGACAGACAATGACCTCCAAGCATTTTCTATAGGTTGCCAGCCAGATAGCCCCTCATACCACTCAGAATCCATCCAAAGGGACAGACACATTTTAGAAATATCCTTTTGTAACACATCAATTTGAACTCGCAACCCTTTTTCACCACATAGATATCCGTTTGTAAGCCCCCGGTGCTG
Source organism: Photobacterium sp. HL06 (assembly GCF_059552575.1). NCBI lineage: Bacteria > Pseudomonadati > Pseudomonadota > Gammaproteobacteria > Vibrionales > Vibrionaceae > Photobacterium > Photobacterium sp. HL06. The sequence continues at coordinate 52,708 of NZ_JCANWL010000003.1, forward strand.
CTGAATCAAGGCCAATAGTTTACTGAACTTCTGTATCTGATTTAGTCCTTCAGAAAATCGTTTTTGATAACGGCGATAACTTTGGGTATGTAACACAATCATAAGTGAACTGAGCGCTGTTATTACAGCGAGTCCAAATATTGCTAACTGAAAGTATTCCATTACACACTACCTTCCTGAGCTGTTAGGCTTTGAAGGTGATTCGAAACATTTGCATTCTGTTTTGCCATGTACGCATTTTTATCTGCGGTCACCGCTACCTCTTCCATATTTTCAGATATTTCACGCGTAGCTGCTGCTTGCTGCTCTGAAACTACAGCAATGCCACTTATTTGACTAGTAATATCTTCCATTGCAGACATTACTTGCTCCAGAGAGCCGTAAGCTGTATGGACACTATTTCTGCACTCTTGAGTTGCCTCAACGACATTATTCACCTGAGTCTCCACAATCCCCATACTTTGTGTTATTTCTGAAATTTGACTTGTTATTGATGAAGCTGACTCGTAACTGCGTTGTGCAAGTATTCTGACTTCATCTGCAACCACACTAAATCCGCGCCCTTGTTCTTCAGCCCTTGCGGCCTCTATTGCTGCATTCAAAGCCAGTAAATTAGTTTGCTCGGCTATTTCTCTGATAAAGTGCGACATTGAAATCACCGTTTCCAGCTTTTTATCCAGCTCTTTAATATTAATGACTGACTGCTGAACATGCGCATCAACACCATCGACCTGTTTTTGACTATGTGTTAGTTCTCCTTTTACCTTCTGACACAATTGATTACCATCATTCATCAGTTTTAATGAATGCTCAATGCGGGAAGAAACTTCACTTATGCTGATAGAAATTTCTGTCGCTGCTGATGCAGACGAAGTTGTTGCTGCAGCTTGTTGCTTGCTATTTGCAGCAACCTTTCGCGCGTTGCTCGCAAGCTCCTGTGCTGAGTAGCTCATTTCATTATTGACTGCTCTTTCTCGGACCAACTCTCTTCTATGAAGTCGGGCCAGATTATCTATTACAGGAAATAGTGGGTGAAGCGGGCCTGCTTTCATTGAATTAAATTCATTATTATCGACCAACTGATATGAAGCTGATACTTCAAACAGCAGGGTTATATCTTTATCTATAGCAACAAGTACTTGCCAAATTAATACTGAGGAAAGTAATAAGGAGAGAAACCCCAACTGCAGATAGCCAAACAAAGCTAGTATTAAAGATAGAGTTATTACTACAAAAACTATCCGTGCAGCTACAATGACACCTAATGAACGAAGATATTTACGCATTATTTCCCTTAATAACCTCGATATTTCTATAAATGTTGGATGTTAACTTGGTAAGCATGACTGATCCAACGGCTCGACTGTGCTTGCTTATATATAAGTGACTGCAACCACACCTGCCTCTTCCATTTTTGTAACATTAATTCTGTGTAAGCTAATGGAAGCGCTTTCTTTGGTTCTGTTGCATCTTAGTGTTGAATAAATAGCCATTATTACAATTAGCACCCGTTTTGGCAAACGGATGAAAAATCAACAGGCCTATCAGAGACGGGGGGAGAGCATGAATGCTCACTTTTTGCTCACCTCTTTAAAACCTGCCAGCAGCACCTTATCCAAATAGCTACTACTCATTGCTGCAATTTTCTGTTTGCGCCGGATGCTGGCTTTTCTGGTCGTTTCAGCGCGCAACATGTTTATAGCTATATGGCGCATGCATGCCATGATCTCAGCCGCATTGCCACGGTAAATCTGGCAAGCATCTTCATTCATAGATGCATCCAGAACCCAGTGTAGACTGTTTTCTATGCCCCAGTGACCACAAACAGCAGCTGCGAAACGTTCCAGCCCGAGTTCTGCAGAACAAATATAATAGCGATAATCGAGTGATTGTTTACCTTTTTTATCAATGCGATAACCAATAGCAACCCCGATACTTTTTAAGCCTTTCCAGTCTGGAAACTGTTGGATAAGTTCACCTGCAGGAAGTACATGATATTCACAGACTTCAACACGTCCATGGCCCTGCTCGATAGTGACATCATTCCGTAAGCTCGTGGTTTTTACGCTTTTTAACAGTGCTTGTTGAACAGATTTAGCCAGTGTCTCTTGGTTACCTTTAGCTGCAAGCAGATAATCACCACCGTTATCGATGATGGTTGAAGCAATATCTTTCTGGCATGCGATGGCATCAATAGATACCAAACAGCCTTTGATATCCAGTAGCTTAATGAGCTCCGGGATAGCCGTGATTTCGTTCGACTTGGCATCTGTTTTAGCTGACCGAGAACAACACCATTTGTAGTGGCGAATGCGCTGACCATGTGAATGGTAGATTGCCGAGATTCACGATCATAGGAGCCACGCAAGATTTTGCCATCAATAGCGATCCGTTCACCTTCGGAGCGAGCAGATACTGCTTCCATCCAGCTGATGAAACACTGCTGAAACTCGCTAGGATCAAGGCGCGAGACGATCCTGGCAATGGTATCGTGAACAGGTAGACCATCCTTGAATAAGCCCTTATCTTGGAACCAGCCAAGGTGGATTTCGCCAAAACCTTCAATGTCTTCCCATCCTTCGGTACCGGCTATCGTTGCACAAATAGTCAGGAATAAAACATCAAATAAAGGATAACTGATTTTTGCTGACTGACGTGGGTCTTTCAGATCGCCAAAATGAAGAGAAAAGGCATCAATGCTCATTGTGATACTCTCTAAAAAAGAGAGTATCAGATCACAACTCGATCTACAGTTCAAACAGAATGAAATTGATCATATAATGTTCGCGATCTCACCCTGCTATCAGAGATGATAGGGTTGTGTCGCAATCTAAAGTGCTGAGTTATGATCTCCGTCAGCACTCATTACTTTTAGCATTATGACTATTAACTTTTCTGGTCGCCACTTTCCTTCCGACATCATCCTTCAAGTTATTCGCTATTACGTTTCTTATGAACTTAGCTATCGTGAAGTTGAAGAGATATTGGCAGAGCGTGGCATCATTGTTGACCACTCAACTTTGAACCGGCGGGTACTTAAATATGCGCCATTGCTAGAGCAACGAGCTCGCAGAAGAAAGAAGCCTGTGGCTCCTCGTGGCGGATGGACGAGGCATACGTTAACGTCAAAGGCCAGTGGAAATATTACTACCGGCCCGTTGATAAATACGGTTGCGTCATTGATTTTTTACTGTGTGACCACCGTAACGAGAAAGCCGTTCGCGCCTTCTCTAACAAGGCTATAGGCCATAACGGCTTGCCTGAGAAAGTCGTGATTGATAAGAGTGGTGCGAATGCGTTAGCACTGCACAATATCAACGTCACTCTCTGGTTGATGGGGAAGATACTTAACCTTATTGAAGTCCGTCAAATTAAGTATCTGAACAATATTGTAGAGCAAAGCCACCGCAGAGTGAAAGGTAAGATGCATCAGTGCCTGGGATGGAAATCAAATGAAGGGGCAAAAGCCACACTCGCTGGCGTGGAGCTGTGGTCGATGATTAAAAATGGACAGTTCGACAACCCTGAAGGCTTATCTGTTTGGGAGCAGTTTTACGCGCTAGCAGTCTAATTGTATCTGAAGATCAATGTATTTGTACTTCAACATAACTTTGCGACGCAACCTTTTTGGCTTCGTCATGATGAACATGAAGCCATTGTGCGGGAGATATCTGCCTTCTCTGATTATTTGTAACAAGCCCGTGTATACTCGGAATGTATAGATTATCCCAGTAATAGCCTGCATCAAAGGTCCAGAACAATTACCTCCTTAGACTCTGCACTGGGGTAACAGCTGCAGATCAACGCTTCACCCTCTTTGGGTTCAGACAGAGGCGGTTCTACATAATCTACTGATCCCGACAACACTCGACATGAACAGGTTTGGCAAATTCCCGAGCGACAACTGTAACTTGGTTGCAGCCCCTCAGACTCAGCCAAGTCCAGCAAAGTGCCACGTGTCGGATCCCAAACAGTTTCCATTTTTGATTTAGCAAACTTCACAGTTACCGGTGCCGCTGAGGTAAGCTCTGCAACTAAACCTTCGCTCTTACCGGGGTGCTCGCGTAACAGCGTCACTCCCGGGCCGAAAAATTCGTAATGAATGCGGTCGTCTGGTACGTTTAATTTTTTTAGCTCCTCATACATGGATGTCATGAAAGAATTGGGGCCACAGAAATAAAAATCGTAGTCATCGAAAGGCAACAGTGATTTCAACAATTGAATGTCGACATGGCCAGCACTGTCGTAATCGCGCCCTTGGAGATCATCGGCTGACGCCGTACTGTAGCGGAAATGAGTCGTACAGTTTTGCCACCCTGCGGTAATATTCCGAACATGATCGCGAAAGGCATGTTCTTTGCCACTGTGAGCGCCATGAATAAACCAGACTTTACGTTCGCACCCACAGCTTTTGACATCGGTGGCCAACTGTTCCAACATACTGATCATCGGCGTGATACCAACCCCGCAGCTTAAGAGCACCGTTGATCGCATGCTAGACTCATTCAGAGTGAAATGCCCGCGAGGAGACAGCGCCCGGATTGTTGATCCGGGGTAAATGTGGTCGTGAAAATAGTTGGATGAAAGGCCCGGAGGTAATTGTGGGCTGGGTGCCAATTCCCGTTTAATCGACAGGCGGTAGTATCGGCTATTCGGCGCATTTGAAATGGTGTATGTTCTTTTAAGTGCAGCCTCATGGCCGGGAGGCTGGATTTCAATTGGTAAAAACTGACCTGCTTTGTGACAGTGCAGCTGTTGGTGCTCTGTAGGTTTGAGATAAAACGAAGAGATGACGTCACTCTCTTTTTCAACGCGTGTTACGGTGTAATCTCGATACACGTTTTCCGTGTGACGCACATTAAGGGCTTCCGTTACTTCTTCCCAGGATCCCGTTTTTTCCAGGCTGGGAGAGTAATCGACAGATTGCCAGTCAATGGGCAGCGCATTTTCAATCAGGATCCCCTCATCAAGGGTGAAGGTAACTAACCGCTCCGCACCGTCGAACGCACGTTTTTCCTCGCTGTCCCAAATGATTTCTGCGCTACACGTCAGGTACAGGAGGTTTCCTCGCTCAAAATCGATGAACAGTAACCCTGCCTTTGGGTTCAAAGCAATATTACCAAGGGTATTAAAGTGAAAGTTTCCTGTGAAATCCGGAAACGTGAAAGTGCGATCATCATCAATATGGACAAATCCCGGTCGGCCGCCCCTATGGGATATGTCTGCGCCACGAGATGCCTTGCCCTGATCGTCCGCAAAATGGGTCGCGATGAAGAAATGATCGGCCTTGGTTATAATATCCTTGGTTCGTTCATTCAATTGTTGTAGAGCATGCGTGGAGTGTTTTTCCCGCAAGGAGGAGAAACTCTTCGGAAGTCGCGCAATGCGTGCCTGTATATATTGCGGACAGTTGCCAAAAGTTTGTATGGCTTTGATCCGGATGTGGTTATTCTCAAAGCCTTCCACCTTGGCGGTCAAGCGATTACGGCGACGTGCAGCGTAATCGATCCCGAGGATGCCGATGGCAGCCCCCTGCATCAGGTTGTCATTGAGTGGATCGCCAATAACGCGGTCTGTGCGTAAGTCTAACGTATATTCATCGGGTGACTGAATAAAACCAGGCTGTCCCACTAAAATGGATGCCCAGGGGCGCCCTTTTTTATCCACCGAGCCGATCAGGAGATAGGGTAGATGCTCGTAAAATTCCCGATGCTGGTCGGGGAGCCACTCCCGAATAAAACGCTGACCCATATCTTCTAACCGATCTCGAACACCGGCGCGCGTTTGAAGTTCACGCTCCCCATGATGAAATGGTGAAACGGATGTTTGTTCATTCATAATCAGTAGCCTGGCTTGGTGCAGAGAAGGCTGCGTCGACGTTAAGCGCTTAGAGAAAGAAACTCGATGCGGATGCCACCAGGCATATAACACATCATGTGTTTGACATCGCCACCGCCTAAAGATTCGGGGGCAAACTCAATTTCTACATTCGCGGTATGTTTCAACTTATCGTGCAGGTTATCCAAGGCAGTATGATTTTCAACAAGCAGGGCAAAGTGATGCAGCCCAATCACATTTTTACGATCAAATGCGACCGCATTTGCCGGATCATCAGCCTGCCACAGTGTTATCATTGTGGTACCGTCGGACAGAAACACTGCGGGATAATCAGGAACTTCTCCAACTTGCTGGAAGCCCAGCGTTTCCAGAAAAAAGGCGCTAGTGGCAGATAAATTGGGTACGGTCAAACCGATATGATGGGCACCACGGGTTATAGCGTTACTCATTGTCATTGCAGATTCCTCACAATCGTTGAAAAACTGACCAGTACTTGCGGATGAAGTAAAGCTAACAAAAAGACATCTATCATTCTGATTTACAGAAATAATAGATATCACTTAGTAATCTTTGCAAATCACCAATAACTCTAGACTAATTTAGTTAAAGATCCACCTTCTTAGAAGGGGGTTGTTGCTACTAATCAGGTAAGACAACTCTACCCCTAGTGATGGATTTAATGATTACTGGTAAACAACCTCAACATTGAAGAGACAATTTAAAAAGGCGGATATCTCCCGCACAATGTCTTTATGTTCATCATGACGAAGCCAAAAAGGTTGTGTCGCAAAGTTATGTTGAAGTACAAATACATTGACTTTCAGATACAATTAGACTGCTAGCGCGTAAAACTGCTCCCAAACAGATAAGCCTTCAGGGTTGTCGAGCTGTCCATTTTTAATCATCGATCACAGCTCCACGCCAGCGAGTGTGGCTTTTGCCCCTTCATCTGATTTCCATCCCAGGCACTGATGCATCTTACCTTTCACTCTGCGGTGGCTTTGCTCTACAATATTGTTCAGATACTTAATTTGAAGGACTTCAATAAAGTTAAGTATCTTCCCCATCAGCCTTCACCACGTTGAGGTAATTCTGTCAGGACGTGACGCAGATAGGCGTAGGGTTCAACGCCATTTGCCCGGCAACTCAGTATAATACTGAACAGGGTCGCACTGGCATTCGCCCCACTTTGGGTATCCGCGAACAACCAGGCTTTCCGGCCGGTCGCCACCAGACGGATATCTCGCTCGACACGGTTATTGTCTATCGGGTAATCACCATCCTCGACGTACTTTTCAAGGTCGGCCTATTGCTTGAGCGTATAATTGACGCCTTTCCCATCGGGTTTTCAGGAAGCAGTTGTGAAGCGGCTTTTTCAAGCCAGACTTTGAGCGCGTTGAGTATGGGGATGCTTTCTTTTTGACGTACCGTGTACCTTTCTGGCGCAGGCTTGTCTTTCAGCCTTTTTTCGATGGCATACAGCTTTTGGATATAACTCAGCGCTTGTTTAGGGCGACCCGCTTTCTTGGGACTTAAGTTGAGAGCATCGTTGAACTTACGCCTGGCATGCGCCACGCGGCATAGTCATCGGTCATGATAGTGCCATCATACCCCTCAAGAAATTTTTTGGGGTAAGTATGCGCACGGCACGGTTGGTATTCGAACAACACCACCGGTGTTTGACTCTGCTCTGGGCTGGAGTATGCCTACAGGTAGGATTTTGCTTGCGCTTTTCGGTTCGGCTCCTTGAGCACCTGCAATGTTGTTTCATCACCATGAACCACGCGCTCCTTCAGGAGTGTTTTGTGCATAGCCTGATAAACCGGAGAGAGTAATGCGGCTGTTTTTATCATCCAGTTCGCTAAGTTCGTGGCGCAGGACTTTCACTTGCTTGGGGATGATTTCAAGCTGCTCTGAAGTCTCGACACCGATGTGATGGAGTTCACCCTAGCTGCATGGGCTGGTTTTCTCACCCTCAGGCAAATCGTATTCGATAACCTCTCGCGGTAAATCTGGGGTGATGGGCTTGCGACCGCGTTTACGCGTGTAGGTGACGGTTTCCATTTCCGACTCGTCGTCAAGTTATTCGTTATCTATCAGCGATTCTGCCTCATTGAACAAACAACCTTGAGCGGGGAACTTCTCACTTTGCGGCAAGAACCGCTTGGCTTGAGTCAGCCGAAATTGCTCCCATATCTCAGTAATGCGGGTTTCGTATTCTTGGCTGACATTTTGAACCAAACTATCAATGTAGGCTTGGATTTCTGGGGTGATGCCCGTGGGCTTCTCAAGTTCCTTTTGCATACAAAAAGTATAGTAAAAACAGCTCCTTTAACCAGTTTCACTGGCTATTTTATGATATTTTCAGACTTGACAATGGTTGGTGCGCTACTGCATTTTGCCAGTTTAAGCCATCAAGCAACCACCGTAGCTGGCAAGCGGTAATTTCCATTGCCAGGGTATCTTGCGGGTGTCTGGGCCAACTGAATTTTCCTTTCTCGAGGCGGCGGTAATGAAGCCAAAACCCGTTGGTATCCCACTGCAAGATTTTGAGTTTGTCACGACCACGATTGCAGAAAATGAACCATGCTTCACTGAGCGGATCCATTTCCAGTACATCAGCGACAATGATTGAGAGGCCATCGATAGACTTACGCATATCTGTAACGCCTGAGACGAGATAAATAGCGCCGCTGGGGATCATTGCAGTACCTGCAACCAGGTTTTGATTTGTGCCTGGGTTAGGTTCGCAGGCAGCTCCGCCTTAATACCATTAGGGAAATGCAAAGCGTCAGTATCAGTGCCTATATCATCATTAATCACAATGGTGTGCGCGTGTTGCGATTCGTCGCCTTGCTCTGTTAGCTTCTTCAGCCAGTAATGAAAAGTCGGATAACTAAGGTCGTTCGCCTTGCAAAAAGCAGGAATAGAAAGTCCGCTTACTGTTTGTTTTTCAATGACGCTCGTCCAATATTTCCGTTTTTCAGGTTGGTTCATAGTTCCTCCTTTGTTGTTGAGAAAACTATGAACGAGATCTTGTGATAGGGATATGTGGGTTTAATTCGACGCTTACCACCAATCGGATGTAATGGCAGGCTTCGATGGTGCTGTCAGGATACTTAACTGAAGAGCAGGTACCGTCATAAACGCAATCGTCATGTTGCCAGTTATTCAATATATCTTCGGATATCCAAATGTCGAACCGCCCGCATTGCCTGAGAGCCTGGTTGTACTCACTATAGTTATTTAATGCGTAGGTATGTTTCTTGAAATGATGGCGCATGGCGTCATTGTGTTTGTAAGGCATTTGTTAAACAGCTAACCGGAATGAAAGTCTGGCTATGATAACTGAACTCAGTGTTAATGGAATAATTGAGCGTTATCTGAGCGATTCAACAAAGCCGCGGTTAAAGGGCTGGCTAGCGCGCTTTCATGGCGTGGAAACAAAATATCTTCACTATTTAGGCTGGTTCCGATGGTTTGAACAGCACAATCAATCAGAACATCAACCAATTGATTTTATGGTCTATTTTACTGCAATTGAATCTTTTCAACATTTAAACCGAGCATAGCCACTTACTTCGTTAAGTTACCAAGCAATTGCTCACACAGTGTTTTTAATAATGTAAGCTCTTCTTTATTCATCTTGGATAGACAAAACATTTCTACTGGCACTTTGTGCGCCTGATCTTTCAGTTCAATCCCTGCAGATGTTAATGTGATGACCCGAACTCGCTCATCTTCAACACTACGAGTTCGGCGCACATAGTCTTTCGCTTCCAAACGCTTAAGCAATGGCGTCAAAGTGCCGGAATCCAAATGTGTTTTTGCCCCCAAAGCTTTTACATTTATCCCTCCTTGCTCCCAAAGCACCATCATCACAATGTACTGTAAATAAGTAAGATCAAGCGCTTTCAGTAAAGGTTGGTAAGCTCTACCCATTGCATTCGAAGCACTATAAAGCGCAAAACAAACCTGATTATCTAACTTTAGATATTCATCCTGGCTACTCATGGTCACCTCACCAATTAAATTTAATTGTGCGCAATATACTTGCGCACTTAGATTTTATCAAGTAAGTTAACCCCCTCAAATCAAGTTGTGCGTAATTTAGTTTTACACAATCAAAGCAAGGGATAATACAATGACTACACTCTACACAACTTCTGCAACCGCTACTGCAGGTCGTAATGGCCAAGTTTCTACTGATGATAATTTACTCTCAGTTGCGTTGAGCTACCCTAAAGAAATGGGGGGTTCAGGTGCTGCAACAAACCCTGAACAGTTGTTTGCTGCTGGTTATTCTGCGTGTTTCTCAAATGCTCTACTTCATGTAGCCAAAGAAATGAAAGTTAAAATCGCATCGGCACCAACAACCGCAATCGTCGGCATTGGCCCAAATGAAAGCGGCGGTTTTGCTTTGACTGTTTCTTTATCAATTGAACTAGATTTAGAACAAGAACAAGCCGTTACAATTGTGAAAACTGCTCACCAAGTCTGCCCATACTCAAATGCGGTTCGCGGCAATATTGATGTGAAACTGTCGGTTAACGGACAAGCGCTTTAGTCTCAAGGTTAAGGACAACAAACTAGGCAGAATCGCCACAGATACGTTAAAAAACACAGGATAATTTATGCGCGCAGTAAGAATTCACCAATATGGCGGCACTGACACATTAACGTTAGAGCAGATCGATAAACCGACAATCAATGTGGACGATATTCTCATTCAAGTAAAGGCCGCCGCAATAAACCCTGTTGATTGGAAGATCCGTGAGGGCTATTTAAAAGATTTCATTCCATACGAGCTGCCTGTTACATTGGGCTGGGACGTTGCAGGTATCGTGACCCAAGTGGGTGAAAACGTTGATCAATTCTCAGTGGGTGATGAGGTATTTAGCCGACCAAATATTGCGCGTGATGGCAGTTATGCCGATTTCATCGCCGTAAAAGCAGACGAAGCCGTGCTGAAATCAACTAAGCTAGACTTCGCACAAGCTGCAACCATACCACTCGCAGGCATTACCGCGTGGCAGTGTCTTGTGGATGTCGCTAATATTCAAGCGGGTCAACGCGTGCTTATCCATGCTGGTGCAGGTGGTGTAGGTCACCTAGCTATTCAAATAGCAAAAGCAAAAGGCGCGACCGTCGTTGCAACCGCATCTTCAGCTAATCTGGAACTTCTGACTCAGTTTGGTACTGATGAAGCGATTGATTACGCAAAAGCACCATTAGGTGAGCAAATTGCACCAGTAGATGTAGTGCTTGATACCATGGGTGGAGACGTACAACAATCGTCTTGGTCTCTGCTTAAGCCAGAAGGCATGATGGTTTCAGTCGTCGAGCCACCAAGTGAAGAAACGGCAAAAGAGCACAACGTACAAGCCGCATTCGTCTTCATTGAACCAAGTAGCCGTATACTGACTGAACTCAATAAGCTCGTCGAATCTGACCAACTTCGTCCATTGGTTGAGCATCGTTTCCCATTAGAAAAGATTGCTGAAGCACACCAAAAAAGCCAATCAGGCCGTACTCGCGGTAAGATTGCTATCGACGTCAGCTAAAACGATTTCGATAGGCTCCGTAAGGTTATGTCTTTTACCCAAGTTGCTTAATATGACTTGGGTATTTTTATTGGGGGTAATGTAATGAACCATCCAAACCATAGCGAGAGTCTATGTTCTTTCTAGTCACTAAACGCTGCCCTATTTCATGAGCGCAAATATTCAGTTATATCCCTTGGATGAAATATATTTATATTGATGATGAGAAATTCTCACTTTAACTTATTGCATATTATGATTGAATAAACCTATAGATATTTAGCAGTATGGAAGTCTAAATGGTAATTCTTACAATTTTGGATGGTGGTATGGGGCGCGAACTAAAACGTATTGGTGCTCCTTTTTCTCAACCACTTTGGAGCGCCCAAGCGCTGATAGAATCTCCGCAACATGTGAAGCAAGCTCACCAGGGCTTTGTAGAGGCTGGCGCACAGATTATCACAGTCAATAGCTATGCCTGTGTGCCTTTCCATCTAGGAGAAGAACTGTATGCTGAGCAAGGGGCAGAGCTTGCAGAAAGAGCGGCTAAGATTGCTCGTGATGTTGTCACGGAATCTCAACAAAAGATATTGGTTGCAGGCTCTATTCCTCCTGCCTTTGGCTCATATTGCCCTGACTTGTTTGAAGTAGAAAGAGCTTATGAGATCAGCTCGACTTTGTTTAATGCCCAAGACAAGCACGTTGATATCTGGCTTGCCGAGACAGTAGCTAGTCTCGCGGAAGCCAAGGTGATCTCAAAGGTTTTTGCGAACACAAATAAACCTTCTTATATCTCTTTTACCTTGATGGATGAGGTTGACCAGCAATCACGTCTTCGCTCAGGGGAGCTGGTTACCAATGCTGTTAATGTACTATTGAAAACCAGTGTGGCGGGTATTTTCTTTAATTGTTCGATTCCAGAGGTGGTTGAGCAAGCAATTAAGGATGTGAACCAAGTTCTTGAGTGCACTAACAAGGCACTGACTATCGGTGTATTTGCGAACAATTTCACACCGATTAAGTCTGGTCACCAAGCGAATGACACCATCCAGGAACTTCGAAATTTTTCACCACAAGAGTACCTTGAGTTTGCCAAACTATGGCATCAACTAGGTGCCAGCATCATTGGTGGATGCTGTGGTATTGAACCAAGCCATATTGAGGCATTAGCAACATGGAAAGACAGCTTTGAAGAAGCTTAACTTTGGGCTAACAATCCCGGCGATCGTATTGGTACAGAGATGAGTCAGCACAGAACTGGCTGACTCGATGATGGACAAAAATGTGTTTCTGAACATCGAATATTAGCAATCCACAAATTAACTCAGAGGCTTTTCTCCGCTTACATGAGTCTGTATAACCAGTAAATAATCGATAACAGCATGATTTATAATGGCTCTTTTGCTTGCTCGTTAGTGTTGTAGTTTGTCGTTATTATCATCTGCTCTGTTTAACTGCTCTTCCGTTAAGTATCCTGACAGTACCATCGAAGCCTGCCATTACTCCGATTGGTGTATATACTTCCTCTACGACAAGCTCAGGGGTTGATTGAAAATCTACTGAAGAAGCTCGACATGGACAACCTTCAATGCCCTGATTATACGTTATTATCAAAGCGGCTGAAGCAGCTCAATCTCACGGCGCCACGCTTTAGAAAGTATGAAAGGCCAGACGACAACATTGCAGCGATTGCCATTGATTAAATGGGGCTCAAACGGTTCGGGAGGGATGAATGGCACCAGGAAAAACATAAGGTTAATGCAAAACGCAGCTGGCGAAAGGCGCACTTTATTCAGAGCGCATTCCTCACTGATAAAAACACCATGGATGACCAGGTTGTCGGGGCGCTATGTCAGTCCATCAATACGGAAAAAGGAATATCTCAGAAACGGCCATGCAACGTTACAAGAAGATAGTAGGCAATACGTTACACAGCAGCGAGCTTGAAAATCAGTCAAAGGAAATGTTACTTGGTTGTTCTGTTTTAAACTACTTTACTCAACTCGTGATGCCCAATAGCTACCGGGTCGCCTAACCGCATTAAAAGCACGTAGATTTAGTGCTGCAACAAAGCCGGGACATCCCGAAACCAGTAATGAGTTGTGCGACACAACCGAAATATTGGTTATACTGCAATAGATAATAGATTATTAGAAATACGGATCCAAACAGCATTGTTGTTATCAGAACTACCATCACATTTGATGTCTGTATGGTAATGACCAAATTCGTCTATAACTTGATAAGGCGCATCTAAGTTCCAAATTGTTTTGATAACAGTCCCAGAAACGCCATTTTGGTTTTTAACTTTATCGTTATTACTAATCATATAATCACATTAGCTAATATTTTCACATGTCTTTGATGTGACACGATCACGCTTGTCCTTTATCGATTCATCGTAACCCCCGTAGTTAGAATCACAGAATGATCCTTTAGGTGGCCTTTCTTGTCTCTGGGTATTGCACGAATGTGTTCGTTTTAACTTAACGCCACAGGTACTTCGGCAATATTTATAAGCAGAGCGTTAATATTGAAAAATTCGATCAACTGATTGTGACATAGCAAAGAGCAATTTTACTTTTAAGGCCCTTTGCTTCTTTAATTGTTTTTCTTCTTTAGTCATTACACCGCAAATTTTTCTTAAAAACGTCATATCATATAACCTATATAGAGCGGCCATTCATTGCCACGGCATTACTATTATATTTATTTAAGCAAAATTCATGCCGCACTTACGACTCTGGCGCAAGCTGGAGCAGTAAGTTATGATCTCCGTCACCACTCACAACTTCCCTCACAGTGACGATCAATTCTTCGGGCCGCCACTTTCCGTCAGACATCATCCTCCAGGTTGTTAGCTATTACGTTTCTTATAAACTCAGCTGCCGTAATATTGATGAAATCTATGCAGAACAAGGCATCAATATCGATCACTCAACATTGAACCGTTGGGTGATTAAGTATGCGCCATTGCTGGAGCATCGAGCTCGCAAAATGAAGAAGTCAGTTGCTTCTTCGTGGTGGATGGACGAAACCTATACCAACGTAAAAGGCCAATGGAAATACTACTATCGAGCCGTTGATAAATATGGTGATGTGATTGATTATCTCCTGCGTGATAAGCGGGTGCGTATTCCGGCGAAGTTGAACACTTATTCTGGCTGAACGTGAACACTTGATTTTTCAACGCATCACCAAGAGTAATTTTTAGCTTAAGTGTTCATCTTCCGTCAACGTTCCCAGCTTCTTTCTCATAGATTCTCCTTTCAGTTGTAGCCTGTGAGCATTGTGCATAAGACGATCTAGGATGGCGTCTGCCAACGTGTTATCGCCTATCTGCGTGTACCATTGATCAGTCGGTAACTGACTGATTAGCATCGTTGACGTCTGTCCATAACGATCATCCATGATTTCCATCAGATCATTTCGGTGAGCCGCTTTTAATGGCTCTAGCCCCCAGTCATCCAAGATCAACAAGCTTATCTTCGCCAGTTGAACCAGTAGCTTGTGATACGTGCCATCGGCTTTCGACTGGGTCAGTGCTAGCAGTAATCTTGACGTTCGGTAATAACGTACGCTGTATCCCTGTAGGCAAGCGTTTTGCCCAAGTGCACATCCGAGATAAGTCTTTCCACTGCCACAGGGCCCTGTGATTAGAAGGTTCTGCGCTTGGTTAAGCCAGTCGCGTTGCGCTAACCTGGCGATCCGGGAGCGCTCAATATTCCGCGGATGCTGGTAGTCTACTTCCTGCACCGTGGCATTTAATTTGAAGTTTGCTTGTCGGATCAGCCTGTCATACTTGCGTTGCTCACGGACTGACTGCTCTTGTTCAACCAACAGGCTGAGCCGCTCGATAAACGACAGTTCTCCATACGTACCAGGCTGATCTTGCTGTCGTTCCAGTGCTGCAGCCATCCCACTGAGTTTCAGTTCTCTTAATCGGGTCAGAGTTTGTTGTGTCATCTCATTCTCCTAGTGGAAGGTATGCGGCCCGCGGATATTTTCATGATCTTGAGATAAGCGTGTGGTTCCTTCCTCCGGCTCGGGTAACTGATCACGGTTGCTGGCTAGGATTGACTTAATTTGCTTGAGCTTCGCCAGTCCTTCCTGATTGGCTATCTTGCAACTGCCATTAAGTCTTTGTGCAGGGTATTGACGGCTCAGGCTGAGCAGTCCCAGGCACAGGCGATAAGCCTGCTCTGGGTGTGCTTTTTCTTCCATACGCTGGCTCACCCATTTCAGCGTATCGGGCCCGATAGAACTAGCCCATTGTTTCAGGCGCCCAGGTGTCCATTGCTGATGTTTCTGATGGCGCTTAGGCATGTGAGCTTCATCTGTCGTCATACCGGGATAGCGCTTGCGGGGATGGGAAGCAATGAGCTGTTGTCGATAATAGAGCTGGACTAATTGATCACCGGCGTGCAGTTCCAGTTTCTCACCCACATACTGATGCGGGACTGAGTAGTGATGCTGCTCATACTGGATGTGATAGTCGATGTTAACTTTTACCTTTTTGATGGCGACATAACGATAAGGATGGAGAGGTAAGGATTTGAGTGCTGGGCGATCTAACTTATCGAAGGCTTCTTTACGATTTCCCGGCAACTGCTTAAAAGGTTTTAGGTTCAGCTCTTCAAGCAATGCACAGATACATTGGTTCACTTCAGCCAACGAGAAGAAGCTGTGATGACGTAGCCGTGCCAGGATCCAGCGTTCGACTATTTGCACGCCCACCTCCGCCTTTGCTTTGTCTTTGGGCTTATAAGGACGTGCAGGCATGACTGCCAGTTGGTAATGCTCTGCCAGCTGCTGGTAACTGGGATTGAGTTCCGGATCGTAACGGCAGGCTTTACTGACACCACTTCGCAGGTTATCGGGGATAAGCATCTCCGGCGTGCCGCCGAAGAACTCGAACGTCCGCACATGGCTTTGCAGCCAGTCTGGCAATGACTGTGATTCTGTCGCTTCAGCATAGGTATAGTTCGATGCCCCCAGAACAGCGACGAACACCTGGGCATGACGGATTTCACCGGTACTGTGGCTGACGATGGGAACAGTCTGGCCGCAGTAGTCGATAAAACATTTTTCCCCAGCCTTGTGCAGCTGCCTCATTGAACGTTTCTGCTGCTTATTCCAGTGAAGGTAACGGTCACAGTACTGAGAGTAGCTGTAGCAGCGATTGGGATATTGCTGGGTATATTCCTCCCACAGCAGTTGTTTCGTCATCCCTTTGCGTTTCAGCTCCTGATGTACAGCAGCCCAATCGGGTATTTGGTACCGAGCGGATGCCTTTGTGTCGGCAGCCGGGTAAAACAACTTTGCCAGTTGCTCATCAGTTAATGAATCAGGGAGTGGCCAACTCAGATTCAGGGCCTCAGTTTTATGGAGCAGCTTCTGGATGGCGCCAACGCTGACTTTCGTGCTGGCGCTGATTTGTCGGATAGACAACTTTGCGTCCAGTTTCAGCCTTAGTACGTCTCGAATTTTACGCATTGCAATCCTCTTTGCTGGCATAGTCCTGCTCCAAAAAAGGAAACAGGTTACCAAATAAGTTGAAGATCAATACGTTGAATGGGATTCCGGAGGAACGTGAACAGTGATTCCGGAAATGTGGGTAAAAGTGTTCACATTGAACCGGAATGAGTGTTCAGCATAGGCCGGAATACGGGATGAAAAGGCCATCGGCTAACATGGATTACCTGAAAAGGTGGTGATTGATGGCAGTCATTCCAACGCATTAGCATTGCACAATATCAACGTTGAACTTTGGCATAGCGGGCACATGCTGAGTCTAATTGAAACCCTTTCAAATAAGTATCTGAACAAGATTGTTGAGCAAAGCCACCGCAGAGTGAAAGGTAAAATGAACCAGGCACTGGGGTGGAAATCTGACGAAGGAACAAAGGCCACATTAGCTGGTATAGAACTGTGGTCGATGATTAAAAATGAGCAGCTCGACAACCCTGAAGGCTTATTTGTTTGGGAGCAGTTTTACGCGCTAGCAACCTAATTGTATCTGAAGATCAGTGCATTTGTACTTCAACATAACTTTACGACGCAACCCTATTATCTGGTATTGGAATACCAACTAACATCTTTTTAAATGAAGAAAAAACCATATTATTAATTGATATTAGGAAATATTAAACAGCCAACCTGTATAAATCGATTGGTCATGATAAGTGAACAAAAATCAAGCATTACCTGAGCATTTCAACAAAACCGTGAGTGATTGATAAATGGATTGGCCCGCAGCTGCTCGACCGCCAAATCGACAAATCTTCTGATCTTGGCATTAGCCTGTCGTCCTTCCAGATGGATAACATTAATGGGTAGCGGTTTGCTTTCGTAGTCCTGTAAAATACGTATTAATGACCCGTTTTGAAATTCTTCACCGACCTGGTAAGACATCAGGCATGTAATACCCAACCCACCCTTGGCTGCACAAATGGCAGCACCGTTCTGATTGCAATGCAGGTGCGGGGAAACCTTCACGGCCAGTTTGCCGCTTGGTGATTCAAACTGCCAAGTTGTCGAGGGCTCAACCGTGGAGGACAGGATAATTTTATGGTCAACGAGCTCGGATGGATATTTCGGTATGCCGTGTTTGTCGAAATAATCAGGTGAGCCACAAAGGACCCGTTGGATGTTACCAACCTGGGTGGTAAACAGGCTCGAATCTTTCAAATAGCCAATGCGTATGGCTACGTCCAACCCTTCATCGAGAATGTTCCCAACCCGATCGTAAAATACTGCCTTCACATTCACTGATGGGTTTTGTTGTAGATATTCTGCCATAATGGGAATGATGTACTTTTGTCCAAACATTACCGGTGCGGTTACAGACAATACCCCTTTGGGTTCGGTGTGGATGCCTGCCGCGGTCGCCTCGGCTTGCTCGACCTCTTCTAGGATTCGTTTGGCATCTCCATAGTAGCGTGCACCGGAGTCAGTCAGGCGAACACGACGGGTGGTTCGGTTGAAGAGACGAATGCCAAGGTTATGTTCAAGCTGGGCTATCGAGCGGGTCACAGTGGGCGCTGACAAATTAAGCTTGTGGCCGGCTTCCACAAAGCTCTGACACTCTGCCGCTTCTATGAAAACCCGCATCATTTCTAGTTTATCCATTTTTCCCTACTAATATTGCCAACTTTATTTTTACTATCTTGGTACTAGATTATTCCAAAAATCAAATATTATATATCTTTATGCGATTATATGTTTCGTAAGCCCCATAAACCCAGCATTCAATTAAGTTGACACGGAATTTATGATCTTATCACCATTAATAGGCTTTGTTGAAGCGCGCAAATAATACTCAATTATGGATAGTGACGCCAACTGGTTGAACTAGCATCTGTAGAACTCACGCTCAATAAATGTGTCTATTACATTGTCATGCATATCTTCTGATTTAGAGAAACCAATGGTTTTGCGATTGAGCCACTTTAATCGTGTTCTCAATGTGAGGTTCTGTCATTCTATACGTTAGGTAAATAACTTCCCTGTAATATGCTTATCTGCTGGAAGGTTTGAAGAGTAAATTCTGAAGTCATCCGTACAGAAGAAATTCATTGTAAATGGCTTTAGGAGCTTCAATAGAGCCCGAAATGTTTCTTCATTGTGACGAGCAAAAGTATGGGTGATTATCCTCTTAAACCTTGGCTCCCAAGCATCCCAAAGCCAACGTTGTTTCTCCTTGTTCTGAACAAATGACCATTGCTCGTCGACTTCACAGATAAGCTCGATTTCAGCATTACTGAATGGGACTGACGTCATTTTCCTTGCTTCGAGTTTCTTAGTGTTCTCAGTACGGTATTAAACTCAACTTTAAGTACTCTGACAATATCATGTAGCCCAACGTTATTCATCGCCATATCTACAATTTGTTCTTTCACACCAGGATGATAGACGTTGAAGTTGGAATAATTTTCGGTAATCAAGGCAGCGATAGGGTTGCGCTTTGTCTGCTCCAGTCCCATGTTTGCGAACTGATTTGGTCTGAGAACAGTAACGACAAGAAGCTTCTAGCATCGCTAGAATATCACCTGACAACTCGAAAAATGACTAAACCATAATTTAAATCAACAACTTGGCGTCATGACCCAATTATGGTGTTGTTTCTGAATTCCGTTATCATGGCCATCTTATTGAAATTGGTTGGCCTGATAACAAACGCCTTACAAACACAACAACCCCAAACGCCATCATTTTAGGAAGCATGCCTATCGGCTAACCAACCATTCAGACTACAACCAGGCCCTCAAAAACCGGGGGTAAATTGATATCTGACAGTCCGATGACATCCTAGATAACAGGCAGGATGAGGAGCGGATCCACAATGGTTCATTACATTACAACCTTAAAAGTACTACAAAATTATCATTGTTCTTTTTTCATTTCGATGACAATGAAATGTACATGGTCGACTTTAAGGGAGAATTCTAACTTACCAGGTTCAGATAACTCCAGTGCATTTTTTTCACTTAAAACTGGGTAATTTTCTACATGCATACGAGTCTGTTGCAAATAATCAGATAAAACCGATACACTCAGAGGTAGGTTCAATGATTACCGGTAAACAACCTCAACATTGAACAAACGGTTCATAGATGCAGATCTTTCCCGCACCAGAGTTTTCCATTCATGACGACGTAACCAGAAATCAAGCTGGCCTTTGTTCAACATTTGCAATGACTCAAATCCTTGCAACGTTGACCAGGCGTATTTTCGTATTTTAAAGCCACCGGTGGCCTCGATAAGTTTCTTAATCGGAGCATGATCGGACTCAGTGCCATTGTTGAGGTACTTCACTTGCCGTTGCTCGACATCAACCCGCAATCGTCCCCCTTTCTTCAGACGGGCAATTGCATTGGCATATGAGGAATGTTTGTCGGTATTCAAATTAGGCTGAGTGTCTACATCATAGTATCTCAGACACCGGCTAAAGAACTGATATGCAGCCTCTTTATTCCGTTTGTGGGATAAATAGAAGTTCAGCGCCTCTCCCTGCTTATTGATGGCTAGGTAAAGGTAGTGCCATTTGCCTTTCACTTTGACGTAGGTCTCATCGATCTGCCACGATGAATCAGATTGAACGCACTGATAGCAACGTAACTTTTTACGTAGTGCCGGAGCATATTCAATAAACCATTAATAGATGGTCGAACGGTTAACTGAATCCCCTCGCTCTGCCAGCATGTCACTGAGGTTGGCGTAACTCATTGGTGTTGACCCATACCAGCACAGGCACCAAAAAACAATTTCAGGGGCAAAGTGTTTCCATTTGAATGCGGGATTGGTCATTGAGCCACTGGATCAGAAGAGACATAATTGAATTTTGAGTTTGGGCTGATTTTTTTGCAACAAAGCCACCTTTACCGCGGTAAAGGTAAAACCTATGCGAGTATCCCCGGTATAGCCGGGGGTTTACCCATGATGAATTAATTTTAATGTGGGCTATTGTTGCCTTTTAACAAAAGTTCGGAAAAACATGAAGCCAAGCGCTCACTTAACCTCACCTACTCTTTTGATTTATATTGGACATATTGTCCGCGTCCGAAGATTTTCAAATAACAGCAGTTTACACCGGCGTTGTTGACTAAATCAGTGAACTCTTTTGCTATTCAGTGTTCAGATCATCTATCACAGGTGATTTAGGTGTCAGCAATGGGTAAGTCGAAGAACAAAATCACAAACTGGAAACAGTACAACAAAGCGTTGGAACAACGCGGTTCAATTACATTCTGGGTTGATGACTCTGCTATCGACTCTTGGAGATGCACCAAACATCACGGCAAGCGTGGTCGTGGGTTTCAGTATACGGATACCGCTATTGAAACTGCCTTAATGATTAAAGGGATTTTTTCTCTTCCACTGCGTGCTCTTCAAGGTTTTATCAATTCCATTTTCAAGCTTATGAATGTGCCACTTAACTCGCCTGATTACACCTATATCAGCAAACGAGCTAAGACTGTCGAGGTGAAATATCGCAACCCATCAAAAGGGCCTGTTCGACATATTGCTATCGATTCCACAGGCCTGAAAGTGTTCGGTGAAGGTGAATGGAAAGTCCGAAAACATGGTAATGAGAAACGTAGAACTTGGCGAAAGCTCCACCTGGCCGTTGATGTTGATACGCATGAAATCATAGGCGTAGAAGTTAGCTTAGTGAATGTTGGTGATAGTGAAGTGCTTCCTACATTACTCAATCCACTACGCCGAAAAATTCGAGAAGTGTCTGGTGATGGTGCTTACGATACCAAAGAATGTCATAAGGTCTTACAGCATAAAGGGATAATTCCTCTTATCCCACCGAGAAAAAATGCAGGATATTGGGAAGATGGTCATCCGAGAAACGATGCAGTATCGGCGTTGAAAGCTAATAACCTAGCTCAATGGAAAGTCGAGTCTGGGTATCATTTTAGATCGCTCTCAGAAACCGCCATGTCGAGATACAAAGGACTAACCAACGGTACGTTGACGCTCCGTAGTTACAACGGTCAAGTTGGTAAAGCCCTAGCCAATGTCAAAGCTATAAACAAAGTCATAAGACTAGGTATGCCTGAAAGAAAAGCTATTGCTTAGCATGCAGCCAATTAGAGCTAAATCTGCATAGAGCCTGATTTGATCAACAACGCCGTTTACACCGGATCTTTTATACCTTCGCAGTCATTCGATTGACAGCATCATCGGTCCACCAAACAGCATTAGCAACCATACGGAAGTTGATGATCGCAGCCTGGTAGCCATCCCCTTCGGGAACCTTGGCGCCGGCAGTCGCATCACGAACGACAGCGACTTCATAGCCGAGCTCAAGCAATTCATAGAGATGCGCTTGGGTACAAAGGTTTGCCGACATACCGGCCAGAATCACCTTGTCAATACCGCGCTTTCTTAGTTGCAGATTGAGATCGTTTTGGGCCGGGCTATAGACTTTGTGGGGGGAGCAAATGACAGTCTTGCCGTCGTTGATGTACTTCTTGTACTGCGGCATCCAATCGGCACCGGAGCCTTCGAAGCCTTCGAAGCCTTCGAGCGTCAGGGCGCCCAGACGATCAAACATGCCAATGTTATGCATGGTTTTTTCTAGCACACCCTCAAACTTCCATTGGTGATCGTGCGGGTAGTAGTAGTGTGGTGAAATAAAGACTGGAAGATCCGCCGTCTTGGCAGCTTCAAACAAGCGTTCAATGTTACCAACAGTACCTTGTTCGGTCACACTTTCACCAACAACCCCCCCAAGTAACACCTTTTTCTGACAAAAAATCAACTTGCGGATCAGTAACAACAAGTGCAGTTCGGTCAAAATCAATTTCCATGTCCAGCTGGGGAAGGCCGGGGGTTTTCGGATCTGCATACTTATTTTTGGCTTTATCAGTTGCAGCGGCAGCTTGTGGCGCAAATGCAGCACCAGCAACACCAACAGCGGCCACTGCACCGGACGTTTTCAGTAAACGCCGGCGCGCCTGGTCAACTTGTTCCTTCGTTGCACAGCAACCATCTTTATGATCTTGATCGGACATAGATTTTTCCTTTCCTGATATAAACCTTCTCTGATTATGAGTAAAGGCTGTTGACGGATACAACTGACTTAAAAACCTCTCTCTCACAAACGTTATATCAATTATTATCAGAAATAATCGGTTAAATATGAAAAAGACAATTACAGTTATTGAAATAATGTTAAAACAAGGCTTTGATGAAACATGTAAATAATACTCAGTTAAATGGGTTGTGTCGCAAAGTTACGCTAAAGTACAAACGTATTGATTTCCGGATGCAATTAGGCTGCAAGTACGTAAAATTCATCCCAAACAAATAAACCATCAGGGTTGTCGAGCTGCCCATTTTTAATCATCGACCATGGTTCCACGCCAACGAGGGTTGCTCTGGCTGGTTCTGTCGCATATTGAAGTTAGGGTGTAGAAACACCTTCCCCCAGATACAGTTCGGTCGCTAGGGAGTAAAATTGCTCCTAAACCGGCATGTTTTTCGCATTTTTCATCTGACCTTTTCGAAGAATCTGCCACAATTCAACCCCTGCGATACTTGCCTCTGCCCCTTTAATGGATTTGAATTCCACCACGGTACGCATCATCCATTTCATCGGTCGGTGGCTTTGCTCCACGATATTGTTGAGGTACTTCACCTGGAACACTTCAATAAATTATCTGATGATGTCACATAGTCAAATCTGCTAGTTCAGGGTTTCTAGCGCGGCGGCGTTACTACCGCTCTTGTCGAACACCACCTAGGTAGGCCATGTTGCCCTACCGCCTTAGTAAAAAAGCGTCTGGTTGCGTTTTTGTCCCGCTTTTCAGCAAGCATAAAGTCGATGGTGTCACCGAATTTATTGATAGCACAATAGAGGTATTTCCATTGGTCTTTGACCTTGATGTATGTCTCATCCATTCGCCACGAACTGGAAACTGTCCGTTTCTTACCGTTACGGAAGGCAACTTCCAACTGAGGGGCATACTCTAACACCTAGTAATTAATCGTTGCATGATCTACCTGAAACCTGAACTCTGCGTGCTACTAATAACTTCTCGATATCTCGATATCTCGGTAGCTGAGCTTGTAGGCAACATACCATCGGACTACCATCAAAATAGTGGTAGAAGGAAATTGTTTGTTAATAAAATTAAGGGCCACCGGGTGAGTTCAAGGTCTGAAAAGCCGGAGGCCTGAAGAGTGATTTGCATGCGGGAAGTTTGCTCGGTGTTTGAGTTATCCACATATTCACCGCTAATATAATATATCTTATAGATTTATATAAAAATCTATAAAGATCTATAAAATCAGCGTTTTTTTTTCAAATCAGTAGCTTATAATCCTAACTGTTACTCCTTACTGTTCTAACTATAACGCCTTACTGTTCTAACTATGACGCATTGCTGTTGCTATTAGATCGTCTTACTGTTCTAAATATTACTAGTTACTGTTGTAGTTATTCACACAGCTCGTTGATTCTGCTGTTCACTTCTAATTGATACGTTTTCCTGTTCTGAATCACGATATTCGCTTTAATTATTACTACCTACTGTTGTTTAATGATGGGTTTAATGTGAATATTACTATTTACTATTGTAGTGGGACAGCAACTAGTTATAGTTAGAACATAAAAACGTAATAGTTCAGGTGGAATAATGAGTGATGAGTTAGAGATCAAAGCGGATAACATAATTGCTAACACTGATATGAGCGAAATTCACAAAGAGTTTTTCAAGAAATCTCATGAGCTTGTCTTCTCTCAGTTATCACTTACACCTGTTCAGCATGATGTGTTTGCGCTGTTTCTCTCTGCATACCACAAAGAGAACTGGGAAGAATTTCTGGAAAAAGGAGAAATTTCTAAAATTCCACAGTACGAATTTCATGCAGATATTTTATGCGATTGGTTTGGACTTGAGAAACGACACCTGGCCACAGTTCTCGCAACACCTTGCGAAGGTTTATCAGGCAAGAAAATCGGCTACAAAACTAAAAAAGAGTTTGACTTTATTCCTCTGTTTTCCCGGGTACGGTACAAAAACGGTATTCTGACAATATCGCCAAATCACCAATTAGCAAAGGCATACATTGGCGTTAGCCGTGGTCATAGCTTGATTCCTCACAAGGAATTTCGTCAATTAAAGCTCGACTCTTCCAAGCGCCTTTATTCGATCTTATGTAGATTTAAGTCACCTGGAACGATACTACATGCACAGTCAATTAGTGAGCTGCATGGCCTGTTTGGCTTGCTTGACGAGAAAGCAGAGCTTAAAAAGAAGACATATGCTGTTACAGGAAATTTCATTAAGAGGATTATTAAGCCTGCGATCAAAGAAATTTCTGAAACAGAGAGCGATATTATTTTCCATAGTGATGAAAAAACTAAAAAAAATGAGGGATTCGCTTATGTCAAGGAAGGTCGAAAAGTCGTAGGCATTAAGTTTCTTTTTAGTTGGAAGTCAAAACCAAAAGCGAAGCCTACGCCAGCTGATTTTGAGTCAACACTTGAAGCAGCAGTGAGAACTCATACTGACCTTGTGAATAACACTTTCTTACCGAGCAAGGTGGAGCTCGATAACCTAAAGATTCATATGCCTCAATTGGGTGTAGAAGGATTTGAAATGACCCTTGAATTTTTTTCTCGCTTTAAAGAGGCAGAAAACGCGACAGAATGAGTTTTTAGGTTGTAACAAAATGAAGATAAAAGGGTGATCTGCCCCAACAAGATTTGACACCAGGTTAAGCGACATTCTTCTGTTCAAATACTACGGGGCTTAGATACCCAAGAGCACTGTGCCTTCTTGTTCGGTTGTAATCAACCTCAATATATTCAAATACCGTTTGCCGCATCATTTCTTTGATCATAATTGGTTTGTATTGGATAGCTTCAACTTTTAGCGAGTGGAAGAAACTTTCTACACAAGTATCCCAGCAATTTCCTCTTCGACTCATACTTTGTTTGAATTATGAGAGTTGGTTATCTCGCGGTAACTTTTTGAACAGTATTGGCTGCCACGATCACTGTGGACGATGACCTCTTCAGGCAGTCCTCGACGGAACAGTGCCACCTTTAACGCATCTCCGACTGAATTTGTTGTCATACGGTTATCCATCGACCAGCCGACTACCCGTCGAGAGCACAAGTCAATAATTACAGCAAAATAAAGCCAGCCCTCACTTGTCATCAAATCGGTGATATCGCCAGCTCACTTCTGATTCGGTGCATCAGCAGTAAAATCTTGTTCCAGAAGGTTAGGCGCAACGGGTTAGAAATGCTTACTATCTGTTGTGGCCTTAAATTTACACGCGGCTTTTGCAACTAGGCTCTACCTTTTCATGCTGTCTGATATCGTCTATCTGTCCACTTTTAATCATAGCCCACAGTTCTACACCAGCTAATATAACCTTTACTTCTTAGTCAGATTTCCAGCCTAGTGCCTGGTTCATTTTAACTTTTACTCTGCGGTGGCTTTGCTCAACAATATTGTTCAGATACTTAATTGAAAGGAGCTCAATAAAACGCAGCATGCGTCCGCTATGCCAAAACCCAATGTTGATATTGTGCAGTGCTGATGCGTTGGAATGGCTTCCATCAATCACCACCTTTTCAGGAAGTCCATGTTGGCGATGGCCTTTTGAAAAAAGGCCTCGCTGCCTTTTCATCTCGCTTATCACGCAGCAGAAAATCAATCACATAACCATATTTATCATCGGCTTGATAGTAATATTTCTACTGGCCTTTTTCGTTGGTATAGGTTTCGTCCATCCGCCACGAAGAAGCTATTGGTTTCTTCTTTTTTCGAGCTCGATGTTCTAACAATGGCACATATTTTATCACCCAGCGGTTTAAAGTTGAATGATCAACATGGATACCTCGTTCTGCATAGATTTCGTCAATTTCACGGTAACTCAATTTGTAAGTGAGATAGTACTGAACCAATTGAAGGATGATGTCTGACGGAAAGTGGCGGCCTGAAAAATTGATGGTTATTGTACGAGAAGTAGTGTGTGGTGACGGAGATCATAACGTACAGCTCCAGCTTGCGACAGAACCAAATTAAGTATGTTTCTCAATTCTAAATCAGAGCTAATACAGTATGTGGATTAATGCTACACAAGTTGGTAATATCTAGCTTTATGGTTGAAACCAATAAGATTTTTATGATAAAAAGTAAACGAGAACATCTTGTGGGAACCGCTCAAAAGTTGTTTTATCAACATGGATTTAGAGCGACAGGAATTGATTTAATATTAGCTACATCAGGAGTAGCTAAGCGAACCTTGTACAACCACTTCTCATCCAAGGAAGAGCTTGTCATTGCAACTTTGCAACAGCGTGATATCGAGTTTATGAAAATGCTGTGTAGTTCTGTTTCAAGGCTAACTCCAATACAAACTGGAGAACCAAAACTATCTAAAATATTGGCTTTTTTTGACGCCATGACAGAGTGGATCCAGTCAAATGAGTTTTCCGGTTGTATGTTCATTAATGCTTCTGCTGAATTTCCAAACCAAGACGATCCTATACACGTGGAATGCTCTAACCATAAAAAACGTGTTATTCAGTTTATCGAAACATTGCTTGCAGAGTTGAAATTGCAGGACACAACCTTAGTTGCACAACAACTTGCGATACTAGCAGATGGAGCCATCGTCAATGCTCACACTACTGGTTATATGCATGCACCAGAACTTGCTAAGATAAGCGCCGATACATTGCTTTTAAAAGCTTGTCAAAAAGTTACTTGATGCTTTGTAATTGCGTAAGGCGATTTTGTCGTACAGTCACTCTATGAGTTATGACCACCGAAGCTTTCCACTCAATGTAATCGCATGGCCATCCATTTTTCAGCCTGACACTTTCCTTCCGACATCATTCTTCTGACGGTTCGTTACTACCTTACTTATAAGCGGAGTTATCGTGAAATCGAAGAGATCATGGTTAAACGAGGTATCCATGTTGATCACTCAACCTTCAATCGGTGGGTCATCAAGTACGCCCCGTTACTGGAGTACCGGGCACATCAAAGAAAAAAGCCTGCCACGTCTTCGTGGCGGATGGATGAAACCTACAGTGTACCCGGAGTTCAGGGCTAGCATGGAAGCTTAAATGAACCACGAGTCTATCTGAAATACACAAGCGCGGTAGCAGGAGCTAATTTGTGTTTGTGGCTATGTCTGGTTGTGCAGGCATATAAGTCTGAGCGGCAGTGACTTACCGTATGCTGGTAAGGTGATGTAACCCGCTGACAACGGAAAGTGAGGCGAATTTGTTAAGCCAAGATGCTTTTCAAGACTAAGTATTGGACGGATAAAGAACATGAACCGATTAACTCGTATCTATGGGCTGAATCGTCGCCACTGCCTACACGAATTAACAGGCGGTATAATGCTGTATCTCACAGTTTATAAAGAGATACCGACTTGTTGAGGAAAATGTAAGTGCTCAATAACGGTTAAACGTAATACCACAATTCTACGTTTAGGCATTATCACCTTACCGAACGATAAGGTTAAAGACTGCGATCGGTATCCACCCAATATGTTTGAGTTCAGATAGGTAAACCGGGGCCTATTTGGATGTTAAGGGGCATGACCGACAAACAGGTTGGCGGAGCGCTTGTAGTAGTCTGAGACGGGGAAAGCCCATTACATGGCGAAGGGGCGCAGCTTAACCGATTTATGTGAGCAGATCACCTGACCTTAATGAGGTGAAGACCTCTGATAATCAGCGAAATGCAACATGAATTAACAATATGGACTTCGATGTCTAGTTACACTGATATTGCGATGGCCGTTGGCCACGGTTAAGTGGAGAGCCGTATGTGCTGAAAGGGTGCGCCGTGGTACGCACTAAATAAATAGCCAACTAAGTTGGCCGGAGGTCAGAGGAAATGTCTCCGAGGTGAACAACTTACCCGAATTCGAAAGAATGAAGGGACAAGAGCATGTTTGTAAAGCGGGGAATAACAGAAAGTGTGTATGTTGTGGCCCTGCAACGCCTGAATGATATGGTTAAAGCTAAACTGCCTGAACCCTAATAGCCAGTGGTGGTGCGCACACTCTTCGGTAGCACACTTGTACGCCGAAGTTATCAACAGTCATCAGTTCACCTTACGCTGGTGATACCCTCTGGTTGATAAACGATGAATAATGAATTCATTTAAGGCTATGAGTGGGGAACCTAAGTCATTCTAGAGACGTTTATTGGTGACGGAACACGGGATTGCCTAACGGGCGAGAGCCCTATGGTGACGGAGTTTCAATAGTAGTCGAGGGAGTAACGCCCCTCCGGGGAGAACAGGAAAGCTGTTTACAGGGCAAAGTGGAACAGGTAATTGGATAAAGAGGCATTATGAGGTACGCGTGATGCGAAGCGCCGAAGTAATACTAGATATCATACATAAGCGTGGCCAACAGGCCTTACCGTTACAGAAGGTATATCGGCTACTGTATAATCGGGACTTTTACCTAAAAGCCTATGGCAAAATCTATCGAAATGATGGTGCCATGACTTCGGGTAGTACGGAAGAAACAGTAGACGGAATGTCTCTAGAGAAAATCGATTGTATTATTGATACTCTGAGGCAAGAACGATATAGATGGACACCTGTTAGAAGAGTCTATATTCCAAAGAAGAATGGAAAATCTAGGCCGTTAGGTTTACCAAGTTGGTCGGATAAATTACTTCAAGAAGTTATTCGATCAATTTTGGAAGCGTACTACGAGCCACAGTTTTCTGATTGTTCACATGGTTTTCGCCCAAGGCGTGGCTGTCATACTGCATTACGACGTGTTATGCAGAAAGGCAGAGGAACAAAATGGTTTATCGAGGGAGACATTAGCGCCTGCTATGATTCAATAGATCATGCCATATTATTGAATATTCTGCGTGAAAAGATTCACGATAATCGTTTAATTCGTCTAATCGAAAATCTGTTGGAAGCGGGGTATTTGGAGAATTGGAAGTTCAACGCCACATTCAGCGGTGTACCGCAAGGATCACTGGTTGGGCCGATACTTTCAAATATCATTCTCGGAAAACTGGACCAATATATCGAAGACCAAATCGTACCGGCATATACCTGTGGGCAACGAAGAAAAACAAACCCAAAATATCGCGCCATCACTCTGGCGGCATCCAAAGCTCGAAAAAATGGTGATAGGGATCTGGCAAAAACACTGAACCAACAGGCTCAGAAATTGCCGTCTAAAGATCCAAATGATCCAGACTATCGACGCCTTTGGTATGTCCGATACGCGGATGACTGGTTGTTGGGACTAAGTGGTCCCAAATCCGAATCAATGGAAATCAAGCAAAAAATTGCTCACTATTTAGAGCATGATCTGAAATTTCAGCTTAGTGACGAGAAAACCTTAATCACTCATGCGCGCAATGAAAGAGCAAAATTTTTAGGTTATGAGATCCACATCCTACATGCTGACGAAAAACATGACCACAGAGGTCAACGCAACATCAACGGTAGTGTAGGTCTTCGGGTGCCAAAAACAGTAGTTAAAAACCAAAGTGCCAAATACCGGCGCAGAGGTAATGCGATTCACTTAACTCAACGGGTCAATGATCATCCGTACAGTATTGTTAGACAGTATCAAGCAGAGTATTGCGGGATAGTGCAATACTATCAGATGGCATACAACCTCCACACTATGGGTTACTTAAAGAGGAATGCAGAGTTGTCACTCGTGAAGACTCTGGCAAAGAAGTACAAAACAACTTGCCCTAAAATTTACAAGAAGTACGGCACAACGCTGGAAACTGAAAATGGAACTTTCAAGGCATTAGAAGTTGTTGTTCCTCGCCCAGATAAACCACCATTAAAGGCGCACTTTGGTGCGGTCTCTTTAAAGTGGAATAGATGGGCATCGTTAAATGACTCTGTAATAGTGAATATATGGAACCAGAGAAGTGAAGTGGTTGAGCGCTTATTAGCTCAAAAATGTGAACTCTGTGAATCCACAGATCGCGTTGAAGTACACCATATACGCAAACTGGCTGACTTGGAGAAAAAGGGCTGCAAAGTTCGTCCCGAATGGATGAAAATAATGGCAGCGCGTCGGCGTAAAACATTAGTCGTTTGTGAAAGCTGCCACCAAAACATTCATACGGGTAGATATGATGGGAAAGCTCTAATGTAATCAATTACTGGAGAGCCTCGTGACACGGAAATCGGTCACGCGGGGTTCGGTGGGGGGCAATTGGAAAAGTGTCGTTGGTAACTCGCTGGTTGCCTACCCTACTGCACGTGCGGTTCGGTGAGGAGAGGTAGAGAAATAGTTCGACTACGCTCTGTCTCTTACTCTACTTAACGTCAAAGGTCAGAGGAAGTATTATTTCCGGACTTTGATAAATACTGTTGCATCATTGATTTTTTGTTGTGTGATCACCATGACGAGAAAGCAGTTAGTGCCTTCTTTAACAAGATCCTGGCTGTATTACGCCAGTAATACAGCCAGTTGATATTGCCAGTTGATATTGCCAGAGGCGGTGGCCAATCAAATTCGTGATTTACAGGAATGGAGCCGGTATTTAGACTCGCTTTATCACCGCTACTGCGAGTGTTTTTTGTGAAGAAAACCAAACACGCAAAGCAAACCGTGAACTACCTCGGTCGCTATCTAAAACGGCCACCGATAGCGGCGTCCCAGCTTGAACATTACGATGGGAAAGATATTACGTTTGTTTTTTTTAACCACCGAACCAAACAATATGAAACAGACTCGCTGACGCAAGAAGTTATGGTCCTACGTATCAACGATCATATCCCCGAGAAGTATTTTTAAATGCTCCCTTACTATAGTTTCTTGTCGAATTGACGGTGTGGAGAAAAATTTCCGTTGGTCTACAAAGCATTAAAAATGGACGTGGAGCCGGCGCAGGCACTGACTTTTGCGACCTTGATGAATGGATTCACGAATGTAGGGTAGATCTATCCAAAAACGAGGCACCGCTTACTTTTGGAATAAAGGTAAGCGGTCATTGATGGTTCGTATGCGCTTTTCGACGACTCGTTATCATTTTATCGCTAACCGTCATGACCCATGCAGTCTACCTTGATGGTTAGCTCACATTGAATTTCCTAACCATCAAGGGTAAATCTGCTCATATCCATTTTTTGCAATAGGTCCCAATACCAAATATGTCGATGATCATCACTCTATCTCCCACTCATCAATCAATAGCTGATTTGATTTTTACCATAGTCATAGCCTCGCGGTACGTCTGAAGTGGAATGGTTCATAGCCCCCCTCTCTGACACTTTCATAAACAACCCAAAGACATAAATGTGCTTTTTTCCTGTCACCATGAACACTAACTTCTCGACCAAACCGTATGATTAGTTCCAAAGACAGAAAATTGTGACCTCGTTTACACCGTGAACCCAAACTTCATCAGCCTACTGGCTCGCCAACACCCTATCACGTTCGATGCACAAGCTATTCATGTAGATATCCAATGACTAAATGGGACAGAAATTCTCACACCATGAACATCTATTTCATTTTTGTCATATATGTATCCCAAAGACAAAAAATAGTATCTGTACATACACGATGAAGCACAATTTACCATCTCATCTCCCCCCGTTGACTAACTAAAAAACTAGCTAAAGGGCTGTGCCTGTTTGTTTTTCATCCAGTTTAACACTGTCATATACACCTCCTCGGTGTTTGGTCTTTAAAATATAGAGAAGTGACCAGCCTCGGTGTTTAGTCTTTGGGGTACTGAGATGTGACCAACCTCGGTGTTTGGTTTTTGGGATACAGAGAAGTAGCCAACCTCGGTGTTTGGTCTTTGGGATATAGAGAAGTGGCCAACTTTGGTGTTTGGTCTTTGGGATTTAGAGAAGTGGCCAACTTTGGTGTTTGGACTTTGGGATACAGAGAAGTAGCCAACCTCGGTGTTTGGTCTTTGGGATATAGAGAAGTGACCAGCCTCGGTGTTTAGTCTTTGGGGTACTGAGATGTGACCAACCTCGGTGTTTGGTTTTTGGGATACAGAGAAGTAGCCAACCTCGGTGTTTGGTCTTTGGTTAGATTAATTAGTTCAACAACTGTAAAATGG
Organism: Photobacterium sp. HL06; assembly: GCF_059552575.1. Taxonomy (NCBI): domain Bacteria; kingdom Pseudomonadati; phylum Pseudomonadota; class Gammaproteobacteria; order Vibrionales; family Vibrionaceae; genus Photobacterium; species Photobacterium sp. HL06. Next base: position 85,672 of record NZ_JCANWL010000003.1, read on the forward strand.
TGGGTTATTAAACAACTTTGTGATCGAAACGCGGCGGTAAAAATCAACTTGTCAAAAAGTAAGCTGTGGATAACATGTTAAACCTCGTTGTGTTGTCTTTGGGACCTCAGTGTTTGTTTTTTTGGGTTTGGGTGATTGGTCTTAGGGATCTCGATGATCGGTTATTGAGATTTAGGTGTATGGTCTTTGGGACTTTGGTGTTTGGTTGTTGGATAGGAAAAAAGATAACCGGTTGATTATAAAGCTCTATTTAAACTTATCCTTGGGTTAATATAAAATAGAATAAATAATATATAATGAAAAAGTTATAAATATTAATTAAAAAAAGTCGCTCTAATGAGTAGCTCCTTGATCTAATAAACAATAAATAGATCTTTACTTGTTTTTTCAAAAAACACATAATCCAAAGACAAGTCAACTTACACCACGAACGATGATAACGATTGATTCTCGAACGGCCAAAGATGGCAGCCTATTCTTCTACCCTGATGATTTTAAACTAAAATTAGAGCATTTTGAGCTTAGCTGTGCATTTCAGGCTACGGAATTGAAATTCATCGAGGCTATCGTTGATGGTTATCACATCAAAGATAGTAACAGCGTGATCTCTGTAAAGGATCTATGTGATCTTACAAAACAGAACATCAGAAGCGTTCGATATAACATCAATAAGCTGAAAGATAAAAATATTCTATGCGAACTTGATTTTCGCTTTATCGATAGCCCAAAAGGGCGAGTGTCGATGTATTTACTTCAACAAGTAGAGACTGTCAATGTAGTTGAAGCTAAAAAAGCCATGATCACAGTCGCTGAGAACAGAGCCAATGGTCTGAAGCAACGTTACTCTAAAGAGAAAACACTCCGTCAGTATGGTTTTTGGGAAAGCCCGCAGGCTGAATCTGCTGTCGTTGTTCGGCATCAAAGTAATTATCCCTTTGAGCAGCTACTTGCTTTTAACAAAGAACAGACTGCAAAAATAGCTGGTTTCGTTAAATTGTTAGATGATGCAGGTACAGTTCGAGAAGTACCAGCTGTGGCGAAAAGTTCGAGCCGAATCGTCAACACAGAAGATTTACAAACATTCTACGCGATAACCAGCTTAACTCATGCCTATCATGAGTCTAATGAGCATTTTTATATCCGTGAAAACAAAAAACCAGAGAATAAAACCCCGATTCATATCAGCGATATCCTAAAGCTAAGAAAAGTTTCACGATCCAAGTCTGCATATGACAAGATCCGAGCGAGCGTAAATGCATTGCGAGATACGGTCTACGATTTCAATAGCCTGAAAGACATTGAAATCAAAAATGAAATGCACAAGATGTTTGCAACTGAACGTTATTCGATTCTCGAAGCAACTCCCCTGTCTGATCGTGAAGCTCAGATTGTTGATAATAACTATATCGACAATGCAACGGCCTACATAGTTAGGTGGCCAGAAAACTTTTTCGCATCGTTAATGTCGGATAAGACCCTATACTCATTTCCGCAGGCAAGCCTTGCTATTCATCCTACTCTTTTCCTGATGTATCTGTTCTTCAGAAACATGATCAAGGCAAAACACACTGTTAGTAATGCATTCTCTCAGGATCTGACAACTATTCACCGTTTAATTGCCCGTAACGTCTCATATCAACAGTTCCGAAAAGACTTGCAAACAGGATTTAAGGATAAGAAAGCAGCGAAGCATTGTAATGTCGAGATTGCTGAAGGTTGGATTCGGGCTAATTTGTTTGGCTACAAGTTAGCAATTGATTTCAATGAAGGGATGCTGTCTGTTTATCTAGATAATAAGGAAATGTTAGCGGCGCTAAACATCACCAGTGAAAAACAAACCGCACCGACAATTGAAAACGTGCTTAGTCCTGTTGCTCGTATTCAGCAACTTCAACAAGATCCCGTAATTAAAAGTAGCGAAGAGCGAATTAGATCGATTGATGGTATCAATGTTACTAAACGAAAGTTCGTGACAACAGTTCGCCTGTCTACGGTGACTAACTTTACGCTAACACACTACAATCGTGATGAGGATTGCGCGGAACTCGCACAAATTGTTACCGTCCAAAGGCAGACGGCAGTACCCCATTCAAAAGTGTTGAGTTACATCTTACAGCTAAGAAATGATACCTCCCCTATTTCACAGAATGGGGTTGATATTAACTTGGATACGGTCGGTAGTCTTTGCAATGAATTATCTGGCTATTCACAGGATTGGAGCTTAGCCGATGTTGTTGATTATTTCACTCGTCGTAAAGCAGATCGTGAGATGTTAGTAACTTACCAAAGCACAAATGATGAAGTATTGATACCAAAGCTAGCGAAGAAAGTAGCAAAAGTTATACTTCAATAAAACTGATTTTTGGCTTTAATGTAATGAACCTATTAGGCGTTGTTGACTAAATCAGTGAACTCTTTTGCTATTCAGTGATCAGATCATCTATCACAGGTGATTTAGGTGTCAGCAATGGGTAAGTCGAAGAACAAAATCACAAACTGGAAACAGTACAACAAAGCGTTGGAACAACGCGGTTCAATTACATTCTGGGTTGATGACTCTGCTATCGACTCTTGGAGATGCACCAAACATCACGGCAAGCGTGGTCGTGGGTTTCAGTATACGGATACCGCTATTGAAACTGCCTTAATGATTAAAGGGATTTTTTCTCTTCCACTGCGTGCTCTTCAAGGTTTTATCAATTCCATTTTCAAGCTTATGAATGTGCCACTTAACTCGCCTGATTACACCTATATCAGCAAACGAGCTAAGACTGTCGAGGTGAAATATCGCAACCCATCAAAAGGGCCTGTTCGACATATTGCTATCGATTCCACAGGCCTGAAAGTGTTCGGTGAAGGTGAATGGAAAGTCCGAAAACATGGTAATGAGAAACGTAGAACTTGGCGAAAGCTCCACCTGGCCGTTGATGTTGATACGCATGAAATCATAGGCGTAGAAGTTAGCTTAGTGAATGTTGGTGATAGTGAAGTGCTTCCTACATTACTCAATCCACTACGCCGAAAAATTCGAGAAGTGTCTGGTGATGGTGCTTACGATACCAAAGAATGTCATAAGGTCTTACAGCATAAAGGGATAATTCCTCTTATCCCACCGAGAAAAAATGCAGGATATTGGGAAGATGGTCATCCGAGAAACGATGCAGTATCGGCGTTGAAAGCTAATAACCTAGCTCAATGGAAAGTCGAGTCTGGGTATCATTTTAGATCGCTCTCAGAAACCGCCATGTCGAGATACAAAGGACTAACCAACGGTACGTTGACGCTCCGTAGTTACAACGGTCAAGTTGGTAAAGCCCTAGCCAATGTCAAAGCTATAAACAAAGTCATAAGACTAGGTATGCCTGAAAGAAAAGCTATTGCTTAGCATGCAGCCAATTAGAGCTAAATCTGCATAGAGCCTGATTTGATCAACAACGCCAACCTATTATATAGACACCCTCTCCCAAGTAATCTTGATGGTTAGGACGCTGAATCCAATTTCAGATGTAATATTTCTTTAAACAGGCCGTGAATTGGGCACTGTTTCAGACAATATCAATGCAGCGATAGTTTACGAATGGTTGATTGGTGAGCGATTCTCAGGCCGTTTCCGAATTTTGGACGCAGCTATCCTAATGAGCGCCCAATAACCATCGCTCCTTTTCTAACTTTGAACTCCTGTGCTGCATTAATTCTTCTGGACGATAACCCGCTTCTACACTTTCAAACACCAGGCGTCCGCCACATAAGATACATTCATATGGATCCACATTGGTGAACCCCTTCATGAGCGAAGCAAAGCCCGGTTTTATCGGCTTCTTCTTCGTTTTAGTGCCCAAAACATCATACACTGCCGGCAATAACTGGCCCCGTTTGCGGTTTGACAGAAAACCAGAGTACCGGATCATCTTAAAGTGCCGTGAGGGAATATGGCTGATATATCGCCGGATCATTTCCTCCTGGCTGAGAACGAGCGACTTATGTCGCTGAGTACGGTGATCTAACTACCTGAAGGTGATAGTGCCGCCGCTGTAATGCCGCAGCCGCGATGCGGCTATCGGCGGACGTTTCAGGTAGCGGCCCAGGTAATTACGGTCTGCCGAAAATGTTTTGTTTTCTTCGCAAAGTGGACTTTCCAACGGCGCTGGAACTGGCTCTCCAGAAATTGGCACCACTCCCTGTAGTCTCTGATGTGCGCATAAGCCGGGTCGGATAAATCCAGCTGACCATAGAAATGGCGCAACAACGTTATCACTGCCAGACGCCAGTAACGCTCTGCCACCTTCTTTTTGAAGAAGATTGAACGCCACACGTTATATTGCTGGCAGAGACCGCCACGGGTTACCGACAGATGAATGTGGGGATGCCAATTAAGCCGGCGGCCATAGGTGTGAAGGACACTGAAAATCCCTATCTCCAGTCCCAGTTTTTTTGCTCAGACTATGAGTGTCTGACTGGCACAGGAAAATAAACGGTTGAGTAACCATCGGTTGGATTGAAAGACCGGCCATAACTTATCCGGCATCGTAAAGGTAATATGCTGCCACTCACAGGCCGGGAGTACATGTTGTTGCTCCGCTATGGGCTTGTTGCAGCGAGAGACTGGTGTGATATAGGCAGAGCTGAGAACCGTTAAATGACCAACGAATTCAAATGGAAACATTTTGCCCCTGAAATCATTCTCTGGAGTATTCGTTGGTATGGCTCTACCCCGATGAGCTACGTCAACCTCAGTGATATGTTGGCCGAGCGAGGGATCTCCGTGCATCGCTCTACGCTCTACCGATGGTTTGTTCAGTTCTCGCCTATCTTGCACAGGAAGTTGCGGCGGCATTATCAATTCGTCCGGGCCGACTCGTCGTGGCAGCTTGACGAGACCTACGTTAAGGTCAAAGGAAAGTGGTGTTACTTCTACCGGGCCATCGATAAGCAGGGACGAACCATAGACTTCCGCCTTTCACCGAAAAGAGATAACTATGCAGCCTATCAGTTCCTTCGTCGCTGCCTGAAGCGTTACCGTCATGAACGTCATCCGAAGACACTGAATACGGATAAGCATGCCTTCTATGCCAATGCCATCAGCGAGCTGAAACGCGATGGCCGACTGCGTACTGACGTCCAACATCGCCAAATCAAATACCTCAATAACCGTATTGAATCCGATCATGCCCCTATCAAGAAACTGATTGAGGCCACCGGGGTTTTTAAAGTCAACAAATGGGCCAACGCAACAATGCATGGGTTTGAGTCACTGCGGATGCTGAACAAAGGCCAGTTTGATTTCTGGTTACGAACCGATGAACGGAAGACATTGGTACGGGAGAGATCTGCCTTCATGAATCGTGTCTTCAATGTCGAGCGCGTTTTTGCCTGATGATTTATCAAAACCCAGGGTAAATCTACTTATATCCATTTTTTGCAACATCTATTTGCACGTTATTTTTAGTGATGCAGGTATAGATCTAAGTTGCAGTCATATATTCGGCATCTAAGTGAAACTTGTGTCCTGATGTAAATCCGTACTCTTCTGCCTCATCAAGCCCATGGCCTCTAACGGCCGTGTTGCAAAGCAGGTTTTAGAAGAGCAGGTATGACCTATCTTTCATCATCTAAAATTAACTCACGCAAACTTATTGAAATGCTTACTGTTAGGTTGATGCTAAGCTACGCAATATTGTGTATCAGGCAGCCACTTTTTGATTGTTAAAATCAAATTCTTTTTCCGTACTCAGAATGGACCAGATGATCCTGGCATTCTTATTCGCCAAGGCAACCGCCGCTTTATTAAAGCTAAGCGTACATTTCTTCTGTGTTAACCAGCGGCCATATTCGTTGTCCAGGTTTTTACACTGCGACAAGGCTGCTCTGGCACCATGAATGAGCAAGGTTCGCAGGCATGTGTCTGCCATTCCTAAATACGTCTGAATTAGGAACTACGGCAATCATTGCTGTTAATTCACCCACACCAGGTATTTTCATTATTCGCTGACAGGCTTCATTCTGCCTACAAATCTGTTTGATCTTCTTCTCTAACTGTTTCAACTTGCCTTCGATCTCGACTAGCTCATTGTAGAGATCACTCATGAATTCGCGAGACGATACCGTCAGTTCATTTCTCTCATTGGCAATCACTAAGCATAGTTCTGCTTTGACCTTTGTTGCCCCCGTTGTAATAGCTATTCCATACTCCAAATTGAGCCCTCTGATCTCGTTAATCAATGCCGTTCTGTTTCTAACTAACCGGCTTCTAATTCGATGCAGAGACTGTATATCTTGCTGCTCGATTTGCTTGATGGGAACAAAATTCATTGACGGTCTATTGGCCGCCTCTGCGATGGGTTGTGCATCGTTAGCATCATTCTTGTTTGTTTTAACAAACGGTTTTACGAACTGAGGGCTAATGAGTTTCACTGTATGGCCAGACCGTTGGAAAACCCGAGCCCAATAATTGGCTCCTCCACAAGATTCCATGATGATCGGGCATGGCGGAGTGTTAGCGATATATTCAGCCAGTTTGTCTCTTGATAATCGCTTTTTTAAAACAGCTTTTTCATTACAATCAACGCCATGCAATTGAAAAACACGCTTCGCAATATCAATACCAAGTAAGTCGATGATCATCACTCTATCTCCCACTCATCAATCAATGACTGATTTGATTTTCACCATAATCATAGCCTCGCGGTACGTCATGGAGTGGGATGGTTCATTACATTAAGCCCAATGAAAGAAATGATGGCTGACTAACCATCGTGGCTAAAACAATCGAAGACACATCAAATAATGCATCAGTAAGCGGCTTTCCTTATGAGGCAATTTCCAACTGCTCAAAGTACATCTGCTGGGCAAGATCAATGAGTGAACGATCAGAGTTCACAAGCAGCGAAGCCAATAGTCCATTGAAGACCAGCTCAGCCCTTTTTGCTTTTTCCTTTGCATTGACAATATCATGTGCGAGCAACAGCTCCGCGATCATCTGAGTCCGTTCAATCTTGTATAGAGAACAAACCCCAGAAATAGCTGGATCCTCATTACAATATTCATTATGTGCTTTTTGAAAGTAGCAACCTTGAAACTCCTGGCTATCAAATGACTCTTTTAGCATAACAAATCGGGCTGACAGCTTTTCCTGTAATGATAAAGCTGGATCCTGGAACAATGTCGTTAAAACTTCAGTCGATTGCTGGCGATAAAACTCCAAGGCTTCAGCAATGAGCTTTTCTTTGGAATCAAAATGCCGATAAATCGTTGCTTTAGACATCCCTGTTGCCGCAGTAATGGAGTCCATACTGGTACCGTGAAAGCTGTGTTTCAGACACAAAGCTAATGTCGCATCAATGGCTTTTTGCCTATTAACCTCTTTACGGCTCATGTTAGCCCCCTGACTTAAGTATTACCCTTCCTCAATAATAATCGAAACTAATTAGTTTTAAAAGCTTGACAGCGCCAGTTTGGCTGCTATCATTCAAAATATCAAAACGAAACAGTTTCGTTTAGTTGGCGCAAAAAAGGATATCTCCATGATGATTAAAACTATTGCTCTATCCACACTGCTTCTTGTTGCTTCTTTGCCTACAATGGCTGGCGTTCAACTAAAATTGATCGACTCGGCAAATGGAGTGTATGTTAAAGCGACCGAGCTCTCACGCCCTGTGTCAGGCCTCGATATTAAGGTTGAAAATGTACCACAGCTCAATGGGGTATCATTTTCTACAGATAAACGTGGTCGTGTTTTCATTCCACTGTCACTCAACGCAAGCCGTAGTGTAAAAGTTGAGGCCATTGATATGGGCGAAAAGGTTGCATCACGTAATATTTTCCTTTCACATAGCCACTAAAAAAATCAACATTTTGGGCTAGGAATAAAGGTCAAATTTGTCCCGATAAGATATGGAAAAGACCATCGTTTAGATTAATGCCGATCGTTTAAGAGGACTTGAACGATCCTATGGCTGATAGATAATCCCTAATCACTTGTTGGTTAGGGATTTTTTTATGTTTGCGCAAGAGCTTGAATTGGCCTTTGAGTCTGTAGAAAAAAGTGGTTCATTTGATTCAGTTATGAATTCACTTGATGCTGATTGGATAGAGCAATCCCTTTTTGCAACAGACAAAGTCAGTATCCGACGGCCCCGGTTGCCAGCTCAACAAGCTGTTTGGCTTGTAATCCTCATGGGACTGATGCGTAATCAATCTATCAAAGAAGTCTGCGGCTCAATGGATCTTGCATTGCAATCAACGGGAACCAATACCTGGTCTCATGTTGCACCGAGTGTTCTGACCGACTGTCGAAAACGTCTTGATGAAGCGCCGATGTCTTATTTATTCAAGACCTCCAGCGTAGCCTGGATGGAGCAGACATTATCCCGAAAAGCCCCTCTTGGACTACATATCCTCGCTGTTGATGGTACCGTTTTTCGGTGTCAAGATTTTCCTGAAAACGCAGACACTTTTGGATTCATTTCGAAAACTTTCAAACCATACCCTCAATTACGCATGGTAGGGCTGATGTCTACCACGACAAGAATGCTTCTGGGGGCTGCTTTTGATGGCTGTGATGTGGGGGAAATTAGTTTGGCTCAACGGCTTTTGATGGATATTCCAGATGACTCTCTGACATTATTTGACCGCTGTTATTTTTCCGCAGAATTACTACTTAGTTGGCAACAATTTGGTTGTAATTCACATTGGTTAACTCCGGTAAAGTCAGGGCTTCGATACGAAGTTATCGACTGTTACAGTGATAATGACTTATTGATTGAGATGCCCATATCTCCACAGGCTAGAGCCAAAAATCCCACTTTGCCGAATACATGGCAGGCTCGCTTGGTAAGCTACCAACACCCGAAAGGAGAGATAAAAGGCTTCATCACTTCATTGTTGGATAAGGACAAATATCCAATGGAGCAACTATTTTCGGTTTACTGGCTGCGTTGGGAAATTGAGGAAGGTTTTGGAGAGCTAAAGCAGACGCAACTTCAAAGTCATGTGACTTTACGGAGCCGCTTCCCAGAAGGAGTCAAGCAAGAGCTGTGGGGAGCTTTACTAGCCTACAATTTAATACGCTTGGAAATGGTTTCAATTGCACGGGACGCAAAAGTTGAGCCAACAAGAATTAGCTTCACAGCGGCAATCAGCTTGATCGATACTCAATTGAGAGTACTGGCAGTGTTACCTGATGGTAACTTACCAAAGAAGCTGCAGCGAATGCGTGAGGATATAAAACATTTCATTTTGCCGAAAAAAAGAAAACACCGAACGTTTCCACGTTCGGTGCTACATGTACCTAGCCGTTATCCACTCAGATATAAATGCAAGTGCTTATCTGGGCGGCATTGATCGTTTAGATGGCCTTTTCTTTGTTTTTTTACTGCAGTTGTTTATCCCATTTTTAAAGGTCCAGCCACTTTGCCAGTAAGAAGTGTCACTTCGGCACCAAAAACGCAGTACGTTAAGTACCTGTTACGTTAAACCTACTTCTAATTGGCGTTACCATGTAACACGGCACCTCTAAGGTACAGGCACAAAAAAACCGCCAGAAGCGACCGAACAAATAAACGGGTCCAATAGAAACAACCCACAAGAACTCTATAGTGAAAAAATCACCTATAAATATACAGCGTAAAACGCAAGTACGCTAAGTATTTATTACGGTTAATTTGTAACAAAAAAAGCCGCAAGGAAGCGGCTTGCCCTAAAACCACCAAAAGATGCTTAGCTAGGTCATTATGGTGGCTGTGGAGGCCAAATACATTCCTACTATTTAATGTAACACACAAAGAAAGCGCTTTCTTGTATTTTTTACCAATCATACAAAATGTGGCACGTTAAATGTTATATAAAAGGTATCTTGTATTGTAAAATACAGTTTCATTCAATCGAGTAAAAACAGAAATAATGACAGACGCTATACAACTATTAATGAACCTTCGCAGCTTGCGCGTTTTTGCTCGTAAGTTTATGACACAGGAGTAGCTACAAGAGGCGTTGGAGAAGCTGACTCAGGTAGTCAATGAGCGCACAGCAGAAGAAGAACAAGCTAAAGCAGCAAATAAAGAGCATGAAGAAAAACTAAAAGTATATCGTCAAATGCTACTGTCTGACGGTATTGACTCAGAGGAGTTTTTAGCAACGACGGCTAAAGCCCCCAAGAAACCTCGCGAAGCGCGACCAGCAAAATATAAGTTCACCGATGAAAACGGTGAAGAAAAGACATGGACAGGTCAAGGCCGTACACCTAGAGCTCTAAAAAAGGCTCTGATGATGGCACCACCTTAGACGATTATCTTATCTAATCATAGAGCATTAATGATAAATTAGTTATTATCTGACTTCATACTTAACTGTATGTCTCTCAATAGCTAATTCAAAGCCGCGCTACACACGCGGCTTTTTTCTTCCTATCACACTGAGTGGTAACGGCCAGATACGATAAAGGCCGCATGAAAGCCAGGCCTGGGGCTACATTTTTTTGTTTACCATCAAGGACTCAATGACCTCACCCCTGATGAAGCCTACTTCGGCAGGTAGAGATACGCCAGCATGAGCTGGATCAACCACTTAAGGAATTAGCTTATGTGCCCAACCATTGGGGGCCACTTCTAACTGACCATCTGGGGATCATTCGCAAATGCATAAATACAAAGTAGGTATCGTAGGTGCAACAGCAGATATTGCTGCCGCACATATAAATGCGATTAATTTTTAGGATAAGTTTGTATAGAGCGCTGTGTGTGATCTCAACCTCGATGAACTGACAGCGAGATTTGGCAATAAGGCCGATATTTTACAGACAACTGATTATCGGGACATCCTAATAGCCCTGAAATAGACGTGGTTGTTCTGTGCACACCTAATCATCTTCACATACCAATCGCACTGGATGCTCTTAAAGCAAATAAGCATGTTCTTTGTGAAAAGCCAATGGCCGTGGGTATGCCTGAGTGTGAACCAATCATGCGGGCCACCCAAAATAGTTCAGCAACTTTTGTTGTTTCTTATCATTTTCAATTTTTTCCAGAAGTCCAATATCTGAAGGAGAATTTATCTTCATTCGCACAAATATCAAAATTTCGATTTGAGAGTAGCGAGCATTTGGGTGTGGGCAAACCCTGGAACTTTCGGAAAAATATTGGCGGAGTGTGGTTGGACTGGGCACCAAACGCCCTGAGTGTAATGCGTCAGATCATCACACCTACTGAACTATCTTCCTATAAGATACGAAATGCCAAGCTTTCAAGTTGTTTTGATATGGAGATTGAAACGCGGGCTGATATTGAATTAGTGATTAATAACATCCAAGGAGAATTTCTTATAGATTGGGAAGCAAATGAAAATGTCTTTATCGCTCGAAGTACATTCTGGGACGAGACTGGTGTCAAAATAGAATTGGACCATGCTACCAACCGAATGTATATAAATGGAGAAATGGTCTACGAAAGTATCGACGCTAGATATCGTGATGTATTTTCAGAATCTTCCCAAGGCATTTCTCACTCGCTTTAGTTCTATTGCTTTGGCGTAGCATTTCGTTTAGGAGACTCAGGCATTAAAGCGGTGGTTTGTCGGGTGTAGGCGCATCCCTCTTGCTCGGTGGGGTATTTTGTTGGCGGGCGCTTTGGTCTCATGCTCAATATCGACATGGTCGCTCAAGTGGTCAGGTTGGCGGAGCCTGCTGGGCAAACAAACATCATGGTTCAAGCGGGGTTGTTGCAAAAACTACCTCTAAGCGAGACACAGAACGGATGTGATATAGGCAGAGCTGAGAAAACGTTAAATGGCCAACGAATTCAAATGGAAACATTTTGCCCCTGAAATCATTCTCTGGAGTATTCGTTGGTATGGCTCTACCCCGATGAGCTACGCCAACCTCAGTGATATGCTGGTCGAGCGAGGGATCTCCGTGCATCGCTCTACGCTCTACCGATGGTTTGTTCAGTTCTCGCCTATCTTGCACAGGAAGCTGCGGCGGCATTATCAATTCGTCCGGGCCGACTCGTCGTGGCAGCTTGACGAGACCTACGGTGTGCCCGGAGTTCAGGGCTAGCAAGGAAAGCTAAATTGAACCACGAGTCTATCTGTAATACTCAAGCACGACAGCAGGAGCTAATTTGTGTTTGTGGCTATGTCTGGTTGTGCAGACAGATGAGTCTGAGCGGCAGTGACTTACCGTATGCTGGTAAGGTGATGTAACCCGCTGACAACGGGAAGTGAGACGAATTCGTTAAGCCAAGATGCTTCTCTAGACTAAGTATTGGACGGATAAAGAACATGAACCGATTAATCTGTATCTATGGGCTGAATCGTCGCCACTGTCTACACGAGTTATCAGGCAGTATGACGCAGGAGGAAGGCTACACGTATGGGCTATATTACCGACTTGGAAAGCAATTTATGTGCTTACCAAGGGGAAAACGTGCTAACACAATTCAGCGTTTGAGCGTCATCACCTTACAGTACGATAAGGTTAAAGATTGCGAGCGGCATCCACCCCAGTATGTTTGAGTTCAGATAGGTAAACCGGGGAAGGCTTGTTCTGGATGTTAAAGGAGCATGACCCAAATGACAGGCAAGCTGGCGGAGCGTTCGTAGTAGTCTGAGATGGGGAAAGCCCATTACATGGCGAAGGGGCGCAGTTTTATTGATTTGCGGATGCAAATTACCTGACCTTAACAAGGTGAAGGCCTTTGATAATCAGTGAAAAACAACGCAAATTAGCAATATGGACAGCAACCGATAAAACTCGGCGAGTAAATCGATTGCTGCGACTGATCAGTCACCCTCAATGGCTTTACACAGCAGCTGAAATAACACTCTCTTCTAAAGGAGCAAAAACGCCAGGTGTAGACGGGATAACCAAGATTCAATTCCAGGCTAAATTTGATGAGCACCTATATAAGATCAGAAATGATTTACTGTCAGGCAACTATCAACCTATGCCTGCAAGAAGAATTTATATCCCCAAAGCAAACGGCAAACAGCGTCCTCTTGGTATCCCAACCCTGCAAGACAGAATAGTACAGCGCGCTATGCTTATGGCCATGGAGCCTATATGGGAAAATGATTTTCACTCTTTCTCCTATGGCTTCAGGCCTGAGCGCAGTGTTCATCATGCTATCCGAACGGTTAAAATACAGCTGACAGAATCGAAAGGCCTCTCGAAAGGTCGGTGGATCGTTGAAGGCGACCTATCGAGCTTTTTTGATACTGTCCATCACCGTATGTTGATGAAATGTGTGCGTAAACGTATTAACTGCCAACGTTTTAACGAACTGCTTTGGCGGTTTGTTAAAGCGGGTCATGTTGATCGTAATCTATTTTGTGCAACCAGTGAAGGCGTTCCCCAAGGAGGCGTCATCTCTCCACTGCTGTCGAATATCATGCTAATGAGTTCGACCAGTACTTGAACAAGTGATACCTCAGCAAGAAAGCGCGTAAAGATCGCTGGTACTGGAATCGTACCATTCAAGACAGGTGTAATATTGCCCTAAAAGAAAACAGGCAATGGAAACCCGCAGTTTTATATTGCCGCTATGCCGATGACTTTATAGTGATAGTCAAAGGTAGTAAACAGCAAGCTGAAGCGATTCGTGATGAATGCCGTGATTTCTTGGAAGGCAAACTAAAACTTACGCTAAACATGGATAAAACTCATGTAACTCACGTAAATGATGGTTTTCTTTTTCTAGGTCACAGGATAATCCGAAAACGAGGGCCGAAAGGCAGCATGCGTGTTGTGTCTGGTATTCCAAAAGACAAAGCTAAAGCCTTTGCTCATTCATTGAGCGAAGCTTTATCGGGAGATTACAACTGTAGCAAGATTGATAAAGTAGAGCAGCTCAATCGTAAACTCAAAGGTTGGGCACAATTCTATCGTCATACTGACTTCACAGCCATGGTGTACAGCAAAATTGATCGTATCGTTTTCTGGAAACTCGCTAAATGGTTGACTCGGAAATACCGTACATCCATTAAGTCACTCATGATGAAATAGATAAAGCACCCTGAGCCTCATAAGGCAAAAACATGGGTTTTATTTGGTAAAACTAACAATGGTTAGTTTGGCGGCATATCGCTACTCAGGCTTGTGAACAGCCGTAAGTTACCATTTCGTTGGCGTTTACCAGAAATGAATCCATACCTTAGAGAAGAAGTGAGAAAGACTATCACATCTCGCTACAGTGATGTTGCAATGGCAGTTGGCCAAGATTAAACGGAGAGCCATATGCGCTGAAAGGGTGCGCCGTGGTACGCACTAAATAAATAGCCAACTAAGTTGGCCGGAGGTCAGAGGAAATGTCTCCGAGGTGAACAACTTACCCGAATTCGAAAGAATGAAGGGACAAGAGCATGTTTGTAAAGCGGGGAATAACAGAAAGTGTGTATGTTGTGGCCCTGCAACGCCTGAATGATATGGTTAAAGCTAAACTGCCTGAACCCTAATAGCCAGTGGTGGTGCGCACACTCTTCGGTAGCACACTTGTACGCCGAAGTTATCAACAGTCATCAGTTCACCTTACGCTGGTGATACCCTCTGGTTGATAAACGATGAATAATGAATTCATTTAAGGCTATGAGTGGGGAACCTAAGTCATTCTAGAGACGTTTATTGGTGACGGAACACGGGATTGCCTAACGGGCGAGAGCCCTATGGTGACGGAGTTTCAATAGTAGTCGAGGGAGTAACGCCCCTCCGGGGAGAACAGGAAAGCTGTTTACAGGGCAAAGTGGAACAGGTAATTGGATAAAGAGGCATTATGAGGTACGCGTGATGCGAAGCGCCGAAGTAATACTAGATATCATACATAAGCGTGGCCAACAGGCCTTACCGTTACAGAAGGTATATCGGCTACTGTATAATCGGGACTTTTACCTAAAAGCCTATGGCAAAATCTATCGAAATGATGGTGCCATGACTTCGGGTAGTACGGAAGAAACAGTAGACGGAATGTCTCTAGAGAAAATCGATTGTATTATTGATACTCTGAGGCAAGAACGATATAGATGGACACCTGTTAGAAGAGTCTATATTCCAAAGAAGAATGGAAAATCTAGGCCGTTAGGTTTACCAAGTTGGTCGGATAAATTACTTCAAGAAGTTATTCGATCAATTTTGGAAGCGTACTACGAGCCACAGTTTTCTGATTGTTCACATGGTTTTCGCCCAAGGCGTGGCTGTCATACTGCATTACGACGTGTTATGCAGAAAGGCAGAGGAACAAAATGGTTTATCGAGGGAGACATTAGCGCCTGCTATGATTCAATAGATCATGCCATATTATTGAATATTCTGCGTGAAAAGATTCACGATAATCGTTTAATTCGTCTAATCGAAAATCTGTTGGAAGCGGGGTATTTGGAGAATTGGAAGTTCAACGCCACATTCAGCGGTGTACCGCAAGGATCACTGGTTGGGCCGATACTTTCAAATATCATTCTCGGAAAACTGGACCAATATATCGAAGACCAAATCGTACCGGCATATACCTGTGGGCAACGAAGAAAAACAAACCCAAAATATCGCGCCATCACTCTGGCGGCATCCAAAGCTCGAAAAAATGGTGATAGGGATCTGGCAAAAACACTGAACCAACAGGCTCAGAAATTGCCGTCTAAAGATCCAAATGATCCAGACTATCGACGCCTTTGGTATGTCCGATACGCGGATGACTGGTTGTTGGGACTAAGTGGTCCCAAATCCGAATCAATGGAAATCAAGCAAAAAATTGCTCACTATTTAGAGCATGATCTGAAATTTCAGCTTAGTGACGAGAAAACCTTAATCACTCATGCGCGCAATGAAAGAGCAAAATTTTTAGGTTATGAGATCCACATCCTACATGCTGACGAAAAACATGACCACAGAGGTCAACGCAACATCAACGGTAGTGTAGGTCTTCGGGTGCCAAAAACAGTAGTTAAAAACCAAAGTGCCAAATACCGGCGCAGAGGTAATGCGATTCACTTAACTCAACGGGTCAATGATCATCCGTACAGTATTGTTAGACAGTATCAAGCAGAGTATTGCGGGATAGTGCAATACTATCAGATGGCATACAACCTCCACACTATGGGTTACTTAAAGAGGAATGCAGAGTTGTCACTCGTGAAGACTCTGGCAAAGAAGTACAAAACAACTTGCCCTAAAATTTACAAGAAGTACGGCACAACGCTGGAAACTGAAAATGGAACTTTCAAGGCATTAGAAGTTGTTGTTCCTCGCCCAGATAAACCACCATTAAAGGCGCACTTTGGTGCGGTCTCTTTAAAGTGGAATAGATGGGCATCGTTAAATGACTCTGTAATAGTGAATATATGGAACCAGAGAAGTGAAGTGGTTGAGCGCTTATTAGCTCAAAAATGTGAACTCTGTGAATCCACAGATCGCGTTGAAGTACACCATATACGCAAACTGGCTGACTTGGAGAAAAAGGGCTGCAAAGTTCGTCCCGAATGGATGAAAATAATGGCAGCGCGTCGGCGTAAAACATTAGTCGTTTGTGAAAGCTGCCACCAAAACATTCATACGGGTAGATATGATGGGAAAGCTCTAATGTAATCAATTACTGGAGAGCCTCGTGACACGGAAATCGGTCACGCGGGGTTCGGTGGGGGGCAATTGGAAAAGTGTCGTTGGTAACTCGCTGGTTGCCTACCCTACTGCACGTACGGTTCGGAGAGGAGAGGTAGAGAAATAGTTCGACTACGCTTTGCCTCTTACTCTACTGCGAGTAGGTGGTACCTGGATGTACTTGTATCGAGCTATTACCAAAGAAGGTCATACTGTCGATGTTTATCTCTCTCGCACTCGAAATCAAAAGGCGGCGAAGTGCTTTCTGGGTAAGGCCTTACGCAGTATCAAGTCTCATGACCACCCGAAAACAGTCAACACCGATAAAGATAAATCGTATACACCGGCACTAGCGGCATTAAAGAAAATTAAGGTGTGCGCCGAAGGTACCGTTCAACGACAGATCAAATATCTGAACAACCGGATAGAGTCCGATCATGGAAAGTTGAAGCGGCTTATCAAGCCTGTTCGAGGGTTTCAATCCCTGAAAACAGCGTTTGCCACAATCAGAGGATTCGAAGTAATGCGAATGTTTAGAAAAGGGTAATTTGATATCTGGCTATATGGTTGTGGTCCTCTGGCCGAAATGCGTCTAATCGAAGGGGCTTTCACCTTTTAGGCCGCAAAACTACTGAGACATCGGGCTTTCATTGAACTTTGCAACGGAGCCTATATTCAGCCAGTTTACCTCTTGATAATCGCTTTTTTAAAACAGCTTTTCCATTACAATCAACGCCATGCAATTGAAAAACACTCTTCGCAATATCAATACCAAGTAAGTCGATGATCATCACTCTATCTCCCACTCATCAATCAATGACTGATTTGATTTTCACCATAATCATAGCCTCGCGGTACGTTATGGAGTGTGATGGTTCATTACATTACAACCATAAGGTGCGCCACGATGAACCCACCAAGCGCACTGAACTCCAAACCAAAACTCCGAGTGTAAAGGATCACCTTGATTGCTTGTATATTATTTTGGTTCATTGCATTAAAACCGCCATTAGGTAGTGAGTGGGCGGGTATACTCAGTCTCACCAACTTATTTGCCTTGAGCTCGGGATGAAAAATAAATAACTCACCGTGCATTGTTTGGGAAACGCTCTATGTGGATCCGCATGCATGGTGTTGTACGGGTACAACGGTTTAAAATCAACAAGTTATAAAAAAAACAGGAAATAACAAAAAAATGCTAATTCATCCCTTACAGTCAATCAATGACAGTAAAGCTCCACAATAAAACACAAAAGCCATTGATTTAACGTGGAAATGCCATTATTGTCATGGCATTACGTATTCTTTAGTTGACTGGATGATAAAAAATGGATGTATTGCTAGCATTGGATGACTGCGCTATTCGCATGAAAAATGAAGATGTCCGTTTGAAAGACATAATCAATGAAAAATCTCGTATCAATGTAACTGACAGCGAACTTGATGAGGGCGTAGACCGTCTGATTTACAACCATTCATTAAACAAAACAAAGATCCGCGAAATCGTAAACCTATCAACCAAGACGTTCAATAAGCGCGTTGCGGCGCTGGAAGAAGAAGGGGTGATTGGTGAGCCTATCGAACAAGGTAAGTCCTTTCTGTATAACCGATTCGATGTACAAGTTATCCTCGATAACCTGGGCCATCGCAAATACAGTGACGACTTCACATCCAGTGTTATCTCTGTCCAGAACCACAAAGGGGGGACGGGTAAGTCGACGACCACAAAGTCACTGGCGACTGCCGCTGCATTGGATCTTAACCTCAATGCTCGGGTGTGCATTCTTGACCTTGACCCACAGGGCTCAGCAGGCCTGCAGGCACAGCCTAAAGATGACGACGGTATTTACTTGACGATCGCTGATATCGCATTGCGAAAATACACTCCGTCTTTCAACGAATATGTAGAAAACTACGGCCTGACGGAAGAGGAGGTTGTACTGGGAGCGGCATTCAATACGCACTTGCCAAACCTCGATGTATTCTCAGCCTTTCCTGAAGATGAAGTCTTCAGCGATATCTACGCCGAGCTCGATGAAGAAGGCAAGGCAGAACTGTTACAGGAGCTCCGTAATTTTATCCTGCCAATCCTGAAAACCCAGTATGACATTATCTTTATCGATACTCCGCCACAGGATAGCCCGATCTGTTGGTCAGCCCTTGAAGCAGCAGACTTCCTGTTGCTTCCAGTCACACCGCACAAGTTGGACTACTTATCGACAAAGAACTTTATTACCTTTATCAAGGATCGTATCCGCCAGCTCCCGAGTGGTGGTGCTAAGTTGAAAATGTTCAAGTGCCTACGAGTCAATGTGGATTCTAATAGCCCGCAGGTCGAACAGACGTCAAACATGATTATCCGGTCGTTTGTGGAACACTTGTGCTCGAATTCGATCAAGCAATCTGAGCTGTTTCTGTCCGCGGATAATTTAAACCGTAGCATTTTTGATATCCAAAAAACCGAAGCTCGCGACAACAAATATGCTTCTGCGTTGGCCTACGACAATGCTGTGGTATCGACAAGGGCTGTTTATGAAGAAGTCATGGCCAATATCAAGAAAATTTCCGGACGGGTTAACTAATGAATAAAAAAGCTACCGGCTTTAATGGTATCAATCGTGGAACGTCAGGGATAAAGCCCCAGGCGAAACCTGTAACAAACAGGATAAAGCTACCGTCAGGCAAAGAAATTATGCTAAGGCTTCACACCTATAAAAGCAGTGAAGAGATCCAAAGGCATGTTCGGGTTGATCCCCGCAATATCCGCCGCCCGGAAGAGCTAACCCGCGAGAAACTGGCTGATATATACGATGGAATTGCCAACGGCAACCAAATCACTAATGCCATCGGCTACCTTGGCGAAGATGGCCTGATATATGTCGTTGACGGCTCACGACGAATGGCCTGTGCGGCTATGGCCAACACTCCCCTTCGCATTGATGTCAGTGATACCAAAATTGACCCGAAAGATGCCGAATTTATCGTCCTGCAGTCAGACAAGCGAAAGGCGTTCAGCTACCTCGACTGGGGCTATTATTTCTCCAGCAAGCTGGAAACATTAAGGAAAGAGACCCCTGAGCTGACGCAAAACCAATTTGCTGAAGACGAAAGTGTTGATAAGACATTGATGTCACGCTACCTCAACGCCATCACCCTGGCTCCTGTTTTCTGGTCGGTAATGGGCAGTAATGAGATCAGTGCCCGCGTGATGAACAAAATGGTCACACTTAATAATGCGATAAGTGGAAACAATGTCGATCCTGAAAAATTACATGAGAAATACCTGGAGAATACCGGCAGTGCAGCCCCGGACAGCCTCACGACCAACGAGCGCTTTGATCTGCTAAACCGCAGTTTCAATCAGCTAAATGCTAAGAAACGCTCGGTAAGCAAGAAAGTTGAAGCAGAGACGCTATGGAATGGCAGTACCGCGAAACAGAAAGTCGAGTGGAAGCAAAAGAATAGCAAGAGCGCCGTTATCAACCTTGCCGGCCTGGATGAAGCACTGCAAGCTAAAATCAAACAGGCAGTTGTTGAGGTCCTGTCTTAAGAGGGTATCAACGCTGCACATTGTGCAGCGTTATTTTATGGTGAGAAGTAAACCCTTGCCTGACGTTATGCCACCACTATGACGTGCCTAATCAGTGTCCGTGAGGGGGGAATATCAGGGGGACAAAGCTCTCATCATCGTGGCAGTCTTCACTGACACGCAATGGATATACTGGAGAAGATGTGTGGCAACACTCAAATTAAAACAGTCACCGATAAATTGTATGACGTCGTCTTTACCCAGAAAGTCCGTATCCTCGATAATATTGACTTGATCGACAAAAAGGTAAGTAAAGATCTCTGCGATCTCCGTCCTTTATCAGCCTTTAGTCGACGATGAGAGATCATTGATACAATTTCTCAGGAGGCCACCAAATACCTTATCGTCATCCTCAATCTCCTGGAAATGGTCAGCAATCAACAATAGATCTTCCCCGTACACATTTTACTGGTTGCGTCCGAAGGCTGGCTTATGGTGCGGTAAAGGACAAGGTCACAATCGAACATGACGGCAGGTATGCACCAATCAAACACGTCGCCAAGTCCATCATCCTCAGCGACACTGCCGATATAAAGACAAGTTTGGTGCCGGGTTAACAGAGTAGCCAGTATACCTAAGTAACAGAACAGCCGGACAACTCATTGCGGGTTATAGAGTGATTGGGTCGCTATCGAATGGTCTTCTACAACGGTTTGAATGAAAGGGGTAATATATCTGTTTTTCGGTGGCATTTTTCAAGGTGCTAAAGCAGAAGCCCCCCTTGCGGGGCAACCTCAGCCAGCAAGCTGTCTTTGCCCTATTTCACACGCTCCCCGGCGAGCTGTTCCATCTCTTGTCTCGCTAGTGAAACTCAGCCAACACGTTGTCTTCGCCAGAAGGTAACGGTCAGGGCTAAAGAGCAAAAATCCAAAGCAACAGCCAGATCCAGAACAAAGACTTTCACTCCTACCGGCTAAGTGCTTGTAAGGGCTGCGTCTGTCCTCGTGCATCATGGTGCTCTCCTGCGTGTTTGTTCACTCTCGTCTCGCAACTGCCTGTTAACCGTCTCTCACCACAACCTGATTCACAAGGGTATATGAACGCTTCGCGCCCTTGTGAAGCAGAACGATGGCAAGAGGCCGGACAGTCAGGCGAAACGGGAATGAAAAACACACTAAGCAGGAGAGTCCGCCATGACACACTCAAACACCCACACCCCAACAATCACTAACCCGTCAGAAGCGACCAGCGTATCCCCGCTGGAGCAGTCAGGCTCTACAAAAATGAAAGGGTTTAAGAGCGGCAAAATTCGCAAAAATGCCACCAAAAAAATTGCATCACTGCTGGCGATGGCCACACGCATCACCATGGAAACATACAGCATGGGATTAGATGACTGTTCGCGTTCTAACGGTGAATTTGAAATTGATGTGGCGCGTGTCAACGAATGGATGGCTAACGACAACAATTATTATGATATGTGTGTACGCCTTGAGTGTGACGATAACGACCAGCCTAAGCTGCTACGTATCGAAGGCCCCTATTATTTTTGTGACACTATCCGCGTGTCATTTGCGCCTGTTGAAGCACTTCCAAATTTACGCCGTGGCGAATACGAGCCCCAACCCCAACCCCAACCCAAGAAGCACGAACCGGTGCAACTCGCTACCTTGGATGATATCGACCTGACCAACGCCGAAGAGGTTGTCATTACATCAGTACAGGTGCTTTGGAGCGAGTCCGGCGCGTTTAGTGATGACGAAGTATTAACACTTGAGCAGTATGACGAGAGGGCCTGCCGTGCCGCGCTAGAAATCGGACGAGATGGCGGTTACTACAAAACTCAAGTGATGATGCACTTTGCCAATGGCGAACGTCACGAGTTACGCCATGATATTGATGCTAACTTTCCAACACTCACCATTGATTTAGCCGTTAAAGGTTATAAAGCTGTCGCGGCGGTTGAAGCGGTTGACGTTGTCGAGACTAAAACCGTTATCCGTGCCTATTCCGCTGATTATTACGCCTGGTTAGAAGCGGGGAAAAATCCGGATCCAGAGCCTGAGAATACACGCAATGTGGTTAGTCTGGGCGATTATCAAGGCCGCATCGAGGCTAAAAAAGACCGTTTAGAAGCGAGAGCAGAAAAAGCTGTCCAACAGTCTAATCAGTATTATCAAGCTTCTAAAGATCGGGCAGATATGATCCCATTCGGTCAGCCTATCCTTGTTGGCCACCACTCAGAAAAACGCGCCCGTCGGGATGCTGAGCGGATTTTCAATGATATGGGTAAATCGGTGGCCGCTGCGGATAAAGCGGAGAGATTGGGAGCCAGGGCCGCCAGTGTGGGGACAAATGGCATCGCCTCAGACGATCCCGAAGCCGTACAAAAACTAAAAGAAAAACTGGCTAACCTAGAACAATCACAAGAGACCATGAAGGCCGTTAACAAAGTCATTCGCTCCAAGCATATGACAGACGCCGACAAAGTCGAGTACATGGTTAATACCCATCATTTCACTGACAGCCAAGCCCAAGAATTATTAAAACCGGATCACGTCGGGCGGATTGGGTTTGCTAGCTACTCCTTACAGAACAATAACGCCACCATTCGCACCACACGCGAATGAATCAAAGAACTTGAGGCATTGCATAACCAAAAGCCGTTAGAGGCTACAGGGAGCGTTGAGGGGCTCGAATGGACACTTTATGAGGAAGATGGCCGAGTCAAATTCAAGTTTGGCGGTAAGCCTTCGGTAGAGGTTCGCACGCTGATTAAATCGAACGGGTTTAAGTGGTCTCGATATAGTACGGCTTGGGTTAGAAAAATTACCCCTAACGCCATTGCCGCCGCTGAAAGACTGGCTGAAAAATTAAGTCATAAAGAATAACTGTCAATGAAGAGAGCCACTTTCTAGTTGCTGCTAGAAAGTGGCATGCACTACAAGCCAAAACTAAAGGGAATTAACTATGCGTACAAATTCAAATAATACTCATAACACAGCTAACAGCAAGAAAAAAATTATACTGGCTGACAGCCTGCTGTTATCAATTCATTGTAAAACACGTTCATGGCAAGATTTTACGCGATTTTGTCAGTCGCTTCAGCAAGCAACGGGGGCGAACGTATGAACTATTTAATCTCAGGTCAATGCGATCAATTACCATCACATAAGTTATTCATAGACCACCAGGGCGAACAATATATAGTGTTGCGCGATGAGGTTATTATCAAAAATGTCACCATCAAAGGTAATGATTTTACCGGTGTTTGTCTGTGTGATAATAAAAATTGTTTTGAGAAATTCATGAGCACTTATTGTGACTGTATTTGTTATGTAGAAATGGTTGACCCAAAACCCTTTTCACTAGGTAACGTGTTGATTACGACTGGTGCATTAACGGTATTTGATAACATGCAAGAGTGTGCGCTGTCGTTTATTGCACGTCATGCTTCATGTGATTGGGGTAACGTCGGTATTCATGATGCCGCGTTAAATAATGTCGCGACAGTTAAAGGTGATAAAATTCTGTCATCGTATCGTTATCAGAATAACTATTTCTGGGTTGTGACCGAAGCCGATAGAACATTCACCACCTTATTGTTACCGTCTGAATGTAATTATAGGCAGTCATTGGTTTAACTGTGTCATTTTTTGTGAGGTTATGATGAATACGTCAATACACTTGCTGTCATTAAAAAAACACATTCATGATGCAAAAGTTAATCAGGTGAAATTGAGTTGTCAGGCACGTGCATTATTGAATGCAAAAAATAGGATTAGCCGTAAGGTGGCCGCGAACCATCAATATTGTTTTCAGTGCGAACAGGATAAACAGCAATTACGCGACATGGTATTGAGTCGAGTTGTTTGTCAGGTCGTTGGCGAAAAGCGATATTTTAATTATGCTGAAATGGTCGAGCTTGCTAAATCACTTAATAAGGTTTGTCCGTTGTCGTTATCATTGTCATGGTCGGTAGAATTGTTTAATGGTGGGGCCTGGATATACTCACCTTACCATCACATTTTACCAGCGTTGACGTTTTATGTTTCGTCTAAAGGTATCTATCGACTGTCATCATTTTCGCTGAATATAAACCGCGGCAATAGCCGCATTATGGTGAACTGATAAAATAAAGTTATCGTTAAAGTTGTCTTATTATAAAGGCTGCACGTTGTGCGGCCTTTTTTTATTTTCTCGAAAAAGTTAATTAGCATTGTGACGTTGTCACCCTGTGGTTTTCTACTGCTGTTTTCCTCCCTCTCTGTTGTGTTTCTCACTCGTGGCCATGACCATCAATGACCCTGATTTCAAGCGGCAATCAGTCGGCCTGATTGTCAGGCTTGAACAAGAAAATCCCAAAAGCAAAAGAAAGACGAACGACGACCAGGTCAAGGTCAGTATTACAATTAGAGTCCACTACACACCACGCTATCTCGATAAATCGAGATGGTTGTTGTTTGTGGGGTAAGTGGTTGAAAGTAAGGTGTTTAGTTCTTTCGTTATCACGGTGTTTTTCCGTGGTCTTCCGCGTTTCAGTATCCGCGAGAGCAGTACAGAGACAGCGTGAAATGCCACGCTATCACGTGAGAGCCGATAATGCCAAAGGTCACATTACAGCAAGAAATGGTCGATACCATGCCCCCGTCGAAGAAAATGGAGGCGTATTACGATAAAAAATTCCCTGCTTTTTTCCTGCGGGTCTACCCATCAGGAAAGCGCGTGTTTAACGTCCGTTTCCAGCATCAGGGGTTGCGCCAGTTGCACCGTCTTGGTGATGCGGCAGATATGTCAGTCAGTGAGGCGCGCGCTGCCGCGAAAGCCATGATTGAGAAAGTACGCTATGGGGTGGAGAAAGAGGCAGGGTTATCCGAGCTGACCTTGTCGGCCTTTGCCGAGGAATTCTTTCCCCGTTATGCGCGCCACTGGAAACCTTCCACCCTGAAAAACAACCGTCGGGGCTTCGAACACCACATTGAGCCCGTATTGGGCAGGGTCAATGTCTCGACCTTAACCCGCCAGCAGGTTGAACAGTGGTTCAGTGGAATGTCAGCCACCAAAGGCATGGCCAATACGATGTTGCCGTTATTGTCCGTGATGATGCAGCAAGCCGAGGCGTATGGCTACCGAGAGCCACAAAGCAACCCGTGCAAATCGTTCAAGCGTTACAAGCTGGCCGCGTGTGAGCGGTATTTAACCCCCGAAGAATTACGCCGCCTATGGGCGACCCTCGATACCCATCAGACGGACTCACCCACGGCGGTGATGATACTGCGCCTGTTAATGCTCACAGGGTGTCGGTGCAATGAAGTGCGTACCGTGGAATGGATGCACTATCGCCAAGGGCATTGGTATCTGCATGACAGTAAGACAGGGGCGAAAACCGTGTTCCTGTCTTCGTTTGTCCGTGAGTTGCTGGACGACTGGCCTTCATCCGGCGTGTACCTGTTTGCGGGCAAGCGATCCGGCGAGCCTTTCGAGTATTCCCGTTTAGTGACCGTGTGGTATCAGGTACGGGAAGAGGCACGGTTAACCGATGTGCGGCTGCATGATCTGCGCCATACCTATGCCAGTATCGCCCTGCAAGACAAAGTGAGTTTGCTGACCATCGGGCGGCTGTTGGGGCATACGCTGCCTGAAACCACCCTGAAATATGCGCACCTCGCCAAAGGGGATATTCAAAATGCCGCCAACAACGTGGCCAATGTGATTGCAGGGGGCATGCAGTCATGAGCCGATTACGCATTACCAAGAAAGCCATTGTCTCTATGCAGCCAAAATCGCGTGCCTATACCACGTGGGATACCGTGCTAAAAGGTTTCGGGGTCAAAGTATACCCTGACAAACGGCGCATGTACGTGGTGAAAGCGACCGTTGACGGGCGTTTGCGGTCGCGGCTCATTGCGCCTGTCAGTGCCTTGACCACCAAAGAGGCGCGTGTCATGGCGCACAAGCAAATCCAAACATGGCGGGAAGAAAAAGACACGCCCCCCGTGACGTCCTCGCCGCGTTTTGATGTGTTTGTCCGTGATACATGGACCCCGCTGGTTTTTGAGCAATGGAAAACGGGCACACAGGCCACGTCACGCAGTGCATTGAACAAGCGCCTGTTACCGACCTTCGGCCGTTTTCCGCTGCACACCATTACCCATGCGGCGGTGCAACAGTGGTTTGATACGGTCAGCCAGCAAACCAAGGGGGCGGCGAACCGCAACCTTGAGGTGCTGCAATCGGTATTCAAGCTGGCGGTGATGCAGGGGCATTGCACAATAAATCCGGCTATGGGCATCAAGCCCAACAAACGGCGGGTACTAAACCGTTTTTTAAGCATACCGGAACTGCACCGTTTATCGGCGGTGCTCGACGAGGAAGGGGCGCGCAGTGAGGTGGCGTTTCAGTGCTGTGACATTCTTCGTCTGCTCATGCTCACAGGGTGTCGGGTCTCGGAAATCACCCATTTGAAAGGGGAATACCTTCACGGCAATGAAATCCATTTGCCGGACAGTAAAACAGGGGCAAGGATGGTGCATATCGGCCAGGCGGCGGTCGATGTGCTGGCGCGCCATGTTCGCAGCCAAGACGGTGAAGTTTTTCCCATGAAAAAAGGCGCATCGGTGCGCGCCGTGTCGAACCTGTGGGTCAAACTGCGTATTAAGGCCGATATCGCCGATGTTAGAATTCATGACTTGCGCCATACCTTCGCCAGCTATGCGGTGATGGACGGGCATACCTTGCCGATGGTCGCAAAACTACTTGGTCATAAGCGGCTATCCATGACATTGCGTTATACCCATGTCAGCGACAAGGCCGTAGAGCAGGCCGCCGAGCAGGTCGGCAATACCTTCCGCCGTATTGTTACCAATGAAAAACCCAAAACACTGCCACCGACCACGTTACCGCCCCAGCAGGGCGCGACCACCAAGCGATTAACTATTACGCTCACTGACGAAGAATTGCGGGCGTTGTGGCAAGGGGCGGAGGCCGACAACCAATCGCTGGAAGAATGGGCGTTAGCGGTATTGCGTGAGGGCGCGCGGCATGACAGAAAGCTGGACAGTTTTACCCGTCACCAACAACTGAGTGCCAAGCACCGGCAATATCGCCAAAGCAAGCGGCATGCCTCCTTGGTTATTTACTTACCCAAAGCGGAGCACGGTTATTACCACTCTTTGGCCAAAGACGCCCAGTTAGGGGTTATGGCGTGGAGCCGTATCAAGTTGCTTGATAAGGGGGGCGGTCACGGGTAGGGCGCAGTCATGGCCATGCCATCGAAAGCGGCACTCATTGAGAGCTTGCCGTATAAGCCGTATTGCACCGATGAACTAGGTAGTCTGTACATTCGCGGTCGCTTGTCAGCCATTTCTCGCCGATACGTGCAGGTTAATCGCCATAACATGGTGACGTACTTGGTGTTTGACATCGATCGCGCGGGAGCGACACTGGCATGGACTGACGCGCACCTGCCGCCGCCCTACTGGACGGCGAAAAATCCCCGCAACGGTCACGCGCATATCTGCTACAAACTGCTGATCCCGTTTCCGACCTCAGAAGCGGCGCACCTTGAGCCGATACGCTATGCCGCCGCGATTCAATCGGCATTCATGGAGCGGTTACAGGCCGATGAAAGCTATGCAGGGTTGCTCACGAAAAATCCCCTGCATCCCCATTGGCAAACCGAGTGCTGGACGGAGGAAGGCTACAGCCTCGATTATCTGGCGGATTTTGTTGATATCCGCAACCACCCGAAAACGGGTAGGGCAGCGAGCGGACTTGGGCGCAACTGTGACACCTTCGATACTGTTCGTCATTGGGCGTATAAGGCGATTAGAGACTATTGGCGTCCTGACTATGCCGCATCATGGGAAGATGTCGTCTTAGCGCGCTGTGAGGCGATTAACATGGGGTACAACACGCCAATGCAGTATTCAGAAGTGAAATCGATCGCCATGAGCATTGCGAAATGGACGATGAAGCATTTTACCCCAGCGAAGTTTTCGGAATCACAGGCAAGGAAAGGACGAAAGAGCAAAGGAGGAGGGCGGCCAAGCTTGGGTGAGCCGTGGGCGGAGTTAGGGATTAGTCGAAGAACGTATTTTAGGAAGAAGAAAGCTGGCTTGCTCTGATTTGGCACTAAACAACCATATCAGATAACAGCCCTTTTTAGATGTGTAAGAAGGGCAGCGTTTGGTTTCTGGTGAATAGTGGATTGATAGCCAAGTGACCGAGCCTTCACGTTTAAGGTGTCCCCCTTCATAAATCCGCCTCGGAAATGTCACTCACTTTTCAGAATCGGAAACTTCAATTTGTTTACTTATTTACACTTTGATTCGTAGAAGTTTGAGCTACCATAAAAAAAACCATGCATATGATGATAGTATTGCCTGCTTTTAAAGACAGTGAGTAAGCTCTGTTGTGCTCAAGGGCGGTAGTATGGCATTTTTCAGCCATTTTCTCTGCATACTCAGTTTACCCCCTTCGAAGTAGGTCTTTTAAAAAAAGGAAATGGTGAGATATACGAACTTAGTTCGCATATTTCATTCGTATATCTTCCGAAAACAGAAGATATACGAAGTGAGTTCGTTGAATAAAATGTTAGAACTTTCAAGGGAACATATAGATGGAAGTAAATGAATGTATTTCCTTTATCATGCTTAATGGTTCACAGGTACTGCTAGAAAAACGCAGTGAGCAAAAGGAAACGGATCCCGGTTTGATCACTTTACCTGGTGGTCATATTGAATATGGTGAAACTCAAGTTCAGGCGTTGTTCCGCGAGTTAAATGAAGAGCTCAATGTTGTTCCAACTGAATACAAATATTTATGCTCCCTTTACCACCCAACGAAAGAACTGCAGTTGATCCATTATTTCATTGTTAGCGCTTGGACAGGAGATATTACGGCTCAAGAGGCTGACGAAGTTAAGTGGTATTCATTGAATGCGAATCAAGTCGGAATTGCTGCTGACAGTATTGCTCTGAAAGAAGTAGAGCGGGTTAGTCGCTATCTTTGAGTACAGTTCTAACAATAAATTTAAGCAGATTCGCAACGCTTGGCATTTTCGGTTTGAATCAACTTTAGTGTTTACGGCACAATGCTTTAGGTAAGGTGGTGGCGTTGCTCACTACTTAATTTGGCGTTATGGCGCTAGGTGCACAGACAACATGGCATTCGATTTATGGTCGGCGGGTCGTGCTTAGCAGCTACGAAGTCGATCTTCTCAGGCGATATACCTGAACGCTTGTCTTGTATCACGAACTGGTAGATTGACTGGTTCTGTTCGCAGCACGCTCGATTTTTATTCCGAGCTTGCTACTTCTCCAACGTTCAGCTCATCATCATGTAAATTTTGCCCGTTAACTTCATTGTATGTGGTTATTGCGGCTGTGCTCTGTGACGCTGATTCGCTCTTTGAGAAAAGAGCTGTTCGAGTTCAATTAAACTCTGATTTAGGACGTAATTCAGCAGGTTAACTGGCGTTCACTTTAACTATTTTCCAAAATGGTTATGATATTCGTTCAAGAGCCGGACATCCTTAAGCGGTAGAGTGCGTGGTGATTGATGCTGTTGCCTTGAGTGCGCCATAACAAAGGTATCAAGGTGACGCATTACACTCGGCATTTTTGGTATGGAGTTCAGTGGGCTTGGTTGGTTCGTCGTGGCGCACCTTATCCCAGGCGTTATGTGCTCTAAAATTGTCTCTATCCTGCTGAAAAGTAGTTGGTAATCAGTTAGAATCAGGGCTTATTGATTGTGAGATGAGATAGATGACCATAGAACAGCATTTGGATGAGACAGTTAGTTTTCTACAAGAATTTGTGGAGCAAGTGGATCTTGGGTTATCAATAAGCAAGCTTAGTGACGATGATTTTGAAAAATTGGCACGTTCTAATGATTCAGTCTTGAACTGGAGGGGAAAGTACCAGTATTTCTTGCATGATGACAGCTTTCATCTTGGTTTTCGATTGGATTATGCTGATAATCTTGATGGCGCAATGTTGGGTGTTTATGCAACTACTGACGGTCACCTTCATATACTTCTATTAGAATCGTTTGTTCGTCAGTCAGGGTCTCATCCGTTAGCTGGTAGACTGACAACTTTAGTTGTAATTGCAGCAACATATTTTCTTTCTTTGTTTCCTGATAGCAAAGGAGCTTTTGTAGTTGAGCCGCATCCTGATTTAGTTGAACATTATGAACGATTCGGCTTCGTACAAGTTAGTGGTGATAAACCTGCAATGTATGCTTCAGTTGAAGCGCTGGAAGATGTTCAATCTAGGTTAGCTTCTGATTTATAAGGTAATTTAGTGGTGTGTATATCTTGTTGTTTACGCTATAATTAACCTAGTTAAGGGATTACTAAGGAGCATGCTATGAAAAATATTCAAACAAAACGTATGACACCGCAAGAAATGCGGAAAATGCTGCTTAAAAATGCGAATGTCTTGATGTCATCTCAATTCAAAACTTCAGCCCCTGAAGTAAGCGGCCAGAAAAAGAAGAATGTAAAATCAGTTATGGCTTAATTTGAAAAGCACATAACAACACGCCCTGAGGTGGACGGTCAAGTCCCATAGACCACATTTTATTCACCTTATTTCGATGCTAAGTAGCCGATTATTGGTGACTTTTTCTCTGCTAGCATCGTGATGTACTTTGCTTCGTCGTAAAGGGTGTTTTCTTGCCAACATCGGAACAAAATGCGGCCCCATTTGTAAGCCAATGCACGTACCGCAGCATTGTGATGTTTGCCTCGTTCTATCTGTATTTGATAGTACGCTTTGGCCCATGCCGATGAACGGATACTTTGACCAGCCCATTCAACGAATGTCTGCCTGAGGAAGGTTGGGCATTGGAAGCGCCAGCGGACAATGCATGATTTTCCTGACCGTTGGGTCACGGGTGCAACACCGACATGGCAGAGCATTTCGGTGGCATTGGCATATTTATCTTTGTTGGTACCGAGGGCCGCCAATAGCCTTGCTGTGTTAATTTCTCCTGCACCTGGCAGTGACTTGAACAACTTATAATCGGTCATACTGCGTGTGAGTACTTTAATGCGTTGCTCAAACAGTTCGATGGAGGTAAGCAGGTTGCGAAGCTCACCAATCAGTGACGCTAAAAGCAACCGGCAGGGACGAATAACCGCCTGGTCATCAGTGAGTGGCACCAATGACTTTATGGCATCCACACGGTCTTTATTGACTTGCGGATAGCGAGAATTATGGTTTTCAAAAAAGCGGAACAGTACATCACGGCGAGTTGTTTTTGCCTTGGCTGGTTCAGGCCATTTAGTCAGAAAGTCACAGAAAATGATCGTGCCGATATCATCGAATAGCTCAAGTGGTTGAGGGTAATATCGCTTTAATACTGTTCTGATTTTGTTGGTTATTTTCACTCTTTGATTGACTTGCCGGCGTCTAAACTCGACAAGATCAGTCAGCTCTCTGACCTGTGGTGATTCTGGTTTAAGCACATTGAAATGATCGCCATGACGCTGGATTAAATCGAGGATCAATTTTGCATCAGTCGGATCGTCTTTAGCTCCCGATGGTGAGAAAGTATCACGATAGCGTTTTACCTGCTGGGGTGGGATTGGTACCTGGCAGACAAACTTGTATTGGCAGAGCTGGTTAAGCAATCTCACATTGCCACTTTCATAGGCAATGACGAGTGTTTTTTCCTCAAAATGTTGGTGAAGTTGGTGCAGCCAATCATGGATATGTTCAGGCTTAGAGCTGATGACATCATTGATACATTTGTCGCCGTCATAGTAGCAGACATCATGCTTTTTATCGGCCCAATCAAGGCCAATGAGGATGTACGAATCTGTGAGCTGAGAAACTAACATAATCACCTCGAGTTGCTACATTAAAAGTGGTGATGTGCATGCTGACTGACGTGTGAAGGCATTATAGTGTTCAGACTGAAAGTGCCCTGAGTATTCATCGACAGTGAGCAGCTGGCCTGCGCGGAAGGATTGTTATAGTCATCAAGTGACGGGCAATCTTATTCGTCACAGGCCAGTGCATATCCCTTCTTTATATGGTCTACAAGGAAAGGACTGTCCAACTATAAAGCAATCATACGGACAGCTTACACTCGGCATTTTCAATACCAAAAGCACTGTGATTACGGTGCTTTTCTGTATGTGCAGTACATAAGCTGCCGCATATTGCAGGCGTTAGGCATTAAATAGTAATCGAAGCTA
The DNA here is from genome assembly GCF_059552575.1 of Photobacterium sp. HL06. NCBI lineage: Bacteria > Pseudomonadati > Pseudomonadota > Gammaproteobacteria > Vibrionales > Vibrionaceae > Photobacterium > Photobacterium sp. HL06. The sequence continues at coordinate 117,982 of NZ_JCANWL010000003.1, forward strand.
TGTTGGTAATTATTATGTGTAGGGACAAATGATAAAAATTGAATTCAGTATATGGCTTGCAAGTAAAACTCGTTGGGTTCATCTGACGAAAACTATTGAGATGCAAACCGTTCCTCGTTTCGGCGAGTATATGAAATTTAGAAATGATGTTGTCGGAGACTACTTTTCATTCAAAGTCACTGAAGTGCTTTATCGTGAGGCTGGCTCTAAGATTGAAATTTCAACAGAGCTACTAGATAACATAGACAATCGAGGATATTCATCTGAAGATGAATCCGAATTTGATGAGTACTTGAGTTCCTATTTATCCGCTGGTTGGCTGAGTCCGCATGGTGTAACTGAAAACAAGTACATTAGTTGAAAAAGGCCTAGAAAAGGCATCAAGGAGATTAAATTGTCATATAGAAAACCAAGTTCGGATTTAAAAGACGATTACGAATCAATCATGTCACGAATTGAAAGTGGTTATATTGACAGTGAAACTCAGCAAAGAGCGAATGACTTAGCACTTAAAATAAGAAGTCGATTAATTGACCTAGCGACATGGAAAGCTGATTCATCAAAAGAGTACCAACTATATGTGTTTCAATGTACCGAGCTTACAAAGATAGCTGGATCCAGTGCGCATGAGCTATTATTGGCCGAGTTTGGTGACAATGCCTAACAAAAACATCAAGTTGACGCTTTTTACTGCGCATTTTTGGTATGGAGTGTGGTGCGCTTGGCGGGTTTAGTGGGGCGCAACTTATGTTAGGCGTTATGAATCTAAGCGAAGTTTAGGTTCTGCCCGAAAAATCGTCGCTCAAGAACACGATCTCTCTGGCCATTCGTTTAGCGTAAGGCTGCCATTGGTTATCGGGTAAAGTTCGCTGGAAATCGGTCACCTGTCTTTGAGTAGCCAAGCCTCGGGCTTTCGATTTACTCACCCGATGGTTCCGTGGTTTCAGAAGGACGATCCCTTTGGCTGTCAGCTTCAGGGTAGGGCAGCCAATCGGCCTGGCCATCCGGAAAAATGATAGTTTCCCTGGCTCCAAGTTGTAGATAGACCTCGGGAGCTTCCGGGACAGATTTCGTTGAGACTTCGTCACACAGACAGCTGGCGCTGACAGGCTTGCGCCCAAGTTCAGATCGCGTTCGCGGACGGAGTTTCATAACAAAAAGCACCATGCGACCCGTTTTACTCGGCGGTTTTGGTATGAATTGGCAGTGGTGTTTACGGTGGTTAAATTGGCACCTGCGGTCACGGGCGCATGTGCTTAGGCGTTATATTGCAAAAATAATTAAGTGGATATCATGGAAGAACAAGCTAAAATTTATCTAAATCAATATCTTGAATCATTAAGTGATTCTGAACGTGAGAAGTATCAATCATTTAGTGCAGACTACTTTTGTGCGGATGAACATAATGCCAATTTGTGTGCTGAATTAATTCGTATTGGTCAAAAAACAGCGACCTGTAGCCTTAAATATTGGTACGAATCAGATGATGAACCAATGCCTACAATTGGCCACTTACAGGTTGTTACTGATTGGAATGGTAAGCCAATTTGTATTGTTGAAATTGACTCAGTTGAAGAGTGTAAGTATTCCGATGTTTCAGCGGAGTTTGCGTATCTGGAAGGTGAAGGCGATCGTTCACTTGAATGGTGGCGAAAAGCTCACTGGGATTTCTTTGCCCAAGAATGTGTAGAACTTAATATCGAACCAAGTGAAGATATGATGCTGGTTTTAGAGCAATTTCATGTGGTTCATCAATCAGCAATATAACAAGGCAATCAAGGGTGACGCGTTACACTCGGCGGTTTTGGTATGGAATTCGGTGCGCTTGGTTAGTTTAGCGTGGCGCACCTTATTGCTGGCGTTATACACTACTAGGAAATAGTTAACATGGATGATTTAATCGATTTAGTTGTACGTGATCTTCAAGAAAAGTACGATCCACATACGATCATTCTCTATGGTTCTAGGGCTAGAAATGAAGCTACGGAATCAAGTGATATTGACGTTGCTTGTTTTTCGGACAATTCTCCTGAACATAAAGATGCTCGATTATTTCACGGTGTGTACCTTGATGCTTGGGTTTATCCAACAGAAATAATGAACCATGTTTCTGATGACTCTTTGCGTTTTGGTGATGGTTGCTGTTTACTCGATCAAAGAGGACTAGGTGGAGATTTTCTTTCAAAAATACAAGGTAAAATATCTTCTGGTCCTATAAAACTAACTGAGTCAGATTACTTGCATACGGTTGAGTGGATTTCAAAAATGCTGCAACGAATAGAAACCGATGATTTAGAAGGTAGGCATCGTCGTTGTTGGCTGCAATTTGAGCTGTTAGAAATCTATTTTCAATTACGTGGACTTTGGTTCTTCGGGCCTAAAAAAAGTCTCAATTTCCTCAAAGATAATGACAGAGTAGCGTATCAGTTGTTTTCTGATGTATATCAGCACCCAGCAAATTTTGGAAATCTAAAAAAACTAGCAACTCATGTGGTTCGTGTATAACAAGGCCATCAAGGTGATGCGTTACACTCGGCATTTTTGGTATGAAGTTCGGTGCGCTTTGCTGGTTCGGTGGGGCACACCTTATGGCAGGCGTTAAATGGCAGGGCGTATGATCGAAAATAGAGGTGATATCACCAATGCACTTGTTCATCTTACAAAAGAAAGAGCAGGTCGAAGGTTACAAGATGGAAAGGGGCAGGACAAACAGTATGCTGCCTTAGATGTTTTGTGTGAAATTTTAAATGATGGTGAAATATTAGGAAGTACAAAATCAGGCTTTATCAAAGGCAATAATCCAGCTGTTTGTTTTTCGGAAACACCATTATCGGCACTTAAACATTTTGCTTCCAATGACCTAGAAAATAATGAATTTCGTTATCGGTACTACGGAGTTGCGATTAGTAAACACGCAGCTTTCGGTGAAGATGCTAGACCCGTTATCTATCTACCTGATAGCGAGGCTAAATGGATACCAGATTCTGAAAAATGGCGTCATGTTCGTTATGAATATGGTTCAGTGGACTGGACGTTCGAGCGAGAGTGGCGGAAAAAGGGAAATTTTAACCTCAAGAACTTACCTGGTATCTATGTTATTTGCTGGAATGCAACTGAAATAGAACAGCTGCAAAATAGTTTGCACAAAGACTTAGTCGGTAAAGTCAGAGGTTTTCTACCAATGCTTCACCTAAACCAGATGTTGTAAGCCATTTAACAAAGCCATTAATACGACCACCAACGCTCGGCATTCTAGGTTTGAATTGGCTTTAGTGTTTTCGGTGGTCTATCAACATTATCGTAATACGTTGTGGCGTATTATGGCAGGCGTTGGTATGACTCCCTATGTCAAGCAGCGAGTGCAAAATCTAACTCGAGCAAAGCCAGAGCCATAATGTCTGTGAAAGAGATGAGTTAACGCATCAGATGAAGCCAGTAATTTCGACGATTAACATGCTGGTATTCGTGGGTTACTGATTGTAGCAATCAGCCTTGCCTACCTTACTTATTACGTCGTGGTGCCGGTCTTCAGTCTATGCTCGTGGATCTATTACTTATCGTAATAGCCAGCCAACGCCTGTCGGAGGTTGCACCACTAATCGCGGCCTGACCTGATACGCCAACTCAATTTTTGTCATTTAGGTATCCTTACCAATCGTTGTTTAGGATCGACGGGGGATAAGACAACCTCGTGCGTGATCGACCAAATGAATGCAATCATTTCTCGGGCGATGGCGGTAACAATAAGATTATGATTTTTTCCCCGTTGAAGTAATCGCTGATATCGTCGGCAGAGTCTCAGTTGTGCTTTCCAAGCAATATCAATGATTTTTTTACTGAGACCTTCTTGCCTTTGCTGCATTTCAGCAGAGATTTTAGCGGGATGCCGATAGCTATGTGCCCCTTCAACGAGTAATCGCCGAGCTCGGTGATTGCCACATTTGGTGATAGCGCCCAGCCGCCGAGAATTACCACTGGAGTGTTCACTGGGTATGAGACCCAAATAGCTCATGAGTTTACTGGGATGGTCGAATCGATTGAGATCTCCGAGTTCAGCAATGACTCCAGCAGCGACCAGTAATCGGATGCCGCGCATAGCTTGAATTGCTTTCACCACGGGATAGTATCGCCATGTTTTTATCTCATGGGTTAATTCATTATCGATACGAGTGAGCCTTGCCATGCGTTCTGAAATAGTTTGAATCATTTCCTGTAAAGCAATTTGTTGGGCCGGGTGAGGAAGAATGATTTGCGTGAGCCAACGTAAGTGCTTTAGCGACCAGTTATCGGTGCCCTGATAATGAACATGGTTACGAAGCAGAAAGGCTTTTAATCGGTATTTAGCATCGTTGAGATCATGCATGGCACTTTCCCTGCATCGAGATAAATCACGGACAGCTTCGTCTTCAGGTTCGGGGACAAAAATAGGGTCGGCATCCCCATTTTTTAATAGCTTAGCGAGCATAATGGCATCGCGTTTATCGGTTTTGACACGGTTGCCTGGTTTCTTCGGGATGAGTGAAGGTGCGACAATAAAACAGTCCTGCCCTAACTTGTAGAGATGGCGATAAATCCAGTAACCACAAGGGCCTGCTTCATAAACGAAATAGAGTGTTGAGTCAGGGTATTTAGATTGAAACTGCCGGACAAGTTTAGTAAATGCTTGTTTGTTGGTTTGAATTTTCCCTAGATGCTGTGGCTGACTTGTTCGCCCTTCATTAATATAGGCGACATCAGTTGATTCTTTATGCGTGTCTAAGCCGATGAAAAGTATGCTATGTTTAGTCATGTTAGCCTCCCGTATATGTAAATTAGTCACATATATTATGGCTCTGGCTGTTACAGCTAACCCACGAAGTGGAGGCTAGCACTTCATGGGAGTCATTATGTCTAGGTGACAAAGGAGGTCTCAAGTGAAATTAAACAATAAAAAGTTGTACAAATTATTCAAAGAAAAAGGAGTAAAACACCTTTTTCATGCAAATACTGTTGCAACTTCAATAACTTTTCTAGAGGAAGGTGGATTGCTTTCTAGAGATTGGATTGAGCGTAATGATTTATATCAAACAACACAATCTTCGGATGAGGTTGACAAGTTATTTGACGTTTTTGATGACATTTTTCTAGATACAGAAGATCTACATAAATACTTCTCAAGGCAAAATCATTATGGGCCAGTTCTCTTCCAATTTAGTTTAGAGCTGTTACTTGATGAGAAACTAGAGTTTTGGGTGACAAAAGATAACCCAATATACTGGGATAAAGACTCAGAACACACTGATAATTACTTTGAAAATGTAAAAGAACTATCAGAGAAGTGGAGTGTTTATGAGAAGCAAAGGAAAATGCTAACTGTTAAAACACCTGATAAGCCAATTTTATTTGATTACCTAGAAGAGATATCTTTAGACAATCCAAAAGTTTTGATACACGAAGATGTCAGTCTTCGAAAAGAATCTAGAAAAGCTTTAAAAAAAGCAGTTGGACGCAATGGAGAACTCGGAGGTAAGTTAGTTTGGCGCGAATGTGGGCATTGCTTTTGTGCAGATAACTACTTAAATCAAGTGCCAACGTCCGAACTTGCTAGAAAATTTTTGCCTCTAGAGCATGCAAAATTCGAGGAGTAATCACCTAACAAAACGCTTAAGACGGACTAACAAACGCGTGGCATTTTTGGTTTAGTTGAGTTGGGTGTTTAAGGTGGCCAGTTGAGTAGCGTGGCAGGTTTGTTAGCCACTTAGCGTGGCGTTATACCTTAAGAAGGTTCCATGACTAAAATTTCAGAAAGATTTAAACATACGAAAATTCAGAGTGGATATTGTTTAATTTGTGGTGAACATGGCAGGCTATCAATTGATCATGTACCACCTCAAGGGGCGGTGACAATAACGAAAGTTGAGCAGCGTCATATTTGTGAAATGATGGGGCAAAAAGCTCGTTCCATAAAGGGAATACGCTCTCCAAACGGTAGCAAGTTCAAAACGATTTGCCATAAGTGTAATAGCGAAGTATTAGGCAGCGTTGATTCTGAAATTGCTCGTGTAAATAAAGAACTAACGGAAAAAATCAGATCGCATTTTTATAACAGAACTAGTGTATACAATACGGTTACTGTTAAATTAAATGCGATGAAGTATGCACGAGCGATGGTTGGTCATATTCTTGCTGCTACATCAGTTACTGAATGTTGTACTCCTAATGTGTATTCACCATACTTTACGCCGTTACAGGAATTTGTATTGGGAAACGATAATGCCTTAGATGATACTCATGATATTTATTTTTGGTTCTACCCCAATAATCGTCATGTTAGTGCTAAATATGTCCTTTTTTGTAACAACGGACATTCGGCTGGACTAAGTTTGTTAGCGTTCTTTCCTATTGCTTTTCTTGTTACACCGAAGAATGAAGGCATATATCCTGCACATGCTCAGAAATATAATTTGAATATGGATCGCCTAGTTCTCAACTTGTCAGCACACAATATCAAATACGCTGACTTTCCATTTGTGGAACTAAAAGGGAACTCCATGTTTTTACTAGCAGATTATCAAGCGATAATCAGCTATCCAGTAAAGAGTTGAACAAGGTATAACAAGGCAATTAAGTGTGACGCGTTACGCTCGGCGGTTTTGGTATAGAGCTCGGTGCGCTTGGTGAGTTCATCGTGGCGCACCTTATTGCTGGCGTTAAATGCTTCAGGGAGGTATCGTGGAAATATTTAATAATAGAGAATTAGCTATAGCTCTTTGGGTTGTGGCTATTTCATTTTATGTTCTAAAATCCCCAAAAATGAAGGATGTCAGGAAATCATTTAAGCGTGTTATAGAAGCTTTTTTTGTGAAAACCATAATGTCTGTGCTATCGCTGATGATTATTTATATGGGCACAACTGTCTATATGCTATCCGAGATGGGCTTATGGAATGTAGAGCAAGTAAAGAACACATTGTTTTGGGGGGCTTCTGTTGGTTTGATGTCACTCTTTAAACTTGAGACGATTAAAACTGACGAGAATTTTTTCAAGCATTCAGTAGTTGGTAATCTGAAGTTACTAGCAATTATTCAGTTTGTGGTTAGTGTCTATAGTTTTCCGTTGTTGGGGGAGATAGTTTTAGTTCCTTTATTAGCATTTATTGGTGCGATGTTAGCAATAACTGGTACTGACGAAAAATATGTTGCAGTTAAACGGTTGCTTGAATACCTACTGTCTACTTTTGGCTTATTTGTAATAGGCTATACTATATACATGTTAATTACAAATTTCGGAGAAATTGCAAAAGAGAAAACGTTGTATGATTTTATTGTTCCACCATTATTAACACTGTTTTACCTTCCTTTTATTTTTATAATGATGGTCTATTCAACTTACGAGCAAGTCTCTGTCAGATTAAGATATTCAATCAAAAGCAATTGGCTTAGATATACTGCTTTGACTTGTGCATTTTTGTTGTTTAACTGCCGTACTAGGTTATTAGAAAGATGGTCTAGTCATGTGGCAAGAAATAATATCAACTCATGTGGTGATATGTTTAAAACATTTGCACATATACATAAAGTAAGACGTGCTGAAAAACACCCTCTGGACATCTCTCCTGAAGATGGTTGGTCGCCATATGAAGCCAAAGAGTATCTATCAAACAAAGGGTTGAAAACAGGTTTTTATAATAATCAATACGGTAATGAATGGGTGGCATTATCACCGATGCATGAGCTTGGAGATGGGTTAATTCCTGATAATATTGCGTATTACGTTGAAGGTTCACAGGATGTAGCAATAACCTTAAAGTTAAAACTGAATATCAACGACAAAAGTAGGGAAGTGATAGCGCTGAATGAGTTATCTGAGATGGCAGAGTTATTATGTCAATCTAGCTTAAAATTACCTCTTTCCGAGAATATGAAGAATGCAATTATTTGTGCTGAACACTTGGTTGAGGTTTATGGGAATAAGCAGGTGTCATTAATCAGAGATGAGTGGCCAGATCATGTGTTTTCTGGTTACGATGTTAAATTTGTAGTTTCCAGCATTTAACAACACGCCCTGAGGTGGACGGTCAAGTCCCATTGACCACATTTTATTCACCTTATTTCGATGCTAAGTAGCCGATTATTGGTGACTTTTTCTCTGCTAGCATCGTGATGTACTTTGCTTCGTCGTAAAGGGTGTTTTCTTGCCAACATCGGAACAAAATGCGGCCCCATTTGTAAGCCAATGCACGTACCGCAGCATTGTGATGTTTGCCTCGTTCTATCTGTATTTGATAGTACGCTTTGGCCCATGCCGATGAACGGATACTTTGACCAGCCCATTCAACGAATGTCTGCCTGAGGAAGGTTGGGCATTGGAAGCGCCAGCGGACAATGCATGATTTTCCTGACCGTTGGGTCACGGGTGCAACACCGACATGGCAGAGCATATCGGTGGCATTGGCATATTTATCTTTGTTGGTACCGAGGGCCGCCAATAGCCTTGCTGTGTTAATTTCTCCTGCACCTGGCAGTGACTTGAACAACTTATAATCGGTCATACTGCGTGTGAGTACTTTAATGCGTTGCTCAAACAGTTCGATGGAGGTAAGCAGGTTGCGAAGCTCACCAATCAGTGACGCTAAAAGCAACCGGCAGGGATGCGTATTCCGGCCCATGCTGAACACTCATTCCGGTTCAATGTGAACACCTATTCTGGTTTAACGTGAACACCCATTCCGGACTCAAGATGAACACTTTTGCCCACATTTCCGGAATCACTGTTCACGTTCCGCCGGAATCCCTTTCAACGTATTGATCTTCAACTTATTTGGTAACCTGTTTCCTATTTGGAGCAGGACTATGCCAGCAAAGAGGATTGCAATGCGTAAAATTCGAGACGTACTCAGGCTGAAACTGGATGCCAGGTTGTCGATTCGGCAAATCAGCGCAAGCACAAAAGTCAGCGTTGGTGCTATCCAGAAACTGCTCCAGAAAGCACAAGCACTGAATTTGACTTGGCCGCTTCCTGATTCACTGACAGATGAGCAACTGGCCCAACTGTTTTACCCCGAAGCCGATACGCGGGCCTCGAGCCGATATCAGGTTCCCGACTGGGCTGCTGTCCATCAAGAGCTGAAACGTAAGGGGATCACCAAGCAACTGCTGTGGGAAGAATATACCCAGCAATACCCCAACCGCTGCTACAGCTACTCGCAGTTCTGTGACCGTTACCTTCACTGGAATAAGCAGCAAAGACGCTCCATGAGACAGCTGCATAAGGCCGGGGAAAAGTGCTTTATCGACTACTGCGGCCAGACGGTTCCCATTATCTGCCAGAGCACCGGTGAAGTCCGGCATGCCCAGGTGTTCGTTGCGGTTCTTGGCGCATCCAACTATACCTATGCGGAAGCCACAGAGTCCCAGTCATTACCGGACTGGCTGCAAAGCCATGTTCGGGCATTCGAGTTCTTCGGTGGTACACCGGAGATGTTGATCCCCGACAACCTGCGTAGTGGCGTCAGCAAAGCATGTCGTTATGATCCGGAACTCAACCCGAGTTATCAGCAGCTTGCTGAACATTATCAGGTAGCCGTCATGCCAGCTCGCCCTTATAAGCCCAAGGATAAAGCCAAGGCTGAAGTGGGTGTGCAAGTCGTCGAACGCTGGATCCTGGCACGCCTGCGCCACCACAGCTTCTTCTCACTGGCTGAGTTAAACCAGTGCATCAGGGCTTTGCTTGAAGAGCTGAACCAGAAGCCGTTCAAACAGTTACCCGGCAACCGCAAAGAGGCCTTCGAAAAGTTAGACCGACCAGCCCTCAAGCCCTTACCGTGCATGCCTTACCGCTATGTTGCGATCAAACAGGTAAAGGTGAATATCGACTATCATATCCAGTATGAACATCACCACTACTCAGTTCCGCACCAGTATGTTGGTGAGAGGCTGGAGCTGCATGCCGGAGAACGGTTAATCCAGCTCTATTACCGCCAACAGCTCGTCGCTTCCCATCCCCGGAAACGCTATCCCGGCATAACAACCGATGAAAGCCACATGCCGAAACGCCATCAGAAACATCAGCAATGGACGCCCGGCCGCCTCAAGCAGTGGGCCAGCGCCATCGGGCCAGATACCCTGCAATGGGTCAGCGAACGTATGGAGGAAAAAGCCCACCCGGAACAAGCCTACCGCCTGTGCCTCGGGCTACTCAGCCTGAGCCGGCATTATCCAGCCCAGAGGCTCAATAGCAGCTGTAAACTTGCCAACCAGGAAGGCCTGGTTAAGCTCCGGCAAATCAAGTCAATCCTGGCGAGCAACCGTGATCAGCTACCCGAGCAGGAAGATGGCAACCCATGCTTGCCTCAGGATCACGAGAATATCCGCGGGCCCCATACCTTCCACTAGGAGAATGCCATGACACAGCAAACACTCAACCGGTTACGGGAGCTAAAGCTCAGCGGGATGGCAGAGGCACTGGAGCGGCAGCAAGAACAGCCTGGCACTTATGAGGAACTCTCGTTCACCGAGCGGCTGAGCTTGTTGGTCGAACAAGAGCAGTCAGTCCGGCAGCAACGCAAGCATGACCGGCTGATCCGGCAAGCCAGGTTCAAACTTAATGCCACCGTTCAGGAGATCGACTACCAGCACCCACGCAATATCGAACGTTCACGCATCGCGCGGCTGGCGCAACGGGACTGGCTTGACCAAGGACAGAACCTGCTGATCACCGGGCCATGTGGCAGTGGCAAGACTTATCTCGGCTGCGCTCTTGGCCATAACGCTTGCCTGCAAGGCTATAGCGTTCGTTATTACCGGACTTCAAGGCTACTGCTGGCCCTGACCCAGTCAAAAGCTGACGGCACATACCATAAGCTACTGGCCCAGCTTGCCAAAGTCCGCTTGCTGATCTTGGATGACTGGGGACTTGAACCGCTGAAAGCCGCGCACCGTAACGACCTGATGGAAATCATGGATGATCGTTATGCTCAGGCCTCAACTGTGCTAATCAGCCAGTTACCGACTGAACAATGGTACGCACAAATCGGTGACAACACGCTGGCAGACGCTATCTTGGATCGCCTGATGCACAATGCTCACAGGCTGCAACTAAAGGGAGAATCAATGAGGAAAAAGCTCGGAACGTTGACGGAAGATGAACACTTAAGCTAAAAAACAACTGTCGTGATACGTTGAAAAGTTAAGTGTTCACGTTCAGCCGGAATCGGTGTTCAACTTCGCCGGAATACGCAAGGGACGAATAACCGCCTGGTCATCAGTGAGTGGCACCAATGACTTTATAGCATCCACACGGTCTTTATTGACTTGCGGATAGCGAGAATTATGGTTTTCAAAAAAGCGGAACAGTACATCACGGCGAGTTGTTTTTGCCTTGGCTGGTTCAGGCCATTTAGTCAGAAAGTCACAGAAAATGATCGTGCCGATATCATCGAATAGCTCAAGTGGTTGAGGGTAATGTCGCTTTAATACTGTTCTGATTTTGTTGGTTATTTTCACTCTTTGATTGACTTGCCGGCGTCTAAACTCGACAAGATCAGTCAGCTCTCTGACCTGTGGTGATTCTGGTTTAAGCACATTGAAATGATCGCCATGACGCTGGATTAAATCGAGGATCAATTTTGCATCAGTCGGATCGTCTTTAGCTCCCAATGGTGAGAAAGTATCACGATAGCGTTTTACCTGCTGGGGTGGGATTGGTACCTGGCAGACAAGCTTGTATTGGCAGAGCTGGTTAAGCAATCTCACATTGCCACTTTCATAGGCAATGACGAGTGTTTTTCCCTCAAAATGTTGGTGAAGTTGGTGCAGCCAATCATGGATATGTTCAGGCTTAGAGCTGATGACATCATTGATACATTTGTCGCCGTCATAGTAGCAGACATCATGCTTTTTATCGGCCCAATCAAGGCCAATGAGGATGTACGAATCTGTGAGCTGAGAAACTAACATAATCACCTCGAGTTGCTACATTAAAAGTGGTGACGTGCATGCTGACTGACGTGTGAAGGCATTATAGTGTTCAGACTGAAAGTGCCCTGAGTATTCATCGACAGTGAGCAGCTGGCCTGCGCGGAAGGATTGTTATAGTCATCAAGTGACGGGCAATCTTATTCGTCACAGGCCAGTGCATATCCCTTCTTTATATGGTCTACAAGGAAAGGACTGTCCAACTATAAGGCCATCAAGGTGACGCGTTACACTCGGCAGTTTTGGTTTGGAGTTCAGTTGTCTTTGTGAGTTCGGTGGGGCGCACCTTATGACTGGCGTTGGTACTTCAGCACGCTCTGCTGCATTCTAGAAAAATGAAAGCACACACTTGAAAAGTGGTTTTTAGCCCAAACTATATAACTATCTGATTAAATGAGGGTAAGTTAATGCCACAACAGTATGTTACAAATGTGCTAGCGAAATATGCGGTTAACTCTCAGCTAGCTTCGCAGTATCACACTTTTTTTAAGCCATATATCGAAGATTGGGCAAATGGTTGTCTGGTTGATCTTAAAATATCTGGTTCATCTAAAAAAGGCACTGCAGTATCTAGTGGTACAGATGTGGATTTATTTATCTCCCTAACATCAACGACAAATAACACCCTGAAAGAAATTTATGATTCACTTTATCGCTATATGCAAGGTAAAGGGTTCAAAGTAAGGAAGCAAAATGTATCTATCGGTGTGGATTATAATTCATACCAAATTGATTTGGTTCCTGCTAAGCGACAAGGCCAGTATGGGAACGACCACAGTCTATATGTAAGCAAAAAAGACACATGGACTAAAACAAATATTGACGTTCATGCTACTAAAGTAGCCGGTTCAAATCGCCTTAGTGAAATCAAACTCACTAAAATATGGCGAAATCAGAGAGGTCTAGATTTTCCATCATTCTATTTAGAGCTTCTGGTTATAGATGCACTGAAAAATTGCAAAATTGGTGATACGGCAAATAACTTCCTAAAAGTACTTTCTTTCATTGCTGATTCGATCGAATCAAAGGTTTACATGGATCCAGCAAATACAAATAACTGTATCTCCGATCAAATCAGCCTAGCTGAAAAACGACGAATATCTAAAGCAGCAGCTAATAGCTTGGAAGAACAATACTGGGAGAACATTGTGTCATGAGTTGTGTTGCAAAAGAACAGTCTGAAACTGATGGTAAAAAATTCTTACAGCAATCATTCGCAATGCAGCAAGCTTTGCTAAAAACTCAGCTGGAGATGTCTAGTGCCTCTATTACACACAACGCAACAATGGGAGATGTTAATGAAAATCATTTCATCACTATCATTAGAAAATACCTCCCTGATAGATATGCGGTAGATACTGGGATCGTTATTGATTCAAATGGTAAAACTAGCGATCAGATTGATGTTGTTATCTACGATAATCAGTACACTCCTACATTATTAGATCAGCAAGGACATCGCTTTATACCTGCTGAATCGGTATATGCAGTGCTAGAGGTTAAGCCTCATATTGATAAAGCATATATCGAGTATGCTGGTAAGAAAGCTGAATCGGTTAGAGTTTTGCATCGTACCAGCGTAGCTATACCCCATGCAGGAGGGATTTATGAGCCTAAGCCGCACTTTGAAATTATTGCGGGTATAGTTGCCACTAAGGTTAACTGGACTGATGGACTGGGTGAGTCATTTCTCCGCGCATATCAGCAGCTTAGTCCAATACAACGTCTAGATTGTGGCTTGGCTGTATCTGGTGCTTCATTCGATACATTTGATGATGACAGTGAATTCGTTTTTGGTCCAAGTGAGAATTCACTGATATTTTTCCTATTCCGTCTCTTAAAAAAACTTCAATCTCTTGGTACTGTCCCAGCCATTGATTGGAATGCATATGCTAATCAACTAGTTGAGGCGTAACCTAAGGCAATCAAGGTGATGCGTTACACTTGGCGGTTTTGGTGCGAAGTTCGGTGCGCTTTGCTGGTTCTGTGGGGCACACCTTATTGCAGGCGTTGGTATGACTAAGGAGTTACTATTGGCAATAGAGTCACCATTATTCCAAAGTGCAATGGAGTTATTAGGACACTCAATAACACATTATAACGGGAAAAAAGAGCTGGACCGCAAGCTGCTGATCCTTCACCTTGCAAACGCAGTTGAATTGATATTGAAAGATCTAGTGTTAGATCTCGGTGAGTCAATATATAAAGGGCCTAAAGAAACAATTACGATACAAGGCTGCTTAAAAATATTGCAAGATAAATCGATAGAGCTTCCGTTACTCAATCGTATTGAGCTTTTAGTCGATGAACGCAATGCACTACAGCATCGTTTTGGTTCTCCAAATGAACTTACTAGTATCTTCTATATGAATATTGCTCAAAACTTTTTTCGTGAAGTACTCAAATCACATTATGAGCAAGAGTATGACGAGGTGATTACTCAGTTTGCAGAGGAGTCTGACTTATTAGAGTATAGGTTAAATGAGCCTTCTAATGACCAAGAGTTAGATAAGTTAAAAGATTTAGCAAAAATTCATCCATTAGGTGCGCTATTGTCTGCATGGACATATTTAGAGAAAGAGATAACAGATTTTGCTGAAAAGTCAGGGTTAAATCTCTTACGCAAAACGCCTTCCGCGATAAATCTAGCTACGGGCCGTTGGGAACCACTTGGTGTGGACATTCCTCAAGATTTGATAGCGAAATTGAACGAAAGTAGACGCTTAAGGAATATGGCAGCGCATGGTCGACTAGAACCGACCACTCCTGATGTTATATCTGTTGTAGATACCATAGAAGCTATTGAGCAATGCCTCGCAAAGCAGGACTTGGCCAGTATTAAAGAAAAAGCCCTAATCGAACATGAACTAATCGAGCAAAGACGCAGAGAGCATTATGAAGAAATGAAAAAATTTGAAGCGATAGAGCTCGACTAAAAAATGCGCCATACAAGGCAATCAAGGTGATGCGTTACACTCGGCGGTTTTGGTATGAAGTTCGTGCGCTTTGTTGGTTCAATGGGGCGCACCTTATTACAGGCGTTGGTATTAATGAGGTTTTTATGATTCGAACAGTAAAAGAAACCGATGCAGAAGCGATTGCGCGCATCTACAATTATTACGTGACTGAAACGAATATTACATTTGAAGAAAATGAAGTTACTTCCCACGAAATCACTGTGCGTATTGCAGATGTAAAGAACCAATTGCTTCCTTGGTTAGTTGCAGTGGACAGCAATGGAACAGTAGTCGGTTATGCATACGCTAGTAAATGGAAGGAGCGTTGCGCCTATAAGCATTCCGTAGAAGCCACAGTTTATCTTGACCGATCTGATACCGGTCAAGGGTGGGGAACAAAACTGTACGACTCTTTACTATCCGAACTCCGAAAGTGTTCTGTTCATGCGGTTATCGGAGGCATCTCGCTACCAAATCCAGCAAGCGTCGCACTTCATGAAAAACAAGGTATGAAGAAAGTTGCCCATTTCGAAGAAGTTGGTTGTAAGTTCGACACGTGGATAGATGTTGGTTATTGGCAGAAACTGCTCAATGCCTAATAAACAATCAAGGTGATGCCTTTTACTCGGTATTTTTGGTATGGAGTTCAGTGTGCTTGGTTGGTTCAGCGTGGCACACCTTAACGCGGTGCTATGCGCACGAATCAACAGAAGGTGAAGTTGATATGAAAGAGTCTGATTGGAAAGTTTTTGTGAAACTGAAAGATAAGGCTATCGAAACGTTCTGTTCCAATGTTTTATCTGAAATTCAAGTTACAATAGCTGATGAGTCTGAACACCCTCATGGTAGGTATTTAGTTATCTATAAATACCTTCAAAGCACGAATAAGCAAATGGCCACGCTTTTTGATGGTCACAGTCGAAGTATAGCTCCCCTTCAACTTATGCTAATTCGCCAGGAGAACCTGGCGGATGAAGCGTTGTTAGCGCAGCTATCTGAAGAACTGTTGGCGCAAAGTACGCCGATTGATGAACGAGAATAACGAGACGCAATCGGAGGTAAACATGGAATGTTTCGTATGCAAAAAACATAAAAACCTAAACCCTAATCTTGAACTTGTTTCTGATGGCATTGAGGACTTTGTTATTTCCCATGCCCCAGATCTAACTTCTGATGAATCAAATTTCATCGGATCTTTAATTGTTGAACCTCGTAGACACATTAAAAATTGGTCAGAACTTGATCATGATATGTCGGCAAAGTTGGGTTTGCTATTAAAACGAGTCAATGAGCTTCTCTATAAACATCATCGAGTATAACATGTATACACTTGGGTATTTGGTGACGCTGTGGAATATTTCCATATATGGGGTGTGCCGAGATACATAGGAACATTAAAAGAGTAATGTGGTGTAAAGTTTTCTGAGTCTCCTGATGCTCCGATAGGTGGTTTTCACGAAATGAAAAGCTTCATCGATGAACTGAAGAAACTGGCAGAATAGGCATTTAAGGCTTAAAACACTTTTTGTCATCCAACAATACGGCTGGAGTTGGGGCTCTAACTCGTATATGTATTTATAGTGTGGCTAATCGAACTAAAGGCTCTTATTTTTGTTTCGAGTTGATACCGAAAGATGACTATTTCACAAGGTCGTGTTTTTTAGTCACCGTTAATAACGAGATTTTTGATGTTTATCCATAGATTCTGTGGCTAAAATCAGCCTGTTCGATGTCTCGGGGACAATTCGTGATTACATGAAAGTGTCAATGTGATACTTTTACATGGCAATGATTAATAGACCAGTTTTTAGCGAGTGTGATAAATGTCATTATAAAAATTACGTGTTCTCTTAAGATCTAAATCTGAAAAAGAGCTGATTGATGAAATAGCAGATTTATACAAAAAGTTTGACGTAGTCAAAAGATATTATCAAGCGTCGTTGTTAAATAACGATGATGATGTTTTTAATTATAGTGTTGCCAATATAGAAAAAGCGATGCAACCGAGATTTACGACAAATACATACTTACCGACGTATAAAATAGCTGATGCTAAAAAAGCAATCGCTGAATACAAAAAAATATCCAGTAATGACCATGGGATAGCAAGGTTAATGCTTTTTTATGTGGGTGTTTGTATTGGTATCGTTAATGAGAATGATTACATCGAGAAGGTCTGGTCAAGCGGAATAAGTACATTCGAGGCTGCAATTAAATACATTGGAAAAATGGATTTGGAACTAGAGATGCGTGATGAAATAAGAGAAGTGATTCATTTACCCAATGAGCATAATGAAATGAATTACGCCCTGTCTCGCATTTATGAAAATATGATTAAGAACGGTTGATTTCATGGTACTTACTCATGCTCGTTAGTCTTCTTCAGGTCTAAACATTCGTAACGCTCCATCTCTGTTATAATTATTTAACTTTGATATGTGAAATGATTAAAAGGTCGAATTTCGAGGCCTTTTTTGAACGGTTTATCATATTGGACTGGTTCAAAATAATATCTTTATTTTGAGGCTGTGCCACAAACTTAAATAAACAAGGGGTAACGGCTGATGGGTTAATGGCATCCCAGTTTTGCGTGGCATTATGGTGCGTAAAATGGCGTAAACAATGCCACTCTAGACGATTTATTGCGTGATTTTAGTCTAGCGTTCAACGTTATCTTTACCCCCTGATGCCCCCTTTAATGGGGATTAAAACCCTGATATAGTGCGCTTTAAAGTGTGATGACAAAGAACAGAACTGTCACTCGAAATTGGCACTTTCCTTTCTTTATACCTCTACACACCACGCTATCTCGATAAATCGAGATGGTTGTTGTTTGTGGTTAGTAACCTGTTGAAATTTAAGGCTATAATTTTAAAAATTTTATGTGATTTGAAATTATCGAATTTTCAAAAAGTTAAACTCAACTTTGCTAAAAATGTAGTACACATGTACTGAATGTGTACTAACATTGTACTATTGTCATTTTATTCAATGGCTTAAGTCTTGTGTACTACAAAATCGGGGTGTTGTAGTACATTGCTTAATCCATTGATTTTTAATAAATTTAAGCTCTAATGTAGTACATTTGTACTGACTTTTTCTGTCGCGATAGTATAATGACTGATGCTAACCTTGAGGGCTTAGCGGCTGTGTTTTGATGGGTGGGGTGAGTGATGGGGCGACCTGATGTGCTGCAGATTAGTGGAATTGATACTGATTTGTGGAAGAAGATTGATGACTACCAGGCTGAGAAAAATCTGAAGTCTCGGTCAGAGACTGGCAAGGCATTGATTGAATTTGCGTTCCGTGTGCTGGAGCATGCGACGGAGGATGATGCGGTCACAACGCGTGAGATTTTGGAGGAGTTATTGCTGATACAGGCGAAAACATGGAACCTGCAAAATAATGTCTATTTCCAAACTTATGATGACGAGAAATATTCAGTAAACCCAGCGTTAGCCAATGAAAGGAAAAAGGTTGCTGTCAGTAAGGCAGAAGAATATGTAGAAGGGTTTCTTTCTGGAGACGAAAAAAAAGGGGGCTGACTAGCCCCCTTTTTAATTAAAGTGTCTTCTCTCCTATATCAAAGGATGGTTGATTCTCAATGGCTGGTTCGTGGTGTTCGCGTGTCACTCTATCTGCCAAAGATTGATACTTATCTGCCTCGTTGTCTTTAAAGTTTTCGCTTCGTCAGCAACGCTATTGTGAATTGATGAATCAATGTTATTGGCTTGGCGGCCAATGTCATCGTTCAGCTGATGAAGACTTTGAGGAATGTTTTCATCTTTGGTGGTGATATCATTGATGGCCGTTTTAATATCATCAAGTAACGTTGACTCAGTGGTTTTGCTTATATCGCTCTGTTCAATAATGGTCGTGTGTTTTCCCTCCCGTTCAAGTTTTTCTGTAATATCATCAATCAGTTTGTCACTGATGGTCGTATTTTCCTGGTTCAATACGATGATGATATTGTCGCGTAGCATGTCAGTATTAACTGTGCGACAGTCGTTATTGTTAGAGACGGCAATAATATCAGCATTAGTTGGGTTGTTATCATTAATCAGTAATGCCTGCTCAATACCTACTACCAAAATACTGTAGTCGGCCTGTATGCCGTCATTAATCGGAATACGGTTACCGGATTTAGTGCCCAGTATCCGCTTGTTAATTTTTAGGTCACTAATGTCTCCTGTCGATTCGTTTAAGTAGGTGACCTCAATACCCTTAATTTGATTCTCCGGTGTCTCCAGTTTAGCAATCAGGGCAGGGTGGGTTGAGCGCGATTCCGATGAATAGACCCGAGGGTGAAATCGAATACTGTCATTGTCTTTAAATGGGCGGTTGGTATTCGACTCTAAATAGGTCTGTGCCAGGGTGTTGGTGACAGGAATGCCGTCATTGAAATATTGCTGGGCGCGTGATTCTAACTGGCTCTGTTTTAGTGGTACGGTGGCTTTTAATTGGTCATGGTGTGGGTTAATGGTTAGCTGATGTTTATCTGGTTCGGTTAATAATGTATCGGCTTTAAATAAAGCCTCTTTGTAACTGAGCCCTTCCTTGTTCATCATTAGTGATATTAACGAGCCTTTTTCACCGGTTCCCCAATCTTTAAAATAGCCGCGATATTCGCCGGTGAGTGTGACTTTTAATTCTCCTTTCGGTTGATTGAATGTCAGGGTGTCCCGGTCTGATTTTTTCGGGTCGGGTTGCCCTAACAATTGGATGGCCAGTGATTCGGTATAGGCGGGTAATTGCTGGTTAATTATTTTCCCCATGGCTCTTAAATCTAATCGACCGTTAATATCCTGGTAGTTCGGGTTATCTTTTGGCACCGGCTTGTCGTTAAATAATGTCGGGTGTTCAGGGTATATTTTGTCGCGGGTTTCAAGCGCTGAAGGTTTATTGACCTCATTGTTGACCCACGATTTCATCATTGCTTGGGGGTTGTCCGTGAACAGTTTGACGTGTTGGCTGGCCCGGGTGATGTCGATATAGGCGCGCCGGATATTGGTTAAGACTCCCTTGCCTTGAATGGCTGTAATGACATTTTTATAGGTGGCGCCCTGGGCCATATCCGCGGTGCGGGTATAGGCGTAGTCCCAGTGGGCATCTTTCATCTCATTCGTTGATAGCTGCAGGGTTTTCTGGTCCTTATCGACCAGGGTCATCTGGCCCTGATCGATGTGGCCGACGCGGTATTCCTTGTTCCCTTCCCAGCCGCGTACCTTGTCGGTTTGCCGGAGCATGATTTTGTCGTTTTTGGCCAGCGGTTGCTCGGATAACCCCCATAGCTGAGTGTACTTGTGATCATGGTTGAGCGGGTAAAACGGACGCTCTTCGCCGGTTTTCGTGTCGGCCACGGTGACAATTTTATTCTGGCGGTCAACGTGGGTGATGGCGGCATAGTTATCCTTGCCGGTGCGCAATATCAACCCGGACTGGTAGGGCATCATGGTGGCCATGGTTTCATTGGTTCCCCCGATACTGCGCAGGCGGGGGGCAGTAAACTGCTGTTTGTCTAATTCTCCCTGTTGCTGTAGGCCCTGGCGAATACGGTGCGAAATGTTGTCACGTTCCCGGTTGGTATAGGCAATGATTAGCGTGTTCTCTCTCGATGCCGGTGTCCGTGACAGGTATTCCAACGCCACGGCATCAGGCAGGGCTTGGGTGGCATTTTCCTGATCCAGTTTGGCGTTGCCGGTTGACTGGAAGGTCGACACCACGTTGTGACTTTGGTTGATACTGGCCTGCTCTTGTTGTTTTGCCTGCGCCTGGTTCTTTGGCTCGGGCAGTGCCTGATATTCATCGAACAGAGGCTGCTGCTTGATTTTATCCAGGGCGCTTTCACCCTGCCGATCAACGATGTTATGGACGGCGCCGAGCAAGGTGTCGTCCTGCTGTCGCACGATATCTTTCATTGTCACGCTATCGATGATGTTATGGCGGATGGCCAGCTCGAAGGGTTTACCCGCTTCCTGAGAGGTTTGCTGGTAAATATCCCCGAGCTTGACGGCCCGAGCGCCGGTGGTTTCAACCAGCTCGGTAAACTGGTCAATTTGGCGGTTGCTGGTCATTGAGCTTTCATCAAGCAGGAACACGGTATTGCGGTACTGGTTCGGGGTATGTTTTTCGCTCAGGAAATCCGTCAGCAACGACTGGGCCGTCTGGCTTTCGACCCCTTTATCCTTGAGTTCATTAACGGCGGCATGGGTCGGTGCCAGACCAATGAATTTTGTTTTATCGTCTTGGTTGGCCTGGCTGTATTCAGCCAGGGCAATACCGGTTTCCAGCATGGTTGATTTACCCGTACCGGCCAGGCCCTGGACGCCGACAAAGCGGTCGGGGGTCGTGGTGACCAGGTGAACGGCACTTTGTTGACCGTCAGTCATGCGTGGATGCTGGTCAAGGAACTGGTTTGCCTGCTCCGGGGTGGCGAGTGGTGTCTGGGTATTCCTGCCGGCTGCTAGTCGGCTGAGAATACGTTCCTCGGTGGCAATGGCTGTTGTGGTGGTCCAGCGGGTGCCGTCATGGTATTCGGCTGACAATAGATTGCCGTCTTTCTCTGCCTGCTGTAGGTGGCCAACAATGTCTGTTTCCTTGATGGCCTGTCCTTTCTCCTC
The DNA here is from genome assembly GCF_059552575.1 of Photobacterium sp. HL06. Classification (NCBI taxonomy): domain Bacteria; kingdom Pseudomonadati; phylum Pseudomonadota; class Gammaproteobacteria; order Vibrionales; family Vibrionaceae; genus Photobacterium; species Photobacterium sp. HL06. Next base: position 139,513 of record NZ_JCANWL010000003.1, read on the forward strand.
AAAAGCATATTGGATAGCGGCCTTGACCAGGTCTTTTTGCGAAAAGCCGGCTTCTTTTTCCGATACGGTCCCGACGGCATAACGCACGGCGCTGTCGATGAGCCCTTTATCGAGTGCCTGGTCTTTTAGTGTGGCCAGCGTGGCGCTGACATCCTGGTGCAGGACGTCGAAGGTCTGGTTATTCACAAATTTCTCTGGGGCGCCACCTGCCTGCATGACCCGGTGAATAGCACTGGGTTGAAGTGTGCTTTTCTCCAGCTGCTTATCGAGTTTTCCGCCGTTGTCGGTAAACACATCGATGCGGCTGGCCTGGTTGAGGCTGAGATCATGCAATAACTCTTTCGACGCGGCATAGGACTTGAGACCGATCAGGGTATGCGCTTTGGTGTTGTCTGCCTTGCCGAGGGGCTGGGCAAAGTTATAGCTCAGCGGCGCGTCGTTTAGCTGGCTCTTTGCGAGCAGGTGATGCTTGCCGTCATTGTCTTTGAGATTAATGAACAGGGCATTGCTGCTGCTGACTGTTAAGGTCTGATGCTGTTTGAGCTTGCTGGCAAAGTGGTTGCCATTGACCCGCAGTTTATCGCCGGTGGCGATCTCAATGCTATCCGGGCGGCTAATGGAAAATTGACGGGCTTTGGCTTCGCGGCTGTTGGGGTTGATAGCCTGGGTTTTCCCTTTGCTGTCAGTCAGGGTCAGGGTGTTGGTTTTGCGGTTGATGCCGGTGACCGTGAAGACATTGTTGACGTTGCGGCCATGTTTCTTCTGCCATTCGCTGAGCACCATGCCCTTTTTGTAATGGCTGACGACTTCACGCTGGGCATCGGACAAGAAAACCGGGTTCAGCGTTTTAACGGTGACTCCGTGGCGGTTGATGTCTCCACGCTGCTGCAGGGTGCGGCGTATCGTGGTGTTCAGTGCCTGAACGTCTTTTTGGGTGGTGCCCAGTACCTGGACCTGAGAGCTGTCACCGAGATCAGTGTAAGCCCGGGCCATGGCGTCAATACGCTCGCTGTCGTGTTTCTCATGGACAAACAACTGAGCGCTATTGTCCTTGGTATCGACCCAGCTGTGTTCGGTGACGTTGCCTTTTTTCAGGGTTTCTATCACGCTCCCGGCTTTCATGCCTTGTCGAGACTTTGCATGATTAAGAAAAATGAGCTTGCTGTTACTGTCTTTTGCTTTATCAAGCAAGCCTTGCACCTCATTGACGCCGAGCTTGTTGGCCGCCTCTACCACAAACAGATCGCGGTTGCCGTACGGGGTGTCTTTGTCATGCAGCAGGCGCTGAACGGTGTGGGTGTGTTCAGGGCGAAACAGGTTTTTAACCCATTGGGTGGCGGTGAATGCTTCACGCGGCACGTTGGCGCGGGTCGTTTGTTTGCTCAAGGTGTCCGGGGTGATGATGTGGACCCGCTGCCCGCTTTCGCTGCCGACATGGAGCAGGGCGCGGGCGATCTGTTGGCTTTGGCCAAACACATTAACGATGTTGGTTTGTTTGCGGCTGGTAAACAGGGCATTGATCTTATCTTGATTGTCGGCACTGAGTCCCTGCTGCTCAAGGCTTTGGCTGTTCACCCGGGTGCGCAAATGCCGCGTTTGTCCCTGGGTACTGGCGATCAGCTTTTGCTCGTTGTCGATCATGGTCTGGGTGGTAAATTGCGATTGGCTGTCATTCAGGCCGATGAGGTGACCTTGTTGGATCAGGGTATCGACGGCCAGCTTGATGTCGATGACATCGAGTTTTTCCCCCCGGGTAAATTGGGTCGCGGCGGATTCGATGAGCTTTTCATAGCCCAGTTGGTTGCGGGTCTGGCCGTGGTGGTTGATGGCGCGGTGGGCCGCCTCCATGGCGGCGGGCTTTAAGGTCTGGCTGGGTGCCTCGCTAGCGCGGGTGTAGCTGTTGGCGACAAAAGCCTTGATGTCAAAACCGTTGGCCTGGGCATCGCCTTGCCATTTTTGCATCAGGACCGAGTCGCTGGCGTAGGATTTGCCTTTGCGGGTGCCCTTAGCCGCCATGTCGCGGGCGGCGGCTGAATCCATGCCGACACTGCGCGTATGCGTATCAATTTGTTGGCTGCGGGTTGACTGGCTCTGCAGGTAGGGCTCTGGCACATCGGCAACCTCGAATTGGCCCTTGCCAGTGCTTCGGATGTCATAACCGAGAGACTCAACTTGCTTACTCAAATGACTTTGATACAGCATGCCGTAGTAAAGCTGATGGTTATATACCCGTTCGGCGGTGCCGTTAATCACCCCTCCTTGTTGCTTGAAACATGAGGCCAATGCTCGCAGGGTGTCTTGTTCGTCTTTGGTCATGTTGCTGGTCAGGACATGGGTGTGCATTTGCGGCTCATCTTCGCGGCTGGTTTTGTGGCGCACCATGGCAAAGAGCAGGTTGCCGGTATTGGCGAAAGCAGTCTTGCCGTGCTTATCGGTGTACCTGGCCTGGGCCGCGTCTTTTTCCATGTGTGACAGGGTGAATTTGACCGCGTCGTCATGGGCTTTTATCAGGCGTTTGTCCCCGCCGACCAGGGCCAGGGCGCTGACTGACTTCGGTACCGAAAAGGTGAAATCAAACCCGTTGCGGTGGTTTTCCCGCTTGCCATGCGCGGTGGTGCCGTTGAGGTGGCCAGATAACACCGCTTCGAGTTGTTTTTCTTCGACGGGCTTGCCTAACATGCCTTCTTGTTCGGCAATCTTGCCAAACCATTGGGTATTGGGTTCGCTGCTCTGCTCTTTGAGGTAGTAGTTGTTGGCCTTGTCGGGGGATTGAGTATCGACCTCTAACGAGACGTCGGGCAGATCGTGGTGTTTTTCTTCGTTGAGGTAATAGCCGGCCGCATCGCCGGCGCTTTGTGACATGGGGCTGATGGACAGCATCGGGTGCTCCCTATGAAAAGGTTGTCAGTCGAAAAGTAAAAAAGCGCCGGAGAGGCGCTTTCAGTAGTGTCTTTGAATGGTGCTTGATGTCCGTGGAACTGCTGTTAGAAAGATTTAGACATTAAAGCTGGTAATAGCCTGATCCAGTTCCTTGGCTTGTATGGCAATGGCCCGGGCAGCCTGTGAATTCTCATGCACCGCATTGGCGTTGTCCGTCGTGATGTCACGAATAGACGTCACATTTTGGCTAATTGCGGCTGCGACAATACTTTGTTGCTCAACGGCGGCGGCAATTTGCGTACTGCTGTCCAGTACCTGCTGCATATCACTCATGATGTGCGCAATGTTCATTTCAGCATTATTGGCCTGCTCAACACTGTGCTCCCCCTGGCGATGGCAGTGATTCATTTGTTCTACAACTACGCCGGTTTGCTGCTGAACGGCCGTGATCATCGAGGCGATTTCTTCGGTCGATTGCTGGGTGCGTCCTGCCAGGGTACGGACTTCATCGGCCACCACCGCAAATCCCCGCCCTTGCTCCCCCGCCCGGGCGGCTTCAATGGCCGCATTCAGTGCCAGGAGGTTGGTCTGTTCAGCAATTTCGCGGATCACATCCAATACCGTTCCAATGTTGTTTGATAAGCCTGATAAGTTCGTGATGTCTTCCCTGGCTTTGGCCAGCTCATCAGACAGTGAGTCAATCCGCTCTTTGGTGGCGCTGATCTCATCCAGGCCGGCTTTGGCGCCCTGGTGACTCGTTTCGGCGTTGGCCGCGGCCCCTTCGGTTGTGGCCGCGATGTCTTTGATTGTTTCCCCCATTTCAGTGACCGCCGTTGCGACCGAATCGCTCTCTGACTGCTGCTGAGACAGTGCCGCTTCTGTTGACTGGCTGTTATGCTGTAGCTGCTGGGATGCGGCGCTGAGTTCTGTGATGGTCGATTGCACATTGCCAATGAGCTGGCGCATACTGGCCAGCAAGCCATTAAAGCTTGACGCCATGTCGGCCAGTTCATCGTTGCCTCGTTCATCGGCTTCCAGGGTTAAGTCATGGTTGAGGGAGATCTCTGACATCAGGCGGTTAAGGGCGTTAATGCTGCTTAGGATGCTCTTGCTGATGAGCAGTGACACGGCGGTCAGAATCACCACTACGAGTACCACTGAGGCAGTAATGACCGTCATTACCTGGCTTTTGGCCGCGGCAAGCTCACTCTCTAGTTGCGTCTCCGTACTGGAAAATATCGTCTCGACCTGATGGGACGCCGCTCGAATTTGACCTCGTAGCCCTTCACGGTAGGTAAGCCCAATGCGCTTTTTTTGTTTAATTATTTGCTCAATGGTGTGATTAAACGGTGCCAGCGCCGTTTTGAAGTCCTGGCCTTGAGTGCGGTATAGCTGCTCGCGCAATGCCTGGTATTGCTCAATGTATTTTGGGTTATTCGATAACGCTAACAGCTCAGCCTTGAGCAGCAGGGGATAAAGCGTGTTCTCGTTGCCGTGCTCCGTCAGGCGTTCAGCCTGGTCAAACAGGTTTTTATACAATCCCTCAGAATGCGTTAATCCCAGAGTCTGATAGTTTTGCACCAGTTCAAGATAACCCGTTCGATAGGTTTGCATCTCATGCTGTAACTCTTTCAGTTCCGGCACATTCACTGACAGCGCATTCAATTCTGTCGTCAGTTTTTGCGCCTTGTCTTCAAAGGCGGAATAGCTGTCTACAAATACCTGTCGGTATTTGAGGTCCAGACGGGTTAAAAAGTCTTTCTCATAGCGACGTAAGTTAAGCAGCAACACCTCCAATGACTTCACGTCTGTCACTGTCGTGTCTAGCTTTATAATTCGACCATTAGCGAGGTTCGCGACCGTTAGCACTAACAGCAAGGCCAGGACAGACAAGCCTGTCAGGCAAAATAATTTATTTTTTATTTTCATTGAGTACGCACTCTTATCTACACAAAAGGTCGAAACACCGAGTTAATAAGCGGTGAGGCGTTAGGTTGGACTTGGTAGGGCGCCCGATAAAGATATCGGGCGTAAGTCATCGGTTATTTTTGTTAGTCGTACATATTAAAGTCGGCGACGAGTTGGTCTTCGCGAAAGCGATCTTCCGTAGCTTCTTTTGCATTGTGTTGTTCCTGAGCTTTTCTTGTCACCTCGGGATCATGATTTGTGTTTTGTTCATTTTCGCTGGCTTCGCCTTTGGTTGCAGTGCTGGCTGGGTCTTGTTCCTGTTCTGTTTTCTTCTTGACCGCCTTAGCCTTATCAATACTGGCTCTCATGCGGTCCTCTTCGGCATTTCGCTCGGTGTCATCCTCGAATTGGGCGGTGTGGATACCCATCAGCTGATGCTGCTGGGCCTGGTCCAGCTGGTTAAGGGCACTGATTTGGCAGTAGGTCAGCATTTGCTCGATGGATTGCATCTTTTCAGAGGTGGCGTATTCCCGTTTGATAAACGGCGCACAGCGAGAGGGCATCTTGTCGAACTTCAGGTCGAGCTTGGTAATGGGAAAGTTGCCAGGGGTACGTAACCAGCACTGCAAGTCGTCAAGTTGCATGATTTCGGACGGTGTGACCGCCGGGCGGGTCTTGGTATCGTGTCCTAGTGAAATCCCGTCACGCATCGCATGGGCACCGTAGCTGTAGTTTTCCCGGGAAACATCGATTTCCTGCTCGCCCAGGTCCTGAGAGGAAATTTTGGCCATTTCGTTGGACGGGGCGCGGAAGAACAGCCGGGTATTGAGCAGATCGAACATTTCCTGTGCCGCGTTCATGCCGTAGACCTTTTTGAGCTGGGCAAAGGACTGGATCCCGATAACATAGCAGCCACCGAACTTGCGAACTTCGGCAATGGTTTCGGCCAGCTCGGGCAGCTTATGCAGGCTCGGGGCCTCGTCCATGATGACCCAGATCCGACGATCGGGATTTTCCTGCTGCTCCAGGATGGCCGTCGAGGCAATCGAGAGCCACATGGAGATCAGCGGACGTAGCGAGGCATGTTGCTGGGCGTTGCTCGACAGGAACAGAAACCCGTTCTGCTCGTCGTCCTTGACCCAGTCGCGAATGGAAAATCGCGGACGCATGAGATTGCCTTGATCATCTTTCCAGTCGAGCCCTTCCAAAAAGCGGAGGGATTTGATGTAGGCAGCCAAGACCGACTTGATGGAAATGGCCGTTTTTTGGATTTTGTCGGAAACCAGGGACGCCGATTCGGTGCCTTTTAGGTATTCGCTCAACGACTCCAGTTCCGAAGTCAGCATCAACTCAAGCAAACGCTCGGTGGTGCGGTTGGGCTCGTTGACCATCTTGTAGGCGGTCGAGGTGAAGATACCGCGGGCGGCCTGCACCCAGAACGGATCGCCGTCACCGTGCATCGGAATAAGGGCCGAGGCCATATTCTCAAAGTCGGTGGCGTCTTTGGCGTCACACCAGGCATCCCAGTACGCACAGCGCTCGTCAAACGGGTTCAGGAGCACATCGGTGTCGGGGTTGTAAAACTTGCTGACAAAGGTACAGCCCTTGTCGTAGATGATGGCCTTGTCCCCGCGGGCCTTGACCCACCGCAGCAGCTTGCGCAGTGCGACCGATTTACCGGCCCCGGTGGTGCCGTCGATAAGCATGTGCTGAACCTCAAAATTGTGTTTAAACACCGGCAGGTTGTCCATGGCAAAGCTTGACTGCTTCTTGGCTTTTTTCAGTTGCCGGGCCAGCTCCTTGGGCTCAGCGATTTGTACCCCGCGAATGAAATGGTCCTCGGTCTGCTCATCCCCCTTATTCTTGAAAAATTTCATCGCCAGGCTGAGCAGAACCAAACCGCCGAGCATACTGGCGGCGAAATACACCTGCAGCGAGAACCAGAATTTTTGATGGGCCTCGATAATGAACGGGTTGTTGAGCTGCTCGCCGAGGGTGCTTTTGTAGGTGACGCCTTCCCAGAGGGTGTAGACCACATGATCAGCCGGCTTAAATGTGGCAAAGGCATGGTACTGCCAGTAGTAATAGGCGCCTTTGAGGGTGGCCATGTCGAGATTGATATAGCATAGCAGGGCGGTTATGGCGAAGATGGCATAGCACATCCAGCAGACCAGCCGGCTATTGATTTGCAGGAACATGGTCAGGTTGTGAAAGGTGATTTGGCCACCGCGGGTGTAGTTGCTGTTCTTGGGACGTTTGCTGGTCATTGATTTTCTCCGCATGGGTAGGCTTGCTTCAGGCCGATGACGGCAACCATGCCGGTGTTGAGCGTCAGGTTTCTGTCTTTATCGGGGAGCTTTTGGTAGGTACGCTCAATGATATCGGCAAGGATGTCCCGGTTGAGTGGGGCATTGTCCGGCAGGCAGAAGATCGGTCGTTGGCCTGTTTGCTTCACGGCGGCATTGAAGTACATGCCGCTTTCGAGGATCCCGTTGAGGTAGGCGTAAGCGACATCACGGGATGCGAGGTTATGGGAGTTCATAGCCTTGAAATGGGAACCTATATCGGCCGCTTGGGCCGGAGCGGTGACCATGATGGCCGGGGCAAGGTATTTGTTCATGAAAAAGCCTTAAATTTTTGTGGTTAACTGATCATAAAAACAGTATTTTGAAGTCGGGTTATTCACCCTGTGGTATAATGTCGCTATAGTTATCAACCAGAAGAATACAGGTGGCGATTATGAGTGACTCAGACAAGGCACTGTTGGCGGCGGCGGCCATGCGGGCCAAGAAAAATGCGATTGACCAGGGCAAAGGGTTGTCGGTGACAGCTAAAGTAAAAGCCTTGAGCAAGGCGGGATTTACCGATGCTGAAATCGACCGGATCATTGCGGTTGAAGCTGAGGGTTCAACGCCAACTGCCACCGACACGGCCGAGTACAATCAGCAGGTGGATGAAGCCATTAATCATGCCAAGGTTCATACAGGGTTGATGGTGATAATGGCGTTAGGTTTCTTAGCCATAATGTTTTGGCCTTCAGTTAAAATTGTTGATTCTGTTCCTAGAGCCATCGCATGGATGGCTATGTGTTTTGTATTCATCGTTATTCGAAATATTCCTTTTGGTTTTAAGAAAGCTGAGTATTTCCTCAAGCGCTAAGTGTTCTTCTACCCCCCGTTATGAAGGGATATCTTTTTTCGGATAGCCACGAACACCATATTGCAGGTCTAATGGTTGTTTGGTTGATTCCGTGGGTGTTTCTGGCGGCGTGGGCGTTTCAGTTACTGGCGGTGTTTCTTCTGGCACCGCTGTGACTCGATTTTCGCCACTTTTCACTTCATCCTTTGTGCTGAATATCGCTTCGTTGGTTTCCCGGTTGATAGTGTTAAATGCATTCTCGTCAAAGTAATTGCGTACTCCCTTCGCCTCGATAATCGCTTCGACGCCATCATCATGGCGCTCTTGTAACCCAGTCCTTGTCTTTTGTTGGGCTTCGAGTTGAGCATCCGTCAGTTCGAGTTCGCCGGCTTGTTGCTCATTGGCCTGGCGTAATTCTTTGGCACTTTGCGGAAGAGTGTTATCAGTGTATCGGTCAAGCTTGGCCAGTATTTCCGGCTCGTTGAGGAACTGCTGGATGTAACCGGCCCGTTGCTCGCGCAGGTCTTCAGTGCTGCCGTACATGATCCCCTGGTAATGGTCCGGGTTCTGCTCTTTCATATAGGCTTGGAAGTCTGGCATTAAGTTGAACGAGACACTGTTGCTCATGTCCTCGATCTTGTCGGCCTGGCGGTCGAGTGCCCGGGCATGGTTGTATTCGGTCGAAGCGGTCACGGCTAGCGACTCGGTATCCCGCAAGCTATCACCGATGTGGGCCAGCGCGGTATCGGCCTTGGTGCGGGTATCGCTGGCGCTGTCGGTCAAATCATAGTTCTTGACCACGTTGGCCGACTTGTTGAACTGCTCCTGCAGCGCCCGTGATTGGCGGTCACTTTCTGATTCGGTGGTGGAGTCGCTGGTTCTGGTGTCATCGGTAATTCTACCACCAGTTTCAACTTGGCCACTTAGACCGATTCCAAAGAGCTTTGGTGTACTTCCCCCTACTGATAATGATCCCCCAACCCATCCAGAGGTCAGCTGTGACTCAGCCTCTTCATGAGAAATGTTATGCAGTTTGGCGTACTCATCGACGGTGCTGTTCATGGTGCTGACCGCCCGCGCCGCCGATGCGCCCTCCTTGTTAGAGGTGATATCGGCATAGTTCAGGGTCTTGTTGGTGTTCTGGCCGAACTGGGCCATCTGGTCGAAGGTCTTGTCGGTACTTTGGTTGTACTGGGTGCGGTGGGCCTCGGCCTGGCTGTGGGTGTCCCGGGCCGTGTCGCGCAGGCTCCGACTGACCCCCTCGCGGCTGTTTAGATCGAATCCTAGCCCGCTTGAAATCATGCCGCTGCCATCAAACCTCTGACCGCCGCCGCCGGCGTAGGTGGTGGTCATGCCGCCGTTGGGATTTTGCACCGTGACGCCGTGGGTACGCTGCAGGGCCGAAGTATCGGTCTTGTTGCCGTTCATGTTGTTGAACGAGAAGTTATCGACCTGGCCGTTGCCGAGGTTGATATCACCGCTGGCTGCTGCGGCTGAGGTCCGGCTGTTGACGCTGTTCATCATGCCCGCGACCTGGTGCGACATACTGCCCATCACTGAGGCGCCGCCTTTGACAATAAAGGTCACGATAATGGGCACACTCATCATCAACATGCCGGTCATGACTGCGTAGCGCGAGTGCATTTCGGCCATGGCATCGACGTTGCTCAGGGTGATGCCGGTGTAGATATTGGCCACCGCCGTGGTGCTCAGTGAGATACGGGTGGTCATGATGAAGTTGATCAGCGCAAACAAGACCGGCCAGGTGCCCAGGTACACAAACCCTTTCGCGTAGTTGGCCAGTACCAGCTTGGTCATGCTGGGCAACATCGCCAACGCCACCACCAAAAACGATACGCAACCAAACAGCAGGAACAGGATGGATTGCATCATCGGCAGGTATTCACGGGCCTGCAAGGCCATCCCCGCCCACATCGATGTCGTCTGCAGTTTGTTCTGGGTGTAGGCATAGTTCAAGGCCGCCGCGGTATTGTTGTTGGTGGCGGCGCCGTCTTCCAGCCCGTTGCGAATGGCATTGATGGCCATGTTCTGGGTGGTGATTTGCGAGGCGGTGCGGCTGATGTTGGCGTATTTGGCATAGCTGCCCTGCAGCCCGGCAGTAAAGCGGGTCTGGTTGCTGGCGACCTTGTTGGCATAGAGTTTGTTGGCCATCAGGGATAGGGCTTTCTGGGCGTCGGCATCAAACCCGGCCTTGAGCCGGGGCAGGGCGTCCTTGCAGGTCGGGAAGTCATTCGGCCCCATTTTGATGCGCCGCAGTGGCGAGGGGTTTTTACCGGTCAGGAACGCGAAGATATCATCCGCGTTGGCCAGCTCCTCCCAGGTGTATTTCTGGTTGAGGTTGATATCGCCGCGGATACAGCTTTGCATGTACTGCAGCCAGTGGCCCTTGAGCTGCGAGTCTTCCAGCTGGCTCTGTCGTGACATCTGGTACAGCTTGGCCCCGAACACCATCCCGGTACTGCTGTATTGCTCATCGCTCGGGGCGTGGAAAATGTCTTCCACGCTTTTGGTTACCCCGTACATATAGACCGAGGACAGGTGAGTCGGGATAGCCACCACCATTGGGACGTTAGCCACCGCGTAGTTGCCGGTGGGATCGGTCAGGTCAATGATCTGGATGCCGGTCTTGGTGTTGACCAGCAGCAGGGGCACCAACAGGTAGACCGCGGCCCATTTGGGGATGGCATTGACATCGCGGGTCATAAAAAAATGAAACGCCGTTGAGAAGACGGCGAATACCGCGCAGATATACAGCATGCTGGAAAAGCTGCTGGTGCCAAAGAAGGTGGCGATGGCGTTGAGTACCGTCTTGGCCACGTCACCGTTGCTGTAGGTGTAGACTTCAAGTGTCATGGTTAGCTCCCGAACTGAAGGTTAGCCCGCGCCTGGGCCGACAGTTGCCCCTCGACCTGGCGACGGAGTTCACGGTGTTGCTCAATAAGCTGCTGCTCGGCGGCGATGGCCGCCATGGCCTTGCTCTCCAGCCCGTCGAGATAGCGGTTGGCCTCAACAATCCCGCTCTCGATTTTCTCGATATCTTGGGGATCCGTGCTGGTTGCCGCCAGGGATTCTTTGACAATGGTCAGCATATTGCGCAGGTAGATGGTGACGAACTGCACGCTGATGGCGGTGGAGTAGGCGGCGATATTCGGCGACTGGCCGGCTTCGATGGCGTCGCGGATGAAGCTCAGCACCGGCATGGTGGTGTATTCCAAGAACGACTGCTCGTCGGTCGTGAGTGCGGTATCGCTGATGAGCTTGCTGGCCATCCCTTCCAGGATGAGATAGATCCGGTTCTGCAGACTCTTAGCCTGGCTGATGGTGATATCCGTGCTGGATGGTCCCAGGCATTGGTCAGCGGCCTTGTTGGTACAGGTATAGGTCTTGGCTTTTCCCCCCATCAGCAGCGACTGGATCAGGTTGTTATTGTGGGCCAGCAACGAGCCGTAATATTTCGGTTTGCCATTGGCATCATAGATGTAGGTGCCCGATATCGACATCAGAAATTGTGCCAGGTCAGTATCGGCCGCCAGAAAGGCATTTTTCAAGATGGCCGACCAAACGATGTTATGGCTCTTGCGGACCATGTCCTTGAGCGCCGGATCGGCCTTGGCTTTGGTCAACTGGGTATTTGCCTGGCCGCCGGCACCGCATTCCTGCTGCCCGGCGACCCAGTCGGCAAAGGCGTTGTTCTGGGTGCCCATGGTGGCACAGATGTATTTCTGGCTGCCGACCCCGGCAAACCCGGCCAGGGCAGAGACACCGGCCTGGGCAGTTTCACACGAGTTGATGGACTGGTTGAGGTACTTGTCGGCAATCGCCTGGAGGTTGTCGCGAATTTGCTTGATTTGCGGTGCCCAGGTCTGCAGGGCTAAATCCACGGCAAACGGGGCGGCATTGGCGACGATGCTTTTGCCGAACTGGGTCAGAGCACTGGAATTGATGTGCGAAAATCCCCCCAAAAACAGGTCAATCCCGCCACAGCCGGCACTGATTGAGGGCAGGGTGACACTGACCAATTGGGCGTTGGTGACCGGGGTGCGCACAAACAGGTTGCCGGCGCTGTAGTAATTGGCCGTCTGGCCCTTGAATGACGACGGGTTGGTGACATTGCTATAGCCGAGGCCGTTAAAGAAGCTGTTCAGCGAGCCGTTGACATCGGCCCGGCTGGCAAAGGTGGCCACGAGCAGCGCCGTGGCGAGCAGGGTTCTTTTCATGGTCGCAGCGCCTCGATGACGGCCGGGTCGCGGCGGATTTGGGTATAGGTCTCGTGCAGCCCCTGCAGGGAAACATTGCCCTGGGTCATGCGGGCAAACTTGCGGCTATTGACGTTGATAAGAAATGTCGCCGGCACGGTAACGCTGCGCGGGTTGTCAAAAAAGGTGTTGGCAATGTCCTGGGTGATGGGGATTGGCACCTCAAAGCCGGCCATCCCTTTGTTGTCGAGGGAAAACGCATAGGTAAACAGGCCCGTCTGCTGCTCGAACTGCTTGAGGGTCGGGGCAAACAGGTGGCAGTAGTTGCAGTCGGAGCGAAAGAAGAAAACGACGGCGTACTCGCTCGGGTTATAGCTGGGATGGCTCTCCAGCGTGGTCGCCTGAGCCGGGCTGAACAAGGAAGCGATAAGTAACAGGGCAATGGTGAGTAAGCGGTGCATAGCGGCGTCCTTAAGAGTCGGGGGCAAAATCGGTGGCCACGTTCAGGAAGCGGCCGAGCAAGTCTTCCTGGGCAATGAAGCCGTAGGCGAGGGGCTTCATTTCCCCGGTCTGCGGGTGAACCAGGACCAGGGCCGGGCTGAACGGCACCGTGATCCGGTTGTCATTGTGACGGTTTTGGTGAATGCTGGTCAGCGGCTGGCCGTCCAGGCTCACACCCAGCACCTCGATGCCGTGGGTGTCGGCAAACTGCTGCACTGACGGCGCCAGCTTCTGGGCGATGGGCGATTTGCCCTCGTAGACGAAGAACAGGCCCCAACCGGCATCAGCCAGCCCGCGCACAGCGCGGATTTTCTTTTCCCGCTCCAGCTGCAGGTAGGTCGAGCGCGCCGCCTGCTCGGTCGGCCGGTCTTTGGTGTAGGACAGGTCCGGATTGATCAACAGGGTCTTTTGAAACGTCATGCCAAACTCTGATGATTTGTTATAGGCAAACTGGTTAAGTAGCATCAGCTTTTCGGCTTTGTGGGTATCTTTGCTGTTGATGAAGGCATCATTTTTGGCGTCCCGGTGATAGTCATGAAACCACGCCATCTGCTCGGTCGGCGACAGGGTGCGGGTCACGGTCACCGCCGGGGCGGGCGGCGGCGGGGTGAGGGCCTTTTTCTTGACGATAATGGGGTCGTTGTACCATTTCCATCCGGCAGGTTGGCCCGCCTGGGCCAGGAGGGCGGCCGCCAGCAGGACGGCCAGGTACCCGGGAAGCGCTGCGGTTATCCGGTGCATTATTTGTTCTCCATGGCTTGTTGGATACGTTGCTGAATTTGCCCGGTGTCAGGCAGGGTCATGGTGCTGTGCAGGTCGGAATAGAAATCCGAGAAATCGATATGACTGAAGTCCATCTGCTGCATCTGCTCGGGGGTAATGGCGGCGCAGTCGGGGGTTTTGGCGCTGCCAAAGCTCAGGCCGATTTGTGGCCGTCCCTGCTCCTGGATGATACGGGCCAGCTTGCTGTCAAACACGCAGTAGGTTTTTTTGTAGCGCAGGCAGGTGCCCAGTACTTTGTCGGCACAATACTGTCCGACGTAGATGGTGAGCAGGTCTTCCTTGGCGTCACCCAGGGCCTTCTCTTCGGCGCTGCAGTCGGCCAGGCCGATATCATTACCCCAACCGCCATCCTTGCAGCAGTCGCTAAAGCCAACGCGTTTCTTGGTGCAGTGCTGGACCGTGCCGCTGAAGATTTTCGGCGGATCGCCGAGTCCCTTGGCCGCCTCGCTGACGGCGGCCATCGACGAGGCGGCCTGGTTGAATTCGTTGTTCTGGGTGCCGGTTGGGGCGAAGCACTCACCGTCGAGGCAGTAGGACTGCTCGCCGCAAATCAGGGTGGTGTCGTCGCAGGTCTGAGACTCGCAGGTGTAGTTTTTGTTCCACTTGATACACTGGCCGTTGACGGTCTCGCTGCATTGGTTGTCGGTCTGCTGGCAGGACGCATACTGCTCGCAGGTATCGACCTGGCCCTGACCGCATTGATACGTTTTCTTGTATTTCCAACACGATTGGTAAACCGGGATCCCGGCGACGGTCCGGGTGGCCGCCCCCTCGATACAGGTATCGGTTTTCAGGCCACATGACGCCGTTTCAGGGTTCTCGGCGCAACTGTTGGTCCACTTCATTCTTACAATCCGCTCGACGTAATTCAGGCGGATGGAGGAGGATGTTGTCTTGTAGGTTTTGAACGGATACGAAATCGAGATGCTGCCCGACGGTTTGCGGTTTATCGCGACGGTCTGGGCCAACATCGTGACAGGACTCCATCCTTTCTTGCGATCTTTACCGTCCCGGTAGTTGACGCAGGTTTGGCTGCCTGTCATGGGGTAGTTGCGTCCTTCGACGGTCAGTGTGAGCGCGACCGTTCTTTTATATCCCAGCTGCCCGCTCAGACACGATTCCCGGTAAGATCGATCAGCCTTCATAATATACGCCGTGAAGGTAATGCTGCTGAGCGTGACGGTGTTGGCCGGGAGCGCAGGCAGGTTCACGCTGGCGCGGTTTTGCACGTAAGCGGGGCCGTAGGTGCGCGAGACGGCGCGGTCGTAGTGGCCGTCGTAGGTCGCCGTCTGAAAACACGTCAGAGGCTCGGTGCGCAGGGTCTGGCAGCTGTGGTGCGTGATGTCGGTGGCGCAGCGCTTGCCGCTGCCTGAGCAGTCGGTGTAGGTGTCAGTGATACCGTGGCTGATGTTATAGGCGTTGTCCTGGATCCCGGCGGCCACCGCCCAGGTGGTGTCAGTGGGGTCAATGGTCGGCCGGCCATTGTTAAAACTGGTGGTAACGGCCTGGGCGCTATCGTCGGTGGCCATGGCCGCGGTCTTGGCACTTTCCATCGCCGCCGCATCCTTGCGGTAGCGGGACTGCTCGGGGTTGGCCACGCCCTGGCGGCAGGCGGCATCCTTGCACAGCTCGTCAGCGTCAAAATTGTTGTAGCCCGACTGGTAGCGGACCTGGCTGTCGGCCTGCTTGGCCCAGTTGACGTTATCTTGGTAGTGTTGCCCCTGGTCGGCCATGACAACGGGTGTCATCGCCATCAGCGCAGCCATTGTCATGATCGGCCATCGCATTTTACTGTCTCCTTGCTAGTACCTGCCTGGCAACGTCGGGCACTTCGCCGTCACGGGCGAGGGTGGCCAGGGCGTCATACAGGGACAGGTTGCCGACAATGACATCGAAGTCACTGTCACGGCAGGGTTGTTTGGGTAGGCAGGTGCCCGGGCGGATAGCGGCAAAGGCCGGGACATGCTGGATATTGAGTTGCTTGAACCACAACGGGTTGATGGCCATGCCGCTGTTGATGGCCGTTCTCTTGTTCGGCTGGACCAGGCGCTGGATAGCCGCCACGGTGGCGGCAAAGCCTGCGGGCAGGACACCGCGAATGACAATGGGCACCTGGAGCTCGGCGCTTTGGACCATCAGCTGGCGCAAGGCGGCCTCGGGCATGGTCAGCGAAGCAAAGATAATCACGCCTTTGGCCGTGCTGTTGGGGTTGTCGCTGATATCGGCCTGTTGCAATACCGGGGATAGCGCGTCCTGCTGCATCGCCTTCATCTCGGTTTCGAACTGGCGGGCCTTCTGCCACAGGGTATCGAGGTCGAATGTCGGGGCGTTTTCTGCTGCCTGGACCTGTATTTCCCGTTGCTGCAGGGCGCGCAGCTCCTGGTCGCTGTAGCCGGCGGCTTGCTCTTGCCGTTCCCGTTGTTGCAGGGCGTGTAGTTCATCCTGGGTATAACCGCCCTGGGCCGCGTTGGTCATGGGGCTAGAGAAGATGATGAATACCGCTGTTGCCATTAAACAGACGTTGAGATATTTCATTTTTCATTCCTTTACAGTTGACGTGGTCTGTCATAACCGGGGAGCAAGAAGCCTGACGCACTGCGTTTGTCGGGCACAGAACAACGGGCAATGGCCTCTCGCACAGGCTTGAAGCGCTCGCCCGCCGTCCAGTGTCTGGTGGGAGAAAATAGCCAAGTAGACTAGGGGGGTTACAAAAAGACGCAGTTTCGTTTTCGGAAATTCACAAAACCGAAGTTGTCGCCGGTGACGGGGTTGTCGTGGCCGGTCTCCCAAATCGCGGTGGTGGTGGTATAGGGATGGCACCAGGGGGCATCGGGAATACTGTTGGTCATCTGGTAGCGGTAGCGGGACTTGGGCAGGATAGGCTCCGGCCACTGGTAGCAAATCGCCCCGTCGGCGCCGCGGGTCTCCCACACTATCCCCTCCCGGTGCAGCTTGAAGTTGAGCCGCTCCATGATGAGGGTGCCGGCCTGGATGGGGGTGTCGCGGTAGTTGGTGGTGCCGGTCAGCGGGTAGGCCGAGCCTTGCGAGCCCAGGCACCAGAACAGCACATCGAACGGCAGCACCACGTTGATGGTGGTGGCCATCGCCTCGGGAATGCAGGCCAATTGGGCAATGGGGTTGCCGAATAAAATGGCCTCGGGATTGAGGATAAACGCCAGCTCGTCGTCATCCCACATCGGGTCGATTTCGGTCAGGTAGGCGACATCAAACGTGTCGGTGGCCATGCAGGCGGCGCTTTGCATGATTTGCAGCCAGTAGACCACCGGGTACTTGTACCAGTGGGCATGGTAGAACCCGCCGTCAGAGGAATCGTTGTCCCGGCTGGTCGTCCGGCCGCCGATTTGCTGGCCCCCGCCGAGCTGCATCCCCATATTGACCATGCAGTAGGGCGTGCGGGTGACATCGACCAGGGAATAGGGCTCCCAGTAGCCGATATTGAGGCCAATTTGCATGAAGATGGGCGGCGGCTTCGGGCAAAACGAAATGGGCATGCTGGGGTTTGAAGTATCGGGATACTGGGACGGGACTATCGGCACACTGCCGATGGTCATCGGAAACAAACACGACCAGCAAATGTCGGTGAGCGGGTTAACAAAGGTGCCGGTACAAGACGGGCCGCCGGCGCGCACCGGACTGGCCAACAGCAGCAGGGCCAGCCCTACCCCTGGCATTATCATCAGGCGCATAGGTTAGTGCTCCTCTCGGGTCGAAACATCGATTTCGGTGACTTGCCAGCGGGTGCCGGCCTGGCGAATGATCACCGGCACATGCTGGATCTGAAAATGTCGGGTGAGGTTGCCGCGCTGGTCAAAGTACACCTTGCTGCCCAGCAGCTCGCCCATCTTGGCGTGTTCGCCCTGGGTCAGGATCCACTTGACCGGTTGGTCCGGGTGGTAGTCCTGCGCCCATTGACGCTGGCGGGGATCATCACCGTCAAACAGCACCAGTTGTTTGGAATAACTAAACTGCGGCAGGGCCCGGCGCTCAGCCTGTGGCCAGGTCTTACTGTCAAACGGGTTGATAAGGAGCCCGGCGGGGTAGAGCTCGTTGCCCCGGCTGTCTTTCACCGCCCGGGCCAAGGTCAGGGTGGGATCAACAAAGTAGGTCTGCGGCGCCGTGGTGGTGCTCAGCCCGGCCACCGGCGGCGGGCGGCGAACGCTTTCCTTGACCTGCGCCTGCATCTTATTTTTCATCGCGGCCAGCTCCCCGGTTTTCTCAAAGGTGCGCAGGCGCTGGTCAATCCAGTCGAGCATGTCGATTTCCCCGATAGGGAAAACATGTCCCATCACGCCGAGGTTTTTGCCGTGGGTTGAAAAAGAGAGGCTGGCAAACAAGAGTATCAGCAATCCTGTCTGCCGCCCCCTGGCGGTTGTTGTCATGGTGGGATCCCTTGGGCGACGTTGTTACCGGTTTGTTGAAAGTGTGTGGATAGCCGGCGGCGCGGCTCACTAACTGCCAGTATCGAGCAGGGCGTTGAACTCATTCAATCCCTGGGGGAGCAAGGCATCGAGCAGGTCAGGGACACACAGGATGTGCTGAGCGGGTTTGAGGTGTTCTGATACGTGGTAGGCACTGCCAATGAGTACGCTGGCGATATACTGGGCTTCTTCGAGTGTCAGGTGTTGGGCCAGGCAGTGGTCAATGCAGCGCTTCATCCGGGTAGCGACCTGCGCTTCGTATTCCGGCCTGAGTGTCAGGTGGAGTGATTCATGGGTGTCATGCCAGCTGACCAGGCCAAACCCGAGCGGCTGGAGGCTTCTGACGAAATGAATGAGCATCTCGACCTCGTCCCGGGTCTGTGTTGGCGTCTCTGTGGTGAGGGGAAAGCAAGTCTGGGTCATGGGCTATTCCTTTGAGGTCATGGCGGTCACGGTCCGCCGCTGGATATCATGGGTGATGTCAATTGCCCCGGTGACGACGGCCGGGCTGACGACAATCACCACGTTTTTCTCAACGCTGTAGGCATAGAGCACGCCTTCCAGGGTGGCCGAGAACAGGGCGGCCTGGGTCTTTTGCTGGGCCGGGGGCAGGTTCAATTTGGCAATATCCCGCTCGAAAGCGGCCAGGGTGCCTTTCATGTCCATCTGGACCAGGACGGGCGCCGGCGTGACAGTCAGCCACGCCACACCACTAAAAATAAACAGTGACAGCGTCACGCTTAAGAGGATGGTTCGAATTGGGGTCATGCGGCTTGCTCCATGTCGGGTTGGTATCGTGCCAGGATGGCGGCAAACTCTTCCATCGCCGCGCCGTTGAAGTGCATGGCGGTCTGCTCGATGGCGTCCATCAGCGGGACGCCGCGCTTCATCAGGGTCTCGCAATATTCGTATTCATTCGCCTCGGTGGAGAGCATGGCCCGTGCCCACGGGTCGGCAAAGATACGGTGGAACGAGGTGTAAGAACCGGCCTTGATCATGGCGCAGGAATGACCGGCATCCTGGGCTCGCGGGAAGTTCTTGATCATGGTCTGCTCGAACGGCGAGAAGTGTTTCGGGTTTTCCTTGAGGAACTGCTCGAATCCCTCGCCCTGGCGCAGGGTGATATGGATATCGGAGTTGTTGAACGCCGCCCGGGCCTCCTCGTTAGAGAAGAAATCTTCAATACCCTGGGTGACGGTGCAAAAACTGCCGCCGAATTTACGCACGGTGCGGTAGCCGGTGTTAATAAATTCCCGGGTCTGGGCATTAGCCCCGCTCATTAGCGACCAGGCTTCCTCGATGATGCACATTTTAGGCGTTGAGCGGTTGCCGGCCAGGTACATCTGCTGGTTGATGGCCACCATCAGGGCGAAAATGACCGGCCTGAGCACGGCTTCGGGGAACCCGTCAAGTTCCAGGGTGGTAATGTGAATAGCCGGATCCAGCTGCGACGGCTTGTTAAAGACATCACCGTAAATACCGTTGCTGCAGTATTTGTTGAGCTGGGCGGCAATGTCGCTGATCCGCCGGTCATTATCCTTTTCCCTGGCCAGTTCATATAAGGCTTCCTGGACATCGTCAATCAGCGTGGCGGTCCGTTTTCTCTTCCAGGCCATCAAGATGGCATCGCCAAGCATGGCCTCTTGAAACGGGTTGAGTGCCTCACGCGGTGAGGCCATCGAGCCAATCAGCGCCGTGATGTTGCCGAGCACTTCAGCGATAGGATCGACCTTGCTGCCGTCGTCATCCAGGATCTCGCCGAAGGTGCCGGCATCGCGGACGGCCTCGACCTTGTCAAGGTGGGTAAAGGGGTTGAGAAAGATACTCTCATGGGTCATGTAGACCCCGCCGAGCGTCTGGGTCAATTTCTTGTAGCTTGAGCCCTTGTCGAGGATCCAAACCTTACCGAACCGGGCATAGATGGCCTTGGCAATCTGCTGGGTGAAGAAACTTTTTCCGGCGCCCGAGCCCCCAGTAAGTGCAATATTATAATTGTCGCTGCCGCAGTTGAACGGGTCGAAATAGCTGATTTGGTGGCGCATGGTTGGGACCATGACCCCGCCGGAGAAGTTTTTGTATTCGGCGACAATGGGGAAGAAGTTCACCACGTTGGAGGACTTCATGGTCCGTACCCTGGCCGCTTTCTGGCAGTCCTCGAAGTAGCCCTCGGACATGGCAAACGGCAGGGTGCACAGGGTGCTCTGTCCCTGCAGCATGCTGGTCGGGATCACTTTTAGCCCGGCTTCACGGAACGTGGAGGTGGCCACCGTGGTATGGGTCCTGGCCTGCTCCGTCGTGGTGTAGAGGCTGACGGTCATCACCATGCTGGCAATCTTGTATTCCTGGTGCATCAGCCCTTTTTGCAATTCTTTTCGCTCTTCGAGTTCATCCTCCGCGGTGGGGACCAGCAGGCGCATGGGTGAGTTGACCACCTTCATCAATGATTGGATTTTGCCGTCATTTTGGGTGGTTTGCTCCCCGGTCGGCTCGACCCGAAAGTTGACGCTGATGCGGTGCGGGCACTGCAGGCTGTTGGCCGTGCGGCGTAACGAGGCCAGGCAGTTCGAAAAGCCGTACAGGCGAAAGTCGCCGGGCAGGATAGCCAGCCCCAGGTTGACAATCCGGGTGCGGACCGGGGTGTCGTCCTCGCTGTCCATCGGGGTATGCCGGGTATCGAGGAATGTGCGGTTAACCAGAAACTCGCTGTCCGGGCTGAGGATTTGACTGTTGATCGGCTCGAATTCGTTATAGTTAGCCGGTATTGGCCGGTCCTGGTGACGATTGAAGTTCAGGTGCTCGCGAACGTGGGTCATCAGCGCTACCGGGGCAACCGGCGTGTGGTTGATACCGCACTGGGTCAGTTCAGCGTCAAGCAAGTCCCGGACTTCCTGCAGGGCCTCTTTCGATGCCGTGGTCGAGACGAACAGGCTGGCATTATAGTCTTTCAAATCGTAGTGATAGGCTTTGTTCAGGCGGGTGCTGAAACCCTGCTGGGCACTGTGGCGGGCATAAATCCCCTCATTGGTGGCAAACTGGTCGCAGACCCCGCCGCGCGCCCCCATGGTTTTGGTGTTTTGTTCAATCAGGTCAGCGACTTGGTTGTTGCCGACAAGTACATACTGGTAGTCCCACTGGCTGCCCTCGGGCAGGTTGCAAACAATGGCATTGAGGGAGGACACCAGGTCGTCATTGGCCCCCCCGAGTACGGACAACGACAATCCGAAACCGCGGCTTTTGTGATTGTCGAAAATGCCGGTCTCATCATCATAGGTGCGGTAGGGCAGCTCGTGGTGGAAGTGGTAGTTAGCGGTCTGGGTAGCCTTCACCAGGCCGCTAAGGTCGGTAAACTGTTGTTTCATGGCTTAGTCCTCGCGAATAGCCTGGACCGGGCGGCCGGTCCAGGAACTGTCATAGAGCACGATGTAGACATCGGTGGTATCGACGTAGAGTTTCTCGGGGGTCTCAAACGGGAAAATCGTCACCTTCTGCAGCCGCTCGGCGGTGCGCTGCGGGGTGCCGAACCGGTCACGGCGTGGCAGGGGGATGAAGTCGGCAGACGGGGCTGGCGTCGGCGCCTGGGTACTGGCTGACTGGCCCCCGGCAGTGAACTCGCCGCGGTTCATGGCGGCGCGAATGTCTGTCATCGAGCTGCAGCCTTCCAGGCCGCCGATTTTGTCACAGGTGAAGTCGCTTTTCATGCCGGCCGAACACCCGCCCAGCAGCAGGGCGGCGGCACACAGGGTAAGAAGACGCATCATTGTTGTTCCTTATTGCGGTAAGCCAAAGGGGCTGGCCGTTTGGGGGGCTGCCTGGCCCGCGGCTGGTTGAGCACCTGCCGGCAGTTGCTTGAGCAGCGGGTTGGTGATGGTTTCGATGATTTGGGCCGCCGGCGACGGGATGCCGCTTTGCTGTTGGGCCAGCTCGGCCTCATACTCGGCGATGCCGACCGCATCGAGCGGGAAGCCTTTTAAGATCACAATGTTGACCACGTTGCCGGGGTTCATCTCGATAAAGGGATGGTACTGTTCGGCCAGCTGAATGTAGTAGTCGGCCAAAGTCTGCCCGGCCCCTTTTCCAGCTTCCCCGAGGATATTAAGTAGGGCATCTTCGGGCTTTACTGATGAGGTCGTGCCCAGGGCTGAGGTCGAGGTGGTTTGGCTCAGGTTACTGGCTGCGTCCCCGGTGCCTTTGAGCAGGCTGGCCACACCGGCCATTTGGACGATATCGCCGTTACGGATGACGGTATTGCCGCGGATCCCGTTGCGGCCGAAGTTAAACACGGTGGCTTCGACCGGAATGTCGATCATCTCGTCGTCCAAGATACAGCTCATACGGTTGGTACGGACAATGCCGCGGCTTGTGGAAACCTCGCCGTAGGCGGCCGCGGTGAAGGTGCAGTCCTTTAACCGCGAAGGCTTGCCGTTGGGCAACAGGCCGTTGTCCATGGTCTGGAGTACGACCGGGGTGGTATCGCCCTGGCCGTTGACCCCGGCATTGGCATCGGCGCCGCCGGTGACCATGGCAGTGATGACCGTCCCTGATGGGACGTAGTTTTCAGGTGTGCGCTTGCGTTGTTCGGTGGTGTCATCGGCCCAGGTGAAAGCAATATGGTCAATGCCGCTTTTCTGTCCCGGAGTCGGCGATAGGCGCTGTGTCGGGTAGCTTCCGCCATCTCCTAACGCACTATAACTTTGAGGCTGAGAGGCAGGACCAAACGTTTCTCCGAAATAACGCCCCCCTTTCGTAACAGGCTCTGCTTTGGACTCCGATGGCTTTTCCACGGTGGCGGCCTGCAATTTCTCCGCCAGCGTTTCCTCAATAGCGACACCCTGCTGGGCCAGGCTGGCTGACATCGCTTCCTGTTCTTGCTTTAACCTCTTGCGGAATAACTCGTTACTCTCGCTTTGCACCTCGATAGTCTTAGTCAGGTCGGCCACCATTTTTTCCAGCTTGGTGATGGTCACCTGCTGGGCAGACAGGGCCGACTGGTTGTCTTTGGCGGTAAACTCCGGGTCAACCACGGCACCGAAGTCGATGGGCTTGGCGGCCTCGGCACCCTCGTCCGCCGGGGCATTTCTGGCCTGGAGAACCATCGCCCCGGCACCGCCCACGACGAGCAGGATAAGGATAAGGCCTGCAGCGGCCTGGACATTACGACGGTGGTTACGGTCATTGAGTTCGCCCCCGTTATCAAAATCGCCCTCGGGGTCGGATTTAAATCGGTCGAAGAATTTTTTCATCGGTATGCCCCTCCGGTAATGAGATACAACCAGCCACTTTCGCCGGGGGCCAGCTGCTCGACCGACAGGGCCGCCGAGCGGGCCGACAACGAATAGAACTGGGCGGTTTTTAAGTGTTTAACCACGGCGGTATTGTTCTTGAGCCGGTAGCGAATACCCGAGAACAACTTGCCAACGAAGATCGTATCGGGAATGACCGCCAGCGGATCATTGAGGGTACTGGTGACAGTGTCCGGGTCAACGGGATGGAGGCTAAATCCTCCCATCATCGCCCCGGTCTCCGTCCAGCGGATCATCTGGGCGGTAAACTCGGCCAACTGAGTGGTATAGGGGGCCTGCTTGTCAAACACCGACGGGGCGTCCCGGCTGCTTTGCAGCCCGATAAATTCCGTGGTAACCGCCGGGCGGGCCCGGGAGGTGATAAGCAGGCCGAACTGGCGCCCCTTCTGGGTACTGACATAGGCCACGAACGGCGCGGCAATATTGAGCTTCAAGCGGGCGGCGCCAGAGGGGTCTTTCTTTGAACCTCCCCCGACACAAAACCCGGCCGGGCAGTCAATGCCGATAATTTTGTCATCTTTGACAACCAGACGATTGATATCGACACTGGAGAGCACCACCGGCACGGTGTCGTTATCATTGAAGGTATAGGTCTGGGGCGGGGTGTTTTTGGCCATCGCCGCGGGGGCGAGGCAGCCGACGGCCAGGGCCGCGACGCGTAACCATCGGGTCATGCATCCTCCGTTATTTTTCTGATGGCCAGCAGGGTCAACTCGCCGTAGGGGTAGTCCATATCAACGATGTAGCTGGCTGCCTCGGGGGGCAGCGGTCGGTTGCCGACGTATTTTTGCAAGGTGCCGGACACCTTCACTTGCATCGTCTCTTCGGCCACCTGAACGCCCTCGATATCAAAGCGACTGCTGACGTTCTCGTCGATCACGCTCAGGGCATCGCCCATGAGGGTCGGCTGGATAGCTGACCAAGCGTTACTGTCAACATAATCGAGCAACAGGCCATATTTTCGCTCGACGGTTTTGGGGGTTACGTTAAGCTTCAGATAAACAAAATATTCTGCCATCTGCTGCAGGTAGGAGGCATCGACGGCCCCGTCGGAGACGGTAAAGGCCTGGCTGGTCGTCGGGGGGACTAAGGTGCGGCTCTTGTTGCCGACGGCCTGCCAAAGCAGGCCGCCTAATACCATGTTGGTGGCGAGTAGCCCCAACGCGGCGAACAACAAAAACGCATTGAGTCCCTTAGAGATAGCCAAAAAGCCGAACTTATTGGGATCAATCATCGGTGAACTCTTTAGTGGATCCAGTAGCGCTTTTCAGCGCTGGGAGTGGTGGAAAATAGAGGGGCACTGAAGCTATCGGGGGCATACCAGTACAACGTCAGGCGAATAACGTTATCGCCATACTTTTTCTTAAGGGAGTGCAACCCGATAAACCAAACGGCGGCGAGGACGAGCCCCACCGCTTCATGCCGCCCAACCAGACAGACCCCGAAGATAACCAGTGCCGGGAGCAATTCATCACTCGGGAATCCGAGCGTTGTCTTGCCCTTCGATAGCTGCTTTGGGATCTTAAAAAAACGGGCAGGATCTTCCATCTCTTAGATACCTAGCATGGTCATCGCGATGTTGGTGAAGATCATCCCGGTCGCAAAGCCACCGACAGCACCGGTCCAGTTCTTGGTCATGTAACCACCGACACCCGCCGAGCCCAGACCGGCGACGGTCATGGCCTGGTACAAACCGGAACCATTACCGGCATTTTCCTTAATGGTCGTCTTGGCACCGGCAAATAAATCAGCGGCCAGGGCTGGCTCGGTGGCTGCCAGTACAACAACACCGGCAACAAAGAGAGAACCTAACTTATTAGACATTGTTTTTTCCTTTTTCTTGTTGATAGAGGGTAAGCGTGTTCACTCCATACCCATATAGATGGACTGAAGCGATGAGTCTCTCGATATCAGCCGCTGGCTGATGAGATAGGAATGACGGATAACTTAATATCCGTCGAGTTATGGCGACCTTGTCTATAAGCCCGCTACAACAGTTCGGTTGTAGCCGTCACTGGGCACCTATTGATGATATTGCTCTTCTCAAAAAGGGAGTGTCAGCAACGAATAATCCATATCCACTCATTTCAAGCTGTCCTGGAAATACCAAAAAGACATCGTGATGATGTTTAGGTATTAGTGGGAAGGGATAAAAAAATACGCCCTCAACATACGAGGGCGACACAAGTTGTGTATTTAAGTGGCTAGGTTCGGAGATATACCCTGCTCCGTTCAGGGAGACTAACTAGGCGGTTTGTCACAGTGTAACTATGACGTACAATTTTATTAAAAAGAGCTAAATAATAGTTAGCTCTTTTTAATAACTCTCTCACTGTTTAAGTATGATCGAGAGTGAGTCATACGATCTGACCAAGACAACAGAATTTATCGATTCATGAACCAATATAAAGATGGCTTCAATATTAGTGGTCGTTTCATGCTGTATTCCCATCCCTAACGGTAATGGTCAACGCCCAGCATATGGCGTTCACATTTTTTAGGTTAACCTGCCTGCGCTGTTCATAGCCCTTTCAGGAAATGTTAGAATCATTCAATGACTAAGGAGAATTAAATTTCCCACTTAGTCTCGTTATCAATCAACGAAGTACAGACCGAATGTTTGTTACCACCCGTTTCGACAATTTCTTTTGAAACTAAATAATATCATAGCCATCTAATTTGACTGTGACACTAACTGGTGGCCCCCATACGTCCATCAGCTTCATAGGTTTGAAGTTCTTGTGTTGTATTACTTAAGAGACAAGCTTCATCATCAGCTTGTGAAAAAACATTCTGTATTTGTGCTGTGCACGGAGAGCATGTTACGCGCAAAAAAAAGAGTAATCACTCGTCAAAATGACGAGTGATTTTTTTTGAGGTTTATGATAGGCAGGTAGGTATAATGATGCTTTTTTCAGTCAGTAAGCGATAAGGAATGTACTGCTTCCAGCCAAGATCTAATACCAACTCATTAAGTTGTTTGATATTAAAAACGCCAAAAACATTAAGCTTGCTTATGGCATTTTGTTGATGAGTTCGAACGGTGGAATAACTCCTATTTAACACTGATGAAATTTCTTTTAGCGTTGAACCATTTACCAACAAATAAACAACTTCCCATTCAGTGTCACTAAGCAAATCTGTCGGTCGGCCCAATAAAACCGTATTGGTTGACTGTCCTTCATTCAAAATGTACTTGCGAATATTATCAGCCATCACTATATAATTGCTTATATCTTCACCGACATATATGGTACCCACGCAGATATTGCTCGAATTAAAGCAAGGGGATTTATGAAACAGTAACGGTTTAATGAGCTGTTCTTTTCCATAAAGATGAACGTCTAGCACTTTGATCGACTGACCGTTTTTGATCACTTGTTGATCTTGCAGATAAAAATCTTCACCGAAATGAGAGAATTGCGTAGGTAAATCACCGTCATTTTTTCCAAGATAGTAATAGCTTTTACTGATATTACAAATTTCAAGGTATCTATCATTGCAATATAAATGACGAGAGCTTAAATCTTTGACTCCGGCTGGGATAGGAAGCCTTGATAAAAATTTAATTAATTGTTCATTAAACACCAAGCCTAGCGAACAAAAAGAATACAACAACGAATTAATACCTATGCGTCCAGTTGATATTGTTAGTTCAATTTGAGCGATATCACATGTATTTCGTTGATTCTTACTAGTGCAAACACTAGGATCGCAATTAGTCATTAGCTAACACTCCACTGTTAGTTACTGATTAGTGGGTAAATTTGGTTATCGCCACTTTTACTCACGATTATTGTTTAAATAGACTGTTCTCCTAACTATTTTCTATTCATTTGTAACACCATTTGTTAATTGTTTCATTTCCATTGTTTACTTACTCTTATTACTACAGATATAAAGAAATATATGATAACCTCCTGAATTAAGAAAATTTCAAGTAAAAATCCCATATTAATATTTAAATGCGTTGATACAGAAAATGGAGCTATCATATACATCTGGTTCACATATGAACCAATGGCCTATATAATAATTCATAGAGGGCAATTTAATGATATATGATTAGCATCAGCATTTTTAGACACTGAGTAAAATCACTATCGAGGTGAACCATGACAAACAAGAAGAAACGTATTATCCATTCTCCCGAGTTCAAAGCAGAAGCTCTGAAGCTTGCAGAAAAAAGTAGGAGTAGCGGCTGCCGCTGAACAACTATCACTCCACGAATCACAAATCTATTGTTGGCGTAAGGCCGCAAGTAAAAATTCAGGTACAAGCCAATGAGAAAAAGAGTTAGTAACCGAAGCTGCTAAGCTCAAAAGGCAATTAGCGGAGCAAGCAAAAGAGCTAGATATCGTAAAACTTAGTGGTGAGAACTGCTCATAAGTTTAAATGCACCACGGACAACAATCATAAATTGTCAATCGCTCCGATCATACTGGAGCAAGACTTCATTGCAACAGCCCCTAATCAGAAGTAGGCTGGAGATATCACTTATATCGCGACCAGTGAGGGCTGGTTGTATTTAGCCGTAATCATTAACCTCCATTTATGACAAGTCGTCGGCTGGTCGATGGCCTTGTTCCGCCGAGGCTTTCCTGAGAACCTCATCGTTCATAGTGACCGTGGTGGCCATTATTGCTCAGAAGACTATCGAGAATTTATAACTACTTATAACCTAAAGCAAAGTATGAGTAGAGAATGGAATTGTTGGGACACTGAGATTGATTATAATAGTACAAGAAGGCACGGTGCTCTTGAGTATCTAAGCCCAGTTAACTTTGAAAATCAAAATGTCGCTTAGCAAAGCGTCCAGTCTGATTGGTACAGATCACCTTAATTTAGAGAATATGCTTGAACAGTTAATATTTTCAAGTATTCAAACGGCACCGATACCTCAACGTCTTCTCAAGTTAGCTGAGGCTCAATGGTAATCAAGTAAAACATTAAGTAACTTTGTGACGAAAGCATATATAAGTGTTGGTTGCTCGTGCCGTTTTGTTGACAATATTATTGAGT
This sequence comes from Photobacterium sp. HL06, assembly GCF_059552575.1. Classification (NCBI taxonomy): domain Bacteria; kingdom Pseudomonadati; phylum Pseudomonadota; class Gammaproteobacteria; order Vibrionales; family Vibrionaceae; genus Photobacterium; species Photobacterium sp. HL06. Next base: position 167,701 of record NZ_JCANWL010000003.1, read on the forward strand.
ACTGGTAGACAGGGTTGTCTATCCGTGTCACTATCGTATCCAGTGATTTGAATGCTAAAGGAGGCTGAATGGGTGAGCACAAGATAGTTTCAGATGCAGAGAAACTGTACGAAAGTCTGCTTATACTTGCATGGGATGTTGAAGCTAGAGATCCATATACTGGCGGGCATTTATGGAGAGTATCTAAATATTCAAACATGCTCTCTTCAAGTTTGGAGTTCGATTCAGTATCGGTTGCACGTATTACACTCGGAGCTTTTTTACATGATTTAGGAAAAATCAATGTTCCAAAGGAAATTTTAAATAAAAAGGAACCGTTGACCAAGGAAGAGTTTGATGTAATAAAGTCGCATCCTATTGCTGGGTATGAGTTAGTTAGCGATCACCCATTAGCACATTTGGTATCTGACTGTATTATTCTTCATCATGAACGCATCGATGGAAAAGGATATCCCTATGGTTTAACCGAAGAACATATTTCTGACGACGCAAGAATAGTTTCTATTTGTGATGCGTTCGATGCAATGACCAGTCAGCGTCCTTATCGATCGCCTATGAAGAAGGAAAAAGCTCTAGATATCATTGAAGCCAATTTAGGAACTCAGTTTGACTTAAAATTTGGCCAGAAGTTTATTGAACTGGGAAGGTCTGGTCAATTCGATGGTATTATTCTTCATACAGACAAGGGGATCCCGTTACACAACTGTCCGATGTGTGGGCCAACAATTGTCAGGTATCGAACCAATGTGGGCGGGGATATATTAACTTGTTCTGTTTGTTCGTCTAAGGCAGTTCTGAAATACTCGGAACAAGGGTATTATGTTGAACCTGTAAGTTCGTTCGTCCTTCCTTTTAATGCTCAGAAAGGCCATGACCGAGAATTGATACAGCAAGTTATTGCTGAAACCATTGAAAAACTTCCAGAAAAAATGCTTCGCTTTTCAATAAATTAGGCACCACTAAGGTGTGGTGGTCTTTCCTGGCGCACTTAGCATATTAATCCAGTTGAACTACAAGAGTAACTTTGCAACACAACCCTTATTTCAGTTGGTAACGATAGAATGCCAGCTTGAAAAGATCACTCAACAGCAATGAGGTGATTAGTGACGATCACCTCACTTGTTTGCCAATTATCGGTTGGTGTGCTTTGGGAATTTAAATGGTCAAGCCTGATAACAACCAGCAGCCACGAAGTGTCTGTCCAGATGAATTGATGGCGACGTAACTTCTTGCGTAATACCGGCGCATATTCAATGAACCAACGATTAATGGTCGAGCGATTAACCGAAATCCCGCGTTCTGCTAACATGCCGCTGAGGTCCGCGTAGCTCATTGGGGGCGAACTATACTAACGAAGGCATCAGGAGCAAAGTGTTTCCATTTAAATTCGTGGTTGGTCATTGAGTCGCTAAATTTGGTGGGGAAGAAAAGGAATTCTGAGCCTCGGCTGAATTTTTTGCAACATGGATACCTCGCTTAACCATGATCTCTTTGATTTCACGATAACTCAGCTTATAAGCAAGGTAGTAACGAACAGTCAGGAGAATAATTTCTGAAGGAAAGTGTCGGGCAGAAAAATGGATGGTCATGCGATTACATTGAGTGGAAAGCTTCGGTGATCATAACTCATAGAGTGACTTTGCAACAAAGTCTCAAAAATTTAGTCACCCTTAGAGGTGTTAATTACTGCCTTGTTTTACAATAACCGTTTTAATTTTGTGGTTGTTTTGTGGTGGTTGTTGTGTGATGTTGATAGTGTCTTGTTGCGGGATGTATCTAACTTTTAGTTGTATTTATTCGAGCAGCTTGTTCACTTTGTCGTCATGGACGACTTTTGTTGTTTCAAGCTTTTAAGCTATTACACCCATTTCAAGTGGATTAGCTTAAATGAAAGCGCTTTCTGTTTTTTGTGTTAAACTAGTTTCGTAAAGTCAATTTGATTTCCATAGCCATCATAACTAACAAGTCAAACCTCCTTGTTTTAGTGGTTTTCGATCAAGCCGTTTTCTTGCGGCTTTTTTTTCGTCACAACATCACGTCTGTTTGTTGCGGATTTAACGTACAGACAGTGCAAGAGTAATGTTAGAGCAATATTGGATTCTGTCGTAAGCTGGAGCAGTGATCGTTCGTGAACGGAACTGGAAAAGATTTGCGTAAGCATCACGTAAAGTTTCTATAAACTATTCAATACAAGCGAAAACCCATGTATATGAGATTCTAGCCCTATTTACTTGACAAACCGATCACTTTGCGAACATTAGAGGGCAGTTTCACTTCATCTAAGGTATAGTTTGCGAGGGTTGAACGAGATATAACCTTCCCTCCTGTCGGTAGTGAGTTATCACATAATCTTAAGTGTTTTTAAATGATTACCTTCCACGTCAATATCTAGTTAACAACCCAACCACTTGAAATATGCTTGACCAATCAAGTACATTTTTAAACAAAAAAATGAACTCAAGCTTGAGTCCACACGGTATAAGCTTTACCGAGTTTACGATTATGCATAAGTTGTATACATCTTACGGAGGAACATTATGACTCTATTGGTCTTTCAGCTTCAGGAGTAACTAGGCTATTGGCACCAATGATGAAGAATAACATAGTACCCTAAAACAGGCTAACGTTAGGGACGCTAACAATCCATACCACGGCAGGTTCGCCATTGATATCATCAGGTAGACGCTGAATTCTACCTTTAAACCGTTCTTGGCAAGAAGGCTCTTGCCTTGTAGGAGTATCTGGCATTAACCCAGGTCCCAATTCATACATGAACTTTGGGGTTTCCTAGTTTCAACTGTTTTTTGAAGGACATTGCGGTACTTCTCACGGGGGAGGTCATCTGAAAACAAGTCGAAAAAGCTTATTCCAATCAGCTTTTCGTTTACGTATTCAATGTTGGTATCCGTACCCTCATACATTTTCAGAAAAACGATCTCGGCAGATATAACAAAGATTCAGTCTGGAAGCGTTCCTAACATTGCCTCTAAGTAAAGTTACCTATTGCATTTTACTGCATTACATCATCTCTTTATTTCAGAAGTCAGTATAGCAACTAAACCGTAACGATCGTTCAGTTTTCAAGTGTTATTAAATTCCGCTTCTAGTATTAGCGCTTGGTCAATACAACAACAGCGTGATAGTTTAATGCAAAAACCATTTGAACGATCGTTACGGTTGTGATTGAATGAGTGTTCAAGATAAAGGAGAGTGTTATGCTAAAGTTTTATTTCCACCAAACGCCAAACCCCATGAAAATCGCACTGTTCCTAGAAGAAACAGGTCTTGACTTCCAACTGGTACCAGTTGACACATTAAAGGGTGATCAGCACACCCCTGAATACCGTCTGATTAACCCAAACGGTAAAACTCCTGCGATTGAAGATGACGGCCAGCGTGTATTCGATTCAAACGCTATCCTACTTTACCTATCAGAAAAGACTGGCAAGCTAGGTGGTCAACCTGAAGACCGTGCAGAGCTTCTATCATGGCTTATGTTCATCGCAACAGGTCTAGGCCCTTACTCTGGTCAGTCTGTTCACTTCCGTCACGCCGCACCAGAAGGTCTGGATTACGCTGTTAACCGTTACCTACGTGAAGCACTGCGTCACTACGAAGTGCTAGAAAAGCATATGGAAGGTCGCGAGTTCATCGTGGGCAATGAGTTTACGCTTGTTGACATAGCAGCTTGGGGCTGGATTGACAAAGCAACTGTTGTTCTTGGCGAAGAAGGTTTAAAACCATATCCAAACCTAAGCCGTTGGTTTGAAGCGGTTAACAGCCGTCCAGCAGCAATTTGTGCTCGTGACATCGCAAAAGATGTTGAATTTAAGAATGATTTTGATGAAAAAGCACGCCGTGCATTCTTCCCATCAAACTACCCAAAAACGTAATTGTAAACGAATAGAACAAAGCAAGCTCATGCAAGCTTGCTTATTTGAAGGAATAAAGAGATGACTAACGAATATCAACCACCAAAAGTTTGGACTCACGATAGTGAAAACGGCGGAGAATGGGTAAAGATCAACCGCCCAGTTTCAGGTACGACTCACGATGTCGAGTTACCAGTAGGTAAGTATTCACTGCAACTTTACTCAATTTCGACACCAAATGCTCAGAAGGCAACGATCATGCTAGAAGAGGCATTGGCGGCAGGTAAGACGCAGAATACGATACGCGCCTAATTAAGATTAGAGAAGGTGATCAGTTCTCGTCAGGTTTTGTTGATGTTAACCCTAACTCAAAGATCCCTGCATTGGTTGATAACTCAACTGAAACACCAACTAATGTGTTTCAGTTAGCGTCTATACTTGACAGAAAAATTTGATGCATTCTTACCAAAAGATGCTCAAGCGAAAGTTAAGGTGATGAATTGGTTATTTTTGCTTCACGGCTTTGCGCCATACCTAGGTGATGTTTTTGGTTACTTCTGCGTTTGTCAATATCCCCACCCAAAGTTAAACCACGCGCATTGAAATAATTTGCTTGTATTTCAATAGCTTAAACCCAGGTAAGCACTATACAAAATAATAGAGTGATATTTTGTATAGTTAAGGTTCAGTCACTCGACTCGCTAAAACTGCTAAATGAGAAGGGAAAATTAGATGAGCGAAAACAAATACGTACCACCTAAAATCTGGAAGAATGAACCAAGTTCAGGCAATCAATGGGCGGACATTAACCGTCCAGAAGCAGGTGCAAGATTTAATAAAGACTTACCTGTTGGTGAGCATCCTTTCCAACTATACTCACTAGGCACACCCAACGGTCAGAAAGTCACTATCCTTTTTGAAGAACTCCTAGCACTAGGTATTAAAGAAGCAGAATATGACGCTCATCTTATCAAGATTGGTGAGTCAGATCAGTTTTCTTCAGGGTTCGTTGGTGTAAATCCAAACTCAAAAATCCCTGCATTAGTCGATCAATTGGGTGATGAACCTATCAATGTTTTTGAGTCAGCTTCGATACTGGTTCATCTTGCTGAGAAGTTTGGTAAGTTCTTACCTGAAAGTGGCATTGCGAGAACTCAAATTTTTAACTGGCTATTCTGGGCGCAAGGCTCAGCACCTTTCCTTGGTGGTGGGTTTGGTCATTTCTATGCTTATGCTGATGAGAAGCAAGAATACCCTATTAACCGATTTGCAATGGAAGCCAAACGTCAACTAGACGTTTTGGACAAGCAATTAGCTCAAAATAGCTTTATAGCTGGTAATGAGTACACCATTGCTGATATGGCTATTTGGCCTTGGTACGGCAATTTGGTACTAGGTAAGTTATACGATGCTGCTGAGTTCTTGCAGGTGCATACCTACGAAAATGTTGTACGTTGGGCTAAACAAATTGAGTCTCGTGAAGCGGTTCAGCGTGGTCGTATCGTTAACCGCCCATTTGGGGAAGAGTGGGAACAAGTGTTGGAAAGACATAGTGCTGAAGATATAGACAAGATCTTAGCTTTAATGCCTGTCAAATAATATAAAATAAAACACCTAGCCCATATTTCTTAGCTAGGTGTTTTATATCATAAATAAAGAAAACTAGCGCTAATTGCGTAGTGTGTTACTTAAAGGGACCACTCACGAAGATGTTATCGATAAACTTCTCTACGACATCCAGCTCTTCAGTTGCACGAGCAAAGGTTCGCAGACCGATAATCTGAACCTGAACAAATCGTGCGAGTTCAACAGGGTCTTTATCTGTACTGATTTCGCCATCTTCAATAGCAGTGGTTAGAATGATAGTAAATGTCTTTTCAATGCCACCAAGAAGACGTTTTGCTGTTTCTAGCAGATCTGGATTGTCTTCTTCAGTCAATTCAGCGACAGCCTTCACAACCATACACATGCCGCTAGGCGCAGTATCTCGACCATCTAAGATTATTTTACGAATGAAGCCTTTCAAGCCATCTATCTTAGTTGGTGCTTCTGCTAAACTAGCTTCTAGCAATAGATCACTGTCTTGCCCGTAGCGCTCAATCGCTTCTTTGAACAGGTTGTCCTTACTGCCGAATGTCGCATAAATGCTTCCAGGGCGCATATCAAGCGCATCCTGAAGTGCTCGCATAGATGTACCATGATATCCCTTAGCCCAATAGAGATCCTTCGCTTTGATGATCACATTTTCACGATCAAATTGTGCTCTTTTACTCATGGCTATACCTAGTTGGCCAGGGTCTGAATGCGTGGATTATAGCGAATTAATTAACACTCGTTCAAGATTAGTCGAGCTTAGTCACGAGTTCAGACAAAATCTGTTTGTAGGTTTCTACTGGGTGAGCGCCAGTGACGGCAGATTCACGGTTAAATACAACAGTTGGAACGCCACTTACACCATGTTGCTGCCATACAACCTCTTGCATGCGAACGTCTTCTTTTCGTTCTGGTTTGTCCAACCATGACATACCCTCTTCTGCATCCAAACCAACCGCAACAAGCTCATTTCTTAATACGTTATGATCGGAAATGTTTTTCTGCTCACTGAAGAACGCTTTAAATAAGCGCATTTTCAGTTCGGTTTGTTTGCCCATCTGTTTTGCATAATCCAAAAGCACGTGTACTTCTAGTGTATTTACCATGCGCATATCATCGAAGTAGTTAAATTTGAAACCGTGTTCAGCACCTGCTTGTGCGATGTGAATACGAGCTTGAACGCTGTCTTCAGGTGTAGAGCCGTATTTTCTTTTTACATGATCTTGCAGGTTTTCACCTTTTACTGGCATATCTGGGTTTAGCTCAAATGGAAGCCATTGGATGTCAATTTTATCTTCAATATCAAGTTCTTTTATCGCTGCTTGTAGATTGTTATAACCAATGATGCACCAAGGGCATACCACATCAGAGATGATTTCTAGTTTTAATATATTTCTCATGTCACGTTACCTAATATATTAGTTTAACTTCTTGAACAAGTGTTCATGTTGTATGTATATTGTCACTGTTAGATGCAAAAGGAAAGTGTAAATGTGACCTAAATATCATTTGTTTTTTCTCTAATTAATCTTACATTTATCTGATTACCACTAATGCTCAGCTATCATAAACTACATTTAGATTAGGTGGATAATGAGGATATGAGCATGGCTAAAAATCAGGTTCAATTCCAAAAAGGCATTTCTATTCATCGCTTTATTGAAGAGTATGGAACTGAAGAACAATGCCAAAAACGCTTGTTTAATATGCGCTGGCCATCGTGTTATCGCTGCCCTAACTGTCATCATGAAAAATATTGTCAGCTAAAGTCACGCGCCTTATATCAATGTAACCAGTGTCATCATCAAGCTTCATTGATATCAGGCACTCTTTTTGCCCATTCTAAATTACCTTTAACTATCTGGTTTCTAGCTATTTATCTAATCACACAAGAAAAGAATGGCATCTCTGCTCTTGAGCTTTCAAGGCAGCTCGGTGTCTCATACAACACGGCTTGGCGAGTGAAACAAAAGCAAAGAGCGTGATGATGAAACACCTTTGGATGGTTATGTACAACTAGACGATGTTTACTGGGGCGGTGTCCACCGTGGTGTTCGAGGACGCGGTGCTAAGGGAAAGCGTCCTTTTGTTGCAGCTGTCTCGATGAATAAAGAAGGTCATCCAATAAGAATGCGTTTCAGCGCAGTTAAAGGCTTTAAAAAAGAAGAACTTACTCGTTGGGCAAAAGCTCATTTATGCCCTAAATCACTGGTTATATCTGATGGCCTTGCTTGTTTTCGTGGTGTTGAGGATGCAGAACGTTTTCACCATTCAATAGTGACCGGCGGGGGTGCTGATTGTGTAGAGTTGCCGTATTTTAAATGGGTTAACACAATGATCGGTAATGTAAAAAACGCAATGCATGGAACATATCATTCAATCAACAAAAAGCACCTGCCGCGCTATCTGGCAGAGTTCTGTTTTAAGTTTAATAGGCGGTTTAATTTAGAGAAGATGCTTGAACAGTTAATATTTTCAAGTATTCAAACGGCACCGATGCCTCAACGTCTTCTCAAGTTAGCTGAGGCTCGATGGTAATCAGGTACATTTATGAATGATTGGCTCTCAAGGTTGTCTATTTTTGAATTAAAACAACTGGACTATGATGAATACACCTGATCTGAACGAATGTTTAGATAACTTGAACGGTCGTTATATTTTGTGTAGAGTTATCTGGTTTTCAATGGGTTTTAAAACCTAAGTCATGCTCGACATCAATAACGGACTGTCCAGCCAATACAATTAGCGAGTCGCATTTTGACTACATTTACACAAAAACTTCAAAAGGTCGCACAACGTCCTGAACTATTTAAATCCTTTGGTCGTGGTGTTGAGCGTGAAACGCTTCGTTACCTTCAAGACGGTCAACTTGCCCTTACACCACATCCTCGTGAGCTAGGTTCTGCACTTACCAACAAATGGATTACTACTGACTTTTCAGAATCACTGCTTGAGTTTATTACACCTGTATCCCACAGCATCCATCAGTTAATGGGGGAGCTGGAAGATATTTATCATTTTACTCAAACAAAGATTGGCAATGAGAAGCTATGGCCGCTATCAATGCCGTGCTACGTGGAAAACGAAGAAGACATTCCACTAGCGCAGTATGGGACATCGAATGCAGGCAAGATGAAAACCCTTTATCGAGAGGGTTTAAAACATCGCTACGGCAGTAAGATGCAGATTATTTCTGGTGTTCATTTTAATTTTTCTTTTCCAGAAAGTTTTTGGGATCAGCTATTTGGCGAGCAAAACGAGCAACATCGACAATCCGCAAAATCAGATGCTTATTTTGCCTTGATTCGAAACTACTACCGATGTGGTTGGATGATTCCCTATTTCTTTGGTGCTTCGCCTGCACTTAGTAAATCCTTTCTTAAAGGTAAGCAAGCCTCTTTAGCATTTGAGGAACTCGGTGACACTCTGTTTTTGCCTGATGCCACCTCATTGAGGCTTAGTGATCTCGGATATACCAACAGTGAACAAAGCGCTCTAAAAATAGGGTTTAACAGTATTGATGAGTATTTAGACGGTTTAAACGAAGCTATCCACACTCCGTCTGCAAAGTTTGCTCAAATTGGCATCAAAGAGAATGACGAATATCGTCAATTGAATAGCAATGTGCTTCAAATTGAAAACGAGCTTTATGCACCGATCAGACCTAAGCGTGTTGCTAGATCTGGGGAGAAGCCTTCAGAGGTACTAGCCAATGGGGGCGTTGAGTACATTGAGGTTCGCTCTTTAGATGTAAACCCATACAGCCCAGTGGGGATCAGTGAAGATCAGATCCGCTTTCTGGATCTTTTTCTAACTTGGTGCGTACTTTCTGAATCTAAACCAATGAGTCACTGTGAACAATCTTGTTGCCATGAGAACTGGAATAAGGTGGTACTGCAAGGACGTAAACCTAACTTAGCGCTTCAGATTGGGTGCCGCGGGGAGGTATTAAATCTCCAAAGTTGGGCGAAGCAAGTATTTGTTGAGCTGACACAAATTGCTAAAGTCATGGACGGTGCAAACCAGGAAGGTGAATACCTGACTTTGTGCCACAAACTCTCTTCGTGGATTGATAACCCAGAGCAAACTATTTCGGGTCAGTTGATGACTGACATTCAGCGTTTAGGTGGTTTGGAAAGAGTTGGAAGTGAGCTTGGTGAGCAATACCAACAAGTTCACCTTAATCATCAGTACCGCATCTATAACGAAGATTTGATGGGTCGAGAGGTCGTTCGTTCGATAGCGGCGCAAGTACAATCAGAATCTGAAGATAACCAAAGCTTCGAAGCATTTTTAGCACATTACTTTGCCTACTTAAGGGATTGAGGCATCGCATTAATTGGAACGAAATGACTCGCCTAAAGGTAGGCGTGTCCGATTTAGACAGTATAAATCTGTATAACTGAATGTATTTGGAGAAAGTCATGACAACTCATTTTGACTATATCTGTATCGGTGGTGGTAGCGGTGGTATTGCATCGACAAACCGAGCGGCAATGTATGGCGCTAAAGTTGCGCTAATTGAAGCCAAAGACCTCGGTGGTACTTGCGTTAACGTTGGGTGTGTACCTAAAAAGATCATGTGGCACGGCGCACAAGTTGCGGAAGCAATGAACTTGTATGCTGAAGACTATGGCTTTGATGTGGATGTGAAAGGCTTTGACTGGGGAAAACTGGTAGAAAGCCGTCAAGCTTATATTGAGCGTATCCATCAGTCTTACAACCGTGTTCTTGATACAAATAAAGTTCACGTTATTAAAGGCTTCGCTAAATTTGTTGATGAGAAAACTGTTGAAGTTAATGGTCAACTCTACACTGCTGATCATATTTTGATTGCAGTTGGCGGTCGTCCTACCATTCCTAATATTCCAGGTGCTGAACACGGCATTGATTCAAATGGTTTCTTTAACCTAGAGGCGCAACCTAAGCGAGTAGCAATTGTTGGTGCTGGGTATATTGCAGTAGAAATTGCAGGCGTGCTAAGTGCGCTTGGGACAGATACCCATTTGTTTGTTCGTAAAGAGTCACCATTGCGTAGCTTTGATCCAATGATCGTTGATACGTTAGTAGAGGTAATGCAATCAGAAGGTCCAACTCTACATACATACTCAACACCAAAAGAGGTGGTAAAAGAGGCGGATGGCAGCCTGACACTTCATTTAGAAAATGGTGAGAGCCAAAATGTTGATCAACTGATTTGGGCAATAGGTCGTCACCCTGCAACCGATGCGATTAATCTTGATGTAACGGGTGTAGAAATTAACGAGCGTGCCTACATTAAGGTTGACGAATGCCAAGAGACGAATGTGCCTGGCATATACTGTGTTGGTGACATTATGGAAGGAGGCATTGAGCTAACCCCAGTTGCGGTTAAAGCTGGTCGCCAATTGTCAGAGCGCTTATTTAACAACAAGCCAAATGCCAAGATGGACTATGAACTTGTCCCGACAGTGGTATTTAGCCATCCTCCAATAGGTACAATTGGTTTAACGGAGCCGCAAGCAGAAGAGAAATACGGCAAAAATAATATAAAAGTGTACACCTCAAGCTTTACTGCTATGTACACCGCAGTAACTAAACACCGCCAACCATGTCGTATGAAGTTAGTTTGTGCTGGCGAAGAAGAAAAGGTCGTTGGCTTACATGGTATTGGTTACACCGTTGATGAAATAATCCAAGGTTTCGGTGTTGCCATGAAGATGGGGGCAACAAAAGCCGACTTCGATTCAGTGGTAGCGATTCACCCAACAGGGTCTGAAGAGTGGGTCACAATGAGAGGTTAAGCAGCGCCAAAACTCTCTAAGAGTCTGAAAACAGTCTACAGTGTTTGTAGGCTGTTATTTTATATTTTGCGGCAACCAAATTATTTCGAACAAATGTTCAAAATAATTCTTAAACGATCGTTATAGCTTGTATGTAGCTTTGGGTGTTCGAGTTTAATCTGCTCCAGCCAGACTGGATACTTCATTAAGCGACATTTTGGGCTCCGTTGCAAAGTTTGAGAATTCAGGCACGCTAGGCATAAATACCTAAATGGAATTAGTCGCATGTCGGATTTCAAAGGCCGCCATTTCACTACCGACATCATTCTTTGGCTGTGCGCTGGTACTGCAAATACGGTATCTGCTACCGAGAGTTAGCCGAAATGTTGTTAGAGCGAGGTGTCACCGTCAACCACACTACCTTATATCGATGGGTTCAGCGTTATGCGCCAGAAATAGAAAGACGGTTACGCTGGTGCTGGAAACCCGGATGGAGCACCAGTTGGCTGGTTGACGAGACTTATGGTATGCCCGGAGTTCAGGGCTAGCATGGAAGCTTAAATGAACCACGAGTCTATCTGAAATACACAAGCGCGGTAGCAGGAGCTAATTTGTGTTTGTGGCTATGTCTGGTTGTGCAGGCATATAAGTCTGAGCGGCAGTGACTTACCGTATGCTGGTAAGGTGATGTAACCCGCTGACAACGGAAAGTGAGGCGAATTTGTTAAGCCAAGATGCTTTTCAAGACTAAGTATTGGACGGATAAAGAACATGAACCGATTAACTCGTATCTATGGGCTGAATCGTCGCCACTGCCTACACGAATTAACAGGCGGTATAATGCTGTATCTCACAGTTTATAAAGAGATACCGACTTGTTGAGGAAAATGTAAGTGCTCAATAACGGTTAAACGTAATACCACAATTCTACGTTTAGGCATTATCACCTTACCGAACGATAAGGTTAAAGACTGCGATCGGTATCCACCCAATATGTTTGAGTTCAGATAGGTAAACCGGGGCCTATTTGGATGTTAAGGGGCATGACCGACAAACAGGTTGGCGGAGCGCTTGTAGTAGTCTGAGACGGGGAAAGCCCATTACATGGCGAAGGGGCGCAGCTTAACCGATTTATGTGAGCAGATCACCTGACCTTAATGAGGTGAAGACCTCTGATAATCAGCGAAATGCAACATGAATTAACAATATGGACTTCGATGTCTAGTTACACTGATATTGCGATGGCCGTTGGCCACGGTTAAGTGGAGAGCCGTATGTGCTGAAAGGGTGCGCCGTGGTACGCACTAAATAAATAGCCAACTAAGTTGGCCGGAGGTCAGAGGAAATGTCTCCGAGGTGAACAACTTACCCGAATTCGAAAGAATGAAGGGACAAGAGCATGTTTGTAAAGCGGGGAATAACAGAAAGTGTGTATGTTGTGGCCCTGCAACGCCTGAATGATATGGTTAAAGCTAAACTGCCTGAACCCTAATAGCCAGTGGTGGTGCGCACACTCTTCGGTAGCACACTTGTACGCCGAAGTTATCAACAGTCATCAGTTCACCTTACGCTGGTGATACCCTCTGGTTGATAAACGATGAATAATGAATTCATTTAAGGCTATGAGTGGGGAACCTAAGTCATTCTAGAGACGTTTATTGGTGACGGAACACGGGATTGCCTAACGGGCGAGAGCCCTATGGTGACGGAGTTTCAATAGTAGTCGAGGGAGTAACGCCCCTCCGGGGAGAACAGGAAAGCTGTTTACAGGGCAAAGTGGAACAGGTAATTGGATAAAGAGGCATTATGAGGTACGCGTGATGCGAAGCGCCGAAGTAATACTAGATATCATACATAAGCGTGGCCAACAGGCCTTACCGTTACAGAAGGTATATCGGCTACTGTATAATCGGGACTTTTACCTAAAAGCCTATGGCAAAATCTATCGAAATGATGGTGCCATGACTTCGGGTAGTACGGAAGAAACAGTAGACGGAATGTCTCTAGAGAAAATCGATTGTATTATTGATACTCTGAGGCAAGAACGATATAGATGGACACCTGTTAGAAGAGTCTATATTCCAAAGAAGAATGGAAAATCTAGGCCGTTAGGTTTACCAAGTTGGTCGGATAAATTACTTCAAGAAGTTATTCGATCAATTTTGGAAGCGTACTACGAGCCACAGTTTTCTGATTGTTCACATGGTTTTCGCCCAAGGCGTGGCTGTCATACTGCATTACGACGTGTTATGCAGAAAGGCAGAGGAACAAAATGGTTTATCGAGGGAGACATTAGCGCCTGCTATGATTCAATAGATCATGCCATATTATTGAATATTCTGCGTGAAAAGATTCACGATAATCGTTTAATTCGTCTAATCGAAAATCTGTTGGAAGCGGGGTATTTGGAGAATTGGAAGTTCAACGCCACATTCAGCGGTGTACCGCAAGGATCACTGGTTGGGCCGATACTTTCAAATATCATTCTCGGAAAACTGGACCAATATATCGAAGACCAAATCGTACCGGCATATACCTGTGGGCAACGAAGAAAAACAAACCCAAAATATCGCGCCATCACTCTGGCGGCATCCAAAGCTCGAAAAAATGGTGATAGGGATCTGGCAAAAACACTGAACCAACAGGCTCAGAAATTGCCGTCTAAAGATCCAAATGATCCAGACTATCGACGCCTTTGGTATGTCCGATACGCGGATGACTGGTTGTTGGGACTAAGTGGTCCCAAATCCGAATCAATGGAAATCAAGCAAAAAATTGCTCACTATTTAGAGCATGATCTGAAATTTCAGCTTAGTGACGAGAAAACCTTAATCACTCATGCGCGCAATGAAAGAGCAAAATTTTTAGGTTATGAGATCCACATCCTACATGCTGACGAAAAACATGACCACAGAGGTCAACGCAACATCAACGGTAGTGTAGGTCTTCGGGTGCCAAAAACAGTAGTTAAAAACCAAAGTGCCAAATACCGGCGCAGAGGTAATGCGATTCACTTAACTCAACGGGTCAATGATCATCCGTACAGTATTGTTAGACAGTATCAAGCAGAGTATTGCGGGATAGTGCAATACTATCAGATGGCATACAACCTCCACACTATGGGTTACTTAAAGAGGAATGCAGAGTTGTCACTCGTGAAGACTCTGGCAAAGAAGTACAAAACAACTTGCCCTAAAATTTACAAGAAGTACGGCACAACGCTGGAAACTGAAAATGGAACTTTCAAGGCATTAGAAGTTGTTGTTCCTCGCCCAGATAAACCACCATTAAAGGCGCACTTTGGTGCGGTCTCTTTAAAGTGGAATAGATGGGCATCGTTAAATGACTCTGTAATAGTGAATATATGGAACCAGAGAAGTGAAGTGGTTGAGCGCTTATTAGCTCAAAAATGTGAACTCTGTGAATCCACAGATCGCGTTGAAGTACACCATATACGCAAACTGGCTGACTTGGAGAAAAAGGGCTGCAAAGTTCGTCCCGAATGGATGAAAATAATGGCAGCGCGTCGGCGTAAAACATTAGTCGTTTGTGAAAGCTGCCACCAAAACATTCATACGGGTAGATATGATGGGAAAGCTCTAATGTAATCAATTACTGGAGAGCCTCGTGACACGGAAATCGGTCACGCGGGGTTCGGTGGGGGGCAATTGGAAAAGTGTCGTTGGTAACTCGCTGGTTGCCTACCCTACTGCACGTGCGGTTCGGTGAGGAGAGGTAGAGAAATAGGGCTATGTCGCAAAGTTATGCTGAAGTACAAGTGCACAGATCTTCAGACGCAATTAGGCTGCCAGCGCGTAAAATTCATCCCAAACAGACAAGCCTTCAGGGTTGTCGAGCTGTCCATTTTTAATCATCGACCAAAGTTCAACGCCAGCTAATGTCGCCTCCGCGCCTTCGTTGGATTCCATCCCAGTGCTTGGCTCATCTTTCCTTTCACTCCCGTCAATGAAGCAAATCGAATAAAGCTTTGCTGAATGTACTCGTACATGCATTCAATATTTACGTGTCTACGTCCATTTTTCTCCGCAGCCTCCCCCCACCGTAAATGTGCCCCCAAACGGATCGACAATGAGATCATTTGACCTGGTAAAGAACCGCACAAGCACATCTACGAGTCGGAAGGGCATTTTTGCACCATGGACAGGTGTGTAGCGACAATAAAGCTTGCCCGTAAGAGAGCAAATTAGACAATAAAGTTTACCCGTAGTGAGCTGGATTAGCTATCAAGCACCAACCTGACTCGCCTTTGGACAAAGACGTGTTGAACGAAGCCGCTACGCGGCAGAATCAATGGCCGCTAAAAAAAACTTACTCTTCAGTAACACCGCTACTCCAACGGTGATTAACTGGAGAGTACATTATGACCCATTCCGAAAGACAACGATTTAATGACTTATACCAGCAACATCACACAGCTAAAACTACAGGGCAAACGCCCGAAGACTATCGCTGCCTATTCACTGGCTGTCCGGCGCATCACCGAGTACTTTGATCGCTGCCCCGACAAATTGACTATTGACGATTTAAGACGCTACTTCAGCCAACTCATCGGTACTGTCTCCTGGAGTACTATCAAACCACCTAAAGTCATACGGCTACCTAACATCATATCCCCAGAGCAAGTCGCCAGTGTGATTAACCACACGCGTGAACCACGCTATCGGGTTTTATTCCTGACCATTTACACCATGGGACTCAGGATTAATGAAGCGCTCAATATCACCATTTCAGATATTGATAGCCATACGATGCAAGTTCATATCCGTCATGCAAAGGGAGGTAAAGGTCGACTGGTGCCGCTACCAACACGAACTCTTCATGCACTTCGCCGTTATTGGTGCACCCACCGGCACCCGACACTCATCTTCCCCAGCAAAGGGAAGTGCTGCGATAACGTCATGAATGACATGGCCCCCAGAAAGCTTTAAAGCAAGTCCTCCTAGAGTGTGGGATTTATAAGAGAATCACCCCACATTCGCTGCGATATTGTTTTGCCACCCACCTGCTTGAGCAGGGGCTTGATCTCCGCTCCCTGCAAATCTTGCTTGGACATAGTGGCCTGAATACCACAGCCCGCTATACACAAATGACCCAGCTTAAAGTGAACGATGCCAGGCAGGCCCTCAACCAGTTGGCTGACAGGCTCCATCTGGACTGGGAGCTGACACTATGAGCACCTTCATTGAGCTACTCCGCCAATACCGCCATGAGCTCGAAGTGCAATACGGCAGTCGCTTTAATAATGATATCCGTCGGGCTATCACCGCCATGCTGCAGTGCAAAACAGAGAAGCGAGGACTCTCCCAGTGGTATTGTTTACACTGCCGTCATCATGACAGGCTGGCCTTATCCTGCGGCAACCGGCACTGTCCTCAATGCCAGTACCGCACTACATCCGACTGGCTAGACAGGCAACAGCAGAAACTCCTGCCCGTTCAATATTACATGGTGATGTTCACCCTTAGCGCAAAGGGGAACTGGGGTTTACCATGGTTCTCCATACCCATAGCCGGCAACGGAACCTTCATCCTCATCTCCATGTTATCGTTGCAGGAGGACAATACGACTCAAAAAGATATCAATGGCATAAAGGGAAGAAGCGTTACCTGTTCAATGCCTTCGCGCTGGCTAAGGTCTGGCGGGCCAGGTTGTTGGAAGTGATCAATCAAGATACACAAATGGCGCTGCCTCGGAACTTACCTGAAAAGTGGGTGGTTGACTGCCGGTGTGTCGGGTACGGTCTCCATGCGCTTCAGTACCTGTCCCGTTATCTCTACCGTGGCGTCCTACCAGACAAGGACATCATCTGAATCAGCGATAGTGATGTCACCTTCCTTTACCTTGACGGTCGAACCAATGAAAGAAAGACACGGACACTGCCGATACTGAAGTTCCTGTGGCTTATCCTGCAACATGTCCTCCCTAAAGGCATGCAGCGAGTGAGAGACTATGGCTTCCTGAGAGGAAACGCCAGGCAACTGCGCATCCAGATCCAGTTACTCTTTTTATCTGGGCTATATCTCACCCCGTCAATGGGGAAAACTGTGAAACGAAAAACAGTGCGGCCGTGCCCTTGCTGCCAACACGATATGGCTTGCGTGGGGATCAGCCGACCGAGTTAGCCGAAAGGCAGGCATAATAAGGATAATGGCCTCAATCTGAAACCTAGGAGGTGTACCAAAATATGCTTTAAAAGTCATTACGTTACGGTGGAGTGATGCTGCTTTGAATCACGCCATGACTCTGTTCGTCCTTAAAAAAAGGTTAACCCCGTCCTCACCCAACAATCAAAACTGGAATTTACTATAAAGAAGTTGCTCGGGCTTGTTCAACTCTGAATAAAGCTGTCGGCTGCGCGACAGCTATTCTTATCTGTTAGTGACTCTTCTAATTTAGCTATCCTTGAATAACTTTTCGTCACCCAAAACGTCAAAGGCCACCATTGTCAGAGGTGGCCGATTTGCGCGGAACTGGACATTAGTTTGCACAAGGGGATTGCTTTGCGAAGTTTGCTTTATGCATTATTTGTTGAAGAAAATGCAAAACTGAAAATCGGAGACCATTTCTTGTATCTTCTGCCCCCTATTTCTAGCCAGTGCTTAGTCGTTAAACCAAGCAACAAGATGATCTATTAAGGCTCTAATTCTTGCCGTTAAATGTCGGTTCTCAGGATATACGGCGTATAACCCCATTGGGGCAACCTCCATCTCTTCGAAAAGCAACTCTAGCTCACCTGATTTGACATGGGTTTCGACGGCGTAATACGGTCCAATTCCAATACCTAAACCACCACGTGACATATTGGTAATTGCCCTTGGCGAGTCTGCATTAAAAGTCCCGGATACTGGGTAAGAAACAATTTGACCATTGAGATTAAAATGCCAGTTTTTCGAATCAGTGGAGCTACGGAAAAGCAGGCAGTTATGACCGATAAGTTCTTCAGGATGAGAAGGCCGACCATTGACACTTAAATAGTCTGGGGATGCAAAAAATACCACCCGCATATCTTTTAATTTTCGTGCCATTAAATTCGAATCTTGCAGCTTACCAAACCTTATTGCAATATCGACGCCCTCTTCCACTACCGCAATATGGCTGTCTGACAAGTGGAGCTCAACTTTTACTTCGGGATGCTGCTTTTGGTAGCTTAGCAGCGGTTCTATCAACTCTTTGCTTCCAAAACCCGTTGATGCTGTTAACCGGATAGTCCCGGAAAGCTCTTTTTGGCGGTCTTGTACCAGATCTTCGAGTTCATCAAATTGCTCTAGCATAGGTAGACAGCGCTCATAGTAAGCGCGTCCTGTTTCGGTTAATGTCACGCTGCGTGTAGTTCGATAAAAAAGTTGTGCATCCAATCTCGCTTCAAGTTGCCGGACATACTTGCTTGCTAGCTTCGTACTCAGGCCAGATTGCTTTGCCCCTTGAGTAAAGGATTTTTGACGCGCCACATTAACAAAAACACGCATCGCTTCAATAGTGTCCATAAAACTCTCTTTTCCCTGCTGACCTCAGAATTACAATTATCTACAAAATGTACATTATCATTGTGTATATGGGTAGATTACAACCCATTAAATGCTTTATATACTTCTAACATACACAATCAAACCAGTCAGTTTAGGAGTCTACAATGTCACATGGTATTCGAATCCACAGTTTTCCATTATCAGGCCACGCACACCGTGTGGAACTATTTGCAAGTATTGCCAATATTAAACACGAAATTGTTCATGTTGACCTTCCATCAGGAGAGCACAAAAAAGAACCATTCCTAACGTTAAACCCTTTAGGACAAGTTCCGGTCATTGAAGACAGTGACATTGTCATCAGCGATTCAAATGCCATCCTTGTTTACTTAGCGCGTCGATATGCTCAAGACTTTCTTCCTTCGGATCCTGTGTTAGAAGCTGAAGTGCAAAAGTACTTAACACTGGCTGCTGGTGAAATAGCTTTTGGTCCCGCTGCAGCTCGTCTGATCACAGTTTTTAACGCTCCATTAGATGCTCAGTATTGCCAGGTTGTTGCTGAAAAGGCACTTACCAAACTCGATACTCTAATGGCAAACAAAGACTTCTTGGTTGGTGGCCGACCAACCATTGCGGATATTGCCGTCTACTCATATGTGGCTCACGCCCCCGAAGGCAACGTTTCGCTAGACAAGTACCCGAATGTACTACGCCTGCTAAGCAACATTGAGAATCTTGATGGTTTCAAAGCGATGCCTCGTACCGCTGTTGGGCTCTATGCCTAACAGAGTCATCTCGTATTAGAACCGTTAAGAGAGACAACAATGTATAAGCAGTTACAAGAGTTGAAAAGTGACACCTCTCCCTTTCATATGGGAGAGGAACGCTGCAGTCTCGAGTAGGTAAGCGAGAAGCTATCGAGAATTTTGCTAGTCAGGCTATTCACCCTTACATGCCAGAACAGCACCGCCCATTTTTTAATTAATTACCATTCATGGTTGATACCTATTCAGCTATAAAAAATGGCTCTTAGCGGTAGAAAGCTTTGATGTTTTTAAAGCTATGAAGCATACAAATTAGACAACGACAAAAACAAGGGGACACTATGTCTGTTTTATCTTATCATCCGGGGGAGTTAGTTGCCCAAGACAAAGCGGGGACAAGAGGCGCAGCCGCTGAACTCGCTGTCGGCAAGCGTGGTGCCCTTAGCTTTTCTTCTAGTCATGATGCGTTTTTGGCAGCTCAATCATTTGCCGCGTTAGCAAGTGTTGATTTAAGGAGTCAATCTGTGTGGGTGACCCCTTTGTTTGGCAAAGCTGGTGATCTCACGGCTATTTCAGAACACGAAATTGCAGTCTCCACAAGTTGCATCCCAAATTCTGAAATACTTGAATTTATTGAGCCTGGCACGCCTCTCTCACTGTTAGGTATAGATTTAAATAAAAGAATAAGACATCGCATTAACGGCACTTCTCTGACTTCAATGAATCGAGAGAGTCGTGGGTTGAGTTTACAAGTTGAGGAATATAGCCCCAACTGCCCTAAATACATTAACCGCAGACAAATTATTCATGCATCAAATACATCACCTGCGTTAAATAAAGGTGCAAAAGCGGAAATCCGCACTCAGTTAACTCCTGGTGATCAAGCATTTGTTCGAAAAATGGATACTTTGTGGATTGGTAGTTACGCACCTAGTGTGGGTACTGATTGCAATCATAGAGGTGGACAACCAGGTTTTATTCGGGTCATATCACCATCCATAATAGAGTGGCCGGAGTATCGTGGTAATGGCATGTTTTTTACCTCGGGCAATTTGGAATCCTGTGATAGAGCTGGGGTTACTCTGGTAGATTTTGAATCAGGTAGTATGATTCAAATGACAGGTCGAGCAACTGTAGATTGGGCACACGATGGCAGTTATGAAGGCGCTTCAAGGAAAATAGTATTTCAGATAACAAGTCTTATCCGAACAGACAATGTTACCAACCATCGTTGGCAACGCTTAGATTACTCTCCCTATAATCCGGTAGTGGCTGGTGCAGAAATCTTAGACTCTGAAAGTGACTATCCGCAAGTGGCAACATTGGCAAAAATTGTGGACGAGAGCGAGCATGTTAAGACTTTCCGCTTTGTGATACCGCGGTGTATTGCTTTTCTTCCTGGGCAATACGCTACTTTTGAATTTGCTGATCTTCCCGATGGTGAATCTCGAGAGGTACGTACTTGGACCCTATCGGAAACACCTAACAGTATTAATGGCGACAATACATTAGATATTACAGTGAAACGTGTCCCAAATGGGTTGGTAACAAATTGGCTGCATGACCATGCGGAAATAGGTATGCAAGCTAGCTTGCTGGGTATTCAAGGCGAAATGACTGCGGTGCGGTTGGACATAGAAACACAAAAACCGACTGTTCCTAAACATTTGCTTTTACTGAGTGCTGGTATTGGTATTACTCCTAATCTTGCGATGGTTCGTGGTATTGGCGCATTTTCATTACAAGCTCAAACCGACATCACCATGATCCATATAGAAAGACATGAAAAGCACCTCATTAGTCAATCAGAATTATTACGCCGAGCAAGAAATTACCCTAATTTCAATTACACAAATATCATTAGTGGCCTAGAGGGGCGGTTAACAAAAGAAACATTGAAAAGAATGGTTCCTAATGCGGCTAGCCAGGAGGCCTATATATGCGGGCCAACTCAATTTATGAGGGATATGACTGAGTATTTAGTTTCAATAGGTGTCCCAGCTGGACAAATTTATACTGAAAGTTTTGAGTTTTAGTTTAGTTACTAAAGGTTTATTCACCTCAATAATTTGCACCTGAGGAAACTTTCAAAACACCGAGTTGAGCTTTGACAACACGAGTCCGGGCTTACAACCTTAACATTTACTTCACTGCTCCAGAAGCGCCTGCATAAATATTCAAATTCAATGTTAGAGTCCAAATATTAGAATCAAACGGTTTTGGGAGTTTTCTTGCACAGCCCCTCAACCGTCAGCCATGAGGAAAAGGGTTCTTTTCCGCTTAGTTGAGCTTGATATTTGGATAAAAAGTAGAGTGAGTATCAGGAACAGATGTTTGCCTAATCTTCAGTTTGAAGTATTCCGTATCTCTCACTACACGAGCTCTTCGTCTGAGTAAACCAATAGAGACATTTCCTGCTTCAACTCGAGCGTTGGTTAACTTGTATTTTGCGTAGTTACAGACACCAACTTTTCTATCTAGCAGCGCGTCGGCGAAATTACATAAGGAAAGAATTCGGGTTGATTTGGCAAGGCGACACCAAGCTTCCAGTGCGTTAACCATTGTCTCGTAGCATGGCTCATCCCATATCGCTTGTAGCTGCTCTTTCAGCATATAAATGATGCAGAGAGTCTTATTACTTTCGAGCAAGTCATCGAGCTTGTCTGACTGTTTCTCATCCAACTTATGGGCATTTTTGAGCAGGAGAAATAGTGTTCCCTTGAGCATTCTTTTTTCTTCGTGAGAACCATTTCTAAAGGCTTTGGCTCTTTCTTTTTTTGATTAACAGACAGTAGTTTTGCATCACATGGAAACGGTCGAAAACGATATCTGCATTAGGGAACATTATCCTTACTGCCGCTTGATAAGGCAGCCCCATATCCATTGAAACCACCTTGATTCCTTCTCTTGTGGCTGCTGATAACTGCTCGAAAAATGAAATGAGAACCTCCGCTCTTCTGCCGTGCTCAACCCAAATTAAATGGCCAGAAACCAGGTCATAAACAACCGTCATATAGTCATGCCTTTTAGCTCGAGCGACTTCATCAACACCTATATGGATTAGGTCGGTAAGCTTGCTTGGTTCTAGCGCTGGTAAGGTCGAAAGCAGGAATTCTCTATCAATATTTTTAACGGTCTCCCAGCGAATACCTAAATGTTGAGAGACCGCATGAATGCTCATATATCGGCATAGCCCACTTATGAATTTGCAAAAACGAGCGGTATAACGACCACCTTTAGCAACATAATCCGTCGCTTCAATCAGTCTTCGGCCTTCTTTGTCTCTTGTCTGAGCTAATTCAACTTCCACACTACAACGGCGACCACTAACAGGGAGATCATGCAGACGTCTTCGGACGTAATGATCGACGGTGCACGATTCTCCAGTTCTTGATTCCTTAACTTTAAACCGCCTGTCTCGACGGCACTGAATTAAAACAGACCGGGTGCTTTCTTCTATAGAAAAAGCCTGTACACATTGGCCTTTGAAGCTAAACAGGGTGGAAGATAATGATGACAAGGTATATTACTGGCTCACAAGACAAAGAATCATTGTAAATCAATATCTTAATTATAGTTGGTCTATATATGCCGACTCATGCAAGCGGAGAAGAGCCGGAAAAGTACTGCGATTCCAGTGGCACGATCTGCCACTGAGTACTTGCGTTAAATTGAAAAGGGGCAGAAACCATTTAGAGTTGAAGATCTAAACCTTGTGATCAATCTAAAGTTTTAGTGAGTTGATGCGGTGTGTGATGGTACACGATGTCCTTATACTTTGAGATCTCTAACATTTGTCGATTGCTGCTGAGTAGATGTTTTATAGCGATGAAGCTCCCAAGTTAACTGTGCTACGGCTTTGATGAATCGCTCAGATAATACTCCATTATTCCATTAACAGAGAGTTCAGTTATCATGGCCAACCTACTATACCGGCTGACTATTTAACACATGCCCTACAAACACAATGAGCGCGTTTATGACGGTACCGGCTCTTCTGTTAAGTATCCTAACAGCACCATCGAAGCCTGCCATTACATCCGGTTGGTGTATAAGCTTCCCCTGCGTCAAGCTCAGGGGCTTATAGAAAACTTACTGACGAAGCTTGGTATGGACAACCTTCAATGCCCTGATTATACGTTGTTATCAAAGCGGCTGAAGCAGCTCAATCTCACGGCGCCACGCTTTAGACAGAATGAAAGACCAGACGACAGAATTGCAGCTATAGCCATCGATTCAACGGGACTAAAGCGGTTTGGGAGGGATGAATGGCACCAGGAAAAACATAAGGTTAATGCAAAACGAAGCTGGCGAAAGGCGCATTTCACTGTTGATGAAGCTCGCTTTATTCAAAGCGCAGTCCTCACGGATAAAAACACCATGGATGATTAGGTTGTCGGGGCTCTGTGCGGGTCCATCCCAGAGGATCCCGAGCATATTACCGCCGACAAAATGTATGACACCAATGCGGTATACCAAACGCTCGAAGAGAACTTTCCGAATGCTGAGATTGTTATTCCGCCGAAAGGCAATACGTTTGCCGATGAGGTTCATCACCCAAAGCGGATGAGTAACCTGATAGGTTGCTTCGCCCTTGGCATTATAGGCTGGCAGAAGGTGCGGCAATATGGAAAAAGGAACATCTCAGAAACTGCCATGCAACGTTACAAGAAGATTGTCGGTTATACGTTACACAGCAGAAAGTTTGAAAATCAGTCAAAGGAAATGTTGCTCGGTTGTTCTGTTTTAAATCGCTTCACCCACCTAGGGGTTTTGCGCACATTTCCCCGAAAAGTTCATTCTTGCATATAGAGTCGATCTAACAAACTTATGTCCAACTTCGTGCCAGCCTCTTCATCATGGCACTCTTCATCATGGCACTCTTCATCTGGCACGTTTATGCCCCAAAGTTGATAGCAATTCTTAGCTGTTGACCAAGTTTTTGTAATGACTGATAGTGTCTGCGAATAATTGAATGATTCAGTATTTTGGTTTGTATAGGGAGTACAGTGTGGGGAAAAATGAGTTTCAAGGGGCTCCAGGGGAGTCGTTAACGCTGAGCGTCATATTAGACACGATAGGCTTGGCGACTTGGTAATGGGTTGTCTACTCAACCACTTCTGCGCGGACAAATCCGCTCTGTTGATTTCCACCGGCACATTCCAGCAGACGCCGTTTTGCAAAGAAAGTTGAGGTGCTGATGTCATGCCGATGGCAAAACTCCCTCTGGGTCAGGGCGCTGTTTTCAAATTTCCGGAAGATTGCCAACCACTCCTGGTTGCTGCGTCGCTGCTGGGCCATGATGCTGTCTCCATTTGAATGAAAACAACATCATAAGTTTGGTGTCAGCTTAATTGAATGTGAGGTTTATGGGGCGGATACACATAGTTATTGTTCAAATACTCAAGCTTATAAGTGAGTTTTATAACGTTCAATGAGCGTTGCTGAGTGATCATTTTGGATGTGTAACCGAGGTGGGGTTTTGGGAATGGCCTACCGCTCTGCATGTGTTACTTCAGAAGAGTAGAGCGTGCCTCAAAGGGGCTATCCAAGAATGGTTAGCCCCGTATTGGACTTAAATTAAGTGGAACTGACTGTTCATTCCTTTATTACGCAAGGGGATTAGGGCTTGGTAGGACGCGCTGTTATACCAATTCCGTGCACTCTCTTTATCTGGGAACTCAATAACTACTTTGACCGGATGAGCGGCATCGCCATGTAGCGTCTCTATTTCACCCTTGGCAATAAATTTACCGTTATACGCCGCCACGGTCTCAGCCGCTTGCGCACTGTAATTTGACAGCTGTGTTTTGTCCGTCGGTGTTAAGTCAACAATTACTAAACAAGTCATGTAAACGATTCCTTTGGTTGGTGGTGTTGACATAGAATAAAACTTAATAAACATTTAACAATAACCAGTAAATAAACAGATTGTTTAATAATATGAACAGTGTAAAGCTAGCACCGCTACTGCTAATTTTCGTTGAGGTTGCCCAAAAGCGCTCTTTTACTGCAGCCGCGAAAAAACTTGGGTTGAGTAAGTCTGCCATCAGTCAGCAGATAAAACGCTTAGAGGAAGCGACGGGGCATCAGTTGCTTGTACGCAATACGCGAGGCGTGGTGTTGACTACTATCGGAGAGGCGTTACTATCGCGCAGTGAATTACTAAGTGAGCAGCTCAGTCTTACGTTAACTGAGCTTGATAGTGCCAAAGAGCAGCCCAGCGGTGTGTTTAAGGTATCCATACCGCCGTTTTTTGAAAAAGACATCGTTATTCCAGCCATTCGGCAGTTGTGTTTAGAGTTTCCTAAGATTCAACCTGAAGTTGTGGTTACAGGAGGGTGGCAAGACTTAATCGAACACAGTTTGGACGTGGCGATTTTTGGCGGTGACCTTAAAGATTGTAATTACCGTGCACTATCAATAGGTAAAGTGGCGGAAATCTTTTGTGCTTCCCCACGCTATATCAAACGAAATGGTCTATTACAGGACATTGACCAGCTATCCGCTCACTGTTTTATTGCCACTCCGTGGCAAAATCGTGAGTTACAGCTCTTTGATAACAATCAACAAAACAAGCAACTTTTCGCTGTCGATCATTGCGCCAAAACCAACTCCCTTTCCACAGCGTTAGAAATGGCACTCTGTGACATGGGTATCGTGCTTTACCCAGAGTTTCTGGCACAGCAAGCATTACTGCGTGAGCAGTTAGTTAGGGTGTTACCAGAGGTTCAAGGAAGAGCATGGCATTTCTATTTTTTACATCAGTACCAAAAAGATAAACCAATACATGTTAACCGTTTCTATCAACTGTTTTGCCACTATTTTAACAAGACGTCCTTAACCGGAAACTAACCTCAAAGCCTCGACGGTTCTGTGAATCTTGGAATTGGAGAGATACATTGTGTTTGACAAAACGCACTATGCCGACCCCTTACACTCTGAAGTTTTGGTATGAATTGGCTACCGTTTTTACGGTATTAATATTAGTATTTGCGCTGGGTGTAGTGGTATGGGACACATGTTCTCAGCGTTATATCTCAAGGAAGAACATGAGTCTATCTGTAAGAAATACAAATGATTTACAAGCTGCCGGATTGGATAGTGAAGGCTTCATTCTAAACCTTTGCTCTCCCATGAATATACAAGATAACTTCAAGCCTTTAGTAACAGAAACAGTAAATAAACTTGTGGAAGCATTTTCAGGAGAAATCCACAGTATTTATCTTTACGGTAGTGTTGGTAGAGGGCTCGCGGTTCCTAACTGCTCGGATTTAGACATTACAATTATTTTCAATAACCCAGTAATTGAATCAACGAAACACAAACTTGAAGAACTTGCTAACATAATAAGCTCTACTTTTCCAAACATAATAAAAATTGACTTTGATCCGGGATATGTCGAAGAAGTAGTGGTGTAATCCGAGATCTTTCGTTGGCAGTTTTGGCTAAAGCATTGTTGCTGTTGTATTTGGGGTGAAGACCTATCTAAGTCCTTTGGTAAGCACAAGCCAAATATCAAAATTGGGTTAGCAATCAATGATGATCTTGGTACGTTTCTATGTGCTATGTATGAACAGCTAGACTCAAAATAGTAATTAGGTGGTCAATTCACACGACCACCTCTCCGAGCTAACCCTACCTTGACGAATAAGCCGTTAGTGAAATCATAGTTTCCATAAATGGAGTATTCGTTTGAGCAATAACTCTATTTGATGCGTTTTAAATACAGTAAAATTAAGAAAGCGCTTCCACAAATGTTAATGAAAGTATTGTATCTAGTGAACCAACTAACATCTAAGCAGAGTCGTACGAAATAATAGTAGTTGGTAATCATATATAGCGAGATGTAAACGAAATGATTAAGTTAAATACTATAAAAAACCGTTTTGTCATTTTGGCTGGAATGGCTGTTATCTTGTTGTCAATTTCGGGTGTTTTCTCATACAGGATGTTAAGTGATATTAATAATGATTGGCATTCGTACAATGATGATGTTGCAAAACGACAAGAGCTACTTATGGAGATCAAAGAAAATTTTGGTTATGGAGGTTTAATCCATAACTTTAAAAACTACGTTCTCCGTGCTACACCAAAATACGCAGAGCGTACATTAAAGCGATATCAAGCAATATCTCAAAGAATAGATGGATATCGTGCATTACCATTTCTAAATAAAAATGAGCACGAAGCTCTCAATAAAATTATGGCTGTAGCAAACCAATATCAAGATATGTTGCACGTCGTTATCCCGATGGTTGAACGTGGTGAATCAACCAAATCTATTGATGCGATTGTAAAGATTGATGATGGGCCAGCATTAGAGTCTTTTGACGTTCTTAATAATCGCTACCAACAGATGGCTGCCTTTAAGACAGAACGATTGGGAAGCGCGATAGTTAATTCTATGTGGATAACAGCAGTAGGTGGATTGTTGCTGATTCTGCTAATCATAGTTGGAAGTATTCGCATATATGCGTTTTCAGTTCTACGTATAAACCGTTTGAAAAATGCCATTGTGCGTTCTAACAAGGATCGCGATCTAAGTATACGTGTGAACCTCAATGGCAGTGATGAAGTTGCAGATACTGCAAAAGCATTCAATGACTTGATGTCGGCCACGCAACAAGCAATTTCATTGTTTTCAGAATCATCTAATGAGATTGCTGTGGCGGTTTCTCAGCTTTCAACTTTGTCAGTAAACACAAATCAGCTGATGCAACAGCAACAAAAAGAAACAGAGCAAATTGCTACTGCGATGGATGAGATGAGTACTACTGTACAAGGGGTTACTGGTAACATCACCAATGCAGCCAATTCAGCAATGGAGGCCAATGATATAGCTTCAAATGCAGGGCAAGTAGTTTCTGGAACTATTGTGGAAATCGGTTCTCTGGCAGACAAGATTGGGGATAGCACAGGAGTTATAAAGCAACTGGAAAGTGAGACAAATGAAATCAGTGTTATTCTTGACGATATTTGCGGAATTGCTGATCAAACTAACCTTCTTGCACTTAATGCCGCCATTGAGGCAGCACGGGCAGGCGATCAAGGTAGAGGTTTTGCTGTAGTTGCCGATGAGGTGCGCTCTCTGGCACAAAGAACACAAAGTTCTACAGATAAAATTCAGAAAATGCTTGTTCGTTTGCAAGAAGGGACAAGAGAGTCCGTTAAGTCTATGGGTGCTGGGCACAGTCAATCTATAACATGTGTTAATCAGGTTGGTGAGGCTGGAAGTGCGCTTGACAATATTATTCACACAATTGGAATAATATCTGACATGAACCAAAAAATAGCCTCAGCATCCAAGGAGCATAGTGTTGTCACTGAAGAGTTGAATAAAAACGTTATTAATATTCATCAAGCATCAGAGAAAACATCAGCCAGCACCAATGAAATGAAACAGTCCTGCCACCACATTGCCAACCTATCCTCAGAACTGAAAGAAATGGCAAATTTGTTCAAGGTTTAATAATTATTGAATTTTATCAATCAATAACTTTGCATTTGTAAATTAGTACATAAGAGGCCAGTTTTATTGGCCTCTTATGAATTATAGAATAATCGATTTCTACCATCCATTGCTCAGTATACATCCTATGGGTTTATGGGGCACATACGGTTGTGTTAAGCGCAGGTTTTTCCAAGTGATGAGAAACTAGACTCTCATGTCGTCACCCGTGATTCATGCGTTTAATGAAGTTACGTGTACAATCTGTTTTTAAATAACCATTTCAAAACAGATAGCCCATGGAAAATTGTTAAAATACAAAAAGGATTTTAAAAACATGAACAAAAAATCACTTTCACTTCGTGCTAAATTGTATTTTCTGCTATTTGTTAGCTCAATACTCATTGCAGGGGTCACAGGGACGATTGGCTACAGCAAGATCAAGGGAATATCTACATCTACTCATCTTCAAGTCGTTGAAATAAATAGCCGCGAATTAGCCTCTCTTATTGATACTTACGCATCTTCTATTCAACAATCACTTGATTTCTCCGCTCAGGTTTATCAACCGCGAGCAAGTATGGAGGAGCAGGGGATATTTTTTACTCATCTGAAAAAGTCTACCAATGCAATTGCTGCTTATATTGGATTAATTGGTAAAGGCATTGTGGATTTTAAAGGTAAGCTGATACCGCCTGCAAAGCTCGATCTGACTAAGCGCGAATGGTATCAATGTGTTATGCAAACTGGACGTTTCTGCATTAGTACCCCTTATAAATCAATTAATGGTAACTCGGTTATCGCCTGGTCTCAGCCTGTAAAACGCAACGGTCAGATAATTGGTATGTTAAATATTAATAAACCAATGCATGATCTTTCTGAAAAAGTACAGGAAGTAATGATTAATAAGGAAGTTGCAGCGTTTGTTTATCGTGATGATGGCTTTATTGTGGGTGCGTCAGATCAATCGCTTATCGGATCTAATGTTTTTGATAAAACGGATATCAGCCGCAATGAAGTCACTGATCAGATGCAGGAAAAAGAGGGAGTGTATAGTTATACCAGAAAAGCGTCTAGGGCTAAGCTAACTGTTACATTACATGTTTCAAGTCGCTATATTTTAGCGGAAGCTAATAATGCAGCCTTTATATCTGTGGGTGCAGCTTTAGCTATTGTTGTGGTTACGTTGTTATTTGCGGCTTATTTTTTACGACATACACTCAATTTACCTTTGCTTCAAATTACTGAGCATGCCAAGGATATCTCCGATGGTAAGTTAAATATTGAAATTGATTTGCAACGTTACAACGGGGATGAAATTGGTGTATTGGCGTATTCATTTAGTCGGATGCAGAATTACTTGAGCCAGACCATTCACCAAATCGATCATTCAGCAGGCCAGCTTGAAAAATCATCAACGGTACTTTATAGCGCCTCACAACAAAATGCTCAAAATATGAACAGCCAACAACAAGAAATTTCAGCCCTTGCAGCCTCAATGGAGCAGATGCAGGCCAGTGTTAATGATATCTCTGAAAGTGCAGCTGAAACGCAGACGGTGACTCAAGGTGCAACAGATATATCTCAAGAATCAAGTGCTTTGGTTGAACAATCAATTCACTCTATCCGTCTTGTAGAACAGGAAAATGATGGTATTAAAGAGAAGATTGCAGCGCTAAAAGAAGATAGTAATCAAATCAGCAGTATTTTAGATGTTATTATGAATATTTCAGAACAGACCAATTTGCTTGCCTTAAATGCAGCCATTGAAGCGGCTCGAGCTGGAGAATATGGTCGAGGTTTTGCAGTTGTTGCCGATGAGGTTCGTCAATTAGCCCAAAAAACACAGGCTTCATCTGCAGAAATCAATATTATGATAAAAACCATTCAGAACCGAAGTGATGATTTGACGAATGCGATTGGAGAAAGCGCGCAGTTAATCAGCCGCGCAGTTGAAGTTTCCAATCAGGTAGGCTCATCTATTGAGCAAGTAAATAGTGCAATTGAAGAAACGAATAAGATGAATATCCAAATTGCCAGTGCAGCAGAAGAGCAGAATCTTGTCACTAAAGAGTTAAATAATAATATTACAGCGATTAACCATTCTTCCATCTCAGTTACCTCAGAGTCGGAGCTGTCTGTGCAGACAGCATCGGATTTAAATACAATTACCAGTGATCTTACTGAAATAACCAAACGCTTTACTTTATAAATTATCAATCAAACCACTTCAAGATGCTTGTATCTTGAGGCATTGCAAAATCTGCCTTTATGGTAGGTGGGTGCACTTTGTGCGCCTTAGTGGAGGCTTGAGCCGTATGTAGTGAAAGTTGCATGTACGGTTCTTAGGAGGGCGGCACTTGGTAACAAGTGTCGCCTATCCGACCTTTTCCATTTAGATTAATTGCTCATTCGCATAGTGTTCACATGATTTATCCATACATTTTTCTCATGTGTAGTTGGCAACGACTGACGCTAAAAGGTTCTGTCGCATCTTGAAATTAGAATGTAGAAACACCTATCCCCAGATACAGTTAGGCCGCTAGGGAGTAAAATTGCTCCCAAATCGGCATATCTCCAGCATTTTTCATCTGACCTTTGCGAAGCATCTGCCATAACTCAACACCGGCGATACTCGCTTCAGCCCCCTCAATAGATTTGAATCCTAGCGCGGTACGCATCTTCCATTTTACCGCTCGGTGGCTTTGCTCCACGATATTGTTAAGATACTTCACTTGGAGTACCTCAACAAATCCGCCGATTATGCCGGTAAACCAAATCTGCCAATTCAAGGTATCTAGAGCGGCGGCGTTACTACCACTCTTATCAATGACCACCTTCTCAGGTAAACCATGCTGCCCTATTGCCTTATTAAAGAAGCTTCTGGCGGCGGCTTCATCCCGTTTTTCAGTTAACATGAAATCGATGGTGTCACCGAACTTATCGACAGCGCGATAGAGGTAGAACCAGCGTCCTTTGACTTTGATGTAGATCTCATCCATTCGCCACGAACCAGAGACAGCACGCTTCTTGCCATTACGGAACACGGCTTCCAGCTGAGGGGCATACTCCAACACCCAACGATGGATAGTTGCGTGGTCAACTTGAACTCCGCGCTCTGCCAATAACTCCTCGATATCCCGGTAACTGAGCTTGTAGGCTACATACCAGCGGACCGCCATTAGAATAGTGGCGGAAGGAAACTGTTTGTTGGCGAAATTCAGGGGCATCGGGGATCTCAAGGTCAGATAAAGAAACAGGCCTATCATCACTGATAAGCCTGTTAATTTGTCATCCGTTCGTCAAAAGGGGTGATAATAGTAAGAATTGCTATTAGTTGAGCATCAAGATGCGACAGAACCCCAAAAAGGCCATTGGCTAACAGCAATGTGTGATCAGCAAAGCCATAGCAACAAGTTTATTCATCACTCATTCCCGCATCATCTATTAATTCAATATATGAAATAGTTTAATCCATTCCCCCCCATTTATTGTAATTATCAAAAATACCATACTCAACTCCAGTCGCTAGCTCGTTTAATCAATCACGATTTAGCTGTATCTAACCCAAAAGAGGAAACTATCATGAAAACAGCAATTCTAGTTTTGTCCGACCCTGACCACGGTAAAGAGGAAGCTCTAGGTCGAGTTTTCAACGCTCTGGCTACAGCATTTGACTATAAGGAAAGCGGTGCAGAAGTTCAGGTTCTATTTAATGGTACAGGCACTCGTTGGATCGCGGAATTAAGCAATCCTGAAAACCCAGTCCATGGCTTGTTTGAAGCAGTTAAAGATAAAATTGCTGGCGTTTCTTGTGGTTGCGCAGATGTATTTGGTGCAGCTGATGACGTCGAAAAATCAGGTTTTGATTACCTGACCGAAAATGCAATTCCAGGTACGCGAGGTCTACCAAGCATCCACCGTCTGGCATCAGAAGGTTATACCATTTTAACATTCTAATCTTTGAGGGCTCACCATCCACCTCACAGCTAACGGTGAGTCCTTTTTCGTCGGGAAAGAAGGAACCATGACTATGAATGCTCATCCCCCCTTCCACAAAGGTGAACTTAAAGTCCAACAGCTAGCGAATGAAGCCGCTATCGGGCAGCGCAACGGTGAAGTGATCAGCAACTTGACGTTCTCTTAGATCTATTGATAGCAATTTCAGCAGAGGTTTTACTGAGCGGTTAGTGCAAATGCTAACTATTCAATAGGTCAAAGTAAATTAATATAAATTAGAAGGCTATAGAAAATGAATACATTGAAGCTTTATCGATTTGCACTTTCTGGACACTCTCACCGAGTGGAG
Source organism: Photobacterium sp. HL06 (assembly GCF_059552575.1). Classification (NCBI taxonomy): domain Bacteria; kingdom Pseudomonadati; phylum Pseudomonadota; class Gammaproteobacteria; order Vibrionales; family Vibrionaceae; genus Photobacterium; species Photobacterium sp. HL06. The sequence continues at coordinate 200,939 of NZ_JCANWL010000003.1, forward strand.
TTGATGCTGTCACTGCTAGGATTGAGTTATAGTTTGGAAAATCTTACCGGCGGGGCACATAAGTCGCCAGAGTTTTTAAGTAAGAACATTTTCGGTCAAGTACCTGTGCTAGATGACGGCAACATAAGTATCTCGGATTCGAATGCCATCTTAGTGTATTTGGCGATTAAATATGACAAAAGTAACAAATGGTTGCCAACGGATGCAGTTAATGCGGCAGAGGTGCAGCGATTCCTTACTTTAGCAGCTGGAAAAATTGTTGAAGGGCCAGCTTATGCAAGATTAGTTAAATTGTTTAATGCACCACATGATTACGATAAGGCTCTGGCAATTTCACAGGACATACTTAGCACGATAAATAAGCATTTGTGTGGTCGCCAGTGGCTTGCTTCTGAGAATGCCACAATTGCCGATATTGCCAACTATACATACATTGCTCATGCACCTGAAGGTGGTATACAGCTTGAATCATACCCCAACATAATTGCGTGGTTGGAACGAATAGAAAATCTTGAGGGATTTGTTCCTATGAAAAAATCAATAGGAAGCTGAGGATATCAATTAAGGGGTTGTGTCGCAAACTGGAGTGCTGAGTTATGATCTCCGTCAGAACGGCTCCGTTGCAAAGTTTAATGAAAGCCCGATTTCTCAGTAGTTTTGTGGCCTAAAAGGGGCTTTGTTGCAGCACTAAAACTATGTGGTCTTTTGATACGGTTAGGCGACCCGGTAGCTGTTGGGCATCCCGAGCTGGGTGAAGCGATTCAGAATGGAACAACCAATTAACATTTCCTGGCGCTGATTGGTAAACTTTCTACTGTGTAATGTGTTGCCGATAATCTTTTTATACCGTTGCATGGCTGTTTCTGAAACATTCCGCCGACCGTACTGGCGTTGCTTCTGCCAACCTAACTCTCCGAGGGAAAAATAGGCAACCAGGTTGCTCATCCGCTTCGGATGATGGACCTCGTCGGCAAAGGTATTGTTTTTCGGCGGGATCACGATATCGGCATTCGGGAAGTGGTCCTCAACCGTCTGAAACACCGCATTGGTATCATACATCTTATCGGCGGTCACATGCGTGACACCCTCGGTGATCTGGTTGCAAATGTTTTCGACAACCTGATCATCCATGGTGTTTTTGTCGGTTAATACGGCGCTCTGGATCAAGTGGCTGTTATCGACTGCAAAATGCGCTTTTCGCCAGCTCCGTTTGGCATTAAACTTATGTTTCTCCTGGTGCCATTCATCCTTTCCAAACCGTTTCAATCCCGTGGAATCAATGGCGATAGCCACAACGTCGGCATTAGGTTTATCACTTTTTTTGAATCGTGGCGTTGAAAAGCCCAGCTGGCTAAGCCGCTTTGACAGTAAGCTATAATCCGGGCATTGAAGGTGCTTCATCCCTAACATTTCTAGCAAACTTTCGATGACCCCCTGCGCTTGTCGCAGGGGCAACTTAAACACCATTCTCAGGTAATGGCAGGCCTCGAGAGTGCTGTCAGGATACTTTGCCGAAGAGCCGGTCCCATTGTAGATCCGCTCATCATCCTGCCAGTTTTCGAGGATTTCAGCGGATAGCCAGACATCAATGCGCCCCCGGTTTTTGAGGGCCTGGTTGTATTCTGAATGGTTGGTCAGCCGGTAGGTATGCTTCTTAAAATGATGGCGCTTTTTGTCGTTGTATTTGTAAGGCATTTGTTATCAGGTCAACCTGTATAAATAGGTTGGCCATGATAACTGAACTCAATGCTAATGGAATAATTGTAAGCGGGTATTCCTACCCATCTAGCTATTGAGAGTGCTTGAAGGTAAAAGGCAGCAGATCACCGACATCACAGCCTTCACCACGTTGAGATAATTCTGTCAGGACGTGACGCAGATAGGCGTAGGGTTCAACGCCATTTGCCCGGCAACTCAGCATAATACTGAACAGGGTCGCACTGGCATTCGCCCCACTTTGGGTATCCGCGAACAACCAGGCTTTCCGACCGGTCTCAACCGGACGGATATCTCGCTCGACACGGTTATTGTCTATCGGGTAATCGCCATCCGCGACGTACTTTTCAAGGTAGGTCCATTGCTTGAGCGTATAATTGACCGCCTTTCCCATCGGGCTTTCAGGAAGCAGTTGTGAAACGGCTTTTTCAAGCCAGGCTTTGAGTGCGTTGAGTATGGGGATGCTTTCTTTTTGACGTACCGTGTACCTTTCTGGCGCAGGCTTGTCTTTAAGCCTTTTTTCGATGGCATAAAGCTTTTGGATATAACTCAGCGCTTGTTTAGGACGACCCGCTTTCTTGGGGCTTAAGTTGAGAGCATCGTTGAACTTACGCCTGGCATGCGCCCAACATCCAAGCTGTGTCACCTTATCAAGCATGCGCCACGCGGCATAGCCATCGGTCATGATGGTGCCATCATAGCCGTCAAGGAATGCTTTGGGGTAAGTATGTGCACGGCCCGGTTGGTATTCGAACAGCACTACCGGTGTTTGACTCTGCTCTGGGCTGGAGTATGCCCACAGGTAGGATTTTGCTTGCGCTTTTCGGTTCGGCTCCTTGAGCACCTGCAATGTTGTTTCATCACCATGAACCACGCGCTCCTTCAGGAGTGTTTTGTGCATAGCCTGATAAATCGGAGAGAGTAATGCGGCTGCTTTTATCATCCAGTTCGCTAATGTTGTACGTTGGATATCAACACCCACGCGTACCAGCTCTTTTTCGATGCGGTACAGCGGCAGACCATCGGCATACTTGCTTACCGCGACGGTTGCTAATGTTCCCGCTGTGGCAATACTGCCGGGAAGGGGGTGTCGAGGCATGGTCGCGGTGATAATTTTGCTGCCTTCCCCGTGATTTTCACAGCGACGGCACGCATATTTTTTACGTTCGTGACGCAGGACTTTCACTTGCTTGGGGATGATGTCGAGTTGCTCAGAAGTCTCGACACCGATGCGATGAAGTTCTCCCTGGCAGCACGGGCAGGTTTTCTCACCCTCTGGCAAATCGTACTCGATAACCTCCCGTGGTAAATTTGGGTTGATGGGCTTGCGACCGCGTTTACGCGTATAGGTGACGGTTTCCATTTCCGGCTTATCGTCAAGTTGCTCGTTATCTACCAGCGATTCCGCTTCGTTGAACAAACAGCCTTGAGCTGGGAACTTCTCGCTTTGTGGCAAGAAACGCTTGGCTTGAGTCAGCCGAAATTGCTCCCACATTTCAGCAATGCGGGTTTCGTATTCTTGGCTGACATTTTGAACCAAACTATCGATGTAGGCTTGGATTTCTGGGGTGATGCCCGTGGGCTTTTCAAGTTCCTTTTGCATATGAAAAAGTATAGTAAAAACAGCCGCTTTGACCAGTTTAATTGGCTGTTTTTATGATATTTTTAAGCTTGATAAGGGTTGGTGTGCCACTGCATTTTGCCAGTTCAAGCCATCAAGCAACCACCGTAGCTGACGAGCGGTAATTTCCATAGCTATGATATCTTGCGGGTGTCTGGGCCAGCTGAATTTACCTTTCTCGAGGCGGCGGTAATGAAGCCAAAACCCGTTGGTATCCCACTGCAAGATTTTGAGTTTGTCACGGCTGCGGTTGCAGAACACGAACCAGTGAGGGCTGACTGGATTAAGCTCCAAAACCTCTTCAACCAACAGACCAAGTGTATTGATGGACTTTCTCATATCGGTCACTCCCGTTGCCAGATAGACATTGCCAGCAGGTGCCGGGATCATGGTAAAGCCTTGATGATGTCTGGCAGTAACCCATAACTGTAGTGTCATTGACGGAGATCCGGTAACCACTGGGCGTCTCGATGACAACAGCAACAGAAGGTGACGACATCGAAATAGGAATGATGACATTATCGGCATCTTGCGGCGGGTTAGTAATTTTCTTCTGCCAGTAATAAAACTGCGATTGAGCAATCTGATTTTCCTCACACCAGGTTGTGACTGTCTGGTCGCTCTCGGCTTGCTGTTGCAAACGTTGATTCCATAAGTTCCACTTGTCTTCGCGTGTCATGATTTAGCTCCATTTATAAAGGAGCTTTATCAATACCAATCTTTTCTTTTAAAAAGAATGCGGGGCGAAATGGGCGCTTACGAATAATTGAGCATTATCTGAGCGTTTCAACAAAGCCTTAATAAGGCAATAGGGCAGCATGGTTTACCTGAGAAGGTGGTCATTGATAAGAGTGGTAGTAACGCCGCCGCTCTATTTTCGACGAAACTGAAAATGGGAAGTCAATCTGGGCCGAAAAGAATCTAACCCAGATTTAATCTAACAGCCATCGATAAAAAGTGGGTAACTGTTAGATCAGGTTTGAATTAGTACAAGTTAAAGTACAAAGCCGGATGAGTTAGCTTTCAACCTCTTCGCCACATCTGTTAACGTGTTAGAAGCAATACTGATTTCAAACATTTTGTCAGCGTTTGCTTGTGATAAGCTAGACACCATCTCAACACTCTTTGATACATCCTGTGAGGCATTATTGTGTTCAGATAAAGCATTGGAAATGTCACCAATGAGGTCTTGAACTACGCTAGTGTATTCACTAATTTGTTCAATTGACTCCTTGGTACCTTTGGTGTTTTCAACTACTACTCTTGCCACCTCGCAGTTGTTATTCATACTTTCAACCGTCACTGACGAATTTACTTGAATTGTAGAAATCATACCCGATATTTTCTCGACTGACTGAGTCGTACGCTCGGCCAAATCGCGGACTTCATCGGCAACGACAGCAAAACCGCGGCCTTGTTCTCCTGCTCGCGCGGCCTCAATAGCTGCATTCAGAGCCAGCAAATTTGTCTGTTCAGCCACATCTTGTATTACACTAGTAATGGTTGTAATTTGTTCAACATGTGCTGATAGCTGATTCGTTTGTATACTAGTAGACTCGAGATTATCAGCCATATTATTAATACCATCTTCGGTTTTTCTTACTAAGTTATTGCACTCAGTCGACTTAGATTCCGCTTGATGGGCTTTATCCGTTGCTTCTCTGGCATTGTTACCAATTTCACTTACACTTACAACCAATTGTTCTAAAGCAGAAGCCGCATTGCTAAGACTACTTATCTGTTCATTAATACTACCAGACACGCTGTCACTTGTGCCTTTTAACTGACTACTACATTCCAACAAAAACGATGAATCTTTAACTATATCGCCAATCAATTGCACTAACGTCTTTCTCATGCTTTCAAGTGACTGATATAATTTTCCAAACTCATCGTTTTGTTCAAATCGTTCATTTTCAGTCAAGTCACCTTTGCAAATTTTATCAGCCAGCAACAACATCTTATCAAGCGGACCATTTATTCGTCTTTTTAAAACAAATGCTAAGATAACAAAAGCCGCCATAAAAGATATATATAAAATATAAGTAATAATTTCAAGTTTCTTACTTTCCTCAACAGAACCAATATACTCCTTCTTTAATTTTTCTTCTATTTCGATGATTAAACTTTTAATCGTTCCTGAAAAAAGTGCGTATTGAGGAATAGAGTTAGTTGTCGAGCTTACAATTTTTTCCCACGTTTTTTCATTCAGTGCCTTAATCATTGGTCCATATCCAAATGTGAGATATGAGTCGTAATTTTTTTTCAAGCCCTTAAGTTTTTTACCATAAAGTAAGCTGTTATAGTATTCTGAATTTGAAATGATTTTCCAGTTTACATCTGCTAATGACAGCTCATTGTTTACAACATCTAAGTGCAATTGATAAGGATGATTATGAAATTTTGAAACAAACAGTTTTTTGTCATGCATAAATCCTGCGTAAGCATGGAACCGTGCATTTTTCAACGCGCCATCTATTCGAGATAACGGTGTTACAATTTCTCTCTGCAGTGAGAAAAGGCTCAATTTTGTGTCTAGTAAGCGGTCGTTTGTTGTTTTATACATTAGTGCAGATATTAAAATAGTTGAAAAAACCAACAATATTGAAATATTAATGATGTTTCTTATTGTCATTTGACTAATCCTTGACATGATTCCTTCTTAAAAAAGCGTAATGCTCAAAATCCTACTGAGCATTATGATAATATCTGATTTTATTTTCACCATCATCATAGCCTCGCGGTACGTTATGGAGTGGGATGGTTCATTACATTAAAGCCTGATAGTTCGTTGTTTTTAGAGCAATTAGAATCCCTGCTATACCATCGGGTTTTGATTAAATATCTAACGTTAACTTGTCACTTTTGGTGCGTGATACACATACACACATCTGTTGTTTTCGCTCTTCCTGATTAAGAAAAACGTCACGATGCACGGCTTCACCCTCAAGGACTTGAATAGCACATATACCGCACTCACCGCGTTTGCAATCAAAAGGCACAGAGATTTTTGCGTCAATGAGTACATCTAAAATAGATTGTGTGGGGTTTACTGTCACAACTACATCAGATTTTGCTAATTTGACCTCTATCGGTTTGTTGTTCGATGTACTTAATGCACCAAAACTTTCAAAGTGTATTCTCGACGATTCCCAACCCAGCTCGTCACCTAACTCCCTTACAGTTTCTATCATTCTGTATGGGCCACAAACAAACAAGTGAGTGTGTGGGGCAGCACTACTCATGACGGCTTTGAGATCCAATTTTTCTGATTCATCTTGTTTCGAAAAATACACATTTGCTTTATCAGCTGCTAATTGTTTAATTTCACTTAAATAGCCCATTTCGGCTTTAGAACGCGCGGTATAATGAATTTCAAAAGAAGCATTTTTATCGATTAACTTACGCACCATAGACAAAATAGGTGTAATACCGATTCCTCCTGCTATCAGAATGCTATGCTCGCTAATTGGCGATAATGGGAAGTCGTTACGCGGTGATTGTGCTTCAATAACAGTACCTTTCCTGAAATGTTCGTGGATATAGTTGGATCCCCCGCGACCGTTTATCTCGCGTTGTACTGCAATATCATAAAAACTGTTGCTACTTGACGATGACAACAAAGAGTAGTGACGTTGAATAAATTTGCCGTTTGGTAATGTCAAATTAATGGGCAGGTGTGCACCTGGTTCGAAAGCAGGAAGGAGACTACCTTCTTTTGGAACCAATCGTAATTGTTTTATATGTTCACTTTTCTTAATTATGCTCTCAATGACTAAAGTCAGAGTATCGGTAACAGTTGCTTCGATCTTCATCTCACGTGGATTATGAGGAGAATAATCATAAAAACTCCAGCTAATGTTTTCTGGCATTTGTGTTTCTTTCCAACTTTCTACTGTCAGCTCCCAAAATCGCTTTGTACCTGCAGATTTATCAGTTGGGTCATCTTGATCCCATAGATTTTGAGCTTTACCGGAAATCTGTAAAAACGAGTTACGCTCAAAGTCGATAAAAATAACACCAGCAAAAGGGTACACCTCAATATTGCCCAGAGTATTAAACATACTATTACCTTTGTAATCAGGTATACGTAGTTTTTGACCGTCAATATCAATAAACCCAGGAAAGCCCCCCCTGTGAGAAGTATCGCCGCCATGCCGCATGATATCGTTTGGGTTGTTGCTATCTACACTATGTAAATCAACGGGACTAGCGCTGCCAACAAAAAAAGAATCGGCGTTTTCAATTAGCTTTTTGTGATGCTCATTTAATATCTTTCCCGATAAGGGTTCGATATAGTCACGAGTAGACTTTGCGTTATCAATGTTGATACTGCGTCTTTGAATATATTTGGGACAATTCGGAAAAGCTTGTTCAACGAGAACCTCATATTTAGTGTCACTTACTTGTTGAATGCGACCGTTCACACGTAAACGCCGACGAGTGCTTAGCTCTATTACTAACACACCAATATGGGGGTTAGCTTTTATATTGTTCCAAAACGGATCTCCGGGATTGCTGATGACTTTGTTGGTATCGAGTAACATTGAACTGGCATCAGGTGCGCTGATAAAACCGGAATCTCCAACCAAAACTGAAGTCCAAACTTTACCCTGTTGATCAAGGCTACTTATGACCACCATATTTTGTTGTGCAATAAATGGAATCGCGCCTGGGATAATCAAGTTGCTGATCACTTCACCGTTGCGCTGCCCGATAGCGGCTTCATTCGCTAGCTGTTGGACTTTAAGTTCACCTTTGTGGAAGGGGGGATGAGCATTCATAGTCATGGTTCCTTCTTTCCCGACGAAAAAGGACTCACCGTTAGCTGTGAGGTGGATGGTGAGCCCTCAAAGATTAGAATGTTAAAATGGTATAACCTTCTGATGCCAGACGGTGGATGCTTGGTAGACCTCGCGTACCTGGAATTGCGTTTTCGGTCAGGTAATCAAAACCTGATTTTTCGACGTCATCAGCTGCACCAAATACATCTGCGCAACCACAAGAAACGCCAGCAATTTTATCTTTAACTGCTTCAAACAAGCCATGGACTGGGTTTTCAGGATTGCTTAATTCCGCGATCCAACGAGTGCCTGTACCATTAAATAGAACCTGAACTTCTGCACCGCTTTCCTTATAGTCAAATGCTGTAGCCAGAGCGTTGAAAACTCGACCTAGAGCTTCCTCTTTACCGTGGTCAGGGTCGGACAAAACTAGAATTGCTGTTTTCATGATAGTTTCCTCTTTTGGGTTAGATACAGCTAAATCGTGATTGATTAAACGAGCTAGCGACTGGAGTTGAGTATGGTATTTTTGATAATTACAATAAATGGGGGGGAATGGATTAAACTATTTCATATATTGAATTAATAGATGATGCGGGAATGAGTGATGAATAAACTTGTTGCTATGGAAACCTTTGTGCATATAGTGGATGCTGGGAGTTTAACGAAGGCTGCTGAAACACTTGATACCTCGTTGCCAACGGTCGTCAGGACGTTAGCCAGATTGGAAGAGCATCTAAATACTCGGCTACTAAATAGGACGACACGAAAAATAACCCTCACGGTTGAAGGGCAAAGTTATCTTGAAAACTGTCGCAAAATTCTGTTTGCAATTGAAGATGCTGAACTTGAGTTAAGTGCGCAACAGAGTAAACCCAGAGGTAAGCTGCGGGTTACAGCATCGATAATGTTTGGCTCTATGCATATCATGCCGCTGATATCAAAGTTTTTAAGTGTAAACAAGTTGGTTGAAGTTGATCTTTTATTGCTTGATCGTAACGTCAATTTACTTGAGGAGGAAGCCGATGTTGCTATTAGAATTGGAGCATTAGAAGACTCTTCCATGGTTGCAAAAAATGTTGGGTACTTGAGAAGAGTGATATGTGGTACACCCGAGTTTATCAATGCTTACTCGACAATTACGCATCCGAAAGATCTTGTAGATATTCCATGTATCCGATTCACTGGGCTAAGCCACGGAAATCGTTGGCACCTTTATGATAAACAAAAGTTGCATGACATTGCTGTTAAAGGGCCAATAATTTGTAATCAAATTGAAGCATCTCGCAGGGCGGTTTGCGATGGGCTTGGCTTAGGCATGTTTCTTTCTTATCAAGTTGAAAAGGAAATTGCTTCTGGCGAATTACAGGTTGTGCTGCCTGAATATGAGCCGGCCCCAATACCCGTTAGCGTGGTATATTCTCATGCGAAATTGATGTCAACACGAGTCAAAGTTTTTGTGGATTGGATTACCTCAGAGTTAAGGAAAAGTCTGTCTACAGGATAGATATTAGCGTTTCATGCTATCTGTTAGCATTTTATTATATTGAACGGGATTTTTAAGGGCGTTGTTGAAGCGCTCAGATAATACTCAATAATGGCATTGGTCCAGTATTCCGTTATCATGGCCAGCCTATTGAAACTGGTTGGTCTGATAACAAGTGCCTTACAAATATAACCACGCCAAACGCCATCATTTTAAGAAGCATACCTACCGGATGACCAACTATTCAGAATACAACCAGGCCCTGAAAAATCGAGGAAGAATCGATGTCTGGCTGTCCGATGACATCCTCGACAACTGACAACATGAAGACCGGATCTACGATGGTACAGGATCTTCTGTTAAGTATCCTGACAGCACTATCGAAGCCTGTCATTACCTGAGAATGGTGTTTAAGTTGCCCCTGCGGCAAACGCAGGGGTTCATCGAGAATCTGCTAGAAATGTTGGGCATGAAGCACCTTCAATGCCCGGATTATACCTTGCAGTCAAAGCGGCTCAGTCAGCTTGGCTTTTCAACGCCACGATTTAAAAAGAATGAAAAACGCGATGACAGCATCGTGGCCATCGCCATTGACTCCACGGGATTGAAGCGGTTTGGTAAGGATGAATGGCACCAGGAAAAACATAAGGTTAATGCCAAGCGTAGCTGGCGAAAAGCGCATTTTGCGGTCGATAGCTGCCATCTTATTCAAAGCGCCGTATTAACGGACAAAAACACTATGGATGATCAGGTTGGCGAAGACATTTGCGACCAAATCACAGAGCGTGTCATGCATGTCACGGCAGATAAGATGTATGATACCAATGCGGTGTTTCAGACGGTTGAAGATCACTTTCCGGACACCGATATCGTGATCCCGCCGAAAGACAATACCTTTGCCGACGAGGCCCATCACCCGAAGAGGATGAGCAACCTGGTTGCGTTCTTTGCCCTGGGAGATATCGGGTGGCAAAAGCATCGGCACTACGGTCGGCGAAATGTTTCAGAAACGGCGATGCAACGGTATAAAAAGATCATTGGCAATAAATTACACAGTAGAAAGTGTACCAATCAGCGCCAGGAAATGTTAGTCGGTTGTTCCATTCTAAATCGATTCACCCAGCTCGGGATGCCCAATAGCTACCGAGTCGCCTAACCGTATCAAAAGACCACGTAGCTTTAGTGCTGTAACATAGCCCCTTTGTTTTGAGATACTCGCTTAACAGCAAGAAGTTTTGCTGAACGAGAATGGGTTAGTATCCACTGTAAGGCTTTTACTTTACCGTGTTTACCTTCTCTAGTTGCCTTTGCGATACGCATTTGAAGCTTTAATACACGCGCCTCCACAGCCTTCCAGTTGATGGATTGCCATTGTGCACTGTCAGAAGATGCACTAATCTCGTTCGAAATCATCATTTGCTTTTCTTCCTTAATAAAGTTCTTCAAACTCTCTCGCAACGGGAGACCATATCGGCCACAGAGGCTTTCCCAGAGGGAGCGATACAGGCTTACCATGTTCCGTATGTCTCGCAATGTCAGGGGAGATGCCCACTATAATGCGGAGAGTATTTCGATCACGAAAGAATACACGCAAACTTCTTTCCTACTCTCGTTGCTTATTTAGCTACAGCGTCTAAACCACTTCCGCTGCTTGTGAAATTACGCATCTGACGTGGATTCACTTCTGTTCATCATACTGACTCCCTAGCACTTACCCGAACTGTGGTTTTCAGGAGGAACGTCCTCTCACGACTCTGTTCCCACTCAGCCTAACGGACAAGTTTCGTTACATTGTCAGATCCGCTGCTTTATTCAGGATCCTAGGGTCATCTGGTGATACAGATGGTTCACTCTTATCGTGGTGAACAACGCTTCATACGACTTCAGGTCGCACGGACAGAAATAAGTTAGGGGTTTTGCAAAATTAGTATTGTATGGATTACTTTTTGTAGGCTTAATCGAGCTGTAACGTGAACGCCCCACGATCCCACGGGCGCAGCCTCAGTGAGAGAAGTTCCAGGGAAGAAGTAATTCGATATCTGGCTCTGGCTTAGTCCAGCTCTTTCATGCACTGAACCAGGTAGTCGTACAAGATCAGTCCATTGGGGTTTTGTCGCAAAACTACCTAATGCTTTGCGGCAAAACCTCTTTCCTATGGAACTTATATCGGCACAGCACAGGGTTGTGCCGATATATTCTATGCAGAGCTTTTTAACTTCAGATGAAGAACAGTAAGATTAAAATCAGGTGCTAAGTAATTAGACGGTATGCTCTATTTCTCCAATATGCTTGACTATGTCGTGTAGATAAAAAAGGAACCAACATGCAAAGCATACACGTTGCCGGAATCTATTTAGGCAATACATCTTACAATGACAAAGCTTTTGAAACTGCCAGCTCAAAATCCTCCTGACAAAGCTCCCTGCTTAATTTGTCAAAGTAAACAGAATCTTCTCCTGCTGGTACTCGCGCCTTCAGTTCCTGCCCCTCAACAATGGATAAGACGGATTTTGCGACAGAGGCTGGTGAAGGGCCGTTATTAATTTTATCTACCACCTGTGGTAACAGAGTATTTGCCTGACTGGCATATGGCGACTCCTGACTGGTTGTAACAGAATTAGCTTGGAGGCCATTTTTAACAAAGCCAGTTTTAAATAACCCTGGCGCTACAGTGTGAACCTTAATACCAAACGGAGCCAGTTCGTATCGAAGAGAATCAGTGATACCTTCAACCGCATATTTACTGGAGTTATAATGAGTGAGCAAGGGTAAGCCCATTTTACCCAGGAAGGAACTCACGTTCACAATGATCCCAGATTTTTGCTCGCGCATAAAAGGAATAACGGCTCTGCACGTTCTTAAAATGCCGAAAACATTTACATCAAACTGTTGCATAAACTCTTCGTCCGTACCTTCTTCGACACTTGCCACCAGACCATAACCCGCGTTGTTAACTAAAATGTCCAGTGTGCCTGCATGCTGGATAATAAAGTTTATTGCATCTTCTACGTCCTGAGTTTTAGTGACATCACACACAACCGGTGTAATCGGCAGATCATGTTGTTCAAACACTACTTTTAACTCGGCTGCTTTTTCTAAGCTGCGAACACTACCGTAAACCTGATAGTTATTTCTGGCGAACAGTATTGCTGTTTCAAGGCCCATTCCAGAGTTTGCCCCTGTAATGAATACTACTTTTTTTTCTTTAGGTTGAGCATCAAAAGTCATTTCTTTCTCCTTTTTTGACATGCTGTTTTTAGCTTTGGTGTTCAGGTAACTGATTGTTTTTGTATAAATCTGCTATGTCATGGTTTTTGTCACGGTGTTTGGCTTCGTCATCGCGAATACATACCAATACGTCCAAAAAACTTGCTGAGTCTGGTAAATCGTAATATTTAATCGCGATGGTCGGGGCTAGTGGGTTAGGTAACAAACCAGCTTGAATCTGAGAAATATACTCGGAATAGCTGTTGCAGGCCTCTTCTTCAAAATACCCGACAATTCGATGAGCTGTTTTTGATGAAAACAGATAAATCAGTCCGTAAACCAGAATAAAAATAAACTGCAAGGCCATGACTAATATGCGTTCAATGATCGAAGGTTTGGTGACTTTAAGGAAAATCATCAGATGCATTCTCTCGTTGTCAGCTTCGTCCAGTAATTCCTTGATCCATCCGCCGTCATCTTTCATTCGTCTTAAAGCTTTTAAATGATTAAAGATCCCGGCAACCATCCCTGGTACGGCAGCGACTGTTTCCAGAAGCATTGCTCGTTTAGCTAAATGTTTGCCATAAAAAAAGTTAAGTGTTTTTTTAAGTACCCGAGTAACAAAAAGTGCCAGTTTTTCCGAAAATGTTTCCGGTAGATAGTGAGAATGTTCAAACGTCATATGTGATCCTGCGTATCCTGCCTGCTGGGGGCTGATTTCTTGCTTTTGGCTAAACGACTTTGTGAGGTCCAAAGCATTCGTAGTGGAACTGCTCTCTGGGAACTCCGAGTTCTGCTAACTGCCTTGCGATGTGTTGCATAAATCCCACTGGGCCGCAGAAGTAAATTTGTACCATGTCTCTTTTAACGGCGTCTTCGAATTCATTCAGATCCACAAAACCTGAGAAGTGATAATCATCACCTATGCAATCTTCTTCAGTTGGTTTGTTGTACCAAACCAGAGAATTCATGTTGGCATTGGCGTCCACTATCTGGTTGACGTGTTGTTTGAATGCGTGTTGTTTACCATTTTCGGTCGCATGTACCCAGGTTACCGGGGCTTTATGATCTTTAAGAGTTTCCAGCATAGAAAAGGTGGGGGTTAGGCCGACGCCAGCAGAGACAAGAACAACCGGTGTGCTTTCTTCGACTTCCATAAAGAAGTCACCCGCTGGTGAGGTGAGTTTAACAGTATCACCAAGGTTCAGTTCATCGTGCAGATAGTTTGAAACCAGACCTCCAGATTCACGCTTTACAGAGATTCGGTAAGTACTGTCCTGTACAGATGATGACAGGCTGTACTGACGGATTTCTTGAAACTCAAGTTTGTCGCTCTGAATGTAAATGCCAAGATACTGACCAGGTTTGAAAGCAGAAACAGGTTCACCATCAACTGGCTTAAATACAAAACTACAAATATTTTCGCTTTCCGAGCGCTTTTCAATTAATTCAAATTCACGAAGGCCACGCCAGCCCCCTGCAAGATTTTCGTTCTCCTGATAGAGCTGTTCTTCCCGTTCGATAAAAATATTTGCTAACACACCGTATGCTTCTTTCCAGGCATCGATGACTTCCTGTCCAGGAGAAAAGAAGTCGTCGATAGAGGCCAAAAGATGTCGGCCAACAATTTGGTACTGGTCTTTGGTGATCTGAAAACTGGTGTGCTTGTGTGCGATTTTTTCTACTGCTTCGAGTAAGGCAGGCAAGTTATCTATATTTTTGGCATACGTGATGATGGCATTGAATAAAGCTTCGCGCTGATCACCGTTTCGCTGGTTACTCATGTTAAAAATATTCTTGAGCTCGGGGTTGTGGATGAACATGCGCTCGTAAAAATGTGCGGTGAGTTTTGGCCCGGTTTCCTCCAGCAGTGGAGCAGTAGTTTTGACGATTTCAATGGTTTTAGCTTTGAGCATGATGACTCCCCTTTAACATGTATTTATAATGTATGTTTAATGTTGTATCTCAAATGTATCTTTAGATCAAGAAAAGTTCTATACATTGATGTGAGAGAGGAAACCAGTATGCAGTTAACCAACTTTACCTATTACGCACTTAGAACATTGATTTATCTGGTTTTGTCGCGAAGCATACCTAATGCTTTATAGTTATGGTACATTTTCCTATGTTGCGACCGCATGACCATTAAATTCACAGACCGTCATTTTCCCTCGGAGATCATTCTGCAGTCCGTTCGTTACTATCTTTCCTACAAGCTGAGCTACCGTGAAATTGAAGAGATATTGGCAGAGCGTGGCATCATTGTTGACCACTCAACATTGAACCACTGGTTGATAAAGTATGCACCATTGCTGGAACAGCGAGCTAGCAAAAAGAAGAAGCCAGTAGCTTTTTCGTAGCGGATGGACGAACGTATATTAACGTAAAAGGCCAATGGGAGTATTACTACCGAGCCGTTGATAAATATGGGATGTGATCGATTTTCTACTGCGTGATACGCGAGATAAAAAGGCAGCGAGAGCTTTTTCCAAAAAAGCCATCGGCCAACACGGACTATTTGAAAAGGTGGTGATTGATGGAAGATATTCCAATGCGTTGACTCTGCATCATATCAATGTTGAGCTTTGGTAGAATGGCCTGATGCTCAACCTCATTGAAGTCTTTCAAATGAAATACCTGAACAATATTGTCGAGCAAAGCCACCGCAGAGTGAAAGGAAAGATGAACCAGGTACTAGGCTGGAAACCTGACGAAGGCGCGGTGGCCACATTAGCCTGTGTAGAACTTTGGGTGATGATAAAAAATGGACAGCCCGACAAACCTGAAGGCTTATCTGCTTGGGAGCAGTTTTACGCACTGGCAGACTAATTGTATCTGAAAATCAGTGAGCTTGTACTTCAGCATAATTTTGCGACAAAACCATAAAAAGATACACCTTCGCATTCGTACTATTTTACTCACCCCAAATAAGCGCCTCAATACAAAATAGGTTATGTGATTGTTGTATGTATAAGAGATGGATTACGGATAGAATCTATCTAAAGATCTTACGCCAAGCTATTAGGTCTAGGGCTCTTCTCCGCTTACATGAGTCTGTATAACCAGTAAATATTCGATAACCACATGATTTATAACGGCTCTTTTGCTTGTTCGTTAGTGTTGTAGTTTGTCGTTATTATCATCTGCTCTGTTTAACTTTAAAGGCCAATGTGTCCAGTCTGTATCCATCGAGGCGGACACTCATTCTGTACTCGTCAAATGTAAGCGTGATAGACGATTCAAAGTGATTGACCCTGAGACAGGTGCACCGCGTACAGTCGATCACTATGTTCGCCGTCGCCTATCTGATTTACCTGTGAGTGGTCGTTCTTGCTTCATAGATATTGAGCTTGCTCAGACTCGTGATGGACTTGGCAGAAGATTGATTGAAGCAACTGATTTTGTTGTTAAAGGTGGCCGCTATACTGCGAGGTTTTGCCATTTCATCAGTGGATTATGCCGTTATATGAGTATTCATGCTGTTTCTAAACACCTCGGCATCCGCTGGGAAACAGTGAAAAACATCGATAAAGCATTTCTACTTTCCACCTTACCAGCATTAGAACCTGAGAAACTCACCAACCTCGTTCATATTGGCGTTGATGAAGTTGCCAGAGCCAAAGGACACGACTATATGACGGTGGTTTATGACCTTATATCTGGGCATTTAATATGGGTAGGACATGGAAGAACAGCCAATGTACTTATCCACTTTTTAGAGCAACTCTCAATTAAAACAAGGGAAGGGATTCAAGCAGTATCAATGGATATGGGACACATCAAGAGAAGAAGATGCTGAGGGGGACGTTATTTTTACTCCTTAAGAATGCACCAAAATTAAATGATAAACAGTCAGATAGATTGGATGATTTACTTGAAAGTAATAAGACACTTTGCACAATTTATATGCTGAAAGAGCAACTGCAAGCTTTATGGGATGAACGTGATTTTGACTCGATGATTACAGCGCTTGAAGCGTGGTGTCAGCTTGCTAAAAAGACAAGGATCTTATCACTCATCAATTTTGCTGACTCTCTCTGGGAGAGAAGAATCGGCATCTGCAATTACGCAAAATATAGGCTAACGAATGCCCGCGTGGAAGCTGGCAACGTGTCAATTGGCCTTCTGAGGCGGAGAGCTCGCGGAGTTAGAGATACCGAATACTTTAAGTTAAAAATTAGGCAAACATCGACCAAAGAAACGCATTCAATATTTTATCCAGAAATCAAGCTCACCTAACCGGAGAAGAGCCGGTCTAGTATGGCAAAACTGGATGAACAACATGTGAACGAGCTTTTACCCTAAGTGGAAAAGGGGCACAACCTAGCCAGCCGAGAGCACATAGTCAAAATTCATTTACTCAGCTGGATGGATTTGAATATGGGTCTGCTCATTCGAATCACAGAGCTCCTTGACCGTTACGTCAAATAATCCTGTGTCCTTAATTAGCGCAGGTAATTCTTGATAAGCCCCTTCTCGGATAAAGAGTGAAATCGGTGCTATTTGTTTGCCAGCCTCGTTGTAGCAGTGCTCTATATGGTCGGGTAACACATATATCGTATTCGTGTCTGTACCTGGTCCATCGATTTCATCGAATAGCTTGGATGCAATACCATGCTGGTCATACAGCATATTTAGCAAATCATATAGTTTCTGGGCATCACTCATCTTTTCCGCGTACTGGGCGGTCATTTGGTGAAGTTCGTTTAGCTGGCTCTCTAAATCTCCGTCCTTACGCTTGGTGACCATTACCAAGCGCTTCAGCTCACTTTTTATTGGTTTGTATGCCGGTTGTTTGATTTTGGGCTTAAGCCACTTAACTAGGATCGCGTTTCGTTGGGATTTGGGTGTAAAGCGCGGTGAAGCAGCTACGTTGCAATACAAATGAAGCAAGCTGTTTTCAATGACTTGGGTGAGTTGCTGATGATAGGTGCTATTTTCCAAAGTAACTAATCCTAGATCCCTGACACTCTATATATGAGGCGTATTGCACCAGATTCAAGGGGGGAGCCGATTTGGTATTTTCCGGGGAACGGCAAAAGCGCCAGGTTTATTGAAAGGATTGGGTGCAACGATAAAAAAACACTCCCTGGCGGGAGTGTTTATGGGCGGCGAGAGGTTAGGCTTTGGTCATGGTCAACTCTTTGATCATCTTGACCGGGTTGTGCTCAATCATGGATAACACCTTACGGGCTAACCCTCTTGGGTTACGGCGTTTGTTCTCCCAGCTCGATACCGAATCATAAGACACACACAGCAGATCGGCCAGCTCTTGACGGGATACCCCCGACGATTCACGGATTGCCTTCACATCAAGGGTGCGGTAACTGTGAACGTGTGCCGGATTTGGGGTGCGCTTACCCTGCTCAATCTCGACCATTTCCTCTGCGCTTTCCAGCAGATCAGCAAACAAATCTTCTCTCATGCTACACCTCATTATTTATCTAGCTTGGCCGCGACATTTCTTAGGGCTTTTTCTTGGTCATGGGTCAAGTTGTCTTGCTCATTCTTGGGGTAGATCAAGGCCAGATATAAACGGCCAGTACGGATTGACAAGTTATAGTAAATTACTCTGACGCCGCCGCTTTTTTCCATCCCTTTTCGCGCCCAGCGCAGTTTTCGAAATCCACCGGTATTTGCGATTGTTGCGCCCACTTCTGGGTTCTCGATCAAGTGTTCCTGCATTTATCTAAATGAGTCATCATCCAAAAAATCAGCGCGTCGACTTGCGAAACCTCTAAGTTCTATGAATGTAAACATCCGCTCCCCTTGTACTATGTACACATCTTAGTATGTACATAGTACAAAGGTAACGTATTGTTTAACGGTTTTAGCGTCACATCAAATTCAGTGATCATTGAAGGGATCTTTGCCTTCTTAAGGGAACGGCCAAACACGACGGGAAACGGTAGTGTGTGGGCTGTGCTGTTGATAGCTGCCTGGGGGGAGTTTCGAAGTATGACAGAGCCAGCGATGTTCTGCTGGCTCATTGTTGGACATTTCCAATTTAGCAGAAGCAGACAGTTTCCAGCCTTCGGATAACTTCTCGTATCCCAAAGAGCAGAATGCCACCATTTCAAAAGGTGGCAGTCTGCTAAGTTCTGGACTTTTTCTATCATGATTCAGCCATGATGTTATTAAACTTCAAGTCTATTACGTTATTATCAACTCCCTTAATTTGCTAGCGGCTTGGTAGTCACTCGGCTTACGTTTGCTGCAGGCTTAACGATTAGACCAATCCCGACGAGAAACAGTACACAAGCAACAACTTGCGCAACACTCAACACTTCATCATACATAAAGTAGCCGGAAATCAAGGCAAACAAAGGGACCAGCAAAGTCAACGGTGCCGTTGTACTCAGCGGATAACGAATCAGTAGTCGATTCCACACCCAATAGCCAAACAATGTGGTTGGATATGCCTGAAAGACAACCGCTATTGTCGTGTTCACATCCCAAGTATCGAATGCATGCAATACTATATTTGGCCCGTAAATACTTATGGCAAAAAGAGCCAAAGGAATAGGCGCAAATAACATTCCCCACACGTTAAACGCGAATGCCTGAGTAGTTTTCGACGCTTTTACGATCATGCCCATGACTGTCCAGCAAGCAGCGGCGATCATGATAAACATCAAACCCTGCACGGTAATATTGCCATTGGTCGCAGACACCAATACCAAAAGAGCAACGAGTGCCGTCACTGCTCCAATGACTTTGCGCTTTGAAGCGAGTTCCTTATGGATAAATACCCCTACTGCCATGCTAATTAGCGCGTTAGATGAAAGCAGTACAGAAGATATGCCTGAAGAGAGGCCTGCGGTAATTGACCAAGAAGCCATACCCCATATCCCTACGCCAAACACTAAGCCGTATCCAAACAAATAGCGCCAAGCAACATTCGGCCTTCGTATAAAGAATATTGCTGGTACCACTGCCAAAGTAAATCGGGCTGCTGTCGCCAATAATGGGTGCACTTCAGTAATCCCCAGTTTAATCATCGAGAAATTGAAGCCCCAAATGGCCATAACAAAAATCGCTAAAAATAAATCGTTTCTTATCATAACTGTCCTCCCTTTTGCTTGAAAAATAGTATTACCTGAGTACAGTTACCGGTACAGATACAATCTTTCATACAAAAAGCAGTACAGTTATAGCCTATGAGTATGTACAAGACGATGGCTAGTCAATTTATACGTGAGATTGAAGCGGGTAAGCTGACTGAAGGAAGCCGTATGCCTTCATTACGACAGCTGTCAAAGCAGCAAGCAGTGAGTATGTCGACAGCTGTCAGTTGCTATCAAGAGCTTGAATCCCAAGGATGGATCCATGCGCGCCCTCAAGCAGGGTATTACGTTTCTCCACTCAGAAGTAAACATAATACACCTGAGTGGGCGCGCTTTGTTAGTAAGGTTTCTAAGGTGAATCAAAGCTTCTCCATTAACTCACAACATAACGGGCCACTTGGGGTTTCAAGTACAGATATCGACGAGATGGCGCTTAATGAACTTGACCGTAGTTTTCGTAGAGCAAGCAAGCGGCTAGGCAGTCGACTCAATCAATACCCAAATACTCAAGGCGAGCCTTTACTACGTAATGCATTAAGTGTTCATTTTGCAAAGCTTGGGCTACATATAAACCCAGATGAGTTGGTCATCACGTCAGGGTGTATGCCTGCCATCAAAGCAGCACTTGAGTCCTGTACTCAAGTGGGCGACGCAATTGCAATTAGCTCACCTTGCTTTAATGGCATTTTAGATTTACTTGGGCAAATGGGGCGTAACATTGTAGAGATCCCGTCTCTAGACGACGGAATAGACCTCCCTCAATTGGAACTGCACTTACAACAAGGGATCGTTAAGGCCGGCATTTTCTGTACGTCGCACATGAATCCTCAAGGTATCACTATGTCTGTTCAGCAAAAGCAGAAACTGGCTGAGATCGCAAATCGCTACCAAGTTCCGATGATAGAAGATGACGTCTACCTAGAGCTCTCCTATTCAGAACACACCCCGTTACCCGCGAAGTATTACGACCAAAGCGGTTACATTCTCTGGTGTGGTTCTGTATCTAAAAGCTTATCACCCAGCTATCGTCTGGGGTGGTGTTTGCCGGGTCGATACACAGAACGCTATCGTCAACAACATACGGCTTCTTGCTTTGGTGTTTCACTCCCTATTCAGCTAGCAGTGGCTGATTTTATTGAATCAGGTAACTATGCCAAGCAACTGAAACGCCGTCGCAACAAGTTGCTTAACTTAAGGCAATCATATCTCAGTTTTTTATCTGAACGCTTGCCTGATAAAGTCAACATTAGCCATCCACAGGGAGGGATGGTTCTCTGGCTGCAGGTTCCTGAGCTCAATTTAGCCAAGTTCACTGCGCTTATCGAAAATAATAATCTCGATATTCGTTTGGGCCAGCTATTTAGTACTTTGTCACTCTACAATAACTGTTTAAGGATAAATATCGGATTTGAGCTAACGAAAGATGTGCAGGATGAGTTGAATCTGTTGATAGGTGCTATAAAACAATCGAGTTAAATTAAAAGGTCACAGAAGCCTTATATAAAAAGCACTTCGTCTTTCTTAATGCTTTCGTTGGTTTGCTAACAATAGTATACCCCTGTATGAATACTCTTTAATTTGCGTTTTGGTACAGCCATTAGTAAAGCTAAGTCAAAAATGCCATTGATGCAACTTAGACTTAAACTCACTAACAAGATGTGTGGGCTCCACTCTCCTGAGATAACCTTCAGTAAAGGTATTTCAGTTAAGTGAAGAGGCCACAACCATGTTGAAATCTAATATCATCGGGATTGATTTAGCCAAGAATACTCTCCAAGCCTGTCATATCAGCAAGCATGGTGAATTGCTAAGCAACAAAGCCGTTAGCCGTGAAAAACTGAAAGAGCTCATAGCTAAAGCCAAGCCATCAGTAGTCGCTATGGAAGGCTGTGCCAGCTGCCACTATTGGGGAAGGTATGCTGAACGACATGGCCATGACGTTCGAATAATTGGAGCGAAGAAAGTGAAAGCATACTTGGCTGGACATAAAACGGATGCCAATGACGCTTTAGCTGTTGCCAATGCATCTATGCAAATCGGTTTAAAATTCAGTCGACCGAAAAGCATGGAACGCCAATCCATGCATTCTCTTGAAACTAGTCGGCAATTCTTATCTCGAATGCTAGTGTCGTTAGGGAACCATATTCGCTCAACTCTTTTTGAATACGGTGTCGTTCAAGCCAAAGGTATAAAAGGACTGCGCCAATCTGTAGCTATTGCTTTCGACAACAAAATCCTTCCAGAGCATTTACATCTTACAATCTCGACACTATGGGATCAGTACAACAAGTTAAGTGATGATCTAAAACAAATCGAAAAAACCAAAGACTCTTTAACTCAACAAATTGAGCCTTGCCGAAAGCTTATGGAAATTGAAGGAGTAGCAGAGAAAACAGCAGCTATGCTTTATGTCACTTTAGGGAATGGTCAACAATTCAAAAACGGGCAACAAGCTTCAGCATTTGTAGGGTTAACCCCGAAACAGCACAGTTCTGGAGGAAAAACCGTGATGATGGGAATAGACAAATTTGGAGGGGTCAAAGATTTGCGGTCATTACTCTACCTAGGAGCAATGTCCTATATAGGCCGACTTCCAGAGTCTCCCCAAGATCAAAAACAGGCTTGGATGATTGGTTTAGTTAAACGTGTAGGTTTTAAAAAAGCGTGTATTGCCTTTGCTAATAAGACCGTTCGTACGGCATGGGCAATGCTCCGCTATAATAAGGAATACATAAAAACACCGTTAACTGTTTAATATTTAGAATAACTGATTTACAAAATGATGATGCATAAACGGTAAGACCAACCCATTTAAAACCTGACCAAAGTTGAAGCTTGAACGTAAAAGCTGATAACAAGCAAAGGAAAGTGGGTGCGCAAACATCGAAGGCTAGAGAGTAGCTATCTCATGAGAAGCCGAATATAAGCACGCATCTTAACCAAAAAATGTTTCGTCAATTTGTAAAAACGTGGAGCCCATATAAACCTTGGGGCGTGCGACGGGCTATGTTGCAGCACTAAAGCTACGTGGTCTTTTGATACGGCTAAGTGACCCGGTAGCTATTGGGCATCCCGAGGTGGTTGAAGCGATTTAAAATAGAACAACCGATTAACATTTCCTGGCGCTGATTTTTAAACACTCTGCTGTGTAATGTGTTGCCTTTGGGCGGGATCACGATATCGGCGTCCGGAAAGTGGTTCTCGACGGTTTGAAATACCGCATTTGTATCATACATCTTGTCGGCGGTAACATGCGTGATATTCTCAGTTACCTGGTCACAAATGGCTTCAACGACCTGATCATCCATGATGTCTTTGCCAGTGAGTTCGGCGCCCTGTATAAGGTGATTGCTATCCACCGCAAAGTGCGCCTTTCGCCAGCTCCGTTTAGCATTAACTTTATGTTTCTCTTGATGCCATTCATCCTTGCCAAACCGTTTCAGACCCGTGGAGTCAATAGCGATGGCAGCGACGTCGCCATCGAGTTTGTCGCTTTGCTTAAATCGTGGCGTTAACAACCTAAGCTGACTTAGCCGCTTTGACAGCAGCGTATAATCCGGGCATTGGAGATGCGCCATACCTAACATTTCAAGCAGATTTTCAATGAATCCTTGGGCTTGCCACAGGGGCAACTTAAACACCGCTCTCAGGTAATGACAGGCTTCGATAGTGCTGTCAGGATACTTAGCCGTAGAGCCGGTACCATCATTAATACGCTCTTCATCTTGCCAACTACCCAGGATGTCATCGGACAGCCAGATATCAATTCTTCCTCGCTTTTTGAGTGCCTGATTGTATTGTGAGTGGTTAGTCAGTCGATAGGTGTGAGGCTTAAAGTGATGACGTTTACCATTATTGTATTTGTTATCAGGCCAGCCAGTTTCAATAGGTTGGTCATGATAACTGAACTCAGTGCTAATGGAATAACTGGGTATTATCTGAGCACTTCAACAAAGCCCTGCCGGAGCAGCGACGTTACTACTGGCAGGATTCTTTGCTTGAGTGCTTACTTTAGCTGTTGATATACAGCCTGCAGCAAAAACGACCGATAGGCATAATGATCTGATTTTTGACTTTATCATTCCCTGATCTCTATCTGGTTTACCACCATGCTTCTACCTGGATACCCAGGTTGTATTCTGAGTCGTTTCCGGTCCCAAAAGCATCATCATTTTCATAATCACTCAGGTAACTGGCATATACTCGAAGTTCAGGGCGGGCCCAGAAGCTGGTGCCGGCAGCCCAAGCTTGCGCCAAAGTTAGCTTACTTCCGGAGCTATCGACGTTATCATCCTCTTCTGTAAACCAGCCAGCCTCAAACACGGTTCGCATGTTCTCATCCCACTTATACATTGGGCGGGCAACTATATTAAAAATAGAGTGATCGTCCTTACTGTCAAAACTTGAGTTGGCATATACGAGCTGATATCCGATTTCCCAATTTTTTGCTGGAGCCATGACCCCCCAATTAATGATTCGGTAGCCCTCGACACCATCTTTAGAGGTTGCATCGGGGTTGTTACCTGCCCCCAGTCCAGCCATTTGTTCTCCGTAACTTTCAGTCGCATATTGGAATATAGTTTTGTTCAAGCCCCCGATAACATTAGCCATGGTTATTTCGGCGGTCAGCATGAGCGGATCGTCGCCAATGCCTGCTTTCTGTGCATCTGTTTCGTTGATGAGACCATAGTTAAAGCCAAGTTCTAGATTGGCCTCTTGCCAAAGCTTGATTTCAGCGTAGCGGATATCGAAATTATTCACATTGACGTCACCACTGTCTTGGCGGAGTACTGCTAACGATAGTTTTCCTGTACCGGCAGATAAGTTCTCCACCCCTGCGCCGGATCCTGATGTATCCCAGTAGTAAAAATCAGAAATATGAATATCATGGCGCTGATAGTAACGCTTGCCAGCCCAGGCCACCGCCTCCGGATCGCGCGGAATGAGCCCTTTAGACTGAATATTGAACTGGCGAAGAGCAAACTGTGCATCATTGTTACAGGAAACTTCATCGTCACCCGTCGAATTATTGATCAACTCACATGATGTATTTGTGCCTTCGAAGTCGTTGCTTCCATCAGAGAGCAAGGCGACCATTGAGTCGACATAAAAGGATTTTCCATTTTGGTTGTAAAGCTCTTTGCCCAATAAGATTTCGGCATAGAGATCATCTTCGTTGCCGAGGCGGCCGACTTTATTTGATTGGAAACGCACCTGCTGGCCGTTTTCACCACTAACCCCAATACCTGCACGCATATAACCGTGAAAATCAACGTCTGCCGTGACGGATGAAGAGACTAGTACGCTTGTAATTACGATAGTCAAATTCAACGTATGCTTGTTCATTTTTTAGCGCTCCACCAATAGATTATTGTGCTTTATTGTTATTTTTTATGTTTATAAGCATAGCTAACCTTGAGTCACCAACCATCTCACCCTTTGAACAATTGACAGTTTGTTCTTGTGAACTTGTAATTGAGACAAGATATTGTTTTTGATATTCATGCAATAGCCGAAGCAAAGTAGAAATACCTCTCTAATGGTTATACTCAGAATCGTGAACTAAAAGCGTAAAACTGAGCTTAACCCACTAAATAGGGCTCTGTCGCAAAGTTCTGTAGAAGTACAAGCGTACTGATTTTCAGATACAATTAGGCTGCAAGCGCGTAAAATTCATCCCAAACAGATGAACCGCCAGGGTTGTCGAGCTGTCCATTTTTAATCATCGACCACAGCTCCACGCCTGCGAGTGTGGCTTTGGCTCCTCCATCCCAGGCACTGGTGCATCTTACCTTTCACTCTGCGGTGGCTTTGCTCGACAATATTGTTCAGGTATTTCACTTGAAGGACTTCAATGAGGTTGAGCATCTTCCCCATCAACCAGAGTTAGACATTGATATTGTGTAGCGCTAACGCATTCGCACCACTCTTATCGATCACCACCTTTTCAGGTAAGCCGTTATGACCTATCACCTTGTTAAAGAAGGCGCGAGCTGCTTTTTCGTTACGGAGATCACACAGTAAAAAATCAATGACGCAACCGTGTTTATCAACGGCCCGGTAGTAATATTTCCACTGACCTTTTACGTTGAGATAGGTCTCGTCCATCCGCCACGAAGAAGCAACTGGTTTTTTCATTTGTCGAGCTCGATGTTCCAATAAGGGGGACGTATTTGATGACCCACCGATTGATGGTTGAGTGATCAACATTGATACTCCGCTCAGCCATGATCTCTTCGATTTCACGGTAGCTAAGCTTATAAGAAACGTAATAGCGAACAATCTGGAGGATGATGTTGGAAGGAAAGTGGCGACCAGAAAAGTTGATAGTCATAATGCTAAAGGTAATGAGTGCAGAGGAGATCATAACTCAGCACTCCAATTTGCAACAGAACCTTTTTACTTGCTGTAAAGTCATCGCTTATCTCCTAGTGGCTAGACATAAAAATTATAAAAGCTGTGTTACAAGTTCTTCAATAGCGACGAGAGCATCTCTAAAAGACTTTTCATGTCTTTCATCCCCAAACTCTTGATATTCTGATTTAATTTCATAGAACTTCTCTACCCCTAGGTATCTTCCTAACACTTCAATGTGTGTTCCTAGGTGATTCATTTTTTCTCTAATTCCACCAATTTCAAACCCAAACTCACCACTTGATGAAATCAGAACAAGTGTTTTTTCCGACATTATGGGTTCTAAAGGAAAATCGCCTCGTGCCAAATCAAAAGAGAATGTCTTATTAATTCGTATCACTTGATCGAACCATGCTTTAAGTACCGCTGGCATACCGTAGTTATACATTGGCGAAGAAATCAGAATAATATCAGCCTGATCCAACTCTTCGATTAAGGTGTCAGACAAAGTTAGAAGTTGTTTTTGTTCATTTGTCTTCTTATCATCAGGAGTAAAAACAGCAGCTATCCAATCTCGACTAATAAACTCTGGAGGGTTTAATCCTAAATCCCTATAGATAACTTTATCTTCATTGTTCACTGTCATCCATTTATCCATAAAGGTTGCTGCAAGTGTTTTTGAAATTGAATTGTATTCTTGAACCTCGTTATCAGTTCTTCTAGCGCTACTATCAATGTGGAGTATGGTTTTCATGTCAATCCCTCAGTTGTTTCATTTAATGTTCATAATCTATTTTGTTACTTTTCTATTGCATAGACAAACGATCAATACTAACCTATAGATGAATTAAAGTTATCTATAGAGTTTAGTTATGTACTCGAAACTACCGCCTCTGAATAGCATCAAGGTTTTTGATGCAGCAGCAAGACTAAAAAGCTTTAAAAAGGCTGCGGAGGAACTTCACGTAACACCAACAGCCGTTTCACATCAAATTAAGGTCCTTGAAGAAGCTCTCGATACATTATTGTTCGAAAGAAAAACTCGTGCGGTTCAATTAACTAGGGATGGCGAACTGCTTGCTGAAACTGCTTATAGCGTTTTGCAGCAATTAACAAATGTGATCAATGAAATATCTAATACCAAAAATATCATCACCATTAGTACAACGTCATCTTTTGCAGCAATGTGGTTGGTACCAAATCTGGATGAATTTTATAAACTGCACCCAGGTATTGAAGTCGCTGTTAAAACTGGAGAACAAGTTGATGATATTGAAAAAGATAGGAGGATTGATTTAGCTATAAGATATGGTGTCCATGATGATTCGCAAAAGAACTCAACAAAATTAGTCACTGAAAAAGTAGGTATGTACGCTACACCCAACTATATTGAAAGTATCAACTCTATAGCCGACGCTCACCTATTAGAAACAAGATGGCATAACGAAAAACTTCCTTCAATTTCGTGGGAAACCTTTGTAAGTGGTAAACTTGGTGCTACTGAAACATTAAACGTACGACAATTTGATCAGGAACACCATGTAATCCAGGCTGCTTTAGCTGGACAGGGAATTGCTTTAGTTAGTTCGCTTCTTGTTGAAAATGCAATCACTCAACACTGGCTAGTTGATTACAAAACAGTTGCGGTGAATCATGAAGCTAAAGGATTGAGTTATTATTTGTTAGTTCCTGAACATAATGTTCAGAGCAATAGTATATTAGCGTTTAAAAATTGGATCATTAAGAAATTTGAACAGTATTCGGAATCGTTACCGCAATGATAAGTCTGGCCAACATTTCAGGTAACGGGTTAAGTGCATTATGAATAACATCAGACGTACTTTTTATGGTGTTGAAGACAATAGGCGGGGCGCTAATCAAGGAAAGAAGAAGTTAAATAAACATAGTCTTATCTGATTACCACTAATGCTCAGCTATCATAAACTACATTTAGATTAGGTGGATAATGAGGATATGAGCATGGCTAAAAATTAGGTTCAATTCCAAAAAGGCATTTCTATTCATCGCTTTATTGAAGAGTATGGAACTGAAGAACAATGCCAAAAACGCTTGTTTAATATGCGCTGGCCATCGTGTTATCGCTGCCCTAACTGTCATCATGAAAAATATTGTCAGCTAAAGTCACGCGCCTTATATCAATGTAACCAGTGTCATCATCAAGCTTCATTGATATCAGGCACTCTTTTTGCCCATTCTAAACTACCTTTAACTATCTGGTTTCTAGCTATTTATCTAATCACACAAGAAAAGAATGGCATCTCTGCTCTTGAGCTTTCAAGGCAGCTCGGTGTCTCATACAACACGGCTTGGCGAGTGAAACAAAAGCTAATGCAAGCGATGAAAGAGCGTGATGATGAAACACCTTTGGATGGTTATGTACAACTAGACGATGTTTACTGGGGCGGTGTCCACCGTGGTGTTCGAGGACGCGGTGCTAAGGGAAAGCGTCCTTTTGTTGCAGCTGTCTCGATGAATAAAGAAGGTCATCCAATAAGAATGCGTTTCAGCGCAGTTAAAGGCTTTAAAAAAGAAGAACTTACTCGTTGGGCAAAAGCTCATTTATGCCCTAAATCACTGGTTATATCTGATGGCCTTGCTTGTTTTCGTGGTGTTGAGGATGCAGAACGTTTTCACCATTCAATAGTGACCGGCGGGGGTGCTGATTGTGTAGAGTTGCCGTATTTTAAATGGGTTAACACAATGATCGGTAATGTAAAAAACGCAATGCATGGAACATATCATTCAATCAACAAAAAGCACCTGCCGCGCTATCTGGCAGAGTTCTGTTTTAAGTTTAATAGGCGGTTTAATTTAGAGAAGATGCTTGAACAGTTAATATTTTCAAGTATTCAAACGGCACCGATGCCTCAACGTCTTCTCAAGTTAGCTGAGGCTCGATGGTAATCAGGTAGTCTTAAGGCTTTAGCATAGAACTTATTCCTGTTTGCGAGCATAGGAGGACAAGAAATTCCATGTTCGAAATAGCGAGAAAAAGATCTCAGTCTCAGCAACGAGTTCTGGTACTTTGCAATACAATAACTTATCTGAAGGCAAAAAATGGAGCTAATGATCTAACACAAAAATGTCCAGAAACGTGTTACAAGGCCCCAAGTTTTGCTGTGATCACCAAGCGATTCTGTCGTACCTTAATTACCAAGCGACTTTGTCATTACATTAACTACCGAGGGGACAAAAAGTACCCTAGTGGTCATTGCAGTATTTTCAACTCACTCCTTTTATTACAATTAACTTCTAAACAAAGTTTACATAACATTAATACAATCAATAGATTACTACCTTAGCGTACAATATTTTCCAAATCGTCGTGTTACCCCGTGTTTTTGTGTGCAAACAGCGACCATTGCTGCGGGGGTAAGTACGACTTCCCATGACCAGCGTGCCACACGCTAGCATCTTCGTGACGTTTCCCATGACGACACCCCGATATTGTTATTGGTACTAGGCTTTGTTTCTTAGGTAGAGCAGTTTTAAGGTACGAGGAGTGTACATGGTGAGGAATTATAGCGCTCACTATTCTTTATGTAAATTATGAGGTTACAGCGTGAATGCTGACACCCTAGGTGTCCTATCTTGTACTAATTCATCATTTGCTAATTAAAAAAGGCGCTGGCAAACTTTTGTCTATAAGCAACTTAGAGCCATTGGTGGTAGTGTGGAAGTGCATAAGCAGTCGTCATTTTTGCATGTAGTAATCTGTCATTGTAAATCTGACGACGCTCGCTAATTCACAATGGTGATTTATACTAACGTGCAATATTTTCCGTTTTCCCTCGCGCCCCCTTTTAGATTATTCATGAGTCCCTTTTGAAAACTAGTCGTTGTAAACCCATGAGAGGTGAAAAGATCTACCGACTAGTGCGTGAATGGCATGCAAAGAATGAAATCGCCGAAAGGCTAGATCGTAATTCGTTTGGCTTTCCATCACATTGACCTAGTGGCTATTTGTAATGCGGCTGAAGAAAAATCTGATTCGATCAAGTGAAGATTGTCTGGAACGTTATTGTTAACGCTGCAATGTTTACCAAGCGTATAAACGTGGTAGAGTCGCGGCAAGCTAAAGTTAGAACGTACTAAATTTCCTAGGGTTATCGAAGAAGTAATCATCACCACCAATGCAACAAGAAATAAACTGTTACAGTGTCACACAGGCACTCTGTTCTTAACAAATATTATCTTATATAATAGCTCTTATAACAGATAAAAACGGAAATTCAAGGTGCTATGTCAGCTATTGATAAAGGTTCTCATCTTCCAGCATTGCTAAATTCAAGAATGACAGGCATCAGTCACCAAGCAAATCGCATTCGTGACAATGTAACTAATCCGGCGCTTGGCTATATCAACTCACTGTCTGCGACAAATACTACCGGTGGCCGTGCAAATGCCCGGTTTATGCTTGAAAGGTTTTGTCGGTTCCTGATCGGTGACTCAATGAGTAAAGTTGACTGGTTGTTATTGTTGTCTAACTCGGAACTAACCGAGCGCGCTCTGTCCGGCTTCCTAAACTACAAGGCCCAACAGAAAGCCTACTATAAGGGCACCAAGGTTGATCCAAATCAACCTTACTTAAATATGCACCTGACTCCCATTATTGAGGGAATTTCAGGAGTAGCGAGAGTCGCGGTTGAGGCCGGACATATAAGTGAAATTCAAAAAAATTTATGGCTAAGTCGGCTATCAAAATCAGAGCTGGCCAATGTTCCCCCTCTGGAATATGGCTGGCTCAAAGAGTCACTGCCAGCTTTTATACCGTCCATTCCCGATAATGAAATCAGTCTTACGGCTCGCCAAGCCTTAGAAGGATTTAGTGCATTTTGTATCAAATCTTGTATCCACCGATTTGACTGGAATAGCCTATTAACTGCACCTGTCGTGAAGGCAACAATGAGTGAATACCTTGCTCAAGGGGTTGTTTTAAATGGAGAAAAAGAACGAGGCTACAGTCCTGCAACGGCAGATAATTTGTACCGAATGATCCGAGGTGTCGCCGAACATCACTGGCTAGCAGAGAATATCAGTGTTGAGCGACTGCAGCGGATCAAGGCCATTAAGCTTCCTCATGGGTCACGAAAATCTGCGGGAAGGTATATCAGCTACCAAGAACTCGATAATATCCTTGCCATTGCCAACACCCACCCCAACTCACTTCGTCGGATTCGCGACCAGGCTATTTTTACCCTGTTATACAACTGCGGTCTTCGCCGATCCGAAATCGTCTCATTGTCGCTGGCCGACATCGATTGGGGGGAATGTTGTTTCAACATTATTGGTAAAGGTAACAAACAGCGTAATGTGTATTTTGACCCAGTTGGTGAAATGATTGGAAAACTACAGGCTTGGTTATCGGTACGTCACAGTATCATTTCGAAAGACACTAACCTGGCCAAAGAGCCGTTATTTTGCAGGATCTCAAAATCCAGGGTACCGACTGGTCTATCAATTAGTACCCAGACGCTTAACGATATTTGTAAATGGGTGATGCAAAAGGGATTTCATCGGCCAATATCGCCTCATGACTTCCGCCATTCCCTAGCAACCAACTTGCTTAGCCAGCAATATGATTTATTGTCAGTCAGCACGGTGCTAGGTCATAGTTCGCTGTCCACGACTCAACGCTATGATCAGCGTGGTGAAGAAGCATTGCGACGCACCATTGTTAGGAGAAACTGTAGCTAAGAAAAGAAGTTTGTTATATCAACTATCGAAAATAAATCATAGCCGCTATGTGCATTATGATAATAACACGCTATAAAGCATATAGATTATGTATAAATATTTGTTGATTTTTTTGTTAAATATTAAGTTATAGTGCATTAAAATTACGTAGAGGCACCCAGATATGGTCAAGTTAAATTAGCCACGGATTAAAAGTCATTCCAGAACAATCGTTCTGACTCATTTGGCGTCAGACCACCGTTATATTGATGGAGATCATAACTCAGTACTTCAGTTTGCGACATAACCATTCGCCATTTCTTATTAATGATCAATCAGGCGGGCAAAGGTTCAAAAAATCCCTCGATTTTCATCGAAGGATTTGTGTAGGAAAGCCAGACTTCATCGGAAAAACTTGACCTTTATGCCCAGCTCAAAAAGTTGGTTTTTCTAGTGGCTATGTGAAAGGAAAATATTTCGCGATGCAATCTTTTCGCCCATATCAATGGCTTCAACTTTTACACTACGGCTTGCGTTGAGTGACAGTGGAATGAAAACACGACCACGTTTGTCTGTAGTAAATGATGCCCCATTGAGCTGTGGTACATTTTTAACCTTAATATCGAGGCCTGACACAGGGCGTGAGAGCTCGGTCGCTTTAACATACACTCCATTTGCCGAGTCGATCAATTTTAGTTGAACGCCAGCCATTGCAGACAGAGAAGCAAGAAGCAGTGTGGATAGAGCAATAGTCTTAATCATCATGAGAATATCCTTTTTTTGCGCCAACTGAACGAAACTGTTTCGTTTTGATATTTTGAATGATAGCAGCCAAACTGGCGCTGTCAAGCTTTTAAAACTAATTAGTTTCGATTATTATTGAGGAAGGGTAATACTTAAGTCAGGGGGCTAACATGAGCCGTAAAGAGGTTAATAGGCAAAAAGCCATTGATGCGACATTAGCTTTGTGTCTGAAACACAGCTTTCACGGTACCAGTATGGACTCCATTACTGCGGCAACAGGGATGTCTAAAGCGACGATTTATCGGCATTTTGATTCCAAAGAAAAGCTCATAGCTGAAGCCTTGGAGTTTTATCGCCAGCAATCGACTGAAGTATTAACAACATTGTTCCAGGATCCAGCTTTATCATTACAAGAAAAACTGTCAGCCCGATTTGTTATGCTAAAAGAGTCATTTGATAGCCAGGAGTTTCAAGGTTGCTACTTTCAAAAAGCACATAATGAATATTGTAATGAGGAGCCAGCTATTACTGGGGTTTGTTCTCAATACAAGATTGAACGGACTCAGATGATCGCGGAGCTGTTGCTCGCACATGATATTATCAATGCAAAGGAAAAAGCAAAAAGGGCTGAGCTGGTCTTCAATGGACTATTGGCTTCGCTCCTGGTGAATTCTGATCGTTCACTCATTGATCTTGCCCAGCAGATGTACTTTGAGCAGTTGGAAATCGCCTTATAAGGAAAGCCGCTTACTGATGCATTATTTGATGTGTCGTCGATTGTTTCAGCCACGATGGTTAGTGACCATCATTTCTTTCATTGATGTTTTGATCAGGTCGCGGTAGGAATAGCGGTTACCCCCCGCACAGATCCGTACGTGCGCTACTAACGCATACGGCTCCTACCTTGGGTCGAGCGTCAAAACGTTTCTCTGGATAAGGGTGTGTAATTTGAACTTTCAGGATCCAATAATTAACCAAGCGTCGAAACTTTTGCCATGTCATTGCGTGTCTTTGACTTCGTCTCCGAAGTTGTTTTAGCCACGCATCCGTGACTTCTTTAACGAAGGTATTAAGTGATTTTGAGTTCATTGGTACACCGTAGTAGTTAAAGTGCCCTTGGATGATTCTCCTCAGCCATCTACCAACGTTGTATGGCTTATCATGAAGCCTCTTACGCAACTCTGCTCTGATCCATTTCAATTTACTTAATAGTCTTTTCTTAATGGTTTTCCGCTTTAAAATTATGCTCTTACGGTTTCTAGTAAGATCCCAATAATGGGTAAAGCCTAGAAAATCAAACGTTTTAGGTTTGCGGGACTTACCTCGTTGGTAGTCTTCGAAAGCAAAACCTTTGTCTTTTCTGGGTGGACAGTTAGGCCAAACTTCTCAAGTCTACTTATCATACCCGCCAGAAAAGCTTCTGCATCACTCCTATATTGGAAACCTAATACCGCATCGTCAGCAAAACGAACAACAGTGACATCACCAGCAGCCACTCTGTTTCTTTGTTGATTTACCCACAGGTCAAATGAATAGTGCAGATAAATATTTGCAAGTAGCGGTGAGATCACTGCGCCTTGGGGTGTACCTATTTGCGACCTGACTCGTTGCCCGTCTTCATTCAAGAAGCCTACTTTCAGCCACTTAATGATCAGTTTCAACATTTGCCTAGCGTACTAAGCGTCGAATTAAACCCACATATCCCTATCACTAGATCTCGTTCATAGTTTCTCAACAACAAAGGAGGAACTATGAACCAACCTGAAAAACGGCAATATTGGACAAGCGTCATTGAAAAGCAAACAATAAGCGGACTTTCTATTCCTGTTTTTTCAAGGCGAACGACCTTAGCTATCCGACTTTTCATTACTGGCTGAAGAAGCTAACAGAGCAAAATGACGAATCGCAACACGCGCACTCCATTGTGATTAATGATGATATAGGCACTGATACTGTCGCTTTGCATTTCCCTAATGGCATTAAAGCCAATCTATGGCGTTACTGCACGCGTAATATGTCTAGGCCAACCCTAAGGTTAGTTTAACCAAGCGGCGAATGAAGCTTGGTTAAATCCTGCTTGGAACACAGGATATTACGGAACAGGTAACGGCCCTGGGCATCTGCTCAGGGCTGTTTTTGCATTAAGGAACTTGAAATAATTTAGTTGTTTAGTTGCTTAGTTGTACTGATTGAATTTTCTCAGCACCGCGTAGCATTGCCTGCACTAGTTGAGTTGCATCGAACTTAGTCAATGCTTCATGCGCCCCTACTTGATGGGCTTTGTCAGCACTCATTTCGCTGGATAATGAGGTATGTAGGATTCGGTAGGCATGGCTAAGATTGGAGTCATTTTGTACTTCAAACGCTAGCTCATATCCATCTAGCCCTGGCATTTCTATGTCACTAACTAAAATATCGACAGGTTTTCCTTCAGCGGTAAAATTCCGCATTGTTTCCAGTGCATCTAGCCCGTTTTTACAGACCGAATATGGGATGTTAATACTATCTAATGCATCAGAGAGTTGTTTTCTAGCAACGCTGGAATCATCAACCAACAAAATATTCAATGGTTTTAAACACTCGCGCTCTACGTCTGTAAGAATAGGGAATTTGGCTGATGCAGCTTGAGGGTAAATCTTAGAAAGGAGTAACTCGACATCTAACATCTGCACAATGTCGTCTTCATGACGAGTGATACCTGTAACAAATACATTTCTCCCCGCTGTTTCTGGTGATGCTTCAATTGAATGCCAGTCACATTCAATGATTCTATCTATGGTGCGAACCATAAAGGCGACCACGGTGCGCAGGCAGTCAGTTACGATAAGGTAACAGCTTTCATACTCTTCTTCAGCTATCGGTCTAAATCCAATCGTCGCCGCCATGTCAATAACAGGGACTGTTAAATCACGAAACGTAACTACGCCAATAACATGATGGTGAGAATATGGAATTTGCGTGGTTGGCATGTAAGGTACGATTTCACGCACTTTGAGCGTTCCAATAGCAAAACTCTGTTGCTGAAGTGACAACTTAAACAGAAGCATCCCTTGGGACTGATTCGCTTTGCTTTTCATTAACATATCCTAGATATTTTGATCATGGCATTATCATGCTCATGAGATTAAACAAGTTTTGTAAGCTTAATTTTGAGGCTAGCCATGAAGGTACTTTTTTCTGTAATCAGAAGCTTTTGCGACAAAGATGAGTGGGAATATTGGTAGGACTAAACCAAGTGAGAATATTAGTTTTTCTTCAGACAGTAGTAAAAAGGCACTTGTTATTATGAGTAATATTAGAAGTGAAGTTATGCACCTGTGTGCATTTGTGTGTTTTTGAACAAAGAGTGCGTATTTTCTTAACATGGATGGTATATGAGTAAAATGGTTTCTTCAATATGTTAACATCGCTAAGTGTCAGTCGTATCAGGGCCGTCTTTCTCGTCTCTGTGCTGTACATTATCACGTCCGTTCTGTATTGATTTGACAATACAAGCACTAAACACACAGTAGTTGTTGTTCTGACATAGAGAATGTAACTACTTAGCGCTCCAACTCCAATTATTCGACAACCAGAAACAAGATGAATACCGATTTATCTTGCTATACTTCGCGCTGTGAAAGCGCTTTCTTATACTATTGTTACATATTGTTTGCAAGTTAGCTAATTCAATCTATTTTGACTCTTTTTGTTAATAAGATTGCCTCTTTAAAGAACTTATCTACCCCGCATTTCAGATACTGTAAACCAAACGTTACTGTAACTTAGGGTATTGAAAAATAGACACAAAAGTTGTGGCGTATTCATTTGAACACTATCTTTATACACCGTCAGCAAGAAAGCGCTTTCATTGTGGTTGTAAACAAATGATAATAAATGCGACGCTGCTCGCAATTAGGAAGGGAGCCTCTTGCTTCTTAATGACCATGTGAGTCTGAGGTGCTGATGGAAGATGACTTCATTATATTGCTATGTGAGCACCTTAAATACGGCAGATCGTTCTTTCAAGAACTGAAAGATAATGGTTTGACTGAAAAGGTAGTACGTAAGCAGGCAAGATAACAAGTTTCATGCACTGTTGATGATATGAGCGAAAAGAGGGTCAGAAGGAAACTTAGCCATGATTAATTTAGTACTTGGTATCGGAATTAATGATATGAGAGGCCAGTGTAGTTATCAAAACTCCGAAGGCAAGTATCTGAAAAAAAGATTTTATCTATCATGGCGAAGTATGATAGAGCGTTGTTATAGAGAAAAAAACACCAACAAAAACATGTGAATATGGGTTATTCAATGGATCCATGTTGGCATAGATTGAGCGAGTTTAAGGCATGGTTTGATGAGTACTATATTGACGGTTATCAGTTAGACAAGGCGTTGTTGAAGCGCTCAGTTAATACTCAATAATGGCATTGGTCCAGTATTCCGTTATCATGGGGCTATGTTGCAGCACTAAAGCTACGTGGTCTTTTGATACGGTTAGGCGACTCGGTAGCTATTGGGCATCCCGAGCAGGGTGAATCGATTTAGAATGGAACAACCGACTAACATTTCCTGGCGCTGATTGGTACACTTTCTACTGTGTAATTTATTGCCAATGATCTTTTTATACCGTTGCATCGCCGTTTCTGAAACATTTCGCCGACCGTAGTGCCGATGCTTTTCCACCCGATATCTCCCAGGGCAAAGAACGCAACCAGGTTGCTCATCCTCTTCGGGTGATGGACCTCGTCGGTAAAGGTATTGTCTTTCGGCGGGATCACGATATCGGTGTCCGGAAAGTGATCTTCAACCGTCTGAAACACCGCATTGGTATCATACATCTTATCTGCCGTGACATGCATGACACGCTCTGTGATTTGGTCGCAAATGTCTTCGCCAACCTGATCATCCATAGTGTTTTTGTCCGTTAATACGGCGCTTTGAATAAGATGGCAGCTATCGACCGCAAAATGCGCTTTTCGCCAGCTACGCTTGGCATTAACCTTATGTTTTTTCTGGTGCCATTCATCCTTACCAAACCGCTTCAATCCCGTGGAGTCAATGGCGATGGCCACGATGCTGTCATCGAGTTTTTCATTCTTTTTAAATCGTGGCGTTGAAAAGCCAAGCTGACTGAGCCGCTTTGACTGCAAGGTATAATCCGGGCATTGAAGGTGCTTCATGCCCAACATTTCTAGCAGATTCTCGATGAACCCCTGCGTTTGCCGCAGGGGCAACTTAAACACCATTCTCAGGTAATGACAGGCTTCGATAGTGCTGTCAGGATACTTAACAGAAGATCCTGTACCATCGTAGATCCGGTCTTCATGTTGTCAGTTGTCGAGGATGTCATCGGACAGCCAGACATCGATTCTTCCTCGATTTTTCAGGGCCTGGTTGTATTCTGAATAGTTGGTCATCCGGTAGGTATGCTTCTTAAAATGATGGCGTTTGGCGTGGTTATATTTGTAAGGCACTTGTTATCAGACCAACCAGTTTCAATAGGCTGGCCATGATAACGGAATACTGGACCAATGCCATTATTGAGTATTATCTGAGCGCTTCAACAACGCCATTTAGTTATGAAGTCTCTAATTTATAGCAATTCTTTCCTGATGTTTTAGCCTGATACAGCGCTTTATCTGCCTTCTGAAATGACATTTTGTGTGCGTCTTTCTGATGAAGCGCTCCACCACAACTAACTGTAACCTTTCGATTTAACCCGAAGTCATAGTTCTCTATTTTTTTTTGAAACTCACTGATTTTCCTCTGAACCATATCAAAATCAAATAAGTAACACGCAATCATAAACTCTTCCCCCCCCCAACGCCCTACCAACCCGTCATTATCAACAGAGTCTTTTAATATTTGGGCTATGGTAATTAGCACTTGATCTCCAACATTGTGCCCAAAGTTATCATTTATACTTTTAAAATCATCAACATCGATCAGTACTACCCATTTAACTTTGTCTGAGTTAAGTAGTAAATTTTCTATATGTCTACGATTTGATAACAAGGTAAGTGTATCTGTAGTTGAGAGAACTCTTAACTGTTTATTAGACTCTTTTAATTGCTTCAGAGTTCGCCTCCGGTC
The DNA here is from genome assembly GCF_059552575.1 of Photobacterium sp. HL06. Classification (NCBI taxonomy): domain Bacteria; kingdom Pseudomonadati; phylum Pseudomonadota; class Gammaproteobacteria; order Vibrionales; family Vibrionaceae; genus Photobacterium; species Photobacterium sp. HL06. The sequence continues at coordinate 239,693 of NZ_JCANWL010000003.1, forward strand.
GACATCGTAGAAAAACGATACTAAAAATATAAACATATAGATTATGGTTATATGTATTAAGCTAATAGTTTCAAACGGAGCTGGTTTCCAGCTGTGCATATTCATTAAACAATAATATGCAACAGAGACAATATTGATTACACTAAAAAGTGAGCCTATTTTAAAGCCAAGAACAAAAACAGAAATTACCGGGGTTAAAAAAACGAAAGCCAAGGCAAATTCACGGTTTTCTGTACCACTAATAAACAGCAAAGATATAACAGACATCACAGAGACCATAATAATGGCCGCAGCACAAGGATTTCTACTGTTCATTAGAAAAAAATAACCAACTAAACAGGATAAAATGCCAACAGAGTGGATTAAAACAAGTATAGGTATAGGGACAACATAAATGTTGTAGTAAAGAAAAAATGAGAGTGTCACTGTCAAAACTGTCAGTGAAATAAATACGAAAGAGTTATCCCTGAACCCTTTATTTGAATGACTTTGATTGAGCCATTTTTCCATTTCACGTTTTAACAACTTAGCAGTCTCATAAGTATCTATTGACGTTATGAATAACATACAACATTACATACAAAAGGTCATCATCACGCACCAAAATGCTGACGTTCATACTAATTAATATCTCGAACGTTACGTAATCCACAATTGTAATCATGGGGATATAAAAATGTACAGAACTTTCATTCCCTCTTTGTGTATGAGTAGGAACTCGAACAAGGTTTAACTTTTCTTCACCAATAATTAGTCAGACATATACCATATGTTATATTCTGTTTGTTTATGACTGTTCATTGTTATAAGTAAACAGAAACAATCAAGAAGCTAGAATGTTTCACTGTTGAAAAAACAATTGAACGATATATGAGTGGGTTCGTGCAAATTGTTATTCAGTTTTGTTAAAGCAAATAATGACAATAAGTAAGCAGAAGTTACTTTGCTGCTAGCGTGGCACTACTAATATAGAAGCTATATTGTCACAATTTAAATTACCAGTTTTTTTTGTAAAAATAGAGACCATTAGGGGAAAATCTGTGATAATAGTCCAGTAATGGTTAAAATACTGGCCGTATTGAAGAGCTTTAAAATTGGGTTTGCTCTTTGAGCGACACTATTGATAACCAGTGCTCAAGATATATATCGCCTGATGATGAAGCTTTCTATGGAGCGCTTGCTAATACCAATATTGTAAAATGGTTAATATTTCGGGTCGTGACGCCAACTTGTTGAGCTAGCATCTGTAGAACTCACGTTCAATGAATGTGCCTATTACCTTGTCATGCATATCTTCTGATTTAGAGAAACCAATGGTTTTGCGATTGAGCCGCTTTAATCGCGTTCTCAATGTGAGTAAGCGGGTGTTTTCACCCATCTAGCTATTGAACGGGCGTATTGCTATAGGGCAAGAGATCATTGCCTTCTTCTCGCTGTGGTAGTTCTGTCAGTACATGGCGCAGATAGGCGTAGGGTTCAACGCCATTTGCCCGGCAACTCAGCATAATACTGAACAAGGTCGCACTCGCATTCGCCCCACTTTGGGTATCCGCGAACAACCAGGCTTTTCGACCGGTCGCAACCGGACGGATATCTCGCTCAACACGATTGTTATCTATCGGGTAAGCACCATCATCGACATACTTTTCAAGGTAACACCATTGCTTAAGCGTATAACTGACAGCTTTTCCCATCGGACTTTCAGGAAGTAGTTGTGAAGCGGCTTTTTCAAGCCAGGCTTTGAACGCATTAAGTATGGGGATACTTTCTTTTTGACGTACCGTGTATTTTTCTGACGATGGCTTGTCTTTCAGCCTTTTTTTCGATGCCATACAGCTTTTGGATATAACTCAGCGCTTGTTTAGGGCGACCCGCCTTCTTGGGACTTAAGTTGAGAGCATCATTGAACTTACGCCCGGCATGCGCCCAACATCCAAGGTGTGTCACCTTATCAAGCATGCGCCACGCGGCATAGCCATCGGTCATGACAGTACCATCATACCCCTCAAGAAACTTTTTGGGATAAGTATGCGCACGGCCCGGTTGGTACTCGAACAGTACCACCGGTGTTTGACTCTGCTCTGGGCTGGAATATGCCCAAAGATAAGATTTACTTTGGGCTTTTTTCCCTGGCTCTTTCAGGACTTGAAGTGTTGTCTCGTCACCATGAACAACCGGCTCTTTGTGCAGCGTTTTGTGCATAGCTTTGTAAATCGGTGAGAGCAGTTTGGCGGTCTTTATCATCCAGTTTGCCAATGTTGTACGTTGGATATCAACGCCCACACGTGCCAGCTCTTTTTCAATACGATACAGCGGCAGACCATCAGCATACTTACTGACCGCGACGGTTGCTAAGGTTCCCGCCGTGGCGATACTGCCGGGAAGGGGTTGTCGAGGCATGGTCGCGGTGATAATTTTGCTGCCTTCCCCGAGATTTTCACAGTGACGGCACGCATATTTCTTACGTTCGTGGCGCAGAACTTTCACTTGCTTGGGGATGATGTCGAGTTGCTCTGAGGTCTCGACACCGATGCTATGAAGTTCACCCTGGCAGCATGGGCAGGTTTTCTCATCCTCAAGTAAATCGTATTCGATAACCTCTCGTGGTAAATCTGGGTTAATGGACTTGCGACCGCGTTTACGCGTGTAGGTGACGGTTTCCATTTCCGGCTTATCGTCAAGTTGCTCGTTATCTATCAGCGATTCCGCTTCGTTGAACAGACAGCCTTGAGCTGGGAACTTCTCGCTTTGTGGCAAGAAACGCTTGGCTTGAGTCAGCCAAAATTACTCCCACATTTCAGCAATGCGGGTTTCGTAGTTTTGAACCAAACTATCGATGTAGGCTTGGATTTCTGGGGTGATGCCCGTGGGCTTTTCAAGTTCCTTTTGCATACAAAAAGTATAGTAAAACAGCACCTTAACCAATTAAATTGGCTGTTTTTATGACATTTTTAGGCTTGATAATGGTTGGTGTGCCACTGCATTTTGCCAGTTCAAGCCATCGAGTAACCACCGTAGCTGGCGAGCAGTAATTTCCATCGCCATGGTATCTTGCGGGTGTCTGGGCCAACTGAATTTTCCTTTCTCTAGGCGGCGGTAATGAAGCCAAAATCCGTTGGTATCCCACTGCAAGATTTTGAGTTTGTCACGATTGCGGTTGCAGAACACAAACCAATGAGGGCTTACCGGGTTGAGTTCTAAGACGTCTTCAACCAGTAAGCCGAGCGTATTAATCGACTTACGCATGTCGGTCACTCCCGTCGCCAGATAGACGTTACCAGAGGGTGCCGGGATCATGGTAAGGCTTTCATAATTTGCGGCAAAAGTGCCATTGCCGATGTGTCATTGACGGAGATCCGGTAACCACTTGGCGTCTCGATGACAACAGCAACAGAAGGTGACGACATTGAAATAGGAATGATGACATTATCGGCTTCTTGTGGCGGATTAGTGATTTTCTTTTGCCAGTAATAAAATTGCGATTGAGCAATCTAATTTTCCTCGCACCAGATTGTTACTGTCTGTCCGCTTTCAGCCTGTTGTTGCAAGCGTTCATTCCATAAGTTCCACTTGTCTTCGCGTGTCATGATTTAGCTCCATTGTTGAGGAGCTATATCAATATCAAGCTTTTATCTTAAAGAGAATGCGGGTGGAAATGGGCGCTTACCAATGTGAGGTTCTGCCGTTCTATACGTTGGGTAAATCGCTTCCCTGTAATGTGCTTTTCTGCTGGAAGGTTTGATGAGTAAACTCTGAAGTCATCAGTACAGAAGAAATTGATTGAAAATGGTTTAAGGAGCTTCAATAGAGCCTTAAATGTTTCTTCACTGCGACGTCCAAAAGTATGGGGATGATCCTCTTAAACCTTGGCTCCCAAGCATACCAAAGCCAACGTTGGTTCTTTTTGTTCTGAACAAATGACCATTGCTCATCGACTTCACAGATAAGCTCGATTTCAGCATTATCGAATGGGACTGAAGTTACTTGTCTTGGTTGGAGTTTTTTAGTGTTCTCAGAACGGTATTAAATCCAACTTTAAGTACTCTGGCAGTATCACGTAGCCCAGCGTTGTTCATGGCCATATCTACAATTTGTTTTTTCACACCAGGATGATAGGCATTGTAGGTGTATTCAAGTTGGAATGACGGCCTGTGAATTTAATGGTCATAATGTTGGAAGTGATGAGTGTTGATGGAGATCATAACTTACCACTCCAGCTTGCGACAAAACCAACAAAGGCCAGTGTGATTTCTGATTACGTCATGATGAACGTAAAACCCTTGTGCGGGAAAGATCCGTCTTCATGAATCGTCTATTCAATGTTGAGGTGGTTTACCAGTAATCGTTAAGCCCATTACTGGGTAGTTCTGCATTCTCTGATTGGTTGCAACCCCCCTTTTTCGGCTTTAATGTTCCAACTTGATTGAATTATTTCGAACTCTCATCAAGAACCTCTTCAGCGATTTCATTAATGCATTCTATCTCATCACTTGTTAACTCGAGCTTCTTACCTTTTCGTTTGCTTAATACACCGTTATTTTGGAAAATGAATGTGACTATTGACCGCAACTCATTCGAGCTTAAATCAAGGTCTTCATCAAGACATTTGTATAACTTGTCTGCTAGTTGGAGTGTGTCGATCTCTTTAGGCAGTATGTCAGTTGTGACACGATTGATAATGTTGGTAAGCCAGGCGGTGTACTCTGTAACATCAAGATCTCGAAAGAAGTCCATATTATCAGTTTCTATATACAACTGATGATTTTCAATTATGTACTCAGTAATACTTTCAATTTTTGATGAGATTAGGTTTAAGGTGTCGTAATAGCTACTGATCTCAGTAAGAATGCCATTTGAAACAGGTAAAACCAAACCTTCTGGTAAAATTTTGTTTCTGGCTAACGATTCTTGAATGATGTAGCGAGACAAGCGGCCGTTACCATCCATGAATGGGTGTATATAGACGAACGAAGAACTTAAAATTCCAGCTTGGACAGTTGCAGGTAAATCTGATTCGGATATGCGACCATATATCTCAAACCAACCATCCATCAAATCTTGTACAAATTCTGGACGAGCTGTTGGTAATTCAACACTTGCCTGACTGCCTCCGATCCAATTTTGCTCTAATCGATAGTTTGTTTCAGGTCGACGTTCTTTAATAATGGCTTGCATAGCCACTAAATTATCTTTCGTAAGAGATGACTTACCTGCTCGCAACAACGCTTCATTAAATCGAATAAACTTACTTTTGGAGAATGACTCTTTTTCAATCTCGCCTGAGGCTCGCGTCTCTCGAGAAACAAGGTATCGAGAGGCTCGAGCTATGGTTTCTGCATCCCATGTGTTAATTACTGCATTCGTTTTTTCAATCAGTAACTCTGGAGTTGTCGCGATTAGCTCCGGAGTTTTACGAACGATCACAGTGTAGTTACTTGTACCTATGATGTTGTTTTTAAGGCGATGACGAGTGCTGTTAACAGAAGGGCAAGTGTAGTATTCGTCGTCATTTAAAATTTCAACATATGGAACAGGTTTACAGTCTTCCAAATTAAGTTGTTGACCAGATAACCACTCACATAAGAACCAAATGATACGGAGCCATTTCGAGGTGGGCTTTTCGTTAACAGCTTGCTCTACGCTCTTCCTGAAGTCATCAATGTTGCTCAATGCTCGAAAGTAGGTAGTTGAGACTCCTTCTTTCTTAAGTGCAAAAAACGCATGTAAAGCTGGAGACTCATCTTTAGGTCTTTCAACTTTGAAGTTTTGCAATACGGTATTGTGAGTTATGCGAATATCTGCACCGCGTGTTCCTATCAACCCGCCGGTGTACGATTTCAGATGTAGCTCTACAACAGCTAACTTATAGTGTTCGCGCAACCACTCATAACCAATCGGATTCTCTTTCATCGCACCGCCCTAGCAGATTTCATTATATTTTCTGAAATTATACTAATTTCTAGTACTTCAAACAGTCAAAACATTAATTTTATACCCACGAATATAGTAAAACATAACTTAACATTAGTGAATTTAGTGTTTTTGATAGTAATATAGTGTTTTGCTTCCTCTAGGAGGAGCTCGATAGTGGTGGCTGGTCGGTTCAGACATCTGATCTGCTCCAGCAAGACTGGACACGCGATTAAGCGACATTTTGTTGTTCAAAGTTAACAGGACTTAAATACCCAAGAGCACTGTGCCTTCTCATACGATTATAATCAACCTCGATATATTCAAAGAGCGCTTGACGCATTGCATCCCTCGTCATGATCGACTCATATTGGGTAGCTTCAACTTTCATTGGGTGGAAGAAGCTTTCAACACAAGCGTTGTCCCAGCAATTTCCTTTCCGACTCATACTTTGCTGTAACTTATAGGCTGTTATGAGTTTTCGGTAATCCTTTGAGAAATATTGGCTACCTCGGTCACTGTGAATAATGACATCCTCTGGGAACCTGCGACGGAATAAGGCCATCGACAGAGCATCACAAACCAGAGTCGCTGTCATCCGCTTTCCCATCGACCAGCCAATCACTTGTCGCGATGCAGGTGATATCACCCGCCCACTTCTGGTTCGGAGCGCTAGCAGTAAAGTCCTGAGCCAGCAAATTAGGGGCAACAGACATTTTATGGTTGCTGTCCGTTGTGCACTTTAATTTACGGGCAGCTTTTGCTACCAAGATCTGCCGCTTCATACTTGCATAGAGTTGTCTTGCAGCGGCAGCAACACCAACATTCTCGGCCAACTTCAGGGTTTCCGCTTTAAATTCAGGGGAATGGATAATACGTTTTTTCTTGTTTATCATGGTTCACCTCACTAGTGATTTTACTCACTTAACTCGGTGTCCAAAACTGCTGATGCGGATCACTTTAGTGTTGCAACAAAGCCTTGACAATCTTATGTTTAATTCACACCCTGATTAGAAAGCGCTTTCAAGGTGTTAAAATATAATGAAAGATTTAATTTTATCAGTGATTTTCACGTCTGCAACCTTCCTGGTATCAATGCTGGTTCATGCTAATACTGCCGGACCGGCTGATTATCAGCATTTTGCCATTTCTGACCGCTACAGAGATACTAACCAAGTCGAGGCTGTATCCAACATAGGTTCAGTTAGTCAATATGGCCCAACCGGAAAAAATGAAACCTTGTGGTCAATTTCATCCCGTTATCGCCCTAATCAATCGGTCTCTGTTTATCAGGTTATCGGTGCAATTCATCGAGCTAACACACGAGCGTTTGAGAATAATAATATTCATGGCTTGATCCCGGGAAGCCAGCTGAGAATGCCGACCATGGCACAAATTCAGCGAGAAAACATTACGAGTGTTAAGCGTCGTTTGGAGATCGATCAACGTCGTCAGACCCGTCGGAGTCCCGTACCCTCACTGCTATCTCCAAAGGTTTCAGTGAATCAGTCACCCCCAAAGTTAGCGAAAACGAAATCTCCGATTGTTGTAACTCCGTTAGTAAAACCAAAGAAATCGAATGAAGAAACAGTCACACCAGTTGAGAGGACGGCTATTTCAGATGAGGTTACAGCGACACCAAAGGGAATTATTCCGGCTAATCCGTTGAAATTAATTCCAACAGAGTCATTATTGCAACCAGATGCGTATGACATTCAGGTGGCGAAGTTACTGGAAAGCAATCACTTGCTACGGGGTCGTTTGGCAAAAATACGACATGAGATAACCACACTAAAAGGTCATATTGCCGATGATAAAGAGTTACAAGGTAAAATCATTGGTTTCCTTGAACAGCAAAAAAAACGGCAGCAACAACCTGTGATTGAAAAGCCATCCTGGGTTGATAGTGTGATCGCTAACCCATCGATTTTAGCGGCATTAGTACTAATTTCCGGAGCCATTACATTTTCTAGGTTTAGCCGTAAGAAAAAAGAAGCTGGTTGGGATGAAACCCCGGATCTGACACTGAGTAAAGATAACGACATTGACGATTTATTTACCAGTGATGATAGCTCCTTGTTTTGTGATGCGGAAGATAGTTTATTTGCTTCGAGTTTAGGAATGAAAATAGGGTACGCAGCAAATGGTGCCCACGGTCTGGTTCTCTCATCTAATGAGGCTAGCAGTGCTTTTGATGATGAAGTGTCAGAGCTAAATGTTGCAACAGAGCTCGATAATGAACTAAGCCGTATGGTAGGTAATAACAAAGACATAGATGCTCTGGTGATTAATAAAAAAAATACTAATTTGCTCGACGATATTCTTGAAGAACGCCATGTAGTAAGATGTGCAGTTCTAAATAGTACAAAGAACAACCTAGAAACTGTAGTTGACGAAAAAGAAAGCAGCGCCAATGAAATGGATATTGATTATCCCTTGCAAGAGGATCCTGCGGCAACCTTCGACACTATTATCAGTGAAACACTAGAAACTCAACATTATGATGAGTTGACACAGCAACCATTAAATTCAGAACAAAAAGCACAAAATACAGAATCTATAGGCGTCGATGAACCTGATGTGCAATCAGTGGCCCCCCCCCCTGAGCTTGGCTTTATGTCTGAAGAGAAAAAGAGTATCGATTTTCTGGTTGCTGATGTTGATAGCTCGCTTGATGAGCCTGAGAGTGATGATATTCAGGATTTAGAGCACAATGTTGATGAACTGCTTGAAACCGTAAACAATCCGGCCTTCGATAAGCCCGTTATAGATCTTGTCATAGAAAAAACGACTGAGCCTGAAGTGTTAAATGTACCGAAATTTGAGTTTACACCCATCGATCCAGCAACCTTGCCAGAGTTCAGTGAAGATGAAGCGCTGCAAGCTTCCTTTAAAGAACAACATAAGCTGGAACAGTATGTGCTTGAACAAGGGCTGAAAGAACAGTACTCCGTCCAACCGCAAGTAGCTCAACCACAGCCAGTGCCAGCTGACATGTTCGATGAAACCCTAGTGGAGTTTGCGGGGCTGGACATGGTGACTTTGTTGACTGAACCTAACTCAATGTTTGAAACTAAAACGCAAGTATCGGAACCTGATGTTAAAGAGGGCTTACGTCTGCCCGATGAGCAAGGTTTAAACTTAAGTGAACGTGAATATTTATTGCTTGAAGAGCCTATCGATTATAATGACAAGATGGATGCCAATATTGTTATATCAGAAGAAGATCGCGCGATTTGGGCTGACTCTATACCTGAACCGGAACTTAAACGTGAAAATTGGTCTGAACAACCGTATATGCAGGTTGAAGATGTCAATGTATTTGATCCTGAAATATTACTGGAAGAAGCTGACGAATTGTATTTACTGCTCGATGAAGGTGCCAGTAAAATTCTGAGTTCTAATGTAATAAACCATCCCACTCCATAACGTACGGCTTTGTTGCAACACTAAAGCTACCTGATATTTTGATACGGTTAGGCGCCCCGGTAGCTATTGGGCATCCTGGGATTTGTCGCAAAGTTAGGCTGAAGTGTATACATACTTATTTCCTGACGTAATTAAGCTGCAAGCGCATAGAATTCATCCCAGACAGTTAAACCATCAGGGTTGTTTGTTTGGGATCAGTTTTACGCACTAGCAGTCTAATTGTATCTGAAAATCAATGTATTTGTACTTCAACATAACTCTGCGACGCACCCCCCCTATTTAGTGATTGATAAAAGGGTTGGCCCTTAGTCGTTTGACCGCCAGATCGATAAAGGTTCGGATCTTGGCATTGGCCTGTCGTCCTTCCTGGTGGATAATATTGACCGGTAGCGGTTTGGTTTCGTAGTCCTGTAAGATACGCATTAATGACCCGTCCTGAAATTCTTCACTAGCCTGGTAGGACAGCAGACATGTAATACCCAACCCGCCCTTGGCAGCACAAATGGCAGCACCGTTCTGATTGCAATACAGGCGCGGAGAAACCTTAACGGTCAATTTGCCGTTTGGTGATCTAAATCGCCAAGTTGTCGAGGGCTCAACCGTGGAGGCCAAAATGATTTTATGATTAGCAAGTTCAGATGGAGATTTCGGTGTACCGTATTTGTCGAAATAATCGGGTGAACCACAGACGACCCGTCGAATGCTGCCGACCTGGGTTGCAAATAGACTCGAATCTTTCAAGTGGCCGATGCGTATGGCGACGTCCAATCCTTCATCGAGCAGGTTCCCCACCCGATCGTAAAATATTGCCTTCACATTCACGGATGGGTTTTGCTGCAGATATTCATCCATGATGGGCATAATGTACTTTTGTCCAAACAGTACCGGTGCGGTCACAGATAAAACCCCTTTGGGCTCGGTGTAGATGCCTGCAGCTGTCGCCTCAGCCTGCTCGACCTCTTCCAGGATTCGTTTAGCATCGCCATAGTAGCGTGCACCGGAGTCAGTCAGGCGAACGCGACGGGTGGTCCGGTTGAAAAGGCGAACACCCAGTGTGTGTTCGAGCTGAGCTATCGAGCGGGTCACCGTGGGCGCTGACAAATTGAGCTTGTGGCCGGCTTCCACAAAGCTCTGGCATTCTGCCGCTTCTATGAAAACTCGCATCGTTTCTAGTTTATCCATTCTTTTCCTACCAGCATTGCCAGCTCCATTATTACTATCTTTTAATTGATTATTCCGAAAATTACCAATCATATATTTGGTTCTGTCACAAGCAGTAGTAATAAGTTATGCTCACCGTCACAACTTACCATTTATCGTACAATAGATATTGATTTTCAGGCCGATACTTTCCTTCTAAGGGGAGGCAAATAATCAGATAAGGCCGAACTACCCAGATGGGCTCAATGATTACCAGTAAACAACCTCAACATGGAACAAACTGTTTACGTAGGCTGATCTTTCGGATTTGTCGCAAAGTAATGCAGGAGTACAAGCGTACTGATTTCAGGATACAATTAGGCTGTAAGTGCGTAGAATTCATTCCAATCCGATAAACCATCAGGGTTGTCGAGCTGTTTATGTTTAATCATCAATCACAGCTCCACGCCAGCGAGTATGGCTTGGGCTCCTTCCTTCGATTTCCACCCCAGGCACCGATGCATTTTGCCTTTCACTCTGCGGCGGCTTTCTTCGACATGCTCGATGCTCCAGTAAGGAAGCGTATTTGATGACCCACCGATTGATGGTTGAGCGATCAACATGGATACTTCGCTCTGCCATGATCTCTTCGATTTCACGATAGCTAAGTTTATAAGCAAGGTAGTAGCGAGCGGACATGTTAATGACTTCTGATGGAAAATGTCGGGCTGAAAAATGGATGGTTATAATGCTAGAGGCTAAGGAATCCCCACAAAACTCCTTTACTGTTCAATAAGTAGACACGCACCCTGCCTTCTGATCTAATGGATTCACCACAAAAACAAATGAATGAAAACAAGATGCGTAATATTAAAATACTACACGAGTCGCTTGATAATCAGTGCTCTAACATTCATAAAAAGCGACTTAAATGCGGTACAGGCACTACTTAAGGAAGACGCATTGACGCTTACCTCGCTTGGCCGAACGCTCCTTTCAAAGGCAAAAACTAAGCATTGTATTAAGCGCATTGACCGTTTATTAGGTAACACCCACTTACACCGTGACAGGCTCGATATTTATCGGTGGCACTACCATCAAATATGCTCCGTTAACCCACAGCCCATTGTACTTGTTGACTGGGCCGATGTCCGTGAATATGAACGCATCATGGTACTCAGAGCATCGGTGGCAGTGGACGGTCGTTCGGTGGCACTCTATGAGCAAACATTCGCTTTCAGTGAGTACAACTCACCTCGAAGTCACCAACAATTTCTCGATAACTTTAAAGCCGTTTTACCTTCTCACGTCTTACCTATCTTAGTTACCGATACCGGTTTTCGTAATACCTGGTTTCGACAGATTGAAGCTATGGAATGGTGCTATATTGGACGGGTTCGAGGAAATGTTAATTTCTTAGATAGAAAACAATGGACTCACATTAAATCATTGTTTAATACGGCAACCTCTAAACCTAAATACATCGGCTATACACAATTAGCCAAACGGAAGCCTCTCTCTTGCCACTTACACCTTTATAAAAAGAATACATCCAAAAAGCGACATGACCGTCCCAAGGGACGTAAGCATTTTAGTGCGCAAGCTGTCCATAAAAAGTCAGAAAGTGAGCCCTGGATCTTGGCAACAAACATTCCAACTAAGATCTTCTCACCACGTTGTATTGTACGGCTATATACCAAACGTATGCAGATTGAAGAAACCTTCCGTGACTTGAAGAGCCCTCAATACGGCTTTGGCTTACGCCAAAGCTGTACTCATGACCCTAAGCGACTCGACATACTCTTAGTCATTGGTCTACTGACATTCTTAATTTATTGGTGGTTCGGTATTGCTGCTGAACACAATGGTTGGCACCGGCACTTCCAGGCAAATACAATAAAAAAGCACCGCGTTCTATCCTTTGTCAGACTTGAAAAAGAGGTATTTCGTAGGCTGGAATATCACATCAGTGAATCAACAATACGCTGGGCACAACAAGAGCTCATCATGATGGCAAGGAGGAGTTATCGTGCATAGATTTTGTGGGGATCCTCCAGAGCTAGAGGTAATGAGTGTTGAGAAAATCATAACTAAGCCCCCCGAGTTTACGACACAATCTAAAAATCACACCTCACAACTCAAGTTTTCTACAAAAATATCCTTTATAAGTAAAACGCGGGCAGCGTTAACTGCGCCGCGCATGTCTACATATCCCAATAATTAGATTGCTTTTTCGACTTTTACTGCAATGTCAACGGGAACCCATGATTTCCAAAGTTGAGGATAGGCATCTAAGAAGTAATACATAGTCTCTTCAGCATCCGCTTGATTGTCTTCCATCCATGCGAGCAACTCACTCATTTGCTGGTTGGTATAGCCACGTCTTTGAAAGTAAGTGAAGGCCTGAGGCTCGTTTTGGGCAAAAGACTCAGTGGTGACGGTGTGCACAGGAGAAGGTGGATACATGGTTACCTTAGGTGAATCACAATCGGGCTGAGTGGTGCAATTGCGAAATTCATCGATATCAGAATCACTGCCAAAATCAACCTTAACCATTTCATATTTACCCAGTACCGGTGTTGGAGACCAGTAGTAGCCAAACCAAGCATCTTTGCGCTCATAGGCTTTGGAAATGCTCGCTGCCAGCGATGCGCCAGAACCTGGGTCAATTACTTCAAAACCATGCAATTTAAGCTGCATTGCATCAAAAAGATGTCCTGCTGTGATTTGACACATCCAGCCAGCGGGACAGCTATAAAAGGCAGATACTTCATCATCTTCAGGGTGTTCAAACAATTTGACGTGTTTGATAACCCCTTCGATCGTGGCCATTTCGGGATATTGCTCAACCAGGTAAGCAGGAACCCAGAACCCTTCTTCCCCACCATCGATCAGTGATTTACCCCCAATACGAATACGCTTGTCTGTCACACCTTTGTTTAAGGCTTCCTTAATGCCATTATCCCATAGTTCTGGGGCAACATCAGGCTGTCCTTTTTCGATCATTGAGGTGACGGTTGGCATACTAACACCTGGTATCAATTCCGCATCACACTCGTACCCATAGTTGAGAATGAATTGGTCAATATGAGCGATTAAACTGGCCGAGTTCCAGTTCATATCTGCAATGGTAAATTCTCCGCATTCGTTAGCACTCGAATGCGCGGAAAAAGCAGACAACAGTAAAACAGAAGGTATGGAAGGTGTCATTTTCATGTGACTTGTTTCCCTTGTTGTGGTTTGAAAGTTCATGGTATCCGTCTAGCTTTGAGACACTTGTTTAGCAAGAATATCTATGTATGCAAATTTGTAATGACTGGAAAATAGAGAGGTGTCCAGTTATGAGTCCTTGGTAAATACGCAGGACAAGGCAATACCCTTGTCAGGCAACTATGGTTTGAGATTACAACGTACTAAAATCACACTTGCGCAACATATAAGTACATATTTTTGCATGTTGCATGTGTGCCTGGTAATTGAACAATAGGTTGAAAGATTTCATCAATGGTATTTATTGGGTGCGAGTTTCATTTTTGCCTCATCAAAGGTAGCAATGTACTTTTGCTTTACATTAAACTTCAACCGGATTTGTCGCTAAGTAATGCAGAAGTACAAACGTACTGATCCCCGGGTACAATTAGGCTGCAAGCGCGTAGAATTCATCCCAATCAGATAAACCATCAGCGTTGTTGAGTTGTTCATTTTTAATTATCGACCACAACTCCACGCCAGCGATTTTAGCTTGGGCTCCTTTTTCCGATTTTCACCCAGGCACTGATACATATTGCTTTTCACTCTGCGGTGGCTTTGCCCGACAATATTGTTCAGATACTTAATTGAAAGGGCTTCGATTTCACGATAACTAACTCTATAAACAAGGTAGTATCGAACGGACAGGAGAATGATTTCTGATGGAAAATGTTGGGCTGAAAAATGGATGGTCATAGTGCTAAAGGTAATGAGTGCTGAAAAAGTCATCACTCAGCACCCGAGTTTGCGACACAATTAGAAAAAGCTCTGTAATCATAAAGCATTGAGTAATTTTGCGGCCAAATCCTTTTTTATCTCTCATTATCCACCAAGAAAGAAGACTGAACACTCAGTACTTTAGCCAGTGTTGAGCGGGATAATCGACCTTCGACATCACCGTCAGCGTTAAGCACTGCGAGTGGGTGTTCGCTATCAAGCGTTTCAGAAATAACCGCTTCAAGTAACGCATCGCTTTGAACCGCTGGTACGTTTTCTATTAAAGAAGGAACAATGGCTTTGCTATAATTCGTTTTTTCGATATTTTCCAGGGTTTTCAGGGTAATAACTCCCTGATAACCGTCATCGTTGATGTAGTAGCCGTAATTGTTTTGAGCTTCTCTCATTGCTGTTGCCGCTTCACCAATGGTCTCTGATGAAATGCGGAATACTTGAGGTTTCATTACTGTTTCCACCTTCAACACACGGGCTCGGTTGACATCTTTAACGAAAGATTCAACATAGTCATCTGCTGGATTGAGCAATATATCAACAGGTTCTCCCTGCTGAACCAATACGCCGTCACGTAAGATGGCAATTCTGTTACCTAGTCGTAAAGCTTCATCTAAATCATGAGTGATAAAAATAATGGTTTTTTGTAATTTATCCTGCAGCCTTATCAATTGATCCTGCATTTCTCTACGGTTCAGAGGATCCAGTGCGGAAAAAGCTTCATCCATTAACAAAATGTCAGCATCAGTACACAAGGCCCTAGCCAGTCCGACACGTTGCTGTTGCCCACCAGACAGTTGAGATGGATATTGCTTCTCGTAACCATCAAGGCCAACTGTCTCTAACCAGTGACACGCCCGCTTTTCACGTTCTTGAGTACTGATCCCTTGAACTTGCAAACCATAGCCAATGTTTTGTATTACTGTTCGGTGAGGCATCAAACCAAAATGCTGAAAAACCATTGACATTTTATGGCGACGAAAGTCCTGCAACCTTTTTGGATTGAGACGTATAACATCGGTTCCGTCAACTTCAATCACTCCTTCGGTAGGGTCAATGAGTCGGTTAAAGTGACGAATGAGTGTTGATTTACCCGAGCCAGACAAACCCATTATTACAAATATTTCACCCGGATAAATATCAATACTAATATTACTTAAACCCACAGTGTGGTTGGTTTCAGCAAGGATCTCATCTTTCGATTTACCGGTTTTAACCTGTTCAAGTACCTTTCTGGCATTGGGACCAAACACCTTGTACAAATTTTTCACTTGGATCAATGGCTTCTTTTTTCGTTTGTTAGCCATTATCTCGGCCTCCAAGATGCTGCAGAGTACGCTTCGCATAGCCTTGTGAAATTCGGTCAAAAATAATTGCCAGGGAGACAATTGCTAGACCATTGAGTAATCCTAAAGTGAAATATTGATTAGTAATCGACTTTAATACAGGTTGACCTAAACCTTTTACACCAATCATTGACGCAATCACCACCATCGCCAGTGCCATCATAATAGTCTGGTTTATGCCAGCCATAATATTTGGCATTGCTAACGGGATCTGAACACCGAAAAGTCGTTGCACCGGGCTGGCTCCATAGGCGGTAGCTGCTTCTAGCACTTCTTTATCAACTAGCCGGATCCCGAGATTAGTAAGGCGAATAGCAGGTGGGATCGCATAAATAACCACGGCAATCACCCCAGCTATTTTACCAATGCCTAATAACATCACGACGGGAATAAGGTATACAAACGCCGGCATAGTTTGCATCACATCCAACATTGGAGTCACAATTGATTGCACCCAATTTGAACGGGCCATCGCAATCCCTATCGGCACCCCCAATCCAATTGCACCCATAGTTGAAACCAGAATAATACTCATGGTTCGCATAGTATCATCCCACATGCCGAACACTCCAATCAGCGTAAATGTAATAACAACACCGGCTGTTAACTTCCATGAACGAGTGGCAATGTAAGCAAGTGCTGCCAGCACGCCGAGTACCAGCCACCAGGGTGTACCCAATAATAGTTTTTCAAACCAGATAAGAAATGAAAGTAACGGTTCAAAAAACGCTTCAATGTTGTCTCCGAATTCACGAGAGAAACTTCGGTATGCACCATCAAGTGTTTTTCGAATTTCTAATAACTGGTGACGATCAAGCTGTGGAATTTCCATTAACCATGATTGATCTGACATAACAATTTTCTATCCTAATAATGCAAAAAACGTACAATTGTTGGACATTAAATAGGTTTACAGTTCAGATAACGCCTTCTTCATTTTCTGAACGGTTTCAAGGGTAACCCATTTCAATCAAGCCACTTCATTCTTAATCAGAAACTCCTTCGTTGCTATTTCACCATCGGCCTGATTATCTTCCATCCAGGCTAGCAAACCATCCATCTGACAATTAGTAAAAGAGTATGTAGAAAGATGAGCAAGTGCTTCAGGTTTAGGGTTTGAATTAATTTCAATGCGGGCCATCGTCGCTTTCTAATAACAGTTCAGAAAAACATGGGACCGAACGATCATTCGGCCCCACCTACTATTCTGGTTTGTATTGGATGCGCTGTCCGCAGCTCCGAAATCCTTTTAAATAACGACGGAGCCCACCAGATCTTTTACGCCTTTACAGTCATTCGTTTGACGGCATCATCGGTCCACCAAACAGCATTGGCAACCATGCGGAAGTTGATAATCGCAGCCTGGTAACCATCCCCTTCGGGAACCTTGGCACCGGCAGTCGCGTCGCGGACGACAGCAACTTCATAGCCAAGCTCGAGTAGCTCATAAAGATGCGCCTGGGTACATAGGTTTGCCGACATGCCGGCCAGGATCACCTTGTCAATACCACGCTTTCTGAGCTGCAGGTTGAGATCGTTTTGGGCCGGGCTATAGACCTTGTGTGGGGAACAAACGACGGTCTTGCCATCGTTGATGTACTTCTTGTACTGCGGCATCCAGTCGGCGCCGGAGCCTTCGAAGCCTTCGAGCGTCAGGGCGCCAGGACGGTCGAACATACCAATGTTATGCATGGTTTTTTCTAGCACCCCCTCAAACTTCCATTGGTGATCGTGCGGGTAGTAATAGTGTGGTGATATGAAGACCGGAAGGTCCGCCGCTTTGGCGGCCTTAAACAATCGTTCAATATTATCAACAGTACCCTGTTCGGTTACACTTTCACCGACAACACCCCAGGTCACCCCTTTTTCCGACAGAAAATCAATCTGCGGGTCGGTGACGACAAGTGCAGTACGGTCGAAATCGATTTCCATGTCCAGCTGGGGAAGGCCTGGTTTTTTCGGATCTGCATACTTATTTTTGGCGTCATCAGTTGCAGCGGTGGCTTGCGATGCAAATGTGGCACCGGCAACACCAACGGCGGCCACTGCACCGGACGTTTTCAGCAACCGTCGGCGCGCCTGGTCAACTTGTTCCTTCGTTACGCAACAACCATCTTTATGCTCTTGATCGGACATAGGTTCTTCCTTCTATAACATGAACTATCTCGAATAGTGTAAATTAAGAACGAGAGGCTTTTGATGGATACAGCAGCTTCCAAGACCTCTCACTCATAGATGTTATGTTAATCATCATCAGAAATAATAGGTCAAATTAGAAAAAGACAATTACAGTTATTGAAACAATACCAAAGGTAATGACCGCCGGTACTACCTAATCAGTAGTTCTTTATATGGTATTTTGCGGGCAGTGTTCCACGGCTTGTTGCGACTTTGTTGAAGCGCGCAAATAATGCTCAATTATGGTATTGCTTCCGAATTCCGTTATCATGGCCATCCTATTGAAATTGGTTGGCCTGATAACAAATGCCTTACAAACACAACGACCCCAAACGCCATCATTTTAAGAAGCATACCTATCGGCTGACCAACCATTCTGACTACAACCAGGCCCTCAAAAACCGGGGGGCGAATTGATGTCTGGCTGACCGATGACATCCTAGATAACTGGCAGGATGAAGAGCGGATCCACGATGGTGCAGGCTCGACGGTAAAATATCCTGACAGCACGATTGAAGCCTGCCACTATCTAAGAATGGTGTTTCAGTTGCCCCTGCGACAAGCGCAGGGGTTCATCGAGAATCTGCTAGAAATGTTAGGTATGACGCATCTCCAATGCCCGGATTATACCTTGCAGTCAAAGCGGCTCAGTCAGCTTGGTTTTTCAACGCCACGATTTAAAAAAGGTGCTAAACCCGATACTGACGTCGTGGCTATCGCTATTGATTCCACGGGGCTGAAACGGTTTGGTAAGGATGAATGGCATCAGGAGAAACATAAGGTTAATGCTAAACGGAGCTGGAGAAAGGCGCATTTTGCTGTCGATAGCCGCCACCTGATTCAGAGCGCCGTATTAACCGACAAAAAGTAAGCGTCGAATTAAACCCACATTCCCACATCACTAGATCTCGTTCATAGTTTTCTCAACAACAAAGGAGGAACTATGAACCAACCTGAAAAACGACAATATTGGACGAGCGTCATTGAAAAACAAACAGCAAGCGGACTTTCTATTCCTGCTTTTTGCAAGGTGAACGACCTTAGCTATCCGACTTTTCATTACTGGCTGAAGAAGCTAACAGAACAAAACGACGAATCGCAACACGCGCACACCATTGTGATTAATGATGATATAGGCACTGATACTGTCGCTTTGCATTTCCCTAATGGTATTAAGGCGGAGCTGCCTGCGAACCTAACCCAGACACAAATCAAAACCTGGTTGCAGGTACTGCAATGATCCCCAGCGGCGCTATTTATCTCGTCTCGGGCGTTACAGATATGCGCAAGTCTATCGATGGCCTCTCAATCATTGTCGCTGATGTACTGGAAATGGATCCGCTCAGTGAAGCCTGGTTCATTTTCTGTAATCGTGGTCGTGACAAACTCAAAATCTTATTCTGGGATACCAACGGGTTCTGGCTCTACTATCGTCGCTTGGAAAAGGGGCGATTTAAATGGCCAAAACCGAATTACGCTGGCCATATTCAACTCTCCCGACAGCAACTTAACTGGTTGTTATCAGGCTTAACCATTGAAAACCCCAAGGCACACCAACCGATAATCGGCAAACAAGTGAGGTGATCGTCACTGATCGCCTCATTGCTGTTGAGTGATCTTTTAAAGCTGGCATTCTATCGTCATCAACTGAAATAAGTGTGACGAAAAATGACTGAACTTCCTGATGATGTAGAACAACTGAAAGCCATGTTGCTACAGCTTCAGCAAGAAAAACAAGCGCAGGCTGAAGAAATCATTGAGCTAAAAAGCACCGTTCAACTGCTCACGGAACAACTCAACCTTAGCAAATCCAAACGCTTTGCATCTCAAAGTGAGAAGTACCCCAAAGGCACCTTCAATGAGGCGGAGCAACAAAACAACCCAGCTCCCAAGCACCACAAAAAGGGCAGAAAACCCCTGCCGGATACACTAGAGCGAGAAACGCGCGTTCATACCCTGAATGCACCGCACTGTGACTGTTGCGGTGGTGCTATGCATGAAAGTGGTAGCGAGACTTCAGAAGAGCTGAAAATCATTCCACAGAAAGTCAGTGTGATCAGTCATCAGCGGACAAAATATGCCTGTCGAACATGTGAGAAAACAGCGTTACAAAGCCAGATAATCACCGCGCCTAAACCCGCCAGTATGATACCGAGAAGTATCGCTAGCCCGGAAACCCTGGCCGCAGTGGCAACCGCCAAATATGTGGATGCACTGCCACTCTATCGTCAGGTCGATATTCTTAAACGTGCCGATATCGATATTAGCCGAGGAACACTCGCTAACTGGTGCGTACAGCTCGGTGCCAAAGTGAATGTGTTGGTCGATGCGATGAAACAGCATCTCCTGGATGAATCACTTGTCTGCGCCGACGAAACCACCGTACAGGTACTTGATGAGCCAGATCGAGCAGCGACAAGCAAATCGTATATGTGGGTTTATCGCAGTGGCGAGTTCGCATCAAATCCAGTGGTTATCTATGACTACCAACCGAGTCGAGCTCAAACTTGTCCAAAAGGCTTTCTTGGTGATTACTCTGGCTACTTATTATGTGATGGCTATAAAGCTTACGAAGGGCTAAAGCAAGTCACCTTGGCAGGCTGTATGGCCCATGCCAGACGCAAGTTCACAGATGCCCAAAAGGCACAACCGAAAGGGAAATCAGGGCGTGCTGAAAAAGCCCTAGGGTACATCGGCAAACTGTACGGCGTGGAGAGTCAGAGCAAAACACAGGGCGCAGATAAGCGTCATCAACATAGACAAGAAAAGGCCAAACCGATATTGGCTGAGTTCCATACTTGGCTGAAAGAGAGCCAAGAAAAAGTGCTACCAAAAAGTCTGATAGGCAAAGCCATCAACTACACGCTTAACCAATGGGATAAGCTGACCACTTACCTTGAAGATGGCAATATTAGCATCGACAACAATGTGACAGAGCGAGATATCAGGCCGTTCACCACTGGCCGGAAAAACTGGTTGTTCTCAAAATCAGTTGCTGGCGCAGAGGCGAGTGCGAATTTATATAGCATCGTGATGACATGCAGAGCCAACGACATCAATCCTTACTACTACTTCTTGCAGCTGTTCCGAGTACTGCCAACGAGAGTACCTGGCGCAGACCTATCAGATCTACTGCCGTGGAATGTTGACTTTAGCGAGGCCGAATAAGGCCTCACTGGTTAACTGCGCGCTTACGACAAAAACACCATGGATGATCAGGTTGTCGACGCTATTTGCGACCAGATCACAGAACGTGTCACCCATATCACGGCCGATAAGATGTATGATACCAATGCGGTGTTTCAAACGATTGAGGACCACTTCCCGGACGCCGATATCGTGATCCCGCCCAAAGACAATACCTTTGCCGATGAGGTACATCACCCTAAGCGGATGAGCAACCTGGTTGCGTTCTTTGCCCTGGGAGATCTCGGGTGGCAGAAGCAACGTCAGTACGGACGGCGGAATGTCTCAGAAACAGCGATGCTGCGTTATAAAAAAATCATCGGAAACAAGTTACACAGTAGAGATTTTAAAAATCAGCGCCAGGAAATGTTAATCGGTTGTTCCATTCTAAATCGCTTCACTCACCTCGGTATGCCCAATAGCGACCGGGCCGCCTAACCGTATCAAAAGACCACGTGGGTTTAGTATTGCTAATCAATGCCACAGGTCGGTGAGCAAATCAACTTTGTCCTGGCTCTGCTGAGTACAAATTGAAGTAATATTTTTATTACAAAATTCACTATAAGCCAACTGAAAGTAACAGCCATTAAACTGACTCTTGATCACCAGCTGACGGAGCCTTTTAAATCTGGCTTCCACTTTTTGTATTAAAGACAGTTTTTTGTCATTCACTATTTCAGCCAGTGAATCGGTGTATGTATTGGCATAATGGTTAAGTGTTTCAGATATCAAGTGCTCTTTTGACTTGAAATATCGATAAATTGTCGCTTTAGACATTCCTGTTGCTACAGTAATTTCATCCATACTGGTACCCTGGTAACCATTTCTAATGCAGTGCTCCGCTGTCAACTCGATAGTTTTTAGCTTCTTATCCTGTTTTTTGTTCATACGTCATCCTCCGACATTCAACGCCCAAATATAAACTAAACGGTTTTGTTTCAAAAATGTTGACATGCGATTTCTTTGGGTTATGATTGAACCATATCATGCCACTGAATTACGTAAGCAAGCATTGGGTGAGTCTGTACGTAATAATGTTGAGATACTCGTACAACGGGATCGTGACGAGCCAGTATCAACGCTGCGTGCCACAGAGTTACGCTTAATAGCCTTTAAAGATAGTTCCTTTGATTTGGCTCGATTAGGTCAAACGGGTGGTTATGATTTTTCTCAACATTCTTCAATTTATGATGCGAATGACTGCTACCGCAATCACCGCTGATCTTCAAAAGGCGGGCTTTAAGGTCTAATAATCAGAAAATAGATTCGTAAACACAAGGAGCGAAAATGTCGAAAGGGATATTGAAACGCAAACCTACCCCTAATGAGCAAATGCGCCTTTACTTGGAGGCTAAAGAGTATGCATTTAGTCATAGTAATAAAATCTATGCAGCAGCTGTTGAATACCTTCAAGGTATTAGGTGGTTACGCTCTGACAGCGTTGACGAAATTGCAGTTAATGTTTATGAAAGATGGAACTATCTGCATAAAAACAACTTTGTTAATTGAACGTAATGTTCGTAAACCGAATATAAGGAAGGTCGTCCCAGGCCTTTTTGACTTCTTTTGTTACACGGTCATGTTTGTTCGTGGAAAATTTAACGTAACAGGCACTTAATTAACGCACTGAGTGTATTAATTAGTCGTGAAGATACATTTTCTGTGGTCAGAAGCTTCAGCAATGATGATTAATGGAAACGTTGGTGTAACCAAACCAAGTGAGAATATTATTTTTCTTCTGATAGCAGTAATAAGGCACTTTCAACTATGATTAACACTAAAAAGGACATTATGATAGCATATGAATATGTGTATTTTTGAGAAAAGAGAGCGTACCTTCTAACCATGGCTAATAATTATAAAATGAGTAAAAAACAAAAGTTTGAGCTTCAACGATTGGCCAGAGAAATATCAAATCGCACTAGAGTAAAATACCCACTTATTTACCATGGACTTTTCGGCAGTTGAATTCCGGCGTTTTTCAAGGTAGTTGTCGTCTAATCATGTCTAAGAAGCTTGTTCCAACTGCTCGTTTGTATCTGGTTTCTCTGGGTTAAGCATGACCGGCTCAGCAGGTTCGTATTTCCTTATTTCACTTAACCACGGCTATGTTGAAGCGCTCATATAGTGCTCAATTATTCCATTAACACTGAGTTCAGTTATCATGGCTAACCTATTATACAGGTTGGCTATTTAACACATGCCTTACAAACACAATGA
Organism: Photobacterium sp. HL06; assembly: GCF_059552575.1. NCBI lineage: Bacteria > Pseudomonadati > Pseudomonadota > Gammaproteobacteria > Vibrionales > Vibrionaceae > Photobacterium > Photobacterium sp. HL06. Next base: position 263,080 of record NZ_JCANWL010000003.1, read on the forward strand.
CGCCAAACGGCATCATTTTAAGAAGCATACCTACGCATTAAATAACTATAGTGAGTACAATCTGGATCTCAGACAACGTGGCCGGTTCGACATTTGGATATCCGAAGATATATTGAATAACTGGCAACATGACGATCGCGTTTATGACGGTACCTGCTCTTCCGTTAAGTATCCTGACAGCATCATCGAAGCCTGCCATTACATCCAATTGGTGTATAAACTTCCTCTACGACAAGCTCAGGGGTTGATTGAAAATCTACTGATGAAGCTCGGCGTGGACAACCTTCAATGCCCTGATTATACGTTATTATCAAAGCGGCTGAAGCACTTCAATCTCACGGCACCACGCTTTAGAAAATATGATAAATAAGACGACAACATTGCAGCGATAGCAATTGTTCCAACGGGACTCAAGCCGTTCGGTATGGATGAGTGGCACCAGGAAATACATAAGGTTAATGCAAAACGCAGCTGGCGAAAGGTGCACTGATCTACCCCAACAAGATTGGACATCAAGTTAAGCGACATTCTTCTGTTCAAATACCGTTTGCCGCATCATTTCTTTGGTCATAATCGGTTCGTATTGGATAGCTTCAACTTTTAGCGAGCGGAAGAAGCTTTCTACACAAGTATCCCAGCAATTTCCTTTTCGACTCATGCTTTGTTCTAAATTATGAGAGTTGATTATCTCGCGGTAACTTTTTGAGCAGTATTGGCTGCCACGATCACTGTGAACGATGACCTCTTTTGACAGTCCACGACGGAACAGTACCATCTTCAACGCATCTCCGACTAAGTTTGCTGTCATACGGTTATCCATCGACCAGCCGACTACCTGTCGAGAGTACAAGTCAATAATTACAGCAAGATAAAGCCAGTCCTCACTTATCATCAAGTAGGTGATATTGCCAGCCCACTTCTGATTCGGTGCATCAGCAGTAAAATCTTGTTCCAGAAGGTTAGGCGCAACGGGTAAGGAATGCTTACTATCTGTTGTGACCTTAAATTTACGTGCAGCTTTTGCAACTAGGCTCTGCCCTTTCATGCTGTCTGATATCGTCTTTAAGTTGTTCTTGTTCCCTTGCTCTGCGAGTTCTACCTGGATACGTCTTGCACCGTCAGTGAGCTTACGGGAAGGTAGCTTGATTTAGAGGTATGGGCGGTTCCAGCCGGAACCTGTTGATCAGATATGAGATTGGTAGTTCCAGGGGAGGAAGCGTTCGGGGGCGGCCCTGGCTTCGCTTTGCAGCCGCTGCAATGTATTAAAGTAATCCAGCACATTGATGCCTGCTTCGGCTGAAGTCGCTATCATCGACATCACTACATCAGCAATGCTCGCTCCTACCTGCGTCTTGTGGAACATGGCATTTTTACGGTTTCGCGCAACCAGTTTAAGCGCCTGCTCCGCCCGGTTATTGTCCAACTGTGCGCCTTCAATACGGCAGAACGCCATCAGCCCTTCATAGTGCTTATTGAAGTAACTAACCGCTTTACCAAGACCGCTGTTTTCTTCCTCGTTACCATTTGCCAGCTCAGCCTCACCCCAGTCACGGATCTGCTTCATCATCGGAAGTGAGTGTTTTTCATGCCTGGCTAGTCTCTGTTCTGCGTTCAGTCTAAGCTTTCTGGCTTCATCATCGTACCGCCAGATTTCCCCGTACCACTTTAATACCAGCTCCACTTCCTCCGGGAACTGGTTCAGAATTTCTGCGAACTGGCGTCGGCCATGACTATTACACAAGCAGTGCTGCACCTCATACCCAAGTGACGGACGATTACTGGATAACACATCACTCATCAGCAACGGAGGCGGATGACAGGATCCTCGTTGACTCAGGGTTTCATCAATAAACTCTCCGGCATGCCCGATATTAGTTTGATACAGCATGATATTGTGGCCATCAGCCAGGCTGGCAACCAGGGCCTGAGCTGTAGACACCGCTTCGCAGGCGGTGCTTATCGCTGTTACGCTGGGGCTTTTCAACCGGAACTAGGTCTAAAATCCGGTTACCAGTGTCATCCAGATAATAGTGCACAGCGTTAGCCGCATTTTGTGCCAACACTTTGTAGACCGGTTGCAGACTATTGGCAACCAGCTCTGTCTGGTCGAATACGGTGGAGGCTGTCAGCTTTACTCCCATCAATGCCTGGATACTCTCCTGGCGATAGTAAGGAGCGCCGGCAAAAAACTTGTGCAGTGCCATCAGGCTACGGGCACTGTAGCCATACTTCTGCCCCGGCTCACCATCCTCAAGCACCTCTGAAGGCAGCTTGGCAGTGAAGTACTGGCCACAAGCGTTGCAGCGCAACCGCTCCATGACATGTTGCTCTGGCACGAACGGACTTTGGCCGGAGATCCGCAGCATGGTTGCAGACTCATACTTATATAGCTTACCTTGCTGACATTCGGGGCAGAGGTCACCTTTACTCAGACCATCCAGCTCCTCGCCGTCGATATCGGTAAACTCTTGAGTCATCTCATTTCCTGTAGAGTGACTTGTTGATGCGTTCATTATTCCAGCTCCACATGACCGGTCAAATTGATCGTGAGGATCGATAACCCGATTAAGAAGAGTGTGCACATGGTCATAGTCTTTGCCATCCAGACCGACCCGTCAGCAGGGTTTTGAGTTGCTTAGCGGCCAAAGGAGAAACCACATCCTGATGATGACGAGCGACCTTTGGACAGGCGCTTACTCATTAGCCAGAAGCCGGAGCCGTCGTAACAAAGCGCTCTCAGCATAGTTCGACGGCGGTTGGTAAACACAAACAAGGTTCCGTTACGTGGCTCCTGTTTTAGCTGCTGACGACACAAGGCGGTAAATCCATCAATGCCACAACGGAAATCAGCTGGTTTAGTGGCAAGCAGAATTTTGGTATCAGCGGTCAGGTGGATCATGGCCGCACTCCGGCTTCCTGTATCAAGACCCGCAGTAAGTCTGGGCACATATTCCCACAAATACGGATTTGACTTGAATTGGGCAAGATCAGCTGCAGGTTCAGGCCTGGCTTGTGTTGTAAATCAGGCTCAACCTGCAATGGTATAAAGTCTGGTGTGGTGGCCTGTTCGACTGGAAATTGCTTGCGCCAAGTATTGAGTTGAGAGGTACAGATCCGTAATGCCTTGGTGATCTGACCGATTCGATAATCCTCAAGTAGCTTAACAGCCTGCTGGCGTAGTTTATCAGGGATGTTGACGTGTTTACAGGTGCGGGTTTGTCGCCAGTTCTCGAAAGAGGAGTTGACTTGGTTCAGCTTTTCCTGGTTCTGCATAGTGCTCTTCCTCATATTGGGTATGCACTAAGTAAACCAGAGTAGTTTGGTTAAGTTGAGCTATGCTGCCGTAAGCTCACCACCGTCACGACCTTTGCTAGCATCGAACGCCTTTTTGACCGTTATGTCACGCAGCGTACGTGCTTTATCCCGTCGACTAATTTCTTGACGATGCTTTAACCAATAGTAAAACCCACTACGCGATGCAGCAAGAATCATGGCCATTCTCATTACGTAGAACTGCTCAAGGTGCACTTGCATGAACTCAAAGCTCGCTATTTTAGATGCTTTGCGAAGTAGATGGCGGCTATTTTAACTAATTCAAACACCTCCACTTGCTCGGCGAGGAGGCGCTTCAGACGAGCGTTTTTGGCTGCAAGATCAGCCTCGCGTTCACTGGCGGAGTCCTTCCTTGCGTTCTTACGCCAGCCGTATATTTGGGATGCATGTAGATTGGGTTATCGTGCTGCCTCTGAAACCGATGTTCTTCCAGCAAGCTTAAGCGCCTGATCTTTAAACTCTTCGGTATGCTTGATACGTGTTTTAGTGTTTGTCATTGTTTACCCCGTTAAGTGATTTTACTCGCTTAACGAGGTGTCTAAAACTGCTGGTTCAGATTATACTGCGTTTTTGGTGCCGATGTGACACTTCTTACTGGCAAAATGGCTGGACTTTTAAAAGTGAGATAAATAAACGGCAGTAAAAAAACATAAAGTAGGGTGAGGCGTTGCCGCCTCATCCCTCTTACAGAACCGTACGTACGGACCTCGTATACGGCTCATGCACGTTTCCATTCAGCGTAATTGCTGAACACATACCCTGTCCTTACATGTTCAAGATTCACCAGACCAAGATCGTTGAACCATTGGTTCGGCATAGCATAGCTGGCTAACGGGCTGGCTGAACTTCTCCAACATGCCATCCGGATGTGGCTGAACGGAGGTTTATACCCCAGCTGTTTCAGCCTCCTATGGAGCCTTTTCGGCTTCTTCCAGAGTTTGAGTTGAAGACTTCGCAGCCTCCTTCGCAGCCAAGCGGCTATTCTTCTGAACTCCCTGCTGGCATTCGCTATCCTGAAGTACTGGCTATAGCCCCTCACTACCGGATTCAGCTCTTTGATGACTCTACACAGAGGTTTCCCTCCGTTGCGTTTTGTCAGCTTTTTGAGCTTTTCTTTGAACTTTTGCACTTTCTTGGCCTGGAGTCGGGTGTATTGACTCCCTATTTCCACACCCAAGAACTTCACCCCTTCGTCACTGTGAGCGATATGGGATTTGCTCTGGTTCACCGTTAGTTTCAGATCTTTTTCCAGTATCTTAGTTGCCTGCCTGAGCGCATTTTCCGCTCCTGACCGGCTTCGACAGAGGATCAGGATGTCATCCGCATAGCGCACTATCCGGTGGCCACGCCTTCTCATTTCCTGATCGAACGCATCCAGATAGATATTCGCTATCAAGGGGCTGATCACGCCGCCTTGTGGGCTCCCTATCTCTGTCTCATGCCAATGCCCATTCTCCATTACCCCACTTTTCAGGAACTGTTTTATCAGTTCCAGCACACTGCTATCTGTGACCCGTTTTCGTATGCTTGTCAGGATGAGCTCGTGGTCGAGCTTATCGAAGCACTTGGACAAGTCCATATCGACGACATGTTGCAGGCCGTACCTGCGGATGAACATGGTCGCTTTGTTGATAGCGTCGTGACAACTTCTCTGAGGTCGGTATCCAAAACTTGATGGATGGAACTGCTCTTCGAAGATGGGGGTTAATAGGTCATTCAGGGTTTGTTGGACTACTCTGTCCCGAACACTCGGGACGCCCAGCAGTCTGACTCCACCATCGTCTTTCGGGATTTCTACCCTCTTGACTGGCTGAGGCCGGTATTGACGGGTTTTCAGTTCGAGAAGGAGTTGGTCAAGGTTATTACTCAGATTTAAGGCGAAGTCGCTCAGGCTCTGCATATCTGTTCCTGCCGCGCCTTTTGCTTTCTTCACCTTTTTAAATCCATTGTACAGTCGCTCTTTGCTGAGCAGGTGACCATACAGACTGTAATAAACTCTCAACTTTTCCCCTTGGGTCGTGTGCTGTGTGGGGACAGTATGCTTCGTTTTCATGTCGGTCTGTTTCATCAGGTGTTGTAGCGTTCTAGCTCAGCGGCAATCTACTACTGTAAGCCTGATTACTCCCTTGTACGGTTTCACAACTCAGTGCCCTGTTCCCAATTTACCAAATGGGAATACCCCGGTAGCTAGCCGGCTTGTGTACCATGAAAAAAAAACATCTGTTCATCACAGACTTAAAATGTACTTCCTCCCTTCGCAACGCAGTGCGCTTTTGGCAACGCTGCGTTCCACCAGACATGATGCTGATGGTCAGCCTGGTTTTGTCCTCCACACCATTACTGGGCTTCACTGGCCGGGCTTTACTCACTACTACGGATTCATCTGCCACCTCACACCAACATCATTCTTGAATCACTTCTTGAGATGATGCTTCCAAGTTACCTTGGACTTGGTGCCAGGCTTCCCCAGTTATTGCACTGGCTCCCTGTAAGGTATTCCACCCTCAAGCACACCATTAGTCTGACTAAGTATCGGGCTTCGCGATATTTTGCACGCTTACCCACCAACAGTGCCGAAACAGGTTACGGTTAGTTGTGTACACCTTACTTCCTATGGCTTCCTTCAGACCCTGCTGTTGGCCAGCAGCGCCCTTGCCATTCGGATTATCTTCCCCTTAGTCGGGGCGATTCAGGTTTCTTTCAACCTGACGGGTTTGCCAGCTTTGCTGGGCAAACAAAGAAAAGGCCATCGTTTAGATGGCCCTTTCCATATCTTATCGGGACAAATTTGACCTTTATTCCTAGCCCAAAATGTTAATTTTTTTAGTGGCTATGTGAAAGGAAAATATTACGTGATACAACCTTTTCGCCCATATCAATGGCCTCAACTTTTACACTACGGCTTGCGTTGAGTGACAGTGGAATGAAAACACGACCACGTTTATCTGTAGAAAATGATACCCCATTGAGCTGTGGTACATTTTTAACCTTAATATCGAGGCCTGACACAGGGCGTGAGAGCTCGGTCGCTTTAACATACACTCCATTTGCCGAGTCGATCAATTTTAGTTGAACGCCAGCCATTGTAGGCAAAGAAGCAACAAGAAGCAGTGTGGATAGAGCAATAGTCTTAATCATCATGGAGATATCCTTTTTCGCGCCAACTAAACGAAACTGTTTCGTTTTGATATTTTGAATGATAGCAGCCAAACTGGCGCTGTCAAGCTTTTAAAACTAATTAGTTTCGATTATTATTGAGGAAGGGTAATACTTAAGTCAGGGGGCTAACATGAGCCGTAAAGAGGTTAATAGGCAAAAAGCCATTGATGCGACATTAGCTTTGTGTCTGAAACACAGCTTTCACGGTACCAGTATGGACTCCATTACTGCGGCAACAGGGATGTCTAAAGCAACGATTTATCGGCATTTTGATTCCAAAGAAAAGCTCATTGCTGAAGCCTTGGAGTTTTATCGCCAGCAATCGACTGAAGTTTTAACGACATTGTTCCAGGATCCAGCTTTATCATTACAGGAAAAGCTGTCAGCCCGATTTGTTATGCTAAAAGAGTCATTTGATAGCCAGGAGTTTCAAGGTTGCTACTTTCAAAAAGCACATAATGAATATTGTAATGAGGATCCAGCTATTTCTGGGGTTTGTTCTCTATACAAGATTGAACGGACTCAGATGATCGCGGAGCTGTTGCTCGCACATGATATTGTCAATGCAAAGGAAAAAGCAAAAAGGGCTGAGCTGGTCTTCAATGGACTATTGGCTTCGCTGCTTGTGAACTCTGATCGTTCACTCATTGATCTTGCCCAGCAGATGTACTTTGAGCAGTTGGAAATTGCCTTATAAGGAAAGCCGCTTACTGATGCATTATTTGATGTGTCTTCGACTGTTTTAGCCACGATGGTTAGTCAACCATCATTTCTTTCATTGATGTTTTTGATCAGGCCGTTTCTTATAGCGGCTTTTTTGCCCTAACATCACGCAGGCCCTATACCTGCTTTAATGTAATGGGTGCTCAACGCACCAGAGGCTGGATTTAAATGTGATATTTGAACCTGCTAGGTATGTCACTGGTGGTTGCTATCCAAGATCTCTTTTAAATACATCTCTTTAGTGATGTCGATGAGCGCTGCGTTCTTGGTTATATGTAACGCAGCGATCAGGCCACTGAAAATCAGCTCTGCTTTCATAGCTTTTGCCGGGGCATCATCAACCTGGTGTCTGATTAACAGGTCGGTGATCAAATCAACTTTGTCCTGGCTCTGCTGAGTACAAATTGAAGTTATATCTTTATCCTTATTACAGAACTCACTATAGGCCTGCTGGAAGTAGCAGCCATTAAATTGGTCATTGATCACCAACTGACGAAGTCCTTCAAATCGGGCTTCTACTTTTTGTATTAAAGACAGTTTTTTGTCATTCACTATCTCAGTCAGTGAATCGGTGTATGTATTGGCATAATGATTAAGTGTCTCGGATATCAGGTGCTCTTTTGACTTAAAATACCGATAAATTGTCGCTTTAGACATCCCTGTTGCCGCAGTAATTTCATCCATACTGGTACCTTGGTAACCGTTTCTAATGCAGTGTTCTGCTGTCACCTCGATGATTTTCAGCTTCTTATCCTGCTTGTTGTTCATGCGTCATCCTCCGACATTTAACACCCCAAATGTAAACTAAACGGTTTCGTATTAAAAGTGTTGACGCATGGTTTTTTTCCGTTATGATTGATCTACATCAAAACTAAAACGTTCAGTTTACTTGTGAGGTGTTATATGTCTATTCGAACAGCTGTACTATCTACAATTCTACTGGTTACGGCTTCAACTGCGATGGCTGATCTCAAACATGACCGTGATGACAACATCAGCGATCGCCATACGAAAGCACTTCGGCTAAAAGCTTTTGAAGGTGAACCTAGCTATCAAGCAAAAGTTTATTCACGACTGTCAGTATCAACGCTGCGTGCCACGGAGTTACGCTTAAGAGCTTTTAAAGATAGTTCTTTTGATTTGGCTCGATTAGGGCAAACGGGTGGTTATGACTTTTCTCATAATGCTTCAATCTATGATGCAAATGGTCACTATCGCAATCACCGATGATTAATAAATAGCAGTGTTTCAAGTTCATTTTTTGTAATTTTTGTATGTCCATTAATTTTTTACTGGTTTGTTTATATTATGCAAATTACTCTTATTAAAAGTAAGAACACTCAAATTAAGGTGCGATCATTACACCCACTTATTATTTCAACGGTATACTTTTGGGGGCTGGCATTGCTACTGGCAGCTTCAGCCCTGGTTATTCGTTTTGAAGTTACCCAGCTCAGTGGAAATATTGGTGAAAATTCACTAGTGGAATATTTACAGGAAAGCTATCTCTTCATTGCCGGGAGTCTTTTCACTGCAGTGGCTATCATACGCAGTGAACAACGGGGGTTTGCATTTCTAGCCAGTACATTGTTTTACATTATGTTAATTCGAGAACTTGACGGTTTACTCGATCAAATCAACCATGGCTTTTGGAAGTACCCGGCATGGCTGTTAGCAACGAGTGCTATTGGGTATGCGTTCTTAAACAAGAAAACGTCAATTGAACCACTAACTAAATACGTCAATCATGAAAGCTATGGTCTGATGTTGGCTGGTATATTGATACTATTGGTTTTTTCTCGTATTTATGGAATGGGCGATGTATGGCAAGGAATTATGAAGGAAGGTTATATGCGTTCAGTAAAAAACTTGGCAGAGGAAGGTGTTGAACTACTAGCTTATAGCCTGATCGTGTTTTCAGCAGCTTGGTATTGTTTTTCTGAATTGTTAAAAACAGATAAGTAAGCCTAATCATTTAAATAGATTAACAAAAAGCAATATTAAATGGTTATGTTTTTTACCGTGATATTTGTAAGTAAAATTATAAAACCTTTACTTTTGGTAGCTTTCTTTAATTATGCCACGAAGGCTTTAGATTTCATGTTTTAATTTAAATATTCTCCATTGGTATCACCTAAATTAATTAGGTGATTTTATTCAGGTGACCATGATCACCGCCATGGCTGCGGCAGAACGCAAAAATCCTGAAGAATGGGCGAAGAAATTTACAGGTCGCAAACGTGATGAAGAAAAGACCGTGAAAATTATCGAGTTACTAACTTTAGGCTTGAGCGTTCGTAAGGTAGCCGAAGAGGTTGGCGTGAATCCTTCAACGGTTCAACGGACTCAATAAGGCTCAGCATGCGTCCGCTATGCCAAAGCTTAACGTTGATATTGTGCAGTGCTAATGCGTTGGACTGTAGTGGTATTAGGTGTAACAGACTGTTCTTAAGGTTTTACACTCTATCGTTATAAAATGGTTGATTAGCGCGAATTTTTAAAACCGGAAGGTAAAACTTGATGTCGGACAAAGAAAGAAGATTTGGTGAAAATGCAACACTGGTTTCGGTAACGGACTTAAATGGAGTTATCAAATATTGCAACCGTGACTTCATTGAAATCAGTGGATATACAGAAGAAGAGCTTATTGGTTCAAACCACAACATTGTCCGCCATGAAGATATGCCAAAAGCCGCATTTGCAGATTTATGGACTACGGTAAAGTCCGATAAACCATGGAAAGGTATGGTAAAGAATCGGTGTAAAAACGGTGATTATTACTGGGTTGATGCCTATGTTACCCCTGTGTTTGAAAACGGTAAGAAGGTAGGATATCAGTCGATAAGAAGCAGCCCAACCAGAAAGCAAATTGATGATGCTCAATTATTGTACAGAGACTTAAACAACAATCTTCATAAGAAAGTACCAAAGCCTAGCTTCTACGCAAAAATGACACTAGCGTCAAAGGTGAATGCTATCGTTGGCCTAGCTTTTGTTACCTTTCTATCGATGCAGTGGAATGAGGGACAATTAATTAGTTCTGACCTTTTTCATATTGTCAGTAATCTATGGATACTTTTTCTTTTTGCTTTGCTGATGTATGTCATTAATTTGGATGTAGTAAAACGTATTAACAACCTGACACGCATTCTTAAGAAATTGTCGGCGGGTGATCTAACTGAAAGAATTGAGATCATCAGGCATGATGAGATTGGTGAGACCGTGATGTCAGCCAAAATGCTTCAGGGTAGGCTGAAGGCGGTAATTGGGCGGTTTGGCGAATCATCACGGGATTTAGTGCTTGCTACCAATGTACTTGCGGATACAAGCCGTACTACCAAAGAAAGCATGAACCTGCAACACACTGAAACCGAACTGGTAGCAACAGCGATGAATGAGATGAGTTCAACGGTAACTGAGATTGCTCAAAATACGTCCAGGACTTCAGAGCTTGCTGCGACTGCTAATTCTGCTGCTCAAAATGGGAAAGTAATAGTTTCATCAACTAGAAATACCATTCTTGAACTATCAGAGACCCTTAACTTGATCTCTAATTCAATCATGGAGCTTGCCAACGAGTGTCAGCAAATAAGGGATATTACGGATTCCATTAGTGGTATTTCCGATCAAACAAATCTGCTGGCTCTGAACGCTGCTATTGAAGCGGCTAGAGCAGGTGAAGCTGGTCGGGGGTTTGCTGTTGTAGCTGATGAAGTCAGAATACTTGCATCAAGGACGCAAGAGTCAACGGTTGAAATTGATACAATGATTGAAAAGTTGCAACAGGGAAGTAGCAATGCCGTGAAAGCTGTAGAGGAAGGAATGGAAAAGGTCTCTGCGTCTGTCAGTCAGATCCAGAGTACAGAAGATGCGTTTACAGAAATTGTTGATTCAGTAGTAGATGTGAATGACATGAATATGCAGATAGCAACTGCGGCTGAAGAACAATCCAGTGTCGCGGAGGAGATGAATCAGAATGTCACTTCAATTAGTATGCAATCTTATAAGACTGCTGATAGTGTTGTTCAGCTAGAAGAAAAAGTTGAGGCGCTAACTCAAATGTCGGTATCTCTTGAACTTCAAATAGATCAATACGATCTCGGGGATTTTGTTTCTGCTAAGTATTGATGAGCTGTTGAACTAACTTTCCTCTATTTGTTGAAGAGGTATTGTCCGCAAAAAAGTGAACTTAAACCATATATTAAATCAGTACTTAGTAATATAAGGAGCTGATATGAATAAGAAATCTAAGTTCACTTCCTCCCCCCTCAATTGCCTTCCGAAAAATCCCGCCCCGTCCAAATCTACAGAGCTTGAATTTTCAGTTGCGTCGCAAAGTTATGTTGAAGTACAAATGTACTGATTTTCAGATACAATTAGGTTGCTAGCGCGTAAAATTGCTCCCAAACAGATGAGCCTTCAGGGTTGTCGAGCTGCCCATTTTTAATCATCGACCACAGTTCTATACCAGCTCATGTGGCCTTTGCTCCTTCGTCAGATTTCCACCCCAGTGCCTGGTTCATTTTACCTTTCACTCTGCAGTGGCTTTGCTTAACAATATTGTTCAGATACTTAATTGAAAGGGTTTCAATTAGACTCAGCATGTGCCCGCTATGCCAAAGCTTAACATTGATATTGTGCAATGCTAATGCGTTGGAATGACTGCCATCAATTACCACCTTTTCAGGTAATCCATGTTGGCCGATGGCTTTTTGAAAAAGGCTCTGGCTGCCTTTTCATCTCGCTTATCACGCAGGAGATAATCAATCACATCACCATATTTTTCAACGGCTCGGTAGTAGTATTTCCATTGGCCTTTTACGTTGATATAGGTGAAGTCCATCCGCCACGAAGAAGCTAGTGGGCTTCTTCTTTTTGCGAGCTCGATGCTCCAGTAATGGCACATACTTAATCACCCAACGGTTTAATGTTGAGTGATTGACATTGATGCCTCGTTCTGCATAGATTTCTTCAATTTCACTGAAGCTGAGTTTATAAGAAACGTAATAACGAACAACCTGGAGGATGATGTCGGAAGGAAAGTGGCAGCCTGAAAAATTGAGCGTCATTGTGAGAGAAGTAGTGAGTGGTGACGGAGATCATAACTTACTGCTCCAGCTTGCGACAGAACCTCTACTTCAGATCAAAATAAGCTGATAGGTACGCGCACCAACTCATAACTCGTAGTTTCATATACACATTTTGAGTATTCTTATCACTAATTGTATTTGCATAACAAAATGTTATTGGTAGTATATTTAAACATGTACATGAATGGTGATTATATATGTTGGGTGTATGTTTTTTAGGCGCTAACAGAAAGGCTATATTTGCAGCAGTATGAGCATTTGCTCTATGTTGGTTTATATCCTTTATATGTTTCCTTGCGTAGGAGAGATGTTCGTAGATTAATAAAACATTAAGTGCTCTAATACCCCACGAGTTGTGGACAGCTTCTATATTTAGCAATTAGAGTAAATGTATACACTATCTCATTACCTAAGCATCACAATGAGACTGTTAAGTGAATGATGGTTATTAACTTAGCATAAGCATACTTAAGACCACTTCAAAAACAGATGTACCAGAATGATCTGAAGAAATTTGATTGGAGTGCGACCTGCTATGAGTTTAAGCAAGCCGTAGCCGTGTTAAATGAAGGGCATGAAAATGCTGCCAAGTTTTAAGAATAGTGGTTGGTACAGTTAATTTATCAGAAGAAAATATTGTTGAATGACCTTTGTTCATGAGGAACGCACGCATGTAAATTCCGAACCATCATTTAAAGGTGATGAAACTACATAATTATACTATTTTTTTGCAGAAACAGAGTATGGTTCCTTTAAATGGGTTGTGGATGTATCTCTAGGATTAACCGGTATGGATATTAATGACTGGCAATGTATTCATTCGCCAGATGGAATAGAAATAATTGATGATTTTAGCTTTACCGTTCAGGATGATTAATATCACAAGGCATGCATAGCACCAAGGTGATGTTTTACACTCGATACTTTTGGTATGGAGTTCAATATGCTTGGGGTGTTCATCATGTCACACCCACTTGCAGGAGTTATTTTTTCTTGTGTATAGGAAGATACAAGTGGAAGTAGAAATATTTAATATCAAATTTGATGGTTATTGGCGAGAGTTTTACAAACAAGGCGTACCTGACGAATCAGGAATTTATTGTGTTTATACCTGTGTTTATAATGCATATAAGCAAGCCGTGAGATTGAAACAACACGTTTATACTGGTGAATCTGAAAATGTTAGAAAACGTTTATCTGATCATGAAAAGCAACCTAAATGGGAAAAGCATCTTAAAGAAGGTGAAATGTTGTGTTATACGGTTGCAAAAGTACCTTCAGAGAATCGTGTTCGATGTAAAGCTGCGATAATTAATAGGCACAGACCACCAGTCAATACTGAATATGTTAATAACTTTCCATTCGATAAGACTACAATTAGTCTATCTGATAAAACGGCAAAGCTGGTAACGGATTTTACTGTTCACAGAAAAGACTAAAATCAAATATCATAGTGATACCTTATGTACGACCAGATCGATATTGATTTTGATGAAAATGGTTAGAATATCATGATGCATCTTATGCTCAGTGTTATGGCGCAACAATTGAATAGAATGATAAATGAATACTTTTTTAATAATTTCAGGAATTTTAGCTTCAATTGCAGTGATTGGTCATTGTACTGTTGGTCAGAAACAGTTTCTCTCCCCTACTCTAGCAGCTGAATTTGATCTTGTGGCTAAGAAGGTTATGCATAGTGTTTTCCATTATGCATCAGTATTTTTGACTTTATCGGCTTTAGGGCTGTTAGCATCCGGCTTTGGGTATCTCAATGATGAAAGTGCTAAAACATTATGTCTGTTTATTGCCTCTAATTACTCTTTATTTGCAGTATGGCAAATAGTGATAGCTCTTAGTTCATCAATCAAGAAACCACTGACAAAATTATTCCAATGGTTGTTTTTTATATTAATAGCTGGTTTTTCGTTCCTTGGTGCACAAACGTTATAGGAAAGCTATCATCTTGATTTAGTATATCTACACTCTTGGTTTGTTATTATTTAGTGGTTAAACTAATGATTTAGAGTTGTTTTTGATTGGTCCAAAAACATTCCTATATTAATAATAAACATAAACTGTTAATGGAAAAGCAAAATAATGTTTGAAGCTCCTATTAGTTGTTCGAATTGTAAAGCAAATTTTACTGTGAAAGTAAAAAAATTGCATTCAGGGACAAAAATTGAGTGTAGTAAGTGTAATATTATAATTAATATCTCTGATAATGAAAAGGAAAAAACGTTAAAACTTGTAAATGACTTGAATAAGTCATTTGAAAGCATGTTTCTGCAAAATTAGTAAAAAACAATCAAGGTGGCATTCTAAACTCTGTGTATTTTGGAAGAGACTTGGTGTATTTGTTGGGGTGCACCTTAAGTCTAAAGTGATGTTTTAAGGGAGTTATATGGAACTTAGTCAAGGTTTAAGATTTGAAATTATTCAAAAAAAGACATTAGAAACTTTAAACAGTTGTGAACGTCTAGCTATTAAGTCTGAACAGGATTTGAATGAGGAGCAAAAAAGTTTCGAGGCCAGTTTTAGTGAAATAGAAAAGTCGTTAAAAAAGTCAAAATCGTTAAAAAGAATCGACAACAAGAAGCATTCAAACACACTAATAGACGAATATTGGGAACTTTATGAGTCTTTTTTTAATATTTATCGAAAAACTGAGATTGTTAACTCATACATGATTTTAGAACAAGGGCTGAAGTCATTGTGTGATACTTACGAAAATATAATTAATAGTCCTATCAAAATCAAAGATTTATCTTCTTCAGGTCACGTTGAAAAATCGCGTAAATATCTTACAAAAGTCGTTGGTTTCGAATTTTCAACTAATGTATTGTGGCGGGAAATTAAAGTTATCCAACAAATAAGAAATAGAATTCTGCATGATGACGGAGTTATTAATCCAAACAACAAAGAACTCAGAGTTTATATTGAAAATCATTCAAAATTAACACTGGGCAAAGATGATATGTTAATAATTTCACCTGGATATACGGTATACTGTTATGGTGTTATAAAGGATTTTTTCATACAGCTGTTTGATACCAAACCAGAATATATGAAAAAAAAGGCAAGGTGAAGTTTTGAACCTTGCACTCTTGATATAAGATTTGGTGCGCATAATGAAAATTTTAACGCATCGTACTTCTTGTATCAGGAAGAAACATGAAATTGATAAATCTTGTGTGAGAAATACTTTATGGAAATATTTTTATATAGAAGTTTTTTTCTCAGAATAATTCCATTAAAATTTTAGGTGTATAAGCGGACTTTTGTTACCAGTCAATATTAACACAATGAACATTGTTTTAATAATCAAAAGAATGTTGAATATTGAATGGCTTGCATCGTAATACAACTTAATCTTTGCAACACAAAAAGGGTAACGTCATGTGTACACGTATTTTGAATAACATCAACAAGGAACACGTTACTGTTGGTCGTAATATGGATTGGGAGTTTTCACTTGAAGCAACTATCTTTATGAACCCTGCAGAAGGTCTTCGCATTGGAATGAGCAAAAATGACTGTAAGGACGAAAATTTAGATGTATCTGAAGCTCTTACATGGGATGTAAAGTATTCGTCAATTTCCACAATGATTGGTGATGAGATACTTGGCTATGGTTTTTGTGATGGTATCAATAATCATGGTTTAGTTGTTAATGCACTTTATGATACAAGCTGCTCTTTCAGTGAATTGCCTCTTAGTAAAGGTCAAAAAGCTCTCAGCGTTTTAAGATGGGGCCAGTACCTGCTCGATTGCTTTACAGATGTTGCTGATGTGGTCCGTCACTTCTCTGATAACAACATTCGCCTGTATGGTGGAGATATTCCAGGAGACGTCAACTCCGATGCTGTACTACATGTATCTGTCTCTGATAAGAAAGGAATGTCAGCAATATTGGAAGTAGAAGATGGCTTAGTTAAGGTCCACAGCAGTCAAAACTTCACTGTTATGACAAACCAGCCAGATTACAACACCCAACTTAAATTAATGGACTACTGGTTTTATCAGTGGAATAAATCGGAAGTTACAAATTTTCATCCAGCATTTACTGTTCCTGGTGGTTATGATCCGGTGCAACGATTTGAGCGAGGTTGCTTCTATCGATATATGCAAAACCCGCTGGCTGAGGGAACTGATCCTGTTGCCCAGGTACGATCAATGGTTGCAACCTGTAATGTGCCACCATCCTTTGAAGAAATGCATCCATTAAGTCTTGTGGATAGAGTTAAGAAGAAATACGATTATTCACTCAACTCTTACACTTTGTGGACTAACGTTAGCGATTCAAAAAACCTGCGCTACTACTTCATCAGTAATGAAAGCATCCAGACCATTTGGTTTGACCTTACCGAAAAGCTCACCGAGTGTAAAAAACTGGTTATTTCCGACTCTTTTACAAAAGCTGAAACCATGGGACTGGCAAACAACCTTATGGAAACCAGCCACTTCTCTCCATTTGGGTTTCTGTCGCAAAGTTATGCCGATATATGAGCATTCATGCGGTCTCTCAACATTTAGGTATTCGTTGGGAGACAGTAAAAAGGTAAAGGTTCATCAAGCTGCCACGAAGAGTCTGTCCGGATGAATTGATGGCAACGAAACTTCTTGCGTAATGCCGGGGCATATTCAATGAACCAACGATAAATAGTCGAACGATTTACCGAGATCCCCTGCTCTGCCAGCATGTCACTGAGGTTTGCGTAACTCATTGATGTCGAACCATACCAACGAAGGCACCAAAGAATGATCTCCGATGCGAAGTGTTTCCATTTATATTCGGGGTTGGTCATTGAGTAGCTAGATTC